>NZ_CANMJB010000026.1 GCF_947498175.1 uncultured Algimonas sp. | reverse complement strand
GAGTACGAGACGGACGCGCGTCACTACGCCCACGTCGACTGCCCCGGCCACGCCGACTACGTCAAGAACATGATCACCGGTGCGGCCCAGATGGACGGCGCGATCCTGGTGGTCAACGCCGCCGACGGCCCCATGCCCCAGACGCGCGAGCACATCCTGCTCGGTCGCCAGGTCGGCATTCCCGCCATGGTGGTCTACATGAACAAGGT
>NZ_CANMJB010000025.1 GCF_947498175.1 uncultured Algimonas sp. | reverse complement strand
TACCCCCGGTGGGGCATGACGAGGATATAATTTCCGCAGAAATCGTGGAAGCGGTTGAAAGGGTTGTGAACTTTCCGTCGCGCAAGAGCGCTATAACGAGGATGGGTCTACGACAGGTTGCAAAGTTGTGGAGGATGGGCCGCGTGGGGATGGATGGGCCGCCTGCGGCGGGCTTCTTCAACGGGTCCCCCTCCGACCGCGCTGACGCGCGCCCACCTCCCCCTCGCGGGGGAGGAAC
>NZ_CANMJB010000024.1 GCF_947498175.1 uncultured Algimonas sp. | reverse complement strand
CCCGGCGGTGCGCGGTCCTCTCCGGGGCTACGATTGCACCGGGGTTTGTCAGACCCCGGCGTCGGCTCTCCCGGAGAGGACCCGCGGACTGCTCGTCACAGTCCCCGTGCGGCGGGAGGATCCCCGCTCGCACCCCCGAGCCCTCGCTCCTGCCCGCTGCAACGAGGGTTTACGCCCCTCCTCGTGTCCTGCAGCGAACGGGAGCAACATACACCAGGTTTGGAAAGCGAGGATCTAATTGTCGAT
>NZ_CANMJB010000023.1 GCF_947498175.1 uncultured Algimonas sp. | reverse complement strand
CTCGACCCGGGATCCATCTCCCAACGGTTCCAGCTGGCCCAGCCGTCCCGTGATGGACCCCGGATCAAGTCCGGGGTAAGGTGTATGGGAGACGCCGTTCCCGACATTTGTGGCCGGAGACAGACGGGGGAAGACCGCACAGGCCGCCCTTTCCCGACGCCCATCCTCGTTTATCGCACAACCCTTCCGCGTCTTCGCCCGCGCCAACACTTTGTTCTGCTTCGTGTCCTCTCCGACCCATCCGAAAGAATCGAC
>NZ_CANMJB010000022.1 GCF_947498175.1 uncultured Algimonas sp. | reverse complement strand
AAGATTGCCAACGGCAATCGTCGCAAACCTTGTCCGGCACGGACACGCGTCCCAAAGGACGCGAAGGGAACACCTCGGCGCAAGTCTAAACGGCGTCTTATCGGCCTGTCTCACCCCACCCCCTCATCCCGGGCTCGGCCCGGGATCCATCTCCCAACGGTTCCAGCCGGCCCAGCCGTCCCGTGATGGGCCCCGGATCAAGTCCGGGGTGAGGTGTATGGGAGGCCTCATCCTCGTTTATCGCACAAACCTTCCGCGTCTTCGCCCGCGCCAACCCCTTGTTCTGCGTGGTGTCCTCTCCCGCCCATCCGAAAGAATC
>NZ_CANMJB010000021.1 GCF_947498175.1 uncultured Algimonas sp. | reverse complement strand
GTGTCCTGCAGCGAACGGGAGCAACATACACCAGGTTTGGAAAGCGAGGATCTAATTGTCGATTCTTTCGGATGGGTTGGAGGGAAAGCGTGGGGGAACAAGGATTTGGCGTAGGCGAAGACGCGGATAGGTTGTGCGATAAACGAGGATAGGTCTCCTATACACCTCACCCCGGACTTGATCCGGGGTCCATCACGGGACGGCTGGGCCGGCTGGAACCGTTGGGAGATGGATCCCGGGTCGAGCCCGGGATGAGGGTGTGGGGAGAGGCGGGCTTACAAGCCGCCGTTTGGGCTTGCGGGGCGGCGTTCCCTTCGCGTCCTTTGGGACGCGTGTTCCTGCGGAACAAGGTTTGCGACGATTGCCGTTGGCAATCTTAGACCC
>NZ_CANMJB010000020.1 GCF_947498175.1 uncultured Algimonas sp. | reverse complement strand
TCGGAGAGGACACGAAGCAGAACAAAGTGTTGGCGCGGGCGAAGACGCGGAAGGGTTGCGCGATAAACGAGGATGGGTTGTGCGATAAACGAGGATGGGCGTCTAAACGCGGCTTATTCCCCCTTTGGTCCTCGGCATTCATTGCCAGGAACGACCTCTCCTCTGGACCTCACCCCGGACTTGATCCGGGGTCCATCACGGGACGGCTGGGCTGGGCGGAACCGTTGGGAGATGGATCCCGGGTCGAGCCCGGGATGAGGGTGTGGGGTTGAGGCGGGCTGACAAGCCGCCGTTCGGGCTTGCGAGGCGGCGTTCCCTTCGCGTCCATTGGGACGCGTGTCCGTGCCGGACAAGGTTTGCGACGATTGCCGTTGGCAATCTTAGACCCGCATGGCGGGACGCAAA
>NZ_CANMJB010000019.1 GCF_947498175.1 uncultured Algimonas sp. | reverse complement strand
ACCACGCCGGTCACGTCCGTCGTGCGGAAGTAGAACTGCGGGCGGTAGTTGTTGAAGAACGGCGTGTGGCGCCCGCCTTCGTCCTTGGTCAGGATGTAGGCCTCGGCCTCGAACTTCTTGTGCGGGGTGACGGAGCCGGGCTTGCACAGAACCTGTCCGCGCTCCACGCCTTCGCGGTCCACGCCGCGCAGCAGGGCGCCGATATTGTCGCCGGCTTCGCCGCGGTCCAGCAGCTTGCGGAACATCTCCACGCCCGTGCAGGTCGTCGTCGTCGTGTCGCGGATGCCCACGATCTCGATCGTGTCGCCGACATTGATCACGCCGCGCTCCACGCGCCCCGTGACCACCGTGCCCCGGCCCGAGATCGAGAACACGTCCTCGATCGGCATCAGGAAGGGCTGGTCCACGGCGCGCTCGGGCTGCGGGATGTAGCTGTCGACCGCGTCCATGAGCTTCTTGATCGACTCCTCGCCGATCTCCGGGTCGCGGCCCTCCAGGGCGGCCAGCGCCGAACCCGCGATGACGGGGATGTCGTCGCCGGGATAGTCGTAGGACGTCAGCAGCTCGCGGATCTCCATCTCGACCAGCTCCAGCAACTCCTCGTCGTCGACCTGGTCGACCTTGTTCATGTAGACCACCATGGCGGGAATGCCGACCTGGCGACCGAGCAGGATGTGCTCGCGCGTCTGGGGCAT
>NZ_CANMJB010000018.1 GCF_947498175.1 uncultured Algimonas sp. | reverse complement strand
AAGACGCGGAAGGTTTGTGCAATAAACGAGGATGGGCGTCGGGAAAGGGCCGCCTGTGGCTGGCCTGACCGCTATCCCCACGCTGCGCACACGCGCCCCCTTTTCACGCGCGGCAAGTGTGGCTAAAGCCGCTTGCATGAAACTCACCCTCGAACGCAACGCGCTGCTCACCGGCCTGTCCCATGTCCAGTCCGTGGTGGAGCGGCGCAACACCATCCCGATCCTGTCCAACGTGCTGATGGGCGGCGAAGACGGCCGGCTGACGCTGGTGGCGACCGATCTGGACATCGAAGTGTCCGAGTCCGTTCAGGCCGGCGTCGATGCGCCCGGCCATGTCACGGCGCCGGCCCATACGCTTTACGATATCGTCCGCAAGCTTCCGGACGGGGCGCAGGTCCGGCTGACGATCAATGCCGACGACCGGCTGGATGTGGATGCGGGCCCGGCCCATTTCACCCTGCCGCTGCTGCCGTCGGGCGATTTCCCGAAGATGACGGCGGACGGTTTCACCCACGACTTCACGCTGCCGGCCTCGGACCTGTCGCGCCTGATCGACAAGACGCGGTTCGCGATCAGCACGGAAGAGACGCGCTATTACCTCAACGGAATCTATCTGCACGCGCGCGACGGCAAACTGCGCGCCGTGGCGACCGACGGGCACCGCCTGGCCCTGGCCGAACAGGATCTGCCCAGCGGGTCCGACGGCATGCCCGGCGTCATCGTGCCGCGCAAGACGGTGGCGGAACTGCGCCGCCTGATCGACGGATCGGACACAGACGTGTCCGTGTCGGTGTCCGAGTCCAAGATCCGGTTCACGACCGGTACGGTCGTTCTGACGTCCAAGCTGATCGACGGCACCTTCCCGGATTACGAGCGCGTGATCCCGCGCAACAACACGAAGGAGCTGGTGCTCGACAACAAGGTTTTCGCGTCGGCCGTGGACCGCGTGGCGACCATCAGCGCGGAGAAATCCCGTTCGGTCAAGCTCAGCCTCGACCAGTCCAACCTGTCCCTGTCGGTCAACAATCCGGAATCCGGACAGGCGAACGAAGACCTGCCGGTCAATTACGATTCGGACGCGATGGAAATCGGCTTCAACGCCAAATACCTTCTCGACGTCGCCGGACAGGTGGAGGGCCAGGACGCGACCTTCATGCTGGAAAGCGCCTCGTCCCCGGCGCTGGTCACGGACTCGGACGACGAGAACGCACTCTTTGTGCTGATGCCGCTGAGAGTGTAAGGCGCCGTCTTGCCGGGCGGTCGCCCATCGGCAAGAGGGCAAGGCGCGCCGCACAGCGGGCATGACGGTTGTCTGCCGCCCGGGCGGTGCCGGCACGGCGAGCGGCGGCGAGTTCACGCGCTTCCATCGATCGACGACGCTCCCGGCCCGGTGTTCTGATGGCTTCGCTCGCCTCGCTCCGTCTCACCGACTTCCGCTCCTATGACCGGCTCGACCTCGATCTCTCGCCCGGACCGGTCGTGCTGTTCGGGGCGAACGGAGCGGGCAAGACGAACCTGATGGAAGCGGTGTCGCTCCTGTCGCCGGGCCGCGGTCTGCGCGGGGCGGGGATCGACGCGCTGGCCCGGGTCGAGGACGGTCGCACCGCACCCGCCTGGGGCATCAATGCCGCGCTGTCGGACACCACGCATATTTCGGTCGGGCAGCTGCCGGACAGTCCGCGCCGCCGCATCGTTCGCATCAACCGGACCAACGCGACGGCGGCGCAGCTGGCGGACCTGCTGACCGTGCAGTGGCTGACCCCGGCGCAGGACCGGCTGTTCACCGGCCCGGAGAGCGACCGCCGCCGCTTCGTCGACCGGCTCGCCTTGGCTTTCGATCCCAGCCACGGCGTGGCCAGCCTGCGCTACGAAAAGGCGCGGGCGGAACGCAATCGCCTCCTGTCGGACGGTGTGTCCGACGCCTCCTGGTACGATGCGCTCGAAGCCGACATGGCCGCTTGCGGCGCGGCGATCGCCAAGACCCGCGTCGATACGGTCGAGCGTATGCGCGAAGCCATCGCCGAACGCGACGCCTCCGCCTTTCCGCAAGCCGGGATCGAGATCGAAGGCACGGTCGAGGATCTGCTCGCGGACGGCGTCTACCGCGACGATGCGGAAGTCGATTTCCGCGAAAGGCTGGCCGAGACCCGGCCGATCGACCGGCGCGCCGGGCGTTCCCTGACCGGCCCACACCGGACGACGATCAAGGTCACGCATCCGGGCAAGGCCATGGATGCGGTGCTCTGTTCGACCGGGGAGCAGAAAGCGCTGCTGATCGGGCTGATCCTGGCCCATGCGCGGGCGCAGGTCACGCGCTCGCCGGTTCTGCTGCTGGACGAAGTCGCCGCCCATCTGGATGCGACCCGCCGCGCCGCGCTGTCCGAAGAGCTGATCGATCTGGGGCTGCAGGTCTTCATGACGGGAACGGACCGGTCGCTGTTCACCGATTTCGGCGACCGCGCGCAATGGTTCGAAGTGGCGGATGGCCGCGTCGAAGCGGTCGACCCCTCAGCGCAGTAGCGGCGGCCGCTCGCCCGTTTCTCCGGCGGCTTCGCGACGGATCAGCCCGTGCAGGGACGGGATTTCGTCGACGGCGGCGAAGGCCGCGCGCCGGGCATGGCCGATCAGCGACAGCGGCCCGCGCCGGGGCGCAACGGACAAGGCGGTGGTCACGGCGGCCAGAAGCGTCTCGTCCACGCGGCGCCAGCGCTCATATCCCAGCAGTCCGGCCTTGCCGATGTCCTGACCGGTCTCCACGGCCTCGCGCACGCCCTGCACCAGGGCGGCCACATCGCGCACGGCCAGGTTCCACCCCTGGCCAGCCAGCGGATGAATGACGCGCGCCGCATCGCCGACGAGGGCGACGCGGTCGCGAGACAGGGCCTCGCTGCGCAAGCCGATCAGCGGGTAGCTCTGCACCTCGGTGTCGATGCCCGTGACGTCCAGCGCGCTCCAGAGGCGTTCGTCGATCAGCGCGGCCAAGGCGTCATCGGGCAGGGCGCAGGCGGCTTGCACCGCGCCGGGCCGGTCGGACCAGACGATCTGGGACCGGTGGTGTCCATCGACCGTGGCGAGTGGCAGCGACGCGACCGCGCCGACAGGCTGGAAACGCTGCAGGGCGATGCCGTCATGCGGCTCGGCGTGGGTCACGGTCGTGACCAGCGCGTGCTGGCCGTAATCCGACCGCGAGACGGACAGGCCCGCCATGCGGCGCAGCGCGCTGTTGCGCCCGTCGGCCGCCACGATGAGCGACGCCGTCAGAGCCGTGCCGTCGCTCAGGCCCAGCTCGGCCGGACCGTCCTGGGAAAGGCTGTCGGCGCGCAGCCCGCCGCGCAGCGGGATGCCGCGTGCGCGGAGCTCCGCAAGCAGGGCATGGCGGAGCGCTTCGTTTTCGACGTTGAGCGCCAAGGGGTCGTCGGGCCGTTCGGGCAATTCGAACTGCCAGGGCGTATCGGCATCACCTTCGCCGACGCGCATGGCCGTGACCGGCGTCGCGTCCAGATCCGAGATCCCGAGACGCGCGAGCAGGCGCAGGGCCGACGGGGTGAGGGCGGTGATGCGGCCGTCGCGGGCCGGCCGATCGATGTCGCCCGCATCGATCAGCACGACGTCGCGGCCCGGGCCGTGCGTTTCGTCCGATAAAGCGAGGGCGGCGAGCAGGCCCGACAGGCCTGCACCGACCACCGCGATCCGATCCGTCCAATTTTGCGTCGCCGACATGGCATGTGCCCTAATCGCGCGGACCCGGCTTGAAAAGGCGCATATGCGGGCGGCAATTCGTCCACAGTCCGGATGGGCGGCCTTAACTCCGCCTTTACGCGTTCGCGTCACACTTCGTTAACCCATACCGCCAGCCATCCGGATCGACATGAGCCCGCCGCCTTCCGCCACCGCCCCCTACGAGGAATATACGCCCGAAGCGATTCAGGCGATGATGGATGCCGTCACTCAGGATCAGGCCAGCGCGTGGAAACGCGCGGTCGGCGCTCTGGCCATGATTGCGCTGGGAGCGCTGATCCTGATGGCGCAAGGCAGCTATTCGCCGTTCGACGGGACGGCCGACACGGCCGGGGTCGGCGGCGTTTCGAACTGGCTCGGCGCGCCGGGCGCCTGGCTGGCCAACATCCTCATGCAGACGATGGGTCTGGCGGGCCTGTTGGCGGGCGGGCTGGCCGTCTGGTCCGGCCTGCGCCGCATCCTGCGCGGCAAGGCGCGGGTCCAGACCCGGTCCGACCGGGCGGGACGCGCCTTGATCTTCGTCGGCGCGGTGCTGATGGGTGCCGCGACCCTGTCGGCATTCCCGATCCCGCAAAGCTGGCCCATGGGCGCCGGTCTTGGCGGCTGGTTCGGCGATCTGATGCATCTGGGCATGAAGTCCTGGCTCGACAGGACGGGTCTGCCGTTTTCGGGCGGCATCGTGGCGCTGGTCACCTTTCTCGGCTTCGGCGTCTGTCTGGCGCGGCATCTGGGCGTGGTCCGCCGGGACGTGGTGGACATCATCGACGCGGCCGGGCTGGTCTGGGCCTATCTCCGGGTCGGGTTGGACAAGGCGGCGGCGTGGTTGGACCGCATCTTCCGACGCAATTACGAGGTCGAAATCGCGGGTGCGGCCCCGGTCGTGCGCACGATCCCAGACGCGCCGCAGGCGATCGAGGAATCGATCGGGGAGGCGCCGCCCGCCGCGCCGCCGGTCAAGCCCAAACCGAAATCCAAACCCAAATCCAAACCCATGGCGCGCAAGATGGTCAGCCCCAAGCGCGGCCAGCCGGCCTTCGACTTCTCCGACGCGACCGGCTTCGTCCTGCCGACGCCGGAGCTGCTCAACGCGCCGCCGCCGCGCTCCACCGTGCGCGACGAAACCATGCTGCAGCGCCAGAGCGACCAGCTGCACCGCGTCATGGGCGATTACGGCGTCGAAGGGGAAATGGGCGATGTCAGTCCCGGCCCGGTCGTCACCATGTTCGAATTCGAACCCGCGCCCGGCGTGAAATCCTCCCGCGTCATCAATCTGGCGTCCGACATCGCCCGCAACATGAGCGCGCAGTCCGCGCGGATCGCCGTCGTGCCGGGCCGCAACGCGCTGGGCGTGGAAATGCCCAACCGCAAGCGCGAAACGGTCTGGCTGCGCGACATGCTGGACAGCGACGCCTTCCAGAAGTCCGATGCGCGCCTGCCCCTCGTCATGGGCGAAGACATTGGCGGCCAGCCCTTCGTGACGGACCTCGCTTCGATGCCGCACATGCTTGTCGCCGGCACGACCGGATCCGGCAAGTCGGTGGCGGTGAACGCCATGATCCTGTCGCTCATGAGCAAGCTGACGCCCGACGAATGCAAGTTCATCATGATCGATCCGAAGATGCTGGAACTGTCCGTCTATGACGGCGCGCCGCATCTGCTGGCGCCGGTCGTGACGGAACCGAAGAAGGCCGTCGTCGCCCTGAAATGGGCCGTGCGGGAGATGGAAGACCGTTACCGCAAGATGAGCCAGGTCAATGTGCGCGGCATGGAGGCCTTCAACCAGAAGGTCGCCGAGTCCAAGGCGTCCGGCGAGACCCTGTCCAAGACGGTCCAGACCGGCTTCGACCACGAAACGGGCGAGCCCGTCTTCGAGACGCAGGAGTTCGAATTCGAGCCCATGCCCTATATCGTCGTCATCATCGACGAGATGGCCGACCTGATGATGGTGGCGAAGAAGGATATCGAAGGCTCGATCCAGCGTCTGGCGCAGATGGCGCGGGCGGCGGGCATCCACTTGATCGTCGCGACGCAGCGGCCGTCGACCGACGTCATCACCGGCACGATCAAATCCAACTTTCCCACCAAGGTCTGCTTCCGCGTCGGGTCGAAAATCGACAGCCGGGTCATCCTGGGCGAAATGGGCGGAGAACAGCTGCTCGGGAAGGGCGACATGCTGTTCCTCAGCACGTCCGGCCCGAAACGTTACCACGGACCTTTCGTGTCGGACGCCGAAGTCGAACGCGTCGCCAATTTCGTGCGCGCCCAAGGTACGCCGGCCTATCTCGACGACATTACCAACGAGCCCGACGAAGAGGCGCCGAGCGATCCGACGCAGGCTGGCGGCGGCTCGGAAGGCGGCTCGCTCTTCGACCAGGCCGTGGCCATCGTCGCCAACGACCGCAAGGCCTCGACCAGCTACATCCAGCGCAGACTGTCCATCGGCTACAACCGCGCCGCCGACCTGATCGACCGCATGGAACAGGAAGGCATGATCGGCGAGGCCGGGAGCGGCGGCAAGCGGGAGATCTTCCTGCCGGAGAGCGAGGCATTTTAGCGGTCCGGCGAAGCCGGAATTTTCGACCGCTGATCGAAAATAGCGGGATGCCGCGAACGCTGCGAGCGGACCGCCGCGCAGCGGCGAAATGCCCGTCGCAACGCCCTTTCACGAACGAACCCTCGGGATATGGACAGGTCGGTCGAGCCGGCCTGAGCGGATGAGTGGAAGGCCACATCTCTCTATACCGTCATGGCACAGCTCGACTGTGCCATCCACGAGGCGGAAGCACGGAGCCAGCCGCATGGATCGCACGGTCGAGCCGTGCGATGACGAAATTAAGTGGGGGAACGCGCCTCCCAAATCCCTCCCCCGGGCGGGGGAGGTGGCACGACGGGCGAAGCACACGTGACGGAAGGGGAAACGTTCTAAAACCGCGCCCTATCGCAGCCGCGTCGGCGCACCGAAGGCAGCTTGAAGGGCGGGATCCTGGACCGTTTGGTGGGACCCGCCATAGACGATCAGCACATGGTCGTGGGCGTCCAGCGCGTCCTCGATGCGTGCGAGAATGAAATCGTCCCTCGCATCCGCCACGATATCGGAAATGAAATTGGACCGCGCCGGGTCGGGAAGACTCGCGCTGGGAACACTGTCGCGCATGTCCAGCACCTCGTCGAAAGAACGGTCGTTGAAGCCCGCATACCACTCTTGGAACTCCGGCAGCGTGTCGATGTCCGCGACCGCCTCACGGTCCAGGCCGGTTTCATCGGCGAAATAGGGCACGAGATCCTCGATGGCTGCAGCCATGTCGGGGCCGTCCACGCTGTCGACCTCTCCGGACCGGGCCATCTGCGGCAGTTGGCGCAGCACATAGAAGCCGATCAGCTCCACTTCGCTCACCCCGTTTTCCAGCGCATAATCCAGCACGGCGTCGTCACGGGGTTCGGCGCCGACGAATGGGATGCCGCGCGCATCGGACAGGCGCGCGGCGAGCATCGACTCATTGTCGCCGGGGGTTGCCTCGACGCGCGCGGCATGGTCGAGCACGGGCTGGTAGTTCCTGCCGCGTTGGGCGGGCACGCCCTCGATCAGAACAAGGTCGGGGTCGCCCGCGATCATTTGCCGAACGGCGGCGAACGTGTCGCTGGCCGGGTCGTTCTCATGTTCGGCCGCGATGAACACCAGCCGCTTGCTGCATCCCGAATAGTCGAAGATCGCCGTGCCGGACACGTCGTCTTCGGGCCGCCAATCCGACCAGGGAATGCGAGCGTCCGCATCGATGCGGCACTCCGCAGTCGCCTGCGGAGCATTCTGCGTTTCAGTCGGAGGTGCGCCGCATGCCGCCAGAGCCGTCATGCAAGCCGCAATCATCCCAGAGCGCACAAACCGTCTGTCGACCGCCATCTCCGGACCCTACTTCTACGCATAAGGCAGAACTTGTCTTGCATTAAACGCCATACGATTTTCTGTAAGAGAAAAAAGCGTCCTACATCTCCGGCTTGGCGACGTTCAGCCCCCGGTTCGTCAGCAGCGGCTCCACGCTCGGTTCGCGACCGCGGAAGGCGGTGTAGGCCTCCATGGCGGGACGGCTGTTGCCGGCGGAAAAGACGTTGTCGTAGAGCTTCTTCGCGAGCTCCGGATCGAATGGATCGCCCGCTTCCTCGAAGGCGGCGTAGCCGTCATTGTCGAGCACGCCGGCCCACATATAGGTGTAGTAGCCCCCGGCATAGAGTTCGCCCGCGAATGAATGGCGGAAATGGGGCGAGCGGTGACGCATCTCGATGGCGTGCGGCATCTCGGCCTGCGCCAGCACGCCGTCCTCGAAGGAATTGACGTCGAGCCCGGCGATCATGTCCGGATCGGTGATGCGGTTATAGGCCAGATCGACGAAGGCCGACGCGATGAATTCCACATTGCTGAAGCCGGATTTGGCGTTGGCGGCCTTGCGCATATTCTCAAGCAGCGCGGCGGGCATGGGTTCGCCGGTCTCGTAATGGGTCGCGAACTCGCGGATCACGGCCTCGTCGCGCATCCAATGCTCATAGATCTGCGCCGGGAATTCAACGAAATCGAAGTCCACCGCCGTGCCGGAAATGGACGGGTGGGTCACATCCGACAGCAGGCCGTGCAGGGCGTGGCCGAATTCGTGGAACACCACTTCGGCCTCGCGCATCGACACCAGCGCAGGTTCGCCCGGGGCGGGTTTGTTGTAGTTGCAATTGTTCATGATCAGCGGCAGCACCTCGCCGTCCAGCTTGTGCTGGGTGCGCAGCGCGCTCATCCAGGCGCCGGACCGCTTGCCGGGCCGGGCGAAATAGTCGCCGTAGAACAGCCCAATCGCCTCGCCGTCGGCGTCCGTCATCTCCCAGACGCGCACATCCGGATGATAGATGGGAATGTCGTCGCGTTCCGTGAAGTTCACGCCGAACAGGCGGTTGGCGACCGCGAACTGGGCCTCGATGATGTTATCGAGCGAAAGGTGCGCCTTCACCGCATCCTCGTCGAGATCATAGAGGTCCGCCCGCGCCTTGTCGGCATAATACCACCAGTCCCACGGTTCCAGCGCATGGGTCGCGCCCGCATCGGCCATGGCCTTGCGGATCTGGTCTTCCTCCTGCTCGAACTTGGCGAGCGCGCCTTCCCAGACTTCGCTCAGCAGGTCGTGCGCGGCCTCGGGCGTGCCGGCCATGGTGTTGGCGGTGCGGAAGGCGGCGAAGTTCTCGTAGCCGAGCAGGTTGGCACGTTCGAGGCGCAGCTGGAGGATCTGCCGGATCGTCTCCTCATTGTCATAGTCATTGTCGTTGTCGCCGCGGTTCGTCCACGCCTTGAACACGCGCTCGCGCAGGTCGCGGCGCGGGGAGAAGGTCATGAAGGGCTCGAAGGACGACCGGGCCAGGGTGACGACATGCTGGCCGTCCATGTCCCGGTCGGTTGCCGCCTGGGCTGCCGCGCTCAGCGCGGAATCGGGCAGGCCCGCCTTGTCGGCATCGCTGTCCAGCACGAGCGCGAATTCCTCGGCATCCTTCTGCGCATTCTGGCTGAAGGCCGTGTAGAGCGAGGCCAGCGATTCCGTGATTTCGGCCAGACGGGCGCGGTCCGCGCCTTCCAGCCGCGCACCGGCGCGCACGAAACGGTTATGAGTGCGTTCGAGCACGCGCGCCTGTTCGTCGTTCAGGGTCAGCCGACCGGCGTCCTGCTGCAGCTTGTCGACCCGCGCGAACAGGTCCTCATCGAGAAAGATCGCGCTGCTATGGGCAGCCAAGCGCGGCGACATGGTGCTCTGGATGTCGCGGATCTCGTCGTTCGTGGCCGAGGCGGCGATGGCGCCGAAGGTTCGGCCGACACGGCTCAGCTCGGTCCCGGCACGTTCCAGCGCGACGATGGTGTTGTCGAAGGTCGGGGCCGCGGTGTTGGACGCGATCGCCTCGATCTCGGCCTTGTGCAGCGCCATGCCGCGCTCATAGGCGGGAATGAAATGGTCCGCCTCGATCCGGTCGAACGGCGGCGCGCCAAAGGGCGTGTCCCACTCGGCCAGCAAGGGATTGTCCGCCATCTGCGCCGCGCCGGGTGTCGTCGCCTGGGCGAAGGCGGTCGGCGAGAGCGCCGTCACGGCCAGAGCGGCGCAGGCCGACATCAAGGCGCCGCGCAATGTCTTCGGGACCAGCAGGAACGGCTGGGGGGCAGGCAAGAGCGTCTGGGCAGGTCGAGGCATCGGAAACCTTTTCGATTGTCTGTGATTGAATAACCTTAACGGGCGTTCAGATATCGTCAACGTCGCTGCCATGACGTTTTCGTCACCGCGGGGTCCATCGCGCCGGAATGCTTGACACGGCCGGGCCTTGCGCAAAGGGGAAGGGTTTGCCCGGTCCGGCCAATCCCCCGGACCACTCCCAAAGGGCGCGCGTGCGGTCACGGAGACGAAAACCATGAGCGACAGTCCGGCTCAGACGAAGACACAAAAGCGCAACGCGTTTACCCGCTTTCTCGACGGGGTCGAATGGCTCGGCGATCTGCTGCCGCATCCGGTGACCTTATTCGCCGTCCTCGCGGCCGGGATCGTGGTGCTGTCCGGCCTATTCGGCTGGATGGGTCTGGCCGTCGAGGATCCGCGTCCGGCCGGCGCGGCCGGCGTGGCCGAGGACGGCATGATCCGGACGGTCAGCCTGATGAACGGCGACGGGCTGCGCCGCATCTTCGTCAATCTGGTCGACAATTTCACCGACTTCGCCCCGCTCGGCGTCGTGCTGGTCGCCATGATCGGCGTCGGCGTGGCGGAGAAGTCGGGCCTGCTCTCGGCCGCTGTGCGATCCATGGTGCTGGGGGCGCCGAAACATCTCGTCACCGTCGCGATCGTGTTTGCCGGCATCATCTCCAATACAGCGTCGGAAGTCGGCTATGTCGTGCTGATCCCGCTGGCGGCCGCCATCTTCTATGCGCTGGACCGCCATCCGTTGGCGGGCATGGCGGCGGCCTTCGCTGGCGTGTCGGGCGGTTATAGCGCGAACCTGCTGATCGGGACGATCGATCCGCTTCTTGCTGGCATCACGGAGGAGGCGGCGCAGCTGATCGACCCGACCTATTCCGTCATCGCGACGGACAATTGGTATTTCATGGTCGCCTCCACCTTCCTGATCACGACGATCGGCTCGCTGGTGACCATCTACATCGTCGAACCGAAGCTGGGGAAATACGATTCTTCGCGCGCCGAGGAAGCCGTGCTCGACAAGTCCATGATGGATGCAGTCTCGCCGCTTGAGAAAAAGGGCCTGCGCTGGGCCGGAGTGGCACTGCTCGGCGTTCTGGGCGTGATGGCCTTCACGATGTTGCCGCGAGGCGGCCTCGTTCTTCCAGGAACGTCACTTGCCATCGGTGGGGAGTTCATTCCCGGTTGGGGCGTCATGCGCGATCCCCTGACGCAGGATGCGATGGACAGCCCGTTCTTCGATGGCTTCGTCGTCTGGATCCTGATCTTCTTCATGGTGCTCGGCTATACCTATGGCCGGGTCGTCGGAACCATGAAGACGGACCGGGACGTGATCGACGGCATGTCCGATGCGCTCGCCTCGCTCGGCCTCTATATCGTTCTGGTCTTCTTCGCCGCGCAGTTCGTGGCCTTTTTCGGCTGGACCAATCTGGGCGCGATCTTCGCCGTGTCGGGTGCGGAGTTCATCAAGGAGACCGGCCTGTCCGGTCCGCTCGTCTTCGTCATGTTCATCCTGATGTGCGCTGTCATCAATTTGTCGCTGGGATCGGCGTCGGCGCAATGGGCGGTGACGGCGCCGATCTTCGTGCCGATGCTGATGCTCGTCGGCTATTCCCCCGAAGTGATCCAGGCCGCCTACCGGATCGGGGATTCATCGACCAACATCATAACGCCGATGATGAGCTATTTCGGCCTCATCTTCGCCTGGGCGGCGCGCTACGATCGGGACCTCGGCGTCGGCGGGCTGATTGCGATCATGCTGCCCTACACGATCTTCTTCCTGATCCTCTGGACCGGCTTCTTCGTGCTCTGGACCTTCGGTCTGGGGCTACCGGTCGGACCCGGCGCGACGACCTACTATACCCCATGAGCGGCTGGACCCCATGAGCGGCCGGTCACGGGCCCCTCGCGCCTGGCAGCGCATGCTGTCGGGGCGACGGCTGGACCTGCTCGACCCCAGCCCGCTCGATATCGAGATCGAGGACATCGCCCGCGGTCTGGCGCGGGTCGCGCGCTGGAACGGACAGACGTCCGGCGATCATGCGTTCTCCGTGGCCGAGCACAGCGTCGTCGTGCTGGACCTGTTCGAGATCCTCTATCCCAAGGCCTCCGCCCCTGACCGGATGACCGCGCTGCTGCACGACGCGGCGGAATATGTGGTCGGCGACATGATCAGCCCGTTCAAGGCCGTTCTGGGCGGCGATTACAGGTCCGTCGAGGCGCGGCTCGACATGGCCGTCAATCGCCGCTTCGGCCTGACCGCGCCGACCCCGCCGCGCCTGAAGAAGAAGATCAAGCGTTGCGACGTGATCTGCGCCTGGTTCGAAGCGACGCAGATCGCGGGCTTCACCGAAAGCGAGGCGGATGCGTTCTTCATCCATCCGCCGGATGGGGTGCGGGTCGAGATCGATCCAAAGCCGGTGGTTGAGGCGGAGGCGGCGTTTCTGGAACGCTTCCGCGGACTCGAGCGGGCCATGGAATGACCGTATCGGCCTCTTCCCACCTCAGCAGGGGTTGGGGCTGGCCGTCGAATCCAGCGGAAAGCAGTCCACGAGCCGCGCCGGGTTGGACGGAAAGTCGAACTCGTGGGCGTAGGACTTCACCGTGCCCTCGGCTGAGTCGAGAATGGTGAAGACCGTGAACTTGTTCGAGCTGAGATAGGGCAGGTCCTTGGTCGCGCCTTCGACTTGGCGCATGAAGTCGACGCTGCTCGTCAGCATGGAGGGCAGCACGTCCGGACGGCCCTGGCTGTCGCCGACGCGGGGATAGTCCGCCGGGTCCCAGAAGCTGTTGTCGGCCGTGTCGTTCGTGTCGGGGTCGGGATAGAAGTTCCGCGCCCAAGTCACCCGGTTGTTCGGGCCGGCGAAGGGTCCGAAGCTGTTTCCGACATTGGACGTTTCCAGATAGTTCAGAACCTTGCCGCCGCCCTCGACGAAGGTGCGCGACCAGACGTGGCTGTGTCCGGACACGACAAGGTCGACGTCGGCCTGCAACAGTTCGGCCTCGACGCCGAGCCAGAGGTCGTCTTCGCGCTCATAGTCGTAGCGCACGCGTTCGATGACGCCGCGCTCGGACGCATCCACGATCGCGGCCCAGACCGTGTCGGACGCCGGGAAGGTCGTGACGATGGTCGGCGTGCCATCGGTGAAGGTGATCGTGGCTTCCGGATTGGCCATCACGGGAATGACGTTGTCGCCATAGCCGTGCATGGACTGGTGGGTCAGCACGACCCGGAATGGTGCGCCCGAGACATCTGTCGACGCAAGCTGCTCGCCGAGCCATTGGCGCTGGGCCGAGCCGGGCGAATAGTCGCCGAAGAACATGTCGCCGAAGCCCCACGTGTCGAGATCGTTGACCGTCGGGATCGGCTCGCCGAACTTGCCGGGATTGGTGTTCGTGTCGGTCAGGCCATTGTTCCAGTTCCGCCAGACGCGCGATACGTTCATCGAAATCAGCGAGACATTGCCGTAGCGCGTCGCATAGAAATTCTCCGGGTCTTCGCCTGCGACCGCATTCTCCGGCAGGTTCCACATCTCGTAATAGGTCACGTGGTCGTAGGAGTTCTGGCGGACATATTGGTCGCGCGTCAGGCCGGTGGCTTGGCGTTCCGCGTCCGTCAACTGGTCCCACTTGAAGGCCGCATACCAGCGTGGCTGCGGATTGTTGTCCTGCGCGCCGAGCGACTTGGTCCGGTCGAAGATGCCGGGGCTTTCGTGATTGCCGATCGTGCCGAAGACCGGCGCATGTTGCAGGATCGCGCCACCTTTGTAGCCGTAATTGGGCGCGATGCGGTCATAGGTGCCCTGGAAGGCCGGGAAGAAGGGCGGGCGGTTGTCCGTGCCCCGGTAGAACCATTCCGACGCCCGGTTCGGCGTATCGACGAAATCGCCCGCGAACAGGACCGCATCGACCTGGCCGACCGTCTCCACGACCTTCTGGAAGTTGGCCGGCGACATGGCCCGGTTCTGCTGGTCGGACGTGATCAGCATTTTCACCGGATGGTCTGCGGTCGGCAGCGGCTGCAGCGTGAAGACCTGGCTCTTGAAGTCCGCGCCGTTGATCGTCGAGACCGCGTAATAGGGCGTGCGGCGGTTGCGTTCCAGACCCGTGACCCGCGCTTCGTGGCGGTAGATGGTCTGCTCGACCACGGCCTCGCCAGTACGCGGTTCGCCGACCGAGCGGTTGAAGGGCAAATCGGACCCTGCATCCTCGAACATCTGCGACATGACGGTCGTGGTCGCGGGGACGGTCTGGTCCAGTTCGTCGCCGAACACGACGGCATTCGCGCCGCCCTCGAAGGTCGTGTACCAGACGACGCTGACCTCGGTCTCGCCCGGACCGGTCAGCACCGGATCGCTGAGGATCTGCGTGTTGTCCTTGAAGAACGGGCCGACATGGACATAGGCCGTGGCGTCCTGTCCCGCCGGACCCGTTTCGCCTTGCGGACCCTGCACGCCCTGGGCGCCTTGAGCGCCCGGCGCGCCGTCATTGCCGTCATCGATGCATCCGGACAGACCCGTGAAGACCAGCGCGCCCAAGGCGGCCGTCGTGAAACTTCGCTTAAGCATCCTGCTCACCTTGGTTGCGAGATCGACGTGGTCGCTAGGTGATGCCGATTTGTGACGGTCGGTTGCCAGATCGTTGAAGTTTCGGTGTTGGCGCCGTGAAGCTTTTATTGCATTTTATTCCAGGCCAAACCTCTCCGGGGCTACATGGTCTGGCGCCATGGTTCCAATAGTCGCCGCCTACCGCCCGCGCGGATGCGCCGCCGCGTGAACGGCCTTCAACCGCGCCGCATCGACGTCCGTATAGCGCTGCGTCGTGGACAGGCTGGCATGGCCGAGCAGCTGCTGGATGGTGCGCAGGTCCCCGCCGCCCGCGAGCAGGTGCGTCGCGAAACTGTGGCGCAGCGCGTGCGGCGTGGCGCTCTCCGGCAGGCCGAGCGCGCCGCGCAGCCGCTGGACCTCTGCGCGGATGAGGCGCGCCTGCAGCGGCCCGCCGCGCACGCCCCGGAAGAGCGGTTGCGCCGGGGCGAGCGCATGCGGGCAAAGGTCGGCGTAGCGCATCACCGCCGCGCGCACGACCGGCAGGATCGGCACCAGCCGCGATTTGCCGCCCTTGCCGGTCACGACCAACGCATCGCCGAGCGGCAATATGTCGGTGGTCAACCCGACCACTTCGCCCATGCGCAGCCCGGCGCCGTAGGCCAGCGACAGGACGGCGGCATTGCGCGCCTCGACCCAGCCGTCGGCACCGTCTGCGGACCCGGCGGCGACCAACTCCGTCGCGCCCGGCACGGACAGCGCCTTGGGCACGGGCCGCTTGCCGCGCGGGCCCTTGATCAGGGCGACGGCACTGTTGGACACGTCCCAGCGCCGTTCGAGATAGCGGTAGAAGGTGCGCAGCGCCGAGAGCAGCCGCTGGACCGACGCCGATCCCAGCGCGTCGCCGTCCGGGCCGTCCCGGCGCCGGAAGGCCAGATAGGCGCGGAAGTCCGACGCGCCGAGTCCTGCGAGCGCGCGCAGCCCGCCCGGTTCGCCCAGATGGGCGGACAGGAAGGCCTGGAAATCGCGGATGTCGCGCCCATAGGCCTCGACGGTCCGGGGCGACAGCCGCCGCTCGCCCGACAGGTGATCGAGAAAGACCGCGCGCACTTCGGCGGCGGATATGTCGGGGACGGCGCTCACGCGGTGAGCGTGCGACAACAGCGTAAACAAACAGACAAGGGACTTTCGAAACGACCGGCCGCGACGCGGCCCGGCTCCTTGCGGCGCCGGGTGAGGCGTCCGGCCGCGAGCGGGCCTGGTCCGTTCCGGCATCCGTCGTTCCAGCGCCCATGCCTTCAGGTGCGACCGGGCGGCCTGGCCCGGCAAAGGTCTCATGTCGTGTCCCGTTTCCCTTTTCGGGTGGCACGGGGCGCGGGCCCTGCCCGGCGATGGACAGGGAAAAGACAATACCGTTTTTCGCACCGCCGGACCCGCCCGGGCCTCGCTCCCGTCCGCTAACATCCAGGCAGTCGTACTCCTCCCGTGCATGCAGCGAACGAGTAGGAAGATACACGGCTTTCCGGACAGGCGGAATACGATTTTTCATTCCCGCGGATTGATTTTGCGGGGAGGCAGATGGAGTAAGGGATTGCGGCGCGGATAAATGTGGATGGGGCGGGGGATTAACGGGGATGGCGCGGATAGCCAGTCTATCTCGGCAAAAAGAATCCGCTATCCTTCAGATTGCCGCGCGAGACCTGTCGCAATGAGGGCGCAGGTAATAGGCCGCAAAATCTTGTAGTTGCCCTTTGTGGGTGAGTAGTTGGTCGGTTACGACAGGCGCCAAATAGCAATGGCCCCAGCGCCGCTAATAACATGAATGGGCAACCATGAGCAAAGTCACCAATGAGTTTAGCGAGTTCGTTCTTTTCTCAGAAGAGGAAAACAACGCACTCGATAGCCGGAGTGAAATGCGTGAGGTCCGGGGCAAGCCAACAAGCTACGTCAACTGCCTTGTCCGCAACAAAGCTGTCCAGTTAAAGCCCGAAGAGCGCACGCGCCAGCTTTGGGTTGCTCGGCTCATTGACCAATACGGCTATGCCCCATCCCGTATTCAAGTTGAGTACCCCATCACATTCGGACGTGACACGTCAAAGCGTGCCGATATCGTTGTCTTCGACGCGGACCGCCCAACGGTGCCGTACATCATCATTGAAGTGAAGTCTGCCAAGCTACGAAACGGCAAAGAACAACTGCGATCCTACACCCACGCAACCGGCGCCCCTTTGGCGGTATGGAGCAACGGTATTCTGGCCGAAGTCTGGCACCGTAAGAACCCAAACTACTTCGTCCCCATTCACCATCTTCCACGAGCGGCACAGACGATTGAGGATATCGTCGATCAACCGTGGACCATTCAAACCCTGATCGACAAAGAGACTGAACGCGAGCGCGAAGGCACGAAAGCCCGCTCGCTGCGCGACTTGATCGTGGACATGGAAAATGAAGTGCTGGCCAACGCTGGCGTTGATGTTTTCGAAGAAGTCTTCAAGCTGATCTTCACGAAGTTATACGACGAAATGGCCACACATCGCGGCCAACACCCCTACCTCCGCTTCCGCAACACCAACACCGCTGCGCAATTGAAGCGCGCCATTCAAGACCTGTTCGACGAAGCCAAGCGCAAATGGCCCGGTGTTTTCCTTGAAGACGAACGTATCCGCCTGTCACCAGATCACCTGCAAGTCTGCGTCGGATCACTTGAAGAATGGAAGCTGTTCAATTCCAATCTCGACGTGATCGATGACGCCTTCGAATACCTCGTGAATAAATCGTCGAAGGGCGAGAAGGGGCAATATTTCACCCCGCGCTGGGTCATCGACATGTGCGTGAAGATGCTCAATCCGCAGGAGCATGAAACCGTGATCGACACGGCATGCGGATCGGCGGGATTCACAGTGCACACCATGTTCCATGTCTGGCGGCAGATCATCGCGGACATGGGAATGGAAGAGAGCCATCTGTTCACGATGGACCAGAAGCCACCGCGTTGTGAGGACTATGTGCGCGACAAGGTATTCGCCATCGATTTTGATGAAAAGTCCGTGCGCGTGTCGCGTTGTCTCAACCTGATTGCAGGCGACGGCGAAACGAACGTGCTGCATTTGAACACGCTGGATTGGACCAAGTGGGACGAAACGGTGAAGCAGGACGAATGGTCCGACACCTACGGCGAAGGCTGGCGACGATTGCGTAAATTGCGGGCCAACCCGCGTCAGACGGGCTATCGGTCGTTTGGATATGACGTGCTGATGGCCAACCCGCCATTTGCAGGCGATATTAAGCAGTCCGACATGCTATCACCTTATGACCTGGCGCATAAGAAGAATGGCAAACTTGAACGCGCAGTGGGTCGCGACTTGCTGTTCATCGAACGCAATCTGGACTTTCTGAAACCGGGTGGGCGCATGGCCGTCGTGCTGCCGCAGGGTCGGTTCAACAACTCGTCCGACCAGCGGGTGCGGGAGTTCATCATGGAACGTTGTCGCATCCTTGCCGTGGTGGGGCTTCACCCCAACACCTTCAAACCTCATACCAACACAAAGACTAGCGTATTGTTCGTGCAGAAATGGAACGACGATCCCGCCGCAGGGCCGCTATGTCCGAAGGTGCACGACTATAACATCTTTTTCGCTACACAACAGGTGGAAAGCGTAAACAATTCCGGCGAGAAGGTTTACGTGCGCCGCGATGACGGAACCCTCATGCGAGACACGCACGGGCATTTTATCGTTGCCCATGACCTCTACAATCACGAGGGGATGACACAGGACGGGATCGCCGAAGCCTTCCAAGAGTTCGCGGCGCAGGAGCAGTTCAGTTTTTTTCGCCTCGCCCCTTCGACAGTGACCGCCTGAGCGCACTGTTGGAGGGGCTTGAGGCCTCAATTGTCGCAGTAAATGATCTATCCAAGGAGAACCCAAAGCTTAGGCTCGATGCTCAGTTCCAGAACCGGGCAGCTCTTGAAGTTATACAGAAAATCGCCGCGCTGGACCATTTGCGTGTCTCAGACTTAACGCCTAGGCCGCTTAAAGGAAAAAACATCCCTTATGATGATGAAGGCATTTTTCCCGTAATTCGGTCTGGAGATATCTCGAATAGTTTTCAACCAGCGGGGCTGCTGCGTAGCTCAGCCCGTTCTGATGCCTTCTTCGTCCGAACAGAGGACATATTGATATCTTCAATAGGGCAAGGCTCCATCGGAAAGGTGCAGCTATTTCGAAATGATGGTGAGTTTGCAACGGTTTCCGAGGTGACGGTTGTAAGGGTTAACAACTTTTCAGCGGCTTGTGTCGCAGCATTCCTAGAGAGCCATTTTGGTCAAGCCCAGATCGAAAGGTACGTCACTGGCGCTACTGGTCAGCTGCATTTGTACCCGAATGACGTTGATAGAATTCTTATTCCAAATTTCTCGAAAGCGTTCCAAGATAGGATATCGGCATTCTACGCAAGGCAATGGGTTCTGCATCGTGCCTCCTATGCTGCACTAGCCAAGGCCGAAGAAAGGCTACTCGAAACATTAGGCCTGGCGGACTGGACGCCGCCGGAACCGCTCAGCTACGCCGCCCGCGCCAGTGACGCCTTCGCCGCCGGGCGGTTGGATGCGCAATACTTCATGCCTGCCAAAGAACAGGTCAGGCAATCGCTCGCCACGCTTCCGGGGAGGCCACTTGGCGACCGCGTGGATAGCATCCGCGATATGTTTGTGCCCAGTCGCGCGCAACCCGAGAAGCTCGTGCGCAACTACAATCTTACCGACGCGCTTGTTCCATTGCTGAATTTCGAGAAAGAGCCACAGACTGCCAGCGAGATTGGCAGCGTTAAGAAAAGTTTCAAGGATGGTGACGTCGCCATATCCCGATTGCGGGCATACCTACGAGAAGTAGCCGTAGTGCGCACTGGCGACGACATGCCGTCAGTCGGGTCGTCGGAGTTTATCGTGCTCCGTCCCAAGGTGGGGCAAACCGGCATCTCGCCCGAAACTCTTATGGTATTCCTGCGTGCGGCGCCGACACAGAATATTCTTAAATGGTGTCAGGATGGATCACAGCACCCGCGTTTCAGCGAACGCGATTTATTGTCTATCCCTGTGCCGGACGCTGTGGCCGATGTTTCTAACCAAATCACAACTATCGTACAGCAAGGCTTCGCGGCGCGCCATAAGGCCCGCCAATTCCTTGAAGCCGCTAGGCGAGCCGTCGAGATCGCCATCGAAGACGGTGAAGACGCCGCGTTGGCTTACCTCGACGCAACAGAGGGAGCGGAGTAATGGCGCTGCCCCCACATGCGCGTGATTGGCTTGAACGGGCAGAAATCGACTATGTCGGGCCATTCGTTAAGGCATGGGCTGCGTTCAACGCATGGTATCGCCACGATAGCGGACAGTCGCGAGAGCGTGACATGCTCAACTTTGCAATCCGTAATAACAACAGTCGGCTACGCCGCCGGGTTTTGCCTCTGTTACGAGACAACAACACGACTGCCGATGCAGAGAGGCTAAAGCAGGCCATCTGCGACCTTCAACGGCAGTTGGACAAAATCCATTGGGAGGTCAGACCGAGAGGGCGTGTAGAACGTGTGTCACTCAGAGAAGTATGCATCGCTCCAAATCATTTGCAAGACGACCATATGGACAAGAGTGGGCAACGTTATCGGGCGCGTAAGATACATGGAGGGCGCATCGAAGTTTCCGTTACGACGATCAGCAATGGAAACGCTAAGTTTTCGCACGCCCAGCAGCGATATGATCCGCCATCGCTTTATGTCTTGCCCGAGTTCATAAACAACCTTTCGGGAGCGCAACAGACTCGGCTCAGAGCTTTCTATGACGGCTGCAACCCGCGTCCGACGGTGGACCTTGTACAAGGTGGCGGCCCACACTTGCAGGTATCGACGATGCACTTCCAATGTACCAACGAAGACCTTTTGGCTGGCCTAGTCGAGACGCTCTACGCGATGCGCAATGCCTTGCTCCACGGTGAGGTGGATCCTGACGAGCAAGTGCTCGCCTGTTTCGAACCCGCCTATAAGATCGTCACAGGATTCCTGCGTAGCATAGGCTGACACCCATTGACGCCCCGGAATCGCCCGCCTATATGCCCGCGCGTCGGTGGGTGTGCTGTCTGCGGGGTGCCGTAAAAACCTCATCCGAGACGAAAACAGAAGTACGATTGGCCCGCTGGCACCTGCCGTCGGGCCGGTTTTCTTTCAAGCAGGCTCCGGCTTTCCCGAACGGGATGGCTGGTCGTCTGCGCTTTGTGCAGGAGCGGTGACGTTTCTGGGCGAAAGGCTCCGAGAGGGGCAAGGCGCGGCCTCCCCCGCGCGGTATAAATGCGACTTAAACAATGCGGCCTCCCCCGCGAACGAGAACAAGGACGGCTTGATGCCAACGATCAACCAGCTCATCCGGAAGCCCCGGAAAGACAAGCGCAAGCGCAACAAGGTGCCCGCGCTCGAAGCCTGCCCGCAGAAGCGCGGCGTTTGCACCCGAGTCTACACCACGACGCCGAAGAAGCCGAACTCGGCCCTGCGCAAGGTGGCCAAGGTCCGCCTGACCAATGGGTTCGAAGTCCTGTCCTACATTCCGGGCGAAGGCCACAATCTGCAGGAACACTCCGTCGTGCTGATCCGCGGCGGCCGGGTGAAGGATTTGCCGGGCGTGCGCTATCACGTGCTGCGCGGCGTTCTCGATACACAAGGCGTGAAAGACCGCCGCCAGCGCCGGTCGAAATACGGCGCGAAGCGTCCGAAATAAGAGGGTAGAGAAACATGTCCCGTCGTCACCGCGCCGAAAAACGCGAAATCCTGCCCGATGCCAAATATCAGGATCTCGTCCTCGCCAAATTCATGAACGCCATCATGCTCGATGGCAAGAAATCCACTGCCGAGAACATCGTCTACGGCGCCCTCGACATCGTCGAGGACAAGGCCAAGACCGAAGCGATCCGCGTCTTCCACGACGCGTTGGAAAACATCAAGCCGTCCGTCGAAGTGCGCTCGCGCCGCGTCGGCGGGGCGACCTACCAGGTCCCCGTCGAGGTCCGGGTGGAACGCCGCCAGGCGCTGGCCATCCGCTGGCTGGTGAGCGCGTCGCGGGGCCGCAACGAGAACACGATGCGCGAGCGTCTGGCCGGCGAGCTGCTGGACGCGTCGAACAATCGCGGCACGGCCGTGAAGAAGCGCGAAGACACGCACCGGATGGCCGAGGCCAACCGCGCCTTCTCGCACTACCGCTGGTAATCATCCGGTCCGGGCCGCGGCCCGGTTCCCGCACACTTTATCTTTCGAGGAGCCTGAGATGGCACGCGAATACGAACTCAAGGACTACCGCAACTTCGGCATCATGGCCCACATCGATGCGGGCAAGACGACCTGCACCGAGCGGATCCTCTATTATACCGGCAAGAACCACAAGATCGCGGAAGTCCATGACGGCGCGGCCACGATGGACTGGATGGAGCAGGAGCAGGAACGCGGGATCACCATTACGTCCGCTGCGACGACCTGTTTCTGGAAGGACAAGCGCCTGAACATCATCGACACGCCCGGGCACGTGGACTTCACCATCGAAGTCGAGCGGTCCCTTCGCGTGCTCGACGGCGCGGTCGCGCTGCTCGACGCCAATGCGGGCGTGGAGCCGCAGACCGAGACGGTCTGGCGCCAGGCCGACAAATACAATGTCCCGCGCATGATCTTCATCAACAAGATGGATAAGATCGGGGCGAGCTTCTACAATTCCGTGCAGTCCGTGAAGGACCGCCTGGGCGGGAACGCGCTGGAAATGCAGCTGCCGATCGGGTCCGAGGATAATTTCCAAGGCGTGGTCGATCTGGTCAAGAACGTGGCCTACATCTATCCGGACGATGCCGAGCTGGGCGTCAAATACGACACGGTCGAAATTCCGGACGACATGAAGGACAAGGCCGAGGAATATCGCACGGCTTTGATCGAGGCGGTCGCCGAGATGGACGACGCCGTGATGGAAAAGTATTTCGAAGGCGAAATGCCCGACGTGGACACGATCCAGCGTCTGGTCCGCGCCGCGACCATCGCCAACAAGGTCGTGCCCGTCTTCTGTGGCACGGCGTTCAAGAACAAGGGCGTGCAGCCTCTGCTCGACGCCGTCGTGGCCTATCTGCCGAGCCCGCTCGACATTCCGGCCATCAAGGGCGTCGATGCCAAGACCGGCGAGGAGACGACGCGTCCGGCGTCCGACGATGCGCCGCTCTCTATGCTGGCCTTCAAGATCATGAACGACAAGTTCGTCGGCACGCTGACCTTCTGCCGCATCTATTCCGGCAAGCTGGAAACCGGCACGACGCTGCTGAACTCCGTCAAGGAGCGCAAGGAGCGCGTCGGCCGCATGATGATGATGCACTCCAATGACCGCGAGGACATCCAGGAAGCCTATGCCGGCGACATCATCGCCGTGGCCGGCCTGAAGGGCACCACGACGGGCGATACGCTCTGCGACACATCCAATCCGGTCATCCTGGAGCGCATGGAGTTTCCCGATCCCGTGATCGAGATTGCTGTGGAGCCGAAGTCCAAGGCCGACCAGGAGAAGCTGGGCATCGGCCTGCAACGTCTGGCCGCCGAAGATCCGTCCTTCCGCGTCTCGACCGACCACGAATCCGGCCAGACCATCATGGCCGGCATGGGCGAATTGCACCTCGACATCCTCGTGGATCGTCTGAAGCGCGAATTCGGCGTCGAAGCCAATATCGGTCAGCCGCAAGTGGCCTATCGCGAAGCCTTGGCCGCGCCGGTCGACATCGACTACACCCACAAGAAGCAGTCGGGCGGGTCGGGTCAGTTCGGTCGCGTCAAGATCAAGTTCGAGCCGTTGGAGCCGGGCGAAGGCATCGTCTTCGAAAACTCGGTCGTCGGCGGCAACGTGCCGCGCGAATATATTCCGGGCGTCGAGAAGGGCATCCGGAGCATGGCCGAAACCGGCCTGCTGGCGGGTTTCCCGGTCATCGACTTCAAGGCCGAGCTGTATGACGGGGCGTATCACGACGTCGACTCGTCGGTCATGGCGTTCGAGATCGCGGCTCGCGCCGCCTTCCGCGAAATCAAGACGGAAGGCCGCATCAAGCTGCTCGAACCGATCATGAAGGTCGAAGTGGTCACGCCCGACGAATATATGGGCGATGTGATCGGCGATCTGAACTCCCGCCGGGGCATGATCGAAGGCACGGAAATGCGCGGCAACGCCAACGTCATCAATGCGATGGTGCCGCTGGCCAACATGTTCGGCTACGTCAACGACCTGCGCTCCAAGAGCCAGGGCCGCGCGCAATTCACCATGGTCTTCGACCATTACGCCGCGACCCCGCAGGCCGTGATGGACGAAGTCATCAGCAAACAGGGCGGCGCATAGTCGCTTCATCAATAGGTCGCTTTGCGCGACCCTAAACAGACACGAACAAAGAGTAAGAGGAGCCTCACATGGCCAAGGAAAAGTTCGAGCGCACGAAGCCGCATGCCAACATTGGCACGATCGGTCACGTGGACCACGGCAAGACGACGCTGACGGCGGCGATCACCAAGTATTTTGGTGACTTCAAGGCCTATGACCAGATCGACGGCGCGCCGGAAGAGAAGGCCCGCGGGATCACGATCTCGACCGCTCACGTGGAGTACGAGACGGACGCGCGTCACTACGCCCACGTCGACTGCCCCGGCCACGCCGACTACGTCAAGAACAT
>NZ_CANMJB010000017.1 GCF_947498175.1 uncultured Algimonas sp. | reverse complement strand
CTATCCCCCTGTCCGTTCATCAACTAATGAAGCCGCATGACCTTCGAAATCTTTCGCACACGCGCTTCATCCACCCCGGCCATTGCCGAGCTCTTCGCGCGCGAACCGGACCGGATGGACCGCATGATCGTGCGTGTCGGCCCGTTGCGGGCCGACTTTTCCAAACAGCGCGTGTCCGAAGGCGATCTGTCGGCCCTGCTGGCTCTGGCGGAGGCGGAGGACCTGGAAGGGTGGCGGACGAAACTGTTCGCGGGTGATCCGATCAACGAATCCGAAGGGCGGGCGGTGCTGCATACGGCATTGCGCGGTGTCGGCGGGACGACCGTGGCGGAGGATGTGTCGGCGATGCGGGACCGGATCGCCGCATTCGCGACGAAGACACGCCGGTCCGGCCGGTTCGACGATATCGTGCATATCGGGATCGGCGGCTCCGATCTGGGGCCGCGACTGGTCGCAGACGCGTTTGCCGCGACGCTGGAGGCGAAGCCCCGCCTGCATTTCGTCAACAATGTGGACGCCGCGTCGGTCAACGATGCGCTGAACGGGCTGGATCCGGCGCGCACGCTGGTCATTGTCGTGTCCAAGAGTTTCGGAACGCAGGAAACGCGCATGAATGCGGACGCCGTGCGGGACTGGCTGGGCGCGGCCCAGTGCGAAACGGCCGATCACGTCCTGGCCGTCACGGCCAATAGCGACCGCGCCGTCGCCTTCGGCATCGATCCCGATAATGTCTTCGAATTCTGGGACTGGGTCGGCGGGCGCTATTCCGTCTGGTCCGCCGTGGGATTGAGCTTGGCCATCGCCTACGGACCGGGCGCCTTCGGCCGGATGCTGGACGGGGCGGCGGCGATGGACGAACATTTCCGCGACGCGCCTCTGGCCCGCAACATGCCGGTGCTGATGGGACTGGTCGGCGTGTGGAACCGCAACGGGCTCGGTTATGGCAGCCTCGCCGTCATCCCCTATAGCCGCCGCCTTCGCAAGCTGGCGCCGTTCCTGCAGCAGCTGGAAATGGAGAGCAACGGCAAGGGCGCGGGCCGGGACGGAGCGGACGCCGGACCGACCTGCCCGGTGATCTGGGGCGATGAAGGCACGAATGGCCAGCATGCCTTCTTCCAATGGCTGCATCAGGGCGTGCCGGGCGCGCCGGTGGATTTCGTCGCCGTGCTGGAAGACCAGGAAGGACGGCCCGCCCATCACCTCGCCCTGCTGGCCAACTGCTTCGCGCAGAGCGAGGCCTTGATGCGGGGCAAAAGCGAAGCGGAAGTCCGCGCGGAACATGCCGACGGAGCCGGGGCCGCCCGTGCCGGGGCCGACCGCGCCGGGGCCGACCTGGACAGGATCGCTCCGCAAAAGACCTTTCCCGGCAACCGCCCGTCCACGACGCTGACGCTGGACGCGCTGACGCCGGACGCGCTGGGGGCGCTGATCGCGCTCTACGAACACAAGGTCTTCGTCCAGGGCGTGATGTGGGGGTTGAACAGTTTCGACCAGTGGGGCGTTGAATTGGGCAAGGTGCTGGCAACGGCCATTCTCGGCGAGATGGAGGGCGCCCCAGGCCCTGACGACGCGGCCGGACACGACCCATCGACCCGCGCATTGATAAAACTCGTACGTTGATATATGTTATTGCAACGCGTGTTAACATGTTTAAACGCGGATAGCTTTTGTTGTGAGGCTTGGGTTTTGGACGGAAAACCCTGGCCGCCTGCCGACAGGTTCGGCGGATCCGACGGTTCGTAGAGGAGCCCCATCCAATGTCCGTCTTTTCGGGCGATGTCATGATTGTCGAAGACAATTTCATCATTGCCATGGACGCCGAAGAGCTCGTTACCGAGCTCGGCGCGTCCGCCGTCCATCTTGCCAGCGACATCGCCGGAGCGCTCGCCCTGCTCTCCGCCCAGACGCTCACGGCCGCCATTCTGGACTTCAACATCGAAGGCGGCACATCCGAAGCCGTGGCCGATGCGTTGACGGAAAAAGGCGTGCCCTTCGTGTTCGCCACCGGCTACAGCGACACCTCCATGCTGCCGGAGCGCTACAAGGCGCTGCGCCTGCTGAAGAAACCCTATTCGCGCGACGATATCGCCGAAGCCTTCGAGGCGCGCACCAACGTCTGACGGCCGCGGAGAGCCGGGCGCTCTTGCCGGGGCGCGCGGCGCCCGCTAGGCGCGCCGTCATGGCAAAAAAGCAAAAACCGTTCCGACCCAAGGCGCGCCGCCCGCGCGGGTTCGAAGACCGCCCCGCGGACGCGATCCGCTCCGAGACCGCGCTGATCGCCAAGGCCTTCGCCGTCTATGAATCCTTCGGCTTCGAGCCGTTGCAGACCCCGGCATTCGAATATGCCGATGCGCTGGGCAAGTTCCTGCCGGACGAAGACCGGCCCAATGTCGGCGTGTTCGCCCTGCAGGACGACGACGAACAGTGGCTGTCCCTGCGCTACGACCTGACGGCGCCGCTGGCCCGGTTCGTGGCCGAACATTACGACGCGCTGCCCAAGCCGTTCCGGCGCTACCAGGCGGGCTCGGTCTTCCGCAACGAAAAGCCGGGTCCCGGGCGCTTTCGCGAATTCACCCAGTGCGATGCCGACACGGTCGGTGCGGGCGGGGCGGTGGCCGACGCCGAAATGATCATGGTGGCGGCGGAGATCGCCCGCGCCGCAGGATTGTCGGACGGGCAATATGCCGTGCGGGTGAACAACCGCAAACTGCTCGACGGCATTCTCGAAGCGTCCGGCGTGCCGAACACGCAGGCCGGCTCGGTGCAGCGCCTGCAGGTCCTGCGCGCCATCGACAAACTCGACAGGCTCGGCGAGGACGGCGTGGAAGCGCTGCTCGGCAAAGGCCGGGAGGACGAGTCCGGCGACTACACGGACGGCGCGAAACTGGACCCTGCAGGCATCAAGGCCGTACTCGGTTTCACCACCGCATCCGATCCTGACCGGCAGGCGACGGTCGCGACCTTGTCCGGGCTGGTCGGACCGTCCGACCGGGGGCGGCAGGGTGTGGACGAGCTGGCGGAGATCGACCGGCTGCTCAGCGCGACCGGGTTCGGACCGGACCGGGTGAGCTTCGACACGTCCGTCGTGCGCGGGTTGGGCTACTACACCGGACCCGTCTTCGAGCTGGAACTGCTGGCCGACATCACGGACCGCAAGGGCCGTCCGGTCCGGATCGGCTCGATCGGCGGTGGGGGGCGCTATGACGATCTGGTCTCGCGCTTCCGCGGTCAACCCGTACCCGCGACGGGATTCTCCTTCGGTGTATCGCGATTCGTCTCCGCGCTGGAACGCATGGGGGCGGTGGAAGCCGCCGTGCAGCCGCCCGTGCTGGTCACCGTCTTCGACCGGGGATTGCTGCCGCATTATTTCGCGCTGGCGTCGGAACTGCGCGCGGCTGGAATCCGCGCGGAAGTCTTCACCGGCTCCGGCAATGTGACCAAGCAGTTGAAGTATGCCGACCGGCGCGGCGTGAAGCTGGCCGTGCTGGTCGGTTCTGACGAGCATGAAGCGGGCGAGGTCACGATCAAGGATCTGCCGCTGGGCGCGGACATGGCCAAGGCGATCGAAACCAACGAGGAATGGAAATCCGCGCGGCCGGCGCAAAGAACGGTTCCGCGCGATCAAGCCGCCGCCGTCATTGCGGAGATGCTGGAGGATTGAAAAAAGGGGCGGCCCGGCGAGTCAGGTCGGGGAGGGGAGAGTCGCCGAGGCCGCCCAGTCAAGGGATGAGTGTCCCATGGCCCGCGATCATGACCGCAGCGTGACATTTGGCACAAGGGTTTGTGAGACTCATGCCTGGTCGCAAATCTCGCAAAAAAAGACCCGAACGCGTGAGCGCCCGGGCCTAAGTCGAAAAGAGAGAGACCGCATGAACGGCCTGATCTCCGGATAGCGCTTCGACCCTGAACCCGGTCTGAATGTCCGTTTTGTCATGCAGCGGCGTTGACGCGCCGCACGGCGGCCCCGACATGAGCCTCATGCTCGACCTCAAGATCATCCCCGTCACCCCGTTCCAGCAGAACTGCTCCCTACTGTTCGACACGCGCACCAAGGAGGGCGTGTTCATCGATCCGGGCGGCGAAGTGGACCGGCTGCGCGCGAAGCTGGACGAGCACGGCGTCACGCTCAAGGCGATCTGGCTGACCCACGGTCATCTCGATCATGCGGGCGGCGCGGACCAGCTGCGCGAGGAGCTGGGCGTGCCGGTCATCGGCCCCCACAAGGACGATCAGTTCTGGATGGACGAGATCGGCGAACACTGGGCCCGCTACGGCCATCCCGGCATGGGCCGGGCCGTGGTGCCCGACCGCTATCTGGAGGATGGCGACCGGCTGGAACTGGGCGGCGTGACCTTCGATGTGGTCCACACGCCCGGCCACACGCCGGGCCATGTCGTGTTCCACAATCGGGACATGAAGATCGCCTTCGTCGGCGACGTATTGTTCCAGGGCTCGATCGGGCGGACCGATTTTCCCAAGGGCGATCACAGCCAGCTGATCGACAGCATCCGCACGAAGCTGTTCCCGCTGGGCGACGATATGCGGTTCGTGCCGGGCCATGGCGGCATGAGCACGTTCGGCCAGGAACGCAAATTCAATCCGTTCGTGGGCGAAGACGCCGACGCCGGACCGAACACGACCGGCCCCGGCTGAAAAGACCCGCTAAGGTCTCAGGGTTCGGGCCCTTCCGGCTCGTCCGCGCCGGGCTCGGCGCGTTCCGCCACGATGGTGAGGATGCGCTCCTGCATGCCGTTCGGGTTGAGGCTTCGCGCGATGTTGAACAACTCGCCTTCGACCGTGACGTTGAACTGGAACGGCACGTCGTAGAGCACATCGGGATTGGATCCTGTGAAAAGCAGACCCATCAGGATTTCGCCGTCCAGAGGTCCGTCGATTTCGAGAAACAGCGATTCGTACGAGAAGTTTTCCAGGGCCTGGATGGCTTTGCCGGCATATTCATTGGGGATGCTACCGGACACGTCTTCGCCCTTGTAGCGGATGACGCCGCCATTCTTGACTTCGAGCCGCCCGTTTTCGACCAGCACCTCGATACCGCGCACGACCACCGGGATCGCGCCTTCCAGAATGCCCGACACGGACAAGCGGCCATTGCCCACATCCTTGAGGAATTCACCCACTTCGACGCCGCTGACGCGCAGGACGACGCGGTTTTCCGGCGCCCCATAGGTCCAGAGGAACGGATCGAACGAAACCTGCCCTTCGCCGAGCGGGAAGACCGCGCTGGTGATGTCCACGCCGTCCTCCACAAGCGCATAGACCAACGTTCCGTCTTCCAGTGGAAAGCCTGGATTGAACGTCGCGACGGACAGGCGCTGCTCCGGTGCCGTGACGACGGGAAAGAGCGATGTGAGCTCGACCTGTCCCGACAGGCCGGTAACGGGACCCGGCGCCGTACCCAGCGAAATGTCCTTAATGTCCACCGTGCCTGTACCCGACATCGGGGCATCGCCGCCGAAGGCGATGTCCAGATCCGCATCGATCGCGCCGTCCACCTGCGCGATCTTGCCGCGCAGGGCCGGGGCCAGGTCCTGAGGCTGCAGGCCGCCCGGCTGGAAGCGCAGATCGCGGATGGAAACATCCGCCGTGCCGCGCCCGTCGACGAAGCGGTAATCGACATTGACCGGATTTCCAGGCGCGCGCGGCAGGATCGTTTCCGCGTTGCCGCTGAACCGTCCGTCCTCGAACAGAAGCGTGCCCGATACGGGCAAGACCGGCACAGTCATGGCCTCTTCCGTCTCAGGGATCATGGTGACGTCCCCGCCTTCATAGGCGAGCGTGTAGCGTTCCGCGGTTCCGCTGGCGTCGAGTGCCATGCCCTCCACGACATAGGCAGGCGTGCGCAATATGGAGTCCGGCGTGACAAGCGCGAAGGAAGAGCGCGCATCCGCCGATAGCGCAACGGTGAGTTCGCCTTCGGGCAATTCGAGATCCGTGCCTTCGACCGGAAAACTGTCGGACTGCAGCGCCAAGGCATCGAATGCGACCGTCCAGTTCTGCCGATCGTCGCGAAGCCGGCCGGCGAGGTCGGCTTGGCCGATCTGCAGATCCAATTCTGCCGCGTCTGCGGCTTCGGTTTCAGGTCGAAGCGCTTTCAGGGTCGCGTCTGCAAGCCGCGTGCTGACGGTCGCAGCGCCCGATGCGTCGCGCGCATAGACGGGATCGCCGGGATCGAGACGCCCCTCGAAATCCTCGACGATCCATTCCGACGTCGTTTCAAGACGGTCGAAGCGCAAGGGCCGGTCCGGCGCGAAAGCGACCCAATTGCGGCCGTCTTCGAACTGGGCCGTCAGCCGGCCTCCGGTCACGAGGCCGGTCGCGTAACCGCCCGGTATGTCGCCGTCATAATCGGCCACTCCGAGCAGTTCGAGCCGCGACGGGACATCCGGCGACGCGGCGTAGTCGAAAGCGACCACTAGCGGGGCGAGACGGGCGGGGCGACCCGTGCCAGTCGCGGCGCGCCACACCGCACCAGTTTCCAACCGACCCGTTGCGGATGCGACCGCCTCGACGGTGAAACCATCCGGCGACCTTATGCCGATCCGCAAGGGGTCGAGTTGGATCGGGAGAGGACGGTCCATGGTGATGGATGCCGCGACGTCGTAAAGGGCGGCGCCGGTCTCATACCGGTATAGCGGTGTGTCCGGTGCGGGGCCGACCGTCAGGGTCGTCCGCGATGCCTGCATCGTCATGGGGCCGCGCAGGGATATTGTCCGGTCCGTGTCGGAAATGTCGAGCGTGAGCCGGGCTTCGACATCGGCTTGTGTCAGCAGGTCGTTGATCGGAGCCACGAGTCCGGGTGCGAAATTCTGCGCGACGGGCACGTCGGTCAGGGCGGAGGCAAGGCTGAGCGTGCCGGACAAGTCGCGGCGTTGTTCCTCGTCTGTCAGCGCGACATCCGAGAGCACGGCATCGGCATCCCCGAGAAGGCGACCGTCCCGCCAACGTCCGTCGAAGCTAAGCAGATCGATTCCGCCTGTCAGCTCGGCAGCCGTTCCGAATGTCCCGCCGCGCAAGACGAGCCGCCCCTGCGCGGAGCGGTCCTCTATGTCGAAGCGACCGTTCACATCGGCGAGCGTGTCTCGCAAAGTGCCGGACGGATGGGAAAGCGACAATCGCGTTCGCGGAGCGGTGGCCGTGAACGAGTCATCGTCCCGGTTCAGCGTGAAAGGGCCGCGCACGATGATGCTTGCCCCGTCGCGGGACAGTGTCGTGGGTTTCAGGTCGCCTTCGAGCGCGAACTGCTGCGCCGATTCGATTTCGCCGCTGACATCGGTCGTCGCTTCGCCGAACGGCGTGCGCAGGCGTAGTGTCGCCTCATCCAGGCCGACGCCGCGGGCTGGAAAGGGCGTGTCTCCGCCTGTCGATGGCGGTCGCCAGCCATCGATGATCCGGCCATTCTCATCCATTGTGATCGTGGCGTCCAGGCCTTCGAAATCGAGCCGTTCCACACGACCGTCCAAAAGGTCCCGCCACTGGTATGCGGCTTGCAGACGATCGATGGACAGAAATGTCTCGCCGTCGTGAGACAGGCGGATATTGCGGATATCGGCGTTGTCCTCGTCGGCCGCGCGAATATCGAGATCGGCGTCGATACCCAGGGAGTCGAGATAGGTGACAGCTTGTCGTTCCATCAGGTCGAACCGGTTCGACCATATCCAACCCGCGGCCAGTATCAGCGCGAGCAAAAGGAAGGCTCCGATACCGATGGCGATCTTCAGAGCGGGTCGCAGGGTCCGGCTGTTCGCGGCGCTGCGTTCGGATGTTGCATGCAAACGGGCCGACATGACACTACGCTTACGCCCGAAGATCGGTTCCCACCATAAAAAAGCTGTAAGGTGACGGGAATGTTCAGTTGGGTTAACAGTTTGCAAACGCACGGCGGGCACACTTGGGGAGCTAGCCGCGCGAAAGCCGCGACATACATTCCTTCACCGTGCCCGAGGAAACCGACTTTCATGACAGATAATCCTAGAACCATCCTGTCCCATCAGATGCAGGCGGAGCGGACGCCCGGATCTGTGCCGTCCCTGTCGCGCAACAAGATGAAAGCCGTCGCAGCCGGTGGGGCAATGGTTCTCGTCGCCGTCATGGCCCTGCCGCGTGAACCCGAAGCCGTCGGCAACGTCGAGATCGCCGAATTGACGTCCTTCGCGCCGCACCACGACCTCAGCCGTTTCGACATGGCTCTGGCCGAAGAGTTCTCCGCGCCGTCACGTGACACGCGCGCGGTCACGCTCAAGCCTGGCGACAATCTGGGACCGATGCTGCAACGCGAGGGTCTGAGCGGATCGGACGCGCACCGATTCGTCGAAGCCTTCGCCGAAGAATTCTCACCACGCCAATTGCGTGCGGGCCAGACATTCAATCTGCATTTCGAAGATGGCGGCGTGTCCGACGTGACTTTCCGCCCCTCGTCTGACCGCACCATATTCGTGTCGCGCAAAGACGACGATTGGTCGGCCCGCGGCGTCGACGCGGAATTTCGCTATGAGACGATCTCCGTGAAGGCGGAAATCGAGAATTCCCTCTATCTCGACGCCACGCGTCTCGGCGCACCGGACAAGGTCGTTGCGCAGTTCGCCAACATCTATGAATATTCCGTCGATTTCCAACGCGACATCCATCCAGGCGATGAGTTCGAATTGTTTTTCGAAGTCGCACGGGATCACACGGGCGAGATCGTCAAGGCGGGCGATTTGCTCTACACATCGTTCACGCCGCGCGACAAACCATTGAACTATTGGCTGTTCGCCGATGCGGAAGGCGAAGAGAATTATTACGATGCGGACGGCAAGACGGCCAAACGCATGTTGCGCGCCACACCGATCAACGGGGCGCGCCTGAGTTCGAATTTCGGTCGCCGCAAGCACCCGATCCTGGGGTACCGCAAGATGCATAGCGGCATCGATTTCGCTGCGCCGACGGGAACACCGATTCTGGCGGCTGGCACCGGCGTCGTCGAGCGCGCCAACCGTTATGGCAGCTTCGGCAACTATATCCGCATCCGACACACGGATGGCTACAAGACGGCTTATGCGCATCTTCATGGTTTCGCGAAAGGCATCCGCAAAGGCGTGCGTGTTCGTCAGGACCAGGTAATCGGATATGTCGGGACGACGGGTCGTTCCACGGGCCCGCATCTGCATTACGAAGTTCATCTGAACGGCAAGAAGATCAATCCGAAGCGGCTGAACGAACTGTCCGGCCGGCCTTTAGGCAAATCGCAGCTTCCCGCATTCGAGTCGCGTCGCGCCGAGATCGAGGCCTTGCGCGACCGGTCCGATGTCCTTCAGCCGGAGCGTTACGTCTCGCTCGCGGTGGATGACAGCTTGGAATAGTCTAGTCGGGCATCTCCCGACTTTTAAATCTCCGTTTCGTGATGCGATCCTGCCGACCGGCGAGGGTCAATTCGCTTGCGGACCAAATCGGATATGGGTTAGTTGGGCGCGATTCACAATTCGATCCCAACTGGCTTATCCATGAAAAACCTCCTCGATTTCTTTTTTTCCTTCGACAAATTGTTCAAGGAAAAGCTCGTCGCTCCCTTTTTCTGGCTGGCGCTGATCGTCGCCGTTTTGGCGTTCGTCGCCGAAGCCCTGGATTCGATCTCCCTCGAAATGTTGGCGGCCGTTTTCGAATTTGTCGGCTTTTTCGTCGAACTTCTGCTCATTCTCGTTTTGATCCGCATCATCGCCGAAATTTTCGTCGCGATATTCCGGATCAACGATAATTTGTCACCGGATGGCGGTCGCGGTGAATTGGTGGAAATCGATCCTGTCGCCGAAGCGCGCCGGGCCGCGGAACTGGCTTCGGCCCGAACGCGGGAAATGACGAAGTCCGCAACCGACAATGCCAAGACGACGGCGAAAACGACACCAAGGCCCACGAGCAAAAGCGCGGCGGCCGCGTCGACGATGCCCAAGTCGCCGGCATCGGCGAATCCTGAAGCCAAGGTAGATGACAGCAAAGATGCGCCCTTGCCCGTCAAGGCATTGGAGCCTTCATCCGTCGATGGCGCGGCGGTCAAGCGCGGCCGCGGCCGTCCGAAAGGGTCGAAAAACAAGACCAAGGCGGCATCCGCCTCTAGCGCCGCGAAGTCGACTCCGGTAATCGATCCGAAGACCGGTGAGCCGATCAAGCGCGGTCGCGGTCGTCCCAAGGGCTCCAAGAACAAGCCCAAGGTGCTCGGGCCAGACGGTAAGCCGGTCACTAGCAAGCCGGGTCCGAAGCCCGGGACGAAGGTCCGGCGCGACGCAGATGGAAACCTGCTGAAAAAGGACGGCACGCCTCGCAAGAAACCCGGACCGAAACCCAAGCCGGATGTGCCGGGGTCCGAGGGTCCTAAACCGGATGACGCGAAACCGTCTGCAAAGAATGATTGAATACATTGAAGGGCCTGGCATCCGCCGGGCCTTCTTGTTTTCGACTTGCGATAAGCCGGTCTGACGAGAGGCTTAAATGTCCTGCGCCTCGCCTTCTGCAGGGCCCAGCACACTGACGCGCACTTTTCCGCCAGCCGCGTCGATCTTCACTGTGTCCCCATCATGGATGCGTCCGGCCAGCAATTCGCGGGCCAATTCATCCTGCACCTGCTTCTGGATCACGCGCTTGAGCGGCCGCGCGCCGTAGCTCGGATCGTAACCGTCATGGCCCAGATGCTCTCTGGCAGCGTCGGTCAAGTCGATGTCGATCTGCTTGTCCTTCAGCCAGCCCTTGAGCCGGTTCATCTGAATGTCGACGATCGCGCCCATATGTTCGGGCTTCAGGCGTTCGAACAATAGGATTTCGTCGATCCGGTTGAGGAACTCCGGTCGGAAATGCGCGCTGACCTCCGCCATCACGCCGACCTTGGCCTTCTGCACGGATTCGCCGTCGCCGAGGTTCAGCAGATGCTGCGCCCCGATATTGGACGTCATGATGATCAGCGTGTTGCGGAAATCGACCGTGCGGCCCTGACCGTCGGTCAGGCGGCCATCGTCGAGCACTTGCAGCAGCACGTTGAACACATCCGGATGCGCCTTCTCGATCTCGTCGAATAGCACGACCTGATAGGGCCGACGGCGCACGGCTTCCGTCAACGCCCCACCCTCGTCGTAGCCGACGTAGCCCGGAGGCGCGCCGATCAGGCGGCTGACCGAATGCTTCTCCATATACTCGCTCATGTCGATCCGCGTGATCGCGTCGTCTGAGTCGAACAGGAAGGCGGCGAGCGCCTTGGTCAATTCGGTCTTGCCGACGCCCGTGGGGCCGAGGAACATGAAGCTGCCGATGGGACGCGCCGGATCGCGCAGTCCGGCGCGCGCGCGGCGCACGGCATCAGATACGGCTTCGACGGCGGTTTCCTGACCGATAACCCGCGCGCCGAGCAGATTTTCCATCTCCATCAGCTTGTCGCGCTCGCCTTCCAGCATCTTCTCGACCGGCACACCGGTCCAGCGGGATACGACGGTCGCGATGGTCTCGCTCGTGACCGTTTCCGTGTCCATCACGTCTATGTCCTGTTCCTCGAGCTCAGTCTCTTTCGCTTCCAGCTTCGGTATCTCGACATGCTGCAACCGGCCTGCGGCTTCATAATCGCCCCGGCGCACCGCGTCCTCCAGTTCGAAGCGCGCGCGCTCCAGCTGTTCCTTGACGTCAGTAGCGCTCGCCAGTTTGCCTTTCTCGGCTTCCCACGCGGTGGTCATCTCTTCGGATTCGGTCTCCAGCTCCTCGATCTCCGTCAGACGCTTCTCCAGCCTGTCCTTGCTTGCTTCGTCCTTTTCCTTCTTCAGCGCTTCCACCTCGATCTTCAGCTGCACAAGCTTGCGGTCGATCTGGTCGAGCGCTTCGGGCTTTGAGTCGACCTGCATGCGCAGGCGCGACGCAGCCTCGTCCATCAGGTCGATGGCTTTGTCCGGCAGGAAGCGGTCGGTGATGTAGCGGTCCGACAGTTTCGCGGCGGCGACGATGGCGCCGTCGGAAATGCGGATGCCGTGATGGACCTCGTACTTGTCCTTCAGGCCGCGCAGGATCGACACCGTATCGTCCACGGTCGGCTCGGTCACGAAGACGGTCAGGAAACGCCGGGCCAGCGCCGCATCCTTCTCCAGATGTTTGCGATATTCGTCCAGCGTGGTCGCGCCGACACAGTGCAGCTCCCCGCGCGCCAATGCGGGTTTGAGCAAATTTGCCGCGTCCATGGCGCCGTCCGTCTTGCCCGCCCCGACCAGCTGGTGGATTTCATCGATGAACAGGATGATCTGCCCGTCGGCGGCCTCGACCTCCTTCAGCACGGCCTTGAGCCGCTCCTCGAATTCACCGCGATATTTCGCGCCGGCCACGAGCGAGCCGAGATCGAGCGCGAGCAGCCGCTTGTCGCGGATGCTCTCCGGCACGTCCCCGGACACGATGCGGTTGGCGAGGCCTTCGGCGATGGCGGTCTTGCCGACGCCAGGCTCGCCGATCAGCAGCGGATTGTTCTTGCCCCGGCGGGACAGCACCTGGATCGTGCGGCGGATTTCCTCGTCGCGCCCGATGACGGGGTCGAGCTTGCCGTCGCGCGACGCCTGGGTCAGGTCGCGGGCATACTTCGACAGAGCGTCATACTGGTCCTCGGCAGTGTCGGTCGTCACGGGTTGATCCTTGCGCACGGACTTGATGGCTTCGGTCAGTCGTGCCACGTCGAGCGAGGCTGCGTCCATCGCGCCGGTCAAGTCCTTGTCGGCATTCAGCGCGGTAGCGAGCAGGAGCCGCTCCAGCGTCACGAAAGCGTCGCCCGCCTTCTTGGCGTTTTTTTCCGCGCTGGCGAAGATCTTCGCCGTTTGCTGCGACAGGGACAGACCGCTACCGCCCTGTACCTTGGGCAGGCGGTCAAGCTCTCGCTCGACATTGGCTTTCAGCGTATCGGCTGACGCGCCTGCCATCTGCACAAGATTGCGCGGCAGTTCTCCGTCTTCCATCAGCAAGGCCAGCATAATGTGGCTGGGCGTCAGCTGCTGGTTGTCACGCGTCACCGCTTCGGTCTGGGCCGATTGGATCACGGAACGCGCGCGCTGGGTATAGGCTTGGATATCCACGGCCATTCACTCCTTAGAAAATCATCTATTGATGGCGCAATCGCGTAACCGCGGTCGCCCTGTCTTCGTTCCGATATAGGAATGACGTCCTATCATGGAAAGGACCGTCATAGACTTTCCCGTAAGATTCTGCCTGGTTCGCGCCGTCGTGCGGCATTGAGTTTGCGTCTTGCCCGGCTTAAAGCGCCCCGGCGTTTCTACGACAGTCTTTTTGGAGCTTTTCATGGCCGATACTTACGACGTCATCATCATCGGCGGCGGTCCCGGCGGGTACAATTGCGCCATCCGTTGCGGGCAGTTGGGTCTCAAGGTGGCTTGCGTCGAAACACGGGCCGCACTGGGCGGGACCTGCCTGAATGTCGGCTGCATCCCGTCCAAGGCATTGCTGCATGCGACCGAGCTTTACGAGACGGCGGCCGACGACTTCGAAGCCATGGGCATGAGCGCGAAGGTTTCCGCCGATGTGCCCAAGATGATCGAGAAGAAGGAAGAGGTCGTGGACGGTCTGACCAAAGGGATTGCGTTCCTGTTCAAGAAAAACAAGGTCGACCATATTCAAGGTTTCGGCAAGATCGTCGGCAAAGGCAAGGTCGACGTCGATGGCAAGACATACCAGGCGAAGAACATCGTCGTCGCGACCGGGTCCGAAGTCGCCTCATTGCCCTTCATCGACATAGACGAGAAAAAAGTCGTGTCGTCCACAGGAGCGTTGGAGCTGAAGTCCGTACCGAAGAGAATGATCGTCATCGGCGGCGGCGTGATCGGGTTGGAGTTGGGCTCCGTCTGGCGGCGGCTGGGGGCGGATGTGACCGTGATCGAATATCTCGATCAGATTCTGCCCGGCATGGACATGGAAGTCCGTAAGACCTCGGCCCGCATCTTCAAGAAGCAAGGCATGAAGTTCGAACTGGGCCGCAAGGTCACGGCGGTCGACGGCGCCGGTAAAACCGTGAAGATCGAATCCGAAGCGGCCAAGGGCAGCAAGGAGAAGAGTTTCGAGGCGGACGTCGTGCTCGTCGCGATCGGCCGCAAACCCTATACGGACGGGCTTGGCTTGGACAGCGTCGGCGTGGAGACAACCGAGCGCGGTTTCATCAAGGTCGATCACTGGAAGGCTGCGGATGGCGTCTATGCCATCGGTGACGTGATCGAAGGGCCGATGCTGGCCCACAAAGCGGAAGAAGAGGGCGTTGCGGTCGCGGAAACCATCGCCGGCCAGTCGGGTCATGTGAACTACGGAATCATTCCCGGTGTGGTCTACACCTTCCCGGAGATCGCCAATGTCGGCAAGACGGAGGAAGAGCTGAAGGAAGAGGGCGTTCCCTACAAGGTCGGCAAATTCCCGCTCATGGCCAACAGCCGCGCGCGCTGCAATCACGAAACGGATGGGTTCGCCAAGATCATCGCACACGCGGAGACGGATGAAATCCTCGGCGGGCACATCATCGCACCGGGTGCGGGCGACATGATCCACGAAATCTGCCTCGGCATGGAATTCCGCGCCGCCAGCCAGGACATCGCCCGCACCTGCCACGCGCACCCGACCCTGTCCGAGGCGGTCAGGCAAGCGGCGATGGGAGTCGAAGGCTGGACGATGCAAGCGTAGGAGACAAGACTATGGTCTTGTTCCAGACCGCGCCGAACGGCAGTGAGAGCCCATTGAGCTAAAGCCGCTGGTTTTTTATCCGACAAGAACTCTCCGCCTCTCGAACCCCTTGGACCGCAACACAAGAACGGACCGCAACACAAGAACATCGTCCTCGCTATGCTCTGCGCGTTGCCCTTTCGTTGAGGGCGATGTAGCGGCGTTCTCTTTAATGAAGGGAATCCCATGACCGATCGCGTCATCATCGTCACCGGCGCCGCAAAAGGCATCGGCCTGGCCTGCGCCCAACGTCTGGTCGAAGACGGACACCGCGTCGTGCTGACCGACATGGACACGGATGCCGGTTTCGCTGCAGCCCGCGATCTGGCTTCCGAGTCCGACAAGGCCGTTTTCATCGAAGCCGACGTGTCCGATCCACTCAAGGTGCATAATCTGATCGCTGAAACGCTTTCCTCTTTCGGCCGCATCGACGGATTGGTCAACAATGCTGCCATCGCGGTGAAAGGCGGCGCGCTCGACATGAGCATCGAGGACTTCGACCGCAACATCGCCGTCAATTTGCGTGGTCCGTTCTTGGTCAGCCGCGCCGTGGCGCAGCACATGGTGGCCGAAATCGAAGACCGTGACGACCGGTCACGTCTGAACGAACGGCCTTATGCGATCGTCAACATGTCCTCGATCAACGACACGGTCGCGATCCCCGACTATCTCGCCTACACCGTTTCCAAGGGCGGGCTGCGCCAGATGACGCGCGCCATGGCGCTCGAACTCGCGCCCTACGGCATCCGCGTCAACGCGGTCGGGCCGGGGTCAATCAAGACGGAAATGCTGGCCAAGGTGAACTCCGACCCGGCCGCCATGAACAAAATCCTGTCGCGCACTCCATTGGGCCGCCCCGGCCTGCCCGACGAGATCGCCGCCGTGACGGCGTGGCTATTGTCGGAGGAAAGCAGCTACGTGACCGGGCAGTGCATCTACGCCGACGGGGGACGGCTGGCGTTGAATTACACGATGCCGGTCAGCCAGGACTGACGGCTGGCTCGCAGGAGCGCGCGCAACTGCGAAAAGGCAACGCGCTCAGCGAAGCGAGCACGATGTTCTTACATTGCCTGCGTGATTCCAGCGTAGTCGGAGACAGCGAAATCAGCGCCGGTCTATTCTAGTGTTCCGGCTTGGCTCGGCCTTGATCAGCAAGGTCTGGCCTCTGCTCAAGCATCGCTGCGCCGTTCTCCTTTCGTCCTTCGGGACGAACGTCAGGCCGACGAGGTTCGCGATGCTTGGATTCTCCGTCTTAGACCCGCATGGCGAGACGCAAACCTTCAAAGGGCCGGCCTTTAGTTCGAAGGCTTGAACAGATTCTCCAGCGTCAGATCCGCTTTCGATGTTTCCTCTTCGGGCTCCGGCTGCGGCGCGGGCTGAAGAGCTTCGCCGCCTTCGACGGCGTTTTCGGCGTCTTCCTTGGCTTTCTTCTCGGCCCCGATCTTGACGGCCGCGTCGAGGTCGACCTGGCTGGTCAGACCGAGGCTGACCGGGTCTTGTGGCTGGATCGTATTGATCTTCCAATGGGTGCGCTCGCGAATCGACTTGATGGTCGGCTTGGTCGTGCCGATCAGCTTGGAAATCTGCGCGTCCGTCAGTTCCGGATGGTTGCGCACCAGCCAAGCGATGGCATCGGGCCTGTCCTGGCGGCGGCTTAGTGGCGTATAGCGCGGGCCGCGTTTCTTGGGCTTGGGCAGCTCATCGGCGTCAAACGTGTTGGGCTTCATCGCATAGGTCGAATCCTTTTCGGCCTTCTCGATCTCTTCGCGGGACACCTGGCCATTGGCGATCGGGTCGGCGCCGCGAATACCCAAGCCGACATCGCCGTCGGCAATGCCTTCGACCTCGAGGATATGAAGGCCGCAGAATTCGCTGATCTGCTTGAAGCTCATCGCCGTATTGTCGATCAGCCAGACGGCCGTGGCCTTGGGCATCAGGATCTGTGTCATGCGTGTCTCTCCTCAGTGTGCCGCGCGCATCGTCCCGTTACAGGACCCCTTGCCATTCGCCCAAAGAAAAACCCCGCTCACTGCGGGGTCGGGCATATCCCAGCCTGGGGTCGGGTCCGGCGCGCGCGCCTTGTCGACAAGGCAGTAGGTAAGCGCTTACACGGAGTTTGGCAAGTAAAGGACTCGTTATGGATGATGATGCGCCCAAACCGCATGATGCGGACCGGTACCGGATCGGGGAAGAGCTTTACAGCCTGTCCGTGCATGAATTCGAGGCCCGTATCAGTGCTTATGAGAGCGAAATCATCCGTTTGCGCGACGCGCTGGAACGCAAACGCCGCGAACGCAATGCAGCGGACGCACTGTTCGGAAAGCGCTAAGCGCGAATTGCCGGTATATCATGATACACAGGGGCAAATGGCGCGTGGCTTGCAAACCGTCACATTCGGATTACACATGTCGCTACCTTCGGATGATTCATGACCGCTGAACGAAAGCTCGCCTTGCCCGCATCGCGCGATCCCATGACAAATCAAGCCGAGGACCGGTTGCTTCAGTTCACTCGGTCCGAGCTGTTCGCGCGCACGTTCCGCGAAGGCATGGACATGGTCGAGGAAACCGCCGCCTATCTGGACGGCCCGGGGCGGGATGATTCAAAGCGCCTGCAACGCGACGATGCGCTGACCTATGCTTCCCAATCCATGCGGCTCACAACACGGCTGATGCAAGTCGCGAGTTGGCTTCTGGTCCAGCGCGCGCTCAAGGAAGGCGATATGAGCCTGGCCGAAGCCCGGGCCGAGAAATACCGACTGGTGCCCGAAACACGGCCGGAGGACGAATTGTCCTTCGCCGCCCTGGCCTCCGACGCCAATGGACTGCCAGGCCGGCTGCTCGATCTCGGCGCCCGGTCGCGGTCGATCTATGAGCGCATCATGCGGCTCGATCGGTCGCTTTACGGGACTATCGCCGCGCAGACCGGCAATACGGTCGCCGACCAGATCAGCCGTCTGGAAACGGCTTTCAGCCGCGCCCGGTCCTAGAGGCGTTCATCCGACTTTGGCGTATGTATTAACGCAAACTGAGCGCAGCGCTAACCGACCCTTCATCGCATTGGGCTAGATCCGTCTCTCAATGAGAAGGGTGGGACGTGTGAGACCAGGGCGGCAGACATCGACCGATCCGGTTCTGACGGATCCGGCAAGAGACGCACCGCTTGTGCCGCCGGCTTTGCCGCGCGGGGCGAAAACGCTCAGTCCGCACTTGGATTCGCGCGGCGACCCGATCGATTGGCGGGTCAATCCGCGCTGTTACGATTTCATGGGTGCCGTGTTCGACCCGCTGACCCCGATGCAGACGCTGCAGCGGGCCAAATGGATGACGGCAGCGCATAGTTTCCGCTACATCGTGACGCCGAACGTCGACCATCTCGTTCGGTTGAACCGCGAACCCGACATCTACCGCCCGCTTTATGACGCGTCCTGGTTGTCGGTCTGCGATTCGCGCATTCTGGAGGCGATGGCGAAGCTGTCGGGCCTGCCGCTTTCAGCCGTTCCAGGGTCCGATCTGACGCAGCAGCTGTTCGACAACGTCATCACATCCGATGACCCGATCACTGTGATCGGCGCCGACGCCGACATCGTGGACCGCATCAAGCGCAGATATGATCTGACCCGGATCAATCACCACGAGCCGCCCCTAGGTCTGCGCGACAAGCCCGAAGCGGTCGCGGCCTGCGCGCAATTCGTGGCCGATCACCCCGCGCGGTATGTCTTCATCTGCGTCGGCAGCCCGCAACAGGAAATGGTCGCCAAGGCTTGCCTGGACCGGGGCGACTGCGTCGGCTTCGGCCTATGCGTTGGCGCGTCGCTCGACTTCATCGGCGGTCGGGTCAAGCGTGCGCCGAAAGCGATGCAATGGTTGAGGCTCGAATGGCTGCACCGTCTGGCGTCCGAGCCCCGACGTCTCTGGAAGCGCTACCTCGTCGAAGGTCCGACCATCTTCTGGCTCTGGGCGAAATGGATCTTAGGGCAGCGCCGCGATGAGCGCATCCGCTGACGCTTCGAACTCAATCCGTGCATCGCGCATTTCAAGGCTCAGCGGCAGGCTACCCAGTTTGGGCACGTCCAGATCAAGAGTGCCGTCACCGAAAATTCGGTGCTTCGACCCGCAGTCCGGGCAAATGAACAGCGCCATGTTCTCGATCCAGCCTAGCACCGGAATATCCACCTTACCGAACATGCCGACGCCCTTGCGCGCGTCCAGCAGGGCCAGATCCTGCGGGGTGGTCACGATCACCGCGCCGTCCGGTTCGACATCCTGCGCGAGTCCCAGCTGAGGGTCGCCCGTACCAGGCGGCATGTCGATCAGCAGCAAATCCAGTTCGCCCCAATCCGTGTCCCACAGCATGCGTGCGATCGCGCCCTGGACCATCGGACCGCGCCAGACGACCGGATCCTCGCTGCCGGTCAATAGACCGATGGACACGATCTTCACACCGTCGGCCTCGGCCGGGCCGATCAGACGGCGGTCTTGGACCATGCGGCTTTCCAGCCGACCGGACAGGCCGAACAGGGTCGGCACGCTCGGCCCATGCACGTCCGCATCCAGCACGCCGATGCGCAAACCTTTTGACGCAAGCGCGCGCGCGAGACCGACTGTGACCGTGGATTTTCCGACCCCGCCCTTGGCGGAGCTGACGGCTATGGTTCTCGCGACCTTCGCATCGCCCTGATATCCGTCGGGACGTTTGTTCGGATGCGGATTGCGATCGGCGCGGCGGGATTGGGTCGCAGATTGTTTCACGGTCGGGGCGGGTTTGTGCGTCGTCAGCAAGACGGCTACTTCCGGTACGCCCGGCAGTTCTTTCAGTGCGGCCTCGGACGCATCGCGCAGGGCCAATCCCTGCTCTTGCGTCGTCTCCGGCGGCAAGGCCAAAATGACGCGCAATCGCCCTTCCGCGAATGTCAGGTCCGAAAGATGCCCAGCCGAGACGATGTCGCGATCGCTCAACGGGTCGGCGACTTGGCCAAGTGCCTGCAGAGCGGCGGCCTCGGAATACCCGCTCATCGCCTTAGCCCTTCCGCAGGGCAGCCAGCGCTCGCTGTACCGTCGGGAGACAGAGACACGATGCCTGGCGCAGAGAGATAGAGCGTGCCGTCGGCAGCGCGTTGCAAGCCGCTCAGCCGCGTTCCGGTCCGACCGGGCCAGGCGATAGGCTCCATGGATCCGGACGGACCGATGAGCGCCAGGCCGAGGGCACCGCCGTCATCGAAGATGATCCAAACGCCGCTATCGGGCCGGTCTTGCTGCAAGCGCTGTACGCTCAGCACAGTCCGCTCCGATAGGATGGACGGCGCGCCGGTCGCATCGTCATAGCGGATCAAACCGTCGGGATATCCGGCCAGCCATCCGCCCGGAATGGAAACGGCGCTGCGCAGAGCATCCCGGCCAGACCGGCGGAAAGGCACGCGCAGAACCGGGCTGGGCCTATAGGCCCCATCGGCGTTGGGACGGGCGATGGCGGCTTCGAAAAAAGGCATTTCACGGCGTTGCGACTCGGTGCCGACCGGCATTCCGGTGGGGCAGGTTTGCATATCGGGTGGGGTCGTCATGATTTCGACCGGAGCGAGTCGAGGCGGCTCGACAGGGCGAGCGCTCAATCTTTGCTCCAACGCCTCGCGGGTCCGGCGCGCCAAATCCCGGACAGCGCCGTTCTGAGATCGCTCCAAATCCTCAAGCTCGTCGATTGCGTCCGCATCATACGTCAGGGCGAGCAGGTCGGCAGCGTTGCCGCCCTCCGCGCCACCCTTGCCGATCCGTTGAATGAGCGCTTTGCGTCCACGCGGACCGAAACGCGCAAATTCTCCGGTCAGAACCTGATAGTCGAAACTGTCGTGGGGATGATCGTCCACGATCTTCAAGCAATGCGACAAGGACCCGCAAACTTCCCGTTCTGCCGGGGTCAACGGGTTGGCGGACAGAGCCGGGGCGGCCATGACCGCAGCGACGGCCAGAGCAAACATCGGGACTGTCGGCCAAGCGGTCATTGCGTTAAACCTACGCGCCCCCAACGCGTCGGACAAGACGAGTCGGACATGCTGAAACGCCCTCTTGCCAGCCCCGAATCCCATGATTATAGGCACGGCCTTCCAGACGCGTCAGCGCGTTTGAAAGCATCCGTGCGTGGGGCGATTAGCTCAGCGGGAGAGCACTACATTGACATTGTAGGGGTCACTGGTTCAATCCCAGTATCGCCCACCACGGATACATCCAGATCTTTGACCCGGCTTCAAAATTTGCCGACCGGCGGCAAGAGCCAGCCATCGGTCAGACCGCCGATCGATCGCCGACAGTTCACTGGCCGCATCCCTTGCGACCCCGTCGCGATGAACCTAAACTCATCGGCATGAGCGTAAGATCATGACAGATACTACCGACGATAAAGACGACAAGAAACCCGTCACCTTGGCGGACTATATTCCGCCCGAACCCAAAGCCGAGCCCTCTCGCCGCGAACCTTCCGCGCGCGACCGTGAGCGTCTGGCCCAGATCGAACGCGCCGTTCGCGAGACCGAACCCGAGGCGGTGCGGCGGTCTGACGGATCGGGCAGGCGACGTGGACCGAGCCGGGCCAACCGGCCGCGCAAATCGCGCAAGACAGGATCGGGCAGGCTCGTCTTCTGGGCGATCGTCATCATGCTCGTCGTGGCATTCGTCATCGACTAGCTCTACTCCGCCGCTTCTCCGACAGGTATGTCCAACCGACCGATCATCTCCTTGGGCACGACCTGCCAGAACTGCCCGCGTCGATGGCTCCATTCGGACAGCAGCCGTTGTGAGAAGTCCGACCCGGTCGCCGCCGCATGTCGCCGAACGAGGTCTTTCAACTCGGCCTCGTAATATTCGGATGAAAGCCGCTGCCAGACGACATTGTCCGGATTGACGGCGCGTTCGAAATCCTCGTCCACGTCATAGACATAGGCCATGCCGCCGGTCATGCCGGCGCCGAAATTGTCGCCGACGCTGCCCAGCACGACGACCGTGCCGCCGGTCATGTACTCGCAGCCATTCGTGCCGAGCCCTTCGACGACCGCCGTTGCGCCCGAATTGCGCACGGCGAACCGTTCGCCCGCCCGGCCCAGCGCGAAGAGCGATCCGGCCGTCGCGCCGTAGAGACAGGTATTGCCGATGATGGCGCTCAAATGCGGGATGATCGGCGTGCGCTTCTGCGGCTTGACCACGATCTGCGCGCCCGACAATCCCTTGCCGACATAGTCGTTGGCGTCGCCATTGACGATCAGACGCAGGCCCGACATGGCGAACGCGCCGAGGCTTTGCCCCGCACTGCCATCCAGTTCCACCGTCAGATGTCCGTCCGGCGCGCCGTCCGCACCGAAATGCTTGTAGATGTGATGGCTTGTGCGCGTGCCGACGGCGCGGTGCGTATTCTGCACCGCATAGGTCAGATGCGTCTTCTCGCCGCGTTCGAACAGCTGCGCGGCGTCGGCCACGATCTTCTTGTCGAGCGAATCCGGCACGGGCACCCGGTCCTGGCGCGCGTCGCGGATCGGCTCATTGTCGACCTTGGCCAAGATCGGGTTGAGGTCCAGATCGTCGAGATTCTCCGCGCCCCGGCTGACCTGCGCTAACAGGTCGGTCCGGCCGATCACGTCTTCCAGCCGTTCCGCCCCGATCTGGGCCAGGATGTCACGCACATCCTCGGCGATGAAGGTCATCAGATTGATGACCTTTTCCGGCGTGCCGGTGAAGCGTTCCCGCAAGGCCGGGTCCTGCACGCAGACTCCGACCGGGCAGGTATTGGAATGGCACTGCCGCACCATGATGCAGCCCATCGCGACCAGGCTCAGCGTGCCGATGCCGTATTCCTCCGCGCCCAGCATGGCGGCGATGACGATGTCGCGGCCGGTCTTCAGCCCGCCATCGGTGCGCAGCGTGATCGGGTCGCGCAGATTGTTCAGCTTCAGCACCTGATGGGCTTCGGACAGGCCCAGCTCCCACGGAATGCCCGCATATTTCAGCGAGGTGTTGGGCGACGCGCCCGTGCCGCCATTGTGGCCGGCGATCAGGATCGTGTCGGCCTTGGCCTTGGCGACGCCCGCCGCGATCGTGCCGACGCCGGAGGAGGCCACCAGCTTGACGCAAACGCGCGCCGTCGGATTGATCTGTTTCAGGTCGTAGATCAGCTGCGCCAGATCCTCGATCGAATAGATATCGTGATGCGGCGGCGGGCTGATCAGCGTCACGCCGGGCGTGGCGTTGCGGAAGCGTGCGATCATCTCCGTCACCTTGAAGCCGGGCAATTGCCCGCCTTCGCCGGGTTTCGCGCCTTGCGCGACCTTAATCTCGATCTCGCGGCACTGGTTGAGATATTCGGCCGTGACGCCGAACCGGCCCGACGCGATCTGCTTGACCGCGCTGTTCGGATTGTCGCCATTGGGCAGCGGTTGGTAGCGCGCCCGGTCCTCGCCGCCTTCGCCGGACACGGACTTGGCGCCGATCCGGTTCATGGCGATGTTCAGCGTGCCGTGGGCTTCGGGCGACAGCGCGCCGAGGCTCATGCCCGGCGTGCAGAAGCGGCGGCGGATTTCGTTGACGCTTTGCACCTTGGATAGCGGGATGGGCTCGCCCAGCGGCTTGATGTCGAGCAGATCGCGCACCTGGATCGGCCCGCTCTGACCGTTCGGTCCGCCATTTACCGTATCGGCATAGCGGCGATACAGTTCGTAATCGTCGCGCCCGACCGCCTCCTGCAGCATGTGGATCATGTCGGCCGTGTAGGCATGGCGTTCGCCCCGCGCCCGCACCTTGTAGAGCCCGCCGACCGGCAGGCGCACAACGGCGGACTCATACGCCGTCTCGTGCATGGCGATCAGCTTGGCCTCGATCCCGGCCAGGCCGATGCCGCTGATGCGCGACGTCATGCCGGGAAAGAATTCGCCGATCAGCGCGCGCGAGAGTCCGAGTGCTTCGAAATTCAGCCCCCCGCGATAGGAGCTGATGACCGAAATACCCATCTTGGAGATGATCTTGAGCAGCCCGCCTTCAATGGCATATTTATAGCGCGACACCGCCTCATCGTCGGTCAGGTCGATCAGACCGCGCCGGACCCGATCCTGCACGGACGCCTGCGCCATGTAGGCGTTCACGGCGGTCGCGCCCGCGCCGATCAGCACGGCGAAATAATGCGTGTCCATGCATTCCGCCGAGCGCACGATGATGGAACAGGACGAACGCAGCCCGGCGGCTTTCAGATGCTGCTGCACGGCGGCTGTGGCTAGGATAACCGGAACAGAAGCGCGGTCTTCCGCCGTGGCTTCGTCGGTCAACACGATATTCTCTGCCCCGCCGCGCACGGCGTCCTCGGCGGCCTTGCGGATGCGGCGCAGGGCTTCGACCAGGCCGCGTCCGGGCACGGCGTCCGGCGTTGGCACGGCGAAGGTGCAATCCACTGTGACCATGTTCGCGCCCATCATGGCGGCGAAGCGGTCATACATGCCATTGGTCATGACCGGACTGTCCAGCACCAGCATTTCGCGCGTCTGGCTGCCGCTTTCTTCCAATATGTTGCGCAAATTCCGGAAACGCGTCTTCAGCCCCATGACGCGGGTTTCACGCAGCGGATCGATCGGCGGATTCGTGACCTGGCTGAAATTCTGGCGGAAGAAATGCGAGAGCGGGCGGTAGAGATCGGACAGCACCGCCAGCGGCGTGTCGTCGCCCATCGACCCGACGCTTTCCTTGGCGGCTTCGGCCATTGGCGTCAGGATCAGCTCCATGTCTTCCAGCGTCTGCCCGCAGGAGACCTGACGCCGCATTAGAGCTTCGCCGGACAGCGCCGGTTCGGGCTCCGGTCCGGCCAACGCCTCGTCCAGATTGACGACCTTCTTCAACCACTTCTTGTAGGGGCGCTTCTCGGCCAGTTCGTTGAGGATTTCCGTCGAGGTGAAAAATCGTCCTTCGTCCAGATCGACGGCGATCATCCGGCCCGGGCGAATCGCCCCGCGGCGCACGATCTCGCCTTCATCCATCGGGCACATGCCGGTTTCCGACCCCACGGCCAGTATGCCGTCCGCGCTGATGGCGTAGCGCAGCGGGCGCAGGCCGTTGCGGTCCAGTCCGGCCATGACCCAGCGGCCATCATAGGCGGCCACGGCGGCGGGGCCGTCCCACGGCTCCATCACCGAATTGCAATAGGCGTAGAGCGAGCGCCAGCTCTCGGGCATCAAATCGCCGCGCTTGGAATAGGCTTCGGGGATCAGCAGCGTCTTGGCCATCGGCGCGGTGCGGCCCGCCCGGACCAGCAATTCGAACACGGCGTCGAGCGCGGCCGAATCCGAGCTGCCTTTCTGGATGATCGGTTTGACGTCCTCGGCGCGTTCCTTGAACACGGAGGACGCCATCTTGATCTCGTGGTTCTTCATGAAATTGATGTTGGCCTTGACCGTGTTGATCTCGCCATTATGGGCCAGCATCCGGAAGGGCTGGGCCAGCCACCATTGCGGAAAGGTGTTGGTCGAATAGCGTTGATGATAGATCGCCGCGCGGCTCGTGAAGCGGTCGTCGCGCAGATCGGGATAGAAGGCATCGATGTCCTGGGCCAGGAACATGCCCTTGTAGATGATCGTCTGGACCGACAGCGAACAGACATAGAAGCTCGGAATCTGCTCGGCGATGACGCGCTTTTCGATGCGCCGGCGGATCACGAACAGCTCGCGCTCCAGCGCATTGCCCTTGCGGCCTTGCGGATCGCGGAACAGGACCTGCTCGATTTCCGGCCGGGTCGCCTTGGCCTTGTCGCCGATCACGTCGATGTCGATCGGCACCTGCCGCCAGCCATAGATGTAGAATCCTTCGCGGATAAGCTCGGACTCAACGATGGTCCGGGCCGCTTCCTGCACGCCCATATCCAGGCGCGGCAGGAAGATCATGCCGACGGCGATCTTGGCCGTGGACGGCTTGTGTCCGGTCTTCTCGACCTGCGCGCGAAAGAATTCCTGCGGAATGTCGAGCCGTATGCCCGCCCCGTCACCGGTCTTGCCATCCGCATCCACCGCGCCCCGGTGCCACACATTCTTCAGCGCCTGAATCGACCGCTCCACCACGTCGCGGCGCGGCGAGCCATCGATCGACGCCACCAGCCCGACGCCGCAGGACGCATGCTCATGCGCAGGGTCGTAAGCGTTCGCGGCGATCAGCGCGTCGCGCTTGCGCTCATGATCGGTCAGCCAATCGCTCATTCCGACGCTCCTGCAAATTTCGCCAAGGTCTCCTCCCGGCTCAGCCGCGTGGCGTCGCCGGTGAAGTCGTAGGCGGGCGGCACATTGTCCGCGAAATAATGTTCGTCGATCGGGCGGATGCGCGACGCATCGTCCAGCGATCCGATGGAAACGACCTTCGGGCCGTCACCGCTTTTCAGTCGCCAGAACAGGGCGCTGCCGCAAGTCCCACAACTGCCCCGTTGCCCCCAATCCGACGAGTCGAACCAGCGCACGGGACCGTCCACTTCCAGCGCGTCGAAATTGACGCCGATGAAGGCCGAGCCGATGAAACGCTGGCAGTCCGTGCAATGGCAGGCATGCGCTGCCGACGGCGCCCCCCTCGCCACATAAGTCGTCGCCCCGCACAGGCATCGTCCGGTCATGGTACTCACTCCGCCGCCTCCTTCATCTCCGCGCGTTCCAGCGCTCGTAAGTACTGATGCATCGCCGCCGCCGCGTCGCGGCCCTCCCGGATCGCCCAGACGACCAGGCTTGCGCCGCGCACAATGTCGCCGGCGGCGTAGACGCCGGGCAGGTTCGTCTCGTAGGTCAGCGGATTGGCGCGGACCGTGCCCCAGCGCGTCGTCTGCACGTCCTTGGACAGGTCCGCCATCGGTTCGGGCGTGAAGCCCAGCGCGGCGATGACCAGGTCGGCGGGCACGTCGAAATCCGCGCCCGGCACGGCTTCGGGCCGCTGCCGTCCCGATGCGTCCATCGGACCGAGGCGCATCCGTTCGGCGCGCACCGCGGCGGCCCGGCCGCCATCGTCCAGCACCGCCTTCGGTGCGGCCAGCCATTCGAAGCGCACGCCTTCTTCCTGCGCGTTGGCGGTTTCGCGGCGGCTGCCCGGCATGTTGGCATGGTCTCGCCTGTAGAGACAGGTCACGCTGTTTGCGCCCTGCCGCACTGCCGTGCGCACGCAATCCATCGCCGTGTCGCCGCCGCCGATCACGACCACGTCGCGGCCTTCCGCCGTCTCGCCCTCGACCGTATCGCCGAGCCCGCGCCGATTGCTGTCGATCAGGAAATCCAGCGCCGGGCGCACGCCGTCCGCGCCGACCCCCGGCACGGCCAGGTCGCGCGCCGCATAGACGCCCGTCGCGATCAGGATCGCCTGATGGCGCTCGCGCAGCTTGTCGAAGCTGACGTCCGTGCCGACATTGCAGTTCAGCACGAAGGTGATCCCGCTATCTTCCAGCCGTTTCGTCCGCCGCTGCACGATCTCCTTTTCCAGCTTGAAGTTCGGAATGCCGTAGATCAGCAAGCCGCCCGCCCGGTCATGCCGGTCATAGACCGTGACCTGCCAGCCTTCGATGCGCAGCTGTTCCGCCGCCGCCAGCCCGGCCGGCCCCGCGCCGATGATTCCGACCGAAGCCCCGCGCTCGCGCCGCACCTTTATGGGTTCGATCCAGCCTTTGTCCCACGCCGTGTCGGTCAGAAAGCGTTCGACCGCGCCGATCGTGACCGTGCCGTGGCCGCTCTGTTCGATCACGCAGCTGCCTTCGCAGAGCCGGTCCTGCGGACAGATGCGGCCGCAAATTTCCGGCATGTTGTTCGTCGCGTCGCTGACTTCCCAGGCTTCGCGCACGCGCCCTTCGGCCGTCAGGCGCAGCCAGTCCGGAATGTTGTTTTCCAGCGGGCAGTGATTCTGGCAGAACGGCACGCCGCACTGCGAACAGCGCGCCGCCTGCTCGGCCGCCTTGGCGTCGATATAGTCGCCGTAGATTTCCAGGAAATCGTCGCGGCGCTCCTGCGCGTCGCGCTTCTCCGGCATGTCGCGCTCGACCGAAACGAATTGCAGCATGCGTTCGGTCATGAGCAAAAAATACCTGCGCGAGTTCCAGCCTGCGGAATTGCAGGCGAAATCTGCCTCTACAGCATTCTCACCCGTCGCGCCATGAGGTGCGACAATTTGTCAATTCCGGGATATTTCCGAAGTTTTCTACTCCTCCAGACTCGCCCGCAGCGGCGCTTCCTGCGGCATGCCGATCATGTGGAAGCCGCCGTCCACATGATGCACTTCGCCCGTGCAGGAGAGCCCCAGATCGGACAGCAGATAGAGCGCCGCGCCGGCCACGCCTTTCGGGTCCGTATTGTCCTGCATCGCGCTGGCGGCCTTGTTGAAACGGAACATGTGCCGCCCGGAGCCGATGCCCGCCGCCGCCAATGTCTTGATCGGCCCCGCCGAAATCGCATTCACCCGGATCCCGCGCGGGCCCAGATCGGCGGCGATGTAGCGCGTCGACGCTTCCAGCGCCGCCTTCGCCACGCCCATGACGTTGTAGTTCGGCACGACCCGCTCAGACCCCAGATAGGTCAGCGTCACCATCGCGCCGCCATCGTTCATGATGGCGGAGCCGCGCCGCGCCGCGTCGACGAAGCTGTAGGCGGAAATGTCGAGCGCGCTCTTGAACCCGTCGCGCGTCGTCTGGTCCACGAACGACCCGTCCAGCTGGTCCTTGCCCGCGAAGGCGATCGCGTGGACGAGGAAATCGATCCGGCCCCACCGGTCCTCCAGCGCCTTGAACGTCGCCTCCATCTGGTCGTCATCCGTCACGTCGCAATCGAGCAGGAAGTCGGAACCGACGCTCTCGGCCAGCGGGCGCACGCGCCGTTCCAGCTTGTCGCCCTGGAAGGTGAAGGCCAGTTCTGCGCCTTGCGCGGCGAGCTGCTGCGCGATCGCCCAGGCGATCGAATTCTTGTTCGCCACCCCCATGATCAGGCCGCGCTTGCCGTCCATCAGGGTTCCAGCTGGAAATTCGCTCATCGTCATGTCTCGCAATAGTGAGTGGTGCGAGAGAGGTTACCGGGCGAGAGAAGGGATGACCAGCCATCTTGAGGCCCGCGCCCGCCGGCTCTCCCGCGACGATGTCTGGACCGGTTCGGCGCCCTTGCGCCCCTACTGCGACCCGAACAGCTGTTCGCTCAGGCTGGTCCCGTGATGCGGCGTCCAGTGGGGCGGGCGCCAGGTCTCGCCGGGCGTCCCCGTCTGCGTCCGCCCCGTCTGCGCCGGGTCGGGCGTGTGCCAGCTCGCGTCCAGTCTCCGGCCCCGATGCGTGATGTACCCCATCGGCGAAGGCCAGTCCGCCGGGCCGAGCGCCGGAGCCGGGTCCAGCCCGTGCGCGTCCGTCATCGCGTCGATTTCGGCTTGCAGGAACCGTTCCGAAAAACCGCGCCCGAAACTGCCGCATTCCCCGCAGCTCCTATGCGTGCGGCCCAGCGCCAGCAGCTCCGCCCGCACCCGGTCGCGCGCCAGGACCAGCAGGTCGCGCCGCCATTCGGGGCTTTCGGGCAGGGCCAGGAACGCCCGCCGGTCGGCCTCCAGCGCCGCGCGCTCTCGCTCCAGCTCCGCCTGCATTGCATCCACCGCCTCGCACGCCTGCGCGCGGGCGGCTTCCGCCTCCGCGCGGGCCTGTCCGGCCTCCGCTTCCGCCACCATCGCGCGGTGCCGGAGCCGCCGGGTCAGGGCGCGGCGCCGTTTGCCGTCAGGGGTCTCGTCTTTCGGGGATCTCATGGGTCGGTCCTTTCCTTCCGTTGCGCCCCCGCCCATCGCGGAGGCAGTCTGTCTTACGATCCTCATCCCGGACAGCGGCCGCGCCAGCGCGTCCCGGTCCGGGGTGAGGGGCTGATTGTTGTTCAGGCGAGCGTCATC
>NZ_CANMJB010000016.1 GCF_947498175.1 uncultured Algimonas sp. | reverse complement strand
GTGCGACCGGGCATCGGGGCCACGGCGGGGTCGGTCTGCGCCGCCGGTTGGCGACACGAGGCGCGGGCTTTCGCTCCCGAAGGATTGAAAGCAAAGACACACCTATTTACGAGGGCGAAAGCCCGCGCGAGGAGTCCGGCCCGACATCGCCGCCCGGCGTGCGGCCCACCCTCTGCGCTCCACGGCCTCCCCCCGCCCGCCGAACCTGGCGAGAGCGGGGATCTCAAGCGCGCGCGGAGCCCAGGGACCAGCCACACGTCGAAAGCGGAACATCGGAGGCGATCGGCCGCTGCGTAGGTCGGCCGACCCCTCCACCCGGCGGTGCGCGGTCCTCTCCGGGGCTACGATTGCACTGGGGTTTGTAAGACCCCGGCGTCGGCTCTCCCGGAGAGGACCCACGGACTGCTCGTCACAGTCCTTGTGCGGCGGGAGGATCCCCGCTCACACCACCGAGCCCTCGCTCCTGTTCCCTGCACCGAGGGTTACGCACCTCCTCGTGTCTTGCAGCGAACAGGTATGAAATTACGGGCAAAAGGGGTTTGCGAGGATATAATTTCCGCAGAAATCGTGTAAAGGATTGAGAGAGTTGTGAATTTTGGTGTGCGGCAAGGGGGTTAAAACGAGGATGGAGTACTGGATCGGCCCATCTGAACCACCACAATCGCCGACAATCCCAACGCAGCGCGGCCCACTTCACGCGCGAAGAATACCGTCCTTATACAAATCGAAGCGAGATATTGGAAAGCGCGCCTCGCCTCCGTCCGGTAGGCTTCCGAAAAGGGTCGGCTCTCACCGTCTTCCCCCGAACGCGGGGTCGTCCCCCCGCTGGCCCACCTAGCCCTCACTCCGGCCTACTGCACTCGAAGGATTATGCACCTCCTCGTGTCCTGCAATAGACAATAGGATATATGGCCTTGGACGGGGCAGGCGAGAATTGTTCTCTTGGAGTTTTTTAAAAGCAAAGGAAATCAAAACGATAGAAACATTGCCATTAAAGCATAAGAGGGATTCGTAGGCAACATCCGTCTCAAATTCCGCCAAAAACCATCAGTCAGAAACTTCTATACCCTAGACTCCCGTCATTGCCCGACTCGTTCGCATGATCATACGAACGAGTCTTGATACGAATCTCGTCAACACCTAAAAGTGTATTCGTCTTCAAAGCAATCTATAAGCATTGAGTAGTGGTATGAGTATGATGAAAGAGCCCCCTGTAGTGTATATTTCCTATAGTTGGAGTAGTCAGGAACATATAGACCGAGTTCTTGAACTTGCGACGTATCTTAGAGAAAATGGTGTTGATGTACGCATTGATCGCTGGAACCTTAGAGAAGGTCAGGATGCAAATGCCTTTATGGAAAGCATGGTTAGTGATCCTAAAGTAGACAAAGTTATAATAGTATCCGACAGAGCTTATTCTGAGAAGGCAGATGCTAGAGAGGGAGGTGTTGGCACAGAGGCGCAAATAATCACGCCAGAGATTTTTAAGCAAAAAGACAAGACGAAATATTTGGCAGTCGTGACCGAGATTGATGGCGACGGCAACGCGTATCTTCCAACATTTTATGGTTCAAGAATATACGTAAATATATCTGATGTGGACTCAGATACAGAGTCTTTCGAAAGAATTATAAGGTGGATTTTCGGTCAACCTTCAGACGTCGCGCCTGAGATCGGTAAGAAGCCGTCTTATCTAAATTCCTCAACTCTATATGTAGTCGGAGGTGCTAAGGTAACAAGGGCGGTAAAATCCTTAAGGAACAATCTTGGATCAGCTAGTTTTGACGTTATTGATGCATTGGAGGCAATCTATACTGCGGTTGATAACCTTGGCGAAGGGTTCGATAGTGAACAAAATGGATCAGACTTCTTTGATTCTTTGCAGGGTATTGCTCGTCTCAGAGATGAGTGCATAACTTTTTTTGATGCACTTATATTATCAGAGCAATCAGGCAGGTTCCCGGAGATTTTTGAAGAGTTCATAGAAAATATGTACTCTCTAATTGTGCCTGGAAAAGGGAAGAGTGCATTTAGCGAATGGGATAGGGATAGACAGCGGTTCTTTGTTCAGGAGCTTCTAATTTATCTCTCGGCTCTCTTGATTAAGCGTAGAAAATACGAACTGTTTCAGCTTATTTTGGGTCGTGAGTATTTTTTCGAAGGTCTCAATACTTCAAAGTTAGCAAACGTATCAGCGTTTCAAGGAGAGCTAAGAATATTAAGTTATTATAACTCAAAAAATAACCTGAATAGAATTAGTTTGTTTGCTGATCAGCAAAAGCAGCGTGCAGAAACGTCTGCATTCTCATTTAGGGAGATACAACAAGCTGATGTGATGTTGTTTGTCGTAACATCCGTTCTCACAAAAAGGCAATCAAGACGGTTTTGGTATCCTTACACTCTTACCCTTGTAGACTATGGGGTGACTTTCCCGATCTTTGAGAGGGCGAAAAGTGATCAGGGTAAAGCGGCTCTTTTAAAAATGTCAGGCGTGACCACAGGATCCGAAATAAAATCTGCATTTTATGACTCTAGTGGGCAGGCTATTAAGGGGCCAGGTATGTGGGGCGATCCTTTAGTGGAGATCGTAAAGGCAGATAGTCTTACCGACTAAAAACCACACTCCCATTCGTCCCGCCAAACCCGAAGCTGTTGCTCATCGCCGTTTTCAGCATCGTCTCCGTTGGCTCGCGCACGATGTTGATGTCGCCTAATTCCGGGTCGAGCGTGTCGATGTTGATCGACGGGGCGACGAAGCCGCGCTCCATCATCAGCAGGGTGTAGATGGCTTCCTGCACGCCGGCGGCGCCGAGGGAGTGGCCGGTGAGGCATTTGGTGGCGGAGACCATCGGGCCTTGCTCGCCCTCTCCTTGATTGGCTGGTCCGAAGACGCGTTCGATGGCGTTGGTTTCGGCGATGTCCCCGACCGGAGTACTGGTGGCGTGGGGGTTGATATAGTCGAGGGCGGACGGGGCCAGCCCGGCATCGTCCAATGCCATGCGCATGGCGCGTTCCGCGCCTTCGCCGGACGGGGCGACCATGTCATGGCCGTCGCTGGTCGCGGCGTAGCCGATGATCTCGGCATAGATTTTCGCGCCGCGGGCCTTGGCGTGTTCCAGGCTTTCCAGCACCAGCATACCCGCGCCGCCGCCAATGACGAAGCCGTCGCGGTTCGCATCGAAGGCACGGCTCGCCTGTTTCGGCGTGTCGTTATATTTGCTGCTCATCGCGCCCATGGCGTCGAACAGGTTGGACATGGACCATTCCAGTTCCTCCCCGCCGCCCGCGAACATCACGTCCTGCTTGCCCCACTGGATCTGCTCGGCGGCCGTGCCGATGCAGTGCAGGGACGTGGTGCAGGCGCTGGTGATGGAGAAGTTGACGCCCTTGATCTTGAAATGGGTGGCGAGCGTGGCGGACACGGTGCTGCTCATCGCCTTGGGCACGGCGAACGGGCCGACGCGTTTGGGCGACATGTTCTTGCGGGTGATGTCGGCGGCGCGCACGATTTCGAGGCTGGACGGGCCGCCGGAGCCCGCGATGATGCCGGTGCGCGGATCGACGATCTGGTCCTCGGTCAGGCCTGCATCCTTGATCGCCTGGTCCATGGCCAGCGCCGACCAGATGGCCGCGTCGCCCATGAAGCGAAGCGAGCGCTTGCCGATGATCTCCTTGGCCATCTCGGTCGTGTCGTCGGGGCGGCCGGAGACCTGGCTGCGAAAGCCGTATTCGGCCATCTTCTCGTCGCGCTCGATGCCGGAGTTTCCGGCCTTCAGATTCTTCGCGACCGTGTCCAGATCGTTGCCGATGCAGGAGACGATCCCCATGCCGGTGACGACGACTCGTTTCAGTTCAGACATGACTCAAATCCCGTGTTGAGCGGATGGGTTAGCGGTTTGCCGCTTGGGAGGAAAGGGGGCTGTGATCCTGACCCTTTCGCTCACCCCGGCGGACGCCGGGGTCCAGCTTTCGGGGTGTGGAGCCGTCAGCGGGCGGGAGAGCAAGCGCGACCCTGGGCCCCGGCTTTCGCCGGGGTGAGCGCGAAGGAGGGGGGTTAGCCCTCTTCCGCAATGAATAATCCGACGCGCAGGTCCTTCGCCTGGTAGATCAGCTCGTCGTCGGCATACATGCGGCCGTCGGCGATGCCGAGGACGAGCTTGCGGCGGATGGCGCGCTTGATGTCGATCTCGTAGCGCACATGCTTGACATCCGGCGTGACCTGGCCGGTGAACTTGACCTCGCCCACGCCGAGCGCGCGGCCTCGGCCCTGTCCGCCCGTCCAGCCGAGCCAGAAGCCGACCAGCTGCCACATGGCGTCGAGGCCGAGGCAGCCGGGCATGACCGGGTCGCCGGAGAAATGGCAGGCGAAGAACCAGAGGCTGGGATCGATGTCCAGATGGGCGATGATCTCGCCCTTGTCATAGGCCCCGCCCGTATCGGCGATCTTCTCGATCCGGTCGAGCATCAGCATGGGCGGCAGGGGCAGCTTGGCGTTGCCCGGCCCGAACAGGGAGCGCTCGCCGGAGACGATCAGGTCGTCGTAATCGTAGGAGGACGCGATTTTCACACTGGCTGTCATGGACGCTTCCTTAAGGGCGCGGGCGCAATAGGCAAGCGGGGAGGGTGCGTGGGGTGTGTCCGAGCCGGCTAGTTCGCGCGGCGCACGACCGTGAAGCGGCCGATGGCCCGCTGCGCGAGGTCCCAATCGGGGCGAAGCGCCAGCGCGGCCTTCAGGTCGGAATAGGCGGCGCGGGCATTGTCCTGGCGTTCGTGGATCAGGGCGCGGTTGTAGAGCGCTTCGGGCATCTTGCCGATGCCGAGGTCGATCGCGCGCGTATAGGCGTCGCGGGCGGCGTCCATCTCGCCCGTGTGGAACAGCGCCGTGCCGCGATTGACATGCGCTTCGGGCAGGTCGGGGTCGATGCGCAGCGCGGCGGCGTAATCGGACAGCGCGGCCGCGTGATCGCCCTTGCGCATCAGCAGCAGGCCGCGATTGACGCGCGTGGCCGCTTCGTCGCGCAGGCTCAGCGGATCGTCCAGCGCGTCCGTACAGTCGCGGATCGCACCACGCGTGCCGGGATTGTCGCTCAGGGCGGACTGGTAGCAGCCATAGGCCGCGCCCTGGCCGATGACGATCTGCTGCGCAAACGCCGGGGCGTTCATGAGGGCGATGGCGAGCAGGGCGATCGGGACGGCATGTTTCATGCTTTTCTCATAACATAACCCGCGCGTGCTGCGAAATCACGCTTGCGGCAGGGCGCGGCGCCGCTAGCCTGCGCGGCATGAGGCGAGGACCGCACATATGGGCCGCGGCGGGCCTGATCCGGGGCTACCAGATCGCAGTGTCGCCCGTGCTGCAGGCGCTGGGCGTGCGCTGCCGGCACGATCCGTCCTGTTCCGCCTACATGCTGGAGGCGATGCGCCGCCACGGCTTCTGGGCGGGCGGCTGGATGGGGCTGGCGCGGCTGTCGCGCTGCCAGCCTTGGGGCACGTGCGGGCACGATCCGGTGCCGGACAAGGCGGCGGGGCGATGGTTTTCGCCGTGGACCCATGGGCGCTGGCGATAGGGAGACAGGAGCGGACTGTGCCGGATTCTTGCAACCGCGACGTATTTGTGACATATAGATGACGAAAAGGAATATATAAATGTCACATTCGAACCGAACACTCGTCCAGTTCATGTCGCCCTGGCAGGGACGGCTTGGTTTTAAACGCTACCGCATCGCGCCCGACGGGCAGCTCAGCCCGCACAAGCCGGTCAAGTGCAAGAAGATGATCCGCAAGGCGGCCTCCGCCATAGACGGACTGTTGCTGCGCCCGGCCTGGCCGACGCGTCGCGCGCTATGCCTCGTCGCGGACAAGGGAGCGGCGCGGCTGCTCAATGCCACCGGCGGACGGCTGGACACGGACGGGCCCGTACTGTCGCTCGACGATCCGAGCTTGCGCATCACGGTGGCCGACCGGTTGCTTTACCGGCGGTTCGGCTTCTCCACCGACGACGGCACGCTGAGCTACCGCGATATGGCCGGGCGCCTCATCGGGCCGCAACGCATGGCGCTGGACGTCTTCCCGGAAGAGGACTTCTCGCCCTTCGCCCGCCTGGCAGGCATTCTGCGCGACGAACGCAGCCGGACCAAGCTTTTGTCCGGTCTGGCGCAACGGCGCTTCGACTATTCGCGCTGGATTGGTCCCGACGCGCGGCGTCTGGGCCGTGACGCGATGGAGCAGCCCGCCTAGGCGGCGCCGAACGCCGCCATCACGGCGCGGGCCACATCGGCGTGAGCGCCTTCGGCGGCGGGCTCCAAGGCGCCCGGTCCGTCCGAAAAGCTGACGATCACAATGGGCCGCCGTCCGCTGTCCGTCGGCGGCAGGGCGAAGCCGACATCGTTGTTGGCGTCGCGGCTGCTGGTGCCCGTCTTGTGACCCAGCGCCCAGCTGTCTGGCACGCCCGCGCGCAGGCGGCCGTCTCCCGTCACCGCGCCGAGCATCCAGTCGCGCAAGGTCAGCCGCGACTGCGCGCTCAGGACCTCGCCGAAGACGAACCGCTCCATCGCGTCCGTCATGGCCAGCGGCGTCGTCGTATCGCGCGGATCGCCCGGCGTGTTGGCGTTCAGTTCCGGTTCGTAGCGGTCCAGCCGGGTGACGCCGTCGCCCAGATCGCGCAGGGCTTGGGTGAAACCGTCCGGCCCGCCCATCGTGTCCAGCAACAGGTTCGCGGCCGGATTGTCGCTATTGGCGATGGTCGCGGCGCAGAGCTGCCCGACCGTCAGGCGGCTGCCGACGGCTTTCTTCGTCGTCGGCGCGTGGAAGACCATGTCCGGTTCGCGGATCTCGATTTCGCGGTCCAGCGACTCCCGGCCTTCATCGACGCGTGCCAGAACGACACCGCCCAGCATCCACTTGAAGGTCGAACACATGGCGAAGCGTTCGTCCGCGCGGTGCGTCAGCGTGCGCCCCGTCGCGAGATCGCGCGCCGCGACACCGATGCGTCCGCCGCGCCGCGCCTCGATGGCTTCCATTTCCGACATCCAGCCTATTGCATTCGGCGTGGCTCTGGATTGGCAAGCGCCGATCAAGGGAAGGGAGAGAAGGCTGGCGCTGACGGCGCGGCGGGACGGTGTAAGCATGACCGTGCATTAGCGGCGTATCGTGGCCGCATCCAGACCGAGACGGGGCATTGTTGCGTCTAGAAAGTCACGCGATTGACGAAATCTCCGCCGTCGGGGCTGCGCACCGTCAGCGTGACGGCGCGGTCCGCCCAGTCGATATCGACCAGGCCGTAATTGGCCTCGTATTGCATGGTGTGCAGGCGGTGCGGGCCGGGTTCGACATAGGTTTCGCCCGACTCCGCCCGCCAGCGGCTGGCAGGAACGTTGAGTGACGATGTCGTCAGTTCATAAAGCGGTTCGTCCGTTACATCGTCGCGGCGGTAGATCGAACCCGCATGGCGGTCGCCCGACAACAAGATGACATCGTTCGCCTTCGTCCCGTCGATCAGCTCGTAGAGGCGGTCGCGCTCATGCGGCATCATCTTCCACGCCTCCCAGCCATGCCCGTCGGCATGGATCTGGATCGAAGAGACGAGCAGGCGCAGGTCGGCGGGCTTTTCCAATTCGCCCTCCAGCCAGTCCCACTGCGCGTCGCCCAGCATCGTGCCATGCGGTTCCGCCAATGGAACGTAGCGTTCCTTGCCTTTCGCACCGCGCTCGTCCGTGGCCTGCAGATAGGTGCGGAAGAACCGCGTATCGAGCAGGATGATCTGCACGCGTCTTCCGTCGGGACCGATGATGCGCGATGTATGGACACCGTCGCGCGCGCGACGTTCGTCCGCCGCCGGGACGTCCCAGGCGTCCAGGAACAGGGCTTCGGCCCGATCGCGGTAGAGATAGTCCGCTCCGCCATCGTTCTCTCCGTAATCGTGATCGTCCCAGGTCGTCAGCACCGGCGTCTCGGCCCTGAGGGCGGCGAACGGCGCGGACCGCGACAGGTCGATATAGCTCTGACGCATTTGCGGCATTGCCGGGTCGGCGAAGCGCGGATCCGACCGGCGCGGATCGCCATAGACATTGTCGCCGATGAAAAGAAACAGATCGGGGTTTTCCGCGCGGATATCGTTCCAGATGGACTGGTCTTCCGTTTCGTTGGCGCAGGATCCGACGGCGATGCGCGTCAGCACCGTGTCGTCGGCCAGCGCTGCGGAACTCATCGGCACGATGCCGGTCGAGAAGGGCGCAGGATCGACATCGTCCACCCCCCGGTCGGTCACGGTAGTGCAGCCGAACAGGAAGAGTGCGGCGGTGCAGAGAAGCAATTTGCAGGTCATTGCATGCCTCTAACGCGACTGTGCGACACTGTCGTGTCAGAATCGCCACGGCGGACCGCATGGCGCATCGGGTGAGGCTGGGCTATCGGGGGGAGGCAATCGACAGGAGGCATCATGGCCGACCCGCGCATTCCGCGAAACCGCGACAATGACTATACCGCAGAGATGATGGCGGCGCGCCGGGACTTCGCGCGCGCTCGGACCGGTGTCGCCCTCGACCATGTCGGGCGGACCACGATCGGTCCGGACCGGCTGCCCGGCAATATCGAAAACGCCATCGGTGCGGCGCAAGTGCCGATCGGCCTGGCCGGGCCGCTGACGGTCCATGGCGAGCATGTCGGCCCCGGCGAAGACGTCTATGTGCCGATGGCGACGACCGAAGGCACGCTGGTCGCCAGCTACAATCGCGGCATGCGATTGCTGCGCGAATGCGGCGGCGCGCGCGTCACCATCGTCGAACGCTACATGCAGCGCGCCCCGGTCTTCCATTTCGACGGCGCGCGCGACGCCCGCGATTTCGGTGTGTGGCTGGACGACAATTTCGACGGGGTGAAACGCGCCGCAGACGCGACGACCTCGGTTGGCAGGCTGTCCCATGTCGAACGCTACAGTGTCGGTGCGATGCTCTATACGCGCATGAATTTCACCACCGGCGACGCCGCGGGACAGAACATGTCGGGCAAGGCGGCGAACGCGGCGTGCCAGTGGATCGCCGACCACTATCAAGGGGCGCTCAAGGGCTACACATTGTCGGGGGCGATCGACACGGACAAGAAACACAGCCAGCTCAACACCATACATTCGCGCGGCGCGCGGGTCGTGGCCGAGGTCGTGTTGGCCCCGGACAAGACCGAAGCCTTGATGCGCGCCACCACCACGCAGCTCTTCCGTGTGCGCAATGTCAGCCATACGGGCGGAATGCTGGCGGGCACATCGTCCAACGGGCTGCACGCCGCCAACGGTCTGGCCGCCCTGTTCATCGCGACCGGTCAGGACGCGGCCAATGTGGCGGAAAGCCAGGCGTCGATCTCCTTCGTGGATCTGCGCGATGACGGTTCGCTCTATTGGTCGCTGACCCTGCCGAGCCTGATCATGGCGACGCATGGCGGCGGCACGGGCCTGCCGACGCAGGCCGAATGCCTGGCCCTGATGGGGTGCGTGGGAACCGGCAAGGTCGGCCGCCTGCTGGAAATCACGGCGGCAACCGTGCTGGCCGGTGAATTATCCCTCTCTTCGGCGATCGTCGCGGGCGATTGGGTGTCTTCGCATGACGAACTGGGCCGGAACCGCTAGAGTGTGTCCATGACCGATCTCGTTCTCGTCACCGGTATAACCGGCTACATCGCCAGCCATGTCGCGGCTAAGCTGCTCCACAAGGGCTACCGTGTGCGCGGGACGGTGCGCAACAGGGCCAAGGGCCGGCGTGTGCTCGACGCCATGGCGGTGGCCGGGGTGGACATATCCGGCGTCGAGCTGGTCGAGGCGGAACTGGGCGCCGATGCGGGCTGGCGCGAGGCGGTCGAGGGCTGCCGTTTCGTCCAGCACATCGCCTCGCCGTTTCCGCTCGACGCTCCCGAAGACCGCGAGGCGCTGGTCCCGGAGGCGCGAGCGGGGACGCAACGCGTGCTCGAGAACGGCTTTTCCGCCGGGGTGGAGCGGATCGTGATGACTTCGTCCCTGGTCGCGATGATGATGCAACCGAACCGCCCGAAGGAGAAAACCTACACGGAGGACGACTGGTCCGATCCGGATTGGGCGCCGCTGAGCGCCTATCCCGTCTCCAAGACGCGCGCCGAGCTATCGGCCTGGGCCTATGCGGACGCACAAGGGCTGCGGGACCGGCTGACGACCGTGAACCCCGGCTTCGTGCTGGGTCCGGACCCGTATGACAATGGCGGCGCGTCGCTGGGCGTTGTCCGCCAGATTATGAACGGCGAGTTCCCGGCCGTGCCGAAACTGGCCTATCCCGTCGTCGATGTGCGCGACTGCGCGGCGATACACGTCGCGGCCATGAGCGCCCCGGACGCGGCCGGACGGCGGCTGATGGCGGCGGGACAGACACTGAGCTTCAAGGAGATCGGCGAAATCCTGGAAGGCGAGTTTCCGCAAGCCAAGCTGCCCAGGATGGAAGCGCCGAATTTCATGCTGCGCCTGATGTCGATCTTCGACGACCGCATCAAATCCATCCTGCCGGATCTGGGCCACACCGCCCATGCCGACAGCGCCTACGTCACGTCCATGACGGGCGTCGTGCCGCGTCCCGCCAAGGAAAGCGTACTGGCGAGCGCGCGGGATCTGGTAGCGAATGGTGGGGTTGTGCTGGAGGAATAGAGACGCACGAAGGCATCACTCAGATGGAAGCGGGTAAGCTGTCTGCGCTTCGGGAAATCGCCAAGTCCCAAGGTCGGCGGTTTCAAGTCGTCCTCGAAGACGCTGCCGGTCTCTATCCGGAAGATCGTTCGACCTATAAGATGCATCCTGACGTCAAGGCGGCTTATGATGAAGTCGTGCGGCGCTTTCCCAAAACACTTGAGATGCCGTCGAAGTGATGGTTCGCTATTTGAACTGAGCCCTACTCGCAAACCATTGTCGCGCCTGTCACGGCGCTGTCGAACTCGGCGACGCCGTCGGCGCATGTTTCTTCGGCCAAGGCGCGCTCTTTTTCCGTGCGAGAATCCACGACGCCGTAGGCGGCGGCGATGACAACGGCCTAGAGAATCCAGCGGATCAGGCGGGCGCGTTCCGGGACTTGGCGTCTGGTCATGAAGCGGGGCGGGTCGTCGCTTCGACGGCGTCGGCGAAGCGGTCGAACAGATAGAGGCTATCCTGCGGGCCGGGGCTGGCTTCGGGGTGGTGCTGGACGGAGAAGACGGGCTTGCCCTTGAGGCGGATGCCGCAATTCGTGCCGTCGAACAGGCTGACATGGGTTTGCTCGACCGTGTCGGGCAGAGAGGCCCGGTCGACCGCGAAACCGTGATTCATGGACACGATCTCGACCTTGTCCGTGGTGTGGTCCATAACCGGATGGTTGGCGCCGTGATGGCCCTGGTCCATCTTGATCGTCTTCGCGCCCAGCGCCAGCGCGAGCAATTGATGGCCGAGACAGATGCCGAGCATCGGCATGCCGGCGTCGATCAGGTCGCGGATGACGGGAATGGCGTAGGCGCCGGTCGCCGCCGGATCGCCGGGACCGTTCGATAGCACGACGCCGTCTGGGCCAAGCGCGAAAATGTCCTGCGCGGATGCGGTGCCCGGCACGACCGTGACGGCGAGCCCGGAGCTGACGAGGTTGCGCAATATGTTGCGCTTCACGCCGTAATCGACCAGCACGACCCTTTTCGTCCCGGTTCCGTCCGCATGGCCGTCCGGCCATTGCCAGCGGGCCTGGGTCCAGTCGAAATTGTCCTTCGCGACCATGTCCTTGGCCAGGTCCGCACCGACCAAACCGTTCCAGCTGCGCGCCCGCTCAGCCAGCGCATCGATGTCGAACGCGCCTTTCGGATCGTGCGCGATAACGCCGTTGGGCATGCCGTGATCGCGGATATGTCCCGTCAGCGCCCGCGTATCGATGCCCGAAAGCCCAATGATGCCGCGCGCTGCCAGCCAATCGCCCAGTTCGGATTCGGACCGCCAGCTGGCGGCCGGAGTGACGGAAGCGCGGAAGATTGCCCCGCGGGCGGCCGTGCGGGCGGCGTTGGTCGTGGCTTCCTCGTCTTCCTCGGTCGTGCCGGTATTGCCGATATGCGGAAAGGTGAAGGTCACGATCTGCGCGGCATAGGACGGGTCGGTCAGGATCTCCTGATAGCCGGTCATCGCCGTGTTGAAGCAGACTTCCCCGACCGCCTCTCCGACGGCACCGATCCCGGTGCCGCGAAAGACCTCGCCGGAGGCCAGAACGAGCACGGCCGTCGGGGCCGGGTCGGGGATGTAGTCGTCGCTCATGTCAAGAATCCTAGCGTGGCACTGCTAGGCGCGCCCTATGCGGCAGGTCCGGCGGATTCGCAAGCTGCGCGCGGCAGGTCGTGCACAGATGCGACCCGTGCGCCATTCTTGCGCCGCCATGAATGCTTGGCAGGGGGCAACCCCCTCTCTATATGACGCGTTTGCAATTCAGGACGGCCCCCTTCCGCGCGGTCGCAACGTGAGCCACACCATGAGCGAACCCCTTCGCGACCAGATCAGTGCATCGACCAAAACGGCCATGCGCCAAAAGGACGGCGTGCGCCTGTCCACGCTGCGCCTGATGAGCGCCGCCATCAAGGACCGCGACATCGCCGCGCGCGCCGCCGACCGCTGCGGCGGGATCGACGACGGCGAAATCCTTTCGATCCTCACGAAGATGGTCAAGCAGCGCGAAGAGGCCGCCAAGACCTATGACGACAACAACCGTCCCGAACTGGCCGAGCGCGAGCGCGAGGAGATCGCCGTGCTGCGCGATTTCATGCCCGTGCAGATGACGGACGCCGAAATCGAAAAGGTCGTCGCCGGTTTCGTCGAAAGCACGGGCGCGACCTGCCTGAAGGACATGGGCAAGATCATGGGCAAGCTGAAAGCCGAACATGCCGGAAGCATCGACATGGGCAAGGCCGGCGCCGTGGTGAAGCGCCATCTCTGCAGCTGATCCATCGGAGAGCCCCTTTCGGGAAGCCATCTGACGTTTTCTTGAAACATCCCGGCCAAGCTTCGCTTGAAGCCCCTTTCCACCCTGCCTATGGCTTGCCCGTCATCTGAGCTGGGAGCTTTCATGCAGCGCCGCGTTCTCGTTCTTCTTGCAATCCTGTTTGCCTTCGCCGCGCCCGCCCTGGCCGCACCCGCCTTGGCGGCTCCGCCGGAGGCCTACCGCATCGACGGCGTGACCTACGACCCGGGCGTTCCGACTTTCGGGCAGCAGGCCGGGTACGAAATCGGCGAACGTCCGGTTCGCTTTGGCGACATGATCGCCTATCTTCGCAACCTGGCCGACCGGTCCGACCGCATCAGTGTGGAAACGATCGGCTATTCCCACGAGAAGCGGCCGATCCTGACCTTCACGGTCACCAGCCCCGAAAACCAAGCTGATATCGAGACGATCCGCCGGACCCATCTGGAGCGCTTGGAAGGACGCGCGGCCGCTGACGCCGTGCCCATGGTGCTGTGGATCAATTTCGGCGTCCACGGCGCGGAGACCTCCAGCATGGATGCGGCGATCCCCGTGCTCTACCATTTCGCGGCCGGGCAGGGGCCGCAAGTGGAGCGGCAGCTGGACGACGCGGTGATGATCTTCACGGTCGTGTTCAACCCCGACGGCCACGCGCGGCGCATCGACCATGTGGAGACCTTCTGGTCGGTCGGGGACAATACCGACCTCAACGACGCCGCCCACAGGATGTGGGTGGAGGCGCGCACCAACCACTATTGGTTCGACCTGAACCGCCAATGGCTGCTGCTGACCCAGCCGGAAAGCCAGGCCTGGATCCGGCAATGGCACAAATGGAAGCCGATGGTGTCGGCCGACTATCATGAAATGGGCTCCAACAGCCCCTACTACTTCCATCCCGGCGAAGAGCTGCGGCGCAATCCCCTGATTCCGAAACGGGCGCGCGAGCTCACGCAAGGGATCGGCAAGCGCCACGCGGCGTTCCTGGACAGCGAAGCCCGTCTCTACTCGACCGAGGAAGGGTTCGACAACTTCTACATCGGCAAGGGGTCGACCTATCCGCAGATCAACGGCTCGCTCGGCATCCTGTTCGAGGCGGGGGCCGCGCGCGGCGGCGCGGTGCAGACGGAGCGCGGATTGGTTGAAACGGCGGACAATGTGCGCACCCAGTTCCGCACGGCGCTGACGACCATCCAGGGGTCGCTCGACCTGCGCGACGAGATCACAGCCTATCAGCGCGACTTCTTCGCCGAGAACGCGGACCAGGGCGGCTCCGGCGGCTGGGTCTTCACGGCCGACGGCGACCCGGAACGGGCCGCGCGCTTCGTCCGCCTGCTGGACATGCACGACATCGAGGTGAACCGCCTCGCCGAGGGTCTGACCGTGGACGACCGGACCTATAGGGCGGGCGACAGCTATTACGTCTCCATGGCGCAGACGAACAACCGCATGATCCGGGGCATCTTCGAGCGCTTTACCGATTTCGAGGAAAACATCTTCTACGACGTCTCCGGCTGGACGCTGCCGCTGGCCTACGATCTCGACTATGCGCCCGTCGGCGAGCGCCTGGCGCGCCGCGTGCGGATCGGCGAGCGGGCCAATGGCGCGTTCCGACGGGCGCCCGCGCCCGACCGCGCGCCCTATGGCTATGTGTTCGACTGGTCGCACACTTACGCACCCCGGGCGCTCCACCGCATTCTGTCCGAAGATCTCATGGCGCGGGCCGGCATGGACGAAGTTTCCGTGCCGACCACGCGCGGGCTCGTGCAACTGGGCCGTGGGTCGGTCTTCGTTCCGCTTGCCCGGCAGGAGGCATCGCGCGAAGACATCCACGCGATCATGGAACAAATCGCGAAGCGGGACGGCGTCCCCGTTCATGCGGCGACCTCGGGATTGACGCCGACCACGGGCCGCGACCTCGGAGCGGCGAATTCCTTCCGTGTGCTGGAAGATCCCAAGGTCGTGCTGGCCTATGATAGCGGTTTTTCACGTTACGATGCGGGCGAGGTCTGGTGGACGCTGGACTACCGCCACAACATGCCGGTGACCCTGGTCCATACGGACGATCTGGGATCGCTCGATTGGGGCGACTACACCCATCTGATCCTGGTCGGCGGCGACCCGTCGCTGGGCGACTCGCTGACCGATGACATCCACGATTGGATCCGCGCCGGCGGCACGCTCGTGGCGATGCGCGATTCCGCGCTTTGGGCGCAAGAAGATCTTCTGAGCGATGAAGAGGATGAAAAAGAGGCGGACGAAGCCGACAGTCCTAGAGTGAAAGAAGAAGACGCCGACGGCGACGAGGCGGACGGCGAAGAGAAGTCCGAGCGGTTCGATTTCGCCGAGATGCGCCTGCGCGATGCCGAGCATGTGATCGGCGGAGCCATCTTTGCGGCTGATCTCGATCCGACGCACCCGCTGGGCTTCGGCTTCACCGATCGTGACCTGCCAGTGCATCGCAACGTCGAATTCACGTTGGAACGTCCGGAGGACAACCCTTTTGCCGTGCCGGTCCAGTACACGGAATCGCCCCTCTTGACCGGTTACGCTTCGGACCGCCGACTGGAAGAGATCGCGGGCACACCGTCGGTGGTCACCTATCGACCGGGACGCGGAACGGTGATCCTCATGGCGGACAACCCCGTATTCCGCGGCACCTATCCGGGAACGGAAAAGCTGCTGATGAACGCTCTCTTCTTTTCCGGCCTGATCGATCGGCCGCGCGGCGAGTACGGTCCCGAGACGCCTTAGAAAGCCGTTTCCAATTCGCAGCGACGGCTCTGGAAACCCGTTTCGGAGCGCGTTAGGTTGCGATCCGTAATGGCCGCCCCCCTTTCCGTTCCAAAGCCGCAACCGTTCGACCCGCCACTCTGGCTGCGCCCCGGTATCGTCCAGACCGCCCTGGCCAGCCAGTCCTTCCGCAAACGCGGGCCGAACCCCATGCTCGATGCCGCCGAAGACCGCATCATCGCATGCGAGGACGGGGTCAGGCTGAAGGGCTCCTTTTCGCCCCATCCCGAAAACAAGGCGCTGATCGTCTTCTTGCATGGCTGGGAAGGGTCCCAGGACAGCACCTATGTCGTCAGTTGCGGCCGGTACATGTTTGAGCGGGGCGCCAGCGTCTTCCGTCTGAACTACCGCGATCACGGCGATAGCCACGACCTCAATGAGGGATTGTTCTTCTCCACGCGGTTCAATGAGGTGTTCGACGCCGTGCGGCAGGCGGCCCGCCTCAACAGCACGGGAACGGGCGAGGGCGCGCCCGTTTACATCGTCGGCTTTTCCCTGGGCGGCAATTTCGCGCTGCGGATCGCGCGCTCCCTGCGCGACTTGATGATCCCGAAACTGCGCCGCATCTTCGCCATTTCCCCCGTCGTCGATCCCTGGGGCGCGGCCCCGCTGGTGGATGCCAATCCGCTCTATCGCCGCTATTTCCTGAAGAAGTGGAGCGACAGTCTGCGCAAGAAGCAGGCGCTGTTCCCGGAGCTCTATGACTTCGGCGACCTGTTGCGGAGCCGCAGAGTGCTGGGCATCACCGAGCGGATCCTGCCGCTGCATTCACGCTATCCGCGCATGGAGGATTATTTCAACGCCTACCGCGTCGATCCGGACGACCTGTCGCGCGTGCCCGTGCCGGTGGACATCGTCACGGCGCGCGATGACGGCATGATCCCCGAACGCGATGTCAGGCGGCTGAAACTGGCGCCAGGCTCGCGCATGATCGTCCATGATCATGGCGGCCATAACGGCTTCTTCCAATCGCTGAGCGGTCCGACCTGGTATGACGAACATATCGGCGATCTGGTGTTTCGCGGATCGTGAATCCGGTTAAAAGCCCGCCATGCGCTTGCTCTTTCTCATCCCCGCCATCATCATGGCCGGCATGATCATCCTGTCCCTGCTCAGCCAGCGCGGCGCGCCCCGAGGGCTTGTGGACGGCCGGCTCGCCCCGTTGCCGGACAAGCCCAACGGGGTCGGTTCGGAAGCAGGCACGGATGACGGCAAGCGGGTCGACCCGTTGCGCACCGACAAGCCCGGATTAAAGGCGGCGGTCACGAAGACCGGCGGCACCATCACATCCGAGACGGACGATTATCTCAGCGCGACCTACACCAGCAGGCTGATGCGCTTCGTGGACGACGTCGAATTCCGCCGCGACGGCGATCTGTGGCAGGTCCGTTCCGCGTCCCGCGTCGGCCATTCCGACATGGGGGCGAACCGCAAGCGCGTCGCCGCCATCCGAGACGCGCTCTGAGCGTTCCCACGAACAGCTGTCGTGCAAAGACATTCGAACATCGCTAAGCTTGCGCGCTGCGTAAGAACGGACTGACAAAGGACCGCATCCCATGCCCGAACAACATCTCACGACCAAGACCGTCGATCACGCCCGCGTCAAGGAACTCGTGCGCGAACTGCTCGTCGCGCTGGGCGAAGATCCGGACCGCGAGGGCCTGCTCGAAACGCCGCGCCGCATCGCCGACTTCTGGAGCGAATTCATCGAATACGACCCCGGGAAGCTCGATACGGTCTTTTCCTCGGTGCGCCACAACCAGATGGTCGCCGTGACCGGCATGCGCGTCTGGTCCATGTGCGAACACCACATGCTGCCCTTCTGGTGCGATGTATCGGTCGCCTACATCGCCGAGGACAAGGTGTTGGGCCTGTCCAAATTCGCCCGGATCGCGCACAAGAACGCCCATGCCTTGTCCCTTCAGGAAAAACTCGTCTCCGACATTTCCTCGGACCTGAAAACCTATCTCGATACGGATAATGTCGCCGTCCTGGCCAAGGGCGAACATCTCTGCATGACCATGCGCGGCATCCGCACCCCGCACCGCATGATCAGCAGCGCACTGGACGGGCAGTTCCTGGACCCGAACACGCGGGCGGAGTTTCTGTCACTGGTCAATGCGGCGGAGAACCCGCGCGGCACTTGAGGCCGCTTGCCCGATGGTCTAGCGGCCACCCCGACCAATAGGGAGTCGCCCATGCCCACGCTCGTCCTCGTCCGCCACGGCCAGTCCGTCTGGAACCAGCAGAACCGTTTCACAGGCTGGGTCGATGTCGACCTGACCGACCAAGGCGTGGCCGAAGCGCGCAAGGCGGGCGAATTGCTCGCGGCCGAAGACACCCGGTTCGATGCGGCCTTCACCTCGTTCCAGAAGCGCGCCATCCGCACGCTCTGGATGGCGCTGGAAGGCATCGACCAGATGCATATCCCGGTCACGAAAGCCTGGCAGCTCAACGAACGCCACTACGGCGCTCTGACGGGCTTGAACAAGGACGAGACCAAGGCCGAGCACGGCGAGGAACAGGTGCGCATCTGGCGCCGGGCCTTCGATACGCCGCCGCCGCAGATCGACCCGTCCCACGAACACCATCCGGCGAACGATCCCAAATATGCCGGCTACGATCCGGCCATCCTGCCCGGCGGGGAAAGCCTGAAGATGACGACGGACCGGGTGCTGCCCTATTTCAACGCCAACATCCGGCCCATGCTGGATGCCGGGGCGAACCTCATCGTCAGTGCCCACGGCAACAGCCTGCGCGCCTTGATGAAGGATCTTTTCGACGTCTCGAACGACGACATCCCCGGCTTCGAGTTTCCCACCGGCAATCCGCTGCTGCTGGAACTTGGGGACGGGCAATCGGTCGAGAGCGCCCGCTATCTGGACGAGACGCGGGCGAAGGCTCTGCCGGAGTTCCGATCTGGGGCGAACGCGCAGTCAGGGCGGGATTCGAACCCGCGATAGAGTTGCCCCTATACCGGATTTCGAATCCGGCGCTTTCAACCACTCAGCCACCTGACCTCACGGCGCGTGAAGCGGCGCGCTCTAGCGCCGGGCCATCGGGTTGGCAACGGCTCAAGCGCGAAGAATGTGTAATCCATCGTGACGGACCTTGTTCGGGAAAACGGGATGACAGGGCTTTTGCAGACTGTCATGAAGCGGGCCGGGGTGCGTCTGGAGTTCGTTCGTGGGATCGCTTGTCAAATCGCTGTTGCGCTCGGGGCGCGTGCGCTTCGTCTTCGATATGGTGCTGCTCTGCACCGTGTGCGGTGGCGGCATCTACATGCTGAGCGTCGATGCGGCGGCCGACGAGCGCCGTGAAGCGGCGCGTGCGGTCGTGCCGATCCAAAAATAGGCCTGCGCCGGAGACGGGACGCACGAGGACCGGCTTCGTTCGCGGTTGCGAGCGGGGCAGGGCGCGTTATAACGCGCCCCGACTCCTCCCTTCCAATCGACGGACACTTCCATGAACATCCATGAATATCAGGGCAAACAGGTGCTCAAGGAGATCGGCGCGCCCGTCTCGCCCGGCGTGGCCATCTATGATGCGTCCGAAGCCAAGGCGGCGGCCGAAAAGCTCGGCGGACCTCTCTGGGTGGTGAAATCCCAGATCCATGCCGGCGGCCGCGGCAAGGGCAAGTTCAAGGAAGACAGCGCGGGCGAGCAGGGCGGCGTGCGCCTGGCCAAGTCGGTCGACGAAGTCGTCACATATGCCGAGCAGATGCTGGGTTTCACGCTCGTCACCGAGCAGACCTCGGACGAAGGCAAGGTCGTCAACCGCCTCTATATCGAGCACGGCTCCGACATCGAGACCGAGCTTTATCTGTCGATCATCATCAACCGCGAGACGTCCCGCGTCTCCTTCATCGCCTCGACCGAAGGCGGCATGGATATCGAGGCCGTCGCGCACGATACGCCCGAAAAGGTCATCAGCTTCGATGTCGATCCGGCGACAGGCTTTATGCCGCATCACGGCCGCACGCTCGCCAAGGCGCTGGGCCTGGAGGGTCGGCAAGCCAAACAGGCGGGCAAGCTCGGCCGGACGCTCTATGACGGCTTCCTGGCCAAGGACATGGCCATGCTGGAAATCAACCCGCTGATCGTGAACGGCGACGGCAATCTGCACTGCCTCGACGCCAAGATCAGCTTCGACGAAAACGCCCTGTTCCGCCATCCCGACGTGGTCGAGATGAAGGACGAAACGGAAAGCGATCCCAAAGAAGTCGAAGCGCAGAAATACGACCTGTCCTACGTCGCGCTGGACGGAAACATCGGCTGCATGGTCAATGGGGCCGGGCTCGCCATGTCCACGATGGACATCATCAAGCTCTACGGCGCCGAGCCCGCCAACTTCCTCGATGTGGGCGGCGGCGCGACGAAAGAGAACATCGTCGCGGCGTTCAAGATCCTGACCTCCGACGATGCGGTCGAAGGCATCCTGATCAACATCTTCGGCGGCATCATGAAATGCGACATCATCGCCCAAGGCGTGGTCGACGCGGTCAAGGAAGTCGGCCTCGAAGTGCCGCTCGTCGTGCGCCTGGAAGGCACCAATGTCGAGAAGGGCAAGGCCATCATCGACGGTTCCGGCTTGAACGTCATCAGCGCCGACGACCTCGATGATGCGGCGAAGAAGATCGTGAAGGCGGTGCAGGGATGAAGATAGATACTCTGATCTTGGCGATCGCGACGGGCGCATCGCTCGCGGCCTGTATGGAAACCGAGACGACCACTTTGACGGATGAAGAGATGGCGGCGAAGATGGCGGAAGCTGACGCCGCGATCAAGAGCGTGCCCGACCTGTCTGCCGTTTGGACGCCGGGATGTCGGACAGCGTTCCTGAAGGGCATGAGCTCGCAGCCCAGCGACAACGTGTCCGTGCCCTGGCTGACGATCTACGATGCCGATGGAAGGGTCATCGATCATGGTGAAGCCTATATCGATCCTTCCGTTGATATCTGGCAGAGACTGTTGGATGACGACACTAGGCCGTCCGTGTCAGGACCTTCGCTCGAATATGCGGCGAACTATGCGCAGTTCGATCCCGCCGACATTCCGGCGTCCGACTATGTGTTCGTGAAATATTCGGCCGATTGGTGCGCCCCCTGCAAATTGCAGTCCCGCGATCTGCAAAGTCTCAAGACCGCCAATCCCGACCTGAAGATCGCCCATGTGGAAATCGACATCGACGCTGTTTCGAAAGCGGATGACTCCGCAATATGCGATGTGGCGGATATCTAGGCGGTCGATGAATTCAAGCGTGTCTGAGGCGGGTCTTTTTTGTAAACTGCTCAATGCGATGCTACGATATGACATCCTCGCCATCGCCCTGTTCATCGCGGCCTGTACCGACGCGCCGTCCGACGAGATCGATGACGGCGGCCTGACCCCGCCGCCAGGCTTTCTCGAAAAAGCCGACGCCGACTGCCGGGCGGAAAGCGATACGGCTCTGGGAGATGCCGATCCGCAGACGCGCCAGCTCAACGGGCAAACGCTGTTGACCTATGTTCTGGAGACTGGCGGCATGGCGCAATGTTCCGTGCGTCATGCGGACGGCAGCGTGATCGACATGCGGGTGATCGGGACGGAGTAGGGTTGCGAGCCTGCGCTACACAGCATATGTGTTCCTGTGATGACAAAGGCATCTGTCGCAATTCAAGTTGAAGACAGCCTCTATGAGGAGCTGCTGGCCGTTGCGGACAAGGCAGGGCGGTCCATCGAGGACTGTTGGTCCGACCGCTTGAATACCCGTTTGCGCATGATTTTCGACGAACTGGACTCGCCCGATGGCCAATAAGAACGTCACGCTCGCCATGCCGGAACAGCTTGTCGCCGACATGAAGGTTGCCGCCTTCCAGCAGGGCACGTCCATGAACGCGGTCATCCGGCATCTTTGCGAAGCCTATGTCGGCAAGGCACGCCGCAAGGACGAGGCCCGGGAAGCGCTGCTCAAGCTGATTGACGAAACGGATGGCCGGATGGGTTCCGGCCGGTTCGACCGCGAAGAGACCTATGCCGGTGAACCGCGTTTCGATCGGTTCAAGGCCTCCTAAGCGATGACACCGGACTGTCTGCTGGACACGAACGTGTTGCTCTACGCCGCACTCCATGCCGAGGATGCGCCAGAGAAATGGGAACGCGCTCGCGAGATCGTGGCCGAAGAGAATTATTCGACGTCTGGGCAGGTTTTGGCCGAGTTCTATACGAACGCGACGAATCCAAGAAAATTCGACAAGCCCTTGTCCTCTGCGATTGCCGCCAAATGGATTGCTGCCCTGTCGATGAAACCCTGTGCCGAAGTCGATAGTGCGGTCGTCATGCAGGGCATCCAAAATGCGATGCAATTCAAAATTTCTTACTGGGACGGCGCGGTGATTGCGGCCACCGAAGCGCTCGGTGCGCCTGTTCTCTATTCCGAAGACCTCAATCACGGACAGCATTATGGTGCTGTCCGTGTCATCGACCCTTTCAAACCTCATCCGGATTTCAACTAGGAGACAAAAATGTCCGTCCTCATCGACAAGAACACCAAGGTCATCACCCAAGGCATGACCGGCTCGACCGGCACGTTCCATACGGAACAGGCGCTGGAATACGGCACGAAAATGGTCGCGGGCGTGACGCCCGGCAAGGGCGGGCAGACGCATATCGGCCTGCCGGTCTACGATACGGTCGCCGAGGCCGTGCACGCGACCGGCGCGACCGCGTCGGTGATCTACGTGCCGCCACCGTTTGCCGCCGACTCCATCCTGGAAGCCATTGCCGCAGACGTCGAGCTGATCATCGCCATCACCGAAGGCATTCCCGTGCGGGACATGATCCCGGTCAAGCGGGCGCTGCAAGGCTCCAAGTCCCGCCTGATCGGCCCGAACTGCCCCGGCGTGCTGACGCCAGACGAGTGCAAGATCGGCATCATGCCCGGCAAGATCTTCAAGAAGGGGACCTGCGGCGTGGTCTCGCGCTCCGGCACGCTGACATACGAGGCGGTCTACCAGACGACGCAGGTCGGCCTGGGCCAGACGACGGCCATCGGGATCGGCGGCGATCCGATCAACGGCACTAATTTCATCGATTGTCTGGAACTGTTCCTCGACGATCCGGAAACGAAACAGATCATCATGATCGGCGAAATCGGCGGCTCCGCCGAAGAGGAGGCGGCCGAATATATCGCCCATCAGCGCAAGAAGGGCCGCGCCAAGCCGATGGTCGGCTTCATCGCCGGCCGGACTGCTCCGCCCGGACGCACGATGGGCCATGCGGGCGCCATCGTGTCCGGTGGCAAAGGGGGCGCCGAGGACAAGATCGAGGCCATGGAGAAGGCGGGCATCACCGTGTCGGACTCACCCGCCCGTCTCGGGACGACGCTGAAGGACGTGCTGAAAGGTTAGCCTCCCGAAGGGGGACACCAAGTATAAAGGCCGCCTGGCAGGCGGCCTTTATCATGAAAGGCTACCGTGAGCGCGGACCGGTCCCGGCCACGGCGGGTTCGGAACGACCGCCGGTGCCGCGCCGCGACGTTCGCGCCTGTCAAACCGGTCGTGGCCGCGATCACGGCTCCAGCGCCGTGGCCGCCTGCCGGAACCAGCCCAGCGTTTTCGCACGGTGCGCCTCGCCCCAGGTCTTGACGAACTTCTGGGTGTGGAAGTCCTTGTCGTCCTGAAGCGCGTCGATGCGCGCGGCGACGTAGTCCCGGGTCAGGGGGATGCCGCAATCGACCGTGATGCAGCGTTCCCAGTCTTCATAGGTTTGCGGGACTTGTGTCATCGGCTCCGGACTCCTCGTATGGGTTTGGCGAATGTCTTTCTGCGCCAGGGACGGCGAAGCGGCGCTCGCGCGGTCTGCGGGCTCACGACGCGGCGTCGATGACGCCGCAAGCGATCCGCCCGCCCGCGCCGCCGATCGGTTGAGTGAGATGATCGTCTTCGTTTTCGTGGATGATCAAGGTCGATCCGTCCGCGTCCAGCAAAGCGGCGGGTCCGTCGGACAGGCTGACGAGGCCCGTATAGAGCTCGACCGTTGTGGTGCCGTCCGCCGCCACGATCAGATTGGGCAGATTTCCAGCATGGGGACCATCCGGATGCATGTATCCATGCGGTTTTCCGAACGGCATGACATGCCCGCCCGTCGCCTTGAAGCCGTCCTGGGGATCCTCGCAGGTTCCCTTGGCGTGAAAATGCATGCCGTGCACGCCAGGCGCGACGCCGCTGACCGACAATCGCATGACGACCCCGTCCGAGCCTTGGTAGAGCAAGGCCGATCCGATGACATTCCCATTCCTGTCGATCACCGCCGCGCTCGCATCCTCGTCGCGCGGTGCGGCTGGCGGGCTGGCGAGGGCGTATATTTTGTCGCTCGTGTCCCGCACCGCGTCGGGTGGCGCAACCGTCACCGAGGCGCAGGCCGAAAGGCAAGTCGGCAAAGCGACGAGACCGATCCATCGATAGTGTCTGCGTATGGTCATGGCTCTTACCCGGCTTCGAACAAAGTTACCTAATAACAGGTATGTTTCGAGATCAAGCCTTCACTTGGTCGTTCCGGTTGTCTGGACGCGGTTTTCCATCCGGGCAGAGAAGACCGGTAAATATCGTAAAACGATATACATTTATCGCTGTTCGATGTATACCTGTCAGTGGCACGACGCAATGTTCTGAGAGATCGATATGAGAAAAGTCCTGGCCTGGTGCATCGGCGCGCTCTTCATCCTCTATGGACTGATCCGGTTCGGCGGCTCCGCGATGATCTTTCACGCCCTGACGACGGGCGTGGAGTCCGGCTTCCAGGACGGCATCGACAAGATCGCGGCCTTGGTCGACAGGACGGCGGATATCCAGATCGTCCCCTTCACCGTGGCGGGCTATTTCGCCTATGTCGCGTTACTGGGCGCATCGCAGATCGCCGGGACCCTCGGCACAATGTTCCGCCGCCGCTGGGGCGTCTGGGTGATGGGGGTCTATTTCCTGATCTTCGGTCTCGGATTCGTGAACTTCCAGCTGTTCAACATGAAGACGGGCGTGCTGTTCGTTTCGCTCGCGCTCTACGGCCTGATGCTGTGGCTCCTGCGACTATCGCCTACGGGCCGGCGTCGCGACGAACCGGTCGTGGCGACCTAGCGCACGAATTTTGGCAACCAAACGCGCGTTCACCTTGTATTGACTCCACACCCCGATGACAGGGCGAACCGTTTGCGTTAAGCGGCGGAAAATTTTCTGAGCGAAAAGACCCGGTACATGGCCAAGCGTACGGACGCCAATCAGGCATTCATCGACACGGATTTCCTGGACGGGGCCTCGGCCCATTATCTCGAACAGATGCAGGCGCGTTATGCGGACGATCCGTCCAGCGTCGATGCGCAGTGGCGGGCCTATTTCGACGCGCTCGGCGAACCTGCCGCGAACGCCAAGGCCAATGCGGACGGCCCGTCCTGGAAGCGCGACGACTGGCCGCCCGCGCCGAATGGCGAAATGGTCGGCGCGCTGACCGGCGATTGGGGCGACAGCCCGGCCGCCGCCGAAAAGGCGATCGCGGCGGCCCGCCCCGAACTGTCGGCCGACGAGGTGCAGCAGGCGGCCAAGGATTCGCTCAACGCGCTGATGCTGATCCGGGCCTACCGGGTCCGCGGCCACCTGATCGCCGATCTCGACCCGCTCGGCCTGCGCAAGCGCGGCACCCATCCGGAACTCGATCCGGAGACCTACGAATTCGGCGCGGCGGACCGCGACCGGGACATCTTCATCAACGGCGTGCTGGGCATGGAATACGCCACGATCAACCAGATCATGGAAATCGTGCAGCGGACCTACTGCTCCACCATCGGTGTGCAGTTCATGCATATCTCCAATCCGGAAGAGAAATCCTGGATCCAGGAACGCATCGAAGGGCCGGACAAGCAGGTCAGCTTCACCAAGGAGGGCCGCCTGGCGATCCTTCAGAAGATGATCGAGGCGGAGAGTTTCGAGCAGCTGCTGCACAAGCGCTACCCCGGCACGAAGCGTTTCGGCCTGGACGGCGGCGAAACGCTGATTCCCGCGCTGGAGCAGATCATCAAGCGCGGCGGACAGCTCGGCCTGCAGGACATCAATTTCGGCATGCCGCATCGCGGGCGCCTCAACGTGATGGCTTCGGTGCTGGAAAAGCCCTATTCGGCGATCTTCTACGAATTCCTCGGCGGCGTTGCGTCGGGGGCCGAAGATTTCGGCTCGGGCGACGTGAAATACCATCTGGGCGTGTCCGATGACCGCGAGTTCGACGGCAACAAGGTCCACCTGTCGCTCGCGCCCAACCCCTCTCACCTCGAAGCCGTCGCGCCCGTCGTGATCGGCAAGGCCCGCGCCAAGCAGCAACAGCTGTCCGGCACCTACCGCACGCACAATCCCAAGCGCGTCATGGCCGTCATCCTGCACGGCGACAGCGCGTTTGCGGGCCAGGGCGTCGTCATGGAAACCTTCCAGATGAGCCAGCTGGTCGGCTACCGCACGGGTGGATCGATCCACGTCGTGGTCAACAACCAGATCGGTTTCACCACCACGCCGGACGAATACCGGTCGGGCGAGTATTGCACGGACGTGTCCTTCATGGTCCAGGCGCCGGTCTTCCACGTCAATGGCGACGATCCGGAAGCAGTCGTCTATGCCGCGCGCATCGCAACGGAATACCGCCAGAAGTTCGGCCGCGACGTTGTGATCGATATCGTCTGCTACCGCCGCTACGGACACAATGAGGGCGACGACCCCTCCTTCACCCAGCCGATCATGTACGACGTCATCGACGACAAGAAATCGCCCGGCCAGCTCTATGCCGAGCGGCTGATCGCGCGCGGCGACCTGACCGAAGAAGAATACAAGCAACGCGAATCCGATTTCTACGCCCTGCTCGACCAGGAGTTCGACGCGGCCAAGGATTTCGAGACCAAGGCACCCGACTGGCTGCACGGCGTGTGGTCGGGCATCACCCTGCCCAACGAGAACGACGAAAAGCGGCGCGGCGTGACGGGCGTGGCCATGGAGACGCTCAAGGAGATCGGCACCAAGATCACGACGATCCCGAACAAGGTCGACATCCACCGCACTCTCAAGCGCATCATCAAGGCGCGGGCCGAGAAGATCGAGGCGGGCGAAGACATCGATTGGGGCCTGGCCGAGCATCTCGCCTTCGGCTCGCTCGTGCTCGAAGGCCATCCGGTGCGCCTGTCGGGTCAGGATTCGGAGCGCGGCACGTTCAGCCAGCGCCAGTCGCATTTCATCGACCAGACGACCGAGAAGAAGTTCACGCCGCTCAACAATCTCGCCGACGGTCAGGAATATTTCCAGGTGCTCAACAGCCACCTGTCCGAAGAAGCCGTGCTGGGCTTCGAATACGGCTTCTCGACCACGGCCCCGCACGCGCTGACCATCTGGGAAGCGCAGTTCGGCGACTTCGCCAACGGCGCGCAGGTCATGGTCGACCAGTTCATCAGCTCGGCCGAGCAGAAATGGTTGCGCATGAGCGGCCTCGTCATGCTGCTGCCGCACGGCTATGAAGGGCAGGGGCCGGAGCACAGCTCCGCCCGGCTGGAGCGCTACCTGCAGATGTGCGCCGAGGACAACATGCAGGTCTGCAACGTGTCCACGCCCGCCAACTATTTCCATGTGCTGCGCCGCCAGCTGCACCGCAATTTCCGCAAGCCCCTCATCATCATGAGTCCCAAGAGCCTGCTGCGTCACAAGCTCTGCGTCTCGACACTCGACGAAATGGACACGGGCACGTCTTTCCACCGCGTCCTGTGGGACGACGCCCAGTGGGAACCGGAACGGTTCGAAACCAAGCTGGCCGACGACAAGAAGATCAAGCGTGTCGTGATCTGTTCGGGCAAGGTCTATTACGACCTGCTCGAAGCGCGCGAAGCGCAGGGCCGCAGCGACGTCTATCTGCTGCGCGTCGAGCAGTTCTACCCCTATCCGGACGATTCGCTGGCCGAGGAGCTGTCGCGCTTCAAGACGGCCGACATGGTCTGGTGCCAGGAAGAGCCCAAGAACATGGGTGCGTGGAGCTTCATCGAACCGCGCCTGGAGGACACGCTGGCCGAGATCGGCGCGAAGAGCAAACGCGTGCGCTATATCGGCCGCGCCCCCGCCGCCTCCACGGCCACGGGCATCGCCACCAAGCACAAGAAAGAACAGCAAGCCATCATCGACGGGGTTTTCGCGAAGTAGAAGGCAGCCATGACCCAACCTGGAACCGATAACACGAAACGTTTGCTCAAAGGCGCGATCATATCGGTTGCAATAGTCGTGTTCTTCTATGCGGTTGGTCATGCTCTAGGGGAAGCGGCGGCCCATTTCATGAACGCGCGCGATGCCGCGAATTAACCGAAGCCGGCATCTCCGCCAAGCACAAGACCGAACAGCAGGTCATCATTGCCGGCATCTTCGCGGACTAGGCAGGAACTCCCGCCTCTCGCATTTCTTACCGAGCCCCTAGAAGCATTGTCCCACCTTCATGACAGTCTCGGCAAGAAATGCCGAGCACACTATCTTCTGTTGTTGTTTGATCTGTTCATCCCTGGACAAGGACGCTAAGGCGCGAAGCATGACCGATATCACGATCCCCAACGTCGGAGAAAGCGTCTCCGAAGTGACCATTGCCAGCTGGATGAAACAGGCCGGTGACAGCGTGAAGAAGGACGATCCGATCGTCGAGATCGAGACCGACAAGGCAAGCCAGGAACTGGTCGCGCCCGAAGACGGGGTGCTGTCCGAGATCCTCGTCAATGAAGGCGATACGGTCGAAGTCGGCACATTGATCGCGAAGATGGGCGAAGGCGGCGGAGAGAAGACGGCCGGGAAGGGCGACGCGCAGGTCGAAACCCAGACGGAAAGCCCGGCCTCGTCCGAGGCGACCGGATCGTCCATCGACATCGACGTGCCCAATGTCGGCGAAAGCGTCTCCGAAGTCACGGTCGCCAGCTGGATGAACCAGGTCGGCGACGCGGTCGAGAAGGACGAGGCCATCGTCGAGCTGGAAACCGACAAGGCGGCCCAGGAACTGGTCGCGCCGCGGTCGGGCGTCATCACCGAGATCCTCGTCGCCGAAGGCGATGTCGCCGCGGTCGGCCAGACCCTGGCCCGCATGGGCGAGAGCGATTCGGGGGGCACGTCGGCCAAGCCCGTCTCCACCGAAGCGGTCGAGAAGCACAAGCCCGAAGGCGTGCCCGGCACCAATCTCGACGGCGTGCCCAACGATGTGCGCGTCATGCCGGCCGCCGCGAAGATCATCCGCGACAACGATCTGGACGAGACGAAGATCGAAGGCACGGGCAAGGATGGCCGCATCCTGAAAGCGGACGCGCAGTCGGCGCTCGATGCCGGGACCGCCAAGAAAAGCGCCGCTGCCCCGCAATCGTCCGCGCCCAAGCCGCCCGCCGCGCCCAAACCCGCTGCGCCGTCCGCTCCGCGCGAACTGGGCGAGCGCGAGGAACGCGTGCGCATGAGCCGCCTGCGCCAGACCATCGCCCGACGTCTCAAGGACGCCCAGAACACGGCGGCCATGCTGACGACCTACAACGAAGCCGACATGTCCGAGATCATGGCGCTGCGGAGCAAGTACAAGCAGCCTTTCATCGACAAGCACGGCGTGAAGCTGGGCTTCATGTCCTTCTTCGTCAAAGCGGTCGTCCAGGCGCTCAAGGAAGTGCCGTCCGTCAATGCCGAAATCGACGGCACGGACATCATCTACAAGAATTTCTACGACATCAGCATCGCCGTCGGGACCGACAAGGGCCTCGTCGTCCCGGTCCTGCGCGATGCGGACGCCAAGAATCTGGGCGAGATCGAGCTCGGCATCGGAGAGCTGGCGACGAAGGCGCAAGCGGGCGATCTGTCCATGGACGACATGCGCGGCGGCACCTTCACCATCTCCAATGGCGGCGTCTACGGCTCGCTCATGTCCTCGCCGATCCTGAACCCGCCGCAATCGGGCATTCTGGGCATGCACACCATCCAGAAGCGCCCCGTCGTGGTCTCAAAACCGGGCGGAGGGGACGAGATCGTCATCCGCCCGATGATGTACCTGGCGCTCTCCTACGACCACCGCATCGTGGACGGCAAGGAAGCCGTGACCTTCCTGGTGCGCGTCAAGGAATGCCTGGAGGACCCGGAGCGGCTGTTGCTGGACCTGTAGGGTCCAGCCTCAGATCTGCGTCCCTGCCCGACCCTGGCCCCCCAGGTTTGCGTCCCGCCATGCGGGTCTAAGATTGCCAACGGCAATCGTCGCAAACCTTGTCCGGCACGGACACGCG
>NZ_CANMJB010000015.1 GCF_947498175.1 uncultured Algimonas sp. | reverse complement strand
CGTCCTTTGGGACGCGTGTTCCTGCGGAACAAGGTTTGCGACGATTGCCGTTGGCAATCTTAGACCCGCACGCGGGACGCAAACCTGGAGGGGCCAGGGTCGGGCGGGGACGCAGACCTGTGGGCTAGGTCGACCTACGCCCCTCTCCTGATCCGCCTTTTCCGGCGGCGCGTCGGGACTCCGCCGCGTGGACGGCCGTAGCGTAGGCGGCCGAGGATTTCGGCGGGATTGGGGATGTCAGCGGTGGCCTTGCGGAACTGCGCCTTGAGCGTTTCGAACTGCATGACGTTTTCGATGCGCCGATTCAGGAAACGGCGGGCTTTGGGCTTGTTCGGCAAGGCGTCGCCGAGCCAGATGGGGGCGGTCGAAGCCAGGACGGCGGACAGGACGGCGCGTTTGGAATAGAAATTGCCGTCCGTGGAAGTGTCGCCGATGGCGCGCCAGATCATGTCGGCGGCATTCCAGGTCAGCCGGGAGCCGGTTCCCAAACCGTCCGGCAGGCGGAGCCGGGCCTGGGCGCGTCGGGCGGCGTCTTCGTGTCGGCCGGTCTCCGACAGGCGCAGCACGACGCCTTGGGTGACGCGCTCGCGGATCTTCATCGACGCCAGGTCCAGCGCCTCGATCTTCTCGCGCGCCCGCACATCCATCCGTTCGGACCAGAAGACGATCACGTCGATCGCTCCTCCCGGAAAGTAGAGCGCCGCCGCACCGTCCGGCAGTCCGGCCGAGCGCACCGCACCTGCCAACATGACATCGGTCCAGCCCTCGAACGGGGCGTCCCGCAGGGCAGCGTCGAGAATGGCGTTTCTGGCGTCGTCCGGAGTCATGCGCTCTATCTAGCCATTCACGCCGCCCGGCGCAAAACGGTGCGCCGGAACCACCCGGTGATGGCGCCGACGCCGGAGCCTGAAAGCACACCGAAACGGAACACCCGCGCGCAGACCCACATCACCCCGACGACCGAGGCGGCCAACAGGCCGATGGACAGCGCCACCTGCCAGACCGGCGGGTCGGACGCGAGCCGGATCATCATGGCGAACGGCGAGGTCAGCGGAAAGATCGAGGCGAACACGATGACCGGGCTGTCGGGCGCGTTGATGCCGAACATGATCACGCCCAGACCCATGAACATGACCAGCATGATCGGGAGGGACAGGGTCTGGGCATCCTGCATGGACTGCGCCAGCGCGCCGAGCGCGATCAGGATGGAGGCGTAGAACACATAACCCAGCAACAGGAAGGTCAGCGAGATCAGGATGGTGGAGAGCGGCAAAGCTTCTCGGATGGCGGCGACCTGCTCCGGCGTGCCGAGGAACAGGAAGCCGACCAGCGCACCGAGTCCCAGGATCAGATAGGGCGCCAGCGAGGCCAGGGTGAGCATCGCGGCACCGAGCATCTTGCCCAGCATGATTTCGGAAAAGCGCGTGCTGGCCAGCATCATCTCGAGCAGCTTGTTCATCTTTTCCTCGATCATGGAGGTCAGCAGCATGAACGACCCGGCGAAGATGGTCATCAGCAGGAAGAAGGACAGGCCGATCCCGGCGAAGAAAGGCAACCGGTCGAGCACGGAGACGGCGGAGGCGTCCTCTTCCGTCCCGCCGGACAATACGGCCGGATCGAACACATCGACGCGGGTGCGGCCGTCCAGCGCGGCGTCGAACCCTTCGGGGCTGAGCCCCGCCGCTTCGAGATAGCGGCGTTCGGCCTTGTCGCGGAAATAGCGGTTCACGAGCCGTTCCGCCGGGGCGTTGTTGAAATTGCGCGACCAGTATTGCGGCTCGGGCGCATCGGCCGTGCCGCGGATCACGATCACGCCGTTCAGGCGGCTGTCGCGGCCGTTCACCGCGACCCGGCGTTCGCCTTCCAGCCACGGCATCAGCGCCGGAAGGCTGTCGGCCGGAGGGTCGACGAAAATCAGAGACGGTTCCGGCAATTCGATCTGCCCGGCCGTGCCCGGATAGCGGTCTTGCAATTCGGCCAACGCAGCGTCGGGACCGTTCCGGTCCACGCGTTCGCGAAAGGCTTCGCGCTCGGCTTCGGGCAGGCTGAGCGCCATGGCCTTGACGGCCTCGGCGCGGTCTTCGGCCTGTTCCGCCGCATAGAAGTCGAGGATGGCCCGACCGTGGACGCCGGTCTGATCGATGACGGTTTCGACGCGCGGCGGCGACAGATCGAAGTCCGATTGCTGCATCATGAAGCCGAAAATGCCGCCAATCACCGGAAACAGAAAGGACAGCCAAAAGCCCCAGGTCTTCACATATCCGATGAAGTCGCGCATCGCGATCAGCCAGATGCGGGAGAATTTGGGCAGGCCCGGACGGGCGTTGGCGCTCAGCATCAGACAGTCTCCGCTTGCAGATCCGCGGCCGCGTCGGCTTCCAGATCGGCGCGGACGTCCTCGCCGACCAGCGCGACGAAGGCTTCGTGCAGGCTGGCGCGGATCGGTTCGAACCGGGTCAGGCGCACGCCCGCCTCGACACAGCGTTCCAGCAAGTCCGGCGTCTGGGCGCCAGGGGCGAGCAACAGGTCGAGCGCGCCGTCGTCGCGCCGCTCTAGCGTGTCGGCGAACGGCGCGACGACGTCGGCCAAGCCGGCGTTTTCCGACGCGATGATGACGCGGCGCGGCGCGTGGTCGAGCGCGGCCTGGACGCTGCCGTCGAAGACCTTTTCGCCGCGCGCCATCAGGATGATGCGGTCGCACAGACGCTCGGCATGTTCCATGACATGGGTCGAGAACAGGATGGTGCGGCCGCGCGCGGCGATCTCGCGCACCATGGCTTCGAGCACCTGCTGGTTGACCGGGTCGAGGCCGGAAAACGGTTCGTCCAGCACGTAGAATTCAGGATCGTGCGCGATGGCGGACAGGAGTTGCACCTTCTGGGCCATGCCCTTGGACATGTCCTTGTTCTTCTTGCGCTTGGCCTCGCCCAGCCCGTAGCGGTCGAGCAGGTCGTCCGCCGTTTCGAACGCGGTGCGGCGTTTCATCCCGTTCAGCCGCGCCATGTGGGCGATGGCTTCGCGCGCGGTCTGTTTCTTGTAGAGGCCCCGTTCTTCGGGAAGGAAACCGACGCGGCCGAACGCCGCCTCTCCCGGCGCACCGCCGAACAGGCGCACTTGGCCCCGGTCGGGTTCGACGTAGCCCAGCGCCATGCGCAAGGAGGTCGTCTTGCCCGCGCCGTTGGGGCCGAGGAAGCCGACGATCTCCCCGGGCCGGACGGCAAAACTGACATCGCTGACGGCCGGAACGCCGCCGAAGGATTTGGAGACGCTATCGAGACGCAGGATCGGATCGGCAAGGGACATGATCGCTGCCTTGGCGGAGCCGATGCGCGGTTTCAAGCGTTTTAACCCATGCCGGAATATCGCCTTTTTCCGGTCATGATGACGGCATGCTGCTCGATCATCATGCCGACCATGAAACCGAAAAGGAGACCGATATGTCCCGTTTCAAAGGTGTAGAGACGACCGCGCTGGCTCTGGTTGGCATGCTGCTGGCCGCATCGCCGGCCATGGCGCTCGACCTGCCGGAGGAATTCGGCGCGCTGGATGCGGATGGAAGCGGCACGGTGACGTTCGCGGAGTTCGCCGCCTACGCAAGGACGCAGGATGTCGGCCCGACGCGCGCCGCGCAGTTCTTCACGCAGATCAGCGGCGAGGACGCCCAGCTCAGCCCGGCCGAATATCTGTTCGCCGTGCAGGTCGTGGAAAGCCCCACCTGGGAAGACGGCTACAGCGTGCGACCCTTGGACGGCGATGTCGAAGCGGTGGACAAGGCCCCGATGGTGACGCGCGGCCGCATTCTGGACGTGACGCCGAACGAGGAAGTGGCCGGCGAACTGATCCGTCACTTCGAGGATGAGCGCTGGGAAGACGAACGCTGGAACGACGATCTGCTGGGGTCGTCGCATTGATGGGGGCGCTTGCGTTCCGGGCTTTCTCGAAACTTAATCCGGATGAACCCGTTTTACCTTCGCGCCGGTCCTGCTTCCCCCGTTACCGGCCATATCCGCGCGATCATCCGCGCACGAACCGATTGACAAGGAGACTCCCATGAAACTCATTCAGACAGCAAGCGCCGCCCTGTTGTTGGCCGGGACCGCCGCCCTGCCCGCTTTCGCCGATCACCATGGCGACAAGACGAAATCCGACAAGGTGATGATGAGCGCGGACACAAAATTCGAAGATCTCGACACCAATGGCGACGCACAGATCGATTTCACCGAATTCTCCAATTATGTGGAGCGCGAATATGGCTGGACGCCGTCCGACTCCGCCAAGGAATATGTGCGCCTGGCCGGTGACGGCGGCGTGATCACGGACATGGATTTCGCCGGTGTCAGCGTGAAGGACATGCCGCACACCCATCTGGACGGCACCGCGCCGCATGACGGCATGACCGCCGATGGCGACATGGACATGGATAGCGACATGACCATGCAACCCGTTTCGACGGAATACGGCAGCTTCGCGGATTACGACATGGACGGCGACGGCCGGGTCGAGTTCAAGGAATATTCCGAATACCGGATGAAGGCCGGCCTGACGACGACGCAGACCGCGCAGGAATTCATGCGCATCACGAACGGCGACGCCTATTACGACGAAAACGCCTGGAACATGGCGGTCAACAACCGCGTGTTCGACGCCAACGTCTATTACGACTAGTCCGTTTCCGGCGATCGCTGAACGATAGATAGGCCCGCCTTCCGGCGGGCCTTTTTCATGCGTCCTTGCCGACGATGCGCAGGAAAGGCTTGCCGACCGGCGGGCGGGACGGCTCTGGCTCTGGCTCTGGCTTTGACCTTGGCTTCGGGATGAACGCGTCCGGACGCTCTTGTGCAGCCTCGAAATCCTCGTCCAGCTGGCGCACGCGCGGCGTCCATTTCGGCTTTTTCGATTTGAAGGAGGAACGAGGCTTCGGTCTGTCGTGACGCGGCCTGTCCAGCGGATCCTCGTCGGCTTCGTCGGCAGGACGCGTCTTGAGATCCTTTGCCTTGCGCTTCATGCCGGCCACGACGCGTTTCTGCGCAAATGACAGAGCGTCGCCCGGCCGGCCCTTTTCCAGATCGTGGAAGGCCGAGCCGAACTTGTCGAGGCGCTCGGCCACGCTCTCGGCGAATTCCTTCTCGAAATCGCTGATCTCGCCTTCGTCCTCGAGCGTGCGGTGGAGCCGTTCGAGCTTGCGCTGGGCGTTACGCGCGGAGCGTTCGCGCGCCTTGCGCTCTTTCTCGCGCTGTTTGTCGAGCGCGACGTCGCGAGCGGCCTGTTCGGCCTGCCATTGCTGTTTGTCGTAATCGGACGCCATTGAAGAACATATAGCGAACGAAAACGATTTGGCAATCAGTCGTCGAGTGCGCCCAGATAGAGGTCGAGCAAGGCTTCCTGTTCGGCGCGTTCGTTCACATCCTGTTTGCGCAGGCTGATCAGTTTGCGCATCACCTTGCTGTCGAAGCCGAACGCCTTCACTTCGGAATAGACTTCGCGGATGTCGGTCGTCAGCTCGGCCTTTTCGGCTTCGAGACGTTCGATGCGGGCGATGAACTGGCGCAGCTTCTCGCGGGTCGCGTCGCCCATCTGTTCCTGGCGGTCGGCTTCACTCATCATGGCACTGTCTCTATGGTTTTTCTTAAACGGGATCGGTCCGTGTCCTAACCGTGGCGATTCGTCCACGTCAGGCAGGGCGGAGCGCTTTTCTGTGGACGGACGGGAATTTCCGCAGCACCGTGGGCCTGATCCGTATATAGGCCTTCCCAACCCAGGAAAGACAACCCCATGTTCTACGTTCTCATCGGCCTCGCAGCCCTCGCCATGCTTTACGTAGTCGTCACCCTCGCGATCGGCGGATCGCAGATGGCCCGCACCGGACAGGCCGCGCGCGAACGATCCAACAGCTGGATGTGGAAACGCGTCGGCGCGCAGGCTGCCGCCATCATCCTGCTCTTCCTCGCCTTCCGCATCCGGAACGGCTAGGGCGCCCGCCATGGTCAAGCTGAACAAGATCTACACCCGCACCGGCGATGACGGGACCACCGGTTTGGTGGACGGCTCACGCCTGTCCAAGGATAGCGCGCGCGTCGACGCTTTCGGCGATGTGGACGAGACCAATTGCACGATCGGCATCGCCCGGCTGCACCTGGAAAACACCCGGCTGGACCGGATGCTGGCCCGTATCCAGAACGAATTGTTCGATCTCGGCGCCGATCTGGCCACCCCATTGCCCGCTAAAGGAGAAGCCGACAGCGAATATGCGTTGCGGCTCGTCGCGACGCAGATCGCCAAGCTGGAAGCCGATCTCGACGCACTGAACGACGATCTGGAACCGCTGACCAGCTTCATCCTGCCCGGCGGGTCCGCGCCGGCGACCTACCTGCATCTAGCGCGCACGGTCGCGCGGCGCGCGGAACGCCGCATGGTCACGCTGGCCGCGGACACGCCCGTCAACGATCAGGCCACGGCCTACATCAACCGGCTCTCGGATTTCCTGTTCGTCGCCGCCCGCTGGTGCAACGAACAGGGTAGAAACGACGTGTTGTGGGTGCCGGGCGCCAGCCGCTGAGCAAGTCAGACGCCAGCACTTGCGTCCCGGTTTCAACTATTGGCCAGGTATTGCCGCACCCCGACGGCGATATCGGCCGGGGTCTGGTTCGGCCCGAAGTAGCCCGCCAATTCGCCGTCCCTGCCCATCAGATAGATGATGTCCTGGTGATCGACCGTATAGCCCATCGGTGAGTCCTCCAGCGGCACCTTTTGCGCGTAGACCTTGTAGGCGTCCTTTATGGCATCGACCTGTTCGACCGTGCCGGTGAAACCCCGCAAACCTTTCGGGAAGCCGTTATTGGTGACGTAGGTCGCCATCTGTTCGGGTGTGTCGCGTTCCGGATCGACGGAGACCATCACGAACTGAACGTCGTCCGCTGCCGCGCCCATGCGTTCCTGCGCCGCGCCGAGCTTCTGCAAGGCGGTCGGGCAGACGTCCGGGCAATAGGAAAACCCGAAATAGACCAAGGTCGGCTGGCCCTCCAATTCGGATTCCGTGACGACCGCACCTGTGTCGTCCACCAAGGTGAACGGTCCGCCGATTTCCGCTGCGCCGGAACTGATGACGGTGGATCCGGCTTGCCCGGCCTCGCCCTGTGTCGCGCCGGGGCCGCAAGCCGCCAGAGCCAAAGTCAGGGCCAACGTGGCGGGCAAGGCTAAAGCGATGGCAATCGGGCGCATAATCTGTCTCATGGTGGCGTCGGCAAAAGCCTATATAGGCGTCGACCGTGACTGAGAAGACAAAGAGCGCATTCCCATGACGGCAAATGCAGTGACGGCAGATGAAATCGGATCGGCCATCGGCCCGGCCGACAATGGCGAAAACGATCTCGATGCCTCGCATCTGCCCCGCCGCCAGCTGACGGGCGCATTGCGACGCTACACGCTTGTCCTGTTGCGCTGGGGCGCGGTCGTCGGTCAGGCGGTGACGCTGTTCATCGTTTCCCAAGGACTGGGCTTCGACGTCCCGGTCCTGCCGTCCCTGTTGGTCATCGGAGCGGCGGCGCTGGTCAACATCGCGGTCGGTCTGTGGTTGCCGCTGGACCGGCGCGTCTCCGATGTCGAAGCGATCGCACAGCTGGGCTTCGATATCGCGCAGCTGGCGCTGCTGCTCTATCTCAATGGCGGGATCGAGAATCCGTTCGCCATCCTGTTCCTGGCGCCCGTTGTCACATCCGCCACGACTCTGTCGAAACGCGTCCTGGCGACGGTGGCCTTGATGGCCTTGGCAGCGGCTACGATCCTGCTGTTCTGGCATGCCCCCTTGCCTTGGTATCCGGAGGCCGATTTCAAATTGCCGCGCATCTACGAAACCGGAATCCTGTTCGGCATCCTCGTCGGCACGGCTTTCACCTCGCTCTATGCGTGGCGCGCCACGACGGAGAGCCGCAAGATGAGCGCGGCCCTGTCCTTGACCGAACAACGTCTCGCACAGGAGCAGAAACTGTCCGCACTGGGCAGCCTCGCCGCCGCCGCCGCGCATGAGCTCGGCACGCCGCTGGCGACCATCACCGTGACCGCCAAGGAGATGACGCGCGAGCTTCCGGACGGACCGACGTCGGACGATGCCGCACTGGTTCTGCAACAGGCACAGCGGTGCCGCTCGATCCTCGAACAGCTGGCCCTGCGCGGCGACCGGCCCGACCTGATCCACGAAACGCTCAGCCTCGAAGACCTGCTGGAGGAGGCGGCCGAAGGGTTCATCCACCGCGACAAGGATCTGATCGTGGACAGCACCCAGGCGGATGGGGGCGTTCCCCTGACGATCCGCCGCCGTCCCGAGCTGCTCTACGCGCTGAAGAACTTCACCGAAAACGCCGTCGATTTCGCGGATAGTCGTGTGGAGTTGCGGGCGAGCGTCGAGAACGACCGCATCACCGTGGTCGTTGACGATGACGGCGCCGGTTTCGATCCGCTGGTGCGCACTCGCCTCGGCCAGCCCTATGTCACCACGCGCGCCAAGGGCCGCAGCGCGGGCGGGCTGGGGCTGGGCGTCTTCATCGCTTCCACATTGGTCGAGCGCACGGGCGGCACGGTGCGGTTCGAGACCGCGCCCATCGGCGGGGCGCGCGTCCGCTGCGATTGGCCGGTCGAACGGCTGTCCGCCTGAACCGGCCATGACCGGCACAGGCCGCTTTTTTCAGCCCGCATCCAAGCCATTCCCGCCGTCCGTCCGTAAGCAGGTCTCAAGACATGGAGGCGACATGAGCGAATACATCCTGCCCGATGATTCCACGATGATGATCCTGGACGACGACGCGCCGTTCCGCACCCGGCTCGGCCGCGCCATGGAGCAGCGCGGCTTCGACGTCCGCACCGTCGAAACGGTCGGCGAGGCCAAGCGCGAAGTCCGGAACAATCCGCCCGCATTCGCCGTGCTCGACATGCGGCTGGAAGACGGCAACGGGCTCGACGTAATCGACCAGCTGCACGAAGCACGGCCCGACTGCAAGATGGTCATGCTGACCGGCTACGGCAATTTGGCGACGGCCGTGTCCGCCGTCAAACGCGGCGCGGTCGATTACCTCGCCAAGCCCGCCGACGCAGACGATGTCTGCAAGGCGCTGCTGTCCGAACCGGGCGCCGCGCCCGAACCGCCGGAAAATCCGATGAGCGCGGACCGGGTGCGGTGGGAACATATCCAGCGGGTCTATGAACTCTGCGGGAAAAACGTGTCCGAGACGGCACGCCGATTGAACATGCACCGCCGGACCCTGCAACGGATCCTGGCGAAGCGGGCGCCGCGCTGACCGATCCGGCCGTCTAGGTTTGCGTCCTCGCAAGGAGTCTTGGAGCGGCTAAGCCGATCTTCCCAAACTTACAGTGCGGCGACCGTTCCCAAGAATCATGATGAAGCGGTGCTCCGCGATCATGTCCTGTTGGCGACCATCAAGAGACAACCAGACTTTCCTGGCAAACACAGCACGGATACCAGCGCGGGTTCCGTAACGGTCCAGACGAGGACTGCAAATCTGGCGAGGCCCGCAAATCTAAAGGCTGGACGCAAGCCGTCCCATCACCGCATCCAGCTTCGCCATCAGCACCGGATCGCGTGCTTCTGGCGGCGTGATGATGGCCGTGTCGAGATTGGTTTCGATGCCCGATGCACAGGCGGTTCGCGCTTGGTCCGACAAGGCGTCGCAGAGTGCGCGGACGGCGGCGCCAGCGGTTTGGGCGTTCTGCTGCAGGATCGCGATGACGCTGGCGACATCGACGCTGCCATGGTCAGGATGCCAGCAATCGTAATCCGTCACCATGGCGAGCGTGGCGTAGGGCAGTTCGGCTTCGCGGACGAGCTTGGCTTCGGGCATGTTGGTCATGCCGATCACGTCGCAGCCCCACCTCCGGTAGAGTTCGCTTTCGGCACGTGTGGAGAATTGCGGGCCTTCGATGGCGATATAGGTGAGCGACCGGCCGTCTTCCGGGCGGTGTACGGTCGCCCCGGCGCGCTCGGCCGCATCCGCCGCCAGACCCGACAGGCGATAACAGACCGGATCGGCGACCGAGACATGGGCGACGCAGCCGGGACCGAAGAAGCTTTTCTCTCGCGCAAAAGTGCGGTCGATGAACTGGTCCACCGCTACGAAATGGCCGGGCGCGTATCGCTCCTTCAGCGATCCGACGGCGCTGATCGACAACACGTCGGTGCAGCCGGCGCGCTTGAGCGCGTCGATATTGGCCCGGTAGTTGACCCGGGTCGGGTTGAGCGCATGACCGCGGCCATGGCGCGGCAGGAAGCGCAGGCGCACATCGCCGTAATCGGCGAACAAAATGTCGTCGGACGGCGTCCCCCACGGCGTGTCGATGGAAACCCATTGACGGTTTTCCAGCCCGTCAATGGCATAGAGGCCGGAGCCGCCCAGGACGCCGAGGGTCCAGCGGCTCACCCTATTGATGCCCGCCCGGCACCGCTTTTGGATCAAGCTTGAACACGCGGTCGCAATATTTGCAGATCACGAAGTCCGCCTCGCCCATGTCGAGCCAGGTCACGGGATGGCCGAGCGCCCCGCCGCCGCCGTCGCACTTGACGTATTTCTGGCCGACGACCACCACGTCTCTTTCCGTGTCTTCGAGGCGGGGCGTGGGCGAAATGTTTCTAGCGACCATGGCGGGCCTGTTCCTTGTCGTTGTGCGGTCCCGCGTCTAAGGCCCCGTCCCATGCAAGACAAGCCGACAATAGCGCCCGCCGCCCGATCCGATGCCGACCCGGCCGTGGAACTGATCGGCCTGTCGAAGACCTATGCCGCCTCGAAGAAGGCTCCGGCCAAGACGGCCCTGCACGGGATCGACCTGGTCGTCCCGCGCGGGTCCATCTTCGGTCTGCTGGGCCCGAACGGAGCAGGCAAGTCCACGGCCATCAATATCCTGGCCGGGCTGGTCAACAAGACGTCCGGGACGGCGCGGATCATGGGCTACGACATCGAGACACAGACGCGGGCGGCGCGCGCTTCCATCGGAATCGTGCCGCAGGAAATCGCCATGGATGTGTTCTTCACGCCGTTCCAGGCGTTGGAGCTGCAAGCCGGCTATTACGGTGTCCCCAAATCGGAGCGCCGCAGCGAGGAGATCCTGGCCGCGCTGGGCTTGTCGGACAAACGCGACGCCTATGTGCGCCAGCTGTCCGGCGGAATGAAGCGCCGCCTGCTGATCGCCAAGGCGCTGGTCCACAATCCGCCCGTGCTGATCCTCGACGAACCCACGGCGGGCGTCGATATCGAGCTGCGCCGCCAGCTCTGGGCCTATGTGCGCGAGCTGCACGCGCGCGGCACGACGGTGATCCTGACGACCCATTATCTGGAAGAGGCCGAAGCCCTGTGCGACCGGATTGCCATCATCCACGAAGGGCGGATCGTGGCCAATGAGAGCAAGGATTCTCTGTTGTCGCGCATGGACAAGCGGATGCTGGTCATCACTCCGGTAGACGAACTGGCGACCGTGCCGGAGAGCCTGTCGGATCTGGACGCGCAGATCGAGGACGGCAATCTGGTCATCACCTATCAGAAAGGCACGGATTCCGTGACCGCGCTCATGAACCGGGTGAAGGATGTCGGGCTGTCGATCGACGATCTGCGCACGGACCAGCCGGATCTGGAAGATGTGTTCCTGCAACTGACTTACGGGTCGGGATGACGGCGGAGGATCGACCCGCACTTCCCGGAGTGCTCCACCTTGTTTAAGAAAATGACGCAATAGAAAGCTTGAAGGAAGGGATGGTCCATCGCCTCTCCCCGTCCTCTACCACGCCTACGGCGTGGTCCCTTGCCTCTTTCGGGGAGGGTGCCGAATGAAGTGAGACGAAAGGGAACACTGATACGATGCCTGCCGTAAAGCGGTCGTGTCTTTGTTCCGGCTGCAAACAAACGGCAACGCTTGGTGCCAAGCGGATATTTCCGCTGGAGGCGTCGTTCACCCATGTCGATGTCATTCGGTTACTGGCCGGGCAGCTCTGGTCAGGCAGCTACTGGTCGGAGTGAGAGGATTTGAACCTCCGGCCCCTGCCTCCCGAAGACAGTGCTCTACCAGGCTGAGCTACACTCCGCCAACCAGCGAGGCCGCGCCGATAAGCCATTCCCTTTGCCGCCGCAAGCCCATGCGTCAGCCGAACCGGCCCGTAATATAATCCTGCGTGCGGATGTCGGCCGGGTTGGTGAAGAGGCGTTCGGTCTGGTCGAATTCGATCAGCTCGCCCTTGTGCAAGAAGGCCGTGTGGTCGGAAATGCGCGCGGCCTGAGCCATGCTGTGGGTGACGATGATGATGCAGTAGCGGGTCTTGAGTTCCTCGATCAGCGCCTCCAGCCGGGCCGTGGCGATGGGATCGAGCGAACTGGCCGGTTCGTCCATCAGGATCACGTCCGGATCGATGGCGAGCGAGCGCGCCAGGACGAGGCGTTGCTGCTGCCCGACCGACAGTCCCGGCGCGGGCATGGACAGGCGGTCCTTGACCTCGTCCCACAGACCCGCGCGGCGCAGGCTGCGTTCGACCAGCATGTCCAGCCGCGCTTTCGTCCGGGCAAGACCGTGCAGCCGCGGCCCGTAGGCGACATTTTCATAGACGGAACGCGGGAACGGCGCCGGTTTCTGGAACACCATGCCGACACGGGCGCGCAACAGGACCGGATCGACGTCCGGCGCGTAGATGTCGATCCCGTCCATGCGCACTTCGCCGGTCACGCGGGCATTGGAGATCACGTCGTTCATGCGGTTGAAAACCCGCAGCAGGCTGGACTTGCCGCAGCCCGACGGCCCGATCAGGGCGGTGACGTTGCGATCGGGAATGTCGATGTCGACATTGTGCAGGGCGCGGGACGCGCCGTAATGCACGCTGACGCAGCGCCCCGAGAACTTGATCGGCTTGTCTTCCACCATCACAGACTCCGCCGTCTCTGCAGACGCTCACGCAGCACGATCGCCACGCCGTTGATGACCATCAGGACCGCCAGCAGCACGATGATGGCGGCCGAGGCCCGTTCCGCCCAGGCCGCTTCGGCCGATCCGGACCAGAGAAAGATCTGAACCGGCAACGCCGTGGCCGGATCCAGAGGCGATTCCGGCACGGCCGTCACGAAAGCCACCATGCCGATCATCAAGAGCGGCGCAGTCTCTCCGAGCGCCTGCGCCATGCCAATGATCGAGCCAGTCAGCATGGCGGGCGCGGCGATCGGAACCTTGTGGTTGAAAACGGCCTGCATGCGCGAGGCGCCGAGGCTGAGCGCGCTGTCCGTCAGCGAGTCCGGCACGGCGCGCAAGGCGGCGCGTGAGGCGATGACGATGGTCGGGAACATGCGCAAGGCCAGCACCAGTCCGCCGACCAGCGGGATCGACCGCGCCAGGCCGAAGACGTTGATGAACACGGCCAGGCCGAGCAGGCCGAACACGATCGCCGGGACGGCGGCGAGATTGTTGATGTTGACTTCCAGCGCGCGTGTCAGCCGCCCGCCCCAGCCGGTCTGCGGCGCGAACCCATCCAGATAGATCGCCGCGCCGATGCCGACCGGCAAGGCCAGCGCCCCGGCGATCAGCACGATCATGACCGAGCCCAATATCGCCGAGGCGAGCCCGGCCCGTTCCGGATCGCGCGAATCCGGATTGACGAACAGGCCGCGATTGAAGCGCCGTTCGACCTGCTCCTCATCGGCCCATCGGTCGAGCCAGGCGATCTGCCGGTCGGTAAGGCGACGCTGCGCGGCGGGACGGCTCGCATCGACGCGGCCTTTGTAATACTGGTCCGCCTGGTCGGAGACCGGCACGGTCAACCGGAGCGTCGCGCCCGAGCGTTCGGCATTCCGGGCCAGCGCGTCCGTCGCCGCGCTGGCCGACACGAGAGCGAGCAATTCCTGCCGGACCGCATCGTCCGCCTGCACGCCGAAACCGCCGGCCAGAGCGTCGGCCAGTCTGCGCCGATCGTTATCCGTCGCGCTTTCCGCCCGCACATCCAGATCGAGATCGACCCAGTGCTGGGTGAAGGCGGACAATCCGGTCGCGGCAATGGACAGGAGCAGCCAGCCCAAAGCCGCCATCGAGAAAATGACGCTGGCGCGACCATAGAGGCGGAACCGCGTCTCCGCCGCGCGGCGGCGGTGCATGCGCCGGGTCATGGCAAGGGATGCAATCGAGGCCTTCTCGTGCGGGGCGTCCGTCATTCGAAGCGCACCCGGTAGCGGTTGACCACGGCCAGCGCGCCGATGTTAAGCAGCAGCGTGATGACGAACAGGACCAGGCCAAGGGCGAAGGCGGCGAGCGTGCGGGGGCTGTCGAAGACCTGATCGCCCGTCAACAAGGCGACGATCTGCACCGTCACGGTCGTCACGGCGTCGAACGGGTTGCCCGTCAGGGTCGCGGCACGGCTAGCCGCCATGACCACGATCATGGTCTCGCCGATGGCGCGCGAGATCGCCAGCAGGAACGCCCCGATGATCCCCGGCAAGGCGCTGCGGAACACGACGCGCTTGAGCGTCTCGGACCGGGTCGCGCCGAGCGCGGTCGAGCTGTTGCGCAGTGATTGCGGCACCGCCCGGATCACGTCGTCGGACAGGGAGCTGACGAGCGGAATGATCATGACGCCCATGACGAGCCCGACCGCCAGGGCCGATTGGGCGGAGACACCGAAGCCGAGCCAATCGGCGGCGTCGCGGATGAGCGGACCGACGCTGATCAGGGCGAAGAAGCCGTATACGACCGACGGAATGCCGGCGAGCACCTCGATCGCCGGTTTGGCCACCGCCCGGGTCCGGGACGAAGCATATTCGGACAGATAGATCGCGACCATCAGGCCGACCGGGGCGGCCACGACCATGGCGATCAGCGTGACGAGGAACGTGCCGGCGAAAACGGGGACTGCCCCGAACGCGCCGCTTTGTCCGGCCTGTCCGGCCCGGATCGGTGTCTGCGGTGACCAATGCGTTCCGAACAGGAAATCCAGCACCGAGACGTTTCGGAAAAACAAGCTCGCTTCGAAGACAAGCGATCCGACGATCCCGACGGTGGTCAGCAGCGCGACGAGCGCCAGCGCCATCAAACCGGTCTCCGCCATGTATTCGACTCGGGCGCGCGCCGCGAAGTCGGGCCGTACGTTGGCCAGGCACAGGCCGGTCACGGCGGCCGGGCCCAGAACGATCGCGGCCAGCCAAACCGCATCCTCGGCGAGCGTCGGATCCCCTCCGCGCGCCGCAAGACCGATCAGGTAGATCGCGACACCGGCAAGGCCGACCAGCGCCGCGGCCAACCGGGCATGATGGCGCGGTTGCGCGTCCGGCAGCGTCGTCTCCGTCCGGAACTCCGCGACCATGCGCGCCGCCCGGCCATGGACCATGCGATAGGCGCCCACCATCAGGGCGGCCACGATGACAATCATGTAGAATGGGGCCGGATCGATCACGGCTCGGATCCCTCGATCCTGCTCTCGGCCTTGTCGGCGTCGGACAGGCGCTGGCGGGTTGCGGTCCTCAGTGCGTCCGGCAGCGGGATCAGCCCGATTTCTTCCAGATAGCCGCCGGGTCCGGATGCTTCGTCGGACAGGAATTCCATTCCGTAGCCCCGCACGTCCGCAGCGGAACCATCTTTCATGTAGAGATAGAGCGTTCGCACGACCGGATAGGTGCCACTGCGGATCGTGGCGGATGTCGGGACCACCCCGCCAATCGCGATCCCGCCCACCTTGTCGGTGTTCTGGTTCAGAAAGGAAAAGCCCAACACGCCGATCGCTGCAGGAGAGTCGACGAGCGTGCGCACCATCGCATTGTCGTTCTCGCCTGAATTGATCCAGGCACCGTCTTCACGAAGGTCGTGGACGCGCGCGCGGAACAGGCTGGGTGTATCGCGTTCCATCGCAGCCAGGCAGGGAAACCGCCGCGCCCCCGTCTCCATGGCCGTTTCGACGAAGGCGTCGCGTGTTCCGGATGTCGGCGGCGGCCCGAAGATTTCGATGGGTTCGTCCGGCAGACCGGGATCGATTTGCGACCACCGAGAATAGGGGTTGGGAACGGGCGTGCAATCCGTGGCGGATGTCGGCAATTTACGCGCCAAGGCATGATAGAGCGTGACCGTGTCAAGTCGGATCGGCACAGCATCGACCGACCGCGCCAGCACGATCCCGTCGAAGCCGAGCGGAAGTTCGATCACGGGCGCGACGCCGTTCGCCGCGCAGATAGCGGATTCGGCAGGTTTCTGCGGTCTGGACGAGGTCGTGGCGTCGATGGACGCATCGCCGGAACAGAACAGCTTGTGCCCGCCGCCACTGCCCGTCTGTTCCACGACGATGGGCACCGAAGTCCTGCGCGTATAGGTCTCCGCAACCTTGGCCGCGAACGGGAAAATGGTCGAGGATCCGACGATCCGGACGGGCGGCCGGTCGCGGGGCGCGCAGGCCCACAGACCGGTCGCGAGAACGGCGGCGATCACCAGCCTTTCTGCCAGTATTTCTGTCAGACGCCTGAACCCCAAACCGGGCCTCCGATCCTCTGCTTTGCACATGGTCCCCTGCCTCGCGCACGATCAACGCGTCACTGTCGGCTATCCGTCACGAATGCAACCACGGCCTTCGCCTCTGACGGTTTACAGTAGCGCCGATTGGGCGCAGGGGGCGCGCCTCATGACCGTGAACGCGCCCATACGCTCGCTGCCGCGCACCTTGCGCGGGGAGACTGCTGCGTTGCTCGCGCTGGGCGGGCCGATGGCGCTCACCCAGGTCGTGCAGTTTTCGATCTACACGGTCGACACGATCATGATCGGGCGGGTCGGCACCCAGGCCCTGGCGGCGGCGGCCGTCGGAACGGTGATCTATTTCCTGCTCTGGATGATCGGCGCGGGTCCGTTCAGCGCCGTCACTCCCATGGTCAGCCAAGCGATCGGAACGACATTGGACGATGCCGGCGCCAGCGCGCGGCGCGATGCGCGGCGAAGCGTGCGAATGGCCCTCTGGCTCGTCGCGCTCCTGACCTTGCCGATGTTCGGCGCCTTGGTCTTCACCGCGCAGATTCTGGTCTTCTTCGGGCAGGATCCGGACATTTCGCGCATGGCCCAGTCCTACGTCATCGCGCTGGCGCCCGGCTTGCCGTTTGCGCTCGGCGTGATGGTGCTGCGCAATTTCCTGGCCGCGCTGAACAAGACGCTGGCCCCGTTGTTGATCGTGACCCTGACCGTCGGCATAAACGCCGCGCTCAACGCCGTGCTGATCTTCGGGCTGCTGGGATTTCCGGCAATGGGGTTGATCGGCGCGGGCATCGCCAGTTCGCTTTCCTACACGCTCTGCTTCTTCATCATGGCGGTCTATGTCTCGACGGACCGGGTGGCCGGCCCATTCGACATCTTCCGCAATCTGTTCGAATTCGATCGCGAACGCTTCGGCGACATCGTCCGGTTGAGCTGGCCGATCAGTATCACGACGCTGTTCGAGGGCATGTTGTTCAACGCCGCCGCTCTGGTCATGGGCGCGATCGGCGTGCGGGAGCTGGCCGCCTACCAGGTGGCGCTGAACGTGGCGTCGATGGCGTTCATGCTGCCCTTCGGGTTCGCCATGGCGGGCGCGACGCGGATCGGCCTGGCCGAAGGTGCGGGCGATGCGGGCGCCCGGCGCCGTGCGGCGCAGGCGACGATGATCGTCGCGGTCGGCGGCATGGCTGTCATCGCCCTTATCGTCGCGACGTTCCCGAAAGCCATCGCCCACGCCTATATGCGGCCCGACACGGCGGACAATGTCGCAACGATCGCGCTGATCCTCGGCTTCCTGCCGATCGCCGCGGCCTTCATGGTGTTCGATGCGGTGCAGATCGCCGCCAACCAGCTGTTGCGGGGACTGAAAGACGTGACCGCCCCGATGATCATCACGGGCGTGAGCTTCTGGCTGATCGGCTTTCCGACCTGCTATGGGCTGGCCTTCCATACGTCTTTCGGTGCGAAGGGGGTCTGGTACGGGCTGATGCTCGGACTGACGGCCGCCTTCATCGGTCTCGGAACAAGGCTCTGGCTGCGGCTGCGGCAACCGCCGCGTCCTCCCGACATTCTTCGGAATCCAGAACCGGTTCCTCTATGAAGTGACGTCCTTGCGCGTCATCGATTTCCACCACGTTCAGATCTGGATCGAAGTCCGCGCGCGAGGCAATGGTCGACGCCAGACCGGACGCATCCGTGCGCTGGGCACGCCAGATCCGCCGACCGTCCATTTCCCTTTCCGGGGCATAGAGCGACAGGCCGTCCGCCGACCGGACGCCGACCAGCACGCTGCCCGCATCCCGGTCGCCGCGTCGCGACAATACGGCGAAAGCCCCGCCCGCATGGGCGCGGCGGATCAATGCGTCGATCCAGATCCCGGTCTTGAGTTGCGGGGGCGGTTTCATGGCGAGGCCTCTCCTGCATCGGCACCGCGTGGCACGGCGCTTGCTTCGTGAATGTCCGTTTCGTCCAAAGGGTCCGTCAGCCGCATGAACCGCATCATCGTCCGGAGCCTGCTTATCAGTTCCGTGGCCTGGCTGCCACTCTCGGCTTGGCCCTGCCTGGCCCAAAGCCCGGGCCTGGCACAGCAGGACAACACCGTCATCATGCCGGAAAGCATGCTGATGGAGAACGGCCTTTCCGATCCGGAAGACGCGGCGGACATTCTGTCGGTCGATCCGGCACAGGCACCGGCACCGACCCCGCGCCGCTACACCGTGTCGCTACAGGATGCGACGCAGAGTCGTTCCTCCAGGATGCTGGACTGGCGCACGCCGCACGCGGATCTGCATTTCGATCTATTGAATGCCGACGAGATCACCGATCTGTCCGTCACGCTCTCCGCCGATCCTCTAGCCGGCGTGGATCCCGCCAATCCGCTGATGCTGCAATTCAATGGCGGGACTCCCATCGAAATCGATGCGAAGGGGTTGGCGCTCGATCAGACCATAGTCCTGGATCCCACCCGCGCCCGCGCGAACGGCAACCGGCTGCAACTGTCCTATGCGACGCGCTGTGACGCCCCCTCGGGCGGCTATGTCGTCAATCTGTCCAGGTCCGGTCTCGATATAGGCGCCCTGCCCGGCACGGGGCCGCGGGCATTGGGCGAGGTCGAGGCCCGCCTGTCGAACCCTGCTTTCGCACCCGCACGCGTCGGATTGGTCTCGGGCGGGGCCGACCAGACGAAACTCCAGGCCTTGGCTGCGCAAGGCGTTGGCCTGCGCATGGATGACATACCGGATTTCGTTCTGGGCGCCGGCGATGCCGATTTCGACCTCGTCATGGTCCGTCGCGATCAGTTGGCGACCTACACGCAAGACGATGCGGTTCTGTACGGGCAAGGATCGCAAATTGCCTTGTCGCGGACCGAAGCGGACCGCTTGTTCCTGACGGGCGACACGGACGCGGAAGTCATGGCGGCGGTCCGGGCCTTTGCCACGGCCTTCCTTCCGGATGATGCACGGTCCGCCGTCTCGGCCGAAGATGTTCTTCAGCAAAGCCCGCTGGACGTGGATCGGCGCCTGATCGCGGGTGCGGCCCCGCTGGACATGCTATCCGTCCAGACCGGGCTGCATCGCGACTATTATTTCGACGTCGCCGATCCGGCCACCAGCCAGGGCGAAGTGCTGTTGCGATTGCGCCGCGACGACCAAACCCGCAAGGGCGCACGCCTGTCCGCGACGTTGAACGGCGTCGATCTGGGTCAGGCACGCCTGCAGGGACGCCGGATGACCGTGTCCTATCCGATCGGGCCGGGTGTTCTCAGGGGGTCGGGCAACCGCCTGGAACTGGAAACGCACGACGCCGACATGCGGCCCCGATGCGACGCCAGTCCGCCTTTCATCGCCATTTCCGAAGGCTCCGAGTTACGCCTATCCGCCAAGGTGGCGACCGCACCCAGCGGCCTGTCCCGCTTGGCTGCGGACGGCACCTTGTTCGGCCGCGACGGCGGGTCGGACACGATGCTCGTTCTGCCCGAACGCGATCTCGACTTCATGACGGCGCTCGCTGTCGTGGCGCAGCTGGCGCGAGCCAGCGGAAAGGGCTGGGTCGATGCCCGGTTCGAGCGCGCTCCGACCGACCCGGTGACGGACTGCCATGTGCTGAACATCGTCCCTTACGCCGACATCGGACGCGATGTCCGTCTCGCGGCACCGCGAGGCCTGCAGAACGCATGGCGGGTCCTGGACGATGGCGCCGCACCCGCTTCGCAGCCCGCCACCCTCTTTGCCAGCCTGGACGGACAGCAGGCGATGCTGGAAGCGGCCCGGACCCTGCCCGGTCCGGATGAGGCCCCAATGGGAGGAGTCGCTGCCCTGTACCCGGATGCGGATGGGCGCTTGATCGGCATCATCTCCAATACGCCGCACAGCCGTTTCGCCGATGCGGTCCGGCCGCTCGTCAAGGACGGCCACTGGAACAATCTGGCCGGCGCGGTCGCGCGATGGGACGACCAGGACATCGTCACGTTGCAGGCCGTTCGGCCCATGCCGGTTTTGCCTGCGCTTGCGCCCGTTGAAGAACATGTCGCCCAGCCTTCGTCCCTTCTGGACCCGGTAGCGGCCTTGGGCCTGTCTCTTCAGGACATCTCCCTCCCTGACATGAAGCCCCCTCGAACCGACTTCGAACCGGCCCGCCGATGGATCGCCGATGTGTGGGGAATTGTGTCGCAATCCGTGCAGGAACGAAGCGCGACCCTGCAGACCGAAGCCGTTCCAGCAGCCATTTCGGGCAGTCTGGAAATTACTGGACGGATCCGGAACAGCGAGGCCGTGAGGCGCATCCGCAGGGCCGGTCCGTATATAGGAAACCGTTTCCAGACCGCTGGCGATGCGGCCGTGCGAGCTCGGACCGCTTTGTGGCGGCGCCTGGACATCCCGGCACCGGAACGCGTGTCCGCTGGCGTGGGTCAGGTACAGGTCTTGCCAGCCGCGTTGGGGGTCGGGTTGCTGTTCTTCCTGGTCCTGGTCGGATTGGCATTTGCGTCGGCTCCCGTCGCAAAACCGGAAAAGCCGAGGTAATCCTCACACTTGTCTAGCGCCGATCTTCCTCAGCCGTCGATCATCAGAGGCGGCACATGGATGCGGGCATCGGTACCGCCCTCTATCCGGTTGCGGATCACCAACCGCCCGCCATGCAGCTCGGCCAGGATACGAACCAGCGATAAGCCCAGACCCGAACCGCGCGCTTCGGTTTCCTGACCCGAACTTCCCTGTGAGAACGGTTCACCGGCGCGAGCGATGTCTGCATCGCTCATCCCCGGCCCCTCGTCCAGAACGGCCAGCATCATGCCGCCGTCTTCGGGACGCGCCTTGATGATGATCGTGCCGCCGCGCGGCGAGAACTTCACGGCATTGGAAAGCAGGTTCAGCAGGATCTGCCGCATCGCCTTGCGGTCGGCCGTGACGAGCAACGGGTCGTCTTCTGGAACGTCGATTTGGATCCCGACTTCGGCCGAATCGGCGGACGGCCGGATCATCTTCACAGAACTGCGCACCACGTCCGCCATGTCGAACGTGTCGGACACGAGCGTGTACTTCCCGGCTTCGACCTTGGACAGATCGAGCACGTCCCCGATCAAATCGAGCATGTACTGGCCGCTATCGTGGATGAGATCCGCATACTCGGCGTATTTTCCCGGAAGGGGACCGAACAGGCGGGACCGCATCATGTCTGAAAACCCGATGATCGCATTCAGCGGCGTGCGCAGCTCATGGCTGACACCGGCGAAGAACAACGTCTTTTCGGCGGCTTCGCGTTCGGCCACCGTCTGCAGACGGCGGAACGTTTCGAGCTGCTCCGCATCTTCCGTGCGGTCGATCGCATGGAGGATCACGCCGCCGCCATCCGTTGGCGCGACGTTCAGGTCCAGACTGCTGAACCCGTCTTCGTCTGAGGCGGTCACGCGCACGACGGACGGTCGGCCGGTCCGACCGGCCAGCTCCGCCGTCTCGCACAGCCTGTTCCCGGGCTCACCTGCCAGAACAGTGTCCAGGCGGACCGCGCGCGGATCCTTAATGCCGAACCGGTCGAGCGCGTCTGCATTGGCGGCCGTCATCCGCCCATCGGCATCGAACTTCAACACGCTTCCCGCAAGGCCGTCCGCCCAATCGTTGGTGGTGGCGACGGACCGGGCTTCACCATCGCGCGCCTGGGTGCCGGCGATCATGGACGCGACCGTCAGGGCCAGCGTCCCGGCCGTGCCCAGCACCGCCAGCACGCCTACAGCGGACTCCGCCAGGGGCGAGCCGTCAAAGTCCATCAGCGTCAGCGACAGCAATGTCGCGATCAACGCCAGAGCGGCGAGCACGAGCGCTTCCACGACCCGTTCGCGCGTGAACAGCATGGCGATGGCAGGGATGCACAGGAAGGTGATCGCAATCGGGAACAGTCCGCCGATCAGCGTCACCATGACCGCGAAACCGGTCCAGAGCGACAGCAGGACAACCTGGGACCAGGTCCGGTGCAAGGCCGGCATCAGCAATAGCGACAGCAAGGCGGGCAACGCCAGTCCGACGGCGATCTTGCCGATGGGATCGACCGCGCCGGTCGCGTAGATGGCAACGGCCGCCCCGGCGATCATCACGACCAGCCAGATCAGCATCGGGCCCATCAGTCGCGGCCCCAGCGACATGTCGGCGACTCGGTTCATGAAACTTCGCTCATGGATCTTCACTAACGCGAAACATTGACCTTGAAAGGCCGAGTTACAGGAATTTCGCCAACCCCTTCGCGCGTGAGGGGAGATTTCCGGCGCCGCACAACCGCTCAGTGTCTCGTCGCATGCGCTTGCGGGGGCTCAAGACGCGCCCTATCTGCGCAAGAATGAGCGAAATGCAAAACTGGCCCGACGATGTCGCCGACCTGATCGAGGACTTCGCCTTCCTGGACGGGTGGGAGGAGCGCTACATGCACGTCATCGATCTGGGCAAGGCGATGGAGCCGTTGCCCGCTTCCGAGCAAACCGAGGCCAACAAGGTACGCGGTTGCGCGTCGCAGGTCTGGTTGGCGAGCCAGCGTAATGATGCGGGGCATCTCGTCTTTCGCGGCGATTCCGACGCCCATATCGTGCGGGGACTGGTGGCTATCGCCACACAGGTCTTTTCGAACAAGCCCGACACGACGATCCGGGACCTGGACGCGGACGGCCTGTTCGACGCGCTCGGACTGTCCGAACATCTGTCGAGCCAGCGCGCCAACGGCCTGCGTAGCATGGTGGCCCGGATCAAGCGCGAAGCGGGTGCCGCGATCGCTTGAGCCTTGGAACGGGCTCTAACGTTTCTTCGGCCAGTCTTTCGACACGCGCACGATCATGTCGATGCCGAGGACAGCGATCAGGCCGGCCATCACGGCGAAGACCGGATGGCGTAGCGCGTAGAGGCTCATGAGCCCGATCGCGATGCCGAGCAGAATGGCGTAAGGGTGTATCCTCATGCGTATGACCTTGGGACTGCACGCGCCCGTGTCAAGCGCGGCGGCCCGCCTCACCCTCTCAATTCGACATCCCAATAAAGATAGTCGAGCCAGCTATCATGCAGATAGTTGGGCGGAAAACGCCGCCCTTGCGTTTGCAGCTGGTGCATGGTGGGACGGCGCGGTTTGATACGCGGATGCATGCGCGCCTCCTTGGGGTGACGCCCGCCCTTCTTGAGGTTGCAGGACGAACAGGCCGCGACGATGTTCGACCAGCTGGTCTTGCCGCCCAGTCGGCGCGGCAGGACGTGGTCGAAGGTCAATTCGTCCGGGGAGCCGCAATAGACGCATTTGAACCCGTCGCGCAGGAACAGGTTGAACCGCGTGAAGGCCGGATTGCGATTTTGCGGAACGTAGTCCTTCAGCGCCACGACGGACGGCATCTGCATTTCGAAGTTCGGGCTGCGGACGCATTGTTCGTAGTGATCGACCACATTCACACGGTCGAGGAACACGGCTTTGATCGCGTCCTGCCAAGACCAGAGGGACAACGGGAAATAGGATAGGGGCTGATAGTCCGCATTCAGGATGAGGCAGGGATAGTTTCCCTGACTGACCGGAACAGCGGCGGCGATGTCTTTATAAGCGATCGGTGACGCGCTCACAGGCGGCCTCCCACGGTGGTTGGCCGGAATTCCGTGCGGTCATGTGCGGCGGTCAGACTGAAAGCTCAGGACTCCGTTTACGATTCGCATCCCGAATGTCGCGGAAAAACCGGTGGCTGGCAAGGCACAGCTCCATGACGGTTTCGTCGCGCTTCCGTCATCGAAACCCGCTCAGGCTGCACCTCTCTCGACACAGTGATCGAGGCCGAGCCGGTCCGCCAGTTTTCTCAGGCGGAATTCGACCTGCTCCGTCAGCAGCGCAGGCACGTCGCTACCGAGGCGGACGGTGCCGTTGTCATGGGTCAGCTTCAGCGCACCGACCAGATCCGGCGTTCGCCCCGTCGCCACGATGGCCAGACGGATCGCCGCGCCGAGCGCTTCTGCCGCTGCGACCTGGGTGTCCGTCAGCAGCAGATCCACCGCATCGCTGTTGGGCGGTGTGCGGCTGCGTGTCGCGGACCGGAACAGGGTCAGGGCCAGCCAGACGCGCTGCGGGTGGGACAAGCCCGAAATCGGTGCGTAGAGCACGTCTTCGAACACCAGTTCGGCCCGGTAGTCCGGATGGAGGTTCTTGCCGAGACCGGCCAGCAGGCAAGCGGCGTGCCGCAAGCGCCGATCCGCCTCCGCCCCGAACGCCTCCGGCACCGCATCGGCGACCGCGTCGGTGAATTGCATCAGAGGCGGACCGAAAAGTTCGGATTGCAGCAAACCCGACGCGAAGTCGCGGCATCCGTCCAGCAACGCATCGCGCGATTGGACCGCGGGCGGCAGATGGTCGAACACCATGCCTTCGCGCAACCCTGTCAGCGACACCTCGACCCGTCGCGGTTGCAAGACCCGGATCAACCGTTCGAGCAACAGACCCGAATAGGGCAGGGTTTCCGCACGGCGCTGCCTCAGACCCGGCCAGTCGAACAACGCCTCGCGGCCCTCATTATAGGCCCACCGCGCGAGCAGTGACGCATCGAGCGTATCGAGCGCATAATTCTGCATGGTCTTCAGCGGGTAGAGCGAGCGCGTCATGTGGATGGCGGTCAGGTTCCGCCATGCCCCGCCGATCAGGTAGAGCGTATCAGTGTCCCACAAGATGTCCGGCAACGCCGCGAGCGCTTTGTCGATCGACGGGATGAGGGCCGGATAATCGGCATCGCGCAGGTCCGGACCCACCGCATCGAACGGGCCGAGCGGCAAGGACCGGCGCTTGCCCGGTGTCCGGCCGTCGATGCGGATCAACTCCAACGACGCACCGCCCAGGTCAGCGGCCAAGCCGCGCGCTGCCGGATCGCCTGCCAGCAAACCTAAAGCGGAAAGGCGCGCTTCTTCCTTGCCGGATATAGGGGCGACCTCCAGTCCGGTCTGCTTGCGGATTTGCTCGATGAAGTCGGGCGCGTCATCGGCTTCGCGCATGGCGGCAGTGGCGCCGACCAGCAATTGCGTCAGTCCGCGCGCATCGGCAATGGCCTTGAACCGATCGAGGCTGGTCAAGGCGAGCGCCTTGCCATCTTCGGACAGGCGCCCCGTCTTCTTCAGTTCACGGCCAAGGCCCGCCAGAACCTTTTCGTTGTAGACGGGGGTGAAGTGCGAGCCGTAGATTTCATAGACGACGAAGCGGATCGAGTTGGATCCGATATCGAGCACGCCTGCCTGTCTGGGGCCGGTCTGCGGAACGTTGAACGGATCGGTCAGGCGGACAACCTCAGGACACCAGCCGCGGCGTAAAGCGCGGCGGGTCGGGCAATTCGGCCGGGCGTGATTTCTCCAGCGCTTCGCCCCGTCCCGACAGAGACGGGTTGTCCATGAAATATTGGTGCGCGGAAAACGGGATTTCGCCCTCCTGCAGTTTCCGTCGGACATATTTGCCTGACGCCTGGAGGTCCCAGCTATTCGTATTGTCCATCAGGTTCGCCACCATGATCTGGTCCAGCACCTGATCGTGAACGGTCGGGCTTTCGATCGGGACCAGCGTTTCGATGCGGCGGTCCAGATTGCGCGGCATCCAGTCGGCGGAGCTCATGAACAGCTTGGCATTATGAGATGGCAATTCGTGCCCGTTTCCGAAAGCCACGATGCGCGAGTGTTCCAGATAGCGGCCAACGATCGATTTGACGTTGATGGTCTCCGACAGACCTTTCACACCCGGCCTCAGGCAACAGATGCCGCGCACGACCAGGTCGATCGGGACGCCGGCCCGGCTGGCTTCGTAGAGCTTGTCGATTATGCCTTGGTCCACCAGCGCGTTCATCTTCGCCCAGATGCCGGATGGGCGGCCCGCTTTGGCGTTGGCGATCTCCGCATCGATGTGGACATAGAGCGCATCGCGCAGCCCGTGCGGAGCCAGAACGAGCTTCTGCAGGTCGCGCGGACGGGACGAGCTGGTGACGAAGTTGAACAGCTTGCCGACATCCGAACCGATGACCGGATCGGCGGTGAACAGGGCCAGATCCGTGTAGATCTTGGCGTTGAGCGCGTGGTAATTGCCCGTGCCGAGATGGGTGTAGGTCTGCAACGTCTCCCCTTCCCGGCGGATGACGAGGCTGACCTTGGCATGGGTCTTGAAACCGAGCAGGCCGTAGACGACCTGCACGCCGGCCCGTTCGAGATCGCGGGCGAACTTCAGGTTGGTCGCCTCGTCGAACCGGGCCTGGATCTCGACTAACGCCGTGACGCTTTTACCGGACTCCGCCGCATCGATCAGGGCGCGCACGATCGGGCTGTCATCGGATGTGCGGTAAAGCGTCTGCTTGATGACGACCACGTCCGGATCGCGTGCCGCCTGGCGCAGGAACTGGATGACGACGTCGAATTCCTCGTAGGGATGGTGAACGAGAATGTCCTTGGCCGCGATGGCCGCGAAATGGTTGCCGTCCAAATCACGGATGCGTTCGGGGAAGCGCGCCGTAAAGGGCGGGAACAGCAGGTCGTGCCGCCCATTGTCGATCAGACCCTTGAGGTCAACCATGCCGAGATATTTAGCCTCCTGGATGTCTTCGTCCCAGCACTCGAAGCTTTCGATCAGGAAGTGACGCAGATCCGGTTCGATGCCTTCATTGAGTTCCAGCCGGATCACCCGCCCGCGGCGGCGTTCCTTGAGCAGGAATTCGAAATGCTGGACGAGGTCTTCGGCCTCCTCGTCGATGGCGATGTCGCTGTCGCGCGTGATGCGGAACAGTCCCTGGCTGTCGATGTCGGAGTCAGGGAACAGATCGGGCAGGAAATGACCGATCACATCCTCCATCATGACATAGTCGCGTTTCTTGGATCCGGCGGCGAGCTGCAGGAAGCGCGGCAGGTGCGCCGGGATCGGCACCAGGCCGAACGCGCTGTCGTCGGGCGCCGCCCGATGGGTCAACGAGGCGGCCAGACCCAGCGACAGATTGGACAGGAATGGAAACGGATGCGCCGCATCCACGGCGAGCGGCGACAAGAGCGGAAGGATCTGCGTTTCGAACCGCTCATGCAGGTCCGTTTTGGCCTCATCGTCCAGATCGGCGACGCGCGAGACCACGATCTTCTTGCTGGCCAGTTCCGAGCGCAAGGTCACCCAGCATCGTTCCTGCGCCTCGATCAGGCGGTCCACCTGTTTGGCTATCTTGTCCAGCTGCCGTTCAGGGGTCAGCCCGTCGAAACTGGGCGCGTTCATCCCGGCCAGCATCTGCGTTCTGAGCCCGGCGACGCGGACCATGTAGAACTCATCGAGGTTCGAAGCCGAGATCGACAGGAAGCGCAACCGTTCCAGCAAAGGCACCGACTTGTTCCGGGCTTCCTCCATCACGCGCGTGTTGAACTGCAACCAGGAAAGCTCCCGGTTGAAATAAAGCGGATTGGGCGTTCGCGGCATGGCTTGGCCTATGCCAAGCGGCAAGGTCCGCGTCTAGACGATCCGCTTGTCCGAAGGTGATTTCTCTTAGGGGCGGCGCCCTGTCAGGCAGTTTGCCGGGCCGCAGCGCTTACTCAAGCCGCGCCACTTACTCAAGCCGCGGCGCTGGCCGTTTCGTCGGCCAGGATGGCATAGAGCGCTTCGGCGTTCGGCGCGGCGCGAAGACGCTGCCGAGTTTCCTGACGGCGCAATAGTCGCGACACGCGCGCCAGCGCGCGCAGATGCGCGCCGCCGCAATCGGCCGGGGCCAGCAGGAAGCAGACCAGATCGACCGGACGGCCGTCTACCGCGTCGAAGTCCAGTGGCTCGGACAGGCGCGCAAAGGCGGCAACGACGCGGTTCATACCCTCGATTCGGGCATGGGGCAGCGCAACGCCATTGCCCACGCCAGTCGATCCCAGACGTTCGCGTTCCGTCGCGGCCGCGACCACGTCGCGGCAAACGATGCCCTTGTCGGACAGGCCATGCGCGTCGATCAGGCGCACAGCGATATCTCGGAACAGCTGTTTGGGGCTGCTCGCGGCAAGATCGCAAATCATGGTATCGGCGCTGAACAGGGCGCTTTCGGTCATAACGGGTCTCAAAGGGTCCGGCCGGTGAAAGTCTGGGCCGATGCGGTTCGGTCAACGAGTCCGCGGCACACCGATGGAAAACGGGCAGGTCGCGGAAATCGAGGCGCCCCATACAGCCGAACACCGGCCGGGACAAGCCCGCCCCTCAGAACATGGCGGACAAGCAAGGGGATCTTCAGGATTTATCCTTCGGGTCGATCCAGCCGATATGGCCGTCCGGGCGCTTGTAGACGACATTCAGCCCGCCATGCCGGGAATTGTGGAAAACCACGACACCGGAATCGGCCAAGCCGACTTCCAGTGCGGCCATGCCTGGCGTCAAGGTCCGGATTTGCCCCGTCTTTTCGGCGATCACCATCGGCTCGTCGGAAATCGGGGCGTCATCATCGCCGTCATCGTCGGCCGTGTCGGACACGGGATTGCTCAGCACGAACAGGGCTGCCTCCTTGGCCTTGGCCTTCTGGCTGTGATCTTTCAGGCGACGCTTGTAGCGGCGCAGGCGTTTCTCGACATGCTCCAGCGCTTCGTCGGATGCCGGATAGGCTTCCTGCGCCCGCCCTTCACCTTCGAAAGTCGACCCGCTGGGCAGATGCACCGAAACGACGGTCTTGAAGCCCGTCCCTTCGCGCGTGACGGAGACTTGCGCGTCCCCTTCCCGGTGTATGTATTTATCCATCATCTCTTCGAGCCGGTCCGAGATGCGCTCTTCCAGCGCTTTGGAGACATCGATGCCTTTGGAAACGATCTGGATCTGCATACATAACCTTTCTTCGCAATAGGGGCGCCGACCTTAGCACGCGACAAGGGGGCGCGGGCAACAATCAAACTGCATCGCATTGATGTCGGGGATTCGAATATGGACCGTTTGTCGCGCATATGCGTAACGAAGGTATGATGCACGCATCCGCCAAAGCCTCGGACTATATCCGGCAGAGTGCGAACCTCGTCTTGGCACCAGCCATGTGGGGGCTGTCTTCACTCGGTTTCTTCTCCGATACCGCGCGCACGGCCGGTGAATTTTCCGACATGAGCGCAAATCTGCTGGTTCCGCCGGGCCCTGCCTTCGCCATCTGGTTTCCCATCTTCGTCGGCGTGATTGCCTATGGAGTCCTCCAGGCTTTGCCGCGCAACAGGACTCGACCCGTTTTCCGCGCGGTCGGTGGCTGGACGGCGGTCGGTTTCCTGCACATCTGCGGCTGGGCGCTCATCACGGCCTATGCCCCGGCGGAGTCGGTGCAATGGGGAACGGCTCTGATATTCATTCCGGCCGTCGCGGCCTTCATCGTCGCGACTGTCAGATTCGCCCGCTTCATCAACGACGTGACGGCGGTGGAGCGCCTCATGAGCTGGGTGCCGATAAGCCTGATCGCCGGGTGGTGCAGCCTGGCCGTCTTCCTCAACTGGACGCCGATCGCTTATGAGGCGTTCGCGGGCGGCTCGGCAGACGTGATGTCCAGCCTGCTGATCCTGGCAGCGGCGCTCGGACTGGTCGTCGCCGTTTGCCGTGCCGCCGCCTGCAACAAGGTCTATATCTTGCCGGTGGTCTGGGGACTGGCCTGGCTGGCGGGCCGGCATTTGCTGGGCACGCCGGAAGTGCCCGTCATCGGGTGGGCCTCACTTGCCGGGATCCTGCTTCTCATCGCCTCGGCCTTGTTGCGGCCGCGCGTGCCGATTTCGGGCTATGACCGCCGCATGGGTTAGGGTCCAGGATCGTCCCAGAGGCTGCGCGGGTCTGAGCCGTAACGATTGTCGCCGGCTGTTCCCGGGAAGGACAACCAGACATATTCGACAATAGGGGCCAGCATGATGAATCCGCTCAACCCAAAAAAGACAAGATGGAACCAGCCAGGCTTGTCCATGTCGTGGAACCTGCGCCACGAGACGGACAAATCCGGAATGAACGTCAGAACGCCGAAGACGATCGCGAAAATCAGGGCGAAAAGCGACAAGGACGGTAGCGGACCGATATCCAGATCTTCGAGGGATCTCGTACCGGCCGTGAGCCATTCCAACAATATTTGCGACTTCTCGGCTCCCAGACCGGTGAAAAACAGGAACATCAGCACGAGATTGACCGTCACCACGAGCAAGCGCGGCCACCAATAATCCGACCGGCTCGACCGGCCCTTGAAATCCAGACCCTTGCGAATCCAGTCATAGATGGCGACATTCGGCGGTGTCATCGGGCGCTCATGCGTAGAACACGTCGGAATCGTCGTATTTCGGGCTCGGCCCATAACGGTTCTCGTGCGGGTCGGAGTCACGGACCAGTAGGACCAAGACATAAATCAGGGATCCGAAGAAACAAAGCATTCCTGAAACGGCGACGATCGCAGCCGTGCTTCCCTCCCCTTCGATGCCAAGTGTGATGACTCCGGCCAGTAGCCAGAGCAGGGTCGCGTAAGGCAGCAAGATCCACCAACCCGACTTTCCAATATCGTGCAGGCGTCGCCATCCGAGCGCCAGACCCGGGATCAGCACGATCAAGCTGAACACGCTTGAGAACCATTCCTGGTTGTTCTCTCCCCCTGCGAAAAACGCGGAATCGAGCGCGCTGAATCCGAGCCCGCCAAGAACAGTGAAAAGCATGAACCACCAATATTCCGAGCGTCGCGCCCGATCGCGAAAGTTGAAGTAATTCCGAAATCCGAGGCCGATCGCCTCGATGAAACCGATCCCGCGCGCTTGCATGCCTATTCCCCGCCCCCTTCGAACCGCTCGGTCCACTCCGCAATATCCGTATCCTCGATCTTGGCGAAGAGCATGTCGGGCGCCGCGACGGCATGCCCGGCCGGCAAGGCATCAGCCCAGCCATCGAAGTCCCATCTTCTGCGGTCATCCGGCACGCCTAGCGCATCCAGGATCTTCGATGCAGCCCGCGGAATGACGGGTTGCGCAATCACGCCGAAAAGAGCCGCGAGATTTAATCCCATACGCACGCCGACCGCAGCCTGATCCGGATCCGCCTTGTAGTGCGTCCACGGGGCGGCACGCGTCAGATATTCATTACCCGCCGCCCAGATCGCCCGCATTTCAGCGAATGCCTTGCGGAATTCGCGGGCATCGAAATGCGCGATCATCATTGGCAGTCTATGGCCGATCTCGGCGATGACCCAATCCTCATGCCCGCCAGAGACGCCGCCTTCCGGCACGACGCCATCGAACTTGGATCCGGCATATTTCGTGATGCGGTTGACGAAGTTTCCGAGCACGTTGGCCAGGTCGGAATTGACGGATGTTTGGAACTCTTCCCAGGTGAACGCCGCGTCCGAGCCTTCCGGCGCATTGGCCATGAGGTGCCAGCGCCAGGCATCGCTCGGAGCCAGATCGATCGCCTGATCCATGAACACGCCGCGCTTCTGGGACGTCGAGAACTTGCCGCCATACCAGGTCACCCAATTGAAGGCCTTGAGCGTATCCACCAGCTTCCACGGCTCGCCAGATCCCATCAGGGTCGTGGGGAAACTCAACGTGTGGAAGGCGACATTGTCCTTGCCCATGAACTGGACATATTCGACATCGTCTGCGCCTTGGTCCGTTCGCCACCAGCGTCCCCAATCGCCGCTCGTCTCAGACGCCCAGTCCTGCGTCGCCCCGATATAGGCGATGGGCGCGTCGAACCAGACATAATAGACCTTGCCGTCAAACCCGGGACGCGGATCGCCGTTTTCGTCCACGACCGGAATGCCCCATTCGAGATCGCGCGTGATGGAACGGTCGCGCAGCCCTTCGTCCAGCCACTTCAGGGCGATAGAGGTGGCAAGCGGCGGCCAGCTCGTCTGGCCTTCGACCCAGTCTCGCAATCGGCCGCTCATCTCCGACTGTTTCAGGTAGAGATGTTCGGTCTCGCGTATCTCGACGTCTCGGGATCCCGATACCGCGCTGTAGGGATCGATCAGATCGACCGGGTCGAGGAGCTTTCCGCAATTGTCGCATTGGTCCCCCCGAGCTTTCTCAAACCCGCAATTGGGGCACGTGCCCTCGACATAGCGGTCCGGCAGGTAGCGCCCGTCCGCATTGGAATAGACCTGTTTGGAGGTCCGCGCCTCGATCAATCCGTTGCGTTCCAGAACGCTCGAAAAGTGCTGGGTGAGCGCCGCCGTCGCGTCGCCGGACGAGCGTCCGAACCAGTCATAGGACAGATCGAAGGCCGCGCCGGCCTCGCATTGCGCCTCATACATGCGGTCGCAATAGACCTTAACCGACAGACCCGCTTCGGCCGCGGCGAGTTCCGCTGGCGTGCCGTGTTCGTCCGTGGCGCAGATATACAGCACTTCATGGCCCAGAAGCCGCTGAACCCGGGCATAGATGTCGGCTGGCAACATCGAACCAGCCAGATTGCCAAGATGCTTGACCCCATTGATGTAAGGCAGCGCCGAGGTGATCAGGATGCGTTTCGGTGTGTCGCTCATGGCCGGGCGTCTAGGCAGGTCGCGCGCGTGCGGCAAGAGCGCGATGCGCCGCTCAATGAAGGACCGGAACGAGGGCGGCGCTTTCGACAGGGGTCAGTGCCATCGCGGTCAGGAACAGGCCGATCAGCACCAAGTTGTAGAGCGCATGGAAGATCATGGCCGCGAACAGACCGAACCGCATGCGCACATAGCCGAGCACCAGCCCGACCAGGGCCTGCGGCAGAACCGCAATGAGCATCACGGGCGAGGACAGGCCGCCATCGAAATTCGTCAAGTGCAGCAATCCGAAAAGCATGGCCGACCCATAGAATGCCGCTGGGAACAATCGCCAACGCGCCGCTTTCTGTTCCGAAACGGACAGACGCAGGAACCGTCTGGCGACGCCGTAGATAAGTGCCGACAAGCCTCCGGCCATGGCCAGTGCCGTCATGGCCGGAATGCCTACCGCCACAGCCATTGAGACGGCATAGAACGATAGCAGAACGGGCAGTCCGATAATGCAGGCGCGGCGTCCGCCGAGCCAGCTTCGAAACAACAACTCTTCGACGATCGGCGCGAGTATGACGCCGTAGAACAGAAGTTGTGCGGGGTTCTCGCGTCCGACCGTGTCATTGATGTTTTCAGGAACGTCGCCCAGCACACCCGAGACGACCGCTCCGACCATGCTGCTGACCAGAAGCATGACGGCCAGGCTCAGGAACAAAAGCTGCGTCAGATGCCGAAGCGCCTCCTCGCCCACCGGGTCGCGGCCGGCTGGAAAATAAGGCCGGCGCACATAGCGCATCATCGCAGGAATGGAGTAGGCCGTGCTCATGAAGCGTCCGCGCTACATCCGGCCCGCCGACGCTGCAACCGCCATGACCGACTTATCTGAACAACCCACCTTGCCCCGCCCCGCAATCCCCCCTAAAGCCCCGCCGCTACCCTTGGAGCGCCCCTATAGCTCAGCTGGTAGAGCACCTGATTTGTAATCAGGGGGTCCGCGGTTCGAGTCCGTGTGGGGGCACCATTTTCCGGCATCACGAACCGGTCAAGTTACTGAAATCACTACGGGTTTCCTCAACGAAACTTCTCCAACCTCCGATTTCTTCGACTTGTGTGCCACATGACGTGCTACATCGTGTGCTACATTATGCCTGTTTTGAAACGGCTGAACCAATACCTCAAATGCCGGGATGGCTTCTGGAGCTACAACCGGCGCGTTCCCCTCGCATACCGAGAAATCGACACTCGCGGGACCATCCGGAAAGCCTTGGCGACAAGTTCGATAGAAGTAGCGAGAGCGCGTCGGGATGCTCTGGCGGCTGCTGACAATGCGTTCTGGAAGTCCCTGTCCGGAGGAGACACGTCTGCGCGAAACGCCTACGAGGCCGCACGCTCTCGGGCGATGTCCAAGGGGATGATCTACATTCCTGCCGACGACCTAGCGAATGACGCAAGCTTGGAGGAGATCATCAAGCGCTTAAGAGCCATCGACATCTCGGCTCCATCCGCGACTGCCGAGGCGGATGCACTTCTGGGCTTGGCAAAGCCTGCAGCGCCTACAATCAGTCAAGCGTTCAAGATCTACTGCGCTACGATCTGTGCTGTCGACAACAAGGGTAAGTCGGCGGCACAGCTTCGCAATTGGACAAAGGTCAAGCAGAGAGCGGTCAACAACTTCGTATCGCTCTGCGGCGACCTACCTATGGATCAAATTACCCGCGCGCATGCCAAGCAGGTGTTCGACTGGTGGAGCGGTCGCGTCAATCCGACCGATGGCTCGAAGCCGAGGCACGCAAACAGCGCCAACAAAGACTTCACCAACCTTCGGACACTCTACGAAAAGTTCTGGGCCTATCAGGGTGACGAAAGCCGCGACAATCCGTTCCGCAACCTGCGCTTTAAGAACGTTGTCTATAAGGACGTCCCGCCCTTCGAACCTAATTGGATCGTCAATCGCATACTCGCACCCGGTGCGCTGGATAGCCTGAACGAGCAAGCGCGGTGCATTTTCTACAGCCTGATTGAAACGGGTTGTCGTCCGAGCGAGATCGCGAATCTTCGCGCCGAACACATCATGCTGGATCACGAGGTGCCGCACCTTCGACTTCGGCCGCAACACAACCGCGCATTGAAGTCGAAGTCGGCAAGCCGCGATGTGCCACTTCTCGGCATCTCGCTGCAGGCCATGCGTCTTAATCCTGATGGCTTTCCGCGCTACCGCGACAAGAGCGATCTGCTTTCGGCAACCCTGACGAAGGCTTTCAAAGCACGCGGCCTATTCCCCACCGAAGAGCACCGAATCTACTCAATTCGTCACTCATTCGAGAAACGAATGTTGGAAGCTGATCTGGACTACGCACTTAGGTGCAAACTGATAGGGCATTACAACAACCGACCGGAGTATGGCGATGGAGGGTCCTTAGCATTCCGCCGCGATCAGCTGCTGAAGATCGTCTTTGATGACAGTCAGCTAAAGCTCTGACGATGTCGATCCAGCCGCGACCTGCGGCTGGTTCTTTGTTCGAGTTCGCGCTCTAGTCGGTCGAAGAGTGGCCAAGCTGCTTCGCTATGGTTTTCGATGATCCAGGTGAGCTTTGACAATGAAGTCTCAATATCTCGGTCTGTGACGGCGTCAGACTGTTTCGATGAATTTCCTGATGACATATTCCATCATAGTGACTTCGAGGGAAAATCTCGCTCAGGCAATAAGAGGCCTTCCAAGGCAGAAAGCACCGGGGATGTGTCGCACCGGGGATGTGTCGCACCGGGGATGTGTCGCACCGGGGATGTGTCGCACCGGGGATGT
>NZ_CANMJB010000014.1 GCF_947498175.1 uncultured Algimonas sp. | reverse complement strand
CCCTTCGCGTCCTTTGGGACGCGTGTTCCTGCGGAACAAGGTTTGCGACGATTGCCGTTGGCAATCTTAGACCCGCATGGCGGGACGCAAACCTGAGGGGGCGAGGTGGGAACAATTGTCGTACCTGTCGGTTGATCCGTCATCGCAACATTACGGGAGACTTTCCATGCGTACACGAAACCTGCGTACCCTTGCCATTGCCGCTATCGTCGGCCTGGCCGCGACGGCTTGCGCCACCGTGGACCGGACCTATGACCGCGCCGACCTCGATGTTTGCGACGCGCGCTCCTACGCCGTCTTCTTCCCGACCGGATCGTCGGCCCTGAATTCGGGCGCGCAAGATACGATCGAGGAAGCCGCCATGGCCTATGACGATTGCGACCTGTTCCGCATCGAAGTGGTCGGTTACGCCGACAGCGTCGGCAATAGCGCCGCCAATCTGCGCTTGTCGGAAGACCGCGCCGAATCCGTGCTGGACGCACTGAACGACCGGGGCATCCGGGCCGACCGCGCCAGCGTCGTGTCGATGGGCGAGCGCACCATCATCGACGACAACGAGCCGGACGCGTTCGAGCGCCGCGCCGTGGTCACGCTGATCCCCGACATGTAGACGGGCGTGCACCGGACAAGAAAAAGGCAGGTCCGCGGACCTGCCTTTTTTGTTCTTGTGGAAAAGAGCGGGCCTCTAGAAGCGGCGTCCGCCCGCGCGGACGCGGACCGATTGCGGCGCTGGGGGGATCAGCGTTTCGAACGCCGTCTTGGCCTGCATGAAGGCGCCGATATTGGCGTAGGGGCTGTCCGGATGGAAAAACTTGGCTTTCTTGCGCCAGGCGGACCGGATTTCGGCTTCGCGCGCATTCATGGGACAGCCAAGGGTGAGAAGCGCTTTCTGGCGGGTCATGAGACAGGCCGTCCTTTCATGTTGAGAGCGATGTGATTAATGCATCGTGAATATGGCCAGAGTGAGTCAACAAGGCCCTAAGAGGCGTGGTTAACGGCGCGCTTCCAAGCAAGGATCAAGGTTATGACGGACTCCATTCCGGGTTCCCCGACGGCGACGGACTATCTGTCCGACGAAAGCGAGCGCGACCTGTCCTGGATCGCGGCGGACGATCCCATTGCGCTGTTCGATGCGTGGCTTGCCGCGGCGCGCGAAACGGAACCGAACGATCCCAACGCCATGTCTGTGGCGACCGTGGGCGCCGACGGGCAGCCGGACGTGCGCATTCTGCTGCTCAAGGGCCTGTCGCCGGACGGGTTCGCCTTCTACTCCAATTCCGAATCCGCCAAGGGGCGGCAGCTGGCCGAAGTGCCGCGTGCTGCGCTCTGCTTCCACTGGAAGTCGCTGCGCCGCCAGGTCCGGGTGAGGGGCAAGGTGGCGCCTGTCGGGGCGGAGGGCTCGGACGCCTATTTCGCCAACCGCGCGCGCGGATCGCGCCTGTCGGCTTGGGCGTCGGACCAGTCGCGGCCCGTCGAGGACCGGGACGAATTGCTGGCCGAAATGGATGCGACCGAAGCCCGCTTCGACGGCGAGGACGTGCCGCGCCCGCCGCACTGGATCGGCTACCGCGTCGTGCCGGACGCCATCGAGTTCTGGCAGGACGGGGCCTTCCGTTTGCATGACCGCATTCTGTTCACCCGCACCGACCGGACCAGCGGCAACACGGGCTGGGGGAAGACTCGTCTTTATCCGTGAGCCGCGCTAAGGCGGGCACATGACCGATAGCGACCCGACCGAACCCTTGCCCGATCACGGCCCCGTCGTGACCGAAACGGCGCGGCCCGTCGATCACGGCCATGTGCCCAGACGGGTGCGCCTGCGCCGATGGATCCTGTGGGCGGCGCTTGCGCTCGCCATCCTCTCGCCGCTCTGGTTCATGCTGGCTGGGCTGGGCGCGAAGTGGGGCCTGTGGTCATGGCGCACGGGGCTCGGAACGATGACCCGCGAGATCGGGCCCATGCTGCTGGCGGCGACGCTGGCAGCGGGGCTGATCGCCTTGGCGGCCTGGTTCTTCATCAAGCCGCGCAAGGGACTGCTGATCGGTTTGCTGGCCGTTGCCGTGCCCGTCCTGGCCTTCGCATATCAGCGCGGGGTCCAGGCCAAGGCAGCGGAGTTGCCCTTCATTCACGACATCACGACCGATACGCAGGATCCGCCGGTTTTCGGCGCCGCCATCATGGCCGAGCGCGAGGCGACGCCCGGCGTCAACACGGTCGACTATGCCGGCAAGCGCGCGAGAGGCGAGGGCAGCGAGCTGGTCTCGGCCCTGCAGACGCAGGCCTATCCCAAGATCCGAACCCTGGTGCTGAGCAAGCCGCCGCAGACCGTCTTCGGCCGTGCCGAACAGGTCGCGCGCGATCTGGGCTGGGCGATCAAAGAGGCCGATCCCGCCGCGGGCCGCATAGACGCGACCGATACGACCTTCTGGTATGGCTTCAAGGACGATGTGGCCATCCGCCTGCGCCCGGCGCCGGGCGGCGGCACGCGGCTGGATGTGCGCTCGGTCAGCCGGGTCGGCGGGTCTGATCTCGGCGCCAATGCCGAACGCATCGGCGCGTTCCTCGACCGGATGGCGGAGTAGGGCGACCTAGGCGGCGGTCCTGTATTCCCGCCGCAATCCGTCCGGCCCGTCGGCCGTGACGCGGCCCGTCTTGCGCATGTGGATCAGATGGGACAGCACGCTGTGCGCGGCGGCCGGATGCAATCGCGTGTCCACGTCGCGGTAGAGGTCTGCGACGATCGCCCCGATGGTGGTCAAGCCGGCTTCGATGGCGTCCGCGATCTGGCGTTCGCGGGCCAGGCGGTGATCGATATAGGCTTGCACGAAGGGGCGGACATCGTGGATGGCCGGGCCGTGCGTCGGGCGGATCACGTCGAAATCCAGATCGAGGACGCGCCGCAGCGATGCCAGATAGTCGCCCATGTCCCCGTCCGGCGGCGAAACGACCGAGGTGGACCAGCCCATGATATGATCGCCGGAGAACAGGCAGTTCTCCTCGCTCAGCGCAAAGCACAGATGGTTGGATGTGTGACCCGGCGTATGGATCGCGGTGAGCGTCCAGTCCGGCCCGTCGAACCGTTCGCCGTCGCGGATTTCCACGTCGGGCTTGAAGGACAGGTCATCCCCTGCTTCCAGGCGGATTTCCCCGCCTTGGGGCGGTACGGGCTGCGAGCCGTAGCCATAGACCTTGCAGCCATGCCGAGCCGCCAACGGTGCGGCCAGCGGGCTGTGGTCGATATGATGATGGGTGACGAGGACATGGCTGACCGACTTGCCGTCCAGCGCCCGGTCGAGCGCTTCGCGATGGGGGGACGTGTCCGGACCGGGATCGATCACGCAGACGCTTTCCCCGCCGCCGACGATATAGACGCCCGTGCCCGTGTAGGTGAACGGTCCCGGATTGTCCGCGACGACCCGCGTCACGCGTTCGCTCAACCGGTCGGGAACGCCGTAGTCGAAGGTGAAGTCTCTGACGAACGGAATGGCCATGGATGCAGTGCCCGGCACGTCCACGCGCCGCAGCGGTCCCTGTTGCGGCCCGATCTGTCGTGGCGGGACCTCTTTGAGAGGATTCATAAATGCTCGGCCGCGTGGCGTCCAGACGCAACCCCGCTTCGTCGCCGTGACAATACCGTGACGTTCGGGTGGTCCGTCCAGCTGACGCGCTTGACGCGACAGATCCTTGGCTGCGGATGTCAATCGCGAGAAAGGCATGTCATTGCAGCCTCCCCCAACAGGGCCTGCCGCTTCAGGGCCTACTCTATCGCAGGCAAGGGCGCGCGCAATTCCTGGGTGCCGTTTTGCAGGGCGGAGCGGGCGCGCATGAGGGTCTGCACTTCCGGCAGGTCCATCACGGCGCCGAGGCGTTCCAGGCTCTGCGCGGTGCCGGCTGAGCCGGTCAACAGTTCGTTGAACAGCTCTTCGCGGGTTTTGGGGCGGGGGAAGCGGCGCAGGCGGACAGCCTCGTCTTCGTCGATCTCGGCCAGGCGCTTGGCGGCGCGAAGGGCGGTGTCGAAGCCGCCGAGCTCGTCCACCAAACCGCGTTCATGGGCTTGGCGACCGGTCCAGACCCGGCCTTCGGCCACTGCGATGACGGCGTCGCGGCTCATGTCGCGGCCGCTGGCGACCACGCCGACGAAGTCGTCATAGATCTGGTCCATTTCGCGGCTGAACCCTTCGAGCTGTGATTCGGTGAAGGGTTCGTCGGTGTTGTAGGCCCCGGCATAGTCGCCGCCGATGCGCACCGCCTCGACGTTGAAGCCGACATTGGCGAACGTCTCCTCCAGCGCGAACTTGCCGCCGAACACGCCGATCGAACCGGTGATGGTCTGGGGCAGGGCGACGATATGGTCGGCCGGCGCGGCGATATAGTAGCCGCCGCTGGCGGCGTACTGACCCATGCTGACGATCACGGGCTTGCCCGCATCCTGGATGCGCTTGACGGCGGCCATGATCTGGTCGGAAGCGGCCGCCGAGCCGCCGGGCGAGCTCACGCGCAGCAGGACCGCCTTCACATCCTCTTCCTCCAGTGCGGCATCGAGCGCCGCCGCCATGGATTCGCCGCCGATATTGGCGGCCGGGTTGAAGATGTCCCTGCTGCCGCCATCGCCGGGCATGATTGCGCCCTGGCCTTCGACGAGGGCAATGACGGGTTGGCCGTAATGGCCTTTCGGTGCGTAATCGGCGATCGGTTTGAAGACGGTATCCTCGTCCTGCGTCAGCGTCTCGATATGGTCGCGCGCCTCTTCCAGATAGCCGAGCCGGTCGATGAGGCCGGCATCGAGCGCTGCGCTGGCGCTATGCGGCGCCGTGTCCAGCAAACCGAGCAGCTGCGTCCGGTCCAGACCCCGGTCCGCAGCAATATTGCCCACGGCATCGTCGAAGACGGATGTCAGATAGCTGGTCGTGGCTTCCAGATGTTCCGGCGTGAAACCCGTTTCCGTGTAGGTGTTGACCGCGTTCTTGTAGGCGCCGTGGCGCACGAATTGCGGTTGGGCGTCGATCTTTTCCATGACGCCGCCGAGGAATTCGGTCTGGGAATAGAGCCCAGCCGTTGCGATCGATGTGCTGGCCTGCAGCCAGATTTCGTCCGACGCGCTGATCGCCTGGTAGGGGATGATGGACGTGCTGTTCAGCCCCTGGGCGTGAGTGATGACGAATTTGTCCGATTCGCGGAAGTCCAGAAGGGCGAGGCGCAACTCCTCGGCGCTGGCCGGGGCCATGCCGAAACTTTCGCCGCGGATGAACACGCCCTTTACCTTGTCGTCTGTCTTGGCGCGGTCGAGCGCCCGAACGATGCCGACGACGGAGGGATCGCTGTCGGCGAACAGGCTCGGCGGCGTGGGCGAATCGATCAGCGGCGCGCGCAGATCGATTTCCAGCACCAACGTGCCGCCGGTCTCCTCACCGCCCGTTGCGATGGCGGCGAGCGAGACAAAGAACATCATAAGGAGGAAGAAGAACAGGAACAGGCCGATCACGACACCCAGGACGGTGATGAAGAAGACCTTCGTGCCGCTCAGGCGTTTGCGGGGATGGATGATGTCGGCCATGCCTGTCTCGTTTGTGTTGATCCTGCGCGTCGTCGGTCCGCAAAATGTAATTTACCGTTTTTCGATATGTGGCACGTCCCGGGGCGATTGAAAAGGGCCATCGTCAGCCGCCTGTGCCGCAGGCTGCAATCCGGGGGAAATTCGCCGTTGCCTTTTGGGAAAGTCGCTCATAAAAGCCGCGCTCACCGGAGATGGGCGGACGGTTTTCCAAGACCGAAGCGCCGCGGGTCGATGGGGTGTAGCCAAGTTGGTAAGGCAACGCTTTTTGGTAGCGTGTACCGCTGGTTCGAGTCCAGCCACCCCAGCCATCCCGCCCCGATTCTCCCAAAGCCTTGCAGTTGCCCGACCGCACAATCAATGGCTGCAATCCATGGGAAAAATCTATAAGTAACAATAGGATGCAATATCCGACACCGTCACAATTCCGACAGTTTTTCGTAACATGGGTAAAAAAACGAAGGCTTCGCGAAGGTTCCCAAATAAAACCGTTGCGGAGTCGCCGAGGTAGTGATTGATTAAGACTTATCGCCCGTGTAGGCGACCGCACGACACGGCTCGACAAGAAGCCGCGCTGAATGGAGGACGTGAGTGGTGCCAACCCTAATTGCCCGGCAGTTTGCTCTGAGTGCAGCTGCCTGCTTGGGTGTCGCCTTGGCGGCGACTGCATCCCACGCACAGGACGCGGACGAGTCTCCTGAGGCGGTGCCGCCCGTATCCACCGCGCCGCTGGCCGACCAGTACAGTGCCGTCCTGCAAGAGATAGCCGACCGCCGCATCAACATCGCCCAGCGCGATTTCTATGTCCGCCAACAGCAAGCCCAGATCGAAGAGCTCAGCGCCCAGATCGAAGCGGCCGCGGATACCGATGCCAGTCAGGCGCTGCTGCCGATGGTGCGCGAGATGGTGGCTGAAATCGAAAAGGTCATGGTGGCCGACCTTCCGTTCCGCGTCGAGCGCCGGTTCACATTGCTCGACGTTCTTCGCGAGGATCTGCAAGGCGACAATGTCGCCGTCGGCGATGCCTACCGTCGTGCCATGGAGCTCTATGGCCAGGAAGTGAATTACGGCTACCAGGTCGGTTCCTATACCGGCAACAACCCGATCGCCGAACGCCAGGGGCGCCGGTTCCAGGCTTGCCAGGAAGATGTCGACTCCGCGCTGTGCGACCTGAACGACGAGCAGCGTCGCGCGCTCAACAGCGGGGCCGAGATCACCGATCTCGAAGATCAGCTCTACGACGGCAACTATATCCACTTCGGCCGTCTCGCTCTGCTCTATCTGGAGCGCGACAGTTCCGAAGGCTACCGGTTCAACCAGGCCGGCGGCGAATGGGAAGCGCTCTCCAACGCCGAATTGCTCGGGCTTCGCCAGAGCGTGCGGATCGCCCGGGGCGAATCCGCCATTTCCACGATTTCGGCTCCGATCCGCATCGGTGAAGCCGGAGCGGATGCCAGCTAGGCCATGCACAAGCGCATTACGGGACTTGAAGATATGAACCAGACTTGGAAGGACATCATGCCGACTACATCCATCGCCAAGCGGGCCTGGCTCGCCTGCGCCGCAGGGGCGATGGCCCTGGGCGGCACGCTGGCCCTGTCGCTCCCGGCGCAGGCGCAGCTCGACACCGCCCTGTCCGCCGCGCGGCAGTCCACCGCATCCTCGGCCGCCGCCCAGCGCCAGGTCGAAGAGGCCGACGACGCCGCCGGTTCGGCGGTCCGCGAATACCGCGCCGTGCTGCAACAGCTCGACAATACGCGCCTGTTCGTGGCGCAGCAGCAGATCTTCCTCGACAGCCAGTCGTCCGAAATCGCCTCGGTTCAGAACCAGCTCGGCACGGTGGAGCAGATCAAGCAGGGCATGAGCCCGATGATGCTTCGCATGACGGTCGCGCTCGAAGATGCGATCCGCGCCGATGTGCCGTTCCGCGTCAACGAGCGGTTGGGCCGCATCGAACGCGTGCAGAACGCGCTGGCAAACCCGGCCGTCTCTCCGGCCGAACAGTATCGCCAGGTGCTCAACGCCTATAAGATCGAAGCGACCTACGGCTATTCCACGGAAAGCTATGAGGGCGTGCATCCGGAAGAGCCGGGCAACGTGGTCGACTTCATCCGTTTCGGCCGTACGTCGTTCATCTTCCTCGACAAGCGCGACGGTTCCGCCAAGCGCTATGACATGGGCCAGGGCGGCTGGGTGCCGCTCAACGAGGTCGATGCCCGCCAAATCCGCCAGACGATCCGCGTCGCGCGCGAACAGGCCGCGCCGGAAGTCATCTTCGCGCCTGTCGCGGCCGGCTCTTAAATCAAACCAGGGAAAGACAAGACCATGAAGTTCTTCAAATCCGCAATGGCCGCCCTGATGACGGCTCTGGCAGGTTCGGTCCTGCTGTCGGCTCCGGCCTTCGGCCAGATCAACTCCATCCAGGAGCTGCTCAACCAGGTGCGTTCAGACGCCGCCGAGCAGGAGCGCATCAACCAGCAGCGCGTCGCCGAGTTCCAGTCCAGTGCCAGCGAGCAGACGGCCGAGTTGCAGCGCGCGCGCAACGAACTGGCCCAGCTCGAGGCTCGCGCCCGTCAGGTTGAGGCCAGTTTCCAGGCCAACCAGAACCGTATCGACGAGTTGAAAGGCCAGCTGACCGAAGCGCAAGGCGAATTCGGCGAAGTGTTCGGTCTGGCCCGGTCCATGGCCGGTGAGTTCAAGTCCACGCTGGACCGTTCGCTGATCACGGCGCAGTTCCCCAATCGCACCGAAGTGCTGGGCCGCGTCGCCGAATCCGATGCGTTGCCGTCCGCCATCGATCTGAACGCCATCTGGCAGACCATGCTCAACGAAATCGAGCAGCAGCGCGAGGTCGAGACCTTCAGTGCGCCAGTCGCCGGGATCGAGGGCGCGGCCGACGTGACGCGCGTCGGTCCGTTCGTTGCCTTCAACCAGGACGGCCAGTTCCTTCAGTACAACCCCCCGCAAGCGACGGGCGAAGACCTGCCGCTCCTGTCGCTGCTGCCGGCCCAGCCGGGCGGCGCGATCCAGTCGGCTGCCAATGACGTCCTGTCCGCGAATGCGGGCGACGTGGTCTATGCGCCGATCGACCCGACGCGCGGCGAACTGCTCAAGACCTTCGATCTGCGTCCCGGGCCGTGGGAACGCGCCATGCAAGGCGGTCCCATCGGCATGATCATCATCGGACTCGGTCTGATCACGGCGGCCCTCGGCATCCTGTTGATCGTGCGTCTGTTCCTGATCCGCATGGCCGTGGCCGGACAGAAGCGTAAATCGCAGCCGTCCAAGTCCAACGCGCTGGGTCGTGTCATGCTGGCCTATGAAGGCGCCCGCAACGCGGATGCCGACACGGTCGAGCTGAAACTCGACGAGGCGATCCTGCAGGAAAGCCCGAAGCTGGAGTTCGGTCTGAACTTCATCAAGCTGATCGCCGGTATCGCACCGCTGCTCGGCCTGCTCGGCACCGTGACCGGCATGATCCAGACCTTCCAGGCCATGATGATCTACGGTGCGGGTGACCCGCAGCTGATGGCCGGCGGCATCTCCGTGGCCCTCGTGACCACCATGCTGGGCCTGATCGTGGCGATCCCGCTGCTGATCATCCACAGCTTCGCCGCCAGCTTGGCGCGCGGTGTCCAGTCGACGCTCGAAGAGCAGTCCGCCGGCATCGTGGCCCGCCACGTGGAATCGCGCGGCGTCGGCACGGTCGGTGTTGCGCCCATGACGAACATCTAAGCGTTGGCGGGGCCCTTGCGGCCCTGCCAACCAGCCACGGCGCGGCGGCATTCGCCGCTTCGCGCCGCCACAGCTGACCTTCGAAAGGCGACCCAATGGGCAATATCATCGGCGGCCTTCAAAGCTTCCTGCAGCAGGGCGGACCTGTCCTGATCCCGATCGCGATCCTCATCTTCGTGATGTGGACCTTCATCTTGGAGCGGATCGCCTACTATCTGATCGCCCACAAGCCGATGAAGAGCCGCCTCAAGGCCGAATGGGACGCCCGCGCCGACAGGTCGTCCTGGCGGGCGCTCGCCATCCGCGACGAAATGATCAGCCAGGTCAAGGAGCGCACCATTTCCAACGTGTCGCTGATCAAGACGCTGGTCGCCCTGGCTCCTTTGCTCGGCCTGCTCGGCACGGTGACCGGCATGATCGACGTGTTCGACGTGCTGGCCTATTCCGGATCGTCGTCCGCGCGCCTCATGGCCGGCGGTGTGTTTCGGGCCACCATCCCGACCATGGCCGGCATGCTCGCCGCTCTGTCGGGGCTCTATTTCTCAACCGTCCTGCCGCGCTGGAGCGCGCGCGAGACTGCCCGCTTCGCCGACGAGCTCGTCGTCGACCGCGGTCCCGTGATCGCATAAGGAGGCCGCCGCCATGAGACGCAACCGCCGCCGCAACCGCGACGACGAAGCCGATGTCGACATGACGCCGATGCTCGACATCGTCTTCATCATGCTCATCTTCTTCATCGTCACCGCCGTGTTTCTCGACGAAACCGGCCTCGACCTGACGCAGCCGCCGCCGCCGCCCGAAGACCAGCCGCCGCCGCCCAACAGTCCTCCGGCCATCACCGTCTATGTCGATGAAAACAGCCAGTGTTCCGTGGACGGGGCGCGGTCCACCTGCAGCGGCGTCATGGCCCGGGTCGAACGCCAACTGGCCGACAAGCCGGGGGCGTCCGTCATTTTGCGGTTCCATCCCGAGGCCAAGCACGACGTGCTGGTCCAGTTGAAGGACGGGGTGGACGGGCGCGGCATGCAATCCAAGATCGAAGTGATCGAGGGTGCGGCATAAGGCTCGGATCGACGGGCCGCATCGGCCTCGATCCGCCGACTGTAGCGGCATATTGCCGATGCGACAGATTTTTGGTATAAGGTAACTTTATGGCACGCCGTTCCCGCACCGTAATCGAAGACGAAGGCACGGAACTGAACATGACGCCGATGCTCGACGTCGTCTTCATTCTCCTGATCTTCTTCATCGTCACGTCGGTTTTCGTGAAGACGCCCGGCTTGGAGCCGATCCAGCCGGACGCCACGACGGATGCCGAATGGAATCCGACCATTCTGGTCGCGGTGGACAGTTCGTCCAACATCTGGATCGACAAACGTCCCTATCAGATCGAGGAAATCCGGCCGATCCTGACCGCCATGCGGGACGAAACGCCGAAAGCGAACGCCATCATACAGGCGGACCGGAACGCCGATGTCGGAACCGTCATGGGGGTTCAGGAACTGTTCCAGGACCTGGGTGTCACCACCCGCGTCGGAACCGAATAGGAAGGAAACGAGATCATGGGTGCTTTGCGCTGGTTGGCCATCATTCCCGCGGCGATCGTCACGGTCGTCCTGTTCGTCCTCATGATGAGCCTCATCTCCGAGGAGTTCAAACCCGAGGACAAGCTCGAGCTGGATTCGTTCGAGATTAATCCGAAGGTCGAGGAAATCGAGATCCTGGAGCGAAAGACCACGATTACTGAGGTCAAGAAGATCGAAACGCCGCCCCCGCCGCCGCAGATCGAACGCGCCAAGGCCGACCGTCCGTCGGAGCCGATCGCCTCGATGGAGGGCGCCGTGCCGGAGTTCGAAGCCCCCGAAATCGACCGGTCGCAATTCCAGATCACCGTGTCGGACCGCGACGCCCAGCCTCTGGTGCGCATCCCGCCCATCATGCCGCCCCGCGCCGAGAAATCCGGGCATTGCAACGTGAAGTTCAACGTCAGCCCCGAAGGCCAGCCTTTCGACGTCGTCGCGACCTATTGCACCCAATCGGTCTTCGAGCGCCCGACCATTCGCTCGGTCCAGAAGTGGAAATACAATCCGAAAATTCAAGAGGGGCGCCCGGTCGGACGGGTCGGCGTGATCTCCAAGGTCAGCTTTCGCCTTCAAGACGAACGAGGCAATATCATTCCGGAATAGGGATGTCTGACTGAAACGTGATGTTGTGGAGCGGTTCCACCCTCTCCCAATGCATGCAGCCCGATCCCATCTCGGATCGGAGAGACGAACCGGCCGTCTTGCGGCCTGCACGGGACAAGTCGGCCCAGCGCCGGTTTGGTAAAGAACAATTCGGCTTCACGCCGCGACGCTACGGGAGACGACCATGACACATCGTTCGATCACGACATTCGCAAAGCGCACCGGACGGCGATCTGCCGCCTTGCTGGGTGCGAGCCTGTTGACCGTCGCCGCTCTCGGCGCCGCCGCACCGTTCGGGACGGATACCGCATTCGCCCAGGACGACGAACAGCAGCCGGCCGAGGGCCGTCAGTTCTCCGCCGCCGCGGGTGAAAAAGTGGCCGAAGCGCAAGAGGTCATGGAGACCAACCCGCAACAGGCCGTCAACATCCTCAACGGATTGATTTCATCGGACACGCCGCTCAACCCTTATGAGAAGTCCATCATCTACCAGATGCTCGGCCAGACCTATAGCGATCTGAAGAACACGTCCCAGTCCTTGCGGTCCTTCGAAGCGGCGATCAGCTCCGGCGGTCTGCTGCCCAAGGATGAAGACACGATCAAGGTGATCATCGCCCAATTGATGATCATGAACGAGCAGTACACCGAAGGGGCGGAACGGCTGGAGCAATATCTGCGCGAAGGTCTGCGCGAAGAGCCCTCCCACGTCGATCTGCTCGTCAATGCCTGGACCCAAGCGGAAAACTATAAGCGCGCTCTGCCATGGGCGGAAAAATGGTTCAACCAGGCGAACCCGAAAGAGCGCAAGCATTTCGACCTGCTGAATTTCATCTACAACAATCTCGGCATGACCGGCAAACAGGCCGACATCGTCAAGGAAATGATCCAGAAATGGCCGGAGGACAACACGCTGTGGAACAGCTGGGCCTCCATGCTCGGCAATGGCGGGCGCGAGGAAGACGCGTTCGAGGTCAACAAGATGCTTTATCTGGGCGGCGCGTTGACCACTGAAGACGACATCAAGAAAGTCATCCAGTACTACTCCTTCTACGAGATGCCCTATCAGGCGGCGCAGATCCTGGAACGCGAGATGAGCAATGGCCGCATTGCCCGGACGGCCGAGAACCTCGAAGAGCTGTCCAAATATTACCGCACGGCCCGCGAATACGACAAGGCGATCCCCGTGCTGGAAGAGGCGGCCCGGTCGTCCAATTCCGCCAAGCTCTATGCGGCGCTGGGAGAGGCATACTACAATGAGGGGAATTGCGAAAAGGCGCAGGAATCGTTCGGCAATGCCATCTCCCGCGGTTACGACGCCGGCAAATCCTGGATGCAGGTGGCCAATTGCATCTACGATTCCACGCAAAACGCCGAGCGTCTGACCTGCGACATGACGCCGGAGGAGATGGACAATGCGCCGATCACCCGCATTCGCGCCCGCGCCATCGAAGCATTCCGCAAGGTGCCGTCCGGTTCGCGCGAGTCGCGCAATGCCCGCAAATGGATCCAGTTCGTCTCCGACGAGCGGTCCGCTGTCGAGCGCCGTTGCGAATTCGAGAAGAATGTCGAGAAGGAGCTGTGCTTCTCCAAGATCAAGCTGGCTTATGACAATCTCGTCTTCGCCGGAGGTGATTTCAATCTCGACGATGAGAGCTGCGCACGGTTCAAGGACGAGTATGACTCGCTCTATGTGCGCACGACGACGGGATAGGAATTCCGCTAAAGCCCAAATTATCGACCCAGCCGCAAGGCTGGGTTTTTCGTATCTGCACGAGACACTTTCGCGACGCCTCAAAATCCGTTATGTAATAACGGTAATGTGAAAGGTGCCGACATGATAGCGATCCGGAACGTCCCCGAATTGGACAAGTCATCGACGAAGTTTCGATTCGGCCGATGGCGTCACCTCGTTGCTCCGGTCCTGGCGGTCGGCGTTACGGTCTCCCTCTTGCTGGTCATGACGACGCTGATTTCGGAAGAGTTCACGCCGCAAGACACGATCGAGTTGGCCGCGTTCGAGATCAACGCCAAACCGGACGACACCGTCCTGATCAAAGACCGCAAACCGCCGCCGCGTCCGGACATCATCGACGTTCCGCCACCGCCGCCCGCTGTGGAGATTCCGCAGACCCGGATTCCGAGCGAACCGATCGTCGGCACGGCTCAACCGGGTCCTGTCCTGGATCTCGAGGCGTTCATCGTCCCGACGCGTTACGACATGGCGATACAGGACGGCGATCCGGCGCCGCTCGTGCGCATCCCGCCTGTCATGCCGCCACGCGCGATGCGGTCGGGCCATTGCCGTGTCGCCTTCGACATCGGCGCGGACGGCCGGCCCTTCAATGTTCGGGCATCCTATTGTTCACAGAGCCTGTTCCAGCGCGCCGCCGAGAAATCGGTCGGCAAATGGACCTACCGGCCCGAAATTCGCGACGGCCTGCCGGTCGCCCGGACCGGGTTCGAGACCCGCATCCGTTTCGATCTGCGCGACGAAAGAGGCGACGTCATTCCGGAGTAGCGGACCTCAGCCCTTGTGGGAAAAGACGAGCGCGGCCGTGATCGCGGCGGCGCCGAATTCCTCTTCGCGCGGGATGACGCCCTTCCGGATATAGTCGAGCACTTCCGGTCCCAGCGAGGCCGTCAGCGACCAGTTCCAATAGCGCAGCACGGTCTGCGCCTTGTCCGTCGAAATCGTGTCATAGGTCTCCATGGCGCGGGCTAAGGCCGGGGCGGGCGTGCCGTCATCGGCCTGGGTCGGGCGGCCCAAGGCGATCCAGAACGCTTCCAGATGTTCGCGCGACAGGCCGGGCGCCTTGCAGAAGACGGCAATCGGCTCGCCGCCCGCATCGGTCAGGATCTGCGCCCCCGTCGCCGGTTTGATCCCGGCCATGTAGGCGATCTCCTCCATGGCGGTGCGGGTCAGGCCGGTCCGCCTGATATCCTCGATTGCGGCTTCCAGACCGTCATAGGGGGAGCGCTGGACCGCCACCCGGTTGCGCTGGCGCCGTTCGATGAATTGCAGCGCCTTGCGCACGCCTGAGTCGTTCCAGCCTTCCGCGGCGGCCAACGCGTAGAGATCGGCGCAACTGTCCTGCAGCACATGCCGGGTCACGGCGAACCGTTTCAGGATGCGCCGCCGATTGGCCGTGTCCGCCCACCAGAACATGGTGAGACCATGGCTGGGGCGGAGTTCGTCGCGGCGGGCCAGCAGTTCCACATAGGTCTGGTGCGCGCGCGATGCGACGAGGATGCGCTGCAGCGCCGTATCGGACAGGTTCGCGTCCCTGTTCTTCAGCAATGTCTCGACGACGTCCTCTTCCATGAATTCGACCAGCACGTCGGCCACGGCATCGGACAGGTGCCGCCGCTGGGCGATTTCCTTGCGGTGATGCAGTTTCACCTGCCGGGCGATCTGGATGAGGTCCGAATCGGTCAGGCTCTTGGAGTTTTCCAGCACGTGCCGGGCGATGCGGATCTCGTCCTTGGCCAGAATGAGCAGAATGGTGCGCGGCGCCTCGTTGAGCATGACGAGGCGCTTGGCCACCGATTCCCGGATGTCGGCTTCCGTGGAGCGCAACAGTTCGACCAGCACGTCGCCAGCCATATGGCGTTCCTGCGGCGTGAGCTTGGACGCGGGCAGGCAGATCGCGTCCGCCAACCGCTTGACCAGCTGGCGCCGCACCGCACCCGGCCTGGGCGCGGCCTGCATGGCGGAATCGAGCTCGAGCGTCTGAGACATGAGGCCCCGTATCGATGCGAACCGCGAAAAGCGGTGGCGGAGACGAAAATGGTAAATGGGAGCCCTTAACACTCCGTGAGCGGCGTCCTAGAGCGCGTCCCATGACACACACACCGCCCCGCGCCGATAAGCGCCCGCTCGCCCAATCCCGCTTCGGCCATGACTGGTCCGACGATTATGCTTGGCTGAAGGACGAGAACTGGCAGGCCGTGCTGCGCGACCCGGCCAAGCTATCGCCCGACATACGCGCCCATCTGGAGGCCGAGAACGCCTACACCCAGACCGTGCTGGGGCCGCTGTCCGACCTGGAAGAGACCTTGTTCGAGGAAATGAAAGGCCGGTTGGAACCAGCGCGCTCATCGACTAAGTTGCCGGACGGGCCGTGGCGCTATTACCACCGGTATGAGCCGGGACACGAGCATGGCACCTACATGCGTGAGCCGCGCGACGGCGGGCAGGCGGTGACGCTGCTCGATGCCGAAACGCTGTCCGAAGGCGCGGACGGTTTCTTCGATATCGGCGATGTCAGCCACAGCCCCGATCACGCGCGGCTGGCCTATGGTCTGGACCTCAAAGGGTCGGAGAACAACGAGGTCTTCATCAAGACCGCAGAAGGCGCCGAGGCTCGGTTCACGGGGATCGACAAGGCGGCCGGCGCGCTGGTCTGGGCGGCGGATAGCGAGACGCTGTTCTGGGTCGAACGCGACGAAAACCAGCGCCCGTCTGCCGTGCGCTATCGCAGCGTCGATGCGGACGGCGAGGGAAGGCTCGCCTATGAAGAGTCGGATCCCGGTTTCTTCGTGGGGGTCGGCACGTCGGACGATGACCGGCACATCACGATTTCGGCGCACGACCATACGACGAGCGAAGTCTGGGCCGTGCCGATGGACGACCCAGCCCGGCCGCCCGTCTGTTTCGCGCCGCGCCGGACCGGCGTGGAGTACAGCGTGTCGCCGCAGGACGGTCGCAGCTACATCCTGTCCAATGACCGCAAGGCGGTGGATTTCGCCGTCTTTCAGTCCGGCACGCCGCTGGGCGAGGCAAGTGACCCGGCGGAATGGCAGTCTTTCATCGATCACGAACCGGGACGGCTGATCCTCGGTCTGGAAACCTACGCCGGGCACATGGTCCGGCTGGAGCGCATCAATGCCCTGCCGCGCATCGTCGTGCGCGATATGGAGAGCAGCGAGGAACACGGCATAGAAATGGACGAACCGGCCTATTCGCTCGGTCTGGTCGGCGGGTATGAATACGATACCACGACGCTGCACTACAGCTATAGCAGTCCGACGACTCCGGCTTCGGTCTATGCCTATGACATGGCGAGCCGAGAACGCACGCTGATGCGTCGCCAGAGCGTGCCGAGCGGTCACGATCCGGCCGATTACGCCACGCAACGCATCGAGATCACGGCGCGCGACGGGCAGAGTGTGCCGGTGACTTTGCTCTACAAGCGAGGCATCGAGCCGGACGGCACGAACCCGTTATTGCTCTACGGTTACGGCTCTTATGGTCACACCATTCCGGCCGACTTCCGCACGGCACGGCTGTCCCTCGTGGACCGGGGGGTCGTCTATGCCGTCGCCCATATCCGTGGTGGCATGGCCAAGGGCTATGGCTGGTACGAAGCAGGCAAGCTGGCCGGAAAGGTCAACACCTTCAACGATTTCGTCGATGCCGGACGGGCGCTGGCCGATCTGGGATGGACGGCGCGCGGGCGCATCATAGCGCATGGCGGATCGGCAGGGGGTCTGTTGGTCGGAGCAGCGCTCAACCAGGATCCGGGCCTGTTCGGCGCCGTGATCGGAGCCGTGCCTTTTGTGGACGTGCTCAATACGATGAGCGACGCCGACTTGCCGCTCACCCCGCCCGAATGGCCCGAATGGGGCAATCCGCTGGAAGACGAGACCGCCTTCCGGACGATCCTGTCCTATAGCCCCTATGAGAACGTGATGGAGGCTGATTATCCGCCCGTCCTGATCACGGGCGGCCTGACCGATCCGCGCGTGACCTACTGGGAGCCCGCGAAGTGGGCGGCAACGCTGCGCGACCACCAGACGGGCGAGGCGCCGATCCTGCTGAAGATGAACATGGATGCGGGGCATCAGGGCGAAAGCGGGCGGTACAAATCTCTGAAAGAGACGGCGACGGAATATGCGTTTGCGTTGATGGCCGTGGGTTTGTCCTAGCCGGTTTGTCGTCCTGCCGGCGAAAGGGCACCGGGCGCAGCATGGCGAGCAGGATGGTCTCTCGTTGCCGCGCGGCACTCCAGCGCGCCAAGCGGCAGCGAGGGCTCAAGGCCTGTGCCGGAGATCCTACCGGAAAGATGGTCGAGAGGGCCAGTCTTTACGCAAACCGCCCCGTCGTCCGGTTCTTTTCCAGCTCTTGCGCTCCGATCACTCGCCCGTTCATCACGCCGTAGACCCCCGGCGCGCAGACTTGCGCCGCGACGACCGCCCCGCCCAGATTGAAGCCCGCATCGGACCGGCCCAGCGAATGGGGCCGCATCGCGCCGGTCAGCACGACGGTGCGGTCCTGCACGCGTTCGGCGATGAACCGTGCCGTCACGCCCATCGTGCCGGTGCCGTGGATGATGACGATATGCGTTTCCGGCGCCTTCAGAATGGCGTCGACCAGCTGCCGGCGGTCGGAATCGATCATGTCCAGGCTGTCCAGCGTCATGAGCTGTTCGACGCGCGGAAAATCGGCACGGGCCTGCGCCAGGATGGCCGGAACGCAAGAGCCTTCCTCGCGGTCGAAGACCAGCGCTTCGCGCACCAGATCGTGGACCTTGTCGAGCGTGCCGCCCGTGGTGAGGATGAGAACGTCCATAATCAGACTCCTGAACGCGGATCGAACGGCCGGGGAACAGCCATGCGCATTCGCGGGTTCTTCTTTCGCGTGCTTGCGCCACACCCTATATAGGGCATGTCAGCAATCGGGAGACCCCATGATCCTCACCATGATGAAAGGCAAGATCCACCGTGCCACGGTGACTCAGGCCGATCTGCATTACGAAGGGTCGATCTCGATCGATCGGGACCTGCTCGACCTGGCTGGTATCCTGCCCAACGAGCAGGTCGACATTCTGAACATCACCAATGGGGAACGGTTCACCACCTATGCCATCACCGCGCCGCGCGGGTCCAAGACCTTCGGCCTGAACGGCGCGGCGGCGCGCAAGGTGCAGCTGGGCGACAAGGTCATCATCATCACCTACGCCCAGATGGATGCCGACGTGGCAAGAAGCTACGACCCGAAAGTCGTGCTGCTGGACGAGGATAACGAGGTCATCAGCCCGCCTTTGGCGGCGAATGGCTGACGATACGGGCCGCTTCGGGCGTCCCTATTCATTCCGGACAGGTCTTCCGAGGCGCCGATCTCATTTACGCAGGGGCATCGGTGCGGCCGCGGGGCTTTTGCCGCGGCGGGGGTGTAAAAGTCCTTCCGCGAAGGCCGATTACGACTGCCACTTCGGTTGATGACATCGGAGCGGACGATCTGGGGAGTGGACGATCTGGGGTGCGGGGAGCGGCACGCGTTTACCGGCTCTTCGCGAAAGGCGCGTCTTGCGGTAAAAATGGACCGTTCGACCCTTGCAAAATGCCCCCGGTTCGGATGTTCGCGGATATGATGTCCCACATTGCAGATCTGACGGCCTTTGCGGCCCGTCCGATCGAGCATGGAAAACGAATGGCTTCCTCCATACGGTTGAGAGAGCTTAACGCCGCACCATGAAAAAAGCCCGCCTTGCGGCGGGCTTTCCTCATTCGGGACTGGAACAAGAAACTATTCTTCTTCCTCGCGTTTGGGTTGGTTCGGAGCCGGGTTGGCGCCGTCGATCGCTTCGAAGTTGGGCGAGTCGTTACCCAGGTCTCCGCCCAGCGTGACATTTTCCGGATCCTTCTTCTCGGCGGGGATCGGATCGGGATGCGCGGCGCGGCTGAGTTCGGCTTCGGTCGCCTGCAGCTCGGACGCATCTCCCTCGACAACGGCTTCGCCCGCGACTTCGTCGGGCGCTTCGCCGCCTTCGAACATTTCGGCTACGATTTCGGCGCGCTCCTGAGCGGCGTCTTCGGCGTCGGCGCGTTCGGCAGCCATCTGCGTGGCGATGACATCCTCGCCCTTGGCCTGGCGCTCCGCTTCGTCCTCGGACCGGGCGACATTGACCGTAATCGGCACGCTGACCTCGGCGTGCAGACGGACCATGACGTCGTGGACGCCGAGCGTCTTGATCGGCTGATCGACGATGATCTGGTTGCGCTTGACCGAGATGTCCTTGAGCATCAGCGACTCATAGATGTCGCGCACGGAGACGGAGCCGTAGAGCTGTCCGGTGTCGCCGGCGCGGCGGATCATGGTGACCTGCGTGCCGTCGATGGACTTGCCGTCCTGAGCGGCTTTTTCCGCGTTTTCGGCGTTGCGCTGTTCGAGATATTCGCGCTCGGCTTCGAACCGGACACGGTTGGCCTTGGTCGCGCGAAGAGCCTTGTCCTGCGGGATCAGGAAGTTGCGGGCGAAGCCGGGCTTGACGCTGACGACGTCGCCCATATTGCCGAGCTTGTCGACGCGTTCGAGTAGAATGACGTCCATGACTATTTCACCTCGTAAGGGAGCAGGCCGAGGAAGCGGGCGCGCTTGATCGCCTTCGCCAGCTCGCGCTGCTTCTTGTGGGAGACGGCCGTGATGCGCGCCGGTGCGATCTTGCCTTTTTCGGACATGTAGCGCTGCAGCATCTTCGGGTCTTTGTAATCGATCGTCTGGCCGTTCTCGCCGGAGAAGGGACAGACCTTGCGGCGGCGGCGGAACGGGGTCCGGCTCGGCAGGTTTTCGATGCGGATGTCTTGTTTGGCCATGATCAAACCTCCTTAGTTGCGGTCGCGGCGCTTGCGCTCTTCGCGCTTTTTCAGGATGGGCGACGGGTCTTCGTTGAATTCTTCCACGCTGACGGTCATGTAGCGCAGCACATCTTCGTTGATGCGGTGCTGGCGCTCGATCTCGTGCAGCAGGCCGGGTTCGGAGTTGACCTTCAGCAGGCTGTAATGCGCCTTGCGGTTCTTGTTCATGCGGTAGGCGAGATTGCGCAGACCCCAATATTCGGCGCCTTCGACGGTCGCGCCGAGAGTCTCGATCTTGGACGCAAGCGTCTGCATGAATTCTTCGACTTGGGTGGACGAAATGTCCGGGCGCGTCAGCACCACATGCTCGTAGAGAGCCATAGCGTAAGCCTTCTGATCGTGGCGACGGCGACGAACGCCCGAGAAGGTGGGGCGTCACGTCGGTGGATAGGCGGTTCGGAAGGATTCCAAAGCCCACCGTCGACCGGTGAAGCGCAGGCCGATAAAGGGAAGGAAGGTTGGTATCAAGGAGGAATTGCGGTTGGAGTGGTCCATCTTCCTTTCCCGTCGGAAGAAGGAAGAGTTACGACTGGCGAAGCCTGCCCGTCCTCACTATACCGCTTTTCTCACCACGCCGGAGCGCCCATGATTTTCGCCTTCACTTTTCCCGGACAGGGCAGCCAGTTCGTCGGCATGGGCAAGGCGCTGGCGGACGGATCGCCTGCGGCGCGCGACGTGTTCGACCGCGTCGATGCCGCGCTGGACGAGACACTGTCCGATCTGATGTGGAACGGTCCCGCCGACGCGCTGACCCTGACGGCCAACACGCAGCCCGCCCTGATGGCGTGCGGCATGGCGGCGATGGCGGCGCTGGAAGAGGCGCACGGCATTACGGTCGATCAGGCGAAGTTCGTCGCCGGACACAGTCTGGGTGAATATACGGCGCTCTGCGCGGCGGGGGCGATCAGCCTGGAAGACACGGCGCGTCTGTTGCGCATTCGCGGTAACGCCATGCAATCGGCCGTGCCGGAGGGCAAGGGCGCGATGGCGGCATTGCTGGGAGCGTCGTTCGAACAGGCCGAGGCCGTCATTGTCGCCGGGCAGGCAGTCGGAGATTGCCAGATCGCCAACGACAATGCGCCGGGCCAGATCGTGATTTCCGGATCGAAGCAGGCCGTGCACGCGGCCGCGGAGGCTGCCAAGGGGCTGGGCGTGAAGAAGGCGGTGATCCTGCCCGTCTCCGCTCCGTTCCACTGCGCCTTGATGCAGCCCGCGGCCGATGCCATGGCGGATGCGCTGGAGGATGTGGACATCGAGGCGCCGGTCGTGCCGGTCGTCAACAATGTCCAGGCCGAGCCGGTCACCGACCCTGTACAGCTTCGCACGGACCTCGTCACGCAGGTGACGGGCCGCGTGCGCTGGCGCGAAAGTATGCAGTTCATGGCCGACAAGGGCGTCGATCTGTTCGCGGAACCGGGCTGCGGCAAGGTGCTGTCCGTCATGATGCGCCGCGCCCTGCCGGATGCCAAGGGCCTGCCGCTGGACACGCCGGAGGCGTTGGCGGACTTTGCGAGGATGGTGAAACAATAAATTCTCCGCTCATCCCGTGCCTCGACACGGGATCCAGCAAATCTGCGTGAGCGGAGCGAACTCCACATAGGTCATGTTCGTCACGAATGCGGCCTGGGCCCCGGCTTTCGCCGGGGTGAGCGAAAACACAGGAGAGAACCATGTTCTCACTCGAAGGAAAGCGCGCGCTGGTGACCGGTGCGACGGGTGGTCTGGGCGGCGCGATCGCGCGCACCCTCCACGCGGCGGGCGCCCATGTCGCGTTGTCTGGCACGCGAGCGGAGAAGCTGGAGAGCCTCGCCGCGGAGCTGGGCGAGCGCATAGCGGTCACCCCCGCCAACCTGTCAGACGGCGACGCCGTCGATGCGCTGCCGGGGCAGGCGGCGGACGCGCTGGACGGTCCGGTCGACATCCTGGTCGCCAATGCCGGGATCACGCGCGACGGGCTGCTGATGCGCATGAAACAGGAGGATTTCGACGACGTCATCAAGATCAATCTGGAAAGCTACTTCCGGCTCGCCAAGGCGTGCTTGCGTCCGATGATGAAGGCGCGGTCGGGTCGCATCATCGGCATCACCTCGGTCGTCGGCGTGACCGGCAATCCCGGGCAGACCAACTACGCCGCGTCCAAGGCCGGCATGATCGGCTTTTCCAAATCGCTGGCGCAGGAAGTCGCTTCGCGCGGGATCACGGTCAACTGCATCGCGCCGGGCTTCATCAGCTCGCCCATGACGGACGAACTCAACGACGCCCAGCGCGAGGCGACCCTGTCGCGTATCCCCATGGGCACGCTCGGCACGGGCGAGGATATCGCCCATGCGGCGCTCTATCTGGCGTCTGACGCGGCGAACTATGTCACGGGACAGACCCTGCATGTGAATGGCGGCATGGCGATGATCTGACGTGCCTCCGCCTGCTTTCGTCCTTGTCTATCTGACCCCCTGCGCGGTCATTGCTATTGATTGGACCGGGAATGGCAGAAGGCCTATCCGACGGAGAACGACTTGCACGACTAGCTGTTCCAGCCTTCCTTGAAGATGGTCGGGGTCTGGATCGCCGCTTTTCCTCTGAAACGCCGTTCATTCTTGAAACCGTGCCGGTCTGCGGGATCCAGTCATCCTGGTCATCGCGGACACACGGTCCTGAGAGTTTGCCATGCGTGACTTATCCCCGATCGCAGGGTAGCGCCCCTGCGACCCCTGTGCTAGTCGCGGGCGGGCAAAAAACCCGGCTGGGGTTGTAAATCAAGGGACTAGCCCCAAACTTAGCCCCCACAGCCAAGAACCGGCCGGAATCTTCCGGCGCCAATTAGGGAAAATCTATGTCTGACGTAATGGCTCGCGTGAAGAAGATGGTCGTTGAGCATCTCGACGTGGAAGAAGAAAAAGTCACGGAAAACGCGCATTTCATCGACGATCTGGGCGCGGACTCGCTCGACAATGTCGAACTGGTCATGGCGTTCGAGGAAGAGTTCGACATCGAAATCCCCGATGACGCCGCCGAACATATCCAGACCGTCGGCGATGCCGTGAAGTTCATCTCCGAGAAAGTCGGCTAAGGGCCTTAAAACCATGAAGAGACGGGTTGTCGTCACAGGCTTGGGCCTTGTCACGCCCGTCGGTTGCGGGGTCGAACCCGCATGGAAGAACATTCTTGCAGGGCGCTCCGGCGCCCGCAGGATCGAGAGTTTCGATGTCTCCGACATCGCCTGCAAAGTGGCCGCCCAGGTGCCGCGCCGCAGCGAATTCCCCGACAGACCCGATGCCTTCGATCCCGACGCGGTGATGAGCCCGCGGGATGCCAAGCGCATCGACGATTTCATTCTCTATTCCATCGCCGCCGCCGACCAGGCCCTGGCCGATGCCGACTGGGCGCCGAAGGAATTGGGCGAAGAGGCTCAGCACCGCACGGGCGTCATGATCGGCTCCGGCATTGGCGGTCTGCAAACCACCTACGAGGCCTCGATCACCCTGCACGAAAAGGGGCCGCGCCGGCTTTCGCCCTTCGTGATTCCGGCCATGCTCATCAATCTGGCGTCCGGCCAGACTTCGATCCGGCACGGTCTGAAGGGGCCGAATCACGCGGTCGTCACGGCCTGCGCCACCGGCGCCCACGCCATCGGCGATGCGGGCCGTCTGATCGCGCATGGCGATGCGGACGTGATGGTCGCGGGCGGCGGCGAAGCGGCGATCAACCGGCTCGGCATCGCGGCCTTCGTGGCCTGCCGCGCCATGACGACCGGTTTCAACGACACGCCCGAAAAGGCCTCGCGTCCTTACGATGAAGACCGCGACGGCTTCCTGATGGGCGAAGGCGCTGGCGTGGTCGTGCTGGAAGACTACGAACACGCCAAGGCGCGCGGCGCGAAAATCTATGCGGAACTGCGCGGCTACGGCCTGTCCGGCGACGCGCATCACATCACCAGCCCCGCCCCGGAAGGCGAAGGCGGTTTGCGGGCGATGCAGGCGGCGCTCGGCCATAGCGGTCTTGACGCCGCGGATATCGGCTATGTCAACGCGCACGGCACCTCCACGCCCATGGGAGACGAGCTGGAAGTCCAAGCCGTCGAGAGATTGCTCGGCGACCACGCCGCCAACGTGCTGATGAGCTCCACCAAATCCGCGACCGGACACTTGCTCGGCGCGGCCGGGGCCGTGGAGAGCATCTTCTCCATCCTGGCCCTGCGCGACGGCATGGCGCCGCCCACACTCAATCTTGACAATCCAAGCGTCGAGACACCACTCGATCTGGTGCCGCACACGGCCAAGCCGTTCGAGGCCAAGGCGGTCATGAGCAACAGCTTCGGGTTCGGCGGCACCAATGCGGCGGTGATCTTCGCCAAGGCCGATTAGGCGCGCCACCCATGGCGCGCGCTCCCCACCCTCAGTATCCCCGCAGCAGGGACGACTCTGCCATGCGGCGGCGCAATCGATGGACACTGGTCCTGCTCGCATTCGGCGGCTTGGTGACGTTGGCATTCGGTCTCGCCATCGCCGGCTATTCCTATGTCAACTACCGCTACGAAACCGCGCCGGACCCGTCCGCGACGCAGACGGTCGTGTTCGACGTGCCGCGCGGGTCGGGCCTGTCTTCCATCGCGGACCGGTTGGAAACCGACGGGCTGATCGGCAATGCGACCCTGTTCAAGCTGGTCACCCGGATGCGGGGCAACGCAGCCAACTTCAAGGCCGGCGAGTTTGCGCTGACACCCGGCAGCTCGATGGCGAAGATCTATGACGATCTCGCCAACGGTCGGGCCATTCTCTATCCGTTCACCGTTCCCGAAGGGGCCACATCGGCCCAGGTCGTGCGGGCGCTGGACCGCCTCGAGACATTGAAGGACGACGATCCGTCCGTGCCGCCGGAAGGATCGCTGCTGCCCGAGACCTATCTGACCCCGCGCGGCATGGCGCAGTCCGCGCTGCTCGCGCAGATGGCGTCGGCGCAGGATGATCTGCTGGACGAGCTCTGGGACGCGCGCGCGCCGGATCTGCCGTTCGGAACCCGCGAAGAAGCGATCATCCTGGCTTCCGTGATCGAGAAGGAAACCGGGATCGGCATGGAGCGCGACAAGATAGCCGGGCTGTTCATCAACCGGTTGCGCCGCGGCATGAAGCTGCAATCCGATCCGACCATCATTTATGGCATAACGGGCGGCGACCCGATCAGGCGCCGTATCCGCCAGAGCGAAATCGACCGGGTGACGGATTGGAACACCTACCAGATCGCGGGCCTGCCGCGCACGCCGATCTGCAATCCGGGCGAGGCGGCGATACGTGCCGTGCTGAACCCGGCGGAAACGGATGCGCTTTACTTCGTCGCGGACGGGACAGGCGGGCATGCTTTCGCCCGGACACTGGCGGAGCATAACCGCAATGTCGCACGCTGGCGGCAGATACAGAGAGAAAGAGGGCTGAGGTGAGCGATCTGGATCATCTAAAGGAGCAAAGGCGCGGCTTGATGATCGTGCTGTCCAGCCCCAGCGGAGCAGGCAAGACGACCATGACGCGCCGCCTTCTGGCCCAGGATTCCCAGATCGCCATGTCGGTCTCCGTCACGACCCGCCCGCCGCGCCCCGGCGAACGCGACGGCGAGGACTATTATTTCATCACCAAGGATGCCTTTGCCGAGCTCGAGGCGGACGGCCAGTTGCTCGAACATGCCCGCGTGTTCGACAATTATTACGGCACGCCGCGCGGACCGGTCGAGGACGCGCTGGCCGATGGCAAGGACATCGTCTTCGACATCGATTGGCAGGGCGCGCAGCAACTCACGGAAGCCGCCGCCGACGACCTGGTCAAGATCTTCATTCTGCCGCCCAACATGCGCGAGTTGGAACAGCGCTTGCGCACCCGCGCCCAGGACAGCGACGACGTCATCGCCAAGCGCATGAGCAAGTCGGAAAACGAGATCAGCCATTGGGCCGAATACGACTATGTGCTGGTCAACGAGAATATCGACCGCGCCATGGGCGAGCTATTGTCCATCGTCACGGCCGAACGCATGCGCCGCAAGCGCCAGCCTTGGCTGAGCGGGTTCGTCAAAAGGCTCATCGACGGCGGGTGAGGCGCGATCAGGGTTGCGCAACGGACCCGCCATATTCGGCTTCGCCAGCCGCCGGCACGCTCAGGATGGTTCCGGCCTCGCGGCCTTCCGTCACGCGCATGACCAGGCGCCCGTCCTCGTCTTGTCGCAGCAGGTCCGCGCCTGCAAAAGCCCTCGACGGTTCATCGGGGTTCTCCAACGTGCCGACGCCGAACAAAGCCGTGCCGACGGCCTCGGCGATGAAGGCGTGCCCTTTGTCGATGGCGTCCGATAGGGCGCTTTGGCCATCGGACGCAGGCTCCCGCCATGCTTTGGCCGCGAGCAGCAGTCCTTCCATCTTGTCGATCTCGGCGTCTGCGAGCTTGTCCATTCCCTTGGCGTGGAGGCTGTCCGCTTTGGTCAGCGCCTTGTCGCGACGCCGTTCCGCCTTTGCCGCATGGCGGGGCTTGGTCGCCCGGGCGGCGGCATCCGCATAGATCGCTTCCGCCGCCCGTTTGCGGCCTTCGCGTTCGGCGTCGAGCGCTTCGCGCAGATCGAGCTGCACGGCTGGATCGGCTGGAGACAGCGTTTCGCGCGGCGGAAGCTGGAGTGGGTCGGAGTGGTAGACGATCCGCCCGCGATAGTGCCGCGGCAGCGCCCGCCATTCGTTCTGCAACTGCCGCAACCGGCGGGACGACCGGCGCATGCCGTCGTCGCGGTTCGACGCCAGTTCGATGCGTCGCATCTCCCGGGCGACCCTCTGTTCCAGGTCCAGAACGTCGGCATGCACGATGTCGGCGGTGATCCGCAGCGCCGATCCGTCCCGGGCTAGAGCGTAGCCCGGATTCACGACATAGCCTTCCCGGGCAAGGTCGTCCGGGCGTTCGAAGGCCTTGATCCGAACCGCTGGCGCATCCGCCGCATCGTCCGGATCCGGCAGGATGCCGGAAATCCGCTCCGCGAGTTCGCGGTCGAGGACGGCGGGATCGAGATCGCCCCGCAAGGCCGTAGCGATGCGCTTGGCCCGCCGCTTCGGTGCGGAGTCCGCCGCCATGATGAGGCCGACGGCGCCCAGCACGACCGGCGCACCGCCTAGGTTGGAGAGTTCCGTCGCCGTCCGGGCCAAGGGCGAATCCGTCACCGACGACCAGGACGCGCCCACGCCGTCGCTGTCTGCCGCAATGACGATATTTTTGGACCGGTCTTCAAGAGGGCCCGCTTCGCGCGGTGTGTCCGGTGTGGATGTCGCGCATCCGGATGCGAGGGTCACACACAAAGCAAGCGCGACCGACATATAAGTGGTGGACCTTGATGGCATCGCAATCTCCCCAGGTCTTGCCGTCCCAGTCTTTACGGGATCGGCCCGGGGTCAAGGCCGCAATGCGGTTGCTGCGCAGTCGAAGCTGGCTTGCGGGAACGCAGAGCGCGGATACGCGTCTATTCCGCATGGGCCCGTATCCGGGCGATTTGCGGATGGGGCCATGGCCGACGACGACACACACGAAGCTGGGGAGATCATCGATCGCCGGCACAGCCTGTTCACCTATGTCTGCTGGGCGTTACTCGTCGGGTCGGCCCTGTTCGGCCTGGTCACGGCCAGCTGGAACATGGTGTTCCTGGCCTGTGTCGTCTTCATGCTGACATTGCTGCCCTTCTTCCTCGAAAGCTGGACCGATCTGCGTCTTCCGCGCTCCTTCATCGGGGCCGTCACGGTATTCGTCGTCGGCACGATCTTCCTCGGCGAAGTCGGGAATTTCTATGAACGTTTCTGGTGGTGGGACATCTTCATGCATACGGGCAGCGCGATCGGTTTCGGCATGATCGGCACTGTCGTCATGCTGATCTTCGTACGCGGCGACAGGCTGTCCGCACCGCCGCTGCTCTGCGCGATCATGGCGTTTTCCTTCGCCGTCTCGATCGGCGCGCTATGGGAGATTTTCGAATTCGGCATGGATCAGTTCTTCGGGCTGAACATGCAAAAGGACGGGCTGTTCGACACGATGACCGATCTGATCGTGGACAGCATCGGCGCCTTCATCGGGGCGGGGGTCGGTTACTGGTACCTCAAGCGGGGCGGCACGACGTTCCTTCCCCTGACGATCGAGAAGTTCGTGCAGGACAACCCTCACGTCTTCGACAGCGAGGCGAAAGCTACGCCGGATGCGCCGACCGGCAAAGCCGCTGGAACTGCGACACGCTGAGCGTTTCCGGTCGGGCTTGGGGATCGACGCTGGCGGCCGCGAACCAGTCCGCCAGCTCCACACCCTTGCGTTTGGCATAGGGTTTCAGCGAGGCGCGCAACATCTTGCGGCGCTGGCCGAAGGCGGCCTGCGTCAGCTCGCCAAGGGCCTTCAGATCTTCGAACGGCGTATCCAGCGGGTCGATGACAAGGACGGCGCTGTCCACCTTCGGCGGCGGCGTGAACAGCCGGGCCGGGATATTCATGGCGATGCGGCACTCGCCCACGCTCTGGCACAGGACGGACAAGCGGCCATAGGCGCTCTCGCCCGGTTGGGCACAGACGCGCTCGGCCACTTCCAGCTGGAACATCAGCACCATCTGTTCCCAGAAGAGGGGCTTGGCCGTGACCCAGTTCACCAGCATCTTCGTGCCGACATTGTAGGGCAGATTGGCGACGATCTTGCGCGGGGCGTGCAGGGCCTGGGCCATGTCGAGCCGCAGCGCGTCGCCGTGATGGACCGACAGCTTCCCGGAAGCGCGGGCGATGTCGTCCAGCAGAGGCAGGAAGCGGTCATCCATCTCCACGGCCAGAACGGACTGCGCGCCTTCCAGGATCAATGCCCGAGTCAGACCGCCCGGACCCGGACCGACCTCGACGACATTCACGCCGTCCAGCGGCCGGGCCAGCCGGGCGATGGAGCGCGTGAGGTCGAGATCCAGCAGGAAATGCTGTCCCAGCGACTTGTCCGCCCGCAACCCGTGGATACGCACCGTTTCGTGCAGACTCGGCAGCGCGTCGAGCGCGGTCGTTTCAGCCATGACGATTGTTCGCGATCTCGCGCGCCTTGCGCAGAGCGGCGATGAGGGAATCCGGTCGGGCGATCCCCTGTCCGGCGATGTTGAATGCGGTGCCGTGGTCCGGACTGGTGCGCACGATGGGCAGGCCCAGCGTGACGTTGACGCCGCGGTGGAAATCCAGCGTCTTGACCGGGATCAGGCCCTGGTCGTGATACATTGCCAGCACACCGTCATAGGTCTGGCGCGCTTCGGCATGGAACAGCGTGTCGGCAGGCAGGGCGTCGGTGACGTCGTGGCCCTCGCTGCGCAACAGGCGGCAGACGGGGTTGATGATGTCCTGTTCTTCGGTGCCCAGCGCCCCGCCTTCGCCTGCATGCGGATTGAGACCGCAGACGGCGAGCCGCGGCTTGGCGATGCCAAAATCCAGCCGCAGCGCACCGAGCAGGGTCCGGGCCGCGTCCAAAACAGCGTCCGGCGTGATGGCGTCGCATGTCGAACAGACCGGTATGTGGATGGTCGTGAGTCCGACACGCAGGTCGCGGTCCGTGCCGTCGGGCGCTGTCAGCATCATGACCGGGCCGGGATGATAAGGCGCATCGACGCCCTGGCACAGCGCGCCGAGATATTCGGTGTGTCCGGGAAAGGAGAAACCGGCGCGGTAGAGCACGTCCTTGGCGATGGGATTGGTCACGACGGCGTCCGCCTGGCCGTCCAGCGTCAGCGAGACGGCCGTTCGTATGCTGTGCGTGATCGTGTCGGCATGGCCCGGATCGGGGTGTCCGGGTCGCGCGGCATGGCCCTCTATGGCTAGAACGGGAAGGGCGTCGGCGAACGCGGCCTTCGTATCGGAAAGCGCCGATATTTCGCGCACCGGATGGTCGGCCCGGGCAATCTGTTGCAGCGTTTCGGGCGGCGCGATGACCGCGAACGCCAGATCCGGCTCTCGGCGCAGCCGGTCCCACGCTTTCCAGGTGATTTCCGGTCCGATGCCGGCCGGATCGCCCAAGGTCAGGGCGAGAGGCTTCATTCTATCCGCGCACGGAAATCGATGCCTTGCGGCGCAGGTCGCGCAAATGGCGCCGGGAGGCCTGGGCCAGTTGCGTGTCCATGAGGCGGTTCTCAACATCGTCGCGGGTCGGGATTTCCGATCCGGTCAGTTCGCGCTCGCAAATGACGATCCCGGCAGCGCCATTCGGACGCTCGATCGGGGCCGACATCTCGCCGACACCGGTTTCAGCAAGAATGGCGGCCAGTTCGTCGTTCATTTCGGACGCTTTCAGCTCGCCCATCGACGCCGCGCGCAGATCGCCGGCCGTTTCGGTCAGCCCGTCGAGCGATCCGCATCCGTCGATGTCTTCGCGCAAGTTTTCCAGACGCGCGCTCGCCGTCTGGAAATCCTCCGCTTCGGCCGTCAACTGCGACAATGTGTAGAGCGTGTCGTTTTCGGAAACGCGCCGCTCGATGAGGGCCACGACATAGACGCCGCCCGGGACGACGATCGGTTCGGACACTTCGCTGTCGTCCAGTTCGGGGATGACGGCCGCGACCTCGGGGCGGACGTCGCCGACCTTGACCCAGCCCATGTCGCCGCCTGCGGCAGCGGACGGCGCGCTGGAGAACTGCTGCGCCAGCACGGCGAAGGGCGCCCCTTCGGCCAATTGCGAAATCATCGCCTGCGCGCCTTCCAGCGCCCCCTCGGCTCCGCCGATCTCAGGCGTCGCTTCGATGTAGATTTCGGCCATGCGGTAGGACGGCTCGTCCGCCGTTGCGGAGATTCGGTCGATGGTTTCGTCGATGACCGTGTCGGAAATCCGGATGCGCTGGCCGAACAGGCCGTTGACCAGTCTCTGCCAGGCGATCTCGGAGCGGATCTGGTCGCGCAACGTCTCGATCGACACGCCGACAGAGGCGAGCCGTTGCACGACTTCCTCGGGGTCGAGGCCGTTGCGGCCGATCAGGCGCCCGACGGACTGGTTCACTTGGGCATCGTCGATCGACAGTTCGAACCGCTGCGCTTCCTGCATCTGGAGATGTTCGTCGATGAGGTTGCGCAAGGCCTGTTGCTGCACGCGCATCAAGGTCTGTTCGTTGCGCTCCACGCCGGTCGTGGCGAGGATGAACAGGACGCGCTGGCGCAGGTCATGGCTGGTGATGATGTCGTCATTGACGACGGCGGCGATGGAATGGGCGGCGGGCGACGCCGTCTGCGTTTGCGGCTGTGTCTGAATGGGCTGCTGCGCCAGTGCGGGCGATGCGGCCGTCATGACGGCAAGCGCCAATCCGCTCAACGATGTTTTCACCAGATCCATGGCCATACTTTCATCCGTGCGCCTGGGCGCCGTTGGGTCGTTCTCGGAGATGCCTTTAGCGGCCCGCGCCGGACCCCGCAATCGTGGCGCGCGGCCCTCTGCATAAAGGGGCCGGTCCGCTGCGGTCCTTAAATTTCAGTCATCAACCGTCTTCGATGCGCGACAGATGGGTGATGCCGAGCATCAGCACGACGAGCGGCACGGACCACGTCGCCATGACGATCGGCACGATCGCGACTTCGCCGAAGGCGACGACCATGGAATCGGCGAAGAAGACGGCAAATCCCAGGGCGGCGCCGATGATGAGCAGGCGCAGCGTTCCGCCTTCGCGCGCCAGGCTCATCGACACGCCCGCCGCGATGAACGTCATGGCGATCAGCATCACGGGCAGGGAGAGCAGGCGGTTGAATTGCAGCCGTAGCGCCCGCGCGGAAAAGCCGGCGGCCTCATTGTCGCGGATCGCGCCCGGCATGTCCCAGAAGCTCGCCTGCGTCTCCCCACCCGTCTGTTCGATCACCGCCGCCGCGTCCATCCCTGTGGGCATGGACAGGCCGCGCAGTTTCTGCATCGGCTCGCCGGGCGCGTTCTCGACGACGTCTCGAAGCTGCCAGTATCCATTGGGCGACAGCGTGGCGGTCGACGCATCGAAGCGGCGTGAAAATCGCGTCTTGCCGTCCGGGTCGCGGTCCAGGATCAGGAACGTCGCCTTGTCGAGCGTCCAGTCCGACATGTCCATCGCATCGGCGCGAATGACGATCTGCTGGTCCCCCCGGCCTTCGCGCAACCAGACCGTGCCCTCTTGGGGGACCGGGCCGCCGCCGATCCACTCCGCCGCGGTTTTCTCGAACGTGTCGTAGAGATGCGTGGCCAGGGGGTTGACCACGACGGCCCAGACCAGTCCGACCAGCCCGGCCAGCCACACCGCCGGGCGGATGATGGTCCAGGCCGATTGCCCGGAGGCGCGCATGACGATCAGTTCAGATCGGCGGTTCATGCCGTTGATCGCGCCCATCATGCCGAACAGCACGACGAACGGAATGGTCTGTTCGATCAGGCTGGGCGTCTTCATCAGTGTCAGCGAGAGCAGCTGCATCGGCGTGATGTCCACATCCGCCCCGAGATCGCGGTTCGCTTCGACGAAGTCGACCAGCATGATGATGCCCGTGACCACCAGGAAGGCGATGGTCAGGCTTCGGGCGGACCGCGCCATGACATAACGGAACAGCGTATCGGGCATCAGGCCGTCCCGGCTGCGGTCCGCTTGGCGGCGACGCCGGCGATGTAGGCTTCAGCGCGGCGCTTCGCTCCGTAGGCGGTGAAGCGCTTGCGCCGCAGCAGATAGGCGCCGCAGGCAAGGATCACGACGGCCGGTATGAGATATTGCACGATATTGGCGGACATGTTCGATTCCGCCGCAGACGTCGCGGTGAAGCCGAATATCCGGATCGCGAACCCGATGGCCGCGCAAAAGACGATGCGGCGGCCATACCCCATGCGGCGATGTTCGCCGCGGATCATGAAGCACAGGGCCAGCATTATGAGCGCGACATTGTAGAGCGGCGCCGACAGGCGCGCATGGCCTTCGGCCGCATATTCCCGCCGCCGCGGTTCGGGCAGGAAGCTGTTCGCGTCGGGCCTGAGCAGTTCGCCCAGATAGAGATCGGACGGTTTGAGGCGCATGCGCGTATCGAAGGCGAACGCCTCCGACATGTCGAGGCGGTAGTCTTCGAACTGGATCACGTCGAGCGATCCGTCCGGCAGGCGCTTCTGCACGGCGCCGTCGCGCAGCAGCAACGCCGCGCCGTTGGGCGTGCGCTGCACTTCGCCCGTCTTGGCCGTGTGGGTGATGACGTCGGACGGATCGCGTTCGTCGTGGATGATGATGTCCTGCAGCGTGTTGCCCGCCCCGATTTCGCTGGCATAGAGCGTGAGGTTCCGCGACGGGGTGACGAAGCTGCCGGCCTGGACCAGCTGCGACGCAAGGTCGGTGCGCACCTTGAAGACTTCCACGCGCATCTGCCGGAACGAGGCGGGCTGCACGAACAGGGTGATGAGCAGGTGCACGATCATCGCCATGACGCCGAGGCGCACGAGCGGGGAGGCGATCTGCCAAGGCGAGGCGCCCGCAGCCTTGGCCACGATGACTTCCGAATCGCCGTTGAGCCGGTTGAGCGCGTAAAGCGCCGCCATGAAGACGGCGAGCGGCAGGATGATGCCGATCAGCTGCGGCAGGGCCAGCACGGTGATCTTGAGGAACGTCAGCGCGCTCTGCCGGTTCTCCACAATCAGGTCGAGCGTCTGCAGCGACTGCGTCAACAGCGCGAGCAGGGCCAACGCGGCCAGGGCGAGGACTGTCGGCCAGAAAGCCTGAGTCCAGAAATATCGCTGCAGAAGCGGCATAAGCTGATGAATAGACCCCTTTTCCCGGAAGATGCCTGCGTCGCAGGCGCAACACCGGGTTGTTTCGGGTTTTAATTCCGCGTTGCGCGCATTACCAGACGCAAGACGATTAAGAACCGAACATAATCACACGCAGTATAGGGCATCATGGCAGGCAATAAGAAGAATTCCGCAGAATTGACCGAAACGGTCCGGGTTACCTTCGTCGACGAAGACGCGGCCCCCCAAGGCGCGGCCCTCATCCTCACCGATTCGGACCGGGTGGAGGGTTACGACCGGCTCTATCCCGGCGCCGGACTGGACGCCGTCGCCCAAGCGACAGGCTTTAAGAACAAGTCGGGCCGGAAATTCTCCACGTTCGTCGCGAACGGGCAGGATGCGGTGCAGGTCTTCGTGCGCGCCCGCGGCGACGACGAGACATTCGATTACGAAATGGCCGTGGCGGAAACCGCCAAGGCCATGAAGGGCTCCGGCGTGCGCGAGCTGACCATCCATCTCGGCGGATCGGACGCCACGGCCGATGACGCCGCCCGCGCCGCGCTCGGCGCGCGCCTGGCCAGCTACGCGTTCAACCGACACAAGAGCAAGGCGACGTTGCCCAAGACCCGGCCGCTCGAAACAGTCCGAGTCGCCGTGGACGACCCCGCCGCCGCCCGGAACGCCTATGACAACTATTACGGCCCGGTCGGCGACGGCATGGTGTTCGCCCGCGACCTGGTCAACGAACCGCCCAACGTCCTCTATCCGGAAACCTACAAGGACCGCCTCGTCGCGCTCGAAGAGCTCGGTCTGGAGATCGAAGTGCTGGGCGAAGCGGAGATGGACGAGCTCGGCATGCAGGCCCTGCTCGGTGTCGGCAAAGGCTCGGAGCGCGAAAGCTTCCTTGTCGTTTTGAAGCATCTGCACGGACGGGACGGCGATGCGCCGGCTCTTCTGGTCGGCAAGGGGCTGACCTTCGATTCGGGCGGCATCAGCCTGAAGCCCGGCGCGAACATGTGGGACATGAAGGGCGACATGGGCGGATCGGCCGCCGTGGTCGGTACGATGATGGCGCTGGCCAAGCGCAAAGCGAAGGCGAACGTCATCGGCGTCGTCGGGCTGGTCGAGAACATGCCGGACGGTCGCGCGCAAAACCCGGGCGACATCGTCACCTCCATGAGCGGCCAGACGATCGAGGTTCAGAACACGGATGCCGAGGGCCGGCTCGTCCTGTGCGACGCGCTTCACTACTCCATCGACAAGTACAAACCCGCAGCCTGCGTCGATCTCGCGACGCTGACCGGGGCCATCGTCATCGGACTGGGGCACGAATATGCCGGACTGTTCTCCAACGATGACGGCTTGGCCGAACAGCTGAACCTGGCCGGGGACGCCAGCACGGACAAGGTGTGGCGCATGCCGCTCGGCAAGCCTTACGACAAGCTGCTCAACTCGCCCAATGCCGACATGAAGAACATTGGCGGCCGGGCGGCCGGGTCGATCACGGCGGCGCAGTTCCTGCAGCGTTTCGTGCCCAAGGGCACGGTCTGGGCCCACCTGGACGTGGCGGGCACGGCGATGAAACCGTCGGGCCGTCACGATGCGCGCGAAAGCACGTTCGGCACGGGCTTCGGCGTGCGCCTGCTCAACCGCTGGATCGCCTCCAACCACGAAGGCGCGGAGCGTTAGAAAACAGGCCTTTGGCTGTTTCGTAGCGGAGCGCTGTGCCGCAATACGGCGCGGGCAGGCGCGAAGCGCATGACAGGCTCGGAAGACCGCCCAAGGAGACGCTCATCGCCGAGACGCCCGAATACTGGTTCTACCATCTGGAGGCGAGCACGCTGAAAGGCGTGCTGCCGGATTTGCTGGGCAAGACTCTGGCCAAGGGCTGGCGGGCGCTGGTGCGGTTTCCCGACGGGACCGACCTGGCCGAATGGGACGATTATCTCTGGACTTTCCAGGACCAGAGCTTCCTGCCGCACGGCCGCGAGGATCAGGGCCGCGCGGATCAGCAGCCGGTCCTGCTGGCGAACAAGGCCGACAGCGCCGACGGGTTCGACGCCGTGTTCCTGATCGACGGGGCGGATGTCGGAGACGTTTCCGCCGTATCGCGCGTCATGGTCATGATCGACGGTCGTTCGCAGGACGCGGTGAAGCGCGAACGCGCGCGTTGGAAAGCGCTGGCGGATGCGGATGCGACGATGAGCTACTGGCAGCAGGGCGAACGGGGAGGCTGGGAGAAGAAGGCCTCGACCTAGGACGCCGTTTCCCCGAGCGCCGCATGGATCGCGCTTACCACGACGGACCCCTGGCCGACGGCCGAGGCGACGCGCTTGACCGACCCGGCCTGAACGTCGCCCACGGCATAGATGCGCGGCCAACTGGTTTCGAAATCGGTGGGCCGTCTGTCCAAATCCCAACGGGCGTCCGCCAGGACGGCGTCGCTGATCCGGGCCCCGGTCTGGACGAAGCCGCTGCGGTCGCAGGCGATGCTGTCGGGCAGCCAGTCCGTGAACGGGCGGGCACCGACGAAAAGGAAGACGAAAGGCGTATCGAGCGGCACGATGTCGCCCGCGTCGCGTCGCCGGACCGAAATGCCGGTCAGGCGGTCGGTGTCGATGTCGTCGGTTTCGAGCCCGTGCAGCGCGGCGATTTCCGTTTGCGGGTGCAGCGTGATGTTCGGCGTTTCTTCGAGACGGCGGACCAGATACTCCGACATGGTTTCGCGGATGTCGGCGCGGCGGTAGAGCATGTGCACGTGCTCGCAGGTCTGGCTGAGGAAGACCGCGCCCTGTCCGGCGGAATTGCCCGCGCCGACGATGGCGATTTCGGACCCCTTGCAGAGCTGCGCTTCCATCGGCGTCGCGCCGTAATAGATGCCGCGCCCTTCATACCGTTCCAGATCGCGGATCGGCAGGCGGCGATATTGCGCGCCGGTGGCGATGACGACGGAGCGTCCGCCGATCCGGCGACCGTCCGACAGGGACAGGCAGTAATGATCGTCGTGCCGTTCCAGTCCGGTCGCCTTGACCGGCGCGGCGAGGCGGGCGCCGAACTTCATCGCCTGCGTCATGGCGCGCTCGGTCAATTCCTGTCCCGACACGCCGGATGGAAAGCCCAGATAATTCTCGATCTTGGACGATGTCCCGGCTTGGCCGCCCGGATTGTGCGCATCGATGGCGACGACATCGAGCCCTTCTGACGCGGCATAGACGCAGGCCGCGAGACCGGCCGGTCCCGCCCCGATGACCAGCACGTCGGCCTTCTCGCCGTCCGGCAGCAAGTCGAAGCCGAATGAGGACGCAATCTCCTCCGCCGTCGGCTTGACGAGAACTTGCGACCGCCCGCGCAGGACGACCGGAAGGTCGCCGAGTGCGATGTCCCGGGCGTCCATGATGGTCTTGGCGACAGGGTCTCTATCGGGTGACAGCCAGAGATGGGGCACGCCGAATTTGGACAACAGGTCACGGGCCGCGAAGACGAGCCGGTCCTGAGCCGCGCCGATGACGACGACCGCGCTGTGATTGTCGCGCGCAAACGCACGCCGGGCCGTCAGGGTGGTGATGAAGATGTCGGACAGCCGGGAATTCTCGACCAGCAGACGCTGGAAGTCGGGATAGGCGATATGCAGGACATCCCCGGCCTCGCCCATGATCGTGTAGGCGAGCGTCGTCTGACCCGTCATGACGCCGATATCGCCGGAAAACTGTCCGAGCTCCATCCAGCCGACGCGGCGCGGCCCGTCGGGGGTCTCGATGAAGATATGCGTTTCGCCGCTCAGCGTGACCAGCATGTCCGCCTGGTTCCGCCCTTCCGGAACGAGCATCTCGCCTTTCGCATGGGATCGGACCGTGCCGTAGGGCTTGAGCGCCTCCAGCTCCGCATCGCTGAACGTATAGTTGATGTCGGCGGGCGGCTTGTCGCTCATGCCGCGTCAATGTTGGGCGCGGCGTCCAAGATCAAGCCCAAACCGGATGTCAGCCACGGTTGCGGCGATTGACGCGGCGCCGGGCGCGGCGCTCCTCCAGCTTTTTCTTCAACGGCGGCAGGCGCGCAGGCAATTCGGCCATGATGGCGTCGCGTTCATCCTTGGTCCGCAAGGCCCAATAGGCGATCTCGTCGGTCGTGCGGCCGCATCCGAAACAGAAGCCGCTATCCTTGTCCATCGCGCAGACCAGGACGCACGGACTGTCCACGGGTTCGAGCGCCGCGATCTCCTCCGGTGTCATGTCATTGGCCATGAAAGCCCTGTAGCGGAACGAAACGGGCATATAAAGGTTTTTTTATATCGACTTCTTAACCCCTCTCCCCTAGAGGCTCGCGGCATGAGTGACGAACCCGAATTGATCCTGGCCGACCTGTCCGACGACGAGCTCGTCGAACAGATGAAGGACGACCTCTATGACGGCATGGGTCCGGAGATCGCCGAAGGCACGCAGATCCTGCTGGACCGGGGTTGGGACGCCAATGCGATCCTGACCGAAAGCCTGGTCGAGGCTATGCGCATCGTCGGGCTGGATTTCGGCGACGGCATCCTGTTCGTGCCCGAAGTGCTGAGCGCGGCCAACGCCATGAAGGGCGGCATGGAACTGCTGCGCCCGATCCTGGCGGCCAACGACGCGGTCAAGCCCACGGGCCGGGTCGTGATTGGCACAGTGAAGGGCGACATCCACGATATCGGCAAGAACCTCGTCGCCATGATGCTGGAAGGGGCGGGCTTCGAGGTGATGGATCTGGGCATCAACACCGATGTCGAGGAATTCCTGAAGGCCTATGACGAATTCAATCCCGACCTGCTGGGCATGAGCGCGCTGCTGACCACGACCATGCCTTACATGGGCGTGGTGATCGAGGAATTCGAAAAGCGCGGCCTGCGCAAGGATTGCGGCATCTTCGTCGGGGGCGCGCCGGTGAACCAGGAATTCGCGGACGCCATCGGCGCGACCGAATATGGCGGCGACGCCTCCAACACGGTGGAACTGGCCAAGCGCTTCATGGGCGTCAACCGCCCATGACCGCGGCGGCGAAAACGCTGATCATAGCGTGCGGCGCATTGGCGCGCGAAGTAAGGGCGCTCAGCGACCAGCTTCCGGCCTTCGACCTGCGCTGCGTGCCTGCAACGCTGCACAACCGCCCGCAACGGATCGTGCCCGCCCTCGAACGCATTCTGGACGAGACCGGCAGCGCCTATGAGCGCACCGTCATCGCCTTCGGGGATTGCGGCACGGGCGGAGCGCTGGACCGCTTATGTGCGGCGCGCGGGCTCGAACGGTTGCCGGGCGCGCATTGCTATGCCTTCTTCGCCGGCCTGAGCGAATTCGACGCAATGATGGAAGAAGAGCTCGGCACGTTCTTCCTGACCGACTTTCTCGCCCGCCAGTTCGAGACCATGGTGATCCGCCCGCTCGGCCTGGACCGCAAGCCGGAACTGCGCGACCTGTATTTCGGCCATTACAAGCGGCTGGTCTTCCTGTCTCAGACGGACGACGACGATCTGCTCGCCAACGCCAACGTCGCCGCCGCCAGGCTCGGCCTGGCTTTCGAACACCGCCCCACCGGGCTCATGGCTTTCGCGCGCGACCTTGAGCGCCTTTCCACCCCTTTGGCAGCCTAGAGGTTTCCCATGGCCCGCACCGTTCTCACCTCGCCCACCCAGGAAGTGGTGATCGGCTTCGACCAGCCTTTCGTCATGATCGGCGAGCGCATCAATCCGACCAACCGCCCGAAATTCGCCAAGGAGCTGAAAGAGGGCAATTACTGGCGCGTGGAGAAGGAAGCCAAGACGCAGGTCGAAGCGGGCGCGCAAGTGCTGGACGTCAATGTCGGCGTGCCGCTGACCGACGAAGCCAAGATCATGTCCGAAGTCATCACCCTGCTGCAGGACGGTGTGGTCGACGCGCCGCTCGTGATCGACAGTTCGGTCAAGCCCGCCCTTCAATCCGGTCTGGCCGCCTATAAGGGCCGTCCGCTCGTCAACTCCGTGACAGGCGAGGAGGAAAGCCTCGAATTCGTCCTGCCGCTCATCCGGAAACATGATTGCGCCGTCGTGGCGATTTCCAACGACGACACCGGGATCAGCGAAGACCCGGATGTCCGCTTCGAGGTCGCCAAGCGCATCGTGGAGCGCGCGGCGGACTATGGCATCAAGGCCGAGGACGTGGTGGTCGACCCGCTCGTCATGCCGATCGGCGCGGTGAACAGCGCGGGCAAGGACGTGTTCCGTCTGGTCCGGCGCCTGCGCGAGGAGCTCGGCGTCAACACGACCTGCGGTGCGTCCAACGTCGCGTTCGGCCTGCCCAACCGGCACGCCGTCCACAACGCCTTCCTGCCGATGTTGCAGGCGGCGGGCATGACCAGCGCGATCCTGAACGTGTACGACGAAGGCCTCGTCCCGGCGATCAAGGCCGGCGACATGTTGGCCGGCAACGATCCGGACTGCGCCAACTGGATTTCGATGAACCGCCCGAAATCCGCGTCCGGCGAAGGGGGCGACGGCGGCCGCCGGGGCGGGCGTCGCGGCGGAGGCCGACGTGGCCGACGCGGCTAAGCACAGGATCGTCTTCACGCCAGCGGGCGTCCAGACCACGTCCGAACCCGGCGAATCCGTCTACGATGTCGCCCTGCGCGCGGGTGTGGACATCAAGTCGGTCTGCGGCGGCAACGGCATCTGCAAACGCTGCCAATGTTCGCTCCAGACCGGCCACCATTCGAAATTCGGCTTGAACGTCACCGAAGACGCGCTGTTCAAGCTCCGCCCGGCGGAGAAGAAGGCCGTTCATGACGGCGACATGGCCGACGGTTTGCGCCTGGCCTGCCGCGCCAAGATCATGGGCGATGTCGTCATCGACATTCCACCGCACGCCCGCCATACGCAGAGCGCCATCCGCAAGGCGGCGTTCGATCTGCCGGGACCGGTTGATCCGCCGATCCGGCTGCAGATGGTCAGACTGCCCGAGCCGACCCTGCACGACCATCTGTCCGACACGGAAAGCCTGATCGAGCAGTTGAGCGGAGACCTGCGAGTCGCGCCGGACCTCGTCACGAAAATCCAGCCCCTGCTCGCGGAGCATGACCGCACGTTGATCGCGGTGATCCGCGACGAAACCGACGTCATCGCCCTTTGGCCGCCCGACCGCGAAGGGCTCTACGGCGCGGCGATCGACATCGGCTCGACCTCGGTCGCGCTCTATCTCTACGACTTGCGCACGGGCGCGCTCGTGCATCAATCTTCCGCCATGAACCCGCAGATCCGCTTCGGCGAGGACGTGATGAGCCGGGTCAGCTACGTCATGATGAACGCGGACGGGCAGGAGAAACTGGCCGGAGCCGTGCAAGGCCAGCTGCGAGAGATGATCGCCCAAGCGCGCGAGGCGGTCGGGGCGGAGGCGGACCAGATTCTCGAACTGGTCTGCGTCGGCAATCCGATCATGCACCACACGCTGATCGGCGTGGATCCGACACCATTGGGTCAGTCGCCCTTCACGCTCGCGGTCAAGGACTGGCTCGACCTGCCGGGCGACATGCTGGATCTCGGCTTGGACCGGGCGGCGCGCGTGTCGCTCCTGCCGCTGATCGGCGGGCATGTCGGAGCGGACACGGCCGCCGCCTATCTGACGCAGATGGACCGGATGGACGGCCGATCCGTCCTGCTGGTCGATATCGGCACCAATGCCGAACTCGTGCTGACCCACGACGGCAAGGTCGCCGCCGCCAGCTCCCCGACCGGTCCGGCGCTGGAAGGCGCGGAGATCAGCTGCGGCGTGCGCGCTTGCGAAGGCGCCGTGGAGCGGTTGCGCATCAACCCCGTGACGTTCGACTGCCAGGTCAGGATCATCGGCCATGACGACTGGCTGACGGATGACACGATCGGCGATCATGCCGTGCCCGGCCTGTGCGGCTCGGCGATCTTCGAGGTCATGGTCGAACTGGCTCGCGCGGGGCTCATCGACCGGTCCGGTCTGTTCCGGACCGGAACGGCGCCCGACCGGTTCACCGAAGAGGGCGGCGTGGCGACCTACCGCCTGATCGGCGACATCACGCTGAAACAGACGGACATCCGCGCCGTCCAGCTCGCCAAGGCGGCCCTGATGGCCGGCGCGCGGCTGGTTGCGGAAGAATTGGAGTGCGGAAGTTTCGACGAAGTGCTGCTGGCGGGTGCGTTCGGGACCCATCTCGACCCAGACTATGTCGCCGAAATCGGGATCATCCCCCACAACGGGGCGGACACGATCAAGGCGGTCGGCAACGCGGCCGGGATGGGCGCGGCCCTGTGTCTGACGGATAGGAGCCAGCGGGACCGCATCCGCGACGCCGTGCGCGACGTGGTCAAGATCGAGACGGCGTTGGAGCCGCGCTTCCAGGACTATTTCGTGGAGGCGATGGCATTCCCCAGCGCGCCGCAAGGATCCGGCAACGCCAAGGGCCGCCGGGGCGGGGGCCGCCGGGGCGCGGGCCGCCGGGGTGGGAGCCGCCAGGGCGCGGGCCGCGCGCGCTAGGGAAAAAGCCGTTTGCGGGCGCCGCGCGCCCTGTCGATCAAGGGCTTCTCGATCAGGCGGTAGGTCAGCGCCGCGATGACCAAAGCCGTCCCGACCGCGACGATCAGGAAGACCGGTGCAGGCAGGCCTTCCAGACCGGCCAGACCCCACAGTTTTTCCACCAGCACCAGGCTGAGCAGATGGGTCAGATAAAGGGAGTAGCTCCAATCGCCGAGCCGCACGGCGAAAGCCGGTGCGGTCGCGCCGTGCCGGTCCAGCCAAGCCGCGCCGAGCAGCAGCGCGCAGGCCGGCAGCGTCAGCCGCAGGACGCGCGCCCCCTGGTCCTGGAACGCTCCGCCGATGAAGAACCAGACGGCCAGACCTGCCAGTCCCGCCAGGACGAGCGCGAAGGCGACGGTTCGGTTTCCACGCATGCGCAGATAGATCAGCGCCACGGCCGTGCCGGCGAGGAATTCGAGGGTCAGCGGGCTGAACAGGTGGAACGCCAAGGCGCCCGCCGCCTGCCATCCGCCGACGTGGCCCACGATGACGGCCGCGGCCCACACGGCGAGGCCCGCCGGTCGAACCTTGGCCGGAAGAAACAGGATGAGCGCGAACAGGACGTAGAACATCATCTCGTAGACCAGCGTCCAGCCGACTTCGAGCAGCGGATAGGCGGCGGACGGCACGAGCAGCAGTGTGTTCAGCCATTGCGGATCGTTGGGCGAGCTGGAGAAGACGAGGTCCGGACGCACGACCCAGACGAGCAGCAGCGCGGCCGTGACAACCCAGTAAAGAGGATAGATGCGTGTCGCCCGGGCGAAAAGGAATTCGGGCACGCCGCCGCCGCCGCCGCGCCAGTCGCGCGTGACGAACACCATGATGAACCCGCTGATGACGAAGAACAGGTCCACCCCCATCATCCCCCATTCCATGGAGACGGGCAGGAAGGGGTCGGCCAAGCTACGGCGTTCGATCAGGGCCAGATGCGCCAACAGCACGAGCATGGCCGCCAGTCCCCGCAGGGCCTGCACATGGTCCAGCCGTGAGGGGGTCGCGATCGACATCCGCGCCTCTTGGCAAACTGCGCCGCCCATGGCCAGCGCAACCCGTCCTTACGCGACCCCGCTTGTTGATGACAGAAGAGTCATGCAGTTCACGTCCGCGTCAGACCGCCATCCGCCGCCCTTCGACGCTGCGTAAGGGAGTCAGGTCCGCATCCCCGGACCCTTCGCAATGACTGAAACGAGAGACGTCCCATGATCCTCAAACCCCTCATCGCCGCCGCCCTCCTGTCCACGACCGCCATCGCCGCGCCCGCTCTGGCCGGGGACAAGTACAAGACCGAGACGAAAGTCATGGGCGCCACCGAAACCGGCCCCAACATCGTCGAAACCGCCATGGACGTCGATGCGCTGTCCACGCTCGTCGCCGCCGTGAAGGCCGCCGAGCTGGTCGAGGCCCTGTCCGGCGACGGACCGTTCACCGTCTTCGCCCCGACCAACGACGCCTTCGGCGCACTGCCTGCCGGGACGGTCGAAAGCCTGCTGGAGCCGGCCAACAAGGACAAGCTGAGCAAGATCCTGACGGCGCATGTCGTGTCGGGTTCGCTCGACGCCGCATCCGTGATCGCCTTGGCCGAAGCCAATGGCGGCGAGGCCGAAGTCACGACCCTGTCCGGCGACACCCTGATAGCCTATGCCGAGGACGGCAAGGTCTATGTGAAGGACGAAAACGGTGGCAAGGCAATGGTGGCGACAGCCGATGTGGCGACGTCCAACGGCGTCGTGCACGTGGTGGATGCGGTGTTGTTGCCGAACTAGCTCAACCCCGGCCCCCCACAGGTTTGCGTCCCGCGTGCGGGTCTAAGATTGCCAACGGCAATCGTCGCAAACCTTGTCCGGCACGGACACGCGTCCCAAAGGACGCGAAGGGAACA
>NZ_CANMJB010000013.1 GCF_947498175.1 uncultured Algimonas sp. | reverse complement strand
ACCCTGGCGTCGGCTCTCCCGGAAAGGACCCGCGGACTGCTCTTCACAGTCCTTGTGCGGCGGAAGGATCCCCGCTCACACCACCGAGCCCTCGCTCCTGTTCCCTGCACCGAGGGTTACGCCCCTCCTCGTGTCTTGCAGCGAACGAGAGCAACATACACCAGGTTTGGAAAGCGAGGATCTAATTGTCGATTCTTTCGGATGGGCGGGAGAGGACACCACGCAGAACAAGGGGTTGGCGCGGGCGAAGACGCGGAAGGGTTGCGCGATAAACGAGGATGGGCGTCGGGAACGCGGCTTATTCCCTTTCGTTATCGGCATTCATTGCCAAGGACGGCGTCTCCCATACACCTCACCCCGGACTTGATCCGGGGTCCATCACGGGACGGCTAGGCCAGCCGGAACGGTGGGGAGATGGATCCCGGGTCGAGCCCGGGATGAGGGGGTAGGGAAATGGCTGGGCAAGACGCCGTCCGGGCTTGCGGGGCGGCGTTCCCTTCGCGTCCTTTGGGACGCGTGTTCCTGCGGAACGAGGTTTGCGACGATTGCCGTTGGCAATCTTAGACCCGCACGCGGGACGCAAACCTGAGGGGGCCAGGGTCGAGGTGGCACGCAAACCTGCGTTGAACCTCAGTCCAGTCCCGCGTCCTCTTTCGCTCCTTCATATGCCCCCAGCGCGTCCAGCCAGCGTTCCTCCAGGCGTTCGATGCGTTCGGCGCAGCGGGCGCGGTCCTGGCCCAGGGCGACGGCGTGGTCGGGGTCGTCTTCGAACAGGCCGGGCTCCGAGAGCTCGGCGTCGATGTCGGCCAGCATGCGGGTGGCGCGGTCCAGATCCTTTTCCAGCCGTTCGGCGGCGCGCTTGAGCGGGGCGACGGCCTTGCGGGCCTCGGCGCGGGCCTTGCGCTCGTCGGCCTTGGACGGGCCGGTGTCGATCTTGGCCTTCTTGTCCGGACGCGCGCGTTCGGCCTGTTCCTCGCGGTAATCGTCCAGCGTGCCGGGATAGACCGTGACCGCACCTCCATCGACCAGCCAGAGCCGTTCCGTCGTGGCTTCCAGCAAGGCGCGGTCGTGGCTGATGAGCAGCACGGCACCGGAGTAGCTGTTGAGCGAGCGGACCAGCTCTTCACGGCTGTCGATGTCGAGATGGTTGGTCGGCTCGTCCAGGACCAGCAGATGCGGCTTGTGGAAACCGATCAGGGAAAACAGCAGCCGCGCCTTCTCGCCGCCCGAAAGATCGCCTGCGGGCGTCTCGGCGTTCTTCGCGCCCAGCCCGAATTGCGCGAGGCGCGCGCGCCGCTCGGCCTCGGTCGCGTCGGGCATGAGGTCGACCACATGGTCGTAGGCGGAATGAGCCGTGTTGAGCGCGTCCACCTCGTGCTGGGCGAAATAGCCGACGCGCATCTTCTTGTGGGCGCGGATATGGCCGGTCTGCGCGGACAGGATGCCGAGCAAGCCCTTGGCAAACGTCGTCTTGCCTTCGCCGTTGCGGCCCAGAAGCCCGATCCGGTCGTCCGGATCGACGCTCAGATTGATGTTTCGCAGGATGGTCGTGTCGCCATATCCGAGCGCGGCATCGTCGAACCGCACCATGGGCGGGCTGAGCAGCCGTTCTGGACCATGCAGCTCGATCGGCGCGATGGGATCGCTGACCATGGTCGCGATCGGCTCCATCTTCTCCAGCCGCTTGACGCGGGACTGCGCCTGCTTGGCCTTGGACGCCTTGGCCTTGAAGCGGTCGACGAAGGCCTGCAGCTTGCGGCGTTCGTCCTCCTGTTTGGCGACGAGCGCCATGTCGAGCCGGTTGCGCTCGGCCAGGCGGCGCTGGAACTGGTCGTAATTGCCCGAATACATCGTCATCTTGCCCGCCTGCAGATGGGCGATGTGGGTGACGGCGTTGGTGAGGAAGTCGCGGTCGTGAGAGATCACGAAAATCGTCCCGCGATATTTGCGGATGTGGTTTTCCAGCCACAGCGCGCCTTCGATGTCGAGATAGTTGGTCGGTTCGTCCAGCAGCAGGATGTCCGGCTGGGCGAACAGCATGGCGGCCAGGGCGACGCGCATCCGCCAGCCGCCGGAGAAGTCGGCGCAGGCGCGCTGCTGGTCGTCGCCGTCGAACCCCAGGCCCGACAGGATCGACCCGGCGCGGGCTTCGGCCGTGTAGGCGTCGATGTCGCCCAGACGCGTGTGGATCTGCGCGATGCGCATCGGGTCCGTTGCGGTCTCGGCTTCTCGCAGCAGGGCCAGCCGTTCCGTGTCGGCGGCCAGCACGGTGTCCATCAGGCTTTCCGGGCCGGAGGGCACTTCCTGGTCGACCGCCCCCATGCGCATGCCCTTGCGCAAGGTGATCTCGCCGTCATCGGGAGCTGTTTCCCCCTTGATCAGCCGGAAGAGCGTGGACTTGCCGGTGCCGTTGCGGCCGACTAGCCCGACCTTCTGCCCCGCATCGATGGCGAGCGTGGCTTTCTCGAACAGGGGTCGCCCTTCGATGCGGTATGTCAGATCGTTGATGTGGAGCATGGCGCGTTCTTAATTCGCGCGCCCGCTAACACGGCTTGCGAAACGCGTCATCCCGGATTAGGGGCCGCGCAAATTCTTAATACAGCCTCGAAGGATCAGTCCATGGCCGTGCAACGCACCTTTTCCATCATCAAGCCCGATGCCACCAAGCGCAATCTCACCGGCAAAGTGAACGCCATGATCGAGGATGCGGGCCTGCGCATCGTCGGCCAGCGCCGCGTGCATCTGTCCGAGGATCAGGCGAAGCGCTTCTACGAGGTTCACGCCGAACGTCCGTTCTACGGCGATCTGGTCAAGTTCATGACGTCCGGTCCGGTCGTGGTCCAGGTGCTGGAAGGCGAAGACGCCATCGCGAAATATCGCGACGTGATGGGCGCGACCAACCCGTCCGAAGCCAAGCCCGGCACGATCCGCGCGGCGTTCGCCGAATCCATCGACGCCAACACGGTCCATGGCTCCGACGCACCGGAAACGGCCGCCGAAGAGATCGCGCAGTTCTTCACCGACGAAGACATCGTCGGCTAGGCGCACCGATCTTGACGGATGAGGAAGAGGAAGCGGAAGAGGCCGGGGCGACCCGGCCTTTTTCGGGCCCGCTCAGCGCTTGATGCGGATCGTGTCGGACAGGATGTCCTCGCCGATCGTGTTGAACGCCGCGGTCAGCTCGTCGGCATTGGCGGCCTTGATGAACGTGTCCGCATTGCTCGCACAGGCGGCGAGGAAGTTGAAGGCCTGAGACTTGATGGAGGCGTCGAGGGTTCTCGTATTCTCGACATAGCGGCCCGCATTGTAGTCCCAGTAGAAATCGTTCATGCCGTAGGTTCCGGGCTCGAGCGCGAAACCGATCGTATAGACGGTCACGCCGTCATCCTTCATGCGCTTGCAGGAGGCGAGGGCGGTTTCGTTCTGGGGGTAGCTGTCCCGGCCTTCGGACCAGTTGCCCCGCCTCTGCCTGCCGCCATTCCATTGTCTGGCATTGCCGGACGGTCTGGCCGACGAGGTTCTGTACGAGTACCAGCAACTCCAACGCGACCAGCGGTCGGGGCGGCTGCACCGTTGACGCCGCCATTTCCCGGTTCCGGTCTGGTCGATCCAGACGGGGTCGTTGCCGTCATTGACGCCGTCCGTCATGAAAACGGCGTAGCGCAGGGGCGTCTTGCCGCTGGCCGCCTTGTGGACGGCCGGTTCGGAGACCAGCCAGTCCGCCGCCGTGGCCAGGGCGTTGGCGGGCCGGGTCGATCCCTGCGCCGTCATGGCGTCGATCGTGCCGTCCGACAGCAGGCGCCAGCCCATGGGCTTCGTGCGGCTGTTGATCGTGTTGCCGTTATAGGCCAGCATGCCGGAGCGGAAGACCTTGGGGTCGGTCCCGGTCTGCGTGCCGACCAGCGGTTCGAGATAGGTCATGAAACCCTTGACGCTGTCCTCCAGCGCCGTGATCCGTGCGACCGCCCCGGTCGGCGGGACGAGCCAGCCGAAGCCGTTGGCTTTGTAGGGCCTGTCGTCCCAGGCCATCGACCCGGAATTGTCCAGGATCAGGGCCAGCGAGGCGACGTCGTTGAGCTCCAGATCCTCCATGCCGACCACGCTGCGGCTCGAATAGCCGACCGTGTCGATCCCCATGACGGCTGAAAAGGACGCGTTGGTCTCGCCGCTGACCGTCACGATGGCTTCCTTGGCGGTCATGTCGTAGGCGACGTTGACGATGACATCCTCGGCGCCGCCCGCGACCCAGCCCTTGACGTCGTAGCCGAGTTCGGCCGCCGTATAGTCTCCGGTTGGCAAGCCGTTCTTGCGGTCCGTCGGCATCTTGCCCTTGTTGGCCCGCACGAAGGCGGCCGCGTTCAGCGCGACCGCGTCGGCGATGTTCTGCGACCGGGATTTGGACGAGGACGCGGTGGTATAGTCGATCGCGGCGCCGACCATGGCGAGCAGGCCGACCATGGCGACCGCGGTCATCATGGCGACGTTGCCGTCCTCATCCTCCCGGTAATTTCTGAAACTCCGCCAGCCCACGATTTGCCCACCCGATACTCGAAATTCGGGGCCATGTTAGGGCGGCAAGGCTTGCCGCCGACTTAGGAGACAGGGTTAACGCGGCGTTGACGGACCGCCGCCGCCAGGGCGCGCGGATAGAGGACCAATTCGCGCTCCAGCACGCGTGCGGCCAGGGCTTCCGGCGTATCGCCGGGACGGATCGCTACGGTTTCGCGGTCGATCACGTCGCCGCCATCCACTTCGGTCACGACCCAATGGACCGACGCACCGGCATGGGTGTCTCCGGCCTCGATGGCGCGGCGATGGGTGTGAAGGCCTTTATAATTCGGCAACAGGGACGGGTGGATGTTGACCAGCCGTCCTTCCCAGCGCGACCCGAACCATTCGGTCAGCACGCGCATGAACCCGGCGCAGGCGACGAATTCGATATGGTGGTCGCGCAAGGCGGCGTCCAGAGCGCGCTCGAAGGCTTCGCGGCTGCCATAGCCGGTATGGTCGATGGCAAGGGCCGTCACGCCCGCCGCCTTCGCCTTGTCCAGCCCCCCGGCGCCGGGACGGTTGGACACGACCAGGACGATATCGGCCGGATAGTCCGGGGCATTTGCGGCGTCCAGAAGCGCGGCCATGTTCGACCCGCGTCCCGAAATCAGGACCGCTGTGCGCACGCGCTTCATGCCGCGCGCAACTCTCCGATGACGTGCGCCGGGATGCCGGCCCCGGACCGGGAAGCCTCCAGCTTGGCCAGCACGTCCATGACGGCTTCCGGCTTGACGCACAGGACCAGCCCGATCCCGCAATTGAAGGCGCGCCGCATCTCGGCTTCCTCCACGCCGCCCGTTTCCTGCAGCCAACGGAACACGGCCGGACGCTCCCAGGCGTCGAAGTCGAAAGCGGCCTGGAGCCCACTTGGAAGCATGCGCGGTACATTGTCGGTCAACCCGCCGCCGGTGATGTGGGCGAGGCCCAGAATGTCGCCGAGCACGGGTTTGACGGCCTCGACATAGATCGTCGTCGGTGCGAGCAGGGTTTCGCCGAGCGTGCCGTCGCCGAAGGGAGAGGGCGCCTCGAAGCCGAGACCGGAGCGGTCCACGATCTTGCGGATCAGCGAATAGCCGTTGGAATGCGGACCGGAGCTTTCCAGCCCGATCAGCACGTCGCCCGCGCTCATCGCGTCGCGCTGCGGCAGGATCGCGTCGCGTTCCACCGCGCCGACGACGAAACCGGCCAGATCGAACTCGCCGTCCGCATACATGCCGGGCATTTCCGCCGTCTCGCCGCCGATCAGCGCGCATCCGGCCTGGCGGCACCCCTCGGCGATGCCGGACACGACGGCGGCCGCGCCGTCCACGTCCAGACGCCCGGTCGCGAAATAGTCAAGGAAGAAGAGCGGTTCGGCACCCTGAGCCAACACGTCGTTGACGCACATGGCGACCAGGTCGATCCCGACCGTGTCGAGTTTTCCCGTTTCGATCGCGACCTTCAGCTTGGTTCCGACCCCGTCCGTGCCGGACACCAGCACCGGATCGTCGAACCCGGCCGCTTTCAGGTCGAACGCACCGCCGAAGCCGCCGATCGTGCCGTCCGCCCCGGGGCGCCGGGTCGAGCGCACCATCGGCTTGATCCGGTCCACCAAGGCGTCGCCCGCATCGATGTCCACGCCGGCATCCTTGTAGGAGAGGGGTTTTTCATGATCTGTCATGGGGGCGGCCTGTGTGCCAAATCCGCCGCAATCGCAAGTCAGTGTGGCCGGATGTCGGGATCGGCGATCGACACAGGTGAGAGACCCGGCCTTTTCCATACGCCAAACCCTGCTATAGCCCGACCCATGAAACAGCTCCTCCTCGCCCTCGCCGCCACCCTGCTGGCCCTGCCAGCCCTTGCGGCCGATCCGTTCACCGTGGCGAAAGTCCCCGTGGACGCCACGGCCGATACGGCCATCCAGGCGCAGACCAATGCGGTCCAGTCCGGTTACATCAAGGCGGCGCGCGAATTGCTGAACCGGCTGACGCTGGAGTCCGAACGCGAGGCGCGCGGCCTGCCGCCATTGACGCTGGCCACGGTCGGCCCATTGATCCGCGGCCAGACCATCGACAATGAACGGCGCTCGGCGACGCGCTATCTCGGCGACGTGTCCATCGCCTTCAACCCGGCCGCCGTGCAGCGCCTGCTGCGCGACCAGGGTCTGACCATGGTCAGGAGCCAGGCACGCGAGCGCCTGTTCGTGCCGGTCGGTTTCGATCCCGACAGCGACACGGCGCGCGACCTGGTGTCGGGCCGCTACGCCCATGCGCTGACGCCGGTCAAATCGATCGACGCCGACGAGCTGCGGCGGCTGACGGACGAGCCCAGCGAAATCCAGCTGCAATCGTTGGCCGATCGTTACGGCGTGGAACGGCTGTTGATCGTGCGGCCCTCGTCGGGCGGCATCGATGTGACGGAGTTGGTCATGGAAACGGGCGAACGTCGCAGCCTGAGCGCGCGGAGCCCGGCCGCGCTCGTCGCGCGGCTGGAAGCGGACTGGAAGGCCAATTCCGCCGTGCCCAGCGGTAGCGCTCAGTCCGCGCCGGTCTCCGTTCTGTACGATTCCATTTCGGAATGGCAGCGGTTGCAGCGCGCCATCAACAATAGCGTGCAGATCAGCGATGCCCGGCTCGACGCCGTGTCCAAGGACGGCGCACTGATGACCCTCCGGTTCGGCAGCGTCGAACGGCTGGCCGACGAAATGGCGCAGAAGGGTTTGCGCGTCTATGAAGATCCGCAAATGGGTCTCGTCATCCGGCGCTAGGCGCAGGAGAGCCCGTGACAGCCCCCGTCCGTAGAAAGGGCCAGATCCCGCTCGACCTGACTCCGGCACCGGATTTCACCTATGAGAGCTTCATCGAAGCGCCCAGCAATGCGGGTGCGTTGAACGTCGTGCGCGCCTGGCCCGCCTGGCCCGCCCCGGCGATGCTGTTGCTGGGACCGGAAGGCACGGGCAAGACCCATTTGGGCGAAGCCTGGCTGAAGACCGCCCACGGCGTCTTCCTGGACGACGCGCATACGCGCGACGACGATGCGCTGTTCGGTTTCATCAACCGGGCCCTGCGGGGCGAGATCCCGGGTCTGCTGCTGGCGTCGCGCGTCGTCCCGGACGATTGGGGTGTCGCTCTGCCCGATCTGCGCTCGCGCCTGTCCGCCATGCCCAAGATCGAACTGCACGAGCCCGACGATGACAGCCTGCACCCGATCACGCGCGAATTGTTCCGCCGCCGGGGCAGGGACGTATCGCGCGACGTGGTGGACTATCTGCTCAAATACACAGACCGCAGCGTCCCGGCCTTGCGCGACACGATCCGGATGATCGACGAGGCGGCATCGAGCGCGAAGGCGGATGTGACGAAAGCGTTCGCAGGAAAGGTTGTGCGGGAGGATCTGTTCGAGTGAAGCCGGCTACAGCTCGCCCGTTAAGACGATATCCGCGCCCCGTCCCAGGCGAATAATCCGCCCGTATCCTCAGGGCCTACCCGGTCCACCACCTCCAGCAATTTTCTGGCCGAGAACGCGGGCGTGAACAGCTTGCCCTCCGGCACGTTGCCCTGGAACGGTTCCGACAGCTCCGTATCGACCGTGCCGGGATGCAGGCCGATCACCACTTGCTGTTTGCGGCGGCGCGCCGTCTCGATCGACAGGGTCTGGATCATCATGTTCAGCGCCGCTTTCGAGGCGCGGTAGCTGTACCAGCCACCGAGCCGGTTGTCGGAAATCGAGCCGACCCGGGCCGACAGGGCCGCGAACACGGCTTTGCGGTCGCGCGCGAGCAGCGGCAGGAAATGCTTGGCCGTCAGGGCCGGACCGAACGTGTTGATCTCGAAATTGCGTCGCATGGCGTCCAGATCCAGCGACCGCATCGTCTTTTCCGGCTGGACGTCCGAGCCGTGCAGAAAGCCGGTCGCCACCAGGATCAGGTCGAACGGACCGACTTCGCCCAGCGCCTGCGCAGCGGCGATGAGGCTGGGCTCGTCGAGGAAGTCGAACGTCAGATTGCGAACCTTGGGGAAGGGGTGCGACGCGCCGGTTCGCGACAAGGCGTGGACCGCCTCGACCCGGTCGCTGCCCGCCAGCGCCTCGACGAAAGCCGCGCCGATGCCGCCCGTGCTGCCGACGACGACGGCGCGGATCGGCGTCTCGAAACTATCCAGCATGCTTCTCTCTCCGGCAGCGCTCCGAACAATAGCGGACCTCGTCCCAGCAGCGGGCCCATTTCTTGCGCCAGCTGAAAGGCCGCCCGCAAGTCGCGCAGTCCTTGGACGGCAGATAGCTTTTGTTCGCCTTGCTCACGGACTCAATACGGACGCGGCTGCGAAACGGTTGGCAGCGACAGCGCGTATCACAATCATGACGACGCTCATCCCCCTCTTTGCCGACCAGCTCTCCCACGGTCTGTCCGCGCTTCAGTTCGCCGATCGCGATCATGCGCGCGTCTTGATGGTCGAGGTGAAGGAGGAGGCTCGATCCGTGCCGCACCACCGCACCAAGCTGATTTTCCTTTTCTCCGCCATGCGCCATTTCGCCGAAGAGCTGCGGGAAGATGGCTGGGCGGTGGACTATGTCGAACTGACGGACCCGGACAACACGCACAGCTTCACGACAGAGGTCGAGCGCGCCTTGGATCGCCATGACGTGGCGGAGATCGCCGTGACCTGGCCCGGCAATCACCGCGTGCTTGAGGCGGTTCGTCGCTGGGAAGACCGGTTCGGCAAGCGCGTGACGATCTCGCCCGACGACCGCTTCGTCTGCGGCATCGAGGAATTCGCCGACTGGGCCGAAGACCGCAAGCAGCTGCGCATGGAATATTTCTACCGCGAAATGCGGCGCAAGACCGGGCTGCTGATGACGGCGGACGAAAAGCCCGAAGGGGGCGAATGGAATTACGACAAGGAAAACCGCAAGCCTGCCAAGGAGGGCATGGTCTTCCCGGAGACGCAGCGCTTCCAGCCCGACGGCATCACGCGCGGCGTCATCGCCATGGTCAAGGCCGAGTTTCCGACGCGCTTCGGCCATGCGGACGGGTTTTTCTGGGGCGTGAGCCGGGCGGACGCGCTGGTCAGCCTGGACAACTTCCTGACCCACGGCCTGCCGCAATTCGGCGACTATCAGGACGCGATGGTCACGGGGCAGGACTTCCTGTTCCACTCGCTGATCTCGCCCTACCTCAATGCGGGGCTGCTCACCGCTCTGGAGGTCTGCCAGGCGGTCGAGGCGCGGTACAAGGACGACGACGTGCCGATCAATGCCGCCGAAGGCTACATCCGCCAGATCATTGGCTGGCGCGAATATGTGCGCGGCATCTACTGGATGGAAATGCCGGGTTACGAGGAGAAGAATTTCTTCGGCAACACGTTGGATCTGCCGGAATTCTACTGGACCGGCGAGACCGACATGGAATGCCTGCGCAGCACGATCGGCCAGACGATCGAGCACGCCTACGCCCATCACATACAGCGGCTGATGATTACGGGAAACTTCGCCTTGCTGATCGGCGCGGACCCGCATGCGGTTCACGAATGGTACCTGTCGGTCTATCTGGACGCCTTCGAATGGGTGGAACTGCCCAACACGCTCGGCATGAGCCAGTATGGCGATGGCGGTCTGCTGGGATCCAAGCCCTATGCGGCGTCCGGCGCCTACATCAACCGGATGAGCGATTATTGCGGCAATTGCCGGTACAAGGTGACCCAGCGCGTGGGCGAGGATGCCTGCCCGTTCAATTCGCTCTACTGGCACTTCGTCGCGCGCAACGAGGACAAGCTGCGCGGCAATCGCCGCATGAGCATGGTCTACCGCAACCTCGACCGGATGGACGGCGATAAGCGCGATGCGTTGCTGGAGCAGGCAGACGGGTTCATTGCGGGGCTGAAGACGGTCAAGGCGGAGGCGTATCTGTAGGGTTTGCCAGGTCGGGGCGGTGGTCAGGCTCACCGCGAAGACTTGCCCTGCCAGAAATTGCGGGTCACAACCGGAACATGACGAAACATATTAGATCCGCTCTGCTCGCCTGCGCCGCATTGGCGTCAACGGCTTGCGTCTCGACCTATTCCGTCGATGAGCCGAACGCGTCGGAGCTGGAGCGTATCACCGAACTCGCCATCGATACCTGCGGATCGGCTGACAACGTGCAGGAAGTGTCGCTCGACGGATTCGTGTGCGAGGATCGCCACTCACCGATCCCCTGATCGCGCCTCACGGCAGGCAATCTTCATGGGCGCCGTTTCCGCCGGTGTCGCCGGGAGCGGAGTGGGGGCGGGCGGGACGCCGACGCTCGAGCATCCGGAGGGGCGAAGGAAACCGCCATCGCCGCCGGTCGCACAGCTCCGGTGCGGGGCTTGGCTAGAACGGCACGACGCTCTCCACCGTGATCCGCTCGCCGCCGGTCGGCTTGAACAGGCTCAACCGGTGCGCATGGAGCATCAGACGCTCGCTCGCGGCCAACGCGGCGCCGTCAGCATAGAATTCGTCGCCCAGAATGACATGGCCGATGGCTTTCAGATGGACGCGAAGCTGGTGGCTGCGGCCCGTCAGCGGGGTCAGTTCGAGCCGTGTGCGGTCCGCGCCGCGTTCGATCACACGCCAATCGGTCGTGCTCGGTCGGCCCTGATCGTGGCAGACCATTTGCAGCGGCCGGTTCGGCCAGTCGGCGCGCAGGGGCAGGTCGATGCGGCCTTTGTCTGCGGCGACGATCCCGTCGACGACGGCGATGTAGGTCTTGGCCAGATGGCGGCGTTCGAACTGCAGGCCGAGGTGACGCTGCGCCGCCTTGCTGCGCGCGAACACCATGATGCCCGATGTCGCCATGTCGAGCCGGTGAACGGTGAGGGCTTCGGGATGCTGCGCGCGCAGACGCGCCTCGACGCAATCGGGTTCGGTCTTGCCGGGCACGGACAGAAGACCGGCGGGTTTGTCGATGAAAAGAAGGTCGGAGTCGGCGTAGAGAATGGAAACGTCCATCATCCGCTCAACCCGACGGAAATCGGGGCCCAGCCATGGGCAAGACCGGATCCAGTCCGCAAAGACGAGTTCGCTGTGCCCTCGCAGATGTGCTGGGTCCCGTGTCGGGGCACGGGATGAGCGGGGGACGGTTTCACCCCTGAAACCGCTCCGCCACCACATCGTCGCCATCCAGCCGCAGCCCGATCTCGCCCCGCAACAATGCCAGCGCGTCGTCGCCGAACAGCTCCCGCCGCCAGCCCTTCAGCGCCGACACGCCGGCCTCCTCGCCGAACGCGGCGATCTTCTCGATCTCGCGCGCCCCGGCGACCAGGCGCGGGGCGATGCCGACGACCTCGGTGCGCAGGCGCAGCAAGGTCTTGAGCATTTCCACGCGCGGACCGAGATTGGGCGGCATGGCCGTCGGCTTGGGCACGTCCGGGGCGTAATCCTCCGCATTGTCGAGCGCGTCGTTCATCCGCGCCATCAGGCTCTTGGCCGCGCCGGAGCGCTCGAACCCGCGCGGAATGCCGCGCAAGCGACCGAGTGCGTCCAGGTCGCGGGGCTTCTGCGTGGCCAGGTCGTAAAGCGCGTCGTCCTTCAGCACGCGGCGGCGCGGCACGTCGCGCTCGATCGCCTGCTCCTCGCGCCAGGCGGCGGCGGCACGCAATGCGGCCAGATAGGGCTTGCGCGGATTGCGCACTTTCAGGCGCTGCCAGGCATCTTCGGGGTCGAATGCGTAGAGGTCTTCTTCCATCTGCGGAGCCATCTCTTCCATGACCCAAGGCAGGCGGCCCGCATCTTCGAGCTCGTCCACAAGATCCGGAAACAGATCACGCAGATGCGTCACGTCGGCGAGGGCGTAGGAGAGCTGCTTGTCCGAGAGCGGGCGGCGCGACCAGTCGGTGAACCGCGCGCCCTTGTCCAGATTGATGCCGAGCCGGCCCTTGACCAGCCCGCCATACCCGACGCTGTCGCCGAACCCGGCCGCCATGGCCGCGACCTGCGTGTCGAAGATCGGGCCCGGCACGGTTTTGCCGCACAGCTCGTAGAAGATCTCCATATCCTGACGCGCGGCATGCATGACCTTCACCAGCTGGTCGTCCATCAGCAGATCGACGAAGGGCGCGAGGTCGAGACCCTCGGCCAGCGGGTCGACGATCACTTCGTCGTCGGGCGTCGCCATCTGGATCAGGCAGAGGATGGAGTAGAAGGTCGTCTCGCGCATGAACTCCGTGTCGAGACAGACGAAATCGTGCTCGCGCGCCGCGTCGCAGAATTCCGCCAGCGCCTCCGTGTCGCGGATGACGGTGATGCCGCTCGCGTCGCCGCTGACGCTGCCTGCGGGTTTACGCCGCATCGGTGCCGTGCATCCCGAAGTGCTTGCGCAGCAGGTCGAACGTCGCCGCCCAGCTCTGATCGGCGGCGGACTTGTTGTATTTCAGGCCCAGCTCCGCATCGTCGGCTTCGGGCACCATGAAAGCGTGCTTGGTGTTGCCGAAACTCATCACCGTCCAGTCGCAGCCCGATGTCGAAAGCTCGTCCTGCACGGCGCGCAGGCTGTCCGGATCGGCCATCGGGTCGTCATAGCCGTGACAGACCAGTACATCGGCCCGGATGTCGCTTCTGGGCAGATCGGGCGCATCGAGCAGGCCGTGATAGGAGATCGCCGCCTTGAGGTCCAAACCGGCCCGCGCCATGTCCAGCGTGCAGAGCCCGCCGAAGCAGAAGCCCATCGCCGCCATGGCGCCGGAGTCCACTTCGTCCAGGGCGGCGGCCGCGTCGTACCCGGCCTTGAGGCGCTGGCGCAGCGCGGCCCGGTCTTCCTTCAGCGGGCCCATCAAGGACATCTTGTCGTCCACGGTTTCAGGACGCGCCGCGCCGCCATAATTGTCCAGCGCCACGCCGACATAGCCGTTCGCGGCCATCTGCACCGCGACGCCTTCGGCAAAATCGTCCCGCCCGCCCCAGGCGTGATTGATCAGGATGCCGGGCCGGGCCCGCGCCACGCTTTCGTCATAGGCCAGGTAGCCGGTGCAGCGCGTGTCGCCGTCCCGATAGTCGAATGTGCGGGTGGAAATGGTCATCGATATCCTCGCGGCGGCGTTTCGGCCCGAAAAACGCGTCCGGCCCGGACGCGCTCGGCTTTCGCAACGCGGATAGCGCGTCGGAGCCGCGACCGGAACCCCCGGGTGCGCGGAAACACGCCTTTACCCAAAATTGACCTTTTCAACGCAGCCTGAGCGCCAAACCGCTTGGAGACCGCCATGTCCATCCGCCTCTTGTTCGTGGGTTCCGCACTCGCCCTTGCCGCCTGCTCGACGGTGCAAGAAAACCCGAACTACCAGTATTCCTCCAAATATGTTGAGCCCGATCTCGACACGGCGCCCGTTCTGGCAGCGGAGGCCCGGACGGTTGCAGGCGTGCAGTACAGCGCGATCCCGGCCGCCCATCCGGAATTGGCCGGTTCGGAAAGGGGTCCGGAAACGGCCGTGTCGCCGACTGAACACGCCTATGATACGGACCGCATGACCGGAACGCCCGGCTATGAAATGATGGTGGCGCAACAAAGCCCGCATCAGCCCGCCCCATTCAAGATCCAACCCACGCCGCAAGCGGTTGCGCCCCGAACGGCGCCCGTCCAGGCTCCGCGCCCGCTCGTCCCCGGCCAGCCGCGCGAGGTGAATTACGATTTCGCTCAGAACACGATCGGCGGCAATGTCATTGCCGCACCGGCTCCGGCCCCGCAGGGACCGGTCAGCGGTACGGCCGCCAGCATGCCGGCGGTCGGCCTGTCCTACACGGTGCAGCAAGGCGACACGGTCTATTCGCTGTCGCGCCGCCTCTGCGTGCCGGTCGGCGAGATCACGGCTGCCAACGCGATCGGTGGCGACTATGCCATCGCCATCGGTCAGACGCTGGCCCTGCCCGGATCACGCTGCGGCTGAGGCCGTCAGCGCCGAACGGCCCTTCCGATCGCGGCCGGATCGGCCAGCGCCTCGATGGCCGAGACATGGCCTTCCAGCGCGGACCGTCGCAGGCAGAAGCGCGCCAGTATGACCCCGTAGACCAGCTTGGTCGTGATATCGGCCGTGGTGAACAGGAATTGCTGCGCCACGACGATGGTTTCCGTCTGGCCCAGCTGCGGCATTGCGTAGGCCAAGGGATACAGGCCCCAGGTCGGCAACATGTACCACCAGATATTCTTGCGCCAGCCGTCGATCTCCGCCGGGGTGGTCGCCGCGCCCGCCCGGATCGTGCCCCAGACTTCCCAGAGCAGCCACGCGAAGAACAGCGTCGAAACGATGCCCCACAGGTTCAGCAGGCCCCAATCCGACACCTCGCCGAACTGACCGACCAAGCCGGTCCAGATCATCGCGATCCCGGCTATGCCCATGCGCAGGGCGCGTTTGTGCAGTTCGGGCCGTGGCAGTCCCATGGCGATGGGCAGCTGGCACAACAGCAAGGGCACGGTGATGGTCCAGTTGCCGTAGCGGTAGGCGTTGGAGAACGTATCGCCGTCCAGCATCGGCACGTGAAGCATGCGCGCGGCGTCCCAGACATAGGCGCGGTCCCACATCATGGCTTCGCGGAACAGCGACAGCCCAGCCGACACCATGACGACCGCGGATAGGACCGCGACCAAGCGGTAGCGCTGGGACAGTTGGAAACTGCTGAGCACGAAATAGATCGCGAAGGCGAAACATGCGCCGTAGGCGACGACGAGCGATAGCGATCCCAGCGTCCAGGCCGGATCCGACAGCTCCACGAAATTAGGCAGATTGAGATAGTTGTCCATAGCCGTGCCTCCCGCACGCGAAGAGCGTTTCAGCAGGCAGGGGTCGTGCCCGCATTCCATAAGGCCGCCCTTTCGGGCGACCTTATGTCTATACGCGCCATCACCCCCTAGCGATGGCTATGGACTGATTTGCCAGGTCTTAGAGCTTCGCGCTAACCGTGAAGCGGAGATTGCGTCCGGGCAGGGGCAGGTCGTCCTTCAGGAACGAGGTGTGCTGGCGGGCCTCCTCGTCGAAGACATTGTCCAGGCCGAGCGAGAAGGTCATCGCCTCGCCGAAATCATAGGCCGCGAACAGGTTGACCAACGTGTAGCCGTCGGTCGCGCGTTCGAAGGCCGCCGTGTCGTCCTGATCGGCCGCCCAGTCCAGCTCGGCGCGCAGGCGCAAGGCTTCGGCTTGCGCTTCGATGCCGGTCAGGATGGCGAGGGGCGGGATGCGGGGCAGATTGCCAGTGTCGGTCTCGGCCTCGACATATTCGGCCAGCGCATCGACGCTGACGTCCCAGCGGCCGGTACTGAACAGGTCGACCTCGCCGTAAGCCTCGACGCCGTAGAATTCGGCATCGTCGCCGACAAACTGGAACACGGGCAGATCGTCCTCTTCCGCCCCGGTCTGACGCTCGTAGATGTAATCGTCATAGGAGGTGTAGAACAGGTTGACCGTCACGGCGTGACCGAGCGCGCGGTGGCGCAGGGCGATTTCGCCGCCCGTCGCCACTTCCTTGCCCAAGCTCGGATCGCCGATTTCGAAGGCGTTCGTGGCGATGTGCGGTCCGTTGCTGAACAGCTCTTCGGATGTCGGCGCGCGCTCCGTGCGGAACAATGTGCCGCCCAGTTTGAGGGTCTCGGTGATGTGCCGGTCGGCCCCCGCACTGACGCTCAGCGCGGTGAAGTCGCGGGTCTGGTTCGTGACGCTGTTGTCGTGATCCGTGAATTCGATCCGGCCGGATCCTTCCAGATGCCAGTTCTCCGTGTCGTAGCGGTGGAAGGTGTAGCCCGCATATTGCATCGTCTTCGTCGGCGGCACGAAGGCTTCCTCGCCAATGGCGGAGAAGTCGCGGCTGCGGATCTGCACGCCGTGCGCGGCCGACCAAGCGCCGTCCTGGCGCTGGACCAGCTCCAGCCGGCCTTCATAGCCTTCATTGGCGAAAACCGTGCCGGTCTCGGTGCCTTCGAACTCGGTATGCTCGTAGTCCGCATAGCCGCCGAAGAATTGCAGCCGTTCGAAGAAACCGTCCAGATCCAGCCCTGCATTCACGTCGAAGCGGGTCTGTTCCAGATCGATGGTGACGTCCTCCTCGCCATGTTCCTCTTCGTCATGCTCTTCGCCTTCTTCCTCCTCGTGGCCGTGTTCATGGCCACCGGGGATGCCGTAGTCGGATTCGAACCGGTGCAGGGCCGCGCCGAAGAAGCCGCGGTCGCCGATCCAGCTCAAGCCCACCGTGCCGGAGCGGCTTTCGACGAAACTGTTGGGCAGGCGGTCGCGGACCTCCTCTTCCTCTTCCTCTTCATGGTCTTCGCCTTCCGCCGCATGTTCGGCTTCCTCTTCGGCGCGAAGGGCGGCGCTTTCGGCAAAGCCCGGAATGCGGAAGTCGCCCGAATCGCGGAACGTGCCGTCCAGATGCAGGACCAGATTGCTCCCGATCGCTTGGTCGATGGATCCGGCGGCCTCGATGCCGCTATCGACGCTGGTCGCGCTCATGCGCAGGTTCACCTCGCGCCCGTCTTCGGGCAGGGCGGTCGGAATGCGGCCGTCGATCACATTGACGACGCCGCCCGCGCCGGAACTGCCGTAGCGCAGGATGGACGCTCCGCGCAGCACTTCGATGCGCTCCGCCTGGGCGGGCTCGGCGGCGACGGCGTGGTCGGGCGACGACGCGGAGGCATCGATCGACCCGACGCCGTTGGTCAGCACGCGGACGCGGTCGCCGCCCTGGCCGCGGATGATGGGCCGGGACGCGCCCGCTCCGAAGAAGGTGGACGATACGCCCGGTTCGTATTTCAGCGTTTCGCCGATGGTCTTGGCGATGCGGCGTTCCAATTCGTCATCCGTCAGGACGGAGACGCCGACGAGCACTTCGTCGGCCGGCACCGCAATCGGCGAACCGGTAACGATGATCTCGTCTACATAAGGGGAGGGAATGTCGGCGGTTTGCGCTTGCGCGCTGGCCGCGATCAGGGACAGGCTCGCAACGGAGCCGAAAAGGGTTTTGGTCATGGTTTGAAACTTCAAAGAGCGATCGAGGGGTGCTTCGCTCCGGTCGCGTGTCGCGCCGGTCGCAAAGCAGGGCATTTTCGGAAGGGCCGGATCGGTCGAGCCGGTCAGCAAGGCTGGTGTCGGGATGCCGGGTTCGGCGGCGCGCGGGGCGGCGGAGCGCGGCAGGTCCGTGCATCGTGGAACGTCGCAAGTGGCGTCGGGCGCGGCGTGATGTCCGGGCCGTGATCGACGACCGGGGCGTCCAAGGACGGCGGAACCGTCAACTCCGCCTTGTCTTCACCCAGCACGGATACGGCGCAGGGCACGCCGTCATGACTGTGTCCGAGCCCGTGTTCGGCATCATGCGCCTGCGCCAGTCCCTGGCCTAGCAGGAACAGAGCGGCGAAAAGGATGGCGAGTCCCCGTATGAGCGGCAGGCGCGTCATGGCGACGTGACCTAATCACATTACCGGCATGTATCAACAGCGCCATGCCGCAATAACGCAAACGTTTACAGCATCACGCGCGGGTTCATCAGCCCGTCCGGGTCCATCGCCGTCTTGATGCGGTGCAGCAAGTCCATCTTCACCGGATCGGCGCGCGCTGCCAGCGTCTCGCGCTTCATGATGCCGATGCCGTGTTCGGCGCTGATCGACCCGCCAAGGCCGTCCACGACATCGAAGACGGCCTCGCTGATATCGTCCCAGCGATCGAGGAACGGCGCGCGGCCCGCCGCCATGTCGGCGCTTTCGGGCTGGGCGATATTGTAGTGGATGTTGCCATCGCCGAAATGGCCGAAGCCGACCGGGCGGCAGCCGGGCACGATTTGCTCGACCGCCGCATCGGCGCGGGTGAAAAACTCCGGAATGCGGTCGATCGGCACGGTGATGTCCTGCTTGATCGACCCCCCGAGATGTTTCTGGCCCGCGCTCATATGTTCGCGGATGGATCCCAGCGCGCGGAATTGCGTCTCGCTCTGGGCCAGAACCGCGTCTCGGATCAGGCCGTTCTCCATCGCGCCTTCCAACAAGGCCATGACCATCGCTTCGCCCGCGTCCTGGGTCTCCACCTCGAAATCGGCCAGGACGTACCAGGGATGGGTGTCAGGGAAGGGGTCGCGTTCATTCTCGAAATTGTCGGTTACCGCGGCAAACCCGATGCGGGGCATGACCTCGAACATGGCCAGGGCGGGGCCGCGCAAGCGCGTCAGCAGGCCGACCGCGTCCTCCACGGATGCGACGCCCATCAGGACACGGGCGACGTGACCGGGCTGCGGGAACAGTTTCAGCGTCGCCGCCGTGATGATGCCCAGCGTGCCTTCCGCGCCCAGGAACAGCCGCGAGATGTCGTAGCCCGTATTGTCCTTGCGCAAGGACGTCAGGCCGTTGAAGACCTGCCCGTCCGCCAGCACGGCTTCGACGCCGAAGACCAGGTCCTTGGTCGTCCCATATTTCAACACGTGGTTGCCCCCTGCATTGGTGGACAGCACCCCGCCGACCGTGCAGCTGCCTTCGGAAGACAGGGTGAGCGGGAATTTCCGATCGGCGGCGATGGCGGCCTCCTGCACGGCGTGCAATGTCGCGCCCGCTTCCACCGTGATCGCGTCGGACACCGGATTGACGTCGCGGATCCGCGTCATGCGTTTCAAGCTCATCAGCACTTCGCCCTGCGGCGTCTGGCCTCCGACCAGTCCCGTATTGCCGCCCTGAGGCACGATGGGCAGGCCGTGTTCGGCGCAGATTTGCACGGCGGCCGAGACCTCATCCGTCGACCCCGGCGTCAACAGGATCGGCGTCTTGCCGAAATATTTGTCGCGCCACTCGCTCAGATGCGGGGCGATGATGTCGGGATCGTCCGTCCATGCCTTCTCGGACAAGGCGGTCTTCAAAGCGTTTATGCCGGGGCTTTCCATGCCGGCATCCTAGCGACCGCGCGCGGCGCGTTGCAAGCGGTCGTTGATGGCCGCCCCGAGTCCGCCTCCGGGGATCGGTGCGACCGCGAGTTTCACGCCCGGTCCGTCCAATTCGCGCAACAGCCGGTAGAGATTGCGCGCGGCCTCGGCCAGATCGCCGGTTCCGGAGAGGCTGGGTCCGGCAAAGCCGGGCCCGAACCCGATCAGCGTCTCGCCATCCCGCGCAGCCTTGGCGTTGAGGCGCAAGCTCGCCTGCGGTGCATAATGGCGGTGCATCATGCCAGGCGATGCGAGAGGCGCGCCGGGCGCGGGCTCTCTCAACGGGCTCGTCACGGCTTCGATATCGGCTCGCGCGACGGCGCCGCTGCGCAAGAGTGCGGCCCCGTCATCGTCCACGCGGATCACAGTCGATTCCACGCCGCGCGCGCACGGTCCGCCGTCCACGATCAGGTCGATCCGGTCGCCGAGATCATGGAACACATGCGCGGCCGTCGTCGGGCTGACATGACCTGACAGGTTGGCACTGGGCATGACGAGCGGGGCGTCCCAGCCCGCCGCGACCAGCCCCGCGCGCCAGGGCGCATCGGGACAGCGCAGGGCGATCGTGCCCAACCCGGCGGACGCCCGCGCCGCCAGGTCGCTGTCGCGGCGCGGCAGCACCAGCGTCAGCGGCCCGGGCCAGAACCGGATCGTCAGCTTCGCCGCCAGATCGGGAATGCGGGCATAGCGGGCGGCCTCTTCGGCGCGAAGCAAGTGGGTGATGAGCGGATTGTCAGACGGCCGCCCCTTGGCAGTGTAGATGTCCCGAATGGCGGCGTCGGACCGGGCGTCCGCGGCCAAGCCGTAAACGGTTTCCGTCGGCAGGGCGACCAGCCCGCCGTCGCTCAGCAAGGCGGCGGCCCGCGCATAGGCGTCCGGTCCGGCTTTCAAGGTCAGGGCAGGCATGGCCGGGCCCCTAGCACGGCCCGGCCGCGGTTGGCAGCGCATATGAGCATTGACGGTTGAAAGGCTGCGCCTGCCTTGCCATTGCGGGCGGGATGACCTTGCACGGTTCCAATATCGCGCCAACGACGGCCATGCCTGCACAGAAGCCGGGCCTGCTGGCGCGCATCGGCGAGGAGCTGCGTTTCTTCGCCAAGCTGTCGGCCATCATGCTGGCGGTGCTGACGCTGGTCTGGGGTCATTACAAGATCCCGTCTGAATCGATGCAACCGACGCTGGAAGTGGGCGACCATATCTATGTGTCGAAGTTCGCCTATGGCTATTCGCGCCATTCCCTGCCGCTGGGCCTGCACAATCTGCCCTTGCCGGACGGGCGCATCCTCTCGCGCCTGCCGGAACGCGGCGACATCGTCGTCTTCCGCAATCCGAACAACGGCACGGTCATGATCAAGCGGACGGTCGGGCTGCCGGGCGACGAAGTGCGCGTGACGGGCGGCCGACTCTATCTGAACGACCGGCCCGTGCCGCGCGAAACGGTCGGCGAGCTGCTCTATCGCACGCGCGATCCATTCCGCACCGTGTCCGGCGCGACCGAATATGCGGAAAGCCTGCCTGGCGACGAGGGCGCCCATCCGATCTTCGAGCATCGCGACGACGGCCCGCTCGACGACACGTACATATTCGTCGTGCCGCAAGGGCACGTTTTCTTCATGGGCGACAATCGCGACCGTTCGACGGATTCGCGTGTGGACCGGACGGACCAGTTCGGTCGCGTCATGCCGGACAGCGAGATGGGGCCGGGCTTCGTGCCGGTCGACCATCTCATCGGCCGGGCGGACGCGCTCATGTTCACTTTCAACCGGTGCGACCGATCGGAGGGGCTTCGTTGTCCGCCCGAAGGCCGCGCCCCGTCATTCCTCTAGAATCATGGCAGACCGGAACGGCCTCGAAGCGCCCTCCATGGACACCATCATTCTGGTACGCCACGGCAAACCGGCCCTGTCGCGCAAGGTCCGCCTGACCTGGACCGGGTTCCGCGACTGGTGGCACCGCTACGACGAAGGCGGCATCGCGCCCGGCCAGACCCCGCCGGACAAGGTCGCGCATTGGGCGCACCGGGCGGATCTGGTCCTCTCTTCGCCCTTGCCGCGCGCCGTTCAGAGCGCCGAACTCGCCGCCGGGCGCATGCCGGACGACACGCTGCCGGGACTGGTCGAAGCCGCCTTGCCGTCGCCGCCCCTCGGCCCGTGGAAAATGCGGCCCAAAAGCTGGGGCACGGTCGCGCGCATCCTGTGGTGCGCCGGTTACAGCGACGGGATGGAGACGCTGGCCGAGGCCCGCGCCCGCGCCGAAATCGTCAGCGAGACATTGGGTCGCCGGGCGGCGGGCGGGAAAATCGTCTATGTCTCCGGCCATGGATGGTTTAACCGGATGCTCAAGGGCAGCCTGATCCGGCGTGGCTGGCGCTGCGTCAGCCAGAACGGCGACCTTCATTGGAGCCGCCGTCGGCTGGTCCGGCCCACGACAGGGCCGGCGAAAGAGCCGAGCAGAGAGAAGGACGCCGCGTGAGCGACACACCGATAAAGGATTTGAGTTTCGAGGACGCACTGTCCGAACTGGAAGGCATCGTGCGCCAGCTGGAAGGCGGCGACGCGCCATTAGAGGAAAGCATCGCGCTTTACCAGCGCGGCGCCAAGCTGAAGGCGCATTGCGAAGGCAAGCTCAAGAGCGCGCAGCTGAAGGTCGAGAAGATCGTGTTGGCGCCTGACGGCAGCGCCAGCACCGTACCCTTCGACGCGGACTGATCCGTTGGACGAGACCTTGGACAAACCTGTGGCCGCGTCAGGATTCCGGTCCGGCCTTGCTTCCGTCGCAGCCGACGTCGAAACCGCGCTGGACCGCCTCTTGCCGCGCCCGACCGGCCATCACGCGGTGCTGGCCGAAGCCATGCGCTATGCGGCGCTGGGCGGTGGCAAGCGCTTGCGGCCGTTCCTCGTCATCGAGACGGCGCGGATGCTGGGCGGGGATGCGGACAACGCCTTGACGGTCGGGTGCGCGCTGGAATGCCTGCATGTCTATTCGCTCGTACATGACGACCTTCCGTGCATGGACGATGACGATCTGCGCCGGGGCAAGCCGACCGTTCACAAGGTTTACGGCGACGCCATGGCCGTGCTGGCCGGCGACGGGTTGCTGACCCACGCTTTCGAATTGCTGGCGACTGATGCGGCCCATCCGGATCCGGCCGTGCGGGCGCGGTTGGTGCTGGAACTGGCTCGCGCGGGCGGGGCGAGCGGCATGATCGGCGGCCAAGTGGTCGATATCACGGTGGCCGAGGCCGCGCGCGACACCGCCTTGATCACGCAGCTCCAAGCCATGAAGACCGGGGCGTTGATCCGGTTTGCGATGAAAGCCGGCGCCCTGATCGCGGACGCGCAGCCGCAGGATATCGCCGCGCTGGACCGCTATGCCGACGCGCTCGGCTTGGCGTTCCAGATCCAGGACGACGTGCTGGATGTGGAAGGCGACATGGAAACGGTCGGCAAGGCCGTGGGCAAGGATGCGGACCTTGGAAAGGCCACATTCGTGTCGCTGCTCGGCCTCGATGGGGCGAAAGACAAGGCGCGGTCCCTGGGCGAGACGGCGCGGGCCGCCCTTGCGCCCTATGGCGAAAAGGCGCAAACGCTGCTGGGAACCGTGGACTTCGTTCTGGAGCGCCGCCACTAAGGGCGCCTTGGCAGATAGAACAGCCCGAACGGGCGCAAGTGGATAGAATTTCGATGGTCGATACACCGCTGCTGGATACGGTCGAGTACCCGGCCGACATCCGCGACTTCACCCGCGAGCAGATCAAGCAGCTGGCCGACGAGGTCCGCACGGAGGTGATCGATGCCGTCTCCGTCACGGGCGGGCATCTGGGCGCGGGGTTGGGCGTGGTCGAACTGACCGTTGCCATCCACCATGTCTTCGACACACCCGACGACAAGCTGATCTGGGATGTCGGCCATCAGTGCTACCCGCACAAGGTGCTGACCGGGCGGCGCGACCGCATGCGGACCATCCGCAAGGGCGGCGGCCTGTCGGGCTTCACCAAGCGCGCGGAAAGCGAATACGACCCGTTCGGGGCGGCGCATTCGTCCACATCGATCAGCGCGGGCATGGGCTTCGCGGTCGCGCGCGACCTGGCCGGACGGAACAATAATGTCGTGTCCGTCATCGGCGACGGCTCGATCACGGCGGGCATGGCCTATGAGGCGATGAACAATGCAGGCGCGAGCGATTCGCGCCAGATCGTGATCCTCAACGACAACGACATGTCGATCGCCCCCCCGGTCGGCGCGATGAGCCATCTATTGTCCCGCACCGTGTCGTCTGGCGGCTATCAGGCCTTGCGCGGCGCCGCCAAAGCCCTCGTCAAGGACGCCCCGCGCCCGATCCGCAGCACGGCCAAGAAGGCCGAGGAGTATGCGCGCGGCATGGTCATGGGCGGCACTTGGTTCGAAGAGTTGGGCTTCCAGTATGTCGGTCCCGTGGACGGTCACGATCTCGACGCGCTCATTCCGGTGCTGGAAAACGTCCGCGACATGAAGGAAGGCCCCGTTCTGGTCCATGTCGTGACGCAAAAGGGCAAGGGCTACGCCCCGGCGGAAAATTCGGCCGACAAATATCACGGCGTGTCCAAATTCAACGTGGTCACGGGCGAGCAGTCCAAATCCATTCCCAACGCGCCGTCCTACACCAAGGTCTTCGCCAACAGCCTCATCAAGGAAGCCGAAAAGGACGACCGTATCGTCGGCATCACGGCGGCCATGCCGGGTGGGACGGGCATGAAGGAATTCGGCCAGGCCTTCCCCGACCGCATGTTCGATGTCGGCATCGCCGAACAGCATGCGGTGACGTTTGCGGGCGGTCTCGCGGCGGATGGGTTCAAACCGTTCTGCGCCATCTATTCGACCTTCCTGCAGCGCGGGTACGACCAAGTCGTCCACGATATCTGCATCCAGAACCTCCCGGTGCGGTTCGCGATGGACCGGGCCGGTCTCGTCGGCGCCGATGGCCCCACCCATGCGGGCGCGTTCGACATCGCCTATCTCGGCTGCCTGCCCAACATGGTGCTGATGGCGGCGGCCGACGAAGCCGAGCTGGCACGCATGGTCGCGACGGCCGTGGCGCGCGACGACGGCCCGACCGGCTTCCGCTACGCGCGCGGTGAAGCGACCGGCATCGAGATTCCCGACGATCCGCAACCCCTGGAGATCGGCAAGGGCCGCGTCTTGCGCGAAGGCAGCCAGGTCGCGATCTTCTCTTACGGCACGCGATTGGGCGAATCCCTGCTGGCCGCTGAACGGTTGGAAAGCCACGGCCTGTCCACCACGGTCGCCGACGCCCGCTTCGCCAAGCCGCTCGACAGCGACCTGCTCCACCGACTTGCGCGAGACCACGAAGTGCTCGTCACGATCGAGGAAGGCTCCGTCGGCGGTTTCGGCGCCTTCTGTCTTCACGACCTGTCGGCCAGCGGCGCCCTCGACCGCGGCGTGAAGATCAGGACGATGACATTGCCCGACACCTTCATCGACCAGGACACGCCGGAAAAGATGTACGAACAGGCAGGTCTCGACGCGGATGCGATCGTGGCAAAGGTCTTTGCCGCGCTGGGGCGTCAGGGTGTTGAGAAGCGGGCCTAGACGGGAATCAGCATTGCATCGACACACTTCCGAAAATGTGCCCCAATTCCCGTAGGATCCGGGCGTCATTGAAAGCGACGCAAAAATCAGGCCCATGAACACGGCATATCCCCAGCCGACATAGGCGTTGAAGATCAACGTCGCGATCCAGTCCTGTCCGAACACGTACCAGCCCAGCATCACGGCCACGGATAAGAAAGCCAAAGCCCCCAGCTTGACAAGGGCCGGCATGAAACGCGGCCGCGTCAGCATCAGGACAATGATGAACAGGAATACGACCAGATTGCTGAGCGACACGATCGTCAGATCGCGGTGCAAGCTCCTGATCGTGGCGTCGTAGCGGTTCCGGGCGAAATCTTGCAATGTCGTCGCGCCTTGTCCGTAGCGGGCGAAACCTCTTTCCAGCACGCCTCTGGCAATGTCCTCGACCGCATTCCGATGTCCGCAATCCATGGTGCAGTGGCCAGCGAGAACATCCGCCACCCATTCATCGACTTTCGACTCCAAAGCGCGGGCATAGAGCTCGCTGCGCGCGCCGAGGCGCTCGGTCAGGGCGTCCTGCAAAGCCGATCCTTCGACCCCGTCGGGCAATCGCAATCCACGCTCTTGCGCGAAATCCGCAGCCTTGGCCTGCACCGTGGCTACGGCGAAGCCTTTCGCACGGGCTTCGAACCTGGCTGGGTCCGCTGAAAGCATGAAAAGGAAGGCTGCGAAAAAGAGCGCGCCGGCAGCGGAAGCAACAAGCAGGATCTTACGTGCGGCATTCATGGTTGCAGACTGCATGCCCACCGGGCGAAAGCAAGGTGCAACCGGATTGGAAATCAAGAATGCGCGCCGACCTCTATCTCGTCCAACACGGCCATTTCGACAGCCGCGCTCGCGCTCAGGCGGCGATCAAGGCCGGGCTGGTTCGGGTCGATGGTCGGGTGTTGAAGAAGCCATCCGCGATGATCGTCGACGGCGCCGCGGTCGAGGCAGGCGACTTGCACCCTTACGTGTCACGAGGCGGATTGAAGCTGGCCCATGCGCTGGACGTGTTCGGTGTCGATCCGAAAGGCTGCGTCTGCCTGGATGTGGGCAGCTCCACGGGCGGCTTCACGGATGTGCTGCTCCGGGCCGGGGCGGCGCATGTCCATGCGGTGGATGTCGGGCGCGACCAGATGCATGCCTCGCTGCGCGACCATTCCGATGTCACGCTGATGGAGGGGCAGGACGCGCGGGAGATCACGGCGGACCTGTTCGATCCTGCTCCGGATCTGCTCGTTTGCGACGCCTCCTTCATCTCCATCACGAAGCTGCTCGGTCCGGCTCTGTCGTTCAACCGGGAAGCGGTCTTGCTGTTCAAGCCGCAGTTCGAGGTCGGGCGCGAGAATGTGGGCCGCGGCGGGATCGTACGGGCGGGCGTGGAGGAGGCGATGGATGCCGTGCGGGACTGGCTGCGCGAACAGGGGTGGCGGATCGTCGCCATAGCGGACAGCCCGGTTCGCGGGGGCTCGGGGAACCGGGAATATCTGATCTACGCGCGGGCTAGAGCGAACCGTTCTGACGGAACTGCAGGATAAGCAGTGCGAGTGCGGCCCCGGCGAGGACGAGGCTGAACCAGTCCACGCCGCCGCCATTGATCCAGCGAAAGACGCTCACGGCGATCAGGGTCGCTGCAAGGGCGCCGAGAAGCAGAGGGCCGTAACGTTTCATCATGAGCACAGGCATGCCGCCTTTGCGCGCGAAGGTAAACCGCGCCTATGGCTTGAAGCGAACACAGACGGTGTTAAAGGGCGCGCGACCTTCTTTCCGGATGATTTTTCATGCACGAATTCCGCAGCCATACCTGCAACGAACTCCGCTCCGATGACGTGGGCGAGACGGCCCGCCTTTCGGGCTGGGTCCACCGCAAGCGCGAACATGCCAACGCGCTGTTCATCGATCTGCGCGATCATTACGGAATCACTCAGATCGTCGTCTATCCGAATGTCGAATTCTACGACGCGGCGAAACGCGTTCCGGCCGAGAGCGTCATCACCGTCACGGGCGAGGTTCTGGCCCGCGATGCAGACGCGAAGAACCCCGAAATCGCGACCGGCGACATCGAGGTCCGCGCGGCCGAGTTCGTCTTGGAAAGCCAGGCCGACCCGCTGCCGCTGCCGGTCTTCGGCGAGCCGGACTATCCGGAAGACATCCGCCTGAAGCACCGCTATCTCGATCTGCGCCGGGAAACCTTGCACAAGAATATCCTGTTGCGCGGCCAGGTCATCAACAGTCTGCGCCGCCGCATGATCGAGCAGGGATTCACCGAATTCCAGACGCCGATCCTGACGGCCAGCAGCCCCGAAGGCGCGCGCGACTTCCTGGTGCCGTCTCGCCTGAACCCCGGCAAGTTCTACGCGCTGCCTCAGGCGCCGCAGCAGTTCAAGCAGCTGATCATGGTGGCAGGCTTCGACCGCTATTTCCAGATCGCGCCGTGTTTTCGCGACGAAGACGCCCGCGCCGACCGCAGCCCCGGAGAGTTCTACCAGCTCGACGTGGAAATGAGCTTCGTCACCCAAGAAGACGTCTTCAACGCCATCGAGCCCGTCATGGCGGGGGTTTTCGAGGAGTTCGCGGATGGACGCACGGTCGAAACGCCGTTCCCGCGGATCCCCTACAAGGAGTCGATGGCCAAATACGGGACCGACAAACCGGATTTGCGCATTCCGTTCGAACTTTCCGATGTGTCCGACTTCTTCACCGACGAGAGCAAGACCGGCTTCGGCATCTTTGCGAAGATCACCAAGGGGGGCGGCAGGGTCATCGCCATTCCAGCGCCCGGCGCGACGGACAGCCAGTCGCGCAAATTCTTCGACAGCCTCGACAAATGGGCGAAGAAGGAAATGCAGGCGCCCGGCCTCGGCTATGCCCGTTTGAAGGAAGAAGACGGCCAGGTCCTGTCGCAAGACCCGGCGCTCAAGAATTTCGATCCGGACCACCTTGCCAAGCTGCTCGACCATATGGGTCTGAAGGCGGGCGACGGCGTGTTCTTCTCCGCCGGCAAGCCGATCGACGCGGCGAAGCTGGCCGGGCATGCGCGCAACAAGATCGCCGCCGATCTGGACCTGATCGAAGAGGGCGTGTTCAAGTTCTGCTGGATCGTCGATTTCCCCATGTATGAGTGGGACGAGGACGCCAAGAAGGTCGAGTTCTCCCACAACCCGTTCTCCATGCCGCAAGGCGGAATGGCGGCGCTGGATGCGGCCGATACGGTGGATAAACAGCTCGACCTGCTGGCCTATCAATACGATATCGTCTGCAACGGGGTGGAGCTGTCGTCCGGTGCGATCCGGAATCACAAGCCGGAGATCATGTACAAGGCGTTCGAGCTGGCGGGTTACAGCAAGGATGTGGTGGACGAGGAATTCGCCGGCATGATCAATGCGTTCAAGTACGGCGCCCCGCCGCACGGCGGCATCGCGCCGGGCGTGGACCGCATCGTGATGCTGCTGGCCGGAACGGACACGATCCGCGACGTCATCCTGTTCCCGATGAACGGCCAGGCGCAGGATCTGATGATGAACGCGCCTGCCGAAGTGTCGAAGGAACAGCTCAAGGAATTGCACCTGAAACTGGTTCCGGTGGAGAAGGACGCTTAGCGCCCGCAGGCGTCAACGCCGCATCGCTTCGCGCGATTGCGTCAGTTCGCGGTGGACGCGTTGCAGACGAGTGCGGGTCTGGCGGTCGCGCTCGACGGCTAGCAGCGATTCGATGTCCATGATGGCCCGGTCGAGACCGGACAGGGCGGCCTTCAGTTCGCGCGGATGGTCGGCGTGCGTGTGCAGGCTGGCATCCATCGCCCCGTCGCAATAGCCGAGGTTCAGCCCGTCGGGCAGGCGCGTGTTCATATTCCCGCAGGCACTATCGAGCTGGGTCTGGGTCAATCCGACGACATGGGCCAGATCGGCGTCCGAGAAGTCGGATCCGTCCAGCGTGGCCTCTTCCAAATTGGCGAAGCCGAAACGCACGCCCGTGAATTGCCCGCCATCCAGCGTTGCCCCAGCGAGGTTGGCGTTGTCGAGCCGCGCCCCCTTGAAATCCGACCGGCTGAAATCGACCGACGGCGCACTGGCCCCGATCAGGTTCGCGGATTGGAAATCATTGTCGCGAAACACGCCGCGCGTCAGATCCGCCCGGTGCAGATTGGCTTGCCGCATGGTGGAATGGGACAGTTCGGCTTCCGTCAGCGTGGCATCTTCCAGCATAGCGTCCTGCATGATGACCCCTTCGCCGGTGACGCCGTACAGCATCGCCTTGCGAAAATGCGCGCCGGTCAGATCCGAGCCATGCAGCTTGCCGCCCGACAGGTTGGAATTGTTGAAGACGGATCCCGCGAAGTTGGCGTTCTTCAGCGTCATGCCGTTCATGCGCTGCCCGGACAGGTCGCATCCCGCGCAGGAGCTGGACGAAGCGACGATGCGCGTATCCACGCGCAGCTGGGCGTTCGCCGCAGTTGGCAGAGCGAACAGGGCTGCCGCGGTTGGCAAGGCGAACAGGACCGCCGCAATGGCAGGGCGGGAGAGTCGGGATTGGGTGTCGTGGCGCACAATTCAGGTTATAGAGGGCAGTCCGCGCCGACCTCCAATTACGGAGTCGTAAGGAACCGGGCTTTTGGCAGTGCCAGTGTCAATGCTGGTGCCAGTGCCAGTGCCAGTGCCAGGGTGGTTGCCCGCCCGCCACAATGCGGTCACTTGCGCGCTTTACGGACGACGGACACAGGCATATGACGCACAGGCATATGTCACTTGGGCATGAGCCGCCCCCAACCGAAACGGATCCCGACCCGCATGCAATTCCTGTCCCGCATCTTCACCTGGTGGAACGGCGCCACGCCCGGCACTTTCCTGTCCGTGAAGCGCAACTTCACGCGGGTCGGCATGGACGGGTTCGGCAATGTCTATCACGAAGAAAAGAAACCCAGCCCCGAATTCGAGGGCCGAAAGCGCCGCTGGGTGATCTATAAGGGCTATGCCGATCCGTCTTCGGTCCCGGCGGAATGGCATGGCTGGTTGCATCATATCTATGACGAGACGCCGGACCAGCTGGATGTCCGTCGCCATGACTGGCAGTTGCCGCACAAGCCCAACATGACCGGCACCCCAGCGGCCTACCGGCCCAAGGGCTCGCTCGCCCGCGACGGCCGCCGTGATGAGGTTGCTGCGGATTACGAAGCTTGGACGCCCGGTGATTGATCTAGCCGCCATGATGGGCCGACTGGCCTTCGCAGCCGCGTTTCTGATGCCGATGGCCTCCGGAGCGCTCTCGCCTGAGTCCAATCTGGTCGGCGAAGCGGTGGAGCTGCGCGCGTTGGACAAGGTCACGGCGCGGACTTTCGATTACACGGTGCCGATCGGCGACACCCTCGATTTCGGCAGCCTGACCATCCATGCACGCCATTGCGAAAAGACTCCACCGACCGAATTGCCCGAAACCTATGCTTTCCTGCAGATCGACGACCGCCGCCTGATGGAGGACGGGTCCGAGGCGAAGGACGATGCGCGGCTGTTCTCCGGCTGGATGTTCGCGTCCCGTCCCGCCATCAGCGCGCTCGACCATGCGGTCTACGACGTCTGGGTGATCGGCTGCGTCGCACCGGAACGCCCCGACAGCATGGACGGGTTGCGGCGCTAGAAAGCTCCGGTCTCCCGAGACCGCGCCACCGCGGCGGCGCTTGCATATATGGCCGGACTATCGGTTCTCTATGCGGCCTTCGGTTCTCCGATGGCGGCGGCATCCCGCGGCGTGATCTCGCCCTCGCCTTCGAAATACTTCCAGCTGCGCAGGCATTTCCTGGCCTTCGTGTCCTTGAGGTCCGACACGCTCACCACCTGGCCGATCTCCGCTTTCGAGACGATGAGATAGTCGGCCAATGTGTCTGACGGATCCGCCGGGTCGGCGTAACGATCCGCCACATCGATGCCGAGCGCCGAAAGCGATCGGGACAGGTCAGGTCCTGCGGCTATGACGGCGGCTTCGAGGCTCGACTTGATGACCTTGTCGCGACGCAAAGGCTCGATCGCCTCATTGACCGCATCGCGCGCCATGCGCACCGTGGCCATGTGCGCATCGAGGGCGTCGTCGCGCCAAGCGTCCGGACAGTCGCGGAAGGTCTCCAAGTGTACGGACGCGCCCGGGCGCAACTGCTGCCAGACCTCTTCCATGGTGAAGCAGAGGATCGGCGCGAGCCAAGTAGTCAGCCGCTCGAAGATGGCGTTCATCACGGTGCGGCATGCCCGACGGCGGGTGCTGTCCAGCGGATCACAATAGAGCGCGTCCTTGCGGATGTCGAAATAGAATGCGCTCAGATCGTTGGTGCAGAAGTTGAACAGCTTGGAGAAGATGGTGCGGTGATCGTGATTGCGGACCATTGCTTCATGCTCGCTGCCTAGCTCCCACAAACGGTGCAGCACCCAGCGTTCCAGCGCGGGCATGTCTTCGGGTGCAATGGCTTCGCTGTCGTCATAGCCGTCCAGCGCGCCGATCATGTAGCGCAGCGTGTTGCGCAGCTTGCGGTAGCTGTCCGTATTGGTCTTGATGACCTCGTCGGAGATGCGGATCTCCTCGGTCACGTCAGAGGACGCGACCCAGAGGCGGACGATGTCCGCGCCGTATTTCTGGGTCAGCTCCAGCGGGCTCATCACGTTGCCGAGGCTCTTGGACATTTTCAGCCCCTTGGCATCGACCACGAAACCATGCGTCAGGATACCGTCATAGGGCGCTTCGCCGTAGACGGCGCAGCTCTCCAGCAGGCTCGATTGGAACCAGCCGCGATGCTGGTCGGAGCCTTCCATATACAGGTCGGCCCGGTCGGGCAGATCGTCGCGTTCCTTCAGGCAGAAGGCGTGGGTGCAGCCTGAATCGAACCACACGTCGAGAATGTCCGTGACTTTCGCCCAGTCGTCATTGTCGTCGGGCATGAGGTCTTGCAGCGGCGTGTCGAACCAGCCGTCCACGCCGTGTTCGCGGACGGCTTCGAGGATGCGCGCATTGATGGCGTCCGCATCGTCGCGGTCCGTATGCAGCTCACCCTTCGGGCCGACGATCAGCGTGATCGGCACGCCCCAGGACCGTTGGCGACTGATCAGCCAGTCCGGGCGATCCTTGACCATCGTGCCAATCCGGTTGCGCCCCCGGTCGGGCCAGAATGTCGTCTTGTCGATCTCGGCCAGGGCCGTGTCGCGCAGGCCTGTCTTGGACATGGAGATGAACCATTGCGGCGTGGCGCGACGGATGACGGGCGCCTTGGAACGCCAGCTATGGGCGTCGCGCAGCGTCATCGGCGCGCGGGCCAGCAGGTTGCCCGTCTCCACAAGGGCTTTGATGACTTCGCCGTTCGCCTTGCCGTCCTGCCCGCGCTTCTTGCCCGACGTGCGGATCACGTCGAGACCTTGGAAACGCTTCGGCATGACGTCGGTGTAGCAGCCCTTGTCGTCCATCGTCATCGGCACGGCCGGGTCGATGCCGAGGCTCGCCAACTTGTCGCCATTGGACATCCACACATTGAAGTCGTCCTCGCCGTGCGACGGCGCGGTGTGGACGAAGCCCGTACCGGCCTCGGCGGTGACGTGGTCGCCTGCGAGGAGAGGGACTGGGAAGTGATACGTGCCGTTCGCGCCAGGCATGTCGCGGAGGGGGTGGGAAAGGACCATCTGTTCAAGGTCTTCGGCCGTCACGTCCTGGATCCGCTTGGATGCCCTGATGAAGCTAGCCTTGGACACGATCTCCCAGAGATCGTCCGCGACGATCAGGCGATCGCCGACCGACTGGCCGAGATCGAACTCGACCGCTTCCAAGTCGGTGATTTCGTAAAGGCCGTAGCGAATATCGGTGGAATAGGAGACGGCACGGTTGGCGGGTATGGTCCAGGGCGTGGTGGTCCAGATGACGACGGAAGCATTGACGTATTTCTTGTCACGCTCACGACTGGCTACGAAATCCTGGAGATTTTCCGAATTCGGGTGATTTGTTTTGGCGTAGCTAATTGCATAATCGAAATCGTTCTCGTTGAGACCTGACAGGTTAACCGGAAACCGGACATAGATCTGGCTGACCTTCCGGTCCTTATACTCCACCTCAGCTTCCGCCAGCGCGGTCTGTTCGACCGGGCTCCACATGATCGGCTTGCTGCCGCGATAAAGCTGGCCGGACTCAGCGATCTTGAGCAGTTCGTGGCAGATGCGGGCCTCGCTCTCGAACCGCATGGTCAGATAGGGATTGTCCCAATCGCCGACGACGCCGAGGCGCTGGAACTCCTCGCTCTGCACATCGACCCATTGTTTCGCATAGTCGCGGCAGCGGGCGCGGAATTCGGCAGGCGCGACATCGTCCTTGGACTTGCCCTTGGCGCGGAATTCCTCCTCGACCTTCCACTCGATCGGCAAGCCGTGGCAATCCCAGCCAGGGACATAGTTGGCGTCGTGGCCCAGCATCTGGTGGGAGCGGTTGATCAGGTCCTTGAGGATCTTGTTCAGCGCCGTGCCCATATGGATATGGCCGTTGGCATAGGGCGGGCCGTCGTGGAGCGTGTAGGTCGGACGGCCTTCGGATTGCTCTCGCAGGGTCGTGTATAGTTTCTGCTCTTCCCAGAACGCGATCCATTTCGGCTCGGCTTTAGGCAGGCCCGCGCGCATGGGGAAGTCCGTCTTCGGCAGGAAGAGCGTGTCGCGGTAGTCTCGCGGTTCAGATGTCATTGTCGGTGTCTTTGGAAAAGAAGGGTCGGGGAATCGAAACAGCCGATACGGCCCGCCGCATCAGCGGGCGCGTATCGGGGTGATAATTCGAATTCTCGACATGGGTCCGGGGGTTAGCGGGGCCGGAGCCGCGTTTCAAGCCGACAGTCGCAGGGAGGAGGTGACGACGCGGGGGGACGAAACCTATTGGAACTTTGCCCTTCTACCGGTCCGATCCAGACTGCGCCTTTTACGACGGCATGTCGTCTTCGTCCTCCAAACCGAAATAGATGCCGCGTTCCGCGGCGTGCAGCTCGATCAGATGGCGCAGATCGCGGGCTTCGCCCAGCCGCGCCGCGCCGGAGCCGAGCAGGATGGAAGTGGCGAGCAGGAGACCACTCAGCAGCGCCACGGGCACGACCCACCCCAGCGGCGTCGCGCTGTAGACGGACATTATATCCGCCCAGAATGCGCCGTCCGACATCTGCGTCGCCAGGGTCAGGACGATCACCGGAATTGATACATTGACGATAGCCGTGATGCGCAGGGCGGCAGCGGCCTGTTCGTGGTTCACGGCCGCATAGGTCCGCAAAGCCTTGATGCAGGCGGCGTCCCGGCGGGCGAGGAGGGTGGATACGGCCACCGCCCCGCCCGTGTCCTGCAGGTGGGCGATACGGCGGCGCGACAGGCGCGGGCTGAACCCGAAGCTCCATTTCATGGCGCGGCGAAGACGCCCGGCCCCGAACAGATCCAGCAGTCCGTTCCAGTCGTCGCGCGGCGACGTGGTTTCGCTCTGCGATGTGCCGGTCTCCGACGTTCCGGAGTCTGTCATGCGGGTTTCGGACATGGACGGCTTGTTGCCATGCGGACCGATGCAGGTCAAAGCGGCCGTCCTGGTTTCAGGACTATATGCGGTCCCATGAAACAGCTTCTCCTCGCCTCCGCCATCATCCTGTCAGCCTGTGCCACCGCACCGTCCGAGGTCCGGCCGCCCGTCACCGAAAAACAGACCGAATTCGTCTATCCGCATGTCAAGCGACCCAATCTGCTGGTCGCCGATCTGGACCGCTCGCTTGCCATCTACCGCGACATTCTCGGCTTCGACGATGCGCCCATCGGGGAAAGCGCGCTGGACAGCTTCTCCTATCCGGTCTTCAAGATCCCGCGCGAGGCGCGGATGCGCTACGTCTATCTGGGCGAACCGGGCGAGGACCGCGTTTTCGGCCTGATGAAAATCAGCGGCGTCGACCTACCGCGCCCGAGCGCGGCGCCGCATATGAGCACGGTCGTCATCGGGGTGACCGGACTGGCGGAGATCAAAGACAAGCTCCGCGCTGCCGGCCTCGAAATCAGCACGACCCGCACATCGGGCAGGGTGGAGTTCACTTTCAAGGAAATGTCATTCGTCGATCCTGACGGCCATATGATCGTCCTCTACGAAGTGCTGGACTGACGGCCTGAACGGGAAGACTTGAGGCTAGTCGGGAAAAAGATCGCGCGCGCGGCGGTCCTTGGCCGAACGGGCCTCCACCAATATGTCGCGCTTGAGCCGTGCCAGAATGAAGCCGAGATTGCCGCGCCTGAGCCGGCCCTCGCTGAAACCCGCAAGCTTGCTGCGATAGGCATCGGCGTGCTTTTTCATAAGCTCGGCATGCAGGCTGCGCAGCATCAGCATGTGGCCGCCGCGAACCAGGATGAAGTAGAGCGCCGCGAAACCGACCATGACCGACGTGTGGTCAAGCGTCACGCGGTTGGGGCCGATCCATCGCAGCAAGGCAAGCGTGGCAAGCAGCATGCCCGCACTCGGCAATACCGTGCGCAGCAGCCAACAGCGCAATGACAGCCAGCGGTCGGAAACGGCTTCGGGGCTCATGGTCTGTCTACGTATGGCCTGCAGGGCGGCGATACAAAAATGCGGATGTCTTTGGTGTTGCCAATCATTCGCAATAGGCGTAGCCGGAGTTTGATAATCATTCTCAATCAAGTCCGCTCTCATGTCTCCACACCAGTTTATCGCCCGATCGGCACTCCTGGGCGCCGCCTGCGCCGCCGCGACCCTGTCTAGCGCGGCCGCCCAGCCCGTGCCGGACATCGGCATCGACGCAGAGGACGAAATCATCGTCACCGCGACCCGCCGGGCCGTGCCAGCGGAAGCCTTGCCGGGTCTCGAAACCGTTTTCGACATTCAGGACATCCGCGACCAGCAGCTGTTCTCGTCCAGCCTGGTAGATATCGTGTCGCAGCGCGTGCCGAGCTTTTCGCCGACGCGGCAGAAACTGTCCGGGGCCGGGGAGAGCTTTCGCGGCCGAGATCCGCTTTTCCTGATCGACGGCGTGCCGCAGAGCAATCCGCTGCGCAATGGATCGCGCGACGGCTTCACCATCGACCCGGCCGTCGTGGAGCGGGTCGAGGTGCTCTACGGCGCCAATGCGATCCAGGGCGTCGGCGCGACGGGCGGTGTGATTAACTATGTCACGGCGGATGCGCGCGGCGCAGACGGCTGGGAATTCCGGCCCGAACTGGCCGTGTCCGCCGGCGACGGGTTCGACGGCGACGGCATCGGCACACGCGCGGCCCTGACGGCGCTGCGCGACATCGGCCCGGCCGACTTCGTGTTCGGCGTCGCGCAGGAAAGCCGCGGCCAGTATTTCGACGGCGCGGGGCGGTCCATCGGCGTGGACGGCGCGCAGGGCGACGTGCAGAATTCCGACACGCTCAACCTGTTCTTCAAGTCCGGCATCGATTTCGATCCCGACACGCGCCTGCAGGTGACTGTCAACTGGTTCGAGCTGGAAGGCGACGGCGATCTGATCAAGGTGAACGGCGACCGTGCGACCGGTCTGCCGGCAACATCCATCGAAGGCGACATCGACGGTCTTGCCCCGACCAACGACGTGCTGACCCTGTCGATCGATTTCACGCGCTCGGACCTGTGGGGCGGCGACTTCCAGGCGCAAGGCTTCCACCGCGAATTCGAAGCCATCTATGGCGGGGGGACCTTCAACGGCTTTTTCAACACGGGGTTCGAGGCGCCGGGCCGGTTCACATTCGATCAATCCGCCAACAATTCCGACAAGACCGGGCTGAAGCTGACCTATTCCCATGCCGACTTGCCCGTCGACGGACTGACCCTGACGGGCGGTCTCGACCTTTTGCGCGACCTGACATTTCAGGAGTTGGTTCAGACCGGGCGGCTCTGGGTACCGGAAGTGGATTTCACGTCCGTCGCGCCGTTCATCCAGGCCGACTACCGCTTCTGGAACGACCGCGTGATGGTGTCCGCCGGATTGCGGCACGAGGATGCGACACTGGATGTCGGCGACTTCACGACCATATTCTCGTCGGGTTCGACGTTTGTGACCGGCGGCTCGCCGACATTTTCCGAAACCCTGCCCAATATCGGCGCGACGGTCGAAATCGTGGACGGCCTGACGTTGTTCGGCGCCTATTCCGAAGGGTTCAACATGCCCGATGTCGGCCGCGTGCTGCGCGCCGTTCGCACACCGGGGCAATCGGTTGACACGCTGCTTTCCGTCGAACCCATTGTGGCCGACAATCTGGAATTCGGGGCGGAGTTCTCGCGCGGGCCTTTGCAAATTGAGGGCAGCTGGTTTGAGTCCACCAGCGACTTCGGCCAACGCCTCGTCGCCAACGCCGCCGGAATTTTCGAAGTTCGTCGCGAACCGACCGAGATTTCGGGCATCGAACTATCCGCGACCTATGCAGCGCGCGATGACCTGAAATTCGGCGCGGCCTTCGCCGCATTGGAAGGTCAATCCGACCAGGACGGGGACGGCATCGTTGACGAAGACCTGACGGCGGAAAACATCAGCCCGGACCGGCTCAATCTCTGGGTCTCGTTCGAACCGACGGACCGCTGGCAGCTGCGGGCGCAGACGCAGACCCTGTTCGACCGCAGCTTCAACGACGCGGCGACGAACACGGATTTCGACGGCTTCACGCTTGTCGATCTGGCTGTCGGATACCGCACCGACGCAGCGGGCCGGTTCGAATTCGGTGTGCAAAACGCGCTGGATAAAGCCTACATCACCTATTTCAGCCAGTCCGTCCCCGGTGCCGTGAACCGCGACGACCGCATCTATGCCGGACGCGGCCGCGTCATAACCTTGCGCTGGTCCGGAAACTTCTGATGCCCGGAGGTCTCTGAGTTGAAGACCCGCTACGCGATCGCACGGGATATTCATGGCTGGACCGGGGCGGTCCTGGCCGCCTTGCTGCTGCTGATCGCGGTCACGGGCACATTGCTGGTCTTCAAGGACGACTATCTGCGTGCGACCCTGCCGCAAGCGGCCGCATCTGCGGATCTCTCGCCGGACGCGCTCATCTCGGCGACGCAAGCGGCCGAAGACGCGTTCGGCACGGACTCGCTGCGCGTCCTGGTCTTCGCGACAGACGATCTTGGGGTCCATAAAGCCTATCTGAAGACTGGCCGCTCGGCCTATCTGGATGCGTCGGGTGCCGTCATCGCGCGCTGGGACGAGAATGGCCGGTTCGAGGATTGGCTGTTCGACTTGCACCATCGCCTGCTATTGGGCGATCTGGGGCTGCTCGTTGCGGGTCTTTCCGGTCTGGCGGGCAGCGTGCTCGTGCTGACCGGCCTCTATGCCGTCTGGCCGATGCGGCTGGGTCTGCGGCGCGGTCTGAAGATCACGCAGGCGACGCGGCTCCAGCTCCGCTCGCTGCACCGCAATCTCGGCGTCATCGCATGCCTGCCGGTTCTGATTCTGCTGCTGACGGGCGCGGCGCTCAGCTTTCCAGCGGAAAGCCGCGCCCTGTTCGACCGATTCGGCGGGCCGGAAGCGGTCGCGCCGCCGACGCACCCGTCGGGTGCGGTGAACTGGGATGCCGGGTTTGCGGGCGCGCAGCGCGCTTTCCCCGACGCCGCACCGCGTATGGCCATCTGGCCGCGCGACGGCGGTGCGCCCAGCCTGCGCTTGAAACAGCCCGGCGAATGGCATCCGAACGGGCGCAGCTATGTCCATTTCGCGCCGGACCGTATCGTCGTGCAAGACGCGCTGTCGCTGGGCGCCGGGCGAGAGGCATTCAATGCGCTCTATCCGCTTCATGCCGGAAAGGCAGGCAGCGGGCTTTACAAAGGGCTGACCGCCCTGTTCGGGCTGGCCGTGTCGGCCTTATCGCTGATCGGGCTGGTCAGTTTCGCAAAACGGTTCCGCCCGCCTAGCCTGAAACGCGCCGCACGGCTAAGACGGGTCCATGACCCAGACTTTTGACATGATCATCCGCGGCGGCACCGTCGTGAACCAGTCGGGGCGCGTGCGCGCCGATGTTGGGATCCGCGACGGCAAAATCGCCGCTATCGGGGAGTTGGGACAGGCCAGCGCGGGCGAAACCGTCGACGCGACCGGGCTGCACGTCCTGCCCGGCGTGATCGACAGCCAGGTCCATTTCCGCGAACCCGGCCCGACCCACAAGGAAGACCTGTGCACCGGCTCCATGGGCGCGGTGTTGGGCGGGGTGACGGGCGTTTTCGAAATGCCCAACACCAATCCGACCACCTCCACGGCGGCCATGCTCCAGGACAAGCTCGACCGGGCGGCGGGGAAGGTCGATCACGGCGGGATGTTCTGCAATCACGCCTTTTACGTCGGTGGCACCCACGCCAATGCCGACCATCTGGGCGAACTCGAACGGTTGCCCGGTTGCTGCGGCGTGAAAGTGTTCATGGGCGCGTCGACGGGCGATCTGCTGATCGCCGACGATGACGGCTTGCGCCGCGTGCTGAAGAGCATCAATCGCCGTGCCAGCTTCCACTCCGAGGATGAAGCGCGCATGGCCGAGCGCCGCCATCTGGCGCGCGAGGGCGACTGGACCTCCCACACCGATGTCCGCGACAAGGAGTCCGCGATCATCTCGACCGAGCGCCTGATCCGCATGGCGCGCGAGGCGAACAAGCGCATCCATGTGCTGCATATTTCCACGGCCGAAGAGGTGCACCTGCTAGCGGCCAACAAGGACCTCGTCACCTGCGAGATCCTGCCCAACCATCTGACGCTCCACGGGCCGGAGGCTTACGAGCGGTTGGAAGGCAAGGCGCAGCAGAACCCGCCCATCCGCGACCGCGAGAATGCGAAGGGCCTCTGGGAAGGCGTGCGCAACGGCACCTTCGACGTGATGGGAACGGACCACGCCCCCCATACGCTCGAAGAGAAGTCCATGCCCTATCCGGCCAGCCCGTCGGGCATGCCGGGAGTGCAGACGTTCGTGCCTCTGATGCTCGACTGGGTCAGCAAGGGCGCGCTCACGCTCGAACGCTTCGTCGACCTGACCAGCCACGGCGTCAACCGCGTCTGGGGTGTGGTCGGCAAGGGGCGCCTCGCTGTGGGCTACGACGCGGACATCACCATCGTCGATCTGAAACAGACGCGGACTCTGAGCGATGCGGATCAGGCCAACCGGTCCGGCTGGACGCCCTATGACGGGCGCGAGGTCACGGGCTGGCCGACCCACACCTTGATCGACGGCCGCATCGTGATGCAGGAAGACGACATCCTCGGCGAAGCCCAAGGCAAGCCTTACCGGTTCCTGGAGACGCTTTGACGCTTTCCGGCTTGACACGACACTTGTCGTTACTTATCGTTTAGCGATAAGGAGACGAACATGAAACATTTATGGGCTGCGGCCGCGACCACGACACTTCTCATTGCGGGCACCGCTTACGCGGATGACGACCGACGCGACGTCAAGGCGAGCCACCAGCTGTCCGGCTTCGACGAAATTGTCGTACTCGGCGTTTACGATCTGGAGATCCGCGTCGGGGAACGGTTCTCTGTCCGGACGGAAGCCAGCCGCGAGAATGCGCAACATTTGCGGGTTGGCGTCGAAGCGAACCGACTGGTTCTGGACATGACGGAGAAGAACCGAGAACGCTATGTCAAGAACGACCAGGACGGCGCCGTCCTGGCGATCGTGACGTTGCCGCGCCTGTCATCCCTTGACATCACCGGCGTGGCGACCGGCGACGTGTCGGGGATCGATGGCGGCGATCTGGACGTGTCGGTCGCGGGTGTCGTGGGCGATCTGGAGCTGGAAGGCCGCTGCGACAGATTGAGCATCGAACTGGCCGGGGTCGGCGAAATCGACGCCGAAGATCTGGTGTGTGCCGATGTCGATGCCACGCTGGGCGGCGTGGGCGAGATGGACGTTCATGCCACCCGCAGCATCGAGGCCGATGCGGGCGGCATCGGACAGGTGACCGTCCATGGCAACCCGTCCGGTCGTGACGTGGATGACGGCTTCATGTCGAAGGTCCGCTTCAAGTCCTAACGGGTCCGTTCAAGGGACAAGGCCCGGCAATGCCGGGCCTTCTTCTCATGCCCTTGGGCCGGGCTAGTGCCTGACGCAGATTGTGCGGCCGGAATATGGGTCGCGGCGTGCAGCCGTGCCGTACGGACAATTCGTACGGTGCGTTCCCACATGGGTGCGACCGAAACTGTTGCCATAATGGCCGCTGCCGATCCTGTAGGTCGTACCGACATGGGTGCGTGGCACGGTATAGTGACGACCGCTATGGGTGCCGTATGAGCCGAAGCTGTAACGCGGTTGCGTGTGATGATAACGGGGCTGCGTGTGATATACCGGCTGCGTGTAGCTGTGATAGCTGCGCGGTCGGCTGCGACGGTCGCCGATGATCGATCCGGCCACGCCCCCGACCAAGCCGCCAATGACCGTGCCTTCGGTGCGGTTGCCGCTGCCGGCGATTTCGCGTCCGATCACGGCGCCTAGCGTCCCGCCTGCCAGGCCGCCGACCACGCGGCCTTGCGTGGTGCCGCGCGGTTGGCCGTAATAGGAATGAGTGCGCCGAGGCTGCGCGTAGCTGTAGCGCGGCTGGGTGTAGTAGCTGGGTTGGGAGTAGTAGCGCGGTTGGGAGTAGTAGCGCGGTTGCGAGTAGTAGCTCGGCTGGGCGTGACGTAGACGAGGCGCCGGTGCGAATCCGGCTCCGTAATAGGCTGGCTGCGCATAGCCGCCATGATAGCCGTACGATTGACCGCGATTGCCCGCAATGGCCGCGCCAGCCACGCCGCCCACGACCGCGCCGATGACGGAGCCTTCGGTGCGCGCGCCGCTGCCGGCCAGCTGGCTGCCCGCGACGGCGCCCAATCCAGCCCCGATCAGACCGCCGAGCGTGCTGTTGCCCTGCGGCTGCGGCTGCGGCTGATAGTATTGCGCCTGGGCGAGTCCGGGCGCGAAAGTGATGGCCCCGAGCGCGGCGACGGTGGTGAGATATTTGATCATGGGTCGGTCTCCTTGTGCGATGGCAAAGGTATCCGGCCCCCCGGCACCCGCTCTATCTGTCTTAACAACTGATTAATACGCGCCACGTTCCCATAAGCAGGGCCGAGATGAACCATGACTGAACCCCGGCTTAATTCGACCGGGCATTGAAAAGCCCCGGCCGATGGCCGGGGCTCCCCCGATGCGCAGCGGGCGGCAAATGGGATGGACCGCCGCCGCGCAGGTTCCCGATGCGCGATCAATCGTCGTAATCGTAGTGGCGCACATTGCGGCGCTGGCGATAAGGATCGCGCCGGTTGTCCCAGGCCCGCTTGACCCGGCGGCGTTCGTCTTTCAGCCGGTCCAGCTCCCAGGCGATGTCGGCTAGGCGGCGGTCGATCCAGCGACCGCGCTCCCAGCGGCGGCGGTCCTTCAGCTCGCGCCGCTCCGCACGCAACCGGTTCATGCGGCGGTCGATGCGTTGTAGGTCGCGGCCGTGCTCGCGGTTCGTGTAGCGATAGTCGCGCCGGTCGTAATGGCGGCCCCGGTAGCGATTGTCGCGATAGCGGTCGCGATGACGGTATTGCGCATCGCGGAAGCCGGCATCCTGCGGATAGGATCCGATGATCCGGCCGTCGCGGTAGATATGGCCGTCCTTCTCGCAGTCGCTGACGCTGTCGCCGACGGCCGCGCCGAGGATGCCCCCGACGATGGCGCCCGCAATGGCGCCTTCGGTGTTGCTGCCCCGTCCCGCGATCTCCTCGCCGATCACGGCTCCCAGCGTGCCGCCGACCAGCCCCCCGGCGACCGACGTGCCTGTGTCTTCGCATTTCTTGTAGTGCCCATTGGCCGACGCGGCGGCCGGCAGGGTGAAAGCGGCGGCGGCCACGGATGCGACGGCCAGGGATTTGAATGTCTGTTTCAGGGTCATCGAAACATCTCCTGGTTAGCTCGACCGCGCGGGCTGATTCCCGGGCCGATGAGATGTCTCTAGGTCCCGCCCTTTGAAGCGGCCCTGAGCCAGGCGTTCATCCCGGGTTCAAGACGCGGACCGGACCCGTGCCACCACGCCGTGCGTCCGAAGGAAGTCCGCGGCCGCGTCCAGCGCGTCATGCGCCTCGGGCAAAACGTCGTCGAAGATCTGGAAGACGTGCGGCATGTGCGACCAGCTCTGCAGCTCGGCCAGAGACCCGGCGGCGCGCGCCTTGTTCACCCAGCGCACCGCGTCGCCATGGAGCATCTCGTCCCGGCTGGCCTGGACGAGCGTGGGCGGCAGGTCGGACAGGTTGGCGAAGACGGGGCTGACATCCGGATGGGACGGGTTCATGTCGATCGACCGGCGCATTCCCATCAGCAAGAGCGGACGCGGCACCTTGACCAACGGGCGCAGCAGCGGCTGCAGCATCAGGTCGGTCTCCAGATTGGCCTTGAAGGTCGGCGACGCGGCGGTGCTGTCCACGGACGGGGAGAGGGCATAGGCCGCGTCGGGCGGGCGCAGCCCGGCGTCGCGCGCCCAGTTGATCAGCATCAGGGCGAGGTTGCCGCCCGCGCTGTCTCCCGCCACGCCCAGCGCCTCGGCCGGGCCGGGACCGTCCGGCCCATGCTCCAGGATCCAGCGATAGGCGGCCCGCGCGTCCGCGATCGCGTCCCGCCGCGTGTTCTCCGGCATCAGCCGGTAGTTGGGCGCGAACACGGCGCAGCCCGTGCGCGTCGCCAGGTTCCAGGTGATTGGCCGGTGGGACACGTCGGACCCGACCGTGAAGGCTCCGCCATGCAGATAGAGGATGCGCCGGTCCGGGTCGTGCCCGGGCAACAGCGTCCAGCGCCCGGGCACGCGCAGCCCGTCCATCTCGACCGCGTCGTCGCGATAGTCTGCCACCAGATCGGTCCGCGCCAGCCCGGCCCGGTCGAACCGCTCGCGCTTGTGCTCCCAACCGGTCTTGGCCCCGAATTTATTGGCGCCGGCCTGTGCGGGCTTGACGAAATTCTCGACCAGATAATCGTTCACCTTGGCGAGGCCTTCGCTTTGCGGATCGGTGTCGCGGTAGAGCGGCGGCGCGGCATCGAACGCCCGCAGATCCGTGCCTGACAGGCGGCGGCTGACGACGAAGGCCACGAGCGCCAGCAGGCCCACGATGGCGAGCAGGATGAGGAGGAGATTGAGCATGACTAGATGTTTTCAATTTCAGCTTCAGAACGCCCGGCTGCGATAAAACCGGGCGACTGCGTAATCGGTTTTATGCGTGGCTGAAAAGCAGCAATCAGTGCATTCATGCTTGTGTCAAGCCACGCCAATGCACCCGGCCAATTTTCATGGTTTGTCATGTCCGCAATCTTCTCAAGCTGGATTTTGCTGGCTTTTCCTTGATCTAGTCGTTTCCACAACACAGGATAAGTCAAATACCGGTCAATCTCGTTCCGGTCATTCTCCAACTGGTCATAGACATATTTACTTTCCTCTCTGGTGCGTTCGCAAGCAAACTCGACGCGGACACGATCCGTGAGGAGGTGAAAGTAAAAATGAAAGCCAGACGTGCCGCTAGATCCTCCAACCCAATATTCGCTGCCAGGTGTGCGGTTGGCGTACATTTCGGCAGCGGCTTCGGACAAATTCGATAATAGTTTCGTAAAAAACTCTTTTCGTTCAAGCATCCATTCCGTCGCCTGTCTCGATTGAGAAGCTTCGGCTTTTTCCTTTACACCGACTCCGACCATAAACTCCTCAGTCTTTGGGGGAGGAATGACCTGACCAGCTGAAAGATACAGCGCCTCACCATCCTGAAATGGACGCAGCTCAATGCATTTTATGTTAATATCGTTACCGATCAACCAAAGGCATGTGGCCGTTACCTCGGTACGGAAACTCCGCGCTGTTAGGATCATCCTCTGCTGATTGCTCGGATTTAGCGTAATCTCGTCGATTGATCCGGCTTCCAAAAACTCCACTATGTTGGCTGCGGCCGTTTCTACCGGCGACTCGCCCCGAAGGTATCGCGCATAGATGCCTACGATCTGCTTTTTGGTCAGGGTTGAGCAATATGCAGCATACTTCATGGCTTGCCAGACCGTGTCCCGTCCGGAGTCGTCCAACTTGTTCTCGATGACGACGATATGTCCGCTCTTGTCGAGCGCAAGAAGATCGAGCCGTTCGGAAGCCTCGCTCCAACCGTCGAACTCTTTCTGAATTACGAGAAGTTCTTCTCCAAGTATTTCCGGATGTTTCTCGATCCAGATTTGCACATGATCGCGTTCGCGGAAATCAAGCTCGCCGAAGCGCCGAGCATCAAGCGGAGTGACGGAATTTGTCTCGCGGTCGATTCTATACACCTTAGCCTCCCACTTGCGCGCGGTGCATCAGGAAGGCATCCGCCAACGCGCAGGCGAGCATGGCTTCGGCGACGGGCACGGCGCGCAATCCGACGCAAGGGTCGTGGCGGCCCTTGGTGACGACCTCGACCTCTTGCCCGCGCGCAGTCACCGAACGGGTCGGGGTGAGCATGGAGGAGGTCGGCTTGATCGCCAGACGTGCCGTGACCGTGTTGCCATTGCTGATCCCGCCCTGGATGCCCCCGGAATGGTTGGCGAGGAAGTCGATCCTGCCGTCGTCGTCGATGCGCATCTCGTCTGCATTGTCGGTGCCGCGCGCGCGTCCGGCCGTGAACCCGTCGCCGATCTCGACCCCCTTGGCGGCGTTGATGCTCATCAGCCCGGCGGCGATCTCCGCATCGAGCTTGGCATAGACCGGCGCGCCCCATCCGGCCGGCACGCCGTCCGCCTGGACCTCGACGATCGCGCCCACGGAATCGCCGCTCTTGCGGATGCCGTCCAGATAGGTTTCCCAGTCCTTCGCCGCAACCGGATCGGGACACCAGAAAGGGTTGGCCGTCGTCGAGCCCCAGTCCCAGCGGTCCCGGTCGATGTCCCGGTCGCCGATGGACACGACCGCGCCGCGGATCGTCACGCGTCCTTGTTCGGCTTGGGCGACAATCTTGCGCGCGACCGCTCCGGCCGCCACGCGCATCGCGGTTTCCCGCGCGCTGGACCGCCCGCCGCCGCGATAGTCCCGGTGGCCGTATTTGGCGTCGTAGGTGTAGTCCGCATGACCGGGACGGTAGCGGTCCTTGATGTCGGAATAGTCGCGCGATCGCTGATCCGTGTTCTCGATCATCAGGCTGATCGGCGTGCCGGTCGTCAGGCCCTCGAACACGCCCGACAGGATCGTCACCCGGTCGGGTTCCTTGCGCTGTGTGACGAAGCGCGACGTGCCGGGCCGTCGCGCGTCGAGGAAGGGTTGGATGTCGCCTTCGGACAGGGCGATGCGCGGCGGGCAGCCGTCGATGACGCAGCCGATCGCCGGCCCGTGCGATTCGCCCCAGGTCGTGACACGGAAAAGACGGCCGAATGTGTTGAAGGACATTCGCGCATGTCTAGCGGGGCGGGCCGGGGAAGGGAAGGCGGCTCTCGTTCGCGTCGGATCGCTGTTCATCCTCTCCCTCGTCTCGTAAGCGGTGTCGAGAGCGGACCCCGGCGGTAGGGCCGGGGACGACGGTTTGGTTTTCGTCCGTGTCCGCCTCGCGTGCTCCCGCCTCTCTCCCTCATCCCGGGCTCGACCCGGGATCCATCGCAAGACCGCCAGGCTGGCCGCGCGGGCTGGGTGATGGACCCCGGATCAAGTCCGGGGTGAGGGCTAGTGGGGATGGGTGAGATCGGGGCGGGTGTCGTGCAAGGTGCGTCATGCGTGGTCCATGGCCTCTGGCCTCCGATCATCGCGCACGCCTCCACGTGCGACCGGG
>NZ_CANMJB010000012.1 GCF_947498175.1 uncultured Algimonas sp. | reverse complement strand
GCCGTCCGCGTCCTCCGATGTCTCGTCCCGACGTGTGGCTGGTCCCTGGGCTCCGCGCGCGCTTAAGATCCCCGCCTTGCCAGGTTCGGCAGTCGGGGGGAGGCCGTGGATCTCAGGGGTGGGCCCCACGCCGGACGGCGGCATCGGGCCGGACTCCTCGCGCGGGCTTTCGCCCCCGTAAATAGGTGTGTCTTTGCTTTCAATCCTTCGGGAGCGAAAGCCCGCGCCTCGTGTCGCCAACCGGCGGCACAGACCGACCCCGCCGTGGCCCCGATGCCCGGTCGTACCTATCCCCTTGCTTTCCTGACTCCTGGCCTTGCGCTTGGCTCGCGGCTCTCCCACCTTGTCGCCTATCGAGTCCGAACCTTTGAAAGCCGCCGCCTGATATGACGCAGACCCTTCCCGTTCTTCCCTTGCGCGACATCGTCGTGTTTCCGCACATGGTCGTGCCGCTGTTCGTCGGCCGCGAAAAGTCCATCCGGGCGCTGGAAGCGGTCATGTCCGCAGACAAGCAGATCTTCCTGCTGACGCAGCGCGATCCGGAAACGGACTCGCCGGGTGCGGACGATCTGTTCGATTTCGGTTGCGTGGCCAAGATCATGCAGTTGCTCAAGCTGCCGGACGGCACGGTGCGGGTGTTGGTCGAAGGCCAGGTGCGCGCGAAAGCGACCGGGCTGACGGCGCGCGACGGCTATCTGGAAGGCGCGCTGGAGCCGTTGCCGACCGAGTTCGACACGGCGAAATCCGGCGCGCTGGCCAAGGACGTGCGCGAGGCGTTTGCCGATTTCGGCACCGTCAACAACCGCATCGCCGAGGAAGTCGTCGCCTCCGTCGTCGATACGACCGATGCATCCAAGCTGGCCGACACGGTCGCCGTGCATCTGGGCGCGGATCTGGCGGACAAGCAGGCCTTGCTGGAAATGCCCGACCCGGCCGCACGGCTCGCCCGGATCATGGAGATCATCGGCGGCGAGACCTCCGTGCTGAAGGTCGAGAAGAAGATCCGCAGCCGCGTCAAGCGCCAGATGGAGAAGACGCAGCGCGAATATTATCTCAACGAGCAGATGAAGGCGATCAAGACCGAGCTCGGCGACGACGAGGTCGACGAGATGGCCGAGCTGCTGGAAAAGGCCGAGAAGACCAAGCTGTCCAAGGAAGCGCGCGAGAAGCTGACCAAGGAGCTGAAGAAGCTGGGGCAGATGAGCCCGATGAGCGCGGAAGCCAACGTGTCGCGCAACTATATCGACTGGATGCTGTCCGTGCCGTGGGGCAAGAAGAAGCGCGTCCAGCGCGATCTCGACAAGGCGCAGGCCATTCTCGACCAGGATCATTACGGCCTCGACAAGGTCAAGGAACGCATCATCGAGCATCTCGCCGTGCAGACGCGTACGAAGAAGGTGAAGGGCCCGATCCTGTGCCTGGTCGGCCCGCCCGGCGTGGGCAAGACCTCGCTCGGCAAGTCCATCGCGAAAGCCACGGGCCGCGAATTCGTGCGGGTCAGCCTGGGCGGCGTGCGCGACGAGTCCGAGATTCGCGGCCATCGCCGGACCTATATCGGCTCCATGCCAGGCCGGGTGATCCAGTCGATGAAGAAGGCGAAATACGTCAACCCCTTCTTCCTGTTCGACGAGATCGACAAGATGGGCCACGACCATCGCGGCGACCCGAGCGCCGCTCTGCTCGAAGTGCTGGATCCGGAACAGAACGATACGTTCAACGATCATTATCTGGACGTGGATTACGACCTGTCCGACGTCATGTTCGTCACCACGGCCAATAGCCTGAACATGCCGCAGCCTTTGCTCGACCGGATGGAGATCATCCGCATTCCGGGCTATACGGAAGACGAGAAGGTCGAAATCGCGCGTCGCCACCTGATCCCCGAACAGCTCAAGGAAAACGGGCTGAAGGCGGACGAATTCGACGTGTCCGACGATGCGGTCCGCGCGATCATCCGCTACTATACGCGCGAAGCCGGCGTGCGCTCGCTCAAGCGCGAAATCGCCCGGCTGGCGCGCAAGGCGCTGACCTTCATCATCAAGGGCGAGTCCGAAGCGATCGGCGTCACGGCGGACAATATCGGCGATTTCCTCGGCGTGAAGAAACATCGTTTCGGCCGCACCGAGACGGAAGACAGGATCGGCGTCGTGACCGGTCTGGCCTGGACCGAAGTGGGCGGCGATCTGCTGACCATCGAAGCGGTCTCCATGTCGGGCCGGGGCAAGATGACGGTGACGGGCAACCTCAAGGAGGTGATGAAGGAATCGATCTCGGCGGCGAACTCCTACGTCCAGGCGCGCGCGCCGGAGTTGGGGATCTCTCCGCGCGAGTTCCGTTCGCGCGACATCCATGTCCATGTGCCCGAGGGCGCGACGCCCAAGGACGGGCCGAGCGCGGGCATCGCCATGGTCACGGCCATGGTGTCCGTGCTGACCGGCATTCCGGTGCGCTCCGACGTCGCGATGACGGGCGAAGTGACCTTGCGCGGCCGCGTCCTGCCGATCGGCGGATTGAAGGAGAAGCTGCTCGCCGCATTGCGCGGCGGCGTGACGACCGTGCTGATCCCCGACGAGAACGAGAAGGACCTCGCCGAGATTCCGGACAATGTGAAGGACGAATTGCGCATCATCCCGGTCGGCTCGGTGGACGAGGTATTGGAACATGCGTTGGCATCCGCGCCTGTGGCCATCGACTGGACCGAGGCCGACGCAGCGCAGCTGTCCGGTATCCTGCTGGGCGGCACGCCGTCGCTGGAGACCGGTCCGGACATGGGCACCCAACCCCACTGATGGACATCCGGATCCGGATTTCGGCCGCGCTCGACGCGGCGGGAATGGACGGTCCGGACTACGCGGAAACAGGGCAGGGCAGCTGGCCCTCCGCCTTCGCCGTCAGCGACCTGGCCGTCGCCTCCATCGGCGCGGCCTGCGCGGAAGCGGGCGCGCTGGCGGATCGGCGCGCGCCGGTCGTGATCGACCGCCGTCTGGCGTCGCTCTGGTTCGGCTTCACGGTCCAACCCCAAGGCTGGGAGCTGCCGCCCGTCTGGGACGCGCTGGCGGGCATCTACCGCGCCGCAGACGGCTTCGTCCGCCTGCACACCAACGCGCCCCATCACAAGGCCGCCGCCCTGCGCGCGCTGGATGTCGACGCCGACCGCGCCCGGGTCGAAGCGGTCGTCGCCGGAATGCCCGCCGAAGCGGTCGAGGCGGCCGTCGTCGCGCAGGACGGCTGTGCGGCGCGGCTGATGAGCTTGGAAGACTGGCGGGCGCATCCGCAAGGCCGCGCCGTCGCATCCGAACCCCTGATCGCCTGGCAGCGTCATGACGGGCGCGGCACGCTGTGGCGGCCCGGTCCGGCCGAGCGGCCCTTGCGCGGACTGAAAGTTCTGGACCTGACGCGCGTACTGGCCGGGCCGGTCTGCACGCGCACGCTGGCGGGGTTCGGCGCGGATGTGCTGCGCATCGATCCGCCTGGCTGGGGCGAGGCGCTCGTGGAGACCGAAGTGACGCCGGGCAAGCGGCTGGCCACGCTGGATCTGAAGACGGAGGATGGCCGCAGGCAGCTTCTGGACTTGCTGTCGGAGGCCGATGTCTTCGTTCACGGCTACCGCAAGGATGCGCTCGACGCGCTGGGACTGGGCGAGTCCGTTCGACGGGCGGCCAATCCGCGGCTGATCGACGTGGCGCTCAACGCCTATGGCTGGACCGGACCATGGGCCGGACGGCGCGGCTTCGACAGCCTCGTGCAGATGAGCAGCGGAATCGCTCATCGCGGCATGGAATGGGCGGGCGCGGACACGCCCATGCCGCTGCCCGTCCAGGCGCTGGACTTCGCGACGGGCTATCTGATGGCGGCGGCGGTGATGCGGGCGGTGCGGTTGGGGCGGCCCATGTCGGCGCGGCTGTCGCTGGCGCGGACTGCGGCGCTGCTGGCTTCGGTTCCGGCGGACAATGACGGGGCTGACTTGGCACCGGTGGGCGCGGCCGATCTGGCGGAGCCGGTGGAGCCGACCGACTGGGGTCCGGCGCGGCGCGTGCGCTGGCCGTCCGACCAGGCGATGCATTGGGACAGGCCTGCGCGGCGCCTCCATGCCGATCCGCCCCGTTGGTCCTGAACGCCGGTTTCCAAGTCGGGTCGAGGGCGGGTCATGCAATCGTCTTGCATATGTGCTATGCTTTGAGGGCCAATCGGGAGAGATCGTCATGACATCCAACGCCGACGCTTTTACCATCGACATCGCATCCGACATCATCGACGATCTTCGCGCGCGGCTCTCGCAGACACGCTTTCCGGACACGGTCGCGGGCGCCGGTTGGGATTACGGGACTAAGACAGACTATCTCGAAACCCTGATCGATTACTGGCGGAACGGCTATGACTGGGAGGCTGAACAGGACCGGCTGAACGGGTTCGACCATTTCAAGGCGCGGGTCGACGGGCTGGACGTGCATTTCGTTCACGCGACATCGTCGCGGGACGATGCGATCCCGTTGCTCCTGCTGCATGGCTGGCCGTCCTCCTTCGTGCAGATGCTGGACCTGATCCCGCAATTGACCGAAGGCGAGCCGGCCTTTCACGTCGTCGCGGCGTCGTTGCCGGGCTTCGGCTTCTCCGACCGCCCGTCCGAACCGGGCATGAGCCCGGCGGCGATGGCGCCGATGATGCATGCGCTGATGCACGACGTTCTGGGCTATGAACGCTACGGCATGCGGTCGTCCGATCTGGGCGCGGGCGTGGCGTCGGCCATGGCCCTGTCCCATCCGGAGGCCGTCATCGGCTCCCACACGGGCGGCACGAACCCTTATCTGCAGGGCGAGATCCCGACAGACCTGTCGGAGGCCGAGGCGGAATTCGTCGCGAATGCACAGAATTGGATGCAGACCGAGATGGCCTATGCACAGCTCCACGCGTCCAAGCCGCAGACGCTCGCCGTCGCGCTGAACGACTCGCCGGCCGGGTTGGCGTCCTGGATTGTCGAGAAGTTCCACAAATGGGTCGACCATGACGGCGACCCGATGAGCCGGGTCGGGCGGGACGCCTTCCTGACGAACCTGACGATCTACTGGGCGACCCAGACCATCGGATCCTCCATGCGGCTGTATTACGAAGCCGTGCGCTCGCCGGGCAGCTGGGGCCGCGCCGACGTGCCGGTCGGCTATCTGATGCCGAGACACGACATGTTCCCGACCCCGCGCGAATGGATGGAACGCCAGGGGCCGATCGGTCATTGGACGGAGACGGATCAGGGCGGCCATTTCATGGAATGGGAACAGCCCGGCATCGTGGCCGACGACCTTCAGCGCTTTTTCGGCGCGCTGTAGCTATGGACGCAGCGAGCTGGCGTCCCTACATGGGCGACGTCAGAGGGCCGGGCGGCCGCGTCACTTTCGGGTGCCGAGGAAAGTCCGGGCTCCAGCGAAGCAGGATGCCGGGTAACGCCCGGCTGGCGTGAGCCAAGGGACAGTGCCACAGAGAGAAGACTACCGGGGTTCGTCCCCGGAAAAGCTGAAAGGGTGCGGTAAGAGCGCACCGGGCCGACCGCAAGGAAGGCCGCCACGGTAAACCCCATCCGGAGCAAGACCAAATAGGGACGGCGCATGTCGGGTTTCGCCGATGTCGTCCGGGTCGGTTGCATGAGCGGGTCGGTAACGGCCCGCCCAGATGAATGGCCGCACAGGCGGAGAAATCCGCCGGACAGAACCCGGCTTACAGGCCCTCTGACGCTTTTCCCGACGCGGTCCACAAGCCACAACATTGAATCGAAAGCGAAACATCCTCTTATCCACAGGACTCACAGTCTATTAAGGTTCGCGGAACTATAGCTAACAAAAGTTCAACGCGGGATTGATGACCATGAATTCCCACGATATCCCATGGATAGCCACGGCCCGCCCCATCCCTGACCGGCGGGCCGTGCGCAGGGTGCCACAATGTTCTTGTCGACTTCGACACATGCGATCGATGCCAAGGGACGGACATCCGTTCCGTCCGGTTTCCGCGACGCCATCGGCGACGATGCGGCCGTTTTCATCTGGCCGAGCGTACGCGGAAGTTTCCTCGAAGGTGGGGGAAAGGCGCTGATGGATTCGATCCAGCGCGAAATCTTCGACCGCGTGATGGATGGTTCGCTCTCGCCGGAAGAGGCGGAAGCGCAACAGGTCATGCTGCTCGGCGAGGCACGCCGTCTCGGCTATGACAAAACGGGCCGCGTCGTGCTGCCCGAAACGCTGCGCGACCATGCCGGGCTGACGACAGCCGCGACATTCGTCGGTTTGGGCAATCGCTTCCAGGTCTGGGAGCCCGATGCGCACGAAATCCGCAAGGCGGCAATGCGTGAACGGGTCAAGGGCGCCCCGCTAGTGATGGGCGTCGTGAGGCCATGAGCGCACGGCCGCATATTCCGGTCATGCTGGACGCCGTGCTGGATGCCGCCGCGGTCGCGGACGGCGATACGGTCGTGGACGCCACTTTCGGTCATGGCGGCTACAGCGAAGCCTTCCTTCGGGCCGCAAAATGCGATGTGGTCGGTCTGGACCGCGATCCGACCGTGCAACCGCGCGCGAGCGAACTGGCCAAAGCCTATCCAGGTCGCTTCCGCCTGATCGAAACGCCGTTCTCGGATATGGACCGTCACGATATTCCACCTGTAGATGTCGTCGTGTTCGATATCGGCGTCTCCTCCATGCAGATCGACCGGGCCGAGCGCGGCTTTTCCTTCCAGAAGGACGGTCCGCTCGACATGCGCATGAGCCGGTCCGGACCGACGGCGCGCGACGCGGTGATGCAACTGGACGAGGCGGCGTTGTCAACGCTCTTCAAGGTCTATGGCGAGGAACGCCACGCCCGCCGCGCGGCAAGGCGCATCGTCGAAGCCCGCATGGACGGTGATATCGCGACGACGGGACAACTGGCCGACATTATCGAAACCGCCATCGGCCGCACCGGCAAGATCCATCCCGCGACCCGTGTGTTTCAAGCCTTGCGCATCTTCATCAATGACGAGCTAGGCGAACTTTATCGCGGCCTTTGCGCGGCGGAAGCCCTGCTCGAACCCGGCGGGCGGCTGGTGATCGTGACCTTCCATTCGCTCGAAGACCGGATCGCGAAGCAGTTTCTGCGCGACCGGGCCGGAGATGTGGAAGGCGGCTCGCGCTACGCCCCGGCCGTCACTCGCGAAGGCCCAGCGCCGAGTTTTATCCTGCCGCGGCGTTCCGTCGTCAAGCCGTCCAGATCCGAGGAGGCTGTCAATCCACGCGCACGCTCGGCCAAGCTGCGCATGGCGGTGCGGACGGACGCGTCCGCTCACGATTGCGAGGCTGAGAGCTGGCATCCGCCGCGGACGGAACTGCCGACGCTGGAGCGTCTGGCGTGAGCGCGGCGCCTTATGTCTACACGCCGGTCGAGCGGACATCCCGTCGACTCGGCCTGTTCCTGCTGATCATGCTCGGCCTGTCGCTGACCATGGTGCTCTTCTTCGTCAAGACACGTGCCCAGGACGCGCGCGCCGAAGTCGCGAGCCTGGAGAAACGCATTGCGCAGCATGAGGCCGCCATCGGCGTGCTGACGGCCGAAAAAGCGGTGCTCGCCAATCCGGAACGCCTGCGTCGTCTCTCGGAGGCCCGCCTCGATCTCGTTCCCGTCACCACGGAAAACACGATCACGTTGGCTGGACTGCTGGCCTTGTCCGACGCTGCGGTCGATGAGCTGCCAGCGGAGGAGACGCCATGAGCCTGTCTCCTTTCGCCAGCACGCGCTCGGTCGCGCTTGCCGATGTGAATCACGCCGCCGTATCGGAAGGCCGGATCCGCATCCGCATCAGCCTGATCCTGTTTCTCGGCATGATGGCGCTCGTCCTGCTGCGCCTGGCCGAAGTCGCCTTGCTGTCGCCGGACGCGCATCGCCGTGCCGCGCCGGCGCAGATCACGCTCGACCGGGCCGACATCACCGACCGGAACGGCCTGCTGCTCGCCACCACCTTGTCGAGCTATTCGCTCTATGCGGAGCCTGCGCGCATCTGGAACCCACAGGAAACGGCGGATGCGCTGGCGCACATCCGTCCCGGTCTAGACAGATCCCGCATAGTCGAACAGCTCGCCTCCGAACGGGCATTCGTCTGGATCGACCGGGGTCTATCGCCGAAGGAACGCCAAGCCGTGTTCGAGCTCGGCCATCCGGGACTGGGATTTCGTCGCGAACCCCGGCGTGCTTATCCCAACGCGCCGCTCGCCGCCCATCTGGTCGGTTGGACAGATATCGATCTGGCCGGTGCGGCCGGAGTGGAACGCGCTTTCGAGGACCGCCTGGTCGGGGACACGGCCCCGGCATTGACGCTATCCATCGATGGCCGCGTTCAGTTCGCGATCGCAGAAGAACTCAAGAAAAGCGTCGAACACTATTCCGCGCTCTCGGCGGCGTCCGTGCTGATGGACATCCAGTCCGGCGAGATCGTCGCCATGGTGTCCGTACCGGATTTCAACACGAACGATTACGGCGCGGCTTCGCCTGAAGCCCGCTTCAATCACGCCGCAATGTCGACCTACGATCTTGGTTCCGTCTTCAAGCCGCTGACCGTCGCCATGGCGCTGGAAGACAAGTTGGCCGAGCGGGAGGAGATGTTCGACGTGCACAAGCCTTACAAGGTATTGAACAAGTTCATTCGCGACGACCATCCGGCCAAGGAACCGCTATCGCTCGATTACGTCTTGGCTGAATCCTCCAATCGCGGCACAGCCATGCTGGCCCAGCGGATCGGCAAGGAGCGGATGCAGCGTTATCTGCGCGGGCTCGGCTTGATGGACCGCGTGCCTTACGAATTGGCCGAAAGCGCCCGCCCGCAGATTCAAAGCCATTGGGGCGAGATGGCGACCGTGACCGTCTCCTACGGCCACGGTCTGGCCGTCACACCGTTGGCTCTGACGGCGGCGACCGCCGCCTTGCTCAATGACGGCGTCTATATCGCACCGACAGTTCTGAAACGCGATGCCACGCGCCCGCCGGAAACGCGCCGCGTCTTCTCCAGTCGGGTTTCGCAGGATCTGGCCGACATGATGCGGCTGACTGTCGTGGAAGGGACTGGCAAGAAGGCCGACGTCCCGGGTTTCGGAGTCATGGGCAAGACCGGCACGGCGGAGAAGCCTTATCGCGGCGGTTACGATCGCAACCGTCTCGTCACATCCTTCATCTCGGCCTTCCCACATTCCGATCCGCGCTATGCGCTGATCGTGACTCTCGACGAACCCAAAGGCCTGCCGGAAACGCATGGGTTTGCGACCGCGGGGTGGAACGCCGCACCGACGACGGGTGCGATCATCGAACGGATCGGACCGATGCTGCCGGGCGCGCGGGACATCCGCAAGACGGCACGGCTGAATACGGAGGCGCTGCGATGAAACGGCTGACGCTCGGCGATATCGGCCTGTCCGGCGATACGGTCATCCAAGGACTGAGTTGCGACTCACGGCAGATCGAACCCGGCTATGTTTTCGCCGCGCTGCCAGGCACATTCCTGGATGGGCGCGACTTCATTCCGCAAGCGATCAATAACGGCGCGATCGCCGTCCTGAGCACGTCGGGAGCGCAGACGCAGACCCTGCCGCTGCTCGCTTCTCGGGATCCGCGTCTCGATTATGCGCGCCTGTCCAAGCGGCTCTATCCGGACCAGCCCGAAACGATCGTGGCCGTAACCGGCACAAACGGCAAAAGCTCCACTGTCGAATTCCTGCGCCAGATCTGGCAATCGGCTGGGCGTGCTTCGGCCTGTTTCGGCACGCTGGGCGTTCGCCTCGCAGATGATCTGGAGCCGATGAGCCATACGACGCCGGATGCGCTGGCTTTGCACCGAACCCTGTCCGATCTTGAGGCGCGCGGCATCACCCATGCCGCCATGGAAGCCTCGTCGCACGGTCTCGATCAGCGCCGCATGGACGCAGTGACGCTCAGCGCCGCAGGCTTCACAAACCTGACGCAGGATCATTACGATTATCACGGCACGCCGGAAGCCTACTTCGATGCCAAGGCCCGCCTTTTCACCGAACTTCTGCCCGATGGCCGGCCAGTCGTGGTCATGGTGGACGACGAGGCGGGACGGACAATCCAAGACATGTGCGACGCCAAAGGGTTCGACGTGCGTTCGGTCGGCTGGGCCGGCCGCGACGTTCGGATCGCCGAAATCATGCCGCGCGCCGCCTCGCAGCTCCTGACGTTGGTGATCGACGGCGACCGCGCGGAAGTCGAGCTGCCGCTTGCCGCCGAATTCCAGGCTCTGAACGCTGTGACTGCACTGGGTCTGGCCATGGCGACGGGCGTCACGAAAGACGACGCCCTGTCCGCGCTGTCGACCCTGTCCGGCGTTGCGGGACGGCTCGAAATTGCGGGTACGACGGGGAACGGCGCGCCCGTCTTCGTCGATTTCGCCCATACGGAAGACGGCCTGTCGAAGCTGTTGCGGTCCGTCCGTCCGCATGTGGAAGGCCGCCTGCACGTCGTGTTCGGCTGCGGCGGCGACCGCGATACGGACAAACGCCCCAAAATGGGCGCGGCCGCTTGCCGCCATGCCGACGACGTCATCGTCACCGACGACAATCCGCGCAGCGAAGACCCTGCCGCAATCCGAGCGGCGGTTCTGAGCGGCTGCCCGGATGCGACCGAGATCGGCGACCGGCGTGCCGCCATCGCTGAAGGGATCGCGCGGCTGAAACCGGGTGATTGCCTCGTCGTGGCGGGCAAGGGCCATGAACAAGGCCAGATCGTCGGCGACACGATCATTCCCTTCAACGACGTCACCGTCGTGCAGGAGCTGCTGTCGTGAGTTCGCTCTGGACATCGGCGGACATCGCGGCTGCGACCGACGGACATGAAAATGGAACGTTCGAGGCGACGGGCCTGTCCATCGACTCACGCACAACCCGGCCGGGCGATTTGTTCGTGCCGCTGATCGATGCGCGCGACGGGCACGATTTCATCGATGCAGCCCTGATGGCAGGCGCCGCCGGAACGCTGGCCGACCGGAATGGGTTCGCACCGTCCGTGATCGTAGACGATACGATGGTCGCCTTGCGGGCTCTCGGCCTGGCCGGTCGGCAACGCAGTCAGGCCCGCCGGATCGCCGTGACGGGGTCCGTCGGTAAGACCAGCGTCAAGGACGCCTTGGGCATCATGCTGTCCGCTTTCGGTCCGACACACATATCTGCCCGCTCGTTCAATAATCATCTCGGCGTGCCGATCACGCTGGCGACGCTGTCGCCGGAGGCGGACTTCGCCGTGTTCGAAACCGGCATGAACCATGCCGGAGAACTGACCGATCTATCCGAGCAGGTCGCCCCGCACATTGCGCTGATCACGACGGTTGCGGGCGCGCACAGGGCGAATTTCGACAGCGTCGCGGACATCGCCGACGCCAAGGCTGAAATTCGCCACGGCCTGGTCGAAGACGGCTTGCTGATCCTGAACGCCGACAATGAATACACGCCGCGCATTCGCAGGCTGGCCGAAAACTTGGGCATCGTGACGTTCGGCCGCTCCGACGACGCCGATATCCGTATTCTATCGTCCGATCACGGGGCCGATGGCGGCACGGTCCGCCTCGACGTCGCAGGCGATTCCGTGAGCGTTGAACTGAACGTGGCCGGTGAACATTGGGACCATAACGCCGCCGCCTGTATTGCCATCGCCCATGCTCTGGGTCTGGATGTACAACGTGCCGCCGACGCACTGTCGGGCGTCAAGGCGAGCCACGGTCGCGGCGATATCCATACGGTCATAATCGACGGCAAATCCGTCACGCTGATCGACGAGAGCTACAACGCCAATCCGACCTCCATGCGCGCCGCCATCGCGGCTGCCGCGTTGCAGCCGGGCCGCAAGATCGCCGTGCTGGGCGACATGCATGAACTGGGCGCTGACGAACTCGAATTGCATGCCGTACTAGCGGACCCTTTGCAGAAGGCCGGGTTTGCGCGCGTGCTGACCATCGGCGAATGCATGCGCTCCTTGCGCGGTGCGCTGCCGCGCGATCTGCGCGCATTGCAAGCGGATACGATCGAGCTGATCGACGACGCGCTGCGCGACGAACTCCGCGACGGCGACGTGCTGCTGATCAAGGGATCGAATGCGACGGGGCTTGGCCGTTTGGCCGGCCGGCTCAAACGGGGAGGGCCGGACTGATGCTCTATGAATGGCTCGAACCGCTGAGCGAAGACTACCAGATCTTCAACTTGCTCAACTACATCACCTTCCGTGTCGGCGGAGCGGTGATGACGGCGCTGCTTGTGGCTTTCGTGCTGGGGCCGCGCATGATCGACTGGCTGCGCCAAAAACAAGGCAAGGGCCAGCCGATCCGCGAAGACGGGCCGCAGAGCCATATCATCGAGAAAGCGGGAACGCCGACCATGGGTGGGCTGCTGATCCTGCTTTCGGTCGTCATCTCGACGCTGCTTTGGGGCGATCTATCGAGCCCATTCCTCTGGACCGTGTTCATGGTCACGGTCGGTTTCGGGCTGATCGGTTTCTACGATGACTTCCTGAAAGTCAGCCGCCAGAGCCACAAGGGTTTTCCCGGCAAGATCCGGTTGCTGCTGGAATTCCTCATCGCCGCCCTTGCGGTCTGGATCCTGATGGGCGCGATCCCGGCGGAAGACAGCTTCAATACCGGGCTGGCCATTCCGCTGCTCAAGGATTTCTGGATCAATCTGGGCCTCTTCTTCATCCCCTTCGGTTGCCTCGTCATCGTGGGCAGCGCCAATGCGGTGAACCTGACGGACGGTCTGGACGGGTTGGCCATCGTGCCGGTGATGATCGCCTGTTCCGCCTTCGCCTTCATCGCCTATCTGGTCGGTAATGCGGTATTCTCCGGCTATCTCGGCGTGCCTTTCGTGCCGGGTTCGGGCGAGGTGACGATCTTCCTGGGCGCCATCATCGGCGCGTCGCTCGGCTTCCTCTGGTACAACGCGCCGCCCGCCATGATCTTCATGGGCGACACGGGGAGCCTCGCGCTAGGCGGCGCGCTCGGCACGACCGCCGTGGCGACGAAGCACGAGATCGTGCTGGCCATCATCGGCGGGCTGTTCGTGCTCGAAGCCGTCTCCGTGATCGTCCAGGTCGTCAGCTTCAAACTGACCGGCAAGCGGGTCTTCCGCATGGCGCCGATCCACCATCATTTCGAACAGAAGGGGTGGCAGGAACCGACCATCGTCATCCGCTTCTGGATCATCGCCATCATTCTCGCCCTGATCGGGCTCGCCACGTTGAAGCTGCGGTGATCAAGGCGACCACATTCGACGGACGGCGCGTCGCCGTCTTCGGCCTCGGCCGGACCGGTGTTTCGGCTGCGCTCTCGCTGCAAGCGGGCGGCGCGGAGGTCTGGGCGTGGGACGACAACGAGAGCGCACGGGCCGCCGCCGAAGCGGATGGCGTGGCCTTGCGCGACCTGTCTGCCATCGATTGGTCCGAAGTGGACGAGTTCGTCCTGTCGCCCGGCGTGCCGCACATCCTGCCAGAGCCGCATCCGACCGCACGGGCGGCGCGCGTCGCGGGCGTGCCAATCATCTGCGACATCGAAATCCTGGCGCGCGAGATCAATGCGCGTCCCGTTGCCGACCGTCCGCGGGTCATTGCCATCACGGGCACGAACGGCAAATCCACGACGACGGCCTTGATCGGCCATATCCTGAAATCACTTGGCAAGGACGCGCAGATCGGCGGCAATATCGGTCGCGGCGTGCTCGATCTGGACCGGATGCATGCCGGAACCCACTACGTGCTGGAGCTGTCTTCCTACCAGCTCGAACGCACGTTCAGCTTGCGCGCCAACGCGGCGGTGTTTCTCAATCTCAGCCCGGACCATCTCGACCGGCATGGCACGATGAGCGACTATGGTGCGGCGAAAGAACGGATTTTCCTGAACCAGACATCCGACGACACGGTCGTGGTTGGCGTGGACGACGATTTCGGCAAGGCGCTGACGTCGAAGCTGAAAGCCCGGAACGGCCGGCGCATAGTTCCGATTTCGGCGCGGCGGGCCTTGGGTCACGGCGTCTGCGCCCTGGGCGGACAGCTGGTGGACCGAACGGCGCGCAATGGCCGGGTCGTCTGCGACCTGGGCAAAGCCCTCGCGCTCGAAGGCATGCACAACGCCCAGAATGCGGCGGCCGCCTATGCGGCGGTATCCAGCTTCGGCATCGAACCGCGACCCATCGGCGAAGCGATCCTGTCCTTTCCGGGACTGGCGCACCGGATGGAGAATTTGGGATCCGTCGGACGGGTGCGCTTTATCAACGACAGCAAAGGGACCAATGCCGAAGCCGCATGGCAGGCGCTATCGAGTTACGAGAATGCATTCTGGATCGCGGGCGGTGTCGCGAAGGATGGCGGGATCGAACCGCTGATGGATTTAAGGTCCAACATCCGTAAAGCCTATTTGATCGGCGAAGCGGCGCCGGGCTTTTCGCGCACGCTTCGCGGCGCTTCGGTCGATTGCAAAGTTTCGGGCACATTGAAGATGGCGGTGTTGTGTGCGGCGCACGATGCGCTGGCGTCGGGTTTGAAGGACGCGGTCGTTCTTCTGTCGCCAGCCTGCGCCAGTTTCGATCAGTTCCGCAATTTCGAAGTCCGTGGCGACGCATTCCGCGAAGAGGTCGACAGGTTGATAGACCTGTTCGCCAAGTCGGCCGAAGCCGCATCGCGGGGGACCGCGGCATGAGTGTTGCGATCATGCCGCGGTCGCTGACCTCTCGCTCGCAGCGGTTTCTGCTGACCGAATGGTGGCGGTCGATCGATCAGCTGACATTGATGCTGCTGCTCTGCCTGCTTTGCGCCGGGCTGGTCTTGTCCATGGCGGCGTCTCCGGCGGCGTCGCACCGGCTCGGCATCGGGTCGCCTTTCCACTTCCTGCTGAGACACGGCTTGTTTGCCGTGGCCGGTTTCTCGGGCGCTGTCGTCGTCTCCTTGTTCACGCCGCGAGGCGCCCGCCGCATCGGCATTCTGGCGCTGTTCGGTTCGATCCTCGTCATGGCGGCCCTGCCGCTTGTCGGGTTCGAGGTGAAAGGCGCGGTGCGCTGGATCCGGCTCGGCGCCTTCTCGCTGCAGCCATCCGAGTTCGCCAAGCCCGCCTTCATCGTCTTCGCCGCCTGGATGTTCGCGGCCGCCAAGCGCGATCCGAACGTGCCGGCCGTGCTGATCGTGCTCGGCGTGTACGCATCGATGATTTTGATGCTCATCACCCAGCCGGATTTTGGGCAGTCCTTTCTGCTGACACTTTGTTTCGCCGCTGTCTTCTTCTTCGCCGGCATGTCGATCGGTTGGCTGCTCGTCATGCTGGGCGTGACGATGATGGGGGCGTTCGGCGCCTACCTGGCCCTGCCACACGTCAGGGCGCGCGTTTCTGCATTCCTGTCGCCCGACCGATCGGATTCGTTCCAGACCGACAAGGCGCTGGAAGCGATTTCTGGCGGCGGCTTCTTCGGTCGCGGGCCGGGGGAGGGCGCGGTGAAATACGATCTACCGGACGGACATACGGATTTCATTTTCGCCGTATCGGTCGAAGAGTTCGGCTTTCTCATCAGCGCGATGCTTATCGCTCTGATCGCTGCTTTCGTCATCCGCGCCTTTTCCAACGCGCTGCGCCTGAACGACCAGTTCTGCCAACTGGCCACGGCCGGGCTTGCCACGTTGATCGGGATGCAGGCCATCATCAACCTGTGCGTCAATCTGAACATGGCGCCGAGCAAGGGCATGACGCTGCCGTTCATCTCCTATGGGGGATCATCCCTGCTGTCGCTCTGCTTCGCGGCCGGGCTGATCCTGGCCTTCACGCGGCGCCGTCCCGGCGCCTACCGGACCTAGGACCATGCGCGCCCTGCTTGCGGCCGGAGGGACCGGGGGACATATGTTCCCGGCGCAAAGCCTATCCGAGGAACTGACCCGGATGGGTTGGCAGTGCGCCATGATCACGGATGCGCGCGGGCGCAAGCATACCGGACGTATCAAGGCCGACCCGATTATCGAGGTGAAGGCCGCATCCATTTCGCCGCGCCGTCCCATCAAAGCCGTGCGCGGTGCGTTGCAGCTGGCGCAAGGCGTGCGGCAGGCCAAGGCGTTCATGCGCGACTGGACGCCGAACGTGGTCGTCGGTTTTGGCGGTTATCCAAGCTTCCCGGCCCTGCGGGCGGCCGAAAGCCTGAATATCGCGCGCGTCATTCACGAGCAGAACGCCGTGCTCGGCCGGGTCAACCGAGTCTTCGCCCGCAAAGCCACGATCGTGGCGAGCGGCTTCGAGGATTTGGCAAAGCTGCCGGTGCGGGCGAACCATGTCGCTGTGGGCAATCCATTACGCGATGTGCTACTCGACGCGGCGCGCCCCGACATCAAAGGGTCTTCTCAGGAAGACGAGAGCAGATTGAGGCTCCTGGCTGTCGGAGGGTCGCTGGGTGCCAACATTCTTTCCGATGTCATCCCCAAAGCGATTGCCGGTCTGCCGGACTCACTTCGCGACCGCATATCCGTGACGCAGCAGGCGACGCAGACCCATATCGACGCGGCGCGAAAACGCTACGAGGATGCCGGCATATCGGCCAATCTCGACACGTTTTTCACGGATATCGAGCAGCATCTGTCGAACGCGGATCTTGTCATCGCCCGTGCGGGAGCATCCTCCGTGTCCGAGATCGCGCTGATGGGAAAGCCCTCCATCCTAGTGCCGCTGGCCATTGCGATGGACGATCACCAGACGGCCAATGCGCGGACCCTGGAACGCCTCGGTGCGGCCAAGATCCTGCCCGAATCCGCCTTCACCGCAGAGCGACTCACCTCGCTTCTGACGGAGACGCTCAATGACACGGACTGGCTTGACCGCGCGGGCCGAAACGCTTCTAAGCTCGCCAGACCGGACGCCGCGCGCGATCTGGCCGCGCTCGTCGTCTCTGCCGCCGGAAAGTAACGTGACCGATATCCAACCCCGCAATCTCGCCACCAAGGTGCCTTTCGACATGGGGCCGATCCATTTCGTCGGCATCGGCGGCATCGGCATGAGCGGCATCGCCGAAGTGATGCTCAATCTCGGCTATGCGGTCCAGGGTTCCGACATGCGCGAATCGCCGATCACGGAACGGCTAAAATCCCTCGGTGCTACCATCTTCATCGGCCAGAAGGCCGAACAGGTCGTCGGCGCAGGCGCCATCGTCATGAGCTCGGCGATCAAGCCGGACAATCCCGAACTCGTCGAAGCGCGCGCCCGGTCCATTCCGGTGGTGCGCCGCGCCGAAATGCTAGCCGAACTGATGCGCCTGAAATGGACAGTGGCGGTCGGCGGAACGCACGGAAAGACGACGACGACCACCATGATCGCTGCGCTGCTGGAAGGCGGCGATCTGGACCCGACCGTCATCAATGGCGGGATCATCAACGCCTACGGGTCAAACGCCAAGCTCGGCATGGGCAAGTGGATGGTGGTCGAAGCCGACGAAAGCGACGGCTCTTTCTTGAAACTCCTTCCCACGGTCGCTGTGGTCACGAACATCGATCCCGAGCACATGGAGCATTACGGTGGCTTCGACACGCTGCGCGCTGCCTTCGACAGTTTCGTCGAAAACCTGCCCTTCTACGGCTTCGCCGTGCTCTGCACCGATCATCCGGAAGTCCAGGCGCTGGTCAGCCGCGTCTCCGACCGGCGCATCATCACCTACGGCTTCAACCCGCAGGCGGCGGTGTGCGCCGTCGATCTGTCGCTGGAGCCGGACGGAACGCGCTTCGATGTGCTGTTCCGCGATACGGACAGCGAAACGCGGTGGAGCGATCTGTTCCTGCCCATGGCCGGAAAGCACAACACGCAGAACGTCCTGTCCGCCATCGCCGTGGCGCGCGAACTGGGCATGGGCGAGGCGGATGTCCGCAAGGCGCTGATGGGCTTTGGCGGGGTGAAGCGCCGCTTCACGCCGGTCGGCGACTGGAACGGCGTGACCATCATCGACGATTACGGTCATCATCCGGTCGAAATCGCGGCCGTGCTGCAAGCCGCTCGGCAGGTTTCCAAGGGTCGCGTTCATGCGGTCATGCAGCCGCACCGCTATTCCCGGCTCAGCGATCTGTTCGAGGATTTCTCGACCTGCTTCAACGATGCCGACACGGTCCGCATCGCCGATGTGTTCGCCGCGGGCGAAGACCCGATCGAAGGCGTTTCGGCGCCGTCGCTCGTGGACAGCATTCGCAGCCACGGTCATCGGGAAGTGTCTCTGACGTCCAAAGAAACGCTGGCCGACGATCTGAGAGGCGACCTGACGGACGGCGACCTCGTAATCTGCCTGGGCGCCGGAGACATCACCTATTGGGCGGGTGGCCTGGCCGAAGCGCTGGGGTCGTAATGGCGTTGATCGACCGGATGCCGGAGGTGCGCGGATCGCTGAAGGCCGATGTCGCGCTGGCGCCCTACACATGGCTGCGTGTCGGCGGTCCGGCGGATGTCCTGTTCATGCCGAAGGACGAAGCCGACCTGGCGCTGTTCCTGTCCACGATCGACCCGAAAATTCCTGTCACTGTTCTAGGCGTTGCCTCCAACACGCTGGTCCGCGACGGTGGGATCGAAGGCGTCGTGATCCGGCTCGGGCCGGCATTCGGCCGGATCGAGCCGGACGGCGTGCGCCTGATGACCGGAACGGCGGCGCTGGACGCGCGCGTGGCCAAGGCGGCCGCCGAAGCCGGTATCGCGGGTCTGGAATTCTACGCAGGCGTGCCGGGCACGATCGGCGGGGCGTTGCGTATGAATGCGGGCTGCTACGGCACGGAGACTTGCGATGTGCTGGTCGAGGCCGTGGCGATCGACCGGCGAGGTCGCCGGAGTGTGATGAGCCTCGAGGATTTCGGCTATGGTTATCGGCACAGCACCGCACCGGACGATCTGATATTCGTCTCCGCTACTTTCGAAGGAACGGCCGACGACCCCGACGCCATCCGCGCGCGCATGGACGAAATCACCGAACGCCGTGAACAGTCCCAGCCTATCCGATCCAAGACCGGCGGATCGACTTTCAAGAATCCGGAGGGTCACTCGGCCTGGAAGGTGATCGACGCGGCCGGGATGCGCGGCCACCGCGTCGGCGGCGCCCAGATGAGCGAGCAGCATTGCAACTTCATGATCAATGCGGACGGTGCCACGGCGGCCGATCTGGAGACGCTTGGCGAGAGTGTCCGGGGAAAGGTGCTGGAAACGCAGGGGATCACCTTGGATTGGGAAGTGCGCCGGATCGGAAGGCTCGCATGAAGGTCGCCGTCCTGAAAGGCGGCATCTCGGCCGAGCGCGAGGTCAGCTTGGTCAGCGGCGCGGAATGCGCGCAAGCACTGCGCGGTGAAGGGTATAAGGTAGTCGAAATCGACGCGCATCCCGACCGCATAGCCGACGATCTGAAAGCCGCATCGCCGAATGTCGTCTTCAACGCGCTCCACGGCGATTGGGGGGAGGACGGCGAGGTGCAGGGCGTGCTCGAGCAGCTCCAGCTGCCTTACACCCATTCCGGTGTTGCGGCGTCCAAGCTCGCCATGAACAAGGAATGGGCCAAGGACATATTCGCATTGCACGGCATCACCGTGCCGCAAGGCCGCGTCGCGCCCCGGCACGAAATCGCGCAAGGCGGGCTCCTGCCCGTGCCTTATGTCGTCAAGCCGAATGGATCCGGCAGTTCGGCTTCCGTCTATATCGTTTCGCATGAAACCGAGGACCTGCTCGCCTCCATCGCGGGTGACGAGGGCCTCGGCGAAGTCCCGGTCATCGAACCGTTCATTCCCGGCCGGGAACTCACCGTGTCCGTCATCGGCGGGAAGTCGGTCTGCGTGACCGAAATCCTGCCGCGCGGCGAATGGTACGACTATGACGCGAAATATGCCGATGGCGGGTCGCGGCATGTGGTCGATGTCGATCTGCCGGAGGCCGTGACGCAGTTGGCGCTGCGCAATGCCGAAACCGCGCACCGCGCGCTCGGCTGCCAAGGCGTCACGCGAGCGGATTTCCGGTTGAACGACGTGGATTGGCCGGAAAACCCATCTGAAACGGATGTGGTAAATGGATTGGTAATGCTTGAGCTTAATACTCAGCCTGGAATGACTCCGACATCGCTGGTCCCCGAGCAATGTCTGCATCGCGGCATGGGCTTCGGGGCGCTGTGTCGCTGGATGGTAGAGGATGCATCATGGCCAAGAAGGGCGCAAGACCGCCAAAAGCCGCGCGCGTCAGCCCGCTGAAGCCGGGTTTGCGCGGCGCGTCCCGGCTGGTTCAGTCCCGGATGCATGCGGGTCTGCGGTCGGCGACCCGGTCGAGGGCGTCCATGGTGCGGGCCACGGGCTCGATCCTGCTGACCTTTCTGGCGTTGGCTTTTCTCGCATTGTGGCTCGGCGGACATCTCGCGACGGTTCGCGACACGGTCGGCGACTATAAGCGCGACCGCCTTATGGCCATGGGCTTCACCGTGCAGCGCATCGACGTGACGGGCGAGGGACGCCTGAATGAATCAGACGTGCGCGCGGCGGTCGGCATCTATGAGGGCGACTATTTTTTCGGCGCCGATCTGGACCGCGCGCAGCGCAATACGGAAAGCCTGCCCTGGGTGGACCGGGCCGTGGTCCGTCGCCTCTGGCCGAACCGGATCGTCGTGCAGCTGGTCGAGACCACCCCTTACGCGCTGTACCAGCAGGACGGACAGCTTCATCTGGCGGCTCGCGACGGATCGATCATCGCGCCCTATGCGGCCGGACTGGATCATTTGCCGCCCGGCTTGCGCCTTTTCATCGGGGCGGATGCCGTCGCCGCCTCAGGTGAACTGGTCGACACTCTGAAAATCCATCCAGCCGTCTGGGAAGAAACCGAGACGTTGACCCTGCTGCCCTCCGGCCGGTGGGACATCCGGCTCTCGGACGGCGTCGTGCTCAGACTTCCGGCGGAAGGCGTCGGCCCGGCGCTGCGCCGGTATGCGGCCGTGAGAAAGCGGAGCGCCAGGCTGGAATTCGCCGTCGTCGATCTGCGTCTGCCGGACCGTGTAACCTTGACGCCTGCGCAACGCATCGACGCGTGAGGTCCGGAAGCCCGGATACGGTCTGCGTCATCGATCTGGGGTCGAGCAAGGTCGCCTGCCTGATCGGTCGCAAGGATCCGTCCGTTGGCGTGCGCCTGTTAGGGAGCGGCACAGCGATCAGCGGCGGAGTGAAAGCCGGCGCCGTCGTCGATCTGGATGCCGCCGAGATCGGTATTCGCAAAGCGGTTGAGAAGGCGGAGCGCGCAGCCGGGGTTTCGGTCCACGGCGTGATCGTCAATGTCGGCCTGCGCTCCTTGACCTCGCGCCACCTGCGTGTCCAGACCGAATTCGCTTCGGGGGCCATCGCGGACCGCGATCTGAAACGCGTGATCGGTTCGTCGCTGACGGAACTGGCCGAACCGGATTACGCTATCCTTCATGCCCTGCCGCGCGATTGGGAGGTGGACGGCGAAACCGGCATTCGTGATCCGCGCGGCATGTTCGGCCAGAGGCTGGGCGTGGACATGCATTTCGTGACGGCCGGGATCGGCCCGCTGCGCAACCTCGCCCATTGTATCGAACGCTGCCATCTGTCGCTTCGCAGCGTCACGGTCAGCCCCTATGCGGCTGCGCAATCCGTTCTCACAGAAGACGAACGCGACCTCGGGGTGACGCTGATCGATATGGGCGCGGGCTTGACGACGGTCGCCGTGTTCCGGGACAACACGCTGGTCCACGTCGATGCCGTGGGTGTGGGCGGGCGCAACGTCACCGCGGATATCGCTCACGGCCTCAACACGCCGATCGAGGCGGCCGAGCGGATCAAGCTGTTCTACGGCTCCGCTCTGCACGGCGCGCGCGACGATTTCGAGCAGATCCCGTGCCCGCCCGTGGCCGCCATGGGAGAGCTGCAGCATGAGCCACGCTCCCGCCTGACGGCCATCATCCGCGCGCGCACGGAAGAGACGCTGGAGCTGGTCAAAGACCGGCTCTACGATGCCGGGCTGGACAGCTATTCGGGACGGCAGATCGTGCTGACAGGCGGTGCGGCACAGCTATCCGGACTGCCGGAACTGACGGAGCTGGTCTTCAACAAGCGTGTGCGCATGGGATCGCCGCACGGCGTCTTCGGACTGTCGGACGCGCTGAGCGGACCTGATTTCGCGGTCGTGACGGGCTTGCTCCGCCATGCGTTCGAAGCGACCGGCGAAGCCGTCTCCGGCCCCCCGGACCTGTCGGGCCGCCGCTACCAGAAATCCCGCTATTCCGGGAATGCGCTTTCGCGTTCCGTGCAATGGCTGAGGGAAAACTTCTGATCCGTCAGGGTCTGCAGGGACCCGCCGGCGAGACGACGAAACGGTAGTCATCCGCGCCGGATGTGTCGGCGATGATCTGCGCGCGTTCCAACCCATCTATGAGCAGCGGCCTGGGTAGTTCCATCGCCCTGAAGATCGATTGGAAAGCCTCTTCGCTGGCAGCGAACTGATCGGCGTCCTCATAGACCGTGACGAGCTGAAAGCCCGGTTGGTCGGGTTTCTGAGTCGAGAGGAGATGGAAGTCCTTGATGACGCCTTTCTCTTTCGCGACCCTGCGCGCGGGAAGCCAGGCCGCTTCGTAATAGCGTTTAGCTTCCGAAGTCCGGTCAGGCAGGGCCGTTACAGAATTGATCGTCCAGATATCGTCGCAACGAGCGCTTTGCTGTTCCGGGTCGGCTATGTTGGATGTTGCGCAACCTGAAAGAAACAGCGCGGCGGACATCGTCAGAACGAACTTCACAGTGTGAACGTCCTGGAAATTCCGATCAGGGTGAAAACATCCGAGGTCACACCGTCCGGGGCGCGCAGGATCGGGCTGTCGCGATAATCGCCCAGATATTCACGGTAGGACAGGATCGTGGTGATCTGCCAGCGTTCGTCGATCTGGTAGAAGCCGACGAGATTGGCGGAGGCGCGATGAAAGCCGCCGCTTAGATCGTAGACGGGCAAACCTGATGCGGCCGCTTGCTGCGGCGTGACGCCATAGACGGCTTGGTTATGGTTTCCGTCGGCCCAGCTCAGCGTCAGGGCCGGTGCAAGAGCGAATTTGTCGGCAATGACCCCTTCCGGGATGAAAGTGCCGACCGAGACGTCGGCAATGAATCCCTCATGACCGCCGATCACGTCCTGTCCCGCATCGATGCGAAATCCAAGCGGGCCGTAGGTCGCCCGGGCGAAACCGCCCGTCAGCAGGCTCGCCCCGATATCCTCGAACCCTGTCAGGGTCGGGCTATCCTCGCTGTCGCGGCCGAAATCGAAGGCCGCCCGTGGCCCGGCGGTGAACGACCATTGGCCCGGTCCCCGGCCCGTGCCGGCATCGATCAATGGATAGGTGAGGGCCAGACCGTTCAGTTCGAACCCGGCAATATCGTCGAAGGCGATGAAGGGCAGGATGCGCAGATCGTAGTCGCCCGATCCTGCATATTCGGGAATGTAGGCGAGAGCGCCGCCCAGGCGTATGGTCCGGTCCGTCTCGTCCTGTGCAGACGCGTCAAAGGCGCAGAGCCCTATGAGGATTGCCAGCATGTACCGCATGGGTGAAATCTAGCATAGCACGCCCATCCCGACACGCGATATCGTCATCGCGGTTCGTGGGCGATTGGCCGAACGTTCAGCACAAAATCGATCACGACCGCTTCCGGCATTTCGCAGGGCTTGAGCAGGGTCCCGGACGCCAGACGGTAAAGATTGGCGCTGACCCGATGCGGGCCGCCCAGCTCCTCGGCCCAGAGCCAGGCTTGGCGCCCACTGTCGCGTTCTGTGCGGGTGATGCCGTAGCGCGTGCCTTTGTAATGACCGAAGAAATTGCCTTCGGGAAGGGCCTCCCAGGCTTCGAGGAAGTCTTTCAATCGATCCGCCAGTCGGGGAACCGCCTGGCCATGCCGGCCTTGTACAACCGAAGGCGGTTTCCGGCCGGGTCGAGCACATCCGCTTCTTCCCAGGCGTAGGATTTCAGTTCGGGCGGGGCCAACGGGGTCAGCCCCGTGTCCGCAAGGCAAGCCGCGACGTCGTCCACTTCCAGATAGACGAGCGGCCAGTCCTCGGGCGCGCGCCAATCCTCACAGACATGGTGCAACGACAGGGTGGCCGGCTCCCCGCCGCCGGGCGGATCGGGAAACTCGAAGCGCACATAGCGCGGAGCAGCATCCACGATGAGCCGCAAGCCGAGTGTTTCGTAAAACATGATGCTCGCGGCCATGTCCGTGGCCGCGAGCGTAACTTGGTTCAGGCGGATGCCGTGCATGGGGTTCGCGACCGCTCAGCGCGCTGGGGTCGGGCGCATGACCCAAACACGACGACTGCCCCTCGCTTTGCTCGGAGCGGGTGTTTTCGCCAATGGGCCGGTTCCGGAGCCCACATGGAGCTATGTCCTTTAGCTCATCTTCTTCTGGAAGTTCTCGTCGATGGCTTCCAGATATCCCGTCGTGGTCAGCCAGCCCTGCTTGTCTCCGACCAGCAATGCGAGGTCCTTGGTCATCTGGCCACCCTCGATGGTATCGACGACCGTTTCTTCCAGACCGGTGGCGAATTTCAGCAACGCTTCGTTGTCGTCCAGCTTGGCGCGGTGGGCGAGGCCTCGGGTCCAGGCGAAGATCGACGCGGTCGAGTTGGTCGATGTCGCCTCGCCCTTCTGGTGGTTGCGGTAATGGCGGGTGACCGTGCCGTGCGCGGCTTCGGCTTCCATCGTCTTGCCGTCCGGCGTCAGCAGGAAGGACGTCATCAGACCGAGCGAGCCGAACCCTTGCGCCACCGTGTCGGACTGCACGTCGCCGTCATAGTTCTTGCAGGCCCAGATATAGCCGCCGGACCATTTCATGGCCGCCGCGACCATGTCGTCGATCAGGCGGTGCTGGTACTCGCCGCCGAACGCTTCGAACTTGGACTTGAATTCATTGTCGTAGACGTCCTGGAAGATGTCCTTGAAGCGGCCGTCATACTTTTTCAGGATCGTGTTCTTGGTGGACATGTAGACGGGCCAGCGGCGCTGGACGCCGTAATTGAAGCAGGCGCGGGCGAAGTCCTCGATTGACTTGTCCAGATTGTACATGCCCATCAGCACGCCGCCGCCGGGGAAGTCGAAGATCTTGTGCTCGATGACCTCGCCGTCTTCGCCTTCGAACTTGATCGTCGCCGTGCCGGGGCCGGGAACCACGAAGTCTGTGGCCTTGTACTGGTCGCCGAAAGCGTGGCGGCCGATGACGATGGGCTGCGTCCAGCCGGGGACCAGACGCGGAATGTTCGAGCAGATGATCGGTTCGCGGAACACCACGCCGCCGAGAATGTTGCGGATCGTGCCGTTGGGGGACCGGTACATGCGTTTGAGATCGAATTCTTCCACGCGGGCTTCGTCCGGCGTGATGGTCGCGCATTTGATGCCGACATTGTGCTTCTTGATGGCTTCGGCGGCATCCACCGTGATCTGGTCGTCGGTCGCGTCGCGGCTCTGGATCGACAGGTCGTAGTCGAGCAGGTCGATGTCCAGATAGGGCTCGATCAGCCGTTCGATGATCATGTCCCAGATGATGCGGGTCATCTCGTCGCCATTCATGTTGACGACGGGATTCTTCACCTTGATTTTGGCCATGAGGTCCTCTGTTCTTTTCAGCAAAGTCTTGGAATTTCGCGGGCGCGTATAGCAAAGCGTGTCCAGAGTTAAAGCACTATCGGCGAGGTGATGACATGGGCGCGAACAAGCCCGGCAAGGAAGTCCGCGACCAATTGGGCCGCACCGTGGGCGTGGCTTCCCAAACCGTTCCGGCGGTGATCCTGGTCAATCCGCAACTGGGCGAGAACATCGGCGCAGCCGCGCGGTCCATGCTGAACTTCGGCCTGACGGATCTGCGGCTCGTCGCCCCGCGCGACGGCTGGCCCAATCCAGCGGCGGTCACGCTGGCGGCCGGCGCTTTGTCGGTGATCGAGTCGGCGTCCATATTCGACACGACCGAGGCGGCTGTGGCCGACCTGAACCATGTGCTGTCCGCGACGGCGCGGCGCCGCGACATCGAATTGCCGGTCGAAGGCGTCGAAGGCCTGGGCGGACGCTTGCGCGCTCTGGAGGCGTCCGGCACGCGGACCGGCATATTGTTCGGGCCGGAGAAGTCCGGCCTCGCCAATGCGGACGTGGCGCTTTCGGATGCGATCCTGACCTATCCGGTCAATCCGGCCTTCCAGTCGCTCAACCTGGCGCAGGCCGTCAATGTCTTCGCCTTCCTCTACGCGGCGGGCGAAGGCGTGCCGGATACGTTCGACGACAGCCTGTCCGACGTGGCGCCGCGCGAAGACCTGGTCCGTTTGTTCGATCACCTGGAAGCGGAACTGGAAGAGGCGGGTTTCTTCTACCCCCGATCCAAGCAGGAATTGATGCGCCACAACATCCGGGCGCCGCTGACCCGCGCGCGAATGACCGAGCAGGAAGTCCGGACCTTTCGCGGAATCGTCAAGGCCCTGTCCAGGGGCCGAGGCCGCCATATCGACCGCAAACGCGGCATCGTCCCCGACGGGGACTGACGCTTTGGGAACATCGTCGCAGAATGCGCGTAGCTTGAACGTTCCCGTCCCGCGTCGTGCCAGGCGCGGCGACTCATTCGAAAAGGAGACGACCCATGGCTGAGATTCCCGTCGAAAAGAAAGAAAATTCGCTCTGGTGGCTGTGGCTGCTGGGAGCGCTTCTACTCGCTGCGCTGCTCTTCTGGTGGTTCGCCGGCAACGACGATGATGTCGATACGGTCGATACTGGCACGGTCGACCGCGTCGTGGTCGACAGCGCCGTCGACATGGACGATCTGCGCGTGACCAACGTATCGGGCGACATGGCCTTCTACGCCGAAGACATGAGCGGCACGGAATACTACATCGTGTTCGACGAAGTCCGCACGCCCGGCACGAACCAGGAAGGCATGCTCGACATCAATCGCGGTGACATGATCGACATCGAAGGCACGGTCCGTGCCCGCGACTACGACCTGCCCGCGACTGTCAATGCGACCATTCCGGCCGGCATGGATACGTTCATCTTCGCGACCGACATCGACAAAGAATAGACGTCCTCTCGCGAAGCGACGACAAAGCTGCGGACCGCGCGTTGCACGTGCGGTCCGCTTTCTCTAGGGGCGCGCCATGCGCTTCGTTCCCTATCTCGCCCTGATCGTCAGCTTCGGTCTGGGCTATCTGTCCTATCCGTTCTTCCTGGTTTTCATCGTCGCCATCCTGTCGGCGGTGCTGCTGTTTCCGCTACGGCGCGACCAGCTCAGGACGCAGCCTCAGGCGCCGGACCGCAACATGATCCTCGACGGGGCCTTCCTCGTCTTCCAGCAAACGCTCATTCACTTCGTGGCGTTCGCGCTCGGCATCTTCCTCATGCGGATGATGGGTGGCTGACGCGCCAGCCGTCCCAGGCGAACAACGCCACCCCGCACCAGATCAGCCCGAAGCAGACGGCGTGCGCCGTCGTGAAGGCTTCGCCGTAATAGAGGCCGCACAGGAACTGCATGGTCGGCCCGATGAATTGCAGGATGCCCAGCGTCGATAGCCGTATGCGCCGGGCCGCAAACGCGAAGGCCAGCAGCGGCAGCACGGTGATCGGACCCGCCGCCACCATCAGCCAATCGAGCGTCGGATCCGTGCCGAACACGATCTGTCCGGACTGCGCCAGCCACGCCATGTAGCCGGCGGCGGGCAGGAGCAGCACCAGCACCTCGATGAACAATCCCGGCATGGCGCCGACATCGATCAGCTTGCGCAGCACGCCGTAGATCGTGAAGCTGACCGCTAGGAACAAGGAGATGACCGGGAACTGCCCGCCATAGAGCGTCAGCACCAGCACTCCGGCGCAAGCCAGCGTGATGGCCAGACCCTGCAACTTGGACAATCTTTCGCCGAAGAACAGGACGGCCACGAGGACGTAGATCAGCGGATTGATGTAATATCCCAGACTGCCCTGGAAGATCTGCCCGATCTGGATGGCATAGATGTAGACCCCCCAATTCGCGGCCAGGCTGACGGAAGCCAGCGTCAGCAGTCCCAGCGTGCGCGGATGGCGCAGCGCCGTCAGCATGGCCCCGATCTGCTTGCGGAAGACGAGGATGAGCAGGCCGAAGGGCAGGGACCAGAGGATGCGGTGCGCCAGGATCTCCGGAGCGGGCACGGCCTTGGTCGCGACGAAATAGATGGGGAACAGACCCCACATCAGATAGGCCGACAGGCCGGAGACGAGACCGGCACGGCTGTCGGGTTGCTGGGATCGGTTCATGACCGCCCCATACACCTCTCGGACGGCCTGTCAGGCCGTGTTGACTTCACGTCTTTTTGCAGTATGTCGCCCGCCTTCAAGACGGGATATTCGCGCCGTCGCCGTTGCAATTGCCTCCGCACATGCTGGAAGCCGGCCCGCGAAGATATGAAAGGGCGCCGCCATGTCGAAGCGTCACTCCGCTAAATACAAGATCGATCGCCGCATGGGCGAAAACATCTGGGGCCGTCCCAAGTCCCCGGTCAACAAGCGTCCCAACCCGCCCGGGCAGCATGGTGGCGGTCGTCGCGGCAAGATGTCCGACTTCGGTACGCAGCTGCGCGCCAAGCAGAAGCTCAAGGGCTATTACGGCAACGTCACCGAAAAGCAGTTCCGCCGCACCTATGACGAAGCCACCCGGATGAAGGGCGATACGTCCGAGAACCTCATCGGCCTGCTGGAGCAGCGTCTCGATGCCGTCGTCTACCGCGCCAAGTTCGTGCCGACCGTGTTCGCCGCGCGCCAGTTCGTCAATCACGGCCACGTCCTGGTCAACGGCAAGAAGGTCAACATCCCGTCCTACCGCGTCAAACCCGGCGACACGATCGAGGTCCGCGAGAAGTCCAAGACCATGGCCCTCGTCCTCGAAGCGCTGGAACTGGCCGAACGCGACGTGCCGGACTATGTCGACCTCGACGTCAAGGGCATGAAAGCCACCTTCACCCGCGTGCCGAGCTTCGACGAAGTGCCCTACGCGGTGCAGATGGAACCGAACCTGGTTATCGAATTCTACTCGCGTTAACGACTGGCCCCAGGTTTGCGTCCCGCCATGCGGGTCTAAGATTGCCAACGGCAACCGTCGCAAACCTTGTCCGGCACGGACACGCGTCCCAATGGACGCGAAGGGAACACCTCGCCGCAAGCCCGAACGGCGTCTTGCCGGCCTCCTCTCCCCACCCCCTCATCCCGGGCCCGACCCGGGATCCATCTCCCCACCGTTCCGCCCAGCCCAGCCGCCCCGTGACGGACCCCACGGCCCCGCGCCGATCGTCATCCGCCCACGCCTAGTCCTGCGACCGGGGGCCTGTCCCGGCAAGAGCGGCGCATCCTTGAAGAATGCACGAGGCGCGGGCTCCGTCCCGGCGAAGGAACAAAGCAAACACTTACCTTTTTACGCTGGGACGGAGCCCGCGCGTCGGTTCCCGGATGCGGTCATCCGCATGGAGGGCGTCCGGTCGGGCCGGGCGGGGCGACGACGGTCTCCGGGAACACCGCAGCCAGTGTCCCATCCAAGGCGCTCGCCTCTCGCCACCACCCGGCGACAGCCGGAGGTTCGCTCTCCACACGGAAGGTCGGGCGATCGGTGCGTTGCATAAACACCGCTCGGCCGTCCGGGGCGGTTGTCGCGCCGCTCTTGCGAGCCGCGCGTCGGACTGCTGCCCGCCCGCCCGCCATCCGGACCTCCCGGAAAACCCCACCCCCACCACGGTCATGCAACCGCCTCGTGACCGGGAGTGGAATGGCGGAAAGATATCACAGCTTTCGAAAAGGAGGATCATTTTCCCAAGGTTTTCTGTAAGGCCGAGCGATTACAAGGCACCGCCATGGGTCGCTCAAGTCGATAAGCGAGGATGGATTTGGCAAGAGCGCCCCGAAGGAGGGGATTTGTACGAAACGCCGATGCGGTCATCCCTGGCGACGAAGATCAAGGGCAACGGTCGCAGCAGCCCTCACTCCGGGCTCAATCGCGCGATGATCGTGCTGGCTATGACGGTTGGGAGATGGATCCCGGATCGAGTCAGGGATAAGGATCTACGCAGATGGGCGGGCAAACTGCCGCCGGGCTTGCGCCGCGGCAATTCCTTGTCGTCCTTAAGGACGAATGCTCAGTCCGACGAGGTTCGCGAAGATGGCCGTTGGCGGTCTAGAGCCGCATGGCGGGACGCAGACCTGTGGGGCAAGACGTTGGATTACGCCGCCATCTCCACACCCTTGTCGGCCAGCAGCGTCCGCAGTTCGCCGGACTCGAACATTTCGCGGACGATGTCGCAGCCGCCGATGAACTCGCCCTTGACGAAGACCTGCGGGATGGTCGGCCAGTTGTTGATGTCCTTGATGCCTTGTCGGACGGCCGGGTCTTCCAGCACGTTGACGGACGAATAATCGACGCCGAGATAGTCGAAAACCTGCACGACGGTCGACGAAAACCCGCATTGCGGGAAGGTCGGCGTGCCTTTCATGTAGAGCACGACATCGTGGTCGTTGACAGTCTTGGCGATCTGGTCCTTGACCGTCTGGTCGGGGGCGGGTGTATCGGACATGAAAAGCGGGTCTCCTGTGAGGTCGCGTCCAACGTAGGAAGCGACCGGACGGGGTTCAACTGACGAAGGCGTTACAGAGGCACCGTCACGGGGCGCGGGTTTCCAGGGCGAGGGCGTGCAATTCGCCGCCCATCTTGTCTCCCAGGGCCGAATAGACGAGCTGGTGCTGCGCGACGCGGCTCTGGCCGCGGAACCGCTCGCTGACGATGACGGCCTTCCAATGGTCGTTGTCGCCGGCCAGATCGATCATCTCGATTTCGGCGTCGGGCAGGGCGGCCTTCAGCATCGCCACGATCGCCTCTTTTTCCATCGCCATCGAATCGTCTCCAAACCCGTTTCGTCAGACCGTCTCGGTCGCGCCGCTCATCAACTCGGGCATCCATTGTTCCCAGCGTCCGCGCAACCCGTCCAGGCTGACATCGAAGGCGCCTTTGGCTTTCAGCCGCGTGCCGCCGGCCTTGCCGACGATCATGGCCGGCACGCCGAGCCCGTCGGCGGTCGTCAGGATCGGATTGACCGAATTGCCATCCGTACTGATGAGGTAGCGGGCCTGATCTTCGCCGAAATACCAGGCATGGGCAGGCAGCTCGCTCGGATTGATCAGCTCCATGCCGATGCCTGACGCGAACGCCATCTCGCAAGCGGCCGCCGCGAGGCCGCCGTCCGACAGGTCGTGCACGGCCCGCACGCGGCGGTTGCGGATCAGTTTCCGGACATAATCGCCATTGTGCCTTTCGGCCTGCAGATCGACGGGCGGCGGGGCGCCGTCCTCGCGGTTCTGCAAGGCGCGCAGGAAGATCGAGCTGCCAAGCCAGCCTTCCGTTGCGCCGATCAGGATCAGCGTATCGCCGGGCCGGGCGCCGCCCAGGGACTGCACCAGCGTCAGATCCGGGATCAGACCGACCCCGCCCACGGCCGGGGTCGGCGGAATGGCGACGCCGTTCGTCTCGTTGTAGAGTGACACATTGCCGGACACGACCGGATAGTCGAAGGCGCGGCAGGCCTCGTTCATGCCCTCGATGCAGCCGACGAACTGGCCCATGATCTCGGAACGTTCCGGATTTCCGAAGTTCAGGCAATCGGTGATCGCGACCGGATTGGCCCCGACGCAGGTCAGGTTGCGCCAGCTCTCAGCCACGGCCTGCCGACCGCCTTGCACCGGATCGGCATAGCAATAGCGCGGCGTGCAATCGGTCGTGATGGCCACGGCCTTGTCGGTCGGCCCGTCAGGCCCGTGGATGCGCACGATGGCGGCGTCGCCGCCCGACTGGCTGCTATCGACCGTGTCGGCCATGACGTGGCGGTCATACTGTTCCCAGATCCAGCGTTTCGACGCCATGTCGGGATCGGTCATGACCTGGATGAGCGCATCGTTGTAGTCTGCAGGTTCGTCCACTTCGTCCGGCTTGAGGATTTCGCGCGGCGCGGTCGGTTCGTGCGGGCGGTCGTAGTTCGGCGCGTCGTCGGCCAGCGGCGCGATCGGGATGTCGCAGACGGTCTTGCGCTTATGCGTCAGCACCAACCGGCCCGTATCCGTCGTGGTGCCGATTTCGGCGACGTCCAGCTCCCACTTCTCGAACACCTGGAAGGCCAGCTTCTCCTTGCCCGGCTGGATGACCATCAGCATGCGTTCCTGGCTTTCCGACAGCATCATCTCGTAGGCGCTCATGCCCGTTTCGCGCTGCGGCACCTTGTCGAGGTTCAGCGCGATGCCGACGCCGCCCTTGTCGGCCATCTCGATGGAGGAACTGGTCAGGCCCGCCGCGCCCATGTCCTGGATGGCGATGATGGCGTCGGTCGCCATCAGTTCCAGGCAGGCCTCGATCAGCAACTTTTCGGTAAACGGATCGCCGACCTGCACGGTGGGGCGCTTCTCTTCGCTGTCATCGTCGAATTCGGCCGACGCCATGGTGGCGCCGTGGATGCCGTCGCGGCCGGTCTTGGACCCGACATAGAAGATCGGATTGCCGACGCCCTTGGCGGCCGAATAGAAGACGTTGTCGGTGCGGGCGAGGCCGACGCACATGGCGTTGACGAGAATATTGCCGTTATAGCCCGGGTGGAAGTTCGTCTCCCCGCCGACCGTCGGCACGCCGACGCAATTGCCGTAGCCGCCGATCCCGGCGACGACACCCGACACCAGCGCTTTCGTCTTGGGGTGGCCCGGTTCGCCAAAGCGCAGCGCGTTCATCAGCGCGATGGGGCGCGCGCCCATGGTGAACACGTCGCGCATGATCCCGCCCACGCCCGTCGCCGCGCCCTGATAGGGCTCGATGAAGGACGGGTGGTTGTGGGACTCCATCTTGAAGACGATGGCGTCGCCGTCGTCGATGTCGATCACGCCCGCATTCTCGCCGGGCCCCTGGATGACGCGGTCGCTCGTGGTCAGGAACTTGCCCAGATGGCGGCGCGAGGATTTGTACGAGCAATGCTCGCTCCACATGACCGAGAAGATGCCCAGTTCCGTCAGGTTCGGTTCACGGCCGAGCCGGTCGAGCACGATCGCGTATTCATCCTCGGACAGACCGTGTTCGGCGACGATCTCGGGTGTGATCTCGCTCTTTTTCTTGCGCGCCATTACAGCGACCCCACAATGGATTTGAACAGGGTGATGCCGTCCGTGCCGCCATGCACCGTATCCACGGCGCGTTCGGGATGGGGCATCATGCCGAGCACATTGCCGGACGCATTGACGATCCCGGCGATGTCGTTGCGCGATCCGTTGGGGTTTTCGCTGTAGCGGAACACGACCTGGCCGCCGCCTTCGATGCGGCGAAGCGTCTCGTCGTCGGCGAAATAATTGCCGTCGTGATGGGCCACCGGAACGTCGATTTCGTGCTTGGCGTCGTATTGGCTGGTGAAGCGCGTTTTGGCATTGGCCAGACGCAGGCGGCTGATCCGGCAGACGAACTTCTGATTGGCATTGCGCATCAGCGCACCGGGCAGCATCCCGGCTTCGGTCAGGATCTGGAAGCCGTTGCAGATGCCCAGCACCGGCAGGCCCGCCTCGGACTTGTCCTTCAGGTCCCGGATGACCGGCGAGTTGGCGGCGATGGCGCCGGAGCGCAGATAGTCGCCATAGGAGAACCCGCCCGGCACGACGACGAAGCGCACATCGTCGGGGATGGACGTGTCCTTGTGCCACACCATGCGGGGCGGTTTGCCCGTGACCTTTTCGAGCGCGACGGCGGCGTCGCGGTCGCAGTTCGAAGCCGGGAAGACGATGACGGCGGTGCTCAAACCTATTCTTCCTCTTCGTCCAGCTCGATGCGGTAGCTTTCGATCACCGTATTGGCGAGCAGGCGTTCGCACATCTCCTTGACGCGGGCTTCGACGGTGTCGCGCTCGCCGGAGGCCAGCTTCAATTCGATGATCTTGCCCTGCGTGACGTCCTGGACTTCGTCGAAGCCGAGGTCGTTGAGGGAGGCGGCGATGGTGCGTCCTTGCGGATCGAGGACACCGGGTTTGAGGCCGACATAGACGCGAGCGATCATGAGGAGTCTCTAATCGTTGGAGGAGATGACGGAGATGTTGGCGGTCGTCGGGTTGGGCTTGAGGATGCCGAGGCGCGTGGCGACTTCCTGGTAGGCCTCGGTGACCTCGCCCAAGTCGCGGCGGAAACGGTCCTTGTCGAGTTTCCTGTCGGTCTCGCGGTCCCACAGGCGGCAGCTGTCGGGGCTGATCTCGTCGGCCAGCACGATCATGTGTCCGCCCATCCCGTCCGGATGTTCCAGCCGCCCGAATTCCAGCTTGAAATCGACCAGCTTGATGCCGATGCCCGCGAACATGCCCTGCAGATAGTCGTTGATGCGCAAGGTCATGGCGATGATCTCGTCCAGTTCGCCTTGGCTCGCCCAGCCGAACGCGTAGATATGTTCTTCGGCGATCAGGGGATCGCCGAGATCGTCGCGCTTGAGGCAGAATTCCACAATGGAGCGCGGCAACTTCTCGCCCTCGTCGATGCCGAGCCGCTTGGACATGGTGCCGGCGGCGACATTGCGGCAGATCACTTCCAAGGGGACGATCTCGACCCGCTTGATGAGCTGTTCGCGCATGTTCAGGCGGCGGATGAAATGGGTCGGGATGCCGATTTCCATCAGCCGCATCATGATGAATTCGCTGATGCGGTTGTTCAGCACGCCCTTGCCGTCCAGCGTCGCCTTCTTCTGCGCGTTGAACGCGGTCGCGTCGTCCTTGAAATATTGGACCAGCGTGCCGGGCTCCGGTCCTTCGTAGAGGATCTTGGCCTTGCCTTCGTAGATTTGCTTGCGGCGGCTCATCGGGCGCGCGACTCCTTGAATGAGGAACGCGCCCCATAGACGAGCGCTCGGCGGGCGGCAACGGCGCGCACCATCCGGTCCCCGTTTAATTTCCCGTCACGTGAAGTTCCGGCGCAATTTGCGCCTTGCCGCCGCGAAACGGGCTTAGTATTGCGCGCTGACGGTGACGCGGCCGGACTTTCCGTGCCGCGCGACAGCTCAAGGATCGCCCCCATGTCCATGTTCGACGACCGCAAGAACGCTTCCGAGACCCGCTTCGCTCTGGACGCGGCCAAGGAATTCAAGGCCGAGGCGCGCCGCAACAAGGCTCTGGGCCATTGGGCGGCCACGCTGATGGGCAAGTCCGGTGCGGAAGCGGACGCCTACGCCTTGCAGGTCATCGCCGCGGACATGGAAGAGGCGGGCGACGAAGACGTTTTCCGCAAGCTGAGCGGCGACCTGTCGGCGGCCGGTGTGGACGTGTCCGACCAGGCCATCCGCGAGCGGATGGCCGAAGAGTTGAAGATTGCGCGCCACGCTATTTACGAGGCGGACGACTGAGGCGGGAAGCCAGTCGGAATTTTCTGGTTCTGCCGCATTCACTCCCGTAAGTCCCGCTCGCCATGGCCACACCCACCACTCACCGCATCGCGCTCTATCCGGGAACGTTCGACCCGATGACGCTGGGGCATCTGGACATCATGAAGCGGGCGTCGCGCCTGTGCGACAAGCTGATCGTGGCGGTCGCCATCAACCGCGGCAAGAACCCGCTCTTCGCTTTGGACGAACGCGTCGAAATGGTGGAAAACGTGGTGTCCGCCTTCCGCGACCGGATCGAGGTGGAAGTGCGACCGTTCGAAGGTCTGCTGATACACTTCGTTGAAGAATGCGGCGCCAGCATGATAGTGCGCGGCCTGCGGGCCGTGTCGGACTTCGAATACGAATTCCAGATGGCGGGCATGAACGATAGGCTCAACCCGGATATAGAGACCGTCTTCCTGATGGCCGATCCGCAATATCAGACCATCGCGTCGCGCTTGGTCAAGGAAATCGCGCGGCTCGGCGGCGACATCGACCAGTTCGTGACCCCGGAGGTCGCGCTGCGATTGAAGGACAAGTACACATGAAGACAGTTTTCCGTCTTGCCGCCCTTTCGGTTCTGGCCTTCGCCAGCCCCGCCTGTTCGGCCGAACCGCCGCAAAGTTACGCCGACGGCGAAGTGACGGCTGGGACCGACATTCCGGACTCGGCCTGGCGGACGGTCGATCCCGAAAACCTCATGCTGATCGATACGGCCTACGGCATGATCGGCGTCGAATTGCTGCCGGAGATCGCGCCGCTGCATGTGGCGCAGGTCAAGCAGCTGGCCCGCGACGGTTTCTACGACGGCGTGCCGTTCCACCGCGTGATCGACGGCTTCATGAACCAGACGGGCGACGGCTCGAACGGCGACGGCACGGGCGACAGCGACCTGCCCAACATTCCGGCGGAATTCAGTTTCCGCCGCGGCGAGGACATGGCCATCACGTTGGTCTCGGCCCGCGGCGCCGAAGAGCAGCAGATCGCCACCGGCTTCTACAAGGGCCTTCCGGTCGCCAGCCAGCCGATCAGCCAGGCGATCCTGACACGCGACGGCAAGGTCGCCGCTTTCGGCCTGCATTGCGCCGGCGTCACTTCGATGGCGCGCACATCCGACCCGGCCAGCGCCAACAGCCAGTTCTTCCTGATGCGCGGCCAGGCCGAACATCTGGATTCGCAATATTCCATCTGGGGCACGACCGTGCTCGGACATGATTATCTCACATCCTTCGAAGAAGGCGTCGTCGGCCAGAATGACGGTTTCGTTCCCGATCAGATGAACAGCGTGCGCATCGCCGCCGATTTGCCGGAGGACGACCGTCCGGTCGTGCAGGTGCTGGACACGGGCTCGGATGCCTTCTCCAGCTGGATCGCAACGCAAACCTATGACGATGTCTGCGATGTGCAGATCCCTACGCGTACGCTCTAACGTTCAATCCCTTACCAACCAGGAACATCATGTCCGAAAAACTCATTCTCACCGTCGATACGCAGACGGGCCAGACCGGCGACGTCACCATCTTGCTGCGCCCGGACCTGGCGCCCAAACATGTCGAGCAGATCACGGCGCTGGTCGAGGACGGCTTTTATGACGGGTTGACCTTCCACCGCGTTATCGACGGCTTCATGGCCCAAGGCGGCTGCCCGGACGGCACCGGCATGGGTGGAGCGAAAAAGCAGATCCCGGCCGAATTCAGCAAGCACCCTCACTTGCGCGGTGTCTGCTCCATGGCCCGCAGCAGTCAGCCCAACAGCGCGTCCAGCCAATTCTTCATCTGCTTGGACGACAGCCAGTTCCTGGACAACCAGTACACCGTCTGGGGGGAAGTCGAGGACGGCATGGACCTGGTCGATGCCTTGCCAAAGGGCGAACCGCCTCGCCACCCCGGCAAGATCGTCAAGGCGAGCGTCGTCGAAGGCTAGGCTTCTTTTCGAAGCCGTCCAGCCATGGACGTTTCCGCATTCGATTTTCACCTGCCGGAGGACCGCATCGCCCTCCGGCCCATGGAGCCGCGCGAAGCCGCGCGGCTTTTGTGCGTGACCGAGCCGCTTAGCGATCACACGGTCGGCGATCTGCCTGACCTGCTGCAGTCTGGCGATCTGCTGGTTCTGAACGACACGAAGGTCATACCGGCCGCCTTGTCCGCCATCCGTCCAGCCCGGCCCGTCGGGGGCGGGGGCGACGTCTCCTTGACGATCAACCTGCACAAGCGCACCGCGCCGGACCGCTGGCGTGCGTTCATCCGGCCCGCCAAGCGATTGAAGATCGGCGACGCCGTTCTCTTCGCGGACAAGTCCGCAAGCAATTTCCGGGCCGAAGTCATGGCCATCCGCGACGGCGGCGATGTCGAACTTCGTTTCGACCGGTCTGGCGACGCGCTGGATGCGGCCGTGTCAGCGCATGGACGAATGCCGTTGCCGCCCTATATCGCCAGGAAGCGTGCCGCCGATGCCCGCGATGAACGGGACTACCAAACGGTCTATGCGGATGACCCGGGCAGCGTGGCCGCCCCGACGGCGGGTTTGCATTTCACGCCGCAGCTCATGGCGCGTCTTCATGACCGCGGCGTGCGGACCGCGCGGCTGACGCTGCATGTCGGGGCCGGAACGTTTCTGCCGGTCAAGTCGGACCGCACCGAAGATCATGACATGCATAGCGAATGGTTCGAGATCGAGGACGAGACCGCTGCAGAGATTGTCGAGACCCGGAAAACAGGGGGCCGCATCATAGCCGTCGGAACGACGGCACTGCGCGCGCTCGAAGCTTCGAACGGCCGCGCCATGTCCGGCGAAACGGATATATTCATCACGCCCGGATACCGTTTCCGCGTCGTCGACGGATTGATGACCAATTTCCATCTGCCGCGCTCGACCCTGTTCATGCTGGTCAGCGCCCTGGCCGGTCTGGACCGTATGCAGGCGGCCTATGCCCATGCGATCGCGGAAGAATACCGTTTCTACTCCTACGGCGACAGCTCGCTCATCTGGAAGGCCTAGGATGGCGATCTTTCCCTTCGACATCGATGCGACCGAGGACCGCGCCCGCACCGGCACGCTGCGCACCCCGCGCGGCGACATCCGCACGCCGGCCTTCATGCCGGTCGGCACGGCCGCGACCGTCAAGGGCGTCTATATGGATCAGGTCAGGCAAGCCGGGGCGGACATCATCCTCGGCAACACCTATCATCTTATGCTGCGGCCCGGCGCGGAGCGGATCGCGAAACTGGGCGGGCTGCACGAATTCTGCCGCTGGGACAGGCCGATCCTGACCGATTCGGGCGGGTTCCAGGTCTGGTCGCTGTCCAAGCTGCGCACCATGAGCGAGGAAGGGGTCGAGTTCCGGTCCCATATCGACGGTTCCAAGCATATGTTGAGCCCGGAGCGCTCCATGCAGATCCAGGCCGAATTGCTGGGCGCCGACATCTGCATGCAGTTCGACGAATGCACGCCGTTCCCGGCCAGCCCGGATCAGGCGCGGTCGTCGATGGAGTTGTCGCTGCGCTGGGGCGAGCGATCGCTGGAGGCGTTCGGCGAGCGGCCCAGCCAGACCCTGTTCGCCATAGTGCAAGGCTCGGTCTATCCGGATCTGCGCGCCGAATCGGCGGAGCGCTCCATCCGTTTGGGCGGATATGGCGGTTATGCTGTCGGTGGTCTCGCGGTCGGGGAAGGGCACGAGACGATGTGCGACGTGCTGGACGCTACGACACCGCACCTGCCCGCCGAGAGACCGCGCTACCTGATGGGCGTCGGCAAGCCGATCGATCTGGTCGAGGCGGTCTGGCGCGGCATCGACATGTTCGATTGCGTCATCCCGACCCGGTCCGGCCGTCACGGGCAGGTCTGGACCGACCGTGGGCCCTACAACATCAGGCGCGCCGAATTCGCCGAAGACGACAGCCCGCTCGATGCGTCGGTCGACTGCCCGGCCTCGCGGACCTATTCGAAAGCCTATGTCCACCACCTGATCCGCTCCGGCGAGATGTTGGGCCAGATGATCCTGTCCTGGCACAACATCGCCTACTTCGAAGATCTCATGCGCCGAATCCGCGTCGAGATCGCCGGCGGAACCTTTGGCGCGTTCGTCGTCCGGTTCCGCCAAGAGTGGGGCTGAAATAGAAGGGCCAAGGCGGCTTGACCTGTTCTGCCGCCGCGCCTAGGTAGCGCCCGCTTCCGCAAACCGGCATCCGGATCGTTGCGGCCGTTTTTGGCAAGCGCCCATAGCTCAGTTGGTAGAGCGCCTCACTTTTAATGAGGATGTCCACGGTTCGAGTCCGTGTGGGCGTACCAAATCTTCCCGATTAGGATTTCGTTGACTCTGTCACGAGGCGAAACTGGTGCAGTTTTGCAACGTTTACGGGAAAACTGTCGCAAAACTTGACCGAAATCCAAAACTCCCGTTGGCATTATGGAACGCTTTCGTGTAGCAGCGGTTTCAGGAGTCGCGTCGCATCCGCGTGCGTAAACCTGAATCGAACTAATGGCTTGGACCATTTACGGAGGAAAATCATGAAGCATAGGCTTCTCATCGCCGCAGCCGCGACAGCGCTCATGGCAGTGCCGACGCTTGCAACCGCACAGGATAGCGGCGTCTATATCAAGGGACAGGCAGGTTACGGCGTCGTCACCGATGCCGACATCGTGCCGACAAATTCGGCGTTTCCGGGTATGCTCGGCGAAGTTCAGGGCCAAGGCGATCTCGCTCTGGGGCTGGCTCTCGGCTATGACTATGGCAATGGCTGGCGCATCGAGCTTGAAGGCTCTCAGCTTCAAAACGACCTCGGCGCCATCGACAATCAGCCCTTCACGACGGCGGGCATCCGCTCCAATGCGCTGATGCTCAACGCTTTTTACGACTTCAACGATTTCGGCCGCTTCGAGCCCTATATCGGTGCTGGTCTGGGTATTGTGAGTAATGACCTGACTTTGGCCGCGCAGGACTTCCAAAACGGTCCCGTGCTCGTTCGTCACCCTGTTTGCGTGACGCAGCCGCCTAACGCTGCTGCATTCCGTGCCTGCCAGGTTGACGATAAGGACACGGGTTTCGGCTGGAACCTCATGGCAGGTCTTGGCTACAACATCACCGATAACCTGACCTGGGATACAACCTACAAATATTCCGATCTTGGCGATGCCGATCTGGACGGCACCTACATCCAAGCGGGCGTTCCGGGAACAGGCGGCGTGTTTGCCAGCCTCGGTGCAACGGTCGAGGACCTGACCTCGCATACGCTGATGACGGGTTTCCGCTATCGCTTCGGCAAGGTTACGCCTCCGCCGCCTCCGCCTCCGCCCGTCGTCTACACGTGTGACGACGGCATCACAACCGTCACGGATCTGGCGCTTTGCCCGCCTGCGACGGTTCTTTGCTGGGACGGCGTGACGGAAGTCACCGATCTCGATCTGTGTCCGCCTGAGCCTGTCCGTCTGACTTGCCCGGATGGCCTCACGGTCGTATCCGATCTGGCCATGTGCCCGGTGAATGCATGTGAAGAGCAATTCCGCCAGGAACTGATCTATTACGAATTCGACGTGGCCGAGTCCGCTGAGACACGTAACACGATCAACCGTATTCTCGACGTCGGCCAGTTCTGCCGCATCGACAATATCCGGGTCGTCGGTCACACCGATACGTCTGGTCCGGCCTCCTACAACCAGGGTCTGTCCCAACGCCGTGCCGAAGACGCTCGCGAAGAGCTGATCCGCCAGGGTGTCAATGCCGGGATGATCGCCTCCGAAGGCAAAGGCGAGACCGAGCCATTCGTCCAGACCGGCGACGGTGTGCGCGAACAGCTGAACCGCCGTACGGAAGTTCTTCTGACGCTGTCCGAAGTCGGCACAGCGATGATGAACAACTAGGCTTCTCGGACATTCCGAAAGCAAGAAGCCCGGCTTTCGAGCCGGGCTTTTTCTTTGCGCGCTCGTAACACCCCTATCGTCGACGCTCGTGATGTGAATTGTTTTCGACGCATGCTTTTCGGTGCGACCAAACATGCTGGCCACGGCGAGTCTGCGTGAGTGCCGCGAAGCGACACGAGGCGTTGCCCTGCTTCGTGATGGGGAAGCGAAAGAAGAACCATCCACACGAAGGCGAAGCCCGCGCGGGGAGTCCGACCCCCTGCCGCCGCCCGGTCTGCGACACATGGCCCTTGTAGTCCGCGGCCCCTTTCGTCCCTGGAGGGGCAAGAGGCTAAAAGTGGGTGATGGGGCTTGGCGTAGGGAAAGCCCGGATGATTTGTGCGATGGATACGGATCGGCGTCGGAACTAGGCCTGTCCGGTCTTCCGGACATCGGCATCAGAGCGACATCTCGTCCATCCTCCTTTCGTGCCGGCACCTATTGCCTGAATTCGGTCGAGGTTAGGTTCACAAGAGGTGGCGGCAAACCCGCCCTCGTCTCGTGAGTGTGAACGACAACAAACCTGGGAGAATGTGTTGGCGACGGTGTCTTTTGCAGGCCTCGTTCCAGGCTTGGCCCGGAGTCCATCACCAGACCGCTGGCCTAGCCGATAGGGCTGGAAGGCGGATTCCGGGCCAAGCCCGGGATGAGGTTGCGGGGAGATGGGCAAGCCAAGCCGTGACGACAGATCGACGTAAGACAAACGATAGCCTTTGATCCACCGCTCATCCCGACGGATGTCGGGATCCAGGCGGCGGGCTGGCTCGAGCGTGGTTGTGCGGCTACGAGCTGAACCCCGACACATCGGGGTATGCGGACAAAGAGGCGACCAGCACACCACACACCGACTCGATTTACGGCGGATTTTTTTCCCTTCTATCCTCTAGAACAAATCTGCTGAGCGGGAGGTTTGCGACGAACGGTTTCGCCGTTCTTGGATCTGCACGCAAGACGAAAGCTGCAAGAGCCGGTGCCGAGATGGACCCAGACCTGTTCGATCAAGCTGGACCTAAATCCACCTCCAAAGATCCGATCGAATGTGTGAAGTTGTTGGGCAGGATCGTCTGTTGGCCGGTCCACGCAATGTCAGGGAAACGGTCGAATATCTGCGTGAAGGCGGCGTTCAGCTGCATGTTGGCGATGCGCTGGCCCATGCAGAGGTGGGGGCCGGTGCCGAAGGCGATATGCTTGGAGGCATTTTCGCGCGTCACGATGAACCGGTCGGGGTCGGGAAAGACTTCGGGATCGCGGTTGCCGGCTCCGTACCACATGACGATCTTTTCGCCCTTGGCGATCATCTGTCCGCGGATCTCCGTCTCCTGCAAAGCGGTGCGGCGCATATACATGACCGGGCTGACCATGCGCACGATTTCGTGACACATGTTCGGGATCAGCGAGCGGTCGGTCAGCACCTTAGCTTTCTCGTCAGGAAACCGGCCCAGCAGGCGCAAGCCGCCGGACAGGGAGTTGCGTGTGGTATCGTTCCCGGCGATAATGATGAGCAGCCAGGATCCGTCGAGAAATTCGTCTGGCAGTCGTTCGCCGTCGATCTCGACATTGGCGATGGCCGAAAGCAGGTCGCCGGTCGGATTGGCCCGCCGTGCCAGCAAGATGTCGCGGCCATAGGCGAACATCGCTTCGACTTCGGTCAGGAATGTCATGACCAGTTGCGGGTCGATGGATGACGGATCGCCGGTGCCGAGCACGTATGTCGCCATTTCCAGCATATCCATCCAGTCGCGGATCTGGGGTCGGTCGGCTTCTGGCACGCCTAGCATTTCACACAGGGTGAAGAGAGGCAGCCGGGAGGAGAAATGCTCGACCCAGTCCAGGCGCGGTCCGTTCCGTTCGACGCCGTCGAGCAAGTGCGTCACGCGTTGATCGACCTTGCGGCGCAGATCGGCGACGAAATCCGGGCGCACGAACTGCATGTGTTCGCGCCGCAGCTGCATGTGGTGCGGAGCGTCCAGGCAGATCATGGTGTTGAGCGAGGCGGAGTGCAGCTTGGGATGCTGTCGGGCATCGTTGGCATAAGCCATCATGATGCCGCCCATCTGCGAGGACCAGATGCCGGTATCGAGGCTGGCCGCTCGGATATCGTCGTAACGCGTCAGTGCCCAGAAGCCTTCCAGCTTCTTGTTGTCCAGCGGATGCCACATGACCGGAGCCGTTTCGCGCATCGATCGGAACGCCTTCCAAGGCGGTTCCACGGCGAAAGTGAGGGGTTCGCCCAGATCGGCAGGGGGCGTCAGAGGGTATTGGATCGGGTGAACCGGATCGCGCGGGCCGCGGTCGGGAAGGACGGTATCCGTGACCAATTGCAAACCCATATGCGTTCCCCTGCGTGTATCAGCGCCCGTCGGGCCGTCCGATCACGAGATTGAACGGCCTGACGTCGATGTCGGCCGACAGACCCGCCACGGCGTAGGGATCTTCGGCCATCCAGGCTTCCAATGCCTCGCGGGACGGCGCTTTGACAATTAGCAGGGACCCACGCATCACATCCATGTCGTCGAGCCAAGGTCCGGCCGACAGAACGGTGCAGTTAGACGGTTGGCCGAGCCAGTCCAGATGGTCCTGCCGGATGCGGGCGCGGATGTCCGGGCCTTCGGCGACGTCTTTGGACAGGATCATGAAATCGGGCATGGCGCGGCTCTAACGCCGCGCCGCGATGTCCGCAATCCACCGCGGTGCGTCAGGCGTCGTTCGTCAGCGGTCTGCCGGGCCGGGGAAGAAGAAATCGTTGGCCGAGGCGCAACGGTCAGTGAACAATGCATCCGAGACGAGGTCTCGCACGGCCGGACGTATGGTCGAGCCCGCTTGGCGTCTGACATAAGCCCGGACGTCCTGGCGGTAAGTCCGTAACGGCAGCTCGAATTTCATGATCTTGACGACGCAAAGGCAGTCGGCCTTGCCAATCCCGTCCAGCACGCACCGATTGGCGAGGGCGACATCCTCCGTCTGAGTGGCCATGTCGCGGGCCATGACCGGGGCCGCAGTAACCGGGGTCATAGAGGCCTTCGTTACGGAGGCAGGCCGCAGCGGTGTCTGCGCGGCATCGGCCGGCCAGAACAAGCCGGCGAGCGTGGCGGCGAACAGAAGGCTGATGGCGGATGTCCAAGGCGACATGATTTCACTCCGACCGCGACGGTCTGCAGCGCGGGGATTCGCGCGACATGTGCCTGCTAGGCGCGGCCAGATAGGAGAGACATTGCCCATATGGTACAAATGGGCCGAAAAGATGACTTTTTGGAAAGGCGGATAAAACAAAGGCCCGCCGACAATGCCAGCGGGCCTCGTTTTGAAGTTTGGGTCTTACGGGACACCATGCCCGCTTCGTTGTGGTTCACTCTGTGGACGCATCCGGCGAGCAAACCCTACCCAGTTTCGCGTTTACGAAAGGCTGAGCTAACAGCTCTGGGCAGACCCCTCAAAAAAGATAGACAAATCACACCTCCTTTCTCAACGCGGCCCCACAATGGGACGGCTAACGATAGATCCATAATTGGGGTGACTCCACGCTGCGGGCAAGCATGAAATTATGTGAAATTGCAGCCTCGGTTAAGGGATGGGTAACGCTGTTTCAGGCAGCGTCGGGGATGAAGTCCAGCGCAACGCCGTTATTGCAGTAGCGCAGACCCGTCGGGGCAGGCCCGTCCTTGAAGACATGACCCTGATGCCCGCCACAGCGCGCACAGTGATATTCGGTGCGCGGCACGATCAGCTTGAAGTCGCGCTTTGTGTCCACCGCGCCGTCTATATAGTCGAAGAAGCTCGGCCAGCCCGTACCCGAATCGAATTTCATGTCTGTCTTGAACAAAGGCAATCCGCACCCGGCACAGACGAAGGTGCCGGGGCGTTTTTCGTCGTTGAGCGGGCTGGAGAAGGGGCGCTCCGTGCCCTCCTTGCGCAGGACGTGGAACTCCTCTTCGGTCAGGCGCTCTTTCCAGTCCGCCTTGGTCAGTTCGGCCCAGTCGGTGTCGGTGTCTAATGCGCTCATGACGTCTGTCTTTCTCTGAAGGGTTGCCCGGGAGGCGGGTGCGGACGATGCGCCGCACGCCGTGAGGACGATGGCGGAACTTCCGAAGGCGAGGCTGCTCAAGGCGAATCGGCGTCTGTCGATCATGTCGGTCTCTCCGTCGGATCGGACTCCGCTCCGACGTAAGGATTTACGCGTGACACGCCAATCAGGTTTCTCTCACGCCTGAGTGACCGCGGTTTGCACAAGGGCGAGCGTGGCCGCCAGGATCAGCGCAGCCCAGCCGTTGGACTTGAACAGGCGCAGCGCGCCGCGACGGTCATCAGAGCGGAGTTTCATGACCTGCCAGAAAAGATGGATGGCGAAGGGAATGACGGCGAGGGCGGCGAGAGGCATCTGCGAGATCGACAGTCCGGCCGTGATCGCCGCGACGCACAGGCCGTAGCTCAGCGCCACACCCGACCTGACTCGCGACCCGAAGCGGCGCGCCGTGCTGCGGATGCCGGCCATGGCGTCGTCTTCCAGATCCTGCAGAGCGTAGATCGTGTCGTAGCCGACCGTCCACATCGCCATCCCCGCATAGACAAGCCCGATCGTCGCATCGAGCCCGCCGGTCTTGATCGCATAGGCCACCAGCACCGCGCAATTGAACGTCAGGCCAAGCCAGACCTGCGGCCACCAGGTGATGCGCTTCATGAACGGGTAGGCGGCGACGAGGGGGATCGAGGCAAAAGCGACAAGTTTCGCGCCCCAAGGCAGGGCGAGCCAGACGACGAAGCCGATGGCGAGTTGCGCGACGAGCCAAAGCCAGGCCCGCCTCACCGTGACTTGCCCGGAGGGCAGGGGGCGCGACTGCGTCCGTTCGACTTGGGCATCCAGATCCCGGTCGACGATATCGTTATAGGTGCAGCCGGCTCCGCGCATGGCGACGGCCCCGATCAGGATCAGGCCGCCCCAGTAAAGGGGTGACCAGACCTGCCAGCCCGGACGGCACAGCCAGGACGGCACCATCAGGCCGACCCAGCCGGGCAAGGCGAGCAGCCAATAGCCGACAGGGCGGTCGAGGCGGGAAAGCTGCAAATAGGGGCGGAGAAAACTGGGTGTGCGGTTGACCCAATGCGTGTTGCGGCTGTCGGCGACCTTGGACATGATTATGTCTAGCGGCGCGCCTCATAAAGCGCGATTCCCGCCGCCGTGGCCACGTTCAGGCTTTCCGCTTGCCCCGCGACGGCATGGCTTTGCATCGGGATGCGGGCTAGCACGTCGCAATTCTTGGCGACCAGCTCGCGCAGGCCCGGCCCTTCCGCGCCCATGACGAGGGCGCGGCGCCCGCCGCCCGATAGCGCATCCGGCAAGGTCGTCTCGGTTTCGCCTGCCAACCCAACGACGGTGTAGCCGAAATTCTGCAACGTCTTGAGCGACTGGGCGATGTTGACCTCCAGGCAGACGGGCACGGTTTCCACGCAGCCCACGGCAACCTTGGCGGTTGCGCCGAACAATGGTGGGGCCTTGCGGGTCTGCATGACGAGCGCGGAGACACCGAACGCACTGCACAGGCGCAGCATGGCACCGACATTATGCGGATCGGTGATCTGGTCCAGCACGAGGATGAGTGCGTCGTCATCCGCATCGTCGGCCAGCTGCGACAGGTCCGGCCATTCCAGCGGCGCGGCCTTGACCGCGACGCCTTGATGAGCCGCGCCGCGCGGCAAGGCGGTGTCGATATAATTCATCGCCACCATTTTCAGATTGGGATGACCGTCGGCGAGGCCCAGCCGTCCGGCGGCCTGTTCCGTCACCATGATCTGATGGATGGTGCGGCGCGGATTGGCCAACACGGCCTGCACGGCGTGCCAGCCCCAGATCCAGGGATTGGGTCCGGCGCCCTTATTGCTGCGTTTGTTGTAGTTTCCGCGATTCGGCTTGCGCGGTGTCGTGACGGCGCCATGATCGCGCGCGCCCTTGGATCGGCGCGGGCCGCCTTTTTTCGCGTCCCTAGCCGACCCGCCGATCATGCCTTTCGAGCGCATGGGAGAGTCCCGGTCCGGATGACCGCCTGAGTTTCCCGTCTGGCGTGCATTATGGGGCGCGCCGCCGCCTTTGCCGCCACGCTTGCCGCTGGCATGGCCGCCACCGGGGCGCCGTCGGCTCTTTCCGCCCGTTCCGCCTGCGTTTTCGTTCTTGCGCGGACCGTCGTCCATCGTTATATGCCCGCCTCGATCAACATCATGTCTCTGTCTTCCAGCGCGGCTAACACGATGGCCATGCGGGCGACAGAGCGTTTTTTGTTGGAAAACAGCACTTTCGGGCTTTCGATCCATCGGCCGGGTCGGATGCTTCGGGGTATCAGGAGTTCCTTCAGGGAGGGGTGGCCGAGTGGTTAAAGGCGCCAGACTGTAAATCTGGTCACTATGTGTACGTTGGTTCGAATCCAACCCCCTCCACCACTTCCGCAGGATTTCAACGGGCCGTACGGTCTCGATCAACGCGGCGGGTATAGCACAATGGTAGTGCAGCAGCCTTCCAAGCTGAGTATGCGGGTTCGATTCCCGCTACCCGCTCCAGAATACGGCGTCGCTTCGCAAGGAATGACGCTGCAGACATAATGAACCCTTAACGGCCTGATAGGTGGGCCAGATGAGAGGATGAGCCACATGGCCAAGGAAAAGTTCGAGCGCACGAAGCCGCATGCCAACATCGGCACGATCGGTCACGTGGACCACGGCAAGACGACGCTGACGGCGGCGATCACGAAGTATTTCGGGGATTTCAAGGCGTATGACCAGATCGACGGCGCGCCGGAAGAGAAGGCCCGCGGGATCACGATCAGCACGGCGCACGTGGAGTACGAGACGGACGCGCGTCACTACGCCCACGTCGACTGCCCCGGCCACGCCGACTACGTCAAGAACATGATCACGGGTGCGGCGCAGATGGATGGCGCGATCCTGGTGGTGAACGCCGCCGACGGACCGATGCCCCAGACGCGCGAGCACATCCTGCTCGGTCGCCAGGTCGGCATTCCCGCCATGGTGGTCTACATGAACAAGGT
>NZ_CANMJB010000011.1 GCF_947498175.1 uncultured Algimonas sp. | reverse complement strand
GGGGTCCATCACGGGACGGCTAGGCCAGCCGGAACGGTGGGGAGATGGATCCCGGGTCGAGCCCGGGATGAGGGGGTGGGGAAATGGCTGACAAGCCGCAGTTTGGGCTTGCGACGAGGTGTTCCCTTCGCGTCCTTTGGGACGCGTGTCCGTGCCGGACAAGGTTTGCGACGATTGCCGTTGGCAATCTTAGACCTGCATAGTGGGACGCAAACCTGAGGGGCTAGGGTCGGGCGGGGACGCAAACCTGTGGGAGGCCCGTTTAGATGACCTGGATATCCTTGATCGGACTATCCGGATCGAAATAACCCTTTTCCTTCGGGAAGCTGACCTCGATCATGCGCATGACCGCGTCATAGGCCTGGGCGCGCATCGGTTCGGGGACCAGCACTTCGTTGGTTTCGTCGCGCAGGCACTCATAGAGGTTTTCCAGCGTGATGCGCTTCATGTGCGGGCAGAGATTGCAGGGGCGGACGAAATCGACGCCTGGGTTGGCCATGGCGACATTGTCGGACATGGAGCATTCCGTGAGGAGTATGACCTTGGCCGGGCTGTGATCGCCGACATAGTCGCTCATCGCCTTGGTCGAGCCGGTGAAGTCGCTCTCCGCCACGACTTCGGGCGGGCATTCGGGATGGGCCAGCACGACGACTCCGGGATTGGCGGCGCGCATGTCGCGCACGTCTTCGGCGGAGAAGCGGGCATGAACCTCGCAGCGGCCGTGCCAGGCGATGATCTCGATCCCGGTCTGGCGGGCGACGTTCTTGGCCAGGAATTCGTCCGGCAGCATGATGACCTTGTCGACGCCGTGTTGGGCCGCGATATGTTCGACGATGGCGACGGCATTGGAGCTGGTGCAGCAAATGTCGCTTTCGGCCTTCACGTCGGCGGAGGTGTTGACATAGGTGACGATGGGGATGCCGGGATAGCGTTGCTTGATGAGGCGGACGTCCGCGCCCGTGATCGAACTGGCGAGGCTGCAGCCCGCGCGCATGGAGGGGATGAAGACGCGCTTGTCGGGACAGAGGATCTTGGACGTCTCCGCCATGAAATGGACGCCGCCCTGGATGATCATGTCGGCGTCGGTCTTCGTGGCCTCGATCGCCAGACCGAGCGAGTCCCCGACATAGTCGCCGACCAGCGCAAAGATGTCCGGCGTCATGTAGTTGTGAGCCAGGACGACGGCGTTCTTCTGCTTTTTCAAGATGTTGATCGCATGGACCAGCGGGGCATAGGCCGGCCATTCGAAGGCGGGAATGAAATCGCTGACCTGGGCGTAAAGGTGATCTGTCGCGGCCTTGACTTCGTCCGTATAGGGCAGATCCTTCGGAAAGCCGTCAATGTCGTTGCCCGGCACGGCGCAGACGCCGTTCGGCACTTCGAGCGTCTGCCCGATCCAATTGCCGTCTTCCCAATTGAGGAGTTCCTTGCCCATGGATGGCCTTCGTTCGCGGTGGTCGTTGCCGACGATATAGGTCGTGTCAGCCGAACACGAAAGGCAGGGCGAGCACGAGCAGACCGAAGAGCAGTCCGGCCGCGATGGAAAAATTGGACAATCTGGAGGTCGGCCGCATCCGGCGGCGGTCCTGGATCCGTCCGACGAAACCCAGCGCGACGGCGAGCACGGCGGCGATCAGGGCGATCAGCTGCATGTCGGCCGTGGAAAGCCCGACACGTCCGTCATAGGCGCCTGTCGCGAAGCCGACGACCAGATTGACGCTCAGCGCCGCGGCGACGAGCGCGCTGATCGCGGCGAGCATGTTGATGACAGAACGCATGGACATCTCCGGGGTGAAAGCGCGACCGGGCATGGACCGCACCGGAAGCGCGGGCTTGGACATTGCGGCGCGCGGCGTCAAGCGCGGCGCGGCGTCAGGACGCGGAGCCGGGGCGCGGCAGGACGGTGGCGCCGCCGTCTTCCCTTCGCTAGAGGCGCGGCCATGATCAAGACCGCGCTCTACCATCTGTTCGTGCCCATGGGCCGAACCGGCCGCCGGACCTTCTGGGTCACGCTGGTCGCGTTTGCCGCCCTCGTCAGCGTCTTCAAATGGGGTTTGTTCCAGCACGACGCGGGCGGCGCGGTCTATTTCTGGGGCTTCCTGATCTGGCTGACCCTGCTGTTCTGCGGCCTGTTCGCGATCTACGGCAAGCGGTTGAAGGATTTCGGGCGGTCGGTCCTGCCCATCGTGACGCTGCTGACGGCGATCGTCGTCGTGCTGATCGTGATCATGCTGGCTTATGGCGGCGCGGAATATTTCGAGGCCTATTCCCAATATGAGCGCAAGGCCACGATCGACCCGGAAATCCGCCGCGCCATCAACGCGCGGTACGAGGCAAGAATGGCCGGGGCAGCCCCCCTCATAACGACGAGCATCAGCGCCCTGTTGATCGCGTTCACGCTGTGGGTCGGCCTCACTCCGGGCGACCAGGACGAGAACCGATACGGCCCGCCGCCAGGATGACTTTTTTCCGATTTTCCTTGCAAACGCCGCAGGAAACGTTAGTATTTTTATCGAGAAACGATATGAAAGGACTCATCCATGGGTAATCTCCTATTTTCGCCGAGCGGCCGCATCGGACCGAGCGCTTATTTCAAAGGCGTCATGATACTGGGAGTCATTTCCGCTCTTGCCAGCCTGTTAGGCCTGACTGGCGCCTTTGCCATGACCTTCGTGATTCTTGGTATTCTGTTGGTGTTGCTTGTTAGCTTTGTCATGCTCGGAATTAAGCGCAGTCACGATGCCGGAAAAACCGGCTGGATGGTTCTAACCCACATTTTGCTCTATCTCGGTGTCAGCACGGCACTGGATTTCATCCTGAAAGCAGTTGGTTTAGGTCCGGACCCCGAGCTTCAAGCGCGTGTTATGGAAGCGCAGCAATCCCAAGATGTTACAGCGTCAATGGAATTGACTGGCGAAGCACTACAGGCCGCAGCCATTCCGGGCGCGATTTCGTCCATCATCGGCGCGGTCATCGTTGCCTATCTGATCAATATGTTCAACAAGCAAGATCTGGGCGACAATCAATATGGCCCCGTCCCGCCAGCCTAATGACACTCTGGATTACGAGTGTTAAAGCCCGCCCGTCCGGCGGGCTTTTTCATGTCGGGCGTACGGGCCCGAACAGGCGATCGGCCTGGCGCATCAGGGCGGCGTCCACGTCCGCCATGCTCGCATCCACGCCAAGCGCGGCCAGCGACGTGACCCCGTAATCCCGGATTCCGCACGGCACGATGCCGTCGAAATGGGACAGGTCCGGGGCCACATTGATCGACAGACCGTGAAAGCTGACCCAGCGGCGGATGCGGATGCCGATCGCGGCGATCTTCTCTTCCACCGTGCCTGCTCGCCCGTCCGGCCGTTCGACCCAGACGCCGATCCGTCCGTCGCGCCGCTCCCCCCTCACCCCGAATTCCGCCAACGTGTCGATCACGAGCTGCTCCACCCCGGACACGAAACAGCGCACGTCGCGACCCCGGTCTCGCAGGTCGAGCATAAGATAGGCGACCCGCTGACCGGGGCCGTGATAGGTATATTGCCCGCCCCGCCCGGCCTCGAAGACCGGGAACCGGTCCGGGTCGACCAGATCGGCCGCATTCGCGCTCGTCCCGGCCGTATAGAGCGGTGGATGCTCGAGCAGCCAGATCTGCTCCGCCGCCTCGCCGCGCGCCACTGTGGCGGCGCGCGCTTCCATCTGCGACAGGGCCCGATCGTAGGGGACGAGCCCCGGCGCGACCGTCCAGTCGATGACACGATCCGACATCAGCGCCGCCCGGCCGCTGGCCGGCGCGCAGGCGGACCCGGCGTCAGGGTGGGAGGCGTCAGGGTTGGGCGCGGCCGGCATCGTCGAGGGCGTCGCGCAATATGTCCGCCGCTTCGGGATGGTCGTTATAGATGCGGCGGACTTCGGCGGAAACGCCCTGCTGCGCTTCGGCCAGCGCCGCGCCGCGCGAGGCCAGCGCCGCCATGTCGGAGAAGCTCGGCTCGCCCATCGTTTCGAACCGGTCGATGAGGACACGGTAATTGGCGACCATCGCCTCGACTTCGGGCCGGGCCGCTTCGGCCGCTTCCGCGCTGTCCACGCGGGCCAGCATCGTCGTCAGCTCCCGGCTGTCCGCGATCACCCGGTCGGCCATGTCGGGCAAGGACATGTCGGCGGCGATTTCGGCCGTGACGGGTGCGCTCGTCTCGGTCTGGGGCTCGCCGCCGCTGCAGGCCATGAGGAAAGCGGCCGGGAAAGCGGTGAGGATCATCAGGGTCGAGCGTGTCATAGCTTGGCCCATAGGCGGCGGGCCGGACCACCGCAAGCCCGGTCCGGCCCGCCTGTCAGCGGTTGCATGGGGAACGTGGGGGCGTCCCCCTAGCGTCCGCTGAACGTTCGCAGATGCGGCAGCAGGATTTGCGCCGCGTCCTGGTTGCGCGACTGGATGGCGTCGACTTCCGACATGAAGGCCTGGAGCTGCCGCGCCAGAACCGGCGAGCGTTCGGCCACCGCCATCATCGCGTCTTGGTCGGTCCGGTCCATGTTGCGCATGGCGGCGTTGACGCGGGCATATTGCTCACCCAGCGTCTGGAATTCGGGTATGGCGGCCTCGGCGGCGCCGACCGTTTCGATGCCGGACAGCAGAGCCGTCGCCGCTCGCAGATCGGCGATCGCCTTGTCGGCCAGTTCGGCCGGTCCGAGCGACCCGATGCTGGATGCGGACAGCACCTCTCCATCGTTGGAACCGCCGCCGCAGGACGAGAGCGTGCCGCCCAGCATCGCCGCGGCCAGAGCGCACAGGATCAATCGTTTCATTGGGTCTTCCCTTTCATTTCAAAGGGCCCTTTATCGATCCGATCCACCGCTCATAGGTCCCATATGGGACAAAGCCGCGGGATAAGGTCAGTCCGCGGACAGGAAACCGAAATCGAACTTGTCGAACGTCTCGCGAATGTCGCGGGCCTTGTTGGGATAGGTCCGGATCAGGGCCGCCATGGCTTGGTCCATATCGGCGCGAGCGGCGGCCAGTTCCGACCGGTTGGCCCGGATCGCGGCCAAGGCTGCCTCATTGCCAGCGGCGAGCTCGCGGTCCAGCCGCAGGGCGATGGTGCGGTAATCGGTCCCGACCGCCTCCAACCGCATAAGCGTGCTGTCCAGGTGGGCACGGTCGTCGATCTTGCCGAACTCCACGACCATGCCGTCCAGATCGCTGACCAGGCGCTCCACCATCAGAGCGGGCTCCAGCTCGCCGAGGTCGGCGGCACTGATCGTCTCGTCCGCCCCATCCACAGGCAAGGGCGAGGTGCGCGTGACGGGTTCGCAGGCGATCAGAGCGAAAGCGACGGGCAGCAGAAACGAAGTCCGGAGATGAGGCAGATAGGGTGTCATGGCAGGGTCTTTCGGAAACGATCAGATCGTATCCAGCCGGAACGGCTGCAGGGCCTCGGCGGTTTCGCGCCGCGACAATCCGCCGTGCCGCCTCGCGCTTCGTCACATCCGTATCGATGGCTGCCGATCCCGCAATTCTTGAGCAAAAGCCGCTTGCCAGACTGCCTGCCGCAATCCTATAGGCGCGGCCTGCTGACTGGCGTGCGGCCGTGGCGGAATTGGTAGACGCGCAGCGTTGAGGTCGCTGTGGGGTAAAACCCGTGGAAGTTCGAGTCTTCTCGGCCGCACCATTTTCAGAGCGTTTTCAATGCGTTAAGCCTCTGATTTGCTTAAGGAAAGCCCTTGGTTTTCCCGGTGCGTCCCGGCTTCTTGAGAGCTTTGCCTAACTTCTTGCCTTACAAAAGGCTCACAGGAGTAGGTTTGTGAAATCGATCCAGCGTCCCAATCAGTATCTGCGTCAACGCGGTGAAATCTGGCATTATGTGAGACGCGTGCCTAAGTCGGTGCGGCAAGCTGACGGTCCAGACATCATCTACCGCTCTCTCGACACAGACAGCCGAAGCGTTGCCCGCCAAAGACGCGACATTTGCGCCGCCGCGGACGACCAACGTTGGAACGAGATCACTCACGCTTGTTCAGGAAGTGCTAGCTCCCATGCTGTTTTGTGGGACACTCAACAGCGCTCTAGCATTGGGTTTTACCTACACGCCAGCTTCCCAGCTTGCCGAGCAAGCCACGCTCGAGCAAATTCTCCGGCGTTTGGACACGTTGGGGTCTGTCACTGCGAAGCCCACGAGAGAGAAGCTTCAGGACGCGGATGCGCTCCTCGGTCTTGTGACGCCGAACGATGTCACGATCACGCAGGCCTTGAACCTCTATCTGGGCGAAATCGCTTTGGATGAGCAGGGCGGAAAATCGCCCGAGCAGTTGAAGACCTACACAAAAGTCAAACGACGCGCCGTCGCCAACTTCATCAAGCTGAATGGCGACCTGTCCATGACGGACATCGACCGCGACCATGCGCGCAAAGTCTATCGCCATTGGGCTGACCGCATCCATCCGAACGATAGGCAAAAGCCTGTCAGCGGCAACAGCGGCAATCGCGACCTTGGCAATCTCAGAAAGCTCTACCGCCGATACTTCGAACACATCGGACAAGAGAGCCGCGAGAACCCGTTTCGCAATCTTCGCTTTGCCGCCCCGAAGTTGAAGACGATCAAACCCTTCACCGATGATTTCGTTCGAACGCGCATTCTCCAACCGAGTGTGTTGGAAGGCCTGAACCGAGAGGCAGCTCTGCTTTGTTACGTGTTAATCGAGACCTGGTGTCGCCCAAACGAGATTGCGAACCTACTTTCCGAAAACATACGGCTGGACGACGATGTTCCCTACATTCGGATTCGATCAACCAAGGCTCGGCAGCTCAAGTCGGCCGCATCCGTGCGCGAGATTCCCTTGGTCGGCATCGCGTTCGAAGCGATGAAGCGGTCTTCGGACGGCTTCCCGCATTACAGGGATCGCGGATACCTCCTGTCCCAATCGCTCTTAAAAGCGTTCAAGTCGCGCGAGCTTATCCCGTCGGACCAGCACCGCATTTACAGCTTTCGGCACAGCTTCGAAAAACGAATGCTCGAGGCCGGGCTAGACTACGGGCTTCGTTGCACGCTCATGGGCCATCGTAACCCTCGACCAGAGTATGGAGACGGTGGCTCATTGGTTTACCGACGAGACGAGCTGCTTAAGATCGTGCATCCGATACCAGATGGCCTTCTGACATCATATCCGTTTCCGGAGTAATTCCGAGATCGCTGCACTACTTCCGTGACTGTTTCAGTATGGAATTTAGACGAGACTGTCTGGACCGCATCGTCTCCAACTCAGTCTCTAATCTCTCAAACAGGGGCCAAGCATCCGCACTGTGTAGTTCTATAATCCAAGCTAGCGTCTCAAGGTCTTTGATGATTTCTGCAGGAATATTGCGCATCCAGATCGTAGTACCGGGTTCTGGTTAAACCTTCCATCAAGATCGCGGTGGGTTTCAACTGCATGCAAGGATAAGCAGAGACGAACTAGGGAAGAGGCAACATGCACGCAGTTTCAATAAACATCCATTGGCATGTGGACTTGAAGTCAGCCAAATGTGTACCAATCTTTCGCATGCTATTTAACCGGTGATCAGCTCAACTGTAGACACAACCTCAAAGCCGGCCATTAGCTTAGTATGAATTTCCCTAACAGTTGTTCGCAGAGATACTCTCTCGCAACATTATACGTCGATGTTTGTGTAAATTAGCCAGAACGCTATCATTCTTGTCTATGCTAGCCGTCTTCGGCAAAGTTTGATTTCGACAGAGAGTTTTCGCCCGAGATTTGCATACTATATCTAGACGGACGCCTCCCAAACTAACCCGTACAGATTACATCCGAAATGCATCAGCTTCTTCAACACTGTGAAAGGGATAGGACGACAGAGATCGTGCGCTTAAAATAGTCTTTATACGCATCATGTTTTGTCCACGACGCCAGCGCCCTTTGCCCGCTTCTGATAGTGACATCCGCTGTAACGTTTGACTCACCTTCACTGAGAAACAATGCGTACGGGTCTAATGAGATGTGTCAGCATGACAATGGCCAACCGGCGGCACTTCACCTCGCTCGTCCGTGTGACGACCGGCTTACGAACAATAGATCAAAGGCACAGATAGGTTGCTTCATTTTTGCTTAAGCGCTTTGTTGAGTTCTCCCGCAGACTGATAGTCAATGTCGAGCAGCAATCTCTATCCAGAGCGATAAGGAGTGGTCCGCAAACCAATCTTTCTCTCTTGAGATTGTTACATTATAGCGATAAAAGTGGATATGGGAGCGTTCGGTAAATCGGGATTTATGATGCGTGCGCTTTGCGTACTCTTCGTTTCAATCTTGTTTTACGGCCAAGCTCTTGCCGGAAGTCACGTCCATGAAGATGCGGATCATGAACCTGCGGAGACCTGCAAAGTCTGCGTTGTTGCAGCGCCCGACGAACAAGACGTGTTACCAGTACAGCTGGAGCCAACCGACACTCCGATTTTCATGGACGAGGCGCGGTACGCGACCGCAACTCAAAGTTCGCCGGAATTCGGTCTCATCGAAACTTGGTACAGTCCGCCACCATTACCGGACGTTCGGCCGAACGCAGCCCGCGCCCCACCTCATTAGCCATCACTGACGACCCGGAACGGCTTTAACGCCGCGTCCGATGACCGATCCACCCTCGTGCATCGCACGAAGGCTGCGTGATATTTTGCTATTGAACATAAGGGGACCCGTGTGCGTCCAATGACCCAATCCGCCCTGCTGCTTGCAGGGGCGAGCCTCCTGGCTTTTCCGCTATCCGCGTCCGCCCAGACCGCAGACGATCCCGTCGATGTCACGCCGGAAAAAGTCTTCGAAGATACAATTCTTGTGACGGGACGCCGGATCGACAATTACAAGGCCGTCGATGCGCTGACAGGAACCCGGGTGCAGGCGTTGCTGAAAGATATCCCCCTGACGGTTTCGGTTGTTCCTGCCCAACTTATTGAGGACCGGGGGATCAACTATCTTGGCGCAGCGCTGGACACGGTGCCGGGTGCGCAACGCAAGCTCGGCTATGGAGGCGTACAGAACTTCGGGGCCTATCTTCGCGGGTTCGACGCCAGCTTCCTGACGCTGCGGAACGGCGTTCGGGATTTCGGCTTCTATACACTGCGCGACGCAGCCAATGTGGAGCGCTTTGAGGTTTTGAAAGGACCAGGATCGGTTCTGTACGGAGCTGTTTCGCCAGGTGGAATTACGAATACGATCACGAAGAAACCGACTGAAGCGCGACTCGCCAGAGGTGTGCTGACCGTAGGTAGTGACGATTTCTATCGCGGCGAACTCGATCTCGGCGGGCCGCTTGACGATAATGTTGGGTACCGGTTGAACGCCGCCATCGAAGATGCGGGCAGCTTCCGGGACCAAGTCGAAAGTAACAGTTTTTTTATTGCGCCAGTCGCCTCCTTCCGGCTGGGTCAGGACACGGACTGGATTGTCGAGCTCGAACACAAAAAGAGCGAATATACGTGGGATCTGGGCCTTCCCCGTGACCCCATCATATTCCAGCTGCCCGTCAGTCGTTTTCTAGGCGAACCGGATGGCATCAACGATGTTGACTCGACCTATGTGGCGTCCGTTCTAGAGCACAGATTCAACGATGACTGGCGTTTCAGACAGACGACCGGCTACGCAAAAACCGACGGCGATTATAAGCTTCGTTCGGCTTTTCGCTTGTCGGCGGACAGGCTGACGGCGGACCGGAGCGCTTTTGACACCGAAGAAGAATCCAAGACCTTCGTGCTGCAAAACGACATTGCGGGCGAGTTCACGACCGGAGTTCTAGAACACCAGCTTGTTGTCGGGCTTGAATATTATGACGTCGAACAATCATATGCGTTCGAGTTTCGGCCTTTAGCGCCGATCGACCTCTTCAATCCCGTTTACGGCGCGCAAGCCGGAGCCGGGTTTCCCCTGTTTGCGGACAGAATTTCCAGCGAAGCCTACGGGCTCTACGCGCAGAACCTGATCTCCATCGGGGATAAGGTAAAACTGCTGCTGGGCGGCAGGTACGACTCGGTCGACAACACGAACTTCAACATATTAACGAACACGTTGACTCGCGAGGGCAACGACAATGCATTCAGTCCGCAAGGCGGTGTTGTCTATCAGCCGGATGAGGCCACAAGCTGGTATGTAAGTTACGGGGAATCCTTCCTGCCCATCACAAGTGGCGTCACGGCTGAGGGCGAACAGCTGGTGCCCGAACAGGGACAGCAATTGGAAGTCGGCGTGAAGCGATCCTGGCTGGATGGCCGTCTGTTTGCGACATTCGCCGTCTATTACATTACCAAGCAGAACGTTTCGACACTCGATCCCGACAATCCTCTCTTCCGCGTCCAGACAGGCGAGCAGCGCAGCCAAGGTGTCGAATTCGATGTCAGCGGCTCCCCGTTCGAAGGTCTCGACCTGACTTTCGCTACCTCCTACATCGATGCGGAGGTCACGGAAGACAACCGGTTCGCGGTTGGCTCCAGACTGCCGGGGGCTGCGGATTTTACGGCCAGTCTTTGGGGGAAGTATACGGTGCAGGCCGGGTTCGCAGAAAACCTGTCCGTTGGGGCCGGTGCGTTCTACGTCGGCGACCGACAGGCGGCTCTGCCAAATGCGGACTGGACCCTGCCCGCCTACACGCGGTTTGATGCGATGCTGAGCTACCCGTTCGACAAGGTCTCGGTACAGTTAAATATCCGAAACCTGACGGACAAGAAGATCTACGATCTGACTAGCACATCCATCCTGCCGCAGGAACCGCGCAGCGTCTCGCTCCGCTTGGCCTATGACTTTTAGCGTGCGCCATGTTTGAAATCGCCCGACACGAATTCCAGCATCAATTTCGCGACGGCCGCCTGACGATCGCCAGCCTCGCCTTTTTTGCGCTGCTGGTATCCGCCATCGTGTCGGGATGGGTGCAACATGCCGAGGCGCAGCGTCAGCATCACGCGTTCACCTCGGAAGCTCGTGCGCAGTGGCTGACGCAAGGCGAACGCCACCCCCATCATGCGGCGCATTTTGGCAACTATGTCGTCAAACCGGAACTAAGCCTCGCATTGTTCGAACCCGGCCTGCGACCGTTCGTGGGACAGACGCTTTGGTTGGAAGCCCATGAGCGTCCGGCCTTCACCAACATTCCGTCCGAAGACGATCAGACGCTCAATACCGGTCTCGGCGTTGTCAGCGGGGCGGCCGCTGTCCAGATGCTGGGAAGTCTATTGGCCTTGGTGATCGGGTCGTTGGCCATCGTCGGCGAACGTGAAAAAGGGACGTTGCGACAGGCCTTGTCCCAAGGCGTTCGTCCGGGCGTCTGGATCGGCGGAAAGATTGCAGGCCTCGCCTCCATCCTGGCTGTGCCGATCGTCCCGGCCGCTGTGATTGCTATGGTTGGATTTCTCCTCATAGCCCCTGCAGACACGCGATCGGACGTCGGTGTGCGAGCGGTTCTGATGTTAAGCACAAACGGGCTGCTCATTCTGATCGCTCTCATCGTGGGATTGACAGTCTCGGCCCTAGTTCGCACGTCTAGAGCGGCGCTGTTGCTGGCGCTGGGTCTGTGGATTTCCGGTTTCATTCTGGCCCCGCGCCTGGCTTCGACCCTGTCGTCGCACTTTGCACCGACGCCGAGCCTGGCGGAGTATAATGCCGCTGTCGGAGACGTGTTCGACGCAGGGTTCGACAAACGCGGCGGCTATATGCAGCAGTTCGAAGCCCTTCGCGTGACCACGCTTGAAGAATACGGCGTCGAAACGCTGGACGCACTCGAAACGGGATATTCCGGTATCCGCATGAAGCATCTGGACGCCTGGTCTACCGAAGTCGACGATCGGGAGTTTGCTCGTTTGCAGGAGGTCTACGGCCGGCAACAGGCCATTCGCCTGGGTGTTTCGTCGATTTCGCCTTTCGTTGCCGCGCGGAGTGTCTCGCAAGGCATGGCCGCGATGGACTGGGCGCATTACCAGGATTTTCTGACAGCGGCGGAACGCTATCGACGCGAGTTTGGCTATCAGATGAACGATCTGCTCCAGCAGCGGGTCACAGGCGAACGTTGGGAAATGGATGGTCAGAACGCCGACTGGGCAAAGGTCGAGCCCTTCCAATATCACAATCCGAGCGCTTTTTGGGCCATCAGACAGCAGACTGGGTTCCTGATGGTACTCTTGCTCTGGCTCGCGGCCTCATGGGCCGCTCTGGCCTTTGTAACACGGCGATTGCGACCATGAACGGGCGATTACAACAGGAGTGGCGGCTTTTTCTCAAAGCGCCTGCGACTTTACCGCTTTTGATCGTGCTGACCGTGCTGAGCGCGTTTGCCGTCTACAACGGCAGTCACCGCGTGGTCCAATCGGATAGGGCTGTTGCGGCAGCGCTCGCCGACGACATCGAACGATATGCGACCTATGAGAAAACTGCCGCAGACTTCGAAGCGGGCCTTATCACGGAAGCGGAACTCGGCAGCGTCAGAAACGCGCACAGTACAGTACTATTTAGGGGTGCCGCACGTGTTCTAATTCCGGTGCGTTCGGAACTCGGCTTCCTTTCCGCTGCCGAACAAAGACCCACACCCGACCTGCAGAGGATCGGCATAAATACCCGATACGGGAATACGGATCCCGCGCTCGACAACCCCGAAAACCGTCTGGACGGACCGTTCGACTCTGTTTTCATCATAAGCTGGCTGGTCCCGCTTTTCGTTCTACTTTTGAGTTACGATGTCATGGCAAGAGACCGGGAGCATCGCGGCTCCGCCCTTCTCGCCGCGCAAGCGGGCGGGTTGAGGACAATTATCGTCCAGCGGCTTCTGGTTCGCTTCGCGGCGGTCTTTGGAATTGTTGCCACAATATTGCTGCTTGGCACGCTCTATAACGAGCCGGATCGTTTGGGGACGGCCTTGCCCGGACTGGCCGTTCTTCTTTTAGGTCTTGGCCTGATCATCGGGTTCTGGATCTGCCTATCGGCCGGTATAAATGCCCGCGCGAAGAATGCAGCGACGGCGGGTCTCGTTCTGTTGACGGTGTGGGTCGGAACGTCTTTGCTCGCCCCGGTAGCGATCAGCATCATTCTTAACCGGACCGCTCCACCACCCGACCGATTGCAGGGCATCTTGGAAATGCGCGAAATCCAGAACGACCTTAACCGACGGCGCGACGCGGTCAGTCAGGCCTATTACGATGCCCAGCCGGATAATCGGCCCGTTCGACAAGGCAATGAGTATGAGGAATATTGGGTCCGAGAACTTTACCCGCGCATCCTGGCCTTCGACGCAGCTTTCGCGCCTCTGGCGCAAGAGCGTGAAGCTGCCCGCGTCCGACAGTCCGAAACACTGCGCAGAGCCTCCGTGGTCAGCCCGTCGCTGGCCATGAAGCTGCTGGGCGACGATCTATCGGGCGGGACGCCGGAACGTCGCCAGAGCTTTCTGAGATCGGTCGACGATTATCAGAGGCAGTGGCGCGACCATTTCGACGACAAGCTCGCGTCGATGCGACCCTTGACGGCGGCGGATTACGCCTCCGCGCCGATCTATATCGCGCCGGCGGAGGACAAGATCGACCGGATGCGAAGACTGGTCGAGCGGCTCGCCGCTCTGGCTCTGGCTTTCGCCGTTGCCTTCGCGTGGGCTTGGTGGTCGCTGAAACGGGTTGAGCCATGATCAGGGATAAAACCAATGCTTAAAGCCGAGACACTGACCGTCACATATGGGTCTCATACCGCACTGGGCGGTCTGGACCTCGATATTGCAGAGGGCGAAATCTACGCGCTGCTCGGACCCAATGGCGCGGGCAAGACGACCACGATCAACGCGTTTCTAGGTTTTGTCGATCTCGCCGGTGGGCGCACCAGTGTTGCGGGTATAAACGTTCAGGAGAACCCGGTCGCGGCCCGACGCGCGCTGGCTTACATTCCTGAGCAGGTCAACCTGTATGGCTGGTTTTCCGGTTTAGAAAATCTCGATTATTTCGCTCGGCTTGGCGGACAGTCCTACGACCATGACGTGCTAAAGAGATTTTTGACGCAAGCCGGACTGCAGGAAGAGGCCTTCGGTCGGAAAGTCGTCGGCTACTCCAAAGGCATGCGCCAGAAGGTCGGGATCGCCATAGCCTTGGCCAAACAGGCGAAAGCCCTCCTGCTTGATGAACCAACCAGCGGCCTGGATCCCGCCGCCTCCTACGAGTTCAGCGAGTCCCTCAAGCGCGTCAGCGGACAGGGTGTGGCTGTTTTGATGGCCACGCACGACCTCTTCCGCGCCTTGGATATCGCAGACCGGATCGGCATCATGCATTCCGGCATTCTGCAGGATGAACGGGCTGCGAAGGAACTGTCGGCGCGCGAGTTAGAGTCGCTCTATCTGTCAGTTGCGCGAGGCCGGGTACATCAAGCTTCGTCTGGAATGAAGATATGAGCTCGTATCTGGCAATCTTTGTATGTCATCTTTTTACAGAGTTGCGTCTCTCGTGACCGATTTGCCTATTTTGGGACAGTGTAGATTTTCCAGCAGAAAGCGCGCCATAGGATTCGCGCTGCCAATGGTGCTAACCTTGTTTTTGGCCTCCCCCATTCTTGCCCAGGTCGACCCGGCAGACATTTCCACGATTGCGGAAGCTCCCAGCAATACCGAAATATACCCTCGTAGTTTTTTCAATAAGTTTTTCCCTCAGACAGCTCTCGAACTGCTTCAACGCGTGCCGGGCTTCGGCATTCAGGGCGGCAGCGATGTGCGGGGCTTTGCGGGCGGGGCGGGCAATGTGCTGGTCGACCAAGAGCGCCCGACTATTAAGGCAGGCGGGCTGGAGGACTTCCTGATGCGCATTCCCGCTGACGCAGTCGAGCGGATCGAGATCACACGTGGGGCGCAGCGTGCTGGCGAAACGGCCGGACAAAGCATTGTCGCCAATGTGGTGCGCAAGCCCGACATCATTGCGGGAACCTGGTCGGCCGAGCTGGAACGCAACTCGGACGGTCTGGTTTATCCACGTGGCGAGGTGTCCATCACAGCTCCTCTCGGCGCGTGGACGACGACGACCAAGCTCAACGCTTTCTGGGAGCAGTTTCCGTTTACGAAATTCGACCGCCGGACGTTCGACGCTGATGGTGAGCTGGTTCTGTTCGAGAAAGAAACCCTGCCATCGACCTTGCGCGACGCATTCATTGCGACAGAGGCAAAACGCTTGCTCGGGGGTGGGTCGCTCACGCTGAATGCGAGGTTCGGCAATAGTCGGTTTTATCGAGAAACGGGACGGGACGGGTTTATCGCTCGTTTGCCAAACGGCGCGCCTGACCGGCGCACGGATATTCGGTTCGACTCCGAATTCTGGGAGGGCGAGCTCAGCGCGGACTGGACAAAGACCGTGCGCGACGATTGGTTCGTGAAAGTGCTGGGTCTGGGCTCGTTTCGCGATAGTGAGGTCAGCTCTTTGAACACTGTCGAAGAACCCATCGGTTCGCCGACATCAATCAGCCGGTTTGAGGCCTCCCGCTTCCCGGTCGAACTTCTGACGCGCGGGACCTATGGCAAGCTGGATGGCAAGCTCCGTCCAGAGGTTGGCGTCGAGCTTGCTTATAACCGACTGGACTCCGAGATCGCTTTTCAGTTCGAGGACAGCGGGGTCATCACCCCAATCGACCTCCCGGCCTCTGATGTCACGATTGAGGAGTTTCGCGGCGAGGCGTTTGCCAATCTGACTTGGGTGGCTTCTCCCAAATGGACAGTCGAAGCGGGCATGGCGGTCGAAACATCCGACATCACCATTGGCGGTGACGCAGAAGGTGACGGCAGCTTTACATTCGTCAAGCCGTCGCTCGCCGTGACCCAAAAATTCTCCGATCAATTTCAGCTTCGCGCAGCCATACGCCGGAGTGTCGGGCAACTGGATTTCAACGATTTCGCCGCCTCCGCAAACGCAGAGGATGACCGCTTGCTGGGCGGCAATCCCAAGCTTGGCCCCGACCAGACAACGCGTGCGAGCCTGACAGCGGATGTGCGCGCCAAATCGGGTGCGGCCTTGAACATCGGTGCATTCCACGAATGGCGCGAAGACGTGCTGGAACAGGTTATTCTTCCGTCCGGGGCCTTTGGCGTCGCCAATGCCGGATCGGCGCAAGTCTACGGTATCGAGGCCAATGCCAGTCTGCCGCTGACACGCTTTATTCCCGGCGGATTGCTGGAAGCGGACGTGACCCTTCGCAATTCCTCATTCGATGACCCGCTAACGGGGATGACGCGCAATATCACCGAGCTTCGCGACCCGCTCATCAAGATCGATTTCCGCCAAGACCTGACAAACTTAAAGGTCGCCTGGGGTGTGGGTTATGAAGCTCCTTACGACATCGCCTTCTTCTTCGTGGACGAGATCGATGCAGGATCACCGAGTTCCGGTTGGACGGCCTTTATCGAGACCACGCGCTTCTTTGGCGTCAAGTCTCAGCTTGAAGTCCGAAATATTGGCGGGCGGAATCTTCCTAGAGAGCGGCTGTTTTTCGAGCCGACCCGTGCCGGAGCGCTGACAGGTTCCGAATTTCAAGACCGACAGCGCGGCGCTTTCGTAAAGCTAACAATTTCAGATCAGTTTTAACGGCTTTCCAAGAACGACCTGCAAGTGAGCATAATGCGGAATCCCCGATTGGCAAAAGGTTCGATCATCTGCTCCAAAGAGAAAGTGTAACGATAGACCTTCCCCTTGCGGATAGATAAACTCAATGCCGACGCCAGCGCCACGCCTTATGGGCACATGTTACCGCTAACGCAGTTTGATGCGAAAATTCGCCTAAAACGGCATTGCGACCCGCGTAAGTCTGCTCAAGCTCTTGGGGAGGACAGCGGCTAGTCTCCCCTCGAAGTCAATGGGCAGGAGGTCAGTCAGCGTCCGGTACCACCAAAGCTCAACGCATTGTAGAGTCGCCGTACAAAGGCTTCGTCGTCGGCTTCTGTCACGGTAAGACTTTTAAGGTTGATCGGCTGGGCACTTCTTTGCTCTGGCAGTCATAAAGACATACGATCAGCTAATGGACAAGGGTTGAAAGGCCGCTCCGCAGAAGACACGTAATTCGGTTCAACGCTTCGACTAGACTACCGAAACCAAGCACTTCAAAGCCGCCAACCTCTAGCTCAGAGGTGGACGACATGATGGGAGCAGATCAGTGTTGGGACTGGTGTGTATGTGAAAAAATAAACATTTCGATAGAGGATCTAAGGAGGTCATCGAAAGGAGCCCATTTAAACTCCGAAACGTTTATGAGTAACGACAGTATTCCATGGATGTTGGCAAATAAGAGTTGCGAAGCGAACTGGGGGTCGCCCTCTCTGAATTCGCCAGATTGCATGCAGGACGCAATCAAGTCCTCGGCGATGACATATCGCCCGACGGCTGAGGAGCCGTCGACGTAAAGCACGTCATCAGAGTCGGTCACCTGATCTTTGACCATGTACACCAATTCGAAGCGTTCCGGGTGACTAAACCAATAGTTGCCGTAGCATTGTGCGAAAGCTCGTAAGCGACCAATTGGAGAGGCCTCCGCCGAAACCGCTTCTTCACATAAATCGAACAGCTCTACAAAAAAATCTTCCCAAACATACCTGACTATTTGCTGCTTGCCGGAAAAATATAGGTAAGGGCGTCTCGCCGAACATCCGGCTCTGACAGCTATCTTTCGCATCGATACATTGTCAAAACCTTCTTCAGCGAAAAGCGATTTGGCCGCCTCGATAATTTGGCGGCGGATTTCCGTTGCCTCCTCCAAGGATTTAGCCGGACGCCCGACAGTCTTTTTTTCCGTCATGTGTGACTCACAAACAGCACCATCAGGCGGGTTGACAATTTGGGTAACGCGTATATAAAACCTGAAAACACTGCATTTGGATCAACGGATACAATGATAAAGCCCTCGGTCAACAACGAGTATGGTCACCTCGAAAAGGTAGTCATGTGCCTGGCCAATGCCGTTGATTTCGATGCCACCAATATCCCGCCTGATCTCATCGACGAGGCGGCCATGCATCAAGCCGTGCGCCACCCGCAGCGCCCCTACGACCAAGCCTTGGTCCACCGGCAGCAGCAGGCGCTCGCCAAAGTGATCGAGAACAATGGCGGCGACGTGTTGTGGGCGAAGCCGTTGGGATCGGGTGTCGCGCAGCATTACACACGCGACGTCGGCTTCACGGTCGGCTCCGTCACCATCGTCGACCGCCCCCGGCGCCCATACCGCCGGCGCGAGTTGGAGGGTCTCGATCCTGTTCTGGAGCAGATCGAGACGGTCGCCCGCGTCACGCGCGGCTGCATCGAGGGTGGCGACGTCATGGTCGACCGCGACACTCTGATCATCGGACTAGGGGAAGAAACTGACCGTGAGGGGATCGCCAATGTCGAGGAGATCTTGAGCGACCATGGAATCGACATGCCGGTCAGGACACTCGAATTCACGCATCGTGGCGTAATCCACACAGACACGTTGTTCAACATCGTCGCGGAAGGCGTAGCCATCATTCAGCGCGATTCCTTCGGCGAGGACGATCTCAAGTGGCTCTCTAGCCGCTTCGAATTGATCGATGCGACGCAAGACGAGGCGGGCGGCATGGAAATCAATACGCTGGCGATCGGTGGCGGCAAGGTCGTCATGCTGGCGCCTGGCGGACGATTGGCCGACGAGATCGCCAAAAAAGGTTTGGAGCCCATCCTCCTGGACTATTCCGAAGTGATCGCGCTTCCGGGATCCTTCCGCTGCACAACATTTCCCATCGTGCGTCGCTAAGCCAATTCGTCACGAAGCCTCAAGGCAGGATCGATCATGCAGTTCTTTAGAGTAACCGTTGGGGAGTTTCCCGCAGTCTTTCGTGTGGGCGCACAGGAATGGGCGCTCGCCTGCGAGCAGGTCAAGCGCACCGAAACCGACTTGCTTGTGCTCAACGAACTTCCCTTCGGGCGCTGGCTTCCGTCTTCAGATACGTTTGATCAGGAGGATTTCGATCAATCCGTCGCCGACCATGACGCGGCGATAGACGCTCTGGCGGACTTTGGTGCGCGCAATGTCATCGGCAGCCGCCTGATGATGCAGGACGGCAAGCGCGTGAACGCGGGGTTTGTCTGGCGGGAAGGACAGGGCGTAGAGAACTTCTACACGAAACAGCACGTTCCCAACTCGCTCGGTTATTGGGAGCAGCAATGGTACGTGCCGGGCGAACGGAAATTTCCCGTCATCGATGTGGGCGGCGTCAAAGTCGGAATGTTGATCTGCACGGACGTCATGTTCAACGAGCACGCTCGCCATTACGGCCGGAACGGGGCGCAATTGATCGTGGTCCCGCGCGCCATGCCGCCGCTGATGAAGGATTTCTTCGACACGGCTATGCGCATGGCGTCCGTGTCCTCAGGCTGTTACGTGGCGTCCTCCAACCGTACGGGTGTCAACGACCTGAATGAGCCCTTCGAAGGGCGAGGCGTCATCTATAATCCGGCCTGTCAGGGCATGGCCCAGACAAGCGGTCTTTCGACCGTGGCATTTTCCGACATCGATCTGCATGCCGTGGCTTTCAAGCAGACTTTCTACCCCTGCGACGTTCCCGAATAGGGAGGGCAGAATGGCGCAATCCACCCATGGCGCGGTTGACTGCATTGTCGTCGGTGCGGGCTTCGCGGGATTGTGCGCCGCCGCCAAACTCGAGGCGGAAGGGTTCCGCGTCAAAGTGCTAGAGGCGCGGGACCGCGTCGGCGGCCGAACGGAAAGCGGGGAGATCGCGGGGCTGACGGTCGATCTGGGCGGCATGTGGGTCGGGCCGACGCAGACCGCGCTATCTAGCTTGGGGGAAACGTTGGGGGCGAAGACCTACCCGACCTTTCTCCAAGGGCGCAGCGTCGGCCGGGTCAAGAACAGGCGCGTCGAGGTCGAAGGCGAGTCTCTGGAAAACGAGATCGGCTTGGTGTCCAAGGTCAAGCTCGGCCTTCTGATCGCGAAGCTAGAGAAAATAGGAAGCGAGATCGACCCCGGATCTCCATGGGAGAGCGCTCTCGCCGAAAGGCTGGACCGGCACACGGTCGCGTCATGGGCGGACCGCAACATCGGAGACCGGAATGTCCGGACCCTGGTGTTTTTCATCGTTAGGAGCGTCTTCTGCTGCGAGCCGGAAGATCTCTCCATGCTGTTTTTCCTGTTCTACCTGACATCGGCCGGCGGACTTGAAGTCCTGGTGCAAGCCGGCCCGGGTGGGGCGCAAAATCATCTGTATGTCGGCGGTCTTCATCAGCTCGCCGTCAAACTCGCGGATCGGCTTCGCTCGGAGATCGTGTTCGGTGCCGAAGTTAGCGCGATCACGCAGTCAGAGACAGGTGTCAGGGTGGAAACCTCCGAGGCGGACGTCTATTCCGCCGCGGCTGTCATCATGACCGCGCCCCCTCCCCTCGTCAATCTCATGCGGTTTGATCCGCCATTGCCCGCCGCACGCGAGGAGCTTCTCAAGCGCCAGGTCATGGGGGCCTGCATCAAGGTCTGGATCGCCTACGAGACGCCATTCTGGCGTGAGCAAGGACTGAACGGATCGCTGGTGGACGACCGCAACGACGTCGCGCCCGTCTTCGACGTGACGCCTCCCGGCGCATCGGTCGGGCTCCTTAGCGCCTTTTTCGACGCCAAGGCGGCCGTGGATTGGAAAGACCGCACGCCCGAAGCGCGCCGAGACGAAGTCTTGCGAACCCTTGTCGCCGCCTTTGGAGACAAAGCGGCCGAGCCGGTGGATTTCATCGAGCGGAACTGGTGCGAGGAAACGTTCTCGGGCGGATGTTACGGGGCCTACATGCCGCCTGGGGCCATGACAAAATACGGCGCATCCCTGCGACGCCCGCACGGCCGCGTCTTTTGGGCCGGCACAGAGACGTCTCCGGTCTGGTCCGGCTATATCGACGGTGCGATCCGTTCAGGAGAGGCTGCTGCCATGGACGTCGCGGAATTCCTGAAACATTAATCGGATCAATCGGACTCTCCGGCGGATGAAAGCGGACGTCGCATCGCCGCCTCTGCCCGCCTTTACCGCTCGGCCGTCGATGGCAGCGCTCTGCGTCATCAGCGCAACCGCCGGACTGTTGTTCAACATCGCTCCGCAAACGACCAACATACTCCGCATGGTCTTCGGACTCTCCCCGAAACAGATCGCCTATCACTCCGCTTGGATCAGCCTTGGTTTCGGGTTGGGGATCGTGGCAGCAATGTTCCGGTTCGCGATCCAGCGCTTAGCCTTGGTTGTCGGGCTGCTGCTGATGGCCCTGCTCGCGCCGCTCTATGCCGCCCTCGATCCGATGGCCGCCGCGCCCCTCTTCGCCCTGCCAGGATTCGGTTGCGCCATGGTCGTCGGGGGGCTGTTCAGAATCGTCAGCCTGACAGGCGACGGGGCACGGGCAGTCGGCCTTCTTTTCGCCGCGCAGATGCTGGCCGCTCTGATCGCCAACGCTTTTCTTGAAAGCCCGCTCTCATTGACCGTTCATGTATCGGGGTTGGTCATGGCCCACACGGCCATGATTGGCCTGAGCCTGTTCTGCGTGAAGGCGGTCGTATATCCGGGCGTTACCGTTGCCACGCCGTCAATCCCATGGCGAGACAAGCTCTCAGCCGCTTTGGTGATGTCGGCCATAGCGACGTTCCTGACCGGGATTGTTGGTATCTGGACGTTTCTCGTGACCTTCGAAAACGCTATGTCGGAAAGCAGTTTCGTGTCCTGGACGATCCTGTCGCTGGTGTTCGCCATGCTGGGATCCTTGGCCGCCACCGTTCCACAGATTATCCGCATCCTTCCGCTATCCGTCGCCCTCGTGGGGGCCGCCGCGGTCGCGGGTTGCTTTATGATGGCCGTGCCTGAGCTTGCGCTGTTCGGCTTGGCCTTGCTGTCGTTCGGCTGGAATTTCGGCTTGGCCGTCGGAACCGCCCGTTTGGGGCATTTTGGCGGTTCGGCCTCGCTTGTGCCGCTCGCGCTCGCCATGATCGGCGTGGGTGGCGCCTTGGGGGCGGGCTTGGTCGGGTGGCGTTTGGAGGTCGGGCCGCCTGACGAAGCGCTCCATGTCGCGGCCATGCCAATCGGTTTCGGCTTCGCATGGCTCGCCCTTCTGACGATGCGGGCAGGATTCGGGCCGGATATCAAGGGAGATCACCGTGGATCGTGATTGGATGACGGCGCATTTAGAGGCGCAGAAACAGCAACAGGCAGCTTCGCCCGACCCGTCTGCCCGCGTCAGGCGGGACCGCTTGTTGCGGGCGGCTTCTGCCTTGAAAACTCACGAGGCAGACTTTGTCGACGCGCTCGCCGAAGACTTCAACGGCCGGGCCGCGGAAGTCACCCTCATCGCGGACCTCGCGCCCTCGATTCATGCCCTGAAACATGCCGCCAAGCTTGTGGAGCGCTGGATGAAGCCACAAGCGCGGCGTGTCGAAGCGCCGCTTGGGCTGCTCGGTGCGAAAGCACGCGTCGTTCTGCGCCCCAAAGGTGTCGTCGGAATAATGTCGCCTTGGAATTTTCCGGTCAATTTGACCTTCGGGCCCTTGGCCGGGGTGTTGGCGGCGGGCAACCGGGCCATGATCAAACCTTCGGAACTCTGCCCGAACACCTCTTCTTTGATCAATACGGTCGTTCGTGCCGTGTTCGATCCAGACGAAGTCGCCTGTGTCACCGGGGGCGCCGACATCGCTGCGGACTTCTCGTCGCTGCCGTTCGACCACCTGATTTACACGGGCGGGGGCGCCATAGGGCGGAAAGTAATGAAAGCGGCCGCTGAAAACCTCACGCCGTTGACGCTGGAGCTCGGCGGGCGCTGCCCGGCGATCGTCGACCGTGGCGCAAACCTAGAACTTGCCGCGAAACGCATCGCGACGGGAAAGCTGCTGAATGCGGGGCAGGTCTGTCTTGCCCCCAATCACGTTTGGGTGGCCCAGCCGCAGGAAGACGCGTTCGTATCCGCACTGTGCGACGTGATCTCCCAAATGTATCCCGCCGATGGCGATGCGTCCGACTATACCGGCATTATACACCCGAGGCACCTGTCGCGTTTGGAAGACCTTATAAAAGCGGCGGAGGGAGACGGTGCCACCGTCATTTGGCCGGCGGGCCGACGCAAGTCCGAGACTCGCTTAATGCCGGCCTTGGTCACCGATTTAACGGCGGATAGTTCCATCATGCAGGAGGAGATATTCGGGCCCATCCTGCCAATTCTACGCTTTGATTCCCTTGACGACGTTGTAAATGACATCGGTCGCGAGCGCTGGCCCCTTGCCATCTATCCTTTCATGCCCGACCGCGAACGGCGCGACAGGCTGATGTCAAGAACACTGTCGGGCGGGGTTTGCATGGATGATTGTCTTCTGCACTTTTCGCAGGAAAATCTACCCTTCGGTGGTGCAGGTCAGTCCGGCTATGGAGCCTATCACGGACGGGCGGGGTTCGACGAGTTCTCCCACGCGCAATCCGAATTCAGGCAGATTCGAAGCTGGGATCTCTTGAAGATCGCCAGACCCCCCTACAGCCCCAAGCTTTCTAAAATGATCAAGTCGCGGTGGTGATCTCACTGGTATGCGTTCGCATCCTGCTGCGGCTTCGTTGCATCATGGTCATGCCTATCTACGGGTGAGTGTATCGGCGCAATTTTCCCAAAATATCATACGCCGCCTAGCAAGATGGAGCAACCTCGGCGATAATTTACTTTACGCGTTTATTAAACTGTTACAGGGTCTCTGAAGTGAGGCTAAGGCAGATAACAACCGGCCTCCTTCGAAAGCCAGGGAGGTCACAATGTTTTCGTCAAAGCTGCATCTAGAGTCCACGGTTGCTCTTATCGCAACTGCATCGGTCTTTGCTCCGGTGCCAGCATTCGCCCAGAATTCAAATGAGGACGCCGGCTTGCTCGACGTCATCATCGTGACGGCACAAAGACGGGCGCAGAACGTCCAAGACGTACCGTCCTCAATTACTGCGATAAGCGGCGACGCCTTAAAAGAGAGGGGGGTGGCTAACGTCGAAGACCTTGCCCGTCTTACGCCGGGCCTGGCGATCAAGACCGAGTTCGCCGCTTCCAATCCTCAGATCTTCCTCAGAGGCGTCGGCACCAATGATTTCAACGCCAATCTGAACTCCGGCGTCGGCGTCTATTTGGACGAAGTCGTAATTGGCTCTCCGACAGCTCAACTTTTCCAGTTCTTTGACCTGGACCGGGTTGAGGTGCTCCGGGGTCCTCAAGGTACGCTGTACGGCCGGAACACGACGGGCGGGGCCATCAATATTTACAGCCGCATGCCCGGCGATGTCGTCTCCGCAAGCGGAAGAGCAGAGTATGGCAGCTATGACAGCGTCCTCGTCGAAGGCGGGGTCGATATCCCTATTGGAGAGCGTGTGCGAAACCGCGTGTCGGCCCAATACCGCAAGCGCGACGGTTTGACGGACAACCGCCTCTCCGGAGACGAAGTGGGCGCGATCGACCAGATCGCCGCGCGTTGGGTCTCGGAGGCAGATCTGTCGGACAAACTATCGGCCACATTTAGTCTCCAAGGAGGCCGGAGCCGGGGGGACCAGGCCATCTACCAACATATCGGGTTACTCGACTTCGGCGACGGGGTCGGCCGCGACGCGCTGGAATATGCGGACACGGACGGTGACGCGTTCGCCGGGAACTACAACTCCGTCGATGACGACCGAGTCGATGCGGCTGGAGCCACGCTCAACTTTGAATGGCAAGCGAGCGACGCGCTCAGCTTCAACGCCATCGGCTCTGTCCAATACGCCGAGCGGCAGAGTTTTGACGAGGATACGGACTACAGCCCTAATACGTTGCTCCACAGCGATTACGACACGACCTCGCGCCAATATACGATGGAACTGCGCGCCAACTACGAGGCTGACCGCTACTCCGCAGTCGGCGGCGCGTTCTACTACAACGAAAATCTGGATTTCGCCGGAGCCTTTGACGTGTTTTCGGATGCCAGGGATGGCATCAGCGCACGGCGGGCCGAACTCGGTCTTGAGGGGATCTTTTTGCCTGGCGGGTTCAACCCCGATGTCGGCCTGTACGAACGCGCCGTCAATCTCGGCGGCTTCGGCCTGCCGAGCGGATTTCTTCTGCTGCCAGAAAACGCTATTCTCGGCCTGCCCGCTTTTCGTAGCCAATATGGGTATGAGCAAGAAACGGAAAGCTGGGCCCTGTTCGGGCAGGTCGATTACCAATTGAGCGACCGGCTCACCTTGACGGGCGGCCTGCGCTACACGGAGGAAGACCGGATTTTTGATTATCAGTCATCTTTCGATGAAGCCGTCACCATACCGTTGGTTGATTTCGAAGACACGGTGTCCGCCTCCAACCTCTCCGGCCGCGCCGCCTTGTCCTACGAGATCAGGCCCGGTGCGTTGGTTTTCGCCAGCTATAGCCGCGGCTTCAAAAGCGGAGGATTCAATGGCGGTTCCGTGCAATTTGTCGAACAGCTTCTGCCCTTCGAGGAGGAGACGTTGGACGCCTTCGAAGCCGGGGTAAAAGCCGATCTGTCCGGGTCGCTGCGGCTCAACGCTTCCGTGTTCCATTATGACTACAACGACCTTCAGGTCTTCCGCCTGGTAAACATCAGCGGTGTGCCGCAGCAGCTTCTCGACAACGCCTCGGACGCCACCATCTCGGGCGGGGAGATCGAAGCCCGATGGCGCCCCACGCCCGATCTGGTTTTCAGCGCCGGCATCAGCCTCCTGGACACGGAGCTGTTGGATTTCGTCACGGATCCGCTCGTCGGGTCGGAGGACTTTTCCGGAAATGAGCTTCCGTTCGCCGCGGACGTCTCGGGGTCCGTGGGGGCGAACTACAGGCTGAGGACGCGGGGAGGCGATCTGGTCTTCGCGGGTGAGGTTTCATTTTTCGCGGAACAGTTCACAGATCCGAGTAATTCCGAGCTTCTCACACTCGACGCTTACGAAACTGCGGATGTTCGTGTCGATTTCACACCGAAGGAGAGCGCATTTACCTTGGGCTTGTTCGCCCGAAACGTGTTTGACGAGGACTTCGTAACGAACGTGACCGACCTTGCGGAATTCGGTTATGTCGCCGAGCTTCGAGGAACTCCGAGGATTATCGGTGCTAGATTGCGATTTACTATGTGAAGGGCCGTGATTGATTTATTTACTTCAAGGCTTGAGACACGCCCAACCGCAATTGATTTGAAATTGTAACGTAAGTCCTTCCTCTTACGTACAACAGTAGGGGCTTCGTAGTGTGTCCATCAAACTACCCGGAAATCAACGTGTCCGGAAAATCAACTCAAAGGGTGTTCTCGGACGGCTTCCGCCTGTGTCCGTCAAACAAACGTTTTCGGACAGTCGGAGAAGCGTAAATACACTTGCCGTAGGTCGAACGGCATTGTGCCGCAAACTTCGTAAGATCTGCGGCGCTAGCCCTCAATTTACAAATAAGCTGAGAATCTTTCTGGCTCTATTTGTGCGAGCTGGGCTAACACATTGAGCTCATCGGTTAGTGCGTCGATGGCACTGCTCGTCTCAGGACGTCCCTTTTCGATCCAATCTAGCGGATCCATACCCTCGACCCAGCCAACATTGGGCCGATGTATTTGATAGCCCATCAATCGCTTGAGCTCGTCCGAATAGTGACGAGCCTTGTCCCAAGGCACCGACAGCATGAAATTCTCAGTCTGCCGCAACCAACCTAGATTGTATCCCAGGATGGCTCCCCGGCGGCTTTTCTGCGTTGTATTTCCTCCGCCGGCGTGGAGCAAATTTCCGAGATAGATGAGACACGAGCCTGCCTTCATACTGACATGCTCGATATCGGATCGTTCTGGTTCCCTGTCGCGAGACCATTTATGCGAGCCTTTTACATAGCGTGTGCCCCCATTCTCTGGCGTGAAATCATCCAAAGCGAGCATGACATTTACCATCGTGACAAAGTCTTTCTCGAAGGGAAAAAGCTCGTCATCCCTATGCAGGAATTGTGGCTTCTCGTCTGGCAAGATCTCGATAGCTTGTGTCAGATTGAGTTGGATACTGGTGCAATGTTGTCCAAGCGCAGCCGTTGCCGCATTGACCAAGACCGGATGCGTGCATAACCGTTCGATCGTTTGCGATTTACGCATGAGCGCCCCAAATCTCTTCGTGCTGCTGCCGTAGAAAAAGCCCTGAGATGTCGGAGTCGCTTCGAAGTAGCCGGCCAATTCACCAATCACCTGACCAGCATCGAACAATTCTTCAATGACAACAGCGCCGTCTCTCATCAGCGATTCGGTAACCTCGGACGCAAGACTATAAGGAGTATATGAGTTCAAGGTGTTCATTGGAACTGCCCTCCCTTCATCACGTCCGACATATGATCTCGGATGTCATCGAGTGTGGGCCTCATGTTCAACACGAGTCGGGAGTGAACATCGCTGAGTATCTCAGAAAGAATATCCAGATCGCAGATCGCCAGAACGCTATCAATGATCGAGCTGTGCATTCCCTCGAGCGCCAAATTACTATCTAGGGCTTTGGAAAGTTCGATCGTGATGGGTTTGAAAATCCGGAAGCTGCGGCGTAATCTTGTTATGTTCTCTACGCTTGTTTCGAACTGAATCCCAAAAGCCACACCTTGTGCAAATCGGATAGGCGGGCTGATTGAGCTTAGAGGTAAACCGGCTCTCGCTATGGCTCGCGTCACGATGCGGCCAACGCAAGAAATCATCCCGTCGAGTTTGCGTGACAAGCCAAACTCAAACAGGCTGAGCATCATCATGCTGCTGCAAATTTCGTTCAGGCCATCGACGCCCGGAGCTGGAATCCAGCGAGATACCTCCCAAACCTTTTCCTCACGTGGCGGAACGCCATCGAAGAATTCCGCAAGCTTGTCGCAGGAAACATTCGCCTGATTTGTCGGCGATACGCGGCAGGAGGCGAGTACCTGTCCGACGTCATCGATCAGAAGTAGATAGTGCGCAAACTCGTTATCGAATTCATCAACTTCGTAGTCCCCGCCCTGATCGAGCTCGGTCCAGCCCAACCTGTCTACGAACATGGCCTTACGCTGGCGATGCATCTGATCGAGCTGCGGACCGTAGAGCGCTATGTTCGTCGTGTTGACAATATGTACCTTCATTTTGGTCTCCTCCCAGTGATGAGACCATCTGGGGTTTTAGGCGGAGACTTGTCATTGGGGGTTTTTCCCCAAACTACACTTCGATGAGACCTTTCCGGAAGGCTTCCAGGACCAACTGATCACGCGTGACAAGGTTCATGCGGGTTCGAGCGTCATCCATATGGCGATGAACCGTTTTCACACTGATATTAAGAATAGTTGCAATATCGCCGTAACGCTTGCCTTCCGCTAACCATTTGATGATTTCGATCTGGCGTTTAGTCAGAGCATGCGTCTTTGTGCCTGATTGTCTGTGTTGAAGTCGTCGCCCGGCTTCGCAAAAATAGATTGAGGCGACTTCGATTGCTGCCAACCCGTCGTCGGACAATTCGACCGTGTCACCCATAAGACTCACGACGCTGAGTTGCCGATCGAGCGATCTTATAGGGACGAGTACACCCTCACGAGCTTTGTACTCGCTCGCCTCGTCGAGAATCCTACGTCCAATAGACGTAACAGTGCCAGTTGCGAGCACATCACTCCATGAGAACGCCGAATTCGAATGTTTTAAAAATTCAAGGCAGGCATCGAAGCGGAAGTATTGCCGGCTGAAATACCGGGCCTCCCATCGCCGGTTCCACCTTCCGAACAGTTCTACAGGACGTCCGTTTCCCGTGCTGCCTCGCAAATCGGTGCATAGAAAGGTATCAAAACCGTAGTCACTAACAACGCTCGAGAACTGGATGTTCAGGTCATCAAGTGTCTCGGCTTTATGAGATGATCGGATGAAGTCGAAAAGCGGCCTCGCTAAATCCTTTTCGAATTTTGTCATAAAGCCGCCCCCATGCTGGCCTCAGCACAACCTGTCTATGAGTGTAGAGCAACTGCAATCCTCCTGGGAGTGCAAATTGCACAACAAAGGACATCATTTATCAGGGTTGGCGGAGCTGTACTTGTTCTAGTCCGGTTGGCCAAACAGCCGTCCATCTGACAACAAAGTCATAATCCTAAGCCGTTGTATGGAAACTTTATAGAGGGTATCAGGCGAGCGAAGGTATGTATAACTAAAGGTAGAGTTGTGCGTTTATGAAGAAGCCTCATCAAAGCAAACCCCGTAATGCCAATGCGGTTGATCTACATGTTGGCACAAGACTGAGACTCAGGCGCTTGCAGCTCGGTATGTCGCAATCTGCGCTTGGCGATGCCGTAGGCGTTACATTCCAGCAAATTCAGAAGTACGAGAAGGGAAAGAACCGTATTGGCGCGTCCCGTCTTTGGTCATTCGCAGAGGCTTTAGAGGTACCGCTACAATGGTTTTTTGAAGGACTGTTACCACAGCGAGAAGGCCAATCGGTTCAACCAAACGACAACATGCTCCAGGATTTCATCAACACTCGAGACGGTTTTGATTTTGTCGAAGCTTTGAACGGTATAAAAAGCATAAACGTCCGGCGTCAGCTCCTGCTCTTTGCACGTACGCTTAGCGATGAATCCCATGAAAATAAGGTCAAAAACCGATCATCGGACTGATCATTTGGTCGCGATCAACATACAGTTGTGTGAAGACTAAACCTGTTGCAACAGTTTTAAGAATTTTGGATCGCCTGTAGAAAACCCAGGCTTATTATGTTGCAGGATATCGCGTAGTCAGGCTGTAAAACTGATCTCAATCCGCGAGCTTTATGTTTCATAAGCAACAGGATCCATGTCCAACGTAAATGTTGCATTTTGCAACATACATGTTATATCCTTTTTATGTCACAGCAAGCCGTCCGCGTCTCATCCGATCTTGTCGAAGCCGCCCGCCTGGACGCGGCGGTCGAAAGCCGCTCCGTTTCCGGTCAGATCGAGCATTGGGCTCAGATCGGACGCTTGATCCTCCGATCTCCCGATTTCGACTATAGCCGCGTGAAGCGGGCGCTTCGCGCCGAGCTGTCCGTCGATGATCTGTCGGGTCGGGAACAAGCCGTCTATCACGAGGAGTTCCTGGAGGCGATGGAAATCCCTTCCTCGGAAGAAGAGGCCTTTTTCGCGGACATGCGCAAGCGCGGCGTCGGCGTTGGGATGGATGAGGCCGGCGCCCTGGTCTATGGCGATAACGAGCCCACACGGCCCGATACGAGCGCACCCGCACCGGCTGAATAGCGGAAACCGGGAGCAGTTTCGGTGGCCCAGGACGACAGCCTTGAGAAGCGACCGACGCTCTATTTGATCGCCGGACCGAACGGTGCCGGAAAATCGACCCTCTACAAGACGCGCATTGCACCGCGGACCAATGCACCCTTTCTCAATGCCGACGTTCTCCAGCGCGCCGAGCTTAAGGATCAGACGGTCCAGGGCGCTTATAAGGCCGCACAAATTGTGCGTGAGCGCCAGTATGAACATCTGCGAGACGGCAAGAGCTTCGTCACGGAGACCGTGTTCTCGCATAAAAGCAAGAACCAGCTGGTCATCGACGCAAAGGAGCGGGGCTTTCGGGTCGTCCTCTATCATGTCGAGATCCGGAGCGAAGATCTGTCGGTCGCGCGCGTCAAGCAACGGGTCAAGGACGGCGGACACGACGTCCCTGAGGACAAGGCCCGAGCCCGGTATCATCGCAACAAGCCCTTGATCCGGGAAGCGGTGCGTGAAGCCGACGACGCCTTTGTCTATGACAACTCGACCTATGGCCGCGCGCCCCGGATGATCGCCCGGTTCCACGATGGTCAGGCCATCCGCGTTTCCAAGACTATTCCGAAATGGGCGCGAAATCTATACAAGGAGGATTTGTGGGCGTTTACGCCCGCACGATTGAACGACGCGGCTGCCTCCTATGAAAACCTGAGCCAGATTGCGCGCGAACAGGTTTCGCCGAAGGCGAAGGTCTTGATCCCGCGCGGCCGTCGCTCCTTCACCGGGCCGATCATCGCCGAGTCCGCCATGCATGTATTGCAGCAGACGGATGACGGCCGACTCTACGCCCACTTCAAGTCTCTCATGGACAAGGTTCCGCCCTTGGAGCGCGACGTGAAGATCGATTATCCCCACAGTCGCAAGGCCGTGGTCAAGCGCGCCGGTGCCATCTCGACCCAAATGTCCTTGGCCGAGGCCAAGGACGTTCTGACAGCCAGCATAGGGGTTGCCCGAAAAGCGTTCGAGGCCGAAGGCAAGGCCGCTTTGAGCGTGCAGGACACATTGTCGAAAGCCCGGGCCGACGCGCTTCTGAAATCCTTGAAGCTGGCGCCGAAGATGATCGATGCCCTCAAGGTGCATGGCTTGACCTCGATCGACGTGCAAACTCGGCCCGACGCGAGCAAGGCCGACATTGTGCGGTCGATCGTGAGAGCTACAACTCAAGTCTACAACGCCAAAGGCGTCGGGAAGACAAAGGCTCGCAACTATTCTTCATGTCATTCTAGCTAGAGTAGGTCTTCCAGTTCGCGGGCGAGGTCGGAGATCTCGTTCAGAACATCGTCGGGAACGGTCTGTGTCTTGAACTCTGGGCTATTATGTCGGACTGGAACGAGAGCCTGGATTTGAGGGGTCGGCTTCCGAGCCTGTCCCTTGATGGCGCGGTCCTGATAAAAGCGGATTTTCTTCGCCCGGTCCGGTCGATAACTCTCCACGAGAGTGATTTGCTCATCGGTGGACAGCACCGCGACTTCCTGGGCCAGCATGAGGTCGCGACCCATTTCAGAATGGTTGCGCGTCACGCCCATGGATCCGACAGAGCGAGAGGTCTGCTTGATCGTCTTGCGGCCGAGCCGGTAGGACACATATTCGGTCGTCATCCTGTCGTTGAGCGCGAAGAAGATCTGATGCGCCGACGATTGCAGGATCTTCTCGCGCCCCGCCTGGCCGTGGCGGAGGTCCAGCTGCGTCAGTCCCTGGATGTTGTTGACGATCCGGAGATTGAAGAATCGCACGAAGGGAAGATTATCCACGACGCTCAGCATGGTCCCGAGCGACTCGAACTCGTCCAGAAGCACGAGCACCTTATGCGGTTCGTCCGGTCCGGGTTCGTTCTGCAGCTAGGCCGCGAGGACCTGTTCCACGAACAGCCGGAGCACTTATTGCCCAGAAAGACAGCGGCCTAAAGACGAATGCGCTGAGACAATTGATGGAAAGCGCTGTGGGGGCACAAGCAGTAGCGCAATGGGTCTCAACGAGTGGACTAAGTGCTGGATTTGCGACGGCAAATGTAGTGGCTGCTCTGCCACGAGACAGGTTGGAAGCTAACCGTTAAATAGCGTTGGCTTTGTCAAAGGCATATACGCCTTACCTTTACCCACACGCAATGTTGAAGAGAATGTCGTAGCAGTCCATGGACCAAATCCTTTAATCTTTGTCATATTATTCGGCATGTATGAGTCTGGCAGCTGGATTGGACGGTTGACGCCGCGCACCACTCCGGACCATCTGCGATCTAGCGCTATGCCGAGACCCTGAAGCATGACCTTCATGAACATCCCTGCTCAAACTTGGTACAAACGCCTCGCCCCCTATCGCACGGCCGATGATCGGCGCGCCTTATTGGAATTGTTGATCACGCTCGGGCCGTTCCTGGCGCTTTGGGCTGCTCTCTGGGGCCTGTTGCAGGCCGGGCAATATTGGGCGATCGTTGGATTCCTGCCTGCGGGGGCGCTGGTCGTGCGTCTTTTCATCATCCAGCATGACTGCGGACACCAATCCATGTTCAGCGGTCGCCGGACGAATGACTGGGTCGGCCGATTCCTCAGCCTGATCACCCTCACGCCCTATGACCACTGGAAACGCGGACACGCGCTCCATCATGCCGGTTCGGGCAATCTGGATCGGCGCGGGATCGGCGACGACATCATCACGATGACGGTCAAGGAATACCGCACGGCGAGCCGATGGACGCGTCTGAAGTATCGTTTGTATCGCCACCCCGTCGTGATGTTCGGCATCGGCCCGCCCTACGTTTTCTTCCTGTACAACCGCCTTCCCCTCGGATCCGGTAAATTGAGCCGGTCCGAATGGGCGAGCGCGCTGCTGACGAACGTTGGAATCGCCTTGGTTTACGGCGTGATGATCTGGGCTGTCGGGTGGAAAGTCTTCCTCATCATCCAAGTTCCGACCATCCTAGTCGGTGCCTCGATCGGCGTCTGGATGTTCTATGTCCAGCACCAGTTCGACGACACCCATTGGTCGCGAACGGGCGAATGGGACCGCAAGGAAGCCGCCCTGCGCGGCAGTTCCTACTACGCGCTGCCCGGGTGGGCGATGTGGGTCACCGGTCATATCGGCGTGCATCACGTGCATCACCTGTCCGCACGCATTCCCTTCTACCACCTTCCGCGCATTCTGAAGGCGCATCCGGAACTCAAGACGATCGGGCGTCTGACGCTCCGCGAGAGCTTTTCCAGCGTCAGTCTCGCGCTCTGGTGTGAGCGTCGCAAACGGATGGTCAGCTTCCGCGCATGCGCTTAATCAGTTTCAGCCCCGGTCCCAGCATCTGAGCGCCGGCAGCGCGTCGGCGAAACCGTTGACTAAGGCGTCGACCCCGAAATAGCCTGTTGTCATCATCTCGCCCAGACCAGCCGCCTCGAACAGCAACATGGCCCCGTCGTCATGGGCCACGAACTTCTTGTGGGCGTGGGCGTCGGAGACGAAATCCTTAGCCGCGGGCATAGCGGCGAGCGTCTTGCCGCCCGCCTTTGACACGATCACGGCGACCGCGTCGTACAGGACAGAAGGCCCGCCGCCGACCTGCTCGTCCGCGGGCAGATGCGTCCCGTCGTCAAGATCGACCCCGCCGACGGTTGGCGCGATGACAGCGACATTCGCGCCGAGCTTTTTCATCGCAGCCTGCAAGCCCTTGACGCGGCCTGCGTCGGACTCGTCCGCCACCAGGATGCCGAGCGTCCGGCTAGCGAAACTTTTCGGCGGGTTCTTCAGCATGCTGAGCGCGTCGGACGGCGCGATGTCCATCTTCGTCTCGGCCGCAGTCTTGGCGGGCTTCGGCAGTTTCATGCCCAGTCCCTGGGCGACCGCCTTGGCCAAACCGTCGTCGATGTTGTGCAGATGGGCGACCATCAGTTCGCGGATGGCGACCTTCCCGACCTTGCTGAGCTCGAAGCAGAGCGCGTCCTGCATGTGCATCTGCTCGACCTTGGTCTGGCTGATGTAGAATTGGCGCGCCTGGCTGTAATGGTCGGCGAAACTCTCAGGGCGTATCTTGAGCGCGGGCCCTTCGAGCGGCTGTTCGTAGAACTTATAGCCGGCCTTGGGATTCTCGCGCGGACCACCCTCGTCGGGGCCCCAGCTATTGGGTTCGTAATTGGCGCGGGTCGTCGGATTCTCCATCGCCATGTGACCGTCCTGCTGGAAATTGTGCATGGGACAGCGCGGACGGTTGACGGGAATGTGCTGGAAGTTTGGACCGCCCAACCGCTTGAGCTGCGTGTCCAGGTAGGAGAAATTGCGGCCCTGCAGCAGCGGGTCGTTCGAGAAACCGATGCCGGGCGGGACGTTGGAGGTGCAGAAGGCGACCTGTTCGGTTTCGGCGAAGAAATTGTCGACATTCTTGTCCAGCACGAGCCGTCCGATGATCCGGACCGGAACGACCTCCTCGGGGATGAGCTTCGTCGCATCCAGCACGTCGAATTCGAAATTGTCCGCGAAATCCTGATCGAAGATCTGGACCCCGAGTTCCCATTCGGGGAAATCGCCCTTGTCGATCGAATTGAAGATGTCACGCCGATGGTAGTCGGGATCGGCGCCGTTGATCTTGACGGCCTCGTTCCACATCACCGACTGCATCCCGTATTTCGGCTTCCAGTGGAATTTCACGAAGGTCGACTTGCCGTCCTTGATCAGGCGGAAGGTGTGGACCCCGAACCCTTCCATGAAGCGCAGCGAGCGCGGGATGGCCCGGTCCGACATGATCCACATGACCATATGCATGGCTTCGGGCGACAGAGAGATGAAGTCCCAGAAATTGTCGTGGGCGGTCTGCGCCTGCGGAAAGCCGCTATGCGGTTCGGGCTTGGCGGCGTGGATCAGGTCGGGGAACTTGATCGCGTCCTGGATAAAGAAGACCGGGATATTGTTGCCGACCAAGTCCCAATTGCCTTCGTCCGTATACATCTTGACGGCGAAACCGCGCACGTCGCGGGCCAGGTCCGGCGACCCCTTGTTGCCCGCAACGGTTGAGATGCGCATGAAGGCTTCCGTCTTCTTGCCGATCTCGCTCAATATCTTGGCGTCCGTGAGGTCCGACAGGCTGTCGGTCAGTTCGAAATAGCCTTTCATGCCGTAGCCGCGCGCATGCACAACGCGTTCAGGAATACGCTCGTGATCGAAATGGAACATCTTCTCGCGGAAGGCGAAATCGTCCATCAGCATTGGGCCGCGCGGCCCCGCCTTCAGATGGTTCTGACTGTCGGAGACGGGCGTGCCGTTCTTCGTCGTGAGCGTGTCGTAGCCATCCTCGGTCGTCTGGTGCGGCGCGCCGCCCGCATCGAGATCAGGCAGTTGAGTCGTCTTTTTCATGTGATCGCTACCGCGCATCACAATCCGAGTCATGTCGTGAAAGTTTTAATGCGTAATATTGCAACGTCCGTAGATATGGCTTGTTCCACACGCCGACGCGGTGGCCTGAGCATCTTGGTCACCAGTGCTTCATTTATCGAATCGGAAGGTTGGACCCGAAAATAGGAACAATGGACTTCTTCAAATCCACTGTAAGGTTTTGCTCTATGTTGGCCTTGGCGTGACAAGAGATTGAACTTTGGAAACGCCTCATGCCTGCACGCGCTTATTGGAAAGGTCATTTGCGACTCAGCCTCGTGACCATCGGCATCGAGCTTTACACGGCCGTTGACCATGCCGAGACGATCAGGCTGAACCAGATCCATCGCGAGAGCGGAAAACGCATCAAGTATCAAAAACGGCGCCCGGGGTTGGCGAGGTCAAGAGCGACGATATCGTCAAGGGCTACGAAGTCGATGACGGCAAATATATGCTGCTCGAAAAGGACGAGCTCGACGTTCTCAAGTTGGAATCCAAGGAAACGATCGACCCGGTACAGTTCGTCGATCATTGCGAAATCGACCCGCGTTTTTTCGAGAAGCCGTATTTTGTGACGCCCGGTGACGGCAAGGTGGCCGAGGAAGGGTTTGCCGTTATTCGTGACGCGCTCGCCAAGTCCAACAAGGTCGGTCTGGGTCAGCTCGCCGCGCGCGGGATCTCGGCCGCACCATCCTCATTCCGAACCGGGCTTCCCGGCCCTGCCGAAGCCAACGGAATGACTGTGCTGTCTTAGGCTTTCGTCGGCCTCCGACCGATTTCTGCCAGCGTCTCTATCCCAGGCTCAACATCGCGCGGGAGGCGAGCGCGGCCAGCTGCGCGGCATTTTCGTCCAGTGTTTCCGGCCGGGTCGCAGTCGGGTAGGCGCGGCCCAAGGCAGTCAGGGCGGCCTCTAGGTCGGACACCGCATCGGCGTCCGAAGCTTCGATCCGCGTCCGGTTGTCGGTCATGACGGCCAACGCCGCCTTGTAGAAGCCATAGCCGTCCAGATAGGGCTCGTAAGCGTCGCTTCGCTGCGCCACGCCGTACATGTCGGCGGCGCGGTCGATTTGATCGGCGGTGACACGGGCGGCGACGGCGCCCGCATCCATGCCGTTGTCAGGCGCTTTGTCGGCGGCCGTCCGCAAGGCAGCGATAACCCCATCGACATGGCGATCGATGTCGGCTTGGGGCGCGCCCCGGTAAGCCGCATCGGACGCGTCCAGCAATAGGTCCGTAAAATCCTCCACGCCGCGTTCGCGCAGCACGCCTTCCATGTCGGCCAGAACCTCGGACACGGGATGGGCGAACATTTCGCCCGCCGCGTCCGTGAAGCCCGCTGCATAAGCATCGCGCCCGGCGAGGAAATGCGCTTCCGTGATGGCGAGCGCGGAACGGAAAACCACTGGATCGGTCCCGGCCTGCGCTATGGACACACCGCCCTCACCCTCGCCGCCCTCGCCCGGATCTCCGACCTGTGCCGCCGATGACCCCGAAGCGGCAACGTCCGGATCGGTGACGTCAGGGGTGGCTGCCGGTGCCTCGGCAGAGGCTGGGGTCTCGTTATCCGTTCCGGGCGAACACGCCGTGCCGGCCAGTCCGGCGGCCAGCGCGGTTGCAAGTCCGAGTTTGGTCCAGCTTTTCTGTTGGATTGACATGATTTGCCTTGTTCGACTGTGAAACGCTATGAGGCCCCATGACCTATATGCAAATCGCTCGCAAGTCCGAAGACGGATGATTCTCGTCATCGACTCGGTTCTGGATGGCGATCAGCTCGCGGCTGTCCGCCATGACCTGCGCGATATCAGGTGGCAGGACGGAACCCGCACGGCGGGTCGCACGGCCAGCCAGGTCAAACGCAACGCCCAGGCCGATCTGACCACGCGCAGCGGCTCCCGATTGCGCGACCGGCTCTTCGCATGCATCCAGTCCCATCCGGTCCTGAACGCCGCCGCCCAACCCGCCCGCTTCTCCCCGCTCCTGCTCAGCCGGACCGAAGCGGGCGGCGGCTACGGGTTGCATCACGACAATGCCGTCATGGGTCGCGAGGCGGCGGCGATGCGAACCGATCTGTCCTACACTCTGTTTCTCAGCGACCCCGACGATTATGACGGCGGCACGCTGACCCTCGACCTGCCCGGCGAACGGCGGTCGTTCAAATGCCCGGCCGGATCGTTGCTGCTCTATCCGTCGACATCCCTGCACCAGGTGGACGATATCGGATCCGGTGTCCGACTGGCGGCCGTGGGATGGATCGAAAGCCGTCAGAAGCACGGTGAACACAGGGAGGTCCTGTTCGACCTCGAAAACCTTCGCGCGACCCTGTCGCAGTCCCATGCCGATCAGTCCGATCCGATGCTCGTTCTCGGCAAGGTCATCGCCAATCTGAAGCGTCTGCTGTCCTAGGCGCAGCGCTGTGACCTTACCTCACCCCGGTAAAAAGCCCTCCTGACAGGGTGGGCTCTGCACTCGGCATGATTCATACCGCCTAGAAACGGCGCTTCAAGCTGGCGGAGAAGGTCGTGCCGATCTCGTAATCGTCGATGACCAGCGTCGTCGGGCCGCGCGTCTGCGTGGCCTCGTATTTCTCGTCCAGGATGTTCTGAATCTTGAAACCGAACTCGTAATCGCCGCCGCGCAGCTCGAACGGCACATTGACCACGAAGTCGAGGCTGATCGGCAATTGCTCGTTGATGGCAGGCAACCCGGCTTCGAGCTGTTCCACGGCGCGGATCCGTTCGCTGGTATAGTTCAGCAGCAAGAACGCATCCCAACCGGCTTCGTAGTTCTCGATACCCAATTGCAGGTTGGCCAGGTGGTCGGATTGGCCCTGCAGCTTGCGGCCGTCCGAGTAGAGGCCCTCGGCCGCGATGAAGCGCGGGTCGAACCCGTCCGGATTGATCACCGCCGGGATGATCGGCAACTGGCCTTCCGCAGTGACCGAGCTGTCGGAATAGGTGTAGTTGGAGCGGACGACGAAATCCTGTCCGCCGATCAGGTCGCTCAGGAAACCGAAATCGGACGGGATGCCGAATTTCTTCTCGAACTCCAGTTCGATGCCATAGACCTCGGCCGCCGGCGCATTGATGAAGCTGGTCGTATCGACTTCGCCCACGCTGATGAGGATTTCTTCGATCGGATTCGTCAGGTCCTTGTAGAAGAAGCCGACGGTGAAGAACTGGTTCGCCGCGAAATAGTATTCCAGCCGGGCATCCAGATTGGTGCTTTCGGAATTTTGCAGGAACGGGTTGCCGATGAACTGGTCGTTCGTGTCGGTGTTGATGAACAGGGACGGGGTCAGTTCGCGAAACTGCGGACGATTGATAGTCTTGGACGCCGCCAGACGCAGCTGCCAATTGTCCAGGAACGTATAGGTCGCCGTCATGGAAGGCAGCCAGAAGCTCTCTTCCAGCGGATCGAACTGGCTCGATGTGTCGTCTAGGATACTGCCGATGGCGGTCGTCTGCTCGGAGTCTTCATAACGTACGCCGCCCGCGACCTGGAGTGTGTCGGTGACGTTGGTGTCGAAACCGACATAACCCGCGATCGTCTCCAGAGTCGATTCGGCCCGGTCCGGGAAACCGGCGCTGGCGGCGAGGCGGTCGATCTTGGTGAACCCGTTTTCGAACAAGGCATCCGAGAACAGGCGGTCGATGCGGAAGCGTGAAAACTCCTGCGGGATGACGCGGTCGCCCTGTTCGTAGCGGAAGATGACCTGTTCGCTGTCGCGCGACTTGTCCAGATAGGCCCCGCCGATCTTCAGGTCGATTTCGCGGTCGCCGAAGACGGCCGGATAGACGAAATCCACGCCCAGATCGAGCGACGTGTCGTCCAGCTCAGAGAACTGGACCTGGTTGGACACGCCGAGGCGGCCCGTATCGATGCCGATGAAGCGGTCATCGAGCGGACCTTCTTCATTGTAGCGCACGAAGCGCTCATAGGGAGCGTCGCGGCCGGCGACGGCATAGGAAGCCCGCCAGTTCAGTTCCGCATCGTCCAGCGCGGAGATGAAATGTTCGCCGAGCAGCTGTCCCATATAGACTTCGCGCTCGAACCATTCGGTGAAATCCGTACGCTGGAATTCGTTGTCGTCATTGTCGAAACCCTGCAGCACGCGCACTTCGGACGAGGATTGGCGCGTGGCGAAGCCGACCAGCGTGACCGTATTGTCCTCGTCGATCTCCGCACCGACCGACAGAAGGCCGTTCAGCGAGATCGCGTTTTCCGTCCCGACCAGATCCTTGTCGTTCTGCAGGCGGATGCCGTCGCCGTCCAGCGTCGTGGTATTGTCCTGGCCGCGGCGCGTCTGCCAGCTATTGTCGTAGCCGATCGTGGCGAGAACGCCGATCGACGGGCCGCTATCCAGATCGAAGACCTTGCCGCCCGACAGGCGCGCACCGCCATTGAACGGCACGTCCGTATTCGACCGCACGATCAGCGTGTCGAACGTATCGAAGTTCTGCGTCGGTTCACCGAGTTCGTTCAGGGGCGGCAGGTCGCGCAGACCGTCGTCGAAGCCGATCCAGTCCGTATCGGATCCTTCGACATTGAACCCGCGGCGCAGCGTCGTTTCCGAATTGGCGGAACCTGAAATCGAGACTTCGAGAAAATCTTCCGACGGAAGGCCGCGCGTGCGCAGATTGATCGCCCCGCCGCCGAATTCGCCGGAGAATTCTGGGCTGGCCGTCTTCTGGACGACGACGTCGGACAGGATAGACGTCGGGAAGAGATCGAGCGGCGCGACCCGGCGCAGCGGTTCCGGCGACGGCAGCGGCGAGCCGTTGAGCGTCGCATTGGAGTAGCGCTCGTTCAGGCCGCGGACGATCACGAACTTGCCCTGGGCGAGCGACAGACCCGTGACGCGGGTAAGCGCGGAGGCGATGTCACCGGCGCCGATTTGGGCGAAGACATCCTCGTCCAGCACGGAGGTGATTTCCGAGGTGATCTGCTTTTCGTTAGGAATGAACGTGCCGACCGCAATGACCTCGTCCAGATTTTCGTCAGATGTGGGGGTCTGAGCGATACTCGGCCCCGTGGGGCTGGATGTGGTTTGCTGGGCGAACGCCGTCAGCGGCGTGGCGAGAGCGGTGCCGAGCAGCAAGGTTCTGAACAAGGTCTGGGTCACGATGGGGTCATCCTGGAAATCTGTAAGACAAAAAGCCGGCACCTCGTTCCCCGAGTCTGCCGGCCGACGCCCGGGCGTACGGGCCCGGGCGGAAGCGTGTCGGGTTGGGTTCTAGGGCGTCGCGGATTGATCGACGAGTAGCGTCCAACCTTTGTACCAATCGTCGTCGGCGTTCTCGACCGCGCCGACATAGGCGGCGTCGTCGAAGAAGGCATCGACCGTGCTGACATTGGTCGCCGTCACGGCATTGACCGTGGCATCGGGCGTGTAGTCGCCCACAGTGCTATAGGTCGGAGCGGTTCCGCCGACGACGTTGTTGCGGCCGGCTGTCGCCACCTGTTCGGGTGACCCTGCGGTCGCATCCGCCAGATCGGGGTTGTTGCCCGCAATCAGCGAGGAGCTGAAGGTGATGCCGCCGCCTGTGCCTTGGGCTTCCGACTCGGGGCCGTCGATATCGACGCCGGCTTCGCCAAAGCCCGTCACGACCGCATTATAGATGTCGGTCGCGGTGCCTTCACGCAGCAGCATGCCGATATCGGTCGAGCTTTCGCCGACCAGGGTCAGGTTGGCGAATGTCGGATCGGCCCGCGGAATGGCGGCGTTGACGGCGCTGTTGCTGTCGCCCTCGAACCCTTGGTCGCCAGCATCGGCGGCTTGGTCGATGATGACGTATTGGACGTTGCCGGTCCAACCGTTGGTCCAGTCGAGACTGTCGTCGCCATTACCGGTCAGCACCAGGTGTTTGGCGTTGGCCGTGCCGCCGAAGAACTCAATTCCGTCATCGGCATTGTTGTGGACCTGGACGTAGTCGATCTCGGTGCCGTTGCCGACGCCCTGCAGCGCGATGCCGTTCAGCTCATTGTCCGGCGTGAAGCGGAACCCCGCATACTGGACGCGCACATAGCGCAGAATGCCGGAATTGTCGTCGGCCGTGCCGCCGCCATAAAGACCCGATGCGCCTTCGCCGTCGCGTTCGCACCCGGCCGCACCCGGCGTCGCGGTTGCGTCGGCGCAGCGATTGATCGGCGCCCGGCCGTTGAGGATCAGCGAGATGCCTTCGCCGCGGTCCGTGGCCGCATTGGCTTGGCCGTTCACGTCGGACTCGGATGTCATGACGATTGGGTTTAGCGCCGTTCCGACAGCTTCGATCTTGTTGCCGCGCGGCACGACGATGCTGTCGCGTCCCGTGTCGGCGTAGAGCGTGACACCTGCATCGATGCGCAAGGTGACCGGTGTTTCGTCCGCCGTCGCGGCGGTGCCCAGATCGGTGCCGACAAAGACCTGGCCGGTGACCTGGTAGAGGAAGTTGTTGTTCAGACGCACGTCGGCGCTGAGCGTGCCGGACAGGCGGCAGACTTCCGTGCCGTCGATGGTCGTGTTTGCCGGTGTCGTACCGGTCGGGCAGGTCGGAGCGGCCGCATCGAACAAGCCGAAGGTCCAGCCCGCAGCCCAGTTGCTTTCGGGTGTCTCGGTCGGCGAGAAGGCCCCGATATAGTTAAGCGCTTCGAATCCCGGAACGGCGCTGACGTCGTCGGCCGGAACGGCCTGTTCGTTCGGGCCGGGGAAGAAGCGGTTTTGAAGCGTGTCCAGACCTTCGACGACATTGTCGCTGCCAGTGATGATGGCTTCGGTATTGACCGTCTCGCCGTCGTCGCCGGACTGGATGTTGTCCGGGTTGTCCAGGAAGATCGACTTGAAAGACAGGGCTCCCGACTGGAGGTTGGCGAGCGTCACGTCGTTGTCGACGTCGATGCCGGCATCCGGGAAGTCCACGATGATGCCGTTGACGATGCGGCCCTGCGTGCCTTCGCGGAACAGGCCGCCAATGTCGCCGTCTTGGCCGACCATGGTGAAGTTGGAGATCGTCGGGTTGGCGGCAGGCGTCGCGGCGTTGTTGGCGCTGTTGCTGTCCGCTTCGATGCCCTGGTCGCCGGCCCCGCGGGAATGGACGATCAGCAGGCGCTGGATGTTGCCGGTCCAGCCGTTGGTCCAGTCGAGGCTGTCATCGCCATTGCCGGTCAGGACGACGGCGTTGCAGCTGACCGTGCCGCCGAAGAACTCGACGCCGTCATCGGCATTGTTGTGGACCTGGATGTGGTTGCAGGTCGTGCCGCTGCCCACGCCCTGGAAGGCGATGCCGTTCAGCTCGTTGTCGGCCGTGAACTGGTTGCCAGCATATTTGACCTGGACATAGCTCAGCGTGCCGGAATCGTCGGTGGCGTTGCCGCCGCCATAAAGACCCGATGCGCCTTCGCCGTCGCGTTCGCAGCCGGCCGTGCCCGGTGTCGCCGTGGCGTCGCCGCAACGGTTGATCGGCGCCGAGCCGTTGATGACCAGACCGCCCCACAGCCCTTCCGCATTCGGATTGACCGTGCCGAGCACGTCCTGGAGCGCCGTCATGATGATCGGCTGGCTGGCCGTGCCTTCGGCTTCGATCTTCGAGCCGCGGGAGATGACCAGATAGTCGAGGCCGCCCGCGCCGGAGAGGCGCGTCCCGGCCGGGATCGTCAGTGTCACAGACCCCGGTCCGGGCGCTTGAGCCGCGCTGCTGCTGCTGCTGGCAGATGCGTTGGCATCCGTTCCGACCGTAACCTTGCCTTTGAGGATGTAGCCGTTTTCGGCCGTCAGCGTCACGTCGGATGTGATGTTGCCGCTCAAGGTGCAGGCTTCGGCGGAGCTGGTCGTGCCGGGCAGCGTTACCGTTTCGAGGGTCGTGCCGGCCGGGCAGTTGTTGTTCGGCACCAGATCGACCGTCACGTCGGGATTGGTCGTTGGCGGGGTCGGTGTGGTCGGCGGCGTCGTCGGAGGGTTCACAATGACCGTGACAGGCTCTGTCGTGCCGGGTGACGACGAATTGTCATCGCCGCAGGCCGCCAGCGCGAAGCCGGCCGTTGTGGCCATCAAAGCCAGTTTCAAAGTCGCATTCATCATGAGGTCCTCACGGGTGGGCAGGTCTTGTCCGGCATCCCGGTCAAACCTAGGCAGTGTTGGGTCGGGAATCCCGACCTGCGGCTGGCCGTGCCATCACCATTTAATTGTGACGCGGAGTCTATGAATGCGTGTCGCTTTGGTGAAAGGCTCGTGAAGGTTCGATGACGACGGTCCTAGGCGCCGGTCCTGTGCGGCGGGCCATCTGCCTTGTGGCAATACAAAAAGCCCGCACCGGGACGTGCGGGCTTATCATATTGAGTGGAACACGCCGGAATGGCGCGCGGCAGGACGATGGAGCGGGATCAGTTCCGGTCGAGCGTTTCCAGACGCTCGGACGGAACCCTCCACTCGGGGTTGATCGCAAGCGCGCGCTCATAGGCAGCGCGTGCATCGGCGTCCTTGCCTTCCATCTGATAGGTCAGGCCGAGACCGTATTCCGCCAGGACGGCCGTGCGGCCTTCCGTGCTGTCATCGCGGAAGCTGGCCCGGGCCGACGACAGATTGTTGTCGTCGATGGCCGCGAAGCCCTGCCCCAGCGAAGCCAGCCCCGTGTCGCCCGATAGATCGCCCGCCCGGCTGAAATCGTCCGATGCGCTGTCGAAACGGCCCAAGGCCATCTTGTGCAGCGCTCGTCGTGTGTAGAGCTGTGCCCGGACATCCTCGCTGGCGCCGGAGGCGCGGATGAGCTTCGAGCAGGCACGGATCGCACGCGACGAGCTTTCCGTCGCGACGCAATCGTTGAAAGTCGTGCTGATCGTAGCGGGAACGCCCGACAGGTCGTCGGCCATCGCCGTCGCGGACTGACCGCTTTGCGCGTAGGCGCCTGTCGCCGTGGCCAGTGTCAGTCCTGCCGCTAATAGATATGTTTTCATGTCGATCTCCGAAGTCGTGGCCGAATGTTCTTCTATGGCCATGCCTCCTATCGGCTTCGGAGCTTCACGGCACTTCTGTGAAGCTTATGTGACGCTAAAAGTCATAAAAGTCAACAATCCAATGACACAAATATGACAGCTTTTGTCACGTTTATGTCTTCTCATGACGAGTTTCCGCGTTGCACTGCGAAAGATCCTTGCCAAATCAGTCGCATATCGACTCTGCGTCGATGCGGACGGAAACGATCGGGACAAGGGGCGCGTTGACGGTTCACACCGGCCTGCGTTGAGGCCGGAGGAAGCGGTGATATATTTCATGTTCGACGAGACCGACGACGAAGAGGCTGAATTGCGGGATCGTTGGCGCACACTCGTGCAGGAACGCCTTCCGGCACAGGCGCGGCGGCGCAAGGACTGGCCGGTCTATCTCGATCACTGCTTCGCGCGCATTCTGCTCGACAATGCCTTCGGCATGATGTGGCGCAAGGTGATCGAACCGCCGGCCTGGCGCAATACGCCGCTACCCGTCCTGCAGACCGCGATCGATCTGGGCGAAGACGTGCTGGCGGACCGCGCGGACCTCTGGGCGCTCAACGACGCTTCGTTGATCATGCGCGGCAAGAAACCGCGCGGGCGCAAACCCGCAACGCGCCGGCCGGGCCGCAAAAGGAACGGCCGCTGGCACGGACGCGCCGCTCAGGCGCGCCGGTTCAAAACGGGCTGAGTCTGGGGCAGGCCGATCAGGCGCGGGCGTTCGGACCCATCTGCATGATGGTGTCCTTGATCTGCAACTTCTGACGTTTGAGTTGCGAGATCTTCACGTGATCCGGAGCCGGACTTCGGAGTTCTCGGTTGATCTGGGTGTCGATATCCCCGTGGCGGGATTGCAATTGTTCCAGATGAGCCGACAGCGTCATGAAGACCTCCGTTAGTGGGTGTGGAAAATGCATCGTAGCATAAAGCGGGCGCCGCCGCTAGAAACGCTCCATGAACGATGGTCCAGACAATGACGGCGACACGATCCCGAACGGCGAAGACGGCGCGACCGCGTCCGAAACCCGCGCCCTGCTCGACCATCTGAAGCAGGAGCATCGCCGCATCGACCAGGAGATCGGCGCCCTGATCGAAACCGGCGTGGCGGACATGCTGAAGGTCCGCCGGATGAAGAAGATCAAATTGTCGATCAAGGACCAGATCGCCTATCTCGAAAACCAGCTCACGCCCGATATCATCGCCTGAGGCGTCCCGGGACGTCCGATACGCCTGAGACCTCCGGCCGGGGGCCGTTTCCAGGCTAGGATCGCTTGTCCAGATACATGGCGCGGTCGGCGCGTTCCAGGATCCGGGCGGCCGGCTCGTCCGGATCGCAGGGCGCGACGCCCCAGCTCGCTCCGATGCCGACATCCCCGTCCGGATGGGCGATCGCCAGATCGCCGAGGCGGCAGGCCAACGACGCGGCCTTGGCCTTGGCGATCTCCATGTCGGACTTGAACAGGAGCACTCCGAATTCGTCGCCGCCCAGCCGGGCCACCATGTCGCATTGGCGCACCCCGGCGCTCAGGCAGTCCGCCACCCCCTCCAGCAACCGGTCGCCGATGCCGTGGCCGTAACGGTCGTTGACCTGCTTGAAGTCGTCCAGATCGAAGAAGATGATCGACGACATCAGGGCGTAGCGCGCCATGACGGACTGCGCCCGTTCCACTTCGCGCACGAAGGCGCGGCGGTTGAAGATCGGCAGCATCGGATCCAGATCGGCGGCGGCTTCGAGTTCCAGCACGCGCAGGCGAAGCCGGGTCACCTCCTCGGACAGGTCCCGATTGCGCGCCGCCAGCTGCGCCTGCGTCACCCCGATCTGCGACGGCAGCGGATCGGCGGCGGTCTGCAACAGCGTGCTGATGCGGGTCGGATCGGCCAAGTCTGGTGCGCTCCTGCAGGACTGGGGGTCGGAAGGACCCTCTCGCCCGGCGCCGGTTAACGTCGCGCTAAGATTTCGCCTTGCTCCATTCCGCGCCCGTTGACCGCCCGCCGCCCATCGCTATGATGGCGCGCTTTCCAGCGTCCCACGCGAAAGCCGCTCCATGTCCGTTCCGACCCCCAGCGCACCCATTGCCATCATCATGGGATCGACCAGCGATTGGCCGACCATGGAACATGCCGCGACGGTGCTGGATGAGTTGGGCATCGCTTTCGAAGCCACCGTCATTTCCGCCCATCGCACGCCGCAGCGCCTCTACGATTTCGCCGAGAACGCCGCAAGGCGCGGCGTGAAGGTCGTGATCGCGGGCGCGGGCGGCGCGGCCCACCTGCCCGGCATGTGCGCCGCCATGACCCGCCTGCCGGTGCTGGGCGTGCCGGTCGAATCCAAGGCGCTGTCCGGTATGGACAGCCTGCTCTCGATCGCGCAGATGCCGGGCGGCGTGCCGGTCGGCACGCTGGCCATCGGCAAGGCGGGCGCGAAGAATGCGGGCCTGCTGGCCGCCGCTATCCTGGCCACGTCCGACACGGCGTTGGCCGGGCGGCTCGATTCGTGGCGGGCGCGTCAGACCGAAAGCGTCGGCACGGATCCGCGCGGCTGACATGACCGACCAGCTTGCTGCCCTGTCTCCCGGCTCCACGATCGGCATTCTCGGCGGCGGACAACTCGGCCGCATGCTCGCCCTCGCCGCCGCGCGACTCGACCTGCGCACGCTGACTTATGGAACGGGCGCGGAAGACCCGGCTGGACAGGTGTCCACCCGCCATATCCATGCGCCCTATGACGACGACGCGGCGCTGGCCCGTTTCGGCGCATCCTGCGACGCGATCACCTATGAATGGGAATCGATCCCCGTCCGCGCGGTCGAGATCGCCGGCGCGGGCCGGACCGTCGCCCCTAATCTGACCGCGCTGCGCACGGCGCAGGACCGGCTGCTGGAGAAGCGCTTCCTGTCGGAATTGCCCGGCGTGTCCGTCGCCCCGTTCCGCGACGCTTCCGGGACGATCGACGCCTTGCGCCGCGCCGTCGCCGAGATCGGCCTGCCTTGCGTCGCGAAGACGCGCCGCGGCGGCTATGACGGCAAGGGGCAGGCCATGATCCGGACCGCGGCCGACATCGCGGCCGCCTGGGAAACGCTCGGCGGACATGCGCTGATCGTCGAAGGTTTCGTCGACTTCACCCGTGAAGCCAGCATCGTCTGCGCCCGCGGCCAGGACGGCGAGGTCTGCGCCTACCCGCTGACCGAGAACGTCCACCGCGACCACATTCTGCATACGTCCACCGCACCCGCCGCCCCGTCCGTTCACGGGGGCGATGACGGCCGGCCGGGCGACATCGCCCGCACCATCGCCGACGCGCTCGACTATGTCGGCGTCATCGGGGTCGAGCTGTTCGACACCGCCGAAGGCTGGGTCGTCAACGAAATCGCTCCGCGCGTCCACAATAGCGGCCACTGGACTCAGGACGCCGGCTGCACCGACCAGTTCGAACAGCATATCCGCGCCGTTGCCGGTTGGCCGCTCGGCGATTGCCGCCCCGCCTGGCCCGTCCGGATGACCAACCTGATCGGCGAGGACGCCGCTGACTGGCCCACCCTCGCCCGCGACCCGTCTGCTCGCCTGCATCTCTACGGCAAGACCGAAGCCCGCCCAGGCCGCAAGATGGGTCATGTGAACCGGCGATCGGGGTGATGGGGGCGCGCGGTTGCCGGTGATGCTTTGACTGTTCCGCGCTATTCTGTCTCTGAAATCCATTTCTTTCCTTCATTCCTTTCTCCTCATCCCGGGCTTGATCCGGGATCCATCTCCTGCCGTCTCGTCTGGCCGTGAGGGTTGGGCGATGACCCCTACCCGATCAAGCCGGGCACAGGCTCGTCGAGTCTGGCGTGAGGGACCATCGGATAGCAGTTCATTCTCCTCGCCTTCCTCTCCTTCCGCTCTCTTTCTCTTCCCCTCATCCCGGACTTGATCCGGGATCCATCTCCCAACCGTTCCGGCTATCATAACGGTCCTGTGATGGACCCCGGGTCGAGCCCGGGGTGAGGGCTGGTGGGATGTCCGAGTTGAAAGCCAACGGGGATGGGTGAAAGGGCTGTGGGGATGTGTGAGACCGAGGCGGATGTCGTGCAGGGTGCGTCGTGCATAGTCAGCGATCTCTGGCCTCCGATCATCGCGCACGCCTCCATGTGCGACCGGGCATCGGGGCCACGGCGGGGTTGCGTTTGTGCCGCGAAGGCGACACGAGGCGCGGGCCCTGCCCCGT
>NZ_CANMJB010000010.1 GCF_947498175.1 uncultured Algimonas sp. | reverse complement strand
GTCGGGCCGGACTCCTCGCGCGGGCCCTGCCTTCGTGAAAATGGTTCTTGTTTTCCCTTCCCCGTCACGGGGCAGGGTCCGCGCCTCGTGTCGCCTTCGCGGCACAAACGCACCCCCGCCGTGGCCCCGACGCCCGGTCGCACGATGAAGCATGCATTATGATCGATGCCATAGATAACCTAACGAAAATTCCTCACCCCGGACAGGGACGCGCTGGCGCGGTCCCGTGGGGTCCATCGCAGGACCCTCAGGCTGGCCGGACCGGTTGGGAGATGGATCCCGGGTCGAGCCCGGGATGAGGGGTAGAGAGAAGCGAAGCGCTGTACCCGACATTCACGGGTGAATGTCCGCTCTCCAATTCCCTCGTGAGGGACGGGACGACAGCCGCGAGAGCGCGCCTTGCGGATATCTCCCCAAAGCCGTTCTGACCGCCATGCTTGATTCGCGCGTCCGAGCGGACCACATGGCCGGGTCGTGACCCAAATCTCGAAAAATGAGACCGTCGATGTCATAACCCTGGGCTGCCGCCTGAATGCGTCGGAATCCGACGCGATGGTTGCGCTGGCGCGCGACGCCGGGCTGAGCGATGCGGTGATCGTAAACACGTGCGCGGTGACGAATGAGGCCGTGGCCGAAAGCCGCCGCCGCGTGCGCAAGGCGCGGCGGGACCGGCCGAGTGCCAAAGTCATCGTCACGGGTTGCGCCGCGCAGATCGATCCCGACGCCTTCGCCGCCATGGACGAAGTCGACCAGGTTCTGGGCAATCACGACAAGATGCTGCCGGGCGCCTTCGCGCCGCAGCATTTCGGGGCGCATAGCGAGCGCATCCGCGTCAACGACATCATGGCGGTGCGCGACAGCGCGCCGCAATTCCTCGGCAGCGCGAATTCCCCCGACAAGGCGCAGTCGCGCACGCGCGCTTTCCTGCAGGTTCAGAACGGCTGCGACCATCGCTGCACCTTCTGCATCATCCCGTACGGCCGCGGCAATGCGCGCTCCGTCCCGGCGGGCGAGGTGGTCGGCCATGTGCGCAACCTCGTGCGGCAGGGCTACCGCGAAGTCGTGCTGACGGGCGTGGACCTGAGCAGCTGGGGCGGCGACCTGCCCGGGACGCCGCCGCTCGGCGACCTGGTGCGGCGCGTGCTGAAGCTGGTGCCGGAACTGGACCGGTTGCGCCTGTCCTCCATCGATCCGGCGGAAGTCGATCCGGTCCTGTTCGAGCTGATCGTGAGCGAGCCGCGACTGACGCCCTATCTGCACCTGTCGCTGCAGGCCGGCGACGACATGATCCTGAAGCGGATGAAGCGGCGTCACAGCCGCGCGGAGGTGGTCGATCTCTGTGCGCGGCTACGCGACCGCCGCCCGGAGATCACCTTCGGCGCGGACATGATCGCGGGCTTCCCGACGGAAGACGAGACCATGTTTGAAAACAGCCGGGCCATCGTGTCGGACATCGGGATCGCGTGGCTGCACGTCTTTCCCTATTCGGCGCGCGAAGGCACGCCGGCGGCGAAGATCCCGCCCGTGGACGGCCCCATCGTCAAGGCGCGGGCCAGGGCCTTGCGCGAAGCCGGGGCGGCCGCGAAGACGGCGCACCTCGCGAGGCGTGTCGGCGACACGGACACGGCCTTGTTCGAGGAAAACGGCAACGGCCGGCTCCCCGATTTCAGCCTGATCCGCGTGGACAATCCGCCCCCTGCGGGTTCGCTTGTGGATGTGCGCGTGATAGGCGCAAGCCAGGATCATCTCACCGGAACGCTTCATGGCTGAAAAGAAGAAACGCGGCTTCCTGTCCAAGCTGGGCTTCAAGTCCAAGGACGAGAAACTCGCCATCGAAGCGGCGGAAAAAGCGGCCGCCGAAAAGCTGATCGACGAACGGATGGCCGCGCGCATGGCGGCGATCAACGCCGCCGCGCTGGCGTCGGCGCGCGCCCAGGATGCGGGGACGGCCGAGGTCTCCGACGAAGAGCGCGCCCGCATCGAAGCCGAAGAGAAGCGGCAGGCCGAAATCCAGGCCGCCCGTGACGTCGAGCGCGCCAAGCAACTGGCCGAGGAGAATGCGCGGCGCGCGGACGCGCACGCCGCGGAAAAGGCCGCCGAGGAAGAGCGCCGCGCGGAAGACGCCCGCCTGGCCGAACTCCAGGCCGCCCGCGAGGCCGAGGACCGGGCCCGGCGCGAGGCCGAAGCCAAGCTCCGCGCCGAAGCAGCGGCGCGGCTGGAAGCCGAGCGGCAGGCGGAGATCGCTCGCGCCGCCTCTGAGGCCGAAGCGGCGGAGCTCAAACGCAAGGCCGAAGCGGAAGCCACCGAGCGGGCGCGTTTGGAAGCCGAACGGGTCGCCGAGGAAACGCGCCTGGCAGAGGACCGCCGCGTCGCGGACGCGGCAGCCGCCCAAGCGCGCGCGGAAGACGTCCGCCATCAGGCGCTGGCCGACCGCCTGGCCCGCGAAGCCGACGAAGCCGAACGCCGCGCGGCCCGCGCCGCCGACCGCAAGGCGCGCGAACAGGCGGAAAGCGACGAACGCGTCCGGCTGGCCGAGGACCGCCGCGCGCAGCGGATCAAGGCGGGTCTGCCGCCGGAACCCGAACCCGAACCGGACGTCACCGCCGAGGGCGGCTTTTTCGACCGCATCTCCAAGGGGTTGCGCCGCTCCACCTCGCGCATGTCCGACCAGATGGCGGCCAGCTTCAACCAGCGCACGCTCGACCGGGACGCGCTGGAGGACCTGGAAGACATCCTCATCATGGCCGATCTGGGATCCGACGTGGCGGAGAAGGTCAGCGGCCGCCTGGCCGAGGACAAGTTCGACAAGCAGGTCACGGATCTGGAAATCAAGGTCGCGCTGGCCGAGACGATTTCCGACATCCTCACCCCGCTGGAAACGCCCTTCGTTCTGGGTCTGGCCCGGCCGCAGGTGATCCTGTTCGCCGGCGTCAACGGATCGGGCAAGACCACGACGCTGGGCAAGATCGCCAAACGGTTCGGCGACCAGGGCAAGCGCGTGCTGATCTGCGCCGCCGACACGTTCCGCGCCGCCGCCGTCGAGCAGCTCACCGTCTGGGGCGAGCGCGCCGGTGCGCCGGTGATGAGCGGCCAGCCCGGCGCGGATGCGGCGAGCCTCGTCTTCGATGCCATGAACCGGGCGCGCGACGAAGATTACGACATTCTGATGATCGACACGGCGGGCCGCCTGCAGAACCGGACCGAGCTGATGGACGAACTCGCCAAGATCATCCGGGTGATCGAAAAGACCGACCCTTCCGCGCCCCATCACAGCGTGTTGGTGCTGGATGCGACCGTCGGCCAGAACGCCCTGTCCCAGGTCGAGGCCTTCCGCGAAACCGCCAAGATTTCCGGCCTGATCATGACCAAGCTGGACGGCACGGCCAAGGGCGGCGTGCTGGTGGCGCTGTCGGAGAAATACAGGCTGCCGATCCACTTCATCGGCATCGGCGAAGCGATCGGGGATCTTGAGACGTTTTCGGCCCCCGTCTTCGCGGCGGCCCTCTCGGGCGTGGCGGATAACGTGTCCGCCTGACTTGATCCAGGCTAACAAGATCGGTTCGGATCAGGAACGTTTCATCGCGCCCAGCCGTCTTGTTCCTGTTATGTCGGCGACCACTTATCATAAATGGCGATCGCCGCTCGGCCGCCGCGTGGAAGTCGAGGAACGCGAGGACAAGCTCTACCGCCATGAAGTCCGTGAGCTCCTGCGCGGATTCTGCGGCGCGCTCTTCGTCGCCTTGCCGCTGCTCTACACGCAGGAAATGTGGGAGCGCGCGCGCAATATCGACGAAGCGGTGCTGATCGCCATCATGGTCGGCGCCTATGTGATCACGGTCGGCTATATCTCCTATTCCGGGTTCAAGACGGGCCGGACGCGCACGCAGATCTTCTGGGATGCCGCCACCGCCATGGGGCTCGGCCTGGTGGCGAGCATCGTCACCCTCTACATCACGGCGCGCGTGACGCTCGACACGCCGCTCGCCGTGCTGGTCTGCCTGCTGGCGCTGATGGTCGTGCCGACCGGTTTCGGCGCGGCTCTCGCGATCAACCAGCTCGGCAAGCGCGGCGGCGGCGGCGAAGACGGCGAGGATTCGGTCGCCGTCGAATTGCTGGGCAAGGATTGGGAGAAATTGCTGGCGACCGCACTTGGCGGCACGCTGTTCGCCTTCAACATCGTCCCGACCATCGAACCCAAGGTCATGCTCGCCGATATCGGCCCCAAACACGCCCTCGCCATCCTGGTCTTCTCGGTCATGGTGTCCTACGGCATCAACTATACGGCGCAGTTCCACAAACGCCGCGAAAACCATCAGGGCGTGCTGTCCTCCAAATGGCTGTCCACGCTGGTCTGCTATCTCGTCAGCCTCCTGACATCGGCGGCCTGGCTCTGGGCGTTCGGCTATCTGGGGCTCGACACGCCGTTGCGCATGGCCATCGTCTGGGTGATCATCGTCGGCTATGCCACGACACTGGGCGGGGCGGCAGGAAGGCTGGTCCTATGAGCCAAGACAAGAACAACGAGTCCGACGAAAAGGACAAGTCCGACAGCGAAAGCGACCAGTCCGGGCAGGACGGTTCGTCGAACGGCTCCGCCACGCGCGAGGACCCGCCCCCGACCTTCGTGATCTGGGTCGTGCGCCTGCTGTCGGTCAGCGCGATGCTGATGATCGTCGCCTATCTCGTCTACATGATCATGTCCGACACGGTGCCGGCCCAGTTCGACATCCGCCCGGAATTTTCAGAGCTCGACGAGCGCGACGGCAATTTCGTCCTCCCGCTTACCGTCGTCAACACCTCGACCGTCGCCGTGACCACGGTGGTCGTGGTGGCCGAGCTGGACGGCCCGGGCGACCGGGACGATACGATCAGCGCGACCCTGCCCCTGATGGGCGAGGGCGAGACGGCGCGGTTGGATCTCGTCTTCGAGCAGAAACCGTCGGAAGGGAATCTGAAACTGCGCGTCACATCCTACCAGAGCCCGTAAGGCGCCGGATATGGACTGGGGCGCCCCTTTCTTCGACGGCTGGCAAAGCGCCTACAATACGGCGGTGACGGCGGCGATCATGTATCCGCTGCTGGTGCTGCTGATCCGGCTGGCGGGCAAGCGGTCCGTATCGAAGATGAACAATTTCGACTGGATCGTCACCGTCGCCGTCGGCTCGCTGATCGCCTCGGCGATCGGTTTCGCCGACGTGACCGTCGCGGACACCGTTCTGGCCATCGCCGTGCTGCTCGGCGTGCAATGGGGTCTGACATACTGGATGTCGCGCAGCGAGCGGATTTCCGGCATGATGGTCTCGACGCCGACCCTGCTGGTTCACCGCGGAGAGATGCGCGACGCCGCGATGGCGCGCGAACGGATCAGCCGCGCCGAAATCTTTTCCGCCATCCGCGCGGCCGGATTGTCGGATCCGGCGGACTGCTACGCGGTCGTGCTGGAATCCAACGCCGAACTGACCGTGGTGCCGTCCGGCGAAGCGGGCCGCCCCGGCGCGGCCATGGCCGACATTCCGGCGCTCGAACGGCTCACCCCGGACCCTCCGTCATAGGACCCGTGACCCCGATCGCCTGCACGGTCGCCGCCATGATCAGCATGACGGCCAGCCAGTGGGCCGCATCGAACGCGACCAGCCGCATCGTCTGTCCCAGCACGCGGTAGCTGACATAGACGGTCGGCAGGACGAAGCCGATCCAGATGATGAACGCGCTGCCCAGCGCCATGGTCCACGGCCCGGCATCGCCGGCCGGGGCCAGGATCACCGCACCCGCCAGGATCGCCGCCATCCAGAATTCCGCGACGAATATGCCCGCATAGTGCAGCGGACCGGGGCGGCGTTCGGCCAGCGCCGCGTTCGGCCCGGCGGCGCGCAGCCAGGCACCGCGCAGCATCCGGTAGTAAAGCCCGCCGAACAGGAAGCCGGCGACCGTCGCGGCCAGGATGGGAACGATGTTGTCGACGATGTAGATCATGACGGTTCTTCTTTCGCTGTTCGGACAGTTTACGCGCCCGCCCTTGCGATGGACGCCCGACCTGCCTAACCGCGCAGGGAAAACGAATACTCACGGAGCGACCCATGAAACTCGACAACACTCTTTCGGCCATCGTCACGGGCGGCGCGTCCGGCCTCGGCGAAGGCACGGCGCGGATGCTGGCCAAGGCGGGGGTCAGGGTCGGCATCTTCGACATGAACGAGGCGCGCGGACAAAGCGTGGCCGAAGAGATCGGCGGCGTCTTCGCCAAGGTCGACGTGGCCGACGAGCCTTCCGTCGATGCGGGGTTCGAGGCGCTTCGCGCCGAGGTCGGTCAGGAACGCATCCTGGTCAATTGCGCCGGGATCGGCGGCGGGATCAAGACGGTCGCCCGCAAGCGCGACACGGGCGAAATCGTTCCGCACGACCCGGCCGCCTTCATCCGCATCATCAACATCAACCTGATCGGCAGCTTCCTGTGCGCGTCCAAGTCGGCCGCCGGCATGATGAGCCTGGATCCGACCCAGCCGGACGGCGAGCGCGGCGTGGTCATCAACACCGCGTCCGTCGCCGCGCAGGACGGTCAGATCGGCCAAGTCGCCTATGCCGCGTCCAAGGGCGGCATCCTGTCCATGGCCCTGCCCATGGCGCGCGATCTGGCGCGCGAAGGCATCCGGGTGAACACCATCCTGCCGGGATTCTACGAAACGCCGATCTACGAGCAGATGAAGCCGGAAGTGAAGGAGAACCTGAAGGCCCACGTCCAGTTCCCCAACCGCTTCGGCCAGCCGAGCGAGTATGCCGACGTCGTCAAGTTCATGTGTGAGCACGCCTATATCAACGCGGAATACATCCGCACGGATGCAGGCGCGAGGATGCCGCCGCGCTGATGTCTGGCCGATAGGTTTGCGTCTCGCGCGCGGGTCTAAGGTTGCCAGCGGCAATCGTCGCAAACCTCGTCAGCCCGATAACTGTCCCAAAGGACGGAAAAGGAATGGCGCGCCGCAACCTCAAACAGTGTCTTTCCGGGCCGTTCACACATCCTTATTCCTGGCCCAACCCGGAATCCATTTCCCAGACGCTCCAGCCGGCATAGCGGTCACATGACGGATCTCGGGTCGAGCCTAGGGTGAGGGTTGTTGAAAGTGTCATCCTCGGCGCTTACTGCGGAGACCTCGTGTCATTAGGCTCATGAGACGGGGCCAAACCCTACACTCACTGCCGAAGCGGATATGAGATCCCGCCAAAGTCGCCACACAATACTTGACATACATATCATGATATTTAAAAATCGTGCCATGACTACGGACTCTGCTTCCCTCCTCCATCTCATCGCAACCATCCGGCCCAAGACCGAGCATGCTCACGACGCACGCAATGCCATTCTCAGCCTCATGACCGTTACACGCGGCGAGTCCGGTTGCCATCGTTTCGACCTCTATCAATCACCGGACGGGCTGACGCTCTACCTTCATGAGATCTGGGAGAATGCCGATGCGCTGCGCGATCATCATGCCGCCGACTACACCACGGCCGTGTTCGACGATTACCGGAACTGGTTGCAGGAACCGCCGGAGATCCAGGAACTCCACCCTGTCGACTGCGCGCCGGCCGATGGCAGGGGCGGCTGAGATGTTCCTCCTGAAAGTCCTGCCGGCGCGGCATATGGTGGAGCGCTATGTCGATGAACTCGGCGTCAACGGATCGGGCGCGGGCGACCCGGACATGATCCTGTCGGCGCTGGACATGATGCGCAGTGCCAGCCTGTTGATCCGCAAGGTCGAGCGCCATTTCTCCATGCATGGCCTGTCGCAGCTGAAATTCGTCATCCTGGTCGTTATCGACCGGGAACGCCATGAAGCCGGCCTGCGCCATGCGGATGTGGCGGCGCGCATCGACGTGTCCCAACCCGTGCTGAGCCGCACCATCCGCGCCCTGGTCGAAGGCGGGCTGGTCGCGCAGACGCCGGATCCGTCCGACGCGCGCGTGCAGCGCCTGCGCCTGACGGCGGCGGGCCGCGACCGCCTGCATGCGGCCCTGCCGGACTATTTCGACATTATCGGGACACATATGCGCGGCGTGGCGGAAGAAGGAAGCGTGACGTGGCCACGGATCCTGGCGGGGCGTCTGGTCTAAGCGGTGGTTTATGCGATTGTGACCGGAAGCCTGCTGGCCCTCCGGACGCTTGGCCGTCAGGGCCGTTGCCCATGCAGACCCTGATCCTGACCGTCGGGCACGTGCCGGCCCTCTCCTGGATCATCGCCCTGCGCGCGCAATGTCTGTCGGATTGGATGCTCAAGGGGCGCAAGAGCCGAGGCTATCGGCGGCTTTAGTCCAGAACGCGGTATGATCCGTTCGCGTAGCGCCTGACCTCGGTCACATGATCCGCCAAATCCGGCACGGCGCCGGGCACCACCACTTCCAGCACCGTGTCGCGCCGTCCGCGCAGGGCCGCCCAGCCGGCATAGGTGTCGAAGTCGCGCATCGGCGCGAAGGTCCGCATCCCGCGTCGGGCCGCTTTTCGGATAGTCGCCCCGCTATTGATCGGCGACAGCTGGATCCGCGCCCGGTGCGCGCGGGCCAAGGACAGCGTGTCGATGACCAGCACGTCGCGCGGACGGTCGCGGTTCGTCTTCGCGTTCAGCAGGCGCGACAGGCCGCGGTGTTCATCCGCCCAGAAGAAGGTGCGTGCCGCCAGCATGGCGCACCAGTCCTGCGGCGACAGGCCGTCATCCAAACAGCGCTCGAGCGCGGCATGGGAGAGCGGCCTGTTATCGTTGATTTCCACCCGCCCCAGCGGCGTTTGTTCGAAGACCAGGCCATGCGGGCGTGGATAATGGGTCAGCGCGTCGATCTGCGCAGACGGCAAATGCAAGCGTTGCAGGATCGCCGTCGTCGGTAGCAGGCCGTGCGTCCGGATACCGGGCCAGGCGTCCGGCGCGGTCTGGTGGAACAGGCGGGGGTGGCGCGCAGCCAGCGCTTCGGGGGCCATGTCGGCATCCTAGACCCGACCGCTGCGGACGGCGATGATTTCCGTTGCCGATTTTTGATCTAGGTTATTGACAATCATTCGCACTCGCGTAGAGCGATTTTTGTGATCCACTGCATCTGCAACAACATCAACACCCGGGCCGTCGAAGCCGCCGCTGCAAAAGGTGCGGAAAGCGCAGCCTGCGTGCAACGGGCTTGCGGGACGCGCTTCCGCTGCGGCCAGTGCCGCACCGACATCGATGACCGGTTGCAGTCCTGGCGCCGGACGCGGCCGCTGCTGGACGCCGCCGAATAAGTCTAACGCTTTGAAATTGTTGCGTGTGAGAACCGTTTGCGCGGGTTTCGCCGTGCCTGCGACGATTTTCCCTGCGAATGAAAATCGCATGCCGCGATAGAGTTTGACAGGCGCGAAATTCGCCGCCTAGAGCTGGCGTCATGAAATCCGATCCCGAAATCATCGTCTGGCTCAATCGCGCGCTGAAAGCCGAATTGACGGCCATCAACCAGTATTTCCTGCATTCGCGCATGCTTAAGGATTGGGGCGTCACGCGGCTGGCCAAGAAGGAGTATGAGGAATCGATCGAGGAGATGAACCACGCCGACGACATCATCGAGCGCATCCTTTTCCTCGGCGGCCTGCCCAACCTGCAGGATCTGGGCAAGCTGCACATCGGCGAGGATGTGAAGGAAATCCTCGAATGCGACATGAAGCTCGAGGAGATGGCGATCCCGATGTACAAGGATGCGATCCACTACGCCGAATCCGTCCGGGACTATGTCACGCGCGACTTGCTTCAGAAGATCCTCGTCGAAGAGGAAGAGCATGTCGATTTCCTGGAGACCCAGTTCGACCTGATCCAGCAGATCGGCATCGAACGCTACATCAAGCTCCAAAGCGCTCCCGCCGACGAAGCCAGCTGAAAGGCACGCTGGCGTTCAGGGCGCCGCGCTCTGCGTCCAGGCAGCCATCAGCGTGCCGCCGGGTTCGCGGAACTCGAACCTGCGCCCGCCCGGAAATTCGAAGATGTCCCGGACCAATTCCGCCCCTGCTTCGAGCAGCTTCGCCCTGTCGCGTACCAGATCGTCCGACTTCAGCACGATGAGCGGCGGTCGGAGGCCGCCGCGCTCCACGCCCGCACCGGTCCCGGCATTCTGGATGTCGCGATAGTCCGGGCCGTAATCGGTGAACGACCAGCCCAACGCTTCGGCGAAGAAGCGCTGGGTCCCTTCCAGATCCGGGGAGGCGAATTCGACATAATCGATGGTCAGGGGCATGGGCGTTTTCTCGAAAGGGGCGCGGGTCGTTCGTTTGGCGGCCGCAGCGCGAGCGCGCAAGTGTCAGGAACCGCCACCAGAACGTCGTAAAACTGTCACTTGGCGAGTCGGGTCGAGGTTCGCTAACGGGTGGCGAAAGCCGGGCGGGGGCCTTCCCGGGGCCCGGCTGAACGGTCTTGCGATTGCAGGCCTTAAGACAGGTGTTCCATGCCCGGTATCGAACTGTTCGGCGTCATAGGGTTCGCGCTGGCCGCCTATTCCGTCATCGCCAACGACGCCATCCAGACCTTGGGAACGTTCCTGCGCTCCAACCGGCACCGGCATTGGTTCACGCTGTGGCTGTTCGCCGGGACCATCCTGATTTCCGTCATGGTGTACGGCTATTTCGCCTACGACACGGACGTCGCGTTCGACCGGCTGAACAACATCCCCTATCCGGACCAGGGAGTGCAGTGGTATCACATCATCCCGCCCGCCGTGCTGATCCTGCTGACGCGGGCTTCCGTTCCCGTTTCCACGACTTTCCTGGTGCTGACCATGTTCGCCCTGACGGGCGGGCGCGAGACCGAAGGTCTGCTCGGCAGCATGCTACTGAAATCCGCGCTCGGCTACGCCGTGGCCTTTGGGGCGGGCATCGCCGTCTACACGCTGATTTCGCGCTTCTACGAACGCTGGATCGCCAATACCCAGGAAAAGGGCGCGGCGCCCTACTGGTATGTGTTCCAATGGATGACGACGGCCTTTCTGTGGTGGCAATGGCTGGCCCAGGACCTGGCCAACATCTTCGTCTTCCTGCCGCGCCAGACCGTCGAAATCGCCGGCCAGACCGAAGTCACCATCGCGGCGAGCACCATTTTCTGGGGCGGCTTCCTCACGCTGGGCCTGCTGGCCTACACATTCTCGCGCCGGGGCGGCAAGATCCAGGAAATCGTCAACTCCAAGACCAATACGCACGATCCGCGCGTCGGCACGCTGGTCGATATCATGTTCGGCATCATCCTGCTGATCTTCAAGGAAATGAACGATATCCCCATGAGCACGACCTGGGTCTTCCTCGGCCTGATCGCAGGCCGCGAACTGACCGTGACCTATGTGGCGGGCCTGCGCGACAAGACCGAAGCCGTGCGCGACGTGACCAAGGATGCCGGGCGACTGCTCTTCGGCCTGGCCGTCTCCGTCGCGCTCGCCTTCTTCATCCCTTGGGCCGCGACGGGATCGATGCCGACATTCTAGGGCGCGGCCTGATTCTAGGGCGCAGCCTGTGCAACTCGCTCGGCAATCTCCAACGCCAGGCGGTCGAAGCTCGCCCGTGTGCGCTCAAGATGGCTGCCATCATTCGTGGCCAGCGCGATCGCTGCATTCCGCTCCGGCAGCAGCACCAGCAGCGCGTACCACATAGTGTTCGATCCGTTATGCCAGATCATGGGTTCAGGTCCGTCACCGAAATCGCGCGTCTGCACGATCCAGCCATAGGCATAATCGTTCAAGGCCGGCGTGTGGAGGCGCTCGAACGTTTTAGCGTTCAGTAACGTGTCGTTACCCCGTCCAGCGTCCAAATGCGCGCGTCCGTACCGCAGCAGATCATCCAAGGTCATGTGCATTGTCCCAGCGGCCGCCATGAAAGGCGGGTTGTCGGCGCCCTCTGTCGGATCGTGCGTCATTTTGAACCCGAAAATCATACTATGACCCCAAGGGGCATTACCCTGCGGCGCGCCGAAACCGAATGTATCTAGGCCAAGTGGCTCTGCCAGCCGTGTCCGCACCAGCGTCTCCCAGCTTTCGCCTGTCGTTTCTTCAGCCATGATCGAAGCCAGCATGAAACCCGCATTGGAGTAAGCGAAAGTTTTGCCGGGTTCCGTCTTCGGCGGATCTTCGAGCATCTTGGCAGCGACTCGGCGCCGGATTTCATGAAGTCGTTCCGGCTCGCTCACGGAATTGATCATGTCCGAGATTGGAATGGCAGGCGCGCTCGCCGTATGGGTCAGCAATTGGGACAGGGTCGTGTCGTGCCAGTCTTCGTGCATCGGTACATCCGGCAGGCTCGCGCCGAGCGTGTCGTTCCAACCCATCGTCCCGTCCTCGACTAGCGTTGCGATCACCGTCGCGCTCATCGACTTGCCGATCGACCCGACATGAAAGCGGTCATCGCGCATCAGGGGCGCGTCCGCCGCCTTGGTCCTCCAGCCCTTGACTGCTTCGGCCACGACCGCACCGTCCACGACGACCCGGCCAGTCATTCCGACCAGCTTGTTCTGCGCCGCCACGGCTTTGATGGCGTTTTGAAGACCGGCATTCGACAGCGTGTCCAGCGGCGGCGCCTCCGGTCCCGGCACGGCCGCCCGCTTCGCCGATCCCCAAAGCAGAGCAGCGGCCAGCACGATGAACAGGACGAAGCTCAGCAGGAGCTTGAGAAAGAGGTTCATGTAACCGCTTTATCCGTGCCTGCGGCCGTTGTCAGGCATACTCCTTCCGGTCTGCGCCTGCGAATTAGGAATCGGTGTTGGGCAAGGCTTCCGCCATATCGGCATCCTTGCCCTCATGCATCCGCGCGAAAGCGTACAGGCCGATTGCGGCAACGGCGGCTGCGCCGATGCCCACGCCCACTTGCCGGGGGTGAGCGGAAGCGAAGGCCGATGTCCGCGATGCGGCGCGCCGTGCGCCTCTGCGCGCAGTACGCAGAGCCGAGCGCATTTGCGACTTGCTGAGGCGGTTCGTCGACAGGTCGTCGATCCCGAAACTGCGCGTGACATCCTGCAGCGTATCGAGCAATTTGCCACGACTGTCGGAGCCAAAGCGGTCGAGGATAGCATTGATCATGGGTCGTCTCCATCATGTGTGTCGCGGGACGAACGCATGGGGGGCGCTTTTCGTTTCGCCCAGACTATCCGGCGGATTGCCGTATCATCCGTGCGGCAGCCGCGTCCTAGCGAACGGTCCGGCCTGGCCGGGCCGTCTTTCCACCCTGATCGAATAGCTCCGCCAACTTCTCCGTCATCGCTCCGCCCAGCTGCTCCACGTCCATGATCGTGACCGCGCGGGCATACCAGCGCGTCACGTCATGGCCGATGCCGATGGCGACAAGCTCGACGTCGGAACGGTTCTCGATCCTGTCGATCTGTTCGCGCAAGTGAGCTTCCAGCAGGCCGGTACGGTTCTGGCTCTGGGTAGCGTCGTCAACCGGCGCACCGTCGGAGATGACCATCAGGATGCGGCGCTGTTCGGGGCGGGCCATCAGGCGGCGATAGGCCCAGTCGAGCGCCTCTCCGTCGATGTTCTCCTTGAGCAGCCCTTCGCGCATCATCAGGCCGAGGTTCCGCTTGGCGCGGCGCCACGGCATGTCGGCCGACTTGTAGACGATATGGCGCAGATCGTTCAGTCGTCCGGGACCGCCCTCGTGAACGCGCGGCTTGCCCGCCGCCATCCAGTCCTGAAAGGACTTGCCGCCCTTCCAAGCCTTGGTGGTGAAGCCGAGGATCTCCGCCTTGACGCCGCAGCGTTCCAGCGTGCGCGCCATGATGTCGGCGCAGACGGCGGCGACCATGATGGGCCGCCCGCGCATCGAACCCGAATTGTCGATCAGGATGGACACGACCGTGTCGCGGAAATCCGTCTCCTTCTCCTCCTTGAAGGTCAGGGACGAGAGCGGATCGATGATGACGCGCGACAGCCGCGCCGTATCCAGCATCCCTTCCTCCAGATCGAAGGTCCAGGACCGCTGCTGCTGCGCCTGCAGCCGGCGCTGCAACCGGTTGGCCAGCCGCGAAATGACGGAACTCAGCCCCGCCATGTGCCCGTCCAGATAGCCTCGCAGCCGTTCCAGCTCCTCGACCGGACACAGGTCCTCGGCCTTGACCACCTCGTCATGTTTCGTCGTGTAGACCCGGTACGGATCAGGCGAATTGCGCGGTTGCGGGCGCTGCGACGGCGCGTCGGGCGTATGCTCGCTATCGTCGCTCTCGCCGTCGATGTTCTCCGCATCGACGATGTCCTGGGCCTCCTCGCTCTCGTCTTCCAGCGCGTCGGCGTCGGAGACTTCGGTCTGGCCCTGTTGTTCCTCATTGGGCGCGTCGGCGGACTGGTCCTCTTGCTCCTGCTCTTCCTGCTGGCTGTCTTCGTCCTGATCGTCTTCTTGTTCCGGGTCGGCCTCGTCACGGTCCAGCGTCAGGTCGGCGATGAAGTTGTTGACCAAGCGGCCGAACGCATCCTGGTCGTCGATATGATCCAGCAAGCCCTTGATGCGCCCTTGGCTGCGTTCGGCAATCTCGTCGCGCCAGGCCGCCATGATGCCGTTCGTGGTTTCCGGCAGGTCGCACCCGGTCAGCCTTTCGCGCGCATAGAGCCCGACCGCCTCGGCGAAGCTGGCATCGTCCTTGGCGATGTCGGCCTTGTCGAATCCGCGCCGCGCGGCCCGCGCCGATAGCGCTGCCGCGAGATTATCGGCCAACCCTGACAGATGCTGCCCGCCGACCGTTTCCACCCGTGCCTGCTCCAATGCCTCGAACACGGCCCGCGCCGGTCCGGATCTGGGCAGGTTGGCCGCGTGGATGTCCGCGTCGTGCAGGGCGATGCGCAAGGCCAGCGCGTCCGCTTCCCCGCGCGCCTTGGCGATCATGTCGGACTTGGGTGCGGGCGGCAGGCTCGGCAGCATGATCTGGTCGCGCACCAGCCCGGCCACGTCCCCGCCGTAGGAAACCTCCAAATCTTCGCGCGCGGCGATGGCCTTGGTCGCGGCAGCAAGAGACCGTTTGAAACCGTCGATCGGGGGGGCGTTGCTCTTCATCGCAGCCTGTTTACGGCGCAGGCCGCAAGATGTGTAGCGCGGATGTCGTCGAAGATCGGTCTATCGGCCCTGGCCCCTCGCCATGCGCTCGACCTGATCGTTCAGCGTGTCGGTTTCCTCTTGCAGCGTCTGCTGTATCGCTACGTGCATGTCCATCTGGGCGCGGTCGAAGCCGCGCCGCGCCGGGCGGCGGGAAAGGGAATGCGGCTCCTGCGCCCCCATCCGGCGAAGCATGCGCCGCGCCGTTTCCTTGCGTGTCCGTCGGCCTTGGCCTAGAGCGCGGCCCTTAGCCGGAGGAGCGTTCCGCATGGGCCGCATCGTGATGAAATTCGGCGGCACGTCGGTCGCCGATCTGGACCGCATCCGCGCCGTCTCGACGCGTGTCGCGGCCGAGGTTGCGGCCGGGCACGAGGTCGCGGTCGTGGTGTCGGCCATGAGCGGGGAAACGAACCGGCTGGTCGCGCTGGTCGACGCGCTGGATGCGGATTGCGCGCCGGGCGAGGCCAAACACGCCGAAAAACTGGGGGGCGACGTGCATGACGAATACGATTCCATCGTCGCGTCGGGCGAACAGGTCACGTCGGGCCTGCTGGCCATCGCGCTACGGCGGCGCGGTGTCCCCGCCCGGTCCTGGCTCGGCTGGCAGATTCCGCTGCGCACCGACATGGCGCATTCCAAGGCGCGCATCGCCGAAATCGAGTCTTCCGCCATCGGGCCGAGCCTGGCGCAGGGCAATGTCGCGGTCGTCGCGGGCTTCCAGGGCATCAATGAGAAGCACCGCGTCTCCACGCTGGGCCGCGGCGGGTCGGACACGTCGGCGGTCGCGCTGGCCGTCGCACTGAAAGCCGATCGCTGCGACATCTACACCGACGTGGACGGCATCTACACGACCGACCCGCGCGTCGTTCCGGAGGCGCGACGCCTGAACCGCATCGCCTTCGAGGAGATGCTGGAGCTCGCCAGCCTTGGCGCGAAAGTGCTGCAGGTCCGCTCGGTCGAGCTGGCCATGAACAACAACCTGCCCATCCGGGTGCTGAGCTCCATGGCCGATGAGGGCCAGGACAATCCCGGCACTCTCGTCTGCCACGAGGATCAAACCATGGAAGAGCGCGTCGTATCCGGTGTCGCCTATAGCCGCGACGAAGCCCAGATCACCCTGCTGAAACTGGCCGACACGCCGGGCATGGTGGCCAGGATCTGCAAGGCGATGTCTGATGCGGGCGTCATCGTCGACATGATCGTGCAAGGCATTTCGCGCTCCGACAACAGCGCCAACCTGACGTTTACCGTGGGCGAACGCGATCTGGAGACCGCGCTGGCGGCGCTGGAAGCGGCCCAGGACGCGATCGGCTTCGCCGACATCAAAAGCGACCGGGACGTGACCAAGGTCTCTGTCGTCGGCATCGGCATGCGCAGCCATACCGGCGTGGCGCAGACCATGTTCGAAGCGCTGGCCGCCAAGGGCATCAACATCGAGGTCATCGCCACGTCGGAGATCAAGATCAGCGTGCTGATCGACAGCGAATATACCGAGCTGGCCGTGCGCGCCCTGCACAGCGCGTTCGACCTGCACGAAACGCCTGCCCCGCCCGTCACCGCGCCGTAAGGCCGTCGCACCGCCGGGCAAGGAAGCCGGTTGCATTCTGACTGCATCTCGGCTGCATTCCGTTAACCACCATATTTCGGACTCATTTAAGAGAGAGGGAACACTTTGATCAGGGGAGTGCCCGGCAACAGCCGTCACGGGAGGACGGCAGCCGGGATCAATCGGGGACGAAGCGATGAAACTGTTTCATCTGTTGGGCGCGATCGCGGCGACTATGCTGCTGGCGGCCTGCGGCGGCGGTGGATCCGACGCCCCTGCACCCGCGCCGGTCGGCGGTCCGCCCCCTGCGACGACACCTGCGCCGCCGCCTCCTCCGCCTCCGACACTCAAAACGGCTCTCGAAACCAAGGCCGAGGCAGCCCGGTTCCTGCAGCTTGCGGGACTGGACGCCGGCACGGCGGACGTGAACGCGCTGACCGGGAAAAACGCCAGCAGCTGGATCGTCAGCGAGCTCGCCCGACCGGCCTTCGGCTATGAAGCGCTATTGCGGTCGCGCATTGCGCCGGACAAGACCAATGGCCGCCAGAGTTCGCAAGCGCTGTGGGAGGCCATGCTGACCTCCGATGCGGAGCTGCGCGCGCGCATGACGTTCGCCCTGTCGCAGATCGTCGTGGTCGGCAACAGCCAGTTCGGCAACGATGTACGCTACGGGCTGGGCACCTGGCTCGACGTGCTGGATCGGCATGCCTTCGGCAATTACCGCGACCTGCTACAGGACGTGACCTATTCGCCGGTGATGGGCGATTATCTGACATATGCCTACAACCGCAAGGGCAACCCGGAAAAGGGCCGTCAGCCGGACGAGAACTATGCCCGCGAGATCCTGCAGCTCTTCACCATCGGGCTGGTCGAGCTGAACATGGACGGCACGCCCAAACGCGATGGTCGCGGCATGGAGATCGAGACCTACGGCAATGAGGACGTGGTCGGCCTGGCGCGGGTCTTCACGGGACTGGCCCATGCGGGCACGGATTTCCGCCGCTACCGCCGTGGGGACGACGCCTATCACGTGCCGCTGGAAATGTATGAGCGCGAACATTCGACGCTGGAAAAACGCTTTCTCGGCACGACCATATCGGCCGGGACGCCCGGCACGCAATCCATCGATCAGGCGCTCGACGCCGTCTTCGCCCACCCCAATGTCGCCCCTTTCGTGTCGCGCCAGCTGATCCAGCGCTTCACGGCCAGCCATCCGAGCCCGGCCTATGTCGGCCGCGTTGCGGCCGCGTTCGAAACGGGGGCCTACAAGGCGGAAGATGGCACGGCCTTCGGCACAGGCGTGCGGGGCGATCTGTCCGCCACGTTGGCGGCGATCCTGCTGGATGAGAGCCTGCACGACGACAAGCGGCAAGCCACGGAAGGCAAGTTGCGCGAACCGGTGCTGAAATATGTCCAGCTGGCACGGACCTATGCCGGGCCTGATAGCCTGCGGGTCACGAAACAGGGCTGGAACCGGTTCGTGGATACGTCCGACCCGATCGGCTCGCTCGGCCAGTCGCCGCTGCGCAGCCCGTCCGTCTTCAACTTCTACCGGCCCGGACACGTCGCCCCGTCCACGGAAAGCGGCGATGCAGGCCTGACGGGACCGGAGCTGCAGATCGTCAACCAGGCTTCGGCGCTCGGCTATCTGAACTTCATGACGCGCTTCATCACGCAGGGTGACACGTCCGACTCCGACAGGCCGAAGCCGGACCTGTCCGAGGAGCTGGCCATCGGCGACGACGCCAAGGCGCTGGTCGACATGCTCGATCTGAAACTGACCGCCGGTCGGATGAACGGGGCGACCCGCACGGCGATCATCGACGCCGTCCAAGCGCTCCCGGTGCGGGAGAACCGGCGCGATGCGGACATCCGCTCACGCGTGCGGATCGCCTTGCTCATGACGGTGGCGTCGGCCGATTTCGCGGCGTTGAACTAGGGAACGGGCCATGACTTACTACAACAGACGGCTCTTTCTGCAGGCCTCGGCAGCCGGATTCCTCGGCGCGACGGGCGCGCTCGCGGGCCTGGGGCGACGGCAGGCTTTCGCGGCGACGACGGGCGGCTACAAGGCGATGGTCGGCCTTTTCCTGAAGGGCGGGGCGGACATGTTCGACGCGGTTCTGCCGACGGACAAGCCGAGCCACGACGCCCTGACCGGTTTGCGTCCGGGCATCGTCAACGGCCATGGCGACGGATCGCGGTCGCGCGAAGCCCTATTGCCGCTCAGCCCGTCGGGACCGGCCCGTTTCAGCGGACGGACCTTCGGCCTGACGCCGGAACTGGCGCCGCTGAAATCCATGTTCGATGCGGGCGAAGCGGCGCTGGTCGGCGCGGTCGGACCCTTGCTGGCGCCGACCTCGCGCACAGGCATGGAGCGCGGCACGGATGCGTTGCCCCAGCGGCTCTTTTCCCACAACGACCAGCAATCGACCTGGATGGCGATGGGCATAGAAGGCGTCTCGCGCGGTTGGGGCGGGGCCTTCATGGACGAGATGATCCGGCATGGCGGGGTCGGGAATCCCGATTTTTCTCTCATCACGGCGGGCAGCGGCGATATCTTCTTGGCGGCCGAACGTGCGCTGCAGTTCAAGGCGCCGTCCGATCCGTCGGGCCTCGGCATCGACCTGTCAGCCAAGCCCTATCTGACGAGCGGCGCGCATGGCCGAGTCGCGCGCGAGAAGATGGACGCCTTCCTGGCCGATGCCGTGCAGGGTTCCGACAATCTGTTCGCCCGCGACGTGATCGCCGGACAGTCGCGGGGCATCAGGAACATGCGGGACTATCGCGAAGCGTTCGGATCGTCTGGCGGTGTGGCAACGCAATTTCCCGATACTCGCATCGGCCGCCAGCTCAAGGCGGTCGCCAACGCCATCAACCTGCGCGGCACGATCGGCAATAGCCGCCAGCTCTTCTATGCCGATACGGGCGGGTTCGACACGCATAACAACCAGGCCGCCTCGATGGCCGGCTTGCTGGGCGACGTGGCCCAGGCGCTGGCGGCGTTCCGCGACGCATTGGTCGCCATGGGTGTCTGGAACGACGTGACCGTCTTCACCATGAGCGATTTCGGCCGTACCTTGACGGATAATGGCGACGGGACGGACCATGGCTGGGGTAGTCATCAGTTCGTGCTGGGCGGCGCGGTGCAGGGTGGACGCTTTTACGGCGATCTGCCGGAACTGGATCCGGACAGTGAACGCTTTACCAAGTCGCGCGCACGTCTGATCCCGTCCGTGTCGGTCGATCAGTATGCAGCCACGCTGGGCGGATGGTTCGGGCTGGACAGCAGTGAGATCGCTCGCGTGCTGCCCAACCTGACCCGGTTCGATACGCCCGATCTGGGTTTCATGAGCGGAGCGTCGGCCTAGCGTCAAAGGTCCAGCGCCATGAAGCGGGAGTCCATCGGATTGTCGTAATATCGCGGCACGTCCGTAAAGCCGAGCCGGTCGTAGATCGCGTTGGCCCGGTCCAGCCCTCGGTCCGTATCGAGCAGCAGACGGCGGTAACCGGCTTGTCGCGCGCCTGCAATGCAGGCTCGGCAGAGCGCGTCGCCGATGCCGTGGCCGCGCGCGTCCCGAGCGACCCAAAGACGTTTGAGCTCGGCCGTGTCCGGACCGAAAGGCTTGAGGCCGACGGCGCCGACGGCTCGGCCGTCCAACCGGGCGAGCCAGAGTGCGTCATAGGTTTGTGGGAAGTCGGCAAACTCGGTGTCCGTGCCCTGGAAGGCCAGGGACTGGCCGAGATAGGCCTCGATGAAACGCAGATAGTCGAGGAAGAGCGCTTTGACCTGTGCGATGTCGTCGGACGCGGTGGCGCGGATGATGTCCATGGCGGGCGCTTTAGCGTAGTCGCGCAAGACTGTCGTCGTCCGGAGTTATGCGCAGTGTGAGGTGTCCTGAAAACGTCAGGCGCTGGCGACCCCCGACAGGCGGCGGATCAGGGCTGCGCTGACCTGGCCGGTTTCTGCCATGCCGTTGGCGCGCTCGAACTCCATTACGGCGCTGCGGGTGCGCGCGCCCATCAGGCCGTCCGGTGTGCCGACACCGTAGCCGAGCGCGGCGAGCAGCGTCTGGGCGTCGCGGATCTGATCGCGGCTTGGCGCTTGCGCAGACTGGATCCAGGGTACGTCGTTGAAGATTCCGTTGGCTTCCTCGTCGATCGGGCGCGGGGCGAACTCGGCGACGCGGGCATCGATCGCGTCCAGACGGTCGCCGGGGATGGCTCCGCGCAAAGCGTCGCGCCGGGACAGTGCGAACTGATCACCCTGCCGTGCGGCGACGGAATACCAGAATAGCGCGGTGTCCAGATTGGGCTCCGCCCCGGACTCGCTGCTTTCCGACAGGATGGCAAGATTGAATTGCGAATCGACCACGCCGCGCTGGGCCGCCTGTTCGAACCAGGAGCGGGCCGCATCCATGTCGAGATCGACGCCGCCGCGGCCTTCCGTATAGTAGAGCGCAAGATCGTGCATGGCGATGCGGTTGCCGCCGCGCGCGGCGCGTTCGATCAGCTGGCGCGCCATGACATCGTCCTTGGGCACGCCTTCGCCTGCTTCGTAGAGTTTCGCCAGCCGGTAGAGCGCGGCGGGCTGATTGGCCGTGGCGGCCTGGCGGATCAGGGCGGCGCCTTCATCCGTGCGTCCGGCGTCGAGTTCCGCCAACCCTTTCTGGAACTGGGCGACCGAATTGCCGGCTTCGACGGCCGCGTCCAGCGTCTCCAGCTGGTCGGCGTCGATCACGACGGGTTTGTTTTCGGCATAGTCGCCGATCGGCTCTGCGGCGGCATCGGTGATGAGGCGGGTATCGGACGCGGCGTCCGGAAGCGTTTCGACGAGCGAGGCGGTCTGCAACGCGGCTGGTGCTTCCGCCGGGCTCAGGCCGGTCAGCGGTAGGGTGCCGACGACCGGATCGTGCGTGACGGCCGGATCGCGCAGGGCGACCGGCTGTACGGGGGCGCCGACGGACGCTTGCGGGCCGGACCGGTCATTGCCGCCCAGGATCATGCGCCCGGCCAGCAGGGCCAGGACGGCCACGCCGGTTGCCAACAAGGCGATTCGCAACGTCCGGGCGGAAACGGCAGGCAAGGCGAAGCCGCGTTTGGGCGCATCGTCCGTGACGCGCACAGCCATGGGCGAGTCCGGCGTGCCGCGCGACAGGCGTTCGGCTCGCGCATCCGCCGTCTCCCCATAGGCGGGGTTGGCATAGACATTGTCCGGAATGGGCGCGGGCTCGTAATCTGCGGCATGAACTTCGCCGGTTACAGGCCTGTTGGCCTGCGGCATCTGGAACGGCGGGATGGGCGGGGCGCCTGCGCCGTCGGGGCTGCCGGGCGCAACAAAAGGCTGCCCGGGAAACGGAACGACCGGTGCGGAGGTGAAATCGGGCGTCTGGTCGAAGGCGCGCATTTCATGGGCGTCGTTCGATGCCGGCGCGGTGTAAGCATAGGGATTGCTGGCCGGCAAGCGGGCGGCGCCCGACGCATCGGCATGTGCACTCACGGCCTGTGCGGGCGCGGCGAAGTTGGGCGACTGTGCCTGCAAGGACGCCTCCGATTGCATCGGGGAATGCACCTGCATGTGCGTTTGCGGCTGCATCGGTACCAGTTCGGCAGTTGCGGCCGAAGAGTTGGAGGAGTCCGACACCAATTGCCGCAAATCCTGCGTGGCGTTGCTATTGGCGGACACTTGGCGCTTGAGCTCGTCGACCCGTTCGCCCAGGGCCGTCATCTTGTCGCGGATGTCCTCGCGCGATTTTTCCACGGCGCGTTCGGCCGCGCCGGTGCCGATGGCATGGTTGCGGGCTTCGATTTCCTGCAGGTCGCGTTTCAGCTCGGCCTTCTGGGCTTCCAGTTCGGCCTGGGTCCGGATCGTCAACGCGTCGAATTTCTCCAGCACCTCTTCGCTCGACATCTTGCGGCGATCTTCCAGCTGTGTGTGGATGCGTTCGATCGTGTCGCCGACCTTGCCGAAAGCAGCCGAGCTGTCGCGTTCGATGACGGCCACACGATCTTCGACCTGAGCGCGGGCCTGGGCGATCCTGTCGGTCAGCGTTTCCGCCAGATCGTCCAATTCGGCCTTGCGGGTCCGGTCGCTCGCTTTCATTCGCGCATCCACGGCGCGCGCGATATCCGCCAGGTGTTTGTTGACGCGGGCAACAGCGCCGGCCTGGGCGATTTCCGCCCGGTCCATTCGGGCGGACGCGCGGGCGATGGCCGCGTCCAGACCGTTCATGTCGCCTTCGGCCGCGGCCTTCGCCAATTCGGCCCTGATCGCCTTGCGCATGTTCGACCGCTGCGCGTCGAGCCGCGTCGTCAATTCGTTGACATGCCGGGTGAGCCATCCCTTCTGGGCGGCGGTCGATTTCTTCAAACTCGTTTCCAGAGCCGACACGACGGCTTCAAGCGATTCCACGCTGTCGCGCGTCACCGTATCCGCGCGCTTCATGCGGGCTTCCAAATCATCCAGACCGGTCTGGACCGAAGCGGCGCGTGTTGTCTTGGACGAGGCGGCCTTGCGGCGGCGGGGCTTTGCGGGTCTTGGCGAAGCGGCTATCGATGGCACAGTTTTCTTTGCGGACTCCGAGGCAGGCATTTTGGCGTCAATGGACGGCTCTGTGGGCTTGGCATTATCGTCGGCGACCCGGCTGGCCATAGCGCGCACCCCTCTCAAGTCCCTGGCATCGTTCGGTGCTTTGCGAATCACCACTGTCCGAACGGGACCGGCCCCCGGTCCAGACCGTTCCATGGAACGCTATAGTTAAAGCCCGGTTAAACCGTTAACGAAACAGAGCTCTTCTTTACCTTGACGTTAACGTAAGGATTGACTAAATTATGAGTGTGACACACACCGCGAAACCTCTGGCCGAACCGTCCGGCACCTTGACCGATCGGGGTTGGACCATCCGCGAATTCGCGGAGCATTTCGGCGTCACGCCACGCACCGTTCGATTTTATGAAGACAAAGGCTTGCTGTCGCCGGAACGCAACGGCCAAGCCCGGACTTTCCATGCGTCCGAAGTGATCCGGTTCGAACGCATTCTGCGCGGCAAACGCCTTGGGTTCTCGCTCGACGACATCCGGGCCGTGTTCGACGTGCTCGAAGGTCGCATCGACGATCCGCGCGAGCTGCGCCGCCGCCGCGACAATTTTCAGACCGTGATCGACGGGTTGGCCGAACGGCGTCGCGATGTCGCATTGCTGGAACAGGACATGACCGAGATCGTCTCCGTTATCAACGATCACCTGCTGCAGACCGATCAACCGGATGGCCAAGCGCCCGACGTATCACGTCTCGCCGCCCGCTATCAGGCCGCTTTCAATAAACATCTCTCCACCTAGAGGACGACACTCATGCCCATCTATCAAGCCCCAACCCGCGACATGAAATTCCTGCTGCACGAAGTGCTGGATGTGGAACAGTTGCAGAAGTTCGAACCGTTCGGCGAAGTCGACCGCGACTTGGTCGATGCCATTATCGACGAAGGCGCCAAGTTCTGTGAAGGCGTGCTCGCCCCGCTCAACATCGTCGGCGACCATGAAGGCTGCACCCGGCACGAGGACGGCTCCGTCACGACACCGACCGGCTTCAAGGATGCCTATAAGCAGATGGTCGAAAATGGCTGGGTCGCGCTCAACAAGGATCCCGAATATGGCGGCCAGGGCATGCCCGGCCTGCTGGCGATCACGGTCGGCGAAATGCAGACCGCATCGAACATGGCGTTCGCCATGTATCCCGGCCTGACCGGCGGTGCGATCAAGGCGATCGAGGTTGGCGGCTCGCCCGAGCAGAAACAGGCCTATCTGCCCAATATGGTGTCCGGCGAATGGACCGGCACGATGAACCTGACCGAGCCACATTGCGGCACGGATCTGGGCATGCTGAAAACCAAAGCCGTTCCGAACGGCAAGGGCGGCTATAAGATTTCCGGCCAGAAGATATTCATCTCCGCCGGCGAACACGACATGGCGGACAATATCATCCACCTCGTCCTGGCCCGCATCGAGGGGGCCCCCGAAGGCACGAAGGGCATCTCGCTCTTCATCGTGCCCAAGTTCAAGCTGAACGATGACGGCACGCCGGGCGAGCGTAACACGGTCGTCTGCGGCTCCATCGAGGAAAAGATGGGCATTCACGGCAATTCGACCTGCGTGATGAATTTCGACGAAGCCGAAGGCTATCTGATCGGCGAAGAGAATAAGGGCCTGCGCGTCATGTTCGTCATGATGAACGAAGCGCGGATCGGTGTCGGCATGCAGGGTCTCGGCCAGTCCGACGTCGCCTATCAGAACGCCGCCGCCTACGCCAAGGACCGCCTTCAGGGCCGCGCCCTGACGGGTCCGAAGAACGAAGACGGCCCGGCCGATCCGATCATCGTCCACCCCGATGTGCGCCGGATGTTGATGGAAACGCGCGCCTTCAACGAAGGCGCCCGCGCGCTGCTCTACTGGGCCGCCATGCATGAGGACATCGAGAAGCATACGAAAGACGAGAAGCTCGCCGAGAAATGCGACGACTATCTCGGCCTGCTGACCCCGGTCATCAAGGGCTACCTGACGGACATGTCGATGCGCACCACGATCGACTGCCAGCAGATCTTCGGCGGCCATGGCTTCATCGAAGAATGGGGCATGAGCCAATTTGTCAGGGATAACCGCATCGCCCTGATCTATGAAGGCGCCAACGGCATCCAGGCGCTCGACCTGGTCGGACGCAAGCTCGCCCGCAATGGTGGCCGCGCGCTGATGACGCTCAATCAGGAAATCGACGCCTTCCTCAAGGACAATAAGGATAGCGAGAGCTTGCCCGAATTCATGGAAGGGCTGACATCCGCCAAGACCAAGCTGACGGAGGCCACCATGTGGCTGATGCAGAACGGCATGAAGGACCCGAACAATGCCGGCGCCGGTTCGGTCGACTATATGCACATGATGGGCCTGGCGACGCTGGCCTATATGTGGGCGAAGATGGCGGTCGTGGCGCAGGCCAAGATCGATGACGGCTCCAACGAGGATTTCTATCCCAACAAGCTCATCACGGGCCGGTACTTCATGCTGCGCATGCTGCCGATGATGGACGCCCACCTGGCGAAGATCAAAACGGGCGCCGAGCCGATGATGGCGATGGAAGCCGCGGCGTTCTAATGCGTGAGGGAATTCGCACTTGCGTTGGCATTGGCTGTGTGGCGGCTTTCGCCGCCACGGGCTGTGGTGATACCCAGCCAGACAACTGTCTTGTCGATGCCTCTTTCTTCACTCTTTTGGAGACGCGCTTTCTCGCGGAAACACAGCAACAAGGGCTTCATGTTTATGATGGCACTGCGATGGATCCACGGACGGATCCGGTTATCGAGGGTCGGCCCAGCCCGTTTTCCGTTCCCGACGTAACGCTGTCGCAACGTAGTGACGGTGCCGACTACCAATGGGACGTAGATGTCGAGGAAAACTGCGGCATGGAAAACGAGCCATCCTTTGACTTTGTGGTCTACGATGGCAGCGGCTCGATCGACCGGGTAACGTTGCGCGCCACACTGAACGAAAACGGTGTGATCGAGGACCAAAGCGGCGAAATTGTCTATGCTGATGCTACAGCGGAGTAGACTTGAACCTGCTCATGAACCGACGCCCATCACACCCCTGATAAGCGCAGTCTTACGCGTCATAGGCACCACGGGCTGCGGCATTTTCCTGTAACAGTTTCGTCACCGCATTCCATATATCCAAGGACTTCACCCATGGCCGACGTGCTCGATTTCAAAGCTCCCGATTGGTACGAAGAAGAAGACATCAACATGTTCCGGGACGCGACCTACCGATTCTACAAGAACGAGATGGCGCCGCACTCCGAAGAGTTTCGCAAGAACAAGGTGGTCGACCGCAAGTTTTGGAACCAGGCGGGCGAATACGGTCTGCTCTGCCCCTCCATGCCGGAAGAATATGGCGGCGGCGGTGGAGATTATCGTCACGAAATGATCATCCAGGAAGAGCTGGTCCGCGCCGGCGTGGACGGGTTCGGCCTCTCCCTCCACAACGCTATCGTCGCGCCTTATATCCTGCATTACGGCACGGAAGAGCAGAAGAAGAAATGGCTGCCGCGCATGGCGTCCGGCGAACTGGTCGGCGCCATCGCCATGACCGAACCGGGCACGGGCTCGGACCTGCAAAGCGTGCGGACCAATGCCAAACAGGACGGAAACGGCTGGGTCATCAACGGCTCGAAGACCTTCATCACCAATGGCGGCACGGCCAATCTGGTCATCATCGTGGCCGACACGGGCGGGGAGGGGAAACACTCCAAATCGCTCTTCGTCGTGGAGACGGACGAGCTGGACGGTTTCCGGCGCGGGCGCATTCTCGACAAGGTCGGCAATGATGCGCAGGACACGGCGGAGCTGTTCTTCGACGACATGAAAGTCCCGGCCGACGCACTGCTCGGCGAAGACACCGGCATGGGCTTCATCCAGCTCATGACCGAACTGCCGCAGGAACGGCTTAACATCGCCGTCACCGCCGTCGCCGTGATGGAAGAGGCGCTGCGCGAGACCATCGATTACGTCAAGCAGCGCAAGGCGTTCGGCAAGCGCGTCATCGACTTCCAGAACACGCAGTTCGAACTGGCCGAATGCAAGACCATCGCGACCATCGCCAAGACTTTCGTCTATGACTGCGCCGACAAGCATCTGCGCGGCGAGCTGGACACGGTCACGGCCTCGATGGCCAAATATTGGTGCACGGACAAGGAGTGCGAAGTCATCGACCGCTGCCTGCAATTGTTTGGCGGCTACGGCTATATGAACGAATACAAGATTGGCCGCATGTATCGCGACGCACGCGTGGAGCGCATCTATGGCGGCACGAACGAGATCATGAAGATGGTGATCGCACGGTCGCTCTAGACGCGTGTTAAGTCCAGCTTGTTTGAGAGCGCCCTTCGGGGCGCTTTTTACGTCCGGCTGAGCGCGGTATAAGCTTGGGCTCTTGAGTGCATAGTGGATCCCACCCAGATGAAATTCGTCCTTCTGCTTCTTGTCGCATCAATAGTGGCCGCGTGTGTCGTTCTCGCCCTGTGGCGTCAGAGCGACCACCGCTCTGACCAGGCGGAAATGGACCGGCTGATCCGCATGCAACCCGATGCGCCTCTGCGCTTCAACAGGCGCATGGTGGCCGACCTGCCCGATGCTGCGCGCCGATATCTGACATTTGCCATTGCGGAAGGCACACCGCTCCACACCGTTGCAGAGATCGACATGACGGGACGTTTTAGCTTGGGCAGAAAAGATAGACCGAACTATCTGAGCATGACCGCCAAACAGGTTCTGGCTCCGCCGCACGGTTTTGTCTGGGCGATGTCTGGCGGCTCGGGCGTCATGCGCGTGTCCGGCTCAGATAGTGGAGGTTGGACACGGTTCTGGCTGGCTGGCCTGGCACCGGTTGCGCGTTTCGGCGGGAGTTCGGATCATGCCCGTTCGGCCTTCGGACGCTACGCAGCCGAAGCCGTGTTCTGGGCGCCCGCCGCTCTACTCCCAAGTGACCACGTCACGTGGGACGCGGTCGATGACAGCACAGCTCGGTTCACAATGTCATATGGGGGTCTTGTGCAATCCGCCGATGTGACGGTCGATAGCAATGGCCGCCCGATCCAGGTGATGTTGCAACGGTGGAGCAACGCGAACCCGCAGGGTGTGTTTCGGTGGCAGCCATTCGGCGGCTACCTGTCGGAGTTCGAGACGTTTGACGGGTTCACGATTCCGACCCATGTGGAAGCCGGAAATGCCTTCGGCACGGACGACTATTTTCCCTTCTTCATCGCCGACGTGACCGCTTTTCGCCTGCCCCATGCGCAGATCTATCCATAAGCAACGCGACAGTTTTGGCTTTTCCGATTGCGATTGGCAAAAGAGCGTAGACGATCCTTACCCTTGATTACACCTCGCCTTCGCGCCCCTGACAGACGGCAATTCGCTTTCTCTCCGTTACGGACAGCGCCGCGATCCCTCTTCCGGATCTGTAATTTATAATTGCAATTCAGGCTTGTAAAGCTGCTCAGCCGTGACCACTTGTTAGAGTGCGGAACAGTCTTCCGCGCGCGACGAGACATGTTTCTCGTACAATGAAAAGAGGACGTAATGTCCGTGTTCAAGAACAAGGGTAACAACAAAACCAAGAAGACGGGCAAGCCTTCGTCGCCTCCGTCCAAGGTCGTTTCAATGGATGACAAGTCCGAACAGACGATTTCTAAAGCATCGACCGATATGTCGCAGAAAAACCAAACCAAGCCTGCTAACAGCTAATCCTGGCGTCATCGGATCGTCGCCATGCGACTGTTCCGGTTACCACGCTATGGTTCGGGCCGTTTCACTCCCCAGAGAAGCGGCCCGTCATGTTTCGCGCAAACCTTTTCCTCTTACCTCAATTTCAATCAAGTGCCGGACTCTCGGTCGCCTGCGGTCGGATCCGTTGCGGCACGGAAAGTCCGCCATGATCAGACTCAAGCCAACCCCTAAAATATCCGTCCCTAAAACACAGTCCAAGTTAAGTTGGGGCAATGAAAGCGACCTGATCCGTCGCGACATGGATACGGCGATGCCGCCTATCGGTGTCGAACCCTTGTTACCTGCCAAAGCCCAGCTCTCGGCGTCCCAGATCGGACATGGTGCGATGACTGAAAAGAGCCGCGGTTTCCGTGTTACGAACTCACATCGGGAAGGGCTTGGCGCCACAAACCGGACGGAAGCCGTGCGGCCCCAATCGAGCCGGCATTCCCGAGGGCACTGAGGCAGCGCGTCTAGACTGCCGCTGAAGGAAGATGTGCGAAAGTCCCGACCGGATCCTTGCGACTCGTCATCCATCTCCCTAACAGACGGCAATTTGCTTTTCTTCCGCCACGGACGCCGCGCCCATGCCTAAACGTACCGACATCTCCTCCATCCTCATCATCGGGGCGGGGCCGATCATTATCGGGCAGGCGTGCGAGTTCGACTATTCGGGCGTGCAAGCGGTCAAGGCGCTGAAGGAGGAGGGCTATCGGGTCGTCTTGGTCAACTCCAACCCGGCCACCATCATGACCGATCCGGGTTTGGCGGACGCAACCTATGTCGAGCCGATCACGCCGGAGATCGTCGAGAAGATCATCGCGATCGAAAAGCCGGATGCGCTGCTGCCGACCATGGGCGGGCAGACGGCGCTGAACTGTGCGCTGGCGCTGGAGCAGATGGGCGTTCTGGAAAAGTATGGCGTGGAGATGATCGGCGCCAAGGCGGACGTCATCGACAAGGCGGAAAACCGCGAGCGCTTCGCCGACGCCATGACCAAAATCGGGCTGGAAAATCCGCGCGCGACCATCGTCACCGCCCCGACCCGCGAAGACGGATCGGTCGATTACGCGGCCGGGGTCGCCACCGCGATGGACGCGCTAGACTTCACGGGTCTGCCCGCCATTATCCGTCCGGCTTTCACCATGGGCGGCACGGGTGGCGGTGTCGCCTATAATAAGGACGAGTATCAGGATATCATCCGCTCCGGCCTCTCCGCATCGCCGACCAATCAGGTGCTCGTAGACGAAAGCCTGCTTGGCTGGAAAGAGTATGAGATGGAGGTCGTGCGCGACCGTGCGGACAATTGCATCATCATCTGCGCCATCGAGAATATCGACCCGATGGGCGTGCATACGGGCGACAGTATCACGGTCGCGCCTGCCCTGACCCTGACCGACAAGGAATATCAGCGGATGCGCGACGCGAGCATCGCCGTGCTGCGCGAGATCGGGGTGGAGACGGGCGGCTCGAACGTGCAGTTCGGCATGAACCCGGCGGATGGCCGCATGGTTGTAATCGAAATGAACCCGCGCGTGTCGCGCAGCTCGGCTCTAGCGTCCAAGGCGACCGGGTTCCCCATCGCCAAGATCGCCGCGAAACTTGCCGTAGGCTACACGCTGGACGAGCTCGATAACGACATCACCGGCGCGACCCCGGCCGCGTTCGAGCCGACCATCGACTATGTCGTCACCAAGTGCCCGCGCTTCGCGTTCGAAAAATTCCCCGGCGCGGAGCCCATTCTGACCACGGCGATGCGCTCCGTCGGCGAGGCCATGTCCATCGGTCGAACCTTTGCCGAGAGCTTCCAGAAGGCCTTGCGCAGCCTGGAGACCGGCCTGACAGGATTGAACGAAATCCACTTCGACGAGACCGACTCCGAAGCGCTCGACGCTGCGATCAAGGCGCGGCTCTCCATCCTCGCCCCCGACCGCCTGCTCGTCGTCGCGCAGGCCTTCCGCCACGGGCTGAGCGTGGACAAGGTCTATACCTATACTTCCATCGACAAGTGGTTCCTGCGCCAGATCGAAACCCTCGTGAAGGCCGAAGAGTGGCTCCGCGAGAACGGTCTGCCAGCCACGCCTGAGCAATGGCGCGCCATCAAGTCCGAAGGCTTCTCCGACGCGCGCATCGGCGAGTTGACCGGGACCAAGGAACGTGCCGTGCGCAAGGCTCGTCACAAGGCGAAAGTCCGCCCCGTCTATAAACGCGTCGACACGTGCGCGGCCGAGTTTCAGGCCAAGACGCCCTATATGTATTCGACCTATGAGGCGCTGAGCTTCGGGGGAGAGATCGAGAACGAAGCCCGCGTGTCGGACCGCAAAAAGGTGGTCATCCTGGGCGGCGGGCCCAACCGGATCGGCCAGGGGATCGAGTTCGACTATTGCTGCGTCCACGCGGCCTACGCCATGGCGGATCTGGGCATCGAATCCATCATGGTCAACTGTAACCCGGAAACGGTCTCGACCGATTACGACACGTCCGACCGGCTCTACTTCGAGCCTCTGACGGAAGAGGATGTGCTGGAGCTGATCCAGGGCGAGATGCAATCCGGCGAGCTGCTCGGCGTCGTCGTGCAGTTTGGCGGGCAGACGCCGCTCAAGCTGGCGGGCGCATTGGAGGCGAACGGTATCCCGCTACTCGGCACCAAGTCCGACGCGCTCGACCGCGCGGAGGATCGCGAACGCTTCAAGGCTCTGGTCGAAAAGCTCGGTCTGCGCCAGCCCAACAATGCCATCGCCAAGACCGCAAAAGAGGCGAAGGAAGCCGCCAAGACGGTCGGTTATCCGCTCGTCCTGAGGCCCTCCAACGTGCTGGGCGGGCGCGGCATGGAAATCGTGGACAATGATGCAGAAATGGAACGCTACATCACCGAAGCCGTGAAGGTATCGGGCAAGTCGCCGCTCCTGATCGATCAATATCTGCGCGATGCGGTAGAAGTCGATGTGGACGCGATCTGCGACGGCGAGGACGTGTTCGTCGCAGGCATCATGGAACATATCGAGGAAGCCGGGGTCCATTCCGGCGACAGCGCTTGCTCGCTCCCGCCCTATACGCTGTCTGAGAGCATTCAAGAGGAGATGCGGCGGCAAGCGCGCCTTCTCGCGCTGGAACTCGGCGTGGTTGGACTGATGAACATCCAGTTCGCGGTGAAGGACGATCTGGTCTACCTTATCGAGGTGAACCCCCGTGCATCCCGGACCGTGCCGTTCGTGGCCAAGGCCATCGGCCTGCCGGTGGCTAACATTGCCGCGAAGGTCATGGCAGGGGAGAAGCTCTCCAGCTTCGACCTCACCACGCGGCCGCAGAAATACATCGCCGTGAAGGAAGCCGTCTTCCCGTTTGCGCGTTTCCCGGGTGTGGACACGGTCCTAGGACCGGAAATGCGCTCGACTGGCGAAGTCATGGGGCTGGCGGATAATTTCGGTGTCGCCTTCGCCAAGAGCCAGCTCGGCGGCGGCGTGACGCTCCCCGAAAAGGGGCGTGTCTTCATTTCCGTCAAGGACGACCACAAGCCGCTCATGGCAGACTTGGCGCGCGAACTGATCGGAAGCGGGTTCGGTATTGTCGCGACAGGCGGCACGACCAAATATTTGCGCGAGCAGGGACTGGAGATCGACTATGTCAAGAAAGCCCATGAAGGCCGTCCCAACATTGTCGATGAAATGAAGAATGGCGACGTGCAGATGGTTTTCAACACGACATCCGGAAAACAGGCCTTGGAAGATTCCAAATCGCTCCGCCGGACAGCGCTGGAACAGAAGATTCCTTACTTCACGACCGCCGCCGCCAGTCGCGCCACGGTCGAGAGCATCAAGGCGCTGAAAGCCGGCGGGTATGAGGTAGAGAGTTTGCAGAGCATTGCCAGCGGGTAGAACAGCTACGGTTTGCAACCTTTTTATTGGTCCGGCATGATTCGAGAACGTGGAATTATGACGACCATGCCGCCCACAGCCTACAAAAGCGGGAGTTGCATGATCCGGTTCGAGGTCGGCCGAGAGGGTAATCCCACCCATGTCAGAGCCGTGTCCTGTTCCGATCCGTTTTTCAAGAACTGGGCGTGAATGGCGATAATGAAATGGTCTTGATCCATTGATGACCGACGGATCCACAGAGCGGCGTTACGGCGTCGAGACAGCTGTGACCTACTGTTTGACCAAATCGGGTAGGCGGGTCGTTCCCGAATGATCGACAAGCCCCACCTAAAGAGGCGGGGCTTGTTTTCAGTCTCAAACGCAGAGGACTAGTAACGCGAGCGATAAACCGTACGGCCTTGCGGGTAGTGTCCCACGACGCGCCGCCGCGGAGCGACATAGGCTGGCTGCGTGTGGACTCGTCGCGGAGGGACGTAACGCGGCTGGCTATAGACAGGCTGAGAGTAGACGCGGCGGGGCTGGTGATAGGTTGGTTGGCTATAGACACGGCGTTGTTGATGACGGCGGCGGTCATTGCGGTCATCGATCTGGTCGCCGATGACATAACCCAAGCTGCCGCCTATAACAGCGCCGATGATTTCGCCTTCGCGGGTCGAGCCCTTTTTGTCGAGTTCCTTGCCGATCCAGGTCCCGGCCGTGCCGCCGATCACGGCGCCCAGGACTTCTTCCGTACTTTGGGCGGAAGCCGGCCCGGTGAGGGAGGCGATCCCGGCTAGAACCAAGAAGCCTGCGGCGATTCGGGTCGTGCGTGTCATGATGTCGTCCTTTCATCCCGTTGCGGGCGCCAGGCAAAACCGCCTGACGAAACCGGTCATGCTGGATACCGTCTGGCTGAAGGCTGAGGACAATATTCAGATTGGCGACAGGTTGCAGGGTTAACTCCGGACTCCTTTTTCCTGACTGCGCTGTTTGTCCGGAACTTTCTTGCCCCCGGAATCGCTTGTCTCTGACACCCACTTCAAAAGGAGACACAGCCATGTCCGGCACGACGAAATCCCTCAAGGACCTCTACATCCACGAAATCAAGGACATCCATTCCGCCAACAAGCAAGCGGCGGAGACGTGCGGGATGTTCGCGCGCAAGCTGCCCGAAGGCAGCCCATTGGTGCAGAAGTTCCAGCAGTCCGAGAAAATGATCAAGGACAACAATGCGGAGCTGGAAAAGCTGGCCGAACGCCATGACGAGAAAGCCTCCGGCATGCATTGCAAAGGCATGGAAGGCTTGGTCACGGAAGGAAAGAAACACGTGCTGCATTCCGACTATACAGACGAGGCGTTGCGCGAAGCGACGGCCATTGCCCAGTTCCAGCGCATGACCCATTACGCGTTGGCCGGTTACGGCACGGCCAATGCCTATGCCAAACAGCTTGGCGATCACCAAGGATCGAAGGCGCTTCAAGGGCTGCTGGACGAGGGTTATGAAGGCGACCGCGCCTTCACCGACATGGCGGTCAACTGCATCAACGAGCAAGCCGCCGAAGCAAACGAAGAAGAGTAAAGATCTTGAAGCGCCAGGCCAGGCGGCCTGGCGCGGCAGGGGGGAGCCCTTCCGCGAGGGCCGGACTTACGAGCTACCTCCTCAGCGGTGCCAACCGTTATCCGACCCTTTCATTATGCAATCAATCTGGGTTTCCGGGGATGTTCTCCCGGAAACCTTTTCTCAGAATTTGACGGACCTTTAAAAGAAGGCGGAGCGCCTAGCGCACGCCGATAAAGGCAGTCTGGCCGTCCCGTTCCACGACCAGCGCATACGGGCCTTCATTAGCTTCGATGAAGCGTTCGAAATCGCGCAGGTTCTCTATGTCCTGGCGATTGATGCTGCGGATGATGTCGCCGCGCTGCAGGCCGGAGCGGAAGGCGCGGGATCCCCGGCGCACTTGGCTGATATAGACGCCGTCATCGCCGTCGCGCAGATCTAGATCGGACGGGATGTCCGTGATCGTCGCGCCGGAGAAGCTCTCCATGGACGGAATGTCGTCGGCGGTCCGTTCGTCCAGCACGTCGCGCTCGGTATCCTGCGCTTGGAGCGTGATGCGGGTCGTGCGACGCTGTCCGTCGCGCAGATAGGTGATGTCCGCCGTCGTGCCAGGCATCAACAGGCCGACCGTATTGCGCAGATCCGCCATGTCCTCGATTTCCTCGCCATTGAAAGCAATGACGACATCACCTTGTTCGAGGCCAGCTTTCTCGGCTGGGCTGTCTTCGACGACAGTCTGAACCAATGCGCCTGCCAGTGACGGAAGGCCAAGCCCGCTGCGCAATTCCGGCGTGACATTTCCGATCTCCACACCAATCCGGCCACGACGCACTTCGCCGAATTCCGTCAGCTGGTCGATGACATTGCGGATGGTGCGGGTCGGCACGGCGAAGCCGATGCCGTTGCTGGCGCCGGAGCGGGAGATGATGGCCGTGTTGATGCCGATCAGCTCACCTTTGGAATTGACCAAAGCGCCGCCGCTGTTGCCGGGATTTATCGCCGCGTCGGTCTGGATGAAATCAGCATAGCGGTCGCCCCCGCCGCCGCTTTCGCGGCCCAGGGCGGACACGATGCCACTGGTCACGGTCGAGGATAGGCCGAACGGATTGCCCACGGCGATGACATAGTCGCCGACCATAACATCGTCCGTGTCGATGATCGGCAGGTCGCGCAGATTGCGCGCGTCGATCTTCAGCAGCGCCAGATCGGTCTGCGGATCCGTGCCGACCACTTCGGCGAAGAACTCGCGGCGATCTTCCAAGCGCACCTCGATTTCGTCCGCGCCATCGATAACGTGGTTGTTGGTCAGGATCAGCCCCTGGCGCGCATCGACGATCACGCCAGAGCCCAGCCCGGCGCGCGGGCCGCGGTTCTGCGGCGATGGGCCGAAGAAGCGCTCGAACATCTCCAGGCGCTCATCGTCGGTTTCAGGCCGGACGCGGCCCTCCGTCACCGTGTTGATGGACACGACAGCGGGTGTGACGCGCTCCAGCAACGGTGCCATGGTAACGACGCCCCGGCGCGCATCGTAGGTCATGGAGGAATTGCCTTGGCTGAGCAGCTGCACCGGCTGGTAGAGCGGCGCGGCCGGATCGGTCGTATCCGAAAGCACCTGCGACAGGGCGACAGGCGTCGTCGCAAGGCCGATGGCGGCAGCGGACAGGATCAGAATTTTCTTCATGAGCAGGGACTCCTTGCGAAACGGGCTCGTGAACAAAGCTTGTAATGTCTTGGAAAGATATGGAGTCGCCGCCCGTTCCCGCAAGCCTCCGCGACACAAGGTGACTGAGGTTTAATTCGGAAGTGAAGCCGAGCCGCAACCTTACGTCATCGCCCGGCCTAGATAGGTGTACAGTTCCGGCATCAGATCCGGCGAGCCGCAGGCGACAAGGCGCGGCCCGTCCTTGGGATTCCCCCCGCGCCAATCCGTGATCACCCCGCCCGCCCCGACCACTACCGGCATCAGGGCACGCACGTCGCAAGGCTTCATGCCGCCTTCGATCATCAAATCCATCCGCCCCTGCGCCAGCAGGACGTAGCCATAGGCATCCAGTCCCAGCCGCGAAAAGGCAACGCCGCTCTGAACGATCTTGTAGGCGGCCAGTTCGCCGTGGCCGAACATGCCGAAGGGCTGGGTGCAGCCCAGCCGCGCCTCGGACAGGCGGTCGATCGTGCGGGCGCGCAGGCGTTCGCGCCGACTGTCATCATGGATCAGCCAAGCCTCCGGCTCGCCGGACAAATCGCCCACGGCGCGCAGGCCCAGCGCGGGCAGGTCGATCATGCCCAGCACGGGCTCTTCATCGACCGACAGGGCGATCAGCGTGCTCCAGACCGGGACACCGGCGACAAAGCCGCGCGTGCCGTCTATCGGATCGACCGTCCAGCGGTAACGGTTCGTGCCCTCGTGATCGGGATGTTCCTCGCCGACAATGGAATCGTCCGGATAGCGTTCGAGGATCAGGCGACGCAATTCGCGCTCGCCCGCTCTGTCGGCTTCGGTCACGGGATCGTAGCCGCTCTCGGCCTTGTTCTCGGCTGCGACGCCGGAGCGGAACAGCGGCAGGGCAATGGCCCGCACCGCCTCGGCGAGCGTGTCCATGAAGGCTAAGCGGTCGGCAATGTCGGTCATGGCCGCCGACTAGGGGCTGGCGCCGCACGGCGCAAGCGGACGGGAAAGCGTCCAGTTAGGAATCTATGGCACGACCAGGCGCAAGGCCGGCTTGGTCGCCGCTTCAAGCGACTTGGCCAGGTCCAGCAGATGTTTGCGCGGACCTTCGCCCATGGCATAATAGGCGCGCACCAGATCCATCGTCTCCTTCTTCGACAGCACGTCCGAGGCGATATGCGCCGGATCCTCGCACCCGAACGGGTCGCGGTCCGACAGGCCTTCGTAGAAATACTGCACCGGCACGGACAGGGCTTCGGACAGTTCGAACAGGCGCGCGGCCGACACGCGGTTGGCGCCGCATTCATATTTCTGGATTTGCTGGAACCGGATGCCGACCTGTTCGGCCAGCGCCTGCTGGGTCAGGCCGAGCAGGCGGCGGCGGCGGCGCAGGCGTTTGCCGACGAAGAGGTCGATGTCGCTGGTCATGGGGCGTGTCCTTTCAAAACGTCTCGCCTCACAAGAGAGCAAATGCCGTGCCAGCCCCGTCAGGGTTGTTCGCCTGGAGCGGGAGTGTTTCGGCCCGAACCGCTCGCCTGACGTCGCGAGACGGTATCTCAGCCTCCGTCCAATGTGCGGGAATCGAACAATGAAGAGCGTTGCGGCCGTTTATTGCGCAGCTAGAGCGTGAGGACGTCGGCCGTCCACAATGCAACGCACGATCCGGCCGACCTTCGCCGCCACGCCCTCATAACCGCGCTTGGGCGCCAGCGTGACAGGGTTGAGGTAGAGATCTCGATTGATTTCGACCTGGATCACTTCGATCCCGTCCTCCGGCTTGCCGTAATGCTCGGTCACGTAACCGCCCGCATAAGGGTAGTTGAGCGCGACGGAAAAACCCTCCGCCTGGAATGCGTCGCGCAGGACGAAGATCGTTTCCGCGTTGCAGGACCGTCCGAACCGGTCGCCCAGCACGATATCCGGCCGGCGCGACCCCATCGGCGCGAAGCCCGGCATGGAGTGGCAATCGATCAGCAAGGCCTGCCCGAAATGCGTCTGCGCCTCCGCGATCAACATTGAGAGCGCGTTATGGTAGGGGTAGTAGAGCCGTTTCAGGCGCGCTGCAGCATCGGCCCGGCTCGGTTCCTGGCGGTAGATCGGGGCGCGCTCGCCGATATGGGTCGGCACCACGCCGATACCGGCCTGGGCGCGCGGCGTTTCCCGGATCGGGACATCCGACCAGCCTTGCGGCAATTCGTCGGGTGCCCGATTGACATCGACATAGCAGCGCGGGAACCGCGCGCGCAGCAGCGGTGCTCCCGCGGCGACCGCGCCGGAAAACAGCCGGTCCACGAACATGTCCTCGTTGCGGCGCAGCTGCGCCGTGGACAGGCAGGACGCTTCGCGGAACGGCCGGGGGTAGATCCGGCCAGAATGGGGCGAGGCGAAGACTACACCCGCGCGCCAGACATCGGGCCGGTCCACCCAATGGCCCGGATCGAGCCGGGCGAGGCTCTGGCGTTCCGCCGGGCTGACTGGCGCGTCTTTAGGGGTGAAAGGCCGCATGAACGGTTATCCTAGCCGATCGGTACGCCTTGGTCAGGGTTTTTTAAGTCGCACCTGTCACATCAGGCACGAATGCTGCTAGGATGGCAGGGCAGATCGCAGCCTTTGGCCTCTGACTGCAGCACAGATCAACCGCCCGGGACACAATGTCATGGCCACAATCCTCTATGCCGAAGACGATGCGGACATGCGCCGTTTCTTCGAAAAGGCTCTCGAAAAAGCCGGGCACAACGTCATTGCCTGCTCCGACGGCGAACGCGCCCTGCGCGCCCTGAAATTCGCCGACGGCGCCTTCGACCTGCTCCTGACCGACATCATGATGCCGGGCCTGGACGGCATCGAACTCGCCAAACAGGCCGAAACCCTGTCGCCCGGAATCAAGGTCATGTTCATCACCGGCTTCGCCGCCGTCGCCATGAGCGACGAACGCGCCTCGGAGCAGACCGTGCTGAGCAAACCGGTGCATCTGCGGCAATTGGTAGACGAAGTGGATCGGTTGATCGCGGCTTGAGTGTCACTTACGACAGAGATTTATCAGATAATTCGCCAAACGAGTTTTCATAATCGGCATGTATACATAGAATGACTACTTTATATCTCTGTCTTTCACAAGAATGCAACGCCTTCTTGTGATAATGTCGATTCACAAAATAAAAACTCACCGGTCTACCGTCATTTACCTCATTTCATTTCCAAAACAGAGTGAGCGCCAGTGGCAGAATTGCAAAACACGATGCCACCCACCATGGAGGCCTCGAAGAAACTGATGTTAATAGTCCGTAAAATCCAGTCAACAAAACACTTAAGCTTAACAATGCGACTACTCCAAATTGGGGGTCTAGGCCGTTCCACTGGTTCCTGGTAAACCACTCATAACATAGTAGTGACACATAGAATAATGTCAGTTGAACCGCAAGCACGACATACGCTTTCCTTTTTATGGGGTTACGATTGGACATCGTTTGCCTGTATTTGGTAAGTCAACATTTCCTGAATAGTACACGAGGCCTTCAACTAAGAAAACCACTGCGGAGACCGCTTCTAAGGACCGGCGGCCTGAGCGATCGGAGGTCAGGTTGCCGCGTGCGTCGTAGCTCACGCCCTGCCGCCCGATGGCGGTGAGACGGTTGCTATCAGACGCGTAGATGTAGCGGCGCGTGGCCGACGTGCGGTTGTGCACCGCGTCATAGGCATAGTCGGTGCGGATATAAATAATATTATAGAGAAAAGAAGTCAAATGTGGCGGCCATTATGATAAGAACAATATAAGTCATATGTAACACTAAGGGAAGCTTAAGGTTAACTTTGAAGAGATACTTACCATCGTTAAATCCAAGGCCTTCTTTCAGCAGAAAGTATGATCCTGTTGCTCAGACGAAAAATATGTTCGAAAAGTTCATAATGCTAGGCTCATTCAAAGTTTGAAAAAAAGCTTAGACTGAGAGCAACCACAAAGCTTGCTATGACAGTTTTTTTGATCATTCTACGCAGGTATGAGAGTTGAACTTAATTATAACTTGATAGCCCCACCGATTGGAAGTGAGCCATAGTAAACTCCTGCCCCACCCTAAGAATGCAATAAATATGTTGATTTTTTAAAGGGACTATTCCATTAATGGTATTATATTATCTTCATAAACATACAAAGCGGACATGTGGCTCCCATCAATCAGAGTTAAAGGCTTGGTGAATTTGACAGATAGGTCAGATATATCGCAAAAAAACAGAGGAAGCTCCTCCAGTTTAATCCCCGATAATAGTTGTTTGTGTAGCTTGTGGTTTTTAGTGCGTATTTTTACCGAATCCTTGTAAATACTTTTTATTATATATGCTTTCTCCTGAGGGGTGTTTTTTATAACTCCTTTAATTATATATGTACTTTGAGCGCAGGAAACGTTAAAAGTGTAGTTAAACTCAGTTAAGAAAGAAGAGTTCGATTCTTTGCCGTTAGAGCTGATGTTATGCCCTAATAAAACTAAAATCAAAATCATATATATCAATCGCATGTGTCTATCCTATTCACTTGATTTGCATTAAGGTCAATTTGGAAAAAACTGTCGATTCGAACCCCATTTGGATGGCCGACAAGAGCGGCGTATAAATTTCTTTCTACGTTAATGTTATATCTAGGAAGATTTGTAAACAGCCTTATATCTCCAGCAGAAAGAAATGTACGGTTATAAGTGTTTGTGTGTGAATCTAAAATTCTTAAGTACGGGTGCGAATGTATTGCAAAAATGATTGTGGCGCCAGACAATGATAGTTGTTGTAGATGAGGAATATAGGTTGACGGGTCGATTGTGTTGGGTTGGCCAGAGGTAAAAATCGGCGTTGAAAACACTTTCCCATTTCTGGTATAGTAAAATGCCCCGTGCTCATTTCCGTCATTTGATGTTCTTGATGCGATTTCATCAAGCGTTGATTGTAGATTAGTGCTTGGATTTACGCACATAGATTTTGATGGGTCAAAATTATTGTTGCCCCCGCCTCCCTCTCCGAAGACGGGTCCGGGGTTGGGCGCTCCGCCGCCTACTCCGATTCCACCTCCGCCTCCGCCTCCGCCTGCAACTCCATCTTCGCCGCCGACGCTGCTAGTGCAATTTGTCAAAATGATGGAAGTTCCAGCCCCACCATCGGAGTCCGGGTCGGCCCAGGTGTACCAGCATTGTTTCATTCCGTTGGGATCCACCCAGTTCACCGGGTCTCCGCTGACATAGGCGTACCGGTTGACCCCGCCTTTTAGCCCGATCGGGTCGCTTTGCACGTAGCGTCCGAGCTTCGGATCGTAGTCCCGGTGGTGGTTGTAGAACAGCCCGCTTTCGCGGTCGTGGTATTGGCCTGGGAAGCGCAAGGAGACCTCGGTGCTCACGCCGTCGTCGTCGGGGTCGCGCCGCACGGGGCCATGGCCGAAGGCATCGCCCTCCCAGCGCCAGACGACCGTGCCGCTCTTGTCTCTCGCCTCTCTGGGCTCGCCCAGGTGACCGGCGTGGAGCGACAGGACGGACGCCTGCCGTGTCGTGCCATCAGAGCGGACTTTGCGCTCGACTTGGGCCAGGGGCAGCCCGCCCAACCAGACCAGGTCGCGCGCATGGACGGCGGCGCGGTCGTCGCGGCGGGAGACTTCGGAGACCAGGCGGCCGTCCGTGTCATGGACGAAGCGCACGGATCGCACGCCGTCCGCGTCCGGGCGGTGCAGGCGCTTGCGGATGCGGCGGCCGTGGGCGTCATAGTCGTAGGTGGCGCGCAGCTCGCCGTCGCGCATGAAGGCGACCATCCGGTTGGTCGCGTCGTAGGTGAAGCTGCGGCGGCGCGAGCGGTCGGAAGTAAGGTTGCCACGTTCGTCGTAGCTCACGGACTGCCGCCCGATGGCGGTCAGACGGTTGCTGTCAGACGCGTAAGTGTAATGCCGCGTGGCCGTGCCCTGCGTGGCCGACGTGCGGTTGTGCACCGCGTCGTAGGCGTAGTCGATGCGGGTCGTGGCGGTCGGCGTGCCGTCGCCCGTGGTCTCCATCACCAGGCGGCCGCCCGCATCGTAGGCGAAGCGGCGGTCGCGGACGTCGTCGGGGCGGTCGATGGCGGTGACGCGGCCATCCGTGTCGCGCGCGAGGTCCGCCCGGTCGAGCACGGTGCCGTCCTTCGCCAGAGTGATCCGCGACAACGCGCCGCCGTCGCCTCGGCGCAGGCGCGTGCGCACGCCGTTGCCGTGGACGAAGCCCGAGAGGCGTCCGTCCGCGTCGAAGGCGATGTCCCGGGCAATGGTAAAGCGGGCGCGGTCTTCGCCCGTCTCGTAGTGGCCGGTCAGGCGGACGAGCCGCCCGTCGGCGTCATAGTGGTGGCGCACGACCAGGCCGGATGGATAGCGCATCCGATCCAGCCGCCCGTCCGCATCGTAGTCGTAGCGCAGGCGCTCCACATCGGTCTCGTCCGCCAGGCGCACCGCCTTGGAGGCGAGGCGTCCGTCGGGCGTATAGGCGAAGCGGGTGACGTGGCCGTTGTGGACGATCCGGCAGAGCTTGCCCGCGCCGTTCTCGCACACGTCATAGCCGTAGCGGGTGACGATCCGGTCCTCCATGCCCCGAGGGCCATCCGACCGATACGCCTTGCGCAGTAATCGCCCGCTGTCGTCATACTCGACGCGGGCGACGAGGCCGTCGGCGCTCGCGCGGCGGACCGGGCGGCCTTGGTCGTCGTGATCGAAGCGCAGGCGCCCGATCTCCGGCGCGGTCTCGCTGGCGAGCAAGCCGGCCGCGTCGTAGGCGTAGCGCGTGGTCACGCCGCGCAGATCCTGGAAGGTGACGTCGAAGCCGTCCGCGCGGGGGGAGAGCGTGGTCGTGCCCTGCTCGGTCGTTTGGGACACGGGCGGGCCGTAAGGCTGCGCCGCGTCCTGGGCGAAGGCGGGGCTGGCAAGAACGACGGCGAGACCGGTGACGGCGAAACTCGCAGACCGGAGGATGGCGGCGGATGACGGCATGAACGAAAGCTCCCCAGCTTGGATTATTGCTATCTGGTAACATTTTCTTCCTGGGGTTGCAAATATCGCCTTCAAGAAGTTATTCACAGCCTCGGCTTGCATCCGCGCCGTCCAAGCCCGCCACCCCCGCGACTCACTCGCAAACGCAAACAAAAGCCGTCCGCGCGCCGCTTCCTCCCTTGTCGCAACCGGGGCGGGCCATTATCCGTAGTCACTTGAGCCCCGGGCGACGGGGGACGAAACAAGGCCGGCGCGCGACCCTCGCGGCGCGGGCCGTCAGGCTGGAGCATCCATGTCATCGGAATGGAACGATCCGCGGCCCATGGCGCCGCATTTGCAGGTCTGGCGCTGGCACGGCGCGATGATGAGCTCGATCCTGCACCGGGCGAGCGCGATCATCTCTTACGTCGCGCTGGTCCTGGTCGCGGTCTGGCTGGTCTTCTTCGGCTTCTCCGACAGCATTCCGCTGCGCGACCTGCTATTCTCGCCGCTCGGCGCGATCGGGCTGTTCGTCTTCCTGTTCTCCTTCATCTTCATGGCGCTGGCGCAGCTGCGCCACGCGATCTGGAACCAGGGCGAGATGTTCGAACCGCGGTTCAACAATGGGCTGTCCTACGGCATGATCGCGCTGGCGCTGGTCGCCGCGCTGGTCCTGACCGCGATCGGAGTGCTGGCATGAGCGCCTATTCCGCCGCCCACGGCACGAAGCATCACAAAATGCACGGCTTGGCCGGGTGGGGCGTGATCGTCGGCCTGCCGTTCGCGATCCTGTCCGTCATGCTGGCCCTGCCGGATGGGCCGTCCGGCATCGCGGCCTGGCTGTCCAGCCCGCTCGGCGCGGTCGGCATGATCGCGTTCCTGAGCGCGGCCATCCTCTACGCCAAGCTGGAGATGGACGAGGTCATCATGGATTATTTCGACGGTGGGCTGCGGCGTTTCGGCCTCTGGAAGAACAAGTCCGTCGCCCTCATCTTGTGGCTGGCCAGCGTGGCGGGTCTCGTCGCCGCCGCTTTTTTCTAGGACGGGTTCATGACCACTTTCATCGATCACGACTATGACGTCGTCGTCGTCGGCGCGGGCGGCTCCGGGCTGCGCGCAGCACTCGGCGCGGCGCAGCAAGGCCTCAAGACCGCCTGCGTGACCAAGGTCTTCCCGACGCGCAGCCACACGGTCGCGGCCCAAGGCGGCATCGCGGCGTCGCTCGGCAATATGAGCGACGATGACTGGCGCTGGCACATGTACGACACGGTCAAGGGCTCGGACTGGCTCGGCGACCAGGACTCGATCGAGTATCTCTGCCGCAACGCGCCCGACGCGGTGTATGAGCTCGAACATTGGGGCATGCCGTTCTCGCGCACGGACGAAGGCAAGATCTATCAGCGCCCCTTTGGCGGCATGATGCAGAATATGGGTCAGGGCCCGGAAGCGCAGCGCACCTGCGCCGCCGCCGACCGGACCGGCCACGCCATGCTGCACACGCTCTACGGCCAGTCGCTGCGGCGCGGCACGGAATTCTTCATCGAATATTTCGCCCTCGACCTGATCATGGAAGATGGCAAGTGTCGCGGCATCACGGCGTGGAAGCTCGATGACGGCACGCTGCACCGCTTCAAGGCGCAGACCGTGATCCTCGCCACCGGCGGCTATGGCCGCGTTTTCTTCTCGGCCACGTCGGCGCATACCTGCACGGGCGACGGCAATGCCATGGTGCTGCGCGCCGGCCTGCCTCTGCAGGACATGGAGTTCATCCAGTTCCACCCGACCGGCATTTACGGCGCGGGCTGCCTCATCACCGAAGGTTCGCGCGGGGAAGGGGGCTACCTCACCAATTCGGAGGGCGAACGCTTCATGGAACGCTACGCGCCGTCGGCCAAAGACCTCGCCAGTCGCGACGTCGTCTCCCGCGCCATGACCATCGAGATCCGCGAAGGGCGCGGCGTCGGCCCGAACAAGGACCATATTTACCTGCATCTCGACCATCTCGACCCGGCCGTGCTGGCCGAGCGCCTGCCCGGCATTTCCGAGACGGCGAAAATCTTCGCCGGCGTCGACGTGACCAAGGAACCGATCCCCGTCCTGCCGACCTGCCACTATAATATGGGCGGCATCCCGACCAATTATCACGGCGAAGTCGTGACGCTGAAGGACGGCGATCCCGACCATGTGGTCCCCGGGCTGATGGCGGTGGGCGAAGCCGCCTGCGTCAGCGTCCACGGCGCAAACCGCCTCGGCTCCAACAGCCTGATCGACTTGGTCGTGTTCGGCCGCGCGGCGGGCTTGCGCTGCGGCGAGGTCCTGACGGCCGGCGCCGACACCACCCCGCTCGCCGCCAATGCGGGCGAACACTCCATCACCCGGCTGGAGCGTTTCAAGGCCGCCGCCGGGACCCAAGGCACCGCCGAAATCCGCCTCGCCCTGCAAAAGGCGATGCAGGAACATTGCGCCGTCTTCCGCACGGAAGAGAGCCTGGCCGAAGGCGTGGAAAAGGTGAAAACGGTCGCCGACACGCTCGCCGACGTCTCCGTCTCCGACAAGACCATGGTCTGGAACACCGACCTGATGGAAACGCTCGAACTCGACAACCTCGTCGCCCAGGCCCGCGTCACCATCGCCTCAGCCGACAACCGCAAGGAAAGCCGCGGCGCCCACGCGCATGAGGACTATCCCGACCGGCTCGACGATCAATGGATGAAGCACACGCTGGCATGGTATGACGACGGGGCGAATGCGGTGAAGATCGACTACCGCCCCGTGCATGATTACACGATGACGGATGGGATTGAGTATATTGAGCCTAAGAAGCGGGTGTACTGAGCCTACCTCTCACTCCCCTTTGACCGGGTACGAGTTTTCGCCCGCAGGACGGTGAAGGTACGCCCAGGGGTGCGATGTGGAAAGTGCAGACTTGCCGGATTTTCCATTAAAACGTTGCCCGACGGGACTTAAATCTCGATGAGATGAGACATTTATACAAACAAAATATAGTTTTGTCTGCAACTGCTATACTGGCATCGATCTATCTTCTTGTCTCTTGCTTTCAAGCAGATGAAAATCTCGTTTTCGTCGGAAGGATAGATGGCCGCCTGACACAATTATTGTCGGATGCCCCGTCGACATTTCGCTTGGAAATCAACTCCGGTGGGGGCTTTACGGTCGATGCGCTCGAGGCGGCCAAAGTTGCATTGGCCAAAGAGATGGAGGTCACAGTGCGAGGCCGATGCCTTTCCGCTTGTAGTGAGTTCATACTGCCTGCCGGGGATAAAATTGTGTTCATCGACTCGCCATTGATCGGCTTTCACTGGTCGCCCTTGATGGACAGAAATCAGTTTGAACTTGCAAAAGAAGCTGATCATTATTGTGCGTTCACAGCCGCAGGCGCTCAAGAGCGTCTCTACGATACCCAGGGAATCAATAAGGAGTTTTGGCGGGAGGCCGAAAAGCGTCTTGTTACGACGCACTATAGACTTATCGATACGTTATCCGACTGCCCGGACAAATCCCGCGGTTTTCTCAACCGCTTATGGCTGCCGACCTCAGAGCAGTTACGCGAAAAAATGGGACTGGTTTTCGAAGGAAAAGTGTGTGCGGACGATCATGATAGCTGTGTCGCCCGGATAGATCAGATTTGGGATTCCGGAGATAGAATCGTAGTCGGAGACACGGTTCATGTCGTGCAATAATGTGATTGAGGAGCTGGAAACACGAAGTAGCGAGAGAGTTACGCCTAATCATATGCCTCAAATATGGAACACTGACGGTGCAACGTCACCCTTCTCCTCACCAATAAATTCGCTTCGTATCTGGCTTTGAAAAGGCGCGCCATCGATGCAACCGTGGCCGCGCTGTCTAAGCGGCAGCGACCGGTTCGTGTCGGGCGGCTTGGACGGTTCACTCTTTAACGATTGGAACGGGTCTGACACGTCGCCTCAGACTGTTCCTATTCGCCCCGATTCAGCCCCGTTTCCGGCCGCCCATCCCCCGCCATCCTCGCTAACGTCTCATTCCCGAGGACGGCATGCTCGCCTATCCGGGCCGCAAACGCCGCTGCCACCGGCCCGTCGCGAAAATCGATCCTCGCCTACGAAAAAAGTGAGCCAAAAAGATTCTCGGTATGGCGGGCCTCCCTTATAACGGACGTGTTCGCATCAGACACGAGGGGGAGCCTGTCCTCGGCGGTGCGGACGGTGGAGTGCGGTTTCCGGGTGGGGTGAACGACCCGTCCGACGCCCGCGCCGACCGGGGGAGATCCGGCGGCGCAGGCGGCGGAGACATTCGGAGGCGGACGAGGCGCGGTCGCAGGCTGATCGCGCGGAGTCCCAGGCCGCGCCCCGCCGCAGAGCCGTCGGGGCGACCCGTTGGCGGAGCGTGCGCCTTGGATGCGACGCCCCGACGTTGCGGGGCCGAGCGGAGACCGTTCCAGCCATCGAACCGATCCCGCCGGCAATGCGGCGCGGGCGCCAGCACGTTCCATCCGCGCGGGCCCCGGCCCGTTGTAAATCGGTGTGTTCTTTTCTCTGTCCATCAACGGACAGCGGCCCGCGCCTCGTGTCCCTTTCAACCGGGACGATGGATTGCCGGACCGGGCGTGACGCCCGCAATCCGGGCGCACCGTCCCGCATGCGTGAACCGAATTCACCTCACTCCGGACACGAACGCTCTGGCGCGGTTCTGCGGGATCATCGCAGGACCTTTAGGCAAATCGCAAGAGTGGGGAGATGGATCCCGGATCGAGCCCGGTGTGAGAGATGATGGATGAGGAAAACGAATCGCGGCCATGAATTCCAGAGGCAATGGAAGTAGGGGCGATGAAGGGAGAGCCGAGCTCGCGATGACGGTCGAGAATGCCATCGGGAGGCGGCGCTGCAGCGCTGTCGGAGTTCCGGCATGGTTTCGGGGTGACGTGGAACGGAACTTGCAGAGTGCGGCGGCCAGGGTTCGTCTTGGAACGCCGGGGCGCGCGGCGGTCGCCGGTCCGTTCACCTTGCGGAAAGACGCAAGCGGCTATGAGGGGGCGAACCCGCCGCCCGGACGCGAGGACAGGATCATGAGCTTCATCCGCATTTCCATCATGGCGGCAGCCCTTCTGGCGCTCTGCTTCACGGCGCAGACGGCCTGGCCGCAATCCGCCGGGGCGCAATTGCTGGGCGCGCCGTCCCCGGACGGGCCTGCGGCCGGTGGACTGGCCGCCGATAGGCCTGTCGCTGCGGACGCGGCGCGCAGTGCCTCACCGAGCGTCCGGATGGTGCAGGCCCAGCCGTCGCCGACCTCGCCGCTTTCCGCACAGGCGCAGACGCAAGCACAGCCCGTCCAGAACGCTCCCGTTCAGAGCGCTCCCGTTCAGAACGCTCCCGTCCAGGTTGGCGCGCCGCGCCGTCCGTCGCCCGAACTGGCCGTCATCCGGTTCCCCGGCGGCAGCCTGGTTCAGAGCCGGGCACAGCCGGGCCGCTGGACGGAGATGCGCCAGGACGGCACGGTCAATTACGAATTCTTCGAAACCGCTTCGACGGCGCGGACGCTGACCTTAAGCGGGCCGAACGGCGAGGTCATGCTGGTCGTCGATCTGGACGCGAATGTCATTCGCGGCCGCTGGCCGGGCCAGGCCGCGATGACGGACATCTATGCGATCACGGGGACCGAGCCGATGCAGGCCGCCCCGCAGCCTGCGCCGCCGCCGGTCGTCCAGCCGAGCCCTCAGCCCCAGCCTCAGCCCCAGCCTCAGCCCCAGCCCCGGCCTCAGCCTCAGACTCAGCCCCAGCCGCCTGCTGCCGCAGCCTCTCCGCGCCCTCAGGATCTGCAGCGCGCCGCCTATGCCCGAGGTCAGTTCTTCCGCAGCGCGGACCGGTCCTGGGAGCAGAACGTCCGGGGCGGGCCTATCCATCTGTTCCAGCAGATCGGCCATGACGCGACCGCGCTCTATCTGTATGACGCTTCGCGCCGGACGCTGGTGACGCTGGAACCGGCCGCGCGCCGGGCGCGCATCGCCGTCGCGGGCGAAGCCCTGCGGCCCTATCTGGACCTGACGACGGTGTCCGACCAGGCGAGCACGCCCGCGCCGCCTTCCGAGACCGGACGGTTGAGCGAGGTGGACCGCATCAGCTGCTACAAGACGGGCGGGACCGTCGAACGCGCCGGATTGCTGGGCGCGGAACGCTGCACGCGGCCTTTCGCCGATGCCGGGCGCGTCTGCACCGATAGCGGCCAGTGCGCCGGCCAATGCCGCACGACGGCGGGCACGCCGGCCGGATCGCCGGCGACGGGCCTCTGCCAGCCCGACGACAATCCGTTCGGCTGCTTCGCGGAAGTCGCGAACGGCACGGCCGGGCCCAGCCTCTGCGTGGACTGATGGGGGCCTCTGCGTGACCTGATCCGCGCAAAAGACTTCTAATCGGAGGCGGACTGACGGGTCATCCGGCCCGTGATGCGCGGTCTTCGCGCGTTGTCTTTCGCCGCGCGGGGCCGCATAGCCGCGCCCATGCATTTTCAACTGACCGAAGACCTGACGATGATCCGCGACATGGCGGCCTCGTTCGCCGCCACGGAACTCGCGCCCCATGCGGAACAGTGGGACCGGGAGAAGCATCTCGACCGCGGCGTGTTCGAAAAAGCGGCCGCGCTCGGTTTTCTCGGCATCTACATTCCGGAAGACGACGGCGGCACGGGCCTGTCGCGGCTCGCCTCGGCCATGGTGTTCGAAGAACTCGCTGCCGGGGACGTCAGCCATACGGCGATGATGACGATCCACAACATGGCGACGTGGATGATCGCCTCCTATGCGGGTGACGACCTCAAGTCGCGCTATGTCCCCAGGCTGGTCGCGGGCGAATTGATCGCCTCCTACTGCCTGACGGAACCCGGCGCCGGATCGGACGCCGCGTCGCTGTCCACGAAGGCGGTCCGGGCCACAAATGATAAAGGGGGCGACGACTATGTGCTGAACGGGGCGAAGCAATTCATCTCCGGCGCGGGCTGGTCGGACGTCTATGTCGTCATGGCGCGCACGTCGGATGACGGCGCGCGCGGCGTGTCCTGCTTCGTCGTGGACAAGGACATGCCGGGCGTGAGCTTCGGCCCGCCGGAACGCAAGATGGGCTGGCACGCGCAACCGACCGCGCAGGTCATCTTCGAGGATGCCCGCGTGCCGGCGGCCAACCGCGTCGGCGCGGAAGGCGACGGCTTCCGCTTCGCCATGTCCGGCCTCGATGGTGGGCGCATCAATATCGGCGCGTGCAGTCTCGGCGGCGCGGCCGCCGCGCTGCGGCTGGCGACCGACTACGCCAAGGAGCGCAAACAGTTCGGCAAGCCCATCGCCGACTTCCAGAACACGCAATTCCGCCTCGCCGACATGGCGACGGAATTGGAGGCCTCGCAGCTCATGATCTATTCGGCGGCAGACGCGCTTGATCACAAGGTCCCGAACGCCGGCATGAAGTGCGCCATGGCCAAGCGGTTCGCGACCGATCTGTGCAGCAAGATCGCCAACGATGCGTTGCAGGTCCATGGCGGCTACGGCTATCTCGCCGACTATCAGGTCGAACGCATTGTGCGCGATCTGCGCGTCCACCAGATCCTCGAAGGCACGAACGACATCATGCGGGTGATCATCAGCCGCGGACTGCTGCGGCAGTAAAAACAATATTTCTTCCCTGATAGGGAAGGTGGCAGAGCGCAGCTATGACGGAAGGGTGACGAATTATATGTCGGCGCAAAGCGCCGTCTTGATGATCCTGTCACCCCTCCGCCTCGCTGCGCTCGGCACCTCCCTTTTCCGGGGAGGAAAGGAGAAGACCAATGACCGACACCATCATCGCCCGCATTGACGGCGCCATCGGGCGCATCACGCTGGCCCGACCCGACGCGCTCAATGCGCTGACGACGCCGATGTGCGAAGCCATGACCCGCGCGCTGCTTGACTGGCGAGACGACGCCGACGTTCTTGCCGTCGTCGTCGACGGTGCAGGCGACCGGGCCTTCTGCGCGGGCGGTGACGTCGTCATGCTGCACGATAGCGGCAAGGCGAAGGACGGCCGGGCGGAGGCGTTCTGGCGTACGGAGTACGCGCTCAACGAACTGATCCAGACCTATCCGAAGCCCTATGTCGCGCTGATCGACGGCATCGTCATGGGCGGCGGGGTCGGCCTGTCGGTCCATGGCGACCACCGCGTGGCGGGCGATACGACCCTGTTCGCCATGCCGGAAACGGGGATCGGCTATTTTCCCGATGTCGGCGGGACCTATTTCCTGCCAAGGCTCAGGGCGGACATTGGCAATTGGCTCGGCCTGACCGGCGCGCGGCTTGGGCCGGCGGAATGTTTCGAAATTGGGGTGGCGACCGCCTATGTGCCGACGGACAAGCACGCCGCCCTTATCAAGGCGTTGGCAGACATCCAGGACGGAGCCGAGGTTGCGGGCCTGATCCAGTCCTTCGCAGCGACCCCGCCCGGCGACGCGGACGTGCCGACCGAGGTGCAGCTCTTCGACCGCGACAGTGTCGCCGACATCCTCGCCGCGCTCGACGACGAAGGCTCCGACTGGTCGGCCAAGCAAGCCAAGCTGATCCGCCGCAAGAGCCCGCTCGCGCTGGCGACGACGCTGGAAGCGCTGCGGCGCGGGGCGACTATGGAGTTCCGCGATGCCATGATGATGGAGCTCGACCTGTCGCTGAATTTCCTGACCACCCAAGATTTCTACGAAGGCATCCGCGCCCAGCTGATCGACAAGGACCGCAACCCGGGCTGGTCGCACGAGGATGTCGAGGCCGTGACGGATGAGCAAGTCGAACGTATGTTCCGACAGGTGGCGGAGCCGCGTCAGGAGTTCCACACATGATCATCGCCTTCATCGGACTAGGTAACATGGGCGGGGGCATGGCGGCCAATCTGGCCAAGCCTCATGAGGTGCGGGCCTTCGATCTGTCGGGCGATGCCGTCGCCAAGGCTTGCGACGCGGGATGTTCGAAGGCCGATACGGTTGCGGCGGCGGTCTCCGGCGCGGATGCCGTCGTGACGATGCTGCCAGCCGGTCAGCATGTCCGCGCCGTCTATGCCGACGTGTTCGAGGTGGCCGCGCCCGGCACGCTGATGATCGATTGCTCCACCGTCGATGTGGACAGCGCGCGGACCGTGATCGGGCAGGCGACGGACCAAGGCTTCGACATGATCGATGCGCCCGTGTCCGGCGGGGTCAAAGGCGCGGCGGACGGCACGCTGACCTTCATGTGCGGCGGGACGCAACACGCGTTCGCGCGCGCCGAACCGCTGCTGGAAATCATGGGGAAGAATGTCTTCCACGCCGGCGATGCGGGCAATGGACAGGTCGCGAAGATCTGCAACAACATGCTGCTCGGCATCCACATGATCGGCACATGCGAGGCGTTCAACCTGGCGGGCAAGCTGGGTCTCGACGCCCAGACCTTCTTCGATATCTCCAGCACGGCGTCGGGCCAGAATTGGTCCATGACGAGCTATTGCCCCGCGCCGGGCCCCGTGGAGAGCGCACCGAGCAACCGGGACTACCAGCCGGGGTTCGCGGCGGCGATGATGCTGAAGGACCTGCGGCTAGCCAAGGAAGCGGCGACGACCGCCCGCGCCGCGACCCCGATGGGCGCGCAGGCGGAGGCGCTTTACGCGCTGATGGAAGCGGCGGGCGAGGGCGGGCTGGATTTTTCCGGCGTGATGAAGCTGATCGATGGGTCGCTGTAGGACAAAGCTTTAATCCGGCTTCAGATCGCGCACACCGGCGAAAGGGCGGCGCGCGCAGGCGTAGCCGAGCACGGGGTTCTTTTGCCGCGTCCGCGAAGCGGACTGAGCGGCAGCGAAAGCCCACTCTATTTCATCCTAGGCTGGAATAAGAAAGCGCCCGAAAGGGCGCTCGCCTGCGGCGCGATTCGCTGCCGCTCAGCGTGCTGGAGCCGCGCGCGGACGCGAAAACACCACTACGGCCCTCGCTGCGCTCGGAGCGGGTGTTTCCGCGTATGTCGAAGTCCCGGAAAGGCCTAGGTGTTCATCGAGTCGAAGAACTCGTTGTTCGTCTTCGTGTCCTTCAGTTTGCCCAGCAGGAACTCGATCGCGTCCATCGTGCCCATCGGGTTGAGGATGCGGCGCAATATGTAGGTCTTCTGCAGGGCGACCGGATCGACCAGCAGCTCTTCCTTGCGCGTGCCGGACTTGGTCACGTCGATGGCGGGGAAGATGCGCTTGTCGGCGACCTTGCGGTCGAGGATGATCTCGGAGTTGCCCGTGCCCTTGAATTCCTCGAAAATGACTTCGTCCATCTTGGACCCGGTCTCGATCAGCGCGGTGGCGATGATGGTCAGCGAGCCGCCGTCCTCGATGTTGCGCGCGGCGCCGAAGAAGCGCTTGGGGCGTTGCAGCGCGTTGGCGTCCACACCGCCGGTCAGCACCTTGCCGGAGGACGGCACGACCGTGTTGTAGGCGCGGCCCAGTCGCGTGATGGAGTCGAGCAGGATGACGACGTCCTTGCCGCTCTCCACCAGGCGCTTGGCCTTCTGGATCACCATCTCGGCGACCTGGACGTGGCGCGTGGCGGGTTCGTCGAAGGTCGAGGACACGACCTCGCCCTTCACGCTGCGCTGCATGTCGGTCACTTCCTCGGGCCGTTCGTCGATCAGCAGCACCATGACGTAGCATTCCGGATGGTTGCGCTCGATGGAGTGCGCGATGTTCTGCAGCAGCACGGTCTTGCCCGTGCGCGGCGGGGCGACGATCAGGGCGCGCTGGCCCTTGCCGATCGGCGCGACGATGTCGATGACGCGGCCGGACGTGTCCTTCAGGGTCGGATCCTCGATCTCCATCTGGAAACGCTGATCGGGATAGAGTGGGGTGAGGTTGTCGAAATGCGCTTTCATGCGCGCCTGTTCGGGCGTGCTGAAGTTGATCTCCTCGGCTTCCTTCAGCGCGAAATAGCGCTGGTCGCCCTCGGGCGAATCCAGAATGCCCGACACGGTGTCGCCGGTTCTGAGCCCGAACTTGCGGATGATCTTCGGCGACACGTAGATGTCGTCCGGCCCGGCCAGATAGTTGGCTTCCGGAGCGCGCAGGAAGCCGAAGCCGTCCTGCACGACTTCCAGCACGCCCTTGCCGCGCACGAGCACGTCGCGCTCGGCGAGATCCTTCAGGGTCTGATAGAAGATGTCCTGCTTGCGCATGGAGCCGGGGTTCTTGATCCCGACTTCTTCGGCGAAGCGGTTGAGCTCCCCGGGTTTCATGTCTTTGAGGTCGTCCAGCGAGATGGTCTCGAGCTGGTCAACGGGCGTATCGACGGTCATGGTCTGCAACTTCGGAAAAGGAGGCGCGCACAGGACGAATCCGACGGCGCGTTCGTGAATATGAAAGGAGGCTCGGCCTGCAGATGATCCCGGCGGAAAACGCTCGGAATCGGAACAGCCAGGACGGCTGCCCGTTGCAGATAGGCATGTCCACGGGCTGGGTCAAGCAATCAGAATGCGAACTTCGTTTGACGCGGCCGTTCCGGACAGAGGAGAAGACGTTATGAAAACCGCCGCCTTTGCCGCCGCCCTGTCCGCCCTGTCCTGTTTCATCGCCTTGCCCGCCGCCGCTTCCGGCACAGTCTACGGCCTCTGGCTGACGGAAGAGGAAACGGCGACCGTGCGCATTTCCGATTGCGGTGCGGGGTCCATGGCGGGCACGCCTTGCGGCATCGTCGCGACGGCCGACATCCCGCCCGGCGAACCGACGACCGATGTCAACAACGACAATCCCGCCCTGCGGACCCAACCCATCATCGGCCTGACGATGCTCAAAGGGTTCGAATGGGACGACGACCGCTGGAAGAATGGCCGCATCTACAATCCCGAAGACGGCAAGAGCTACAAGAGCTCCATCCGCGTGGACAAGGACGATTCCGATATCCTCAAGGTGAAGGGCTGCATCGCCTTCTTCTGCCAGACGCAGGAATGGACGCGGGTGGGTTAGCCCCACGGCCTCGCACCTTTGGTCACGCCCGGGTGTCTCATCTTTCGGGTGACCCTGACGATGGTCCATTTTCCGGCTTGATCCGCAGTATGGGCCGTCCCGACCGAACTTCTTCTCAATCCTCATCCCGCGCTCGGTCCGGGATCCCTCTTCTGCCGTCTCGTCTGGCTGTGAGAGTTGGGCGATGGACCCCACGGGACCGTGCCAGCGCGTTTCTGTCCAGGGTAAGGGCTGATTGATCTTCAGGCGAGTTTCATCGTGCGACCGGGCATCGGGGCCACGGCGGGGGTGCGTTTGTGCCGCGAAGGCGACACGAGGCGCGGGCCCTGCCCCGTGACGGGGAAGGGAAAACAAGAACCATTTTCA
>NZ_CANMJB010000009.1 GCF_947498175.1 uncultured Algimonas sp. | reverse complement strand
GATTCTTTCGGATGGGCGGGAGAGGACACCACGCAGAACAAGGGGTTGGCGCGGGCGAAGACGCGGAAGGTTTGTGCAATAAACGAGGATGGGCGTCGGGAAAGGGCCGCCTGTGGCTGGCCTGACCGCTATCCTCTGACGTCCCCGGCCACGAATGTCGGGGACGACCTCTCCTCTGGACCTCACCCCGGACTTGATCCGGGGTCCATCACGGGACCGCTGGGATGGGCGGAACCGTTGGGAGATGGATCCCGGGTCGAGCCCGGGATGAGGGGGTGGGGAAATGGCTGGGCAAGCCGCCGTCCGGGCTTGCGGCGCGGCGTTCCCTTCGCGTCCTTTGGGACGCGTGTTCCTGCGGAACAAGGTTTGCGACGCCGCGCTTCGCGCGGCTTAGACCCGCACGCGGGACGCAAACCTGGAGGGGGCATGTGACTATGCGATCCCAGCCTGAAAGGCGTGGGCCTCTCCGTCGCTGCAGAGCAGCAGGCGCATCGTCGTTCCGCATCCCCCCGCCGTGCCCTTGAGCGCTGCGCGGCGGCAGCGGGCGCGGGATTCGAGCTCGTCCAGGTAGAGATGACCGTAAAGGCCGATCATCGGGTCGCCCGGATGGATCTTGGTCACATGGCCGCAGCCGCTGCAGATCATCTCGATGCGTTCGGGCGGGCTCAGGTCCGAGAGCTGCAGGGCGGTTTTCCAGCTCATGCCGGTTCCGCCCGGCGCGGGGCGTCTTCCCAGAAATCCTCGGCTTCGGGCACGCGGGTGAAGGCGATCTTGCCGCCGGCATTGCCGCCCGGTGGCGGCGTCCAGGGGCCTACCGTGATCATGGAACGGTTGGCCGCCAGATTCACATGATCGATGATCTCGGTGACGCGTTCCCACCGTCGGCGTTCCGGATCGCGCGACGTCCAGAAATCATATTGCCGGTCTTCCGCCCGCTCCAGCCCGGAAAAGCTGACCATGATGTGGGCGATGTTGATGAACGGCACGTTCGCGGCCTTTTCCGCCAGCGGCTGCCAGATCCGGTCCAGCCCCTTCAGGCAGGTGCGGTCGTCATGGGCGCCGTGCAGGTCGGTCGTGTCCGCCCAGCCCCGGGGTTCCGCGCCCGGCCGCAGGCGGATCTTCAGGCTGACATAGAGCGTGTTGGCGACGAAACCTTCGCGCCGCAGCCGCCGCGCCGCCTTGGTCAGCAACATGCGCGCGCAGCCATAGGGCTCGCTCAGGCCCCGCCATGTCGCAGGCAGGACACGGCCGTGTCCGATCATGCCGCGCTTGGACTTCTGGGTGATGACCTCGTAGCCCTGGATCGCCTGCCAGAAGCGCTCGCCCGCCACACTGCCCCAGATCCGCCGGAGCTGTTTGGGCGACGTGCCGAGCAGGTCCGCCATGTCTGTGATGCCGGCCTGCGACAGGCGTCTTTCCATTCCCTCGCCGATTCCCGGAATGCCGGTCAGCGGAATGTGCGTCATCGCGTCCGGCAGGTCTTCGGGCCGCCAGACGGTCGCTCCGTCCGGCTTGTCCTCCTTGCAGGCCATCTTGGCGAGATGGCCGTTGGCCGCAAACCCGATCGAGGCCGTGATGAACGGCCCGATCCCGGCCGCCAGTTCCGCCTTGATGCGGGTGGCGCATCCCAGCGGGTCGCGGATATGCTCCGGCCCCAGACGGCAGGACAGCTCGTCGATGGACATGACTTTCTCGATCGGCAATATCCGCTTGATCGACGCCTGCGCGCAATGGTGCATTTCGCGGTAATAGGCCGGATCCTGCGGGACGAAGGCCATGTCGGGGCAGATCCTTAGCGCGTCGCGCTGGCTCAGCACGCTGCGCATGCCGGCGGCCTTGGCTTCGCGCGAGGCGGCGATAACGCCGCCGGATCCCATGCCGTCGTCGCCGGTCGTCGGCGTGATGCCCACGGGGCGGCCGCGCAGCTCCGGGCGGCGCTGCTGCTCGCAGCTCGCAAAGAAGCTGTCGAAATCGAGATAGAGATGTTCGATCGTATCGGGCTTGCGCACAGTGTCCGTCCAAGGTCGTCCAGTATTGGTGCGCCGGGCCCAATTCCGGCAGCGCCCTTATAGAACATTAAGTGAACATAAAAGAAAAGGACTATTTTCCTGATATGCGTCCGGACGTGTGGATACTTTTTTTCCGGGATCGTCATCGCCGAACGCCGACCAGACGCTGGGAAGCGACGCCCGCGACACAGGATTGGACGGAATCCGGACCCGGAAATCGGTGTGCGGAAACCGCGCCCGAACCGAACCGGCACCTTGGCATGCCGCCCCTATCCGCCCTCCCGCCCATCCTGTAACCTGGCCTCATGCCCTATCCACCGCCCCATTACACCGACGACGATACGGCCTTCGCGCGTCGCATCATGGCCGAACACGGGTTCGCCCTGCTGGTGGCGGACGGATTGGCGGCGTCGCATCTGCCGCTTTTGTTCCGCCACGAAGGCCCGCGCGGGGCGCTCTACGGCCATCTGACGCGCGCCAACCCGATCTGTGCGGCAGACAATGGCGCAGGGTTGGACGGCCGGGCGGCGCTGGCCGTGTTTTCCGGACCGCACGCCTACGTCTCGGCCACGCTCCATGACGATCCGGCGCGGGCCGTGCCGACCTGGAACTACGCCTCGGTCCAAGCGCGCGGCACGCTGCGCGCCTTGCCGGACGCGGCGGTACGTCCGCATCTGGACGAGATGGCGCAGGCTTACGAGGGCAGGGATGGGTGGTCGGTCTCGGACGCGCCGGACTATGTCGCGGCGCTCACACACGGCATCATTGCCTTCCGGCTGGAGATAGACCGGCTGACGGCGTTTCGCAAGATGAGCGCCGACAAGCCCCTCGCCATGCGCAAACGTATCATTGACGCGACGCGCGCGCAGGGCGAACACGCCTTCGCCAACGAAATGGCGACGACCTTGACGATAACGGACCCCGAATGACCGACCTGTTGACCTACGAACTGACCGACGATGTCGCTTTGATCCGTCTGGACGACGGCAAGGCGAACGCCTTCTCCAACGCCATGTTCGACGCGGTGGGCGACGCGTTGGACCGCGCCGACGCGGACGCGAAGATTATCGTGCTGCGCGGGCGCGACGGCATCTTCTCGGCCGGCTACAATCTGAAGGAATTGATGCTGGGTGGGCAGACGGCCGTCGATCTGGTTCGGCGCGGATCCGAATTCGCCGTGCGCATGATGGAGACGCGCAAACCCGTCATCTGCGCGGGCGACGGACACATCGTGGCGCTGGGCGCCTTCCTATTCCTGGCCGCCGACTACCGCATCGGGCGCTCCAGCCATTCCGGCGGCGCTTTCCAGGTCGGCCTGCCGGAAACGGCCAAGGGGCTTCCCATGCACAATTTCGGGCGCGAGCTGGCCCGCCCCCGCCTGTCGCAGCGCCATTTCTCCCGCGCCTTCATCAATGGCGAGATGTTCACGCCCGATGAGGCCGTCCAGGTCGGCTATCTTGACGAGGCGGTGGACGATGTGGACGCGGCCTTGGCGAAGGCGGTCGCGTTCTTCAAGGGCATCAGCCTGCACGCCTTCGCCATCAACAAACCGCGCGGCCACCAGACGCTGCTGCCCGTGCTCAGACAGGCGATCGAGGACGACATGGATCTGAAGGTTGGCTGACGAAATGCCGGAGCTGGACGTGGAGGGCCGCGCCGCCCTGCGCGCCTGGCTGCTGGAGAATGGCGACCGTGCGGACGGGCTCTGGATGCGGCGCTACCATAAGGGCCAGGACCGCTACATCGAGATGGGCGAGATCGTCCAGGAACTGCTCTGCCATGGCTGGGTGGACAGCTCGGTGCGCAAATATGACGATGTCAGCTCGCTGTTGCGCATCAGTCCGCGCAATCCGAAAAGCGCCTGGTCGGCGGTCAACAAGCGCGCGGTGGCCAAGGCGGACGCCTCCGGACTAATGACCGCGCGCGGCCGCGCCCTGATTGCGGCGGCCAAGGCCAACGGCATGTGGACCTTCCTCGACGACGTGGAAGCCGGCCTCGTGCCGGACGACCTGGCCGAGGCGCTGGATGCCGCCGGGGCGCGCGAGACGTTCGACGCCTTTCCCCGCTCCAACCGGCGCGCCGTCCTGGAATGGATCAAGCAAGCCAAGCGGGCGGACACGCGCGCGAAACGGATCGCGGAAACGGCGCGGCTGGCGGCCAAGGGATTGCGGGCACTGACGCCGGAGGCGAAAGGACGATGAGGCAGATAGGAATGACAGCGCTCATTGTGCTGGCGGGTCTGTCGGGGGCCTGTGCGACGCATCGGTCGGAGCCCGCAGCCGTGCAGCCGACAACCCTGACGGAGATCGTCGGCGAGTACCGCATCGTGCGGTTCGGATCCTACCGGGCGAAGACGTCAGCCGGCGTTTGGGGTCCAAGCCAGTCTCTCAATATCGGCAATCGTCACATCGTCGCCCATATCGGATGCAATGCGATGGAAGGCCCGATCCTCTTCCATTTCGAGGAGGGCCTGGTCTTGGAAACCGAGGATCTCCTTGTCACGACCGCAGGATGCGGGGATGAACGCATCCATCGCCGCGAGGATGCGCTGGCTGCCCTTCTGGTCGATCCCTTCAAGGTCGTGCGCCTCGCCGATGGGCGCTTGCGCCTGACGGGAACGGGACCCGATCTCATATTGGAACCGGAAGAGGCGGCACGGCGGCGTCAGGCGCCCCGGCGGTTTTCCAGCATCGAGGGAGACTGGTACGTGAAGATGGGATTCGACGGGCGGCAGGCCGTCTATCCGGACGCGACCCTGCCGCCGGTGGAAATCGAGCGGGAGGGCCTGCGCTTCGCCGGATGTCCGTTCCGGAGCGGCCCTCTGTCCATTTCCGATGCGGGCGAACTCATATCCGGATCGGCCCCGATCAGGCGCGGAGGATGCGTTCTGATGCAAGAAATTGCGACCGGCGAGATCGTTTCGGTCGATCCGCCGTCGATCCTGTTCGAGTTGCTGCCCAACGATGTGGCCCTGGAACGGACCCAGGCTGGCGATCTTGTCATGAGCCGGAGCGGCAAAAGACTGGTTCTATCCCGGCGACGGGGAACGCCGTGAATCGCCTTTCCATCGACCTGCCGGACGGCACGTTGTCGGCCTTGCGCTTCGGCGAGGCGAAGACGCCGCTGCGACTCATCTTCTGTCATGCCAACGGGTTCAACGCGCAAAGCTACCGCGCCGTGCTGGAGCCGCTGCTCGACGATACGGACGGGCATATCCTGGCGCTGGACCTGCGCGGGCACGGGCGCACAAACCTGCCGACGGACGCGGACGCGCTGGACGGCTGGCAGGTCTTCGCCGACGACATCGCGGCCGTGTTCGACGCGGTCGCGGACCGGCCTGTCGTGCTGGCAGGCCATTCCTACGGGGCGGTCAGCGCGCTCCTGTCCCTGCCGCAGATCCGTGGCCAAGTGTCCGGCTATGTCGGGTTCGACCCGGTGCTGGTGCCGTGGGTGGCCCGGCAGGTCGCGCGCTCCAAGGCGGGCCGGGCGATGATGAAACGCCGCCTGCCGATCGCGCGCCAAGCGGGGCAGCGCCGCGCCGTCTTCGAGAGCCTGGACGCGGCGTTCGCGCGTTACCAGGACCGCGGCGCCTTTCGCGGCGTTCCGGATGCGGTGTTGCGCGACTATCTGGAAGGCGGACTTCTGCCGACTCGCGACGGGCGCCTGCGGCTTGCTTGCGATCCGTCGTGGGAGCAGGCGATCTTCGTGGCGCAGGCGCATGACCTGTTCCGGCGCGTGCCGCTATTGCCGGACAATAGCCGTATCGTTTTCGCGGGCGCGCACGGCGCGGTCAGCACGAAAAGTCAGCGCGCGGCCCTGGGACGGCGCCAACCGGGGATCGCCGTGGACTACCGGGACGACCTGACGCACCTCTTCCCGCTGCAGGACACACGCTTTGCCACAGATGTGCTGCGCGGTGTGCTCGAGCGGGCGCGCTAGCGTGCGGATAGCGGGGCGAGGGACGGCAGGGCCGCGTCCATCAGCGTGTCGACCTGCGCCGGGCTGGCCTTGGTCAGCTTGCGCGCGTTGAGATCGAACAGTGCACCGGAGGCATAACCGGCGGCGACGCACTGTCCCGTGACCGTGTTCAACACATTGTGCATGATGGTGCGCGTATAACTATCGGCGGACACGACGGCGGGTCGCAGGTGATAGAGGTCGCCCGCGCGCAACAAGGTCGGCATGTGGACGCGGATCTCCAGCACCACGGCGGAGCCGCCGCCCGCCATGTAGTCCGGATCCGCGAATTCGGGCCAGCCTTTGTCGAACCATCCCAGTGTCGTGGTGATGCGGCGGAAGAGCTGGGAGAACGGCACGTGTCCGGCGGGCATCGTGTCCCTGTCCAGGAAGATGCCGCCGCCGATGTCGGGCGCGCCGAAAGCCTCCAGCTCGGGCGCGGTCGGCACGGGCAAGTCCCAGTCCAGCGACAGGTTGCGGGCGCGGGCGGGCGCGGGCATCTGGTCCGTGTGCGCGTCGGCGCGGCCCCGCAGGCGCGACGGCCAGGCGAAGGTCCGGTCGTCGGGAACGTAAACATGCTCGACGATTTCGCGCAAACTGGCCGCCATGCGACCGTCGCGGTGATACATGACATGGCCGACTTCGGCGGTCTCGTCGTGCAGGGCGATCAGCGCGCTTTCGATGCGCAAGGGGCTGCCGGGCCGGGCCTCGGACAGATATTTGATGTGGATGTCGCGCGACCGCACGGTGGAATGGGCGTCCGGGCGGAAGGCATGGGTCAGGCCCAGCCGGACGAACAGACCCATGCGAGCCTGTTCGAACTTGTCCAGATAGAAGGACATGTTGAGATGGCCGAGCTCGTCGCACTCCCATGCGGAGCAGTCCCCGGCCCAGGTCTGGGTGAACATGACCGGCCCTACGCCACCTTCCGGCAATCGGCGCAGGTGCCGTAATGTTCGATCACGCTACGGTCGATGTGAAAGCCGTCGGGCTTGCAGTCCGCATGGTCGTGGGCATGTCGTTCCTCGACCTGGCTGCAGCGTTCGCAGATGAAGAATTCGGCCAGGTCTCCCTCATGGCTGTGGTCGCAGGCAACGAAGGCGTTCAGCGCTTCGACGCGGTGGACGAGGCCCAGCTTGGACAGGAAATCGAGCGCGCGGTAGATGGTCGGCGGCTTGGGACTGCCGCGTTCGGGCTTCAGCCGGTCGAGCAGATCGTAGGCCTTGACGGCCCCGCCATCCTCGATGACCAGTTCCAGCACATGCTCGCGCAGGGGCGTGAACCGTTCGCCGGCCGTCTCGCAGACCTGCCGGGCCGTGGCCAAACGCGCTTGTGTCGTCATTGCGTCCATGCCTTCCAGATAGGCGATGGACGCATCGTTGGCAAATCGTAAGCGTGATCCCGTTCGGCCCCCCGATCCTGAAAAGCGCAGTTGATGGCGGGCAGGGCATCGGCTAAGGCGCGGCCTTTCACCGATCCCCTTGACCGATCAGGGGGCGGCGCCGATCGACGGGGACAGGCGCCGCAAGCGAACTTCCGTGCCGTCTCCGTCCGAGACATTCCATCCAAACCGAGAGGCATCATGGCCGAAAAACAGCAAGCCAGCGTGACCGGAAACGTCATGTTCTACGAAAAACCGGTTCCGTTGAACCGCGAACAGCACAAGGACTACGGCGTCTCACCGGTGGACAAGCCGTTCGACTTCATGTCCAAATCCCATTTCGTGCCGCTGACCGCCAACGAATTCGGATCGGCCGCCGCCAGCTATCCGATCATCTTCGCCGGCGAGGAACGCTCCCCGCTGGCCGTGATGGGCATCCGCACGCAGGAAAACCTGTTCGTGGCGGACGGCCAGTTCAACACCGACTTCTACATGCCCGCCTTCGCTCGCCGCTATCCCTTCGTGCTGGCCGGCGACCAGGCCAATGACCGTTTCGTGGTCTGCGTGGACGAAAGCGCGACTTGCGTGACCGACAAGACGCCGGCTCAGAAGTTCTTCGACGGCGACGATGCGTCCGGCTTCACCAAGGAAGCGTTCGAGTTCCTGCAAAGCTTCGAACGCGACCGTCAGGCCACGATCGCCATGGTCGACGAATTGAAGCGCCATGACCTGTTCGAACCCAAGGACATGCATTTCCAGGGCCAGAACGCCGACGGCAGCCCGGCGGAAAAACAGAAGATCGCCGACTATTTCGCGATTTCCGAAGAAAAGCTGCGCGGCCTGTCCGCCGAGGATACGAAGAGCCTCGCCGATCGGGGCATCCTCGCCGTGGTCCACGCCCACCTGATTTCGCTGTCCAATTGGCAGCGCCTGGTGAACATGACACTGCGACGCGCCGCCGACGAACAGGCCGCCGCCTAGGTTCGGCATGCATCTCGAACGACTGACCCCGGCCGCCGCGCCGGGGTTTTTTCATGGCCCGATTCCAGCAGGCACACCTGGCAGGCGGGCTCAGCCCGTCTCGCGGCCCAGCAGGAAATGCCCGCTCAGCGCGGCGATCGGCGTTTCGAACCTGTCCTGCCAGGCGCGCACGCGAACATTGGCGACGCGCGAGCCTTGTTTGAACACTTGCGCCCGGGCGTAGGTGTCGACCGGCTTGCCGCGGCGCAGATAGTCGATGCTGATGCCGATCGGCCGCGGCAGGTCGCGCCCCGGATTGTTCAGGATCAGCTGCGCGATGGCGCAGACTTCCATGAAGCCGCCGATCCCGCCGCCATGCAGGGCGGGCAGGGACGCATTGCCGATATTGCTTTGCCGGAAAGGCAGGACGAGCGTGAATTCCTCGCCCATGAAATGCGGCTCGATGCCGAGCGTGGCAGCGTAGGGGATATTGTGCAGTCGCTCGCGGATGTCGCGGATCGCATCGCGTTTTGGATGGCCAGAGGCGGGGGTCGTGTTGTTCATGGCGCCCGCGTCCCCGCTTTAGACCGTTTGGCCCGCTCCATCCGCGCCTTGATCGCGTCTTCGAAGGACAGGCGCGGCCCCGTGCTCATGAAGGTGGCCTGCGCGGTCGCGACCGGATCAGACTCGTCGCCGTCATGGGCGAGTGCGCGCAGGAAGGCGACATGGGTGGTCGTCTTGTAGCATTCGGCCGTCCCGATGATGGTCTGGTCCGGCTTGGCCGCGCGCTGGTAGTCGATGCGCAAGGACAGGGTCGCCAGCGCGCCCATCGTGTCAAACCCGGTGAAGGCCGCCAGGCCGCAGGCCTGGTCGAGCAGGGTCGTGACGGCTCCGCCATGCAGCACGCGGGTCTTCGCATCGCCGACCAATCCCGACGAATAGGGCAGGGACAGGGTCGCCTGCCCCTCTCCGACGGCCACGAACTGGATGCCCAGTTCGGTCGCGTGCGGCGTGCTGGCGATCATCGCCGCCCCGACCTCCCAGAACAGTTTCAGGCGTTCATCCATATCCATGGCTCAGCTCTCCGCCTTCTCGTCCAGCGCGTCGAAGGCCGCCGCGATGACGCGGTTGGCGCGCGGGTCGCCCATCAGATATTCGCGCTGCCGGTTCATGACATAGGCGCCGTGCAGGCCGGTGTCCGGATCGGCGAACACGGCCGATCCGCCCCAGCCTGAATGGCCGAGCGTGCCGGGGTGCGGGCCATAGGCGAAGTTGGGCGCGTTGCGCATCACCCCGGCGGCGAAGTCGATGGTGAAGGGCAGGACCGCGTTCGGCCCTCTGGTCCGCGAGATCGTGGCGGCCGCGCGCACATCCTCGCTCAGCACCTTGCGGCCCCCGGCCGACCCGGTCGCGAAGGCTTCCATCAGGGCGCCGATACCGGCCGCCGTGGCCTGGCAATTGGATCCGGCCAGTTCGGCTTCGCGCCAGACATCGCCGCTGACGCGCGCGGGCGACGACCAGGGCTTCAAAAAGGCGACGCGTTTGGCGTCGGTCAGCGGACCCAGATCGGCCATGGCGCGCGGCTTGACCAGCTGCGCGACGCGGGCATTGTCCGCCGGGTCGATGCCGATATGGACGTCCGCGCCTGCACCGCCATTGGCGGGCTCGGCGAGATCCTCGGCCAGGATGCGACCCAGGCGGCGGCTTTGCGGATCGGCGCGGCGTGCGACCTCGCCCGCCAGGAAACCGAAAGTGACGGGGTGGTAGCCGCTCTGGCTGCCCGGTTCGAACAGCGGTTCCTGATCCTCCAGAATGGCGACGACCTTGTCGAAATCGATCCAATCTTCCGGCTGGAAGTCCGGATCGGTGATCCCGACCAGGCCCGACTGGTGGCTCATCATCTGGGCCAGCGTCAGAGCCGCCTTGCCGTGCGCGGCGAATTCCGGCCAGATGTCGGCGACCGGCCGGTCATAGTCGAGCCGCCCCTGCTCGACCAGATGGGCGATGACGAGCGCCGCCATGGCCTTGCCAGAGGAATAGACGGAGAACAGCGTTTCGGGTGCGACCTCCGTCTTGCGGGCGCGGTCCGACCAGCCGGCGCAGAGATCAACGACCGGGTCGCCGCGGCGGAAAATCGCGACCTGACAGCCCAGTTCGTCCCCATCGGCGAAATTCTCGATGACGGCGTCGCGGACGGATTCGAAACCGGGGGCGATCAGGCCGGACAAGGGGGGAAGGGGGCTCATGGGCGGCTCTTAACGCCACCCGCCGCGCATCGCCATCCGCTTCGGTTAAAAGTTCTGCGCGAGGTGCCGCGCCAGCCCTTCGTCGCGCGGTTTGGCAAGTCCTACGGGCCGCGGCCGTTCCTTCCGTCAGCGGGTGGCTGCGCCTAGATTGGCATGTCATCCGGATGCGCTCTGTTGAACCTTCGGGGCCGGAGCCTATCTAGTCAGGATGACAGATACCCACGCTTCGGCATCCCAGGCCGCTTCCTCCGCCTTCACACCGCGCGAAATCGTCTCCGAATTGGACCGTCACATCGTTGCGCAGTCCGACGCCAAACGCGCGGTCGCCATCGCGCTGCGCAATCGCTGGCGGCGCAAGCAGCTGGACGATGGCTTGCGCGCGGAAGTCACGCCCAAGAACATCCTGATGATCGGCCCGACCGGCGTGGGCAAGACGGAGATCAGCCGCCGCCTCGCCAAGCTCGCCCGCGCGCCGTTTCTCAAGGTGGAAGCGACCAAGTTCACCGAAGTGGGCTATGTCGGCCGCGACGTGGAACAGATCATCCGCGATCTGGTCGAGGCCGCCGTGACCTTGCTGCGCGAGGAAAAGCGCGGCCTCGTTACCGCGCAGGCCGAAAGCGCCGCCGAAGACCGGATCATCGACGCACTGGCGGGCGACAATGCGCGCGACGGCACGCGCGAAGCGTTCCGGCGGCGCCTGCGCGCGGGCGAGTTGGACGACACGGAAGTCGAACTGGATCTCGCCGATACGGCTTCGCCCTTTCAAAGCATGGAGATTCCGGGCCAGCCGGGCGGCGGCATGGGCATGATCGACCTGTCGGCCATGTTCGGCAAGATGGGCAAGACCAAGACGGTCACGCTCAAGGTGCGCGACGCCTACGCGCCGCTGCTGTCAGAGGAAGCCGACAAGCTGGTCGACGATGACAGCGTCAAGCGCGAGGCCGTGGAGCTGGCCCAGGAAGACGGCATCGTCTTCCTCGACGAGATCGACAAGATCACCGCCCAGAGCGACCGCCGCGGCGGCGACGTGTCCCGCGAGGGCGTGCAGCGCGACCTGCTGCCCCTGATCGAAGGCACGACCGTCTCCACCAAATACGGCCCCGTGAAGACGGACCACATCCTGTTCATCAGCTCCGGCGCGTTCCACGTCGCCAAACCGTCCGACCTGTTGCCGGAACTGCAGGGCCGCCTGCCCATCCGCGTCGAACTCCGCGCCCTGACGGAAGAAGACTTCGTGCGCATCCTGACCGAGCCGGAAGCGTCCCTGATCAAGCAATACACGGCCCTGATGGCGACCGAGGGCGTGACCCTCGACTTCACGGACGACGCCATCGCCGAGATCGCCAGGATCAGCGCGATGGTGAACGATAGCGTGGAAAACATCGGCGCGCGGCGGCTGCACACGGTGATGGAACGGCTGCTCGACGAGATCAGTTTCACGGCGACCGACCGGGAAGGAGAAACAGTGCGGATCGACGCAGAGCATGTGCGCGATACGGTGGGCGAGTTGGCGAAGGATCAGGATTTGTCGAAGTTCATTTTGTAGACTGTCAGGATAGATTGACAGACCGGCACTACAAACATAAGTTTCCATGATGCCGAGGCTGATCGCGTCTTCCACTTTCCAAGCGTGGATCGGCACGATGAAAGACCGGCGTGCGGCCGCTCGGATCGATGATCGGATCCTCAGGTTGCAGGCCGGAAACCCCGGCGACCACAAATCGGTCGGAGGCGGCGTTTCCGAACTGCGCATCCACTTCGGGCCTGGCTACCGGGTATATTACACACGACGCGAGAACGGGGATCTCGTCATCCTTCTCGCGGGCGGCACGAAACGAACGCAGGCGCGCGATATCGACAAGGCCGTCGCTATCGCCGCTCTCGAAAACTGGCAAGGAGGATAAGCCCATGGTCGATCAGGTCCACGAGTCCGCCGTCACGTTCCACGACTACGACCCGGCCCGCAATCTCGACACGCCCGAAGCCGTGGCCGAATTCCTGGCGGCCGCGCTCGAAGGCGGCGACATGAAACATTTCGCGCGCGCCGTCGGCATCGCGTCCCGCGCTGTCGGCATGACGGACATGGCGCAGAAAACAGGCATTTCGCGGTCGGGGCTGTATGACTTGCTGGACGGAAAAAGCGCGCCGAGGAGTGACAGCCTGTTCAAGGTGATCGAGGCGCTGGGGGTGAAGCTGACGGTTGTGGCATAGTCGGCCACACCGGAATTTCACTTGTTATGTCAGGCAGGCTTTTGCTGCCGCTCGCACGCTGACGCGGGGGTCGCAGAACGCCGTGCTCGCTTCGCTGCGCGCGCCGCCCTGCGACCCATTGGCACCCGTTGAGACTGGACCAAAACTTTGTTCGACGCGTTTCCCTCCCATGACCGACGCGCTCGACTTCTCCGCCCCCACCGCTGCCCCGCACATCGCGCCCACGCACGCCGAGGAAACCGCGCCGCCCGAGCCACGCCCGTCCGCCCACCTCAAACTCTGGTGGCCGCGCCGGGTGTTCATCGCCAAGTCCGCCCGCGACTCCGCTGTCGCCGATCGCGCCCGCCACGTTGGGGCAGAGCTGGGCGCGGAGATCGTGGAGCTGTCGGACAATGCGGTGCGGGGCCTAAAGGGCGAGAGCGAGCGGGAGACGTATCGGAATGGGAAGTCGTCGATCGCCATCGTCAACGCGCCGCCGTCCGCGCTGAAGTTCCAGCCGATCCCGCCATCCGCCGATTTCCGCCTGGACCTCGCGCGGGGCTGTCCGGCCCATTGCCAGTATTGCTATCTGGCCGGGTCGCTGTCGGGGCCGCCGATCACGCGGGCCTATGCCAATCTGGACGAGATCTTCGCGCAAGTCCCGAGCTTCATCGGGAAGGGCAAGATCACGTCGAAGTCGCAAGCGCGTGCCCATGAGGGCACGACGTTCGAGGCGAGCTGCTATACCGACCCGTTGGGCATCGAGCATCTGACCGGCGGGCTGGAGCGGGCGATCGCCTATTTCGGGCGGCAGTTCGAAGCAGGCCTGCGGTTCACGACCAAATATGCGCGCGTGGACGACCTGCTGGACCTGCCGCACAACGGCCGGACGCGGGTGCGCTTTTCCGTCAATGCGGAGGACATCACCCGGCGGTTCGAGGGCGGGACGGCGAAGCTCGCCGACCGGCTGGCCGCCATGGGGCGGATGGCGCGGGCGGGTTATCCCGTCGGGCTGACCATCGCGCCGATCATGCCCCTGGACGGCTGGCAGGACAGCTACGGTGCGCTGATCCGCGAGGCGGGCGCGGCCTTGCCCGGTGACGCGGACCTGACCGTCGAGCTCATTACCCATCGTTTCACGCCGGGTTCGCGCGAAGTCCTGCTGTCCTGGTATCCCGGAACCGATCTGGAGATGGACCCGGCCGTGCGTTCGGAGAAGCGCAACAAGTTCGGCGGGCGGAAGTTCGTCTACACCAAAGAGGTCATGCGCGAAATGAAGGCCTGGTTCGAAGGCCGGATCGCGCGGGACCTGCCGGACGGGGCGATCCTCTACTGGACATAAAGCGCATCGCCTGCACGGATCGCGGGTGGAAATATCCGGACTGGGCGGGTTGCGACTTTTGCGTGTCCCTTGACATCGAACCGACATCCAAACTTCACGGATGTGACGGAAAGCCGTCATGGGTCTGAAACATATCGCGCACATGGGCGGCCGATCTTTCACGGCTGCGAAGGGGATTTCCATGCCGGCCCGCCCAACCCGTTCATTCTGTCTGACCCGTTTCTGCCTGGCCACCGCGTCAGTGGCTGCGCTCGGCCTGGCCGCACCCGGCATCGCCCACGCACAAATCCTGTCCGGCCAAGTCACGGACGTGACCGGGCAAGCGCCGTTCGAAGGGGCCGTCGTCACGCTCGACGAGACGGGCCGCAGCGCGACGACCGACCGGTTCGGCCGCTACCGCCTGTCCAACCTCCAACCCGGCACCTACGATGTGACGGTCACCTATCTGGGCACATTGCCTCAGACGCAGACGATCACCATACCGGCCTCGGGCGCGTCGCTCGACTTCCTGATCGGCGACAATGTCCGGTATGAGGACAACGTCATCGTCGTCGGCACGCGCGCCGCACAGGCCAACGCGCTGAACCAGCAGAGGGCGTCCAATTCCATCATCAACGTCATCGACTCCGACGGGTTGGGCTATTTTCCCGACACGACGGTCGCGGATTCGCTATCGCGCGTCGTCGGCCTGTCGATCGAGACCGATCAGGGCGAAGGCCGCTACGTCTCCATCCGGGGCATCAACACCGACCTGATCAGCGCCTCGATCAACGGCGTGCGCACCCCGTCTCCCGAAGACCGGCGCGGCGTTCTGCTGGACGGGGTGCCGTCCGACCTGCTGGACGGGATCGAGGTGCAGAAATCGCTGACGCCAGACGTGGACGGCGACAGCCTGGGCGGAGTGATCAATCTGAAGACGATCAGCGCATTCGACCGCCGCGGACAGTTCCTGCGCGCCAAGCTGGAAGGCCGCTATAACGACATCACCGATGTCGTCTCCCCCAAGGCCACGCTGACCTATTCCAATGTCTTCAACGACCGTCTCGGAATCGCGATTTCCGGCAACTACCAGGACCTCGACATTGAGAGCCACAACAACGAGTCCGGCGGTTGGGGTACGGAAGGCGGCACCGACTTTTTCCTCAATGACGATTACGAGCAGCGCTGGTACGATATCGACCGGGAGCGCATCGGCCTGGTCGCGAACATCGATTTCGAAGCGTCCGATTCCACCCGCCTCTATCTGCGCACGCTCTACAACCGCTACAGCGACGACGAGGTCCGCAACAAGTTCGAACTGAAGGATCTGGACGACGGCGCGGCGACGAGCGCGACCACCTCTTCCGTTCCGCTGAACGAAGTCGATGTCGAAGTGCGCCAGCGCGAAGAAATCCGCCGCATCGAGACCTACGCGCTGGGCGGCGAGACCCTGACCGGGCCCTGGGCAATCGATTACGAGGTCGCCTATGCCTTCGCCGAGGAAGACGATAGCGACAATCACGACGCGACCTTCCGGTTCGAAAACATCCAGGACAGGTTTCCCGGCACCGTCGCCTTCGATACGTCCAACCCGGAAACGCCCGTCCTGTCCGGCGGCGCTACGTTGGCGGCGATCTACGATCCGGCCAACTATCTCCTCGATACGTTCGAGCGCGAATTCACCGTCAACAAGGACACCGAATATAGCGGCAAGATCAACGTCGCGCGCGACAGCCTGTGGGGCGACACGCCCGTCGAATGGAAAGGCGGCCTGAAGTTCCGCGACCGGGAAAAGGTCCGCGACGCCAATCTGACCTTCCAGGAAAACGATGCGTTGAACCTGTCCGCTTTCACGAATGAACGGCTGATCGACGGATGGCGATTGCCCAACGCGATGCCCGCGTTCCCCGATCCCGACCTGACGGCGGCGTTGCGCGCCAACCCCAACGGTCTTCTGGAGCTCAATACGGGCGACACGAATTTCGAGAGCCTGGCCGAGGACTTCACGATCGACGAGTCCGTTTTCGCCGGATATGCGATGGGCACGTTCGATCTGGGCTCAGCCACGATCATCGCCGGCGCCCGGGTGGAACACACCGAAGTCGACATGGTCGGCAACAATTTCGTGGAAGGGTCCGATCCTTCCACCGTGACCGTGCTGACCTTCGACCAGAGCTACACCGACGTTCTGCCCAGCGTGAACCTGCGCTACGACTTCAGCGATCGGCTGCTGGGCCGCGCGGCCTACTACAAGGCCGTGGTGCGGCCCTCCTTCGGCCAGATGGCGCCGTTCGCGCGCTTCTCGGACGATTTCGAGGATGCCCAGATCGGCAATCCGGATCTCGATCCCTACAGTGCGGACAATTTCGACCTCGCCCTGGAATTCTATCCCAACGACGTGTCGGTCTATAGCGTCGGCGCCTTCTACAAGCGCATCGAGGACCCGATCTTCGACGCGGTGTTCGACGCCGATGACGTCCCCGCCAATATCGACATCTCCTATTTCACGGCCGAGCAACTGGCCGAGCTGGAAGAGCTGACCGTAGCGATCAATACGGGGTCCGCTGACATCTACGGCGTCGAATTCAACGTCGTGCAGGATCTGGCGAGCTTCATCGAAGCGCTGGACGGTTTCCTGCTGACGGCGAACCTGACGCTGACCGACTCGGAAAGCGAAATTCCGGACGGCGACGACATCCGCACCGTTCCTTTCCTCAAACAGTCCGACACCGTGTTCAACGCCGCTCTCGCCTATGACAAGGGGCCGTGGGATTTGCGGGCGTCGCTGAACTATCGCGGCGACTTCCTGGACGAGCTGATCAGCGAAGGCGGTCCGGGCGATGCGGAATTCGGCGCACTGGACCGCTACACGGATGGGCGCTGGCTGCTCGAAGCGTCGGCCAAGTACCGGGTCAATGACAGCCTCCAGCTTTATGTCGAAGGCAAGAACCTGACGGACGCGCCGGAATATTATTACTTCGGCAGCGAACGCCGCCTGTCGCAATATGACGAGTTCGGGCGGACCTATGTGTTCGGCCTGCGCTACACCTATTAGGAGAGACCCGTGCGACCTTCGACCCTTCTTTCCGGCGCGGTTCTGCTGACGGCCTGCGCCACGACGCCGGCCGTCTCCCCGACGCAAGACCAGTACCCGGCCGCCTTCGTCGCGGCCGCCTTCGAGACGCCCGTCATGGCCAGCGAAGGCGACAGCGCCGACGATCCAGCGATCTGGATCGGGGCGGACGGTGCCGGGTTCATCGCCGGGACCGACAAGCAGTCGGGCCTTTACATCTACAATCTGGACGGCACGCAGCGCGACTACAAACCGGTCGGCATGGTCAACAATGTCGATCTGCGCAGCGGCTTCCTCTTCGACGGTCGCGAACATGTGTTGCTGGTCATGAGCAATGACGAGATCAACGTGATCGAGACGATGCTCTACGACCCGTCCGCGGACCGTTTCTTCCAACCCGAAGGCGGCCGCATCGAAACCGGCACGCTGTCGCCTTACGGCATCTGTCTGGGACAGGCCGCAGATGGGCATTTCCATGCTGGTGTGACCACCAAGTCCGGACGGTACGAACAGTTCGTCATCGGCACGGACGCAAACGAGATCATCGCGGAGAAAGTGCGCGAACTGTCCACCGAGATCCAGACCGAAGGCTGCGTCTTCGACGACCGGATGGGATCGCTCTATCTGGCGCAGGAAGAAGGCGACCTTTACCGTTACCCGGCTGCGCCGGGCAATGACGCGCCGACCCTTATCGCGAAAGCCGGGGATTACGGCATGCTCGCCGACCTGGAAGGCGTGACGGTCTATGAGGACGGCGGCGACGGCGGCTATCTGCTGGTCTCTTCGCAAGGCAATGATAGCTACGCTGCCTTCTCTCTGCCCGACCATGCCTTTGCGGGACGCTTCGCCATCACGGCCGGCGCCGTCGACGGCGTCTCCACGACGGACGGTATCGCCGCCACCTCCATGCCGACGGCGCGCTTCCCGCAAGGCTTTCTCGTCGTGCAGGACGATATGGACGACACATCCCCGTCCGAGCCGCGCAAGAAACAGAACTTCAAGATCGTCGACTGGCGCGTTATCGACGCGGTATTGAACGCGAACTAGATAGCGCGACCCGCACGATCGGGTTCGGTGGCGGCTGTCACTGGTGCACGGAGGCCGTGTTCCAGTCCTTGCGCGGCATGGTTCGTGTCGAGCAAGGCTTCATCCGCTCCGACCCGCCTGATGACGCCTGGTCCGAAGCCGTGCGGATCGCCTTTGACCCCCTAGTGTCATCCCGCTTTCCGTCCTGACGGACGTCCATCTGCGCACCCATGCCAGTACCAGCGCGCATTCCATGCGCGGCAAGTACCGCAGCGCCGTCTATGTCGAAGATGAAAGGGCTGTCGAGATTCGCGCCATCCTGACTGGCCTGCAGGCGGATTTCGACGCGCCGCTTGTCACGCAGATCCTGCCTCTGCGGGCGTTCAAACCTTCCGAGGCGAGGTTTCGCGACTATTACGCGACCGATCCAACGCGGCCTTTCTGCCGCGCCCATGTCGATCCGAAGCTGGCGCGGCTCCGCGCTGCGTTTGCGCCTTTCGTGAAACCCTAGCGGCGGGGTTCCAGCGCCGCCTTCAGTTCCGGCACGTCGTAGGCATCGCGAAGATAGCCCGGCTCGACGCGCGCCTGCGTGGCCTGCTCCAGCGCGTGGCCGTAGGACAGGATAGCCTTGTCGTCGCCCGCGCCGCCCATGATGGAGAAGCCCAGCGGTACGCCGTGGACGGCCCCCATGGGCACGGTGACGTGCGGATAGCCCGCCACGGCGGCCATGTAGCCCGCCCCGGCCCAGGCCGGCCAGGTGTCGCCATTGACCGGATCGACGCGCGAGGACATCGGCCCCGACGGGCTGACCAGGGCGACGACGTCGTTTTCCGCCATCAGCCGGTCGATGCCGCGTTCGCCCGTCGCGCGCTGCACGTTCGCCTTGGCGGCGAGATAGGTGTCGTCGTCCAGCCCTGGTCGTTCGTCCGAACTGTCGAACAGGCTCTGGTCGAACACGGCCGTTTCGCGCGCGTCGGCCGTATTGAAAGCGCGCAAGTCCGACAGGGACCGCACGGGGATCTCGGCCGGACTGTCGGACAGATATTCGTTGAGGGTCGCCCGGAATTCGGTTTCCAATACATTCAGGGAGTCCGCTCCGTAATTCTCGGCTTCCAGTTCGAAATCCTCGATTTCGACCAGCTCCGCTCCGGCCGCTTCCATTGCGTCGAGCCCGCGCTGGAAAGTCTCTCGCACATCCGCGCTGGCCCCTTGGGCGAAACGCAGCACGCCGATGCGCGCGCCTTGCAGGCTGTCCGCGTCGAGTGCGTCGAGATAGCCCGAGGACCCGTCCGTCGCCATGGCGTCCATCATCATGGCCGCGCCGCGCACCGTCTTGGTCATCGGCCCGGCCGTGTCCTGCGTGCTGCTGATCGGGACGATATATTGCTGGCTGATGACGCCGACCGTCGGCTTGAAGCCGACGATGCCGTTGACATTGGACGGGCAAATGATCGAGCCGTTGGTTTCCGTGCCGACCGCTCCGGCCGCGAGCGAAGCCGCAATGGCCGCGCCGGAGCCCGACGAGCTGCCGCACGGGCTGCGGTCCAGCATATGCGGGTTGCGCACCTGGCCGCCAATGGCCGACCAGCCGGATACGGAATCGTTGGAGCGGAAGTTGGCCCACTGGCTGAGATTGGTCTTGCCGAGGATGACCGCCCCCTGGGTCCGCAGGCCCGCGACCAACGGGCTGTCCCGGCCGGTCACATTGTCTTCCAGCGCGTAAGCGCCGGCCGTCGTAGCGACCGGATCGCGCGTCTCGATATTGTCCTTTAGAAGAACCGGCACCCCGTCCAGCGGACCGAGCGGCTCACCTGCGGCGCGGCGGTCGTCAGAGTCTTGCGCCTGCGATAGGGCGTCCGGATTGAGCGACAGGACCGATTGCAGGCGCGGTCCGTCGCGGTCCACCGCATCGATCCGGTCGAGATAGGCCTGCGTGAGTGCGACCGAGGTCGTTCCGCCCGACGCCAAAGCGGCGACCGCTTCGGGCAATGTCGTGTCCGTCAGCCCGGTCGGCTGGGGGTTTCCTTCAACTTGGGCCGTCGCCTGCGGTGCTTCGATGACCGGATCGGGGACCGGTGCCTGGGTTGCCGGGGCGCAGGCGGCGAGAACGAAAAGGGATGCGAAGAGCAGGGTCTGTTTTGTCATGCCTTCTTTTGCGTGCGATCAGTGACCGGTTCAAGCCCGCAGGAAAACGTACCAAGCCCCTGATCCGCCGTGGCGCGCATGGGCCTGGGCATAGGTTGCGACGAGCGGCCACAGGTCGGGCGCGCGCAGCCATTCTCGAAGACTGGTGCGCAACACGCCCGCCCCGTCCGGTCCTTTTCCCGTGATGACGAGCAGGCAGCGCTCGCCGCGCTTGGCGCTGCGGAACAGGGCGGTGGAGAGCGTACGGCGCGCTTCGGACCGTGTCAGGCCGTGCAGGTCCAGCCGCCTGTCGATCTCGACGCGGCCCTTGCGGACGGATTTGTCGGCATTGCGCGGAACGGGCCCGTTGGGGGCGGGCGTCGATATCATGCGCAAAGGCGGCAAGCGCATCATGGCGGCGAAATCATCGCGCGTGGCACTGGGTTCGGGCTTGGCCGCGCCTTTGCCGTGCGGACGGCGGCGTGGACGGACGGTGCGGGCCACGCGGTTCCAGACGAGCCGTTCGGTCTCGTCCAGGCGGCGGCTCACGCCTGCGGCTCTTGCAGGCGCGTGGCTAGTCCATGCGGCAATAGCACCGTCCAGCGGACGCGGTGCTTCATGACGCCCGCTTTCGCGCCAGCGTCGGACCCGGCGCCGAAAAACAGATCGCCGCGCAGATCGCCCTTGATGGCGCTGCCCGTATCCTGCGTCACGACCAGAAGGCTGGTGACCGCCCCCTTATAGTCGCGGGCATGGCGCGGCAGGCGCGTGTCGAGCCAGACCGGAACGCCGTAGGGCTTGTGGGCCGGATCGACCGCGACCGACCCCATGGCGGTCAGCGGAACCTGCATCGCGCCGATGGGGCCTTCGCCCGCTTCGATATCGCGTTCGGCGAAAAAGATGTAACGCCGATTCTCGTTCATCAGCGCGCGGGTCGCGTCCGGCCCGGCCGCATCCATCCAGGCTTCGATATTGCGCTTGCCGGAGTTGTCGCGCGTCAGTTCCCCCCGCTCGATCAGGACGCGCCCGATGGATGTGTAGGGTTTGCCGTTATTGCCCGCATAGCCGACCCGGGTGGTGCGGCCGTCGGGAAAGTGAAGCCGCCCTGATCCCTGGATGTGCAGGAAGAAGACTTCGATGGGACGGCCATAGGCGATGACAGGCGCGCTGCGCGCATTCAGCCGGGCACGCGGCAGTTTGCGCGTCGCCGGATTGCCGGGCAGGGTGAGGATCGGTTCGGAATGGACGCTGTCCGGTTCGGTGCGCACCTCGACTTCCGGTTCGTAATACCCTGTCAGCAGGCCGGTTTCCGCAGACAGGGATGCCGGCGTGAACAGGCTTTCGAAGAAAGGCCGGGCGTGGGTGGCATGGTCCGCCGCGTCGCAGACCGACGCCCAGTCGGCATAGGTGCCGTAGGCGGGTTTGGCCTTGATCAGGGCGCGGGCGTCCGCCCGTTTGGCGAAAACGGCACAGCTGCGACGGAAGGCATGCAGCGCCGGTTGCAGGTCCGCATTCGCCCAGCCGCTCAAGCCGTCGAAAGGATCGGGTCGGTCGAGGTCGGGTTCGGGCGCGATCGGCCCCATGGCCGCGCCGATGCCGGCGACGGGCACATCGACGATATCGCCGGGGAAGGGGAGCGTTCGGTCCGGTGTGCGCGACGTGACGGGAGCCGGTTCGTCGCCCGGCGTGGTCGCGCAGGCGGACAGGCATAGCGCGAAGAAAAGAAGCGCGCAGACACGAAACATGGGAAGCCTAGTCCGTTTCGCCGGACGTGCCGGTCGTGTCGGGCGTGGGGTCCGCAGGCAGGGCGTCCCCTTCCGACGGTTCGACCTCCGACAGGCGCCACGCCGGATCGCTGGAGCCGACAGGCCGTTCGAACGTCCAGAACTCGGAAATCGAGGCCAGTATGTCCGGATCGCCGTCCACCAGCTCTCCGCTCGCATCGCGCAGGGCGGAAGCGATATCGGCCTCGTACAGCACGCGGATATAGGCGATGCCGTCCTCGATCCGGGCGGACTTGATCTGGCTGGTGCGCAGGCGGCCCAGATCGGTGACCTGGATCAAGGACAGGGCTTCGCGCTCTGCGATAGCGCCGTCATAGACCGCATAGACCTCGTCCGTCAGCAGATCGCGCAGCGTGTCGCGGTCGCCGGATGCGAACGCTTCCAAGATCATGGAATAGGCCGTCTTGGCGCCGTCGATGAAGCGCGCCGGAGAGAAGTCCGGTTCGGCCCGCGCGATCGCGGACAGGCCGGTCTCGTCTTCCGCATCATCCGCGCCGGCGAAGGCAGGCCCGGCATCGCGGTCCGGTTCGCCCGACCGTCCGCCGAACACTTCGTCGGGCTTGAAGGCATCCTCCGGTCCGCGGCCGACGGATTTGCCGAGCACGGAGTAGAAAGCCACGCAGATAATGGCGGCGATGGCGGCGTAGAGGACGACTTCGAACATATAGGCTTATATAAGGGTCGCCCCACCTTTTGAAAGGCGGCATTTCCGGCATCGCAGTCGCATGCTCGGCGTTGCAACACGGGCCGGGGCCGTGATAGCGGGCGCGCGAACCTCGATCACCCCATTCCCGAATCCATCCCCAAGAGGCCATCATGGCGAAGAAACCCAAAAAACCGGACGCCGACAAGAACGGCGAAACCATCGACGAGAACAGCCTGAACATTTCCGTCGATGACGGCGCCGCGGACACAGCCGGGGACGGGCAAGCCGGAGACGGACAAGCCGGAGACGGTCAGGCCGCCCCCGCGACTGAGCCGGCAGGCGAACCCGCCGGCGAGCCGATGTTGAGCGTGCTGGCGCAATATACGCGCGACATGAGCTTCGAAAACCCGAACGCGCCGGACTCATTGCGCAGTGGCCAGCCCGCGCCCGAGGTCAATATCGACCTGCGCATCGGCCGCGAGATCGGCGAGAACGACACGGTCGAGATCAGCATCCTGATCAAGGCGCAGGCGGTGCGCGGCGACCAGACCATCTTCATCGCCGAGCTGGACTATGCCGGACTGTTCGGCATCAAGAATGTCGGCGTGGAGCAGATCCAGCCGCTGATGATGATCGAATGCCCGCGCATCCTCTTCCCCTATGCGCGCAAGATCCTGGCCGACATGACCCAGGACGGCGGCCACATGCCGATCATGCTCGACATGCCGGACTTCGCCGGCATGTTCCGCGACGAGATGATGCGCCGCGCAAAGGAGCAGGGGTTGAACTAGAGGCTCTTACCGCGCTGGAAAAAATAAAGCCGCCCTCGACGGGGCGGCTTTTTCGTTGGGCGGAATTCCGCGCATCCAAGCGGTCCGCGCGGGACCTCTCCGGGTCCGCGCAGCCAGCGGTCGTCACGGACCGCTACGCGCCTGGAACGTAGGGCGCATCCTTGGCCTTCTTGCCCTTGCGGCCTTTGTAATTGTCGACGGCGGCGATGGCGGCCATCTCGCTATCCTCGCCCATCATCTCCGCCTGCTTCTGCGCCCAAAGACGCTTCTGGTAGCGGTTGGAGATGATGTCCGTGATGACCAGCACCCCGATAACGAGGTAGAAGCTCGATTTGCTCATCGCCTGCAGCTCGTAGCCGAACAGTTTCAGATGCGCCAGATGCGCGCCTTCGGTCACGAGTAACACGCCGACAAGGAACAGGATGAACAGGCCCAGCACCTGGTACATGCGGTTCTTCTTCAGGAAGTTCGTGACCCGGTCGGCCAGCAGGATCATGGCGATGCCCGACGCCACGATGGCGATCACCATGAGCGGCACCTGATAGGTTTTGACGGGCTCGCACGTCACCGCGCCCGCGACTGGATTGTTGATCAGGAAGCGCTTGCATTCCGCCACGTCGCCCGCCGCGAAGGCCTGCAATGTCGCGCCTGCCGCATCCACGATCACGGCGGTCTGGATGTTGGCGATGGCCATGGCCGACAGGATGGAGTCGAATGAAAAGACGAGGTTCATCGCCACGATCAGCGCGACCGCCCCCCAGATCGAGCGCGCGCCCGACCCTTCGGAATGCTCGATATGATCGACTTGCAACAGGTGGTGGATTTCCTTCATCGCGGTGTAGATGATGAAACCCCCGCCCAGGACCGTGACGATCGCCTGCAAGGTGAATTCGCCTTCGATGATGCCCGTGGACAGAGCGAAGAGCGGTTCGGCCAGCAAACCGAATAGCGAAACGATGACGAACAACAGAACGATCCGCAGCGCCACGGCGATCCCGATCCCCCAATTGCGCACTTTCCTTGCCGCGACCGGATCGCCGACCTTGTTGGATTCGATGACGATGTAGAGCAGATTGTCGAAGCCCAAGATGGCTTGCAGGAGGATCAGCGCCCCAAGCGTGAATAGCGAGCTGAGGGTGAACAGATCGGGGGAGAACATGTCGGCCATTGGATATTGTCCCGGGCAGGTGGAGGATTAATGCAAGGCAATGCTAGACGGTGCAAATGGTTGCGACAATGCGTAACAGGACGGTTTCTCGGCCGATGCGCCCCAAATCGCCCAAACATGTCCTGCAATGAAGGTTTGTCGGGACGGGACCTCATCCGGTCCCGACGCAGTCCCTAGCCCAGCGCTTGGCGGACGCGGGGCAGGATGCGCCGGCTGACGGGTATGCGCTCGCCGTTCTGGAGCAATAGCGAGCCCGTCCCCGATGCATCGCGGTCCAGGGCGCCGACCCGCGCCGTGTTCACGATATGGGACCGGTGCACCCTGAGGAAGCTGGCCGGGAGTTCGGCTTCCAATGCATTGAGCGTCTTGGTGTGCAGGACGGTCCGGCCGTCGTCGAGGCGAATTTCGGCATAGCCGTCCGCGCCCTTTATCGCGGTGATTTCGCCGACCGGAATCTGTTCGATCTTGCCGGCGCTGCGGATCACCAAAGGCGGCGCGGCGCTACCGGGCTCCAATCGATCGATGAGGGTCTGGAGCCGGTCCGCTCTGGCGGTTTCGCGCAGACGCTCCGACCGTTCGCGCGCACGGGTTCCGACCTGCTCGGCCAACAGAACCAGCAGAAAAGCCGCGACGAGATAGAAGAAGACCGCATCGAGGAACAGTTCGGGTGCCGCCAGATTGGCGAGAACGAACGCCGTCAGCGCGCTGGCGTTCATAGTGGCTCTGACACGCTCATCGCCGCCGTCTCCGGATCCGACGGGCCGCCAGACCGCCCAGACACTGACCAGCAGGGCGCAAACAAGCGGTCCGAGCATCGCGGATGAGGATTTGCCGTCGAAGCCGGGCTCCAGCCACAAGGCGGCGATGCTGATCAGCGTTGCTGCGGCCATGACTGGCAGGAGCCAACCGGGACGTTGCCGCCGCGTGACGTAAAGGCAGCTCAGCCACCCGAACCCTGCGGAGAATCCTGCGATCGCCAACAAGCGCAGATCGTGCAGGGGATAGGGATAGGACCAGAGCGGACGCGTCATCTCGGCCAAGAGCTGGCCGCTCGCCAGCCCGCACAGCCCGCATAGAAGAAGGGCGTCGCCCCGGGGCGAATGCAAGGCCGCCAGCCCCCCGAAATAGACCAGACCGGCTAGAAACAATCCGAGTGCGACCATGACAGGCGCGACCGCGACGGCCAGCTCCCGGTTTGTCGGATCGATGGGACGAAAGGCGATGTGCTGGAAGGGGCGGTAGAGGTCGAGATATGCATGATGGGCCGAGGCCAGCATGATGATTTCGTTGGGCCCGGGTCTTACAAGGTCCGGAGGAACGGCCAGCACGGCATCGATCAATCCCGGCGCTTCCGACAGATTGTCCGGTCCCGGCAGACCGTTCCGGCCGATTTCCCGGCCATTGATCCAGATGCGCGACGAAAACCGGCCGCCGATATGCAAGCCGAGAGGCGCGTTCGTATACGGGGCGTTCAGATCGAAACGAATCCAGACAAGCCGGTCTGTAGGATCGACGGCGCCGGGCCATTGCGTGATGCAGTCCGGGCCGGACCAAGTCTGCGGCGGCTGGTCGGCAATGTCGGCCGGGCAGACCTGTGCGTCCGATGCGAAGGCGTGTCCGCACAGAAACAAACAGGCGCAGACCCAGAAGCATAGATGTTTCAAGGAAACAGGGGCTTTCAGAATATTCGCTGTCATGAAGCCGTGCCGTACCTTGCCGGGACGCGACCGCGAAGCCCCGTTCGCGGAATGGACGCCGCCGCTCGCGCCAAATGCAGTGGCCATGGGGCGTTGCAGTCTTAGGCGTTGCGGATCCGAAGACACGAAAAGGATAAAGGGAAATCCCATGAAGCATCTATTGATCACGACCGCCGTCCTGACGTCTGCGTCCCTTCTTGTCGGGCTGGCCGCAAACATTGCGGCCAATCCCGCAGAACCCTCACCCATGGCATCGCGTGTCGCGCCGTCATCCGAGACACCGATCGTCTTCGAAGCCGATAGTGGCGAGAAAGTCGATGCGTTCGAGGGCACGTTCACCGTGCCGGAAAACCGCGCCGATCCCGACAGCCGCAAATTGACGATCCATTATGTCCGCTTTCCGGCCACGACCGACGCGCCGGGGGCGCCCATCGTCTATCTGGCCGGTGGGCCGGGCGGATCGGGGATCGGAACGGCCAGGCGCCAGCGGTTTGCGCTGTTCATGGCCTTGCGCCAATATGGCGACGTGATCGCCTATGATCAGCGCGGAACCGGCCGTTCGAACGACATGCAGACCTGCACACGGCCGGGTCTAGGTCTGAGCGCCGTCATCAGCGATGAAGAGGCTCTGGCCGGAGAATTGTCCGCCTTGGCCGCGTGCATGGACGAATGGGAAGCGGCCGGCATCGATATCAGCGGCTATGACACAGTCGAGAACGCCCGTGATCTCGATGACCTCCGTCGTCACCTGGATGCGGAAAAGTTGAGTCTCTGGGGGATCAGCTATGGCAGTCACCTAGGCTTGGCCGCCATGCGCGAACTGGACGGCCGGATCGACCGGGCCGTCTTCGCCAGCATCGAAGGGCTGGAACAGACCGTGAAGCTGCCCGCCCGCACGGACGCCTATTTCGACCGCCTGCAAACGGCGATGAACGCGCTCGATCCGGAAACCCCCGACATCAAGGCCCTTATCGCGCGGGTCCATGCCGATTTCGATGCGGCTCCCAAGACACTCGACGTCGAGGGCAAGCGAGTCGTCTATCACCGGCGCGACATGCAGAGCATGCTGGGTCAAGCCATATCGGACCCGCAATGGGCCATTTTCATGGTCGGTGTCTATCAGGACCTGGACCAGGGAGACGTCGGTTCCCTGGAGACTCTGTTGGCACGCTGGGAGCTGACGTCCGATCACAGCTTCAGCCCGATGAGCCGTCTGACGGACATCGCGTCTGGCACGGATGCGGCGCGGCGCCGGCTGATTGACGCCCAGGCGAGCCGGTCGCTCGTCGGTTCCAACCTCAATGCATCCTACCACTACGAGGATATCCAGCCCGACCTCGTTCTAGGGTCCGATTTTCGCGAAGCTGTGGAATCCGACATACCTGTCCTTTTGCTCAGCGGCACGCTGGATGGCCGGACCTATCCGGAAGCCGCGCGGGAGGCGATGGCGGGCCTGACGAACGCCCATCATGTCCTGATCGAAAACGCAGGTCACAATCTCTTCATGACCGACCCGGAGATCGGCCGGATCATAGAGCGCTTCATGGCCGGAGAGACCGATCTGCCGGGGCGTATAAGCGTCGAAATTCCGGACTGAACGGTCTTCAAGCGGCTTGCTTTTCGATTCTCCTTCATGCCACGTTCAGGACATGACACGTAGGAGTGCGCAATGAAGACGGCCCATATCGGACTTTTCCTGGCGGCGACGCTGTTGTTCGGCGCGTGCCGCCACCAGGTCGAGGTCATCGCACCCAAGGAACCGATCCAGATCAATCTGGCGATCAAGATCGATCAGGAAGTCCGGGTCCGTCTCGAACAAGACATCGAATCGCTGATCGCGAACAACCCGGACCTGTTCTAGGTCCGTCTGCACATTGAAGGAGGCAGGCATGAAGACATATATCGGCGCCGCACTCGCAGCGGCTGCATTTCTGGCGGGCGGCGCGGCCGTCTTGAACCATAGCGGCATGACGATCGCCGCGGCTCAAGAGGCGAGCGCATCGTCCAAGCGCATCGTCGAGGCCGCCAAGGCGCGCGGCGAGATCGGCGAACGCATCGACGGCTATCTGGCTGCGGTCGGGACCTTGTCGCCCGACGTGAAGGCCGCGATGGACGACATTAATATCAGCCGCAAGGTCGCCTACGAGAAGCTGGCGGATTCGCGCGGTCTCAGCATTCGTGTCGTGGCGCAATTGGCGGGTGAGAACCTGATCGACAAGGCCGGATCCGGTCAATACGTCATGGGCGAAGACGGCCAGTGGACACAGAAGTGATGTGGACGCAGGCGTAAAACTCGTCCCGTTGATCCCAGTCTGAGTGGAACCGCCCTTCGAAGGGCGGTTTTTTCATGGCCGAACCGGTCTCGCTTGTCCGCCTCGCTTGTCCGCAGGCGGCCCGCGCCCAGTGCGCGCCTATTGCCATGACCGGCTTGGAGGCTATGTGTCGGGTTATGACCACGACACCGAAGCTGACGCCGTCCGGACTTGCCGCCCTGCTCTGCGCGCGCATCTGCCACGATCTGGTCAGTCCGGTCGGCGCGCTCGGAACGGCGATCGAGATCCTCGACGACGACGCTAATGCGGACATGCATGACGACGCGCTCGACCTGGTCAAGAGCAGTTCTCGGCGTGCGGCTGCCAAGCTGAAGTTCTTGCGCCTCGCTTTCGGCGCGGGCGGGTCGGCGCCGGGCGTCATCGCGACCCAGGAAATCCGCACCTTGACGACCGACATGTTCGAAGACGCCAAGGCGGAAATCGTCTTCGACATCCATTCCGATGGCATCGAAAAGGCGCGCGCGCGCATCCTGCTCAATCTGGTCATGCTGGGCGTGCAGGCCGTGCCGCGCGGCGGCGAGGTCCGCATCGCCACGTCGGACGCGGCGCTGATCGTTGTATCCACCGGCCCGCGGGCCAAGCTGGACGAAACGGTCGAACGCGCCTTGAAAGGCCGCGCGCCCGAACATGGTTTCGACGGCCGATCAATCCAGCCTTTCTACACGACCATGATGGCGCGCGAATGCGGTGGCGGGATCACGGCGGAAATCGAGGAGGAAACGGTCACTTTCAGGGCCGATATTCCGGCCTGAGACCCGCCGCTCATCTCTACCCGCCCGCAAGCGGGACAGCAGATTCGCCGCGGGATTTAGCCCGGGGTTAACTCTTTACCGTCATGACGGTCGCCACACCGGAGCCTGTGCTCCTCGCCGACGGATTTGCGCGACGCCCATGCGATTGAGACATTCACATCCCGGTTCTTCCAAAACTGAATCCGGAAAACGCGACTCCGGCCTGTCCACGTCCGACATTGCCGCAACAGGCGGTGACGATCTTGTCCGTTCGCGCTTGTTCAGCGCCCGGGCCCGGGCCGAAATGGCCACCATGGTCGATGCCGACCGCAGTCCGCCCACGGGCGAGCGGCTTTCGCCGGGACGCGATCCCGTCTGGTTGTGCGAGCGCCTCGGCATCATCCAGAGCGAAGCCAAACGCGCCCGCGCCCGCGCCGTCTATCGCAGCGCGCAGGACGCGCTCTCCCTGATCCAGCGATGCAATGTCCACATGCCAGTCGACTGGACCCGTGTGGACGGCCGGTTGTTCGTGCTCAACAAGCTGCTGAACCAGTATGAGGACGGGCTGGTGGAACTGGAAAGAGCCGCCCCGCAAGAGCCGCAGGCCAATGCGGATCCCGGTCCTGAACAGGATCCGTCACATGAGATAGCCAAACTGACACTGACCGGCCTCCTGCCCCACGCCTCTCGCGAAGAGCGCGCTGATCTGGGTCGTCTGATGGATCTGAGCCCGCTGCACCTGAGCTCGCTGGATCCGGACCTGACGGCCTTGGAATCGGCGCTGACCGTCAATGACGCGGCGGCGTCACCCAACGCACCGTCCGCAGAAGCCGGCCGGATTGAATGGATCATGCCGGATCTGGTGCAGACCTTGCTCGAACTCGGCCGGCAATACGGCAAGACTTTCTCGGTATCGCACACGCTCGACGATGTGCTGATCGAAGCGGGTGCGGCGGATCGGGTACGCCTGCGTCTTCTCGACCGGTTGTCGGGCATCGTGCGGTCCGACTTGCCGCTGCAGGGCGTCGGCCGGCTGGACATCAGCGCCACCGACCGCCGGCTGACAGTCAGCGGGTCCGGTTTCGAAACGGTTTTCATCGAATTGCCGGAGCGGATCGCCGCGGCCCAGAATGAATCCAGTGAAACGAACGGGACGACAGCGGATGCCGCCGCGATGCAAACCGCTCGGACGCCATCGATCACCGACGATACGGAAATGCTGTTGCGCGCACAGCTGGCCCTGCTCATGGGCGACGCCGCCGACAGGATGGGGGACTGAGCCCATGGCCCACTGCTGCCTTATCGTCGATCGGTCCGCGATGGTTCGCCGCGTCGCCGCGCGCATCGTGCGCGAGCTCGACTTCGAAATCACGGAAGCCCAGACGGGGCGGGAAGCCCTGGACAGCTGCGCGGCGCAGGTGCCTCACGTCGTACTGCTGGACTGGAAAAGCGCCGATATGGAGGCGCAAGGCTTCATCGAAAGCCTGCGCGATCTGGCATCGCGGCAGGGCGTGTCCATGCCGACCGTCCTGTTCTGCACGGCCGAGCGCAGCGTGGACCGTATCGTGGCGGCGCTGAAAGCGGGCGCGGACGAATACATCATGAAGCCGTTCGATTCCGATATCATCACGGCCAAATTCGCGCTTGCCGGGCTGTTGTCCAGGGACCGGACATGCGCGGCGGCCTGAGCCTCAGACCGACCTATTACGAAGCCCTGCGGCGCCTGACCCTGCAACTGGCCGGGGTGCAGATGGGGTCCGACCACGCTTTCCTGGTCGAAACGCGCCTGTCGCAATTGGCCCGCAAGGAAGGTTACGAGACGCTGGACGCGATGATCGAGGATCTGTTCGCCGTCGGGCAGGCCCGTCTGGCAGTGCATGTCGTGTCGGCCCTGGTGGAGCGCGACACCCACTTCAACCGCGATCCGGCTTCGCTAGACGCCTTGTTCGACACGGCCCTGCCGGATCTGGTCGAAAAGCGCGGCGGCGGGCGGATCGACCTGCTTTCCTACGGCTGCGGGTCCGGACAGGACCTCTATTCCATCGCGATACGCGCCCGCCATGCGGCAGCGCGTGCCATGCTCGCGCCGGTCGATCTGCACCTCAAGGGAGTCGATTATCCGAGCCAGGCACTGGAGCGGGCGCGAACGGGCCGCTACACTCATTTTGAAATACAGCGCGGTCTCTCGGCCCGGGACATGATCGCCCATTTCACGCCGGATCCAGTCGCGGATTCGACCGACTGGCTCGCGGCCGCCCATCTGCGCGAGACCGTGAAGTTTCAGGACATGCACCTCCTATCGGGCACACAGGAGGCGGAAGCGTTCCATGTGGTGCTGTTTCGCGGCGCGATCGGACAATATGGTCACGCGGCCCGGATCCGCGTGATCCGCACGCTGGCGAAACTGCTCCGCCCGCATGGCTACCTGGTGACAGGATCGGACGAGGATCTGGGCGAGATCCATCCCGGTCTGGAGAAGGTCGAGAGTGCGCCTGGCCTCTACCGCCGCCGCGTTGTGCAGCAGGAACCCGCCCCGGTGATCGGCAAGCCGCCGCCCGGCCGCACGACGTTCGAGCCTCCGGTCGCGCGCCGCGCCCACGGCTAACCGACCGGCCTTCATCCCAAACTCTTAGTCCGGCATGTTGCGAAAGCCGCCGCCCGGCCTTAGGGAGCGGCGTTTCTCGTCCTCTTTTCGCGGACCCGTTCCATGAGCGACCCACAGACCTTGCCGCAAGCGGCCGACATCGACGCCATCCGGGACCGCCTAGACGGCGAAATCGCGGCCATATCCGACCTTCGGGCGCTGGACGACCTTCGTGTCGCCGCGCTGGGGAAGAAAGGCGAGATTTCGCTGATGATGCGCAGCCTCGGCAAGATGAGCGTCGATGAGAAGAAAGTCATGGGTCCGGCGCTCAACGGGCTGAAATCGGACGTGGCCGCCTTGGTCGAAGCGCGCAAGACCGCGCTTGAAGACGCCGCTCTCGATGCGGCGCTGGCGTCCGAGACGATGGACATGTCCCTGCCGGTCGGGCGCAAGACCGGCACGCTCCATCCCGTCCCGCAAGTGATGGAGGAAATGGCCGTCATTTTTTCCGATATGGGCTTTTCCGTCGCCGAAGGTCCGGACATCGAGGACGACTTCCACAATTTCACCGCATTGAACTTTCCGCCCGGCCATCCGGCGCGCGACATGCACGATACCTTTTTCCTGGAAGACGGCGAGAAGGTGCTGCGCACCCACACCAGCCCCGTGCAGATCCGCATCATGATGAGCGAAAAGCCGCCCCTCCGCATCATCGCGCCGGGCCGAACCTACCGATCGGATTCGGACCAGACCCACACGCCCATGTTCCACCAGGTCGAAGGGCTGGTCATCGGCGAGGACATCCATATGGGCCACCTCAAAGGTTGCCTGATGGATTTCGTCAGCGCCTTCTTCGAAACCGATGTGGACGTGCGCTTCCGCCCGCACCACTTTCCGTTCACCGAACCGAGCGCGGAAATGGACGTGCGCTATGAGCGCGACGGCGCGGCGATAAAGATCGGCACGGGCGAGAGTTGGATGGAGATCCTGGGCTGCGGCATGGTCCATCCCAATGTGCTGCGCGCCTGCAATCTCGACCCGGACGTCTATCAGGGCTTCGCCTTCGGCATGGGCGTCGACCGCCTCGCCATGCTGAAATACGGCATGCCCGATCTGCGCGACATGTTCGCCGGCGATCCGCGCTGGCTGGGCCATTACGGGTTCTCACCATTGGTGCAGGCATCGCTCGAAAGCGGCTTGTCCTAATCCGCTTTTCAGACTGAGATGATTCGATGAAATTCACCCTTTCCTGGCTGAAAGAGCACTTAGAGACCGACGCCACTCTCTCCGAGATCGTGGACGCCATGACCATGGCGGGTCTCGAAGTTGAAGAGGTGATAGATCCGGCCGCCGCCCTGTCGGACTTCACCGTGGGCCATGTGCTGAGCGCCGAGCAGCATCCTGATGCCGACAAGCTGAAGGTCTGCCAGGTCGCGACCGTCGACGGCGAACGGACCATCGTCTGCGGAGCGCCGAATGCGCGGGCGGGAATCCATGTCGCCTATGCCGGACTTGGCACCTATATTCCCGGCGCCGATTTTTCGCTCGACAAGAAGCCGCGCAAGATCCGAGGGGTGGAGAGCTTCGGCATGATGTGTTCGGCCGACGAACTGGATCTGGGCGAAGACAGTGACGGGATCATCGAATTGCCGAAGAGCGAAGTCGGCGCAGCCATCGCCGATGTGTTGGGTCTGAACGATCCGGTGATCGATTTCGAGGTCACGCCCAACCGCCCCGACTGGCTCGGCGTGCGCGGGATCGCGCGAGACTTGGCGGCGACCGGCATCGGGACGCTCAAGCCTGAAGCGATCGATCCGGTTGCAGCGGCCTTCGACAATCCCCAGACGGTCCTGATCGAAGCGTCGGACGCGTGCCCTGCCTTTGTCGGTCGCGTGGTGCGCGGCGTGAAGAATGGGCCCTCCCCGCAATGGTTGCAGGACAAGCTGAAGGCGGTCGGCCTGCGGCCGATATCGGCGCTGGTGGACATGACCAACTTCATGACGATCGACCGCGCGCGGCCGCTGCACGTCTATGATCTGGCCAAGGTCAAGGGTTCCATTATCGTGCGCAGAGGTGAGGGCGAGACGTTCGAGGCGCTGGACGATCGGATCTACACGGCCACTGGAGACGACGTCGCGATCTGTGACGAAACCGGCATTCTCGGTCTCGGCGGAATCGTCGGCGGGGAAAGCTCCGGCGTTGACGAAGAGACGACCGACATCCTGATCGAATGCGCCGCGTTCGATCCGTTGACCATCCGTCGCTCCGCCAAGCGTCTGGCCGTCAATTCGGACGCCAAGTACCGGTTCGAGCGCGGCATCGATACGGGCTTCATGCGCGACGGCATGGAAATGGCGACGCGGTTGGTTCTGGATCTGTGCGGCGGTGACCCCAGCACGGTCGAAGTCGCAGGTGAAATCCCGGCTGCACCCGAACCGGTTTCGCTTAATCCGGGCCGCGTCAAGCAGCTGCTGGGCTTCACACCGGGCGAGGACGACATGCTGCACATCTTGCAGAAGCTCGGTTTCGAGAGGATAGGGTCGGACGTCCCGTGGTCCATGTCCGTGCCGAGCTGGCGGCGCGATGTCACGATGCAAGCCGACCTGGTCGAGGAAATCGCGCGCATTGCGGGGTTCGACCGATTGCCGTCCACGCCGCTGCCCGCTTTGCCGGGTCGCCGCGAACCGACGGCGACGCCGACGCAGATACGGTCCCGCCGTGCCCGCCGCGCGCTGGCCCTGCAGGGGCTGAGCGAGACGGTCAGCTGGTCCTTCGTGCTAGATCATCATGCGGCGGTTTTCGGCGGCGAGCCGGATGCGCTCCGCCTCGACAATCCGATCAGTACAGACCTAAACGTCATGCGGCCGAGCGCGCTGATCCATCTGCTGCTATCGGGCCAGACGGCGGCCGACCGCGGTTATCCGGGCGCGGCCCTGTTCGAACTGGGTCCGGTCTACCGCGGTACGGAACCGGACGACCAGGCGCTGACCTTGGCAGGCCTGCGCCGCGTGGAGAGCTTGCGCGATTGGGCCGGCCCGGAGCGGATCGACGCCTTGACGGCCAAGGCCGACGCACTCGCTGCCTTGCAGGCGATGGGGGCGAACACCGACACTCTGCAACTGTCCGAGCCGACGGGCGATTACTGGCATCCGGGCCGGTCCGGCCGGTTGCAGATGGGCCCGAAGAACGTTCTAGCCGATTTCGGAGAACTGCACCCGCGCGCGCTCAAGGCGCTCGGCGTGGAAGGGCGGGTCGTGGCCTTTGAAGTCTGGCCTGAGAATCTGCCCGCCCCCAGAAACAAAGCGAAAGGCAGGAAGACGCCGGGCAAGTCGAAAGGCGCGCTGGCGTTGTCGGACCTGATGCCCGTCCACCGCGACTTCGCCTTCATCGTTCCCGAAGCAGTCGCGGCTGGGGATCTTATCAAGGCCGCCCAAAGCGCGGACAAGGCGCTCATCGGCGATGTATCGCTCTTCGACATCTATGCCGGCGAAGGCATCGAGGACGGGCATAAGAGCCTCGCCATCGATGTGGCGCTGGCTCCGAGGAACGAGACCTTGACCGACGCTCAGATCGAAGCGGTCAGCGCCAAGATCGTCAAGGCGGCGGAGAAGCTGGGAGCGGTGTTGCGCGGCTAGCGGACCTTGTTGTTCGCCGGGTCGTCGAATTCGCTGATGACCTTGTCCTTGTCGTGGTGGACGTTGTCGCCCGCAATGTCTTCGGTCTGTGTCTTGTAGATCGGCTGTTCGGGCTGACGCCCAGCGGCGGCTTTCGCATCCTTGACCGCTTTGGCCGCCGTCTTCGGATCGGCCTTGGGGGCCTTGTTGGCGCTCTTTCGCGCATCGGCTTTCATGTCCTGTCGTGTGGTCATAGCATGTCTCCTTTGCAAGCTTGACGCGCGGAGCGGTGTTGCGGTTCCCGGCCCATCGCCTATGTCCGGCGTGTGGAGCCTTATAGCTACCGATCCGATCCGGAGGTGCCGGACGTCGACGACAGCGCGCCGATCCTCGTTTTCGACGGTCATTGCGCGCTCTGCTCGGACTGGGTCGATTTCCTGCTGAAACACGACCGCGGAACATTCCGTTTCCTGCCGGCGCAAAGTCCGCTCGGCGAGGCGCTCTATGCCCATTACGGGTTCAAGTCGTCCGAACCCGGCAGCGATTACGACACTAATATCCTGATCGAAAACGGCCGGGCGCGCATCCGGTCCGACGCCACGCTCGCCATGTTCGCACGCCTTCCCTGGCCATGGAAGGCCGTGAGCCTCTTGCGGCATCTGCCGGAACCGTGGCGCGATTGGGGCTATGAACGCATCGCGCGCAACCGTATCCGCTGGTTCGGCCGCCGCGATGCGTGCCGCCTGCCCACACCGGACGAGCGCGTACGGTTCCTGTGACGCGGGTTCTGGTCATCGGCGGCTACGGCACTTTCGGACGGCGACTGGTGCGGCTGCTCTCGGACATGGACGGTCTGCGCGTTCTGGTCGGGGGCCGCAATCCGGACAAGGCTGCCGCGATCATCGGCACGTTAAACGGCTCGGCGGTCATGGCGTCGCAACGGGTGGACCGGTCCAAGCCGTTGGCGGCGCAGGTGAGCAGCCCTGTCGATATCGTCGTGGATGCAGTCGGTCCGTTCCAGGCTTACGGCGCGACGCGCGACCTCGTCTTCGATTATTGCGTCCAGGTGGGCGCGACCTACATCGACCTGTCCGACGATCCGGCCTTTTGCGCTCACATGATGGACCGGGCAGTCGGTGCCCCGATGACGGTGGCGACGGGCTGGTCCACTTTTTCCGCCGTAACGGGCGCCGTCGTTCACGCGCTCGGCGGCGGCGCGTCCAGAGCCGGTATCGTGCCGAACCCGCATCAGCCCATGGGCCGGGCGGTGATCGACAGCGTGCTGAGCTATGCGGGTCGACCCATTCCGAACGGGCAAGGATTGACGCGCACCTTGCACCGCACCGTGGCGCCGCCCGGCGCGCGGCCCTTGCGCACCCTGCTGTTCTCGAACGTCGCGACGCCGGATGCAGTGCTGATCCATCCGGACGCCACGGGCTGGGTCGCGCCGCAGCCCGAGTGGCTGCACCGTATCTTGGTCGGCCTGGCCCGTCTGGTGAAATGGAAACTGTTTCCGCCCCTCACCCTGTTCGGAAAGCCCATCCATGCGGTGCAGAGCCGCATACATGAAGGCGAGGCGCGCGGCGGTCTATTCGTCGAAGCGAAAGACCGGAGCTTCCACCTCATCGGCGAAGGCGACACCGGTCCGGACGTGCCCGTCATCCCGGCGGCAGCTCTGATCGCGGTGATCCATGACGGCGAGACTTTTGCTCCCGGTCTATTGCGACCGGGCCATGATTTCCCTCTGGACCGGTTGACGCCCTGGTTCGACCGGATCGGTCTGGATTACGGCATGCGCGGCAAAGACCTTCGCGACGCGCGCGGATCGCTCTACGCGCGGATATTGGGCAAAGCGATGGCGGATCTGCCGGAGCCCGTCTGTGACCTCCATGCAGGCGGAGGCTTCATCGGCCGGGCAAAGGTGCAGCGCGGGCGCAACCTGTTCGGACGGCTTGCGGCCGATCTTCTCGGTCTACCCAAGGCGGGCGACCACGATCTGCGCGTTTCGATCACGACCGATGATCTCGGACGAGAGCGCTGGTCGCGCCGCTATTCAGGGCGCGAGATGCTGAGCCTGCAAGAGCGTGGGCGCGGCCGTGCGAAGGGCATGATGGTGGAACGGTTCGGGCCGATCGCGGTGCAGGTCGGTTTGCAGATCAATGGCGACCGGCTGGGCTATCGACCACGGGGCTGGTCCGTCTTCGGCGTGCCCCTCCCGCGCCGTTTCGTGCCGAGCGGGGAGACATACGAAACGGCCGACGCGGCCGGTCGCTTCCGCTTCCATGTGGATATCGTCGCGCCCGGGCTGGGGCGGCTCGTGCATTATGAGGGCTGGCTGATCCGCGCCTGCCAGGACGAGGCCTAAGTCGGCCGATCCACGCGGCGAACGCAGGTCAGCCACGGCGCGATCAGCGGTTCCAGCCGGAAGACCTGCTCGTCGATATGGTCGGGCGTGTGCCCGGCCGCGGCCAGATAGTCGCGCAGCTCGTTGGCCACGATGGGCCATTGCGCGTCCGCGTCGATCAGGTCCGACAGCCACATGGAGGCGGCGAACAGGTTGCGGTTGTGCGTCAGCGCATAGCCGTCCGCGTCGAACGCCATGGCGCGGTAATCAGCGCGCGGCGGCAGAGTTTCGTTGTCTGGGGTCTCGCGTTGGCTCTGGCCCGTTTCGGGGCCACGATTGACGGGCTCTCGCATGCGCATGTCCTTGCGGGTCATCACTGTCTCCATCGGCTTGAAAGGGGAACCCGCAGGCCGTGCCGCGGGTTCCGATTCCACCGCGCTTTCGCGCGCCGAACTTCGAACATTTCCAAGGAGAGCCAATGTCCGCCCATATCGCCAACAATCCTCATCTCGAAACCCTGATCGAGAACGGCCTCAAGGCCGAAGGCGGGCCATATCTGTCATTGGCGATCCAGCGGCCGCGTCTGGCGGGCAATGTTCAGAAGTGGGACATTCTGAAGAAGAATGCCGTTCAGGATATCGAAGAACTGCTGGAAGAGACATTCGGCGAACATGCGGACGCGCCGCGCGCCTGGTCGGGCCGGTTCGGCGATGTGCTGGACACGTTCGACCCGCTGGCCAACCAGTGCGGCGGCTGGCTGCTCGTCGCCAGAGAAGACGGCATGGATGTGTTCGAACTGCAGGACACGCCGCAATCGGCCATCGTCTGGGGCGACACGCCTTACCTCCTGCCCGTCATCACGGACGGCATCCAGCGCACGCGTGGATGGGTGCTGGCCGTGGGTCAGCAACAGGCCGATCTGTTCCGTTGGGACGGGGTCATGATGCATGATGAAAGCCATCGTCTGGACTACCGTTCCTACGACGAAATGCGCGAGACGCGCGAACCCGAAGGCAATGTCAATCTGCATACCAATAGCGCGCTGCGCCCCAATGCCAATGGCGGCGCGGGCGGGTCCGGGGCGCAGTTCCATGCGGCTGGCGCCGCCGTGGACGATTACGATGAGGTGCAGATGAAGGACTATCTGAACGGTGTCGCCAAGGCGGTCGAGCCCATCATCGCCGGCACCGGCAATCCGCTGATCGTCGCCGGCGATCCGAAGACGGCCGGTTGGACCAAGGATCTGTTCGAACTGCATGAACTGCATGATGACCATATCGACTTGGCCGGAGATTCATTGAATGCCGACCGTCTGGCCGAAGCGGCCGCGCCCATGCTGACGGCCATCACGACGGAAGGCCACGAACTGCACGATATGGGCGAAGGCGCCCCGTTAACGGCAGCCGGGCTAAGCGCCGTGGATGAGGCGGCGAACGAAGGGCGAATCCGCACGCTCTACCTCGCTGCGGACGTGGACGGGTTCCAGGACAGCAACGAGGACGAGCGCATCACCTTCCAGGTGCTGGGCGCCGACACGCTGCCCTTGCGCGTCAACACGCTCGTCATGCGCACCGTGCAGGCAGGCGGAGAGGTCAAGGTTCCGCCGACGGCATTGGCGCTGACGGATACGGAAGCGCTGGCGCGGCTGCGATATTAGGGTTTGCGTCGCAGCGCTGACAAGCCCGACAATACTGTACCTTTCTCGGACTTCGGGCCTGGCCCGGGGTCCATCTTCCGTATCCGACACAAATTGGGAGCGTCCCGTGATGGATCCCGGATCAAGTCGGGGATGAGGGTGTCGGACAGGTCCATCCTTCCGCAATCTCCGTCCATTCCCGTAATGAAGTGGGGTGGGATCGTGGCTCGTACATGTGCAATTCCGGCCCCATGGCGCTGAAAGCGCCTGGTAAGCGGCGCGGCACGCGTCAGGGCACTACCAAGTCGATGACCATACGCGATCGTTCTTCCGCCATAGTAACAGAGGGTGTTCGACCTTAGGCCGAACTTGTTTCGCCGTGTCAGGACCGTTAGCAGCCGGGCATGTCCGATCCCTTGCCAAGCGACATGCCGGTCCGTCCTGCATCCGGCACGCGCCCGCCGCGCAAATCGCCGCAAATGCGGGCGCGCTCTGCCGTGAACCGCGCCGCGATTTTCAATACTGCCCAACATCTGTTTGATGATCACCCGCCCGCCAAGCTGGTCACGCGCATGATCGCCAGTGCGGCACGTGTGTCCATCGGGTCGGTCTACCGCTACTTCGAAGACGCCTGCGATCTTCTCCTGTCCCTGTTCCAGCACACGAACAGCGGAAGGGCCGAGACATTGCGCGACCCCGATACGGTGCCGGACAGGCAGGCTTTCCTCGACCGGGCGTTTCACAATCTCTTTGCCAGGCATGGTCGCCACCCGGCTTATGGTATTCTCATCGCCTATCTGCGGTCCAAGGATCGGAAGAACGATGACACCGCGGCCTTGATCGCCATGCAGGAAGAGGTGGACATGCGGCTCCATCGTCTCGCTCCCGCAGAGCGCACGAGCATGCTGCGGCCGACGGGAATCGCCATCACCGCCTATCTCGAACATCACCTGGCGCCGGCAAGACCTTGAAAACCCTCGCCCGCGTTTTGCGTTTTATCGTGTTGGGGCTGTGCGTGCTGGTCCTGTCCATCCACGTGATGGGCGCAGCCCATGCGGTCCTGCCGGTCCACGGCACGTGGAACATGGTGCTGCGGCCGATGGGCACGCCGCTGCGCCGTCATTGGGTGCCGTTGAACCGTCTGTCACCCCATCTCGTCCGCGCCGTGATCGCCGCCGAGGATGCGCGCTTCTGCCAACATGGCGGGATCGACTTCGATGCGCTGGAACGGGCGATCGACGATAACAGGACGCGCGACCGCCGTCGCGGCGGTTCGACCCTGACGCAGCAGACGGCCAAGAACGTGTTTCTGTGGAACGGCGGCGGCTATGGGCGCAAGGCCGTGGAGGCTTGGTTCGCGCTTTATATCGATACGGTCTGGACCAAACGCCGCATCATGGAAATCTATCTGAACGTCGCGGAGTGGGGCGACGGGATCTTCGGGGCGGAGGCAGCCGCGCAGGCCCGGTTCGGCAAATCCGCCGCCGATCTGAGCGGCCGCGAAGCGGCTTTGCTCGCCGCCGTCCTGCCAAGCCCGAACAAGTGGCGGGTCGATCCGCCCGGGCCCTATGTCAGCGGCCGTGCCAACACATTGCAGCAACGCGCCCGAATTGTTCGCAACGAAGGTCTGGACGCCTGCGTGCTGCCATAGGCGCTAGCTGAGAACGTCCAGCAGCGCTTCAGCGACTCGGGGGATATTGCCGGCATTCGCGCCGGCGATGTTGATGCGCCCCGAATCGGTCATGTAGATGGCATGGTCGTCGCGTAGCCGTTCCGCCTGCTGCGGCGTGACGGGCAGCATGGAGAACATTCCGTTCTGATCGGTCACGGCGCGGGCGATGTGTTCGCCGCCTTGGACATCCAGCGCGTCGGACAGCATCCGGCGCAGGCCGCGCATGCGCTCGCGCATCTCCGCCAACTCGTCGAGCCAGTCGCGCTTCAACTCGCCGTCGCCCAGAATGCGCTCCACGATCTGCGCGCCGTGGTCCGGTGGCATGGAGATCAGCGTGCGCTGGATCGCGCCCAGTTGCGATTGCACCACACCAGCCTGTTCCGGCGTCTTGCAAAGCACGCCCAGCAGGCCGACCCGTTCCTTGTAGAGACCGAAATTCTTCGATGCCGAGACGGTGAAGATCAGTTCCGGGCAGTCGCGCGCCGCCAGCCGCAGGCCGTAGCGGTCTTCGTCCAGGCCGCGGCCGAGGCCGAGATAGGCCAGGTCGATGAAGTGGACGAGGCCGCGGTCGTTCAGGAACGGGACCAGCCGGTCCCACTGCTGCGGCGACAGGTCCGCGCCGGTCGGATTGTGGCAACAGCCATGCAGCAGCACCAGATCGCCCGCTTCTGCATGAGCGTCCAGATGAGCCAGCATGTCCTCATAATCCACGCCCAATGTCTGGCGATTATAATAGGGATAGCTTTTCAGCCTCAATCCGGTGGAGCCGATCAGCGGCACATGGTTGGCCCAGGTCGGGGTGGACACCCAGACGGTCGCGTTCGGCGTGGCGGAAAAAGCCAGCTGCGCGCCGATGCGCAGCGCGCCCGATCCGCCTGCCGCCTGGGACGAGGCGAGGCGCCCGCTCGCACACGCCGGATGATCTGCCCCCAGGACGAGGTCGAGCACATGGTCGCGAAATCCCGCCCGACCCGTCGTGCCGACATAGGATTTGGTCTTTTCCTCGGCCAGGATCCGCTGTTCGGCGGCCTTGACGGCACGCATGATCGGCACGGCGCCGGTCGCATCCTTGTAGACCCCCACGCCCAGATCGACCTTGTGCGCCCGGCCGTCGGCTTGGGCCTGCTGCATCATGGCGATGATGGCGTCTGGGGGCAGGGAGTCGAGATGGTCGAACATGGCCGCGCCCATAGAACAGAATGAGGCTTTCAACCAGTCCTCGCGAGCCCATTCGGGCCATTCTCAGACAAAGCGCCCATAGGGTCGCAAGATTAGTCCTTGCACCTGCGGCAAGCCTTGCGGCAAACGGGCCGGAAACCGGTAAAAGACACAACCGGGACAAGGCCGCGCGCCGCGCGGTCCGGACGTCAAGGGGACTTCATGGAAAGCATCATCCAAAGCGTGAACGGATTCGTCTGGGGTCCGATCATGCTCCTGCTGCTGGTCGGGACGGGTCTGTTCCTGACGATCGGCCTGAAAGGCATGTCGATCGTCAAGATCCCTTATGCCTTCCGCCAATTGTTCCGCAAACGCGGCGCCAATACGGATACGGGCGACGTTTCGCCTTTCGCCGCCTTGATGACCGCCCTGTCGTCCACCATCGGTACGGGCAATATCGCCGGCGTGGCCGCGGCCATCGCCATTGGCGGCCCGGGGGCGGTGTTCTGGATGTGGTTGACGGCCGTCGTCGGCACGGCGACGAAGTTCGCCGAAGGGGTGCTGGCCGTACGCTACCGGGAAATCGACTCCAATGGCAACCGCGTCGGCGGGCCGATGTACTACATCAAGAACGGGCTCGGCACGAAGTGGATGCCGCTGGCGCTCGCCTTCGCCTTCTTCGGCATGTTCGCATCGTGGGGCACGGGCAATTCTATCCAGGCCAACTCCGTGGCCGATGTCCTGAATGCGGAATACAGCCTGTCGCCCTGGATCACGGCCAGCGTGCTGGCTCTGGGCGCCGGCGCCGTCATCCTCGGCGGCATCAAGCGCATCGGTTCCGTCGCCTCCAAGATCGTGCCTTTCATGGCGGGGTCCTACATCGTGCTGGGGCTCTTGGTCGTGTTCATGAATTTCGACGCGATTCCGGGAGCTTTCGGGATGATCTTCGAAAGCGCCTTCGGTCTGCAGGAAGCGGGCACGGGGATTTCCATCGGCCTGATGTGGTTGGCCATGCGCATGGGTGTCGCGCGCGGCATCTTCTCCAACGAAGCCGGTCAGGGGTCCGCCCCGATCGCCCACGCCGCCGCACAGAACAACGATCCGGTCAATCAGGGCACCATCGCCATGCTCGGCACGGTCATCGACACGTTGTTCGTCTGCACGATCACCGCGCTGGTGATCCTGACGTCGGGTGTGATCGCGCCGGATTGCTTGGCGGGGCCGGAAAACCTGACGCAGCTGATGACGGGCGTCCAGCCTGCGGGTTGCGACACGGGCGCACCGCTGACCAGCTCCGCTTTCGCTGCGCAATATGGCGATATCGGGCGGCATATCATCCCGATCGCGCTGTCTGTCTTTGCGTTCACGACCATCCTCGGCTGGTCCTATTACGGCGAACGCTGTGCGGCCTTCATGTTCACCGAAAAAGCGATCCTGCCTTACCGGTTAATCTACATCTTCGTCGTCTTCGCTTCCGCCGCCGCCATCGCGCTGGAAGACCAGGTCGGCAACATCGTCAACCTGTTCTGGCTGATGGCCGATACGCTGACGGGACTGATGGCGGCGCCGAATCTGATCGCGCTGATCTTCCTGTCGCCGATCGTGTTCAAGCTGACGCGCGACTATTTCGACAGGGAAAAAGAGGCTTCGGACGGGTTGGTCGATCAGGACGATCTGCCGCGCGGCCCCTGATCCACGCTTGCCGTCGCAAAAGAAAACCCGCCTCGGCCGAGGCGGGTTTTTTCATGCGGCGATGATGCGCAAGGTCAGCGCCGGAACCGGAAGGCTCCCGAACGGCCTTCATGCGGCACGGCGTAGGCCGGGCCGGAATAGGCGCGGTCGGGCGCGCCGACGGACTTCCTAACCGGCACCGCGCCGAAATGGGCCTGATACGTACTCAAGGCAGGCGGCGCGGCGTGGGTCTGCGTGTGATAGGCGTGCGTGCTGTAGGTCCGCGCATGATCGGTCTGCGTCTGGCCTCCGGCCAGTCCGGCCGACGGACGGACTGACCCGCCATGGCTGGAATAGCGCGGGTGGTGTTGCCGGTACTGCACCGGCGGCGTGACGTGCGAGCGCGTCATGCCCGGTTTGCAGACCACGCGGCGCCATTCGTAGCGCGCCTCGGAGACAAGCCGGCGCCCCTGCACGTGGCCGTACTCGGCCGGAACGTCGATTGTGGATGTCGCGCCCGGATGGGTCAGCGCCTGGACATGAATGTCTCGATATTCGGCCGGAACCGGTACCTTTTCCACGCCGCCCGGATCGGTCACGACCTGCTTGGTGATCGTCTCGAAGGCGGGGGGAACCGGAATGCGGCGCACTTCGCCGGGCCGAGCCATGACCTGGCGGCTGACCGTGACGCTGTCGCCGGGTTCCTCCACCAAGCACCAGATCTCGCAGGCCGCGCCGCAACGCTGCCCGCCCGTGCGGCCGTAATCGGTCGTCGAAGCATAGCCCCGGCCGCCCACACCCGCATCCGCCGTCGAGTGGATGATGTAACCCTGCGCGCGCAGCTCCGCCGGATGGCCGCGCTTCCAGACCAGCCGCGGCGGGCTCTGCTGCAGCGTTTCGGTCACAGTCCGGAATTCGGGTTCCGTCACAGCCAGTTTTTCATAGCCCGGCCGGGTCATGACCGTCTCGGTCACAGTGGCATAGCTGGGCTGTCGCACCACATAATGAACGCTCGGTTCCTTGGTCATGATCCGTTCGGCGCGGCTTTCCAGCCTGGGCTGTTGCACGGATAGCCGTTGATGGCCCTCGCGGGTCAGAACCTTGTGCGAGGTCTCCGCATAGCTCGCCGGGATTTCGACGCGCGCATAGCATTCGCCGACGACCGGGTTCGGCGGCTCCAGATCGGGGACGTAAGCGGGCGGGAGGGGGGCGACACCGGCCAGGACCGGAAGCGGCGCCAGAAAGGCGGCGCCGATCAAGAGGATCGCAGACTTCGGACGCATCCTATACATATCATTTCTCCAGCCGTTTAAACTTTGTTTACCGTATTGCGCAGTGCCGTCCAGCCCGAACGTGCCGGAACCGAAATGTTTCCTTCAACGCCGGAGCAGGTGGAGCATGCCTCCAGCGCAGGCCGCACCGCACAGATTGGCCAGCGCGTCGAGCACGGACGGCGTCCGTCCGGTCCCCGCCAGGGCCTGTGCGATTTCCATGCCTGCGCCGAACAGGGCGACCAGCCCGATCAGCAGGGGAAGACGCAGTCGCGGCCAACCCAGGCCCGTCAGCCCGCATAGCACCGCATAGGCCGCGAAATGCTTGACCTTGTCGGCATGAAGGACGGTCTGGACCTCTCGGGCGGGTTCGAGCGACAGGAACACGATCGCGGCGGCGCAGAGAAAGGCGAGGAGACGGAAAGCCAATGTCATGGGGCGGCGCATCCACTCCGGGGCACTGCCTGACAAGATGCAATCGACACAGCGTGTCTTACGCCGCTTGGCGGACCGGGCGGATTGTGGCAGGTTTTGCGAATTGAAGGCGGCGTAGACCGCCACTCTTCGCGAAAGGTGCATGATGGACCGACTCGACCCCAAGACGGCCGCCGACAAACTTCCCGGATGGACGGGCGGCGACGATTTCATCACCAAGGTTTACCGTTTCGCGGATTTCGCCGAAGCGTTCGGCTTCATGACGCGCATCGCTATCATTGCCGACAAGATGGATCACCATCCGGAATGGTTCAACGTCTACAACCGGGTGGATGTGACGTTGACCACACACGATGCGGGCGGAGTGACGCAAAAGGATGTGACACTGGCAAAAGCCATGGAAGCTGCGGCCGGCCCGGCCGCTGGTTGACGTACCGGCTGATACGGCCGTTCGTCGCGGACGGCCGCGAGATTGCGACCAAGACTGCGACACAGGACAGACAGGACCCTCATGACCCGATCCACTTCCCTTCATCTCGGCTTTGCCGCAACGGCGCTCTGCAGCCTGGCGGTTCCCTTGCCGGTTGTCGCCCAGGCAGCGGCCCAGACAACGGCCCAGACAGCGGCTCAAACGGCGTCGCAGCCTTCGGCCGAGGGCCGCATGGCCGAGCATTTCACCTGTCCCGACAATCAGGTCAGCCTGCTGGACGGCGAAGCGCGTTGCGCCTTGCCCGACAGCCTGGACCGGTTGATCGCCGATTTCGAAGCCAATTCCCTGATCAACGATCCCGTCTCGGCCGGGGACAAGGGCGACCGTGCCGCCCTGCGCCGCCTGCCGGACGCCGGACCGGAAACACGGGCCGCTGCACGCGCCCGGCTCGACGCGCTGGATCGCCGTCATACCGCGCTGCGGCGCTCGCCCGCCTTCTCCGGTCTCGCCGAGGAACAACGGCTGAATTACGAAATGATGGGCTTCATGCTGGACCAGCAGCGCCGCCTGGCCCCGTTCGACCAATCGCGCGTGCCCTTCACCAACGATTCCGGCTTCTTCAATTCGATGAGTTACATTTCGCGCCAGACCCGGTTCGAACGGCCCGAAGATTATGAAGCCTATGCGGCGCGCCTGACCCAGATGCCGCGTTGGTTCGCCCAGCACCGCGACAATATGAGACGCGGCATCGAGGATGGGTTCACCGCCAGCGCCGCCATCATGCCCGGCATCGTCGGCATGGTCCGCGACCTGTCGCAAGGCCCGGCGAAGGCGCATCCGCTCTACGCGCCTTTCCGCGACATGGAGGCCGTCGTCGAAAGCCCGGCCGAACGACAGCGCCTGAGCGCGCTGGGCGAGGCGGTGATCAACACCTCCGTCCTGCCCGCCTACGCCGATCTGCTGGAGTTCCTGGAAGACGATTACGTTCCGGCGGCCCGCGCGGAAGTCGGGATCGGCGCGACGGAAGAGGGGCGCAACTACTACCGGGCGCTGACGCGCAACTTCACCACGCTCGACCTGACCCCGGACGAGGTCCATGCGATGGGCCTGCGCGAAGTGCAGCGCATCCGCGGCGAAATGGACACGGTCATCGCCCAGAGCGGCTTCGACGGGACGTTCGCGGAGTTCCTCGATTTCCTGCGCACGGATCCGCAATTCTACGCCAAGACAGAGACCGAACTGCTGCAGCACGCCGCTCTGCTGGCCAAGCGGCTGGACGGCAAGATGCCCGAATTCTTCGGCCGGCTGCCGCGCCTGCCTTACGGCGTCATCAAGGTGCCGGACGAGATCGCCCCGAACTACACGACCGGCCGCTACTGGAGCGGCTCGCCCGAGGCCGGTCGCGCGGGTAATTATGTGGTCAACACATATGACCTGTCGCAGCGGCCGCTCTACAACCTTCCGGCATTGACCGCCCACGAAGGTGTGCCGGGCCACCACCACCAGATCGCTCTGGCGCAGGAACTGGACGATATCCCCGAATTCCGCCGAAACCTCTATGCCACCGCGTTCGGCGAAGGCTGGGGACTCTATTCCGAGCGGTTGGCCGAGGAGATGGGCCTCTACGACACGCCCTACGAGAAGTTCGGCCAGTTGACCTACGAAATGTGGCGCGCCTGCCGCCTGGTGGTCGACACCGGCATGCACTGGAAGGGATGGAGCCGCGAACAGGCGGAAGCCTGCTTCCTGGAAAACTCGGCCCTGTCACGCAGCAATATCCGCACCGAGGTGGACCGCTATATCAGCTGGCCCGGCCAGGCCCTGGCCTACAAGGTCGGAGAACTGAAGATCGTGGAATTGCGCGACAAGGCGGAAACCGCACTCGGCGACGATTTCGACATCCGCGCCTTCCACGATGCAGTGCTGGAAAAAGGCAGCGTGCCGCTATCCATCCTGGAGCGACAGATCGATCGCTACATCGCCGATGCGCGCCGTGCGGCCGTGCAGGCGCGAAACGGCAATTAGGCGTCCGTCCCACACTTAGGCGTCCGTCCCAGACGAACCGCATGAAAAAACCGCCGGGGCTTCCGGCGGTTTTCTCGTGTCGGCTTTTGCGGGACAGGGGTGGGGCAGGGCGCCCTAGAAGCGGTAGCGGCCGCGCAGCATCAGCGGAACGGAGATCCGCTCACCGCCTTCGGCCAGGCCTTCGAACGGCGCGGGACCGAAATTGTCATCCACCGCGTCGGTCTTTCCGGTGTAGCGGATGCCGGTTTCCAGGCCGATCGTGCTGAAACGCGTCAGCGGCGTTTCCACGCCGATCAGTCCGGCGGCAGACGGCACCCAGCCGGATTCCTTCAGCGCGACACGACCCAGCGCGTCACCGCCGACGGCGGCGTTGTCGATATAGACCGAGTCCTGGTAGGCGGCGCCGACACGGGCTTCGATATAGGGACGCAGCGAACGGACGATCGGGGCCGGACGCGGATTGAAATAGCGGCGCACGCCGAGTTCCAGACCCGTCGAGCGGTAATCGGACAGAGAGCCGGTGAAGTCCCGGCCGTCGATCGTCCCGAAATCCTGTTCGCCGGCGCTTTCGGCCTTGTCGATAAAGGCCATCGCGGTCACTTTCGTGTTGGCATTGGTGGCATAGGAGAACCCGGCCTCGGCACGACGGCCGCGCTCATAGGCGTCCTTGAATTCGACATTGCGGACGTCCGTGCCTGCGAATGTGGCTTCGTCGCCCGTGATGACGTCGCCGCCCACATTGTAGGAGACGCCGATGCCGCCTTCGATGTTCAGGCGCGACAGGCAGTTGCCGTTCGCCAGAACGGCATGTCCCGGCGCGCACTTCGACGCCGGCGCGCCGTAGCTGGCCCCGTAGACCGGTGCATTGTATCCATATTGGGAGTTTCCGCCCCCGATACCCAGAAAGGAACAGCCCGACAGCGAAATGGCGGCGGCTCCCAGAAGCAGTTTGCGCATAATCTTCATCCCTGATCCGTCGTCCCGGATCGGCACTATGCCGGGGGACGCTAGTCTCACGCAGCCCGACCTTGCAACGGGTGTGCCAGACTGTGCCGGAATGAATCAGAATTCTGCGAAAAACTTCGCCGCGGCCTTTAGGGACACGCTTTTGGAAGGCCAGAGGGCCGGACGACTAGAAGGCAAGACGGCCGCGCAATGTCAGCGGGATGGTGATCCGGTCTTCCGACGCGGCGGCCGAACGCATGTCGTCGCGCCAGCGTACGCCAGACTCCACGGCGATGGCCGCACGCGGGCCGACGGCGACTTCCGCGCCCACGGTCGCCGCGGCCGTCGGGTTCCACCCGCTATTGATGAAAGTCCGTTCGCCGTAGAAGCTCCCATCGTCGCTATAGGTCTGGGCGAACTGGACGTTGCCGTTGTGCACGAATCCGGCACTGGCCCCGACATAGGGTCGCAGACTTTGCGGATGGCCCAGATATTGGCGCACGCCCGCTTCGACGGTGGTCAGTTCCAGATCGGTGAAGGTGCCGTCCAGTGCGCGCGGCGACGACCCCGGATCGGGGACGAAGGTCGTGTCGACCCATGTTCCGGGTTGCACGGTGGTGTAGCCGTCCACCGTCTGGCCTTCGGCGACACTGTGGCTGACGGATCCGAGCAGGGTGGTGCTGGGCGACAAATCGTAGGACAGGGCCGCGCCGATGGTCGTGGCATGGCCGAACGCATCGCTGTAGCTGATCGGATCGATCTCGCCGACGCGGATCGGCTGGCTGAAATCGCTGTCGGGCGGTCCGTCGGATTTCTTCGTGAACAGATCGCCCGATGCCTCGAACTCGGTGCCCAGGAACAGCTCCACGCCGAACGGCATCGCGCCGCCAAGCACGGGGCGGTTCACCGCCGTGCAACAGGCGGACCCACGCAGCTGCGGCACCGGATAAGGGGCGGCATAGGGTTGCGGGACGTAGATCGGATCTCCGATGACGGTCTTGACGTTCGCCCCTTGGACATGGGCACCGGGAATGTGCGCGCCGGGAATGTGGGCGCCCTGCAAGGGCGGAACGGCGGCGCCGAAGGTCGCATTCGCGCCCAAAGTCGTCGCCCTGAAGGGGGCGGAATGCGCCGCGACGGGTGCGCCGAACCCTTGAGGTTGGATCTGAGGTTGGGGCTGTGCGGAATAGGCGCCGAAACTCTGGCTCTGATAGGCTGGAGCCTGGAACCCTTGATTCTGGAACCCCTGATTATGAAACCCCTGCGTCTGGAGGCTGTGGCCGGGGAAACCCTGGGTGGCGAATTGCTGTGCGCCGTAGGTTCCCGGAACGCATCCGGCCGGTTGGGCCTGGCCATAGCCTTGCCCATAGGCGTAACCGGTCGCCGCGGCCGGATGGCAGGCCGCCTGATAGGGCGCATGCTTGGCGCCGCCCGCCCAGGAACATCCGGAGAGGGCCGCCGCTGAAATCGCAAGAGTCGCTAGCCGCATGTGCCGGCCTCCTTCGCCAGACGGTCCGCCGCGATCGGCCGGACGCATCTTTGGTTCTTTTCGCCCCGGATTAACCCTAACAGGCTTAAGAAACCGTGTTCAAAGCCCCAATAAAGCCTTAACATGTCTGGGTTTTCCCTTGCCCTGGCCGCATCGGAATCGGCCCTAGAAGTTGAAGCTTCCGCGCAAGGTCAGAGGGATGGACACGCGAGCATCGCCGGATTGTCCGTTCGTGTATTCGCGGGCGCCTTCCACCCGCACGCCGGTCTCGAGCGCCAATGCGGTCTTGGGCGTGACCTGCCATTCCACCCCAGCATTCAGGGCCCCGGACGGCACCCACTGGGCTTCGTAGAGGTCGACGCGGGCGACACCCGGCGTGGCGGGATCGTTATCCACGTCGAAACCGCCTGGCACATCGAGATCGTAATAGAAGGGGGCATCCGCCTCGAACACGCTTCGATAGCCGAGCTGGCGCTGGTCCAGCGTGTAGCTGGCGGCGTTGTAGCGCGACGCCCCGGCGGACGCGCCGAAAAACGGCGTCACCGTCCGTCCGGTCGCGCGACCGGCGACGGGGTCGAGATAGAGCCGCGCGCCGGCCTGCAGGTCGATCCGTTCCATGTCGGAGAAATCGTAGCTTACCTCGCTGATCGTCTGTTCGGGCTTGAACTCGACCGTGGTGGTGGCGCCCGTCGGATTGCCGGCGTCGTCATAGGTCTCGACGGTCGTTTCCTTGAACACCGTGGCTTCGATGGACGCCGCACTGCCGCCGTTCCCTTCGGCGCGCGCATAGCCCGCACGGGCGAACAGGGTGGCGTGGTCGCTCAAGATGAATTCCCCGCCGACGCCGACGGAGGCCGGAACCGACCAAGAATCGCTGAATGAAACATCGGAGGCCGTCAGCGTGTCCCAGGGCTGAGGCGTGTTGCGCAGGCGCGAATCCGGCACATATCGGAGGCGCGTGGTCTGGCCGTCCGCGACGCTGCCCGCAACGGAGCCTTCGGCATAGACCAGCGGGTCGTAGGCGGCGAAAGGCGTCGTCGGAAAGACGGTGTTGTCGATCGCGTTGCCCGACAGGCTGCGCTCCAAGCCAAGGTCCAGCGAGCCGCGGAAGCGCGGTCGGCGCTCGAGCGCGGCGGTCCCGCCCCGATGCAAGGCGGCATGGGCGTTGCCTCCGGCTTGGCTGCCGAAACCGCCCGTAGCGTATTGGGGCGTGGGGAAGGCCGCAGGCTCGCCGAATTGCGGCTGTTGCGGAAATCCACCGGCAAAGGACGCGCCCTGCGGTCCGGCAGGGCCGACCGTGACTTCGGACGGATGGCACCCGGGCGGGATCGGTGCCTGCGGATAAGGCACGCGGCAGCGCGCGGACGGCGCGCTGTTCTGGCCGTATGCACCTGTCGTTGCGGCAGGCTTGCCGAATATGCCGCCCAGCGAAGGACCGACGCCACCCGCATTGGAACAGCCCGACACCAAGGCCGCCGACATTGCCAGTCCTGCAAGACGCATGACGTCCCCCACCCTTACCTGCAAGGCGGCTTGCGGACCGCCATGGTTAACCGCTTGTGACGGCACTTGCTTAACAACCGGTTTAGTCGCGGCGGTGCCGGATGCAGACCGTCTTGCTCTTGAACGCCGGATTGACGCAGGGTCGGAACGCCGCCGCGTCCGACACGTAACGCCCGGGTCCATCACAAGGCGCGGCATGTCAGACCAGAACAGATCAGATCGTGCAGAACCATCCGGATCGTCGGACGATGTGGGCGCAGACGGCGGACGCGCGCTCGACGAAGGCGCGATCTGGAAGGCCTTGCTCGTCATGGCCGGCCCGATGGTGTTCGGCATCGCCGCCATCAAGAGCGTGTCGATGATCGACACGCTTTATGTCGGACAACTCGGCCAGGACCCGCTCGCCGCCCTGTCCTTTGCCTTTCCCGTCACCGCCGTCGTGCTGGGCCTGTCGCTCGGCCTGTCGATCGCCGCGTCGTCGGTCGTCAGCCGCGCCGTCGGCGAAAACGAAAACGAAAACGCGCGCGCCATGTCGCTGCATGTCATGATCCTCGCCATTCTGATCATGGGCGCGGTTTCGCTGATCGGGCTCGTGGTGACGGAGCCGCTCTTCGAAGCGATGGGCGCGGCCGAAGACACGCTGGGCCTCATCAAGGGCTATATGCGCCTCTGGTTCATCGCCGTGCCCTTCATGGCGGTGGCGATGATGTGCGACTTCATCGTACGGGCGACAGGCAATTCGTTGTGGCCGTCCATCATCATGACGGTCGGCTCGCTGTTCAATATCGCCATCACGGCGCTACTCGTCTTCGGCTTGTGGGGCCTGCCGGAACTGGGCATCAACGGCGCGGCGGCCGGGACGCTGATCGCGCAGGTCCTGACGGCCATGGCCGGGATCTGGATGGTGACCTGGAAGACCGGCATGATCGCCTGGTCCGTGCCGAAGCTCGACCGGATGATCCCGACCTGGATCGATACGGCCAAGGTCGCCGTCCCGGCGGCGCTGGGCAAGATCGCCCCGCCTTTCGCCCTGACGGCCGTCACCGCCATCCTCGCCACATTTTCGGAAGAGATCGTGGCGGCGTTCGGCGTGGCGACGCAGGTTCAGCTGATCGCCTTCATACCGCTGCTGGCGTTGTCAGCCGCGATCTCGCCCATCGCCGGACAGAATTGGGGTGCGGGCAAGACCGACCGGATCGTGAAAACCCTGAAGGAAAGCTACTGGCTCTGCACCGTCTGGGCCGGGTTGGTCGCGGTGCCGCTCTGGATGTTCGGCGCGGATCTGGCGGGGCTGTTCAATTCCGACAACGACATCCCGGCCGAGGCTCAGACCTATCTGCGCATCGTTCCGTTTTCCCTGTTCGGCTACGGCATGGTGATCTGCGCGGCGTCGGCTTTCAACGGCATCGACGAAGCCAAGCGCGCGCTCGGCTACAATGTCGCGCGCAGCCTGATCCTGCTGCTGCCGCTCAGCTGGATCGGTTCGCTCTGGGCGGATGCGACGGGCGTCTATGCCGGTATCGCCGCGGCCAATGTCCTCTCCGGTCTGGCCGTGGGCTGGTATGCGATCCGCTGGCTGAACCGAAAGTGCGAAGGTGAGAATGCCCGAAAGGACGCGCAGAACAATTGCGATCATCTCGTGGCTGCAAAATAGCGCGCCGCCCTTTACCCGCGCTGGCGCTTTGCTACGCGCCCGTCCATGACCGCTCTCGACCGCCTTCCCGTCATCATCGGCGCCGGACAGGACAGCCGTCCCGTACCGGACGATCTGGACATGGCCTTCGGCCCCGTCGCGCTGGCCGGAACGGCGCTGGACCGGGCCTTCTCTGACGCCGGTCTGGCCGACCGGTCGCTCGACCTTTGCTTCGGGGTGCGCCTGTTCGGCGATAGCGGACCAACCTTTCCCAACCCGTTCGGCGGATCGACCAATTTTCCGGCCAGCGTCTGTGTCGCCGCCGAAGCGCGCTCCGCCCGCTACGTCTACGATCATGTCGGCGGGCAGTCGCCTCAGACGCTGGTCGCCGAAGCCGCGCAGCTGCTGATGGACGGACAAGTCGAAACGGTCGCCATCGTCGGCGCCGAAGCCATCGCCAACATCAAGGCGGCCGGGCGCGCGGGCGCCACGCCCGACTGGTCCGAGACGCGCGACGAACCGCTGGACGATCGCGGCCCCTTCGCGCCCGGGCCCTTCATGGTCGGCCCGCAAGCCCTCGCGCACCGCATCGCCGCCCCGGTCCATTACTACGCCCTGTTCGAAACCGCGCGCCGCGCCGCGCAAGGCATGACGAAGGACGCTTACGCGGCGCACATGGCCGCCTTGTGGGAGAGCTTCGCCCGCGTGGCGGCCGACAATCGCTTCGCGACCGTCCGCACCGCACCGACGGCCGCGAATATCGTCACACCTGATCCGGACAATCCGATGATTTCCAGTCCCTACACCAAGGCGATGGTGGCGCGGGACGGCGTCAATCAGGGCGCGGCCGTGATCCTGACGACCTATGGCCGCGCAAAAGCGATAGGCGCAGGCGACGTGAGCTTCCTGCACGCGCACGACCAGTGCACCGAGCCCGCTCCGCTGGAACGCGCGCGGCTCGATCGCGCGGCCGCGCAGGACGCGGTGCTGCAGAGCGTCGGGCGGGACGCGGACCTCTACGATCTCTATAGCTGCTTTCCCATCGTCCCGCTCGAAGCCATGCGCGTTCTCGGCCTCGATATCGGCGACAGGCCGCTGACTTTGACGGGCGGGCTGCCCTTCTTCGGCGGACCCGGAAACAATTATGCGCTGCACGCCATTGCCGAAGCGCACCAAGCCGTGCGCGGCACGGACCGGACGGCCGTCATCTATGCCAATGGCGGGCTGGCGTCCAAGCACGCGGCCGGACGCTATAGCGGGTCCGCTCCGGACGCGGTGCAAATCCGACGCAGCGCAAGCCCTTGCCCCAGCGTACCCATCGACGCGAACGCGAACCCGTCCGGGACCATCGCCGCCTATACGGTCGAGTATCGTCGCGGCGAGCCCGTCGGCGTCATCGTCATCGGCGAAGCGGACTCCGGCGCGCGTTTCTATGCCCGCGGCGACATCGATCTGGTTGGCGATTTCGTTCGGGGCGACCCGCTCGGCGAACCGGTCCGGACCGAGACGCATGGCGGGCAGAACAAGATCCGCTAAAGCAGCCGCGCCATGCAGTAACTGAACGGATCCCCCACATAGGGGCCGTATGGCTCGCAGGCTGCAAAACCATGGCGTGCATAGAACCGCTGCGACGCGGCAAATCCGTCCGATCGGCCCGTTTCAAGGAGCAGGTGCTGCACACCGTCCGCTCTGGCTGCGGCGACACAGTGCTGCAGCAGTTGCGCCGCGATCCCGCCGCCGCGCGCCTCCTCCAGAACGTGCAGCGTCTTCAGTTCCGCTCGGCCTTCAGAAAGGGTCCGCAACCCGATACAGCCGACCGGCCGGTCGTCCTGCAGGGCGAGCCAGAAAACCGGCCCTTGCTCGTCCGCCCTGTCCGGTTTCTCGGCGGAAAGGGCATGTCCACTGCCTGTGGGCGTATGGGCGGCGCAGAACGTCTCGTGCACGGCGGTGAGCCGCTGCACGCGCGTGTCGCGATCGTGCGTGAGAATGATCGTGACGGTACCGCTCATGATCCCGCCCATAAGGTCGCGTTTGCGGCAAAAACACGGTCATGCGCGATTTTCGGCGCCATTGCCCGTCGCGCACAACCATAAGGCTCGTCATGACACGAAACGATCATGCCCAAACCTTTCACGCCCTGCATGACGGACCGGCGCCGCTTATTCTCTACAATGTCTGGGACGCGGCGACCGCGCAGGCTTGCGTTTCGACCGGAGCCGTGGCCGTGGCGACCGGCAGCCACAGCGTGGCGGAAGCACACGGCTATCCGGACGGGCAGGCCATGCCGTTCGATCTGTTGCTGACCATCGCCGCACGCATCGCAGCTTGCGTCGATGTTCCGCTCAGCGTGGATTTCGAAGGCGGTTATGCGTATGACGATGCCGGGATCGCGGACAATCTGGCGCGTCTGATCGATGTCGGCGTCGTGGGCGTGAATATCGAGGACCAGGTCATCGGCGGCAACGGCCTGCATCCGATCGATGCACAGGCCCGGCGTATCGCCATACTGCGCGAGCGCGCCGAGCAGATGGGAGTGCCCGTTTTCCTCAATGCACGCACCGATCTGTTCCTCGAAGAACCGGACTCCGACCGTCACGACGCCTTGATGGCAGAGGCGCTGAAGCGGGCCGAAGCCTATGGCCGAGCGGGTGCATCCGGCTTTTTCGTGCCGCGTCTTTCGGATGTGCTGATCGAGCCGTTATGCGAAGCGGTCGCGTTGCCCGTCAATGTCATGGCGACAACGCCGGATGCGGATGTGGCCGGTCTCGCCGCACGCGGCGTGGCGCGCATCAGCCATGGGCCGTTCCCCTTCATCGCAGCGATGCGGGCCTTCAGGGAAAGGGCGGCGGACGCGCTCACACCAAGGTGATGGAAGTCCGCCGCATCTTAACCCGCTGACAAGATGCGGGCCTTATCGCGATAGCGATGACATGGCCGACCCGAATATTGATGGCGATCGCGGCAGGCGGACTCCTGTCCGCCTGCGGGTCCATGCCGGACTATGATTACGACTCGGTGCCCGGTGCCCGGACGCAAAGCGCGCCGCGCATTGTCCGGCCGAACATGACGCCGATCCCGCGCGGCATGCTGGCCGACCGTGTGGCTTTTTCGCAGAAGGATCCGCGCTGGGGCGGTGACCGTCTGGGACGCCGGGGCGGCAGCCTCGCAGCCGAAGGCTGCGTGGTCACGTCGGCCGCAATGGCCATGACCAATAGCGGCTATCCGATCGATCCGGGCGAGCTGAACCGACGCCTGCTGCGGTCCGACAATCTCACCTCCAGCGGTCTGCTGAAATGGAAGGGGATTTCCGAAGTCTCCGGTGGGCGGGTCAAGGCGACTTTCCACGATTCCGTCAGCGACCCGCTGATCCAGTCCTGCCTGGCCGGCGGCGACTATCCGCTAGTGCGTTTCTACTTGCCGGGCGGGCGCTCGCACTGGGCGATGATCCTGGGCCGCTCTCCCCAAGGCTACCACATGCGCGATCCGTTGCGCGTTTCCAAGACGCCGTTGGTCTTCCCGCGCGACAGCTCTGGTTTCAAGTCCCTGCGCTGCATCGGGCGGGCGTAGGGCAGGCGCATTCTCCGCCATCCATGGCCGCAGGTCGGATCCGGTCCTTTAATCCTAACCCGTCGCGTGCGCGACTTGCGGCGAGACATAGTCGGCGTCGTGAACCAGGGGCGAGGCGAGGCCGCGCATGGCGGCGTTCAGCGCATCGGCGAAAGTGGTCTCATAGGTGAAACCCAGCTCCCGCGTGATGCGGCTGCCGTCATAGACCCGGCCGATCGTCTTGGGCAGGCTCCATCCCTTCTGGGCATAGACCCGGCGGGCATCGGGCAGGTAGCCGGCGATCACCTTCTGGGCGTCGCGGTGGAGCATCACCCGGTCGGTCTTGGAAAACGGCGTCGGCGCGGACACGATATAGAGACCGAATCCCACATCCGCCGCCTTGTCCAGCGCGGCCAGATGGGCGCGCGCCATGTCCTGCACGCTGGCGCGGCGGTTGAGCAATTCGTTGGTCTTCAGGTTCGGTCCCGACAGGGTTCGGGTGGTGTCGTCTTCTTCGGGGAAGAAACGCGCCGTCCGCAGCACGACCACGTTCAGCCCGCGCGTGAGATGGCATTGCCGGCACAGCCCTTCGGCCGCCAGCTTGGTCACGCCGTAGATGTTGCGCGGGGCGAGCGGGCCGTAATCCTCGTCCAGCCAGACCGTCCGGTCGTAGAGTTCGTCGCGCAGGGCCTGGCTGATCATCAACGACGTTGTGGAGGTGAAGACGAAAGGCGCCTGCACCGCGGCGGCTGCATCCAGCAGGTTCAGCGTGCCGGTGACGTTCGTGTCGATGAAGGCCTGGGGTGAATGGCGCGCGATGTCCGGTTTGTGCAAGGCTCCGGCATGGATCACGCCGGTGATGTCGTTTTCGGAAAAGACACGACCCACCAGGGCACGGTCGACCACGCTGCCCACGACATCCGTGCGCTCGGACGGCACAACGTCCATCCCGATGACCGGCTGCCCCCGCAGGCGCAGCATCGGTACAACGTATCGCCCCAGCCAGCCCGACGATCCCGTTACCAACAATGTCATGGGCGAGGGATAGCCCGCGCGCCCCGTCCTGCCAAGCCGTGTGCTGCAGTCGATCGGATTGTGGACAAGATTCCATAGAAAGTTCTTGATTTGTTCTTTCCGGTCTGTTTGCTTAAGGGAGAGTTGAAAGAGGAGGCGCGCATGGTCGCCCGGATCAGCACGGTGGCGTTCGAAGGCGCGGAGGCGCGTCGCGTCGATGTGCAGGTGCAGGTCGCCACCGCCGGCCGGCCCCACTTCGCCATCGTCGGCCTGGCCGACAAGGCGGTGGCGGAGTCCCGCGAACGCGTGACCTCGGCTTTCGCCGCGCTGGGGCTGTCGTTGCACGGAAAGCGGGTGACGGTGAACCTGGCGCCCGCCGACCTGCCGAAGGAGGGCGCGCATTACGACCTGCCCATCGCGCTCGGCCTGATGGGCGCGTTGGGCGTGGTGCCTGCGGAGGAATTGGAGGGCTTCGCCGCAATGGGCGAACTGGCCCTCGACGGAACACTGGCGGGCGTCCCCGGGGCGCTGCCGGCCGCGGTCATGGCGAATAGCCATGGCTTCGGACTGATCTGCCCTGAGCCCAATGGGGCAGAGGCGGCGTGGGCGGGGGGTTTTCCCCTGCTCGCGCCGCGCACCCTGATCGGGTTGATCAACCATTTCAAAGGCACGCAGGTGCTGGCCCGGCCCGAACCCGGGCCGTTGCTCGACAATGGCGATCGCGTCCCCGACCTGCGCGACGTGCGCGGGCAGGAAAGCGCCAAGCGCGCGCTGGAGATCTGCGCGGCCGGCGGCCACAACCTGCTGATGGTCGGCCCGCCGGGGTCGGGCAAATCGATGCTGGCGGAGCGCCTGCCGGGCCTGTTGCCGCCGCTCGATGCGCGCGAACTGCTCGACGTCTCCATGATCCATTCGGTCGCGGGCCTGCTGGAACGCGGCGAGCTGACCCGCGCGCGGCCCTTTCGCAGCCCGCATCATTCGGCCTCCATGCCTGCGCTGGTCGGGGGCGGCAGCAAAGCCCGGCCGGGCGAGGCCTCGCTCGCCCACCGGGGCGTGCTGTTCCTGGACGAACTGCCCGAATTCGCCCCGCAAGTGCTGGACAGCCTGCGCCAGCCGCTGGAAACCGGCAAGATCGCGGTCGCGCGCGCCAATGCCCACGTCACCTATCCGGCCCGCTTCCAGCTGGTCGCGGCGATGAACCCGTGCCGTTGCGGCACCGCCGGGGCGGACGGGGTGGCCTGCCGCCGGGGCGCGCGCTGCGCGGCCGACTACCAAGCCCGCGTGTCCGGCCCCTTCATGGACCGGATCGACATTCAGATCGACGTGCCGGCCGTCACGCCCGCCGACCTGGCCCTGCCGCCACCCAGCGAAGGCACGGCCGAAGCCGCCGCGCGCGTGGCGGCGGCGCGGGCCGTCCAGTCGGACCGCAATGACGGCATGACCAATGCGGAACTGCCGCAAGACCGGCTCGACGTCGTGGCCGAACCGGATGCGGACGGGCGCCGCCTGCTGATCGAGGCGGCCGAGAAGCTGGGTCTGACGGCACGCGGCTATCACCGGACCTTGCGGGTCGCGCGCACGCTGGCCGACTTGGCCGGATCGGAACGGGTGCACCGCCTGCACATCGCCGAAGCCCTGTCGCACCGCCGTGCCCGCCCGCAGGCCGCAACCGCGCTGCCTCCGCAATTCGGCGCGCCGCAGTCCCGGGCGCCGCGCAACCCGTTCTATTGCTGAAAGCCCGGCCGATACCGGTTCTCGGGGCGGGGCGACGTCAGGGAAGGTAAGACGAAATTAAGGATGTTTCGGCACGGAGTCGCAAACCCGTCCGTGCCACGCCCATCGTCGCACGGACAGTGCGAGGAGCCGATGACCCGATCGCCGGACGACATATTCGCCGCCCAGTTCTGGAGTTGGCCCGATCCCGGCGTCAAGCGGGACCCGTACGGCCGCGTCGTTTTCGTGAACGCCGCCTTCCTGCAGCTTTTCGGCGGGAGCGTGGAGACCTGGCAGGGGCAGACCATCCAGGGCTGGGCCGCGCCGCAACCCGGCGGTCATCCGAACCGTTTCGAAATCCGGACCCCGGCCGCGCCCGGCTATCCCGAGCAGGTCTATGACTGGATCGAACAGGTCGGCCATGATGGCTCCGCCTTCGCGCTCGCCCGCAATGTGACGGCTTTCATGAACGCGCCCGTGCCTGCGCCGCACCAGCAGAGCACGCCGCTCGAACCGCAAGCCGATCCCCAGTCGTCCGGGTCCGTCCAGCCCGCCCTCGGCCTTGCCCCAGATTCCGTCCCGGAACCCGCCACAGCGCCGACCCCGCAACCCGCCGCGGCGCGACACGATCCGGCTCCGGTCGAGGTCGCGCCCGCTGCGCCGGTTCTTGTGGAAGACATCGCCGTTGCGCCGCAACCGGCACCCGTTGCCGCTGCGGAACCTGCAGGCGATTTGCTGGAAATCAATCCGCACGATTCGGCCCCGGCCGAAATTCAAGGTCGATCCCAGGTTCCGGCGCAGGTTCCGGCGCAGACCCCGCTCTCGACATCGGCGCCTGCCGCAGAACGCGATTTCGAACGTCGCGCCCTTCCGATCGAGAACGAGGACGCCATTCTGGGCAATAACTGGCGCGACGCCGTCATCGCCAAGGCGGTCGGCGGAGAGGAGGGCGACTTGCCAAGCCTGTCACGGGACCGCAACGCCAAACCGGCCGTCAAGCCCGATGCGATCCGAATCCTGCTGGCCGAGGACAATGCCATCAACGCGTTGCTGACGCGCACGCTGCTGGAAGCGGACGGCCATACGGTCGAAACCGTCGAGGACGGCGCGCTGGCCGTCGAGGCCATGAAGACCCAGGATTTCGACATGATCTTCATGGATATGCGCATGCCCAACATGGACGGGCTGGAAGCGACGCGCAAGATCCGCGGCCTCGACAACGTTTCGGGCGAGCTGCCCATCGTCGCCCTGACCGCGAACGCGTTCGACGACGACCGCAACGCCTGCTTCGATTCCGGCATGAACGACTTCATGACCAAGCCCGTCAGCGCGGAAGAGCTGTCCGAAATGGTCGTGCGCTGGACGTCCGGAGCGGAACAGAAACTCGCGAGCTAGGCGCAATCCCGCCTTGCCGACGCCGCGATAGGGCGGCAAGCGGGGTCGCATGACTTCGACAAAGGCCAACGGCCCCGCATCATCTCGCAAATTTGCGGACATATGGCGAAGCTATCTGCAGCCCCGCATGCTGGGCATGCTCTCGCTCGGCTTTGCATCCGGCCTTCCTTACATGCTCATCTATTCCGAGCTCGCCTACTGGATGAAGAAGGAAGGCGTGGACCTGTCGGTGATCGGCTTCTTCGCCTGGATTGGCATGGCGTACACGCTCAAGGTGCTGTGGGCCCCCTTCGTGGACCGACTGGAAATCCCCTGGCTGACCGGGCGCATGGGGCACCGCCGGTCCTGGATGCTGGTGGCGATCTTGGGAACGGTAACGGGGATGCTCATCATCGCGGCGGCCGATCCGTCTTCCTCGGTCCTGCAACTCGCCGTCGGGGCGGTCATCCTGGCGACCTCGGGCGCCACGCTCGACATCTCGATCGACGCCTGGCGGATCGAAGCCGCGCCCACAGACGAACAGACCAACATGGCGGCCAGTTACGTGCTCGGCTACCGCCTCGCGATCTGGGGCGCCGGCCTGTCCTATATCGTCGCCGGGCTGTTCAACTGGAATATCGCCTATCTGTTCATGGCCTGCGTCATGGCGCTCAACGGATGCGTCGTCTTCTTCATCGAAGAACCGACGCGCGACATCCGCCATCGCGCGGCGAATGCGCGCGCCGCCGTCGTTGAGAACATCGTGCGACCGTTTTTCGGTTTCGTCGAACGGCTTGGAATCTGGACCCCGGTCGTCTTCCTGCTGGTCGCGACCTATCTCATTTCCGACAAGACGATGGGGCCGATGGCCAAGCCCATGTATCAGGCGGTCGGCTATACCGAGATCCAGGTCGGCCTGGTATCGTCCTTCTTCGGTCCTTGGCCCGTTATCGTCGGCGGGTTCGTCGCCGGAGCGGTCAGCTTGCGTCTCGGCCTGATGCGGTGCCTTCTGATCGGGTCCGCGCTGATGGTGGTGACGAATGGCGCTTTCGCCTGGCTGGCCACCGTGTCCGATCCGAAGACGGCCTATCTGTTCGTCACGGTCGGAGCCGACAATCTCGCGCAAGGCTTCGCCGCGACGATCTTCATTGCCTATCTGTCTTCGCTCTGCGACCTGAAATTCGCGGCCACGCAATATGCCTTCCTCTCCGCCATGTTCAATCTCATCGGCAAATCCTTGTCCGGTTTCACCGGCATGATCGCGGACAAGATGGGATTCGAAAGTTTCTTCCTGTTCTCGGCCGCGCTCGGACTCCCGGCCATTCTTCTGGCTTTCCTAATCATGCTGGCGGGGCCGCCCGCGGCGAGGGGCATCCGACCGGACTCATCGCTTGAGCCCGCCGCCGATTGACGCCACAGACATTGCCGTGAGCCCGAATACGACCACACAATCCACGCCGTCCAAACCCACCCCCATGATGGCGCAATATCTGGCCATCAAGGACGAGGTCGGGCCCGAAGCGCTGTTGTTCTACCGCATGGGCGATTTCTATGAACTGTTCTTCGACGATGCGGTCAAGGCGGCCGCCGCGCTCGACATCGCGCTGACCAAGCGCGGCAAGCATGCGGGCGCCGCGATCCCGATGTGCGGCGTGCCGGTCCACGCGTCCGAAGCCTATCTGGCGCGCCTCATCAGGTCCGGTTTCCGCGTGGCCGTTTGCGAACAGACCGAAGATCCGGCCGAAGCCAAAAAACGCGGGTCGAAATCGGTCGTGCGCCGCGAGGTCGTGCGCCTGGTCACGCCCGGCACCTTGTCGGAGGACACGCTGCTCGAAGCCCGCGACTCCAACATCCTCGCCGCGCTGGTGACGGGTCTGGCGGGGGATGCGGCGCTGGCTTGGGCGGATGTTTCGGACGGCAGTTTCCAGACCTGTGCGTGTTCGCCAGAGGATCTGGCCGCCGAAGTCGCCGCGTTGCGGCCCAGCGAACTGCTGATCCCGGAGACGCTCTACAATGATTGGGCGGATCGCGGTTACGCGCTGACGCCGCTGCCGCCGACCAAGTTCGACCGGCGCGCGGGCGAACGGCTGCTGGGCGAGCGTTTCGATGTCGCGTCGCTGGACGGGTTCGGCGACTTCGCGCCCGAAGAGATCCGCGCGGCCGGGGCGTTGGTCGATTATGTGGAATTGACGCAGGCGGGCGACCGCGTCGCCCTGTCGCCGCCGCAACGGACCTTGCGCTCCGGCTGGTTGTCGATCGACAGCGCCACGCGTGCCAGCCTGGAGATCGACCGCACTCTTCAGGGCCGACGAAAAGGGAGCCTGCTCTCGGTCATCGACCGGACCGTGACCGGCCCCGGCGCGCGCCTGCTCGCCGCGCGCCTGTCGCGGCCCCTCACGGACATGGCGGCGATCCGCGCCCGGCTCGACGCCGTCTCGCAGCTGCATGACGAAACGGACTGGCGCGGCGCCCTGCTGGATGAGTTGAAGGCAACCGGCGATGCGGCGCGCGCCCTGTCGCGTCTGCAACTCGGCCGGGGCGGACCGCGCGATCTGGCCACGATCGGGACGGCGCTGCGGGCAGGCGAGGCGGTCAATGCCGACCTGGCCAAACGCCCGACCCTCACCCCGGTGTCGGAACTGGAACGCCGTCTCTCCACCCTGTCCCTGTCGGACAAGTCGGAACTGGCGCAGCTGGTGCGCGATCTGGACACCGCGCTGGTAGACGATCCGCCGATGCAGGCGCGCGACGGCGGGCTGATCGCGCCGGGCTGGTCGGCGGAGATCGACCGGCTGAGGGGACTGCGCGACGAAACGCGCCGTTCAGTCGCTGCGCTGCAGGGAAAATATGCCGTCGCGACCGGCGTGACCGCGCTGAAGATCAAGCACAACAACGTGCTGGGCTACCATGTCGAAGTCAGCCCCAAACACGCCGACACGATGCTCGGCCGGGACGATTTCATCCACCGCCAGACGCTGGTGTCCGGCGTGCGATTCACGACGACGGAGCTGTCCGCCTTGGACCGCGACATTTCCGGCGCGGCCGACAAGGTGCTGGGGCTGGAACTGGATGCGTTCGAGGCGTTCCGGAGCCGGGTTTCCGATCTGGCCGACCCTATCCGGCGCGCCGCCAACGCACTGGCGGCGCTCGACGTCCATGCCGGGCTCGCGCTCTGGGCGCTGGAAAGCGGCGCGACCCAGCCGACGGTCGACGACAGCGTCGCGCTTGAGATCGACGGCGGTCGCCACCCGGTCGTCGAAGCCGCGCTGGCCAGGCAATCCGCGACTCGCTTCACGCCCAACGACACGCGGCTGGACGGAGCGGCTCCGGATGACGCCCAGGACGCCTGCCCGCGTCTCGCCCTGATCACCGGTCCCAACATGGCCGGGAAATCGACCTATCTTCGCCAGACGGCGCTGATCGTCCTGCTGGCGCAGGCCGGATCCTTCGTTCCGGCGAAACGCGCGAGGGTCGGATTGGTGGACAGATTGTTTTCGCGCGTCGGGGCGTCGGACGACCTGTCCAAAGGGCGTTCCACCTTCATGGTCGAAATGATCGAAACGGCCGCCATCCTGAACCAGGCGACGGCGCGCAGCTTCGTCATCCTGGACGAGATCGGGCGCGGCACGGCGACCTTCGACGGGCTGTCCATCGCCTGGGCGGCGGTGGAACATCTCCACGCCGTCAACAAGTCGCGCGCCCTGTTCGCCACCCATTACCACGAACTCACCGAACTGGTGGCTTCGCTGGACGGTGCGCAGAACCTGTCACTGCGCGCGCGAGAACATGAAGGCGAGCTGATCTTCCTGCACGATGTGCGGCCCGGCGCGGCGGACCGGTCCTACGGCATCCAGGTCGCCAAGCTGGCGGGCCTGCCGCCCGTGGCGGTCGCCCGCGCCAAGGCCGTGCTGGACCGGCTGGAGGCCGAAGGCGGCGAGCTGGGTCTGGGCGACCTGCCGCTCTTCACGGCCGCCGCGCCCGCCCCGCCGCCCGCGCCCAGCGCAGTGGAGGACGCGCTGGCCGCCGTCGATCCGGACGCGCTCAGCCCGCGCGACGCGCTCGACCTCGTCTATGCGCTGCGGCGCAAGCTGGCGGATGCGCCCTGATGGCGCGCAAACCCATCCCCATCCCGGAGCGCATCGACGCGCCCGATACGGGCATAGACGCCGAGGACCTGCGCATCCGGCTGACCCGCGCGTCCGAGACGGGCAGCGGGCGGGCGGACGCGCTATCGCTTCTTTCGGCGGAGTTGAAGTCCGCCATGACCCTCGCCCGCGAACGGTTCGACCGCGGCCGTCTGGACGGGCTCGAAACGGCGCGGCTGATCGCGGCGATCCATGACGAAATCGTCGGCGCGATCTGGGACTACGCCGTCACCCACGAAGTGCGCGTGTCCAACCCGACCGAGTCCGAGCGGGTCGCCCTGTGCGCCATCGGGGGCTACGGGCGGGGGGAGATGGCGCCCTTTTCCGATCTCGACCTGTTGTTCTTGACCAACGACAAGAAGATCTCGGCCCATGTCGAACGGCTGACGGAATTCGTCCTCTACATGCTGTGGGATCTCGGGCTGAAAGTCGGTCACGCCGTGCGCACGGTCGACCATTCCGTGAAGCTCGCCAAGGAAGACCAGACCATTCTGACCGCGTTGTTGGACCTGCGCGTGCTGCGTGGGGATCCGGGGCTGGCATCGGACCTCTACACCCGCTTCCGGCGCGAAGCGACCAAGGGGCCGGGCCGGGCCTATATCGCCGGCAAGCTGGCCGAACGCGACGAGCGCCACGCCCGCGAGGGCAATTCGCGCTACGTGATCGAACCCAACATCAAGGAGGGCAAGGGGGGGCTGCGCGACCTGCATGTGCTCTATTGGATCGCGCGCTACCAGGACCGGGACGGCCGGCTGACCGACCCGCAGCAGGTCGAGGACTATGTCGGCATGGGCCTGTTCGAGAAACAGGCGGCGACGCGTTTCCGCCGCGCGGCGGACTTCCTCTGGCGCGCGCGGCATAACCTACACTGGATGAGCGGACGCGCGGTCGAGACCCTGACCTTCGACCGGCAGGTGGAGCTGTGCCGCAGGATGGGGCACGCATCGGGCCCCGTGGAGGTCGCGGTGGAGCGCTTCATGCGCGAATATTTCACAAATGCCAAGGAGGTCGGCGCGCTGACCCGGATCGCCTGCGCCAAGCTGGAAGAACGCCGCGCGCTTCGGATCCCCAACCTGTTCGCCCTGATGCCGGGATCGCGCCGCGACCTGAAGAACCCGAACCTCAAATTGACCACGGGTCGCCTAAACTTCCGCGACCCGATGGAAATCCGCAACGATCCCACCGTCATCCTGCAGCTGTTCGAAACGGCCGGGCGGCGCAATGTCGATATCCATCCGGACGCGCTGTCAGCCATCGACTACCGCCGCAACCTGATCGATCCGGACTTCCGCCGCGATCCGGACAATGCGGCGCTGTTCCTGCGCCTGCTGGACACGGCCAAGGCGCCGGCGGCGACGCTCAGGGTCATGAACGAAGCCGGCGTGCTGGGCCGCTACCTAACGGAATTCGGCGGCATCGTGGCGCGCACCCAGTTCAACATGCATCATGCCTACACGGTGGACGAACACACGCTGCGCCTGGTCGATGCGGCCGACGACCTGATCCGGGGCCGCCATGCGGACGACATGCCGACCCCCAGCGCGGTCGCCATGGGTCTGAACAAGCAGGAACGGCGCATCCTGATGCTGGCCTGCCTGCTGCACGATACGGGCAAGGGCAAGGGCGACCAATGCGTGGAGGGCGCACAGCTGGCGCGCCGCGCCTGCCGCCGCCTGGGACAACCGCGCGAGGTCACGGACACGGTCGCCTGGCTGGTGCGCTCGCATCTGGAGATGAGCGAGACCGCCCAGCGGCGCGACATTTCCGATCCCGACACGGTCGCCGACTTCGCCGCGCTGGTCGGCAATCCGTCGCGCCTGCGCCTGCTCTACGTGTTGACCGTCGTGGACATCCGCTCCGTCGGGCCGGGCGTGTGGAACGACTGGAAGGGCACGCTTCTCAAGACGCTGTTCGCCGCGGCGCAAGCCTATCTGGACGGGCATTCAGAGCTGGACAGGCCGTCGCGCGCGGCGTCCCTGCGCGAACAACTGTTCGACCGGCTGAGCGCAGAGGCCGAAGCGGCCGTCGCCCCCGTGCTGGACCGGTTGGGAACCGACTATTGGCTGTCCTTCGATATGCAGGATTTCATCCGCCATGCGCGGTTCGTCGAAAAGATCGCCGATCCGGACGCCCCGATCACCGAAGGCGTGCGCACGCGTGTGGACCGCGCGCACGACGTGACCGAACTCTGGGTGCTGTGCGCGGACCGCAACGGCCTGTTCGCCGATCTGACCCACGCCATCGCGACCTGCGGCGCGTCGGTCGCGGGCGCGCGCCTGCATACCGGCCCGGCGGACGCGCACGGTCGGGCGCAGGTCTTCAACGTCTTCTACCTGCAGAACGCGGACTCCAAGGCGTTCGGCTCTCGTAATGACTCGGCCCGCAAGACGCTGGTCGCGCGCGCGTGGGGCGCCCTGTCGAGACCGGACCGCGCCTATGCCATTCCAGCGCCGCTGGTCTCGCGCCGGGCCGACGCCATCCCGGTGACCCCGCGTGTGCGCTTCACGGACAGGGCGTCGCGCGGCACGACCATTCTGGAAGTGGAAGGGCGCGACCGGCCGGGCCTGTTGGCGGCCATCGCGGCCGTGCTGCGCGACCACGACCTGGAAGTCCTGTCCGCCCATATCGAAGGCCTGGGCGAAAAGGCCGTCGATGCCTTCTATGTGCGCTCGCATGGTGCGGACGGCCAACCCGGGCGGATTCCAGACCGCACCCGCCGCCGCGTGCGAGCCGCGCTGAAAGCCGCTCTGTCCGATCCCGACGTGACGGCCGCGTGACCCGTCCATGAGATTGCTTCGTTCCACCGCGATCATCGCGTCGCTCACCCTCGTCAGCCGCGTCATGGGCTTGGTCCGCGACGTGCTGATCGCGCGTTTCCTGGGGGCGGGCGCGGTATCGGATGCGTTCTTCCTCGCCTTCAAGCTGCCCAACGTCTTCCGCCGCATGTTCGCCGAAGGCGCGTTCAACGCGGCCTTCGTTCCGCTCTATGCCCGCAAGATCGAACAGGACGGCGATGACGCGGCCGACCATTTCGCGTCCGAGGCTGCGTCCGCTCTGTTCTTCACCGTCGCGGCCGTTGTCATCGCGTTCCAGCTGACCATGCCCGTATCGTTGAACATCATCGGTTTCGGGCTGGACCGAGCCGTCAACGAAGACGGCATTTCGCCCTATCATCTGGCCGTCTTCTATGCGGTCATTACCATGCCCTACCTGCTCTTCATGTCGATGACGGCACTGTTTTCGGGCGTGCTGAACACGCGCGAGAAGTTCGCGCTCGCCGCCGGGGTGCCGATCCTGCTCAACGCCTTCATGATCACCGCGCTCACGCTCGCGCCGCGTCTGGAGCTCGACCAGCGCGGCATCGGGCTGGCGCTGTCCATCGCCATCACGGCGTCCGGCGCGGCGCAGGCGGCGACCGTGATCTGGGGCGCGCGGCGCGCGGGCATGACGCTGCACCTCAAGCGCCCGCGCCTGACGCCGGGGGTCCGGCGGCTGATCGTGCTCGGCGTGCCGGGCATCATCGGGTCGGGCATCACGCAGATCAACCTGCTCGTGTCGAACACCATCGCCTCGATGCAGGCCAGCGCCGTCAGCTGGCTGACCTACGCCGACCGGCTCTATCAGTTGCCGCTCGGCATGATCGGCATCGCCATGGGGGTGGCCCTGCTGCCCAGCCTGTCGCGAAGTCTGAGAGCCGGGGACGGCGCGTCCGCCATGAATACGCAGAACCGTGCCATCGAACTGTCCATGCTGTTCACACTCCCGGCCGCCGTCGCGCTGTTTCTCGTGCCGGACATCCTCATTGCCGGTCTATTCGAACGCGGGGCGTTCACGGCGGACACGACGGCGCAGGTCGCCAAGGCGCTGCAGTTCTTCGCGCTCGGCCTGCCGGCCTTCGTGCTGCTGAAAGTCCTTACGCCCGCTTTCTTCGCGCGCGAGGATACGCGCACGCCGATGATCTGGGCGGGCATCTCGGCGCTGATCAATATCACGCTGGGCTACGCGCTGTTCGTCACGATCGGCTTCGAAGGGCTGGCCCTGGCCACGTCGGTCGCGGCCTGGGTCAATGTGGCGGGGCTGAGCTTTCTACTGGTGCGCTCGCGCCGTCTGGTGACGGACAAACGGTTGATAGCGCGCCTGCCCCGCATCGCCTTGGCGGCCATCGTCATGGGTGCGGCGCTGGTCTGGATGCGCGGCTTCGTGCCCGATCTCGGGGCGTCGGGCTTCCTGACCGACCTGCTTGCGCTGGCGGCGCTGACGGGCGCGGGCGGGGCGGTGTTCGGTCTTGCCGCTGCCGTCTTGCGCGCTTATGGCCTCGCCGACATCAAGGACGCCTTCAGGAAATCATGACCGACGCCGCAGATCATCAGGCCTCGAACGACTATCAGGGACCGGACCGCGTCTTTTCCGGCGTGCAGCCGACGGGATCGCTGCACTTGGGCAACTATCTCGGCGCGCTGAAGAAGTTCGCCCGGCTGCAGCACGATCACGACTGCCTGTTCTGCATCGTCGATCTGCACGCCATCACGATGCCGGTGGACCGCGCCAAGCTGGCGGACCAGACGCGCCATATCGCGGCCGCCTTCCTGGCGGCGGGCGTCGATCCGAACAAGGCGGGGGTCTATGCGCAGTCCGCCGTGCCCGCTCATGCGGAGCTGGCCTGGTATTTCAACTGCGTCGCCCGCATGGGCTGGGTGCAGCGCATGACCCAGTTCAAGGACAAGTCCGGCAAGAATGCCGAGGCCGCCAGCGTCGGCCTGTTCACCTATCCGGTGCTGCAAGCCGCCGACATTCTCGCCTTCAAGGCCACGCACGTGCCGGTCGGCGAAGACCAGAAGCAGCATCTGGAGCTGTCGCGCGACATCGCCGCCAAGTTCAACCGCGATTTCGGCGAGCCGGCCGGAGCGCCGAATTTCTTCCCGCTGCCTGAACCGCTGATCCAGGGGCTTAATGGAAATAGGGCGGGCGCCCGGATCATGTCCCTGCGCGACGGCACGAAGAAGATGTCCAAATCGGACCCGTCGGATGCGTCCCGCATCAATCTGACCGACGATGCGGACATGATCGCCCGAAAGATCCGCAAGGCCAAGACCGACACGGGCGAGATGCCCGTCACGGTCGAAGCCATGGAAGGCCGCCCCGAAATCGCCAATCTGGTCGGCATCTACGCCGCGCTGGCCGACATTCCGGACCAGGTCGTGCTGGACCGGCACCAAGGGTCCCAGTTCGGACCGTTCAAGACGGCGCTGGCCGAGGTCGCGGTCGAAGCGCTGCGGCCCGTTTCCGACCTGATGCGGCGCTACCTGTCTGACCCGGACGAGCTGGACCGCATCATGGCCCGCTCGGCCGATGCCGCGCGCGAAATCTCAGAACCCGTCATGGCGGATGTCCGCCACATCATCGGCTTCCACGGAAGCCGCGCCTCTTAGAAGGAAACTCCCATGAAACGCATCCTGCTCCTGTCCTGCGCGCTCGTGCTCGCCGCCTGCGCCGACAATGCGACCGATACGGACGAGGTCGTGATCGTCGAAGACGCGCCGACGGCAACGGCCGAAATGCCGGCCGAGACCGTCCCGGCCGAGATGGCGGTCACCCTGTCCGATCCCTACATCATGGCGCCGCTGAAGGGCCGCGACGTGGCGGCCGGATACCTGACGGCCGTCAATAGCGGGGCGTCCGGCGCGATCGTCGCCGCACAAAGCCCCAATGCCGCAGATATCGAGCTGCACACGCACACGATGGAAGACGGGGTGATGAAGATGCGCGAAGTCGAAGCGATCGACCTGCCGACCGGCGAAACCGTCACGCTGGAGCCGGGCGGGCTGCACCTCATGCTGTTCGGTTTCACCCGCGACGAAGGACAGGCGACCGTGCCGGTCACGCTGACGCTGACGAACGGCGAAACGATGGATGTGGACTTTCCGATTCGCGACCGGGACTAGGCTCAAACCGGTCGGGCGTCCCCGCTATTCATTGCCGGGGACGAAGACAGCGTCCGTGATCGCGCGCCCGTCTTGTGCGACCGCATGGAAAACTTCGGTCGTGCCGCATCCGCGATAATGAGGATAGAGCGACCGGATTCAGTCGTCCAGGGTCCGGAAACCCCCAGTCTGCGCTTCCAGCCGCGCCAGCGTGCGCGTCAGATTCTCCAGCCGGATGTCCAGTGGCGGATGGGTCGCGCTCATGGACTGGCTCTCGCGGTGGACTTCGACGCCTGCTTCCCAGCCCGCCACGGTCGCCGCAATGTCGTAGCCCGCATTGCGCATCAGGGTCAGCGCGTCGCCGTCCGCCTGCAGTTCCGCCATCCAGCGCGGGCCGTCGGGTTTGTGATCGCGCAATATGTGGGCCATTTCGTGCGCGATGATGAAGGCCAGCGCGGCCTCGTCCGCGGCTTGGTCGACCAGGGTGGTGGACAGCGCGATCTCGCGCCCGTCGGTTCCGGCGTTCGGCACGGGCGAGTCGATCACGAAAGCCGGGGCGACACAGGCCTCGTCGGGATCCAGCGCGACCGGGCCGCTCCCCGTCACCAATGCGGCGTCCTCGCGCAAGGGCCATCCCGACAGGACGCGCTCGCCGGGATGAAGGGCCGCCCGGTCGGCGGGCGAACCCGGCACGACCGACCGGATGAAGCGCCCCTCCTCGCCCAGATCCATGAAATGCAGGGCGAGCGGCCGCAACGGCCGCGGGTAGTCCTCCAGCCGGTGCGTCGACAGCCCGGCATCGGGGCGGGTGACGCGGCAGAGCGGGGCGTTGGCGACCCGCAGGCGGCGGCTGATCGCGGCGACGCGCTCGGACATGGCCTGATGCCGCGCGACCACGGCGGCGAAGCGCTCATAGGAGGTTTCGGTCCTGTCCGTCTCCGTGTCCGGGCTGTCGACAAGCGACGACGCGCCCAGCCAGGCCGCCAGGCACGCCGCGGCCAGGGTCAGACCGGTTCTGAGAGCGCGCCTATTCATCGCCGGCCTTGAAATTCGGGACCAATGGCGCGTTCGCCGCCTGCTTGGCGCGGATCTCGTCGCGCGCGGCGGCGATGCGCAAATATCGGTCCGGGAAGGTCGGATGCGTCTTGGCCCGGTTCACGGAGCGCGGATCGACATCGGCCAACCGCCGCCAGAAGGCTTCCACGTCGTCGGGATCGAAGCCCGCGCGGACCATGTAGTAGAGGCCGACATAGTCCGCTTCGGATTCGAAAGGGCGCGTATAGCGTGTCGCGAATCCGGACAGCAGGAAATTGCCCACGACCTTGCGGATGTGGCCCATCGTGTTGTGGGCCAGCTCGTGTCCGACGATGAGGGCGAGTTCGTCGTCGGATTGCGTGAAATCCATCATGCCGGTCGTGACCGTGATGTTGCGCCCGTCGGCCAGCGCATTGATCTCCGTGCTGGGACGCAGCCGCAGCTGCGACCGGCAGACCGTTTCGGGCTGCACCGTCAGGGTCAGGTCTTCATCACCGCGCCGGATGTCGAGCGCGACTTGGGCCGGATCCAAACGCTCGCGGAACGCCTTGTCGCGCGGATCCGCCGGGCGGCCGTCCAGCAGGAAGACGTCGCCCGGACGCACGCCGGCGCGTGCGGCTGGACCGCCCGCCACGACCCGCATCACGCTGGGATCGCGCGTCGCGCCCAGTTCGCGCCGGGCGGCGATGCGCATCTCCTTCGGGTAGCTGTCCTCGGAATGGACCAGGACGCCGATATTGCGGCGGGTCTTGGGGCAAAGCTCGGCATTGGCGCGCAGAACCTGCCGCCCGACCTTCATCAGCCGCTCGGCATGCGCGGCCTGCACCGCGAGCGCGCGGGTTTCCTGCACGATCGACTCGGCGCGCAAGTCGGTTTCGCTGATATCGGGCAGGCGCGTCGCCGTGCTGGCGCAGGCGGCCAGGCCGGCGACCGATATTGCGGCGACTATCCAGCGGTACGGTCCCATCCGCGCCATCATGCCCGAACCGGCCCGCCGGTCAATCCGCCGCCTGCGGTTCGCGGCCATGCAGGCGCGAAGCCCGTGCAGGCGCGAGGCCGTTCGAGCGCGAGGCCGTCCAAGCGCGAGGCCGTTCAGGCGCGAGGAAAGGCGCGCGCCATCACTTGCGTGTCATGTGCTTGCACCCGGGCCGGGAGGCGCCCACATAGCGGACGACCCCAAGCCAACGGACGAGGACGACCATGTTCATCCAGACCGAAGACACGCCGAACCCGGCGACCCTGAAATTCCTGCCCGGCCGCGACGTGGCAGGAGACGGAGCGACGCCGGTCGAATTCACGCGCGGCGCGGACGTGTCGAGCGCACCGCTGGCCGAAATGCTGTTCATGATTCCGGATGTCAGCCGCCTGATGTTCGGCAGCGATTTCATCTCCGTCACCAAGTCCGAAGATGCGCAGTGGAAACATCTGCGTCCCGCCGTGCTGGGCGCGATCATGGATTTCTTCGTCGCGGGCGGCGTGCCCTTGTCCGAACAGCTGCACGCCGGAGAGGTCGATGAGCGCGTCTACGAAGGCGAAACCGCCGAGATCGTGGAACAGATCAAGGAGCTGATCGAACTGCGCGTGCGTCCGGCCGTGGCGCAGGACGGCGGCGACATCGTCTTCCGCCATTTCGACGAAGATGACGGTGCGGTGTTCCTGGAGATGCGCGGCGCCTGTGCGGGCTGCCCGTCCAGCACGATGACCCTCAAGCACGGGATCGAGAACCTGCTGAAGCATTACGTTCCCGAAGTGACGCGTGTCGAGCAGGCCGCGGCCTAAGGGTTTCTGGGTCGCCGCTTCGTGATCGTCCTGGGTCTGGATACGACCGGGCCGGACTGTTCCGCCTGCCTGGTGCAAGGCGATGCGGTTCTGGCTTACGCGTCCGAGCGGATCGGGCGCGGCCATGCCGAACGGCTCGCGCCCATGGTGGCCGAATTGATGATCGGAAGCGGAGTCGCGCCTTCGCGGATCGGGCGCATCGCGGTCTGCACGGGACCGGGCAGCTTTACGGGCCTGCGCGTCGGTCTGTCCTACGCCAAGGGGTTCGCCCTGCCGCGCCGCACGCCGGTGCTGGGGATCGACGCGCTGCAGGTGAGGGCGGAAGAGCTGCGCGAAGCGGGCGACGCTCTGGTCGCGGTCTTCCGCGACATCAAGCGCGGACAGGTCTTCGCGGCGCAATACAGCTTCGCCGAGGCTCTGGATCCGCCGCGCGCCATGACGATGGACGAGGCTGCCGAAATGGCCGACCGTCTCCAAGCCGGCCTGTACGACGCGGACGGTTGCGACGTGCGCGTGATGGCGCGGATGGCGGCGAGTGCCGATCCGGCCGACCACCCGGCCGAGCCGCTCTATGCGCGCGCGCCGGATGCGAAGCTGCCGGGCGGTCTGTCGCCGTGACGAACGGCCATGGTCCGCGGCTGCTCGGCGCCTCCGACGCGCCGGCCATGGCGGCGGTCCATGCCCGCTGTTTCGACAAGAGCTGGTCCGCGCTGGACATGAGCGTTCATGCCGGGCGCGATCTTTGCCTGGGCCTCTTCGTCGACGGGGAGCTGTGCAGTTTCGCCGTCTTGCGCCTTTCCGACGCGGATGCGGAAGTCCTGACGGTGGCGACGCGTCCCGACGGGCGGGGCCGGGGTCTGGCCGGCCTTATCCTGGAAGAGGCCGCGAATCGGCTGCGCGCGACGGGTCTGCGCCACATCTTCCTCGAAGTCGCGGAAGACAACATCCCGGCGCGGGCGCTCTACGACCGTCTGGGTTTCACGCCGATCGGGCGGCGTCCGGCCTATTACGCCCGGCCCGGCGGGCGCATGGCGGCGCTGACCTATGATCTGCCGCTGGAAACGCCCTATCCGGCTTCGCTGGACGCAGACCCCGGACGCGGTTAAGGAATGGTCATGCCCCATACGGAAACCTGGATCGAAAAGAAGTGCGTCGAACAGGGTTTGCGCCTGACGGAGCAACGGCGCGTCATCGCCAAGGTTCTGGCGCGGTCGGACGACCACCCCGACGCCGAGGAGCTCTACAACCGCGCCTCCACTATTGATCCGAAGATCAGCCTGGCGACCGTCTACCGCACGGTGCGCCTGTTCGCCGACAGCGGCATCATCTCGATGCACGACTTCCGCGACGGCCGCGCCCGCTACGAAGCCGCCGATGCCGAACATCACGACCACCTGATCGACGTGCAGACCGGCGACGTGATCGAATTCGTCGACGACGAGATCGAGGCCCTGCAGCACCGCATCGCCGAAAAGCTCGGCTACGAACTGGTCGACCACCGGCTCGAACTGTACGGCCGCAAGAAGAAGCCCGACTGAGAGCGATGCTCGGCGCCCTGTTCGGCAGGGGAAGCTTGGTAGATCCGCTCGTCGCGGACTGGCAGTTCGACGGCTTCGCCTGGCTGATCGATCATTTCTCGACCGGGCCGGGCCTGCCCGGCTCGGAACTCTGGCGGCCCGTTCCCGAACATTTCCCGGCAGCGCCCGGGGATCTCGCCGCGCATCTGTTCGAGATCGTGCGGCGGCAATACGGCTTCGCCGATCATCTCCTGTTCGAGCCCGTGGCCGTCGACGTGCTGCCGACCGAGCCGCTGGACGGCGGCGGGTTCATCGAAAGCGACGCCGAAGCGGCCTGTGCGACCTATCAGCGCCTGGACCGGGACGGCCTGCCGCCGCGCGAACTGATCTATTATGACGAGGCGATGGGCGCGACCGATCTGGTCGCCACCTTCGCCCACGAACTGGCCCATGCCGCGCATCAGCGAGCGCCGGAATGGGCCGAGTTGAACGTGCCGGGATCCGGGCTCGACCTGGAACTCTACGAACTCTTCACCGACCTGACGGCGGTCTATTTCGGCTATGGGCTGTTCCTGGCCAATACGCGGCACGACGTCGTGGTCGGCGCCAATGGCTGGGCCGGGGCGGACGTGTTCGGCGCAGGCTATCTGCCGGAAAACGACCTCGTCTTCGCGACGGCGCTGTTCATGTCGCTCAAGGGGATACCGGAAGGCGCCGCCGTCCCGCACCTCAAGCCGCGCCTGCGCAAGACGCTGAACCGGGCCTTCCGGCAGCTGGATAGGGAGCGCGACCGGATCCGGCGCCTTCGCGCCCGCCGCCCCGCGCACGGCCCGGATCCGGACGGCCCTCGCCTGGGCGACTGCCTGCCGGAGCCGGTCTACCCGTTCCCCGAGGCGGGCGCGGAAGCCTATTCCGCCGGTATTAATCCGGCGGGCATGTCCGTCCGACGCGGTTCGCCGTAGATCGCGCGGTCCTTGATCACGGCGGCGTGCGGGGCGAAGTGCAGGATTTCCCACGTCCCGTCGAAATGCTCGACCAGCGCGGTGCAGCTCTCCACCCAGTCGCCGGTGTTCTTGTAGGCGATCCCGTCGATGTCGCGCTGCTCGGCGACGTGGATGTGGCCGCAGATCGCGCCGTCGAAGCGCTTGCGGCGGCAATAGTCCGCGACATGGCCTTCGAAGGAATGGATGAAGTTCATCGCCCGCTTGGTGCGCGATTTCAGCGTCTTGGACAGCGACCAATAGTCCATGCCGAGACTGCGGCGCACCGCGTTCAACTTCGTGTTCGCCCAGAGCAGGAAATTGTAGGCGCTGTCGCCCAGATGCATGATCCATTTGCGGTCCGTGCGCATCAGCCCGTCGAACATGTCGCCATGGACGACGAGATAGCGCTTGCCGTCCTCGCCCTCGTGCACGGCGCGGTTCTTGACGGCGATGTCGCCGAACATCAGCCTGAACTTCAGGAACCCGCGCAGGAATTCGTCGTGATTGCCGATGATGTAGGTCACGTCCGTGCCGCGCTTGGCTGCGGTCAGGATGCGGCGCACGACATTGGTGTGGCTCTGCGGCCAGTACCATCGCTTGCGCATCCGCCAGCCGTCGATGATGTCCCCGACCAGGTAGAGCCGCTCCGACGTGTGCTCCTTCATGAACACGCACAGAGCCTCGGCCTGGCAGCCCTTGGATCCCAGATGCAGGTCCGAGATGAATATGGTGCGGTAGTGCGGCATCGGATCGGGCCGCTAGGGTGATTTGGTGTCCAGGGTGTGACGCCAGCATGACGGCGCCGTGACGGTGGGTGTGCGGAAAGCATCCGCCTGACGCCGGGCTTTTTCGTCTGTCCCCCTCCGCCTCACTGCGTTCGGCACCTCCCCCTCGCGGGGGAGGAACTTGGGGTCAGGCCATCTCTCCATCT
>NZ_CANMJB010000008.1 GCF_947498175.1 uncultured Algimonas sp. | reverse complement strand
TCCTCCCCCGCGAGGGGGAGGTGCCGAACGCAGTGAGGCGGAGGGGGACATACGAAAAAGCCCGCCGTCAGGCGGACGTTCATGGGCTTGCAACGCGCCGTTTCCTCTCGCGCCCTTTGGGGCGCGTGTCCGTACCGGACAAGGTTTGCGACGAACGGCTTCGCCGTTCTTAGACCCGCACGCGGGACGCAAACCTATCGGCCAGCATCAGTCGCGTCTGTAGATCCGCTCCATCACCCGCGCCAGGGTCGCGTCCGGGAGCAACCGGGCGGCGTGGGCGGAGAGGCGGTTGAGGCGGCCGGGGACGCGGATCGCGCGGTCGGACGTATAGAAGGCCAGCAGTTCGGCGGCCACTTCGTCCGGGTCGGCCAGATGGTCCTGCAGCGTCGCCAGCGCGTCGATGTCGGTCATTTCGGTCTTGATCCCACCCGGTTCGAACACGCCCACGCTGGTCCGCCCGTTCCATTCCTCGCGCAGGGCGAGCGCGAAATTGTGCAGGAAGGCTTTCGTGCCGGAATAGACGGCTTGGTAGGGCAGCGGGATCTGACCGGCCATCGACCCGACGAAGACAAGCCGGCCGCCCTCCAACGCGTCGTGGAGGCCGCGCGCCAGGCGGATGTTCGCCATGACGTTGGTCTCGATCATGGCCGCGTCGAGCGCGTCGGAGCCGTCGGCGAACCGTCCGACATCGGTCACGCCCGCATTCAGCACGGCGCCCGTCAGCGGCCCGGCATCCGCGCACAGCGCCTGGATGCCCTCGGGGTCCAGCAAGTCGAGGATGCGCGTCTCCACGCCGGCATGGCGTTCGGCCAGGTCTTCCAAAGGGTCGGGGCGGCGCGCCGTCGCGACGACCTTGGCCCCGCCTTGCGCCAGCAGAACGGACAGCGCGCGGCCCAGCCCGGAGCTGGCCCCGGTGACGAGAACGCGCTGGTCCGAAAGCGGCAAGACCCCCGCCCTAGAGCTGCGGATTGACGAGGAACTTCTCGCCCGTCTTCTTGGCGTTGTAGCGCGCGACGATGTCGGCGTTCAGCGCATCGGCCAGACCGATTTCATCGGTATAGGTGGAGGCGAAGGTGGTGGTCAGTTCGTCGGCCACGCGCTTTCGCAGACGCATCGCCGTTTCCATCCCCGCCTTGGCGAGGAAGTTGGGCAGCAGCCAGCCGCCCACGCCCCAGGCCATGCCGTAGCCGCGCGTCAGAGTGGTCGGCGAGGGATCGAGCGACCCGTAGAGATAGACCTGCTTGTGGTGGACCGACCCATAAATGCTGTAGGCTCCGGGCGTGCGGGCCGCCGCGCCTTCCATGGCGGTCAATATGTCGGAGGCGAGCCGTCCGCCCCCCGTCGCGTCGAACGCCAGCGTCGCGCCGGTCTCGTGCACCGCGTCGATCAGCTGTGGAATGAAGTTGTCGTCCGAGCTGTCGACCACATGGGTCGCGCCGATGGATGCGAGCAGCTCCGCCTGCTCTTTCCGGCGCACGATGTTGACCAATGGGACTTCGTCCGCCTTGCAGATCTTGACCAGCATCTGGCCGAGGTTCGAGGCGGCCGCCGTATGGACCAGAGCGGTGTGGCCGTCCTGGCGCATTGTTTCCGGAAAGCAGAGCGCGGTCAGCGGATTGACGAAGGAGGATGCGCCGTCGCGCGCCGTATGACCGTCATTGAGCGGCAGGACCTGCATGACCGGAACGGCGCGGTATTGCGCGTACATGCCGCCGCCCATGGCGGCGACCGTCTTGCCCATCAGCGCCTTCGCCGCCGGGCTGTCTCCGGCCGCGACCACCGTTCCGGCGCCTTCGTTTCCGATGGGCAGGGCTTGGCCGATCCGGCCCTTCATCATGCGCATCCCCTGCCCCGGCACGGGCGCGACCAAGGCATCGCCTTCGTTCTTTGCCTGGCTCATGTCGGAATAGCCGAACATGACGCCGTGGTCGGACGGGTTGATCGGGGCGGCCTCGACCCGGATCACTACCTGGTCCGGTTTGGGCACGGGCATGGGCTTGTCGACCGTTTCCAGCCGCAACCGCCCGTCCTCCGTCACGGTGGAAACCAGGGCTTTATAGGTGTCGGGCAGGCTCATGCGGTCGTCCTTCGGCTAGGGGCTTTGCGCCCTGACTAGCCTGTCGCGCGGCCGCCCTCCACCCTTCATGCATGAATGCGAGGTCGGCATGCGCTGGACAGCACCGGACCGGCGGGACAAGGGGACCGCATGTCACGCACCGCGAAGCTCGCTCTCATCCTGCCGTTCCTGCTCGGCCTGTTCATGTCGGTGCAAGCTGTCTTTCTGCCGGAGCGCTTGCGCGAGACGCTCGGCGGGCTCGCCGCGACGGGACCGGTCGGGGCGGCCAGCCTCTATGCGGATTTCCCGGCCTATTTCCTAACCTACACGATCGGCATCGGCGCCGCCCTGTTCGCCGGGCGGCGCGATTGGCTGTTCGCCCCGATCGCCTTGTTCGGCCTGACGGCGGTCGGCCGGATCGGGCACGGCCTGGTGAACGGTTTCGTGCTGGGCGCGCTGATGCCGATCGGGGTGGAAATCGTTGCCTGCGCGCTGATGGCCTATGCCTGGCGCAGCCGACCCGTGACCTAGCCGGCCGATAAGCTAGCCAACCAAGGCGGCCGCCGTCTTGGCGGCGACATCGTCCGCGCTCACGCCGGGCGCGAGTTCGACGGTCTTCAGCCCGCCCCCGTGGTCCTTGGCGACCACATCGAACACGCCGAGGTCGGTGATGATCCGGTCCACGCAGGCCTTGCCGGTCAGCGGCAGGGTGCATTCCTTGAGCAGTTTCGGCTCGCCGCGCTTGTTGGTGTGGTCGGTCACGACGATGACGCGGCCGACGCCCGCCACGAGGTCCATCGCCCCGCCCATGCCCTTGACCAGCTTGCCCGGGATCATCCAGTTGGCGAGATCGCCGTTTTCCGCCACTTCCATCGCGCCGAGGATCGCCATAGCGATCTTGCCGCCCCGGATCATGCCGAAGCTGGTCGCGCTGTCGAAGAAGGCCGTGTGCGGCAACTCCGTGATGGTCTGCTTGCCGGCGTTGATCAGGTCGGCATCCTCCTCGCCCGCCACGGGAAACGGTCCCATGCCGAGCATGCCGTTTTCCGACTGCAGCGTGACGCTCATCCCGTCCGGGATGTGGTTGGCCACCAGCGTCGGTATGCCGATGCCGAGATTGACATACATGCCGTCTTCGAGTTCCTGCGCCGCCCGCGCGGCCATCTGGTTTCTGTCCCAAGCCATGCTCTTACGCCTCCCGCACGGTGCGCTGCTCGATGCGCTTCTCGTGCTCGCCCTGGATCAGGCGGTGCACGTAGATGCCGGGCAGGTGGATGTGATCGGGGTCCAGCTCGCCCGGCTCCACGATCTCTTCGACTTCCATGACGCAGATCTTCCCGCAGGTGGCGGCGGGCAGGTTGAAGTTGCGAGCCGTCTTGCGGAACACCGCGTTTCCGGTCGTGTCGGCCTTCCAGGCCTTCACGATGGCGAGGTCGGCGACGATGCCGCGTTCCAATATGTAGTCCTCTCCGTCGAAGCTCTTCACCTCCTTGCCCTCGGCGATGACGGTGCCGACGCCCGTCTTGGTGTAGAAGCCCGGGATCCCCGCCCCGCCTGCGCGCATGCGTTCGGCCAGCGTGCCCTGCGGGTTGAATTCCAGTTCCAGCTCGCCGGAGAGATATTGGCGCATGAATTCGGCATTCTCGCCGACGTAAGAACTTGCCATCTTCTTGACCTGCTTGGTCTGGAGCAGCAGCCCTAGCCCGAAATCGTCCACGCCCGCATTGTTGGAATAGACGGTCAGGTCTTTCGTTCCCGCATCGCGGATCGCCGCGATGGCCAGCTCCGGAATGCCGCACAGGCCGAAGCCGCCCGCGGCGATGGTCATGCCGTCGAACAACACGCCGTCCAGCGCGGCAGCCGCGGAATCGTAGACCTTGTTCTTCATCAGACCGCTTTCACCTGTTGGTCGATCGCGCCGAAGATGGAGTTGCCGTCCGCGTCGAGCATTTCGATGCGGACCGTGTCGCCTTCGCTCATGAAGGGCGTGACGAATTCGCCCGTCTCGATCTTCTCGATCATGCGCAGCTCGGCGATGCAGGCATAGCCGCGGCCGCCGTCCTCGACCTTCTTGCCGGGCCCGCCGTCCTCGCCCTTGTTGGACACGGTGCCGGAGCCCACGATCGTGCCGGCCAGCAGCGGCCGCGTCTTGGCCGCGTGGGCGACGAGGCGCGCGAGGCTGAACGTCGCGTCCTGATGGGCATGCGGGCGGCCGAAAGGCTCGCCATTATAGTCCACGTTGAGCGGACGGTGAACCAGTCCGTCGGCCCACAGGTCGCCGAGTGCGTCCGGCGTCACGGCAACCGGCGAAAAGGCGCAAGGCGGCTTGGACTGCACGAAGCCGAACCCCTTGGCGAGTTCCGCCGGGATCAGGCCGCGCAAGCTGACATCGTTGCAGAGCAGGACCAGCTTGATGTGGTCCAGCGCGTCCGCTTCGCTGACGCCGAGCGGCACGTCGTCGGTGATGACGGCGATCTCGCCCTCCATGTCGTAGCCCCAGCTCATGTCGGTGAAGGGGATGGGATCGCGCGGGGCGAGGTTCGGGCCGTTGACGCCCTGATACATGAGCGGATCGTCGTAGAAGCTCTCCGGCACTTCGGCGCCGCGCGCTTTGCGGACCAGTTCGACATGGTTGATATAGGCGGAGCCGTCCAGCCATTGCGCGGCGCGCGGCAGCGGGCTTTCGCACTCGGTCTCGTCGAAGGGTTTGGCGTCGGCGTTCCCACTGCATAGATCATCGCAGCGCTTTTGCAGCATGGTCGCAACATTGGACCAATCGTCCAGCGCCGCTTGCAGGGTCGGGGCGATGTCAGACGCATCGACATAGGTGGACAGGTCCGGCTTCACGACGACCAGTCGGCCGTCGCGCGTGCCGTTCTTGAGGGTGGCGAGTTTCATGGTCAGTCCTTAAGTCGCGTCGATTTGCGTGTCGGGGTGAGCGCGCTGGAAAGGCTCCAGCGTCGCGCAGATGGTTTCAATACGCCGGATCAGGGGAAACGGCTCCAGATTCGTTTTCCAACGCCGCGCATTGTAGAGGCGCGGCATCAGGACGATCTCGAACAGCGACGGCGTTCCGAACGGCAGATCGCCCATCCAGTCAGTGGCTTCGAGACGCTGCTCGATCGGGGTGAAAGTCTTGTGGATCCAACGTTCCTGCCAGGCGATCACGGCCGCATCGTCCGCCCCGAATTCGGAGCGCAGATAGGTCAGCACCGGCATGTTGTTGGGCGCGTGGAGTTCGGTCGCGACGGCGAAATAGAGATCGCGGCACAGTGCGGCCATCGCCGGATCGTCTGGCACGAAGGGCGCCTGCGAATACGTCCGGTCCAACCAGTCGATGGCCGTCAGGGACTGCGTGATCTGCAGATCGCCCGTGTCGAGGAGCGGCACGGTGCCGTGCGGATTGACCGCCTGGTAGGCCTCGCTCCTATGCTCGCCTTTGAGCAGGTTCACCGGGGCATAGTCGTAATCCAGGCTCTTGAGGTTCAGCGCGATGCGGACGCGGTAGCTCGTGGAAGAGCGCCAGTAACCGTGGAGCTTCACTGAGCGGCTTTCTTCGCGTTCTCCGCATTGGCGATCTCATGTAGCCAGGCGGCGTGGCGGGGCGCTTTCTTGGTCTCGCTCCATTCGTCCAGCATGGGGCGCGACACGCGCTTGAGTTCGGCATATTGCTCGGCTGTCCCGATATCGGCGGCCAGCTCGACGCGGTGGCCGTTCGGATCGAAGAAGTAGATCGACTTGAAGATGCCGTGATGGGTCGGGCCGAGCACGTCGAGACCCAGGCCTTCAAGATGCTCTTTGGCCGCGGTCAACTCGTCCTCGCTCCCGACCTTGAACGCCAAGTGCTGCACCCATTCCGGCGTATTGCCGTCGCGCCCCATGTCGGGCTGTTCCGGCAGCTCGAAGAAGGCCAGCACGTTGCCATTCCCGGCTTCCAGGAAGACATGCATGTAGGGATCGTAGGCGCCCGTGGAGGGCACATGGTCTTCGGCGAACGCCTTGGTGAATTCCATGCCGAGCGCGCGCTCATAAAACTCGACCGTTTCCTTCGCATCCTTGCAGCGATAGGCGACGTGGTGAACGCCGCCCAAATTGACGGGATGCGTGGCCATTACGCAACCTCCTCGGCAGCCTTTTGAACCTCCAGCACCCCGCGTTCGATCTGATCACGCTCGATGCTCTCGAACAGGGCCTTGAAGTTCCCTTCCCCGAATCCGTCTTCGTAATCGCCAACGCGCTGGATGAATTCGAAGAAGACCGGACCCACGCGCGGTTCGGCGAAGATCTGCAGCAGCAGGCGCGGCGTGCCGTCCTCCGTTGTCCCGTCCAGCAAAATGCCGCGCGACTGCAAGGCTTCCACGTCCTGGCCGTGCCCCGGCAGGCGCTCTTCCAGCATGGCGTAGTAGGTTTCCGGCGGCGCGGTCATGAACGGCACGCCTAGTTCCTTCAGCTTGTCCCAGGCCGCGACGATGTCGTCGCAGATCAGGGCGATGTGCTGGATGCCTTCGCCGTTATATTCGCGCAGGAACTCCTCGATCTGGCCCTTGCCGTTCTCGCCTTCCTCGTTGAGCGGAATGCGAATCTTGCCGTCGGGCGCCGTCAGCGCCTTGGACGTCAGGCCGGTATATTCGCCCTTGATGTCGAAATAGCGGATTTCGCGGAAATTGAAGAGCTTTTCGTAGAAATCCGCCCAGTAGGCCATGCGCCCGCCATAGACATTGTGCGTCAGGTGATCGATCCGCTTGAAGCCGCAGCCTTCCGGGAATTTCTCGACACCCGGCAGGACATCGAAATCGATATCGTAGATCGACAGCACGCCCCGATCCCGGGCGCTTTCGTCATTGTAGCGATCGACCAGATAGATGATCGAATTGCCGATGCCGCGAATACCCGGGATGCGCAGTTCCATGGGTCCGGTCTGAACATCGACGGGTTCCGCCCCCTGCTCCAGCAAATGGGCGTAGGCCGCCTTGGCGTCACGGACGCGGAACGCCATGCCGCAGGCCGACGGGCCGTGCTCGCGGGCGAAATAATGGGCCGCGGATTTCGGTTCGTAATTGGTGATCAGGTTGATGCCGCCTTGGCGCCAGAGATCCACGTCCTTGGAGCGGTGACGCGCGACTTTCGTGAAACCCATCGTCTCGAAGACAGGCTCCAGAACGCCTTTCTCGGGAGCGGAGAATTCGACGAACTCGAAACCGTCGAGTCCAGCGGGGTTTTCAAACAGGTCGGCCATGACGTGATCTATCCTTGCATCGGGCGGGGTCAGGTCACATATAATCGAAACAGGTTGCAATAACAACCATTTTCGGGATGACGCGTCATGACCCCCTCCTCGACCGACCGATCGGACACCGATCTCGATGCGCTCGAACCGCTCAGCCTGGATGCCAGCTGGATCTACAAGGTCGCCGTCCTGGCCGACCGCGTCGCGCGCCATACGTCGCAGACCGCCTCGGACGTGGCCGGCCTAAACCTCAGCCAATGGCGCGTGCTGGCCGCCATCGCCGACGAGACCGGACGCACCGCCTCCCAAGTCGTCGCCCTCACCCCGATGGATAAAGGCTTGGTCTCGCGGGCCGTCGCGACCTTGGTCGAGGCCGGACTGGTCCAGCGCGAAGCGTCCGACCAGGACGGCCGCCGGGCTCATCTGCATCTCACGCCGCGAGGCCGTCAGACCTATGACCGGATCATCGACCGGCTCCGCCTTTCCGGTGGGCTCGGCTGGAACATGCTCAGCGCGTCCGGGACGGATCGCTTCCTAAAAACGCTCGACCGGCTGATCGGAACCTATCCCCGCGCCAAGGGCTGACGGACACGCCGCCCGATCCACTGCGAAAGCCTGCAAACCCCGCGCGAAAACCCCTTGCCCCCCCGCCCCGCCCCGACTAAAGCCCGCCGCCTAGACGCACCGGTAGCTCAGCTGGATAGAGCACCAGACTACGAATCTGGGGGTCGGGGGTTCGAATCCTCCCCGGTGCGCCATAAACCAAGCTCATATTTTCTATAAGTCGTTGGTTTCCTTAGGGAAATTAGCGTTGTCCTTAACGGTCCTCCTACGTCCTCTTCTATTGGGGTCCAGATTGGGGTCCAAGCTGGGGTACATAGAAATATGTCCATACGTCGTAACCACTACCTCGAACAACGCGGCCACCGTTGGTACTATGTGCGCCGCGTTCCAACCCAATACAGATGCATCGACACGCGCCGCCGCGTGAAGGTCGCGCTCCTCACAGACTCGCTCACCATTGCCCGCGAGAGGCGGGACGCCCTTATGGATGCCGACGAGCATTTCTGGGAAAGCTCACTCGCCAAGCACATGGGCACGACCGTCGAAGAGACACCCGAAATGTGTCGCTATCGCAGCGCCAGACGCCGTGCGCGGGCCATGGGTTTCGAGTTCAAGCCAATGGCGAAGATCGCTGCGTTCGAGCCTGTCGAGACTATCGTTGAACGTGTCAAAGCACTTGCCAAACCTGACGTAACAGACCGCGAAGCAGAAGCGACCTTGGGCACGATAGAGCCTCCCAAGGACACGGTGCGCGATGCGTTTAAGCTCTATTGCGACAAGCTCAGCATTGGCGAGACGAGCACGAAATCGCCTGAGCAAATCGTGCGCTGGAAGGCGACAAAGGCTCGTGCGGTGGAGCACTTCATTGCGCTTTGCGGCAACGTCACGATGGACGCCTTGACGCGAGATCACGGGCGGCAGTTCTACGACTGGTGGGGCGAAAGATTGCGCCCGGACAATCGCGAATGCCGAACCTATCGCCCCAATAGCGCCAACCGAGAGCTTGGAAATATGCGCCAGTTGTTCCGTGAATACTGGACCTATCAAGGCGACGAGGACCGCGAAAACCCGTTCCGCAAGCTCCGCTTCAAGGACACACCCGCCGAGCCGACACCGCCTTTTCCAGACGATTGGGTACGCTCAAACGTCATCCAGCCGAACGCACTGGAAGGCATAAATGAGGAGGTGCAGCTCATCGCCTACGCGCTCATCGAGACCGGGTGCAGGCCGAGCGAGATCGCCAATCTACGCCCGGAGAACATCTGCCTGGACGCCGACGTGCCGCATATTCGCATCCGGCCCACGTCGAAACGAGAGCTTAAATCCGTGTCGTCGCGTCGTGATATTCCGCTCATCGGCGTGTCGCTGGAGGCCATGAAGCGAGCCCCAAACGGCTTTCCGCGCTATCGGGATCGCGGCAATTCGCTGTCCGCTGCGCTGCTAAAGAGCTTCCATAATCGCGGCCTCATGCCGACCGACAAGCATTGCATCTACAGCTTCCGCCACGCCTTTGAGAGCCGAATGTTGGAGGCTGGATTGGACTATGGATTGCGCTGCACACTCATGGGCCACAAGAACAATCGCCCCCAATATGGCGATGGCGGGTCGCTCGCCTACCGCCACGCAGAGCTTTCAAAGATTGCTCATCCGGTCAGCCGAGCCTTCATTGAAAGCTTGCCGAGTTTGGACCGCTAGCGCCCTCTTTCAGCAAGTCATCGAGCAGCTTTTCGCGGTCCTCGATAGCTTTCAGCTCGCGCTGCAAACGCTCCATGATCGGCCAAGGCGCATCGCCAAACTTGCGGATGATGCCTGCAAGCGTCGTCATGGCTTGCCGAATGTCGTCAGCGGTCGCGGCGGTCTGTGGGGAGTCAGTCATGGTCAAAACCTACCACGGGAAGGCGTTTTCGCGCCAGCGAAGCGTTGCAGGCGGGAAGAGGATGGATGAGGAATCTGGGCTGGGCACGGGTCAGGGCGTGGAGTGCAAGATAAAAGGAGGTGTATACACCTAGGGCCTAAACCCTTTCTGCACATCGGTTTTTCGTGTCGACACCGCGAAATGGGTGTATACACCAGTTCGCGTTTTTCTCAGGTTTTACTGAGGTTTTTCGTGTCTCCACCAAGGCTCAACCCTTTTGCAGCCTCTTCGATCCTCTTCCCAGCGGTTGGTCAAAACTCTCCGATATCGCCGAGAACCAATGGTGCAAACTCGCCTCAGTTCGTGCGCTATCGCTGCCGCATTGCGCACGTTCCGGCTGTTTCGTGCGTCATTGGCCTTATCCGTTAGGTCGCTAAGTTTTCTTAGTGGCAGCCTTAAGAAAAGATTCGGCCATATCCTTTCTTAAGGGTCAGCTCTCGGCTGAGAATCACGGCGGATGACAATCGGGTGTAATTGGGTATAAACGGGTATGGACTACACCCGATTAGATATCCGTTTCGGCCAAGACCTCGTCAAACTCGTCGCCGAGGTGGACGAGTTCAAAGGGCGTTGGGATGCGCTCAAAACGCTCGCGCCGGATCGCCTGCAAAGCTTGCGCAAAGTCGCGACGATTGAGAGCATCGGATCATCCACCCGGATCGAGGGCGCGAAGCTCACAGACGCGCAGGTCGAGAAACTACTCACCAACCTCAAAACGCAGAGCTTCCAAACCCGCGATGAGCAGGAAGTGGCAGGCTACGCCGAGGCGATGGATTTGGTCTTCCAAGCGTGGGAAGACATGGCCGTCACCGAGAACCACATCCGGCAGCTCCACAAGACGCTCTTGCGCCACAGCACGAAGGACGAGCGGCATAGGGGCGGCTACAAGACGCTCGACAATCACGTCGTCGCTTTTGAACCGGACGGCGAGGAGCTAGGCGTCGTCTTCGAAACGGCCACGCCATTCGAGACCCCGCGCGAGATGGAAGCGCTGGTCGCCTGGACGCAAAAAGCCATCCGCGAAGAAGCGCTACACCCGCTCCTCATCATTGCCGTTTTCATCGTGCAGTTCTTGGCGATCCATCCCTTCCAAGACGGTAACGGTCGCTTGTCCCGCGTGCTCACCACACTCATGCTGTTGAGGGCTGGCTACGCCTACGTGCCCTATGCGTCGCTTGAAAGCGTCGTGGAGGAGAACAAGGGGCAGTACTACAACGCGCTCCGGCGAACGCAGAAGACGCTCGCGGATGAGCCAGATTGGGAGCCGTGGATTGGATTCTTCCTGCGGGCTTTGAAGAAGCAGGCGAGCATTCTGGCGGCGCGGGTTGCCGATGAAGGTATACGGAAAAAATCTGAGCAAAGACTTCATCCTTTGTCGCAACAGATTTTAGAGTTGTTTCATGATGCAAATCGACTGACACTCTCTCAAGTTGTTAAACGTACAAATGCGAATCGAAACACTGTGAAGGTCAGAATGCGAGAGTTGGTCGCATCGGGTCATATATCGCAACACGGGAAGGCTCGCGCGACGTGGTACGAGTTGGAGAGGGCTAAGACCTGAATGACAATCGGCTATCAACCGCTTCACGGATATTTCAATGCTCACCACCTGACACTTGAAGGGACGGACGAAGGGGCATTCACCCGTTCACTTTCATCCGCCCGTGTTGAGATGAATCCTCACCAAGTAAATGCGGCGTTGTTTGCTCTTAGCTCACCGCTTTCAAAGGGTGTGCTCCTCGCGGACGAGGTTGGGCTGGGTAAGACAATCGAAGCTGGGTTGGTCATCTCTCAACGCTGGGCTGAGATGAAGCGGCGTATAATTCTGATCGTGCCTGCTTCGCTCCGAAAACAGTGGGAGCAAGAGCTGTTTGAAAAGTTCTCTCTAAGAAGCACGATCTTAGAGTCGGCGACTTACAAGAAGATGGTTTCTTCCGGCAAGCGAAGACCGTTTGAGGACGCAGGCAACATCGTCATCTGCTCCTATGCATTCGCCGCAGGAAAAGCGGACGAGCTACGTTCGGTAAATTGGGACCTCGTAGTGTTCGACGAGGCTCATAAGTTGAGGAACGTTTATAAGAAGGGTGTGTCGAAACGAGCGAAAGAGCTAAAAGCAGCTCTGCAGGACTCCTTCAAGATTTTGCTCACAGCAACGCCACTACAAAACTCGTTGTTGGAGCTCTACGGCATCGTCTCGATAATTGATGAAGAGCACTTTGGCGGCATCAATGCTTTCAAGGCACAGTATGTCGGCGCGTCGGCGAACCCGGCAAATATGGAGATACTCCGTGAGCGCCTTAATCCAGTATGTCACAGAACGCTGCGGCGACAGGTTCAAGAAGCGGGGCAGATCAACTTCAAGCGTCGGCACGCTGTAACGTTCAGCTTTGATCCTACCGATGCAGAGTGGGAGCTTTACACAAGGCTTTCTGATTTCCTGCAAAGGACTGACACCGTCTCTTATGGAGAGCGTGCGAACCAACTCGTAGTTCTGCAAATCAGGAAGATACTGGGTTCATCGACATTCGCGATATCGAAGTACTTGGAAACACTACTCGCTAGACTTCACCGCCATCAAGCCGCGTCTGTCGATATGACGGATGATCTCGATGACTTCTCCGTAGTCGTAGAAGAAGACATCGATGACTCGTGGGATGATGAAGAATCTAGCGATGAAGTCGATCTCGAAAAAGTGGCGGCTGAGGTTGTCGAAGTCAAAGCCATGCTGGACCTGGCTAGGTCCATTGGCAGCAATGCGAAAGGGGACAAGCTAGTCTCTCAATTGCCAAGCGCCTTCGAACAAATCGTGGAAAAAGGCGGGCAGCGAAAAGCGGTCATTTTTACGGAGAGTGTCAGAACACAGAAGTATCTCAAGGAGCTTCTAAGCGAGCGAGGCTATCGTGGTCAGGTTGTCATACTTAATGGCTCCAACTCCGATCCTGACAGCCGGGCAATCTACAAAGCTTGGAAAGAGAAGCACGAAGGTACGGACAAAATTTCTGGCTCTAGGACCGCCGACATGAAAGCGGCTCTAGTCGAAGCCTTCAAGCAAGACGACAAGACCATCTTCATATCGACAGAGAGCGGAGCCGAAGGGATTAACCTGCAATTCTGTTCGTTGCTGATCAACTTTGATTTGCCTTGGAATCCACAGCGGGTTGAGCAGCGCATTGGGCGGTGTCATCGCTACGGTCAAAAGATCGACGTGACGGTCGTGAATATGCTGAACTTGAAGAACAAAACAGAAGAACGAATCTACGAGCTTCTCAGCGAAAAATTTCATCTTTTTGATGGTGTGTTCGGCGCAAGTGACGAGGTTCTCGGCTCTATCCAAAGCGGTGTCGCCTTCGAAAAGGAGGTGCTGAAGATTGTCCAGAAAAGCCGGACGGACGAAGAGGCTGAGGCAGAGTTCAAGAAGTTAGAAGCCGAGCTGCAAGACAAAATCGATGCCGACATCGAAGCCGCGAGAAAGAGCGTCTTGGAGCAGATGGACGGTGAGGTAATCTCCAAGCTGCATAGCCGAGAGAAAAAGCTAACGGATGCGCTCGATGATTTTGCGAGGCGTCTGATGATCACCGCAAGAGCAGAATTTCCAGAAGCTCATTTCCCCTCAGATGCGCTCGCCCGTTTTGTACGGGAAGGGCAGACGCACACAACTGAATGGCCTGTCGCCGATGACAATGACTGGCAATTTTTCCGAATATCGGACGGCCTGGGTGAGCAGACCGTCAAGTCTGCGATGGAGCGAGACTACCTAAGCCATGTCCATCAGATGACATTCCATCCTGACCGATACCCTTTCACTGGAAAGGTTGGCGCTTTGGATGATCTCAAAGGCCAATCAGGTTGGTTGAAGGTCTCGAAGGCAAAGATGCCAACGCCCAAAGCAAGGCGAGAAGAGCTTTTATTCTCGTGCTACAATGATGCGGGCGAGAGAATTTCCCCCGACATCGCGAAGAAGCTGATGGTTGTGCCGGCGTCATCCATGGAGCTCTGTCAGAGAGAGCTCGATCCACTGACATTGGATCGACTGGAGAACGAAGCGTTCAACGGATTTTCGAAGCGAGTGAAGGAAGAAAATTACGGTTGGGTACTGGAAGAGGAAACGCGCCTCGACCGTTATGCCGACGACATTCAAATTGAAATCGATGCCAAGATCAAAGAGCTGGAAGCGTTGATCAAGGAAAAGAACCGCGAGAAGCGTGACCCCATGCTGTCTATGGAGGAGAAAATCGGCGTCAGCAGAGAGGTAAAGAAATTGCAGGGCGACCGGGACAAGCTGGTCCTCACGATGCACGAGCAGGTCGCCAAGGTCCGGCAAGATGTCAGCGATAAGCTGGATGATTTTATGGAGAGCTTGAGCCAAGAACCTGTGCTCGAGCCCCTTTTCACACTGCGCTGGTCCGTCGCCTGATCCGTTGTCGTGGCTGGGTACATTGGCCGATTTCGGCCCCGCTCCCCTCGCGGTTGATGTCTATTGGGAAAGCTACCCCGGAAAGAAAGCTCATATCTGGAAACTGTGGGGGCAATCCGGCTGGATGCAGGTAGCCGAAGCAAAACTCGAGACGCCGCTATCATCACATAGGCAAATCATTGCCTGCTATTGCGATGATCATGGGCGAGCCATCCAGACCTGGCTCGGTGACCGCATTTTCGATATGCGCGCCTCCCTGCCGACGTACATGCACCAAGACCCACCCGAAGAGCTGCCTGACTTGATGGAGGGTCTCTATTGGGACTTCCTCGGCCGATGCGACATGAAGAGCTTACGGGCCTTAGAGCAAGCAGAACGAAAACTGGACGAGGCCATTAACGCGATCGAGGATGAAGCGGACCTTGGCCTAAGGGACGTCAACGCCTTCATTTTCAATCTTCGCCGAGAGCGGAGAGCTCCCGAATGCTTGCCGGAGAGGCGTGCCGCGATCCGAAAACGAATAGGGGACATGGAGGCTATGCGTCCGAGCTTGCTCAAAGCCCTTGACGCATCGGTCCGAAGCTTGCGCGACAATCATGACCAGTTTGAAGCCGACACGTATGAGGGCTTGTCCTGTCATGGGCGCATCGACGTGCTCTATACAGTTCGATGGACTTTGCGGTCGCGGCATATGAGCAAACCGATCAACGCATCCCTATGGTCGGAGGACCGATGGGCAGAGAATCTGAATCCCTTCGGTGCGTGGCGGACACAACACAAAACATGTGTTCCAGATCGACTCCTGGCGAGAGGAACGAAGAAGGCTCCGCCGAGTCGGGCAAGTGCGGAAGCGAAAGCGGATACTAAAGACACGAAGACGCAAAGATCGATTCAGCAAACACCCGCAGTACCGAGGATGGCAGACACAGTAGCTGCGGTAATTGCGGGCAAAGTCCAACCTGAAAGCCTGATTTCACAAAGCACCAGACTTCCAGGCTGGGGCCATCGGGAGAGAAAGCGCCTTGTCAGACAGACCATGGCGGAACGCCGCAAAGGTCACCTGTCAAAACTGATCCTGTCGCGGATTGGCTACAAAAACGGCCAGGCGCTGAAAACGGCACTGATAGCACTAGCCACGGACCGACAAATCAGCACAGATGACGCAATATATCTCTACAAGATTCTTTCAGACGTAAGTGAATAGCCGAGGCGACGCGAGAATGGCGAAAAAGCAGAAACTTGAATTGACTTGGGTCGGTAAGGATGAGCGGCCTAAGCTTGAACCTCGCATTCTCATCGAGGACCCGGAGAAGTCGTATCACGCCAAGGTTCGTTATAGCGATGACGATAATTTCGATAACATTCTTATAAAGGGCGACAACCTCCTCGCGCTGAGGGCATTGGAGCAGGAGTACGCGGGGAAGATAAGCTGCATATATATTGATCCGCCATATAACACTGGGTCCGCATTTGAGCATTATGATGATGGTCTAGAGCATTCAATATGGCTTGGGCTTATGAAGGATCGGCTAAAAATACTGAAAACTCTTTTGAGCGATGACGGCTTTATTTGCTGCCACATAGATGACTCTGAAGGCCATTATTTGAAGGTCCTAATGGATGAAGTTTTTGGTCGCGAGAATTACCAAACTACCTTCTATATCCAGGTCAGATACGCCGGAAAGACCCTCAAGCAGGATATGAATTTTCATAAGCAAGTTGAGATGATCCATATCTACAGAGGGGCATATGGAGCGACACCAAATTTGAATAAGAAAAAAGCCTCCTTTGAAAAGTTCAAGTTTTACATCGAAGAGAAGGCGTCTGGGACGCCAATCAGACTGGGCGGGAAGGATACGGTAATCTTCCAACCTGAAGAATATGAGATTGTTAAAGGAGAAGGCTCCGAAGACGGCAGAAAAGAAATCTGGGCTACCGGTAGTATTTTAGACGGTAATTCGTCGGGTCGGTTTTTCAGGGATAACCTTGCTGGTCGTTTCAAACAGGACGGTTATAAAGTTTTGTATAAAGTGAAAGGTATTGGCGACGACAAATTTGAACATCGATACTTTACGGGACCCAAAAGAGTTGGCGCGACGAAAGGGAAGTATTATCAGGGCGTGCCGATAAGCCAGCTTGAAGACAGAGAAGCTTTTAAAACCACGCCGATCGAAAATTTTTATGATCTCGCGGGGGCTTTTGGAAACTGTAGATTAGAGGGGGACGCAGACTTTCGAAGTGGAAAGAAGCCTGAAGCGTTGTTGCAGATTATACTGAAGCATTTCAGCAAACCAGGGGACATTGTTTTGGATTCCTTTGGTGGCTCAGGCTCAACTGCGGCGGCCGCACATAAGCTTCGTAGAAAGTGGATCACAGTTGAGATTGGTCAGCAAGCAGATCTTCATATCCGCCCCCGCTTGAAGAAAGTAATCTCGGGAGATGATCAAACCGGCATAACCAAACAAGCAGATTGGAAGGGTGGCGGAGGCTTCCGTTATTACTCGTTAGCGCCCTCACTCCTCGAAACCGACAAGTTCGGCAATTGGGTGATCTCCAAAGACTATAATCCTGCCATGTTGTCGGAAGCCATGTGCAAGCATATGGGATTTACCTATGCGCCGTCGCATGATGCCGACGAATACTGGAAGCATGGCTATTCGACCGAAAGTGACTTCATCTATGTCACGACGCAGAACCTGACCCACGACGCCTGCAAGAAGCTCGCGGATGAAGTTGGCAAGGGGCGAAGTCTGCTGATCTGCTGTAAGGCATATAGTGCGAACGCTGAGAGCTTCGATAATCTGACGCTGGTGAAAATCCCGACTGCCATCCTCGCAAAATGTGAGTGGGGGCAGGACGACTACTCGCTTAATGTCGAAAATCTCCCGATGGCCGATGCGCTGGATGAAGACGATGACCTGCCGCTCTTCCCGGAGGACAGTGACAATGCGTAAGCCTCACATTGACGAAGCCAAGATCAAGCGCGGCATCGGCCAGCGCTTGTCGCTCCGCACACCGCAGGAAGAGTCCCTTGATATTCTAGCGGATGTATTAGGGTTGATGGACTTTGACCAAACCACGGATGTAAAAAATCTGCTGGCTGAGATTGCCGCGAAATACCCTACTGTCGAGAGCTTCGAACGTCAGTTTCCGTCGCTCTGTTTTGCTCTCGCTACGGGTGTCGGTAAAACCCGCTTGATGGGTGCGATGATCACCTATCTTTTCCAGACGGGACGGTCGCGAAACTTTTTCGTGCTCGCGCCCAATACGACCATCTATGAGAAGCTGATCGACGACTTTTCAGTGCAGTCCTCGCCCAAATACGTGTTTCGCGGCATTCGGGAATTTGCGCAAAAACCTCCGGTCATCGTGACAGGTGACACCTGGGAGCAAGGCCGTGGTGTGCGCGGCAGTGACCTCTTCGACGATACGATCATAAACATCTTCAACGTCGATAAGATCAACAAGGACGCAGGCCGTATCAAGGGATTCAAGGAGACGATTGGCGACTCTTACTTCGACTATCTGGCAGGTCTGGACGACCTCGTCATGTTCATGGACGAAGCCCATCGTTACCGCGCCAAGGCCGCGACTAAGGCGATCTTCGAACTATCGCCTAAACTCGGGATCGAGTTGACCGCCACGCCGAAGACAGTCGGCGCAAAGCCCAAGGACTTCAAGAACGTCATCTATTTCTATGGCCTCGGCAATGCGATGGCAGATAGCTATGTGAAAGAGCCTGCCGTTTTGACCCGCGCCGACTTCCGAAAGGATGGCCTCGACCAGGACCAGCTTGAGCAGATCATGCTCGAAGACGGCATCCACTATCACAACCACGTCGATGCAGAGCTTGATCTCTATGCCAGACAGACAGGCCGCAAGCGCGTCCACCCCTTTATGCTGGTTGTCGCGCAAAACACGGAACACGCCGCTGCGATTAGGGCCAAGATCGAAAGCGACTCCTTCTTCAACGGTGCATTCATCGGTCGCGTGGCCGAGGTGCATTCGAAGCTAAAAGGTGATGAGAGCAATGAAGCAATGGATCGATTGGTCGGTCTGGAAACGACGAATGACACGGATATTGTCATCCATGTGAACAAGCTCAAGGAAGGTTGGGATGTCACGAACCTTTACACCATCGTCCCCTTACGCGCTTCAGCTTCAGAAATCCTAACGGAACAGACCCTTGGGCGAGGCCTACGATTGCCTTACGGCGAGAGGACAGGGAACCCAGACGTGGATCGTCTAACCGTTATCGCCCATGATAAATTTCAAGACATCGTTGACCGCGCCAAGGCTGACGATTCTGTCGTAAAACTCAAGACCCTGACGATTGGAGAAGGTGGGGATATAAGCGACGATACCAAGGTCATCGTGGAGTCTGTGCCCGCCTACATCGCCGCGATGACTGGTGCGGCTACCGTTGAGTCTCAGATTGGGCTGGAGGTCAATGACGCCCAAAGTCAGTCGGAAATTACATACAACACACCGATAGAGCAGGAGACTGCAAAGGATATTCTCAACGTACTGAACGCCATGGGCCACGTAGTCTCAGGCGCAAACGAGCTATCAACGGCAGACAGACAGAAGGAAATCGTCAAGCGCGTTTCGATGATGCAGGAGCGACAGCAAGGCGCGCTTGAAGGGATAGTAGATGCACCGGACCTGGAAAGAATGGTCGCTCAGGTCACAAAGGTCTTTACTGAAAACCTCATTGAAATCCCAGACATCGTGGTCTTGCCGAGCAATGAAGTGAACTTCTGGTTTGAAGATTTCGACCTAGATACAAGCAATCAGTCCCGGTTCCAGCCGATTTCAGAGCGGCTGATAATCCAACAGTTGAGGGATGAAATCCGAACGGAACTCGCTAGGACACTAGATGCGCCGAAAGAAGAGCGCGTTGAAAACTACATTGTCAAACATCTGATGGACTATCCCGATATTGACTACGATAGCCAAGCTGAACTCCTTTATAAGCTCGCGGGTCAGTCTGTCGCTTTCATTCAAAGCTATGCGGAGGGCGATGAGGCCGTCGAGAATATCGCACTGTCTCACGGCCGTCAGCTTGCCGAATTTATCTATAGGCAGATGAAAAAGCACTATCGGCAAACCCCCGCAGAATACATCCCGAAGGTCACGCGGTCCTATCGTGCTTTCACAGGCCGACAGTTCTCATTCTCACCGACTAAGCAGCTATTTCTCAATCAGGCGGCCAAGCCTTTGTCTGCTACGAAGAACTTCGTTTTCAAGGGCGGGAACAAGTCTCCAGACCACTTCCATAAGTTCGATTCTGATCCCGAGCGTCGCTTTGCAGTCCTCATCGACAGCGATTTCGAAAGCGACGTTCTCTGGTGGCTGAAGCCAGCGCCGAAGCAGTTCAGGATCGAATATGACACGAACAAACCATACGAACCGGACTTCGTCGTTGAGACAACAGACCTGAAGCTAGTTGTCGAAGTTAAGGCTGATCGCGATATGCAAGATCCTGTTGTCCTCGAAAAGAAGCGGGCCGCTGAGACGTGGGTGTTCCATGCAAACCAGTTCGAGACCGGCGGAAAGACATGGAAATATTTGCTGGTTTCGGAGAGCGATATCAACGCCAGCGCGACCCTTGAAGGCGTTATTGCGAAGTGCGGATAAGATAGACGACCCGCTAGAGAAGGGCCATCGACCACATACCCAGCCGCAGCCTTTGGCCTGCGTCCTCGCCGGACGGGCAGGCTATTCGCTTAACGCTTAAGCTACGAATAGCCTCTGGCTTGGCGGGTCTGGCGCGCTAGTTCTGCGCCAGATCGGCGCGAAAGCGCTGGGGGGTGGAAAGCAGTTGAAACCAAGGGTGCGTTGACAACCATGCACCTTATAGGATATTGAAATACATAGAAAATATAGCCTTGGGGCCGCCCATCCCCGGTGCGCCATAATACCCTTAACACGCACACTCAAGGTATTGGAAAACCTGCGTTTTCCTTGTCCAGCCTACAACGTCCTTAGATTACATGACATTTGTACGACAGATCATGTAATATTAGAGCGGTGCAACGTGGCCGAGATGCAAAGCCTGAACCAAAACCTTCAGAATCGTGGTGGGCACTTGCATTAAATCCGGCACATTCAATTACGCCCTCACACAATTGATTTTAATACCGGTAAGACTAAAACTTCTAATTTTTACATATCTACAGTCGTATAGAAGCAGAAGACGCCTTAGATTACAGTTGTGATCGTCACAGAAAACCTTTTTTATTCTATACATGCGCTATAAATAACTCACTGCGGCTTCCAATAAGCGAAGTGTTCCATTATCGGCATTAAGCTCTGCCCTGATGCCGAGAGGCACGGTAAACTGGTCGGCCATATGGCCAAAAAATGCGCCGTGGAAAACCGGTATACCGAGCGGTTTGAAGTGCTGACTTAGGATTTCGGCCAGCTCGAACCCACTCCCATTTGACGTCTTACAGTCGGTGCATTGGCCAAACACAATACCCTTCAAACCACTTAACAGGCCCGCTTGTCCCAGTTGCGTCAGCATCCGGTCGACACGATATTCAGCCTCGCCAATATCTTCCAAAAATAGAATGCCACCATCCGTATCAGGCATATAGGGTGTTCCGACCAAAGCCGTCATAACGGTTAGGTTCCCGCCGACGAGATAGCCCCTTGCCGTACCTCCAGTAATCGTCTGCGTGCGCCATTTGCGCTGGACAAGGCGATCACTATCGAGAACGGGATTGGTGTAAGTCGGCATTGCGCCGCCAAAGAGCAGAGGATGAAAATATTCCAACGTCCTTTTGCCCCAGGCACTGGCGGCATTCGGTCCGTGAAAGCTGACAAGTCCCGTTTTCGCCTGTAGTGCCAGATGCAGGGCGGTGATGTCGCTATACCCGATAAGCGGTTTTGGATTGGCCCGTATCAGATCGTAATCGAGAAAGGGCAGTATCCGCGCAGAGCCCCAGCCGCCACGCACGGCCATGATGGCCTTAACCGATTCATCCGCAAACATAGTGTTGATGTCCGAGGCCCGCTCTTTGTCCTGCGCAGCGAAATATCCAAAGTCCTCACCGACATATCGACCGCGCCGAGGCACAAGACCCAATGCCGTCACGACCTCTTCAGAGATCTGGTATTCAAAGCGCTCCAGGCTTTTGCTGGCGGGAGAGACCAAGCCGACCACATCCCCTGCCTTAAGGCGCGGCGGTTTTATCTTCGAAAAACCGGTGGTCTGCGAAAACGCCGGAACCGCGTTTCCGACCATACCGGCGAGGGTCAACGAGGCGGACAACGCCAATAGATGTCTTCGTTCAACTTCCATGATCCGCACTCCTCGTTAAGCAAAATCAATGGCAGAGACATGGAGCGTGTAAAGCCAAATCTTGACAATTACGGGCATTTTCAGACAGCCTAAGCACCCTTTCTGATGTACAACTTCAACATTCTCCAGTCAGAATGGGCTTCTACAAAGTCTATGGTCCAGAGGCTTGCGAAATGCACCAAAGGTCTGTCTTGCTCGAGCCATCAACGTTATAATCATGTGTCCTGTAAACCCAAGACCGATGAATGTTTTCAATTTGTTGGCATATTTTGGTCTGTGTCTCTTCATATGCTGCCAGTCTGCAGTCGATGTCGTGCTGCAACCCGGCACGCTGAAGGTCGGGGCGGGTAGTTCAGAACTTTTCGACCTCTGCCTAAAGATCGATCCGTCTCCGTGGTTGCCAATTAAACCTCCATGACCGGAGATATAACATCTCGTCGATGCGCCACTTGACGCAAATATTTCGGTCCGCAAGTTTTTTCGCGCCCGAGCATGGATTCCGCGGAACAAGCGATGCGGGCACGAATATCAATTATAGCGTTGATGCGCGGACTGGTTTGCCGATATATTCTCTCTACGGACAGAACAAGAAACCGACATCCGCGCACCTTGACGATGTGGATATCATCTTATTCGACATCCAGGACGTCAGCGTTCGATTTCGAAGCGGATCCAGCAGGCCTCCGGTTGACGTTGCGCTGGCTGATCGATTTCCATGCGGCGCTTTCCGAAGATGACCGGTTTTTTCCGAACAATTTCTTCAACAAACTGGCCAGGAACGATGCGCTCATGGCGCAGATAAAGATGGGTCTGGAAGAGCATGAAATCCGGACGACTTGCCAACAGGATCTGAAGGAGTTCCGTGTGGTGAGAGAGCGGTATCGTCTTTACCAGTGAAGGGCACATATTGACACGATCATAGCTGAGACTAGTCTATTTTCTCATAGTTCACGGACCCCCAATGACTGAAGAGACGAGCCGTAAATATGTTGATCTGGACATATGGCCCGTCCGCGAGGCCGTTCAGGCCATGTATGACGGACAAGTGGACGCCGTCGCCGCCGTTCAGTCGGCTCTGGACGACGTTGCCAAAGCAGCGGAAGCGGCTGCGCTCAGACTGGGAGACAAAGGACGTTTGGTCTATGTCGGTGCTGGTACGTCCGGGCGCTTGGCGGTTCTGGACGGATCCGAGCTTGGTCCGACCTTTGGCTGGTCCTTTGACCGGCTTGTTTTCTGCATGGCAGGCGGCACGGAAGCGCTGATGAAAAGCGCCGAAGGCGCCGAAGACTCGACAGAAGACGGCCGGAACGCAATCCAGGATGTCGATATATATCCTGACGATGTCGTATTTTGTGTCGCGGCCAGCGGGCACACACCTTTTACGCTGGGTGCTTTGAAAGAGGCGAAGGCTCGTGGCGCAATGACGATCGGCATTGCCAACAATGTTGGAACTCCCATATTGACGGAGGCCGACTATCCCGTCCTTGTCGAAACCGGTAGCGAAATCATTGCTGGGTCGACGCGCATGAAGGCCGGGACTGCGCAGAAAGCCGTTCTGAATATGTTGTCGACCACCATTATGACCTGCCTCGGCCGCGTCTATAATGGCTTCATGGTTGATATGATCATATCCAATACCAAGCTCGAAGCGCGCGCCGTGAACATGGTGAGCGAAATCGCGACATGCTCGGCAGATGCGGCGCGTGCGGCGCTCATGGAAACGGACAATGACATCAAGGCGGCTATATTAGTCTGTTTCGGCGCCAGCGTGACGGATAGCGAAACAATACTGAAACAAGCGGGTGGAAATTTGCGGCAGGCCTTATCCGATATGCAAGGTTACGTATCTTCGTAGCACACTCGCATGGATTTACTTCTGGTCGAAAGTCGATTGTGCGATATTCCTCACTAGAATGATGCGGCATGATTTGTAATGTCGCACCAAGAGGATCTACCACGATCATCTTTGAAGGGTTGCCGAATGCGTCTGACTGATATCGGCCCCGACAAGTCCGTCTCCACACCGCACTACATGCAAATCGCCAAGAAGATCCGCGTCTGCATTGAGAATAACGAGATCGAGGCGGGCGAGGCCCTCCCCTCCGAACGCGAACTGTGTCAAACCACAGGGGTATCGCGCGTAACGATACGACGAGCGCTTGGCGTTCTGGAGGCGGACAAGGTCGTCAAGCGCAAACATGGCGCCGGGACTTTCGTCCTGCCGCAGGTCGAGCATTTGGGGTCAAGTCTGAAGGGCTTCACCAGCAATGCCGAGACAAAAGGTCACAAATCCCAAGCGATCTGGATCGTGAAGGCCTACGGCATGCCGACCGCCGACGAAGCCACGATCTTGCAAATATCGGAAACAGACAAGGTCGTTCGTCTCGGACGTGTCCGGCAGTTCGAAAACGAACCCGTCGCCATCGAACATGCCGTCGTTCCAGCGCGGCTATTGCCTAGCATCGATGAAATCGACGAGTCGCTGTATCATGCCTTGGAAAGTCGAGGAAATCGTCCGGTCCAAGGCACGCAAAGGGTTAAGGCCTCGCTTGCCAATCCCACCGAGGCCGGGCTTCTGTCCGTAAGGGAATTCAGCGAGGTTCTACGGATCGAGCGGCGGTCTTTCCTGAAAGACGGTACGCCCGTGGAATTGACTCGTTCGGCCTATCGAGGTGATCGGTACGACATCGTCATGGATCTTGGAAATGACCAGTTGAGCTAGGGAGTTTCAACATCGCTAAAGGAAGTTAGGCATCCGTTGATCCAACTGTCAACGATCTTGTAGCTGTCATCGACGAGGATCAGATTGGCTTGCCGGCCCGCTTTTATTTCACCCATCTGTTCACCTAGTCCAAGGAAACGGGCGGGAACGGCGCTCGCCATGCGCACGGCCCGGTCGAATGTAACATCTAGCCAGTCCGCCGCATTGATAACGGCACGCATCATGTTCAGGTTCGACCCTGCCAGAACGCCCGACTGTGTGACGCATTTTCCGTCCGTGACACTTATATCCATTTCGCCCAGGGAAAACCGCCTGTCGGTCGTGCCGACACAAGGCATCGCATCTGTGACCAGAGATATTTGATCTTCGGTTTTCGCTCTGATCGCCAGTCTCAGCATGGCGGGATGAACGTGATAGCCATCGACGATAATCCCGCACCAAGCGCGCGCATCTTCCAAAGCGGCGGAGATGATGCCGGGTTTCCGACTCTGCAACGGAGCCATGGCGTTAAAGAGATGAGTGAAACCCTTAAGGCCTGCATCCATAGCCTCGAGGGCATCATTGTAATCAGCCTCTGTGTGACCGGCAGCAATGACGACCCCGCGATCTCTTAGGCATTTGATGGTGTCGAGTGTCGTCATTTCTGGAGCCAACGTCACGAGCGTTTTGCCGTGCTTCAGACTTGACAGGAGATCAATCTCGTCATCACCAATCGTTTTGAATTTCGATGCGTCATGAACGCCTTTTCTGTCTGCGTTTAGAAAAGGTCCTTCCAAGTGAATACCGAGAACGCCGGGGACTTGCTCGGAAATAGCCGCGTCGACAGCGGCAATGGCTTCGGCCATCAGCTCCAGATCGTCGCTGATGAGCGTTGGAAGAAAACCCGTTGTTCCGAAAGCGCGGTGCGCCCGGCCGATCTCCTTGATCCCCGCGACGCTGGGGTCATTATTGAATAGAACACCGCCACCACCGTTGACCTGCAAGTCTATGAAGCCTGGCAGTAAAAGCGCGCCTTCTATATCTTGCACCGTCGTCCCGGCCGTCTCCAGCACAAGCGCCGCTCCTACATCGACGATCCGCCCTTGATCAATGACGACCGTGCATTCGTCCTTTAACCCTTCGGGCGTCATCACCCTCGCATTGGTTAAGGCAGTCAGCACTACAGAGTCTCTGTGATCTTGCTGAGATATTGAGGAGCATCGGGGTTAAGCCCCCGGCAAACGGATAATTCGTTAACGAAACGATAGAAGGTCTGGATCGTGGTCATCGGCATCAACTCCGGAATAACATCGCCGATTGAACGAAGCTGCACCGCTCCCTCATAAGAGTTGCCGATCGAGAAAATTTTCGAGGAACGGGATGTAAAATCCCGTGCGACAGCATCGATACTGGTCTGAGTTTCATCTCCGGTCACAAAAATTATTACGGGATAATCGCCTTTGACCAATGCCATGGGTCCGTGCCTGACTTCCGCCGCACTGAAAGCTTCGGCATGAAGAGAGCAGGTTTCCTTGAATTTGAGGGCAGCCTCTTTGACAACGCCCATAGCCAGCCCACGACTAACCGTCAGGAGTGATGGAACTCGTTCCAAAGGTGCAATGGCGTCGTTCCATGAGGTCTGGAAGGCTTGTGACAATTGATCGGGCAGAGCAGGAAGCGCGCCGAGCAGCGTTTTTACCTGCGCCCATTCGGCAACCATGTGTGCAATGGCAGACATAGTGCAGATGAACGTTTTCGTGGCGGCTACGCTCACTTCGGGACCAGCTCTGATCGGAATGACTTCATCAGACAAGGCAACCAGCGGAGAGTTTTCATCATTGATTATGGATACGACGAACGCGCCTCCGCGTTTGGCCGCAGCTGTGGCTGACAGAATATCCGGGCTCTGTCCTGATTGTGAGATGGCAAGGAACAACGTATTTTCAAGCGCTTGCGACACGGCGAAAACAGAACTTACAGACGGGGCCACCGCAAGGACCGGCAAACCCGTACGAGTCTCGATGAGATAACGTGCATAGACGCCGGCATGAGATGAGCTGCCTCTGCCGCAAATCATCACAAGTTTAAGGTCATTACGGAAAAAATGGCGGCCAAGCCGACCGATCAAGGATGCGTTTTCGATGAGCTGGTTCTGTACCTTTATCGAAGCTTCGCCAGCTTCCTGATACATTCGAGTCTGATCGCTGTCGATGTTGAACATGGAAGGTTTTAAATGACACTAGTTTTGCCACCAATACAATACCAGTATTGCCGATCATCTACATTTCCGCTCTTCCACACTATAAGGCTGGACTTATGATAATGCCATTCGTTGGCAGCGTCTATTCAACCTTTATCGCGGCAGCCTGCAGCGAGAAACGCTCAAGCGTATTTTCTAGACATCGATGCCGATGGGGCAAACTCAAAAGCATGCGTGACTGATCACAAGGAGTCGTCATCGGCAATCGTGTGTTGAGGCCTAGGAATAAGTAAGTTGTCGCAATAGAGATTCAATTCGATTTGTGCCGCCTATGAACATGACATTGCGGAAGTCGGCTTGTCGCTGGAACAAGTAGCACTATTTGCGTTGGCTTCGGAATTGCCGCGATCGGAAGACGGGGCACGCTCTATCTCATATATTCCCAGCCCATACCGTTTCATAGCACGACCATGATAAGCAAAGCCTCGGCCCGTTTCCGGGCCGGCGATATGAGGTCACGATGTAGTCTGGTCTAGAATTTGGCTTTTACGCCCAATTGCAGTCGTCGTGGCCTGAACTGTCTCAGCGGTTCTCCGAAATTGGGCGCGTTGAAACGGGGCTGAATGTTGTATCCCGTCTGGCTGTTGAAGATATTGAAGAGATCGGCGCGAAGTTGCACCGAATAGTCCCCAAACACGCGGATGTTTTGGGTGTAGTTCAAGTCAGCTTGGAAGTGACTGTCGCTGCGGTTCGATCCTGCGGGTTCGCTGAAACGGATCGTCGTGCTCTGGCTGCGTGTGAGCGCGCTATAAGGACGAAAGTCCCAGGTTTCCCAAGGCTGGCCTGACTGGAATACGGCAAAGCCGCCGACACTCGCATCCCATGGCAGATTATAGACGCCGTAAACCTTGAATTGATGTGGACGGTCGCCTGCGAGCGTCCCCTCCTTCAAGTCCCATAATTGACGACCAGGGCCATCGGCAAGATTGGACGATCCGATGAATATGTTCTGGTCATTATTGCCGCTTGTATTGTCTTGGTCGAAATTTCCCCGATATCTGGACCAGACATAGGAGCCGGTCAGCGAGAAATCGTCGCCTGTATATGAGCCTTCCAGTCCAACTTCGTAATATTTGGTGAAGGAATTGTCCAAGGTCGCGACGACGTAGGATGACCCGCTGCTGACCCCGTTGCCGATTTGAAGGCGTTGTTCGTCCAAATTCGGTATGTATAGTCCAAGCGCCTGGATGTCGGCTGGGGCATTCGCAATCAGGCGAGCGTCATTATTGGTATCTTCCCAGAAATTCCCGGCTTCACGATGGCGTGCATGAAGACGGATGTTCAGATTGTCGGTGAACTGCTTGTTCACCCCCACAAGATATTCGTTGATATAACGTGGATCCATGTCGGGCACGAACAGCTTGCCGGATGAACTGCCCACATCTTCGGTGTTCAAGAAGTTGCCGTTGGCATCGTAGTTGAAATCTGTGCGCTTGCTCAGGACCCTGCGGTCCCAGGATGCGGCACGCGCCAAGGACGATGCAGAGGGGTTGTAGCGTGCATAATTGGCGTAAAGCTCGACTGTGTCGGAAAAGTCGTAATTCACTCCCAAACGCGGCTGGATCATCTTGCCCCAGTCGGTCGTATACATTTTGTACTTTGTGCCTGGAGAGAGAACAAAGCCAGACAACGTGCTGGAGTCATTGGCCAAGCCTTGGCCATAGAGAATGTCCTTGCTGATCAATGCGCCGACATTGATCGTCCATCGGCCCGTCTCGATCGTGTCGTTGATCTCGAAGCTTTGCAGGATCGAAGACGATGTGAGCGTCTGACCCGCACCGCCCGGCGCAGGCTGTGTCAATCTTGCCTGATAGAATATCGGAGTGCCGTCCGCCGTCGTCGTCGTTCCGCCTGGAACGCTGATGAAGCCGAACCCGTTGGAAGATCGCTCCAAGACTTCTTTGATTTCCATATGCTGATAGCCGATATGGATCTCGTGGTTCATTCCTCCGATCGAGAAGTTTCTGCTATAGCTTGCTTCGAAACTTGTGCGGAAGAAGTCAATGTCATCGATTGTCGTTGCTCCACCCAGCCCGCTTCCTGCCACGCCATATTGCGTAATGACTGGTTGCGCGAAGGCGTTAAACGCTAAGTCTTCAGCTGTCGTCCCGTCGCGCAATGTCGGAACCCTGAAAAAACCGAGCGTATTTAAAGCATTGATATCCAATGCTTGGCCTTCGACAGGAGTAACGCTGAAAATCGTATCCGGCCGACTGGATGTCTTGAGCGCATAATCGTTGAAGCGGAAGTTGAACGCACTTTCATTATCGATGATCCAGGAGACTTCGGCGATCGCGATATCCTGAGACGACGTGGCCCCTTCCGATGTCGTCGGGGAATCAAACGCGCCGATACTAGCATTAATGTCTTCCCGGTCTGATGTCCGATAGCTTGCATCGAGTGTCAGGTTGGATATGGGGGCGAAAGTCAACTTGCCGAAGTATTCGTCGCGGGTGCTTTCGAAATCCGGCACATCGCCCAACGCATTGCTCGCGCTCACACGATTGATGGTAGGACGAAAATAAGAGCCGTAGAAATACAATTTCTCCTTCAGGACCGGCCCGCCAATATTAGCGGTGATCCAGCTTCTGTCTTCATCGAAGTCACTATTCGTAACGTTCTTGCGCTGCGATGTCATGCCGGCCGTCTGGACCTGATAGCCGACTTCGCCCTTGAATTCATCCGTGCCGCGCTTGGAGATCGTGTTGATCTTAAAGCCGCCCGCACGGTTAAACCCTTTTGCTGTCGCCCCACCGCGAACGATCGTGACCTGATCGATGTCGTGCGTGGAGGGCTCCGCCGAAAGATTGCCGAACAAAGGGAGAGACACGTCAACGCCGTCGAATTGATAGACATTGTCCTGACCACTGCCGCCCGCACTTGGACCGCGGATCTCGTCTTCGCTATATTGGACGCCAGGGATCAGCTTTTGAAGGTCTCGATATTGCTGACCGACCGGTACGCCGGTGATGATGTCGTTAGTGATCGAATTCTTCAGGGAGCCACTACCTGTTTCTAACTCAATTCTCTGTCCGACGACAATGATCTCGTCCCCGCCTCCCAAGACGATATCCAGATCCCTTCTTTGCTGAAGCAGAACCGAGGCTGAGCGCCGTGTAATCGAACCGTTAGGGTCGATGAATGTGAATTCATATTCGCCGGGAGGCAGAAGCGGCAGTTGGTAGCGCCCGTTATCATCCGTCACGGCCGTCCGTATGCCTGGAAGAACGGGGCTTCGAGCTTCGATCGTTACGCCAGGAACGACGAGTCCACCATCTTCGGTCACGATGCCCGTTACGGAACCGGACTGCTGGGCATAAGCAGTCGAGCCCATAGCACTCACTGTCGTGGCGACGATCAAGCTCGTCAAAATCCGGTTGTACTTGTAGAACGATTTAAGTGATGTGCGCGCGCTTTTCGACATTCAACAATCTCCCCTGTCGCCGCATACGGTAAACATGCGAATACAACTTGATTGATAATGTCATGATTCCATGTAAGTCAAATACCAATTAGGCAGATTTTGTCGATTATAGATGAAAATCATTCATGAGCGCAACCTTAGACAATGCCACTTAGCTACCAGTTATTACTTTTCATTCGCTCTGGTCTTATATACTCTCATCCAAGGCGAGTTTTGCGATGATAGCGCTTATACTTGCTCGGAAGATGGAGTTTCACAAATGTCGAACTGCGATACGCTTAGATATAAGGGATTTCTTCGGATAGTCTTTGTAAGCTTGCTTTTGGCTCCGTTACTGACAGCTTGCAATACGATGAAGATCGTACCGTCCGAAAATTTCAACGAGCGAAAAGATGACATCAGCATATTGGTCATTCACCATACGACGTCCAATTTCGAAGATTCCTTGCATGTTCTGACCAAGCCTTCGTCGAATCCCGTCAGCTCTCATTATCTGCTGCCCGATCCCAGTGACGAGACCTATCCGGAAGAGGCGTTGCATGTCTATCGGCTCGTGCCAGAGGACAAACGCGCCTGGCATGCCGGGCGAAGCTACTGGGCCGGCAAGGAAGCGCTTAACGACAGTTCGATTGGAATCGAAGTCGTCAACCAAACCTATTGCGTAAAACCCGACACACAGCCTGCAACGCGTTTAGTGCCGACACAGCCCGTGACGCCCGACATGCCTTATGCAGCATCAGATCAGACCGAGATGGCCGAGCCAGCCATCATTCCGCCCGTGAAGCGATTCTGTTTCTATCCGGATTTCCCGGAGACGCAGATTGCGGCCTTGGTCGAACTGATTGATGATATCCTGTCTCGCAACCCGCAAATCACAGCGACGAATATTGTCGCTCATTCAGATATCGCTCCGGACCGGAAGGTCGACCCAGGCCCGCGCTTTCCATGGCAACGTCTTTACAAATTGGGTTACGGTGCTTGGTTCGACGATGCGACAGCCGTTAAATACTGGAACCACTTTGTGAACGACCCTGTTCCCATGGTTTATGTTCAAAAAGCGCTGGGTGCCTATGGTTACAAGGTCGAGGAAACTGGTGTGATGGACGATCAGACGCAAGACGTATTGCAAGCCTTCCAGCTTCACTTCCGGCCGTCAGAATTGACGGGGCAGCCATCCATCGAAACGGTGGCAATCCTTTATGCATTGGTCGAGAAATACCGGACCGAGAGGCTCGATGACTTGCTGGATTATCCGACATCGCCTCTCATGGAGGCGCATCGTAACCACACTATCATACCATAAGCCCCACTGGAGCAAAGTGACGGACGAGACGAAATCGCTGGCAATTCTGGGCTCTAGCGAAAAATGGGCTCGACCATGATTACATCCGGCTTCAGCTACCTTGCCATTTTGTTCCTGATCAGCGGTATGATCGCAGCGCTGGAAGGATTTGGGAAGTACCGTTTCTTCAGCATATTGCCTGGCATCGTCATTCTCTATTTCGTGGTTATGCTGCTTTCGACCTTCGGGCTTTGGAGCAAGACGGATAGCGTCAACACCGCCTATAGTGCGATCAAAGGCAATCTCTTGCCGGCCATGATCTTCCTCTTGCTGCTTAATGGTGACATCCGTCAGATCATGGGGCTCGGACCCAAAATGATCCTGGCTTTCGTGACGGCGAGCGTCAGCATCGGTCTGGGGTTCGTCGTGGCTTTCCTGATCTTCGGACCCGGGCTGCCGGAAACGGCCTGGATGACTTTTGCAGCCCTCAGCGGTAGCTGGATGGGCGGCACGGCCAACATGGTCGCCATCCAGGGGGCGCTGAGCATTCCGGACTCCAGCATGGGCTACACACTCCTTATGGATTCGATCAACTATGCCGTCTGGGTCATGTTGTTGCTCGCTTTCGTTCCTCTTTCGCCGAAGTTCAATGCGTGGACGAAGGGCAATACGGATCTTATCGACAGGATCAGTGCGAAGTTGGATGCCACTCCGAAAACCCGCGGCAAAGAGATCGATGCCGCCTCGCTGGCATTTCTGATCGGAGCGGGCCTCGCTGCATCGGCCTTGGCGCAGTCTCTTGCCGCATTCCTTCCAGTCTCCGATTTTCTGTCGGGAACTACATGGACCGTCCTGATCGTGACCATCATGGGGATCATCGGCGCGATGACACGGCTGGAACGTATTGCCGGATCCGCCGAATTGGGGAATGTCTTGCTCTACGGGATCGTGGCGCTGATCGCCTCGCGCGCCAACTTTGCTGAATTGACTCAAGCCCCTCTGTTCATCCTGGCCGGTTTCGTCATTCTGGGGGTGCATGGTCTGATCATGGTGGTCGTGGCTAAGATCTTCCGATTGGATCTGTTTTCCTGCGGTGTTGCGTCCTTAGCCAATATTGGCGGTGTGGCGTCCGCACCAATCCTTGCAGCGGCCTATTCCCGCGCCCTGATACCGGTCGGTGTTCTGATGGCCATGCTTGGATATGTTATCGGCACGGGCGGAGGACTGCTGGTTGGTAAGATCCTGTCCCTGCTCGTGTGAGGCCAACGATGAAACTACGACATTTACCGATCTATATAGGGGCTGTGACAATCGTGGGGTGCGCCAGCACGTGGACGACACCGGAGGGTGATATGAGCTTCGAAGATGGTTTTGTCTCCAATGTGATTGGCGTTCGCGAAAAGCACCTGTCGCCGAGCTATTGGATGCAACCGGGTGGCGACGCCGTCATCATGACGCAGACCGAGATCGAGGCGTTCAACCGCAAAAACGTAGCCGGCGAAGCGACGTTGAACGATGTCCGGGCGATACCGGACCGTTTGTCGCGTGCGGACCTGACCGAACATCTCCGCTCGATCAGTCGCATACCACGCTATCCGCGCATCTATACGGACGGCACGAGTGTGACGGACGCCGATTTTGCCCGCTATGAAGACGCGTTGAATCTGGGGGCAATACAGAATGACAACCCGGTACGCTTCGCCTTGGCCGTGACGCGGACGTCACTCCGGACCTATCCTACAGACGATTTGCTGTTCAGCCACGATGCGACCGACCGCGATATTGAACGTTTCCAGGAGTCCATCCTGTTCCCCGGCGATCCCGTTGCAGTCCTGCATGAAAGCGCCGACGGGCAATGGGCGCTCGTGCAATCCTACAACTATACGGCCTGGGTACGGCTATCGGACATCGCTATTGCCGCGCGCGGTCCTGTCTTCGACTATGTGGATGCGAAAGGTTTTCTGCTGATCACGGGCGACAAGGTGTCGACTGTCTACAATCCCGAGATCGCCGCCGTTTCGGAACTGTCCCTCGACATGGGAGTTCGCGTTCCCCTGTCTCGCCCGGAATCGCTGCAGGACAATCTGTACGGCCAAAACCCCTATCTGCATCACATGGTCCTGTTGCCGATACGCGAGACCGATGGATCGCTGGGCTTTAAACATGCACTCATCCAGCGCAAGGCGGACGTTCATGTCGGGTATCTGCCTTACACGCAGAACAACATCATTCGGCAAGGCTTCAAGTTTCTGGGCGAGCGTTATGGTTGGGGGCACCGTTTCAACGGGCGCGACTGCACGGGCTTCGTGCTGGAGATCTACAAGACGTTCGGAATTACCCTGCCCCGCAATTCCGGCGACCAGCGTGACAGCGAGATCGGAGTGAATCAGCGCTACACGGCGAATGAGGCCGAGGCCGCAAAACTCCGCCGACTGGAACAAGCGATGCCGGGCGACCTGGTTTATATTCCCGGACATGTGCTGATGATTTTAGGTCAATCGGACGGGGAACCCTTCGCCATTCACGACGTACACGGAATGCGGTACCGTCGTGCCGACGGCACAATTTATTCGGGAACATTGAACGGCGTGTCTGTCACGCCCATTCTGCCGCTCGAATTCAATGCGACCGATTCTTATGTTGATCGTATTCTTTCGATCAAGACAGTGCGGTGAGGTTCGCTCCCAGAATAAAGGGCCGTTCAATCCTCGATGCGAGTAAAGGCTAGATCGCGGAAATTGAAACTCCAATCCCCGTTGGGATCGACATGAGCCATGGTCGCGCCAGAAATTTCGCCGTCGAAATCCGTGTCAAACCGCATATAGGCATCGGCGCGAAACTCCGGATCGTCCCACTCCACGATGAATGTGTTCATATCAAACGGGCTTAGTGTACCGGCCATCCTGACCATCTTGCGCGATTGGAACCGCAATCCTCTCCCGGTCTGGCGGATATCGACTTTGCCGAACCAAGGGTCCTCGTAGAGACCGGCATAGTCGGCGAGCGGTCGGTCGACCGTACCGGAGCCTGCCGCATTGTCATTGACCGCATCGGGCGCAATATCATTTTGCGTCCGCCAGAGGGCCTGGGCCTCGGCCAAGCGGCTGACCCAATCCACTGAAGGCTCTCCCATATACGCCTTCAGCACAGTCTGCATCAGAGAGGATCGGGCTCCGGAATTGGATCCGTTATTCAAGATGACGACGCCCAGCTCTAGTTCCGGCACTAGTGCAACATAGGCCTGATAGCCAGACAAGGTGCCTGTATGCGATACCAATTCGTAGCCATGCATGTCTTCCTTGCGCCAGCCCAGCGCATAGGTCTTGAAATGGGTACCGTCGCGTTCTCGCTCTGTCTGGCCGACGCGCAGAATCGTCTGCGATGTCCACATTTCGTCGCGTTGCTCTTCGCTGAAGATACGCGTGCCGTTGGGTCCGAGGCCACCCGAGAGTTGCGTCAGCATCCAGATGTTCATACCCTCGACATTGCAGACCAGACCCCCAGCCGCGGCCGATATATTGGACGTGTTCTCGATCCGGTTCCGGGTCACTTCCACCGTAGCATCGTCGATGAAGGCATAGGGGATCGCCGTCCGGTCGTGCAAATCGGCCGGCACGTCCCCAGCGAAACAGCCCATGCCGAGCGGGTCGAGAATGCGGGACTGGACCAATGCTTCCCACGACATATCGGCGGCCGCCGCCGCGACCTCACCGGCGACAATATAGAGCAGATTGTCATAAGCATATTGGCTGCGGAAACTGCTGACCGGTTTTAGATAACGCAGATTGTGGATCAATTCCTTGCGGGAAAACCCCGACGGTTCCGGCCACAGCATCAGGTCTCCCGCACCAAGACCGAGGCCGCTGCGATGGGTCAACAGATCGCGTATGGTGAATTCACGCGTGACCCAAGGGTCGGACATGCGGAAGTCCGGCAGATAGTCGATCACCTTGTCGTCCCAGTCCAGAACGCTGTCATCGACCAACACGGCGAGCGCGGCGGCGGTGAAGGCCTTCGTCGTGGAGGCGACCCGGAACAGGGTCCGATCAGTGACAGCATTCCCGCTGACGATATTGCTTCGACCAACCCCGCCTGAAAAGCGGACGCTGCCTTTGTGGACGATGCCGATGGCCATGCCAGGTGTGTCGAAGGCCGCCAGCGCGTCTTTAGCAATCGATTCTATCTGCGCCGGACCCATGTGAGGCGTGGCTGTTTCGATTTGCGGAACAGCAAAGGTCTGCGCAGCAGCGAACCGATCAGGTGCCAAAGCCACGAGCCCAAACAGAGTCATGCAGATCAAACGCGATGTGAATAATGGTCTCATTCTGTGGCTCTCCGGGTCAATTGATTATCGTTCCCAGCCAGACACACCAAAAAGGCGACAGCCGTTCCGATGCACAGCTTCCAGGAGAAGGCCAGGCTTTTCCAGCTCTCCGGCAGGCCGAGCACATCGACGATATAGGCTTGCTGCAACAGCGTCACGACAAAGCCTATGGCGAGGGCAAGCATTACGGATGTGGGAGAACCGCGGTGCGTGAACACGACGGTGAAATACACACCCAAAAGTCCCGAATAGGAAAACACCATGACGGACAAGGCAAAATCCAGAAGCGGCGTATCAGAATATCTTTGCCAGTAGAAACACAGCACCGCCATTAGGAATAAGGCCAGCCCGACCAGCCCCATCGATATCTGACCGGCCCTAACGAACTGCTTGTCCGATACCTGGCCCGTGGCTTCCCGCCATGGCCGATAGAAATCCTCGACAATGACGGACGACATGGAGTTCAGGCCGGAATTGATGGTCGAAATGGCCGCAGCCATTACTCCCACGGTGATCAGTCCGCGCATTCCAGCAGGAAGTTCGCTCAGAATATAGTGCATGAAAATGGTGATCCGCTCGCCGGCGAATTCCGTGCGGGCTGCGTTTCCCACACCCATAAGGTCGGGGCGGTCATAGAAAATGTAGAGCAACGAACCGATAGAAATGAAGATCCAGATGACGGGAACGGCTACGACCGCCGAGATCAACAGAGCACGCGCGCCTTCCTTGGCATTTTTGCAGGTCAAAACCCGTTGCGTCATGTCCTGATCGAGACCGAAGCTGCCGATGCCAAGGAGTGTCAGGCCCGTAATGACGGAAATCATCGCGAAGGGTGCGGAAAAATCCAGACTGAAGTCGAAGAGCTTGAGTTTGTTCTGCCCATTCGGTGTCTGACGAAGCGCGTCAGATATCTGGGTCGTATCGGCCGGGATGGAAACCCAGAGAATATATAGAACGCAGAGGGCGGCAATGGTGTAGATCAGAAACTGGATCAGATCGCTCCAGATCACCGAGTTAATCCCGCCCAGAAAGGTAATGAGGAAACTTAGCGCCATCATCAGGAAGGCCGCGATAATGATGCTGCTCGCCTCAATATTGGAAAACAGGATCATTGACACGGCGATCGCGGCGAGGAACAGTCTCGACCCGCTCGCGAAGACACGCCCGACAAGGTACATACCGCCAGCGGCGCGCATGGTCGCCGGATTGAAGCGGATGGACAGCAGCTCATAGACGGTCGTGACGCGGTGTTCGTAGAATTTTGGAATGAAGATCCGGGCCACAATCAGAGCCGCGATCAGCGTACCGATATTGGTCGACAGATAGGTGAAGTCGTTGCGGTAACCTTGGTCCGGGCCGCCGAGAAACGTCGCCGCCGACTGGGATGTGGCAAGGACCGAGATCGCCACGACCCAATAAGGCATCGCCGTTTTGCCGAGGAAATAATCCCGGGAGTTTTCGGCCTTTCTGCGGGAGAACATCCAGCCCATTCCGAACAGCAAGGCAGCGTATGCGACGATGACCAACCAGTCCAGAAACTCGAAGCTTTCAGCCATAATACCCCTTTCCCGCTCTATTACCGGAGAGTGCAGGTCTTGGGAACGGTTTTGCAAGGAATTCCCTCGCTTGGGAGAGTTTGTCTGCCCGGCCTGCGTCCGATGTGTTAAGCAGTGCAAACACTTTTCACGAGCTGCGCCCGATGACCGATCTCACTTTCGATACCGGCATGAAGCTATTGGTTTCCAACCAGCATCAAGCGCTCTACGCCCGGTCGGTCGACGCATTGAGGCAGAATGAAAGAAATCCGCTCGCTTTCTTTTTTCTCGGTCAGTTGGCATCCGTGACCGGACAAGACGAAAAGGCGCTCGAGCTTTTTGCGAAGGCGACGGAACACGCTCCGGACAATGTGCGGTTCCAAGCCTATCATGCCAAGGCGCTTATGACGGCAGGCCAGAAGGCGGCGGCAGAATCCCGCGCCGATATCGCGGTCGGCATCGGGACTGTCGATGCTTTTCTGCTCGATTTGATTGGGTCGGTCTACAGCCGCGCAGGGCGGCACGACCTGGCCTTTCCTCTGTTCGAGAGCGCCGTGGAACACGACCCGCATTGGGCAGGGTTCCATTTCAATCTCGCGGTTTCGGCGCAGTTCCTCGGACGTTTCGATCAGGCGGCGTCAGCCTACGAGAAAGCGGTTTCGCTAAACCCGAAGTTTTGCGAAGGCTGGTATGCGCTCGTCGGTTTGCGCACCCAGACAGCGGATGATCATAAGCTCGACACGTTGGTATCGCTTTTCGAAACCAGCGCGGCAGACGCCGACAGCCGCCTTCTACTAGGCCATGCTATCGCCAAAACGCTCGAAGATCTGGGTCAATACGAAGAAAGCTTCGACTGGCTCGAAAAGGCCAAGACGGTCAAACGCAGACAGATCGCCCATGATCGCGAGGCCCGAGACCGGATTTTCGAGGCGTCATGCCGTGTCCCTTTCAAGCCTGTTGCAATACCCAAATCGCAGGACACGAATATAGTGCCGGTCTTCGTCATGGGTCTGCCGCGCACCGGAACAACCTTGGTCGACCGTATCCTGTCCTCGCATCCAGACGTGGTTTCAATAGGAGAAATGAATATCGTTCCGGATGCGATAAGCCAGGCGATGCAAGCGGGCGGCATGCTGCCCACGCGCGAGACGCTCTTCCGGGCCTCGATGCCGCATCTTGATCAGGCAGCGGACTATATCATGACGCAACGGCACGACCGGGCGGCGGCCCGGACCCATGTCATTGACAAGACCCCGCATAATTTCCTGTATGCCGGTCTGATTCACCGCATGCTTCCGCAGGCTCGCATCATCGTTCTTCGTCGAAACGCCATGGATAGTTGCCTGTCCAATTATCGTCAGCTTTTCGCCTTGAATAATCGCGATCACGATTATGCCTATGATCTTGAGGATTTGGCGCAGTATTATCGTCAGTTCGACCGGTTGATGACGCATTGGCGCAGCAACCTACCCACAAATCGTTTCCTGGAAATCAACTACGAGGATATTGTATTTAATCAAGAAGAGCAGACTCGCCGCCTACTCGCCTTTTGCGATCTGTCATGGAATGCAACTTGCCTGCGCTTCCACGAAAACACGGCGCCTGTCGATAGTGCCAGTTCGGTGCAGGTGCGTCGTCCCTTGAACGCCGACGGGATCGGTCGTTGGAAGAAGTACGGTGCCAAGCTTGATCGTTTGCGGGCCGCTTTAGATATGAACGACAGGGCATGAGCCTCTTCAGTTCAGCCCTAAGGCAGGCATGGCCCTGTTGAGCAATATCCGGCTCTCGGCTGCAATCGCAGGCGGGCCGACATGCTGCGGACGTGGCGGCTGGGGCGTGGCGGTCACGGCGTGAACGATCTGCGCGTCGATCTGTGGTAGATGCCACATGCCGCCATACATGCCGTAAGCCTCCCCGTGATGGCCGACCATCAGCTGCCCCGGAATGGGCGATAGGTCTGGCGGATAGACATAAAGGCCAGGCCCAAAGCTGACGAAGTGACCGTTATCTGCCGCGCCGTTGTGTCCATCGTAGATCCAATCGGCTTGGTGTAACTCAGGGTGGTTGGCGAGCGATTCGGCGATGACCAGGAGGTCTTCAAGACTGGCGCGGAGACCGCCTTGCGGAGAGAGCAAGGTGCCATTCGTGCCAGGCTTGTAACCGCTCAGTGTGAAGTCGGGGTCGTCGCCATAGAGAACGGGCCCGCTATCGTTCAACGTCTTTGGGCCGTCGGTCTGGATTGTCATCGCCCCGTCCACCTCGCGGTAAAGCGTCGCGCCTTTGCGGCGCTTTGCTTGGCTCACACCTGCCCAGTTGAAACCGGCGTCCAGACCCAGAGGCGCCAGGACGTAGCGCTTAGTCAGAACGTCAAAACGCTCACCCGTCTCGACTTCCATCACCGTCGCAGCGATGCCGTAATTGATATTGGCATATTCGAAACTCTCCCCTGGCTTTCCGCCCTTGAACATATCGGGCGAGAGCAGCTCGCGAATGTCGCCGGACGGTTCCGTCCAATAGACCTCCGGGTCGGAAATGCCCGACCGGTGCGACAGGACCTTGCGCAGTGTGACGGGCACATCCGGATGATCCGGATGTCTGAGCGGCAAGCCTATGGCTCGGCCGATATCATCGTCGAGATCGAGTTGGCCTGTATCGTGAAGGGCATGGGCCGTGAGCAGTGCCGTCACCTTGGAAATGGATGCGACGCGAAAGGGAGAATTTGCGGTAAAGGGACGTTTGGGGGCGTTCTCACTCGCATCAAGACCTCCGGCGAACCCGCCGACGCGTTCGAGGACGCGCTTGCCGTTCCTGACGGCAATGATGCCATAACCACCTAGCGGGTCCAGACCCGGAATGTCGTCGACGGTCTTGGAGAATGCCGTGCCCCGAGTGGTACAGGCAGACAGACTCGATGCCCCAAAGGACCCACCTAAGGCAGATACCAACAAAAACAGTTTCCTGCGGCGTGTCATCATCATGACGGCAGTTAAACGCCGTAATGTATGAATAGCAAGATTCAAAAATTGTGTTCGTTGCGACGGCAGTAATCGTGATGTCGGTCTTAACGATGTCAGCATGACGATCATAGCATTTAACGATGTATTGCCATATCTTGGCTAACCGGGCGTGCGCTTGATGTAAGTGCTCCGGCAATCGAGTGATTTACAAGACGTTGTGCGTGCTTTTGTTTGCCTTGTAATGGAAGTGAAACCAGAACCCTTATCTTTCAGAGCCTTGTAGTTCCGGTTGGCACTTTTGTGAAATCAATCATCAGCAAACTTCAGCGTTGGGGAATGCTATCCGGCGGCGAGCACGCCTCTCGTCAGGGCACGGGCGACTGTTCGGGCTGCAGCAGCGCCGAGGAGGGAGAGAGTAGCGGGGGTTTCGATTTCCTTCACCTCAAGCGAAAGGGCGAAAAGAGTGTCGCCGTCCAAGGGCGTGTGCGAAGGCTGGACGGATAGGGCCAAGCCGTCTTGAGCCATGATTGCCAAGCGTTTCAGATCGGATGGTGACAGAGCCGCATCGGTGGCGACAACGCCGATGACGGTATTTCGGCCGGCTTGGGCGAAGCGCGCGAGCTTCGTGTCTTGCGGAGGCGTCCATTGGTAATCGTCCGGTGGGCGGATCCCGCCGAACTCATTATCGCACTCGTAGATCCAGGCATGCGGGACACGTGTCCCCGGTAGGAAGGGCGAGCCGACAGGATTGGCTGCAATCATTGCACAGACGGTCACCTGTCCGACCGTTTCCGATGCGATTCCAAAACCACCTCTGTAGATACCGGCCGTCGCACCGTAACCAGCACCGACCGACCCCTCTCCTGTCATGCGCGATGCGGTATCCAGCGCGTCATGGCCAAGCGCGCGAAAAGGAGGTGCGGCACCCCAGTCTTTGTCGCCGCCATTGGCATTATCGAACAAAATGGCAGCGGGCACGATCGGCGAGACAGGCACGGGCGGCGGCCCGGCTACGAAGCCGATGCCCCGTGCACCGAGATCGCGACAGACGGCATCGGCGGCCGCCAAGCCGTATACGGATCCGCCCGCAAGAACGATGGCATGAACCCTTTCGATCAGTCCGCCCAAGGCGAGCGTATCGGTCTCGCGCGTGCCAGGGCCTCCGCCGCGAATATCGACCGCACAGACAGCCGGCCGATCCGGAACGACGACCGTGACGCCCGTTCGAACGACAGGGTCATGGGCATGCCCAATCCGCAATCCGCTCAACGGAAGTTCGATATGCGCAGACGGATCCATACCCTTGTCCGTAAGCGATGACTGGCGGTGTCGCAACGCGCTGCAAACCTTGACTCTTCGTGACGGAATTTACAGAGACGGCGCGTTCGTTTCTTTTTCTCGTCTCCTTTCGAAGAATGGACCGGACATGAAGCGGCGGGATGGCACTCCCACCGCTTCACACCGAAAACCGCCCTTCAATTCAGGCCGCAACACGCCGCCATTGCTGGCTTCGCGCTAGTGCGAAACGGCATAACCATGATCCTTCCGGACAGCTTGATAGCGCACTGGTTCATCGAACGGTGATCTGCGCATAAGACGGTTTCCTGCCCGTAATCTCTTGATCACACCTGCAAAGCCTCTAAATGTTCTTCGCTTATGTGCGGCGCCGTCCTGCGTCGCGACCACTTTTCGTCTGCGAGACAGATTTATGCAGAAATTCCCAATGACTCCGGATGGGCATGCTGCGCTCCAAACGGAGCTCAAGCATCTCAAGACAGTTGAGCGGCCTGATATCATTCAGGCCATTTCCGTGGCCCGTGACCATGGCGACCTGTCCGAGAATGCGGAATATCACGCGGCAAAGGAAAAGCAGGGTTTTATCGAAGGGCGCATACAGGAACTGGAATCCAAGCTGTCCTTGGCCCAGATCATCGATACGTCCGGCTTGAGCGGCGACAAGGTTACCTTCGGGGCGCGCGTCAAAATCGTCAACGAAGACACGGATGAGGAAGCGTCCTACCGGATCGTGGGCGAAGACGAAGCCGATGTGAAAGACGGCAAGATTTCGAATACCAGCCCGATCGCGCGCGCCATGATGGGCAAGGAAGTCGGAGACGTCTTCGAAGTCGTTGCGCCGGGCGGTGCCAAAGGATACGAAATCCTGGATATCGGCTATCCGGAAGCGGGCTGAGAGTTCGACGTGTGAAACTCCTCGTCGCCTCGGACGGTCGGCGCGGGATCGAGAATCAGGCGCTCGGCTTGGCCGAAGCAATCTGCCGTCAGGTCGGAACGGATTGCCGGATCGCCACACACATCCTCGCGTCCGGACCGGCTTTCGCAGCCTTGCCACCATGGATTCAGTTGGCGGTAAAACGTGATTTCGGTCTGCCACCAGCCGACATAATAATCGGATGCGGCCGTCAGGCCATCGCCGCTCTATTGTCGGTGCGCCGCAAGGGGCGATGCGATTTTACGGTCTATGTCCAGGATCCGCGCACCGAGCCGTCGCGTTTCGATCTTGTCGTCGCGCCGAAGCATGACGGCCTGTCGGGACCATCCGTCGAAACGATGATCGGGTCGCCGAATCGGGTTACACGCGACCTCATAATCGCGGAGACGCTGGCTCATGCCGACCGTCTTTCGACCTTGCCCATGCCGCGCGCCATGATTGCGATCGGCGGCCCAAGCCATACCCATGATATGGACGCTGCAACGACAGACGCGCATCTGAAAGCCGCCAGGAACTTAGCGGATGGCGGCTACAGTCTGCTCATCACCACATCCCGGCGCACACCGGACCTTGTGCAGGACCAATGGCGGGCCTTCGCCAACGGCCGGCCTAATGATGTTTGGCTGCACACACCAGACGCTGCTGGACACAATCCCTATTTCGCCTTTCTCGGCGGGGCGAAAATTATCCTAGTCTCGGAGGACAGCACGAATATGCTGACCGAAGCCTGCACGACAGGCAAGCCCGTCTATCGTTTGCCCATGCAGGGCGATCCGGGGAAGTTCGCCGATCTATATGAGGTGCTTCGACATCGCTGCGGCGTCAGACGGTGGGACGGCCGCATCGATGATCCAGATTATGCGCCGCTGGACGAGACAGCCCGCATTGCGGACCGCGTTCTGGAACGGTATCGCAATCGATGATCCTTCCTGCCGATGGTTACTGTGGTCCATACGGCACCGCCGCTCGCACCATCGCCAGCCAGCCGTTCACAGAATTGAGACCCTCCCGCGCTTGCGGCGGATGGCCCCGCGCCCTACCTCTGCCGTTCAAATGAAAGGTTTTTCAATGAGCGACAGCGTTCATCATCCCGTCCTGGTCATTGGATCCGGACCTGCCGGTTACACGGCCGCCGTCTACGCGGCCCGGGCGCTTCTGAAGCCGGCCATCGTTGCGGGCCTACAGCCGGGCGGACAGCTGACGATCACGACGGATGTCGAGAACTATCCCGGATTTCCCGACATCATGGGGCCCGAACTGATGGAAAAGTTCAAGGAGCATGCCTTGAAGTTCGGCACGGAGTTCTACGAAGACATGATCGTCGATGTCGATTTTTCCGGCCACCCCTTCAAGGCGGTCGGCGACAGCGGCAAGGTCTATACGGCGGATGCGGTCATCATCGCCACTGGTGCCCAAGCCAAATGGCTCGGCCTGCCGAGCGAAGAGACGTTTGGCGGCTTCGGCGTATCGGCCTGCGCAACTTGCGACGGTTTTTTCTATCGCGGCAAGGAGGTCGTAGTGGTGGGCGGCGGCAATACGGCTGTGGAAGAAGCGCTTTACCTTTCCGGTCTGGCCAGCAAGGTTACGCTGATCCATCGCCGGGACAGCCTGCGCGCCGAGAAAATCCTGCAAGAGCGGTTGTTCGCCAAAGATAATGTCGAAATCCTCTGGGACCACACGATGGAGGAAATTGTCGGCGATCTGAAACCCATGCCGAGCGTGACGGGCGCGCGCATCCGGCATGCCCAGACCGGCGAGGAACGCATTTTGCCGGCCCACGGCGTCTTCATCGCCATAGGCCACAAACCTGCCACGGAAATCTTCCAAGGCCATGTGGAAATGAACGACGGCGGATACATCATTAGCGCGCCCGACAGTACGCGCACTAATGTGCCGGGCGTTTTCGCAGCCGGCGACGTATCGGACGAGACCTATCGGCAAGCCGTGACGGCTGCCGGCCTGGGCTGCATGGCCGCGCTCGAGGCAGAACGCTGGCTTGCCGCCAAGGACGCGATGGGCGCAAAGGATGCAGCTGACAATATCGGCGAAGAGCTCGTGGACGACATCGCCGCACGCAAGGAAGAGCTGGAGACGCTCAGCGACGCGGTCCAAGCAGCGGAGTAACCGATCACCTCGAGGCCGCTCGCTGCCGGAGAACGGACAGGACCACATCATGCCGGAAACGATCGACTGGGACAAACTCAAGACTTTCCATGCCGCGGCGAGGACTGGTTCGTTGACCCGTGCGGCGCAGGATCTCGGCATTTCGCAATCGGCCGTGTCGCGGCAGATCGCAGCCTTGGAAGACAGGATGAGCTTGCCGCTGTTCCACCGCCACGCGCGCGGTCTGACACTGACGGAAGAAGGAACGGTCCTGTTCAAGACAACGACCGAAGTCCACGGCCAGATCGCCAAGAGTCTCGCAAACGTCCAGAATGTGCGGCAGCTGCCACAAGGCGTCCTGCGCGTCAGTTCGCCCATATCGCTCGGGTCCAACTGGCTGACGACCGTCCTGCCGGAATTCATGAAAGCCTATCCGGAAATCGAGATCCAGCTGATCCTCGAAGACAGCGAGCATGACCTAATGGCTTTCGACGTGGATTGCGCGCTTCGGCCGTGGCCTTCCACCCAAGGCGACCTGATCGAACGCAAGCTTGGTCAGATCACGCAATCTCTTTATGCATCGCCCGGATACCTGGCGGAGTTCGGCGCGCCTTTATCCGCACCCGATCTCGACACACATAAAATCGTGGCTTTTGGCGAATTGTTGCCGGCAAAGCTGCAAAGCTCCAACTGGGCTTTATCGGTGGGTCGCGAGGACGGGGAAGGCCCGCGCAAACCGATCATGAGCATCAACAATCTGCACGGCATCATGCGGGCAGCGGAAGCCGGTATCGGATTGGCCGGTCTCCCGGATTACATGATCGCATCCAGCCGCCGTCTGGTGCGGATCCTGCCCGAAGTGCGCGGCGAAAGCTTCGATCTGTATTTTGTCTATCCTTCAGAACTTCGTGGATCCGCCAAGGCCAAGGTGTTCCGGGAATTTCTGCAACGCGTCGCGCGGACATCGCCCTCGATCGATTGACCCAGCAGTCACTGCTCTGCCTCTGCATGCGTAACTGCATGGCTCTTTTGCGCTCCTATCGGTTCTACCGGTCGGCCGGAATGCCTAAATGAAGCTCGACACACAGCGACGTCCTCCCCTTCTGCCGCTGCTGTGTTTTAATACCGCAAGTCACTCTCCCCGACTGGATTGCGAAGACTCAAGCCGGACCTTGCTGTTGCAAGCGTCCGGCTTTTTTTTGCAAAATTATTAACGTCTCTGCGTCACTAGGCCGACTCGAAACGATATTTCCGTCGTCCGGGCGAGGGCATAATGAACGATACGGCAAAAGGGGCTTTCAACGATCCCAGCCACCCTAACCACTCGGCGATCGTCGAGCCGGGCAAGGAGGCCGAGTTCCTGGACATGCTGTTGAAGCACCTGGATGTCGGTGTCGCGATCCTGGACCAAGACATGCGCTATCGCATGATGTCCAGTGCCACCCTCTACAAGATGGGCATGAAGCATGGCGACATCGAACTTGGCGACCCTCTGACCAAAATGCACGAATTGATGACCCGCAACGGTTATCTCACGCCAGAAATCATGGAGCGGAATCGGTTATCCGAAGCCGAACACCGGACGAATATCGAAGAAGGAAAGGACATCACGACGCGGCTGATCCAGCTCGGAGACGGTTCGACGCAGCGGTTCTGCCGCCAGGTGCTCGACAACGGCTATACGATATCGGTCTCATCGGATGTCAGCGAACTGGTCGAAAAAGACGAAATGCTGGACGCCGCCTTGCAACTCGGCCGGTCCGGATATTGGTTCTTCGATCTGGACACGAAAAAGTACGAATTCTCGAAGTCCATGATCCAGTACTATTCACGCGAGAAGATCGACGTCATCCAGGAAAAGGGCTTGGCGATCGTGGCCCATCCCGACGACCGGGACATCATGACCCGGGCGCTGCGGGACATGAACAAGAATGGCGGCCGTTTCGAATTCGAAATCCGCACGATCACTGGCAGAGGCAATATGCGCTGGAGCCGTACGCTCGGCGAGCTGGTCAGGGACTCGCAAGGCCGCCCGCAGAGGATCCGCGCCTTCGTCACGGATACGGAACGAGAACATCGCCAGAAAGCGACGATCGAGGCGGCTAAGGATCAAGCGATACAAGCCAGCAAGGCCAAGTCGGAATTTTTGGCCAATATGAGCCACGAGATCCGGACGCCCATGAACGGCATTCTCGGCATGGCCGAATTGCTCGCGCTTTCGGGCATCGACGAACGTCAGCGCGAGTATGTCAACGTCATCACCAGTTCCGCCAGTGCCTTGCTGTGCATAATCAATGACATTCTCGACTTCTCGAAGATCGAGGCCGGGGCACTGGAGCTCGACCCGATGCCGTTCGATCTCAAATCGTCCGTCAATGACGTCATGGCCTTGTTGGTGGCGAACGCGCAGGACAAGGGTCTGGAGCTGATCATAAACTACCCTGGTGGCCTGCCCGCGAATTTCATCGGTGATGCCGGACGGATTCGACAAGTTCTGACCAATCTCGTCGGCAATGCGATCAAATTCACGGCCGACGGTTATGTCAAAATCGATGTCAATGTCGCACCGGATCCGGATGATGCGGACCGGCCGGTCGTTACAATCGATGTCACGGATACGGGGATCGGCATCGCGCCGGAAAGCGTCGAATCCATCTTCGACAAGTTCACCCAGGCCGACGGATCGACGACACGCGTCTATGGCGGCACCGGCCTCGGCCTCGCCATCACCAAGCGCATCGTCGAAATGATGAACGGCAAGATTTACCTGACTTCCGAGGTCGGCATGGGTTCGACCTTCGGAGTCAAAATTCCGTTGACGATCGACCATGATGCGCGGGCGGAAACCTACGACATCGCCGCTCTGAACGGCAAGCATGCCTTGATCGTCGACGATATCGACGTCAATTGCCAGATCCTGTCCGACCAGCTCGCCGGCTGGGGCATGACCAGCGACACGGCGAAGAACGGCGTCGAGGCGGCGGAAGCGCTGAAAGCGTCCGCCAGCGACTCAGATGCGAAGCCATACGATGTGATCGTACTGGATTATCTGATGCCTGGCGTGAATGGCCGCGAACTCGCTTCCATGCTGTCCAAACAGTCCACCTTGCCGATCCCGCCGATCGTCATGCTGTCTTCCTGCGACCAATCGGTAACCAGCCAGGAATTGGCCGCGATTGGAATCGAGACCTATCTCGTCAAGCCTGTCCGGGAGCGGCGCCTGTTCGAAACGCTGGGACGGATGCTCGGCAAGCATGAAGCCAGGTCTCAACCTGTTTCGCCCGACCCGGAAACCAGCAACGAGATGCCGGAGCCCGGAGAAGTCGAAGCTTCCGTGCAGACGCTGAACGCGATCCTGGATACACCGTCCGCCCAGACTGAAACCAGTCGGGAAACCTTTTCCGAACCCGTTATGGCTGAGGCCGACCAACCGTCTGACGACGTTTACAGCCCGGTACAGCTTGCCAGCGAACACCCCGAGTCCGGTGCAAGCTCGGTTCCACATGAATCGCCCCGGAACGACACGACGATTTCGGCATCGGAAACGGATGCTTTGCTCGACTCCCTGCTTTCGGACATTTCGATGCCGAAAAACGTATCTGCACCCGCTGAGGACACTCAACAGGAGGACACTCAACACAAAGCCAGAACGGCTCCGGATCCCGAAACTGAAGCAGAGGTCATGACGTCTCGTGTTGTAAAGCCGGACAAACAGGAAATACTCGTTGCGGAAGACTTCCCGCTCAATCGCGACGTCGTCCGGCTGATGCTTGTCGAGACCGCTTTCGACCCGGTTTTCGCCGAAAACGGCAAGATTGCTTTCGACATGTTCATGGAAGACCGCGACCGCTTTCCGCTCATCCTGATGGATGTCTCCATGCCTGTCATGGACGGTTTCGAAGCCACGGGCCGCATCCGGGCTTTCGAAGCGGACAACGACACGGCCAATCCCATCCCCATCATTGCGCTCACAGGGCATGCGTTGAAGAACGATCGTCAGGACTGCTTGGATGCGGGCATGACCTATTACCTGACCAAGCCTGTGAAGCAGACGGAATTACTCGAAGTGCTGGAAAAGTACAGTGGCCGTGCCGTGCAATGTGAAAACAGCCAAGCCGCCTAATCAGAGACCGAATAAGGCCCGCAAATGATCGCAGGCCTCGTATTGTGGCATCACGCCGACTGCGGACCAGCCTTCGCCGCCACCGACTTGATGATCTGTGCATAGCGTTGCAGCAAGAACATCAGAGCAAAATGCATCACACCCAAGACGATGGCAATTAGCCCGATCTTGACGGCCAGAAATTCGATGACTTGCGCCCAATTTATAGGACCCACTCCGGAGATGCGCAACGTATAGGCAACAAAGCCGATATTGATGAGATAGAAGCCGACCAGCAACATGTTGCTGATTGCATCGACGAGATGCGGCGCATCCTCGTAGAGATGGTTCAAGAACACCTTGCCATTGCGGTTGAGCGTCCGACCGACCCAGACCGTCAAGCTCAGAGATATGACGACATAAATCAGATAAGTTATTCCAAGCATATGCTGCTCTTCTTGCTATTTCCGCCATTCCGGCTATATTTAACCAGTTAGCTAAATTCCTCTGACCCTGTTTAAGTATTTAGTCAATAGGTTAAATGGATTTTTGCTCGGTTTTGGATTCTGATGCTCATGGACAAGATTTTCTCAGCTCTCGCCTCCACGCCCCGCCGTCGCATCCTCGCCTATCTTTCAGCGACATCCCTGACGGCGGGCGAGATCGCCGAACGCTTCGACATGTCCAAGCCTGCACTCAGCAAGCATTTGTCGGTGCTGGAGAATGCTGGCCTTGTGACGCGCGAACGCCGAGGGCAATACATCCACTACTCGCTCGTACCCGAAAGCCTGACGAACACGCTGAATGGCTTCGTTCAGGAAGTATGTCCCTTTACTCGCCCGTTGAAAAAAGAAAGCGAAGCGAGAGCGGCGCAACAGCAGGCAGACGATGCGGATTGCATGGAGCCCCCTGTCGAGCCGATATGAAAAAGCCCGCCTTTGGGCGGGCTTACAGGTTTGGTATCGTCGTCGGAACGATCAGTATCCGACCTTTTCAAGCTCGGCTTCCAACTCCGGCAGAGCCTTGAACAAATCCGCCACCAATCCGTAATCCGCGACCTGGAAGATCGGGGCTTCCTCATCCTTGTTGATCGCGGCAATGACTTTGGAGTCCTTCATGCCGGCCAGGTGCTGGATCGCGCCGGATATGCCGACGGCGATATAGAGTTCTGGCGCCACGGCCTTCCCTGTCTGGCCGACTTGGTAGTCATTAGGTACATAGCCCGCATCGACGGCGGCGCGCGAGGCCCCGACGGCGGCGCCGAGCTTGTCGGCAATACTTTCGATCATGGAGAAGTTTTCGCCCGACCCCATGCCGCGCCCACCGGAAATAACGATCTTTGCGCCTGTTAACTCAGGGCGGTCCGATTTCGTCAACTCTTCGGACACGAATTCGGAACCCATGTCGCCGATCTCGGTCGCCTTCGTTTCGACAGAAGCCGAACCGCCTTCGCCCGCCGCGGCAAATGCGGTCGTACGAACCGTGACGACCTTCTTGGGGTCGTCCGACGTGACATAGGCGACGGCGTTGCCGGCATAGATCGGACGTTCGAACGTGCCGTCCTCGATCCCGGTGACGGAGCTGATCTGTTGCGTGTCGAGCTTGGCGGCGACGCGCGGCATGTAGGCTTTATGCGTGGTCGTATCGGGCGCCATGAGCGCGTCGTACCCATCCATGAGGGCGACGAGGGTCGCTTCCATGGCTTCGGGCATCTGCTTGTCCAGAAGGTCGTGTTCGATGTGGATCACGGCGCGGACGCCATCAATCCTGCCGGCGGCTTCGGCAGCAGCGGCAGCGCCCTTGCCCGCCACAAGAATATCGATGTCTCCACCCAGCGCTTTTGCGGCCGTAACGGTCTTGGCGGTCGCGTCGGCCAGCGACGCGTTATTATGTTCTGCAACGACAAGCGTGGCCATTAGAGCACTCCTGCTTCGTTCTTGAGTTTATCGACGAGGGTCGCGACATCGTCGACCTTGATACCGGCTTCGCGGGCTTTGGGTTCCGTCACCTTCACGACCGTCAGGCGCGGCGTCGTATCGACGCCGAAATCGTCTGGCGTCTTGGCTTCGATCGGCTTGCGCTTGGCCTTCATGATGTTGGGTAACGATGCATAGCGCGGCTCGTTGAGCCGCAGATCGGTCGTGACCACGGCTGGAAGCTTCAGGTTCACGGTCTGCAGGCCGCCGTCGATCTCGCGCTTGACCTCGACGCTGCCCTCGCCCGGACTGACCGTATTGGCATATTGACCGATCGGCCAGTCCAGCAGCGCGGCGAGCATGCCGCCGGTCGCACCGTAATCATTGTCGATGGCCTGTTTGCCCATGAGGATCAGCTCGGCGCCTTCGGCTTCGGCCACGCTCTTGAGGATCTTGGCGACCGCGAGCGGCTCCAGATCTTCGTCGGTCGTGACGTGCACGCCGCGGTCCATGCCCATGGCTAGTGCAGTTCGGATGGTCTCCTGCGCCTTGGCCGGTCCGATCGAGACGGCAATGGTTTCCGTCGCGGTACCGCCTTCCTGCAGGCGCACGGCTTCCTCGACGGCAATTTCGTCGAACGGGTTCATGCTCATCTTGACGTTGGAGAGATCGACACCGCTCTGATCGGGTTTGACGCGGGCTTTGACGTTGTAATCAAGCACGCGCTTGACCGGGACGAGAACTTTCATGAGATCTCCATGACGTGGAAGGTGAAGTTGCCGATCATATGCGGAAGGCGCCCGTCGGTTTCAAGCGACATTCCGGCACAGCCGGATGCGCGGATGCATGGCGCGAACCGATCTACGAGACGATCGAAGCCCGTTCCTTATTGGACTTCGACACTTAAATTGAGCGGTTCGATCGTCGGTTCGCTGCCGTCCTGACCCGTCAGCGACGTTATGGACACGGGCTCTTCGGGCGCCATCGTGATCGTCATGGTCTGTCCGGGCGTGTCGATGAAATCGATCAGACCGGATCCGACCGTGTCCATCAGGTCGCGCTGGAAGGCCGACGGTGCGGTCAGCGAACCGAGCGCGATCATCGTCTTGGCACTGCCCTTCAGGACGGGGACCGGGCGGCCAGTGATCGCGGAAGCGACTTTGTAGCCGCGCTCGACCAAGCTGTTGCCAGGCACGTCTTGGATATCGCAATCGAGGCTCTCGATCCGGATCAGCTTGTTCGCCTCGGCCTGGGCCGCATTGTAGCGTTCCATCTCGGCCATGTAGCGCTCCATTTCAGCCTCGCTATCGCCGTCGTCCGAGAAATCGAAAACGGGCATGGTCACACCGCTGGCCTTCATGGACGCGGCGGCCGCATTCGTTCCGAGAACCGAATAGTCACAGCGCATTCTCAGCCCGTCATCGATGTCGAAAAGGCCGTCTTCATAGCGCACGCGGTCTTCGGCCGGATCGAAGATCGTCGTTCCGGACCCCTTCATGGAAATCTCCGCCAACCCGTTCTCGCGCAGCACATCCATGTAGGGCGCAACGGGTGTGTCGGTCATGTCCTTGAAGGTCACAATCATCGGTTCCATCACGGAGCGAAGCGTCGTGACCCCGCCGTCCACGGTCGTATCCGCTTCGAAACCGTCCGTGATCAAGTCGAACGTGCCGGACTCCAACGCCACGCGTCCCAAGTCGATCTGCCGGAAGGGCGGCGTCCCTCTCGGCGAGAGACCCGACATGAAGCCGTTCATGAAACTGGCACCCAATCCGGCCCCCGGCATGTTTCCTGGGTCCATCTGGGTCGTATCCAGTCCCATTGCGGTCAGCCCGTCCATTTCCAGCTTGAAGGGTTTGGCTACAGTCGCGGCGTCGGTGTCAGAAGCGGAGTCGTCATCAGCCGCCCATTCGAAGTTCAGAGTCTCCAACACGACATCCATGATGGCCATGTCGGCATCGTTGCCGACCACGATCTGCTCGATCGCGAATGTGCCGGTTTGCTCGTCCTCCCGCACGGTGGCCGTCATGTCGGCCAAGCGGATCGCACGGAACTCGCCCGTATCGGCGATGTCTTCGACCGTATCAGTAGCCTTTTCGGCCGCTGTGTCGCGCGCCATCAGAACATCGGTCAGGTCAGCCATGAGGTCCGCGGTCGGTTGCACCACGGTCAGATTGGCGACCGCGGCGTCCACGACTTCGACGCGGGCCTCGCTCTCATCCTCTTCGTAAGCCTTGAGACCCATATCGAGGACAACCAGCTTGTCGAGCGTGGCCCCGTCATCCGTTTCATGCAGGCCGATCATCTCGACGCGGTCCGCCTGAATGGCGGCATTGCCGCTGGATGCGGTCCAGTCCGTATAGACAACCGTGGAGCCGTCGATCGCGCGCTCGCCATAGCTTGCCCCGTCCATGCCGAGCGCGTCCAGCAAGGCCAGCGTTTCGGATTCGGTTCCGTCACGGGCCTCGACCTCGAAATGGCGGGACAGAGCGCCCTCGTCCGCCTTGGTCAATTCCAGCGTCGCCGCATCGACCGTGATTTCCTCAGCCGCGGGCTTGTCCCCGCCCCGGCAAGACCCCATCACGAGGGCGGACGCGCATAGTCCGGCAAGAAGGGTGCGCTGCAAGCTCAGCGGGGAAGCGAACATGTCGGAAGTCCTGTCGAAGTTGAGCCACATGTCTAGCGGCCATGCCCTGCCTGACAAGACGCAATTCCCGTTGATCGACTCAGCCGACCCACGCGTGCTCTACGTCCTGTCGGACCGGGCGCGGCGCGTCTCGTTGAAGGTCAAGCCTGCCGACCGGCAAGTCCATGTCGTCGTGCCGGGTCTGCGCAGTTTCGCACAGGCGCAGCGCTTCGCGCGGGAGCAACGCGATTGGATCGATGTCCAATTGGAAGGCTTGCCCGCGCCCATGCCGTTTGTGCCCGGCGGGAACATCCTATTTCAGGGAGACCGGTTCCAGCTTGTCAATCCGCCCGGAAAGGGCCGCGCCAAAGTGGACCGCTCCGGGCGGAGAATCACCGTCCCCTCCCCCGATCGGGAAAGCTTTCCCGGCCGGGTGCGGCGCCTGCTGATCCGCGAGGCGCGCGCCGAGCTGGAGGCTGCCACCCACCATTACGCCGCGCAGCTTGGCAAGCGTGTTGGCAAAGTCAGCGTACGCGACCAGTCCTCCCGCTGGGGCAGCGCCATCACGCGGCGCGGCGAAGGTCAGATCTCCTATAGCTGGCGACTGATCTGCGCCCCGCCGGACATTTTGGAGTATGTCTGCGCCCATGAATGCGCCCATCTGGTCGAGCCCAATCACAGCCCGGCCTTCTGGGCCGTTTGCGAACGGCTCTTTCCGGACACCCCGATGGCCAAACGGTGGCTCGGCCGCCACGGCGGAGAGCTGCATGCCGTCGGTGCGGATGCCTGAAAGCATGGGGTGCGATACGGGTTGAAATCCCTGCATCCCTTCCCACATCCGCGCCATGCAAGACATCATGAAAAACCAACTCACCGTCTTCACGGTCGGTGGGACAGACGACACGCTCGCGCCCGTCAGAGGCCGCGCCGTGCGCCTGCCGTCGGCTTTGCAGACGGCACTGGCCGACCGCTATCCCGAGCCAGTCGCCCGCCTGCTTGGCGAAGCGATGATCGTCGGTGCGCTGGTGGCGCGCTCGCTCAAGTTCGACGGACGGCTCGTCGTCCAGTGCCACGGCACGAATGAGGGCGCGGTCAGCCTGCTGATGGCCGACTGCACCACGGACGGGCATATTCGGGGCTACGCCCGATATGACGAAAAGGCATTGAAATCCGTCACTTTGGACAATCGCAGTCCGGGCGCGAACACGTTATTGGGCGGCGGCACCTTTTCCATGACCATCGACCAAGGTCCAGATACGGATCTGTACCAGGGTCTGGCCGCCATCGAAGGCCAGCGCCTGTCTGATTGCGCCGAGCATTTCTTCGAACAAAGCGACCAGATTCCGACCATGATGCGCCTGGCTGTGGGTCAGGATGTCGGGCCCGGTGGCAGCCAATGGACCGGCGGCGGCCTCATGATCCAACGTGTCGCCGAAGATGCGGCACGCGGCGAAACGGACAGCGTGTTCGACACGGCCAAGGCCCTCATGGCGACAGTGGACGATGCGGAATTGATCGATCCGGACCTGCCGACGGACAGCCTGCTCTACCGCCTGTTCAATGAAGACGGCGTCCGGGTGCTTGACCGGCTGGATGTTCACGCCGAATGCCGCTGCTCGCGCGATCGGCTGGCGAACACATTGAAGAGCTTCGACGCCGCTGCCCGCGCCGACATGGCTGACGATGACGGCATGATCCGCGCCCGGTGCGAGTTCTGCGATGTGGAATATGTGTTTCCGGTCGGAGGGATGGAGCAGGCCTGACCATTGGACTCATCCGCGCGTTCGGACGCGCGGGGGCTACGCTATGCGCGCCAGAACCCGGGCGTCAGCACGACCAGGGCGGTGACGATTTCCAAACGTCCGACCACCATGCCCGTCATCAGAGCCCATTTCGCCAGTTTCGGCAGATCCTGATAGGTGCCGCTGGGCCCGATGATGTCGCCCAGCCCCGGCCCGACATTGGCTACGGCGCTGCCCGCGCCGGACCAGGCCGTAACCGGGTCCAGCCCGATTGCGCCCAGAATGGAAGCGATGACGGCGACGGTGACGAAGAACAGGAAGAAATAGCCCAATACCGAATAGACGACGGCATCGGGCAGCGGCCGGCCATTGTAACGCATCGGCGCAATGGCGTGCGGCCTCGGCATGCGGAACAGATAGGCCCGCAACGCTTCCAGCGCGACTTGGTAGCGGAAAATCTTGATCGAACAGGCCGTGGACCCGGCACAGCCTCCGATGAACATGTAGAAGAAGAAGGCACCGACCGCCATCGCCCCCCAATTCATGTAGTCCGCCGTGGCGTATCCGGTCCCGGTAATGATGGAAATCGTATTGAAGGCGGACAGGCGCAGCGAATGCAGCAGGCCCAGTTCGCTGTCCTGCGCGCCCGATGTGACCAAGGCGACGCAGACCAGAAGGCTGAGCATCACGACGACGCTCAAAAACGCCCGGACTTGCGGATCGCGGGCTGGCGCATCCAGCTGCCCGCGGCGCACCATCAGCATGTAGACCCCGAATGGTAGCGCCCCCAGCAACATGAAGACCATGCCGACGATGTCGGCGCCGTCATCCATGAAGCCGCCCATGGACGCGTCCGAGGTGGAATAGCCGCCCGTCGCGATCGTCGTCATGGCGTGAGCGACCGCATCGAACACGCTCATCCCCGTCCAGGTGTAGGCGGTCGCGCATGACAGGGTCAGCCCCAGATAAATGCCTGCAATGGTCAAGGCAATGCTCCGTGCGCGCGGCAGGATCTTCTCGCCCACATCGGAGCTTTCCAGCCGGAACAGCTGCATTCCGCCGACGCCCAGCATGGGCAGGATCGCCATGGCGGTGACGATGATGCCGATCCCGCCTATCCACTGCAGCATCGCCCGCCACAACAGGATGCCCTTGGGCATGTCGTCGATCCCGGTCATTACCGTCGACCCGGTCGTGGTGATGCCGGAGGTCGCTTCGAAAAAGGCATCCGTCAGGCTGAGCCGCACCGGGTCCAGCATGAAGGGCAGCGCGGCCAGCACGGCCAGTACGATCCAGGAAAAGACGGTCAGGACGAAAGCGCCGCGCGCCCGGATGTCTGGCACCGGATTGTAGGTAGCCGTCGCCAGCGCTCCGCCGATCAGCGTAACGACCAATCCCGAAATGGCGAAAGCCTGCCAGGACCGGTCTTCATAGAGCAGGTCGACCGCCATGGGGACGAACATGAGCAGCCCCATGGCGAGGGCCATGAGTCCGATCACGAAGAATACGGAACGCAGATCCGCCATGGCGGGCTTATCGGGTGCGCGGCAGGGCGTGGCAAGGCCGGGCATGGCGCTTATGGCGGGCTTGGGGAGGTCCCTCTCCGAAACCCGGTATCTATTGCGTGGAAACCGGGCCGCGCGTAAGCGCAAGGGACGATCACCCTCCACGGAGTCCGGCATGCGCCACCGTCTACTTTTTCCGCTCCTGCTCGGCTCCTTGGCCGCCTGCAACTATGGCGGCGATCCGGTGGACCGGAACGACGAGACGAAGGAAACCGTTCCGGCCCTGCAGCAAGCGGCCTCCGACGCGCTGACACCCCGTACGCAGCGGCGCAGCTACCTGATGGACGATCCGGGACCGGGTCGGCTGACGCCCGAACGCATCCATGCCGAGCCGTCTATCGACGGCCCGTCCTTGGCGCGTGCCCGCATCGCCCCCGACGGCACGTTCGTCACCCTCTTGAAAGGCCGCGAGGACGATGCGGACCAGCAGGACCTCTGGGCCTACGACATCGAAACCGGTGAAGGACGTCTGCTCGTCAGTTCCACCGACCTGCTCGGGGCGCCGGAAGAACTGTCCGAAGAGGAAAAGAATCGCCGTGAACGCCAGCGCCTCTACGCCAGCGGCATCGTCGATTACAGCTGGGTCGGCCAGGACCTGCTGATGTTCCCGCTGGGCGGGGACATCTATCTCTATGATCTGGATACAGAAGAGGCGCGCCAGGTCACGGCTACGCCCGCCTTCGAGACGGACCCGAAAGTCTCGCGCGACGGCGCGCTCGTCGCCTATGTGCGCGAGGACGAACTCTACGTTAAGGAATTGGAAACCGGACTGGAGCGCCAACTGACGGACACGGCGACCGACACGGTCCGCAATGCCACGGCCAGCTTCGTGGTGCAGGAGGAACTGGACCGCGACACGGGCTACTGGATTTCGCCCGACGCGACGCGCATCGCCTACACGCAGATCGACGAGAGCCCGATCGCGATCGAAACCCGCGCCAACATCGGACCCGACGGGATCACGACCATCGACCAACGCTATCCGTTTGCCGGAACGGACAATGCGACGGTGCGGCTGGGCGTTGTGAATACATCCGGCGGGGAAACCCGATGGCTCGACCTGGGCGACGACGCTGACATCTACCTGACCCGCGTCGCTTGGGCGCCGGACGGCCGCTCGCTTTATGCCGGCGTGCTCAGCCGGGACAACCAGACGCACACGATCTACCGCATCGATCTGTCAGATGGCGGATCGGACGTATTCTACGAGGAGACCAGCGAGACATGGCTGAACATTCGCTCGGAGTTCAAGGCTGTCGAGAACGGCCTGCACTTGATCAGCGAACGCGACGGCACAAGGCGGTACTACGAGATCACGGCGGACGGTCCGCGGCCGTTGACGCCGAGCGGCCTGCTGATCGAAGATGTGTTGTGCGAAACGGCCGACGGCACGCTGTTCGTGACCGGCTGGCGCGACAGCCCGGTCTCCACCCACATCTTCCGCGTGGATTCTGGGAACGACGAGGGGGCGGACAGCACGACCGAACGCTTCGTCGCGACACAGATCGACAAGGGCGAAGGCCAGCACCGCGCGGCGTTCAACGCCGACTGCACGCGCTATCTGGAAACCTTCAGCAACGACAACGTCCCGCCCCAGGTCCGCGCGTTCGAGGCGGACGGCACGCCGCTGACCTGGCTGTCGCGCAATCTGCTGGACGACACGCATCCTTACGCGCGCTACCGTGACGCGCATATCGAGCCGGAATACGGCACGCTGAGCGCTGAAGATGGCTCTACGCTGCACTATCAAGTCTACAAGCCTCTCGGACTTCGGGCGGGGGAACGCCGACCGTCCGTCACGATCGTCTATGGCGGCCCAGGCGTACAGCGCGTGCTGAACCGCTGGGAACGCAAGCATTTGCCGCGCATGCTGGCCCATCACGGCTTCGTCGTCTTTCTGGTCGATGGCCGCGGCAGTTCCAATCGCGGCAAAGCGTTCGAGGATGTGCTGCACCGCGCATTGGGACGGGCCGAAGTCGTGGACCAGATGGTCGGGGCGGAATGGCTCAAAGGCCGGGACTTTATCGATCCAGACCGGATGGGCGTCTATGGCTGGTCCTATGGCGGCTACATGGCGCTGATGATGCTGGGCCAGACCGATCTGTATGCATCGGGCGTTGCCGGGGCGCCGGTGACGGACTGGGCGCTTTACGACACCGCCTACACGGAACGTTATCTGGGCGATCCGCGGCCCGACCATCCGAACCATACGCCCGGCGCCTATGAGGGCGGGTCCGTCTTCACCTGGCTCGACGGGCTGACCGAACCGGTGCTGGTCATTCACGGCATGGCGGACGACAATGTCGTCTTCCGCCACACGGTGAAGCTGGTGGACGCGATGCAGAAGCTAGGCCGTCACAATCTGACGCTCGAAGCCTATCCGGGCGAAAAACACGGCTTCCGCGCGACCGAAGCGCGCATCCACCGCGACAGGTCTATTCTCGAGTTCTTCCTCGACACGTTGGGCGCCGAGGAAAACGGTTAGCGTCAGTTCACAGCCGACGGGGCGTTCCCGTCGGCCCAGTCCCTAGCAGGGTTCGAGACTTCCGTCCGGCAGTTCGACCAGGCAATCGACCGGCTCTTCGACCTCGATAATGCCGCCGGTCTCGCCGTCGATGATGATCGTGTCGGGACCCAGGTCCATATCATCCCATTCCCAGTCGTACCAATAGGTGCGGTCCTCCCACCAATCATAGTCGTCCCAGTAATCGAGACTGTCGTAGAAGTCGTAATCGTCGTAGTAGGCATCCCAATATGTATTCAGCTCGAAGCTGATGACCGGCACGCCATATTGCCGGGCATAGACCGGGCCGTGATAGCGTTCCGACATGTAGACGATATCGAGATCGTCGCTGGGCACCCAGCCTCTGAAACGCCCGGCGCTGACGTCGCACCATGTATAATGGCGCACGCATCCCAGCACCTCGATATCGTTGTCTTCGGCCAGCACGACGATCGTCGGGAAACGCGCCCCCGGCCCGGCCCGTAAGGGAATGTCGTCGATGGTAAAGCCAATCGTTTGTGCTTTCGCATTGGACGGAGCCACGACCGCAGCTGCCAACGCCAGAATGGCGGAAGCCGTCAGTGTTCGTAATGATATCATGTCCTAAACTCCACTTGTGTCGATACCGACATGTATTGCTCTTGCGACTTTGCCCTCACTGTCTCCGTGACGAGACCAATGAAATTTCAAAGCCTGATCGAGTGTCGCACTTTCGGGATCATGGATCGAATTACGATCACGATATGTTTATCTCTCCGCCGGCGCCACGTTCGCCAGACGGATCGCCTCGACGATCCGGCCGCGCATCAATGCCGTTTCGACCGATGCAGGATCGGCAATCAGTGCGGCTTCGATATCCTGATGGGCCGCAGCAAGCCGGTCTTGTCGCAACCGGACATCGGCCCGGTAGCGCAAGGCTTCGGCATTGTCCGGGTCGTCTGAAACAACATGGCTCAGCTCCGTTTCGGCCGCACGGATGTCGCCGCGCATGACACTGGCGCGCGCCCGCGTGATGCGCAGCGCCGCATGGTCGTCCTCATGCGCCAGCCCAGCCGTCGCAGAAGCGTGCGCTTGGTCCGCTTCGCCCGCCGCCAGCCAGAAATTGGCGGCTTCGGAGCGGAAGTTGGCGCGCATCTCGGCCGATCCGCCGTCCCGGCTTTCCGCGAGGGTGTCCAGCCGGTAGGCGGCCTGGCTCTCATGGCCGAGCGCGAACAGGGCCATGGCCTCGCAATGGCGCGCCCGGCGACCACCGCCTTGGTCACGCCAGATCATGGCTTCCTCGAACGCCAGGTCCTGATCCTCGGCGATACGCTCCAGGCAGGCTTTGTGCTTGGCGTCCAGTTCCTGCGTGCGGTCTGCCGCCTCGGCCGACAGGGCGCTTGCCAACAGCGCGGCGGCGACGGAAAGGATGAAGGTTGCGGGTCGGGTCATGAGGGCCGCGCTATAAGGTCAGGCAGATGGCGGACACAATGCGCCCGCGCGTTACATTGCAGTTACCTGGAGCCTATGAGCGGGCCATCGCGCTGGACGGGACCAAAGTTCTCCTGTTGGGCCGCGGCTATGTCGCCCGCGCGCTGGAGCCGCATTTGCGAAAGGCCGGAGCCGTCCTCCGGCACACGTCGCGCGATGAGAGCGGCTTGACTTTCGGGTCGGACGCGATGCGCGACGCTTTCACCCGGGCCGACATCGTCCTCGTCTCCGTGCCGCCGAGCCGCCAAGGTGCGGAGCCGTCGCTGGCCGCATTGGCCGGCGTGTCCAGCCGGGCGCGCTGGATCGGCTATCTGTCGGCCACGAGCGTTTACGGCGACCGGCGGGGGCAATGGGCGTTCGAGGGCGAAGCGCCGACGCCGGGACTGTCCCGCGGCATCCGGCGCGCAGACGCCGAGCTTGCCTGGCTGGAGGCGTATCCGCAGACGCAGATCTTTCGGCTGGCCGGAATCTACGGGCCGGGCCGGGCGCCCTTCGCGCGCCTGCGCTCGGGTGAGGCCCGCATCGTCGAAGCGCCCGGCCATGTGGTGAACCGCATTCACGTGGACGACATCGTGAGCGCGCTGCTGGCGTCGATGGAGCGGCCTAGCCCGCAGGACATCTACAACATCGCCGATGGCCATCCCGCCCCGCCGGGCGAGGTGCTGCGTTTCGCAGCCGACCTTATCGGCGTATCGCCGCCGCAGACCGTCGCCCTGCACGATCCCTCCGTCTCCGCCATGGCGCGGAGCTTCTATGCCGAGTCGAAGCGGGTCGACGCGTCGCGCGCCCGATGGCGGCTGGGCTGGCAGTCGCGCCATCCTACCTATCGCGAAGGCCTGCGCGCGATACTGTCCGCTATGGAAGACCGGACGACACGATAGCGGCCGCGTCCGGACGGTAGCCGCGCGCCTTCATGCAATGCTCGAAAGTCTTCGCGTCGGCATCCAACGCCCCCGCTTCGCAATCGCGCCAGTCTTCGAGCAGCGCCGCGCCGTCCAGGCGCACATAGGACACGCCGTCCACGGTCATTACGTCCATGGCCAGAGGGCCTACCCTGACCGTTTCCAGAATCTCCACGGAACGAAACATCTCAACCTGAGCTGTCTGGACAGTCACGACGGTATCCGATCCGGCCTCGGCGACGGAGAAGGCCCTAGCATCCGTCGCCGTACCGGCCTTCGCGGGTGCGGCCCTTTCCGGCGCGTCGCGCAACAGCTTGCGAACCGGCGCGGAGACGAAACCGGCGACCGACCGTGTCCGGTCCCACAACCCGTCCGCCGTCGACTCCAGCGCGGCGCAAGCCGTCAGGGTCGTCGCGGCGAAGCCCATGACCGTCAACATCCTCGGAAATCTGGCCGTCATGCTCACCCTCCCCTGATTGGTAGCGACCTCAGAGCCGTTCAAGTCGCGTGCCAGTCTTTTGCGACGCGAAAGGCAATCCAAGGTTCGGAACACCGACGCGCTTCAGCCGTCTTGTTCCGGCGGCCTTGACAGCTCCGCCGCCAAACCTCACCGGAGCGCCCATGTCGAAAAATGGAAAACCCCGCCCCGGCCGATCCAGACCCGTGGTCGGCAAGGCAAAGCCGCAACGCAACGTCGCGAAAGAGCCAGTCCGGGACACGGTTCCGACACCCGATATCGGCACGCCGGAGACGACGGCGCTTTCGGGGTCGAAGCCCAGCCCGGGCGAGGTCGATTTCGGCCCGCGCCTGCAGGCCCTTTTCGAAGTCGCGCAGAATTACGGCGAACGGTCGTTCGAGAATTATTCACGCATCCGCAGCTTGGCCGAGACTTTGCGCGACGAATTCTGTGCCTGGCTGTCCGAACAGCCGGGCTGCGTGTTCCTGGTCCCGCCGGAAGGGCGCTTTTCGGCCAAGAACTACCAGTCGGCGGCTTTTTCAGTGGCCGGCAAGGGCTATCTGCCGCTCAAGCCGATCAGTTTCGGCCTGGCCGTGCGGGTGTCCCAGGACAAGGATTTCATGCGGCTGAAGGTGAGCTGCCGCAAGGAAGGCGACGTGATGTTCGTCCGTCTGGAACGCGGCCCCGAGATCAAGCTGGGCATGCCGGTGTCCGACGACGCGCTGCTGCCGCTATTTGAGGAAATCTACGCGCATCTGATGAAGTTCTTCCAGGACCGGATCGACGATTACGACAATGGCCGCTACGGCGTGCAGGAGATCGGCTTCGATATCCAGCGGATGACCACCTAAGCCGTCTGCGGGCCGGGCCATTTGTGGGCCGCGCCGTCTGTGGGCCGAGCTGTCTGTGGGCCGAGCTGTCTTGGCGCTTCCCCTTCCGCAGCCCAACCGCTAGAGCGAATCCTTTGAAGCGGGTCGTTACGTCCTGCGTCGCGACGGATCCCGAATGGCCGCTTCCCTCTCCGCCGATGCCGCGCATTATGCGGCCTTCAGCCTGCCGATCAAGCTCGCCCTGATCGGCGTGCTGGGGATCGGCGCGCAGTGGCTGGCCTGGCGGTTGCAGCGCCCGGCCATCGTGCTGATGGCCTTGGCGGGGCTGATCTTCGGGCCGCTGCTCGGCGCGGTTCTGCAATTGAACATTCCCCACCAGATAGCCTCCGTCATCGGGCTGTTCCGGCTCGACCCGGTCAATGATTTCGGCGAACTCTACCGCCCGCTGATCGGCCTGTCGGTGGCGATCATCCTGTTCGAAGGCGGGTTGAATCTGCGTTTCCGGGATCTGGGCAATGCCCGCAACGCCGTGTTGCGCCTGGTGTTTCTGGGTGGACCGATCGCCTGGGCGCTCGGCGCGGCGGCCTGCTACTACATCGTCGGCCTGCCTCTGCTGATTTCCGTCATGGTCGGCGGCCTGTTCGTCGTGACCGGGCCGACCGTCATCATGCCGCTCCTGCGCCAAGCCCATCTGAAGAACCGGCCCGCCAACGTGCTGAAATGGGAAGGCATCGTCAACGATCCGGTCGGCGCTCTGTTCGCCGTCATCGGCTACGAGATCATCGTTTTCCAGCTTACAGGCGTCAGCGCGGCGGCGATCTTCGGCCGCCTCGCCTTCGCCGCCATATTCGGCATCGTGGTCGGCATCCTGTCCGGCTACGCCATGGCGTGGTCGTTCCGGCGCGGGCACATCCCGGAATATCTCAAAGCCCCGGTCGTCCTGGCCTGGGTATTGGCCGTCTATGTGCTGTCCAACAAGCTGGCGGACGAAACCGGCCTGCTGACGGTGACGGCGCTGGGCATGACCATGGCCAATCTGAAATTTGCCGCCCAGGTCGAGATGCGGCGGTTCAAGGAAACCATCACCATCATCCTGGTCTCCGGCGTGTTCGTCATCCTGACCGCCACGCTGACGCCCGCCATCCTGCAGGCGTTCCTGCTGGAATGGCGCGTCTGGGCGTTCGTCGGCATCATGATGCTGCTGGTCCGCCCGATCGCCGTCATGCTGTCCACCCTCTGGTCGGGACTGGACTGGCGCGAGAGCCTGCTGGTCGCCCTGATCGCGCCGCGCGGCATCGTCGCCGTGGCCGTTGCCGGCCTGTTCGCCGCAGAGCTGCAGGCTCTGGGTCTGGACCAGGGCGCGCTGTTCGTGCCGCTCGCCTTCGCCCTTGTCTTCGCCACCGTGCTGTTCGCGGGATTCTTCATCGGACCTCTGGCCAAGGCGCTGGGGCAGAGCAGCGGCGGCGGCGACGGCGTGCTGATCGTCGGGGCCAATCCGTGGTCGCTGGGCCTGGCCAAGGCGTTGCGCGACATGGACGTGCACGTGCTGATCGCGGACACGAACTGGCGGCGCCTGCGCGCGGCCCGGCTCGACGGGCACAACACGTTTTTCGGCGAAGTCCTGTCGGAAAACGCCGATTATTCGCTCGACCATTCGCAATTCAACTACCTTATCGCCGCGACGCCCAACGATGCCTACAACGCCCTGGTGAGCGTCGAATTCGCGCCGGAACTCGGCCGCCACCGCGTGTTCCAGATCACCAACAGCGACGACGATGCCGATGACGACGCCATCGCCTATACGTCGCGGGGCCGGACCTTGACCTCGCGCGGACGGGCCTTCGATGCGCTGACGCGGGACTGGTGGAACGGCTGGCGCTTCCGCGTGACCAAGCTTTCGGATGAATATACTCTGGAGGACCTGTATCGCGACCGCGGCGACGATCTGGACCTCATCCTGGCCAAGACCCCGCAAGGCGGACTGGAATTCATCCAGCCCGGCCAGGAAGACCGCGCCCGCGGCAATACGGTGCTGAGCTTCTGCGCCGCGACCGACCAGGACGTGGTCCGCGGCGAAGGCGCCAAGCGGTCCGGCGGCAGCACGCTGGCGGGACCGACGGCGACCCTCCCAGGCTAACCCCACAGGTTTGCGTCCCGCCATGCGGGTCTAAGGTTGCAACGGCAATCGTCGCACACCTCGTCGGCCCGATATTCGCCTCAAAGGACGAAAAGGGGACCTCGCGGCGCAAGCACGACTCAGGCAAAGGGACTGCCATCGGCAATACAACACGCATTCGATGCAACGTCGGGGTCTGGTAAGGTCTGCGAAGACCGATATGTGGTGAGTGCCTGACCCAAACCCCAACAACAATGCCGAGGTCTGGCCGAGGGTTTTGTCACAAGATGCGCGTGGATGAATGCGCGAAGAATGGGCAACACAGGCCCCAAACCGCTCAGTTGAAAACGAATCCTAAAACACCCGCCTCAAACACTCTCATCCGCACGAATTCCTCCCGATATTAGCCACCCATAAACCATTTCATAACCATCATGGCCCGGTCACCGAACGCTTCGCTCCGGACCCCTCATGCGCCTTGCGCTGCCGACATTGCCGCCTCGCCTGCTGACCTTCGGCCGCATCGCGGCGACGGCCGGGTTCGCCTGCGCCTACCTCGTCGGCATGGCCGTCCTCACCGCTTTCGCCCATGTCAGCGCGGACCTGCCCGATGCGTCGCGCCTGTGGGAGGACAACCGCCCGCCTTCGATCCAGTTCATGGACCGGCAAGGGCGCGACATCGCCGTGCGCGGCGCGCACGCATTGGAGCCAATGCCGATCGCGAACGTGCCCGCCCATGTGCGCCAAGCCGTGCTGGCGACCGAGGACCGCCGCTTCTACGCCCATAGCGGCATCGACCCTTACGGTCTGGCCAGGGCGACCGTGGCGAACCTGCGGGCGGGACGCGTGGTCGAAGGTGGGTCGACCCTGACGCAGCAATTGACCAAGAACGTCTTCCTGACACCGGAACAGACCCTGAACCGCAAGGCGCAGGAAATGATCGTCGCGATCTGGCTGGAACGGCGTTTCACCAAGAACGAACTGCTGCGGCTCTATCTGTCCCGCGTCTATTTCGGCGGCGGGGCCTGGGGGCTCGAAGCCGCGACCCAGACCTATTTCGGACGAACGCCGGACGATATCAGCCTGTCCGAAGCCGCCCTGCTGGCCGGACTGCTCAAGGCGCCGTCGGCACTGAACCCGGCGCACAATCCGAACGATTCGGCGGCCCGGATGCGCACCGTCCTGCGCGCCATGGACCGGCAGGACCTGCTGGGCGAAGGCGCGCTGGATGCGGCGCTGGCCGCGCCGGTATCGGTCCTCATGCCGCGACGGTCGGCCACGCCGGACGGGTTCATCGACTGGATCTGGCCGGAGATCGAACGGCGCGTCGGCGTGCCCAATCGCGACATGGTCATCCAGGTCAGCCTCGATGCGGACTTGCAGCGCGCCACGCAGGCCGCGCTCGCCGCCTATCTGGACCCGTCACGCGGCGCGGACCAAGGCGCCGCCGTGCTCCTGGGCGGCCGCGGCGATGTGCTCGCCATGGTCGGCGGCGCGGACTATTCGGAAAGCCAGTACAACCGCGCGGTGCAAGCCCGGCGCCAGCCCGGCAGCGCGTTCAAGCCCATCGTCTATCTCGCCGCGCTGCGCGCCGGGTTGAAACCCTGGACGATGAGCACCGACTCGCCGATCACGGTGGACGGCTGGACGCCGCGCAACTTCTCGAAAACGTTCGCCGGGCCGATCGCGCTGGAGGATGCGCTCGCCCGGTCGATCAACACGGTCGCGGTCAAGGTCTCCGAACAGGCCGGGCGGCACCGGGTCGTGGCGACGGCCGCCCAGCTCGGGCTCGAGGATCTCAAGCCCTACGCATCCCTCGCGCTGGGTGCGCAAGGGGTGAGCGTGATCGACATGACGGAAGCCTATCTCCCCTTTTCCACTGGCGGGGACGCATGGGCGCCCTACGGCCTGATCTCCATCGCCACGGCGGACGGAACGCCGCTGTACCACCGTGACCCGCCCGCGCCGCGCCGGGTGCTGAGTGCGGAAGAAGTCCGGCACATGAACCGGATGCTGGTCGGCACGGTGGAGCGCGGCACGGGCCGACGGGCGCTCATAGCGGACCGCGAGGTCGCGGGCAAAACCGGGACGACGAACGGCAACCGCGACGCCTGGTTCGTCGGCTACGCGCCGGACCTGACGTTGGGGGTGTGGATCGGCAACGATGCCAACGCGCCGATGGACCGGATCACAGGCGGAACGATCCCGGCTCAGGTCTTCTCCGATGTGATGGGTGCGGCCTTGTCTGAGCGGCCTTTCGCCTCTTTGCCACGCACCGCCAAGCCCGACGATCTCGTCCGCCGCGACCGGCTCAACAGCCTGCTCGACCGGATCGAACTGGCGACAGCCGCCGGGCAGTAGGCGCTATAGCGAAATGTCGCTGGGGCAGTTCCGATTGTAGATCTCGACGGCTTCGGGCATCCAGGTCTGGAAATCGCTGATGCGCGTTTCCGGCGATGGGTGGGTGCTCTGGAATTCGGGCGGGGTCGCGCCGCCGGCCGCCGCCATGCGTTCCCACAGGCGCGGCGCTTCGCGCGGATCGTAGCAGGCGCGCGCCATCAGGATCAGCCCGATATAATCGGCCTCGGACTCGTGCTTGCGCGAAAAGGGCAGCGCGTAGCCATACTGGCTGATGCCGCCGAACACCCCCATCACCATGCGCTGGGCTTCGTAGTCCATGCCGCCCGCACCCATGGCGACGCCCGCGCCGACGATGCGCTGCATGTTCTGCTGCGCCATACGCTCGGCGCCGTGATGGGCCAGGGCGTGGGCGACTTCGTGACCCATCACCACGGCCAGACCATCCTCGTTCTGGGCCACCGGGATCAGCCCGGTATAGACGGCGGTATATCCGCCCGGCAGCGCGAAGGCGTTGACCTGGTCGCTGTCGATCACATTGAACGCCCATTCGAAACCCGGGTCTTCGGCTTGCGCGGCGCGAGCGATGCGCGCGCCGATTTCCTGCACCACTTCGACGACGGGACCATCCGTCAGGACGTTGGAGTCGGACAGGATCTGCTGATAGCTCTGCAGGCCGAGCTGCATTTCCTGGTCCACGTTCATCGTGCGCAGCTGCTTGCGCTCCGTGAACGGCACGGTTTCCTGGTTCATGAAGTAGTAGATCGCCGCCCCGACGGCGAAGAGGATCATGACCGGCCAGCGGAACCCTCCGCCGCGGCGACGCACGGACCGCCCTCCGAGACCGGCGCGACCGAGTGGTGAACGACGATAGACCATGGAACCTCCGCAGGCGAAACTATGCCTAATATAGCGGACAGCGCCCCGAAAGTTCCCGATCGATCGGGACCGATCGCTACATCTTGGCGTTCTGACGGGCGAGCAGGTCGCGGATTTCGGCCAGAAGCACCTCGTTGGCGGGCGGCGCGGACGGCGCGGCCTCTTCCTTCTTCTTGGCCTTGTTCATGCCCTTGATGATCAGAAACATGACGAAAGCCACGATGACGAAAGTGATGAGCGACGTGAGGAACTGCCCCCAATTGATGATCCAACCCGGATCGATGACCGTCCCGTCGGCGGCGACCTCGGCTTCGCGCAGCACCATGCGCCATTCCGACAGGTCGATCCCGCCCATGACCGGCTGCAGCGCGGGCATGAACACGCCGTCGATGAAGTCCTTGGTCACTGTGGCGAAGGCCGAGCCCATGACGAAGCCCACGGCCATGTCCACCAGATTGCCCTCGACGGCGAACTGCTTGAATTCCGAAATCATACCCATGCGATAACCCTATGCAATGCGGGCCGGCCTGGCACCGCCCCGGCCGGACTATAAAACGGTGTGAACGGTTTGAAAGGCCGTCTCGACCCTCAGCAAGGCCCGTTGGCCTCGCGCGAGGCGTCGATGTTCTCGCGCAGATCCTTGCCGGTGCGGAAAAACGGCACATGCTTTTCCGGCACCGCGACCGGTTCGCCCGTACGCGGATTGCGTCCGGCGCGCGCCTGGCGATGACGAACGGAAAAGGCTCCGAAACCGCGCAGCTCGACCCGCGCGCCGCGTTCGAGCGTCTGCGTCACGGTTTCCAGGACCACGGCGACCACGCGTTCCATGTCCCGCCGCGTTAAATGCGGGTTTTCTTCATGGAGCTTGTCGATGAGCTCAGAGCGCAGCATGGCGCCGTGTAAACCGCGTCCGACCGCAACCCGTCAAGGACTAACCTGTCCTTGCGGTTAAAAAAAGCCCCGCCCGGAGCGATCCGGGCAGGGTTGAACCATCATAAGTCAATTCCAACCGCGATTGCGGCACGATTGTGGCGGCCAAGCCGCCCTTCAGGTCGCCTTAGTCTTGGTCCTTCAGGGCCGCACCCAGAATGTCGCCGAGCGACGCCCCGGAGTCCGAAGAGCCGTATTGTGCGACCGCTTCCTTCTCCTGGTTGATCTCCAGCGCCTTGATGGACAGGCCGTATTGGCGCGTCTTGCGGTCCACGCGGGTGATCATGGCGTCGACCTTGTCGCCGACGGCGAAGCGCTCGGGCCGCTGCTCGGAGCGGTCGCGCGACAGATCGCCCTTGCGGATGAAGGCCGCGACGAGATTGTCTTCTTCGCCGAAGCTGACGTCGAGACCGGCCGGCTGGACGTTGGTGACCGTGCAGGTCACGACATTGCCTTTTCCGAACGACTTGGCGCCCGCCGGCATGGTGTCGCGTTCCAGCTGCTTGAGGCCGAGGCTGATGCGCTCCTTCTCCACATCCACTTCGAGGATCTTGGCCTCGACCATGTCGCCCTTCTTGTAGTCCTTGAGGGCTTCCTCGCCGGACTTCTCCCAGGACAGGTCGGACAGGTGCGCCATGCCGTCGATATCGTCCTCCAGCCCGATGAACAGGCCGAATTCGGTGACGGATTTGACTTCGCCGGAGATCGTGCTGCCGACCGGGAAACGGTCGGTGAAGCTGTCCCACGGGTTCGCCTGGACCTGCTTGAGGCCGAGCGAGATGCGGCGCTTCTCTTCGTCCACGTCGAGGATCTCGACTTCCACTTCCTGGGAGGTGGAGACGATCTTGCCGGGATGGACGTTCTTCTTGGTCCAGGACATCTCCGAGACGTGGACCAAGCCTTCGACGCCCTCTTCCAGCTCGATGAACGCCCCGTAGTCGGCGATGTTCGTGACGCGGCCCGTATGGCGTGTGCCGGGCGTGTATTTCGCGGCGGCCGCGTTCCACGGATCGTCCTGCAGCTGCTTCATGCCGAGGCTGATGCGCTGGGTTTCCGGGTTGATGCGGATGACCTTGACCTGAACCGTGTCGCCGACATTGAGCACCTGGCTCGGATGGGACACGCGGCGCCAGCTCATGTCGGTGACGTGCAGCAGACCGTCGATACCGCCGAGATCGACGAACGCGCCGTAGTCGGTGATGTTCTTGACCACGCCTTCGCGGACTTCGCCTTCTTGCAGCTGGGCGACCAGTTCGGCGCGCTGTTCGGCGCGGCTCTCTTCCAGGATGGCCCGGCGGGACACGACGATGTTGCCGCGGCTCTTGTCCATCTTGAGGATCTGGAACGGCTGTTCCGTGCCCATGAGGGGGCCGATGTCGCGCACGGGGCGGATGTCCACCTGGGAGCCGGGCAGGAAGGCGTTGATCCCGCCGAGATCGACGGTGAAGCCGCCCTTGACGCGGCCGACGATCGTGCCTTTGACGGGCTCTTCGTCCTCGTGGAACTTGGCCATCTTGACCCAGCTCTCCTCGCGGCGCGCCTTGTCGCGGGACAGGACGGCCTGGCCCAATGCGTTCTCGATGCGTTCGAGGAAGACCTCGACCGTGTCGCCGACCTTCAGCTGGTTGTCCGATCCGGGTTCGTAGAATTCGCGCAGTTCGATGCGGCCTTCGGTCTTCAGGCCGATATCGACGATGGCCATGTCTTTTTCGATGCCGGTGACGATGCCCTCGACGACCTTGCCTTCGCGCATGGGGGACGCCTCGACCGAGGCTTCGAACATTGCGGCGAAATCGTCCGTGGACGGGTTGAATGTTTCATCCATCATAATGTGTAGAGTTCCAAAAAGGGTCTTGTGCCAACGGGTCCGTTCGCCCGCGGTCTTCTCTTGCGCCTGTGACGAAAGAGCGGATTGAAAAGATCACGAGGGTGAAAAGGCGGCGGGTTTGGAGAGCCCGGCGGCGGTTTTCACGCAGTCGCGTTCACCACGGCATCGATCACATCGCACGCCGCACTGACGGCGGCGTCTATAGAGAGCTTGCTCGTATCCAGCAAGTGCGCATCCGCAGCGGGTTTGAGCGGCGCCGTCGCCCGGCTCATGTCGCGATCGTCGCGCTCGCGCAGCGCCGCCAGCACGCCTTCGACGGTCACGTCCTCGCCGTAGCCTTTCAGCTCCTCGAAGCGCCGACGCGCCCGCACTTCGGCCGCCGCGTCCACGAACAGCTTCACATCCGCGTCCGGACAGACGACCGTACCGATGTCGCGCCCGTCCAGCACCGCGCCGCGCGCCGCGACCTTGCGCTGATAGTCCAGCAAGGCGGCGCGCACCGGCGGATGCACGCTGACCTTCGAGGCCGCCGACCCCATGCCGCCGCTCTTCAGATACGGATCGTCCAGCGTGTCCGCATCGATCCGGCGCGCCACCTGCGCCGCGCGCTCCGCATCCTCCAGCGACCCGCCTTCGGCCAGCAGATCCCGCGCCACCGCCCGGTAGAGCTTGCCCGTGTCCAGATGCGCCAACCCATAGCGCCCCGCCACCCGCCGCGCCAACGTCCCCTTCCCGGACGCGAACGTCCCGTCGATGGCGATGATCAGCGCAGACCCATTCATGACGCGCGGCTCTAGGGAAGCGAACCCCCCCCGTCCAGCCCCAGGCCTTGGATTGCCGGTCAACACCGGTCCCACGGACGCGCGCGGAGCGCAGCGCGAGCCCATGAACGTCCGCCTGACGCCGGGCTTTTTCGTCTGTCCCCCTCCGCCCCTTCGGGGCACCTCCCCCTCGCGGGGGAGGAACTCAGGGTCGGGCTGGCTTCTCGCTTCCGTTCCTCCCCCGCGAGGGGGAGGTGGCCGGAGCATAGCGTAGGTCGGAGGGGGACCCGTTGAAGAAGCCCGCCGCAGGCGGCCCATCCTGCCCTGCCTTGCAACCTGTCGTAGACCCATCCTCGTTATAGCGCTCTTGCGCGCCGGAAAGTTCACCGCCCTTTCAACCTCTTCCACGATTTCTGCATGAATTATATCTTCGCAAACCCCTTTTGCCCGTAATTTCATACCCGTTCGCTGCAAGACACGAGGAGGGGCCTAACCCTCGGTGCGGCGGGCAGGAGCGAGGGCTCGGTGGTGTGAGCGGGGATCCTTCCGCCGCACAAGGACTGTGAAGAGCAGTCCGCGGGTCCTTTCCGGGAGAGCCGACGCCAGGGTCTGACAAACCCCGGTGCAATCGTAGCCCCGGAGAGGACCGCGCACCGCCGGGTGGAGGGGTCGGCCGACCTACGCAGCGGCCGATCGCCTCCGATGTCTCGTCCCGACGTGTGGCTGGTCCCTGGGCTCCGCGCGCGCTTGAGATCCCCGCCTCGCCAGGTTCGGCGGTCGGGGGGAGGCCGTGGATCTCAGGGGTGGGCCGCACGCCGGGCGGCGATGTCGGGCCGGACTCCTCGCGCGGGCCCTGCCTTCGTGAAAATGGTTCTTGTTTTCCCTTCCCCGTCACGGGGCAGGGCCCGCGCCTCGTGTCGCCTTCGCGGCACAAACGCAACCCCGCCGTGGCCCCGATGCCCGGTCGCACGATGACACTCGCCTGAAGATCAATCAGCCCCCCTACCCCGGACAGGAACACGCTCGCGCGGTCCCGTGGGGTCCACTGCCCGACCCTTGCAGCCAGACGAGACGGTGGGAGATGGATCCCGGATCGAGTCCGGGATGAGGGATAAAGGAGGCAGAGACAGAGAGCGAAGAGGGAGCTCGGGATGAGGCATGAAGGAAACGACGTTCACGGCACTCATCGACAGGGTCTGGCGTCGGCCGGGCTCTCAAGAGCGGATAGGACACGCGCCCTCGTCTTGTAAGCGCTGACGATGGCAGACTCGGGCAGTGAAAGCCGGGGTCGGAGCGACGGGTCGGGAGTGGAGGCCGGAATGCCACGCGACACCGGCCCAAGCCCCACCCCTTGACTTCCCCGCCCCGCCCTGCGACCGCTTCGCAGACCCACGCGGACAAGCCCCAGAAAATGGTTTTCGAGGCGGCTCGCTGTTATGAGGAGAGATCGATGATCACCCTGCTATCCCCCGCCAAGAAACTGAACATGGACGCCTATGACGGGCCTGTCGCCGTGACGCGGCCGCGCCTGCTGGACGACACAAAGTCGCTTGCCGCGACCGCCAAGCAGAAGAGCCTCGGCGATCTGAAGCGCCTGATGCACCTGTCGGACAATCTGGCGCAGCTGAATGCGGACCGGTTCGACCGGTTCGATCCGGACGGCGAGGCGGACGGAATGAAACCCGCTGTCCTCGCCTTCGACGGGGACGTCTATTGGGGGCTGGAGGCAAAGAGCCTGTCCGATGACGATCTGAACTATGCGCAGGACCATCTGCGCATTCTGTCGGGGCTCTACGGCCTGCTGCGTCCTATGGACGCGATCCAGCCCTACCGGCTGGAAATGGGTACGCGCATGGCGAATGCGCGCGGCGCGACCCTCTATGAGTTCTGGGACGACCGGATCGCGGATCAGTTGCGCGACGACGTGGACGGGCACGACGATCCGACCGTCCTGAACCTGGCGTCCAACGAATATTTCAAGGCGGTCCGCGCCAAGTCGCTCGGTCTGCCGGTGCTCAGCGTCAAGTTCCTTGAAGAAAAGGACGGCAAGGCCCGGCCGATCCAGTACTACACCAAGTTCGGGCGCGGTCTGTTCGCGCGCTGGGTGGTGGAAAACCGCATCGACCGGGCGGAAGGTCTGCGGGATTTCGATGCGGGCGGATACGAATTGTCCGAAGACCGGTCGTCGGCGGCCGAGTTGGTGTTCGAACGCCCGCAACCGCCCAAGAAATCCTAAGCCGCAGGTCCGGACCCGATCGGAAACCGCCCGCCATGAGCATTGCGTCCCTCGACTTCGTCCAGCGCGACGTGAAGACACCGTTCGGCTTCACCCTGCGCGAATACGGCCAGATCGCCGCGCGCGTCTTCGTCCAGGTCAACAAGGACAATGTGCCGGTCGTGGCGGCGGGCGTGGCCTTCTTCGCCCTGCTGTCGATCTTCCCGCTGATCTCCGCCTCGCTGTCGATCTACGGCTATTTCGCGGACCTGACGGACGTTCGCGGCATGGCCAACTTCCTGCAACCGCTCATGCCCAAAAGCGCCTGGATCATCATCTCGGACCAGATCGCCTCGGTCATCAGCGCCCCGGACCGCGATCTGTCGATGCGCATCCTGCTGTCGCTGATCTTCGCCTTCTGGACGGCCGGGGCCGGCATCCGCGCCATATTGCGCGCGATGAACGTGGCCTATGGCGAGGACGAAAAGCGCAGCATCCTGGTCTTCTATCTGACCGCGTTCGGCATGACGCTGGGGCTGTTCGCCTTCATCTACGTCTCGCTGATGGTCATCATCGGCGTTCCGGCGATGCTGGCCTTCCTGAACCTGGACGACACGGCCCGGATCCTGTCAGGCTGGCTGCCCTGGATGCTGCTGCTGATCGTGTTCATGCTGGGGGCGGGTATCGTCTATCGGTTCGGCCCGTCGCGCAGGCCGCCGCGCAAGCGCTGGGTCGTGCCGGGCGTGCTGTTCACGACGATCACCTGGCTGGCGCTGTCCTGGGGGTTCGGCGTCTTCGTGCGCAATTTCGGCCAGTACGAAACGACCTATGGCGGCATCTCCGCCGTCATCGTCCTGCTGCTCTGGTTCTGGCTGACGGCCATGACCGTGATCATCGGGGCGGAGCTGAACGCCGAAATGGAACGCCAGACCATCGCCGACACGACACGCGGCCCCTTCCGGCCCGTCGGATTGCGCCAAGCGCGCATGGCGGATTTCCTGACCCTGGCGATGCGGCGGATGTTTCCGGGGCGCTTTCCCGAAGCGCCCAGCCTGACGGACCAGGTCAAGCCGGTCGACCCTAGCGCCCCCGACGCGCCCGCCGACGACATCAACCCGCCCAAGCGCGAAGCGAAGAACCCGTGAGCGCTCAGGCGAGTGGCGCGATCAGCTCCGCGCCCCGCGACCGGCTGTTGCCCACGGCCCGGCCGACTTCCCAGAAGATCAGGTCCTCCGCGTCCAGCCGCGTCTCGGCCAGCAGATCCGGATTCGCCTCCGGATCGAGCCAGTCGCTCCAATAGTCCTCGGGCAAGCGCACCGGCATGCGGTGGTGCAGCCGTTGCAGCGGGCCGTCCGAGTCGGTCGTCAGGATGGTGCAGGACAAAAGCTCGATGCCTTCGTCCACGCGCCATCGATCCCACAGCCCGGCAAAGGCGAAGATCCCGCCTTCCTCCGGCTTGATGCACCAGGGGATCTTGCCGCCTTGTTCGCCGGTCCATTCATACCAGTGGGTCGCCGGGATCAACGCGCGGCGGCGTTTCCACGGCGTGCGGAAGGACGGCTTCGTTCCGGCCGTTTCCAGGCGCGCGTTGAAGAGCGGGCCGTACTTGCTGTCCTGGGGGTTGTCCTTGCTCCAATGGGGGTGCAGGCCCCAGCGCATCGGCACGATCTTGGTCCGCCTTTCGCCGTCATGGGCGATGACCGGCACGGTGCGGGTCGGCGCGATATTGTAATCGGGCTCCCAGTCCCACGCGCCCTCGCTGCCGTCTTCGGCATCGAACCGCTCGGCCACGTCCTCGAGCTCGGCATCCAGAACGTAACGTCCGCACATGACATCGGCGCTAGCACAGGGCAGAGGGAACGCAATGACGGACGATATGAAAGAGCGCAGGATCATGCGCGTGGATTGTGTCGGCGTGGTCTGCCTGCGAGGGGACGACGTGCTGCTGATCCGCCGGGCCAATCCGCCGCACGCGGGCGAATGGTCCCTGCCCGGAGGTCGGATCGACCCTGGCGAAAGCGAAGCCGAAGCGGCCTTGCGCGAACTGGCCGAGGAGACGGGAGTGGCGGCCGACCTCGGCCCGAAGATCGCGACCATCGATGCGGATTTCGAAGGCGTCGCCTACCGCCTGCACGACTACGCGGCGACATGGCGCGGCGGTCAGCCTCGCGGCGCGGACGATGCGCTGGAGGCGCGTTTCGTGCCTGTGGCCGACATCGCCGCGCTGAACATGTGGCCGAAGACGGACGTCGTCATTCGCGAGGCTCATGCGGCCATGCAGCATGCTGAAATCCGCGCTCGCCCTGCGCAGGCGGACAGGCTAGCCTGAGGCGATGCGCGTCCTGCTCGCCATATTCGCCCTGCTGCTGCCGTCCACAGTGATGGCCCAGACCGCCGCGGAGCGCTCCGCGGCGCGCGAGGCGGCCGAGCGGCGTATCGAGGCCGACATGGTCAAAATGACCAGCCTGGTCGAGGCCTTGGCACGCAATCTGGGGCAGATGCACTATTTGCGCACGCTCTGCTTCGGCGACGGCGACCAGCAATGGCGCACCTATATGACGCGCATGATGTATGTCGAAGCGCCCGGCGATGCCGGACAGCAGCGCGCCCTGACCCAGGCCTTCAATGCCGGCTACTATCTGGAACAGTCGCGCCATGCCGTCTGCGACCAGTCCGTCAGCGTCGATGTCGCCGCGCTGGCCGAAAACGGCCGCTCCATCGCCCGCATGCTGGGCGATCCGTACCGGGAGGTGAACTGATGATCGGACGCGTCGTTGGCTCGCTGGTCGTGATGGCCGCACTCGCCGCCTGCCAGAAGGCGCTCAGCCACGCCACAAGCCGCCCGCTGGCCAGCTTGGCCGGGACCGAATGGGGTCCGATGGACAGGGAGGGCGATCGGTTCGTCGCTTTCAAGGCCGACGGCGAGGTCGTCGGGTCCGGCGGCTGCAACGATTTCTTCGGCAATTTCCACCAGAGCGGCCGCGTCGTCACCTTCGGCCCGCTGGCCAGCACCAAGAAGGCCTGTCCTGCACCCCTCATGCAGGCCGAACGGGATTTCCTAGACCTGCTCTCCCGCGTCCGCGCCGCCGAAGCGACGTGGAAGGAGCTGACCCTGTTTGGGGAAGACGGGGACGTGCTCGCGGTGATGCGGCGGCGGGATTGGGATTAGGGAGCCAGGGTTGCAAGCTGTACGTTAAAGGAAGGTCTATCGTTACACTCGTTCTATGTACAAAGACTAATGGGGACGACCGAGTCGCAGGGATTACAAACACTAATCACAGATGGCCTCATCTTCGCAGAATTCTATATCGATGATGTCGCCCGGCTTGCACTCTAGAAACTCGCAAATCTTTGCGAGTGTTGCGAACCGAATGCCTTTGGCCTTGCCCAGCTTGATGATCGACAGGTTCTGTTCGGTGATACCGATGTAGCGTGCGAGGTCCTTGGACTTGACCTTGCGACGCGCCAACATGACGTCGAGCCGAATGACGATGTTCGTTTCCGGCACTAGAAAATCAGCCGCAGATCTTCGGTCTGCATCTTGGCTTCTTTCAATACCAAAGCGAGCGCGTAGAGAAGCAGACCCGCGAACACGGCCATGAGAGCACCTCCCGTCACATTGATCGTGAGCGCAACGTCCGGCTTTGCATCCAGAACCTCCAGACCGGCGGCATATACCCCGACACCGATCTTGTTCAGTCCGCTCGCGGCCACCGAGAGGCTGAGGCACCGTAGATCCGCGACGGTGTGGCGTGTGAAAATGCGCCCATGCGCGAAATGCCCGAAAAGCCGAAACAGGAAAACGAAGGCTGCGAGCGCACTCAGGTGATAGGGCAAATAGGTAAGACGGTCTTTGGCTCCGCCGAATGTCGAGGCGTCTATGGCCGCAGCCTCTGTATCACTCAGGGCAATCGAGATGTCGCCGACGACCGTGATCAGGATGAAAATACAGATCGCCAAAATTGCGACACCTTGGACGGCTCGCGCGACAATGCGGATCGATCTCGTGTTTTCACTAGACTGAGGATCAGGAATCATCGTAAAACAATCATTGCTAGTTGTTTTATGATGATAACGCAAAGATCTGCGGACGTCTAGGACCGAGGAAATCTCATGATAACAAGATTGGTGACCCTCTTTCTGATTGGATGCCTGACCGCATGCAACGCGGCCTTATCCGGTAGAACCGATCTGCCACAAGCGCAGGAGAAGCCTTCCGACCAACCGGTCCGAATTGCAACGACACCTTTGGGCGTCAGTGATTTTGAGCGGTTGGACCTGACTTTCGGCTCAGCGCAATACGCCGCCTATCTTCGCAGAGGCCGCAACGGCGCACCGCTGCTCGTCATGATTCAGGGATCGGGATGCGAGCCAGTGTTCTCGAATCTGGGAGATGGTCGGTATTCAGGGACGGCAGGGCAGGATGTTGTCGCAAGCTTGTCAGGTGAACGACATCATGTGCTGATCGTGGAGAAGCCCCATGCCGGTCAGTCCGATGGAGGGGAGCAAGGTGACTGCTCCGAGGCTTTCAGACGTCAGCATAGCTTGGAAAACTGGACACATACGGTCGATCTGGTTTCGTCTGCCGTGCACGATGAGCTTCAAGCGCTCGCAGGTATTCGCGTGATTGGCTTGTCCGAAGGGGCCATTGTCGCCGCGCATCTCGCGGCTTCGCAAACAGCGGTTTCCCATGTCGCGTTCATATCCGGTCATGGGTGTCATCAACTCGATGACATGCTGGTGCGAGCGCGGCGTGACTGGCTTCTGGAAAATCAAGATGCCGGGACTGACGCGAAACAAGAGGGTGTCGCAGAGACGCTCAGGCAGAGCGAATCCGATTTGCGGCGCATATTCGCCAGCCCAGAAGACAGCACCACAAACATCTGGGGGCAGACGCCGCTTTTCTGGTCGACTTTCGGCATGGCGTGCCCGGCCACTGACCTTGCGGCGTCCGATGCCGACGTCTTCATCGCCTATGGGACGCAGGATGAGCAGATCACGGCTGACGGGCTGGAGGAAATCGTTACGCGACGGATTGTTGCCGGCAAGGATGTGACGACCCATCGCGTCGTTGGCGGATCGCACGTTCTATCGGTCGAAGGCGACGAGAACCCCTATGCGCGTTTGATCGAAACATTCCGCCTAGCCTTGGACTGGATGGACCCGAAGCCACTTTGACGGCTGGGTTACGATTATTGTCCATTAGCCGGTCGCTCAATGGACAAAAGCACCAAAGAGACAACCATGCATAGCGGCTGAAACTCTTTGTCTCACTAGACCCGTGCGCAATCATTATCAGTGGAGGGGTGTTAAACGTTGCAAGTCGTGGACTTTGAATGCTGTGCCCATACCTTCATGCTGAAATGAAAAGACCGCCCTGAAGGGCGGTCTCTCTCTCCCGGTCGCTTGAGCTCACGGCGTTAGGCTGTTTTCTCCGCTAGCGAAAAGTCGCCTGCGGCGACTGCCTACGCATCTTCCTTCGGCGTCTCCGAAGACCCTTCGTCCTCGGGCGCCTTGGGCTTGGGCGCGGGGACGAATTTGAAGGTCAGGCCGTCCTCGTCCTTCTTGCGGCTGACGCCGACCTTGACCAGGCCGCCATATTTCAGCTTGCCGAACAGGATCTCGTCGGCCAGCGGCTTCTTGACATATTCCTGAATCGTGCGGCCCAAGGGTCGCGCGCCGTAGCGCTTGTCGTAGCCCTTCTCGGCGATCCAGTCGTTCGCGCCCTTGGTCAGTTCGAACTCGATCTTGCGGTCGGCCAGTTGGGCTTCCAGCTGGATGACGAACTTGTCCACGACGCGGGCGATGTGCTCCTTGGACAGCGGGGCGAACATGACCACGGCGTCGAGGCGGTTGCGGAATTCCGGCGTGAAGCGGCGTTTGATCGCCTCGTCCTGCTCGTCATCCTTGAGACCGCGCCCGAAGCCGATCCCAGCCTTGGCCGCGTCCGCCGCGCCCGCATTGGTCGTCATGATGATGATGACGTTGCGGAAGTCGACCTTGCGACCATTGGAGTCGGTCAGGAAGCCATTATCCATCACCTGCAACAGGATGTTGTAGATATCCGGATGCGCCTTCTCGATCTCGTCGAGCAGCAGCACGCAATGCGGGTTCTGATTGACCGCGTCGGTGAGCAGTCCGCCCTGGTCGTAGCCGACATAGCCCGGAGGCGCACCGATCAGGCGCGACACGGTATGACGCTCCATATATTCTGACATGTCGAAGCGCAGCAGTTCCAGGCCTTGCGTCATGGCGAGCTGGCGCGCGACCTCGGTCTTGCCGACGCCGGTCGGGCCGGCGAACAGGTAGGAGCCGATCGGCTTGTTCGGTTCGCGCAGGCCGGCCCGCGCCAGTTTGACGGCGGCGGCGACCTGTTCGATGGCCGTGTCCTGGCCGAACACCATGCGCTTGAGGTCCTGCTCGAGCGACGCCAATGCCTTCTCGTCGTCGCGCGAAATGCTCTTGGGCGGGATGCGCGCGATCTTGGACACGACGGCCTCGATCTCCTTGTTGCCGATCACGGTCTTGCGCTCGTCTTCCGGAACCAGCTTGGTCCGGGCGCCGGCCTCGTCGATGATATCGATCGCCTTGTCGGGCAGCTTGCGGTCGGTGATGTGGCGCACAGCCAGCTGCACGGCGGACTCGATCGCTTCGGGCGTATACTCGACCTTGTGAAACTCCTCGAAATAGGACTTCAGCCCTTGCAGGATCTTCACCGCGTCATCGGATGTCGGCTCGGACACGTCGATCTTCAGGAAGCGCCGGGACAGGGCCCGGTCCTTCTCGAAATGCTGGCGGTATTCCTTGTAGGTCGTCGAGCCCATGCAGCGCAGTTTGCCGGACTGCAGAGCAGGCTTTAGCAGATTGGACGCATCCATCGCGCCGCCACTTGTCGCGCCCGCGCCGATGATGGTGTGGATCTCGTCGATGAACAGAACCGCGCCCGGCGTGTCCTGCAACTTCGTCACCACGGCCTTGAGCCGTTCCTCGAAGTCGCCCCGGTAACGGGTGCCCGCCAACAGCGCGCCCATGTCGAGCGAGTAAATGGTGGCGTCCTGCAGCACTTCGGGCACGTCCTCGTTGACGATCCGCCGGGCGATGCCTTCGGCAATGGCCGTCTTGCCCACGCCCGGATCGCCCACCAAAAGCGGGTTGTTCTTGCGGCGGCGGCTCAGCACCATGATGCAGCGTTCGACTTCGTCGGCCCGGCCGATCAGCGGATCGATATCGCCTTCGCGGGCCTTCTGGTTCAGATTGACCGTGTATTCGGATAGCGGGTCCTTGCCTTGTCCGTCTTCCACGTCGTCGCCGGCACCCGTGGGCGGCTTGGGCACGGACGCGCCGTTCTTGGCGATGCCGTGGCTGATGTAATTGACCGCGTCGTAGCGCGTCATGTCCCGCTCCTGCAGGAAATAGACGGCGTGGCTTTCGCGTTCGGCGAACAACGCGACGAGCGCATTGGCCCCCGTCACTTCCTCGCGGCCCGACGACTGGACATGGATGACGGCGCGCTGGATCACACGGTGGAACCCCGCGGTCGGGCGGGCTTCCTCGAAGTCCTCGACTGTCAGCGAGGCCAGATCCTCGTCGAGATAGCGCGTCACATCCTGACGCAGGGGTTCGATATCGACACTGCACGCCGTGATGACGGCGGCGGCGTCCTGATCATCCAACAACGCGAGCAGCAGATGCTCAAGCGTCGCCAACTCGTGTTTACGGTCGCTGGCGAGCGTCAGGGCGCGATGGATGGTTTCTTCCAAGACTGGGGAGAATGATGCCATGATTATGGGTCCTTTCAGCTATCCGATTTGGGTAGTCCGGAATCGGTTTGCAATGCGGCGAGCTGGGCAAGGGGCGCACATAAATGTGAATGCGCCTTCCACATCATACTGGCGCAAGAAACGACGGCGAAAGGAATGGTTTTCATACATCCTCCCTGCCCTTTCGGGCTATCGCCCGGCCTTGCCACCGGAGTGCCACAAAGGCGAAAACGGCCGCATGAACGAAGAAGTCTCTCCCGATCGGTTTCAAAGTGCCCAAGAATGAGCTGGCAATGAATGCGAGCATGAGCACAATCACAATGCGACTAGCATGGGCCTTGATAACCCACGACCCGTAATGCTGATAGATGCGCAGCAGGGCAAGGCCCGCCCCGAGTCCAGTGCCGGATAAAAATGTCGTCCAGACAGACAGCCCGGTCAGCAGATAGTCACGGATGAAAAGGCACAGGATAGCGACAAGCGAGACTTCCAAACACCCGCGCAGGAGGGAGTCCCGTTCAACGGGCGAAAGAGCCCTACCGATCACGCCTTCTCCAACGTGCATTGGAGTGGGTGCTGGTTGCGTTTCGCCGCATCCATGACCTGCGCGACCTTGGTCTCGGCGACTTCGAACGTGTAGACACCGCAGGTGCCAATGCCTGTCTGATGGACGTCCAGCATGATGGTCGTGGCTTCTTCCTGCGTTTTCTTGAAGATGCCCATCAGGATGGAGACGACGAATTCCATGGGCGTGTAGTCGTCATTCATCAGCAGAACGCGGTACATGGACGGCTTCTTGGTCTTTTCGCGGACCTTGGTGGCGACGCCGCGTTCCGTCTCGTCGCCTGGAAGCTTGGGCGACGGACCGTTATCGCCGGGACCGTCCGGGCCGGAGGCAAGCAGAGGATGAAGAGGGGATGCGGTGATAACGTCGTCGTTCATGCTGACCCAATCTAAGTGGCATCGCCGCGCTTGAACAGCCCTCGGGCGCATTCGGTGCACAATGCGGTGTGAATGACCATATTCCGGTCCTACCGTCCCGGTCCTGTTGCGCGCGGATGTGGGTTCACGGGGATCACGATGCAAGTCGGTCGGCGTTAACGCCCATTAACCAAGGTCTAACCGATGGCACGCTAGAGGGCGGCCATGCGGTTCCTCCATCTCATCCTGCTCCTTCTGTTTTGTCCCGTCGCGCTATTTTGGCCCGTTGCAGGGGCGGCGCAGGATCGATACGCGTCGATCATCGTCGATGCGGACACGCTGGACATCTTGCACGCACGCCAGATCGATGCGCCGCGTTTCCCCGCCAGCCTGACCAAGATCATGACGCTGCACGTCGCCTTCGATGCGGTCGAACGCGGCGAGATCGCATTGGACACGCCCGTTACGATCACGACACACGCCGCAGCCACGCCCCCCGTGAAAATGGGATTGAAGGCCGGCCGTACCGTCGCCCTGAATACGTTGATCCAGGCCGTTGCCGTGCGCAGCGCCAACGATGCGGCCGCCGCCATCGCCGAAGGGGTGGCCGGGTCCGAAGCGGCCTTCGTGGCGCGGATGAACGAGACGGCGGCGCGGCTGGGCATGCGCGGCACGGTGTTCCGCAATCCGCACGGCCTGCCGAATCCGGAACAGCGCAGCACGGCGCGCGACATTGCCAAACTGGCCCAAGCGACGCTGAGCCGCTTTCCACAGCATTACCATTATTTCGGGCAGGAGAGTTTTTCCGGAAAGCGCAACACGAACGCATTGCTGCGTTCGCGCGCCGATGTTGACGGGTTCAAGACGGGCTTTACGCGTGCGTCGGGCTACAATCTCGTCATCAGTGCGGTCCGTGACGAACGACGCCTCATCGCCGTGGTCATGGGCGGGGCATCCAGCGCGTCACGCAACAGCCATATGTCCGATCTTGTCGATCGCGGTTTCGCCGTGATGGGCCAACTCGATAGGCCCGATCTGGCCGGCGCGCCCGCCAGGGCGCTTGACGCAGCGCCCCGCATGATCGCGGCGCGCGCCGAAACCACGAGCCTCGGCGAAACCGCGCCGTGGGCGCTGCAGATCGACGGGTTCGAAAGCTCCGCCGAAGCGGCCATCCTGGCGGACACGCTGGTCCGCAATGCGGGGAGCGGGACCGTCGGTGCGCGCAGCCGAGAGCGCGACGGACGAACCGTCCATAGCGTCCGTGTCGAAGCGCTCGACCAGGCGACGGCCCGCACCCTTTGCGCCCGCCACGGCGAAATGCTGCGGATCACTCCGCGCCGATGCAAGGTTTTATCCGTCGCCGAACCCGGTTAGAGGGCGGCGTCCAATCCCGGATATCGAAACCAGCCAAGATCACCCTGCCGATGACTGCCACGCCGCCGATCGTGACGACCCTGAATGCCTTGCGCGCCGAAATGGCCGAACTGTCCGGAAACGGGCTCAGAACGGCTTTGGTGCCGACCATGGGCGCACTGCATGAAGGGCACCTGTCGCTAGTGCGGCTGGCGCGAGAGACGGCCGACCGGACGATCGTATCGATCTTCGTCAATCCGGCGCAGTTCGCTCCTGGCGAGGATTACGAGGCCTATCCACGGGACATCACACGCGACACGGCTTTATTGGCCGAGGCGGGAGTCGATCTGATCTACGTGCCCCCGACGGACGCCATGTACGAACCCGATCACAGCACGCGCATCGTCGTCGGCGGGGTCGGCGACGGGCTGGAAACCGATCACCGTCCGACGTTCTTCCACGGGGTTGCGCTCGTCGTGGCGAAACTGCTCAACCGCGTCCGACCGGATATGACCGTATTCGGCGAGAAGGATTACCAGCAGCTGGCCGTGATCCGTCGCATGGTGCGCGATCTGGACATGCCGGTCGACATCGTCGGCGCGCCCATCGCGCGCGACGCGCACGGTCTGGCCCTATCGTCGCGCAACCGTTATTTCGATGCGGACGGCATTACCGTGGCGCGGGCGTTGAACCATGCGATGTTCGGCGCGAAGGACGCGCTGGAAAGTGGCGGCGACATTGCGGCGATATTGGAGAACGCCCGGCAAGAGCTGACCGACCGCGGTTTCGACAGCGTGGACTATGTCAGCCTGGCCGATGCGGAGACGCTCCAACCGCATCCGTCCGGACCCTTGCCGCCGCGACCGTTGCGCTTGCTGATCGCCGCCCATTGCCGCGGAGTCCGCCTGATCGACAATTGCGCAGTCCAACCGCCTGCCTTACCGGGAACCCCGTCATGATCACGCTGCACCATCTTGAAAACTCCCAATCCATCCGCATCCTCTGGCTGCTCGAAGAGCTGGGCGGCGATTACGGGTTCAAGATGTATGACCGCGATCCGGAAACGATGCTGGCGCCCGACGATTACAAGGCGATCTCGCCGCTGGGCACGGCGCCCGTCATCATAGACGGCGACATAACCCTGGCCGAAAGCAACGCCATCATCGACTACGTCCTCGACCGGACGGACGGGCACGATCTGCGCCCCGGCCCGGATGACCCCGACCGGGCGCAATATCTGTTCTGGTTCCATGCCGCCCAGGGCAGCTACCAATCGCTGCAGACCGGGCGTTTCGTCAACAGCTTGGCCGTGGACCGCTCGCCGCGCCTGGTCCGCGCGATCATCCGCAAGGTCATGGAGACGTTGGACAGCGCCTTCTACGGCCCCCGTTTGGAAGCCGTGATGACGAAAATGGAAGGCGATCTGTCGCGCCATCCCTTCCTGGCGGGAGAGCGCTTCACGGCGGCCGATATCGCCTTTGGCTACACGCTGCAGATGGCGGCGATGCGCGGCAGCCTGGCCGAGCCCTATCCGCACACGCAGGCCTATGTCGAGCGGATGGAAGCCCGCCCGGCTTGGCAGGCCGCCCTCGCGCGCGACGGCAAATTCAAGGGCATCCCCGTTTAAGGAGCCTTAAGGGTTTTTCCGCGAAGCCCGCCACAGAAACGGCGCATATGCCGTGAACCCTTGCCAGACCCGTCAGCGGCATTAACGGGAAGCAAGATTGGAGAGTCGGACGAACCCCTCCGCCCGGCCCGCAGCACGAACAGGACATCCCCACTCCTATGCGACACCGCCCCCTCATCCGGACATTCGGTCCTTCCCTGAGCATTCTCGCCGCCGCCCTGGCGACGACCATGACGCCAGCCTCCGCCCACGCGCAGACGCCGCCAGCCGAACTGGAACCCGATGACGGCTTCGTCGTCATGGACGAGATCGTCACGATCGGCACACGCCGCACGCAACGTTCGGCCGCTGACACCCCGGCGCCCGTGGACGTCATCACCGCGCTGGAATTCAACCGCAACGCCTCGGACGACGTGCAGGATCTGCTGCGCACATCCGTCCCGGCTTTCAATGTGGCCACGCATCCGATTTCGAACGACTCCACCATTTCCCGCCCCGCCAATCTGCGCGGCCTGTCGCCGGACCAGACGCTGGTGCTGGTCAACGGCAAGCGCCGCCACCGCGGATCCATCATCACCTTCTTCGGCGGCGACATCTCGTCCGGCGCACAAGGCGTGGATATCGCCTCGATCCCGTCGCTCGCGCTGAAGCAGGTCGAAGTGTTGCGCGACGGGGCATCCTCGCAATACGGCTCTGACGCCATCGCCGGGGTCATCAATTTCGTTCTGAAGGATGCGCCCGAAGGCGGAGTGGCCGAATTCAAATACGGGTCCACCTATGAGGAAGATGGCGACGAATACCGATTGTCCGCCAATCTCGGCCTGCCGCTCGGTCCTCGCGGTTTCGTCAACCTGACCGCCGAATACGGCGAGGCGGATGGCACCGACCGGTCGGTCATCCGACCCGACGTGCTGGGCTTCATCGGCGCCGGCAACGAGGCGGCTGCCGATTTTTCGACGATCACGGGCGGCTTCAGCGACAGCGTGCCGCAATATTGGGGCCGGTCGCAGATCGACGACGATCTGAAGCTGGTGCTCAATTCCGCTTTCGACCTGGGCTATGTCGCCGAAGCCTACGTCTTCGGGACCTATAGCCAACGGACCGTCTCGAACGGTTTCTTCTACCGCGCGCCGACCAATTCCGACAGCCGGTTCGCCGGCCCAAGCGTCGATCCGGTCACGGGCGACGCCAGCACGGCACCTGGTGCGGTCGGATCCATCCGTATCGGCGACCTGGACGGGCTCGGCACGGGCGCGTCCTGTCCAGCCGGCATTCCGCTCCGCGCCGGCGGGAACCTCCCCGACCCAGCCATCGCGGCCCGGATCGCGGCCGATGCGAACTGTTTCTCCCTGCTGGAGGCCTATCCGGGCGGTTTCACACCGCGTTTCGGCGGCGAGAACACCGATTACAGCATCGCCGGCGGCCTTCGCGGCACTTGGGACATCGGGTCCGGCGTGGCCTACGACCTGTCGATCGCGCATGGCAGCAATGAGACCGATTTCTTCATCCGCAATACGATCAACCCATCGCTCGGGAATGCTTCGCCGCGCGACTTCCGCCCCGGCGGTCAGCAACAGACCGAAACGGTCATGAATCTCGACTTCGCCTATCTGGTCGATGCCGGTTTCAGGTCCGAACTCTCCATCGCTTTCGGCGGGGAGTTCCGCGAAGAGAGCTTCAAGCTGAGCCAAGGCGATCCCGCCTCGTACGCCGTCGGCCCGCTTGCGCTGCAGGGCTTCGGTTCGGGCGCGAACGGTTTCACCGGATTCGCCCAATCCGTGTCCGCCAACCAGCATAGTTCCGCCGCCTATGTGGAGCTCGAGACCGATGTGACGGACGCGCTGACGCTGCAGGGGGCACTGCGTTATGAAGACTATTCCGAGTTCGGAGACACGCTCGATTACAAGATCGCGGGCCTTTACAGGATCACGGACGGGTTCACTCTGCGCGCGACGCATTCGACAGGCTTTCATGCGCCCACGGCCGGACAGGCCAACGTCCGGCGTATCACGACCCTGATCGAAGAAGGCTTGCCCGTGGACAGCGCGCGGCTGCCTATCGACTCCGTGCCGGTGCAGCTTGCGGCGGACTTCATCGAGTCCCGCGACGGTGGACGCCCGTCTCTGGACGTTGAAACGGCGGACGTCTTCACCTTGGGCGCGGCGTTCGACCTGGGACCGACGCAGTGGACGATCGATGCCTATCATGTCGATGTCGACGACCGGATCGCCGTGGCGCAAGATGTCGACTTCACACAGGTTCTGGCCTTCACGGCCGCACAAAACGGCGTGACGCTCGCGCCGGATGCGACACCCGGTCAGGCGATCGTGCAGCTGGACGCCGCCGGCGTCCTGAACCAGAGGGATTTCGCGGGTTTCGAGAATCTGACCAACATCAGCTACATCGCCAACACGTACGACACGCGGACGCGCGGGGTAGACATTGTCGGCCAGTATCCGTTCGACCTGTTCGGCGGCGCCTCCGAATTGACCCTGGCGGTCAACTACAACGAAACCGAGGTCACCGATGTGGGTACCGTCAATCCGATCGGCGCGAGCCGCATCGCCTCGCTGGAAGACCTTCTGCCGAACTGGAAAGGCTTCGCCAGCTGGATCCACAATCAGGGCCGCTGGCGGACCTTGCTTCGGGCCAACTATTTCGGAGGCTGGGACGATACGATCTATTTCGTGCCGGACCAGAGCGCCGAACTCCTGTTCGACGCCGAAGTCGGCTACGAAGCGATGGACGGCGTCGAGCTTATCGTCGGGGCCAACAACATCTTCGACAACTACCCCGACCGGGTGCGCGGCTTCGGGCCGAGTTTCGGTCAGCTCTATCCAGATTTCTCGCCATCCGGTTTCCTCGGCGGCCATTACTACACCAAACTGCGCGTCAGTTTCTGAGGGCTACCAGGCCCCCAGTTCGACAAGCTTGCGCATCAGTTTGGGCGGAAGCGCATCGCCCTCGCCGAGCGCATTGCCCAGATCCTCTGGCGCGTCTTCGGGCTTGAGGTAGCGCCAGCCCTGAAAGGCTCGGCGCGGCGTCGGCACGACCGGAACCGGCGTCGGCTCCATCAGGATGGAACAGGCCTTCACCCCGTCGCGGCGCGTGACCTCTTCGAGCCGGACGACGGGATTGCGGCACAGGATCATGCCCTTGATCACCCAATAGATCGACCCACCCGCTTCGATGGCCTCCTTCTGCTTGGGGAACATGCGGGTGACGTGTTCGTGATGAGCCGACAGTCCCTTGGCCCTGCGGCGCCCGACGACCGTCTTCTGCCAGTCGGCCAGCGTCTGGATCGATTTCGACCCGACGGAGAGCTTCTGCAAATGCATCACGCCGTCCGGGATAGCGCCGCCGGTGTTTTCCGCAAGGCAGTGGCGCACCACGCCGCCGTGGCCTAGTAACGGCAGGATGAAACACTCCCTTCTGCCGATAGCTTTCGCCCTCGCCGCTTGCGCGACCGTTCCGGATCAGCGCCCAAATATCGTCATGCTGACCGAACTCGGCGCGATCGAGATAGAGGTCCACAGCGACGCGGCGCCTGTCTCAAGCGGGGATTTCCTGATGCATGTCGACCGGGGACTCTATGACGGGGAGGCTTTCTACCGGGTCGTCAGAGCGGATAACGATCCGCGCGCCATGGGAATGAGCCTGATCCAGGGCGGGCTTCTGTCGCAGGAGCCGGTCACGCCTCCTATCGCGCACGAACGCACGACGGATACCGGCCTGTCCAATGTGCGCCGCACGGTCAGCATTGCCCGCGACGCGCCCGGAACGGGTAGCGCCGCCTATTTCTTCATCAATATCGGCGACAACAGCTTTCTGGATACGGGCGGCGTGCGCAATCCCGATGGGGAAGGCTATGCCGGCTTCGCCACGGTCGTGCGGGGAATGGACGTGGTCGAAGCCATCCAAGCGCGAGATGCCGGCGGCCAAAGCCCCCTGCCCGTGACCGACAATCAATATCTGACCGAACCTGTCGCCATCATCCGCGCCTACCGGGTAGAAGGTTAGACAAGCCCACCCGCTATGTCTAAGCGCACGGCCATGAGCGATACCCCCATTCAGGTCGATATGGTGTCGGACTTCGTCTGCCCCTGGTGCTGGCTCGGCTACAAGCAATTCATGGCTGCCGCCAAGGGAACCAAACCCGAGCCCGGTCTGACCTTCCGCCCCTACATGCTCGACCCGTCCGTGCCGGATGACGGGCAGGACTACCGCGACTACATGGCCGCGAAGTTCGGTGCTGATGACCAGGACCGGTTCAAGCAAGCGCGCGCCCATCTCGAAAAGGCGGGCAAGCGGCATGGCATCGATTTCGACTTCTCCGCGATCACGCGGCGGCCCAACAGCCTGAACGCTCACCGCCTGCTGAAATGGGCGCAAGGGCAGGATGCAGGCGGGGCCGTCGCGGAACGCCTGTTCCGCGCCTATCACGAACAGGGCCGAGACATCGGCGACACGAACGTGCTGGCCGACATCGCGATCGATGCCGGACTGGATGGCGAGCTGGTCCGCGAGATGCTGGCGCGCGGCGACGACAAGCTGGAGATCCAGCAGGAAGCCCAATTCTTCCGCGGTCTCGGCGTGTCGGGTGTGCCGACCTTCATCTATAACGGGCAATTCGCCGTGCAGGGCGCGCAGGATCCGGAGACGCACAAGCGCGCGTTCAAGGATGCGTTGAACAGCCCGCCAGACGCCTAGGACACCGCCTCATGACCACTTTCCAGATCGTCGCCTTCTACGTCGCGCTCACCCTTCTAATGAATCCGTTCCTGATGCTGCGCATCGGGTTGGTGCGGCAGAAAAAACGCATCAATCTCGGCGATGGCGGCGATGCCGACATGCAGGCCCGGATCCGCGCCCACGGCAATTTCGTCGAAGTCGCGCCGCTCGTCCTGATCGGCCTAATCGCCATCGCCATGCTGAGCGGCCCGCCGGTCATGTTGCACCTCTTCGGCGCGACCTACATCGCCGGACGGCTCCTGCACTTTCTCGGCATGCGCGGCACGCTCGGCTCAGGCCGCCTGATCGGCACGATGATGACCCTGTTGGTCTTTCTCGGCCAGGGGCTCTACATCCTGTTTCTCATCTTCCAGAACGGACCCGTCTGATTGGCCCTCTCCGATCCTGTTTCCCTGGAACCGCTCGACGCCCCGCTCGGCGCATTGCTGGATCTGGCCCGCGCGGCCGGCGCGGACGCGGCCGACGCGATCGGACTCTATGGCCGTGCCTCATCCATCACGGTGCGGGGCGGCGAACTCGAGGATATCGACAATAGTGAAGGTTACGACATCGGCTTGCGCGTGATCGTCGGGCGGCGGCAGGCCTGCGTGTCGTCATCGGACCTGTCGCACGGCTCGATCCATCGCCTGGCCGAACGCGCCGTGGCCATGGCCAAGCTGGCACCGGAAGACCCCTATTGCGGCCTCGTCCCAGACGACCGCCTGTCGGCGCGCCGCGATGCGCAGGGGCTGGAGCTGTTCGATTCGAGCGAACCGGACCCGGCTGCCCTGCAGCGCCGCGCACTCGAAATCGAAGCCGCCGCCCTGTCCGTTCCCGGCGTGCGACAGGCCGAAGGGGCCTCGGCCAGCCTGGCCTGGTCGGCGGTCCGGCTGCGCACCAGCGCGGGATTCGACGGCGGTTACTCCGCCTCCCGCCACGGCCTCTCCGTCTCCGCCTTGGCGGAACGCGACGGCGCGATGGAGCGCGATTACGATCATGACGGCACGCGCTGGTTCGAAGATCTGCGAGATCCGCAAACGATCGGCCGCAACGCAGGCGAACGCGCCGTCGCCCGGTTGGGAGCGACATCGATGGCGTCTGGCGCTCTGCCTGTCCTTTTCGACCGCCGCGTCTCGGCCAGCCTCGTCTCTGCACTGATCGGCGCCATCGGCGGCAGTGCGGTGGCGCGCGGCGTGTCCTTCCTGAAAGACGATCGCGGCGAGAGGCTGTTCCCGAGCGGCATTGACATCGTCGAAGACCCGCTCCGGCCGCGCGGCCTCTCCTCCCGGCCCTTCGACGGCGAGGGCGTGGCGACAGGACCGTTCGACATCATCCGGGGCGGACGGCTGAACGATTGGCTGCTCAATACCAGCGCGGCACGGCAACTCGGCATGAAGACCAATGGCCATGGCGCACGCGGCCTCAGCGGCCCTCCGGGGATCAGCACGTCGAACGTCGCCCTGATGCCGGGCGAGCTTTCGCAAGACGCGCTCATCGCCAAGGCCGGGCACGGGTTACTGGTGCGCGAAATGTTCGGCCCATCGCTCAACCCGAACACGGGCGACTATTCCGTCGGCGTGTCGGGTTTCGCCATCGAGAACGGCGCGCGCGCCCAACCGGTCAGCGAAGTCACGATCGCCGGCAATCTGCGCGATGTCTTTGCGAGCCTGGTTCCCGGATCGGATTTGAAGCACGAATACGACACCAACGCCCCGAGCCTGCTGGTCGAAGGCCTGACGATTGCCGGGCGATAGCGACACCGAAAAGCTCGACCGGGACGATCTCGCCCTGCTGGAACGCACCGTGCGCGAAGCCGGGCGCATCTGCCTGGATCATTTCAACCGCAATGAGGATCAGGTCTGGGACAAGGGCGGCAATCATCCGGTCACGGATGCCGACATCGCCGTGAACGACTACCTGCATGCCACGCTGACGGGCGCCCGACCGGGGTATGGCTGGCTATCGGAGGAAACGGCGGACGACCGGTCGCGTCTGAGCGCGGCACGCACCTTCGTCGTGGACCCGATCGACGGTACGCGCGCCTTTATCGATCGCAAGCCGGGTTTCGCGATATCCGTCGCCATCACCGAAGGGACGAAGGCCGTCGCAGGTTGCGTGATCAACCCTCTGAAGGACGAATTCTACGCGGCCCGGCGCGGCGGCGGTGCGACCCTGAACGGCAACAGGCTGCATGTGCGAGATTGCACGCGCGTGGGCGGCTGCACGATGGTCGGCTATCCGCGCAAGTTCAAGCGGGCCGGTTTCCCCGACATGCGCGTCCGGATCAGCAATTCCATGGCCTACCGCATGGTCATGGTCGCGGGGGGCCACGCGGACGCGACCGTGTCGTTCACGCCGAAATCGGACTGGGATGTGGCCGCCGCCGCCCTGATCGCGACGGAAGCCGGGGCGACCGTGACGGATCTGTACGGACATCCGCCGCGTTATGGCGGAGAGACGACTCGCGGAATGGGCGTCATTTGCGCTTCCCCGCCCCTGCACGCCTTGCTAATGGAACAGCTGAAACCGGTGACGGCCAAGCTCCACAGCAGCAAGGCCGCGCCGAAGCATAATCCGTTTCTGGGGACGACCATGAGCGACCGCGACACAGCGCCGATCCAACTTCTTCATCTCGTCATCGGGGGCGAACTGGTGGATCCGAACAAGACCACCTTCAAGGATCTCGCCGGAGTGGATTTCGTCGGGGCCTACGCCAATTACGCCGAAGCGCACGATGCCTGGAAGTCTGCCGCGCAGCGCACGGTGGACAACGCTCATGCCCGCTATTTCATCCTGCACGCGCACGAATTGATCGATCCCGATAAAGACGGCGTCATTGGCTGACAGCTCCACCGTCCCGTCCAAGGTCGCGGACCGGGCGCTGATCCGGCGTCTCTGGCGGGTCTACCTCGCCCCGCAGCGCGGGCTGCTGGTCCTCGCCGCTCTCTACATGGCGATCTACGCGGCGGCCACTTCCGCCTATGTCTTCGTCATCCAGATCGTCATCGACGCCGCGACGCAAGACGGCAGCGTCGAGGACTATGCCCGGCTGGTCCTGCCCATCGCCATCGGCGTGCCGCTGATCAGCGCGGCGACCAACTACCTGCAGCGCATCGCCACCAACCGCATCGCCCTGACGGCCGTCGCGGACATGCAGACGCACATGTACGATGCGGTGCTGGACGCGGACTTGGCCACCTTTTCGTCTGAGCCGTCCGGCATGCTGATTTCGCGTTTCGTCTCCGACGTGGGTGTCGTCTCGGCCGCGCTGATCCGCATCATCGGCAATCTGGTCCGCGACGTGCTGACCGTGATCTTCCTGATCGTCTCCATGCTGTGGCTGTCCTGGAAACTCAGCGCCGCGCTCGCCGTCTTCATCCTCGCCCTCGCCCCGCTGATCGCCCTGTCGCAGAAGATGCGCGGATCGGCCAACGACGCGCAGGCCCATGTCGGACGCATCACGTCGGAGCTGAAGGAGAGCTTCGACGGAGCACGCCTGGTCCGGGCCTACGGGCTGGAGGTGCGCGAACGAGACCGGCTGGGCGAGAGCTTCGCGACCCGCATCCGGCTGTTCCTGAAACTGGTCAGTCAACAGGCCCGCGTCGATCCGATCCTCGAAGTGCTGGGCGGCGTCGCCATCGCCGCCGTCATGATCTTCGGCATCTGGCTGTTGCGCGACGACGCCATCACGGGCGGCGAAATCGCCGGCGTGCTGGGCGGCGTTCTGTTCATCGCGCCCAAGCTGCGCGCGCTCGGCACGATGAACAATGTCGTGCAGGAGATGATGGCCAGCCTGTCGCGCATCTTCGCCATTTCGGACCTGCGCACGACCGTACTGGAACGCGAAGACAGCGCCGATCTGGGCGACGCAAAGGGTCGGATCGAACTGGACGACGTCCATTTCACCTATGCCGACGGCACGAAGGCGCTGGACGGCGTGACGATCACGGCCGAGCCGGGACAGCGCATCGCTCTGGTCGGACCGTCGGGCGGCGGCAAGTCCACCATCCTCAATCTTGTCCCACGCCTGTTCGACGTAGGAAAGGGGCGCGTGCTCATCGACGGCCGGGACGTGCGCGATCTCACCCTGGCTAGCCTGCGGCGCAACATCGCGCTGGTCAGCCAGCATGTGACGCTATTTTCCGGATCCATCGCCGACAACATTGCGCTTGGCCGCGAAGGCGCATCGCGAGACGACATCATCGCCGCCGCCAAGGCCGCCGCCGCGCACGACTTTGTCACGGCCCTGCCGGACGGCTACGACACGGTTCTGGGGGAGTCCGGCGATACGCTGTCGGGCGGCCAACGCCAGCGCCTGTCCATTGCGCGCGCGATCTTGCGCGACGCCCCGATCCTGCTGCTGGACGAAGCGACCTCCGCGCTGGACGCCGAATCCGAAGCCAAGGTCCAGGCCGCGCTCGAACACCTGTCACAAGGGCGCACGACGCTGGTCGTGGCGCACCGTCTGGCCACCATCAGCGGCGCCGACAAGGTCTATGTGATCGAAGACGGCCGGGTCGTCGAAGAGGGCACGGAAACGCAACTTCGCCGCCGGAAGGGCGTCTTCGCCCGCCTAAAAGCGTTGCAAGGGCAATAACAGCCAGAGCAGCCGAAAGTCAGCTCCGGTTAAGGTTCGATCCGTCAGAACTGTTAACGTCCCCTCGCCTGCTATGGAGTCCGTCATGCGCCAACATCTGACCTGCCTGCTTGCCACGTCCATGCTGGCCGCGGGCGGCATTGTCTCCGGCTGCGCCTCCACCGCGAAGGGCGTGCAGGCGACCGCCTTCGCGGCCGGCCCCGAAACGCCGCTGTCCCAGACCGCTCCCACCGGGACTGCATTGGCCGTCGTGCGCTATCCCGCCTTCATAGAAGCGGACGCCGAAGAGGCTTTCGCGGCCGCCTATGCCGGGCAGGCGATCGGTGGCGGGCAGATCGAGGCGGACCCGGTCGAAACCAAGGCGCTGGCCAATTCCGTCGTGCTGAAATCCAACTATTTCGCCATGTCGCTCTACCGCGAACTGACGGCGCGCCTGCCCGAACATTCCGTGTTGCTCAGCCCGCACAGGATCGTCAAGGCCGCGGACGGCACGCTGACGTCCGAGCCCATGACGCAGGCCGAAACCCTGCCTTCCGTGGTCGCCGTCGATTTCACCGCCTACACCTATCCCGACATGGAACGCATGATGGGCGACAAGCCGCTGACCTTTGGCGATCTGGTCACGCCGGTCGTCACCGTCCGGACAGATCCGCGCACGTCCGTCGGCACGGAAGGCGTGCTTCTGGCCTCCAGCCCCGTCATCGCCGCCGCCGCCGGCGGCAACTACGCCCAGGCGATCACCGACGCCACGGCGTTGCAGGCCGGACGCCTGGAAACGGGGGTGCCCGAACTTGACATCATCAGCCACCTCTCCGGTACGCCGCGCCTGGCACCCGAAACCTCTCCCTTGAGGGGCCGCCCCGCCGCAGCCACCGTGCGCAGCTATCCCATCGAGAAGATCAGGTTGAATGGCGAGGCCATCGCCACTGTCGCCGCCGACAAGGCCGACGTGCTGGAGGCGCCTTTCACCGACGCCTTCGCCAATCAGATCGTCAGACTTATCAACCGGACCGATGCGACCAAGGCCGCCATGCTGCGCCGGGCCGACGTGATCGCCGACTATGACGAAGGTCTGGCCGCGCTGACGCTGGTCGGAAGCCATGATCCGGCCTACCGCGCGCGTCTTCGTTACGCCGAACGCCTGCTCGAAGCCGAACAGAAATATCTCTCCGTGCAGTCGCTGCGCCTCTATGACGGCATCGTCAATGGCGAGATGGGCGCGCAAGTGCGCGACATGCTGCAGGAAGAGCACCGCATTCTGGAACGCCGCCGCAAGCTGGCCCGGCAGCAGAACACCGCCGTCGCACTGGGCGTGCTGTCGGCTGTCGTGGCCGGCGCCGCCATCGCCAATGACGGGAGCGGGCGGGAGGATTGCCGCCGCGCTCAGACACGCGGACAGTATTACGACTGCATCGACCGCAACAACCGTCGCAGCCGGGCCGACCGCGGCAATCAGATCGCGACGACGGCGGCGATCCAAGGCGCCATCTTCAGTGCGACCGAGGCCATGCGCCGCAACAGCATGTCCCGGAGCATCGGGGAAAACTATCTGCAATCCGTCGTTCCCGTGCTGAACGCCCAGACCGAAGTGCAGGTCGACCTGATCGACAGTAGCGAGACCATCACGGCGATCCGGCTAGAAGACCTCAAGGACAAGCTCGGCGCGCTCTATGCCGAAAACCAACGATCGCTCGACACGGTGGCGACCCGTTGCGCCTATTCCGGCTCTGTCGGACCCGGCACCTGGATGGGTTCCTGTGCGAACGGCCTGGCAGACGGGCCCGGTGTGGGCGTGTTCCGCAACCGCGCCGGCAATCTGGTCGAACATTACGGCCATGCGCGGGCCGGCCGGGCGGACGGTCCGGGCTACCGCATTGTCCGCGCGCCCGAAGGCAGCTATTCCATCGAAGGCAACTTCTCCGGCGGCGCGGCCAACGGTGTCGCGCGGGTCGAACGGTCGGGGTCTGTCGCACTGCGGCGGTTCAATAACGGCCGTGACATGGGCGCTGCCCCGGACGGGTCGGTCAACGCCTCGCCCTTCAGAATGGGAGACCGGGCAGGATGAAGCGTTTTCTGACGATTTGCGCCGCGCTGCTGCTCCCCGTGACGGCCGCCGCGCAAGACCGCGCGCAGCCACGTCTTGCACTCGACGCGGAACAGACCGAGCAATGCGTGACCATGATGGCCGGCTTTCCCGACGAGACGCCGGAAGCACGCTATGTCTTCTTCCGTCTCAGCCAGGAACTGGCCAAGGACGTCACGCCCGAACTGTCCCGGCTCATGGCCGCCTTCATGGCGCAGAACGAAACGCGCCGCCTGCCCGCCGACTGGCCGATGATCGACGTGGTCGAAGACATCGCCGACCCGGTCCTGCGCCAAGCCGCGCCGTCGCAGACCGTCGCCAGCATGGCCCATATCGCCTATTTCGACGCCATGTGCGGCCGCTTCGTCCAAGGCCAGGTGGACAGTCTCCGGGCGTTCGATCCGGTCTTGGCCGACAACGACCTCGTCATTCGCGAAGACGCGCTCTATCTGCGCCAGATCCTGGCCGAGGCGCTGGACCGGCTCGGCGGCGGCGACAAGCGGGCGACGCAGATCTACACCGCGTCGCTGATCGTCGAACGCGACGACATCGAATATGTCGGCTTCGAGGACGAGGTGGATGAGCTGGAAGCCCTTTATATGGGCGATCTCGATACCAAGTTGGCCCGCTCCAACGATGCCGTGAACGAAGGCGTCGACGTGAACGGCTACAAGGACGCCGTCGCTCTGGCCAACGACATGGATGACCAAGCCCGCAAACGCGCCGAACAGGAACGGCTCTATTCGCTCGTTCGCATTCTAGGCGGACGCGGGTAATCCGCGTCCATGCGCTCGCGCAACCGCAACATCACGGTCTTTTCGATCTCGGCGCTGGACCTGTTCGCCGCTGCGCTGGGCGCCTTCATCCTGATCGTTCTGGTGCTGTTTCCCTATTACCGGCTGGGCGGCACGGACACGTCGATGGAGGAACTCGAGGAAATGGTGGAGACGCGCCGCCTCGTCGCCAGTTCCACCCAGTCCGAAATGGCGGAAATCCGCGCGATCCAGGCCGAGATCCGGCTGCTCGACGCACAATACCGCACGACGGCCGAGAACATGTCCGAAACCGAGGCCCGCATCCGCGAGGTCCAGCAGCAGACCGCCGACATCGAAATCCCTGATCCGCCGCCCGTGCCGGAACCGGTCCCGGAACCCGAACCCATTCCCAACCCGCCGCGATCGACGGGGCGCGGCGTGGAGTTCTCGATCTTGGGTATCGGTACGCAGAAGAAGGACGTGATGATCGTCGTGGACATGTCCGGGTCGATGCAGTCGCACACGCGCAACGTCGTCTCCGCGCTCGAAGAGATCCTGCGCCAGATGAAGCCGGACAACCGTTTCGCCATTCTCGGCTATCGCGGCGGACCGAGCTATTCGGTCTATCCGCCCGGCGGCTCGCTCGCGCGGGCGTCGCGCGGTGAAATCGACGGTGCCTTGTCCTTCGTGAACCGCCTGCCGCGCCAGTTCGGAGGCGGCACGCCGACGCAGAGTGCGCTGATCCGCGCCCTGAACGTGCAGCCCGGCGCCATCATTCTGATCAGCGACGGCCAGCCGGACGACGGCAATCCGGGCAACATCGTGCGCAACATCACCCGGCGCAATCGCGGCCGCGCGGAAATCCACACGGTCGCCATCGGCGACTATACGTCCGATCCGGCGCTGACCCTGTTTCTGCAGGAACTGGCCAACAATAATCGCGGCGACTTCGTAGGACGCGCCCGGTGAGACGGCGAGCCGACAGAGAGGTCAACGTCTTCTCGCTGAGCGCGGTCGATCTGTTCGCCGCCGCCATGGGGGCTTTCGCCCTGCTCGCCATCATCCTACTGCCCTACTACCAGAAGGAAATCCGGGAACTGACGCCCGAGAACGCGATCAGCGACCTGCTACGCGCCGCCCAGGACAGTTCGGTCGAGACCGTCGAGCAACGCAAGGCGCTGGAGGCCAAGCGGTCGGCCTCTACCCAGGCCGTTTCCGACATCCGGTCCGAGGCCGACAAACTGCTGGCCGAGCTGCGCGCCGCCGAAGCCGCGCTGAAGGAGAAACAGGCCGAAGTGAGCCGGGCCGTTCCCGAACCGGAACCCATCGAGGAAGACCCCGCCCCGCAAGACGCACCGGAACCGACCCTCGTGCCGTTCCGGTTTCTCGGCATGAACACATCGGCCGACGACATCGTCATCGCGCTGGACATGAACCGCTGCATGGGCGGTCACGAGCGCAGTATCGGTCGCGCCGTGGAGCGCATCGTGGACAGCCTGCAGGACAATCACGCGCTACGCATCGTCGGCTTCCAGCAGACCGATGCCGGCCCGCGCACGCAGAGTTGGCCGCCGGGCGGCGGCCTGCGCAATATCAACGCGTCCGGCACACAAGGCCAGGCCAAGCGGTTCGCGCAGCGCCTGACGGGTCAGTCCGGCGGTTCGGCCTCTATGCTTCACGCCTTTCGCGAGATCCTGTCCGGACCGGGTCAGGCCGTCTTCCTCGTTTCCGACGGCCTGCCGAACCCGCGCGCCAATGACGGGCTGTCACCCAGCCGTTTGGCCGCCGAGCTGACGCGCCTCAATGGCGGGCGCAAGGAAATCCACACGGTCGTGGTCGGCAACTATTTCGATTACGACGGCACGGTCGAATTCATGGAATCCCTCGCCGCGCGCAATGGTGGTCAGTTCATGGCGCTGGCCAGCGGACAGCAGGGCGTATGCGACTGATGTTCCGTGACAAACCGACATATTCAACGTTAGGACCGACGCGATGAACCAGACCGACACCCTCATTAAACGCGCTTTCGTCTTCCTCGTCGCCATCGTCGCGGCGATCGTGCTGATCGGGATCATCCGGTTCACGACCGGCCCGGCATTGCAGGAAATCCTGCTGGACAGCGACGCCTCCTTCTGGCCGTTCACCGTGCAGAACATCATGTGGGTCGCGCTATTCATCGGCTTCGGCGAGCTGGTGCTGCGCTGGTCCGCCGCCAAGGACGAGGAAAGCCAGCTCAGGCGCGGCTATCTGCCGACCGACGGACGGCGTCTCGACCATGGCGTGCTGGGTAAGATCCGCGATTCCATCGCCAGCCGCAAGTTCGCGCGCAACGCCTTCCTGCCCCGCCTGATCAGCCGCACCATCGACCAGTACCGCGTCAGCGGAAAGGAGGATCAGGCACTCGGCGTGATGAATGCCAGTCTCGAACTCTACATGCACGAGATCGACCTGCGATATTCGATCCTGCGCTATCTGACCTGGCTGATTCCGAGCCTGGGCTTCATCGGCACCGTCATGGGCATCATGTTCGCCCTGCAATATGCGGGCGTTCCGGCCAATGCGGAGAGCGAGGATTTCCTCTACCAGGTCACCCAACGCCTCGGCGTGGCCTTCACGACCACGCTTCTCGCGCTCATCATGTCCGCCGTGCTGGTCCTGGTCCAGTCCATGGTCCAGGCCAAGGAGGAGCGCGCTCTCAACGCGGCCGGGCAGTACACGATCGACAATCTGATCCTGCGCCTCGGCCAGGACCGACTGCCGGAGGCCGCGGAGTAGATGAGCGACGGCAAAACCAAAGAGGACTGGACACCGCCCAGCGATGATTTCGACGTCCGCGAAGAGCGCGCCCCATGGGGCCGCTATCTGATATACGCCGTGCTGCTGGGCGCCGTGGCGGCGGGCGGCATCTGGTTGGCCTCGCAAGTGGTCGTCACGCACGACATCCCGGACCAGGCCCGCATCGACCTGCCCGCCGAACAAGCGAGCGAAGCGCCGCCCATGGGCGCCGACGAGGCGGCTTGGGTCGCGGCGCTCGAAAAGGACACGCTGGAGGGCTACCGCGACTATCTGGACGCCTTCCCGGACGGCCGGTTCGCCGACAAGGCGCAGGAACAGATCGACGCCTATGACAACCGTGCCTGGGAGACCGCCGAACAACGCAATACCATTGCCGGTTACGAGGACTATCTCGCCGACTGGGAGGACGGGTTGCATGCCGACACGGCCCGTGAGCGCGTCGCGCAGATGAAGGCCGCCCGCGACGCGGCCGCGGCCGACGCCGCCGAGCGCGCCGCGCAGGAACGCGCCGACTGGGAACGGGCCGCGCGCGAAAACACGGTCGCCAGCTACGAGGCCTACCTGGCCAAGCATCCAGCGGGACCGAACGCCGACGAAGCCCGCGCACGCATTTCCGCCATGCAGGCATCCGCTGCTGACAAGGCTGCGTGGCAGGCGGCCGAAGCGGCCGGCACGGCCGACGCCTACCAGCAATATCTGACCAGCTTCCCGCAGGGGGCCCACGTCGCGTCCGCCATCGCCGCGCTGGAGCGGCTGCGCCCCAGCGTCGGCAAGACGTTCCGCGACTGCGACGCCTGCCCGTCAATGACCGTCCTGCCCGGCGGCAACGACGTGCTCGGCGCGGCGGACACGGACGACAGCGCCCGTGCCAACGAAAAGCCTGCCCGGCCCGTCACGTTTCAGTCGCCGTTTGCCATGAGCGTGCACGAAGTCACCTTCGCCCAATACGACGCCTGCGTCGCGGCAGGCGGATGCGGCACCCGACCCGGCGACGAGGGGTGGGGCCGCGGATCGCGCCCGGTCGTCAATGTCGCCTTCGCCGACGCGCAAAGCTATGCCGCCTGGCTGTCGCAGGAGACGGGCTTCGCCTACGCCCTGCCGAGCGAGGCGCAGTGGGAATATGCCGCCCGCGCCGGCGCGAACGACGTCCATCCCGGCGGATCGCCCGAAGCGCTGTGCGCGTTCGCCAACGGCGCGTCGAGCGAGACGTCGGTCGCCTGGGCCAACCGCGCCTGCACCGATCCGGGAGTCAGCCGTACGCTGCCTGTGGGCACGCTGTCGGCCAACGGCTTCGGCCTGCGCGACATGATCGGCAATGTCGCCGAATGGACGCTGGACTGCAACACGCTGAACCTTCGCGACGCCCCGGTGGACGGCCGTCCCGATGCGCGCGGTTCCTGCGGACAGCGCGTGGTGCGCGGCGGGTCGTGGTTCTCCGGCGCGGACGATCTGCGCTACTCCGCCCGGTCCATGCTGCGGCGCGGCGACCGCAACGATTTCACGGGGTTCCGCGTCGTGCGCAATCTCGACTGATCCGTTCATCGCGCGCTCAGCCGAAATGCGCTATGGCAGGGCCATGATGCGCACTCTGCTCACGACCACCGCTGCCTTGACGGCCATGCTTCTGGCGTCCGGCCTGAGCCTGTCCGCGCATGCGCAGACCACCAATCCGCCGACCGACCAAACGGATCAGTCCGAGGAAGACTGGCGCAAATCGCGCAAGAAACGCAGCACGCCCGACATCTTCGGTCCCGGCCCGTCGTCCATCGGGTCAGGTGCGCCGATCGTCGATTACAAACCCGTCACGGCGGTCGAACGCCTGCCATCGGACTCGCGACGCCACCTGATGCGCGAACGCGCCAAGGCCATCGCCGAAGACGTCGACGGCGATATCTCCGACGCCGCGTTCAAGCCGTCCGACTCCGCCAAGACAGACTCGGCGCTGGAAGCCGATGAACGCGAAGCCTGGGCGGAAATCACGGGCGGGTCAGGATCCGGCTCACCGGATGCGACGACACAGCCATCGTCCGGCCAGGCCTCGTCCGGAGCCGATGCAGGTGATCGGTCCGGCGACAGCTCGGACGGCGAGGGTGGCAGCTCCGGCCAACCGGCCGGCGACGATGCGCGCAGCCAAGGCCCACGCGGCGGATCCACGGCTTCGTTGCAACAGATCATGGACGCCATCAAATCGGGCCAGCCAGTCGGCGCCGCCTCCAGACATGCGTCTCGCCAGGACCGCACCCAGTCCGGTGGCGGTTCGCAAAATGACGGCAAGGCGGCTCAAGACAACCCAGCCGAGCAGGGTCAAGTCTCTGGACAAAGCCAAGATGGCGCCCTGACCGGCGCCCAATCCCAAAGCGAGGGCGACGATCAGGGCTCCAGTCAGGATGGACAATCGTCCGACGGCGGCAGCGCATCGGCCTCCGCTCAGAATGCGGGCCAGCACGCCGCTCAAGACGATGCACAGACCGGACAGGACGGCGACACATCCGGATCGGAGGGCAATGCGGCTGACCCCGCGAGCCCGGCAAGCCGCGCCAGCGAGCCGCTCAGCCCGCTCGAGCGCATCCGCCGAACCCGCGAAGAGCGCCCGGCCGAAGGCTCGCAGCGCAGCGCGTCCGACTATATCGACCGCACGCCCGACCGCTAGGGACAGCGGCCAGACCTTCCAGGTCGTTCCACCGCGTTGCATGATCGACCCTTGAAACTCGGCCTCTTTCTTTTCGCCTTTAAAAAAACAAAGGCCGCATCCGAGCTCTTCTCTCTCCACAATCCTCATCCCGGACTTGATCCGGGATCCATCTCCCGCCGTCTCATCTGGCTGCAAGGGTTGGGCGATGGACCGCACGGGACTGCGCCAGCGCGTCCCTGTCCGGGGTGAGAGGCTGATTCATGTTCAGGCATGTTTCATCGTGCGACCGGGCATCGGGGCCACGGCGGGGTGTGTGTCGCGTCCTGGTTCGTGCCGGATGACACGAGGCGCGGGCC
>NZ_CANMJB010000007.1 GCF_947498175.1 uncultured Algimonas sp. | reverse complement strand
CGCGCGGGCCCTGCCTTCGTGAAAATGGTTCTTGTTTTCCCTTCCCCGTCACGGGGCAGGGCCCGCGCCTCGTGTCACCCGACACGAACCAGGACGCGACACACACCCCGCCGGGGCCCCGATGCCCGGTCGCACCTATCCACATGCCATATTCCCACCCAAAACCGCGATCATCCGTCCGGCGGCATTCCAAAACCCGCCCAACCGCCTTAGAGCCGACCCATGCGAATACTTCTGACCAATGATGACGGCGTGCGCGCCACGGGGTTGCAGGTGCTGCGCCGGATCGCGGCGCAGCTCTCGGACGATGTCTGGGTCTGCGCGCCGGATACGGAGCAATCGGCGGCCTCGCGCGGCGTGTCGCTGCACAATCCGGTCCGGCTGAGGCATCTGGACGACCGGATCTATTCGGTCACGGGCACGCCCACGGACAGCGTCATCGTCGCCATGCGCGACCTGCTGGAGGACCATCCGCCGGACCTGGTCCTGTCGGGCGTCAATCGCGGGCAGAACCTGGCCGAGGACGTGACGTTCTCGGGCACGGTCGCGGGCGCCTTGCAGGGCATGCAGATGGGCGTGCCGTCCATCGCGATGAGCCTGGCGCGCGGCTTCCAGGGTGCGACCTCGCTGCCGTGGGAGACGGCGGAAGCGCACGGGGCCTCGGTCGTGCGCCGCTTGCTGGATAACGGTTGGCCAACCGACGTCGTGCTGAACGTCAATTTTCCGGACGCGGCGCCCGAAGACGTCCGCGGGGTGCAGTTCACGCGCCAGGGCCGGCGCGACTTCCAGATGAGCCATATCGACAAACGCGACCATCCGCGCGGCGGCGACTATTACTGGCTGACCTACGGGGCGAAGAAGTCGGACCCGGATGCGGGCACGGACCTGCGCGCCATCTATGACGGCTTCATCTCGGTCACGCCGCTGCATACGGACCTGACCCACGCGGACACGTTGGCGTCGCTGGGGGCGGCGGAGCTGTCGAAACCGTGAGTTTCGATCCGCGCCTGATCGACATGGTCATGCGGCTGCGGTCGCGCGGAATCAGCGACGCGAACGTGCTGCGCGCCATGGAGGAAGTGCCGCGCAAACGTTTCGTCGCGCTGGCGCTGCATGAGCGCGCCTATGAGGAGATCACCTTGCCCATCGCCTGTGGGCAGACGGTCAGCCCCCCCCTCACTGCGGCGCTGCTGGTCCAGATGTTGGCGCTGACGGACCGCTCCAAGGTGCTGGAGGTCGGCGGCGGGTCGGGCTGGATGTCGGGCGTCATGGCGCGGCGGGCGCGGCGCGTCTATGCCGTCGAACGCTATGCCGGGCTGGTCGAAGCGGCGGAGGCGACGCTGGCGGAACTGGGCCTGCGCAATGTCGAGATCCGCCACGGCGACGGGCGTTACGGCTGGCCGGGCCAGGCGCCGTTCGACCGGATCGTGCTGGGCTGCGCCGTGCGGGCCGTGCCGGGCAAGGTGATGGATCAGCTGGCGCCGAACGGGCGGCTGGTCGCGGTCGTGGACGGCAGGCTGACGCTGATCGAAAAAGCGCGCAAGCACACGACCGAGACGGAGTTCATGCCGCTCGACCTGCCCATGATCGAGGCGGGAAAGTCCAAGACGCTCTAGCGAAAGCCGCGCTAGCGCGCGAGCAGGCCGACGAGGTTGACGAGGACGGTCAGCGCGACCGAGCCGATCAGCATCGCTTTCCACGGGAAGAACAGCTTGACGCGCGGCGTGTTCGGGTCGGTCCGGTCGGCATGCTGCGATTGCACGGCTTCCATGAGCTTGCGCTCGGCGCGGGCGGCGGCGTCGGGAAACAGGGCGGGGAGGAGATTGAGCGCGACGGTCAGCCCGATAGACCCGACAAGCGACCAGATCAGGAACTGGCCCATACCTATTCCCCTTCGGCCCTGTGCTCGCGCGACATGAGCTGCACCATCGCGTCGTCCACGGACAGCTCGCCTGCGAGAATGTCGGCCATTGCGAAGCTGATCGGCATTTCCACGCCGTGCTGCTGCGCCAGGGTCTTGAGGGCAGGCGCTGTGGCGACGCCTTCGGTGACGGCGAGACGGCCCTGCAGGATGTCTTCGAGCCGTTCGCCGCGCCCCAAGGCGAGGCCGCAACTCATATTGCGGCTCATTTCGCTGCTGCAGGTCAGGACCAGATCGCCGAGCCCGCACAGTCCGGTGAGCGTTTCGGGCCGGGCGCCGAGCGCCTTGCCCAGGCGGGTCATCTCCGCGAAACCGCGGGCCATGACCGCGGCGTGGGCCGAGCGGCCCAGGCCCTTGCCGAGCACGATGCCGCACACGATGGCCAGCACGTTCTTCACCGCGCCACCGATTTCCGCCCCGATCACGTCGTCGGTGAGATAGGGCCGGAAAGTCGGCGCGGCCGTGGCTTCGACCAGGGCGGCGCCGATATCCGCATCGGCACAGGCCAGCGTGACCGCCGTCGGCAGGCCGCGCGCCACGTCGGCGGCGAAGGACGGGCCCGACAGCACGGCCGGAACGGTGTTGGGCAGCACGTCGCGCAGCACGTCGGCCATGAAGGACCGCGTGCTGATCTCGATCCCCTTGGAGCAGAGCAGCACCGGCGTGCCGTCCGCGATATGCGGGACGAAGGCTTGCAAGGTCGTGCGCGTATGCTGCGCCGGGGCGACGGACAGGACCGCGTCCGACCCGGCCAGATCGGCGGGATCCGAGGTGGCGCGCAGGCGCGGGTCGAGCAGCACGCCGTCCAGATAGCAGTCGTTGACGTGGTCGCGGTTGATGGCGTCGGCGCAGTCGGGCTCGAAGCTCCAGAGCGTCACGTCACGCCCGGAGGTCGCCAGGGTCTGTGCCAGCGCCGTGCCCCAGGCGCCCGCACCGATCACGCCGATGGTCTGGTAGGTCATGCGGGCGGCTCCGTTTCGGCGACGCTGAGGCGTTGCGCGCGTGCGGCGAACCAGTCGGCCATCGCCGCATGTCCGCTGCGCCAGTCCAGATCGTCATGCCGAAGGTCGAGATAGCCCAGCGCGCAGACCAGCGCGATGGCGCCGGGCGTGAAATCCACGGGCAGGCGCCGTTCGAGTTCCGGCAAGGTGTTGCGAATGGCGTTGATGCGGCGGAATTGCCAGTCCTCCGACTGGCGGCTTTCCGGGCGGCGTTGTTCGAGTGCGACGGCGACGGCGCGGTCCATCAACCCGTCCGCCATGGCGGCCAGCGTCCGGTCTTCCCACGCCGCGCCGTCGGCCAGGGCATCGTTGCGTCCCTGGGCGGCGAGATAGTCGCAGATGACGCGGCTATCGAGGATGAGCTCACCCTCGTCCGTCTCCAGCGACGGGACGAGGTTGAGCGGATTGGGATGATCGCCCGCATCGTCCATCACCACGGTCAGGACGAAGTCGAGCCGGTCGGCGAGGCCGGCTTCCATGGCCGTGATCCGGCATTTGCGCACGAAGGGCGAGGTGAGGGAGCCGTAGAGCATCATGATTTCGGTCCTTTACGTCCGGAGCCCGAAGCGGGCGCGGCATGTGCCGCTTCGGTGTCGAGCGGCCAGCGCGGGCGGGCGGGCGCGCTCAGCGGATCGCTCGACCCGGCCTGGAGGCGTTCCAGCCCGGCGCGGGCGATCATGGCGGCGTTGTCGCCGCAAAATTGAAGGGGTGGAAAGATCGGCGTGAACCCCATTCTTTCCGCCGTCCGGACGAGGCGTTCGCGCAAGGTCCGGTTGGCCGCCACGCCGCCGGCCACGACGAAGCGGTGCGGACCGTCATGGTCCGCCTTGAAGCGGGCCATGGCCCGTTCCGTCCGGTCCGCCAGGCAATCCGCGACGGCGCGCTGGAAAGAGGCGGCCAGATCGGCCTTCGCGATATCGGATCGGTCCGACGCCGCGAAGGCGCGGGTGACGGCCGTCTTGAGCCCGGCGAAGGAGAAGTCGCAGCTATCGCGGTCGAGCAGGGGGCGAGGCAGGGGTATAGCCTGCGGGTCGCCTAGCTCGGCCCAGCGTTCCACATTCGGCCCGCCGGGAAAGCCGAGCCCCATCACCTTGGCCGTCTTGTCGAAGGCTTCGCCGGCGGCGTCGTCGATGGTCGAGCCGAGCCGTTCGTAATCGCCCAGCCCGGTGACGGACAAAAGCTGCGAATGGCCGCCGGAGACGAGCAGCAGAAGATAGGGGAAGGGACAGTCCTCGGTCAGGCGCGGCGACAGGGCATGGCCTTCCAGATGATTGACCGCGACCAGCGGGACGCCGAGGCTCGATGAGAGGCCCTTGGCCGCCATCAACCCGGTGATGACGCCGCCGATCAGGCCGGGGCCGGATGTGGCGGCGACGGCGGACAGGTCGTCATAGGCGATCCCGGCGTCGGTCACGGCGCGGTCGATGACGGTATCGATCCTGGACATGTGGGCGCGGGCGGCGATCTCCGGCACCACGCCGCCATAGGGGCGGTGGGCCTCGTCCTGCGACGCGACGATGTTCGAGAGCAATCCCCGGTCCGCGCACAGCACGGCGGCGGCGGTCTCGTCGCAGCTGCTTTCGATGCCCAGGACCAGCGCGGGCGCGACATTCGATTGCCTCGGTTGATCTGTCGCGGCTAAAGGCATCCCGGACCACGTAAGGAAGGCCCGCGACAGTTGCAACAGACCCGACATTCCGGCCCGCGCCATATCGGCACGCGCGGCAGCCCGCTGGCGCTCTACCAGGCCAACTGGGTGCGGGACCTGCTGGCCGAGCACGACCCGGAGACGGACTGGCGGATCCGGATCCTCAAGACCTCCGGCGACCGCATCCAGGGCGAGCTGAAGGATTTCGGCGGCAAGGGACTGTTCACGCGCGAACTGGAAGAGGCGCTGCTGGACGGCCGGATCGACGTGGCGGTCCATTCCATGAAGGACGTGCCGACCGTCGGCCACGACCGGTTGGTCATCCCGGCGCTTCTGCCGCGCGAGGATCCGCGCGATGCGTTCATCTCGGTCAAGCACGACTCCATCGACGCCTTGCCGGACGGCGCGCTGGTCGGCTCCGCCTCCCTGCGCCGCCGCGCGCAGCTTGCCGCGTTGCGGCCCGACATACGCTTCTGCCTGCTGCGAGGAAACGTCCATACGCGTTTGAAAAAGCTGGAATCCGAAGTCTGCGATGCGACCTTTCTGGCCGTGGCGGGGCTGAACCGGTTGGGCGAAGGCGCGCGCATCACTCAAGCCGTGCCGACGGACCTCATGTTGCCCGCTCCGGCCCAGGGCGTGGTCGGAATCGAGACGCGCCGCGACGAAGACGGTCTGCGCGAGACGATGAAACGGCTGAACGATCCCGTGTCGGAAATGGCGATCACATGCGAACGGGCCTTCCTGCGCGCGCTGGACGGTTCCTGCCGCACGCCTATCGCCGCGCTGGCGGACCCGGTCGGGACGCAATTGGGTTTCCGGGGCGAAGTTCTGGCCAAGGATGGCAGTCTGCGTTTCTCCAGCGTGGAAACGGGGGATGTCGAAACGGTCGGCGAGGCCTATGATTTCGGGTACACGCTGGGCGAAGCGCTGCGCGTGGAAATCGATGGGCGGATCACGTTTGACGATTAGGGTCTGGATCACGCGGACGCAGCCCGCCGCCGCGCGCAGCGCGCGCGTCTGGGCCGAGGCGGGTTTCAAACCGGTCGTTGCGCCGCTGCTGCGGGTCGAGCCATTGGGCGCCGTGTCGGACCTGCCGAACCGGGCGCCGCTGATTTTCACCTCGGCTCACGGTGTCCGGCATTCGGGTCTAGTCGGCGACGAACGGCGCGTCTACGCAATCGGCCGGGCGACGGCCGACGAAGCGGCGGCGCAAGGGTTCTCGGATATCGTGTCCGCGAACGGGAACTGGACGTCCCTTGTCCATAGGGTCGAGAAGACCAGGGAACAGATCTTTCATATTTCCGGAGAAACCGTCCGTGGCCGGATCGTGGAAACGCTGCGCGACCGTGGACTGTCCGCCGAACGACGCGTCGTCTATCGCACGCGGCCGGTCTGCAACGCGCCGATCGATGTCGCCTCCGTGCAGGCTGTCGCACTCTATTCGCCGCTGGCCTCTGAGACGCTCATGGCCCTGCCGGAGACGGATCTTTCGCACCTGACCGCCCATTGCCTGTCCGCCAACGTCGCGGCGCCCTTGTCCGGCATGACCGTCCGGATCGCGAAGTCCCCGGACGAGAGCGCGCTGATCGCTTGCAGCCGGGAGCCGTTGCCTTAGGATGGTCGCATGACCGACCCCGATGAAATCGTCATCCTGCCGCATCCGGATGACGACGAACCTTATTATGCGGACGACATCGCCGTCGAACGGCGGCCACGCTGGCCGCTGATCCTCGGTGCGGGCCTCGTCGTCGCGCTGAGCCTCGGCGCCGTCGCGGCTTGGATGATGCGGCCTTTGCCGTACGATCCGGGGCCGCTGGAGGCGCGGATCGAGGCGTTGCAGCAGGAGGTGGCGACGCTGCGCGAGCGTCCGGAGCCCGTCATCCCGACCGTCGATCTGGCGCCGCTGGAACGCCGCATCGCGGCGCTGGAAGCGCGCCCGACCGTCGACCCGCTCAGCGAGGAGATCGTGACCCGGCTGGAAACCTTGCAGGCGGACGGATTCGAAATCCCGGAAATGCCAGACATTCCGGATGTCGAAGCGCTCGAAGCCAGGATCGCCGATCTCGAAGCCGGGATGCAACGTCGCGCGGTCGACGCTCCGTCTCCGTCGGGTCTGGCGGACACGCCGCCGGTTCGCCGCGAAACGGCCGTCGATCCGAAGTCCCTGCCGCGCTTCCCAGCGCAGACCCTGCGCGACGGCGCGGCGGAATTGTCGGGAAGCGGCCTTATTCGGCGCACATTCGCCCGCCACGTGCGCGTACGCGGCGCCGACAATCCGGATCGTCTGATCGATCTGATCGAACAGGACATGATGGCGGGCCGGCCGCGTGCGGCGATCGACAAGTTCGACCGTCTGCCCGCGCAACTACAGACTCTGGCTCGCGCCTGGCGCGCGGATATGGAAGACGCCCTGCCATGACGAAATACATTATCACCCTGCTCCTCTTCCTCGCGCTGCTGGCCGGCGTGTTGCTCTATATCGGGGACGACGCGCTGCTGACGATCAGTTCGACCGGGACGAAGTGGCCCATCGCCTTTCCCGATCTGGAAATGAGCTGGCAGGCCGCCATCGTGATGGGCACGGTGCTGATGATCGGCACGATCACGCTCTGGTCGGTCCTGCTGTGGATCTGGCGTCTGCCGCGCCGCCTGAAATCCGGCGTCGGCATGCGCCGCCGCAACCGCGCCATCGACGCGATGGAAGAAGCGCTGATCGCCGGGGCGGAAGGCGATTCGGAGCGTGCGCGCAAGGCGTCCGCGAAAGTGCGCGACCTGGCCGGGTCGAGCGATCTCGGCCGGATCATCAGCGCGACGGCGGCCGAAGCCTCCGGCGACTATGACGAGGCCGTGGAACATTACGAAGCGATGCTGGACAGCCCCAAGACCCGTCCGACCGGGCAGCGCGGATTGGCCCAGGCGAAACTGGCGACGGGTGACCTGCCCGGCGCCGTCGAAGCCGCGCGCGAGGCGTTCGACCAGAATGTCCAGGCCCGCTGGGCGTTCGAGACCTTGTTCAAGGCCCTGGTCGCGGACTTCCGCTGGACCGAAGCGCGCGAAGTGCTGGAGAAGGGTCGCGCCGCCGGGCACATGGACGTGGGCATGTTCGCCCGCCGCCGCGCCGTGCTGCTCAGCGCCGAAGCCGATTACTGGATGGATCACGGCCAGCACGACAAGGCCTTGGAGCTGTCGCAGGCCGCGTTGAAGGACGCCCCTGACTTCGCTCCGGCCGCAGCGATCGCGGCCTACGAACTCACCACCATGGGCGCGCAGAAAAAGGCGGCCGATTTGCTGGAACGCACGTGGAAGGCCACGCCCCACCCGGCGCTCTCCATCGCCTATTTCGAGCTCTACCCGGGCGAGAGCGTTTCGACGCAAGGCGCGCGGCTGGAGCGGTTCATCGCTCACGATCCGAACGCGCGCGAAGCGCGATTGCTGATGGTCTCGCACCATCTCGGGGCCGGTCGCCCGGTCGAGGCGCTATCGATCCTGACGGAGTTGATCGAAGAGGAAGAGCCGACGACGCGGCTTTGCCTGCTGGCCGCCGAAGCCGAACGGGCGCTGGACAACCGCATGGACGCCCAGATGTGGACGGAGCGCGCCACGACCGCGCCGACGGAGCGCGACTGGTCCGATCTGGATCCGGAAGGGCCGGGGTTCGGCTACGAGGCGCAGGACTGGCGCCGGCTGGTCTTCTCCTTCGGCGATACGGGCGAACTGGTGCATCCGCGCGCCGAGCGCCGCGGCGCGATCCGCCGCCCCACGCCCGAAGCCAAGCCCGATCTGCCGCGCCTCGCCGCGCCGGAAGAGGACGATGCCGATCTCGCCCGCCGTTTCGACGATTTGCTGGATGATGGTTCGGCGGACGACGTGGTGCCGGGCAAGGACTGACAAATCCCGCTTGCGAGGGGTTTGCGCCGGCGTTATAGCGCCGCCTCGCCAAGGCTGGCGTGCCGCTATAGCTCAGCTGGTAGAGCATCGCATTCGTAATGCGGGGGTCGGGTGTTCAAGTCACCCTAGCGGCACCAGCCTGTCGATTCCGCGTTTCCCGCAGAATTTCCGACGCAGGGCGGCCGAAAGATCAGCCACGCTCAATGATGCGGAACGCTGGCCGTCTTCACACTTTGGATGCGCCGCACAGTGCCTTCTTGCAATCAATGCCGGGGACGCTTTTGGTTGCGGCAAGGTTCGCCCGACCTAACGGGTGCGACTACCCCACCATCTGCAGCAGAAGGCCGCCGACCAGATAGCGTTCCACCCAAAGCAGCAGCAGGATCGCTACGATGGGGGACAGGTCCAAACCGCCCATGGGCGGAATGACGCGGCGGAACGGATCCAGGATCGGATCGGTGAAGCGCGACAGGCCGTGGGCGATCTGCGAGACCATGCCGCCGCGCTGCACGACGCCAAAAGCGATGAGCCAGGTCAGCACGATCTCGATGATGATCAGCCAGCGTATCACGCTGAGGACCGGCATGATGAAGAACACGATGATGGATTGGGCGAAGCTCATGCGCACGCCCTAGCCAGACGGCCCGGTCGGGACAAGAGGCTTAGCTCTTATGGCCGACGCGGTAGATGGTCGGCACGTTGGCCTCGATGCATTCGATGATGGCCCCGGCGATGTCCTTGCCCGTCGCGGTCTCGATGCCTTGCAGGCCGGGCGACGAATTGACTTCGAGGATCTTCGGCCCCGACTCGGCGCGCAATATGTCCACGCCGGACACGTCGAGCTTCAGGATCTTCGCCGCGCGGATGGCGGCGCGGCGTTCGTCCTTGCTCAGGCGGATCTTCTTGACCGATCCGCCCTGATGCACGTTGGACCGGAAATCCCCAGGTGCAGCCGTCCGCATCATCGACCCGACCACCTTGCCGTTGACGACGAAGGCGCGGATGTCGGACCCGCCCGCTTCGCGAACGAACTCCTGCACCAGGAAGTGCGCGTCGAGCCCGCGGAAGGCATCGATCAGGGCCGAGGCCGTCTTGCGCGTCTCCGCCAGCACGACGCCGCGCCCTTGGGTCGACTCCAGCAGTTTCACCACGACCGGGCTGCCGCCGACCAGATCGAGAATGCCTTTCGTGTCGCGCGCGCTCTTAGCGAAGGCGGTGGTCGGCATGCCGAGCCCGTGCTGGCCGAGCAGTTGATGCGCCAGCAGCTTGTCGCGCGACTTGCCGATGCTGTCCGCCATATTCAAGACATAGACGCCCATCGCTTCGAACTGGCGCACGACCGCCATGCCGTAGAAGGTGATCGACGACCCGATGCGCGGAATGATCGCGTCGTAACGCTCAAGCGGCTTGCCGTCGTAATGGACTTCGGGTTTGTGGGCGTTGATCGCCATGTAGCAGCGCGACGTGTAGATCGTCTCGATCGTGTGGCCGCGCGCTTCGGCCGCCTCGATCATGCGGCGATTGGAATAGTTTTTCGGGCTCTGCGTCAGGATGCCGATGCGCAAGGGCCGTTGCTTGACCGAGGATTTGCGGCGCTTTCTGTAGACATCGTAGGAGAGCGTGTCTTGCAGGAAGCTCTCCGTCGGACGAACGCTCATATCGCCCTGGATGGCCGAGCGACCCAGCAGCATGCGGTAACCCATCGTCTCCCGGTTCGTCAGGCTGATGTCGATGGGGAGCGTTTTGCCCCCGATCGTCGCCTCGGTCTGGATGACGTAGCGCAGTTCGGACTGGCCGTTGGACGAGGTGACCATGCGCTTGTCCTTGACCCGGGCGGAGCAGACGACCTCGATCGACGGATCGTCGGGATCGGGATGCATGATGAAGCGGACCTGCGGCTTGGCTTCGGAGCCGAACGGTTCCACCCGCACGGCGTGCAGCGCCGAAGTTCTGGCGCCCGTATCGACCTTGGCCTTGATGGCGGGCAGGCCGAGATCGGGCATGGCGACCCATTCCTCCCAACCGAGCGGGAATTTGGGAGGCGCAATGGGTTCGATCGACATGAATTTCCTTTTTCCGCTGCGCGCATAGCGCCGCTTGTCGCGAGCGGCTTAACGCAGTAGTCCTCGCGGCGTAACGCAAATAAAGACTTTTCTGGAACACGCCCGCCCATGGATAACACCGAAGCCGTCCAACGTGAAAGCATGGACTATGACGTCGTCATCGTCGGCGCCGGTCCGGCCGGCCTGTCGGCAGCGATCCGTCTGAAACAGCTCAATCCGGAAACCTCCGTCGTGCTGTTGGAGAAGGGCTCCGAAGTCGGCGCGCATATCCTGTCCGGTGCGGTGCTGGACGCGGTCGGGCTGGAGAAGCTGTTCCCCGACTTCCGCACCGATGCGTCCTGCCCGGTCAAGCAGGAGGTCACCTCCGACCATCTCGCCGTCCTGGGCAAGTCCGGCGGCCTGCAACTGCCCAACGCCATCATGCCGCCGCTGATGAGCAATCACGGCAAGTATGTCGTCTCCATGGGGGCGGTCACGCGGTGGATGGGCGACGAGGCGGAAAAGCTCGGCGTGGAAATCTTCCCCGGCATGGCGTGCTCGGAATTGATCTACCGCGAGGACGGCAGCCTGAAAGGCGTGGTCGCGGGCGAATTCGGCTATGAAAAGGATGCCTCCTCTCAAGACGGCGTCAAGGGTCCGAATTACGAGCCGGGCATGGAGCTGCACGGCAAGTATGTCTTCCTCGCCGAAGGCGCGCGCGGATCTCTGTCCCAGGTCGCGATGAAGGCCTACGGCCTGCGCGACGGGGTGGATCCTCAAAAGTTCGGCCTCGGCATGAAGGAAGTGTGGGAGATCGATCCGGCGCACCACGAGCCCGGCAAGGTCTATCACTCCACCGGTTGGCCGCTGGGCCTGAAACGCGGGGGTGGCTCGTTCCTCTATCATGCGGAAAACAACCAGGTCTATCTGGGCATGATCGTGGACCTCAATTATGAGAACCCGCACGTCTACCCCTACATGGACTTCCAGCGCTGGAAGCACCATCCGGACATCGCCAAGGTGCTGAAGGGCGGCAAACGCATCTCCTACGGGGCGCGTGTCGTGACGAAAGGCGGCTACCAGTCCCTGCCGCAGGCCGCCTTTCCGGGCGGGGCGTTGCTCGGCTGTTCGGTCGGGCTGGTCAACCTGCCGCGCATCAAGGGCAATCACAACGCGATGCTGTCGGGCATCGCGGCTGCCGAAGCGGCGGACCGCGCATTGCGCGCCGGTCGCTCCGCCGACACCTTGTCCGACTATGACCGCGAGATCCATGACGGGGAGATCGGCGCGGACCTCCGCCCGGTGCGCAACGTCGCCGCGCTGAACGGCCGTTTCGGCCCGTTCCTGGGCGGCATGTTGCTCGGCGGCATGGATATGTGGCTGCAGACCCTGTTCGGATTCAGCCCCTTCGGCACGCTCTCTCACAAGAAGAACGACGCCAAGGCGACCGAAAAGGCCAAGAAGCACAAAGTCATCGAATATTCGAAACCGGACGGTGTCCTCTCCTTCGACCGGCTGACCAATGTCAGCTTCACCAACACCTATCACGGCGAAAACCAGCCGAGCCACCTCAAGCTGATCGATCCGAGCATCCCCGTGGATGTCAATCTGCCGGTCTATAACGAACCGGCGCAGCGCTATTGCCCGGCCGGGGTCTACGAGATCGTCGTGGAGGAAGGCGAAGGGCCGAAATTCGTCATCAACGCGCAGAACTGCATCCATTGCAAGACCTGCGACATCAAGGATCCGAGCGAGAACATCGTCTGGACCGTGCCCGAAGGTGGCGGCGGCCCGAACTATGCCGGCATGTGATCCACGCCTCCGGCCCTTGGAAACCGTAATGACCCGCACCTGTCGCATGGCGGCCGACCCTGCTAGGACATATGTCATGATGTTCCGCGCCTTCTGCCTGACCGCCTTGATCGGTGTGCTGCCCGCCTGCGCAACCCTGGCAGCGGGCCCGGCCGCTGACGACCCGCGTGCGCGCATGCTGGGCGATTACCTGTCGGGCAGCTATGCGCGCTATCTCAACGACCCGCGCGCGCAGTCGCGCTATTTCCAGGATGCCTATTCGCTCGCGCCCGACGATGCGCGTCTGGGGCGTCTGGCGCTCTACTCCGCGCTGTTTTCCGACGACCGTAAACTGGCGGTCGATACGGCGGAACAGCTTTACGGCAAGGACCGGACGGAAAGCATGGCGCGCGCCGTGCTGGCCGTCGATGCCTTTGCCAAGGGCCGGCCCGCGCGCGTGCGCAAATATGCGACGGAGCCGACGTCCGATTTCACCATGGGGCTTGTGCTGAAGCTATTGCTCGGCTGGACCCAGGTCGATGAAGGCCAGTACGAAGCGGCGCGGCAGACCTTCTCCGATCTGAGCGATACGAGCTATTTCGATGCGCTCGGCATGCTGCAATTGGCCAAGCTGGAAGCCCGGCTGGGGAACGTCGCGGCGGCGGTCGCTGCGTTCGACCAAGTCGGCGATAGCGGCGTCGCGCCGCTGGAATACGGTCTGGCGCGAGCGCGGTTCGAGGCGGCGAACGGCATGGAGGCGGCCGCCACCGAACGGCTGGATGCCATGATCGAAGCGAACGCCGCAGCCGAGATCGGACCCGCCGGAGACTATCTGGCACGCATCCGCGATGGTCGCCGTTTACCGCGCCTGTCCGAGCGCGCAGAGGCCGCGCGCGCCCTGACCGATCCGTCCTTCGCCTTCTTCGTGCGCAACCAGTCGCTGGACGGGGCGGAAACCATGCTGCGTTTCGCGCGGTGGATCGACCCGGACTTCGACCGTTCCGCAATCTGGCTGGCGGGCCTGTTGGAAGAAACCCATCCGGACATGGACGCCGTGACGCGCGCCGAGATCATTGCGCTATACGAAACGGTCGAGCGTCAGAGTGCATACTACGTCAATGCGCGCATGGGTCTGGCCAACCAGCTGTTCGATCAGGACCGAGACGAAGATGCGCTCGGCATGCTGGCCGGTCTGGCGGAGACACACCCGTCCTACTACACGCGCGAAGCCCTAGGCCGCGCGCGTTTTTTCCGGGAGAAATGGGCCGAGGCGTTGCCCTTCTACACCCAGCTGGTCGATACGTTGTCGGCGGAAGAGCTGGCTGAGAATCCCGAGCCGCTGCGCCTGCGCGGCATCATATACGAGCGGCTGGGACGCTGGCCAGACGCGGAAGCCGATTTCCTGCGCGTCCTGTCTTACAATCCGGACGACGCCGATACGCTGAACTATCTGGGTTATACATGGGTGGACCGGGGCGAGAATCTGACGCGCGCCTTCGAGATGATCGAAAAAGCCGTCACGCTGCAACCCGATTCAGGCGCCATTGTCGATAGCCTCGGCTGGGCGCACTACAAGCTGGGCCAGTATGACGATGCCAGGACCCATCTGGAGCGCGCGGTCGTGCTGACACCCTATTCGGCAACGATCATCGACCATCTGGGCGACGTCTATTGGCGTCTGGGGCGCAAGCGCGAAGCGACCTATCAATGGCGGCGGGCGCTGGAATACGATCCCACGGAAGAGGAGATCGCCGCCATTCAGGCCAAGCTGGACGCCGGACCCAACGCCGTTCCCGCGTCCTGAACGCCGCTCATGTTCTGCGGGGCCAAGGTCAATCTGACGCTGCATGTCGGCGCGCCGATCCGCAAAGGCCGTTGGCGCGGCTATCATCCGGTCGACAGCTTGGTCGTATTCGCCGATGTGGGCGACCATATCGCAGCGCAACCGGCGACCGAGACGTCGCTGACGATCGACGGACCCTTTTCGCAGGAGCTGTCGGTCGGCCCGGACAATCTTATCCTCAAAGCCATGCGGATGTGCGATGCGCCGCCCCACGCGCTGGTCCTGACGAAGACCTTGCCGGTCGCGGCGGGCATTGGCGGAGGGTCGGCCAACGCGGCGGCGATCCTGCGGCGCTTCGATCCCGACGGGGAAGTCGACGCGACTTCGCTCGGCGCGGACGTCCCGGTCTGCCGCCTGTCGCGCACGGCCATGATGGAAGGCATCGGGGAGCGGATCACGCCATTGCCGGGACTGGAGCGTGTCGCAGCCGTGCTGGTCAATCCGGGCGTCCCGGTCCCGACAAGCCGCATCTTCGCCAATTATGATGCCACGGGTCCGGCCGAAGTGCCGGAGCGGACTGTCCGAGCGGGGACGTTGCTCGACAGGGCGCGAGCTGGGCGCAACGATCTGCAGGAAACGGCCTGCGCCGTCGCGCCGGTCATCGGCGAGGTCATTGCAGCCTTGCAGTCCCGACCAGGTTGCCGTCTCGCCCGGATGAGCGGGTCTGGGGCGACCTGTTTCGGGCTGTTCGACGACAAGCCGTCAGCAGATGCGGCGGCAGCCATGCTCGCACGGACTGGATGGTGGGTCGCACCGACCTGGCTGGGGGATGACGATCGATGCCGATGATGTCGATGGACATGCTGATCGGATTGCAGGTCGCCGGCATGGCGCTATTCGTCTCGCTGGCCGTGACCGGGTTTGCGCGTCTGGGCGGGCTGGGCGACATACCCGATCATCGGTCCAGCCATTCGCGCATGACCCCGACGGCAGGCGGGCTCGGCATCATGGCGGGGGTCGGGTCGGCCATCCTGATCGCCGCCGTCTTTCATCAGGACCGCATTTTCGCCCAGCCCGGCACGGCGGAGAAGCTCGCTTCATTCCTCTCCGTGACGTTTGCCGTGTCCTTTCTCGGCCTGGTGGACGACCGCTACATATTGCGGGCGCGGTTCAAGTTCGGTCTGATCCTGGCGCTTTCGGCGCTGGGTGTCGGCACGATCGGATCGGTCACGATGCTGCCGTTCCGGACCGACCATCTCTATCTGCTCTGGTGGTCCGGGCTAGGGGGAACGATCCTGTGGCTGTTCACCGTGACCAATGCCGTCAACTTCGTGGATGGGATCAACGGGCTTTTCGCGAGCTCGCTTGGCATCGCCAGCGCCGGACTGTGCGCGCTGGCGCTCAGTGTCGGCGCGCCCGTCACGGCATTGATGACCGGATCGCTGGCGGGCGCCCTGTTCGGTTTCCTGCCCTATAATTTCAGGCCGCGCGCGGCCGTTTTCGCAGGCGATTGCGGAGCGCTTGGCGCGGCGTTCCTGTATGCCGGGTCGGTCCTGTTCCTGGTCCACGAACAGCCGGAACTGCGGTTGCTCTATGCCGGACCGCTGCTGATCATGCCGCTTCTGGCCGATGTGCTCATCACTTTATTGCGCAAACCTTTCAAACGGATCGGCTTCCTGGCGCCGCATCGCAGCCATCTCTACCAGCGCTGGGCGCGAAAGCGCGGCGGACACATCGGGGTCAGCATCATCTATGCCCTGTTGTCCCTGCTGATGGTGGCTCTGGTGCATCAGGCGCATATGCGTGGCACACTCGGCTCGATGTCAGGGCTGGGGCTGGTCGCGGGGCTTTTCGTGGCCGCTTATCTGGCGCGGGCGGCGACACTGCCGAACTAGGACGCGCGCGACACCACGTAGGCGGCCAGGTCCTGAAGGCAGTCGCGAAGGGGCGAGCGCTCGAACGGGTCCAGCGTCTCGATCGCCTCGACCGAGAAGCGTCGCGCCATCTGCAGCGTCTCATCCAACGCGCCGGTGCGGCGCAGGATCGACACGGCACGCTGCAGGTCCAGATCGTCCTGCTCGCGCGCGACGATGACCTTGCGCCAGAATTCGGTCTCGGAGGCATCGGCCTTGGCCAAAGCGCGGATGACGGGCAGGGTCATCTTGCCTTCGCGGAAATCGTCGCCGACCGACTTGCCCAGCGCGCTCTGCTGCCCGCCATAATCGAGTGCGTCGTCAACCAGCTGGAAGGCCAGGCCAAGCTTCATGCCGTAATCGCGCAAGGCCGTCCGCTTCGCCGCGTCCAGCCCGGTGATGACCGGTGCGACTTCCGTGGCCGCCGCGAACAAGGCCGCCGTCTTGGCCTCGATGACGGTCATGTAGTCGTCTTCCGTCATGTCGATGTTGCGCAGCGCGGCCAGCTGATGAACTTCACCTTCGGCGATGACGGAAGACGCGTTGGACAAGATGCCGAGCGCTTCCATGGAGCCTGCTTCGACCATCAGGTTGAAAGCGCGGGCGAAGAGGAAATCGCCGACCAGGATCGACGCACTGTTGCCCCAGATCAGATTGGCGGGCTTCCTGCCGCGCCGGAGGTCCGATTCGTCCACGACGTCGTCGTGCAGCAATGTGGCGGAGTGGATGAACTCGACCGCCGCCGCCAGCTTGTGATGCGCATCCCCCGAATAGTCGCAGAGACGCGCCGTCGCGACCGTCAGCAACGGGCGCAGACGCTTGCCGCCCGCGCCGACCAGATGTTGCGCTAGGTCCGGGATCATGCCGATGGGCGAATGCATCCGCTCCACGATCAGCGCGTCCACGGCCGCCATGTCGTCCCGGCACAGCGTCCAGAGGTGCTGGACCGGAGAGAGCGCGTCGTCGCGCTGTATCTGTACCGGAGCGTTCAAGGTCGGGGTCCTTCGTTTCGTATCGTTAGTTAAGGATGCGGACCCCGGCACACAAGTGACAATGACGTGCGCGACACCCCGCTTGCATCCGCGCTCCGCTTGGGGAAGGACGCCCTGATGATCCCGCTCATCGTCACCACCGATCCGGCCACCATCGCCTTTGCCCAGGCGATCCTGAAGGATGCCGGGATCGAACATTTCGTGATGGACGAAAACATGAGCGTGCTGGAGCCGGGAATCATGATTCCGAAACGGTTGATGGTGCTGGGCGAGGATGCGGCGGAAGCGCGCGAAGCCTTGATCGATGCGGGTATCGGCCACGAACTGAAGGTCTGACTGACAATCGCGCATCGGTGATCGCCCGTGCGCGCTTGAACTTTCGGCCCATGCGCGTAAAGCCGCCGCCATGACGGACAGCCCCGCCAAACCCGCTTCATTCCAGGAGCTGATCCTGCGCCTGCAGACCTACTGGTCGGCCCAGGGTTGCGCGATCCTGCAGCCTTTCGACACGGAAGTCGGGGCCGGGACCCTGCACCCGGCGACCGTGCTGCGCTCGCTGGGGCCGAAGCCGTGGAACGTCGCCTACGTGCAGCCGTCGCGCCGCCCGGCCGACGGACGTTACGGGGAGAACCCGAACCGGCTGCAGCATTACTACCAGTTCCAGGTGCTGATGAAGCCCAACCCGGTCGATCTGCAGGACCGCTATCTCGGCAGCTTGGACGCCATCGGCATCGACAGGACGGTTCACGATATCCGCTTCGTCGAGGATGACTGGGAGAACCCGACCGTTGGAGCTTGGGGTCTGGGATGGGAAGTCTGGTGCGACGGCATGGAAGTCAGCCAGTACACCTATTTCCAGCAGGTCGGCGGCATGGATGTCGACCTGGTTTCCGGCGAGCTGACCTACGGGCTGGAACGGCTGGCCATGTATGTGTTCGGCGTGGACAATGTGTACGACCTGCCGTTCAACGCGCCCGGCCTGCCGACAAGCTTGAGCTATGGCGACGTGTTCCGCCGCAACGAGGTCGAGCAGAGCGAGTATAATTTCGAGCATGCCGACACGGACAACATTCTCGAACGGTTCCGAATGGCGGAAGCCGAATGCAAAGCCTTGCTGGCTTTGGAAAAGCCGCTTCCGCTGCCCGCCTACGAACATGCGTTGAAAGCCTCGCATCTGTTCAACCTGTTGGATGCGCGCGGGGTCGTCTCGGCGACGCAGCGCCCCGAATACGTCAAGCGCGTGCGCGATCTGGCCCGTGGCTGTGCGTCCGCCTGGGTCAAAGGCGAAAAGGCGCGCGCGGCATGAGACTTTTCAAACTCGGTCTATTGGCGGCGGCCCTCACAGCCTGTCAGCCGCCGATCGATGCGACCGTCGGCGAGCTGGAACCTTTCGACGTCACCCGTGTCGGACAGACCCATTGCGTTTTCGACGGCGAAAACGCGAACGGAGACGGCGCGCTCTTCGCCACGCGGATGGCGGACGAGAACGACATGGCGCACGTCCAGTTCAAGGGGGAGTTCCTGAAGCTGGTGCCCCGGACCAGACCCGACTTCGACGGCGGGCCGCTGGATATCACTTACGATGTCGTGGACTATCTGAAATGGCGCGTCAGGCTCGAAGCGACGCCGCTATCGTCCGGCGTGGAGCATACGCGCTACGAAGGCACTCTGACGCTTCTGCGCGAGGGATCGGACAGCCTCGCCACGGCGGCCATAATCGGCGATTGCGGCGTCTAATGGCCGAATTGCTGTTCGAAATCTTCTCGGAAGAGATTCCCGCGCGCATGCAGGTCAGGGCCGGGGGCGAGCTGGTTCGCCTGATGGATGCCGCACTCAAGGATGCAGGACTGTCACCCAATGACAGCCATGTCCTGACCGGGCCGCGCCGCCTGACCTACATCACCGACGTCGAGACCCGCTCGCCGGACGTATCCGAAGAGCGCAAGGGACCCCGCGTCGGCGCGCCGGACCGGGCCATCGAAGGCTTCATGCGCGGGGCGGGACTGGACGATATCGCCCAAGCGGAGACGCGCAGCGACAAGAAGGGCGACTATTACGTCGCCATGATCCACTCCGAAGGCCGCGACACGGCGGACATTCTGCGTGACGCCATACCAGCCGTCATGAACGATTTTCCTTGGCCGAAAAGCATGACGTCGGGCGAGAGCGATTTCCGCTGGGTGCGGCCACTGCGCGGACTGACCGTGCTGCTGGACGGACGCAGTCTGGACGGGATCGAAGTCGGCGGAATCGCGTCCGACAATCTCGTTCACGGCCATCGCCAGATGGGGCCGGGGCCGTTCGCGGTGGCGACGCTGGCGGATTACAAGGCTGCACTGGATGGTGATGGTCACGTCATGGCGGAGAGAAAGGCGCGTCAGGAACGGATATTGGATCAAGCGTGCACCGTCTGTTCCGAGGCTGGGCTGGAGCTGGTCGAGGACGAAGGGCTGCTGGACGAAGTCACCGGCTTGGTCGAATGGCCGGTCGCGCTGCTCGGCGACATGGACCCGGACTTTCTCGAATTGCCGGACGAGGTCATCCGCCTGACGCTGAAAAGCCATCAGAAGACGTTCACGGTAAGGAACGAGGGCGGCCAACTCGCCCCGCACTTCGTCATCATCGCCAATCTGGAAACGCCGGATGATGGGGCAACGATCAAGGCGGGCAACGCCAAGGTGATCAGCGCCCGCCTGTCCGATGCGCGCTTCTTCCAGGAGGAAGACCGGAAGCGGAAGCTGCAGGACTATCATGACGATCTGAAAGACCTCGTCTTCCACAAGAAACTCGGTTCGATGCACGACAAGGCGGAACGCGTCGCCGCGCTTGCCAGGGAGATCGCACCCCACGTCGGCGCCAATCCGATCCTCGCCGAAAAAGCCGCCCGCCTCGCCAAATGCGACCTCGTCACCCAGACCGTGATCGAGATGACCTCGCTCCAGGGGAAGGTGGGGCGATGGATATACGAACATGACGTGACGCTGGGGCGGGCGGATTCTCTACCTTCCGCTCATCCCGACGAAAGTCGGGATCCAGCCGACGCGGAAGCCAGCGACCTGGACCCCGGCGTCCGCCGGGGTGAGCGGGAGTGGGGGGAGGCCGACCACCACGCAATCGCCGTCGCCATCGAGGATCACTACAAGCCACAAGGCCCAAGCGACGCCGTCCCGACCGAACCGGTCGCGGTGGCCGTGGCGCTGGCGGACAAAATCGACACGCTAGTTGGGTTCTGGGCGATCGACGAGAAACCGACAGGAAGCAAGGATCCGTATGCGTTAAGGCGGGCGGCATTGGGAGTGATCCGATTAATTGCTTCCAACAGCATAAATTATGGAATTGATCTCTCTAGTTTGAAGTTACCGCTACGAAGAGTTTTTCGGGATGCTGATAACGCGATCCGTAGATTTACAAGGGAAAGCCTTCCTAAAGCAACGCTTACAGATAACACTGTAAACATCATTAATGAGTGGGAAAGGCGCCTTAACTTATACGGCGATATTGGGCGATCATCGATCTCTGATATCGAAGCTGAAATCAGACTGTCTGATCCTGAGCCGATGAAAATCGAAGCTGATGTTCACGCAGATGTATCGGCCTTCCTCAAAGATCGCCTCCACGTCTACCTCCGCGGCCAAGGCCACCGCCATGACGTGATTGACGCGGTGATTGCGCAGGGTGGGGACGATCTGCTGGCGATTTCGCGGAGGGTGGAGGCGCTTGGCATGTTCCTGTTGGAGGAAGACGGGGAAGACCTTGTGCAGGGCTACAAGCGGGCGGCGAACATCTTGCGGGCGGAGGAGAAGAAAACCTCCAAACCTTCCGCTCGTCCCGACGGAAGTCGGTATCCAGCTGACGGCTCCGCCGAAAGCGGGGCTGGATCCCAAATCGAATTCGGGATGAGCGGAGTGGAGTATAGCGCCGATGAGGCTCGTTTGCTCGCAGAGGCTCTGACGAAAACCCGTCCCGCCATCGACGCCGCGCTCGAGGCCGCCGATTATCCAGCCGCCTTGTCTGCGCTCGCCGATCTGCGCGAGCCGATCGATGAGTTCTTCGAAGCGGTCGTGGTCAACTCCGACGATCCGGACGAGCGCGCGCGGCGGCTCGGGCTGCTTTCGGCCGTGGTGGAGACCTTCCATCGCATTGCCGACTTCTCCCGGCTGGACGGCTGAGGCGTAACCGGACGTGAGCGGACCGGGCATCGCCGAGGGCTTGCGGTCGGGGCTGCATGGCCTATTGAGCGTCAACCACCGTTGCGGCCCCGGGCCGGACGCGGATCGACAAGGGACGACATCTGAATGAGCCAGTGGGTCTACAAGTTCGGCGGCGGATCGTCGGAAGGCGACACGTCGATGCGGAACCTGCTGGGCGGCAAGGGCGCCAACCTGGCCGAAATGGCGAGCCTGGGCCTGCCAGTCCCGCCGGGCTTCACGCTGACGACCGAGGTCTGCACCTGGTATTACGACCATGACGAAACCTATCCATCCGACATGGACGCGCAGGTCGAGGCCGGGCTGAAACATATCGAAGGCTTGACCGGCAAGACGTTCGGCGATCCGCAGAACCCGCTTCTCGTCTCCGTGCGCTCCGGCGCGCGCGCGTCCATGCCGGGCATGATGGACACTGTCCTGAACCTGGGTCTGAACGACGAGACGGTCGACGGGTTGGCCGCGCTGTCGGGCGACCGGCGCTTCGCGCTCGACAGCTACCGGCGATTCATCACCATGTATTCCGATGTGGTCATGGGCGTGCATCACCACACGTTTGAAGACATTCTCGAAGACACGAAACTGAGCCGTGGCTACGCGCTCGACACGGAACTGACGGCCGCTGATTGGGAAGGCGTCATCGGACAGTACAAAAAGGCCGTGCGCAACGCGCTGGGCCGCGACTTCCCGCAGGATGCACGCGAACAGCTCAAGGGCGCCATCGACGCCGTCTTCGGCAGCTGGATGAACGACCGCGCCGTGGTCTACCGCAATCTCAACGACATCCCGGCCGAATGGGGCACGGCGGTCAATGTGCAGGCCATGGTGTTCGGCAATATGGGCGACACGTCCGCGACCGGCGTGGCCTTCACGCGCGATCCCAGCACGGGCGCGAACGAATATTACGGCGAGTTTCTCATCAACGCGCAGGGCGAGGACGTCGTGGCGGGCATCCGCACGCCGCAAACGCTGACGAAGATCGCGCGGGAGAACATGGGCGAAGAGGCCCCGTCCATGGAAGAAGCGCTGCCCGACGTCTACGCGCAGCTGGCCGCGACCTTCGAGACGCTGGAATCTCACTATCGCGACATGCAGGACATCGAGTTCACCGTGGAACGCGGCAAGCTCTGGATGCTGCAGACCCGCACGGGCAAACGCACCGCACGAGCCGCCTTGAAGATCGCCGTGGACATGGCCGATGACGGTTCGATCACGACAGACGAAGCCTTGCTGCGCGTCGATCCACTCGCGCTCGACCAGCTACTGCACCCCACGCTCGATCCCGACGGCGAGCGCGACGTGATCGCCACCGGCCTGCCGGCCTCGCCCGGCGCGGCCATCGGAGAAGTGGTGTTTTCATCCGACGAAGCCGAAGCGCTGTCCAAGGCCGGACACAAGGTCATCCTGGTGCGTGTGGAAACTTCGCCCGAAGACATTCACGGCATGCACGCGGCCGAAGCCATCGTCACGGCGCGCGGCGGCATGACCTCCCACGCTGCGGTCGTGGCGCGGGGCATGGGCACGCCTTGCGTGTCGGGCGCGGGCGACATCCGCATCGATTACGAGGCGCAGTCTTTCACCTGTGCCGGCCGGACGGTCGGAAAAGGCGACATCGTGACGGTGGACGGTGCGACCGGACAGGTCTTCGCCGGCGAAGTGGCGATGATCCAGCCGGAGCTGTCCGGCGATTTCGCCAAGGTCATGGGCTGGGCGGACGATGCGCGCACGATGCAGGTGCGGGCCAATGCCGAAACGCCGCTCGACGTTCAGACGGCGCGCGATTTCGGCGCCGAGGGCATCGGGCTCTGCCGGACGGAACACATGTTCTTCGAAGCGGACCGACTGGCCCATTTCCGCGAAATGATCCTGGCCGACAGCGAAGCCGCGCGGCGGGCGGCGCTCGACAAGATCCTGCCCGTCCAGCGCGAGGACTTCGCCGCCATTTTCCGCATCATGGAAGGCCGTCCCTGTACGATCCGGCTGCTGGACCCGCCGCTGCACGAATTCCTGCCGCACAGTGAGGCCGATATCGAAACGGTCGCCCAATCGATCGGCGTGCCAACGCGAGAATTGATGGCGCGGGCAGCGGAACTGCAGGAGACGAACCCGATGTTGGGCCATCGGGGTTGCCGCCTCGGCATTTCCTATCCGGAGATCTACGAGATGCAGGCGCGCGCCATTTTGGAAGCGCAGGCGGTCGTTGCCGAAGAAACAGGCGTCACGCCCATCGCCGAAATCATGATCCCGCTGGTCAGCAGCGAAAAGGAAGTGGAGATCCTCAAAGCGCGCATCGACGCGGTTGCCGCCGATATCGGGGTGACGGACTATACGGTCGGGACGATGATCGAACTGCCGCGGGCCGCCCTCCGGGCGGACCGGATCGCGGTGCAGGCGGAATTCTTCAGTTTCGGGACCAACGATCTCACCCAGACGACGTTCGGCCTGTCGCGCGACGATGCAGGCAAATTCCTGCCGGATTATGTCAGGGCAGGGATCATGGACAAGGATCCGTTCGTGACGCTGGACCAGGGCGGGGTCGGCGATTTGATCCGTCTCGCAACGGAACGCGGGCGCGCGACGAATCCCGATCTGAAACTGGGAATCTGCGGCGAGCACGGCGGCGATCCGGCCTCGATCGACTTTTGCCAGCGCGTGAACCTTAACTATGTGTCATGTTCGCCCTACCGCGTTCCGATCGCGCGATTGGCGGCCGCACTAGCGGCGATTCGGATGAAATCCACTTAAAACGCGTTAAGAAATCCGAATTAGTCATGACTTTCTAATGACTTGGCCCTGGGTTGAACTCCGGGAACCTTTTCCTATATTATGTGCATCAGACAACAACACACCGTTTACAAGTTTTGACGGTCGTCGCCCTCCGGGCGGCATAACGAAGCTTTAACCTTACATCTCAATGCATCGCAGCTATTCGCTGTTCCGGGCATTTACCCGTGAGCTGTGCCGGTCCGAAACGGCGCGCCTCTTGCATGACGATGAAGGCAAGACTGGGGAACAACGAATTCATGAAGCCGAAGCAACAGATGATTACAGGATGGGCCGTCGGTCTGGCAGTCGCATCCGCAGGCGCCGTCGCGCTGCCAGCCGCTGCCGAAAAGGCCGCGGATCAGCGGACGGAATTCGTCACGACGAATATCGCCAAGGATTTCCGCCGCATGCCGGAACCCAAGACGGACTTGGCCTCCGTCAGCCGTCTGGCTGAACTTTACGGCCCCGATTCTCTGGCCCGGACACCACTTGAACGGGTCCGCCTTGATAACGGTTCCTTCGGGACTGACATTTCCACACTGCGTAAGCAGAGCGAAGCGTCGATGCGCGAAGCCAATTGCCTGGCCGAAGCGGTTTACTACGAAGCTCGCGGTGAATCCCGCAAAGGCCAGATCGCCGTCGCGCAGGTCGTTCAGAACCGGGTTCTGTCCAAGCACTATCCGGACACGATCTGCGGTGTCGTCTATCAGGGCTCCGAACGCACGACTGGCTGCCAGTTCAGCTTCACCTGCGACGGGTCCATGAAAAAGGCGCCCAAGGGCCGATCCTGGACCCTCGCCAAGGACGTGGCACGCTACGTCTCGACCGAAACGCCGCGCAGCCTGGTCGGCGTCTCGACCCACTATCACACGGACTATGTGGATCCGCGCTGGAACCGCACCCTTCGCAAGACCAAGCAGGTCGGCAGCCATATCTTCTACCGCTTCCCATTCACGGAAGTCCCGCGCGCCGACAAGCCGACCGTCGTCGCCTCGCTGCGCATCGCGCCGCCAAGCTGATTCGAACGACATGCCGTTACGAAAGGCGCGCCCTCGGGCGCGTTTTTTTGTGGCTGGAGCGTGCCTCATCCATGATTTCGCTCATGCATGATGGCGGGGCCTGCCCTTTGACAGCCCGCTCGCCGCTGCCTAGCCCGAAAGGGAGACGCCATTCGGGAGACAGGGTCTATGGGGCCGCAGCGGTTCGAGACGATCATCGTCGGCACGGGGTTCGCCGGGCTCGGCCTGGCCGCGAAACTGCGCGGAGCCGGGCGCGCCGATTTCGTCCTGCTGGAAAAGGCGGAGGCCATCGGCGGCACCTGGCGGGACAACAGCTATCCCGGCGCCGAATGCGATGTTCCAAGCGCGCTCTATTCCTATTCCTTCGCCCCCAACCCGACCTGGGACTTCAAATGGGCCAAGCAGGACCAGATCCTGCGATACATCGATGATTTTGCCGACGATTTCGGTTTGCGACCGCATATCCGCCACGGGGCGAAGGTGGTCCGGGCCGAATGGCTGGACGCAAGCGGCGAATGGCTCGTGTCGCTGGAAAGCGGCGAGCAGATGCGCGCGCGGTTCCTCGTTTCGGCCATCGGCCAGCTGCATCATCCAAAAATACCGGGTTTCGAGGGGCTTGATGCGTTCGACGCTCCGGCCTTCCATACGGCGCGCTGGGACCACTCGCTCGACTTGATCGGCGCGGATATGGCCTGCATCGGCAATGCGGCGTCTGCAGTCCAGCTGATCCCCGAATTGGCCAAGACGGTGCGCACGCTGACGGTCTATCATCGCAGCCCCAACTGGATCATCGACAAAAGCGACCGGCCCTATAGCGCGCTGGAGAAACGCATCGGGAAGGCGGTCCCGGCTTTTGCCAAGCTCTACCGCGCCGCCATCTGGGCCCAGGGCGAATACGGCCTATGGCCCGCCATTCGGGGCAAGCCGTTGCAGAGCCGGATATTGCGGAAGGAGCATGAGACAAAGCTCGCCGACGCCTTTCCGGACGACCCCGCCATGCGCGAGAAACTCACGCCGGATTACCCCATCGGCGCGCGGCGGATACTCCTGTCCGACACCTACATCCCGGCGTTGGCGCGCGACAATGTGAAAGTCGTGTTCGACCCAATCGAGCGGTTCACGCAAGGCGGTATCGTGGCGGGCGGCGTCGAGCGGCCGCATGATGTCGTCGCCTTTGCGACGGGGTTCGTGACCAACCCGTTCCTGATGGAGATCGAGGTCGTCGGGAACGGCGGCCTTGCGCTATCCGAGCGCTGGGCCGACGGGGCAGAAGCCTATCTCGGCACGATGACGGCAGGCTTTCCGAACCTGTTCATCCTCTACGGTCCCAACACCAACACCGGACATACGTCCGTCATCTTCAAGCTGGAGCAGCAATTCTCCCTTGTGCTGAAACTGATAGACAGGGCGGGACGGGGTCGCGTCTCCGTGCGGGCCGACGCCGAAGCCGCCTACAATGCGCAAGTGCAGCGCCGCTTGCGCGACACGGCCTGGGACAAGGTTGGGGCGTCCTGGTACAAGGATGGGGAGAAGATCACCAATAACTGGCCCGGGTCAAGCCGCGAATTCAAGCGCCGGCTGAGGCGTCCCGTCTACGATCATTTCGATTTCGAGGGAGCCGCCTGATGGGAGCTTCGCTGGGCTACAAAGCGTTGCAGGGCATCTTGCGCGCGACGGGTTTCCGCCACCGCATGCCGAAGGATGCCGCGCGCGGCCGGCAACGCAACATGCGGCCCAGGGGCAGGCAGGCCGAACGGTGGGCACGGTCCGAATTCGACGGCCGGGCCGTCTGGACCTGCCATCCCCCCGGCGGCGCGACCGACCGGATCTATGTCCATGAACATGGCGGCGGCTATGTCTACGGGTTGCAATCGATCCATTACAGGGCGTTGCAGGAACTGGCAGACCATGCCGGGATGACGGTCGTTGTGCCGGACTATCCGCTTCCGCCCCAAGCGCGCGCGCCGGAGATCATGGGCTGGGCGGACCGGCATTTCGCCGCCGTCGTGGAGCATCATGGCGTTGAGACCGTCGCGCTGGGCGGGTGCAGCGCTGGCGGCAATCTTGCATTGGCAATCCTGCAGCGACGGGCCGCGCGCGACGAAGCGAACCCCGGAACCGTCATTCTCTGGTCGCCCTGGGTGGACCTGACCGAGGCCGAGGCGCCGCCGACCAAGGCCGACGACTACGAGGCGCTCATCACGCCTTTCGGCCTGGAACCGGCCGTCGGCGCCTATCTGGGCGAGAGCGGCGTGGACCGGTCCGATCCGCATGTCAGCCCGCTTTGCGCCGATCTTTCCGACCTGCCGACGATGCACATCGTGACGGGGCAGAAGGACATTCTCCATCCGAGCATCGCGGCATTCGCTGAAAAGGCGGACGCGGCGGGCAAGCTCGGCGACTATTTGGTGGAGCCTGATTACGGTCATTACTGGATGTTCTATCCCGTGAAGGACCGGCATCCGACCTTGCGACGGATTGCGGATTGGCTGGGGTGACGGCAGCCTGACGGGTCCCGACATTCGCGCAGCCGCCTATGTGCGACCGCGTGTCCTGCGGCGGAGGAGATGAGCGCGGAGGGCGCCCGCGGGGTCTGGCTCGTCCAGCGACCGGCCAGGGTGGCTGTTGGCGGTGGCTGTTGCTGCCGCCGGTAAACGGGTGACCCCGCGGCGCGATGGTGACGGTCCGGCCCACCCTCTTTCTCCAAAGGTGTGTCTAGCGGTCCAGACTGGTCCGGACTGGGGTGCTACCCCCGGACCGGACACATCGCGATCTTCGGCTCAAAAGGTCAGGATAGCGCGCCTGTCCCGCCCTCCGCATGACCGAAGATACGAGACTCAAGATAGGGGCGAAGGGGGTCAGTGCGGATTAGATTGCGTGTTTTTCTTGCAAGCGACTGAAACACCGACTCTTTCCAGGAGAATTCACACGGATGGATTCGGCTGGCCGTTCGATCCGGTCGGCATCGCCCCTATCCGCCGGCGCGGATAGGGGCAAAGAGCGGCTTCAAGCCGCCTTTTTGCTTTGCTGAGCCTGCAGGATCTTGCGAACGGTTTCGGCCTTCCGGTCGTCCAGGCTGGCGGCGATGCCCAGGCCGTTGGCGATCTTGACCACATCGGCTTCGAGCATTCGGTCGAGCGCGCCCTGAGTGTGGGCTCTTGGCGCCCCGCCGTAAATCGTTTCGCCGCGCTCGGCCATGTCGCGCAGGCGTTGGGGCGGCGTGAAACGAGCCCCGTGGCGCTGGGCCAGCATGTCGGCGTTCGCCACGAAAGCGCCCACGCCGATCGTATCGATGTAGCTCATCGGGCCGCCCGTCCAGGGCGGGAAGCCGAGACCGAAGATGGCGCCTAGGTCGGCACTTTGCGGATCCGGGACGACGCCGTCCGCGTAAGTCCGCGCGCTCGGTACGAGCAGGGCATACATCAGTCGCTGCTGCACCTCTTCCTGGCTCGGCTGGTCGTCGCGCAGGGGATAATGGTCCGCCATGCCCTTCCACAGGCCGAGGCGTTTGCCGCTCTCGTCATAATCGTAGAAACCGGCGCCGAAGCGGCGGCCCGCCCGGTCCCATTTCGTGACCATGTTTTCCATGAACTCTTCCGTGCCGGAGGGGACATAGGCCTCGCCCATTTCTTCCTGGGTGGAGCGCATGATGTCGTAGCCGAGCTTCAGCGTGGTATCGTCCGTCACGGCCAGCGGACCGATCGGCAGACCCATGTTCAGCGCGCTGTTCTCGATCAGGGCGGGCGAGACGCCTTCCGTGACCATCAGCGAGGCTTCGTTGACATAGGGCGGAAAAACCTGGTTGGTGAAGAAGCCGCGCACGTCACGCACGACGATCGGGGTCTTCCGGATCTTGCGGTTATAGTCGAACGCCGCCGCCAACGCCCGCTCGCCCGTGCCCTCATGCGGGATGATTTCGAGCAGGGGCATGCGCTCGACGGGGCTGAAGAAATGCAGGCCGATGAAGTTTTCGGGCCGCTTGGAGTTTTCCGCCAGACCGCCGATCGGCAGGGTCGAGGTGTTGGACGCGAAGATCACGTCTTCGCCGATGACCGCTTCGGTCTTCCTGATGACGTCCGCCTTCACGTCGGGACGCTCGAACACGGCCTCGATGATCAGGTCCACGTCCTTCAGGTCGTCATAGTTGGAGGTCGGCGTGATGCGGGCGAGAAAGGCGTCGGCCTTTTCCTGCGTCATCTTTCCGCGCTTGACCCGCTTGTCGAGGATCTTCCTGGAATAGTCGATGGATTTCTGCGCGTCCTCGTCGGTGCGGTCAAGCGACACGACTTGCATGCCCGCCTTGGCGGTCACGTGGGCGATGCCGGATCCCATCAGGCCCGCGCCGAGCACGCCGACCTTTTTGATTTCGATCGGCTCGATGCCGTCGGGTCGGCCCGCGCCCTTCTCGGCCGCCTGCTTGTTGACGAACAGGGTGCGGATCATGTTCTGCGCGACCGGATCGGCGAAGAGGGAGAGGAAGTATTTCGTTTCCACCTCGACCGCCTTGGTCATGGTTAGCTGCGTGCCTTCATAGAGGCAGGACATGATCGCCTTGATGGCCGGGAAGTTGTCCTTGGACTTGGCCAGCGCCATGGCGTTGGCGGCGGCGAAGAACTGGACCGCCTTGGGGTTCATCGCCCCCGCGCCGCCGGGCACCTTGAAGCCCTTCACGTCCCAGGGCTGGAGCGTGCCTGTCTCGACATGGTCCTTCACCCAGGCCTTGGCCGCCTCGATGGTCCGTCCGGGCTCGACGATCTCGTCGATGATGTTCTGGGCTTTCGCCTTCTTCACGTCGAGATTGGCGCCCGAGGTGATCAGCTGCGCCGCATTCTGCAGGCCCGCGAGGCGGGGAACACGCTGCGTGCCACCGCCGCCCGGTAGAAGGCCGACCAGGACCTCGGGCAGGCCGAGCTTCACTTTGGGACTGTCGGCGGCGACGCGGTAGTGACCGGCCAGCGCGAGTTCTAGCCCGCCGCCCAGCGCGAGGCCTTCCAGCGCGACGGCGACCGGCTTGGCCTTTTTGCCTTCGCGCTGGATCTCGCGGTCCGTGTGGCCGCCCGTTTCCAGTTTTCGGAAGGCGCGGTTGAGCGTCATGCCCGCTTCGAACGCGTCGCGGTCCAGCACGCCAGATTGTTGTTCCAGCATGCGCAGATCCGCCCCCGCCATGAAGGCGTTGTCGCGGCCCGATGCGATGACCAGGCCCTTATATCTGTCGTCGGAGACGAATTCGTCGATGAAGGCCGGCAGGTCTTTCATCAGGGCTTCGTCGATGACGTTCATGCCCTGATCCGGCACGTCGATCTTGAGAAGCGCGATGCCGTCGCCGTCCACATCGACGGAGAACGTTGTATAGTCGGTCATTGTTTTCGGTCCTGTCGTCTTAAACGCGCTCGATGATGGTAGCGATGCCCATGCCGCCGCCGATGCACAGGGTGACGAGGGCGGTTTCCTTGTCGGCCCGCTCCAACTCGTCCACCATGGTGCCGAGGATCATGGCCCCGGTGGCCCCGAGCGGGTGACCCATGGCGATGGCACCGCCATTGACGTTCATGATGCCGTGATCGACGTCCATCGCCTGCATGAAACGCAAGACGACCGCCGCGAAAGCCTCGTTCAGCTCATACAGGTCGATGTCGGTGCTTGCCATGCCCGCCGTCTTGAGCGCTTTTTGCGCCGCGACCTCCGGGCCGGTCAGCATGATGGTCGGCTCCGAGCCGATGGATGCCATAGAGACGATCCGCGCGCGCGGCTTGATGTCGAGCCGCTCTCCGGCCGATTTCGAGCCCAGCAGCACGGCGGCTGCGCCGTCCACGATGCCGGAGCTGTTCCCGGCATGGTGGATGTGGTTGATCTCTTCCACTTCGGGGTATTTCAGCTTTGCCACGTCGTTGAAGCCGAAATTCTGGCCGAGCATGGCGAAGGACGGGTTGAGCGCGCCGAGCGCCTGCATGTCCGTCTTGGGGCGGATCGTTTCATCCTTGGCAAGGATTTCCACGCCCATCACGTCCTTGACCGGCAGGATCGATTTATCGAACCGGCCCTCGTCCCAGGCCTGGGTCGCCCGTTTGTGGCTTTCAACCGCATAGGCGTCGACATCGTCGCGGGAGAAGCCGTATTTGGTCGCGATCAGGTCGGCGGAGATGCCCTGCGGCACGAAATAGGCGTCGAACGCCGCTTCCGGGTCGGAGATCATGGCGCCGCCGTCGCTGCCCATCGGCACGCGGCTCATGCTTTCGACGCCGCCGCCCATGGCCATCTCGCATTCGCCGGACATGACCTTGGCGGCGGCGATGTTGGTGGCTTCCAGCCCGGAGCCGCAGAAACGGTTGACCTGGATTCCGGCGGTCTCGATCGGATAGCCGGCCTCCAGAATGGCCGTGCGGGTGATGACGGCGCCTTGTTCGCCGACCGGGGAGACGCAACCGAAGGCCACGTCCTCGACCTCGGCCTTGTCGATGTCGAGCCGTTCCGGAACGGCCTTCAGGACCTGCGCGGCCAGTTGCAGCGGCGTGATCTCGTGCAGGCTCCCGTCTTTCTTGCCTTTGCCGCGCGGCGTGCGCACCGCATCGTAGATGAAGGCCTCGGCCATGATCGGAACTCCTGTGTCGTGGAACGTCTGCAACTCAAGTCGCGCTGCCTCTAATACGCGCGCACCGCGCAAGGGAAGGGCGGGGGCTGCGATTTCGCGCTTCATCCGTGATGTGCTGGCGCGCAGAAACGCATGAGGCCGGACCCGTCGCCAAAACGATGATGCCGTTTTCTTGCCTGTGGCTAGAAAACAACAGCCGGGACATTTATGCCATCGAGGATGAAAAGGGTTCTTGCGCGGCTATCCCCGCCTTCCTATGCGCATGACAAAGCCGCAACAAAAGCGGCGGTAAACGCAACCGACCGGGACCCTTCAATGATCAAGACACGCTCGCTTCTCGCGACATCCACGGCCACTCTCGCGCTGCTCGCCACGCCAGCCTACGCCCAGGACAATATAGGCGACGAAGTCATCGTCACCGCCACGAAACGCCAGACCACGCTGCAGGACACGCCTGTCGCCGTCAGCGTGACGCCCGCGGAAGTGATCGAAAAGGCCCAGATCCTAGACATCAAGGATCTGCAATCCGTGGTCCCGACCTTCCGCGTGTCGCAACTGCAGAACTCCGCCAACTCGACGCTCATCATCCGCGGCTTCGGCAATGGCGGCAACAATATCGGCATCGAGCCGTCCGTCGGCCTGTTCGTCGACGGGGTCTACCGCTCCCGCGCCGCCGCCCAGATCGGCGACCTGCCCAATCTCGAGCGCATCGAGATCCTGTCGGGCCCGCAATCTACCCTGTTCGGCAAGAACGCATCCGCCGGCGTGGTCAGCGTCGTCACGGCCGAGCCCGATTTCGAGAGCAACGGCTATATCGAAGGCGGCGTCGGCAACTACGATCTCGTTTACGGCAAGGCCTATATCACCGGCGCGGTCGGCGAAGACGTGGCCGTCAGCCTCGGCGGCGGTTTCCAGAAGCGCGACGGTTACTTCAAGCCGGCGGCGGGCACGGCCGGAGGCGACTTCAACGATCTCAACCGCTTCAACATCCGCGGCCAGGCCCTCTGGACGCCGACCGACGACCTGTCGCTGCGCCTGATCGCCGACCTGTCGACGATCGACGAGAATTGCTGCGGCACCAACACGCCGATCGTCGGTCCGACGGCCGGGATCATCGCCGCACTGGGCGGCGCCGTGCCGGGCGTGCCGAATCCGTTCGGCTATTTCACGTCCGTCAACCGCGCGACCGACAACGAAATCGACGATCAGGGCATTTCGCTGCAGATCGACAAGGATGCCGAATGGTTGGGCGGCGTGAACTTCACCTCGATCACCGCATTCCGCAACAACAAGTCGGCCTTCGACAGCGATAGCGATTTCACCTCGCTGGAATTGCTCGAAAACGTGTTCCAGGACGTCCGCATCGATACGTTCACGCAGGAATTCCGATTGGCGTCGACAGGGGCCGGCCGGTTGGGTTGGCTCGTCGGCGGGTTCTACTTCAACGAAGACATCAGCCAGTTCTCGGGTCTGGACTATGGGTCGCAATTGCGCGGCTATATCGACGCGCTGGCCTCACAGGGCGCGTCGCTGCGCGCCGGCCCGACCGCTTCGCCGCTATTCGGCATCGAGCAATCGCTGGGATTCGCACCGGGCACGTTCTTCGGCGACCAGGTCGTGGTGGACGAAAACTTCAACCAGGACAACGAATCCTTCTCGATCTTCGCCAATGTGGATTACGAACTGACCGACCGCTTCACGCTGACGCTCGGCGGTTCCTACGTCGAGGACGAGAAAAACGTTTCGGTCACGAACCGCAACAACGACGTGTTCAGCAATCTCAGCCTAACCGGCGCTGACGGAACGCGCGTCGTCGCGACCAATATCTTCGTCAACGGGGCGCCGGGCGTGCCGTCCTTCTCCGCCGCCTTGGGCGGTCTGCCCTTTACGGCTGCGAACCTGCAGACGGCGGCCACCGGCGGTTTCGGTGCCGCCGCCGCCGCTTATGTCGCACAGGTTCAAGCGGGGGCGGCCGCTCGGGTTGCAGGCCCCGACAATCCGTTCCTGGGTCTCATTCCATTGCAGTTCCAGCCGCAATTCCTGTCTTTCCCGAACTCCGTCGAAGACGGCCGGACGAAGGATGACGACTTCACCTACACCGTCAAAGGCGCTTACGAGGTCAACGACAATTTCAACGTCTATGCATCGACATCCACGGGTTTCAAGGCATCGTCTTGGAACCTAACGCGCGATTCGCGGCCGTTCCTGGCCAACGGTCCGGCGCTTCAGGCGGCCGGACTGCTGCCCAACAACTACAATGTCGCGACGGGCCGCAATTTCGGCACGCGTTTCGCCGGTCCCGAAGAGGCGACCGTCTACGAAGCGGGTCTCAAGGCGCGCTTCGAATGGGGCGCATTCAACATCGCCGTCTTCGATCAAACGATCGAAGGTTTCCAGTCGACCATCTTCCAAGGCACGGGTTTCGTTCTGGCCAATGCGGGCGAACAGTCCACGCAAGGCATCGAATTCGACTCGACCTTCACGCCGATCGACGGCGTGACACTGGGCGTGGCCGGCCTGATCCAGGATCCGGTCTATGACGAGTACACCAGTGCGCCCGTCATCCGGGGCAGCGCCCAGGACCTGACCGACGGCGTGGTCGACGGCATCGGCGATCTGTCCGGCGAAGCGCCGGCCGGCATCAACGAAGTGTCCTTGTCCTTCGCGGCGCAGTACGAATTCGACCTGACCGATGCGGTCGGCATGTTCCTGCGCGCCGATTACCAGTATGAGGACGAGATCCAGGTCGTCGACAACATTCCGGGACTGACGCGCGATACGCGGAACCTGAACGCATCGTTCGGTTTCGAATTCGAAGACGGTCTAGACCTGCGTTTCTGGGGCCGCAACATCACCGGCCATGAAACCTTCACCAGCGGTTTCCCGGGCGTGGTGCAGGCCGGCACGGTCAGTTCCTATCCGAACCAGCCCGCCACTTACGGCGTGAGCCTGCGCAAGAACTTCTAGGGGCAACCACGGGGGGAGACGGGCCGGAAGCGCGATCACTCGCGCCCGGTCCGTGCCGAGGGGAGAAGGGCCGTCCGAACGGGGCGGCCCTTTTTGTTTTCGCGTTCCGAAAGGGCGCGACATGACGGATGCGGCCCGAGCCCACACAGTCCGTCAGATGGCAAGCATCATCATCGGACCCTCCTGTTCCGCCTGTGCTTTAGCGCCCTCCCAATCGTGGGTGACGCGTCTCGACCCGTCATCCCATCGGCCTGCCGATGCAGGAGGCCCTTCCGTTGCGGGCGTACCGCCGCTTCGCTACGCCAAACCCTGATGGAACTGCAGACCCTGCCCAACCCGTTCGACACGGAGGAACGCCGCGCCTTCCGCGAAACCCTGCGCGCCTTCATGGCCAAGGAAATCGCTCCCCACGCTTTCGATTGGGACGAAGCGGGCTATGTGCCGTGGGAAATACACGAAAAGTTCGGTGCGCTCGGCTTGTGGGGTTTCGGCATCGACGAACGCTATGGCGGCCACGGCTTCGACGATCCGTTCATGCGCATGGACGCGGCCGTCGAGATCGCGCGTTGCGGCGTCGGCGGGATCGGGGCCGCGATCGGCGGACGCGGTATTTCCCTCGATCCGATCCAGCGATTGGCCAATGAGCGCATCCGCACGGACGTCCTGCCGGAGATCATCTCAGGCCGCGTCGGCTCCTCGCTGGCCATCACCGAGCCGGGCGGTGGGTCCGATGTTGCGCGGTTGACGACGACGGCGCGACGCGACGGCGACGATTGGGTTCTGAACGGATCGAAGACCTTCATCACCGGCGGCATGGAGAGCGACTATTTCGTCGTCGGGGCGCGAACGGGCGGAGAGGGGCTGACCGGCCTCACGCTCTTTTTCGTGGAGGCCGATCGTCCCGGTTTCTCCCGCAGCGCGTTGGGCAAGAAGATGGGCTGGTGGGCGTCCAATCAGGCGACACTCTATTTCGACGATCTGCGCGTTCCGGCTGACAATCTGATGGGGCAGGAGAATTACGGCTTTCTGCAGATCATGAACAATTTCAACTACGAACGCTTGAGTCTTGCCGCGATTTCTCTGGGCATGATGGAGGCGGCACTGGAAGACAGCATCGCCTGGGCAAAGCAGCGCGAAACCTTTGGCAAACCCCTGATCAAGCATCAGATCATCCGTCACAAGATCGCCGACATGAGCGCGAAGATCGACGCGTTGCGCAGCCATCTCTGGATCCTCTGCGCAACGATCGAGAACGGCACCATGCCGGTCGCCGAGCTTAGCAAGACGAAATTCTTCGCCACCAAGGCGCTTGAATTCGTCGCCAGCGAAGCGATGCAGATCCTGGGTGGAGCCGGTTATCTGCGCGGCAACCGGGTGGAGTCGATCTATCGGGACGTGAAGGTCATCGCCATTGGCGGCGGTTCGGAAGAAATCATGCGGGATCTGGCCGTCCGGCAAATGGGATTATGATGATGCAGGCAACACATGACGAGCTCCACCACGTGATCGACTGGGTCGAATACCATTGCGCCACCAAGCCTGGCGCCCGCGCCATGGTCGATCTGGCCAGCGGTCGCACCTACACATATGCCGAAATGCACGACCGCGTTGCCCGGGCCGCAGGAATGCTGAGAGCGCGCGGCATCAAGCCGGGCGACCGGGTTGCCTTCCTGTGCCTGAACACGACCGACGTCATGGAGCTGATCTTGGGTTGCTGGCGGATCGGCGCGGTCTGTCTGGCTCTGAACTTCCGGCTGACGCCGCCGGAACTGACCTACATCCTCAACGACAGCGAAGCGTCGCTGGTCCTGGTCGACGACCCGTTTGCCGGCGTCGCCGAGGCGACCAAGGCGGACTGTCCGAGCGTGAAGCATTGGGTCGTCACAAGCGGAGTGGGAAAGGACAGCGATTACGAAACCGGTCTGGCGGAGGCCGATCCGGTCTATGGCTTCCATCCGCAAACCTATGACGATCAATGTCTTCTGATGTATTCCTCAGGCACGACAGGCCATCCGAAGGGTGTGATCATCACGCACGGCATGGTTGAGTTCACCAATGCGGGCGCCGTGCGTGTCGGCGATGCCAGCCCCGACCGGGTCTGCTTGAACAACATGCCGCTCTTCCACATTGGCGGCCTTGGGGTGACGGCCTTGCCGGCGACCTGGATCGGCGGGACCATCGTGATGATGCGCCTGTTCGACGTGGACGCGACGCTGAAGTCGATCGACGACGAAGCGCTGAACATCGACACGCTGTTCATGGTTCCGGCGGCTTATAACGCCATGCGCCAGCATCCCGACATCGCGAATATCGATTTCTCCCGCATCCAGGTCGCCTTGTGCGGCGGCGAAACCGTGCCGGAACCCTTGAGCCGCTACTGGCTGGAAAAGGGTCTCGTCATCCAGGAGGGCTACGGCATGACCGAAACCTGCGCCGCCGGGACGACGCTGCGCAAGGACGATATCCCCCACCGGATCGGCAGTGCCGGACGTCCGCTATCCCACTCCCGCATCAAGGTCGTGGACGAAGAGGGCCGCGAAATGCCGCGCGGAGAGGCGGGCGAGATCCTGTTCAAGGGCGCGTCCGTCACGCCGGGTTACTGGCGCAACCCCAAAGCGAATGCGCAGAGCTTCACGGCGGATGGCTGGTTCCGCTCCGGCGATATCGGTCGGATGGATGCGGACGGTTACGTCTATATCGAGGACCGCGTGAAGGACATGTACATTTCCGGCGGAGAGAACGTCTATCCGGCGGAAGTGGAAGGCCTGCTCTACGAGATGCCGCACTTCGCCGAACTCTCCGTGATCGGCGTGCCGCATGACAGATGGGGCGAGACCGGATGCGTCGTCGCCGTGTTCAAGGATGATCAATCGTGCGAAATCAAAGATGTACTCGCTCATCTTGAGGGACGGTTGGCGCGCTACAAGCTGCCGAGCCATCTGCATGTCGTCGATGAGCTGCCGCGCGGCGGCTCGGGCAAGGTGCTGAAATACCAGTTGCGGCAGACCGTTCCGGCGCAGATCGCTCCGCAATGACCTAGCGTTCGGACACCATCCCGCCGGGGTTCACCTTCATGTCGCAGATATCGGTGATTTCGCGGCCTTGGCTGTCGACGAAAATCGTTTTCGCCTCCTCGACGACGCGCGTCACTTTCTGCGTCTGCTGGATCGGCTCGTAAGGCGGATTGTCGATCTCGGTTATGGCCGTGAAGGTCTTCGTCTTTTCCGGGACATAGACGCGCGTCAGGGCGCTGACGGGCATGCATGTGCGCAAGGGGTCGATGTCGATGGCCATGGGGCCGGGCACGGGATCCGGCACGGTGTTGCAGGCGGCGAGCGCGGGCAGGGCGAAGGCTGTGGCAAGCAGGATACGCATAATGTCTCCGCAGCGGAACAGTGGTTTCGATTATCCCGCCATCTGGTCAGGATTATGACATAATCGCGCCGCACGGCGCGACCCCCGGATGCAGGTAAAGAGGAATGCAGGCCGGGGACGCTTGGTTAACGCTTTCTTTCTTAAACAGTGGTGAATGGATATGCGAAACCCTCATCTGCAGCCTTACGGGCCTTTAATTTGGCGCGGCGTTCCGTCCGCACCAAGACACCGGCAACCCAAGCGGCCCTTTGCGGTCACATCATAGGAAGCGACCATCGTGAGCCTGATACAGCCACTTCTGACGACATCGTTCGTGACATCCCCCATGGTGACCGGGGACTATTCCTTCTGGTCGCTCTTCATGATGTCCGACTGGGTCATCAAGGCGGTCATGCTGATCCTGGTCCTGGCGTCCGTCTGGAGCTGGGTCGTGGCGATCGACAAGTTCATCATGGTGCGCATGCTGCGCCGCCGCGCCACCCAGTTCGAGGACACGTTCTGGTCGGGCCGCACGCTGGACGAGCTGAACGCGGCGCTGGGCAAGGACATGCGCGATCCCATGGCGCGGGTCTTTTCCGCCGCCATGCGGGAATACAATGAAAGCGGCACGGTGAAGCGTGTCGGCAGCCAGTCCGCCACGCATGAACGCATCGATTCGGTCATGAACCTTGTCATCAACCGGGAACTGGCCAAGGCCGAGAAGGGGTTGCCCGTGCTGGGCACGGTCGCGTCCATTTCGGTCTTCATCGGCCTGTTCGGCACGGTCTGGGGGATCATGAACTCCTTCCGCGCCATTGCGGCGTCGGAAAACACCAACCTGGCCGTGGTCGCCCCGGGTATCGCCGAGGCCCTGTTCGCGACCGCGCTGGGTCTGATCGCCGCCATTCCGGCCAAGGTCTTCTACGACATGTACCTGACCGACATCGACAAGTATGGCGGGCGACTGGAAGGCTATGCCGATGAATTGTCGGCCATTCTGGGCCGCAAGCTGAGCAATGGCGGCTAGACGGTGGCGGTAACGGCACAGCGCGGCGTGGGCCGCAATGGCGGGCGCAGGCGGCATCGCCGCTCGCGCGTCAGTTCCGAAATCAACGTCACGCCCCTGGTGGACGTGATGCTCGTGCTGCTGATCGTCTTCATGGTGGCCGCGCCGCTGCTCTCCGTCGGTGTGCCGATCGATCTGCCCAAGACGGACGCCAAGGCCCTGCCGTCGCAGCAGGAACCGTTGACGATCACGGTCGATTCCGAAGGCCGCGTCTTCCTCCAAGAAGAAGAGGTGCCGATCGACGGTCTGATCGCGAAGCTCGTCGCCGTGTCGGAAACGGGCTATGACGAACGCATCTTCCTGCGCGGGGACGAAAATTCGGATTACGGCGCCGTCATGAAGGTCATGGCGCGCATCAATGCGGCCGGGTTCTCGAATCTCAACCTCGTCACCGATCCCGTGAGTCAGTGATCCGCGCGGGCCTGCCCATATCCTTGCTCCTCCATGCAGGCGCGATGTTCGGGGCGGGGTTCGCCTTTTCCACGACCGACACGTTCGAGGAAAGCCGGGTCGTTCCGGTCGAACTCATCACCGTCGCCGAGCTGACGGACATCCGCGCCTCGCTCGAACGCGACCGCCCAGAGCCGGAACCCGTCGTGGAGCCTGAACCGATGGAGGTCGAGGAGTCGGCGGAAAACGCGCCCGAGGAGGCCGATGCAGTCGACATCGCGCCGGACGAGGAATCATCCGCCGAGCCGGAAGCGGAGCCGCTGACCGTGCCGGAAGAGACCGAGCCGGAAGCGGAGCCCGAGCCCGAACGCGTCGCCGAGGCCAAACCCAGTTTCGATCTGGACCGCATCTCGACCTTGATCGACAAGTCGCAGGATACGTCCACAGCCGCTGATACCCAGGTCGCGCAAGAAGGCGCCGAGGACAAGCTCGTCTATGCCGACCAGGCGCGTGAGGGCATCGGCACGGGCACGCAGATGACCTTGTCCGAGCTCGATGCGCTCAACAGCGCCATGTATCGCTGCTGGCGCAAGCCGATCGATGCGACGGATCTCGAAAAGCTGGTCGTGCGCCTGCGCGTCGATATGGAGCCAGGCGGCTTCGTGAAGGATGTGCGCGTGATCGACCGCGCCGCCTCGCGCCGCGCTGCGCCGGGAAATCCGTTCTGGGACGTGGCCGAAATGCGCGCCGTCCAAGCCGTCAGCAAATGCGCGCCCTATGATTTCCTGCCCTCCGACAAGTTCGACCAGTGGCAGTCCCTTATATTGAACTTCCGTCCACAATCGTGAATTGAGACGACCATGATCCGACTACTCAGCTTGTTCCTGGCCCTCTTCGGGCTTTGTCTGCCCTTGGCGGCCTCCGCCCAGATCGAAGTGGACATCACGCAAGGCAATGTCGATCCCGTGCCGATCGCCGTGCCGGACTTTCTCGGCGACGATCCGGAAACCCGCGAGCTCGGTGCACAGATCGCGGGCGTGATTCGCGACAATCTGGAAAGCAGCGCCGTCTTCCGCGCGCTCGATCCGGCGAGCTTCCTGGAAACGCAGACCGACATCGATTACGAGCCGACCTTCGCCGATTGGCGCGTGATCCGCGCCGATGCGCTGGTGTCGGGCCGTGTCGTGCGCGACAGTCCCGGACGGGTCCGCGTCGAGTTCCGCCTCTGGGACGTATTTGCCGGGCAGCAGCTGGAAGGCATCCGCTTTTCCACGACCGCCGCGAACTGGCGCCGGACCGCGCACAAATCGGCCGATGCGATCTACAAGGCGCTGACGGGCGAGGAAGGCTATTTCGACTCGCGAATCGTCTTCGTGGACCAGCGCGGCCCCAAGGTTAACCGCGAGAAGCGTCTGGCCATTATGGATCAGGACGGTCACGACCCGCAATATCTGCTGGGGGGATCCGATCTCGTCGTCAGCCCGCAATTCGATCCGGGCAGCCAGACCATCGTGTTCATGAGCTACGAGACTCTGCCGCCGCAGGTCTACATGCTCGACATCGAAACGGGTCGGCGCGAATTGCTTGGCAGCTTTCCGGGCATGACTTTCGCGCCGCGCTTTTCGCCGTCGGGCGACGCGCTCGTCATGTCGATGGAACAGCGCGGCAATATCGACATCTACCGCATGGATCTGCAGACCCGCTCGACCGAACGGCTGACGACGGATCCGGGCATCGACGTCTCGGCCAGCTACTCGCCGGACGGCCGCCGCATCGTCTTCCAGAGCGACCGGGGCGGTCCGCCGCAGCTCTACACGATGAATGCGGACGGCTCTTCGCCCAAGCGGATCAGCTTTGGCGACGGCCGCTACAACCAGCCGGTCTGGAGCCCGCGCGGCGACAAGATCGCCTTCGTGCGCCAGAACCGCGGCAAGTTCTCCATCGGCGTGATGGATCCGGACGGCAGCAACGAACGCATCCTGACCGACGACTACCTGCTCGACATGCCGAGCTGGTCGCCCAACGGCCGGATCATCCTGTTCACCAAGGAAACGCGCGGCCGCGATGCGCGTGCCGAGCTCTGGTCCGTCGATCTGACGGGCCGCAATCTCAAGCGCGTCGACACGCCGGGGCAGGCAACCGATCCGGCCTGGTCGCCCTTGCTCGATTGATCGGTCGAAACGTTTGGAAAACGGATCTGAAAACGGGTTCGCGGCCTTATTTCGGCCACACCCTGTTCAAAGATTCACGTTTCCGGCTTTGACCTGACGCGTAAGACGATGTTCAAAGCCTTGAACCGATAGAAGTGGACGGACCATGACATACTCGACACGCTCCCTTGCCCTCCTTGCCACGGCTGCGCTCGCCCTTTCGGCCTGTGCGTCCAAACCAGATCCGGTGGCCGAACCCGTACCGGTCGTCCAGCGCCCGGCGCCTGCGCCTGTCGCCGACCCGGGGCCGCGCGTCATCACGCCGGCAGCGCCCGTCACGGCCGAACCGGGCCGGCCCGTGCCCGGCTCGATCGACGATTTCGCCTACACGGTCGGCGGCGATCCGCGCGTCTATTTCGCCTATGACCAGTACACGCTGTCGCCGGAAGCGCGCGACACGCTGCGCCGCCAAGCCGAATGGCTGAAGCGCTACGGCAACTATACTGCCGTCGTCGAAGGCCATGCCGACGAACGCGGCACCCGCCAGTACAACATCGCGCTGGGCGCGCGGCGCGCCAACAGCGTGCAATCCTTCCTGGTCAGCCAGGGGGTCAACCCGTCCCGCTTGACGACCGTGTCCTACGGCAAGGAACGCCCCGTCGATCCCCGCAGCAACGAAGAGGGCTGGGCGCGCAACCGCAACGGCCACACCAATCTGCGTCCGCTCGGCGAGAGTTAAGCCGTCTCCGCGTCGATGAAATCCGCCATGCGACTTCTTCTGCCGGTCGGGCTCGCGCTCGCCGTCGCGGCTCCGTCCTTCGCCCAGAGCCGGGCGGAGCTGGCGGCGCAGAACGAGCAGTTGCGCCAGCGCGTGGACCGGCTGGAGGCCCGTCTGCTGACCGGCGATCCGGCCGCGGAACGGCTCATGGCGCGCGTGGACACGCTGGAAACGACGATCCGCACATTGCGCGGCGAGATCGAGCGTCTTTCCTATGAACGCGAATTGGTGGACGGCGAAGTCGACGGGATGAAAACCGATATCCGCACGCTGCAGGATCTGGCGACGCGCATGAAGATCCACCTCGACGCCGTCGATCTGGTGGCCGCGCAGAATGCGCCTCAAGTCGATGACAGCTATGTCGCCGGTCCCGGCACGGTCGCCCAGATCCAGGGGCCGCCGACCGTCCGCACCGCACCGTTCACGATCCCTGGCGGTGAGACGGCCCCCGCGGATGTCACAGCGCTGGCGGAGCGCGGCAAATCCTTGCTGGCCGAAGGCGATTATGAGGGCGCGGAAGCCGCGCTGACCCGGTATATCCAGGGCAGTCCCGACGCCGCCGATCTGGGTGAAGCCCATTTCTGGCTCGGCGAAAGCCATTTCGTGCGCGGCCAGTTCAATACGGCGGCCGAAAGCTACATCGCAGCCATGCGCGCGTCGCCCGGCGGCGAAAAGGCACCGGACGCCCTCGTCAAGCTCGGCGCGTCCTTGCGCGAGCTGGGACAGACGGGCGAAGCCTGTACGGCCCTGCAGAGCTTCGGCGACCAGTTCCCGAATGCGCCGCAGGCCGCGCGCGACAAGGCGGCCCGGGAAGTGTCCCGAACGGGCTGTTGAACCCTGACGCCGCCGAGACCGTCGCGGCGGTGTTGCCGCCCGACGCTCCCCCATTCGCCTTCGCGTTCTCCGGCGGTGGCGACAGCCTCGCCCTTCTGGGTATCCTCAAGGCCCACAGTGGCTTGCGCGCGGTTCTTCATGTCGATCACGGCCTTCGCGACACATCGCAGGCCGAAGCGGCCCAGGCGGCCGATCTCGCAGCCGGACATGGCCATGACCTCGTAATTCTACGCTGGAGCGCTGACGGCCCGACGTCGGGTCTTCAGGAGAAAGCCCGACGCGCCCGTTACGGCCTGATGGGCGATTATTGCCGCTTGCATAGGATCCCGGCGCTGGTCACGGCGCACCATGCCGACGATCAAGCCGAAACGGTGTTGATGCGCGTCAAGCGCGCCTCCGGCTGGCGCGGCGCGGCCGGAATGCGGACGCAACGCTACGGTCCGGTCTGGCCGGAACTGGCGGGTGTGACGCTCGTCCGGCCCGCGCTCTGCCTGCGGCGCGCCGCGCTGAGGTCCGGCCTGGAAGCCGGGCGGGCGATCGAAGATCCGTCCAATGGCGATCTGTCGTTCGAGCGCGTCAGGACGCGCCGGGAGCTGCAAGCGCATCCTGAACTCATATCCGACATGCTCGCTTTGGCCGCGGACATGGCGGACGGGCTGTCCGCCGATATGGCGCGTATCCGGGCGGCGCTGAACGGCTACCACCTGACGCATGAAGGGCAGTTCAGCGTGCCGCGCCTGATCGGCGAACCAGCCCTGTCTCTGGTCGCGCCGATCGTCGGCGGGCAGGGCGGCCCGGCCGACCGGGCGCGCATCGCGGCCAGACTGCCGGACCTCGCATCCGGCGACCCTGTCGCCATCGGCGAAGGCTGCATGGGCCGCTGGGACGGCGAGATCCTCACCTTGTCACGCGACCCGGTCGCGATGACCGGTCGCAAGGACCGGCGGCTGGCGCCGACGGCCGTGCCGATCGCGGTCACGCCGGAACCCGCCGTCTGGGACGGACGATTCCTGGTCAGCGGCGAGGGCGGGCAACTTCATCCGGAGCGCCGCGGTCTGCATGTCGGCTACCGCGTGCATTACGGTCGAACGGTGAAGGTGAGAAACCTCGTGGAAGAGCGCCTGTCGGCTGCCCTGACGCTTTCGTGATGGTCGCGGCGCATACCGATCGCAAAAAGACGATGGCCGTGTCACATCGCCTGCTTTCATTATGGCGCCGGGCCCCTATGTTAGGGTCTGAATAAAGCCTTTCAGTCTGGACATTACATGGCCGAGAAAAAGACCCCGCCTCCCAACAAGAACAATCCGCGGCAAATGGCCGTCTGGGGCATCATCGCCTTGCTGCTGATGATCGTGTTCGCCGTGTCGCAAGGCAATGCGACGCGGACGTCGGCGGATGAGACGTTCACCTTCTCCGACTTCCGCGAACGCGTCGAGGCCGGTGAAGTCCGGAGCGCCAAGATCGACATTCCTGGCGGCACCGTCACGGGCGAGCTGGGCAGCGGCGAAGCCTATGTCGTCAACGTCCCGCCCGTATCCGCCGATCCGGCCGGCGACATTCTGGCGGAAACGGACGTGCCTTACCAGTACGCCGAGAAGAGCGAGCCATCCCTGCTCGGCAATCTGCTCATCTCGCTCCTGCCGTTGCTGATCATCATCGGCCTGTTCTTCCTCGTCTTCCGCAACATGCAGGGCGCGGGACGCGGCGGGGCGATGAGCTTCGGCAAGTCCAAGGCCAAGCTGCTGACGGAGAACACCAAGCGCGTGACGTTCGAAGACGTGGCGGGCGTGGAATCGGCCAAGGAAGACCTCAAAGAGGTCGTCGAATTCCTCAAAGATCCCAGCAAGTTCACGCGGCTCGGCGCGCGCATTCCAACCGGTGCGTTGCTCGTTGGGCCTCCGGGCACGGGTAAGACCTTGTTGGCCCGCGCCGTGGCCGGCGAGGCGGAAGTGCCTTTCTTCACCATTTCAGGCTCCGATTTCGTGGAGATGTTCGTCGGGGTCGGCGCGTCGCGCGTGCGCGAAATGTTCGCCGAAGCGCGCAAGCATGCGCCCTGCATCATCTTCATCGACGAGATCGACGCGGTCGGTCGCCACCGGGGCGTCGGCACGTCCGGCGGTCACGAGGAACGCGAGCAGACGCTCAACCAGCTGCTGGTGGAAATGGACGGCTTCGAGGGTCAGGAAGGCGTGATCATCATCGCGGCGACCAACCGTCCCGACGTGCTCGACAAGGCGCTGCTGCGCCCGGGCCGGTTCGACCGTCAGATCGAGGTGCCCTATCCGGACATCATGGGGCGCGAGAAAATCCTCGAAGTGCATATGCGCGGCAAGCCCATGGCGGCGGACGTCGACGTGAAATACATTGCGCGAGGCACGCCCGGTTTTTCCGGCGCGGACCTGGCGAACCTCGTCAACGAAGCGGCCTTGCTGTCCGCGCGGCGCAACAAGCTGAAGATCACGATGCGCGAATTCGAGGATGCGCGCGACAAGGTGATGATGGGCGCGGAGCGTCGCACCCTGGCCATGACCGACGAGGAAAAGGCGATGACGGCCTACCACGAAGCCGGTCACGCCGTGGTCGGCCTCAACATGCCGGGTAGCCTGCCGATCCACAAGGCGACCATCATTCCGCGCGGCCGTGCGCTGGGCATGGTGCAATACATGCCCGAACGGGACCAGATCAGCCAGAGCCGCGAGGAGATGATCGCGCGCATGGCGATGGCCATGGGCGGTCGCGCGGCCGAGGAAATCCATTTCGGCTATGAAAAAGTAACATCCGGAGCCAGTTCAGACATCGAACAGGTCACCCGCATCGCGACCGCCATGGTCACGGAGTGGGGCCTGTCCGACGTCGTCGGCCCGATCGCCTACAAGGATACGGACCAGCAGAGCTTCATGCCCGGAATCGGTCGCGGCTCGTCCATTTCACCGGAAACGGCGAAGATCATCGAGCAGGAAATCAAACGCTTCGTGACCGAGGCTCACGACAAGGCCAAGGACATCCTGACCGAGAAGAAGGACGACTGGGTCGCGCTGGCCGAAGCGTTGCTGGAATACGAAACCCTGTCCGGGGACGAGATCAAGGCGCTGCTGGAAGACGGCACCAAACCCAAGCGCCCCGACGGATCGGGTGGCGGACGGCCTTCCGTCAGCGCGGTTCCAACGACGACGAAGCCGCGGCCCAAGCCCAAGCCGATCGGCGGGGCCAGTCCGGCGCGGGATATCGATCCCGGCGAGTAGTACAGAAAGCCCGGCGTCAGCCGGGCTTTTTCTTTTTGGCCCAATCGGCGGGATCGGGATCCGCGCCGCCGGGTTCCCACTCGCGCCGCCAGGACGGCAGGTCGCCTTGTGCCTTGCGAAGCGCGGGGCAGTCTTGAACCATTTCCGTTTCGCCAAGTTTGTTTTCGAAGGGGTTTTTACCCACGACAGCGCGGCAGCGTTTGTTCACACCATAGAGAGGATCGGTCCAGTAACTGCTGATCCCGACCGGACTGAACGGGATGTACCAGCCATTTTCACCGGCGATGGCCACACCCAGCTCTCCGCGGATCTCACGTTCGCTCATCCCGACGAAGCGGGGATCGGACAGACCGGAATGGGCGAAGGTCGGCATCCACACCTTGTCGGTCTCGCTCAGTTGCTGTTCCGCGAAGACCTGCCGTCTTTGGTCGGAACAGTCTTCCTCGAACCCCTTGAGACAATCCAAAGCCGGTCCAAGACCTCCGACGAGGGGGGCTCCCGTCCCGCCAGCTTGCGGATCGACGCGCCAAGCCGGGTCAATGTCGAGACGTCCGGACGTATAGGGCGTGGCTTCCTCGCCTTCCGCGACGTTGGTGTCCGGTTCGTCCGGTAAACTCGCACGATCAGTCTGGCTGCCACCGACTTCCGGCACCGATGGCGGCATGCGTTCCAGCGGCGGGGACGGCTCCACAGGGTCTGCTTCGGGGATCTGCTCCTGCGCCTCGGGGAGCGTCGTCACGATCGGATCCGGTTCCGGCTCGGCCGTATCGTCCTCCAGAACCGAGACTGGAATGATCACGACGTCGTTCAGCTTTCGGGGCGAAGAAGCCAAAACGGCCAGATAGACAAGCCCGGCATGAAGACCCGCCGAGCCCGCCAAGGCCCAGAGCCGCCGCCTCGAAATATCGTTACGTACCACTCAACCTGCTCTGGCACAGTCTGGAAAGGACAAGAACTTAACAAGCGGAAGGGTGCGCGCTTGTCCGCGCGGGACCAACCGAGCTAGAGGCGCCTCATGTTCCGCCGACCGCAGATCATGGGCATCCTCAACGTCACGCCGGACAGTTTCTCCGATGGCGGGCGGTATGGCGATCTCGAAGCGGCCGTGCGCCAAGCGCGGCGGATGGTCGACGACGGTGCGGACAGTCTCGACATCGGCGGGGAAAGCACGCGGCCTGGTGCGCGGACGGTGCCGTGGCAGGTCGAGCGCGACCGGGTCGTGCCGGTGATCCGGGCCATCCGAGAAGCAACACGGGATGACGATCCGGAACCGGTCCTCAGCGTCGATACGCGCAAACCCGAAGTGGCCGAAGCGGCGATCCTGGCCGGGGCGGACATCTGGAACGATGTCACCGCCCTGACCTACTCCGAAGATAGCCTGCCGCTTGCGGCCGATCTGGGCTGCCCGGTCATCCTGATGCACGCGCAAGGTCCGCCCGAGACCATGCAGGACCGGCCGACCTACGACGATCCGGTCGAAGAGGTGCTGGCCTACTTGCGCCGTCGTCTTGCGGCCTGCGAGGCGGCGGGCGTGGAGCGCGAGAGGGTCACCATCGATCCGGGCATCGGTTTCGGCAAACGGCTGGAGGACAATCTGGCGATCCTGCGCGGCACGGCGCGCTTCGCCGACCTTGCGCCGACCCTGATCGGGACATCGCGCAAGAGCTTCATCCAGACGATCGACGGCAGCCCGGTCGAGAAGCGGCTGGCCGGATCCCTGGCTAGCGGGCTGTTCGCGGCAAGCAACGGGGCGGCCATCTTGCGCGTTCACGACGTGGCGGAAACGCGCCAAGCCATCCGTATCTGGGAGTCCATCGCCAATGTCTGAAACGAAAACCGGTCGCGTCCTGATCATCGCGGGCTCCGACTCGTCCGGCGGGGCGGGGATCCAGGCGGACATCAAGGCTTGCGCGGCGTTCGGTGCCTATTCGATGACGGCGGTGACCGCGATCACGGCGCAGAACACGCAAGGGGTGAAGCGCGTCGATCTGGTCGATCCGGACATGGTGCGCGCGCAGATCGACGCCTGCGTTGCGGATATCGGCGTGGATGTCGTCAAGATCGGCATGCTGGGATCGGAGGCGATCATCCGCACCGTCTTCGAGGCGGTCGAACCGTTGGAGGCGAGTCTCGTGCTGGACCCGGTCATGGTCGCGACCAGCGGCGACCGATTGCTCGAAGAAGGCGCGGTCAAAGCCTTGAAAGAGCTGCTGATTCCCATCGCCGATCTGGTCACGCCCAACGTGCCGGAGGCGGAAATCCTGACCGGCCTCGAGATCAGGGACACGGACGAGCTCTCCAAGGCGGGCGAAGCGATCTTGGAAAAGGGTGCCTATGCGGCCCTGATGAAAGGCGCCCATCTCGACATGAAGTCGGTCGTCGATGTGCTAGTCTCGGAAGAGGGCGCCAGCGTCATGACGGGGCCGCGCCTGCATACGCGCCATACGCATGGCACGGGCTGCACGCTGGCCAGCGCCGTCGCGGCGGCCCTGTCGCTTGGTACGACCCTGGAGGAGGCGGTGACGACGGCGCGCGACTATGTGTTCGAAGCCATCCGCACCGCGCCGAAGCTAGGGCAGGGCAACGGGCCGCTCAATCACGGTTTGGCCTTACAGCCGGGATCGGAGGACGCGGACGTCCCCGATCCGGCAAATCCGTTCGCTGCGTTGAAAGGGATGGGCGGCCTACCCGACTGATCATCACGCCGACGATGATGACGGCGAAGGCGACGACCAGTTTCCAGGTGAAGGGTTCTGAGAGAAACCAGACGCCGATGATCACGCTGACGACGGGCGGGAAGTAGTTCAGCCTTGCCATCGCGCTCGGCCCGGCCCGGTCGATGAAGACCAGATAGAGGATCGTCGCGATACCGGTCGATCCGAACCCCAGCAGCAGGATCATGGTCAGCGCGACCGCATTCGGCACGTGGCCGCCTGGATCGTAGATGACGGCGGCGATGACGCCCGCGATGCTGGCCGCGATCATCATGATGGCGGATCCGGTTTCGGCATGCGTTTTCGGCGCGCGCTTCGCGGCCACGGTCGTCAGCGCGTAACAGAACGCCGCGCCCAGGATCATGAGCTGCGACGGCCAATCGCCGGTCAGGCCGAAGCCGGGATCATCCGGCATGAACAAGACGGCCACGCCGAGAAAACCGATCAGAAAGCCGACGACCTTGAACAGGGTCAGCTTTTCATCCGTGAAGACATGCGCCAGCAGGATCGTCAGCAACGGCATGGCGCCGACGATGACGGCCGTCAGTCCGCTGTCGACGGAAATCTGCCCCTTGGCGATGAGGAGGAACGGGATGACGGCTCCGGTCATCCCCAGCGCGCCGTACCACAGCCAGCGCGCATCTCTCAATGGCGGGAACCGGCGGCCCTTGAACACGGCGTAACCGCTCAGGAACAACGCCGCGACGACGAGGCGCCAGGCCGTCACCCAATAGGGGCTGATGTGATCGACCGCGACGCCGATGAAGTTGAACGCGCTGCCCCAGATGAAGATCAGGAACAGCGACAGGCCGAACAGGGCGGGTCTGGACAAGGGGGCTTGGCTCACGACAGCGCCGTTGGCAGCCCGTCCGCTTCCGGTCAACGCTTCGACGAAACGAGAACAAAATCCTTGGGTGCAGGATTGCTCTGGGGAGGGCAAAGGCCCAATGTCGGCCTATGATGAAATCAGTAATTCCGAGCGGTGTCCTCGCCGCAATATTGTCCACGACTGTGGCAGCCAGCCCGCCCGGACCCGTCAGATCCTTGGCGCCGACCGCCGTAACGGCGTTCCAGACGGCTTATCTTCCGGCTGGCTCCGGGGTGGATCGCCACGCAGAGTTCACGCAGATTTTCGCGGGCGACAGCCTCATCACGGCCATCGAAAGCGTGGCGGCGCACGGCCTCGATCCGCAGGACTATCATCTCGCGACACTGAAAGAACATGGCACGACCGGGGAGGACATGACGCACTATGCACTCGATGCGTGGATGAGCGCGGCTTCGCACATCGCCTTCGGCAAGCTGTCTCCGATATCGGTCGAACCCGATTGGACGGCGCAAGGACGGCAGGCCGACCTGATCGCGCATCTCCGGAAATCGTTGGATAACGGCAGCTTATCGGAAAGTCTTGAGGCACTCGCACCGCAGCATGCGGCTTATCAGACGATGAAAGCCGAACTGGCCGGGCGATTGGCGGCCCCGCCGCGAGACGATATCGGCGTCCTTTCCGGAGAGACCCTGAAACCCGGAACGACGTCGCCGCGCATCGGTGCCGTCCAGACCCGGCTCGATGTGCCCGTGACCGGCGTTTACGATATCGTGACCGAGGATGCGGTCGTGGCGTTCCAGCGCGAGAACGGCCTGGAGCCGGACGGACTGATCGGGCCGGCGACGGTCAGGGCGCTCAACCGGGGCGCCTCCGCCGCCATCGACCAGCTGCGCGTCAATCTGGAGCGCTGGCGCTGGTTGCCGGACGATCTGGGACGCCGCCATATCCGGGTCAACATCGCCGACTTCTCTGTGCAAGCCTGGAAGGACGGTCGGATCGACCGGGTTCACGGGGCCATCGTCGGCCGGACCTATCGCAAGACGCCCGTCTTTTCGGACGCGATCGGTTATGTCGTGCTGAACCCGTGGTGGGAGACTCCGGCCAGCTTGGCCCGGCGCGACAAGCTGCCTTTGTTCCAGCGCGATCCCGCAGCCGTGGACCGGCTCGGGTTCCAGGTGCTGGATCGCGAGGGCAAGGTCGTGAATGCCTCTGCAATCGACTGGAACGCGTTGCCGGCCGGGACCATGCCCTACAGGATCCGGCAGGCACCCGGCGCGCGCAATGCACTCGGCCAGGTCAAGATCATGTTTCCGAACCGTCACAACGTCTATCTGCACGACACGCCCGACCGGGGCTTGTTCGCCCGGCGGCAGCGCGCCTTTTCATCCGGATGCATCCGGACGCAGGATCCGATCGACCTGACCGAATGGCTGCTGAGCGAAACCCCGGACTGGGACAGGGCGCGCATCGATTCGGTGCTGGACGGATCGCGCGAGACCCGCATGAACCTGTCGGCAAAAGTGCCGGTCCACATACTCTACATGACCGTCGTCAGCGATGCGGCGGGCGTGCGGTTCGTCGATGACATCTACGACCGCGACGCTGCGGTGCTCGCCGGACTGAAACGAAGGCCCGGTCAGTGAAAGACGTCCGGGCCGGTGTCCTGTTGATCGGGGACGAACTTCTGTCGGGACGGACGCAGGACACAAATCTCGGGACGATCGCGATGTTCCTTGGCCCGCTCGGCGTGTCGGTCGGCGAAGCCCGCATCCTGCCTGATGATGCACGGATCATCGCGCATGCGGTCCGGGCGTTCAGCGAACGGTTCGACTACGTCTTCACCACGGGCGGGATCGGCCCGACCCATGACGACATCACGGCCGACGCCATCGCTGCCGCCTTCGATCTGTCGATCGGCGAACGCGACGATGCGCTGGAGGCTTTGCGCGAACGCTACGGCGAGGGCGAACTCAATTCCGCCCGTCGACGCCTGGCGCGCATTCCGAACGGAGCATCGCTGATCGCCAACCCCGTCAGCCAAGCGCCGGGCTTCCAGACGCGCAACGTCTTCACGCTGGCGGGCGTCCCGCAGATCATGCGCGGCATGCTTGCCGATATCGGGCACCGGATCGAAGGCGGCCGCAGGGTTCACCAGATCACGGTCGTCTGCGAAGGGGTCGGCGAAGGCGACGCCGCCGCCGGGTTGGCGGATATCGAACAGGCGCATGAGGGCGTCTCGATCGGCAGCTACCCCTTCTTTAACGACGCGCTTCGCGGCGTGTCTTTCGTGGCGCGCGGTCCGGACGCGGCACAGCTCGCCGATGTGGAGCGCGACCTGAAGGCTCTTGTCGCGCGGCTGACGCAGGGCTAACGGGGCGGCGTGTCGTCGCGGGCGTGGTGGAATCGGTAGACACGACAGACTTAAAATCTGTTTTCCGCAAGGAAGTGCCGGTTCAAGTCCGGCCGCCCGCACCAGCCTTCGCTTCCTAAAGGAAGCTTCGGCTGGCGAGCCAGCCGGGGCTGACGACGGAAGCCAAGGCTGCGCGCCGAAGCTTTGGCGAAGGCGGGCGAGGGATAGCATGATGTTCTTTGTGTACATTCTTCGCGCGACCGAGATTCCCGACCAAACCTATGTCGGCTTCACGCAAGATTTAAAAAACCGTCTACAACGCCATAACGCTGGCCATGTCCGGCACACATCCAAATACAGACCCTGGCGTCTTGAAACCTATCTCGCCTTTTCGACCAAAGAGCAGGCGCTTGCGTTCGAGCGTTATCTAAAAACCGGTTCCGGTCGCGCCTTCGCGAAAAAGCGGCTACACTCCTGCTTATGAAAACAGAACGTTTCGAGTTTCCCGGCGCCCTTGGCCATAATCTGGCTGGACGATTGGACCTGCCGGAAGACGGCAAGGTGATCGACTATGTCGTCTTTGCGCACGGTTTCACTATCGGCAAGAATTTCAAGCCCTTGCAGACGATCGCTAAAGCTCTCGTGGACGAGGGCTACGGCATGTTGCGGTTCGATTTCACCGGACTCGGCGGGTCGGGCGGCGATTTCTCCGACACCAACTTTTCGACCAATGTCCAGGAGATCGAAGCAGCGGCCGCCTATCTGGCGGAAAATTACGAGGCGCCCGGCATCCTGGTCGGACATAGCTTCGGCGGAACGGCCGCGCTCAAGGCGGCGGAAAACCTGCCCTCCGTGACCGCCATCGCCACCATCGGCAGCCCGTGCAGCACGACCCATATCGTTCACAATTTCGGCGACAAGCTCGAGGAGATCATCGAGAGCGGGCAGGCTGAAGTCATGCTGGCCGGGCGGCCCTTCATCATCAAGGACCAGTTTCTGGACGACATCAAGAAGCACGACATCGCCGAAGGCGTCGGCGATCTGGACCGGGCGCTCTTGATCTTCCATTCGCCGCAAGACCGCGTCGTCCTGATCGACAATGCGAGCCACCTGTTCCGTTTCGCCAAACACCCGAAGAGTTTCGTCAGCCTCGACGGGGCGGACCATCTGCTATTAAAGGACGAGTGCGACGCCGACTATGTCGGCCGGGTGCTGGCCGCCTGGGCACCGCGTTACGACCGCGGCAGCCCCGACAGGACGCCGACCAAGGCCCGGTAATCGTCGGGCGGCGGCGTCTCGAAACGCATTGCTTCTTTCGTGACCGGATGGACGAAGCCCAGCAAGCGCGCATGTAGCGCCTGACGCTTGAAAGCCGCGACCGCGTCACGTACGCGCATCTCCTCCGGTGAACGGTCCGACATGAAGGCCTTCTGGTTGCCATAGAGAGGATCGCCCAAGAGCGGACAGCCGATGTGAGCCATGTGCACGCGGATCTGGTGCGTGCGACCGGTTTCCAGCCGGCATTCCAGCTCCGACACGACGGGCGTGCCGACGCTGCCGCCACGCTTCTGCCCGAAACCGCGCAGCGTCTCGTAGTGGGTCACGGCGTGGCGGCCATGGTCCGAGGCGTCCAGATCGTCATCCGTTCCGCGCACGACGGCCTGCTTCTTCCGGTCATGGACCGACCGCGCCAGCCGCGTTGTGACGGTGCCAGTGCGCAAGTGGGGCCGGCCCCTGACAAGGCAGACATAGGCGCGTTCGATCGAATGCCGGGCAAACTGCTTGGCCAGTCCGCGATGGGCGACATCCGTCTTGGCCACGATCATGACGCCGGACGTGTCCTTGTCGAGGCGGTGGACGATGCCGGGCCGCATGACCCCGCCGATCCCGGACAGGCTGTCCGCGCAGTGATGCAGCAGCGCATTGACGAGCGTGCCGGCGCGCGATCCCGGGGCGGGATGGACCGTGAGGCCGGAGGGTTTGTCGAGCACGATCAACTGGTCGTCTTCGAACAGGATGGAAAGCGGGATGTCTTCGGGGGTCGGCGTGTCGTCGACGGGCGGCGGGACGAAAACCGCATATTCGGTCTCCGGGACGATCTTGCCCGTGACCTTGCCGACGATGTCGCCATTGGCCCGGACCTGGCCCGCTTCGATCAGGGCCTTGACGCGCGCGCGGGACAGTTCGGTCCAACCGGACAGCCATCGGTCCACGCGTTGCCCGGCGTCCGTGTCTTCGGCCGTGCGGATCTGCCAGTGCCCGTCCGGCTTTGGAAGCGTCATCGGTCGGGCCGCCTATTCGGACGATAGCGCCGCGGCGCAGAGAAGATAGGTCCGCCCATACGCGCCGGACAGGTCGGCTCTGACTTGGGCCGCGTCGGCGAGTGATCGCAGATGCCGGTCGTAATCGTGCCGGAACGTCTGCACCCGCTGCCCGAACGCCCGGTCGGCGGACAGAACCCCCCGGAGATGGAAGACGGCCTCCGTGCGGCGGACCAGGACGAGCGCGGATTGCGCCTCCTCGCCGCCGCTCCGCCGGATCGCAGCGACCTCATGGACAAGGGCGTCATCGACCAGACGAACCGGGTCGAGCCCGACTTCGCCGAGACGGACGACCACGTCCGACCCTTCGGGCGCCCTGCGTGGCGGCGCGAGTGGAACACCGGGTCCAGGTCGGTCCAGCACGCGCTTGGCCCTGTCGGACCGGGTCGTTTCAGGCGGCGTTTTGGCGGGTGGATCGGACAGGGGTTCAATCCCCCCCAGCATGTCGCGCCAGCGCCAGTTCTTCTCGCTTTTCGGTTTGCCGAAGATGCGCGTTTCCGGCGCGTCGGCATCGACACGCCGGACCAGATCGGCATCCGAACCGATCCGTAGGGGCGCGACGGGCGGCACCGCACTGTCGCCTTCGACGATCTGCGTCAGTTCCAATGCGTCGCCCTCGACGTCCGGAATGACGAGATCGTCAGGATCGCTGTCGGGGATGTCCGCGTCCAGCGGTGTGAGGTCGAGAGGCCCGACGGACAGTTCGGGAGATGCGGACAGTTCGGGAGATGATGTCGTAATGGGTTCGGCGATCGGCAAAGGGGTCCGGTCGTCTTTGGCGGTGTCCATGCGTGACTTCAGGGCGCGCAGTTCCTTTTCCATCATGCGGAGTTCATTACGGGTTTGCGTAACGCTGCCGGATACGCGGTCGGCGATGTCGGCCGTGAAGTCGCGGGATGTCTGGTCGGCTTCGATCAGGGTGGCCTGGATGTCCGCGAGCCGTTCGGACAGATCATCCTGCACGGTTTGCGCCTGATCGAGCAGTGCGGTGAGCCGGGTTTCGGCCGATCCGATTTGCGTGGTCACCATGTCCAGCCTGTCCGACTGGCGAAGCAGGGCCTGCTCGGCGGTGTCCTTGTCGTCCGACAGGCGTGTGGACAGGGTCTGCATCTGAGCGGCCTGTTCGTTGTAGATCCCGTCAATGGCGCCTGACTGAGCTTCGAGGCGTTCGGACAAGTCCGATAGCCGCGTCTCCGCTTCGGTCATGGCTTGGGCTGCGGTCCGTGCCGTCGCCGCGATGGCCGTACCGTGCGCGTCTGTCTGCTGGATGGACCGGGTCAATGCCGCATCGGCGTCCTGGATGCGCGCGGCAGCCTCCGCCATGGCGGTTTCGAGCGCGGCACGCTGTTCCGTCAGCGTTCGGGTCAATTCCGACAATCTCGCATCCATATCGGAGGCAAGCTCGTCCAGAGCCGTCCGGTGATCGCTGGCGGTCCGGCTGATCGCTTCGCTTCTTTCGTCCACCTGCTCGAACTGACGAGCCAGGTCGGCGGCGAACTCCTGCAGATCCTGACGCGTCCGCGCCAGTCGCTCATCGACCGTCGAAAGTTCGTGCCGGATGCCGCCCGCCATCGTCGCGACATCCGAGGCGGCAAAGGCGTCGGCGCGGTTCAACCGGTCCGCGACATGCGACAGTCGCAACATTTCGCGACGCATGGTCGAAAAGGCCCTCAACGCGGCCCACAAGGCAAGAACGGAAATCATGGGCACAAGGCCCGCGAGACTGACGATCGCGAGTTGCGATGCGCTCAGCGTGTCGGTTTCGCCCAGATATAGCAGGATGAGCGCGACGACCGAAAGACCCGTCAATAGGCCGAGCACCGGTCCGATCCAGCCGAGTTTCCGTTCTTCGGGTTCGGGAAACGGTTGCGGCCGGGCCGGAGACGGCACGGCCGCTTCTTCGGTCGGCTCGGTCGGAGCGGAAAGGCGGAGCGGCCGCTTGTCGTCGGCGACGATCGGCTGGACCAGCTGGACGATCGGCCGGAAGTCCGGCTTCGGGGCTTCGACGGTCTTTCGGAGTTTCGGCGGCTGGCCCGGTTCCGGCGCGGACTTGCTGTCCGCGGGTTCGGGGATCAGGGCGACCGGGTCTTCATCCGGGCCAGGATCGATGGAGAAGATCTTCTTGCTGATGTCTGACACGATCCCCTCTAGGCCGCAGGCCGGTGCTTCGGTCTACGCTAACATAGGGTTCGAGGAGGCGAAAGGCGTCAGAGTGACGACGGATCAGTCGTCGGGCCAGCCGTCGGCAGAGCGCGACGCCGCGTCCGCGTGACGTAGAGAAGTCCCAAAACGACGCAGAGAATGAGGATGGTCGAAATCGAGTCCGACGTCGGGTCCGCTTGGACCTGCCAGACGGAGGGCGTCGGCAGGACCGAATTTTCGTAATTGACGAAAATGGCGACGAAGGTGTTGTTGCCGGCATGAACGCCGATGGCGGATTCCAGCCCGTCATCGATCAGCACCATCAGGCAGGCGGCGAAACCGAAGAAGAAATAACCGCTCATGACGATCGGCAGATTGCCCGCTTCCGCGCCCGCCTGCGCTTCGGGATTGGCGAGGTGCAACACGGTGAACAGTCCACTGGTGAGGACGAAGGCGACCCATTTGTTGCCGAACCAATGGGTCAGACCCTTGTTCATGTAGCCGCGGACGACAATTTCCTCCGTCGCGCTCTGCACGGGTAGCAAAAGGATGGACAGGAAGGCGAAAGGCAGAAAGCGGCTGGCATCGAACACCATTTCCGGCGGCGATCCCATGATGAACGTCGCGATCAGACCGTAGGATGCGAGGACGGCCCACATGATGGCGAAGGCTTGCGCCGCCCGCGTCCAGCGAAACCCTGACCAGGCTGTGTGGAGTTTCGTCAATGGCATTGCGTGGACGATCTTCCAGCCCAGATAGAGACCGACAAGTGCGGCCGGGAATGTCAGCAGCATGAGCAGATAGGCGACAGGGGACAGACCGATGACGGACATCAGGATCGTGTTGGCCTCACCGAACTCGCCCATGCCCGCCAGATAGAGGCCGCCGCCGAGAAAGGTGATGACCGCACCGATCAGACCGACGATCTGCGATGATTTTCCGCGTTCGCCCAAATAGTGGATGCCGTACCCGATAGCGGCCATGATCAGGCCGGTCAGGAAAAGGATGCCACCGAGACCTGTCACGGCCGCGTCGCCCGTCTCCATGAAGGCCATCGAAAGTTCGTTCAGCTGTTGCGCGGCCTCCGGGTCCAATTCCTCGAGCATCGAGACAAATGGCATGGTAAAGGCCATCTGGCCGATGACCCATGTCATGACCGTCAGCCAGAAGACGGCGATCCAGTCGTACCACCGCACGGAACCGTTCTGTTCTCTATCGTAATAATGCATTGATAATCATGTCCGTTCGGGGGAGGGCGGAACTTATTCGCGAAGTCAGAATGGGGCGGAACGTGTCCGGAACGCAAATAGATTTCGACCATCTGAACCGATATGTCGATGGCGACACCGCGCTGACGCGCGAGATCTTCTCGCTTTTCCAGCACCAGGTCGAGATGTGGGGCCGCGGACTGGATGCGGGTGCGGATGACGAGGTCTGGGAGTCGGTCGTGCACTCGCTCAAGGGATCGGCCAGGGCCATCGGTGCGAACGGATTGGCCGGGATGTGCGAGGCGGCCGAAAGGCTCGTCGGCGAGGGTCGCCGAATGGGCGCCCGGGATGTCGCGGTCCAGAACATCGAATTCGCCATCGATCAGGTGCGCACGGAAATCCAGCGATGGGAGCACGCCCGGAGCCTGAAGGACTTGCAAGGCTGAAAACGTGAACGCCGCCGCCATGACAGGGCGGCGGCGCTACAGAGAGATTGCGTGAACTGTATTGTCTCTGGATCGCCGTTGTGCCGTGTGCGCCTTACCGGACCGCTTAGAACTACCGTTAACAAAGGCTGCAGCACGGCGCGCCAAACTGGGTTTCCGGCATCTCATGGCCTCCGTCTCGTCGCGATGCGGTCAAACTTGCCTGACAGGCGATTGACGCGCATGAAGCGGACGGTCTGACGGGCGAGGGCGGTATGACACGACAAAACGGTTTGGTTCTGGGGCTGGCGCTGCTTCTCGTCATGGGGCTGTCCGCCATGCTCGGCTACTGGCTGGGACAGAGCGGTCCGCAGTCGGACGACACTCCGTCCGGGAGTGTCGTGCAGGAAACGGAGAACGTTTCACCGACCGATGACGTCACCGTCGTCCGAAGTCGCCAAGACGCGTTTTCCTATCTCGGCTACGCGGTCGACCGTGCGGACGGGGCGCCGGCCGTCTGCCTGCGGTTTTCCAGACCGCTCGACCCGGACCGGATCATAAAAGACCGTGCCTACATTCGCATATCTCCGGACGCGCCGTTTTCGCTCCAGGTCCGCGAGCAATCGCTCTGCGTGTTGGGTCTGGACGAAGAGACGGCCTATGCCGTGACGGTCCTGCCCGGTTTCGCCGCGCAGGACGGGAGCGAGCTTGCATCGCAATTGACGGAGACGATCGCCTTCGATCCGAAGCCCGCCATGGTCGGCTTCGTCGGCGACGGCATCATCCTGCCACGCGGGGACGACGCCGTTCTGGGCGTGAAGGCGATGAACGCCGACGCGGTCGATCTGAAGCTCTACCGGGTCAATCACCGCGCTTTGTTCGAGCAGACGCCCGACATCGGCGAGACGAGTGTGGAAGGCGACTGGTCGTGGAACGGGGCGGCGTGGCAGACGCGTGTCGAAATCCACACGCAACGGATCGAAACGAGCGGCCAGACGAACGAGCCCGTGGAAATCGGCGTTCCTTTGGAGCCGATCATAGAAGGGCACGGCCCAGGCGCCTATATCGTCGAGGTCAGCCGCGCAGGCGGGACCGACAATGACCGCGTGGCGACCTCTTGGCGCTGGCTCTATGTGACCGATCTGGCGCTGGCGTCCTACCGCACGGCTGACGCGCTGGACGTCACGGTCCGCTCCATCGAAACGGCCGAAACGGTCAGCGATGTCAAGCTGACCCTGATCGCCCGAAACAACGACATACTGGCCGAAGCGCGGTCCGCCCCCGATGGGCGTGCGCGGTTTCCTGGGGCGGTGCTGCGCGGAACGGGCAATCTCGCGCCGAAAATGGTCCTGGCCTATGCGGGCGACGATGACTTCGCCGCGCTCGACCTGGCCCGCAGCCCGCTCGACCTGACCGGTTACGACGTGGCAGGCCGCGATGCGGCCGGGCCTGTCGATGCCTTCATGTTCACCGAACGCGGTGTCTATCGTCCCGGCGAAACCGTTCATCTGACCGCATTGGTCCGCGATGCGCAGGCCGAAGCCGCGTTCGACCGCGACGGCACGCTGCGCATATTGCGTCCGGACGGCACCGAATTTTCAGAAGCCCGCGTCGGCCCGCGCGACCGCGCCGGAGCGCTGTTGCGCCAGATCGCCCTGCCGGCTGATGCCATGCGCGGACGCTGGGTCGCGGAACTGTCGCTGGACGGTCTCGACACGGTCGGCCGCACCCGCTTCGCCGTCGAGGACTTCATTCCCGAACAGCTGCGCCTGGATGTGCGGGCGGACGAAACCCCGGTCCGATTGGGCGAAACCCGGGCGCTGACCGTGGCCGCGGACTTCCTCTACGGCGCGGCGGGACGCGGATTGGAAGCAGAGGCGGAAGTCAGGGTCAGCGTTGATCCGGATCCGTTCCCGGAGTGGTCGGACTATATGTTCGGTGACGCCGTCGAGACCTATCGCGAGCAGTTCGTGCCGATCGGGCAGGGGCTGACGGATGAAGACGGGCGCTACGACACGGATATCGAGCTGGCCGGAGACGATTTCAGGTCGAGCCATCCTTTGCGCCTTTTCGTAACGGCAGGCGTCGCTGAGCCGGGCGGTCGCTATGTGCGCGACAGCGTCTTCCTGCCGTTGCGGTCCGAGCCGGTCTATGTGGGGTTCGATCCCGTCTTCGACGGCGGATACGCCAAGCGCAACAGTCCGGCCGAAATCGCCATGATCTCAGTCAGTGCAGACGGAGAACGTATCGGCGTGGACGGCACTCTGTCGCTGATCCGCGAGGATTACGACTATCATTGGTTCCGCGAGAACGGGCAATGGCGCTATCGCCGCGACCGCCGGGACCTTGTCATAGAGGAACGCCGCGTCTCCATCGGGGCGGACACCCCGCTGCAGTTTTCCGAACCGCTCGACTACGGCGAATACAGGTTGCAGTTCGTCACGGAAGCCGGTCGGACGTTTTCCTACCAGTTCGGCTCCGGGTGGCGGCGCGCGGGCGGCGATGCCGATACGCCGGACCGGATCGAAATCGGATTGAGCCAAGCCGAAGTCTCGCCGGGCGATACGGTCCGGCTCACCGTTAATTCTCCTTTCGCCGGGATCGGTGAACTCGTGATCGCGGACCGGGGCGTGAAATCCGTCATAACGGTTCAGATCGAAGGCGGACAGTCCGAGATCAGCCTGCCGATCGCGCGCGACTGGTCGTCGGACCTCTATGCCATGTTGACGGTCTATACGCCCGGTGCCGATGCGCAGCCGCGCCGGGCGGTCGGTCTGGTCCACATCCCGATGGACCGGTCTTCGCAAAGGCTCGATGTCTCGCTCGACGTGCCAGACCGCATCCGACCACGGACGGAGCAGGATGTCGTGGTCAAAGTCGCCGGACTGGACGGCGAGCAAGCCTTTATGACGTTGGCCGCCGTCGATACGGGCATTCTGCAGATCACGGATTACACGCCGCCGGACCCCGAAGCACATTATTTCGGCAAGCTGGCGTTTCCGGTCGATGTATTCGACGATTATGCCCGGATGCTCGCCCCTTTCTCGGCCGTGGACCGGGTCGGCGGCGATACGTTGGGAGGGGCCGGCCTGTCGGTCGTGCCGACCACCATCGTCAGCGTGTTCGAAGGACCGGTCGAGGTCTATGACGGCCAAGCAGTCGTGACGCTCAACGTTCCGGATTTCCAGGGCGAACTCACGATCATGGCGGTCGCCTGGTCGGACACGAAGCTGGGCGGAGCATCGACGCGCATGACCGTGCGCGATCCGGTTACGGCACAACTGGCACTGCCGCGCTTTCTCGCACCGGGAGACCGAGCGGTCGCAACCATGGCGATGGACAATGTCGATGGGCAGGACGGGGTCTATAGGAGCCTCGTTTTCGTCGATGGTCAGGAAATCGGCCAAGTGGAGCGTGTGCTCGACCAAGGCGCGAGGAGCGAAGACGGTGTCGAGATCGCGTCCGGTGCGATAGATGTCGCGACCTACACGCTCGCGACGCAGGGGCCGGCGTTCGACGTGAGCCGCGACTACCGCATCGAAACCCGTCCGGCGGCGATGCGCGAAAACCGAACGCGTTTCGTGAAGCTCGAGCAAGGCCGGTCCTTGTCCCTCGATCTTACGGAAGACCGTGCGGGATTGTTGCCGGGCACGATGCAGACGCTTGTCTCCGCCTCGTTCTCGCCGGGTCTCGATCCCCGTGCCTTGCTCGCCTCCCTGCAACGCTACCCTTATGGCTGCACGGAGCAGACGGTCAGCGTCGCCATGCCGCTGCTATTGTCCGAAGCTTTGAGAGGTCTGCCCGGCATGGGTGAAGCCCAGCGACTCGCGACCGTGCAAATGGCTGTGGATACGCTGCTTAGCCGCCAGAGCCCGGACGGGACGTTCGGCCTGTGGCGACGCGGCGACGGCCATGCCAGCCCCTATCTCCAGCTCTATGCGAGCGACTTCGTCCTGAAAGCCGCAGAAGACGGTCTGAGCATTCCGAGCAGCGCGAGGCGCCGTACGCTCGACGCCGTGCAGGCGTTGTCCAAGCTGGACCGATCGTCGCGTCTGTCGCTGGACTACGATTTCGGACTCGACGACGATGCGCCGGATTACGAACTCCGGAACGCCGAACGCGCCGCCCATGCCATGGCCTTGCTGGCGCGGCACGACCGGCTGAAGAAAACGGACCTGCTCTATCTGGATCGCCGCTTCGGCGACCGGATCCGCAGTTCCATCGCCCAATCCCAGCTCGGCCATGCCCTCGACGCGATGGGCGAGACCGAGCGCGCCGAGGCGGCCTTCGTCCGCGCGGCAAACCGTATCGGCGGCGAAGCCATCACCTATTACGACAGCGATGTCCGCAACGCGGCCGCTCTGTTGGCGCTGTCGTCGGACCTACCGGAGGAGGCTCTGACATCCGCCATGCTGACCTTGCAGGTGGACCAGCCAGAGCGATTGAACACGCATGAAAAGGCGTGGGTGCTGCGCGCGTTGGCGGGACGCCGCACGACCGGAGTGCCGTTCGCTGCAGACGATGACTGGGATGCGTCCGGCATGACTGCGAGCCGTTCGGTTGGCGAAAGCACGGGCGGTTTGAGCATCCAGAACAACGAGGCCGCTCCGGTCTGGCTCCAGGTCTCGGTTTCCGGTTTGCCGGAGGGTCCGATGACGGCCCGTTCGCAGGGCGCTTCGATCGCCAAGTCGATACATGATCTCGACGGTCGCCCGCTTTTCGATCCATCCGTGTCACGCGGCGAGCGCATCGTCGTCTTGCTGGAAGCGGAAGGGCGGAGCGACGACGGCGCCATGTGGGTCATGGCCGACCTTTTGCCCGCCGGCTTCGAGATCGAAACGGTTCTGTCGCCCGACGATGCGGGCGAAACCGGTCCGTTCGGCTGGATCGGCGATTTGTCTGAGCTGGACTTGAGCGAAGCCCGGGACGACCGTTTCGTGGCTTCGTGGCGGACGGCGTCGCGGTTCGGGAATGGCGAACGCCGGATGGCTTATGTCTTGCGTGCCGTGACCGAAGGTGACTTCGCCTTGCCGGGCGCCCATCTCGAGGACATGTACCGGCCCAGCCGGACGGCGTCGACGGCGGGCAGCCGGATCCAGGTCACGCCCGCGCCGTCCTTGTGAGGCTTCGGCACAAATTCCTGATCGGTGCCGTGATGCTCGGCACTGGATGGCTGTGCCTGCCGGTTCTACCGGACGGGGCGGACACGGTGTCCGCCGTCATGCAGGACCGTCACGGGGAAGTACTGCACATCTCCACGGTCGAAGACGGGCGCGTCCGTTTGCCGATCAAGCTGGACGTGGTCGATCCGGCGTTTGTCGAAGCGCTGGTCGCGATGGAGGATGGCCGGTTCAGGCAGCATGTCGGCGTCGATCCGCTAGCCATCGGTCGCGCGGTCAGGAGCAATGCCAATGCTGGCCGGATCGTATCGGGCGCATCCACCCTTACACAGCAACTCGGACGGCAATACATGCCCCGGCCACGCACGCTGCCGACCAAGATCGTCGAAGCCTTCGAAGCGGTCCGGCTTGATCTGCGCATGAGCAAGGACGAACAGCTGGAACGTTATCTGACGCGTGTGTCCTATGGCTCGAATATCGAAGGCGTCGCGGCGGCCTCGCATCTCTGGCTCGGCAAGTCGCCCCGCTATCTGACGACAGATGAAATCGCCTTGTTGCTGGCGCTGCCGCAATCGCCCGAAGCCCGCCGCCCCGACCGCAATCCGGTCGCCGCCAAGGCCGGTCGCGACCGCATTCTCGACCGTATGGCCGAGGAGAGCCTTATCACCGAAGCGGAGGCGGCACAGGCGAGACGCCAGCCCGTACCGACGCTCAAACGCCGCCTGCCCGACCGAGACCTCCTCGCTTTCGAGACCTTCGGCGGCGGATCCACCACGCTTGACGCGCGCGAACAGACCCGCGTCGCCCGGTTGCTGTCGGACTGGACCGCCGACCAGCCCGTGCCCGTCAATGCTGCTGCCATGGTCGTGCATGTGCCGACGCGCGAGGTGCGCGCGCTCGTCGGGACGGGAGCGCGCGACCATGCTGGCGGCTGGATCGACATGACCGACCGGGTGCGGTCGCCGGGATCGACCCTCAAACCGTTCATCTATGCGCTGGCGCAGGATGACGGCACGCTCGATCTGGAAAGCGAGGTGCGCGATGCGCCGACCCGGTTCGGCAGCTACAGGCCGGAGAACTTCACGCGTCGCTACCATGGCCGAGTCACGGTGCGCGAAGCCCTTCAGCACTCGTTGAACGTTCCTGCCGTGGCGGCTCTGCACCAGGTCGGCGCGGACCGGTTCCGGGCGGCACTCGCCGCGGCGGGGCCGCAGGCAAGAGGCCGCGTCGGCGATAGGGAGGGCGAGGGACTGGCGCTCGCGCTCGGAGGAACAGGGCTGAGCGCGCGCGATCTGGCCGTGCTCTATACCGCGCTGGGCCACGGCGGCGAGGCGGCGCCGCTGAAATTCCGTCCCGGTGCACCTGACGGCGAAGACTACAGACTGATGTCGGAAGACACGGCGCAAGCGATCAAGGCCGCGTTGAGCGGTGCGCCCGTGCCGAAGGGCTTTGCGAACATGCCGGGCGTGGGCCGCGTCGCCTACAAGACCGGAACGTCCTACGGCTTTCGCGACAGCTGGGCGGCCGGGCTGGCAGGGGATCATGCCGTCATCGTCTGGACCGGACGGCCCGACGGCGCGCCGCGACCGGGCCGTACGGGCCGCGCCTCGGCAGCCCCGATCCTGTTCGACATCGCCATGCCGTTCGTCGCGCCGGACCGGACCGGACACACGGCAAAAGCGCCGGATGCTTTGCGACGCGTCGCCGACCAGACCGATGCCGGGCCGGTCATCCTGTTTCCGTCGCATGGCACCGAGCTGCTCCATGACGATCGCGGCGTTTCGATCTCCGTGGATAGCGACGATCCCGTCGCCTTGTTCGTCTCTGGCGAACCGGTTCGGCGTGAAGCAGGGCTGGCAGTCTGGATGCCCTCGTCGCCGGGCTTCTACCGCGTCAGCGCCGTCGATGCGCGCGGACGTTCAACGAATGCCGATATCCGCGTCGTCGCGCGTGACCAGCTCGTCGATGCGCCGCCGCAGTTCCGCTAGTTCTTCGGCGAACCAGTCATGCTTCTTGATCCAGGCATTGTTGCGCCATGAGGGATGGGGCAGGGGCATGACCCCGGGCCCGTAGCCGCGCCAGTCGCGCACCGTTTCGGTCAGCGTGCGCTTGGCCGCCGGGCCCAGATGATGCTTTACCGCATACATCCCGACCAGCAACGTCAGCTCGACGCCGTGCATCTGCTCGTCCAGTCGCGCTTGCCAGAGCGGCGCGCATTCGGACCGGGGCGGCAGATCGCCGCCCTTGGCATCCTGCCCCGGAAAGCAGAATCCCATAGGCGTGATGGCGAAATTGTCGGCATCGTAGAAAGTCGCCGGATTGACGCCGAGCCAGTCCCGCAGGCGCCGACCGGACGGGTCGTTGAAGGGCAGGGTGCTGGCATGGGCCAGCGTGCCGGGCGCCTGGCTGATGATGCGGACCTTCGACGCCTCGGTCGCGCGCAGGATCGGGTTGGGTTCGACCGGCAGCGGCGGGCTCGAGTGAGCGCACACATCGCAGGCACGGATCGTCTCGACGAGGGCTTGAAGCTGCGACAATGGGTGAACCTTTCCACGATCCTGGCGAGATAATGCGTGAACTCTCGCGCCGTTTCATTATTCAAGGGCGCATGTCAGACAGTTTCTTCTCCCATATCTCTTCAGAACTCGAACAGATCGAGGCCGACGGTCTCTACAAGCGCGAGCGGATCATCACGAGCGAACAGGGCGCGGAGATCAGTTTGAAGGACCGTGACGTCCTGAACTTCTGCGCCAACAACTATCTGGGCATGGCCGATGCGCCGGAGCTGGTCTCGGCGTCTAAAGAGGCGCTGGACGATCACGGTTTCGGAATGGCGAGCGTGCGGTTCATCTGCGGCACGCAGGACCAGCACCGGGACCTGGAAAAAGCGCTGGCAGACTGGCTCGGATATGACGACACGATCCTCTACGCGGCATGTTTCGATGCCAATGGCGGATTGTTCGAACCCCTGCTCGGTCCCGAAGATGCCATAATATCGGACAGTCTCAACCATGCGTCGATCATCGACGGTATCCGTCTGTGCAAGGCCAAGCGCTACCGCTACGCCAACAACGACATGGCCGATCTCGAAGCCAGGCTGAAAGAGGCGCGCGAGGCCGGGGCGCGGCATGTCCTGATCGCGACGGACGGCGTCTTCTCCATGGACGGCACGATCTGCAACCTGAAGAACGTGGTCGCGCTGAAGAAGAAGTACGATGCGCTGCTGATGGTCGACGATTGCCACTCGACCGGATTCATGGGCGAGCAGGGAAAGGGGACGGCATCGCATTGCGGCGTGCAGGGCGGCGTCGACATTCTGACGGGCACGCTCGGCAAGGCTTTGGGCGGGGCGATGGGCGGCTTCACCTGTGCCCGGCAGGAAGTCGTGGACATGCTGCGCCAGCGCTCTCGGCCCTATCTCTTCTCCAACTCGCTCGCGCCCAATCTGGTCGGCGCGTCGATCAAGGCGATCGAACTGGCAAAGGAGGGCGACGATCTGCGCGCGCGGCTCTTTGCCAACGCCGAGCGCTTCCGCGCGGGCATGGAAAAAGCGGGTTTCGAGCTTCTTCCTGGTGAACATCCGATTATCCCGGTCATGCTGCACGATGCTAAGCTGGCGCAGGAGATGAGCGCGAAACTGTTGGACGAAGGCATTTACGTGATCGGTTTCTTCTACCCGGTCGTCGGCAAGGGCCTTGCCCGCATCCGCACGCAGATGTCTGCCGCCCACACGCCAGAGCAGATCGACGCCTGCATCGCCGCCTTTGCCAAGGTCGGGCGCGAATTGGGTGTTGTGTCATGACCGACACAATGAAGGCTCTGGTAAAGGCCAAGCCCGAGAAGGGCCTCTGGATGCAAGATGTGCCGGTTCCGGAGATCGCGCCGAACGAGGTGCTGATCCGGATCGAACGCACGGCGATCTGCGGCACCGACATGCACATCTACAAATGGGACGAGTGGGCCCAGAACAACGTGCCTGTCCCGATGGTCGTGGGCCATGAATATGGCGGAACGGTCGAAGCCGTCGGCAGCACGGTCACGCGCGTCAAGGTCGGCGAACGGGTCAGCGGGGAAGGCCATGTCGTCGGGCGCAAGTCCCGCAACGCGCGCGCCGGGCGTTTCCATCTCGACCCGGACACGAAAGGCATTGGCGTCAACCTGCCGGGCGCGTTCGCGGAATATCTCGCCCTGCCGGAATTCAACGTCATTCCGCTGGGCCAGGATTTCGACATCGAGATCGCCTCCATCCTCGACCCGCTGGGCAATGCTGTGCATACGGCATTGGCCTATGACCTGGTCGGGGAGGATGTCCTCATCACCGGGGCCGGGCCGATCGGCATCATGGCGGCGGCCGTGTGCGAACGCGCCGGCGCGCGCCGGATCGTGCTGACCGACATCAACGATTGGCGGCTTGCGTTCGCAAAGACCATCACGACACGCACGACCATGGTCAATACGGTGTCCGAAGACCTGCGCGACGTGATGACCGGTCTCGGCATGAATGAGGGGTTCGACGTCGGATTGGAAATGAGCGGCGCCAAACCGGCTTTCGACCAGATGCTCGACACGATGCTGATGGGTGGCAACATGGCGATGCTCGGCATCCCGGCGCAGCCCTATGCCGTCGATCTCGGTAAGCTGGTCGGCAAGGCGCTGACGCTCAAGGGCATCTATGGACGCCAGATGTACGAGACCTGGTACAAGATGCTGGCCATGATCGACAGCGGTCTGGACGTGAAACCGATGATCACGCACCGGTTCGCCGCGGCGGATTTCCAGGAGGCGTTCGATCTGATGGAGACGGGCAAGACCGGCAAGGTCATTCTCGATTGGACTCAGGCATGAGCGCGGAGGCCGTGCCGCTGACCGGTTATGAACGCTTGCCGGAGTCCGACATGGCAGATCGGCTGGCATCCTTCCAGGACCTGATGGCCAAGCGCCGGACGATCCGGGATTTCGCCGACACGCCCGTTCCGCGCCAGCTCATCGAACAGGCGATCCGTGTGGCCGGAACCGCGCCGAGCGGGGCCAACCATCAGCCTTGGCACTTCGTGGCGATTTCGGATCCGAAGACCAAGACCGCCATTCGGCAAGCGGCGGAGGAAGAGGAGCGGGCCTTCTATCACGGCCGGGCTTCCGACGAATGGCTCGATGCGCTCGAGCCGCTCGGGACGGACGACCAAAAGCCGTTCCTTGAAACCGCGCCCTGGCTGATCGCTGTTTTCGCACAGAAGCGCGGCGATCTCGGCAAAAACTATTACGTGACGGAATCCGTCGGTCTGGCAACCGGCCTGCTGATCACCGCCTTGCATTCGGTCGGGCTGGGAACGCTGACGCATACGCCCGCACCGATGACCTTCCTGCGCGAAATCTGTGGACGCCCCAATACGGAGAAACCGTTCGTCCTGCTCGTGGTCGGATACCCGGCGGAGGGTTGCAAGGTGCCGTCCTACGCCCTGGAAAAGAAGCCGCTATCGGAAATCGTGACCTTCAAGACCCAAGCGCCATCGCCATGATTTCAGGGTCCACATTGCCGCCCGACAGGATGACGGCGACCCGCTTGTAACGCTTCGGCAATCGGCCGGTGACGACCGCTGCCATCGCGGCTGCGCCCCCTGGTTCCAGCGTGACGTCAAGATGGGTTTTCGCCAGCCTCATGGCGAGAAGGCAGTCTTCGTCCGAGACATCGAACACGTCCGTCAGGGAGCGTGCGTTGATCGGCCATGTCAGCTCGCCCGGGATCGGGGTCATGATCGCATCGCACAGGGTCGGTCCCGGATCGCCGATCGGCGTCCGCGTTCCGGCGCGCAGGCTCATCTGGTGATCGTTGTAGCCTTTGGGCTCTGAGCCGAAAATATCCGTGTCCGGGCTTTCCGCACCCATCGCAAGACTGATCCCAGCGCAAAGCCCGCCGCCGCCGATGCAGGTCACGAGAGCGTCGAACGCCAAACCGGACCGCGCGATTTCGAGACCGACCGTGCCTTGACCGGCGATGATGTAAGGGTCGTCATAGGACGGCACGATCGTGCGTCCGTCCCGGGCGGAGATGCGTTCTGCGATCTCTTCGCGGCTTTCCGTGTGGCGGTCGTAAGAGATGATGTCCGCGCCGTCGCGGCGCACGCCGGCGACTTTCACTTCGGGCGCATCCGACGGCATGACCATGAGCGCGTCGATGCCGAGTTCCCGCGCGGCGCGGGCCACGCCTTGCGCATGGTTGCCGGACGAGAAGGCGACGACGCCCCGCCGCCTTTCCGCCTCGCTCATCACGGCCAACCGATTCCGAGCCCCGCGATATTTGAACGCCCCGACATGTTGCAGACATTCCGCCTTGAAGTGGATTTCCATGCCGACCAGCGCATCGATTTCGGGCGAATGCAGCAACGGCGTGCGCCGCGCATGGCCGTCCAGGCGCTCCGCGGCCTCCAATACATTTTCGTAAGTCGGCGTAACCATGACGCTCCCCTTATTGACCGATTTGTCCATGTCTGAAAAAGACGAGGCAAATCAAGAGAAACAACAAACTGGGGAGCCTGCCCATGCAAGGCCTGATGATGAGTCGCGAACTCATGATTTCCGATCTGATCGAACATGCCGCAATCGTGCATGCGGACCGGGAGATCGTGACGCTCGAAACCGATATGAGCCAGCACCGCTATGGCTGGACCGATTGTGCCGCCCGGGTGCGCAAACTGGCCAATGCGCTCATCGCGGCGGGCGTGAAGACGGGCGACCGGATCGCGACCATCGCCTGGAACAATTACCGCCATGTCGAAATCTACTACGCCGTCAGTTCCATCGGCGCGATCGTCCATACCATCAATCCGCGTCTCAAGCCCGAACAGATCGCGTGGATGATCAACCATGCCGAAGACCGTTACGTCATGTTCGATACGACGTTCGCGCCGATCGTAGCCGGTATCCATCAGGCCTGTCCCAGCGTGGAGAAATGGATCAGCCTCACCGATGCGGCGCAGAAACCGTCCATCGTGCCGTTCGCCGAAGACTATGAAGGGTTCATCGCCGATGCCTCCGAGGAACTGGATTGGCCCCGGTTCGACGAGAACACGGCCTGCACGCTCTGCTACACGTCCGGCACGACGGGCGATCCGAAAGGGGTTCTCTACTCCCACCGCTCCACGATCCTGCACGCACTGGCCGGTTGCCAGAAGGACGTGATCGGCGCCGGGGGATCGGACACGATCCTGGCCGTCGTGCCGATGTTCCATGTCTCCGCCTGGGGGTTGGTCTATTCCGCGGCCATGGTCGGCGCGAAGCTGGTCATGCCCGGACCGGGATTGGACGGGGCCAACCTGGCGCGCATGATCGACGCCGAAGGCGTGACCCTGATGGCGGGCGTGCCGACCGTCTGGCTCGGCATCTACAATCATTGCAAAGAGCACGGCATCGAACTGCCGAGCGTCAAGAAGGCGCTGGTCGGCGGGTCCGCCCTACCGGAATCCCTGCTGCGCGCCTATGAGCTCGACCTCGGCATCCCGATGCAGCAGGGTTGGGGCATGACGGAAACGTCGCCGCTCGGTTCGACCTATGCGCCGCACCACGCCACCGATCTGGACGATTACGAAGCGACCGTTCCGCACAAGCTGATGGCGGGCCGTCGCATCTGGGGTGTGGAAATGCGCATCGTCGACGATGCGGGTGTGGAGTTGCCCGCCGACGGCGAGACCTCCGGCCATCTGCATGTGCGCGGCCCCTGGGTGGCGTCCGGTTACTTCAAGGGCGCGGGCGAAGAATCTTTCACCGACGATGGCTGGTTTGCGACGGGCGATGTTTCCGCCTTGCACCCGCATGGCTACATGGAGATCACCGACCGGTCGAAGGACGTCATCAAATCCGGCGGCGAATGGGTGTCGTCCATCGAAGTCGAGAACGCGGCCTGCGACCATCCGGACGTCGCCATGGCGGCGTGTATCGGCGTGCGGCATGAAAAGTGGCAGGAACGCCCCATGCTGATCGTCCAGCCCGTGCCGGGCAAGATGCCGGACAAGGACGAGATCAAGGCGGCCATCGCTAATAAATGCGCGAAGTGGTGGATGCCCGACGCCATCGTTTTCCAGGACGCATTGCCGCTGGGCGCGACAGGCAAAATCCTCAAACGCGAACTGAAGACCCAATATAAGGACTACGACCTTGAATCGGCTTCTTGAAGGTACCGCATGGGGTGTCGCGGCCTTATTGCTCCAAGCCTGTGCCGGCGTCGAAAACCTTGTCGATACGACCGATGCCTATGTCGAGGGCGACACGCTTCACCTGTCGGGCACCATGAATTCACGGTCCTATCGGGAAATCGAACGACTGATCGATCGTCACCCTGAGCTTACGCGTATTGAAATCGGTGAGATCGACGGATCGGTCGATGATCACATGACCCTACGGACGGGACTGATGCTTCACCGCGCCGGGCTCGATACTCATCTCAGGGCCGACAGCTTCATCGAATCCGGCGGCGTGGACATTTTCTGCGCCGGTCGCAACCGGACCGCAGAACAGGGTGCGCATGTCGGAGTTCATTCCTGGTCGTATCTGGATGAGAGCGTATCCGGCGACAAATTGGCGCCATCGGACCCTGAGCACGCGCCTTATTTGGACTACTTCGAAACTGTTGGCTGCCCCGTGGACTTCTATTGGTACACGCTGAAGGCGGCATCGGCCGACGATATCTATGTCATGACGAACGACGAGCTTCTCTCGCAAGGCGTCGTGACCCGATTCGTGGACTAGTTTTTCCCTGCGCCCAGTTCGAACAGCCTGCCGCGCTCGGTCAGCAGGATGATGCCGAGCGACACGAGGCCGAGGCAGACATAGCCGATGAGTATGGGAATAACCGTGCCGTCGAACTGCTGTGCGATGGTCAGGCCGATCAGGCTCGCCCCCGTCGAAGTGAAGAACCCGTACACCGCGTTGGCCGTCCCGGCGATGTCGCCCATCGGTTCCAGCGCCAGCGAGGCGAAGTTCGCCCCCATCATGCCGAAGCAGGCGAACGACACGATGAAAAGCGAATAGAAGACCCAGAAATTCTCGCCCGCAAACGACATGTAGGCGAGGTTGGCCGCGCTTGAGAGGATGAAGAGCAGGACCATGGTGTGGCTGATCCGCCGCATGCCCAGTCGTTCGACGACACGGCTGTTGAGATAGTTCATGACCGCCAGGCCGCTGGCGATGCCGGCGAAGTAGATCCAGAAATCATCGCCGCGTCCGAATACCTCGTCGAAGACCTGTTCGCTTGCCGCGATGAAAGCGAACAGCGATCCGAAGATCACGCCAGACGCACACATGTAGCCGAAGCTGGTCCGGTGACCGATGACGCGGCGGAAAGCGTCGGTGATCGACGCGATATTGATCGGCCGGGCTTCCTGCATTGTCGCAGGCAGGCGAAATGCCGTCCAGAGGAAGACGAGCGCAGCGAAGACACCCAGCATGCCGAACGTCCACGGCCATCCCATCAGCGCAATGATCAACGTGCCGATGCCGGGCGCCAGGATCGGGACGACCATGAAGACCGTGAAGACGAGGCTCATGATCCGGGCCATAGACCGGCCGGACGACACGTCCCGGATGATCGCCCCGGCACTGACCCGCGTTCCGGAACAGGAGACGCCTTGCAGCAAACGGAACAGCAGCAGCATTTCGAAGCTTGGCGCGAACATGCAGGCGATGCCGAACACGGCATAGCCGACGAGCGAGAGCTGGAGCAGGATCTTGCGCCCGTAACGGTCCGCCACCGGTCCCCAGATCAATTGCGGGAAGCCGAAACCGAGCACGAAGGCGACCACGATCCACTGCTGGTCGTTCGGATTGGAGATCGCGTAATGATCGCCGATCTGTTCCAGCGCGGGCAACATGATGTCGATGCCGAGCGCCTGCAGCCCGAAGATCGCCGCCATCATGGCGACGAATTCGCGCAAGGAGATCTTGAGCGGCGTGCAGTCCGGAGCCAGCAATGTCGCGGGGGCACTCATGGCGGCGCGCCTACGCCTCCGCCCGGTGCCGTTCAATCGCAAATGAGGGCCTGCGTCATCACATGCGGTGACAGTGAAAATGAACGGTCTGTAACGCCGCCGCCATGCCGAAAGAGGCCAGGTCTAAACGGCCCGTTAACACTTTTTGGCGATGTAGCGCTTAACCAGTCATTGACCATATCAGGTGCGACCCAATGCCGATCCAGTTTCAAATGCCCGAGTCCGTAGAACTCAAACCCCGGATCGTCGTGATCGGCGTCGGGGGTGCCGGCGGGAATGCCGTCAACAACATGATCGAAGCCGGTCTCGACGGGGTCGAGTTCCTCGTCGCCAACACGGACGCGCAAGCGCTTTCGCTGTCGAAAGCCGAACGCCGCGTCCAGATGGGCTGCGGCATCACGCAAGGCCTCGGCGCCGGCATGCGTCCCGAAGTCGGCGAGCAGTCGGCGGAAGAAAATCTCGACGAGATCATGGAGCATCTGGACGGCGTGCACATGCTGTTCGTGGCGGCCGGCATGGGCGGCGGCACGGGCACGGGCGCCGCGCCCGTCATCGCCCGCGCGGCCCGCGACCGCGGTATCCTGACCGTCGGCATCGTCACTAAACCCTTCATGTTCGAAGGCTCGCGCCGCATGAAGTTGGCAGAACAGGGGATCGAGAACCTCTATTCCTCCGTCGACACGATGATCACCATTCCGAATCAGAACCTGTTCCGGGTGGCAACGGAGCGCACGACCATGGCGGACGCTTTCCAGCTCGCCGACGAAGTGCTCTATTCCGGCGTGCGCGGCGTGACCGACCTGATGGTCGTTCCGGGCCAGATCAATCTCGACTTCAACGATGTCCGCACCGTCATGGACGAAATGGGCAAGGCTATGATGGGCACGGGCGAGGCGACCGGCGACAGCCGCGCCGTCGAAGCTGCGCAAAAAGCCATCAACAACCCGCTGCTGGACGACGTTTCGCTCAGCGGGGCGAAAGGCGTGCTGATCAATATCACTGGCGGGCACGACCTGACCCTGTTCGAGGTCCACGAAGCGGCGGAGATGATCCGCGGCGAAGTGGACGAGGATGCCAACATCATCGTCGGTTCGGCGCTAGATGCCGCGCTGGACGGCGTCGTCCGCGTTTCGGTCGTCGCGACCGGCGTCGATGCGGAAACGCGCAGCGAGAAGCCGGGGCGTTTCATCGCATCGCCGCAGCCGAAAGTCGAAAGCCAGCCTGCCGCCGTGGTCGAACTCGGCGTACACGAAAAGGCCGAAGCCGAAGCGCGCCTCGCCTATGCCGAATACGGGTTCGAGGAAGACGAAGAGGAAACGGTCGCCGCAGTCGTCAACGGCCCGGCCCAGACCTACACGAAAACAGAAACCGGCTATCCGCCGCGGGTCCAAGGCGGGGCCGCGCAGCTTGCGGCGCCCGTGCCGGCCCCGGTCGAAGCGCCCGTCAAGGCCGAAGCCGTCACGCCGATCGTTCCCGCCTCCGTTCCCGAAGCGCCTGTGGCCGCCCCGACACGGCGCCCGTTCGGCCTGTGGGGCCGCAAGAGCCGCCGTCCCGTCATGACGCCCGACACCGCCGCCAAACCCGCAGTGCAGACGGGATCGGGCGACCTGTTCGGAGCCGACATGGACGACGAGCTCGAAATCCCGAGCTTTCTAAGACGTCAAAACCGTTAAGGCCTCGCGTCCATTACAGCGGAGTCATCTGCCGTAACATTGCGTCATGGACCGTTGCTTGCGGTCCGGACCCCGGCCTCCTAGCGGTATGGCTAACGACTATGCCGAACGTCAGACGACAATCCACTCTGAAAGCGCCTGCCATCTGTGCGGGCGTTTCCCTGCATGGCGGGCGTCAGACGCGCCTGGTCATGGCGCCTGCCGCGCCGGATACGGGTCTGGTGTTCCGCCGCACGGATGTCACCGACCGCGACAATCTCGTACCGGTCCGGCCCAACGCGGTGACGGGCGTCCGGAACTGCACGACGATCACCAATGCGGCCGCTGTCGGCGTGTCCACCATCGAACATCTTCTCGCCGCGCTCAGCGCTGCGGGTGTGGACAACCTCCTGATCGACCTCGACGGGCCGGAGCTTCCGGCGCTGGACGGATCGGCCGAGCCGTTCCTCAAATTGATCGAACAGGTCGGGTTGGAGCGACAGGCAGCGCCGCGCCGTTATGTCCGCGTCCTGAAACCCGTCGAAATCCGGTCCGGTGACATGTTCGCCCGGATCGAGCCGTGCAACCGTCTCGAACTGGACGTCACCATCGATTTCGAGGATGCCGCCATCGGACGCCAGCGTCTTCGCATGGCGCCCGACGTGCAAGCGTTCCGCGAAAGACTGGCATCGGCGCGGACTTTCGCCCGCATGCATGAAGTCGCCGCCTTGCAGCAGGCAGGTCTGTCGCAAGGCGGATCGCTCGACAATGCGGTCGTCGTCAATGGCGACGAAGTGCTCAATCCGGACGGTCTGCGATTCGAAGACGAATTCGTGCGCCATAAGGCGCTGGACCTGATCGGCGACATGTATCTGGGCGGTCCGGTGCTTGGTCGCATCACGACGGTCAAGTCGGGTCACGGCCTCAATCACGACCTGCTGACGAAGCTGTTCGCCTGCCGCGATTGCTGGACCTACGAGGTTTTGCCGGGTGCGCATGCGCTCGTCGCGATGACAGGCGGACAGGCCCGGCCGGCTTTCGGCCCTGCGATTGCCGTTTCGGCTTAAGATATTCTCACTTTCGTGTCTGGGTCGCGCCCGCTAAGGGCCAGCGACACGACACGTGCACGGGACTTTCATGACTTCAATCTTTGCCAGATGCGTTTTCGCGCTGTCGGCGGCTTTGCTGCTTTCCGCCTGTTCGAGCTTGGGGCTCGGGGGCGACCGGAAGGAACGGCTCGCCTATGTCGAACGCCCGGCCGAGTTGATCTATAACGAGGCCATGGACCGCATCGAACGCGGCCGCTGGGATCAGGCCAAGCTGTTGTTCGAGGAAGTCGAACGTCAGCACCCGTTTTCCGAATGGGCGCGCCGGTCGCTGCTGATGAGCGCTTTCGCGTCCTACCGGGCCGCGGATCACGAAGACAGTATCACGACGGCACAACGCTATATCGGTCTGCACCCGGGCTCGGATTCGGCGCCTTACGCCTACTACCTCATCGCCATGAACTATTATGACCAGATCTATGATGTGGGCCGCGATCAGGAAACGACCGTGAATGCGTCCAACGCGTTGCAGCAAGTCATCCGGCGTTTTCCGGAGTCGGACTATTCGCGCGATTCGCGGTTGAAGCTCGAACTGACGCAGGATCACCTGGCCGGCAAGGAAATGGCCATTGGCCGGTTCTATCTCAGACAGAACCAGCCGCTCGCCGCGATCATCCGGTTCAAGAACGTCGTGCGCCAGTACGAAACCACCTCGCAGGTCGAGGAGGCCATGCACCGCATGGTCGAGGCTTATGTAACGCTGGGCATCATTCCCGAAGCCAAGAAGGTCGGTTCCGTTCTGGGCTACAACTACCCTTCAAGCGAGTGGTACCAGGACTCCTACGATCTTCTAGCCGAATATGGCATCAATCTGGACGATGAAGTTTCCAAACCGCGCGAACGCGGTTACTTCGAGAGGCTACGCGACCGGCTCTTCTAGCCCTCGCCCCTGCAGGAGCCTCCTCCATGCTGAGCGGACTGTCAGTCCGGAACGTCGTGCTGATCGAGGCGCTCGATCTGTCCTTCGCGCATGGGCTCAGCGCCCTGACCGGCGAAACCGGAGCCGGTAAGTCCATTCTGCTCGATGCGTTGGGCATGGCCGCGGGCGCGCGATCCGACCGCGGTCTTGTCAGGGCCGGGACCGACAAGGCCTCGACGACGGCGAGTTTCACGCTGCCGGACCGGCATCCCGTCTGGGCCTTCCTGAGGGATCACGATCTGGACGGCGATGCATCCGAAGATCTGCGCCTGCGCCGGGTGGTCTCCGCCGACGGCCGGTCGCGCGCCTATGTCAACGACCAGCCTGTGGGGGTGAAGGTCCTGTCGCAGATCGGTTCGATATTGCTCGAAGTGCATGGCCAGCATGACGGTCGCGGATTGCTGGACCCAGCTACGCATCTGGGCATGCTGGACGATTTCGGCGATTACGATGCCGAATTGTCTGCCGTGAAAGAGGCCTACCGCGACCGGCGCGAGACGCAGGCCGCACTGGATGCACTCATCGCCCGCAGGGAAAAGGCCGGTGAGGACCGCGAATTCCTCGAAGCCGCCATCGCCGAGCTGGACCGGCTCGATCCGAGGGCGGGCGAAGACGAAACCCTGGCCGATCAACGCCGCTTCCTGCAAGGCGCGGAAGGCGCGCTGACGGAACTCACGGCGGCTCAGGACACGTTGGGCGAAGGCGGCGAATTCGAAGATCGGCTCACCCGCGCCTTGACCGGGATCGAACGCGTGCGGGCGAAATTCGGCGAGGGCGAAAGCCGCGCGGCCCAAGCCCTGCAATCGGCCGGAGAAAGTCTGGAGCGGGCGTTGTTGGAAACGAACGAGGCGCGCGAAGCGGTCGGTCACGCCGCCGAAGCGTTCGACATCGAACCCGGCCAGCTCGAACAGGTGGAAGAGCGGCTCTTCTCGCTTCGCGCTGCCGCGCGCAAATACGGTGTCGGGATCGAGGCGCTCGTGGGCAAGCGTGCGGATTTCGCCGAAGAACTGGATTCCATCGAAACGGTCGAAGCCGACATTGCGGCGACGAAAGCCCGCCGGGACAAGGCAAAGTCGCGCTACGATGGCGCGGCGGCGAAACTGTCCGAAGCCAGAGCGAAAGCGGCGGGTCAGCTCGATGCTGCCGTTGCGACGGAACTGCCGCCCCTCAAGATGGATCGGGCGCGCTTCGTGACGGAATTGTCCAAGGCGCCTGAATCAGCCAACGGCCAGGACCAGATCCGTTTTACCGTCTCGACCAACCCCGGCACGCCTCTCGGTCCGCTCGACAAGATCGCGTCGGGCGGCGAGATGGCGCGCTTCGCCCTGGCGATCAAGGTCGCGTTGGCCGCCAAGACGCAAAGCGTCATGGTCTTCGACGAGGTCGACCAAGGCGTCGGTGGAGCCGTCGCCACGGCCGTGGGCCGCCGCCTTGCCAGACTGTCCGAGACTTCGCAGGTCTTCGTCGTCACCCACAGCCCCCAGGTCGCCGCCGCGGCGGACCACCAGTTCCGAATCGAGAAGACCTCGACCGGTGAGACGACCAACACCCACGTCCACGCCGTCGCGGAAACCGAACGCGAGGAAGAGATCGCCCGCATGCTGGCCGGCGACACGGTGACGGACGCCGCGCGGGCTGCGGCGCGGCAATTGATGACGGGCTGAAAAGACCGGTCTCGGTATTTCTTGGCTGTGAATGCCCATCTCGGGAAGACTCCCGCAACGCTCTCGGCGTATCAGGCCGCATGACCGACCGCGCCGCCCTCTATGCCGACCTTGTCGCGCGCATCCGCGAAGCGGACGCGGCCTATTACAACGAGGACGCTCCGGTCCTGTCCGACGCGGAATATGACGCTTTGCGCATGGAGCTGCGCGCGATGGAGGATCTGTATCCGGACCTCGTCGCACCGGACAGTCCGACACGGACGGTCGGCACGCGGCCGTCGGGCCGCTTCGGCAAGGTCGCGCACCGCGTGCAGATGCTCAGTCTCGACAATGCGTTCACAGACGATGACGTAACGGACTGGGCCGCACGAGCGCGGCGCTTTCTCGGACTGGCCGACGATGCGCGGATGGCTTTTACCGCGGAGCCGAAGATCGACGGACTGTCTGCGGCCGCTCGCTATGAGAACGGCGTGTTCGTGCAAGGTGCGACACGCGGCGACGGGATGGTCGGCGAAGACGTGACGCGGAACCTGCGCACGCTGTCCGATGTGCCGAAACGCCTTGCCGGGTCGGGCTGGCCGGACGTGCTGGAAGTGCGCGGAGAGGTCTATATCGAGCATGACGCTTTTCTCGCCATGAACGAGGAGCAGGAATCGAAAGGGGAAAAACTCTACATGAACCCTCGCAATGCGGCGGCGGGAAGCTTGCGCCAGATCGATCCGGGCGTCACCGCATCGCGTCAGTTACGTTTCTTCGCCTATGCATGGGGGGATGTCAGCCGACCCATCGCCGACACGCAGTTCGGCGCCATCCGGAAGTTGGCGGAATGGGGCTTCCAGACCAACGACCGGACCGAACGCTTCGAAGGCGCGGCCGGTCTGGTTTCGCATTACCGGAGCATCGAGTCCGACCGGGCGGAGCTCGGCTACGATATCGACGGCGTGGTCTACAAAGTGGACCGCCTGGACTGGCAGGACCGGCTCGGTTTCGCGGGCCGCGCGCCGCGCTGGGCGATCGCGCACAAGTTTCCGGCCGAAAAGGCCGTGACCCAGCTTCTGGATATCGAGATCAATGTCGGGCGCACCGGCGCTCTCGCCCCGCTTGCCCATCTGGCGCCGATCAACATCGGCGGCGTCCTCGTCGCCAAGGCCACGCTTCACAATGAGGACGAAATCGAACGGCTGGGCGTGAAACCGGGCGACACCGTCCGCGTGCAGCGGGCCGGGGACGTCATTCCGCAGATCCTCGAAGTTGTCGAGGACGGCGGCGGCGACCCTTTTACCTATCCGACCCGGTGCCCATCCTGCGGCTCGGACGCCGTGCGCGCCGTTGACGACAAGGGAAAGCGCGACGTGGTCCGGCGCTGCACCAACAGCCTGGCCTGTCCGGCGCAGGCCAAGGAATATCTCGTCTATTTCGTTTCCCGACCCGCTTTCGATATCGACGGGTTGGGCGAACGCCAGATCGAGCAGTTTTTCGAGCGCGGCGAAGTGACCGAACCGTCTCACATCTTCACGCTGCACGATCGCAATGACGATCTGGAACTGGAGAGCCGGGAAGGTTTCGGCGAGAAAAGCACGCAGGCTTTGTTCGCCGCGATCGAGGCGCGGCGCAGAGTCGGTCTTGCGCGCTTCCTGCGTTCGCTCGGCGTGCGCCATGTGGGGCAGGGGAATGCCAACCTGCTGGCCCGCCATTACGGCAGCTGGACGGCGCTGCAGACCAGTGCGACGGCAGAGACTGAAGAGATGCAAACCATCGACGGGATCGGCGAGGCCGCCGCAGGGTCGCTTCACGACTTCCTGAACACGGCGGAGAGCCGCGCGGCATTGGATCGTCTCCTGGCGCAAGTCACGGTGGAAGATGCGCCGACCGTCGAAAACGGCTCGCCCGTCGCGGGCAAGACCGTCGTCTTCACCGGCAAGCTGGAGAAGTTCACGCGCGACGAGGCCAAGGCGCGCGCGCAATCCTTGGGCGCGAAAGTGGCGGGCTCGGTATCGGGCAAGACGGATTACCTCGTCGCCGGGCCGGGCGCGGGGAGCAAGCTGAAAAAGGCCGAAGATCTGGAAGTCGAGGTTCTGAGCGAAGATGAGTGGCTGGCACTGATCGATGGAGGGGGCTAAGGGTGAACGTCTCTAATCCGCCGAAGGCGGCACTTCCGCGAATGCTCCGGTCTGTTCCATCATCAGCAGCTTCGCCGATATGATCGAAAAATAGGCGCCTTGCAGGATGAGTTCGCCGTCGCGCACTTTCTCGGCGATGAAATCGAAGCTCATCAGGTTCTGCAGGCTCATCCGCACGCCTTCCAATTCCAGTTCCGTCTGCGCATCCTTGCCGGTCAGGCCGCGCGCGAGAATGCGGTCCCGCGCGGGTGTCAGATGCCGGATCCAGTCGCCGACATAGCGCCCTTCGATTCCGTTCAGACACGCATCGATGCCGCCGCAGCTTTCATGTCCCATCACCAGTATTACTTTGACTTTCAATACGTTGACGGCATATTCTAAAGCGGCCGCCGTGCTGGGCGTCCGTGTGTCCACATCGCCGCGCGGCACGATGTTGGCGACGTTGCGCAGAACGAACATTTCGCCGGGATAGGCATGGAAGATGTCGGTCGGGTCGACACGGCTGTCCGAGCACGAGATCAACATGACCCGCGGCGACTGCCCGCCCTTGCCCAGCGTTTCGTAGAGGTCCTTCTGGACCTCGAAATCTGACAGGCGGAACTCCCGATATCCCTCTATGAGCTTGTCCGGCATCCGGCTCTTCTATGCCGCGTCCGTGATGGGTCAAGCGCCTGCGTTGACACGGGCGGATGTGCGGCGCACTTTGGACCCATGGGTGCGTCCGCCTCATATCTGCCGCGCGAGACTGTGCGACACTTGTCCCGCCGCTCCGATCTATGGGGCGCGTGGCTGACCTTGCATGTCTGGGGCGTGGTCTTCGCGGCCTGGGCCGTGGCGATCGTCTGGACCAACCCAGTCACGATAATTCTGGCCATCCTGCTGGTCGGTTCGCGGCAGCATGGCATGGCGATCCTGATGCACGATGCGGCGCATGGCGTGCTGTTCAGGACGAGGGCATTGAACGACTTCGCTGGCAAGTGGCTGCTCGGCGCGCCCTATGGCGGCGACATGTCGGCTTATCGGCGTTACCATTTGAAACATCACCGTTTTACCCAATCTGCCGATGATCCGGACCTGCCGCTTTCGGCCAAGTTTCCCGTGTCGAAAGCATCCTTGCGCCGAAAGCTCTTCCGCGACCTGACCGGCCAGACCTTCTTCCGCCTGCGCCTGGCGAGCCTGAAAGCCTCGCACGAACCGGGCATGGAAGCGTTCGAGAAGACATCCGTCTGGCCCTACCTCATCACAAACGGCATCCTGTTCGCCGGTCTCGCCCTGATCGGCCATTGGTGGGTCTACCCGGTGCTGTGGCTGCTACCGCTGGCGACCTGGTTCATGGCCGTGCTGCGCAACCGCAACATCGCCGAACACGCGCTCACGACGACGGATGGCAACGTCCTGACGCAAGCCCGCACGACGAAGGCGAATTGGCTCGCCCGCATCTTCCTCGCGCCCTATTGGGTCAACTATCATGTGGAGCATCATGCCTACATGTATGTGCCCTGCTGGCAGCTGCCGCGCCTGCACCGCGCCATGACAGCGCATCACGGGTCGATGGATATCCAGCCGAGCTATCGAGAGGTTCTACAACTTGTCGTAACGAGTTGATGTTTATGTGGTTTCTACGCGGCGCACGCTGTCCGAGGCCCGGTCCGGAACTCGCGGAATCGGCGCGGCGCGGCGCTCGATCCTCCCGGAATTCGAACGGATCACTGCCGATTGCGGCGGCTGCCTCGACGTCATCTACGTGTCCGGCGCGGTCCAGGGCGAACGCCGCATAATGGAGCCGACCGATAGGGTTTCCGTTCTCAGCCGCGTGACCGATCTGTCGAATGGTGCGGACGACAGTCCCGGCGCTTCACGGGCGGGGACGTGGACAGCCCGAGCCGCACTCTGGCCCGGTATGCCAAGGCACAGGCCGACCAGTACAGGGTGAATCTGAATGTGATGATGGTCTACCGTTTTGGCCGAGGCGGCCATCATCGTCCGTTCAGCCAGGTCTGCATTCCCGGTGTCCGCATCATGAAAAACGCACAAACATTACGATCGCCAGCATCAGGACCTGCGGACAGAAGACGGCATCGTCCATGGCGACACGATGGAGGGCGTGGACGATTCGGCCAAGCTAACCGGGCTCAATGCCATCGTCTTGGCCGGCATGGCAGGCACGTTGCCTTTCACAGCCAATGTCGAGATCGAAGGTGCGGTCCGGCCTGGCGCGAACTTGACGTGGAAAACCCCTGAAAACGCAGGAAACCTTTCGGGCTACCGGGTTCATTGGCGCCTGATGACGGAGCCGGAAGCATATCTGGTCCGGCACAGACACGCGTTCCTAGGCAATCCGGTTCGCGACGCCGCGCGGCGCGCCGCCTAGACCCATATAGCGGGCACGCAAACCAACGGGCTAGATCGAAAAACTCGTCCCGCAGCCGCAATTCGCGGTCGCGTTCGGGTTGTTGATCTTGAAGGACGCGCCGATCAGTTCGCGCGAATAGTCGATCTCGGACCCGGCCAGGAACTCCAGGCTCATCTCGTCGATCAGCACGCGCGCGCCGTCGCGTTCGATCAGGAGATCGTCGGACCCCGGCGCATCGTCGAAACCGAAGCGGTAGGAAAAGCCCGAACACCCGCCGCCGTCCACGGCGACGCGCAAGAAGCGGTCCATGCCCTGTTTCGCCATGATCGTGTTGATCTGGCGCGCGGCGGATCCGCTCAAGGTGACGGGCAGGGTTTCGGTGGCGGTTGCGGTCATAGGTCTTATATAGCGCAGGAACACCCGGCTGGAAGGGCTGATGTCCCGACCCTAACGAAAGAGTGACCGTGACCGTCTTCAAGCCCACCCGGATGGCGCGCGCGCCTTACGCGTCCGATCCCTACAATGCGCGCGGCCGCGCCATCCCGCAGCCGACCACGTCGGAGCGCAGCCCGTTCCAGCGCGACAAGGACCGGATCATCCATTCCTCCGCCTTCCGCCGCTTGAAAGGCAAGACACAGGTCTTCGTCGCGCATGAGGGCGATTACTACCGGACGCGCCTGACCCATTCGATCGAAGTCAGCCAGATCGCCCGGTCGATCGCCCGCGTCCTGGGTCTGGACGAGGATCTGGCGGAGTGCCTGGCCCTGGCGCACGATTTGGGTCATCCGCCCTTCGGCCATGCGGGCGAAGACGCCTTGTCCAAGGCGATGGCCGCTTATGGCGGGTTCGACCATAATGCCCAGACGCTGCGGATCGTTACCCATCTGGAGAGCCGCTACGCGGAATTCGACGGTCTGAACCTGACGTGGGAGACGCTGGAAGGCATCGCCAAGCATAACGGCCCGGTCGTGACGCGCGAAGCGGACTACAAGACGTTGCCCTGGGCCTTGCGGGCCATACCGGACTATCAGGCGCTTGAGCTTCACACGTTCGCCGGGCCGGAAGCGCAGGTCGCAGCGATTTCCGACGACATCGCCTATATCAACCACGATATAGACGATGGTTTGCGGGCCGGACTGTTTAGCGTGGACGATATCCGGGATGTGCCGTTCGTCGGCGAGGCTTTCGCGGACGTGGACCGCCGCTATCCGGACATTTCGAGCGACCGGAAAATCCACGAAGCCGTGCGCGACATGATCGGGCACATGGTGGCCGATGTCCTGTCGGAAACGCGCAGACGACTGGAAAAGCACGATCCGCAAAGCCCCGACGATATCCGGCACATGCCCGAAGCCGTTTGCGACTTCAGCGAGGCGTTCCGCGAAAAGGAGCGCCCCTTGCGGGAGTTTTTGATGACGCGCATGTACCGGCACTATCTGGTCAACCGCATGATGGCACAGGCGTCGCGCGTCGTGGGTGAGTTGTTCGAGCTGTTCATCGCCGACCCGTCCGTCCTCCCGACGGAGCTGCAGGCAGGGTGTGCCGGGCCGCACGCGCTGGAAACGGCGCGGGTCGTATCGGACTATATCGCGTCCATGACGGACAACTTCGCCATCGCCGAACACCGCAAGCTGTTCACGGCGACGGCCTATCTGGGCGGCTGAGCGCGGGATCCGGCTGCAATAAATGTTTAAGTTGCGCGCGGCTTTCCCCTACTTCGTCAACAAGACGCCGCATTCCGCTTGCGATATGATTGACAGAACGGCTGTGATTCGCTCACCATCTTCATCACGGGGGCGGACACGGCGAGGGGAAAAGACCGATGAGCTCTGACGGGCCAGAATTCAATCCGGCCATGGTGGCCGACGAACCGATCGCACCTTTCGACGTGACCCGCACGTCTGAGCGCGCCGGGCTGCTCAAGCTCGTCATCGGCTTCGGCCTTCTGGCCGCCGTCGCCTTCATCATCCTGAAGATCTACCAGCCCGGCGTGCGCGACCGTGGCGACCCGCCGCTCATCACGGCCGACAACACGCCATTCAAGGTCGTTCCCGAAGATCCCGGCGGGGAGCAGACGCCGGATCAGGACAAGGAAGTCTTCGATGTCATGTCCGGCGCGGACCCGAGTACGGACGTCGTCACCTTGCCGCCGCCCGAAACGCCTGTGGACCGTCCCGTCATCGCCGATCCGGACCCCGTACCGGACGAACCGCCCGCGGCGGAGCCGGATCCTGTCGTGACCGTCGAGCCGCAACCGCGCGAACCGGCCGTGCTGCCCGCCCCGCCCCCGGCCGCAGGCGGATCGGACTGGGTGGTGCAGGTCGCATCGCTGCGCAGCCAGGCGGAGGCCGAAGCCACGTTCGCGCGCATCCGCGCCACCCACGGTGCGATCCTGTCCTCCTACGGCTCCGACATCGTGCGTGTCGATCTGGGCGACAAGGGTATCTACTACCGGGCGCGCGTGGACGGCTTTTCCGACAAATCCCAGGCCGCGGCGACTTGCGAACGTCTGGACGCGGCCGGGCAATCCTGTTTCGTCGCACGGCGATAGGGTGAGCCATCTCGCTGCGATTCTGGGCCTTTCGGGCACCCGCCTGACGCGGGCGGAGAAAACCTTCTTCCGCGACGCCGATCCTTGGGCGTTCATCCTGTTCGCGCGTAATGTGGACACGCCGGACCAGCTTCGCCGTCTGTGCGCCGATCTGCGGAATGCGGTAGGGCGCGATGCGCTCATTTTCGTCGATCAGGAAGGCGGCCGGGTGCAGCGTCTCAAAGCGCCGCATTGGCGCGCCTATCCGACCGGGGCGGCATATGCCGCGATCCATGCGCGCGATGCCAAGGCCGGGCGGCGCGCCGTCTGGTTGGGACACAGATTGATCGCCGACGATCTGCGCGCCGTCGGCATCACGGCCGACTGCGCGCCCGTGCTGGACCTGCCGCAGCCCGGTGCCGATCCGATCATTTCCGACCGGGCTCTGGGCGAGACGGCGGACCGGATCGTCGATCTGGCCCACGCTGCCATGCACGGACTGATGGAAGGCGGAGTCGCCCCGGTCATCAAGCACATTCCCGGTCATGGCCGCGCGACCGTGGACAGCCACCTGGCGCTGCCGCGGATCGACACCGCCATGGAGAGGTTGGAGGAGACGGACTTCGCGCCGTTCCGCGCCCTGAACCGCGCCCCGATGGCGATGACCGCCCACGCCGTCTATGCGGCGGTAGGCGATGCGCCCGTCACCATATCGGCCGAGGCGCTGCAGTTTCTGATCCGCGAGCGCATCGGTTTCGACGGGCTGCTCATGTCGGACGATCTCGATATGAAAGCGCTCAGCGGGGACAGTCTGGAAGCCAAGACCCGCGCGGCGCTCGATGCCGGATGCGATGTGGCCCTGCAATGCTCCGGCCAACTGCCCGACATGATCGACGTCGCGAAGGGTGGCCGTCCGTTGTCCGGCGATGCACGAGCGCGCGCGGGCGTCGCCGAGATCGTTGCCTCCAGCGCGTCCGTCTTCGACCGCGCGCGGGCGGAGGCGGAGTTCGATGCGCTGCTCGGAACCGTGTCGTGAGCGTGATGGAGGACTTTCAGGAGGATCTGCGCTTCGAGGCGTTGGAGACGGCCGAGGAGAGTCCGGATGCGCTCCTGCTCGACATTGACGGCTTCGAAGGCCCGCTGCACCTGCTGCTTGAACTGGCGCGCAAGCAGAAGGTCGATCTGGCGCGTGTGTCGATACTGGAGCTGTCCGAGCAATATCTGGATTTCATCAAGACGGCGCACGACTTGCGGATCGAGTTGGCGGCCGATTATCTCGTCATGGCGGCGTGGCTGGCCTATCTGAAATCGCGGCTCATCATTCCGAGCGAAAAGGCGGAGATGGAAACGCCGGAAGCGCAGGAAATGGCGGCGATGCTGGCCTTCCGGCTGGAGCGGCTCGACGCCATGCGGCGCGCGGTGGCGGGTCTGCAACGCCTGCCGAAGATCGGCCAGGACGTTCTCGCACGGGGTGCGCCGGAAGGTTTGCGGTCCCGCACCGCCCCGCTGTTCGAAGCCGACCTGTTCGATCTGCTGAAAGCCTACGGCACGTCGCGGTCGCGCGCGGCGTTCAAACACCACACGCTGCCCAAGCCGAATGTGCTGAGCATGGACGAGGCGCGGCACCGTTTGAAGCGCGCCATGGCGAATACCGGGTCCGACCTGTCGGAATGGACGGCGATGGATTCGTTGATCGACCGGACGGATCTGCCCGGTAACGTGCCCCAATCCTCTATCCGCGCGTCGTCCCTGTTGGCCGGGCTGGAACTGGCCAAGGAAGGCGACATCGAATTGCGCCAACTCGTGGCGTTCGATCCCATCTATCTGCGGACCGCGCAAAAGGCGGCGCCGTGAAGCGTCCGACTTCGGACCGGCTCGACAAGGCCTCCGCCGGGATCGAGGAGGATGTCGTGCGTCTGACGGACCGGCTGGGCCAGGGCGGGGAAGGCGCAGCGCAGGACGGCGAGGTGCGGCTGCTCGAAGCCCTGCTGTTCGCGGCGTCGGAGCCGATCGATGTCGCCACCTTGCGTGACCGCCTGCCCAAGGACACGGACGTCGGCGCGCTGCTCGCCCGGTTGCAGCGCGATTATGCGGAACGGGGCGTCAATCTGGTCAGCGTGGCGGGCCGCTGGCGGTTCCAGACGGCGCCGGACCTGTCCGAACAGCTCGTCGATGTGCGCGAAGCGCCACGCAAACTGTCCAAGGCGGCGCTCGAGACATTGGCCATCGTGGCCTACCACCAACCCGTGACGCGCGCCGAGATCGAGGATGTACGCGGCGTGGCCGTGTCCAAGGGCACGGTCGATGTGTTGATGGAGTTGGGCTGGGTGCGTGTGCGCGGCCGTCGCCGCACGCCGGGCCGACCCGTGACCTACGGCACGACCGAAGGGTTCCTCGGCCATTTCAACCTCGAACAGATCACCGACCTGCCGGGCCGCGACGAACTCAAGGCCGCCGGTCTGCTCGACCCGCGACTGCCCAAGGATTTCGAAGTCCCCGAACCGTCCATGCTGGACGCTCTGCGCAACGACGAGGGTCCGCTGGACATGGAGCCGGAGGATGCGGAATTCTTCGAGGATTTCCTGGCGGAAGACGATTAGGGGAATGCGGCGGAACTGACCGCACCCGATTGACCCGTCCGCCTTCGCCGCCTAGAGGCAGGCCATGTTTACGGCCCATCCCATCGGCATCATCATCATCCTGATCATCGCGCTGCTCGTCTTTGGCGGCCGCGGCAAGATCAGCGCCATCATGGGCGATCTCGGCAAGGGGATCACGTCTTTCAAGAAAGGTCTGAAGGACGACGCCGCCGAAGCCAAGATGGCGGCGAAATCCGATCCGGCCGACGACGCGCTCGACGTCACCCCCCGCAAAAAGGACTAAGCGGCCTTCATGCTTCCGTCCTTCGGCTTCGGGGAGATGGTGGTCATCGCCCTGCTGGCCGTGATCGTCGTCGGGCCCAAGGATCTGCCGAAGGTCATGCGCTCGCTGGGCGGCTTCATGGCGCGCCTGCGCCAGATGGGGCAGGAATTCCGCGATGCGTTCGACGAGATGGACGCGGATGACGAGATCAAGTCGCTGCGGGCCGAAATCGCGCAGATGAAGAGCCTCGGCTTTCTCGACGAAGAACTCGACAGCGACATTCGCGACCTGAACACGGAACTGCGCGACACGACCGACCGGCCCTCCGACAAGACATGAGCGAACAGGCCAATTTAGAGACGGACGAGGTCGAAGCCTCGCGTGCGCCGTTGCTGGACCATTTGAACGAACTGCGCGCGCGGCTCATCAAATCCGTTCTGGCCGTCGTGGCCGGAATGATCGCCTGCGCGCCCTTTCTCGGCCATATTGTCGATTGGCTTCTCTGGCCCTTCGAGCAAGCCCTGGTGCGCTATAATATGCGCATGCTCGAAGCTGGCAAACCGCTGATCGACATGGAAATCATCGCGACGCAGCCGTTGGAGACTTTCTTCGTCAAGCTCAAGATCGCCCTGTTCGGGGGCGTCGTGATCGGGTTTCCGGTGCTGGCCTACCAGCTCTACCGCTTCGTCGCGCCGGGGCTCTACAAGAATGAGAAGGGCGCATTCCTGCCCTATCTGATCCTCAGCCCGGTCCTGTTCGTGGCGGGCGCCAGCCTCGTCTTCTTCTTCGTCTTTCCCTTCGTGATGGAATTCGCACTCAGCCAGCAATCGATCGGCGGCGGGCAGGAGATCAAGCTGCTGCCGCGCATCGCCGACTATCTCAGCCTGTCCACGACCTTGTTTCTGGCCTTCGGCCTGTCCTTCCAGCTGCCCGTCATCCTGTCACTGCTGGGCCGGGCGGATATCGTGGAATCGGGTCAGCTGCGGCGCTGGCGCAAATATGCCGTATTGGCCATCGCTGTCTTCGCCGCCTTCGCCACGCCGCCCGATCCGATCACCCAGTTCATTCTCGGCGGAGCGATCTATCTGCTTTATGAGTTTTCGATCATCGCGGTGCGCATGGTCGAACGAAAAGCCGTTCAGGAGGCCGCGGTTTAGGACTCCTTAACCGTGAGCGCGCACCCTTGCGGAACTATGCGCCCGACCGTTTTCCTTCTCGTTTCCGTCGTGCTGGCCGCCCCGGCCTGGGCCGTCGAACGTCCTGTCGATGAACGGTCGGCGGCGCTTCGTGCCGAGGTGGCCAAGGTCCAAACCTTCATGCAAGCCACCGGCCTGGAGCTATCCGTCGAAACGACAAACGACGGCGAAACGGTGCCTGTCTATCGCCAGTCCGGAATGGCGCGGCACATCGTTGCCAAAGGCGACACCCTGTTTTCCATCGCCCGGAGCTACGGCGTTTCCGTATCGGGACTGATGCAGGCCAACGCTCTGGACACACCGTCCATCGGTCTCGGAGACGCACTCGTCGTTCCTGCAAGACCGTCTCCGACGGCGAACCTGCAGCCGGCGACAACCGACACGGCGCCTCCACGCGGACGCTACGTCGTGGCGGCAGGCGACACGCTGTTCTCCGTGGCTCGCCAGGCCTGCGTTTCCGTCGCCGACATCCTGTCCGTCAACACGGTCGCCGATCCGAACGCGCTCCGCCTCGGGCAGGATCTGTCCTTGCCGGACGGTCATTGCCTGACCTCCTAGCTTTCGCTGCGAAGTCTGCCGCGATTGCTTGCGGATAAGGCTGGCGTCTCTATATAGCCGCGACACGACGACGCCGGGCGAGGGGCCCGGTCAATGCGCAGGCGGTACCCGATATGATCATCACGCTGATTCAACAGGCGGCCCCGGCCGGCGGTGCCGGCCCGGCCATTGGCGGCCAGTTCCTGATGCTGGCCCTGATCGGCCTGATCTTCTACTTCCTCCTGATCCGACCGCAGAGCCAGCGCATGAAGAAACACAAGGCGATGCTCGCCGAGATCTCGCGCGGCGACGAAGTCGTCACCAGCGGCGGCTTGATCGGCAAGGTCAAGAAAATCAACGATGACGAGATGACGATCACGCTGGGCGCGAACAACGACGTGAAAGTCGTCCGGTCCATGATCGCGGATGTGCGCAATCCCAAATCCGCCGCCAACGATTAGGCCGCGCCGATATGCTCTTTTTCTCCCGCTGGAAGACCCTGTTCATTGTCGGTCTCGTCGCGATCGGCATCCTGCTCGCCGCGCCGAACGCCATCAAGCCGGAGACCCGCCAATCGCTTCCGACATGGATGCAGAACACGATCAATCTCGGTCTCGACCTTCAGGGCGGGGCGCACATGTTGCTCGAGGTCGATCTGTCGAGCGTCATGCAACAGGCGCTGGTCAATGAACGCACGGGCATTCTGACCGAACTGCGCGATGCAGGGCTGCGCGCGGAATCGGTTCGGATCGCCGACAACAAGGTCGTGGCGCGAATGCGCCGGTCCGAGGATCAGGCGGCGGCGCTCGATATCGTCCGCGCTCTGAGCGTTCCGGTCGATCCCAGCCAGATCGGGTCGCCGCGCACGACCATCGTCACGCCACTCGGCAGTGACGGCTTCACGGTCGAGATCACCGACGCGCAGATAGAATTCATCCGCAAACGCACCATCGACCAGTCGATCGAAGTGCTGCGCGACCGCATCGACCCGTCGGGCACGACGGAGATGACGCTGGTCCGCGAAGGCGACGATCGCATTCTGCTGCAGGTCCCGGGCGCCAAAAACATCGACGAGATCAAGGCCGCGATCAACCGGACGGCCAATCTGTCTTTCCACCTCGTCCACGCGGACAGCAACAATGAACGCGCACTCAGCCAAGCGATCACCACGTTCGATGCGGAGACGGGCGATGCACGCCTGGCCAGCATCGGCACTCGCTATTTCCCGCATCAGGACCAGGGCGGCGGACTGATCGTGGAAGAAAGCACGCGCATCACGGGCGAATGTCTGGAGAACAGCTCGCCGGGCGTCGATCCCGACCGGGGCAATCCCATCGTGAACTTCAAGTTCAACTTCCGCTGTTCGCGACTGTTCGGCGAGATGACGGCGCGCAACATCGGCCGGCCCTTCGCGGTCGTGCTGGACGGAGAGATCATCACCGCGCCGAACATCCGGTCCGCCATCACGGGCGGTCGCGGCTATATCGAAGGCTCGTTCACACCGGACAGCGCATCGGAACTGTCGCGCCTGCTCAATGCCGGTGCGCTGCCCGCCAAGCTGCTGATCGTGGAGGAACGCACGGTTTCCGCAGAACTGGGCGAAGCCTCCATCAGGGCCGGGCAGGTGGCGTCGATCATCGGCTTGATCGGCGTCGCCCTGTTCATGTGGCTGTCCTATGGCCTGCGTTTCGGGACCATCGCCGTGGTGGCGCTGGCGACGAACATCGCTCTGATCGCGGCGGCACTGACCTTGCTCGGGGCGACGCTGACCCTGCCGGGGATCGCGGGCATCATCCTGACCATCGGTATGGCGGTGGACGCCAACGTGCTGATCTTCGAACGCATCCGCGAGGAAACGCATAACGGCCGACCGCCGGTCAACGCCATCGAAACGGGCTATCGCCGGTCTCTCGCGCCAATCCTCGATGCCAACATCACGACGATGATCGCCGCGATCACGCTTTACTTCGTCGGGTCCGGCCCGGTTCGGGGCTTTGCCGTAACGTTGGCCATCGGCATCGTCACCTCCGTCTTCACCGCCGTCGTCTTCGCCCGCCTGCTGACCGCGACCTGGCTGCGCGGGACGCGGCCCAAAACCCTTCCGATCTAGGACCCGACATGCGCGACATTTCCATGGTCAAGCTGATGCCGGTTCAACCGCGCGTCCCTTTCCTGAAGCTGCGCGTGATCGCGGGGATCCTGTCCCTGATCGCCGTGCTGGTGTCTTCCTATTGGTTTTTCACCAAAGGCCTGAATTACGGGATCGATTTCAGCGGCGGTGTCGTGACCGTGGTCGACTTCGGCGAAGCGCCGCCCGATACGGCACAGGAATTCGTGCAGAGCCGCTTCAATGGATCGACCGTGCAGAATATCTCGCAGCCCGCCGGATCGACCATCACCTACGATTATCTTCGCATAGGCTTGCCCTTGCAGACCGAAGAAGCCGAAGGCGACGTCTCGGAAGAGGAAGCGCGAGAAACGCAAACCGATGCGCAGCAGGTCGCTCAGGCGGCGCTGATCGACGCGTTGCAATCCGAGTATGGCGACATTCGCATCGATGCGACGGAGACCGTCTCGGGCAAGGTGTCGGGCGAACTCAGGCGCAAGGGCTTGCTCGCCGTCGTGCTCGCGCTCGGTCTCGTCCTGGCCTATATCTGGTTCCGGTTCGAATGGCAGTTCGGGGCGGGGGCGGTGATCGCCCTGCTGCACGATGTCATCCTGACACTGGGTGTGTTCGAACTGTTCCAGATCGAATTCAACCTCGCCATCATCGCGGCCATTCTGACGATCGTCGGCTATTCTCTCAACGATACGGTGATCGTCTATGACCGGATCCGCGAGAACTTGCGCAAATACAAGAAGATGCCTTTGGAAGAAGTCATCAACATCTCGATCAACGACACCTTGTCGCGCACCATCCTGACATCCGTGACGACGTTGCTGGCGTTGACGGCCCTCTTCGTGCTGGGCGGGCCGGGTCTGCAAGGCTTCTCATTCGCCATGATCTGGGGCGTGCTGGTCGGGACCTATTCGTCCATTTTCGTGGCCAGCCCGATGCTGCTGATGCTCAAGCTCAAGCGCGGTTCCCGGATCGATGCAGTGAAGGAAGCCGAGCCCCGGACGGCCTGATCGCCAGACGTTCTCCATCTCTGTCCGCGCACAAAAAAAGCCCGCACATGGCGGGCTTTTTCATTGGCCGTGACCGGGCCTAGTTCAGGTTGCTTTCCGCGAAATCCCAATTGACGAGATTTTCGAGGAAGCCGTTCATGTAGGACGGCCGCGCATTCTGGTAGTCCAGATAATAGGCGTGTTCCCAGACATCCATGGTCATCAGCGGGGTGACGTCCTGATCCTCGACCGGCGTATGCGCGTTCAGCGTGTTGGTCACGTCCAGCGTGCCGTCCGCCTTCTGCACCAACCAGGCCCAGCCGGAGCCGAACTGGCTGCCGCCCTTGTCCTTGAAAGCCGTGACGAAGCCGTCATAGCCGCCGAAGTCGCGGTCGATCAGCTCACCGAGCTTGCCATTGGGCTTGCCGCCGCCGTTGGGCGACATGGAGTGCCAATAGAAGGTATGGTTCCAGACCTGCGCGGCATTGTTGAAGATCCCGCCTTCGGCTTTTCGGATGATCTCCTCGAGTTCCATGCCTTCATATTCCGTGCCTTCGACGCCCTTGTTCAGCTTGTCCACATAGCCCTTGTGATGTTTGCCATAGTGGAAGTTCAGCGTTTCCTCGCTGATCGTGGGGGCGAGCGCGTCGCGCGAGTAGGGAAGGTCGGGGAGTTCGAAAGCCATGTTGATCTCTCTTGTTCTGGGGGATTTACGCTTATTCCTACGTGACAGCCGGTGCAATGTTCCTGATCGACCGCGCGTCCCGGCCGGTGGTTCCACCGTCCGGGTCCGACAATCGGGCTTGCGCCGGCGCCGTCTTCGCATAGGCAGTCCCGTCCTGGATGGGCAAGACGAACAAGGGTCGCAGGTGGCAATCCCGATTGACAGTTCCGTGATGGACCGCGTGGGCGCCGCCGACCCAGACCGGGTGCGCGCGGCACGCTTGGCCGATCCGGACGTGCGCGACCGGCTTTTCGCGCTTTACGCCTTCCATGCCGAACTGGCCAAAGTGCCGGAGCTGGTCACCGAGCCGATGATGGGCCGGATCCGCTATCAATGGTGGCGCGACTGCCTGGGCGAAATATATGGCAGCGGACCCGTCCGCGCCCATGAGGTCAGCACGCCGCTGGCGGAGATGGTTGTGCAGACGGGTCTGAGCCGGTTCTATCTCGACCGCCTCATCGACGGTCGCGAACGGGATCTCGATCCACGGCCTTTCGAGACCATGGATGCCGCGACGGCGTATGCGGACGCGACATCGGGCGCGTTGGCTGCGGCGGCCGCGACAATCTGCGGCGGGGAAGGCGGCGTGGCCGCCGGACGGGCCTGGGGACTTTGCGGGCTGGCGCGGAGCTATCGCTATTACAAGGACGGCATGCTCAAGGAGTTGCCGTTCGATACGATCCTGGCGGCGTCGGAGGAGGCCTACAGGGAGGCGCGCACGGTCAAGCCGGGTGCGGCGCTCCCGGCGCTGGCCTACGTGTCGCTCGTCCCCGGCTTTCTGAAGAGGATGCGAGGGCAGGGGTTTGATCCGGCCGGGCAAGTGCCAGACTATGCGCCGTTCCTGAAGCAGGTGCGGATGTTGAAGGCCGTGGGATCGGGGCGTCTATGAACGTTTCGGCCCGTCCCCGGCCATAAGTGCCGGAGACGGATCAGAGAGGAATGGTTCCTACCCCCATCCTGCGATATCCGCCAAGGCCCGTTCCGCCATGGCCCGGCGCTTGACCCGCGTCTTCTGCTTGCCCTTCGCGCGCGTGCCGTCCGGGTTCTGCATCACCCGTTTCTCCACGGGTGGGAACAGTCCGAAATTGACGTTCATCGGTTGGAACTTCGCCTTCGGCCCGTCCATGAACCCACCTGTTACATGTTCGACCAGCGCGCCGAGCGCGGTCGTGGCGGGTGGGGCAGGTAGCGTTTCCCCTTTGGCCTGTGCCGCGGCCATGCGGCCCGCCACCAGACCGAGTGCGGCGCTTTCGACATAGCCTTCCACGCCCATGATCTGTCCGGCGAAACGCAGGTCAGGCCGCGACTTCAGGCGCAACTGCCTATCGAGCAGTTTCGGGCTGTCGATGAAAGTGTTTCGGTGAATCCCGCCCAGGCGGGCGAAGACGGCCTTCTCCAGCCCTGGGATCATGCGAAAGACATCGGTCTGCGCGCCGTATTTCATCTTCGTCTGGAAGCCGACCATGTTGTAGAGCGTGCCGAGCGCATTGTCCTGGCGCAGCTGGACGATGGCGTGCGCCTTGACCGTTGGATCGTGCGGGTTGGTCAGGCCGACGGGTTTCATCGGACCGAAGCGCAATGTTTCGGGTCCGCGCGCCGCCATGACTTCGATCGGCAGGCAGGATTCGAAATAGGGCGTATCCTTTTCGAAGTCCTTGAACTCGGTCTGGTCTGCCGCAACGAGCGCCTCGATGAAAGCGTGATACTGGTCCTTGTCGAGCGGGCAGTTAATGTAATCCGCCCCGTCGCCCTTGTCGTATCGCGACTGCATCCAGGCGACGTCGAAATCGATGCTGTCATGATAGACGATCGGGGCGATAGCGTCGAAGAAAGCCAGCGAATCCGTTCCGGTTTCTGCGAGGATCGCCTTGGCCAGACCGTCCGCCGTCAGCGGGCCGGTGGCGATAATCGTGTTTTCCCAGTCGCTTGGCGGCAAACCTTCAACCTCGCCATGGACGATATCGATCAGGGGGTGCTGGCCCAGCAGGGTGGTGACGCCATCCGAAAAGCCGTCCCGGTCCACGGCGAGTGCGCCGCCGGCCGGAAGCTTGCAGACTTCGCCCATGCCCATAATGAGCGATCCGCTGCGCCGCATTTCCTCGTGTAGCAAACCGACGGCATTGCCGAGATGATCGTCGGAACGGAACGAATTGGAGCAGACGAGTTCGGCGAAACCGCCGGACTGGTGCGCGGCCGTCATCCGTTCGGGCCGCATTTCGTGCAAAACGACCGGAACGCCGCCCTCCGCGACCTGCCAGGCCGCTTCGGATCCCGCCAGGCCGGCGCCGACAATGTGTACGGGTTTGATCATGCGCGCGCGTTAGAGCCGCGCCATGGCCGCGACAAGAGGCGGTTGCAGGGTCGTATTCTATAACACTGGACCCGGCATCGAAGCCTTGCTAGATATTAAACCGTGAGTTGAAGGGGTGTCAGCCATGCAATTCGAATTCGAGAATGCGTTTCTGCATTTCGCAAGGACCGGCGCGCCCCGGGGCTTCGTCTGGCGTTATGCACTCGCCTATCTTCTGGTCACGCTCCTTTTCGGTGGTGTCATGGCGCTGTTGTTCGGCGGCTGGTATGTCGACATGTTTAGCGCCGTGGCTTCCGACGACCCGCAAGCCGTGATCGAGACGACACAGATGAGCGGTAGCATGATGGCGCTGATCTATCTCGTCGTCCTGCCGCTCAGCCTGCTGTTCTATGCCGTTTTCGAGGCGGCCTATCTGCGGCGCTATATGCGCCGGGATCGTTTCCGGTTGCGGCTGGGTGCGGATGAGTGGCGTGTCTTCGTGGTCCTGCTGATCTGGATGGTCGCGTTCATCGCTTCCACAATTGTCATCGCCATCGCTATCGCGCTTGCGGTTCTTTTCGTGGGAATAGCCATGGGGTCGCTGGAATCCGAAACGGGACCGCCAACCGCCTTCATGCTCATAGGCACGCTCTCCTACATCGCGGTTTTTGTCGGTCTGGGCGCGCTGGCCGTGCGCTTTTCGCCAGCCGCTGCGCTAACGATCCGCGACCGCCGGGTCCGGTTCTTCGAGGCGTGGCGGGCCACGAAAGGCAAGTTCTGGACTTTGTTCGGTGCCTACGCCGCCTGGTTGGCCCTCGCCATGGTCGCCTACATCGTCGTCATGGCGGTGTTCATGGTGATCCTCATGCCGGTCATGGGCGGCATGGAGAGTGTCGAGGCTCCCGATATGTCCTTCCCGCCGGCTCTGCTCGCCTTGATGGCTTTGCTCTATCTGGCCATGCTCGTGGCCAGCGCTCTGTTCTACTATGTGTGGGCCGGGCCCGCGGCATTGGCGGCGAAAACCTACGCGCCCGGTCTGGAAGACGGCACCAAGGCCATCGCATCGGAGCTGTCGTGACCGGGATCGTCCCAGCGCCATATTCGACCGACTACGAGATCACGGACGCCATGTTCGGCGCGTTCCGTGCCCCGGGCGGCATGCGGCTGTTCTGGATCCTCGCGGGATGGGGAACGCTCTTCCTGACGATCACCAGCCTTCCGTTGATCCCGTCGATGATCGGATCCTATGTGGAGCTGATCGTGGCCACGGCGAATTTGGAAACGGATGCCGATGCCGCGTCGGCCGTGTTCGGGACCATGGGTCGGTTCTTCGCCTATTTCACCCTCTGGTTCATCGTCTATGTCGGAGTCGTCGCTCTTGTCCGTGCGGCGTTCTTCCGGAACTATTTCTTTTCAGACCCGGTGAATGCTTTCCCGATCCGTTTCGGTGGGGACGAAGGGCGTCAGGCGCTAGCGATCCTCGGTTTTTCCGCCGCTTTGATGTTTGCATATTTCATTGCGTTGATAATTTGCGGAATGGTCTTTGGCGCTTTCGTCGCTGCGGCAGGTGGGGAGTCGGTCGTCCTGTTCGCATTCGGCATGATGCTGACCTACGGTCTCATCATGTGGGTCTCTGCCTGGATCGGACTGCGTCTATACGCCGCCGGAGCGCTGACGGCGTTGAGGCGCAGGATCCACGTCTTTGCGGCCCGGCATGTGAGCCGCAACCGCTTCTGGGCCATGTTCGGTTCGATCCTCGTTGCCGGATTGATCGGCAATGTCGTCAGTTACACCACGTTTTCGATCGGTATGCTCATGGCGTTTTCCGAACTTGGATTGGCCGACATTTTTGCACTGCTGAGCAGCGCCGACTCTGCCGCTTCGCTCGCCGCGATCGAGCGTGCGTCTGAAACGGCCGGATTTAGGATAACGAGCATCGTCGCCATCGTCCTGACGAGCTTCGGCTACATGGTCTTCACCCTCATGCTGGCCGGACCGCAGGCCTTTTTCACGAAGCAATGGGCCGAAGCGGCAAACGCAACCGACCGGGAGGAAACGCAGTCATGACATCCATCAAGAAAACGTGCGCGGCCTTTGCCCTGGCGCTCTGCCTGGCGTCGCCCTCCGCAGCGCAATTGCCCGACAGCGTGAAAACGTCCTACGACGCCTATGTCGCCGCGATGAAGTCCGGTGATGCGGACGCGGTGAAAACGAGCGCTCGCGCGGCTTGGCAGGCGGCCGAATCCACGCTCGGGGATCATAAATCGACCGGAGACCTGGCCTTCAATTACGCCGCCGCGCAGGGCAAGCCGATCGAGAAAGACCAGATCGAAGCGGTGGAACGCAGCATGGAACTGACGGATGGATATGGTGCCGATGCCCCATTGACCTATCTCGAGCGCGGGATCGTGCATATCCAGTTGCTCCGGCACCGGGACAAGATACGCAGGGCCCGACATGCCGCCATCAAACTTGTCGATTACGCCGACGAGAACGGATTGTCAGGCAGTACGTTCACCGGCGAGGCTTTGACCTTGCTGGCTGGGATGCATGCGAGCGAAGGCGATGGCGAGCGCGCGGCCGAAGCGTCGGAGCGAGCGCTGACCATCTTCGAGAGCGCGACGGACGGCATTCGGACGGTCCAGCATATCCATGCCAACCTCTATCGCGGCTACGCCCATGAAAGCGACGAGGACCATATGAGTGCCGCGTTGCGCTATCAGACCGTCATGGAGAAAACGGACGGGTTTGATCCCGGAACCTATCCGGTCGTCGGAACGGCGCTGGGACGGTGGATCCACATGCGCGGCGCCTTGCGCGACGCAGGCCGTCTGGAAGAAGCGGAAGAAAAGGGCCTTTGCCAGTGCTGGCCTTATGACAAGCCGCGCAACGAAAATGTTCTGCCCATCAAACGCATTCCCCCCGTCATGCCCACAGAGGCGCGGCAATCCGGCTATGTCGTCGTCGAATTCGATCTGACCGATGAAGGCCGCCCGACAAATGAGCGGGTTATCACGGCCTGGCCCGAATATTTCGAAAAGCCCGCGATGAGATCGCTCGGAAAATGGGAATATTCGGCGCGGACGCCCGATCAGACGGACGCGGACCGGACGGATATTCTTGCCACGATAACCTTCAGGCTGCTGGATGAGCGTGGAGACGTCATCTGGTAGGAGGTATGCCGTCGGCCATCAGGCCGGGCCGGGCGTCCCGCCTCCGATGAAAGGCGGGACGCAGTATTAGAGCGGCGTTGCCGCGTTCGACCGTTAGAAGCGAATCGTGCCGCGCAGGCTGGCACGGTGGTCTTCCACCTCGCTGCCGAAGCGGCCATCCCAGCGCAGGGCGACATCGATCGTGTTCGAAATGGACAGACCGACATTGGCTGCAGCGTGGAAACGGTTTTCGTCCGCAACCGTCTGCAACACGGAGAAGGCGTTCTGGGTCGCGCCGATCTGCGCTTCATAGGCGAGTTCACGGTCGCCGAAAACATGCTCGTAAGCGCCTTCTATGCTGACCTTCACGGCACCCGTGTCGCCTGAGTCGATCAGGCCCAGACGCGCACCGAGCCCGGCGACACCCTGGTCGAGATCGCCGTCACGGAGTTGCGTCTCCGTGGGTCCCGCCGCGGCAATGTCGTCGAAACTGGCCAGCGTTCCGGACAGGCGTCCGAAGGGTGTGATCTGAAGGCCCGAATTGGCGTCGCCCGTCAGGTCGTAGCCGACTTCGAGACGCCCGGTGAATACATCCGCACCGGTATCGGCTCCGAGGGTTTCGATGTCGGAATTGGTGTAGCTCAGTGCCAGATCGGACCGGAAACCGCCGCGCGTGCCGCCGCCATAGACGCCGACGGAATAGCTTTTCGCATCGCCGTCCGTCGTCGGACCGTTCGTGTCGGTATAGGTGTAGCCGACGCCGATCCCGACCGCGGCTTCGTCGAACAGGCCGAGTTCGATGCGCCGTTCGAAACCGGCGGCGTAGCCGACGCTTTCGGATTGGATGCCGGTCGTATCGCCGGCCTCGACATCGATGTTGCCGTAGTTCACGGACGCCCAGATGCCGCTATCGCCGTCATCCGAGGACAACATGATCGGTCCGGCCAGCAAGGTGCGGTCGTTCCGGGCGAAACCGGCGGCACTGACGAGCGGGCTGGCGCCCGCGCGTAGAGAGTCGCCGAATTGCTGCGCGGCGGCCAGACCGCCGACGGCGCCTTGGACTTCGCCTTGGCGCGAAATCCGCTGAAAGATGGGATCGACCGATTGAGCCGAAGCGAGGACGATCTTGTCCAGCTGGTCCAGGGCCGCGTCATCGGTCCCGGCTTGGGCGATCCGGTCGAGGCCGGCCGCGGCGCGAAGCGAGTTCGCGTTGCTGACCCCTTGACCTCGGACACCGTCCACGAAGGCGTTTTCGGCCAAGGCAACCGAAATCGTGTCGCCTTGTGCGGCGCCGCTCAGAAACACGGAGTTGTTGACGTTCACGCTGGAGCCGGATTGGAAGTCCGCGCCGGAAACGCGCATATCCTGCCGCCGCGACGACCCCTGTCCCTCGACGTTCGCGTTGGACCCGGATTCGAATGTCGTGGTGCCGCCATTGCCGGATTCGGAGCTGACATTGGCCTGACCTCCCGACTGGACCGTGACGGATCCGCCTGAGCTGGAGCTGACGTCGCCGCCATTGCCGCCGTCTCGGATCGTCAGCGATCCGCCGTTGGACGCCGAACTGCTGGCCACCGTCCCGCCATCGACAATGTCGACGGAGCTGCCGGATCCCTGGACGTTGACGGATTGGTTGGGCTGGCTGTCATTGACCGTATAGGTCGCGCCGGAGCCGGTCGGGGCCTGGAACACGAAACCTTGCGCGGCGAACTTCGCCGTCGCCGCGGTTGCGGCCGTGGTGCCGGACCCGCCGCTGCCAGATCCGCCGCTGCCGGCTTCGCCGACATTGACCGTTTCCGCGCCGCTGAACTGGGACGATTCATACGATCCGCCGCGCAGGTTCAGCGTGTCGCTGCCTTCCCCGAGATCGGCGAGCAGCTTGCCGGAGCCGTCCAGCGTGCCGTTGCTTTCGATCGTCAGCGTATCGCTGCCGCCGGCCATCTTGATGACGGGGTCGGAGGTGGACCCTCTGACGGTCCCGGCGATGTTGATCATGTCGTCGCCGCCGCCCAGATCGATCGTCGGATCGGACGATCCGCCGAAGATCATGCCGTCGGCATTGATGGTGACGTCGGCCGAGCCGCGCGAGACGATGGCCTGCGCGCCGACGGCATCGATTTCGCCGCCTTCATTCACATTGATCGTCGCCGATGTCGCGGATTCGTTGATCAGAACCGCTTGGGACTCCGAAGACGAGGTGGAAATGGTGCCCATTTCGAGCATGGTGAGCGTCGCCTTGTCGCCAAGCTCGACGCCTTGGCTCTGCGAGGAGGACGCCGAGACTTCGCCCGCGATTTCGACCGTGCCTTCGTCGCCCGAAACGATCGCGGTGGAATTGCCGGAACTGATGCGCACTTCGCCGCCGCGTTCGACGCGAATGGTCGCGCCCGTGCCCTGGCTTTCGATGCCGTTGGACCCGGACGACTGCGCCGTCACGAACCCGCCGCCGCGGACCGTGACCTTGGCGTCATTGCCGGTCAACAGGATCGCCGTGGCGTTGCCGGATGAAGACCGGACATCGCCCGACACGTTGACCGTGCCGGAATTGCCGTCGACCTTGACGGGGTTCGACATGCCCGACGATGTGGTGACGCGGGCGTCCGATCCGACATTGAGCGTGCTCATGTCGCCGCGGATCAGCACGGCGGGCGAATTGCTGTTGCCGGTCGTGACCAGCGCCTTGTCGGTCAGCTCGATCGTGGAGTTGCTGCCGACGGAGACGGCTCCAGAGTCGCCGCCGCCCGTCCGCACGGTGCCGGAGACGTTCACGGTCGCATCGTCGCCGGTCCGCACTGCGCCGGAAGTTTCGCCCGATGTGGCGACTTGGCCGTCGATCGTGATCGTCGCGCCATTGGCCACGTCGATGCCGGGGGCACTGTCGCCGGACGTGTTGATCGGCCGGTTCGAATTGCCGGCGACCGTGACGGTCGCTCCGTCGCCGAGCGCGACACCCGCCTGACCCGTGACGGAGATGCCACCGGACGGCGCTTCTATGTTGACCGTGACATTGTCGGCCTGTCGGTTGACCACGCCGTCATTGTCGAGATTGTCGGCGCACGTGATCGTCTGGCCGGTTTCGGGATTGGACGCATCGGCTTGTGGATCGCCGTCGACGGTGCAGGCGGCATGAGCGGACTGGGCGGACAGCAAAACGACCAGGCTCGTGCCGGTCAGCAGCACGCTGGCGAAGGACAAATTTTTCACGTATTAGACCTTTGAATCGAGGCCCCCTGCACCTCCTTCATACCACGGCGTTTATCTAAGGTAGATTAATCTAGACAACCTCCGTTATCATTCCGCCGCTTCTGCACCAGTCATTCCGCCGCTTCCGCCCGGGCCGCGATCCTCTCCAGCATCGGTTTGAGATAGCGCCCGGTCCAGCTGGCCTCGACACTGGCCACGTCTTCCGGAGTGCCGGTCGCAACGACTTCGCCGCCGCCGTCTCCGCCTTCCGGGCCGATGTCGATGACCCAGTCGGCTGTCTTCACCACGTCGAGATTATGCTCGATGATGACCATGGTGTTACCGTTGCCGACCAGTTCCTGCAGCACGGACAGCAACTTGTTCACATCCTCGAAATGCAGTCCGGTCGTCGGCTCGTCGAGGATGTAGAGCGTCCGGCCCGTGGCGCGCTTCGACAGCTCCTTGGCCAGCTTCACCCGCTGCGCCTCGCCGCCCGACAGCGTCGTCGCCTGCTGGCCTACCTTGATGTAGCCCAGCCCGACGCGTTGCAGTGTGACCATCTTGTCGCGGATCGACGGCACCGCCTTGAAGAAGTCTGCCGCCTCCTCGATGCTCATGTCGAGCACGTCGGCGATGGACTTGCCCTTGAATTTGATTTCCAGCGTTTCGCGATTGTAGCGCGCGCCGTTGCAGACGTCGCAGGTGACATAGACGTCGGGCAGGAAGTGCATCTCGATCTTGATGACGCCGCCGCCCTGGCACGCCTCGCAGCGCCCGCCCTTGACGTTGAAGGAAAAGCGTCCTGGTTTGTAACCGCGCGTTTTGGCCTCGGGCAGGCCGGCGAACCAGTCGCGGATCGGGGTGAAGGCGCCGGTGTAAGTCGCTGGATTTGAACGCGGGGTGCGGCCAATAGGCGACTGGTCGATCTGGATGACCTTGTCGAGCGCGTCGAGGCCGTGCACGGCGCGGTGCGGCATGGGCGCCTTGGTTGCCTTATTGATGCGTCGCGCCGCCGCCTTGTAGAGCGTCTCAATGGTCAGGGTCGACTTGCCGCCGCCCGACACGCCCGTGACGCAGGTCATGACGCCGAGCGGAAAGTCGACATCGATGTCCTTGAGATTGTTGCCATAGGCGCCTTCGACCCGGATGACCTTCTTCGGATCGACGGGGCGGCGCACCGCAGGGATCTCGATCTCCTTGGCGCCAGTGAGGTATTTGCCCGTCAGCGACTTGCGCGATTTCATGATCTGTTTCGGCGTGCCCTTGGCCACAACCTCGCCGCCGTGAATGCCCGCCTTCGGCCCCATGTCGATGACATAGTCGGCGGTCAGGATCGCTTCCTCGTCATGCTCGACGACCAGCACGGTGTTACCGAGATCGCGCAGTTCCTGCAGCGTTTCCAACAGCCGTGCATTGTCGCGCTGGTGCAGCCCGATGGAGGGCTCATCCAGCACGTAGAGGACACCCGTCAGGCCAGAGCCGATCTGGCTGGCCAACCGGATGCGCTGGCTCTCCCCGCCTGACAGCGAGCCGGAGCCGCGCCCCAGCGTTAAATAGTCCAGCCCGACCGCATTGAGGAATTTCAGCCGGTCCGTGATTTCCTTCAGGATGCGCTCCGCGATTTCCAGATCCTTGTCGGACAGGCTGGTCTTCAGCCCCTCGAAATGGTCCAGCGCATGGGCGATGCTCATCTCTCCGGGAATGGAAATATCCATCCCGCCGACGCGCACGGACAGGGCCTCGGGCTTGAGCCGTTTGCCGTCGCAGGTCTCGCACGGGCTGTCGCTCTGATACTTGCTCAGTTCCTCGCGCACCCATGTGCTTTCCGTCTCGCGGAAGCGCCGTTCCAGATTCGGCACCACGCCCTCGAACGGCTTCTTCGTCTTGTAAGTGCGGCGGCCATCCTTGTAGTTGAACTGGATCCGCGTGCCTTTGGTGCCATATAAAACAACCTCTTGCGACTTCGAGTTCAAGTCCCTGAACGGCGTAGAGGTCGAGAAACCATAATGGTCGCACAGCGCCTTCAATGTCTGCGCGTAGAGCTTGGACGGCGTCTTGGACCAGGGCGCGATGGCCCCGCCTGCGAGGCTGCGACTGTCGTCCGGAATGATCATCGCCGCGTCGAATTTCAGCTCCTTGCCGAGCCCGTCGCAGGTCGGGCAGGCACCCTGGGGACTGTTGAACGAAAACAGGCGCGGTTCGATCTCGGCCAGTGTGAAACCGGAGACGGGGCAGGCGAATTTGGACGAAAACAGCAGGCGCTGGTCGGCATCGTCCGCCTGTTCCGCCACGGCCAGACCGTCTGACAGGCGCAGCGCCTGCTCCAGACTGTCCGCCAGACGCGTCTCCACGCCGTCGCGCACCACGACCCGGTCCACCACGACATCGATGTCCTGCTTGAACTTCTTGTCCAGCGCCGGGGCGTCTTCAAGCCGCACGATCTCGCCATTAATCTTGGCGCGCTGATAGCCCGCCTTCATCCATTCGGCGATCTCCTTGCGGAACTCGCCCTTGCGATTGCGCACGACGGGCGCGAGCAGATAGAGCTTGGTGCCTTCATCCATCGCCATGATCAGGTCGACCATCTGGCTGACCGTCTGGCTCTCGATCGGCAGGCCGGTCGCGGGCGAATAGGGCACGCCCACCCGCGCCCAGAGCAGGCGCATATAGTCGTAGATTTCCGTGACCGTGCCAACGGTCGAGCGCGGATTTTTGGACGTCGTCTTCTGCTCGATGGAAATAGCGGGCGACAGTCCTTCGATGGAATCGACATCCGGCTTGCCCTGCAATTCCAGGAACTGGCGCGCATAGGCCGACAGGCTCTCGACATAGCGGCGCTGGCCCTCGGCATAGATGGTGTCGAAGGCGAGGGACGACTTGCCCGATCCCGACAGGCCGGTGATCACCACCAGCTTGTCGCGCGGCATGTCGACATCCACATCCTTGAGATTGTGCTCGCGCGCGCCGCGCACCTGGATGTTTTTCAGCATGGCCATGAATAGCTAACCCGTCACGCGTGATGTGGCTCCGAAGCTGGACAAATCCGCTGGAACAGATAAAGAACATCCGCGCTACTCGAAGTTTCGAGTCGCGGCAAGCTCGGCTCTGCATTGACGATGTCCGCCCCTACCTACGTATCAGCAGATGGGGCGGAGGCACCGAATTTCAATGCCGTCCACAGCTTCGTCGGCCACGCCCCGTGACCGCGCCGCGACCCGGTGCCAGAAGATGCGCATCCACCCGCCCGCAGCCCCACTGAGGCTGCGCACTCACAGGAGAATATCATGGCAGGTTCCGTCAACAAGGTCATCCTCATCGGCAATCTCGGCGCCGATCCGGAAGTCCGCACCTTCGGCAATGGCGGCAAGGTCGCCAAGCTGCGCATGGCCACGTCCGAGACGTGGAAAGACCGCCAATCCGGCGAACGCCGCGAGAAAACCGAATGGCACACCGTCGAGATCTTCGGCGAAGGCCTGGTCGGCGTGGTCGAACGCTACGTCAACAAGGGCTCCAAACTCTATATCGAAGGCCAGCTCACGACCGAGAAGTGGCAGGACCGCGACGGCAATGACCGCTACACGACCAAGGTCAAGGTGGCAGGTCCGAACAGCAATCTGACCATGCTCGACAGCAAGGGCTCGGGCGGCGGTGGTGGTAATTATGGCGGCGGAAGCGGCGGCGGCAACTTCAACCAAGATCGCGGCGGCTATGGCAATATGGATCAAGGCGGCGGCTCCCGCTCCGCCGCCAATATGGATGGCCCGAAACAGGATTTCGATCTGGATGATGAAATACCGTTCTAATCCAATCTAGCCTCCAGGTTTGCGTCCCGCCATGCGGGTCTAAGATTGCCAACGGCAATCGTCGCAAACCTTGTCCGGCACGGACACGCGTCCCATAGGACGCGAAGGGAACGCCTCGTCGCAAGCCCAAACGGCGTCCTGTCGGCCTACCTCTCCCAACCCCCTCATCCCGGGCTCGACCCGGGATCCATCTCCCAACGGTTCCAGCTGGCCCAGCCGTCCCGTGATGGACCCCGG
>NZ_CANMJB010000006.1 GCF_947498175.1 uncultured Algimonas sp. | reverse complement strand
GACGCGTGTTCCTGCGGAACAAGGTTTGCGACGATTGCCGTTGGCAATCTTAGACCCGCACGCGGGACGCAAACCTGAAACAGGCATAGCTGGAACAAACCCGGAACTTCTATTGCATCCCGTCGCGATCCCGGGCATATCCGCGTCATGCCCAAGCCGACTTCCGTCTTCGTCTGCCAGTCCTGCGGGTCCGTCCACGGCAAGTGGGCCGGGCGATGCGATGCGTGCGGGGAATGGAACACGCTGGTTGAGGAGGCGAAGTCGCAGAACGCCGCGCCCGCCCATAAGCGCCGCAAGGGGCGGGGCATGGAATTCGTGGATCTGGGCGCGCAAACGCGCGACGTGCCGCGGCTGATCACCGGGACCGGGGAGCTGGACCGGGTGACGGGCGGCGGGCTGGTGCCGGGCTCCGCGCTGTTGGTCGGCGGCGATCCGGGGATCGGCAAATCGACGCTGCTGCTGCAGACGGTCGGCGCGCTGGCCAAGCAGGGCAAGCGCGTCGCCTACATTTCCGGCGAGGAATCGGTCGGGCAGGTCCAGCGCCGCGCCAAGCGGCTCGGCGTGTCGGACCAGCCGGTCAACCTGGCCAGCGAAACCTCGCTCGGGGTGATCATCGACGGGTTGATGGCGACCAAGCCCGATGTCGTCGTCATCGATTCCATCCAGACGCTCTGGACCGACCAGCTGGGCGCCGCGCCCGGCACGGTCGCGCAGGTCCGGGCGTGCGCGCAGGAGCTGGTGCGCTTCGCCAAGAAGTCCGGCGCGACCGTGATTCTCGTGGGCCACGTCACCAAGGACGGCCAGATTGCCGGACCGCGCGTGGTCGAGCACATGGTCGATGCCGTGCTCTATTTCGAAGGCGAACGCGCCCATCAGTTCCGCATCCTGCGCGCGCACAAGAACCGCTTCGGCCCGACCGACGAGATCGGCGTGTTCGAGATGCGCGATTCGGGTCTGGCCGAAGTGCTGAACCCGTCGGCGCTGTTCCTGGACGGGCGCGGCGACGCGTCCGAAGGCTCCGCTGTATTCGCGGGGCTGGAAGGCTCGCGCCCCGTCCTGACCGAGATCCAGGCGCTGGTCGCGCCGGCCGCCTTCGGCACGCCGCGCCGCGCCGTGGTCGGCTGGGACAGCGGGCGGCTGGCCATGGTGCTGGCCGTGCTGGAAGCGCGCTGCGGGCTCAGTTTCGCGGGCAAGGACGTCTATCTGAACGTGGCGGGCGGCCTGCGCATCAACGAGCCGGCCGCCGACCTGGCCGTGGCCGCGGCCATCGCCAGTTCCGCCTTCGACGTCTCCCTGCCGTCCGACCTGGTCGTGTTCGGCGAGATCAGCCTGTCGGGCGAAGTCCGCCCCGTCAGCCGCGCCGACGCCCGCCTGAAAGAGTCCGCCAAGCTCGGTTTCGAACGCGCCCTCGCCGCGGCATCGCCGGGCCGCGACGAACGCAACGACAATGCCGCCCTGCCCGTCATCGCGATCCGCTCTTTGCGCGACCTCGTCAGGCGTGTAGAAGCCGCCGCAGAGCGCGGACCGGACACGCCGGAGAGCTGGGCCGCCTGATCATCTTTGTCCGGCCGGCGACAGGATGCCCATGCTTTCACTGCTTTCGGCCATCGATGCGGCGCAGCTCTCCATCGGGCCCTACAGTTTCAACGGCTTCGACACGGCCGTTCTCGTCCTGCTGCTGATCTCCGGCCTGTATGCGTTCGCCCGTGGTTTCCTGCGCGAAATCGTTTCCATCCTGGCGCTGGTGGTCTCGGCCGCCCTGACCCTGTTCGTCTACGGTCAGTTCCGCTTCGCGGTGCGGGGCATGATCTCGCCGCCGGAGCTCGCCGACGGCGTCCTGATTCTCGGCACGGGCCTGCTGAGCTATATCGTGATCGCCATGATCCTGTCGCGGCTGGGCCGGTCGGTCGGCGGCGACAGCCCCGGCTTCATCGACAGGTTGCTCGGCGGGGCGTTCGGCGTGGCCCGCGGTCTGCTGATCGCCGCCCTGTTCGTCATGTTCTGGTCGGCGGATTACCGCGCCTCGCAGGATGCGCAGGAATTCAACGACTATATCGCCGACAATCCGGGCGCGTTTCCACCCGACGTGGTCGCCCGAATGCCCGAATCCATGCGCGAGCAACTCGAGGCCGATCCAGACGAACTGCCGGGCCTGTTCGTGGATTCGACCTTCTATCCACTGCTCGAGCGCATCGGCGATTGGGTTCGGGCCTTGCCTTTTGCCGATATGCGCTCATATGCGCAGCGCATCAAGGATGGCGATCTGGATGGGATCGCCGAGGAGATCCGGTCATGACCGACGCCGCCCCCACTCCCGCGAACCCGGCCTGCGACGTTGAGGACGACAGGATCCGGGAGGAATGCGGCGTCTTCGGCGCGTTCGGCGTCGAAAAGGCCGCCAGCCTGACCGCGCTGGGCCTGCACGCGCTGCAGCATCGCGGGCAGGAAGCCTGCGGCATCGCCACGACGGACGGCACGCTGTTCCACACGGAACGCCATCTCGGCCTGGTCGGCGACAGCTTCACCGGGGCCGACCCGTCGGAGCGATTGCCCGGTCACATCGCCATCGGCCACAACCGCTATTCCACGGCCGGACAGCCCGTGCTGCGCGACGTCCAGCCGCTCTATTCCGAACTCAGCAGCGGCGGCTTCGCGCTAGCCCATAACGGCCATCTGACCAACGCCTACACGCTCAAGGATGCGCTGGTCGAAAAGGGCGCGCTGTTTCAAAGCACCTCGGACACGGAAGTGGTGATCCATCTCGTCGCGCGGTCGGGCGGCAAGACCTTCACCGACCGGTTCGTCTCCGCCATCCGCCAAGTGGACGGCGGCTACGCCTTCGTCGGCATGACCAAGGACTGCATGGTCGGGGCGCGCGACCGGTTCGGCATCCGCCCGCTGCTGATCGGCCGGATCGGCGACAGCTACGTGCTGGCGTCCGAGACCTGCGCCTTCGACATGGTCGGCGCGGAGTTCATCCGCGAGGTCGATCCGGGCGAGGTCGTCGTCATCAACGAGGACGGGATCCGCAGCTTTACCGCCTTTCCCAATGCCGAGCGCCGGCCTTGCATCTTCGAATTCGTCTATTTCGCCCGCCCCGACAGCGTGGTCGGCGGCAAGAGCGTCTATGAAGTGCGCAAGCGCATGGGGCAGAGATTGGCCGAGGAAACGCCCGCCGACGTGGACGTCATCATTCCCGTGCCCGACAGCGGCGTTCCGGCCGCGCTGGGCTTCGCGCAGCAGACCGGCATCCCGTTCGAGCTCGGCATTATCCGCAACCATTATGTCGGCCGGACCTTCATCCAGCCCACCCAGGGCATGCGCGACATGGGCGTGCGGCTGAAACATTCCGCCAACCGGGCCATGATCGAGGGCAAGCGCGTGCTGCTGGTGGACGACAGCATCGTGCGCGGCACGACCTCGACCAAGATCGTGCGCATGATCAAGGCGGCGGGCGCCAAGGAGGTCCATTTCCGCTCCGCCTCGCCGCCGATCCGGTACCCCGACCATTACGGCATCGACATGCCGTCCAAGGACAAGCTGATCGCGGCGAACTATTCGCTCGAGGAGATGACCCACATGCTGGAAGTGGACAGTCTCGGCTTCCTCTCCATCGAGGGGCTGTACTGGGCGATGGGCGAAGAGTACCGCGAAGACGCCGCCCCGCAATATACCGACCATTGCTTCACCGGCTGCTATCCGACGCCGTTGATCGACCGGGACCGCGAACGCGCGGGCGGCGGCAAGCAGCTCTCCTTCCTGGTGGAAGTGGCTTAGACCCGACATGTCCAGACCCCTCGAAGGCCGCATCACCCTCGTTACCGGGGCGTCGCGCGGCATTGGCTACGCCGCTGCGAAGGCGCTCGCCACGGCTGGATCGCACGTCGTCGCGCTGGCCCGGACGCAGGGCGGGCTGGAAGATCTGGACGACGAGATCAAGGCTGCGGGCGGCACCTGCTCGCTCGTGCCGATGGATCTGCGCGATTTCGACCAGATCGACCGGCTCGGCGGGTTGCTGCACGAGCGCTACGGCCGGTTGGACGGCCTACTCTGCAATGCAGGCGTGCTGGGCGACATCACGCCCGCCAATCACGTCACGCCCAAGGACTGGATGCGGATCCTCGACGTCAACATGACCGCGCCCTACCGGCTGGTCCGCTCGCTCGACCCGCTCTTGCGGCAGAGCCCGGCGGGCCGCGCCGTCTTCGTCACCACGTCCGTCGCCCGCAACCCCCGCGCCTATTGGGGCGCCTACGCCGCGTCCAAGGCCGGGATGGAAGTGTTCGTGCGCAGCTGGGCCGAGGAGATCGCCAACATCACCAAGATCCGCGTCAACCTGCTCAATCCGGGCGGGGTGGACACGCAGATGCGCGCCAAGGCCGTGCCGGGCGAGGACCGCAGCGCCCTGCCCCGCCCGGCCGATGTCGCGCCCCTGGTCGTGGAGATGCTTGCCCCGGATTACGCGGAACACGGCACGCTGGTGTCGTTTCGCGACTGGGCGGGAATTGAATAGGTCGCGCATCTCCTGCTAGGCTTTGCGTGAGGAGGAGATCATCATGAAGAGAATTCTAGCGACGGGCGCGAGCCTGATGGCCATCGGGCTCATGACGGGCTGCGCGACGGCGCCCGCCCTGCAGGCCCCCGCCCCGGCCGTGCAGACAATGGAGATGCCCCGCTATTCGGCGGAAAGCTTCTTCGCCACCACCAGCTACGGCCTGCCCAGCGGGGCCGGTCACACGTTCGGTCCGACCAGCGGCGACCTGCTCGTCACCTCCGATCTGTCCGGCGTGTTCAACGCCTACCGCCTCGATCCCGAGACGGGCGAGAAGACGGCGCTGACGAGCTCGACCGACAACGCCGTCAGCGCCCTGTCCTGGTTCCCGGAGGACGAACGCCTGCTCTACACCAGCGACCAGGGCGGCGACGAGCTGAACCACGTCTATGTGCGCGAACTGGACGGCGCGGTGCGCGACCTGACGCCGGGCGACGACGTCAAGGCGGCCTTCGGCGGCTGGGCGGACGACGGGAACAGCTTCTACGTCATGACCAACGAGCGCGACGGCAAGCATTTCGACGTCTATCGTTATCAAACAGACGGTTATGGCCGATCCCTCATCTACCAGAACGACGGCTACCAGGTCGATGCGGTCAGCGGCGACGGGCGATTCATCGCCCTGACCAAGAACCGCACCTCGGCGGATTCGGATGTCTATGTCGTGGACCGCTTCTCCGGCGGACCGGAGCCGAAGCTGGTCACGCCGCACGAAGGCAACATCGCCCATTCCGCCTATGGCTTCTCCGCCGACAACCGCACGCTCTACTACTCCACCAATGAAAGCGGCGAGTTCTCCCGCGCGGTCAGCTACGACCTCGCCACGGGCGACAGGGAAGATGCTTTCTCCGCGGATTGGGACGTCAACTATTTCGGCGAATCCCCGTCCGGGCGCTACAGCATCTCCATCATCAACGCCGATGCGTCGTCCGAACTGGAACTGACCGATACGCGCACCGGCCGCGTCGTGATGCTGAACGACCTGCCGGCGGGCGAAGTCCGCAACGTGCGCTTCAACGAGGACGAGAGCCGCATCGCCTTCATCCTGAACGGCGACCGGTCCCCGTCCAACATCCATGTCGCCGACATCGCGACGGGCGAGCAGATGGCGCTGACCGATGCGCTGAATCCCGAAATCGACGCCGACATGCTGGTGGACGGACAGGTCGTGCGCTTCGCCAGCTATGACGGGCTGGACATTCCCGGCATCCTGTACCGTCCCAAGACGGCTTCGGCCGCGGACCCGGCTCCGGCCTTGGTCTGGGTGCACGGCGGGCCGGGCGGGCAGAGCCGTCTCGGCTACAATCCGACGATCCAGCACCTCGTCAACCATGGCTACGCCGTCTATGCGATCAACAATCGCGGCAGCTCCGGCTACGGCAAGACCTTCTTCCACATGGACGACAAGCGCCACGGCGACGTGGATCTGAAGGACGTGGTGGCGTCGCGCGACTGGCTGGCCGAGATGGATTGGGTCGACGAAGACCGGATCGGCGTGATCGGCGGGTCCTATGGCGGCTACATGGTCGCGGCGGCGCTGGCGTTCGAGCCGGAAGTCTTTGACGCGGGCATCAACATCTTCGGCGTCACCAACTGGGTGCGCACGCTGGAGTCCATTCCGCCCTGGTGGGAGTCTTTCCGCGAAGCGCTCTACGACGAAATGGGCGACCCGGCGACGGACGCCGTGCGTCACCGCGCCATCTCCCCGCTCTTCCATGCCGAGAACATCGTCAAGCCGCTGCTCGTCGTCCAAGGCGCCAACGATCCGCGCGTGCTGCAGGTGGAGTCCGACGAACTGGTCGAAGCCGTCCGCGCCAACGGCGTGCCGGTGGAGTACGTCCTGTTCCCGGACGAAGGCCACGGCTTCCGCAAGCGGGAAAACCGCATCACGGCGTCGAACGCCTATGTGGCGTTTTTGGACGAGCATCTGAAATAGAGAATGTTCAATAAGCCTCCGCTCTCGCCGACTTGATCGGCGAGCCCATCACCCATCCGTTTCGGCCAGACGCGAAGGCAGGAGATGGACAGGCCGGTCAAGCCGGCCTGAGCGGATAGGACGTTCGGAGTTTATACCCAAAACCCAAAGCCACGGCTCTCGCCGACTCGATCGGCGAGCCAAGCCCCCCAAAATGTCCGTGTGTTAGAACGGCAGCACATGTGGAGGCCGATCAAGTGGACCTAGGCGGAAATCTCATGCTCGCCGCTAGTTCTCCAGCACGATCCGGTAGCGGGCCTGGCCTGATTCCAGCCGCTCCAGCGCCGCGTTGCACTCCGCCATCGGAAACGTTTCGATCATCGGCTTGATATCGTGACGCGCGCAGAATTCCAGCATGGTCGCGACCCTGTCGGGCGGGCCGGTGTCGGAGCCCGACACGACGCGCTGGCCGCCGATCAGCAGGCCCGCCGGAATGTTCATCGGTTCGGCCACGACGCCGACGGTGATGAGTTTGCCTTCCGCCTTCAGCGCCCGAAGATAGAGCGGCCAGTTCAGGCTGACATTCACGGTCGAGAGGATGAAGTCGAACCGCCCGGCTTCGGCCTTGACCGCCGCGTCGTCGCGGCTATTAACGATGCGCGATGCGCCCAGGCGGCGCAGCTCGTCCTCCTTGTCCAGGGACGAGGTAAAGGCCGTCACCTCGCAGCCCCAGGCCCGCGCGAACTGGACCGCCAGATGTCCCAGGCCGCCGATCCCGATCACCCCGATCCGGTCCGTCGGCTTCAGGTCGAAATCCACGAAGGGCGCGAAGACGGTGATGCCGCCGCAGAAGAGCGGACCGGCCGATTGCGTATCGATCCCGTCGGGCAGAGGGACCGCCCAGACATGCTGGACCCGGATCCTGTCGGCGAAGCCGCCATGACCGGCAATGGTCGTCGTGCCCGTCCGACAGCGCTGTTGCCGTCCAGAAAGGCAGGGCGGGCAATGCAGGCAGCTATGGGACGTCCAACCGACGCCGACCAGGCAACCGGCTTCGATATGGGTCACGGCCGAGCCGGTATCGACGACCTCTCCGATGATTTCGTGTCCCGGCACGAGCGGATAGCGGCTCGACCGCCAGTCATTGTTGATCATCGACAGGTCGGAATGGCACACGCCGCAAGCCGTGATCCGGATCTCGACCTCATCCGGCCCGATCGGGCCGGGGTCGTAGGAAAACGGCACCAGCTCTCCGTCCGGCTCCATGGCGGCATAGGCGTTGAAATCTGTCATGGTCGGCCCCTCACCCTCTTGTCAGTCGCGCTTGTTGTTGGGCGTACGGCGCACCCGGCCCGTCCGGTTCTTTTCGTGATAGGGGTTTTCGTCGGCCTTGACGATCAGGCGGATCGGGATACCGGGCAGATCAAAGTCTTCGCGCAAGCCATTGACAAGATAACGTTTATAGCTTTCCGGCAAGCGATCGGCGCGGGAGCATTTCAGCACGAAGGTCGGCGGCCGGGTCTTGGTCTGGCTGATGTATTTCGGCTTCACCCGGCGGCCCGCCACGGCGGGCGGTGTATGCTTGGCGACCTTTTCCGACAGCCAGTCGTTCAGCTCGGACGTCTTCATCTTGGCCGACCAATCGTGATGGACGCGCTCGATGGCGGGCAGCAGGCGATCCACGCTTTTTCCGGTCAGGCCGGAGAACATGACGACCGGAACGCCGCCGAACTGAGGCAGCAGGCGCCCGGCCATTTCGCGCAGCGCCTTGGACGCCTCACTCTTGTTCTCCACCAGATCCCATTTGGTCACGCCGATCACCATGGCGCGCCCTTCCCGTTCGACCAGCGAGGCGAGTTGCAAATCCTGTTTGTCGAAGGGCGAGGTCGCATCCATCAGCAGGACGACGACCTGGGCGAAACGCAGCGCCCGGATGGTGTCCGACACGGACAGCTTTTCGAGCTTTTCCTGCACCTTGGCCTTCTTGCGCAGTCCGGCCGTGTCGTGGAACTGGACGCGTCGGCCTTGCCAGTCATGGTCGATCGTGATGCTGTCGCGCGTCACGCCCGCTTCCGGACCCGTCAGCAACCGGTCCTTGCCGATCAGCGTGTTGATGAGCGTCGATTTGCCGGCATTCGGACGGCCGACGATGGCGATGCGCACGGGCGCCTCGGATGTATCGGTCTCGTCCTTTTCGGTCAGGTCGATCCCGCGCAGCGCCATTTCCACCGCGTCGTCCAGGTCGACCATGCCGATATTGTGTTCAGCCGACACCTCGATCGGGTCGCCCATGCCCAGCGACCAGCCGTCGGTCACGCCGGCATCCGCCGCGCTGCTTTCGACCTTGTTGGCGACCAGCACGGTCGGCTTGCCGCTGCGCCGCACGAACTCGGCGAAGGTTCGGTCGAGCGACGTCACCCCAGCCCGCGCATCGTAGACGAACAGCACGAGGTCGGCATCCATCACCGCGCCTTCGGTGCCGGCGCGCATCCGGGCTTCGAGCTTGTCGCCCTTGGCGTCTTCGTACCCGGCCGTGTCGAGCAGGGTCAGAGCATCGCCGCGCAGCTTGGACTTGGCCTCGCGCACGTCGCGCGTGACGCCGGGCGTGTCGTCCACGATGGCGAGCTTCTTGCCCGCCATGCGGTTGAACAAGGTGGATTTGCCGACGTTGGGGCGGCCGACGACGGCTATCCGGGGCGCGCGGATGCGGTCCGGTTCAGCTGCGCCGTCCGCCTCGGTCTCCGGCGCTCGGTCTTCCGTCACCGCAGCGCGATCAGCTTGGCGTCGTTGTTGAGCAGGTAGACGGTCTGATTGGCGATGATGGGCGGCACCATGACGGCCTTGCCGATGTCGCGTTCGCCGAGGATCGATCCGTCATACGGGCTGACGATCAGCAACTGGCCTCGGCTCGACGCGATGACGAGGCGTTCGCCCGCCAGGACCGGTCCGGACCAGACGATGCGGTCCTTGCGTTTCTCGGGCTTGCGGAAGGTCTCCAGCTGGCGGATCCAGACAACGGAACCGTCGATCTTGGACAGGGCCGCCAGTTTGCCGTCCGTCGTGACGGTGAAGATGAAATCGCCCGCGATCCACGGCATGCCGATGGAGCCGGCCGGCTGGGTCCAGACCCGCTGCCCGGTGCGGAAATCGAAGGCCGTCATCACCCCCGACTGTGCCGTCGCGACGACGTAGCCATCCGCGATGGCCGGACCGAAGGCGATGTCGTTCAGCGCGGCCAGAGGCGTCAGCCGCGTGGACGAGGCCAACGCGTCCTGCCACAGCACGCCGCCATTCTGCACCCGCAGCGCAACGAGTTCGCCGGAGGAGAACGGCGCGATCACGACGTCGTTCATCACGGCGGGGGCCGGAACCGTCAACATGCGTGCGGTTTCGACGATGCCCTGATAGGTCCACAGCACCGCACCCTTGTCGCGCGCATCGAAGGCCATGATCTCGTTGTCGTCGGTAACGGCGAAAACGCGGCCATTCGCGACGGTCGGGGCGGAATGAATCGGGACGCGGATGCCCTTGCGCCACAATTCCTGGCCCGTCGTCGCGTCGAGCGCCGTCAGCACGCCCAAGCCGGAGGTCACGTAGAGAACGCCGTCGTCGAAGGCGACACCGCCCCCGACACCGTCCCTGTCACGGCTGGAGCCTTCGAAGATGGATCGCGGATCGCGAATGCGGTCGATGATGGACCTGCTACGCGTGCGCGTGCGCTCGCTCTCCGTGATCTTGACTTCGTATTCCCAGAGCCGGTCGCCGCTCGTCTCGCTGAAGGCACGGACCGTATTGCCGGAATCCTTGACGTAGATGACGCCGTTCGCGATCACGGGCGGTGCGGCGATGAAGCCCTTGCGATCAGAACCGTCGCCGACATCGCGCGACCAGATGCGCTCCAGCGGGCCGGATGCGCCCGTATGCTGCACCACGTGCGAAACGTTGCCGCCGACCTGCGGCCAGTCCGTGTTCACATAGGCCGGCGGCAGAACGATCTGGTCCGGTGTGACCGCACCGCCAACGCTCAGCGTGTCGTTGAGCTCCAGGATCGAGATGCGCTCGTCCGCGCCGGCGACATCGCCTTGGTCCGGGCCGTCGCCGCCGTCAAACGGGTTGAGCCTGTCCAACGTCGCACACCCGCCAAGCAGCAGGACCGCCGCCGCGGCGACGCCGGCCTGTTTCAAATGGGATCCGAAATTCATCGTCATTCTTTCCTCGCCTCTTCAAGCTCCGCCGCGTCGGGCTGTGGGGCCGTGTCGGCAGGCGCGGGCAAGATGGGTGTTTCGTCAGTGGTGCGGTCCGTATTCATCAGGACCAACGCCTGTTCCGCCCGGCGGGATATCGTGTTCGGCACGCCCGGCACGGTATCCAGATAGGCGAACTCGCTCCGGGCCCGTTCCGTATCGCCCTGGTTCAAGGCCGCCGTGGCGAGCAGTTCGCGGGCGAGGAATTCATAGGGCGCGCCTTCCTGGGCCAAACTCGACGCGCGCTGTTCGACATCGCTCCAATCGCCGCGATTGGCGACGATGTAGGCGGCCTTGAGCGCAGCGAGCTGCGCATGACGCTCCAGGTCGAACCGGTCCGCGGCGGAGTCGTACAGACGAACGGCCTCGGCTTCGTTGCCCTGTTCGGACGCGATGATCGCCGCGCGCATGAGGGACAGGCCGGCATATCCGTTCGGCGCGACGTCCGCGAGCGACAAGAAGGCGCTGCGGGCCGCATCGGCTTGTCCGTCCTGCAACAGGCGGTCGGCTTCGAGATAGTCGAGCGAGGCGGCGCGCGCCGTGCGGTCCGTGCTGATCTCGCGCCATTCGACATAGGCCACGGCGGCGACGATCGCGACGAGAATGCCGATGATGAGCGGTCCGAAGCGGCGCAGGAAACGTTGAAAGTCGTCCTTGCGAAGTTCCTCTTCGACTTCGGAAATGAAATCGACCATGAATATTCCAGTCTAGTGCCACCCTTCACCGCCGCCTTCGTTAGATAGGGCTGGTCCGGTCTGGGGCTCGCTCTAACTTTCCGTCCGCGCACCCGCAACCGCAAACGGCATGACGTTTCGGTCAGAGTGCGACGGGCGTGGTCACCAAGAATGCCTCCTGGCGGATTTGGTCTGGAATGCATCATACGACCCTCAAACCGGCCGCACCGGATGGGAGACGGATCCCGGGTCGAACCCGGTATGAGGCCGGAAGAACAGATGGAAAGAAGACCTGTCCCCGCCATTCATTGCCGGGGACGATGACGAGCTCAAGGCCAGGCAATCAAACAAACCCTAATCCTTGAAGACGTAGAGGTTTTCCTCGCGCGGGAAACGCCGGGCATGGACATCGTCCGCATAGGCCCCGACCGCCTCGTCGACCATGTCGCGCATCCGGCCGAACTTGTGCACGAACTTCGGCACGCGTTCGAACAGGCCGAGCATGTCCGGGGTCACGAGGATCTGTCCGTCGCAGCCCGCCGACGCCCCGATGCCGATGGTCGGAATATCCACCGCTTTCGTGACGCGGTCGGCGATATCGGCCGAGACACCTTCCACCACGACCGCAAAGGAGCCGGCCTCGGCGGCAGCTGCGGCATTGCGAAGGATTTCGTCCGCGACGACCTGCGTCCGGCCCCGCGCGCGGAAACCGCCCAGCACATGCATGCTCTGGGGGCGCAAGCCGACATGGCTCATGACCGGAATGCCGCGTTCGACCAGATAGGCGATGGTCTCGGCCGCGTAGGAACCGGACTCGATCTTCACGGCCTGGCAGCCCGTTTCCATCATGACGCGCGAGGCCGACGCAAAGGCCTGGTCCGGCGTCCCTTCATAGGACCCGAACGGCAGGTCCACCACGACCAGTGCCGAGCGCGACCCGCGCATGACCGCCTGGCCGTGCAGGATCATCATCTCCATCGTCACTCCGACCGTGCTCGGCAAGCCATGCACGACCATCCCGACCGAATCGCCGACCAGGATCAGGTCGCAATGCGGATCGAGGATTTCCGCCGTCGGCGCGTCATAGGCGGTGAGGCAGACGATCGGATCGGCGCCCTTTCGCGCCGTGATCTGCGGCGCCGTCAGGCGTCGGGTCCGCTTGATCGGCCGTGAATGCGGACGTTGCGGCAGATCCTGGGGCCGGGCCGACACTACAGGTCCGCCAGCTGGTCGCGCGGAAAGTCGTAAACCGCATCCGCCCCGGCCCGGATCGATTCGAGCAATCCGTCCGCCGTCGGCATGATGCGCAGCGCATGATAGCGGGCGAGACTGGCCATGGCCGCCGATTGCGGGTCGCCAGCCAACAGCCCGCGCGCGACGGCCTTCGCCAGCAGCGATCCGCCGACGATCTTGCCGCACAGTTCTAGATAGGTCGTCGCAACGCCAAGCGCATCCACTTCGGTCGCGTTCAGCACGATGTCGGTCGCGGTCGCCAATGTTTCCAGTCCGCGTTCCACCGCGGCCGCGCAGACCGACAGATCGACATCGTCGCGGCCGGATGCATCCTTCACCGACGTGACCGCTTCGCGCAGATCCGAGATGAGCGCGCGCATGGCCTCGCCGCCGTCGCGGCGCAATTTGCGCCCGATCAAGTCGATCGCCTGGATGCCGTTCGTACCTTCGTAGATCGGTGCGATGCGCGAGTCCCGGTAATGCTGCGCCGCGCCGGTTTCCTCCACGAACCCCATGCCGCCATGGACCTGCACCGCGATGCTGGCGACATCCACGCCCGTGTCCGACCCGAACGCCTTTGCGATCGGCGTCAGCAGGCCTTCGCGCGCAAGGTCCCCCAGATCGGCCGCTTCGGCGGTCGCGAAACAGATCGTCCGCGCGCCCATCAGCTTGGCCTTCATGTCGATCAGCATGCGCCGCACATCGGGATGGTCGATGATGGGCGCACCGGGTTCATGGCCCGGCGGCACGCCCTGCACGCGCTCATGCGCATAGTGCAGCGCCGCCTGATAGGCGCGTTCGCCGATGGCGACGCCCTGCACGCCGACGAACAGGCGCGCCTCGTTCATCATGACGAACATGGACGCGAGCCCCCGGTCGACCTCGCCGACCAGATAACCGGTCGCGCCGTCGAACTCCATGACGCAAGTCGGGCTGCCATGGATGCCCAGTTTATGTTCTAGCCCTATCGCCCTGAAATCATTGCGCTCTCCGAGCGAACCATCGTCGCCCACGAGATATTTGGGGCAGAGGAAGAGCGATATTCCGCGCGAGCCTTCCGGACTGTCGGGCAGGCGCGCGAGAACCAGATGCACGATGTTGTCCGCGCAGTCATGATCGCCCCAGGTGATGTAGATCTTCTGGCCGGTGATCGCATAGGTGCCGTCGCCCCTGTCTTCCGCCTTGGTTCGCACCGGCCCCAGATCCGATCCGGCCTGCGGCTCGGTCAGGCACATGGCGCCGGTCCATTCCCCAGCCAGCATCTTGGGCAGATAGGTGTCCTTGAGCGTTTCGGACGCGTGGGTCTCGATCGCCTTGATCGCCGAACTGGTCAGCATCGGACACAGGCCCAACGCCATGTTGGCGGCGTAGATCATTTCGTTGGTCGCGACGCTGACCGCGCTGGGCAAGCCCATGCCGCCGATCTCGCTTGGCAGTGAGACGGTCTGCCAACCGCCTTCGACGAATTGCGCATAGGCGTCCTTGAAGCCGGGCGACGCGGTGACGTCGCCGTCTTTCAGTGTGGCCGGATGCTGGTCCCCGTCCCAATTGGTGGGCGCGATCACGTCCCGCGCGAAGTCGGCGGCACCGCCCAGAATCGCATCCAGCAGATCGGGGGACGCTTCCTCGAACTCACCTTGGCTGTTGATGTCGTCCAGCCTGACGCCGTGACGCAGGAGGTAGCCGATCGCATTGACGGGCGGGGTGAAGCTCATCGAATAATCCTTTGCGAGAATTGCATCCCGCTTATGCCATGTCGGCCATGTCGATGTGTAGGAATATTTCGCCGCATCCGCACTTGCCGACGCTTCGGGCGCAGGACTAAGGAAGCCGTCATGCCACGCCATGCTTTCACAGTCATATCGGCCATCTTCCTGACCGCTTGCGGTGGCGGTGACGATGGCGGCGCCGCCGATCCGCATACGACCATACCGCCCGCGGTCACGGACATGACGAACCTGGAGCGCGGGGCGATCCTCTACAAGCGCTGCCGCGCCTGTCACACGCTCGGCCAAGGCGAGCGGCACAAGGTCGGTCCGAACCTGTGGGGCATATACGGTCGGACGGCCGGAACGCGGGAGGATTTCAACTATTCCAACGCGATGGCCGGGTCGGAGATCGTATGGTCGGACGAAACCCTGTCCGCCTACATCGAGAACCCGCGCGACTACATTCCCGGAAACCGGATGAGCTTCGCCGGACTGCGCAAGGAAGCCGACCGCGACGCCTTGCTGGAATATCTGCGCGCCGAGACGGGCGGCTAGAACTTCCGCCAATAACCGATTTTCCAGCCGCCTTCTAAAACGGCGCTCCGGCCGCCGACGACCGAGGTGTAGCCCAGTTCGATGAAGTCCTGCTTCCGAATGCGGTAGACCCCGCTGGCTTCCATTTCCCAACGGCTCTGGCGACCGATGTCGAAACCCGCATATTCACCCGGTTCGATGTTCGTATGGCGAAGTTTGGCGAGCAGCTGGGTGCGAGAGAACGGATCGGCGCCGACCGTTAGCTGTGCGCTCGTCCCGGCATGGCGCCCCGCCAGTGTCATCCGCCCTGCCAGCTGGAGTTCCGCAAAGGCATTCCGGCCATATATCGTCCGGCTTTCGCCCCACAGACCTCGCAACTCCAACGCGGATTCGCGGTTTTCGAGGGTCAATAGCTCCTCCGGCAGATCGATGCTGCTGACATAACTGGCCGACAGGGCGACGGCGTGGCCTTCACGGCGGCTGAGCTGGTATTGCAGACCGGCCGAAACAGACGACGGTTCGGAAAAGGCGATGGCCAGACCGGGTTGATCGATTTGCGTATCTTGCCAGTCGAACGTTCCGATCAAGGCCAGACGCGAAGTCAGTCCGAGATTGCCGTAAGTCTGAACGATGCGCTTGCTGTAGATGTCGAGGCCGAACCGGTCGCCTTGGTCGTCGATCGCTTCCGACGCCTCGGCGAAGATATAGCCGGTGATCAACTCGCCTCCCCAAGGGACGGGGTTCCAGGCCGAGGCCCAGGCGTGACCGGCCTGAACCAGGATGAGGGCACTCAATCCAAGACGTTTTCTCCATCCACCCACTCAGGCCCCATATTCGCCTCGCCTCGCCCGGGTCAAATGCTATAGCGCTAAGAATGCGCGCGGATCTGGACAGGCGAAGACCCTCATGAAAATTGCCTTCACGGCCAGTCAAAAGCCCGGCGCCAAGACGTTGATGGACGGGTTCGTCGGGTTGTACGGCAATCACGACGCCGGAGACGCCGACGTGATCGTGCCTATCGGCGGCGACGGCTTCATGCTCAAGACGTTGCGCCGCAACATGTCCCTGATCCGCCGCGGCCTGCCCGTCTTCGGCATGAACCGCGGCACGGTCGGCTTCCTGATGAACCGGATAGAAATGGACGACCTGCCCAACCGCATCCAGCAGGCCAAGAGCGCGACCGTGTCCCCTTTGCGCATGGAGGCCGTCGCGAAAGGCGGCAGCATATCGGAACTCGCCTTCAACGAAGTCTCTCTGTTCCGGCAGACGCAGCAGGCAGCGCATATCGGCATCGCGGTGGACGGGTTGACCCGGCTCGATCGCCTGATCGCGGACGGTGTTCTGGTGGCGACACCGGCCGGATCCACGGCCTACAACCTCTCGGCGCATGGCCCCGTTCTGCCGCTGGGCGCGGACATCCTCGCCCTCACGCCGATCAGCTCCTTCCGCCCTCGCCGTTGGCGCGGAGCCTTGCTGCCCAATGCGGCGCGCGTCCGGTTCGAGATCATCGACCCCGAATTGCGTCCGGTCTCCGCCGCCGCCGACAATCAGGAAATCCGCCATGTCCACAGCGTCGAGATCGAGCAGGACCACGAGACCAAGCTGACCTTGCTGTTCGATTCGGATCACGGTCTGGACGAACGCATCCTGCGTGAGCAGTTCGCGACCTGACGCTATGCTGGAAGCTGTTGCGGCCCCAGGCCTGCATCAAGCCAGTCCTCCCAGATCTCGCCGAAAATGTCGGACGCCGGATGGCTGGCGATACGTTCGGCCATAAGGCGCTGGAAACGCTCGCGCGACACGGCCGCCCCACTGCGTTCGAGATCGCGGAACGCGTCCGCACTCGCCGCGATCAGCATGCTGGACGCCTCGCCGAGCCCGGCTTGTCGCAACAAGGCGTCGAGCGCGAAACTGCGCGCATCCATGACCATCAGCCCGGCTTTGGTCGGTGATATGCCGGCGCGCACGGCCAAGGCCAATTGCACGAAACGCCAATCCCCCTGACCGGCCGCCCGTCCGATGATCGTTTCGGTCAGACCACCCGATTCGGACAGTGCGGCGACATAGGCCTGCAGCGCATTGGCCGACCAGTCGGACACCGCCCATCGCGCCTTGCTGCGTTCGCCGGTATGTCGCGCGATCCGCGCATGATCGGACGTGTCTGGGCGCAAGGCTTCGTCGACGCGGCCGACCTGTTGGTCGATCAACCGGACCGCCAGATCCTGCGGCATGTCCTGCCGCCGCAATGCGGCTTCGCGGATGAGGTCGTCAGTCTCGGCAAACGCAACCATACGCGCGGCATCGTCCTTGGATATCAAGGCGGAATCGTTTGCGGCCAGAGTGGCGACCGCAGCTTTGTCCCCCAGATCGATGACGGCATGGCTGACCTTGCGCGACAGCCTGTTGCGGCTGGCGACGGCTTGGGCCTTTCTACCGGCACGGGATTCCAACGCCGCGATCAGGTCGTCATCCGTCACGACCGGCGAGGACGACAGGATCGGGACTGCGATGCTGTCGACATCGTTGATCAGGCGGTTGGCCACGTCGCGTGGCAGGTTCGGGGACAGTCTCAGCGTGACGGCCAAGGCACGCCGGACCTCTTCGGTCACATCGCGTGACAAAGCGTCGAATATATGGCTGGACAGGCGCCGCTCGGAATCTGTGAGCGGAAGGTCGCGGACCATGCGGCCGATGGCCTGCGTGGCGAGCGCCCGCGCCTCGGTCGTCGGTCCGGAAATCGCCGTCTCGATCATTTCGGTCGGCACCGGGCCCAGCGACACGCCAATCTCCTTGAAGTCGGAAGTGGCAAGCTAGTCGGACAGGGTTAATCGGGCCTTACCCGGGCACGATCGTCACATGGAATTTCAGTGGGGATGGTACCGCCTCTTGGTCTCGAACCAAGGACCTCCTGCTCCACAAGCAGGCGCTCTAACCAACTGAGCTAAGGCGGCATACCGATGCGAGGCGACCCTTTAGACAAGGGTCGCTCACGCTTCAAGCCACGAATACGCGGAAATCGCCGTGCAGGTCTTACGCGTCGGCAGGAATATCGAGCTGTTGGAAGCCGCGGCTGCCGAGCTTCTGCTGCGCCGTGATGTAGTCTGACAGTTCTCGCGCGCGCCGTTCCGGCGTCGGGTGCGTGGCCAGGAATTCCGGACCGCGCGATCCGCCGCTTTCCGCGCCCATCTTCTCCCACAGGCGGACGGCCTGATACGGATCGTAACCCGCTCGCGCCATGTAACGCGCGCCGAGCTGGTCGGATTCGAGTTCCTGACGGCGGCCATATGGCAACACGACGCCGAGCTGGAAGCCCATGCCGAGCGCGGCTTGCAGATATTGGGTGTTGCGACCGGCACTCCGCATGCAGTCGTTACGTTCACGCTGGGACCGAGCTTGACGGCAACGTCTTTGCAGTTGCGATCCGGCCAGCATCGTGCCGCCCGCGATGGCGAGCTGTCCCAGCATCATCTGGCTGTAGCGCTCGCGTGCGTGAGCGCCTGTCACGTGGCCAACCTCGTGGCCCATGATGGCTGCGATCTGATCGTCATTGTCGGTGAAATCCATCATGCCTTTGAAGAACCCGACCCGGTTGCCGGGCAGCACGAAAGCGTTCTTCGTGTTCTGGTCGAATACGGCATAGTCCCAATTGCGATTGGCCTGGCCGGCACCGCGCGAGACGCGCGAACCGATATTGCGCAAACGTCCAGCATAACGCGGATCGTTCGTCGTCGGCGTCTGTCGGCGGACTTCGTTCCAACTCTGCTGTGCGGCTCGCGCCAGATCGGCCTCGCTAGGGGCGAAGGCCAGAAGCTGGGACCGGCCCGTGACGGGATTCGTCGTACAGGACGCCAATCCACCCGCAGCCGTCGCCGCACCGGCGACACCGGCATATTTGAGGAATTTGCGGCGGAACATCAGCTGCGGATCGGCGGCCGCGACGGCTTCGTTTGCGGGTGTCTGATGGGTGGTACACATGGTCGGGCTCTCCGGCAGGACATGAAGGCAGGACGTCGGGTCTGATATTAAACGATCCTGTCATCCTTATCGTTCCGTTCCCGCCCTGGACCCGATGACATGGAGGGAAAGCGTTTCGCGTGTTATGGCCGGAGTCGGGCACGAAACCGCTCTGAATGAAGCGGGCTCCGCAAGAAATTGCACAACACATTCCGGGATGGTGCGTTAACGTTACCGCAGTTCAGGAGAGAAGCATGGCCATATCGGATCCCGTAATCGACGCGCAGACACCGGCAGCGGATTTCACCATCCGGCAGATGTGGGACCGCTATACCGATGAGGAGCACAAGGTCTGGGACACGCTCTATGCGCGGCAGATCGACATCCTCAAGGACCGTGCGGTCGAGGAATTCCACACGGGGCTCGGGCTCTTGGATCTCGGCTCCGGCGGCATTCCCGATCTCGACGTCATCAATCCGAAACTGAAGGATCTGACCGGTTGGGAGGTCGTCATGGTCCCTCACCTCGTGCCGGACGACGTCTTCTTCGACCATCTGGCCAATCGCCGCTTTCCGTCCGGACGGTTCATCCGGAAACCCGACCAGCTGGACTATCTGGAAGAACCCGACATATTCCACGACATTTTCGGCCATGTGCCGATGCTGACCCTGCCCACTTTCGCCGACTACATGCAGGCCTATGGCCAAGGGGGGCAGCGAGCGGACTCGCTCGGGCGGCTGAAGGAACTGGCACGGCTTTACTGGTACACCGTCGAGTTCGGCCTGATCAGAAAACCCGAAGGTTTGCGGATCTACGGGGCCGGCATCGTCAGCTCGGCCGGCGAGACACCCTTTTCGCTGGAAAGCGACAGTCCGAACCGGATCGCCTTCGATCTGGAACGCGTCATGCGCACGGACTACCGTATCGACGATTTCCAGCAGCTCTATTTCGTGATCGACAGCTTTGAACAATTGCTGAGCGCCACGCAGCAGGATTTCGGACCGCTTTACGAACGGCTGGCCGCGGATGCGACCACGTTCGGCCTGACGGACTTGACGGATGCCGACACCGTCATCGCCCATGGCACGCAGGAATATGCGCGGATGCGGGCCGCCGACGCGGCCGAATAGCCTTAGCCTTCCAACACAGCTCTGATCGCATCCAGAGCGGCGTCGGCTTTGTCCGGCTGGCTGCCTCCGGCCTGCGCCATGCCCGGCTTGCCACCCCCGCGACCGCCGACTTCCGCCGCGCCGGCATTGACCAGATCGACAGCTGAATAATCGCCGGTGAGGTCGTCCGATACGGCGACCGCCACTGCGACCTTGCCCTCGTCGCGCGCAACGAATGCCACCACGCCCGTTCCCAATTTGTCGATCTGTTCGTTCAGCATGGGCCGCAATTCCTTGCCGCCAATGCCGTCCAATACGCGGCCGACGAAGGGCACGCCGCCAATCTCTTCAGGGCCCGCGGCTGCGCCGCCATTCCCGCCGAGCGCCAATTGCTTGCGCGCTTCGCCCAGATCCTTTTCCAGCTGCTTTCGCTCGGCCAACAGCGCTTGGATGCGCTCCGGTATGTCCTCCGGTTTGGCCTTGAGCCGATCGGCGGCGGCACGGGCCAGTCCGGCCTGCTCTTCCAGATAGCGGCGCGCCGCTTCGCCCGTGACGGCTTCGACACGGCGGATGCCCGCCGCGACGGCACCTTCGGACAGGATCTTGAACAAGGCGATATCGCCTGTCCGCTCAACATGCGTTCCACCGCACAATTCGACGGAATAGTCCGTGCCGTCTGGATCGGTGCCCAAAGACAGGACCCGGACTTCGTCGCCATATTTCTCGCCGAACAGCGCCATGGCGCCCGCCTCGATCGCGGCATCCGGCGCCATGAGTTGGATTTTCGCCGGCGCGTTCTGCTGGATCACCGCATTCACTTCGTCTTCGACCTTGGCCAGCTCTTCGCGTGTGATCGCGCCCCCATGGCTGATATCGAAGCGAATACGGTCGGCATCGACCATCTGGCCTTTCTGGGTGACATGATCGCCCAGCACGCGGCGCAGCGCTTCGTGCATGATGTGTGTGGCAGAATGATTGCGCTTGGTCTTTTCGCGCCAATCCACATCGACGGAGATCACCGCACTGTCGCCGACGGAAATCTCGCCGGTCAGCGTTCCGATGTGAACGTGCAGATCGCCGGCTTTCTTTTGAACGTCGCTGATTTCGACGCGCGCGCCATTGTCGAAGTCGGCCACGCCATGATCCCCGGCCTGCCCGCCGCTTTCCGCATAGAAGGGCGTTTCGCGCGTCAGGAACATGACCGGACCGGACACGGCACGGTCGATCCGCCGGTTATCCTGCATCAGGGCGACAATTTCATGCGTCTCGGACAAACGGTCATAGCCGGTGAAAGCGGTCGGACCGGCCTCTTCGCGCAGAGCCTTGAAAATATCGTCTGCATCGGAGCTTCCGAAATTGCCACCATCGGCCTGGCTTTGCGCCCGCTGTTTCTTCATCGCCGTTTCGAACCCATCGGTATCCACGCCGATTCCGCGACCCCGCAGTGCATCCTGCGTCAAGTCGAGCGGAAACCCGTAAGTGTCGTAGAGCTTGAAGGCCGTTTCACCGGACAGTTCGTCACCTTCGGACAGGCGGGCCGTCGCATCGTCCAGAAGCCCCATGCCGCGGCCAAGCGTGCGGCGGAAACGCTCCTCTTCCTGCTGGAACGTAGCTTCGATGCTGGCTTGGGCGCGCCTCAGCTCGCCGAACGCATCGCCCATTTGTGCGACCAACGTCGGAACGAGCCTGTGCATCAGGGGCTCTGGCGCACCGAGCAGATGAGCATGGCGCATGGCGCGCCGCATGATGCGTCGCAACACATAGCCGCGCCCTTCATTGGACGGGCTGACTCCGTCGGCCAGAAGAAAGGAGCAGGACCGCAAATGGTCGGCGATGACACGGTGGCTGAACTTCGCCTCGCCTTCCGCCTTCACGCCCGTCAGATCGACGGACGCCCCGATCAGGGTTCTGAACAGGTCGATGTCGTAATTGTCGTGTTCGCCCTGCATGATGGCGGCGATGCGCTCCAAACCCATGCCCGTATCGATGGACGGTTTGGGCAGATCGGTCCGGCGTCCGTCCGCGTGGCGTTCGAACTGCATGAAGACGAGGTTCCAGATCTCGATGAAACGGTCGCCGTCTTCATCTGGCGATCCGGGCGGGCCGCCGGGGATCCCAGGACCATGATCGAAGAAGATTTCGCTGCTTGGCCCGCAAGGACCGGTATCGCCCATCGCCCAGAAATTGTCGTCCGTGGCGATCCGGATGATCCGGTCGTCGGGCAGACCTGCAATCTTCTTCCAGAGATCGAAGGCGGCATCATCCGTATGGTAGATCGTGACCAGGAGCTTGTCCTGCGGCAGGCCGAATTCCTTCGTCACCAAATCCCAAGCCTGACTGATCGCGCGGTCCTTGAAATAGTCGCCGAAGCTGAAATTCCCAAGCATCTCGAAAAACGTATGATGACGCGCCGTATAGCCGACATTGTCCAGATCGTTGTGCTTGCCGCCCGCGCGGACGCACTTTTGCGAGGTCGCGGCCCTTGGGCTCTCCGGCGTACGGGCGCCGGTGAAGCTGTCCTTGAACGGGACCATTCCGGCATTGACGAAAAGCAGGGTCGGATCATTGTCCGGCACCAGCGGTGCCGAGGGCAGCACGGCATGCCCGTTGCGGCCGAAATAGCCGAGAAACTGGGACCGAATGTCTGCAAGCGATGTCATGCGCGGCCCTATAGGCAGGCCGGACCGCGGTTCCAAGCCGGGAGTGCAATCGGGTGGCGAACCGCCTTTGTGCAAAATGTGTCCGAAGTCACTGCCTAGGACTGGAACCCGCTTTTATAACGCACGTTAAATTACCGCAGTCGAAGTTCTCATCCCTGCCTGCCGTCCAGGCGTCAGAGACGAAAGCTTTCGGGTGCCCGGGGATCCGGCACACGGTGGACGGACCGTGCGTGTTATCCGAACCCCCGGACGAAATCGACTGGCCTTTCCGCTGGACGGATATGCGGAACAAGCGAGTCGAAAAAGGACGCGGACTGCTCTCGCAGTCCGCGTCCCGATTACCAAGCCGGACATGTATCCAGCCTGAACTGCAATCGACAGTGCCGGCTTAGGCGCCGAGCCCCAATTGGGGTTCCGAACCGTTGTCTTCAACCTGTTCGTCGGTCGGCATCAGCAGCTCGTCATCCAGCAAACCCTTTTCACGCAAGATCTTCTGTTCGATCTCCGCCATCATGTCCGGATTCTCGATCAGGAACTTGCGCACGTTCTCGCGCCCCTGACCGATCCGTTCGTCGCCATAGGAATACCATGAGCCGGATTTCTGGATCACATCGGCCAGCACGCCCATGTCGATCAGTTCACCGGTCTTGGAAATGCCTTCGCCGTACATGATGTCGAATTCGACCTGGCGGAAGGGCGGCGCGACCTTGTTCTTGACGACCTTGACGCGCGTCTGGTTGCCGACGACCTCGTCGCGGTTCTTGATCGCACCGATGCGGCGGATATCGAGACGGACGGAGCTGTAGAATTTCAGCGCATTGCCCCCCGTCGTGGTCTCAGGCGAACCATACATCACCCCGATCTTCATGCGGATCTGGTTGATGAAGATCACCATGCAGCCCGATTTGGAAATCGACCCGGTCAACTTACGCAGCGCCTGGCTCATGAGACGGGCCTGCAAACCTGGCAGGGAGTCGCCCATGTCGCCTTCCAGTTCGGCACGCGGCGTCAGGGCCGCGACAGAATCGATGACGAGGATATCGACAGCGCCGGAACGAACCAGCGTGTCGGCGATCTCCAGGCTTTGCTCGCCCGTGTCGGGCTGCGCGATCAGCAATTCGTTGACGTCCACGCCCAGCTTGCCTGCATAGACCGGGTCGAGCGCGTGTTCGGCGTCGATGAAGGCCGCAACGCCGCCCGCCTTCTGGCATTCGGCGATGGCATGGAGCGTCAGCGTGGTCTTGCCGGACGACTCCGGCCCGTAGATCTCGATGATCCGGCCCTTGGGCAGGCCGCCGATGCCGAGCGCGATGTCCAGACCAAGCGAACCGGTGGAGACGCTTTCGACATCCATGGACGTCTTATCGCCCAACTTCATGACCGAGCCTTTGCCGAAGCTCCGGTCGATTTGGGACAAAGCCGCATCCAGGGCGGCTGATCTGTTCTTATCGGTCGCCTTTTCGACGACCTTGAGGGGGGTGGTGTTTCTCGCCATGAGAACTACTCCGATCGCGGGGTTTCCGGAGCCCTTCGGTCCCCCATGAAAGAAACGGCTTCTAATGGACTGCCGTGTGGTCACTCTGTTTCATCTTTGTTCTCATCCCGCAAGTGAAAAGAACAAAAAAAGAACACTTCTTGCAGTCACCCTAGCACAACATATTGTGCCGACCATCCAAAGTGCGGTCTGGATGGCAGATCATGATGTGCCAAGTACACATTGTCGCAGCCGGCAAGCTCGGAAGGGTGACAAGAAGCGAGATAGACACCGATCTGCGCCGTGCCAGCCAGCAGGGCGATCTGTCGCAGGCGCTCAACCGACGGCCTCGCCGATCTCGGATTTCACCTTCTCTGCCAGCTCGGCGAGCGTGAACGGTTTGGGCAGGAACGTGACGTCGGGCTCCTCGGCCAGCAAGTCCGAGAACTTCTCTTCCGCATAGCCGGAAATGAAGACGATCCGCGCATCGCCCAACATCTCGCGTCCCTGCTTGAGCAAGCCAGGGCCGTCGAGCCCCGGCATGACCACGTCGGAAAGAAGCAGGTCGAACGGCTCCGATGCACCCTCCAGAAGCTCCAGCGCTTCCTCGCCGTCCTCGGCCTCGACCACGTTGTAGCCGCGTTTGCGCAAGCTCTTGGCCGCGATCACGCGCACGGCGGCTTCGTCTTCGACGAACAGGATGTTGCCCTGCCCGGCCAGGTCGGCCGGTTTGCGTTCGGCGGGTGCGGGCGCCTTGTCGATGATGTCCTGCTGCGTCAGCTCGGGGGCGGCGGGCAGATATATGTTGAATGTCGTTCCGCGCCCAAGTTCGCTGTCCACTTCGAGATGCCCGCCCGATTGCTGGATGATGCCGTAAACCGTCGCCAGCCCCAGACCTGTGCCCTTGCCTTGATCCTTGGTCGTGAAGAAGGGCTCGAATATCTTGGCCTTGACCGCCTCCGTCATGCCGGTGCCCGTATCCGAAACGGAAATCAGCACGATGTCGTCGGACGGAAAATCCATGAGAGCCGACTGCAAACCGAGATCGGTCACGGAATGCCGGGAGAGGCGTTCGGACTCGATCGTGATCCGGCCACCGCCTTGTGCTTCCATGGCGTCGCGCGCATTCACGCACAGGTTCATGACGACGTTGTCAAATTGCGACCGGTCCATCATGACCGGCGGCAAGTCGCGGGCGTGGCTGAGTTCCAGCTGCGCCTGGCCGCCTAGCGTCTGCTTCAGGGTGAGATACATGTCGGACAGAACTTCCGATATGTCGATGCGCTCGGCGCGGCGGGTCTGTTGTCGTGAGAAGGCGAGCAGTTTCTTGACCAGCGCCGCGGCGCGTGCGCCCGTCGCATTGATGTTCTGCAGCTCGGGATAGGATGGATCGCCGACCGGGTGTCGTTGCAGCAATTCGTCGGTGTTGAGGCGGATCGCCGTCAGCAGGTTGTTGAAATCGTGCGCCACGCCGGCGGTCAGTTGCCCGACGGCCTGCATCTTCTGGCTCTGCCGGACCTGTTCTTCCAGCGATTTGCGCGTGCTGATATCGACGAGATAGGCCCATAGCCGCTCCGGCAGCACCGGATCGGGAACGATATAGAGGGCGACAGGCACCTTGCCGGCGCCGGTCAGACGCACGTCGATCGCGCCCATGTCGCCCATGTCGGCCACTGACTTCCCCGCCAAGGTCTTGCGCACGGTATGGCCGTCGAACAGAGAGGCGAACGGTTGACCGATCGGGTCGCCGCCGCCCCAGAGAGTGCGGAATGCCTTGTTGGTATAGGTGATTTTCGCTGTGCCGATATTGGCCCCGTCGACCTGCAGGACGCCGAACGGGACGGAGGCGAAGGCCGGCGCATGCTGTTTGTCGGATCCGGCGGCTTGGGAAAGCTCCGTCTGGCGCTGGCCGCCAGGTCGCGACGTGTGGCCGTGCAGGGCGACGGAAGCGACCAGATCGCCTGCCTCGACGGCGTTCCACCTGGCGATCATCACGATCGGCGTGACGACGCCCTTGCGGGTGATCAGCCGCGTATCGGCACGAACCGTTTTGCCATGGACGGCGTCGGCATCGAGCAGAAGCAGCGGGTCTTCGATGAATTCGTTGATATGCGTCGGCGCCACGGCGTCGGGGCCGCCCAACCAGCGTTGCATCGTCGTGTTTATGGATATCACACGGCCGTCGCGCGTCAGGGAGAACAGACCGATGGGTGCGTTCGCCAAAGACGCGCCGTGACTTTCCATGCCCGCGATCTCGTCGATCTGCCAGAGGTCCAGGCCGGGCTGCGCTCCGATCCGTTTCACGGATATGCGAAACCGCGACAGCGTGCCGTTCGGCATGACCAGATTGATCTCTTCTTCGGCTTCGGATTGGGTGGGCGGAATGTTGTGCAATCGGAAGATGGCCGCCGATCCGTCCTTGCCGGTTGTCGAGAACAGCCGGTCCACGGACGGCAATGTGTCGGGCAACACGTCCACAGCCAGTGTCCGGGCAATATCCAGGTAGGCGCGGTTGGCATGGGCCGGTTCGCCGTTTCGCGTGATCAGTTGCGGTCGTCCCGACAGGAAGAATGCCTCGCTGTAAAGAGAGTCGCGGTGAGCGGCGCGGCGGTCTTCCCGACTGCCGGCCCTCATGGTTATCAACAGTCCCGCTGCCAACAGGACAGCCAAGGCGATCACGCCCGCGACCAGGATCTGCGGACCGGGTTGCAGGCCGGTCCATGCCAGGGCGGCCCAGATGCTGCCGATTATGACGAGCAGGATGAGTATGACCAATCCCGACCAGCCGGCCATGCGGCCGACCGGACCGGAACTCGGAGATGACGGAATCGCTTCGTTCATGCGCAAACGCTCTACCCCTTATTTGACATTGCCGCGAGAGTTTCGGACTTTCTCTGAAAACTACCCGAACTCTTGAAGCGGATTTGCGATGAAACACCTACAGGTCATGGCCATAGCCGGTTTTCTGGTCTGCTCGGCCGCGCTGCCGGCCTGCCGTCCCGGAGACGTGCAAATCGACACATCGCGTGCGGAGATCGTCACGCAGGAGTCGGACCGGCTAAACGACTGGTTCGCCGCCCGGTACGATGAAGAGCTCGCCAGATCGCCCATGACCCAGACCTATCTGGGCAAGCGCGTCAATCGCGATCGGCTCGACGATATCAGCCAGAGCGCCTTGGACGAGGAAGCCGCCTTGCGCCGGAGCTGGCTCGCCGAAATGAAGCGCAGCTTCGATGTCGACAGGCTGGATGAGGACGCTGCGTTGTCCTACCGCCTATTCGAAGTGCAGCAGGAAGATTGGCTGGCCACGCATGCAGTGTCCGGAAACGACTACGTTTTCCAGCACATGAGCGGACCGCATTCAAGCCTGCCCAGCTTTCTCATCAACTTCCACGACATTGCAACCGAACAAGATGCAAGAGATTACATTGCGCGTCTCGAAGCCTTCGACGATTATTTCGGACAAGCCGAAATGCGCGCAGAAGCTCAAGCCGACAATGGGGTCATGCTTCCCCGGTTCGTCTATGAAAAGATCGCGGAGCCCTCGCGCAACATCATCGCTGGCGCTCCCTTCACAGACGGCGAAGACAGCCCTCTGTTGAAGGACTTCAAGAGCAAACTGAACGAAACGAATCTGAACGCCTCGCAGAAAGCGGACCTGGTCACGGCTGCCAGCACAGCTCTGTTGGAGTCGGTCGAACCGGCCTATCGATCGCTTCTGTCGATGTTCGAACGCCATGCCGAAAAAGCAACCGATGATGACGGGGCTTGGAAACTTCCGCAGGCAGACGACTATTATGCCGCGCGCCTGAGGCATTATACGACGACGGACCTGACGCCCGACGAGATCCACGACATCGGCTTGAGAGAGGTCGACCGCATCCAGACCCGGATGCGCGAAATCATGGAGCGCGTCGGTTTCGACGGCAGCTTGCAGGACTTCTACACGTTTTTGCGGACCGACCCGCGCTTCACCTATGCAAATGACGATACAGGCCGCAGCGCCTACGTTGCGGATGCGACCTCGATCATCGACGAAATGCGCGGTCGGCTGGATGGCCTCTTCCTGACGAAACCCGAAGCCGACATGATAGTGAAACGTGTCGAACCCTTCCGCGAAGCCACGGCCTTCGGTGCGTTCTACGACGCGCCGGCGCTGGATGGCTCTCGGCCCGGCACCTACTATATCAATCTGAAGGACATGGCCGACCAGCCGAAATTCCTGCAACAGGCCCTGGCCTATCACGAAGGCATTCCCGGTCATCACATGCAGATCGCCATTGCGCAGGAACTGGACGGCGTTCCGGAGTTCCGCAGGCTCGGCGGACATACGGCCTTCATCGAAGGCTGGGCGCTCTATGCAGAGGAAATTCCGAAGGAGCTTGGTCTATATACCGATCCCTACAAGGAGTTCGGTCAGCTCGGCATGGAAATCTTCCGGGCGGCGCGTCTCGTCGTGGATACGGGTCTCCACGCCAAAAAATGGGACCGAGAAACGGCGGTGCAATATTATCTGGAGAACATTCCCAATCCCGAAGGCGATGTTCGCGCCGAGATCGATCGCTACATCGTCTGGCCCGGTCAGGCCACGGCCTACATGATCGGCAAGTTGAAGATCGTCGAATTGCGCGAACGAGCCGAAACCGAATTGGGAGACGCGTTCGACATCCGGCAATTTCACGACGTCGTCATTGCCAACGGGTCCGTCCCGCTTGACATTCTGGAGCGCAATGTCGAGCGCTACATCGATCAAACCAAGGAAAGCTCATGACCTATCTGCGTCCGCTCGCCGTTACATTGCTATTGCTGGGTGCATGCTCCCAGGCAGATACCCCGGAAACCGCAACTATTGAAACCGCGCCGCAGACGGCACCGGCTGACCAGCCGGTCGAAACAGCGGCCGAACAATCCGAGTCCGAAATTCTCAATGCCTGGTTCGAACGCCGATTCGATGAGGACGCGATGGACCGCCCGGAATTCCTGGCAAGACTGGGCCGCAAGGACCGGAACGAGGAATGGAACGACGAGACGAAGGAAGCCTGGCTGGAACGAATGGACCGCACACGATCCGATCTGGCGTTCCTGACCGAAGAGGTCGATGTTTCCGCCCTGGACGAGGACGCGGCGCTTTCGCACAATCTCTATGTCCGCAATGCCGAAACCCTGTTGGAAGGCGCCCGCTGGTACAATCACGGCTATCCGTTCAATCAGATGTTCGGGACGCATTCCGGCATCCCGACCTTTCTGCTGAACCAGCACCGGATCGACTCGGAAGCGGACGCTCGCGCCTATGTCGCGCGTCTGACCCGAATTCCCGCCAAACTCGATGCCGTGACCGAACGTTCGAAAGAGAGTTTCGGGATGGGTATTTCACCCCCCAAGTTCGTCTATGCGCATGTCATACGCGACGTGGACAACATATTGACCGGCGCGCCCTTCGAAGCGGGGGGAGATTTGAACCTGATCCTTGAGGATTTCAGGTCCAAGGTCGATGCGCTCGATCTGCCGGACGAAGTTCAGGAAGAGCTTTTCTCGGACGCCATCGACGCCATGGATGAACATGTCGGCCCGGCCTATGAGCGCCTGAAAGCCGAGCTGCAGCGCCAACAGGCCGAAGCCGGTACGGATGACGGCGTCTGGAAACTGCCGGACGGCGGAGATTACTATGCCTACCGACTGCGCCTGATGACGACCACGGATCTCTCGGCCGATGAGATCCACGACATCGGGTTAAGGGAGGTGGACCGAATTCACGGCGAGATGCGAGACATCATGCAAGCCGTGGATTTCGACGGAGACCTGGATGCTTTCTTCGAGTTTATGCGCACCGATCCGCAGTTCTACTATCCGACGACGGATGAAGGCAAGGACCGCTACCTCCGAGAGGCGACTGCGCTTATCGACACGATGGACGAACGTCTGGACGAAGTCTTCCTCCGACGCCCGGAAGCCGCGCTAGAGGTTCGGCCCGTCGAAGCGTTCCGTGAACGCAGCGCGGGCAAGGCGTTCTACAACGCGCCTGCGGCGGACGGATCCAGACCCGGCTACTATTACGCCAATCTATACGACATGAACTCGATGCCGATCTACCAGATGGAAGCGTTGGCCTATCATGAAGGCGTTCCCGGCCATCATATGCAGATCGCCATTTCGCAGGAACTCGATAACGTACCGACCTTCCGCAAATACGGCCGCTACACACCCTATAGCGAGGGTTGGGGTCTGTATTCGGAGTATCTTCCGAAAGAGATGGGCTTCTATGAAGATCCTTATTCCGACTTCGGCCGCCTCGCCATGGAACTCTGGCGGGCAGCCCGGCTCGTCGTCGATACAGGACTGCATCACAAGAAGTGGACGCGCGAGGACGCGATCGACTATTTGAAGGAGAACACGCCCAACCCCGAAGGCGACATCATCAAGGCCATCGAGCGGTATATCGTCATGCCGGGCCAGGCCACGGCCTACATGATCGGGAAATTGAAGATCTTGGAGCTGCGCGAGAAAGCGCGTTCGGAGATGGCCGACGACTTCGACATCCGGGAATTTCACGATGTCGTTCTGACAAGCGGTCCCGTCCCGCTTGATGTGCTCGAACAGCGTGTTGATGCCTATATCGAGAACGGGCTTTAAGGCAGCGCTGCCGACTGGATCAGCCGGCGCGCATCTGTTCGCTGCGCTCGTGCAATTCCTGCGCTTCGATCGACAGGGTCGCGATAGGGCGAGCCACGAGACGTCCCGCCCCGATCGGATCGCCCGTCTCTTCGCAATAGCCGTAAGTGCCGTCTTCAATGCGTGCGAGCGCCTTATCGATCTTGCGGACCAGTTTGCGGAGGCGGTCCTTGGTGCGGAGTTCGAGTTGACGATCCGCATTATAGGTCGCGATATCGGTCGGGTCGGGATGATTCACCCGTTCCCCTTGAAGATATTCGACCGTATCGCGGGTCTGGACACCGATTTCTTCGCGCCATTCGATAAGGCGTCGACGGAAGAATTCGCGCATCCTGTCGTTCATGAAAGCTTCGTCGTCGCTTGGCACGTAATTGGCCGGAACAACGGAAGAGGTTTTCTTGGATTTGGCCATGGTCGTTCCCCGAACAAACGAACGTTGATGTAGCGGGACCGTGGGCTCTGCACCTCTATCGGTCCCTCGCGCTCCATCCCATGAGAGCGATTCTCCGGACGATGTCCGGTGATGCGCGGTATGTCGAAATTTTACGCAAGCTCAAGTCCCGGGCTCACATAGGCCTGAATAATTTTTCGAGGTTCCTCGCAAGCCTGATAAAGTCAGCGATGGGCTCTTGCATCGGGCGTCGCGATCCTCACAACATGTTGCAGACAATCCCAACTTAAAGCGAGTTTCCATGCGATTCGAAGGCACAAAGGACTATGTCGCCACGAAAGACCTGATGATGGCGGTCAATGCCGCCATTACGCTCGAACGGCCGCTTCTCATCAAGGGCGAACCGGGGACGGGCAAAACCGTTCTCGCCCATGAGATCGCAAAAGGCCTGAACGCGCCTTTGCTGGAATGGAACATCAAGTCCACGACAAAGGCCCAGCAGGGGCTCTATGAATATGACGCCGTGGCGCGCTTGCGTGACAGCCAACTGGGCGACGATCGCGTCCATGACATCTTCAACTACATCAAGAAGGGCAAGATTTGGGACGCGTTTGAAAGTGACCGGCGACCGATCCTGCTGATCGATGAAATCGACAAGGCCGATATCGAATTTCCGAACGACCTCCTGCACGAACTCGATAAGATGAGTTTCCATGTCTACGAGACCGGTGAAACGATCAGTGCAGAGCAACGTCCGATCATAATAATCACGTCGAACAATGAAAAGGATCTACCCGATGCGTTTCTGCGCCGATGCTTTTTCCACTATATCCGGTTTCCAGACGAGGACACCATGGCGGACATCGTCGAGGTCCATTTCCCGGACCTCAAACCGCGTCTTCTGTCGGCAGCCTTGAAGCGTTTTTTCGAAGTCCGCGCCATGCCTGGCCTCAAGAAGAAGCCGTCCACGTCGGAACTGCTGGACTGGTTGAAGCTCCTACTGGTCGAGGACATCGATCCGGAGACCTTGCGGGAGACGGACAGCAAGAAAATGATCCCGCCTCTTCACGGAGCATTGTTGAAGAACGAACAGGACGTCCACCTGTTCGAACGCCTCGCTTTTCTGACACGGCGCGAAGGCTAGGTCGGCCGGCGGCAAAGCGGCTCCGCCATAGGTCGGGTCGGGTCTAAAGTCCCAGCAGCAAGGCAAGGAAGAAGACCAGAACCGCCAAGATGATGTTTTTGAACGTTTCGATCATGGACGCGTTATAGCACCGATTTAACGTCAGCACTAGCCACGCGATACGATTATCCGGATCATGCCTAACATCCGCCATCGCGATTGTGACCGGCGTCACCCTGCCAAGACCGGTTTGCTGACAGAGGCTCCGTTGCAATCGGAGTTTCGGCATGAACATCTTGGGTCATTGGTCGGATCGTGACCGGCAGGATTACGGGTCCAGGGTCCAGACATTTCCACACACGCTCGCGGCGTCGGGACTATTTTCCGACGACGCCCTCGCTACGCTTCTGGACCGGCATCCAAGACATCTGATCGATGTCTGCACAATGATGTACGACCCCGAATTTCCGGATCGGCACTGCACGGTCGACCCCGGACAAACGACAGGATCAGATTTGGTCGAGATCGCAAAATCCGGCGCAATCTGGATCAATATCCGTGAAGCCATGAACCTGGACCCGGCCTACAGCCCGCTTCTCGATCGATGCTATTCCGATCTGTGCGAACGGACTGGACAAAAAGTCCGCCAATACAATCGGCGGGGCGGAATTCTGATTTCCTCTCCGGCCGCCAAGGTTCCTTATCATTGTGATCCGACCCAAACCCTTCTGTGGCACGTCCGCGGTCACAAACGCGTCTTCGTCTATCCAAGGACGGAGGCGTTCCTGCCGGACGAAGCCTATGAAGCCATCGTTCTAGGGGAACGTGATCAGGATGTGCCTTATCGGCCGGAGTATGATCAAGCGGCACAAGTGTTCGACCTGCCCGACGACACGCTGGTCTGCTGGCCCCATACGTCGCCGCATCGGGTTGAAAACCAAGGCTACTGCATATCCATGGTGATGGAATGCACGACGCGCGAGAGCGCGGTGCGCAATGGCGCCATGTATTTCAACGGCCTGGTACGGCGCCATCTCGGCGGCTCGCCGAGTTGGGCCGGGGCTGGGCGAGCAAGCCGCTACACCCGCGCGATATGCGGCCATGCACTACGCAAATTGGGCGCGCATCGGGCACACATCCGCGACGACTTCGTCCGATTCAGGCTGGATCCCGGCAAGCCGTCGATCCTGGCCCCCGTACCCGCTTATATTCGCAACTTCTAGAGTTCCGACATGACTACCTTTCCGGCCGAGTTGATCCTCGATTATTCCGCCCCCGTGCCGCGCTATACCAGCTATCCGACAGCGCCCAATTTCACGGATGCGGTGAATTCCCAAAACGTCTCCAGCTGGATGTCGGCACTGCCTGCGGATGAAGCGGTCTCGCTCTATATCCATGTCCCGTTCTGCGACAGGCTCTGCTGGTTCTGCGGCTGCCATACACAGCATGTGAAGCGCTACGATCCGGTCCGCCGCTATCTGGATAGCCTGTACCGCGAGATCGCGCTTGTGAGCGACACGATCGGACGGCGCCAGCTCGTCCGCCAACTGCATCTGGGCGGCGGGTCGCCCAGCCTCTTGCGGCCACAGGATCTTCGCCGGCTCCGCTCCACTCTGGATGCAGCCTTCGAGATCGAACCGGATGCGGAGATCAGCCTCGAATTCGACCCGACGGACATGATCGCCGAAGATGTGGAAAGCTTCTGTGCCTTCGGCGTGACACGGGCGAGCCTCGGCGTGCAGGATTTCGATGCGCGCGTTCAGTCCGCCATCAACAGACCCCAGAGCTTCGCCAAGACGCGCGAGATCATCGACGCGTTACGGCATGGGGGCGTGGAATCCGTCAACATCGATGCGCTATACGGTCTGCCTTTCCAGACCGATGACACGGTGCGGCGAACGATCGAACAGGTTGTTTCGCTGAGCCCGGACCGCGTCGCTCTGTTCGGTTATGCGCATGTCCCATGGATCAAGCGGCACCAGACGATGATTGACGAAGCCTCCCTGCCTGGTGCGCTCAGCCGTTTCCGGCAATCGCGGATCGCCGCGGCGGCCCTCCAACGCTCCGGCTACGCCGCAATCGGCATCGACCATTTCGCCAAGCCGGCGGATGCACTTTGCGTGGCGCTCTCGAAAGGGCGCCTGCGCCGGAACTTCCAGGGCTATACGGCAGACCCATGCAAGACCCTGATCGGCCTCGGCACATCATCGATCAGCCAGTTCGCGCAGGGCTACGCCCAAAACGTCAAGACCGTGCAAGCCTATGACCGGACCTTGGAAGACGGGCGGCTACCCATCGAACGCGGTGCCACCATCTCGGCGCGTGACCGCGCGACAGCTTCTGCGATCGAGCAACTCATGTGCGGGTTCGCGCTGGACGCCACGCGACTTCGCCAAGACCACGGCGCCCATGCCGATGGCGTTCTCGCGAAAGCCGCCATGATCGCACATCGCGATGAAGACGGACTGTTCGAAGCGGTCGAGACGGGCTTCCGGGTGACGGAGACGGGGCGGCCCTTCGTCCGTACGCTGGCGTCGCGTCTGGACGATTACCTGAAACAACGACCGGCCCGGTTCTCGGCGGCTGTGTGACCTCTGTCACTTCGCTGCACCACGAAAGAATTCATCACGCAGGAGCCGGGGCGGGTCCGCGAATCCCCTTGTCGAAAACTTGGACTGACCCGGCATACCGCAATGCGCCCGCGCGCAGATAACAGACCGACGCAGAAGAGTTGCCAATGAGCACCCTTGAGACAACCGCACCCACCAATCCGCACCTCAAGACGGATGGGTCCATGTGGCCGATGCTCTTCATCCTGATACCGGTCGCGATCTGGGCGATGTTCGCGGCGACCGGTCCTGGCTACGGCACGTTCGGCGGTGTTCAGATGAAAGCGCAGGCAGGGATCATGCTCGCCGCCTTGATCGGCGGCATCATCTATATCGTCGGGCGCATGGGGTCGGAAACCCCGGTCATCGATCATTCTCGGTACGCCGATACGATCGTCAAATACGGGGTTGTCGCAACAACGTTCTGGGGCATCGCCGGAATGACCGTCGGCGTCGTCATTGCGGCCCAACTGGCTTGGCCTGAAATCTTCTACTTCGAAGGGGCCTGGACCAATTTCGGGCGCCTAAGGCCTCTTCACACATCGGCCGTGATTTTTGCCTTTGGCGGCAATGCACTGATCGCGACCAGTTTCTACGTCGTTCAAAGAACGTCCCGTGTGCGGTTGGCTGGCGGTTATTGGCCCTGGTTCGTGTTCTGGGGCTACCAGCTCTTCATCGTGCTGGCCGCGACCGGCTATCTCATGGGCGTGACGGGTGGAAAAGAGTATGCCGAGCCGGAATGGTATGTCGACCTCTGGCTGACCATCGTCTGGGTCGCCTATCTGCTCGTCTTCCTGATGACGCTCGCGCGGCGCAAGGAGCCGCACATCTATGTGGCCAACTGGTTCTATCTGGCCTTCATCGTCACGGTCGCGATCCTGCACGTGGTCAACAACCTGGCTTTGCCGGTCGCCATCACAAGTGCCAAATCCTACGGGGTCTATGCAGGTGTGCAGGATGCCATGACGCAGTGGTGGTACGGCCACAATGCGGTCGGCTTCTTCCTGACTGCCGGCTTCCTCGCAATCATGTACTACTTCATCCCGAAGCGGGCGAACCGTCCCGTATGGAGCTACAAGCTTTCCATCGTCCACTTCTGGGCCGTGATCTTCATCTACATCTGGGCCGGTCCGCACCATCTTCACTATACGGCCTTGCCGCAATGGACACAGACCTTGGGCATGGTGTTCTCGCTGATGCTGTGGATGCCGAGCTGGGGCGGCATGATCAACGGCCTGATGACCTTGCAGGGCGCATGGGACAAGCTTCGTACAGACCCTGTGCTGCGCATGCTGGTCGTGTCCGTGGCCTTCTACGGCATGGCGACATTCGAAGGCCCCCTCCTCTCTGTGCGCTACGTCAATGCGCTGTCGCACTACACGGATTGGGGCATCGGCCATGTCCACTCCGGGGCGCTGGGCTGGAACGGCTTCGTGACCTTCGGCGCACTCTACTGCCTGGTTCCGTGGCTGTGGAAGAAACGCGAGCTCTACTCCACGCGACTGGTCGAATGGCACTTCTGGCTCGCGACGCTCGGCATCGTCTTCTACATCACCGCCATGTGGGGCGCTGGGATCAGCCAGGGTCTCAATTGGCGCGCCTACACCGAACTCGGGTTCCTCGAATACAGCTTCATCGAGACTGTCAGTCCTTTGCATGTCTTCTACGTCATCCGGACGATCGGCGGTCTGATGTTCCTGCTCGGCACATTCATCATGGCCTACAACATCCGCATGACCATCCTGGGTCGCGGCAATGCCGTGTCGCTGCGTGACGATGGCAGCTTGAAACCGGTGCCGCCTGCGGTCTCGCCCGTCCCGCCAACCCTCGCTCCGGCGGAGTAAGATCGATGTTCTACAAGATTCACAAATATCTCGAGAAAAAGTCCTTCCCGCTCCTGCTCGGCATCATCGGTGTCGTATCGGTCGGAGGACTGGTGGAGATCGCACCGCTCTTCTACATCGACTCCACGATCGAGGAAGTCGAAGGCATGCGGCCCTACACGCCGCTGGAGCTGGCAGGTCGCAACATCTACATCCGTGAAGGCTGCTACGTCTGTCATTCGCAGATGGTCCGCCCCTTGCGCGACGAGGTCGAACGCTACGGGCATTACAGCCTGGCCGCAGAGTCCATGTATGATCGGCCTTTCCAATGGGGGTCGAAGCGAACCGGACCCGATCTGGCCCGGGTGGGCGGCAAGTATTCCGACGAGTGGCACAAGACCCATTTGATCGACCCGCGATCCGTCGTTCCGGAATCCATAATGCCGCCCTACAAGTTCCTCGCCGAAGCCGAACTGGAATATGATGACATCGCTCGACATCTGGCCGTCAACGCCACGTTGGGCGTGCCTTACACGGACGAGATGATCGCGTCGGCCAAATCCGACGTGACGACTCAGCTCGACGAGTTCGCGGACGACTATGACGGTTTCGTCGCGCGCTATCCGAACGCAGTCATCCGGGACTTCGACGGCGACGCCGACAAGGTGACCGAGATGGACGCGCTGATCGCCTATCTGCAAATGCTCGGCACGCTCGTGGACTTCAACGAGTTCGAAGCCGATCTCGACGAAAATCTGAGGTAGCGGCCCATGAGTTACGATCAGATCGCGCATATCATCAAGGTCGGGGGGACGGTCGCGTTCACGGCCGTGTTCATCGGAGCGATTTTCTACGCCCTCTGGCCCAAGAACAAGGCCCGGTTCGACCGGGCTGCGCACCTGCCCCTTGAAACCGACGACAATCCCGAGCTGAGCGACGGGGAGACACATAATGAGCGATGAAAACAAAACGCCATCCCAGCCCGACGCTGGCGATGGTGCGAAGAAGATGGTGGAGCGCGGAGTCGATCCAAACCTAGAGCCAACGCTGCCCAATGACGCGCATGGCGGTCACGACCCACGCTTCGACGAACCGACGGGACAATATACGACCGGTCATAGCTGGGATGGGATCGAGGAGCTGAATACGCCCATGCCGCGTTGGTGGCTCGGCATCTTCTACGCCACGATCGCCTTTTCGGCCGTCTACATGCTGCTGATGCCATCCATACCTTTGATCGACAGCTATTTCGACGGCATACTCGACAAGTCCGATCGCGAGGATGTCTCCGTGGAGATCGCCGAACTCCGCATGGAACGGGCACTATTGGCCGACCGTCTCGCGGACGCGAACCTCGAATACATCACTGGCGACCCGGAGTTGTTCCGCTTCGCCATGGCCGCCGGCAAGTCCGCCTTTGGAGATAACTGCGCGACCTGCCACGGCGCAGGCGGCCAAGGCTTCAAAGGCTATCCAAATCTGAACGACGATGTCTGGATCTGGGGCGGGTCGTTCGAAGATATCCGGCATACACTCGAAGTCGGCATCCGCGCGGCACACGAAGATACGCGGTTCAATCTCATGCAGGCTTTCGGCCGAGACGGGTTGCTGGACCGCGACCAGATCCGCGACCTGACGGAATATCTGCTGGCCTTTTCCGGCCGCGGTGTCGATCCGGACGCAAGCGGTCGCGGTCGCGCGCTTTTCGCCGACAATTGCGCATCCTGCCACGGCGCGGACGCAATGGGAGATCGCAGCCAGGGCGCACCGAACCTCACGGATGCCGAATGGCTGTATGGCGGAGAACGCGAGGATATCGTGGAAACGCTTTATGGTGGCCGTCAAGGCGTCATGCCCAACTGGCATGAGCGTCTTGATCCTGAAACCATTACAGCCTTGGCGGTCTACGTCCACGCGCTGGGCGGCGGCGAACCGTCTGCGCCGCAACCGAGCGGCGCCGACCCCCAAAAGCCGGGAATGCAGCCCTAGCCCGCGGCCTGTGACGCAGGACACATCGATAGGGAGCCCCTGCCCTAAATCCGGCACCCGATGACGACTCTGATCGATAAAACCAATCCGGAACCGCGCCGCGAGGCCGCTCCGGGCGTGATGCGGTCCCGGGCACCGAGCCCGACACCGTCCACACCGGTCAGTCTTTATAAAAGCCGCGAACAGATCTACCCGAAACTGGCGCACGGGTTTTTCCGAAATCTCAAATGGATTGCGCTCATCGTTCTACTCGGCATCTATTACATTCTGCCTTGGGTCAGATGGGACCGGGGTCCGGGTCAGCCGGATCAAGCCGTCCTCGTGGACTTCGAAAACGCCCGGTTTTATTTCTTCTTCATCGAGATCTGGCCGCAGGAAATCTATTTCATCACCGGATTGCTCATCCTGGCTGCGCTTGGGCTTTTCCTAGTGACGTCGCTTTTCGGTCGTGTCTGGTGCGGTTATGCCTGCCCCCAGACGATCTGGACGGATTTGTTCATATATGTCGAACGGTTCTTCGAGGGCGATCGCAATGCGCGGATCAAGCTCGACCGGGCGCCTTGGACCTTGTCCAAAGTCTACAAGAAGGTCGCCAAACATGCCGTCTGGCTGCTGATCGCCCTGTTCACCGGCGGGGCATGGATCCTCTACTTCCATGATGCACCAACCATCGCCCGGGATTTTTTTCTCGGCCATGCGCCGATGACATCCTATGTCTTCGCTGCGATCCTGACCTTTACGACCTATTCCTTGGCCGGTTTCATGCGCGAACAAGTGTGCACCTATATGTGTCCATGGCCGCGCATCCAGGCCGCGCTGATCGACGAAGAGGCGCTCAACGTCACCTATCGCTACGACAGGGGCGAACCGCGCGGCCCGCACAAGAAAGGCGCGACGTGGGAAGGCCGAGGCGACTGCATCGACTGCCGCCAATGCGTCGCCGTATGCCCGGTCGGCATAGACATTCGCGACGGATTGCAATTGGAATGCATCGGGTGCGCGCTATGCATCGATGCCTGCAACGGGATCATGGCCAAGGTCGACCGGCCGCCCAATCTGATCGCCTACGACACGGACGCGAACGTCGTGCGTCGAATGCAGGGCGACAAATCGCGCTATCGGCTCATTCGCTCCCGAACGGTCATCTATGCCGCCGTTTTCGCAGCTGTCGGATTCACGATGCTTTACGCCTTGTTGGCTCGAACGACTTTGGACTTGAACGTCGTCCGGGACCGGCAACCGAACTTCGTCCGAATGTCGGACGGAAGCGTCCAGAACGGCTACACGATCAAAGTCATGAACAAAGCTACGGCCGAACGCACATTGAAGCTCAGCGCCGTCGGTCTGCCAAGTCCCATTGTCAAAGTTGCTGGTCAAACCGGATTGTCCCTACAAGTGCCCGCCGACGAAACCATCGATTTCCGGGTCATCGTCATAGAAGATGATCTGGACATGCTGGACGGGCGCGCAGAATTTGTCTTCGAATTGGAAGATGCCGATAGCGATACGACGGCGAACCGTCCGACCGTTTTCGTCGCAGGAGAGTAGGAGGCGGTCATGGCGAGTGAAGCTTTGCACGATGAGGAAAGCCGATCTGGACGAGAGCTGACAGGCCGCCACGTCCTTGCAATACTGGTTGGCTTCTTCGGCATCATCATCGTGTCGAGCATCGTTTTCACCACGCTGGCCGTGATATCGTTCCGCGGAGAAGATGTCGAAAGGTCCTATCGTCAAGGCATCGATTACAACAAGACGTTGGCCGAACGCGCCGAACAGTCTTCTTTGGGCTGGAAGGCGGCCGTGAACGTCACTGGCGAAACGGCTGACCATGCCTTGATCGTGAAAGTCACGGGGCCGCGTGGGCAAACCCTGTATGGTCTGGTTTACAGCGGGCGACTTCGCCATCCGGTCGATTCCACTTTGGACCAGCCTCTCAATTTCGAAGTCGATGGAAATGGGGCTGCCCGGGCGGACCTGTCCGGACTTCACGGACAGTGGACACTGCTTGCGGACGCCGTAAGCGGCGACGACCGCTTTCACTTCACCTACGATCTCGATCTGCGGTGACTGCCGCCCTCTCCTCTTTCGTCCGGCAGTCCGGTGAGAACGCATCGATCGATCTTGTCATCGGCGGGGCGCGGTGCGGCGGCTGTCTGGCCAAGATCGAAACCGGACTGAAAGCCCTGCCCGACGTTCGCGAAGCGCGGATGAATCTCTCGACGTCGCGGCTTCACCTTTCTTGGGACGGGCATGCCGGCCAAGCCGATGGTTTCGCTAGACAGCTTGAACGAATGGGGTTCACAGCCGGACCCTATATCCCTGACGACTTGGAAGACCGGGACAGCGCGCACACTCGGTCTCTTCTCCTTGCCATGGCGGTTGCCGCATTCGGTTTCATGAACGTGATGATGCTATCCGTCGCAGTCTGGTCGGGCAGCGGAGAGATGAGCGCGGCGACGAAGTCGCTCTTGCATTGGCTGTCCGCCGCCATCGCCTTGCCCATCGCTCTTTTTTCAGGTCGCCCTTTCTTCAAGTCGGCTTGGACAGCCTTGAAGTCCCGCAACACCAATATGGACGTTCCCATATCGCTTGCGATCTTGCTGGCGTGCGGATTGAGTGTCTGGGAAACCTGGCATGAACACCCGCATACATATTTCGATGCCGCCCTGATGCTGATTTTTCTCCTGCTTATCGGGCGGTTCCTGGATGCGCGGCTGAGAGCGCGAACGGGTTTGGCCGCGCGACAGCTGGCCTCGCTGCAAGTCCGCAACGCTCATTGCCTCGGTGACGATGGAAACTATGTAGTCGTGCCGGCGACCGAGCTGGTTCCGGGTGATGTCGTCATGGTCGCATCCGGCGACCGTTTGCCGGCTGATGGCGTCATCCTGTCCGGCACGACTCAACTAGATACGGCGCTGATTACGGGCGAAACGGCTCTTCAGTCAGTCAAACCGGGAGATGCCGTCTATTCCGGAACGATCAATGAGGGCGCGCCGATCACGATCGAAATCAGGAAGGCGAGCGAGGACTCCTTCCTTGCCGACATCGCCGCCATGGTCGAAGCCGGACAGCAGGTCCAAGCCCGTTATGTGCGGCTCGCCGATCGCGCGGCACGCGCCTATGTCCCGGTCGTCCACACGCTCGCCCTCCTGACTTTCCTAGGATGGATACTCTTCGGAGGAACGCCGCGAACAGCGATCATCAATGCCATCGCCGTTCTCATCATCACCTGTCCTTGCGCTTTGGGCTTGGCTGTTCCAGCTGTGCAAGTGGTGGCCGTAGGCCGCCTGTTTGCCAAGGGCGTCCTGATCCGCTCCGGCGACGCATTGGAGCGGCTTTCGACGGTCCGCCATGTCGTCTTCGACAAAACGGGCACACTGACGCAGGGACAGGTCACGGCCGATGTCTCTGCGATACCCGAACATACGTTGGGTTTGGTTGCGGCCCTGGCGCGGCAATCCATTCATCCGGCGTCGAAAGCGCTACATACATTCGCCGGAGCCGCCGATGTGGCCGACGTTGAGGAAACAGCCGGTCGCGGTATCCTCGGCCAGATCGATGGCCACAATGTCAGGCTCGGACAGGCGCGCTTCGTGGACTCCAATATGCAGGACGAGGCCGGTCTCTGGGCGAAAGTCGACCACACGCCCGCTTTTCGTATCGAGATGCACGATCCCGTCAGACCCGAAGCGCGTTCGACTGTCGAAGCTCTTCACGACATGGGTTTGCGGACCTCGATATTATCAGGCGATGCCTTGCAGACAGTTGCGGACATTGCCCAGCAGGTCGGTATCGATCACCATCGCGGCAGAATGCGCCCCGAAGAGAAGTTGACCCGTATATCCGAATTGCAGGCAGAGCAGACGCCTGTGCTGATGGTCGGTGACGGCATAAACGATGCGCCCGCCCTGGCTCACGCAGATGCATCCGCCGCCCTGGCTAGCGGAACGGAAATATCAAGATCGGCTTCCGACATCGTCTTGCAAGGCGATACACTTTCGGGCCTGCCCTTTGCCATCGAAGTGGCAAGAGCCGCCAAGAAGAAAGTGATGCAGAATTTCGGGTTTGCCATCATCTACAACATGCTGGCGGTGCCCTTGGCCGTCACGGGTCATGTCACGCCTCTCATTGCGGCGATTGCCATGTCCGGGTCTTCCTTGATCGTCATTCTCAACGCGCTCAGAATGCACCGCGTTGGTGAAAGCTACGAAGGTCCGGACCATCCCGGCCGGTTTTTCGCGACCCCGGCCGCCGCCCCATGACGTCCCTATTATGGCTTATTCCGATCGCACTGATATTGGGTGCATCCGCGCTCGCGACGTTCGTCTGGGCGCTTAAGTCAGGACAGTTCGACGACACATCGGGCGATGCAGAGCGCATGCTCGAAGACGACGATTTTCCGTTGCTCTGATCTTAAGGAAGCGACTTGGGTTTATGGCGTTCCACAGGATCCTGATCGTCACGCGAACACACCGCATGACACGGCATGGGCGCTTCCGGTTCCGGGTCTCCACCACCTGGCAACGGGATCCGGATCGTCCGTCCGGAGGCGCACAGCCTCGCTTCGATGAAGTTGGAGCCTTCGGTGCTCGGTATGTGCGGCAAGACCAAACTCGCCACGATCAGTCCCGCACCGAGCGCTCCCGAACTCACGAGTCCGCATCCAGGACATCCATCAACTGACTCGGCGTGGCAGGATGGCGAAGAACATGCAGACGATCCTGCGTGAAACTGTCCATATCGCCGATCGGCGCGTCCGATCCGGCCATAAGAACGATTTTGGGACGATTGCGCTTATGCATGACGAGGTTGAGCAACCGATACAGATCGGGCTCGCCTGCATCCAAATCCAGGATCAACGCATCGCATGTCCGGACGGTCCGCCGCGACAGGACATCATGAGAGAAGCTGTCTGCGTCCTCGACCTGCATGACAGGATGGCCGCTGGCCTCTAACAACGGGCGCATCGAGGCCATCGCCGCCGACTGGCGGTCGATCATATAGACTATGGGCTGGGCAGCAGTGAGCGACATAGGGTTTTAGGACCTTGCAAGTCCCGTTTCGATATGCCCCATATCGGAATTCGATTGTGACATGCATCACGTGTCGTGGATATGATGCGCCGATAGGGCGCGCATGGATATGGAAGAGATGACCTCCAGCCTGCCGACATCCGGGTTGAACGCCGTCATGAACACTCTGGTCGACGCGGCCATCATCATCGATTCCGATGGCATGATCCGCTTGATAAACCCTGCCGGGGAAGACATTTTCGGCTACCGCGCGGACGATCTCATCGGTCAGAACATCGCAATACTCATGCCCGAACCCTACCGTTCGGAACATGACGACTATATCCGTCATCATCTTGAAACTGGCGAAACCCGCATCATCGGCATCGGACGCGAGGTCGAAGGCCGCCGCAACAATGGCGAAGTCTTTCCGATGCATCTGGCCGTTGGAGAGATGGGCCGGAACGGGTCCACACTCTTCGTTGGAATCGTTCGCGACCTGACCGAGGAGCGCGAGACGCAGGCCGCCTTCGACGCCTTGCAATTGCGCCACTTCCATCTGTCCCGCGTTGCCGCCATGAACGAAATGGGCACGGCGATCGCGCATGAAATCAACCAGCCCCTCGCCGCGACGGCCAACTACATTGAAACCGCCAAGATCCTGTCCGCTCAGGCAGAGAGCAATGACGAGCGGATGGCCGACATGCTCGATTATGCGCTGCAACAGAACAATCGCGCGGCGGACATCATCGCGCGAATGCGGACGTTCATCGAACGTGGCGACGTCATCCTCGAAACTGTGGATCTGGACGATGTCATCGATGCCTCGCTGATGCTGAGCCTGTCCAAATACAGGGAAACGGAACTCGAAATCGTCCGCCGCATCGCGGCGCCGTCGCGCTATGTGCATGGCGACGCCGTTCAGATCCAGCAGGTCTTCGTCAATCTGATCCGCAACGCATGCGAAGCGATGACGGATAGCGAGACGAAGCGCCTGATGATCGACGCGCGTAACGACAAAGACCATGCCGATATGATCCGTATCAGCATCTCGGATAATGGATCGGGTCTGGAAGAGGAAGCAATCGCAAATCTCTTCACGGCTTTCACCTCGACGAAATCCACTGGGCTCGGAGTCGGCCTCTCCATCAGCCGTTCCATTGTCAGAGCGCATGGAGGGCGCATCTGGGCGACTGCCAATGCAGAGGGCGGCGCGACTTTCAGCTTCACCTTGCCGCACGCGAGAACAGACGTTCATGACGCATCATAGCGTGCATATCGTCGACGATGACGACCAGGTCAGGACATCGCTGCGTTTCCTGCTCGAAACGAGCGGGTACGATGTCGAGACATTCGTGTCAGGCGATGCCTATATCGCGGCTGCGCCGTCATTGGACGATACAGTCCTCATACTGGATGTCAGGATGCCGGGCCGTGACGGTCTGGAGACCCTGACCGACGTAAGGGGGCGGTCTGGCAGAATGCCGGTTATCATGATCAGCGGTCACGGCGACATTCCTCTGGCGGTCAAAGCCATGCAGTCGGGCGCAGACGATTTCGTCGAAAAACCCTTTGTCGCGCGGCGCATCCTGTCGGCGATCGAACGGTTGCAGAGCAACCATGCGAGCAGCGATGAGCCGAATCCGGACCCGGCCGGCGATGCCCTATCACCTTTGACGCCGCGCGAGCGCGAGGTTGCTCTGCATCTGTCCAAAGGACGGCCCAACAAGGTGATCGCGCATGAACTCGGCGTATCGGTCAGGACGGTCGAAACACATCGTGCTCGCCTGATGTCGAAGCTCGGCATCAAGTCCGTTGCCGACCTCGTCAGGCTCATGCTTGGACGCCCTGCGTAGTTTTACGTACGTAGTTTACCGAACTCCCCTATTGCGGCTCCCCCTCTTACCTCTGTGTCATCACGGGAAGGGATGGGAACACAGGACATGCCACAGGAAGTCGACAAGCTCGGAACCGTCAGGGTCTATCCGGACAAGACACCGGTCTATCATCAAGGCGACACCGCAACGCGGATCTTTCGCGTCAATAGCGGCGTCGTCATGACGTTCCGCATGCTCGAAGATAGTCAGAGGCAGATCACCGGATTTTGCACGGAAGGCGAGTTCTTCGGTCTGTCTCCGAATGGCGAGCACATGGACGGTGCCATCACCGTGACCAGTGCCGGCATACAAAGCGTCTCCATCGCCGCTTTGGAAACGGATTCCGATCTTCGCACACGGATCCTCAATCATAGCTGGCGCAAGATCGAAGACGCTCAAAATCTCATGATGACACTGACAAAGACGTCATCCGAAGCCCGCGTCGCCGCGTTTCTCGTCATGCTGGCCGAACGCAAGGCAAGACGTAGCGAAGACGATGGCATCGAAGTCCGCTTGCCCATGTCGCGGCTCGACATTGCGGATTACCTCGGTCTGTCGCGCGAAACCGTCAGCCGTCGTTTGAACGATCTCAAAAGCCTAGGTCTCATCGGGCTGCCCGATACTCATACGGCCAAAATCAATCAGTTCGCCGGTCTCCGTCGCTGCGCGGGACTGTCGGCCGCGCACTAAGCCCGCAGGCTCGGATGGGGAAAGTGGCGGAGACGAAGGGATTCGAACCCTCGATGGGCTTTTGACCCATACTCCCTTAGCAGGGGAGCGCCTTCGACCACTCGGCCACGTCTCCGTCGGCGCGTCTAGCGATGCGGAGTTGGCCCCGCAAGCGTTACTCGCGGTTTCTTCCGCAGAAATACATTTTCGACAAACTATCGCCTGCGTTTACCGTATGTTTGCGCCCGGCACGTAATTGCCCCGTAGCTGAATGAGCGGGGCGAATGCCGGAGACACACAACAGATATGCTGTGAACGACAGCGGGCAAGCCGGGCGTGCTAGGCGCGGCGATGAAAGACGCGTGGCCAGATCCGATGATACGGAGATAGTCCCGGCCGTCGACCGCCGTCGCAAACGCCTCGATATAGACGGTCTCATCGTCCCCCGCTTGCAGGTCAACATCAATGCCGCGCGGTTCGCCTTGCAATCCATCGACGTTCTCGCGGTCGCCGGAATCATCGCGTTGAGCGCATGGCATCATTATATCGGGGCCAATGATCAAGCCGTGCTGGCGCCTGCCGCGGCCGCGATCATGGGCGCGGGCATCTTCGTTTCCCTTATGAAATTTGCGCACGCCTACCGCTTCAAGCCGACTGAGACGCCCGGCATGCATCTCAGAACCGTCTTCGTCGCCGCCCTCGCTGCACTCGGTGTCTGGCTGGCGGCGGCCTTGATTCTGCGACCCGCCAGCTTCCAGCCGGATTCGCTCGCTCGGTCCGGACTCTATGCCGTCGGCGCGCTCATGATACTGCATGCCCTCTATGCCGTACGATTGAAACGTCTTCACCTGACAGGACGTCTCGCTCCAACTGTGGTCATGCTCGGTGCCACGGAAAGCGCACAACGTATCATCGAGGAGAATGCGAAGACAAAAGAACTCAACATCGTCGCCATTTTCGACGAAAGACTCGCCCGCGCCCCGATCGATATTCACGGCGTACCGGTTGTCGGCAAGATCGGGGATCTGCTGCAATGGGAAGGGCTGCCTTATGTCAACCGCATTGTCGTTACCCTTCCGAGCGCCGCCGCAGCGCGCAAGAAGGATTTCGTGGAAAAGGTCAGGCTTCTGCCGAACCGCATCGCCTATGTTTCGGACGCATTCGAGAACCTCGACCATGTCAAACAGCGCCTTTCCGAAATCGCCGAAATCTCCCTCAAAGATGTAACGGGGAATCCGAAATCAGGACGGCATACGGCGCTCAAGCGCTTGAGCGACATTATCTTGGCCTCTGCTGCGCTCACGATCCTTGCTATGCCCATGGCTATCCTGGCATTGATAATCCGCATCGACAGTCCAGGCCCGGTTCTGTTCCGACAGCCGCGGCATGGCTTCAACAACCGCATTTTCGATGTCCTTAAATTCCGCACGATGCGCAGCGATCGTTGCGACCTCAAGGCCGAACGCCAAACCGAAGCCGACGATCCGCGCATCACGCGGATCGGCCGTTTGATCCGCAAGACCTCGATCGACGAACTTCCCCAACTCATCAACGTGATCAAGGGAGAGATGAGTTTGGTCGGACCTCGCCCGCATGCCGTTGGCATGAAGACCGCAGGTCGCGACAGCATGGAACTGGTCGAGGAATATGCGCACCGCCACAAGATGAAACCCGGAATGACGGGATGGGCGCAGATCAACGGGTCGCGCGGCCCCTTGCGCAATGGCTACGACGTGCAACGCCGGGTGCAGTTGGACATCGAATATATCGAACGCGCGAATATCATCTGGGACATCATCATCATGGCCAGGACGATTCCGGTCCTGCTGGGCGACCGCGGGACCGTGCGGTGAAGATGGGCCGTACCCTTCTGGCCTATCTCCCGGTCAATCTGGCGAATGTGGTGGTCAGCTTCGGACTGATCGTCCTTCTGACACGGTTGCTGAGCCCTGAGGAATTCGGTCGCTACGCCGTTGCGATGATTACGCTCCAATTCGTCCATATGGCCGCCTTCACCTGGCTGGAGGCATCCATGGCGCGGTTCCAGGCGAGAGCTGAAAGACAAGGCGACCTGGCATCCCATCTACGGACCCTATATGTGATGGCCGCCGTTTCGGGCTGCGGCATGGTGATGGCGTTTCTGGCGCTTCTCTTCGCACTGCCACTGGCCACGCCCATGAAAACGGCCCTGGGGTTCGCGATAGGCTCCGCTGGTCTTCAAGTCGTGTTCAACATCGGCATGGAAGCACACCGGGCCTCGCACCGCGTCGCACGCTACAGCCTGACCTACTCCGTTCAAACTCTGCTGTCCTTTTCCGCAGGGATCGCGCTCGTCCTGTTCACACCGTTGCGCGAAGCCGGACCCTTTCTCGGCATCGCGATCGGACTATGCTTGGGACTGGCCGTGGATTTGCCATTCATGCTGAAACGGCAGGCAGGCGGGCGCTTCCAGGCCGACAAGGCGAAGCGCTATGCCGCTTACGGTTTTCCGATCTGTTTCAGCCTGGTCCTGGGATATGCCCTGAACACGTCGGACGTGTACATCATCGCCGCCATGATGGGCGACGCCCCGGCCGGCCAGTACAATGCTGGATATAATCTGGCCAACCGTCCGCTGGACATGCTGTTCATCTGGATATCCATGGCCATGACACCGGCAGCCGTGACGGCTTACGAAAAAGGCGGTTTCGACAAATCCCAGCCTATTATGCGCAGCTATGGGTCCACATTGCTTTGGGTGACGATGCCAGCCGCGATCGGAATCGCGCTTGTCGCCGAAGATGCAGGCTTCATACTGGGCGAAGGTGTGCGAGCGGAAGCCGTAACCGTCATGCCGCTCATAGCGATTGCCGGACTGATCAACGGCGTCGTCACATATTATGTCCAAAGAGCATTCATGCTGTCCGGGAAAACACGTGAAATCATATGGGTCATGGTCCCGCCGTTGGTCTTGAACATCGGCTTGAACATCCTGCTTATCCCGGATTTCGGGTTGATGGGCGCCGTCGCAGCGACATTGGCCGGATATGCCGCCGCCCTTATTCTATCTGTGGCGGTTTCGCGGCGTCACTATCCCCTGCCTTTGCCCGTTCGTGAGGCGCTGGAGGTCTTGTTGGCCTGCGGGATCATGACGGTCGCCATTCTGACGCTGCCGTCTGACAATCTTGAACCCGGTGCGTTCAGCTTGATTGTGAAAGCATTGGTCGGCGCATTTACCTATATCACTGTGTGTTTGATGATCGACGCGGCGGGATGCCAAAGGCTTATAGGTCAAGCCGGCCGCTGTTATCGCCGCCGGAATCTAGCAGAGCCGGCAAAGTGACGCCCATCCTGTCAATTCTCGTCCCGTTTCACCGGGACGATCCGTCGATCTTGCTGGAGTCGCTCGCTCGACAGCGGATCGAGGACGGATCGGTCGAGCTCCTGCTCATGGATGACGGTACGGATGACGACGGTCTGACGCGCCGCGTCAGCAAGGTCGTTGAGCCTTTCCCCTTTCCGGTGCGCTTAATAACGTCCCGCATGAACAGAGGGCGCTCCGCGACGCGAAACGCCTTGCAAGCATCCTCGACGGCGGATTGGGTTCTGTTTCTGGACGCAGACATGCGCATCGACCACTTGCATTTTCTGCAAACCTATCTGGATAGGTCACAGAAAGGCGATTGCGATATCGTCTTTGGGGGGTTCACCTTGGAACCAAGGCCGCATGACCGTCGGACCCAACTTCACCATGCGCTATCCCGATCCTCCGATTGCATGAGTGCTGAAGTCAGGGAACGCAAAGGCGCGCAACATGTCGCCTCGTCGAATTTGTGCATCAGGAAATCGGTTCTTCAGGCGCAGCCCTTCGATCCGGCTTTCGAAGGATGGGGTTGGGAAGACAGTGAGTGGGCGGCCAGGGTCGCCCGAACCCACCGGCTTTGTCATGTCGACAACCCAGCCGTTCACCTTGGACTGGAAACAGCGGAAACGCTACTGGACCGTTTTGCGATGTCCGGGGGTAATTACAGGCGTTTCGTCGATACGCAGCCGGCGCTGGCTCGCAGATTTCCTTTGTACCGGATCGTCAAACGCCTAGAATCCATACCGGGGCATGAAATCTTCCGTCCTGCCTTACGACGCCTTGTTCTCAGCCGCGCTACGCCGATGCGCGCCAGGATATTTGCCCTCAAACTCTGGCGCGCTTCACATTATGCCGAGGCCATGCTGTGATCGAGACGATCCATACTCCGGGCCGCGATATCGCGTCGAGGCTACGGCGCCGCCTGTCCCGTCACACTTACAGGCGCACGGTCCGTCCCTGTCTGTCGCGCGGATTGGTCAGCCTGTCATTCGACGACTGTCCCCAGTCCGTGGCCGAAAATGCCCTTCCCATGATCGAGGACAAAGGCTGGCGCGCGACGATCTATGCATCGATGGGGCTGTGCGGCACAACCAATCATCTGGGTCTGCACATGAGCGAAGACGAGTTGCTGGACGCACACAGACAAGGCCATGAAATCGCCGACCACACCTATAGTCACCTAGACGGCATGCGAGTGGGACTAGAAACTTTCATCGACGACATCGAGCGCAACAGATCCGCATTCGAAAGCATAGGTCTGCCGGAAGCCGAGACGTTCGCCTATCCTTACGGCGAAGTGACGCCGTCTCTCAAACGCGCGGTGAATGGCCGTTTCAGATTAGCGCGTGGCATTCATCATCCGCACGGTGGAGAAGTCGATCTCGGTCTTGCCCCGGCAGGCCGGCTCTACTCTGCGGAACTGAATACGACGCTCGACTTGATAAAAGACGCAGCCCGGGAAAAACGGTGGCTGATCCTCTTTGGTCACGACGTTCGCGAGAATCCGTCGGATTATGGCTGCACGCCTGACGAACTCGGCCAGATCGTCGACCTTATCGCTGCGCTTTCGCTCGATGTCAGCCCGATCAAGGACGGTGTGCGGAAAACGATCCCATGATACCTGGTCTCAGCATCGTCATCCCGACCTACAAGCGCCCTCAAGGTCTTGCTGTCCTACTCGACAGCATCGTTTCGGACGTCGAAGGCCGGAGCGACATAGCCGTGATCGTTGCGGACAATGACAGGGAACGCTCCGCCGAAGCGATTGTCGAACGCATCGCCGCAACCGCTGCGCTGCACTTCGAATATACGGTCGCTCCCGAACCCGGTGTGTCCAACGCGCGGAACGCCGCGATGGATCTGGTCCGCTCGCCTTGTGTGCTCTTCCTCGACGACGATATGGAAGTCATGCCTGGCTTCGTCGATGCCATGCTGGCGACGAGCCAGGCGCTCGGAGCCAGTCTGACGTTCGCGCCTATCCGAGCCGTATTGCCACAGGATGCAAACCGTCTCGCGGATTGGCTGGCACCTCTGTTCTCACGCCAGATCGATGGGGAAAGCCGATTGATCGAACAGGTCCAGGGGACGGGCGGGTGTCTTTTCGACATGCGCGGATTGACCTTGCCCTATCCGGTCTTCGACCCGGCTCTGAATGAAACCGGCGGAGAGGACGACGCATTGTTCGCCGCGATCTTGCGCCAGGGCGGTCGCGCGGCTTGGTGCGCGGAGGCGCAGGCGATGGAACATGTGCCAACACATCGAACGACGCTGAAATATTTATGGACACGCCATTTCGCCTATGGGCAGACACCCTCCCGGTTGGCAGCAGGAAAGGGTCTGTTCGGCGCTCCGGCCGTCATGAAGTGGATGGCGGTCGGCAGTGTGCAGTCTTTCGTTCACGGCGTCGCTTGGCTATGTCTCAGGCTGGCCGGCCGTCCGAGCCATGTCGGCCAGCTGGGCCGCTTGGCCCAAGGGATTGGCAAAGTCTTCTGGTGGGATGGGTTGAGCCCCAGATTCTACGGTCGCAGCGCGCGCTAGATCGCGCGGCCAATGGCTCCGTCGCGATAAGGGTTGCCCGCACCATATCCGGCATGTCCGTCGGCGAATGCATGTCCTTGATCCGGATAGGCGACAGGGGAAACTTCAGGCCGCAGCACGTCTTCGGTCCATTCCACCGGACCGGAATGTGCGGTGTCACGCACAGTGCCGTCATGCAATCTGTCATCGGAGGACTTCAATATCGCGTTGGGCCGCTCGACCTCATGGTATTGGGACGAATGTGACAGGTTTTGTACGACGGGAGGCTGACTGGTCCATACCCCGTTCTGGCGGACATGGGATTGTTCGACCGGTGTCTCGTATAGACGCGGGTCTAGATAAACCTTGAACAGCGCCAACATGAACAGGGTGAAACCCCATGCGGCGGAGGCCCCGACAAATATCATCATCCGAATGTTGCGGCCTTTGACTGGATAGGTCGCCTTGGAAATGACGCGCACATTCTCTGCTGCATTCTCGGATTGCTGCTGTTTGATCAGCGCGTCCTGTTCCTTGTTGAGATACGTGCTAACCCGTGTGTTGAGCGTGTCCCACTCGCGCTGGATATCGCTATAGGACGGTGAAAGGGACCGCATCTGGCGCAGCTTTCCGTCGGCGGCTTGTAATTGACGCTGCACCACGGCTTCGCGTTCGCGCAGGCTGTCGGCCGCGGATGCAAGCGTGTTCCTCGATTTCAAAAGATCTTGGTGAACGGGGTTGGGGCCGATCCGCCGTCCTCCCGACGCACGGCCATCGCCTGTCTGCTGTAGGGACCTGAGCTGTTCGATCTCGAATTGCTTCTGGCGAACCGGATCGGAGTTCGGCAGATATTTCGCCAATAGCTGCTTGAGTTCCAATTCCGCCTGGGCGATCCGGTTCGACGCGCGATCATCGACATAGAGGTCGATTGTGGCGGGCGTCTGTCGAAGCTGGCCTTCGACACTGGCAAGCGAACGTTCGGTTTCGACCCTCTGCGCCTGCAGGGCATTGAGCGAAGCCCGCAAATCCTCGGTTCTTTCGCTGGCGCCTTCTTGCTCGGACCGAAAGTCCGATATGCCGTTCTTTGCGAGGAAAGACGCCATGCGCCTCTCATTGAGCCGGAGCTGTCCTTCGGCATCCTGCCGCCGTTCCGAAACGATTTCGCTCGCGCCGTCCACGAACAAGGCGCGCCGGTAATCCATATAGGCGTCGATCAACCGGTTCATGGTCGCGACCGCCATTTGCGGATCCCGGTGTTCGAACGAAGCATCGATGATGGACGAACGCGGCCGGATGGCGACATCGAAGTTCTCATCCATTTTCTTCCGCAGTTCCATATAGGCCAGTTGGTGGGCCATGGATCCATCCGGATGTTGCGCCAGTTTCCGGGCGGCGTCCCTGTCGAAAGCGGCAAGGCCGCCCGGCGCTTCCGACAGCTCTGCGATAACCGTATCGATCACGATCGGGTTCTTCATGATCGCCACTTCGTTTAAAGTGATTGTGTCGGGGGTCTGCATCAGACTGGATTGGCCCTGAGACCCGGCGGCCGGCTGGTAGACATATTCATCGCCAAGCTGGACCATGATCGTACCCAGTCCAGCGTAGGTGCGCTTGATGTCCGCTGTCAGAAACCAAGCGGCAACGATACCGACCGCCGTCAATGGAACGACCCAGAGCATTTGCCGCATGAGCGACCCGAACATTCGACCAAGCCTAATCGGTGGTACTGCGTTCGGATAGCCGTCATCGCCGTGTGGCGGCGTCTCGGACCGTCTCGCCTGTATCGGGACAGATGAAATGGGGGCGTGTGGGATATCCGGCTCGTAAATCGGGAGCGGGTCGCCATGCGTCACGGCCGGAGCCATGCCACGCCTCACCCTTCTCCGTCCGAACTTGAGCATCCTGCCAGCCCTCACCGCGCACTCCGGCATGGAGCGTCCTACGGCTTATGCCGTGGGCGATTTAACAATTCCTTATCCATTCTTGTTAACTATCGTCTTTGAAGTTTTCCGTCCGGCACACCGTTATGGCAATTCAACACAGATGCAGCGCAAGACGGCTCCCAATCTATGCTGTCTTGTGCCTGTTGGCCTTGTCCGTTTCATCCGAAGGTTGGGCTCAATCCCGCTATGGCGGCTCGCATACCCTTCATGCAGCGCCAAGCCCGTATCGAGCGCCGGTTTACCAGGCTCGCAGTATGGGGCGTTACGGCCATTCGGGTTTCCCCAGTGCGTCGGGAGCCACGGTCATCCCGGCTTTGGGCCAGTTTCAACAATGGATGGAATGGGAGCCTGAATACCGGCTTGTGCCGGGCGACCAGCTCGACATCGTCGTCGGTTCGGCGCCGGAGCTGTCCCGCACATTGACCGTCGGTCCTGACGGACGGGTCGTCATGCCGATGAGTCCGCCCATCATGGCCGCCGGTCGCACATTCACCGATCTCCAGAATGCGCTCATGATCGAGCTCGGCAAGCAACTGCGCGATCCGCGCATATCGGTGACCCCAAGGGCCTATGCGCCGGAACAGATATATGTCGGCGGCGAGGTCGGACAGGCTGGCACCTACACACTCAGCGACCGGATCGGTGCGCTGGAAGCGATCTTCATGGCAGGCGGTCTCCGACCGACCGCTCAAAGCCGCGAGATCGCCGTCCTGAGGCGTGCGCCAAACGGCGGAATGATGTTGCGCACGGTGAATTTGCGCGACGGTCTGCGCAATATTTCGGTCTATAACGACAATGTCCAGCTTCGGCGCGGCGACATCGTCTTCGTTCCGGCCAGCACCATTGCCGAGGTCGGCCGTTTCGTGCAGAATTTCCGGAATGCCCTGCCGATCGATTTCAATCTCAGCTATCAGTTCGGCGCCAATGGCGGGAACGGCACCACGGTCATCACGCCGTAAGACGGCTTGAGGGGACTTCACGCAACCCGGACGCAATACCCCGATCGGGATCAGGCGGCGAGGCTCTCGCGGTTCTCGCTCAGCCAGCCACGCGCCGCTTTCTGAGCGAGCGTAAGATCGGCCGACGACATTTCCAGCTTCAACTCGTCACGGTAGGCTTTGGCCGGATCGGAACCCATCATCGCCGCGAGACTGAACCACTTATGAGCCTCGACATAATCCGGACCGCGGTCCTCCACATCCGTGGAATAGATCAGTCCAAGCTTGAACAGATCGTCCTTGGTTGCGGTTGCCACGACCGCATCAGACGCTTCTTTCACTTCCATCATCGTATAGGCCATTGCGCCCTCCGTTAATCCACTCACCCGGTCCGACGGACCTGGAACCGCGGCGTCCTGTTGACCGGACGTCCTCGATGGAAACAACTTTTGGGTGACGGGGCTAACAACTCGTAAATTCGCTTCCGATTAATATCGGTTTATACTTGTTACGAAGCATTGTAAGTTGGTTAACATGAAGACGAACTCGTGTATGGAATTGCTCGCTTAAGTCTATACTTCACCGTTCACATATATCGACAAGTATGAATATTCATCTTTCGGTGACGAAAAACTTCGCGAAACGTCCAGTCAGCCGTAGAATTTCGCGACATCGGACAGCGGTGCGCGATCCGAACGCAGATCGTTCACCGAAGCCTCTGGGTCGGCGTAACCCAATGCCATGCCGACAAGGACATGCTGACCCGGCTCTATATCGAGCACGTCATGGCAAACACTGCTCCAATTGCGCCACCAGCCCTGCGGTGCCGTATGCAGTCCCCGTTCGCGCGCCAGCAACATGATCGACTGCAACAGGATTCCGATATCCATATGCTGTGGCATTTCGAGGCGTTTATCGCCGGTGATGATCAAGCCGACCGGCGCCCCGAAGAAACGGGCGTTCTCGGCAAGCCAGCGCAACCGGGCCGGTTTGTCCTCACGCGGAATGCCGAGCAATGCATACATGTCCTCGCCCAGCTTGTAGCGCCAGGAACGGTGCGGCTCCCATAATGGTGACGGGTAGGCGCGGTAGGTCGGGTCTTCCCGATCGCCCCGCAAGGTGCGCGCCGTGGCGAGCGAGGTGAAGCGCTCCAACGTTTCGCCCTGCATCACGTGAAGGTTCCAAGGCTGCAGATTGCCACCCGAAGGACTCCGCATAGCCGTTTCCAGAATAGACTTCGAAATGGCTTCAGGCACTGGCTTGTCCAGGAAAGCGCGAACCGTGATTCGGGTGCGCAGAGCGTCGGACACGGATGGGGCGGGATCGGTCGTCAAAGGCATGACGACAGGTTAGCCGCTCGCGTCGGTCCGTTCCAGTCGCGTCGCATCCTTAGCCGCCATCTGATGGCCGAGACGGCCCAAAACGAACCATTGCCCCAATCCGAACAGCAGGACTCCTGCCGCGATGATCCGACCTGGCATGGCACCGCTTGAAATCCACAGGACGAAAGCGACCAGCGCAAACGTCACCCATGCCGTAGCAATCCGGAAGACCCTCAAGCCCGTCATACCGTCAGCCATTTGACCTAAAGTCCGAGTTTGCTGCGTAGCAATTCGTTGACCGCTTGCGGGTTGGCTTTGCCCTGGCTCTTTTTCATGACTTGGCCCACGAAGAACCCGACAAGTTTTGGATTGTCCTTCGCCTTCTCGGCCTGGTCCCGGTTCGCGGCGATGACCTCGTCCACCATGGCTTCGATCGCGCCCATGTCGGTGACCTGCTTCAGGCCGTCACGCTCGATGATCTCGTCCGCCGTTCCTTCGCCCTCGAACATCTTTGAGAACACATCCTTGGCGATCTTGCCGGAAATCGTCTTGTCCGCGATCCGGTCGATCAGGCCGCCCAGCGCGTCCGCGGACACGGGACTGTCCTCGATACCGATTTCGTCTGCATTGAGGCGTCCGAATAGCTCGCCCATCATCCAATTGGATGCCGATTTCGGATCGCGCTTCTGCGCCACGATTTCGAAATAGTCGCCTGTCGCCTTGTCCGATGTCAGCACGCCGGCATCATAGTCCGGCAGTCTGAATTGCTCTACGAAGCGGGCTTTCCGTGCGGCTGGCAGTTCCGGCAAATCGGCCTTGATACGGTCGATGAAGTCGTCCGACAGCTCAAGCGGCAGCAGATCCGGATCGGGGAAATAGCGATAGTCGTGCGCATCCTCCTTGGAGCGCATCGTCCGCGTCTCGCCCTTGACCGTATCGTAGAGACGCGTCTCCTGATCGATCTCGCCGCCCGCTTCGAGGATCTCGATGTGGCGGCGGGCTTCATAGCCGATGGCTTGACGGATGAAACGCAAGGAGTTGACGTTCTTGATCTCGCAGCGCGTGCCGAGCTCGCCGCCCGGTTTACGGACCGAGACATTGACGTCGGCGCGCAGGTTGCCTTTCTCCATATCGCCGTCGCAGGTTCCCAGCGCGCGCACGATCTGGCGCAGTGCGTCGACATAGGCCGACGCTTCCGCGGCTGAGCGCATGTCGGGCTTGGAGACGATTTCCATAAGGGCAACGCCCGACCGGTTCAGATCGACATAGGTCTCATCCGGCGACAGATCGTGAATGGATTTCCCGGCATCCTGCTCCAGGTGCAACCGCTCGATCCCGACGGTCACAGGCTCGCCGCCTTCCGGCACGATCTCGATCTCGCCTTCACCGACGACCGGATGCTCGAACTGGCTGATCTGGTAGCCCTGCGGCAGGTCCACGTAGAAATAGTTCTTGCGATCGAAGCGGGAGAACTTGTTGATCTGCGCGTTCAGGCCCAGCCCGGTGCGAACCGCCTGCTCCACACAATACTTGTTCACGACAGGCAGCATGCCGGGCAGACCGGCGTCGACAAGCGCAACTTGCGTATTCGGCTCCGCCCCGAACGCGGTCGGTGCGCCGGAGAACAGTTTGGCGATGGAGGCGACCTGCGCATGGACTTCCAGCCCGATGATTAGCTCCCAAGGGCCTGTCTCGCCCTGGAGCCAGTCTTTTTCATCCGCAACGCGGGGGGCGATGAAGGTCATGGTCTAGCTCCACCACTTGTCGGGTTTGGCATCGAATCCGGCGGCCTTTTCCAGCGCTCCGGCTGCCTTGAACACCGTGCTTTCGTCCAGCGCGCGGCCGATGATCTGCAGGCCCAGCGGCAGGCCGTTGCCGTCCAACGCCGCAGGCACCGAGATCCCTGGCAGCCCGGCGAGGTTCGCCGTCACGGTGAAGACGTCGTTGAGGTACATCTGGATCGGATCGTTGATCTTCCGGCCCACCGGAAACGCCGCCGACGGCGCGGTGGGGGTCAGTAGCACGTCGCAGCTTTCCCACGCCTGGCGGAAATCGTCGGCGATCTTCGTCCGCACTTTCTGCGCGCGAAGGTAATAGGCATCGTAATAGCCCGCACTCAACACGTAAGTCCCGATCATGACGCGCCGGCGGACCTCGTCGCCGAAGCCTTCCGTGCGGGTGCGCTCATAGGTGTCGGCGAGGTTCTCGCCCTCCACCCGCAAACCGTAACGCATGCCGTCATACCGCGCGAGGTTGGACGAGGCTTCCGCCGGCGCGACGACATAGTAGACAGGCAAGGCATATTTCGTGTGCGGCAGGGAGACGTCCACGATCTCCGCGCCCGCTTCGCGCATCCATTCCACGCCTTCGGCCCACACGGCGTCGATTTCCTTCGGGATGCCATCCATCGTGTACTCGCGCGGCACGCCGACGCGCAGGCCCTTGACGCTCTGTCCGACCGCTCCGCGCCAGTCCGGCACGGGTTCGTTGATCGAGGTGCTGTCCTTGGGATCGTAGCCGGCCATGCTCTCCAGCAGGATCGCGGCGTCCTCGACCGTCTTGGCGATCGGTCCGGCCTGATCCAGCGAGCTGGCGAACGCCACGATACCGTAGCGCGAACAGCGGCCATAGGTCGGCTTGATTCCGACCGTGCCCGTGAAGCCCGCAGGTTGGCGAATGGAGCCGCCCGTATCGGTCGCGGTCGCGCCGAGGCAAAGGTCTGCAGCGACGGCCGCCGCCGAACCGCCGGACGATCCACCCGGAACCAGATCTTCTCCATTGCGCCACGGGTTGATGACGGGGCCGAAGCAGGAGGTCTCGTTGGCCGAGCCCATGGCGAACTGATCGAGGTTGAGCTTGCCCAGCATGACCATCCCGTCCGCCTTCATATTGGCAGACACAGTCGATTCGTAAGGCGGGGTGAAGTCTCCAAGAATTTTCGACGCTGCCGTCGTGCGGACGCCTTCGGTGCAGAACAGATCTTTCATGCCCAAAGGCGCACCTTCGAGTTTGCCGATCGTACCGGAAACGCGGCGTTCGTCCGACGCCTTCGCCTGGTCGCGGGCCAGGTCGAAAGTCGGCGTTATGAAAGCGTTCAGCCCGGACGCCGCTTCGCAAGCTCCTATGTGGGCGTCGGTCAGTTCCATGGAGGAAAACTCGCGCGCCTTCATGCCGTCGAGCGCGCTTGCGAGCGTCAGTTTGGTCAGGTCGGTCATCGCGTTACTCCACGGACCGCGGAACGACGAAAAAACCGTCTTCCGTCTTGGGAGCGTTGGCCAATATCCTGTCGCGGATATTGCCGGATGTCACTGTGTCTTGACGCATCGGCGCGTCCATGGCGACGGCGGACGTCATCGGGACGACGTCCTCGCAATCGACTTCGTCCAGTTGCTCGATCCAGGCCAGAATACCGTTCAGGTCTTCCGCGATGCTCCCGCACTGCTCATCCTCGACATGAAGCCGGGAGAGTCTCGCGATCTTTCTGACGTCGTCGGCGCTGACGCCGTTCTTGGGTTCGGCCACTTGGCCCTCCGATTTTCCAAACAGGCGGCCCGTTACCAATGGCGGGATGCCCTCGCAAGCATGCGTCCGCCTCAAACGCATTGAAACAGCGACGACGCCTCGCTAACGGGCATATCGTCATGCGTTACGACAATCCACACATGTCCTCCGTCTCGCCGCGCGGAGGCAATGCGTTCACGCGCTGGTTCGGCTCGTTCGGGTTGAAGCTGATCGGGTGGGAGCTGAAAGGCCGGATGCCGGACGCCCCGAAATTCGTCATCATCGGGGTGCCGCACACTTCGAACTGGGACGCGATCGCGGCCTCGCTCGCCATGCTGGCCAGCGGGTTCAAATATACGTTCCTCATCAAGCAGGAATGGTTCTTCTGGCCGATGGGGCCAATCTTTCGCGGACTGGGCGGCTATCCGGTGGATCGGTCCAAGGGCAGCAATGTCGTTCGTCAGTTGGTCAAGATATTCAGGGAAAACGAACGGATCTGCATCGGTTTCCCGCCCGAAGGCACGCGCAGCAAGGTGGATCGCTACAAGACCGGCTTTCTGCGTGTCGCCTATGCCGCCAATGTCCCGGTATTCATCTGCGCCTTCGACGGACCGAACAAACACGTCGTGCTCGACCGGGAATTTCCGCTGACAGGAGATGCGGAGACCGATGCCAAGGCTATAAAGGACTACATTGACTCGACCTGGGTGGGCGTGAATCCGAAAAATCAATTCTGATCCTGATGCATTCGTAATTGAATGATGCCGTCGTTTCAGGTCTAGCAGCGCTCATGGATGCCCTACCCGATGATGATAACCCTGTCCCAGGGCGTACTGATCCCTCCGAAGCCTCGGCGCATGGATCCTATCCCCGTCAAGGCGGCCCAATCAGCCGATGGATCGGCAAGACGATTCTGGCGCTGATGGGATGGCGGTTGGCGGGCGAATGGCCTGCGGAAGACAAACTCATCATTGTCGGCGCGCCTCATACGTCGAACTGGGACCTGCCCCTGTCGCTCGGCATGCAGATGTCAACCAATCTACGGCTGAACTGGATGATGAAGGCGGAGGCTTTCGTTTGGCCGTTCTCGATCATGTTTAAGGCTTTGGGCGGCATTCCGATCGACCGTCGCGCTGCAGGCGCCGTCGTCAAACAAACGAGTGCCGTTTTTAACCGTCGCGACAAGATGTATCTGGGCATCACCCCAACTGGGACGCGAAGTTCCAAAGCAGGATATCGCAAAGGTTATCTGCGCATCGCATATGCAGCGGATGTGCCTATTTTCATCGTCGGCGTGGACGCACGGCGCAAAGTCCTGACCCTTGACCGCATCTGGCCGCTCACTGGTGATCTGGAGACCGACAATGACGCCATTCGCGATTATGTGCGCTCGACCTATCAGGGCATCAATCCGGAGAGAGGCTAGGCCTTTGCAGCGCTTCAGCGGTATGAGTAGGCGCACGCCATGGCCTTGATCGACCTTGAAAGCCTTGGCGAGACTTCCGGCGCTCTGCTGGGCCTGGACCCGGGCACCAAGACGCTCGGACTGGCCATATCCGACCGGACGAGGTTGATCGCAACCCCGCTGATGACCATCCGGCGCAAGAAGTTCACGCCCGATGCAACGCAGTTGCTGGCGCAATATCACGGCAATGATTGCACAGCGCTGATCGTTGGACTGCCGCTCAACATGGACGGTAGCGCCGGGCCTCGCGTGCAGAGCGTGCGCGATTTCTGCACCAATCTGCTGCGTCTGGAAGACATTCCCGTCTTCCTTTGGGACGAGCGGCTGTCCACGGCGGCCGTAACGCGCGACATGATCGAGGCCGATGTCAGCCGCGCCAAACGGGCGGAAAAGGTCGATGCGATGGCCGCAGGCTATATCCTGCAAGGCGTTCTGGACAGGCTGCGCGCATGATCGACTTTGATTGACTCTGATTGACTCTGGCGCGGTCCCTCCCCTAAGGCCCGCAAAGTTTTGACCCGGAGCGGCGCGTGACTCCATTCGAGGGATATGAGTTCACCAAGAGGCATTGCCTCGATATTTCCGATTTCCACCGTGCTGACATAGAAAACCTGTTGGCCTTGGGCGCCCACTACGCAGATCTCGACGTTCAAAAACACGGCCCGCGCGACGTGCTGACGGGTAAGACGCTCATCAATCTTTTCTTCGAGAACTCCACCCGCACGGAGAAGAGCTTCGAGCTGGCCGGACGACGGCTCGGCGCGGATGTCATCAATATGCAGGTCGCCAGCTCTTCCGTGAAAAAGGGTGAAACACTGCTCGACACGGCGGCCACGCTGAACGCCATGAACCCCGACCTGCTGGTCGTGCGCCATCCCAGTTCCGGCGCGCCGTCGCTATTGGCGCAGAAAGTGTCCTGCTCCGTCATCAATGCCGGCGACGGCATGCACGCCCATCCGACGCAGGCGCTTCTGGATGCACTGACGCTGCGACAGGCGTTCGACGGCGATTTCAGCGGGATCCGTCTCGCGATCTGCGGCGACATCCTGCATTCACGGGTCGCGCGTTCCAACGTCCAACTGCTCAATATGCTGGGGGCGGAGGTGCGTTTCATCGGTCCGCCGACCTTGATCCCGACCGATGCCGACCAATGGGGCGTCGAAGTCTTCCACGACATGAAAGCGGGTCTGGCAGGCTGCGACGCGGTGATGATGCTGCGATTGCAGCTGGAGCGGATGAGCGGCGCCTTCGTCCCGTCCAAACGCGAATATTTCCACTATTACGGTCTGGACCGCGAAAAGCTGTCTCACGCCAAGGACGGAGCCGTGGTCCTGCACCCGGGACCGATGAACCGCGGCGTGGAAATCAGTTCCGGCGTGGCCGACGATCCGGAGATATCCCTGATCACCCATCAGGTCGCTGCAGGCGTCGCCATGCGAATGGCGGTCCTGCACGGATTGGCGGAGGGCATTCGATGAGCATGCTGACCCTCACCGACATCCGTATCATGGACCCCGCCAGCGGACGCGACGAAACCGGCCATGTCCTGATCGAGAATGGCCGGATCGCCGCGATAGGCGAGACACCCGTGCGCGGCGAGGTCATCGACGGACGGGACCTGACCTGCGCACCTGGACTGATCGATGCACGGGTCAAGGCCGGCGAACCCGGGCAGGAAAACCTGGAGACGCTGGCATCGGCTTCGCGCGCCGCGCTGGCCGGCGGCGTGACGCAGATCGTGGTCCAACCTCAAACCGTACCCGTCATCGACGATCTCTCGCTCGTGGATTTCATTCTGCGCAAGGGGGAAGCCCTGCCTGTCGATGTGCATGTCGCCGGGGCCTTGACCAAGAATCTCGACGGTCGGACCATGACGGAAATCGGCCTCATGTCCGATGCAGGCGCCGTCCTGTTTGCATCAGGCCCGGACCCGATCGAGGACGCTCAGATCATGCGGCGCCTGATGGCCTATTCGGCGACGTTCAACGCGTTGATCAGCAATAGCCCGGTCACCCCGTCCCTGTCGGCGGGTACATGCGCGCATGAATCCGACGTATCGGCCCGGCTCGGCCTGCCCGCCGCCCCGGCCATATCCGAACGCATCATGGCGGAACGCGACATGGCACTGGCGGAACTGACCGGCGGCCGTTTGCTGATCGATCTGGTCTCCAGCGCCGAAACGGTGAACAGCATTCGCAACGCCAAACAACGCGATATCGATGTCGCGGCATCCGTATCGATCAACCATCTGGCGCTGAACGAACTCGATATCGGCGATTACCGGACCTTCGCCAAGCTCGACCCGCCGCTGCGCGAGGAACGGGACCGGCAAGCCCTTCTGCGGGCCGTGGAGGACGGCAGCATCGATATCGTCGTGTCCGATCATGATCCGCAGAGCGCCGGCCGAAAGCGTCTGCCCTATGACGAAGCGGCGAACGGCGCCGTCGGATTGGAACTGATGCTAGCCGTAGGCCTCAAACTCGCCGCCGAAGGCGAGATCGGCCTGATGCCGTACCTCAGGGCCGCAACATGCGCGCCAGCCGAATTGCTCGGACTGGAAGGCGGACGGTTGGCGGTCGGAGAACGTGCCGACATTGTGGTATTCAGCGAAACGGACCCTTGGGTCTTGGATTCTGACAAGCTGTTGTCACGGTCGAAGAACACACCATTCGATGGCCGTCGCATGACCGGTCGCGTCCGACATACGATCAAGAACGGCGAGATCGCCTATTCGGCTGTCCGCGGCTGATCGACTCCCGCTTTCTCCAGTTCGCGTCCCATCGTGCCGGTCAGAAAATGGAACAGCATCTTGAAGTCCGAGGCTAGCGACCAGAGCGGATAGGTGAATGTCGCCGGTTTGTTGCGCTCGATGAAGCCGTGGCTCATCCATGCGAAGAAATAGCCGGACACCAGCACCAGGGGAAGCCACAGCCAATTGCCGGTAACGATCACCGCGACAAGAACCATGATCGCTATAACCGTGCCGGCATAATGCCAAGCACGCGTCGCTGGGCGCGCATGTTCACGCAAATAGTAGGGCCAGAACTCTGCATAGCTATCGATCGTTCTCATGACATCAGTCTAACAGACCTTGGGCAGGCCGGAAAGTAATAGCCGTTAGCGCTTTGTTTACCCTGACTGTTTACCAAGATTTCGTCTCACAAGGACACCACCATTCACCTAACACTTTCGGGCGCTTCGGCGCCCTTTCTTTTGGCTTCGCGATCATAGGAATAATATGATTTAGCGGCTTGAGGTCCGTGACGCGCGCGTTATATAGCGCGCTCGCCCATGTGGTGATCCGCAATAGCTCAGTTGGTAGAGCAAGTGACTGTTAATCACTGGGTCGCAGGTTCGAGTCCTGCTTGCGGAGCCACAGGTGGCGCCTTTTCCTCTTAGTCGAAGTCCTTCTTCCATTTCACGGACAGGCCCTCGCGCTCGTTCGGGATGGTTTCCGCTTCGAGCACGATATTGTCCCGGATCTGCCATTCGACAGAAATGCCTGGCGAGCCTTCGGCGGCCGTGTAGACTTCCAGATAGACGTCGTCGGAAAGGTATTTTCCCGTTGTTAGCTGCGTTTGACCCGTATCGCTTTGTCCGAGTTCGAGCGTGTCCAGACCGATCGCGTCCTCGAGCGACCCGAACAGATCGAAGCCCGATCCGCCAGAAAGCTGGCTCAATGCCGCGGCGAGACGGGCGGCCTCGATCGCGGATAGCTGCGTCGGCGAGCGGCCGAAAAGGATGCGCGACAAAACTTCGTCTTCGGGCAGGTTCGGTTCGGACGTTAGCGTGATTTCCGGCCGGTCGAACGTGCCGCCGATCTTCGCGACGGCGGTAAGGTCCGGTGTCACCCGGACTGCTTCCAGCGCCACGATGGATTTCATGATCTGGTCGCGCAGGATAACCGAGCTCTCGCGGAATTCGAAACGCTTGCTCAGAAAGTCGAACCGCCCTCGCTCGATCGCCATATCGCCTGTGACCACTGGGTCGTTGAATGGCCCACGGATCCGCGCGTCCAGGCTCATTTCAGCATCCAGGCCGCGTCCTTCGACATTGATCCGGCCATCGGACACGATTCGCAGATCCATGCGTGTCGCGGCGGAGGCGAAACCCATCGTCTCCTCTTCTTCGGTCCCGTCGCCGAAATCGACTTCGAGCGTGGGCAGTCCTGGTTCCGGCAGTCGCGATATGTCGATTTCGGCTTCCGTCACTTGCAGATCGCCATCAAGGCGGAGCAGTTCTGCGGTCCGCGAGATATTGAGTTCTCCGCTCAATTCCGCATATCCTTCGCGCCGATCGACCGCGCGCAATTCGTCGGCGACGATATCGACCGTTCCCTTTCCTTCGCCCAAACCCATGCGCCCCGACCCGCGCAACGTACCGCCACGCGGACCCCGCGCGGAGAAAGTCGGCACGGCGATGGTTTCGCCTGACAATTCAGCCACCATTTCTATGTCTTGGAGTTCAAGACCGATGGCGCCTTGTTCGAAGCGGCCGTTCGTCAAGGCGACGCGTCCCTGCAGGCCCGTCGGCGTATTGGGCAGGGTGAACCGGAGATCGGTGTCGATCCGTCCGGAGACGTCTGTCTGCGGTGGCAGGAAGATTTCCACGACCGGACCGATCTCGCCACTCAGGTCCGCCCGGCCCTGCAAAGGCGTTCCGGGCGGATAGACGACGAACGGGGCTTGCGGCAAAGTCTCGATCCGACCTTCGATGACGGCGTTGCCGGATAGTCCGCCGTCCTCGGCCCGGGTAACGGCGCGCAGCATGTCATCGCGCAGTGTAATCTCCGCGATGACGGAAACCGCCTGCGCCTTGCTGATTGGACTGCGCAGATCGTTCAAAGCGAGCTCGGCCTCCCCTTCGATTCGGTCCTGCACAATTCGGAACGCGCCTTCACCGGACAGGGATCCTTCGGTTGCGGGTCGTGCGAGCAGGCTTGCGATCTTTGGCACGGAGAGATCGTTCACATCGAAAGTCAGTCCTCCGCTTGTCCCCGGCACGAATGACGCAATGATGGTCCCGTCCAGACCTTTGGCGTCAAGGCTTCCGGACCAACCTTGCGGGCTGCGCTGCGCAGCGGCCTCCCCGGCCAATTCCAGACCTCCCAAGGACAGATCAAACCGGCTTTCGCCGCCCAGCGATGTTTCGCGCAGATCCGCGACGCCCACGGCGGTCAAGACCAAAGGGCGTTCGATGTCCCGCACGCGTGTGTCACCCTCTACGCCGATATCAAACGCCACAGCGTCGCGCGGGCCCACGGCCTTGATGCGTGCCGCGCCGTTTTCCAACCGCCAGTAATCGACGCCGTTCATCAGCAGATCGACATCGACGCGGGCATCTCCAAGACGGACCGTCCCTTCGACCGACTCGGCGGGCAGCAGAGGCGATGCGCCCGACACAGTCAGGTCGCCCCGCAGCGCCGCAATGTCTCCACCGAGCCCGGACAGGGTTCCGGACGCGTTCAGCCCGCCCAGTGACCCTTTCAGATTGGCGACATCCCAGGCGCCGTCTTCAAACGTGACATCGCCGGACGTAGAGACGCGACCCTGTTCGCTGTCACCTTCGACCGTTCCGCTCAAAGACAACCGGCCATCGGCATAGCGGCCTTCGGCCGTTGCCGTGGCACCGGTCGCCGACAGACCGCCCGTGTCCAGACTGTCCGATTTCAAGGTCGTTTCGAAACGGATATCGCCTGGCGGTCCCGTGACCGTCGCTTGCCCCGTGACGTCGGATGCCGACAAGGCCGAGAATTCGTAGTCGGAGACTGTGTAATCGATTTCGGCCGAGATCTGGCCGTCTTCCCAGACCGCCGACCCTTGCGCGTCCAGCCGGTCGTTTCCAGCCCTGAACTCCGGCACAACGACGCGACCGTCATCCAGGCGCACTCGCGCCGTATAGGACAGGCCGCCATCGGCCAGCGGCTCGACGGCTCCGGCCAGACCCTCGATGTCCGTTGCGCGACCGGACAGCTCTATTACAGGGCCATCGGCCGTCGTCCGGATGTCGGCCTCTCCGCGAAGTCGCGCGCGAGGATCGTCCTGCCGGAGGACAGACGTGTCGACATCGTAGCGGCCGGAGAACTGCGCCGTCGCCCTGTCGCCGAAGCCGACCGACCCGCGCCCGCTGAACGCCAAGCCCGGAAGGTCGATATCGGCGCGGGACAAGGTAATCCGTCGCGTATCGGTGTCGAAACGGCCGGTCGCTGCCACCGAGGCTCCATCCGCCCGCGCGGCCAGCGTCGTGCTAGCACGCCCGGTCAGGTCCGTGTCGAATGCGGCGACGCCGTTCGAATACGTAATCTCCGCTGGGCCCGACAGGCCGTCGACACGGTAATCGTCATAGGTCAGGTTCTCGACTTCGATGCGGCCATCGAAACTGTAGTCCTGTCCGATCGTTGCCCGGCCTTGTGCATCCAGACGGCCGATCGCGATCCCGTCCAGATCGAAGGGTGCCAGCGGGTCCGTGGCCAGCAGCGTGAAGCGATCCAGTTCGATGATCCCGTCCCGGCGGGACCCTTGCGCATCCAGGCTGACCTTGGGAGAGCGTAGCACAAGCGTTGCCGGAGCGCCCTGGTCGAGCGGCAGCACCGCATCGATGTCCGCCTGTCCGCCCAGGAGGGTCGAGACGTTCTCCGGCAGGGGAAGCCTGCCCGGTTCGACCATGCCGGTAATCGACACACGCGATTGGCTGCGTTCGATGAGCAGGTCGGCGACGCGTTCGTCGTCAATGTCGGCAAGCATGCGCGTCTGCGAGCCGTCCGTCGTCACGTCTGCAGAGAAGGATTGATCCGGCCCCAGACGCAACATGCCGGCCAGCAGGCCGTCGGACGGCCCGTCGATTTCGGCATTGCCGCTCAGAACCATCGACGGCGACCAGTCGAGGTCGGCTTCGATACGGTCGCCCCGATCCGATTGACCGGTCAGTTGGAGCGATCCGCCCAAAGGACCGTGTCGGCCTTGTCCGGATGCGGAGAGGTCGATCGCCCGTCCGATCACGGCCTCCGAAAGACCGACGTCGGGAAACTCGAACGCTTCCACCACGAATGTTTCGATCCGCGGTTCGCGGTCGGAACCGTCGGAAACGAATACCGGCCGTTTCAGCACGTCCAGATCGCCGACCCGCAATGCATCGACCTGCAATGTCTTCGATAGGAGCGCTGCCGGACTCCAAGCGACATTTATCTCACGAGCGATCAACCACGGACCGTCTGCGTCGGAGACTTGTAGTCGGTCCAGCGTAAATCCGCCGATCAACGAGCCGTTCAATCCTTCGATCTCGACGCTCTGCCCAGCCACTTCCAGGCCTTCGACCCGGCTTTCGACATAGGCGCGCCCAGTGTTGGTGTTCAACCACAGCCATACCGCGCCAATGAAAACGAATATGAGCACGAAAGCCGCAAGCAGACCGAGCACCAGTCGTCTGATCCAGGGATTTGCCGATGCGGCGGATGTGGAAGCTGCACTATCACTCATCAGAAAGCCTGCCCGATGGAGATGTAGATCTGGAAGGCTTCGTCCCGATCCGACGGATTAAGCGGGATCGCGACATCCAGGCGCAGCGGCCCGGCCGGGGTCATGTAGCGCACCCCCGCCCCCAGACCGACGCGCAGATTGTCGAATGCCGGGTATTCCGCATCGGACACATTGCCAGCATCGAGGAAGGCGACCGCACCGATCCGGTCGGTGATCCGGGCGCGTCCTTCGATACTGGCTTCGGCCAGGCTGCGTCCGCCGAGCGGGACGTTGTTGGCATCGAACGGGCCGATCGCCTGGAAGGCATAACCGCGCACCGATCCACCGCCGCCGGAATAGAACCGATCGTCGCCGGGAACGTTTCGAACCGTCGTACCGACGAGGGTTCCCAGCCGTAGGCGCCCGGCAGCCACAAAACGCCCTTCCGCCGATAGCGGCAGGTAGAGCCGTCCCTGCGCGACAGCCCGGACATAGGGCACATCGGGCCCGTCGGGCGAAAAGGAATAGGTCGGTTTCAGCTGCCCTTCCGCACGCCAGCCCTTGCGCGGATCGAGCAGCGAGTCCGCCCTGTCGATTCGAGCCGAACCATTCAAGGCGATCACTTGGAAATCGCGCCGGTCGCTTTCGCCGGACTGCCGGATGTAGCGGGCTTCCGCGCCGTAGCTATATTGAAAGATCGGACCTTCGATCACTTCGACGCCGACCCCCAGCGTGCCGGTTTGCTGGTTGAAAGCGTCCGTGTCCTCGTCCGACGCGCCGGCGTAAATGCTCAAACCCTTGCCGAATCCGAGTTCGTTCGGCCGTCGCCAGACAAGGTTCAGCCCGAACTCGCGCTGCGCGATGCGGGCATTCGCAACGAGCAGGTCGCCGCGTCTCGTCAGGTTGCGGCGTAACAGTTCCGCATCCACGCCGAACCCTTCCGACGTGTCGAAGCCCGCACCCAACGTCAGCGTATTGCGTTTGCGTTCGTTCAGCAGCAATTCGACGTCGCGGATTTCCGCTCCGTCCTCGGCCATTCCGACCGGTTCGTCCGTCAATTTGGCAAGCGAGCTGTCGAACAACCGCGTCTCGGCCAATCGCGAGTTGAAGAGGGCCAGATCGGATGGATCGTAAAGCTCGCCCTTTTCCAAGGGATTGATACGGTCGAGATAGCGGTCCTGAGTCCGGATGTCGTCCGGATAGATCATTCGACCGAAGCGCACGCGCGAACCCGCATCGACCGTATATCGCACGCTGATCGTCTTGGCGTCGCGATCGCCGATCACGTCGCGCTGGGTCGTTTGGGCATAAGGATAACCGAGTTCGCGCAAGGCCGCACCGATCTGGCGTTCCTGATCGATCACTTCGGCGGCGACGGCCGGCATGCCGGGCTGAAGGCTGATCGCGGCGCGGGCCTCTTCCAGATCGGCCTCGCGCGGCGGTTCCCCGTCATACCGGATTTCCAGACGCCGGACCGAGAACTGCGCTCCCGGATCGACCGTCAGTTCCGGACGGGCCTGTTCGCCGTCTCCGACCACGGCCGTTTCGATCGTGGGGTCATAGTAACCGAACGCATTGAAAATGCCTTCCACGATGTTCTCGGCGCGACGGGCCTGCCGCCGGGCATGGAGCGGACTTTCCGCATCGGGCTCGTCCGGCAGGCGGCTGTCGATATTGTCGCGGATCTCTTCGGGAACGTCGCCTTCATAGATGATCTTGACGGGATAGGCCGCGGCCCGGCCGGCACCGGCCAGAAGCCAGAGAATCACGGCGGCAATGACAAGACAATATCGCATTCACCCGACCGTAACGCTCCCCGAACCCATTAGGAATGTCTTATTGTCCATGCCGTTCCCGACAGTGGACACCAACTTTAGCGGCAGTCATGAAGTCGTATGGGGACAGACCGGACAACGATGAGCAACCGCGTGTCCTATGGCGTGGGTCACGCCATGATCAGTGCGAAGAACATGCTCTTCCACTTCTTCTTTCTGTTCTATTTCGCCAATGTCATCGGCCTGCCCGCATGGCAGGTGATGGCGGCGACCGTTCTGGCCATCCTGATCGACGCGGTTTCCGATCCGGTCATGGGTCAGATCAGCGACAATACACGATCTCGCCGCTGGGGTCGCCGTCACGGCTGGATCGTCGCCAGCAGCCTGCCGACAGCCGCCGCTATGGCCCTGCTGTTCAGCCCGCCCGCAGGGATGAGCCAGACCGCGCTGTTTCTCTGGATGGCCGGCTTCATGATCGGCACGCGGGTGTTCATCACCGGCTACACCGTCCCCTATTTCGCCCTGGCCGCCGATATGAGCGATCAATATGACGAGCGAACCGCCATTGTCGGCACGCGGACTATTTTCGAAAACATCTTCAATCTCCTGGTCTTCATCCTCGCCTTCACCGTCTTTTTGCCCGATCGCGAGGGATTGGAAGACGGGATGCTCTACGAGCCCGGCTATGCCCCGCTTGCCCTGACTTTGGGCCTGATCGGGGTCGCAGGGGCGTTGTTCATGGTTTTGGGCACGTGGAACCGGGTGGATACAACCCAGCCTCGTAACTGGGCACCGGGCAAACCGTGGTACTCCGCCTTCGCCAATCTGCGCGAGGCCCTGCGGTTCACGGAGTTCCGCACGCTGACGCTTGGCTTCTCCCTGCTGGTCATGCTCTATTCGACCATCAGCCAGCTTTCCCTATTCGTGGGAACCTATGTCTGGCGGTTCGATCAGACGGAAAAGCTGATCACCTCGCTCGTGCCGTTTTCGGTCATCATTCCGGCGGCGCTGGCGGCGGGCTGGTGGTCGCGACGGGCGGACAAGCGCGAAGCCGCGCTCTGGCTGACCTGGCTGTTCGGCCTGTCCTTCTCCCTGCCCTTCGCGCTCTATCTCGTCGGATTCGTGCCGCCCATCGGATCGACGGAGCTACTCGTTCTCGTCGCGGTCTCGAGCGGGTTCGGCTATGCGGGGATGGTCGGCGCGCTGATCCTGTCCTATTCTATGATGGCAGATGTGTCGGACCTGATGACGCTGGAAACGGGCCGAAAGCGCGAAGGGCTTCTCTTCGCGGCCTTCACCTTCGCCAACAAGCTGGCCTTTGCGGGCGGGCTCATCATCGCCACGCTGGGCCTGACGCTGATCGACCTGCCGGACGCCGCCCTGCCCAGCGAAGTGGACGACAGCACGACGCGCGGACTGGCGATCTATTCCATCATCGTCAATCTGGCCTTGGCGCTGACGGCCTGGTGGGCCTACCATCGCTATTCGCTCAGCCGCGAGCGGCACGCGGTCCTACAGCAGCAGCTCCGCGAGGCGCGCCCGGTGGAAGGCCGCGTCCCCGAACTGTGAGGCGGCGAACATGGCGACCCGGCGATAGAGCTGCGCGTCGCAATCATACGTAAACCCGAAGCCGCCATGGAATTGGATCGACCGGTCGGCAGCGTAGGACAGCGCGCCTTGCGCCTTGGCATTGGCCATGCGCACCGCAATCTCGCCGTCGCCCTGCTTCTCGACATGGGTCGCCGCCGCGTAGAGCAGCGACCTCGCGCCTTCGGCATCGATAAACGCATCGACGGTCGGGTGCTTCAGCGCCTGGAACGCGCCGATGACCTTGCCGAACTGTTTGCGGGTTTTGAGGTAGTCCACCGTATAGTCCACGCAGGCCATGGCCGCGCCGGACAGTTCCGCGCTTTGCATAAGGTTGGCGACCAGCTCGATCCGGTCCAGCGCCGCAGCCGTCAGGTCGGCGGGCATGAGATCGTCTTCCGTCACTTTCGGCACATCGAAACGGTAGCTGCGCTTGGTCTCGTCGATGATCGTTTCGCGTTCTACCTCGATTCGGTCGCGCGGGATCAGCGCCAACCGTGTCTGGCCGTCATGGCGCACCGTGGTGACGATAATCTCAGCCGCGTCCGCATTGAGGACAAACGTCTTCGTCTCGCCTTCCACCGTATCGAGGTCCCACGCGCCGCTCGGTTCGAACAGGGCGACGGTCGCGACCGTGCCGGACGCCAGCTTCGGCAGCCACTCCGCTTTCTGCCTATCTGAACCGCCAAACAGAATGGCCTGCGCGGCCAATGTGGTCGAAATGAAAGGCGATGCCATCAGATATTTGCCCATCGCTTCGGCGACCGGAACGATGTCCGCTAACTCCAACCCCAGCCCCTCATGCGTTTCGGGGATCGCAATGCCGAGCCAGCCGAGATCGGCCATCTCCTGCCAGACGTCGGGATCATAGCCGCGCTCATCCGTCAGCAGAGCCCGGACTTTGGCGATCGGGCTTTTATCCGCACAAAACTTCATGGCCTGATCGCGCAGCTCTGCCTGCATCTCGGTCAGGGCGATTTTGGCGAGGTGATGGGTCATCGTGTTTTCGGAAGTCCTAGAACATGTTCGCCCACGATATTACGTTGAATCTGCGAGGTGCCGCCGCCGATCGTGGCGGAGAAGGCGTTGAGGTAGGAGCGCTGCCAATAGCCATCCTCGCGGCTGGCCTCGTCGCCCACATAATAGCCACCCTGCGCGCCTTCCAATTCCAGCGCTAGCTCCCCGGTCTCCCGCGCATATTCGGTGAATTGCAGCTTGCTGAGCATGGGCAGAGCGAAGGGTTTTTCCTGCACCAGCGGCATGATCTTCGACCGTTCCCGGTTGGCCATCATGGCCTGCGCTTCGATCATCTGGGCCATGAGGCGGTCACGCATGACCGGGTCTTCCAGCGCGGGTTTGCCGTTGCGCATGGCGCGTTTGGCGAGGCCCACGACCTCCAGCGGGTCGGTCTGGCTGATGGTGTAACCGCCCGCCTGTCCGCCTCGTGCGCCGCGTTCATATTCCAGCGTCCGCATGGCGACCTTCCAACCCCCGCCTTCTTCGCCCATCAGCGTGTCCGCCGGAATGCGCGCATCGGTGAAGAAGGTTTGGGTGAAGCCATATTCGCCGGTCAGCTTGCGGATCTTCGTCGTTTCCACGCCGGGAATGCGCATCGGCGCGAGGAAGAAGGACAGGCCTGCATATTTGTTCGGCGCGTCGAAGTCGGTCCGCGCCAGCAGGATCATATATTTCGCGTAATTGCCCTGTGTCGTCCAGATCTTGGAGCCGTTGAGCACGTATTCATCGCCGTCACGCACCGCCTTGAGCTGCGCATTGCCGAGGTCGGAGCCATTGTCCGGCTCCGAAAAGCCCTGGCACCAGATATCGTCCGCCGAAAGAATGCCCGGCAGGTATTTTCGCTTCTCTTCTTCCGTGCCCGTGTCGAGGATCAGCGGCCCGGCCCATCCGATGCCGATGGCGTTCAGCATGATCGGCGCCCCGTGCTTGCGCATGGCGCGCGTCGCCGCGTCCTGGTGCTTCTGGGTCAGCCCGCCACCGCCATAGTCCGTCGGCCAGTGCGCGCCGAGATAGCCCGCCTTGTAGACGGTGTTCTGCCAATCGCGGAGAAACTCGAACTGTTCATCCGTGCCGACCTCCATGAAGGTCAGCGGCATCATGAAGGGCACGTCGCGCGGCGTGTGTTCGGCGAACCAGGCGTCTGCGCCAGCGGCGAAATCTTCGACGGATATCATGCGGCTCTCCCTAAATCGTCACCCTATAATCCCGCTCAGGCCGACTTGATCGGCCTGCCCATCTCCTGCTGTTCCGGCTGGCCGATAGGGTTGGGTGATGGGCTCGCCGATCAAGTCGGCGAGAGCGGATATTTCCAGCGTCTTAAGTAAACAGCATCGTCAGCGTTTCGGCCACGAGCGCAGGCTTGTCCTCGCCTTCGATCTCCACGGTCACTTCCTGCGTCAGCAAGTGCTGCCCCGGAGCCTTCTCGTCATAGCCCGTCAGCTTGAAGTGGCCTCGCACCTTCTTGCCGTTCTTGACCGGCGCGAGGAAGCGCAGCTTGTTCAGCCCGTAATTCAGGCCCATGCGCGCGCCCTTAATGGAGGCGGCCGCGTCGCCATAGCTCATCTCTGGAATAAGCGAGAGTGTCAGGAAGCCGTGCGCGATCGTCGTGCCGAATGGCGTCATCTTGGCCATGTCGGGATTGACGTGAATGAACTGATGATCGCCCGTGCATTCGGCAAAGGTGTTGATCTTGTCCTGGGTGACGTGGATCCAGTCCGACGTCCCCATCTGCTCCCCGATCTTGCTCTCGATTTCGTCCGCCGCAAATGCTGGCATGGTCACTCTCCCATATGGTGCCGCTTCGCGGCTCTTGTTTTATGTCCCCCTCCACCGCCTTCGGCGGTCCCCCTCCCCCTTGCGGGGGAGGAAGTGAGTGGGATCGTTTTCCTCTTTAAGTTCCTCTCCCGCAAGGGGGAGGTGGCTGAGCGTTAGCGAAGTCGGAGGGGGACTAAAATAAGTCGGCCCGCAGGCCGTCTTCTAAAACTTGTTCGCCTTCGCATAATCGTTCTGATGGTACGCCGCGTCGCCCAGCAGTTCCTGCAACACGCGCACGCGCTTCAGGAACAGGCCGATATCATATTCGTCCGTCATGCCGACGCCGCCATGCATCTGCACGCCTTCTAGCGCGGCGAGCTTGGCGACCTCGCCCAGCTTGGCCTTGGCCATGGAGCAGTAGCGGTTCGCGTTCTCGTCCCCTGCGTCCAGCGCCGTCAGCGCGCCGAGGACGGCGGAGCGGGCGATTTCAAGCTCGGAATAGAGATGGCTGGAGCGGTGCTGCAGCGCCTGGAAAGAACCGACCGGCACGCCGAATTGCTTGCGTTCCTTGATATACTCAACTGTGGAGCGAAAAGCTTCGCTCCCGGCCCCTAGAAGTTCCGCAGCCACGATACCCCGACCCGCCGCGAGCATTTTGTGCAGCGCGTCTTCGGCATTGGTCTCGCCGATCAGCGCGTCGCCATCCACCTCGACATCGTTCAGATCGATGCGCGCGGCATTGTGCGCATCCACCATGATGGTGCGTTCGATCTCGACGCCTTTGGCCTTGGGATCGACGAGGAAGAAGGCCAGACCGTCATCGGTCTTGGCGGCAACGATCAGCTGATCCGCGACGTGGCCGTCCACGACCATGGCCTTGGCCCCGTTCAGCTTGAAGCCGTTGCCGGATTTCTCGGCGGTCGTCTCAATGCCTGCAGGATTATGCTTCGGCCCTTCGTCCAACGCGACCGCCATGACCGTCTCGCCCGACGCGATCTTGGGCAGCCATTCGCTTTTCTGTGCGTCCGACCCAGCTTCGCGCAGCGCCGTCGCCGCCAGGATAGCCGTCGACAGGAAGGGCGACGCCGTCAGGTTCTTGCCCATCTGTTCGGCCAGCAGGCCCGCCGCCTGAAAGCCCATATCGACACCGCCATGATCTTCGCCGATGGCGATCCCGGCAAAGCCCATATCGGCCATTTCGGACCAGAGCGCGCGGTCGAACCCGGTCTCGTCATTCGTGTCGCGCAAGGTGCGCAGCGCCTTGACCGGCGCTTTTTCCGCGAAGAACCCTTCCGCCGTATCGCGGAGCATCACTTCGTCTTCGTTCAGGACCAGGGCCATGATTCGGTTTCCCATTGTCGTCAGCGCGTCGCGCTGTCTTGATTGTCGGTCACCCCTCCGCCGCTTCGCGGCACCTCCCCTTTCCGGGGAGGAAAACTCTTTCCTTCCCTGACAGGGAAGGTGGCAGAGCGCAGCTCTGACGGAAGGGTGACAAATTGGTCTGCCGCGCCGAAGGCGCGACGGCTTAAGCTCCAGGCAGTTCGAGAATGTGCTTGCTGATGATGTTCAGCTGAATTTCCGACGTCCCGCCCTCGATCGAATTCGCCTTGGTCCGCAGCCAGCTCCGCGCCAGCTTGCCGTCGCGGGACCGCTCGGATTCCCACTCCAGCCCGTCATGGCCGGCCGCGTCCATCATCAGCTCGAACTTCCGCTTGTTCAACTCCGTGCCGTAATATTTCAGCATGGAGCTATCCGCACCCATGGACTGTCCGGCTTTGCTCTCGGCCAGCTTGCGCGCCATCGTCAGCCCGAACGCCCAATCGTCGATCTCGGCTTCCGCGATCTTGGTGCGCAGCATGGGGTCCGCGAGTCGGTCGCTCTCGTCCAAGCCGAGGCTCATAGCCGCGACCTCGTGGATCGGGCGCATGGGCGCGGCCGCGCCGATGCCTTCGCGCTCGTGCGTCAGCAGATATTTCGCGATGGTCCAGCCTTTGTTCTCTTCGCCGACGAGGTTCTCCTTCGGGACTTTCACGTCCTCGAAGAACGTCTCGCAGAAGGGTGAGCGGCCGGAGATCAGCTTGATCGGCCGCGCTTCCACGCCCGGCGTTTCCATGTCGAACAGGACGAAGGAGATGCCGTAATGCTTGCCCTTCGTATTGTCCGTGCGAACGAGGCAGAAAATCCAGTCTGCTTTGTCGGCGTAGGAGGTCCACACCTTCTGGCCGTTGACGATCCAGTGATCGCCTTTGTCCTCGGCCTTGGTGGCGAGGCTGGCGAGATCGGACCCGGCGTTGGGCTCGGAATAGCCCTGGCACCAACGGATTTCGCCGCGCGCGATCTTGGGCAGGTGCTCCGCCTTCTGTTCGTCATTGCCGAACTTCAGCAGCGCCGGGCCGAGCATCCAGATGCCGAAGCTGGTCAGGGGCGACCGGGCGTTGATCTTGCGCATCTCCGACAGCAGCACCTTCTCCTCGGCGCGGGACAAGCCAGCTCCACCATATTCGGTTGGCCAGGTCGGCACGGTCCAGCCCTTGGCGGCCATACGTTCCAGCCAGACTTTTTGCGCCTCGCTCTGGAATTCGAAATTGCGTCCGCCCCAACAAACATCCTGATCGCCTTCGACGGGCGTGCGCATTTCTTCTGGGCAGTTCTCGGCTAGCCAGCCACGAACTTCGGTGCGGAATTCGTCCAGATTCATATCCGTCATTTGGCAAACTCTCCTTTGGCAATACGGCCGAGGAACTTCGCCCCCTGCTGGCCGCCATTCGTATATTCTTCCGCGCCCTCCATGGAGGAAATCGCGTCCCAATGGGCTGCGACGTTTTCAGCCGTCGCCTCGCCCTCGCTGAAGTTGACGCCCTGTGTTTCCACGACCTTGGTCACGGCGTAGCCCCCGGCTCCGGCGGCGAGGATGGTGCGGTTCGGCGCGTCGTCGCAGACGAGGTAGACCAGCCCCTGGCTGACCGGTTCCGGCTGAAGCTTCTCGAGGATCTCCTCGGGCATCAGCCCCTCGGTCATGCGGGACCGCGCGGTCGGGGCCAGCGTATTGACGCGAATGTCGTATTTCGCGCCTTCCAGGCAGAGCGTGCGCATGAAGCCGCTCAGCCCCGCCTTTGCCGCGCCGTAATTCGTCTGGCCGAAATTGCCGTACATGCCGGAGGAACTCGTCGTCATGACGATGCGGCCATACTGGTTTTCCTTCATATGGTTCCAGACGGCCTTGGTGCAGGTGGCCGAGCCGTGCAGATGCACGTCCACGACCAGCTTCCAATCGTCCATCGTCATTTTGGAGAAGGATTTGTCGCGCAGGATCCCGGCATTGTTGACCAGGATGTCGACCTTGCCAAATCGGTCGATGGTTTCCGCAACCATGGCCTCGACCTCGTCCTGTTTCGTGACGTTCGCGCCGTTGGCGATGGCTTCGCCGCCCATGGCCTCGATCTCTTTGACGACCGACTGCGCCATGGTCTCGCTGCCGCCCGTCCCGTCGACCGATCCGCCGAGATCGTTGACGACGACCTTCACGCCGCGCGTGGCGAGCGCGAGCGCGTGGGAGCGTCCGAGGCCGCCTCCGGCTCCGGTAACGATGGCGACGCGATTGTCGAAGGTGATGGCCATGATGGGTCCTGTGTTCGGAAGTTAGCTATTGTTGCGGATGAACGGGTTCAAGGGCGCGGGTGATAGGGTCGCGTATGTGATCTAGCTCTTTTGCTTTCCCGCTCCTACCGACTTGATCGGCGGGTCCATCACCCAAACCTCTCAGCTAGACGAGACAGTAGGAGATGGGCAGGCCGGTCAAGCCGGCCTGAGCGGCAAAAAGAAACTAAGCGACTTCAAACAACCCAGCCGCGCCCATGCCGCCGCCGATGCACATGGTGCTGACGACATATTTCGCGCCGCGGCGTTTGCCTTCGATCAGAGCGTGGGCGCTCATGCGCGCGCCGCTCATGCCGTAGGGATGACCGATCGAGATCGCGCCGCCATTGACGTTAAGTTTTTCCATCGGAATGCCGAGCTTGTCGGCGCAGTACAGAACCTGAACCGCGAACGCCTCGTTCAGCTCCCACAAATCGATATCGTCCATTTTCAGACCAGCCTGCGCCAGCAGCTTCGGCACGGCGTAGATCGGACCAATGCCCATCTCGTCCGGCTCCAGCCCCGCGACGGCCATGCCGCGATAATAGCCGAGCGGCTCCAGCCCACGCTTTTCCGCTGTCTTGGCGTCCATCAGAACGGACACAGACGCCCCGTCGGACAGCTGCGAGGCATTGCCCGCCGTGATCGTCTTGTCCGGACCCAGAACGGGCTTCAGGCCTTGCAACCCTTCCAGCGTGGTGGACGGGCGGTTTCCTTCGTCCTTTTCCAGCGTCACGGTCTTTTGAGAAACTTCCTTCGTTTCCTTGTTCATCATCTTCATGGTGGACTCGAGCGGCACGATTTCGTCATCGAAGGCGCCCGCTTCCTGCGCGGCGTGGGTGCGCTGCTGGCTCATCAGCGAATACTCATCCATCCGGTCGCGCGACACGCCGTATCGCTCCGCGACGACTTCCGCCGTCTGCAGCATGGGCATGTAGGCGGCCGGGTGCTTGGCGATCACAGCCGGGTCCGGCGCGACCCGCATTTCGGGCGTTTGAACCATGGAGATACTGTCCACACCGCCGCCAATGGCGATATCCATTTCGCCGCACATGATCTTGCGCGCGGCGATGCCGATGGCAACCATGCCGGAGGAGCATTGACGGTCCACGCTCATGGCCGGAACGGTGACAGGCAGGCTCGACGCCAGCACGGCGTTGCGGCCGACCGTGACCTGCACGCCCTGCTGCAGCGCGCAGCCCATGACCACGTCCTCGATCAACTCACCCTCGACGCCCGCGCGCTTGACCGCGTGATCGATACAGTGACCGGCTAGGCTCGGCGACGGCGTCGCGTTGAACGCCCCGCGATAGGCTCGGCCGATGGGGGTACGGGCGGTGGATACGAGGACGGCTTCGCGCATGAGGATCTCCAATGGGTTCGATCTGCCTTCTGAGGGGTGAGACCCCGTTTGGCAAGTTGACGTTTACGTTAACAGCCATGCGATGGTGTCATCCGGCGCAAGACACGGCTTCGGACTTGGCAAGCCCATCTGCGAAGGATTACGCCCGACCCATGCAGACACTCGACATCATCCGCGACACCGGCTGGGCCACGATCTGGCTGAACCGGCCCGACAAGCGCAACGCCATGAACGATGCGATGATCGACGAATTGATGTCTGCGTTCGAGGCGTTGGCCACCGACTCCGATGTGCGCGGTATGACGATGCGCGGGCGCGGCGGTTTCTTTTGTGCCGGCGGCGACCTCAACGCGTTCCAGGTCTACCAGTCGGACGAAAAGACCCTAGCCGAAACGGCGGCGTTCAACCGCCGCATCGGCACCATGCTGGACGCGTTCAACCACCTGCCCATGCCCACCGTCGTGCTGGTCGAAGGCGCGGCGATCGCGGGCGGGCTCGGACTGATGTGCTGCGCCGACGTGATCGCGACGACGCCGGACGCCAAGTTCAGCCTGACGGAGACCATGATCGGTATTCCGCCGGCACAGATCGCCCCCTTCGTCGTCGCCCGGGTCGGTCTGTCCACGGCGCGCCGCATCATGCTGACCGGCGCCCGTTTCGACGGCACCGAAGCGGGGCGGCTGGGTCTGGCCGACCACGTCACGCACGATCTGGACGGCGTGGAAGCGCAGGTCCGAAAGGGCGTTCTGCGCTGCGCCCCTGGCGCCAATGCTGCGACCAAGGCGTTGATCCTGGGCAGCACAGGCCTCTCCCGCGACGCCGTGCTGGACCGCGCCGCCGACAGCTTCGCCGCCTGTCTGCGCAGCGAAGAAGGCCGCGAGGGCGTGGCGAGCTTTCTGGAGAAAAGAAAGCCGAATTGGTCGAGCTAGCCTCGCTCGATCCCAACCCCCACAGGTTTGCCTCCCGCGTGCGGGTCTAAGATTGCCAACGGCAATCGTCGCAAACCTTGTTCCGCAGGAACACGCGTCCCAAAGGACGCGAAGGGAACACCGCCCCGCAAGCCCAGACGGCGTCTTGTCGGCTTGTCTCTCCGCACCCTCATCCCGGGCTCGACCCGGGATCCATCTCCCAACCCTTATCGGCCAGCCCCGCCTTCCTGTGATGGACCCCGGATCAAGCCGGGGTGAAGGATGAAATGGAAGGAGCGTCGTTCCATCGCCGCGTCTTGACTTCCCCTGCCCTTCACGCCTACCCGGCACGTGGGCCACGCCTCCCCACTGAGGCGCACTTCGATGGTTGTACAAAAACGCAGCCGATGGAGACATTGCTATGACGACTCCTCGCCCGGCTACCCGGCCGGCCGATCCGCGTTTTTCCGCGGGTCCCACGCGCAAACGTCCCGGTTGGACGCTCGACGCGCTTTCCGACGCGGCTCTCGGCCGCTCCCACCGTTCCGCCCTCGGCAAGGCCAAGCTCCGCGAGGTCATCGATCTCACACGCGCGGTGCTGCAGGTTCCCGACGACTATCGCATCGGCATCGTCCCGGCGTCCGACACGGGCGCGGTCGAGATGGCGATGTGGACGATGCTGGGCGAACGCCCGGTCATCGTCGCGGCGTGGGAGAATTTCGGCCAGGCCTGGGTGGTGGACGCGGAAAACGAATTGCCGCTGGACGACCTGACCACGCTGACCGCCGATTATGGCAAGCTGCCGGACTTCTCCGCCTATGACGGTTCGCAAGACCTCGTCTTTACGGCCAATGGCACGACCTCGGGCGTGAAGGTCGCCGATTACGGTTTCATCCCGGATGACCGCGACGGCATCACGATCTGCGACGCGACTTCCGCCGTCTACGCGCAACCCCTGCCGTGGGAAAAGCTCGATGTCGTCACCTATTCCTGGCAGAAGGTCATGGGCGGCGAAGCGCAGCACGGCATGATGATTCTGTCCCCGCGCGCCGTCGAACGGCTGGAAAGCTACACCCCGCCCTGGCCGCTGCCGAAGATTTTCCGCTTAACGAAAGGCGGCAAGCTGATCGAAGGCATTTTCGAAGGCGCGACTATCAACACGCCGTCCCTGCTCTGCGCCGAGGATCATCTCGACGCGCTGAAATGGGTCAAGGCCAATGGCGGACTGCAAGGAATGCATGACCGCGCCGACCGCAACGCGCAGACCATCTGGGACTGGGTGGCCGAGCGCGACTGGATCGCCAATCTCTGCGAGGATGACGAGAAGCGTTCCAACACGGGCGTGTGCCTGAAGATCGTGGATCCGACCGTTACGGCCCTGCCGCTGGATGACCAAGCCGCTTTCGCCAAGGGCATTGTCGCACGGTTGGCCGAAGAAGGCGTGGCGCTCGACTTCGGCGCCTACCGCACCGCCCCGCCGGGCTTCCGCCTTTGGGTCTCCGGTCTGTGTGAGCACGCGGACGTCGAAGCCGTCCTGCCCTGGCTCGACTGGGCGTTCGCGCAGCAGATCGAGGAGCTTCGCGCCAAGGAGACGGGGCACGCCTAGCGCCTCGCATCATGGCTGAGATCCTCCATCTGCGTCCGGCTCTGCCCAGCGATGCGGACACGCTCCGCCGCTGGGACGCACGCGACCATGTGGCCGATGCCAGCGGCGACCCGGACTTCAACGCGACCGACTGGGACGCGGAGCTGGCCCGGACCGCCGACTGGCAGGATCACCGCATCGCCATGCTCGGCGCGCGTCAGATCGGCATGGTCCAGATGATCGACGCCGCGCGCGAGGAGAGCCACTATTGGGGCGATGTCGCAGACAGTGTCTGGGCCATCGACATCTGGATCGGCGAGCCGGACTGTATCGGCCAGGGCCATGGCCGGGAAATGATGCGCCAGGCGCTCGACCTCTGCTTCGCCAGACCCGGCGTGGGCGAAGTGCGCGTCGATCCCCTCGCCTCCAACACATCCGCTCACCGCTTCTACGACGCGATGGGCTTCACATTCACGGGTCCGCGACAGTTCGGACCGGATCACTGCCACGTCTACGCCATCACGCGCTACGCCTGGCGAAAAGGAAACGACAATGCCTAAAGTTCTCATCAGCGACAAAATGAGCCCGCGCGCCATGGAGGTCTTCAAGGCCCGCGGCGTGGATGTCGATGTCATCACCGGCCTGTCCAAGGACGAGCTGATGGACATTATCGCAGACTATGACGGGCTCGCCGTGCGGTCCTCGACGCGCCCCGACGCCGAAATCATCGGCCAGGCGACCAACCTCAAGGTCATTGGACGGGCCGGGATCGGGGTGGACAATATCGACATCGGCGCGGCGACCGACCGGGGCGTGGTCGTCATGAACACGCCGTTCGGCAATGCCATTACGACGGCCGAACACGCCATCGCCATGCTGTTCGCCGCCGCCCGCCAGATCCCGAAAGCGTCCGAGCGCACGCAGAATGGCGAATGGCCGAAGTCTGATTACAAAGGCACGGAGCTGTTCAACAAGACGCTGGGCGTGATCGGCTGCGGCAACATCGGAGCGCTGGTCGCCGAACGAGCGCTGGGCCTCAAAATGAAGGTGATCGCCTACGATCCTTACCTGACCGAGGAGCGGGCCGTGGAGCTGGGCGTGACCAAGGTCGAACTGGACGAACTGTTCCAGCGCGCCGACGCGATCACACTGCACACGCCGCTGGTCGCCAGCACGCGCAACATCGTCAGCCGTGTCCGGCTCGGCATGACCAAGCCGGGCGTTATCCTGGTCAACTGCGCGCGCGGCGGCCTGGTGGACGAAGAGGCGCTGAAGGATGCGATGGAAGCGGGCCATGTGCGCGCTGCAGCACTGGACGTGTTCGCGGTCGAACCGGCCGAGGCCCATCCGCTGTTCGGCACGCCGGGCTTCGTCGCGACGCCGCATCTGGGCGCGTCGACCAACGAGGCGCAGGAGAACGTCGCCGTGCAGGTGGCCGAGCAGATGGCCGACTATCTGCTGACCGGCGCGATCAGCAACGCCATCAACACGCCCTCCATCACCGCCGAAGAAGCGCCGCGCCTGAAGCCTTGGGTGGATCTCGCCGACAAGCTGGGCACGATGATGGGGCAATTGCTGCACGATCCGGCGCAGAGCATCCAGATCACCTACAAAGGCGAGATCACGCAGCTGAACACCAATCCGATGAGCGCTGCCGCGCTGGCCGGATTGCTCAGGGCGGCCATGCCGGAGGTCAACATGGTCAGCGCGCCCGTGCTGGCCAAGGAACGCGGGATCGAGCTGACGGAGAGCTATATCGACGAAGCCGAACGGGCGGACAGCCTGATCCGGCTGACGGTTGAAACGGCCCAGCGCAAGTTCGCCATCGTCGGCACGATCTACCGGGGCGAGCCGCGCATCGTGCGGCTATTCGGCGTGCCGATGGACGCGGCATTCGAGCCCAGCATGATCTACGTCCGCAACGACGACGAGCCGGGCTTCATCGGCGAGGTCGGGCGCCTGCTTGGCGACGCCAAGGTCAACATCGCCAACTTCCATCTGGGCCGGATGGACGAAGGCGGCGAAGCGGTCTGCCTGATCGGGGTAGACGGCGAGGTGAGCGACGCCGTCGTCGAGGCGATCAAGGACGTCGAACAGGTGAAGATCGTGGACCGGGTTCGGATGTAAGAGCGCGCTGCGCGCGACTGATGTGAGTGCCCCCTTCCGACCTTGCGCTACGCGCGTCGGCCACCTCCCCCTTGCGGGGGAGATGGCCCGAAGGGGCGGAGGGGGACGATAATAATGGAGCCGCGCGCAGCGCGTCCGCTACAACCGGTCGATCACCGCCGCCATTGCGTCCAGCGTGTCGCTGCCCAGTTGTGCCGACCGATTCCCGTCCCAGCCGCGCATGCGGTCCGGGGCGTTCGCATTGTCCTTGAACGGCATTTCCAGCGTCATGGCCAGGCAGTCGAAGCGCGCGGCCAGCGCGTTGGTGCAGATCGACAGGTTCGCCTTGCCGGGCGCGGTGAGTGGGTAGCCGACCTTGGTCTGGAAATCGGCGCTGGCCTCCAGATAGGCGTCGAGGAAGGCCTTCAGATCCGCCGCCTGCTTGTCCGTGTAACCGGGAATGCCCTCGGCCCCGGCGATGAAATTGTAAGGCAGCGCTTCGTCGCCATGCACGTCCAGGCAGAGCCCGGGCCTGTCCGCGTCCATGGCATTGCGCACGACGAGAACTTCCGGCGACTTGTCCGCGGTCGGCGTGTCCCATTCGCGGTTCAGGTTCGACCCGACCGCATTGGTGCGCAGATGCCCCCGGAACGAGCCGTCCGGGTTCATGTTCGGTACGATGCGGAACCTGGCCTTGCGGCGGATGTCCTGCGCAACCTTGTCTTCGGGATCGGTCAGGCGGGCGAGGAAGCCCTCCATCCACCATTCGGCCATGCTCTCGCCGGGATGCTGGCGGGCGATGACCCAGATCGTCTTGTCGCCCTCGCCGATGGTGAGGCAGTCCATGTCGCGCCCGTCCAGGGTCTGTCCCAGCACGTCGAGCGACACGCCGTCATGCGACAGCGCGTCGGCGATCAGGTCGCGGTGGCGTTCCATCGTATAGGGCGCGAAATACGCGTAATGGACGCTGTCGAGGCCGGGCGTGTGCTCGATGACGAGGCGGCCCTTCTCATAGCGGGTCGGCACGCGGACCCAGTCGTCGCGGTCCTCGCTCATGCAGGCGTGGTAATCGGTCCAGCCGTCTGGATAGGCGGCGGTGCCTGCATTCTCGATCACCAGGCGCAGCGGGACGCCTTTGGCTCCGGCCACGCGGAAGTGGAACCACTGGTAGAAGTCGCTATTGTTGTCAGTGCGGATGTTGAGGCGGATGTCTTGCGGGTCGGACGCATCGATCACCTCGATATTGCCGGAGTCGAAAGCGTCGTTGATGGAGATTGTCATGGGAGGTGCGGTTCGAAATCCTCTGCTGCCGAAGTCGCGGCCTGAATCGCCGTCGGCAAGGTGGCCGCGTCTAGACCTTTCCAGAAGACGCGCCAATCCCCGCATTTCTGCAATCCGTCGCAAGCCGACACATACCAGTCATTGAACGGATTTTCGGCGCGGGAGCGCCAGAAGAACGCGCCAAGATCCTCAGTCATCCTGTCCCAGACATCGCGCGCCAGGCCTTCGCCTTGGGCTTCGGGCACGACCCAGAACTTGGACAGGTAAGGCTGATCGGCGAGCGTCGTGAAGATCGCGCCCGCCCTGAAATCCGGTTCGACATAGGCGGCGCGGATTTTGCCCTTCAAGGCGCTGTCCCTGAGCGATTTGCCGAACGCGCTTTCCATGGCCTTGCGCAAGGCGGCCTTATCGAGGGTTCTGAGCGTCTTGTGATGCACGATTTCCGCGCCGCGGCGGATCAGAGTGCCCGACCCCTTGGTCGTGAACAGCTCCGACAGCAGGTTCAGCGGCGACGCCAGAACGTAGCTGCGCCGCCCTTCCTCGGCCTCCTGTTCGATGCGTTGGACCGTGCGCAGGAACCTGTCCTGCCCGGCGGTCAGCGCGGTCGTCCCCAGAAGCGGTTCGATGTCCGACAGCCGCATGTTGCGCCGTCTGCGGCCGTCCAGACTGAGGCCGCCAGAGGGTTGCAGCGAAACGATCTTGCTGGGGCGCAGGTCGTTGACGAGTTTCGTCAGCCCGCCCTGCCCGCGCCGTTCCGTCATTTCCAGGATCGGCATGATGCCCGCTTGGGCGCGGCGGCGGATTTCGGAGATCAGCGCATAGGTCTGCGTGTTCAGCTTGGCCGACTTGACGCCCGAGCTGTCCAAGGCGCGCATCAGGCGCTGCGACTGGAACTTGATGGACGTCCGGTTGTCGTCCGACGCCCCGATCAGGAGCGTGGGCGACAGCCCGAGACTGGCGAGAAACTGGAGGTTCGACGTCAGAACCTCCAGCAACGGATTTTTCAGCACGCGCGGGTCGAGCAGAATCAGCGCGAAGCGTTCCGGATCGGTCTTGGCGAACAGGTCGGCATAGAAACCCGCTTCCTGCGTCGCGCCGATGGCGGACAGGGAGCTCAGCACGGTCTGGCGCATATCGCTCACGACAAGCCCCCCGCAAGGACGTCGGCGTAGCGCGACTGCGCCGCAGCCAGTTGAGCCAGCTCGACATATTCGTCAGGCCGGTGCGCCTGGTCGAGGTTGCCCGGGCCGTAGACGATGCAGTTCACGCCCGCCTCGCCCAACAGCGCGGCTTCCGTCCAATAGGGCAGATCGACGATCTCGTCCGGTCCGAACACGGGCGCAAAGGCGGATGGATCCCGGCTGGCGAAGGGCCGAAGCGCGACGATGGTTTCCGCTTTCGCGCCGTGAGCGTCGGCCGCGGCGCGGACGTCGCGTTCGCGCGACGCCACATCGTCGCCTGGCGGCGGCCGCATCGAAACCCAAGCCGACGCCGTCGTCGGTATGACATTATAGGCTCCGTCGGAGCGGAGGTCGCCGATATTCACGCATAATCCCTTGAAAGGTTCGTGGCCGAATGCCCGATTCGCCGCCTTGTAATCGCCCAATTGCGACGCAAATCGGGCAGCCCTGAGCAAAGGGGCGTCTATCTCGTCCGCCAAGCTGGAATGTCCGCCCGGACCGTGGAAATCCGCTCTTACCGCCAGCATGCCCCGATGCGCCCGCCCGACCCGGCACGCGGTCGGTTCGCAGACGACGCCGCGCTGCACGCCTGCGACATGGCCGCCCGCGATGACGGCCGGCATGACTTCGGAGCCGTGCTCTTCGTCGCCTGTGAACAGGACCGCGACATTTCGCGGTCCGGTCGTGTCGAGGGCCCCAAGGATCGCAGCCGCCGCACCCTTTATGTCGGACGTGCCGAGACCATAGGCGCGTGCGTCGCGCACGATCATCTCCAGCGGGTCGGCTGTCCACCCTTCCCCGCTCGGCACCGTGTCGATGTGGACGTTCAGCAGCGTCGTCGGCGTGCCCCATGTCGCCAGCACGAAAGCGCTGTCGGGCTTGCCGCGGGAGCGCCCGACCGTTTCCGTGACCAGACTGTCCGGATCGTGCCGGGATAGCTCACCCGACAACCATTCGACACAGGCGACCTCGTCGCCGGTGCCGTTACGCGTATCGAAGGCGACCAGGTCGCGCAGATATGCGAGCGCTCCGTCCATGATCCTGCTATGGCGGTCTGTCACGCGCGTTTCAACGGCGAACCACGCGGCTGATCGGTTGGGGCTGGAAATTCAGGCTCCCATGCCCTATATGGATCGGGCTGGCTTGCCAGCTATGACGATAAACGCGCGTGCAATAAGCGGACTGGACCCGGGGGCAGTACCCGGCGGCTCCACCACAAATCCACCGGACCGGTGGGTTTCTGATGGGGCCGAAACAGCATCGACAGACGCCTAAAGACGTTAGCTTTCGTTCGTGTGGACTCCGTCAAAAGTCCGACAACAGTAATTGCTAATGACAATTCTGCTGAGGAATTTGCCCTGGCTGCGTAAGCAGTCCGGATATTTTCCGACTTTTAACTCCTAGGGTTTCAGACCCCTAGGCGGGCTTCGGTGGGTAGCTGGCAACAGAAACCCACCACTTTCTTCGTTCCAATTCCAGGGATTTGCGTCCCGCCCTGCGGGTCCCAAGACTTGCGAAGCGAGCGTTGCGAATGCCGCTCCGGACGATCGTCCCAAAGGATAATAAAGAACGTTCTCGCCGCGAGCCTTTATCGGCAAACCATCCACTCTGATATTCTTGCTTCAGATTGAGTCCCTAACTGCCGTTAACATTTCCCGGAACCATCGGAACCGCCCTGCATTGCGTCGGGGATGACATCATTCATGCACTCGATCGCTGTCAGGGCGGAAAACCTGATCGACACTTTCCAAGACGATGCCCCGCCGGAGAATCTGCATCTCCAGCCCTATTTCGGCTATTCGACTCCCGACAAGATCATCGTGCGCGGCCGGGCGCTCGCGGCGGACACGACACGCGCGTCGAACGACACGCCGTCCCTGGTGGACAATCTCGCCGCCATGGCCGCCCTGTTCATGACGCAGGAAGTCAAAGGCGAAACCGTGACGCTCGGCAACAACCAGGCCGTCTCGGACGACGAAGGCTATTACCGGCTCGAACTCGACCGCAAGAACCCGCCGCCCGGCTGGACGGAAGCGACGGTGAAGTCCGAACGATCCGGGGAAACGGTTCACCATCCCGTCCTGATCACGTCGCCGACCGCCGAATACGGCGTCATTTCCGACATCGACGACACGGTCATGCAGACCAAGGCCTGGTCCACGCGCAAGAACCTCTGGACCAGCGTCACCGGGTCCGTCGGCAGCCGTTACGTCTATCCCGACACGGCGACGCTGTTGAAGCAGATGGCCGGGTCGATGTCAGGCACCAAGAATCCCGTCTTCTATGTCAGCTCCTCGTCCTGGAACCTGCATGGTTTCCTCGATGCGGTCTTCGTGGCGAACGGTGTCGTGCGCGGCCCGAAATTCCTGCGCGACTTCGGCATCGACCCGACCAAGATGGTCGTGGGCACGCATGGCAACCACAAGGGCGCCGCGGTCGACACGGTGCTGGCCGCCAACCCCGACCTGCCCTTCTACCTGATCGGCGATAGCGGGCAGCATGATCCGGTCGTCTATCGCGACGCCGTCCTGCGTCATCCGGGCCGCATCAAGGGCGTGTTCATCCGCACGCCCGGACCGGGCCTCGGCGAGGAAGACCGCCTGCCGCTCAAGGAGATCGAAGCGCAAGGCGTTCAAATCTTCGCCGGCGAGACGTTCGAGCCACTGCTGGACAACCGCTTCTAGGCAACCCGCTCCAGCCGCGCCGGCACGCCGCCTTCGGGCCGCAGCGTCACCGTCATGAGCGGGCGCGGATAGACGTCGTCGGCAACGATGATGTCGTAATCGCGCGCCAGCGTGGCTAGCACCATCACCGCTTCCATGATCGCGAAGGCCGCGCCCACGCAGATGCGCGGCCCGGCGCCGAACGGCATGTAGGGCGCACCTTTGCCGCGTAACGACGGATTGCGCATGAACCGGTCCGGATCGAACAGGAGCGGGTCGTCCCACAGACGCTCCGTCCGGTGCATGACGTAGTTGTTGAGCAGCACCGCATCCCCGGGCGCGAGCGTCCGGCCCAGCACTTCGACCTCGGCTTGCGGCTCGCGGTTCAGGATCGGCGCAGGCGGGTAGAGTCGCATCGTTTCGTCGATGACGGCGCGCGTGAACGCAAGATCATCCAGATCGTCATAACCGACCGGTCCGTCGCCGCAGACTTGGCGCACCTCGCTCCTGACCCGCTCCAGCGTCGGCCGGTGCCGCCCCAGCAGATAGAGCGACCACGTCAGGGTCAGCGCGGTCGTTTCGTGTCCGGCGATGAAAAAGCCGATCAGATTGTCGCGCCGCTCGCGCCGGTTCAGGTTCTCCGCATCGATCAGCAAGCCGACCAAATCGTCGGCCGGATGATCCGTCCGCTCCGCGATTAGGTCGTCCGCCGCGCGCTTGAGCCGTTTCAGCGCGGTCGAGCCGCGCGGCGTCATCGGCCGCGGCACCCAGCGCGGCCAGGGCAGCAGATCGTCCGGCCGCAATGTTCCGGCCCCGGTCACCACGGCGCGAGTCGCCGTCTTCAACCGGTCGCGGTCGAGCCCTTGCGGATCGCCCAGCAACGCCTTGGCCAGCACATCGAAAGTCAGCTCCGCCATCGCCGTGGACAGATCCAGCCGAGGTCGCACGTCCAGGCGAGCCGTGAAATCCTCGATCACCGCGGTGATGAGCGGCGCCAGATCGGCCATGTGGCGTTTTCGGAAGATCGGCGCGACGGACCGGCGCTGCCGCTTCCATTGCTCGCCATGGACCGATAGCAGCCCTTCCTTCGTCGCCGGGCCGAGAATGCGCGCATCGATGGCGGTCTTGGTGAACTTGTCGGCATGCCGCACCAATATGTCGGTCATGCCTTCGGGATCGGTAATCGTATGCAGGGTCCGCCCCATCGTCTTTGCCGAAACGATGGGCTGGCGATAGGCCAGCGGGCCGAAGCCTTCGACTGGATTGCGCAAGAACTTCCACGTCGCTTCGACGAAGCTTTCCTCACCGGTCAGGGGCGGGGCGTGGGGCGGCTGGAACAGCGGGGTCATGCGCCTTCATACGCACCAGCATGCCGTCTGTCTTGACGTGCATCATCATCTCGCACCCCGTTGGCGGTTGACCCGCTTTTCCGCCGCTCTAAGGTGAAGGCCATGAGCCAGGACTTGATGAACTACGAACAGATGCGGAGCCTGGCGCTGCGCGGAGTCGTGCGCGATGCGATCCGGCGCGTGATCCGCGAAGACGGGCTACCCGGCGCGCACCATTTCTACATCACCTTCCTGACCCGCTATCCGGGGGTGGAAATCGACGATGCGCTGGCCGACAAATACAAGGAAGAGATCACCATCGTGCTGGAACACCAGTTCTGGGATCTGGCAGCCAATTCCGACGATTTCGAAGTCACCTTGAAGTTTGGCGGCATCCCGAAATATCTGCGCGTTCCCTATCACGCCATCACCCGCTTCCACGATCCGAGCGTCGGCTTTTCGCTGGCTTTCGAAACGCCCGCGGAAATGGAAGGCGGACCGGTGCTGGACCTGACACCGAGCACGTCGCTTGGCGCCCCTGCCCCGACGGGCCTCGGCATACCGGACAAAGCAGCCGATACGGCGCTTGTGCCCGCAACCGAAGAGACGGACCCCGAAGACACGCCGACCGATGATGGTCCGAAAGTCGTCAGCCTGGACAGTTTCCGGAAAAAATGAAACTTCCAGCGCAACGCCTCAAAACCCTCGGCTTGCCTATCACGACTTGTATTATCCTGCTCGCCACCCCTGCGATTGCCGAAGACCGGGTTTCATGCCCTTCGGCGGCCCAATTCAGCCAATATCTGCAAGACGGGACAGTGGGCAAACTGCCGAATTTGGTGCTCCAGTCCGGCATCCGCGTTCAATTGCAGCATCCCGACACCGAACTGATCGCACATGCCAAGTTTTTCGACGCTAACGAACGGCCCGGTTTCACCTGCCAGTATTATAACTATGTCGGCATGGTAGCGATCGCGGCCTATATAGGTTTCCAGAAAGCGCCGGCTTCCGACGATGCTTTCTGGCGCGATGATTTCGCCGACTCGCTGGACGAGAATGGCAATGCCCCGAACCAAGACATGGTCGAAGTCTGCATGGAGCGAATTGACGGAATGGTGAAGCCCAGTGTGGGCTGCCAATTCACGCCTGTCGATTGGTCCCCCCGCTAGCCATTTCGACCGCGGCTTGTTAGGTGTGCGGCCATGACCGAACACCGCACCGAATCCGACTCCTTCGGCGAACTCAAAGTTCCGTCGGACAAATATTACGGCGCGCAGACGGCGCGGTCGCTGATCAATTTTCCCATCGGGATCGAGACCATGCCTCCGGCTCTGATCCGTGCGCTCGGCATCATCAAGCGGTCCGCCGCCATTGCCAATCACAAGGCGGACAATCTGGACGGACAGCTCAAGGATGCCATCGTCCAGGCGGCCTCCGACGTGGCGGAAGGCAAGCTCGACGACAATTTCCCGCTCTCGGTCTGGCAGACCGGATCGGGCACGCAGTCCAACATGAACGTCAACGAGGTCGTGTCCAACAAGGCCATCGAGATCCTGGGCGGGGAGATCGGATCCAAGGATCCGGTCCATCCCAACGACCACGTCAATCGCAGCCAGTCCTCGAACGACACCTTCCCGACGGCCATGCATATCAGCGCCGCGGAACAGATCGCGCATGCGCTGCTCCCACAGCTGCAAGTGCTGCGTAACGCGCTCAACGACAAGGCGGAAAGCTTCCGCGACATCATCAAGATCGGGCGGACGCATACGCAGGACGCCACGCCGGTGACGCTGGGCCAGGAGTTCTCCGGCTATGTCGCGCAGCTCGATCTCGGCATCGAGCGGGTGAAGCGCGGTCTGGAAGAACTCTATCCGCTCGCCCAAGGCGGGACGGCGGTCGGCACAGGGCTGAACGCCAAGCCGGGCTTCGCCGAAGATTTCGCCGCCGAAGTCGCCGCCTATACCGGTCTGCCGTTCAAGACGGCCGACAACAAGTTCGAGGCGCTGGCCGCGCATGATGCGTTCGTTTCGGCCCACGGCGCGTTGAACACGGTCGCCGCGTCCTTGTTCAAGATCGCCAACGACATCCGCTTCCTCGCTTCCGGTCCGCGCTCGGGACTGGGCGAAATCAGCCTGCCCGCCAACGAGCCGGGCAGTTCGATCATGCCGGGCAAGGTCAATCCGACCCAAGCGGAAGCCCTGACCATGGTCTGCACGCAGGTCATGGGCAACAATACGACGATGAGCATCGCGGGAAGCCAAGGCCATTTCGAGCTGAACGTCTACAAGCCGGTCATGGCCTACAACATGCTGCAATCGATCACGCTGCTGGCCGACGCGGCGCGCAGCTTCGCAGACCGCTGCGTCGTCGGCATCACGGCGAACGAAGAGCGGATCGCCGAACTGATGGGCCGCTCGCTCATGCTGGTCACGGCGCTGGCGCCCACAATCGGCTACGACAACGCGACGACCGTCGCCAAGACGGCGCACAAGAACGGCACGACCCTGCGCGAGGAAGCCGTGAAGCTCGGTTTTGTCAGCGAAGAGGAATTCGACGCCGTCGTTCGTCCGGAACTCATGATCGCGCCGCGGTGAAAATCGTCAATCTGAGGACGGCGCGCAAACGCAGGGCCAAGGCGGGCGCTGCAAAACGCGCCGATGCCAACCGCATCGCGCACGGAATGGGTGCGGCGCACAGCAAGGCCGCCGACCAGACGAAAGTCGCACTGACACGCAAGCTGGACGCGCATAGGATCCCGCCCGTCGATTAAGCGAGGTGCGTTAGTGAAATTCCTGTCCCGCCGCCTGGTCATGCCTGCCGACCTCAACAGCCGCGGAACGCTCTTCGGCGGGCGGCTGCTGGCCTGGATCGACGAGGAGGCCTCCGTTTACGCCGCCGTTGAAAGCGGGGCCGAGCTGGTCGCGACGAAGTACATATCCGAAATGGATTTCCAGGCTCCGGCCATGCTCGGCGATGTCGTCGAGATCGGCATGGAGATCACCAACACGACCCGCGTGTCGATCACGCTGCGGTGCTCGGTGCGGGAACTGCGGTCCAAACGCGATATCGTGCGGATCGACCGCATGGTCTTCGTCGCCATCGACGACAACGGCCGCCCGACCCGCCTGCCCTGCGGACCTGGGCTCAGCCAGTCCGATAGCCCATGAAAAAGCGCTCCATTTCCATTCATGGCCACGCGACCTCCGTTGCACTGGAGCCGGAGTTCTGGGCCGAAGTGGACCGATGTGCGGCCGCGCGGTCGCGATCCGTCTCGGCACTGATCCGGGAATTGGACGATGTCCGGCTCATCCAGGCTCCCGATCAGGGATTGGCCAGCTACATCCGGGTCTGGGTGCTGGCGCAGCTGCGCTCAGATCATGCGGGCGAGTCGCGCGGCTAGGTCGAGGGTTTCCATATCCACGACGCCGTCCACCTGCTCCGGCCGGTAACGGCGCTGGAAGGCGCGCACGACCGCGACCATCCGCTCCGACATCACGCCGTCCAACGCGATGCCGTAGCCGACCCCGGCTAGCGCGCGTTGCAGCAGCGTCACGCCCCGGTCCCGCTCGCCCGGCTCGAGCAGGACGCGACGGTCGCCATTCCCCTCGCCCGGCCAAAGGCCGATCCCGGCCGCGCCCAGCCCGGCCCATGGAAACTTCTCGCCCGGATCGTTCTTGCGCTCCGGTGCGATATCGGAGTGGCCGACCACATTGCGGGCTGGAATATCGTGATCGGACAGGATGCGTTTGCACAGAGGGATGAGGGCGTTGATCTGCGCGTTGGGGAAATCGGGCAGGCCGAAATCATGTCCGCCATTGACGATCTCGATCCCGATGCTGGCCGAATTGACATCCGTGACGCCGTTCCAGTCCGAGCGGCCCGCATGCCAGGCTCGGTCGCTCTCACCGACCAGCCGGAAGATGCGCCCATCCTCTTCGACCATGTAGTGCGCGCTGACTTCGGCTTCCGGATCGCGCATCCGGTCCAGCGCCGCCTTCCCGCTTTCCATGCCCGTATAATGCAGCACCAGCATCGAGACCGGCAGCTTGCGCGCATTGTGGTTCGGCGACGGCGCGTCGATCATTTCGATCCTCCTGCCCTAATCCTCTTGAACCGGCGGCACGGCGCCGCGGCGCGCGATGATCCAGACGCAAGGCAGGATGAGCGCCGCGCCGATCAGATAGCGCGGATAGAGCGTCTCGTTCAACAGCATGACGCCCAGCAGGCAGGCCCAGAGCGTCGTGATCAGCGTCAGCGGAATGACCTGATTGACCTCGTAGGTCTGCAGCAGGCGGAAATACTGGCCATGGGCGAAGATGCTGACGAACAAGGCGGCGTAGAGCGCGACGGCGACCAGTTTCCATCCGGCGACGTCCCAGACCTCGTGGTGTCCGGTCTCGAACAGGCTCGTCGCGGCGAAGGACAGCACAAAGAGCAGCAAGGCCGTCCACGCCACATATTGCCGCCAATCCACATCCGGCACGGTCCGCATCAGGACGGAGCCGATAGCGAGGGAGACATAGGCCACCAACAGGACGATCAGCCCGTAATCGAGCGACAAGGCGCCCGGCTCGTAGACCATGATCATGACACCGACGAAGGAGACGCCGATCGCCGACGAGCGCACCCAGCCGATCCGTTCCTTCAGGAACAGAACGGACAACATCGTGGACATCGGAATGAGCGATTGGCTGATGATCGATCCGGCCGAAGCCGGCGCCGTCTGCAATCCGGTATAGAGCAGGCCCAGATGGATGGGCCCGACACAGAGGCTGACGATCAACAGCCGCCCGAAGCCTTTCGGAAGCGGGCGGAACAGGAAGACGCCCATGAAGAGCAGCACGAAGCCCGCCCGGAACAGCGCCAGCATGAAAGGCGGAACAGGATTGGACCCGACGACCCAAGCGCTGACGACGAAGTTGCCGCCCCAACCGAGACAGCACAGCATCAATAGAATGAAATCGCGCCCCGTCATTCGGGGGCGCGTAAGCGCTTAGCGTTCGACCGTCCAGCCTTCCGGCGTTTCGTGGGCGTCGATGACCGGCCCGTCGGCGGGCCGCGGCTCATCACGCATGTCCACGCCCATCTGGCGACGCAATTCGGCCATGTGCGCGTCCATGCGGGCTTTCGGACCGAATGGGCGGCCTGTCAGTTTGGCACGGATCCAGAAGATGCTGACGGCGACGATCGCCAGTACGAGAACGGCGCCGACCAGGAACAGGGCGAAGGCGGCGGAGAAGAACAGCATGAAAGCCGCCGCGACGGACATGATGGCCAGCGTCAGCCAACGGCCGATCTGGCCGAACAGTCCCGCGCCGGGGCCTTGCAGATGTTGCGTTCCAGTCATCCTTGGGTCTCCTAACCTGTCCTAGATCGGTATAATTACGGCCCGGGTCAAGGGTCGGTGCATTGCCATGCCGTCACATCCACGTCAGACATGCTCCGGAGCAAGCCTTTCAGGCTCACAGACAGATGGCCTTGGCCTGTTTGCGTTGCGCCAGGATCTGGGCGTAGGCCCGGTTGATCAGCGCCATCTTGTGCGTCGCCAGAGCCGTCATTTCAGGCGGCAATCCCCGCGCCACCAGACGGTCGGGGTGGTTGGACGCCGCCGCGCGGCGGTAAGCCTTGCGCAGATCGTCGTCGCCGATCGTCTCGTCGATGCCCAAGATCAGATAGGGGTCGTCCGCATCGCGCCCGACATGGGTCGCCTTGAGGCGGGCATATTCCGCATCCGAGAAACCGAATATGTCGGCGACGCGCGACAGATATTCGTTTTCGTCATCGGTCAGGATGCCGTCGGCCAATGCGATATGGAACAGGCCGTCCATCACGTCTTCCAGCGCGGCGGGACGGGCGCGGAAGTGGCGCGCGACCCGACGGGCATAGCGTTCGAAACCGAGCGTGGTCTGGCGCGCGAGACCGAAGAAGCGTTCGACCATGCTGCGCGATGCCGCATCGGCGCGGAAGACCTGGTCGAATGCGGCGATGTCCTCGGCGCGGACTTCGCCGTCCGCCTTGGCCATTTTCGCACCCAGCGCGATCAAGGCGGCGACGACCGGCGCATCGTCATTGTCACCGGCCACGCCCCGCCCGTCGGTCGCGGATTGCGGACCGAACAGCTGCGCCGCGGCAGAAAGGAGTCGCGCCAGTATCACGGCGCGTCAACCCCTCGCACGGACCCGCTTGTGCATTCCCAGCACGCGCGCCACGGCGCTTGCGATTTCCGCCCGGTTCAACGTGTAGAGATGATAGTGCCGGACCCCGCGGTCATGCAGTTCCGCCGCCAGTTCCGCCGCCAGCGTCGCCGTCAGCATATCGCGCGTGGCCGGATCGTCGTCGATACCGTCGAACAGGGAGACGTACCAGTCCGGCACCGCCACGCCGCACAAGGACGCCATGCGCTGCAGGCCCTTGACGTTGGGCTGCAGCATCAGGCCCGGCACGATCGGAATGTCGATGCCCGCGTCCAGGACGCGGTCCTGGAACCGCCAGAAGATATCGGGCGAGAAGAAGAACTGCGTGATGGCGCGCGTCGCGCCGGCATCGATCTTGCGCTTCAGATTGTCGATCTCCGCCGACCAGTCCGCGCTTTCGGGATGGCGTTCCGGATAGGCCGACACGGACACTTCGAAATCGGCCACGGTCTTCAGCCCGGCCACCAGGTCCGACGCATAGGCGTAGCCGCCCGGATGCGGGGCGTAGCTTTCGCCGATACCGTCCTGCGGATCGCCGCGCAACGCCACGATATGGCGAACCCCGATATCCCAATAGTCCTTCGCGATCTCGTCAATGTCCTCGCGCGTGGCGTCGACGCAGGTCAGGTGCGCCGCCGGGTCGAAACGCGTTTCATCGACCATGCGCTGCACGGTGCGGTGAGTGCGTTCGCGAGTCGATCCCCCAGCGCCGTAAGTCACGGACACGAAGTCCGGGTTCAGCGGCTCCAGCGTTTCGATGGCCGACCAGAGGCGCTCTTCCGCGGCTTTCGTCTTGGGCGGGAAAAACTCGAAGCTGACGGCGACGTCCTGGCCGAACGCACTGGACGTCACGTCCGACGATGTCCGGGCGATCGTCCCGACCGGGGCGTTGGCGTCGCGTTGGGGCAAGGTCATGAGACTGTTTCCAAAGCGGGCGCGCGGCGCGCCTGCCAGATCAGGAGGTCGGGATGGGACGCATCGGCCACGCTGACGCGGCAGCCATCCACATCGCACAGGGACTGCGCGCTGATCATCCGGTCCATTTCGGCCCGCGAAAAACCGAGACGCCTGTGGGCGAAATCGTCCCGGAATTCCTCGCGCTCGTGCTCGGCGAAGTCCACGACGAGCAAAGTGCCGCCGGGACGCAACAGGCGGGCGGCCTCGGACAGCGCGTCCGATGGCCGGTCGAGGTGATGCAGCACCTGGTGCAGCGTCACCAGATCGGCGACGCCGTCTGGCAAGGTCGTATCGCGCAGATCGTCCTGTTGCACGGACAGATGGGAAAACCGGTCATCCGACAGGGTGTAGCGTGCGACGCGCAACATGTCGGGCGACAGATCGACGCCGATGCCGCGCTCCACCCGGTCGGCCAGCAGCGCCAGCATTCGGCCCGACCCGGTTCCAAGGTCGACCATCATGCCGAAACTGCGACCCTCCAGCTGTTCCAGGATCGCGGCCTCGACCTGCGACTGCGGCAGGAATTCGTGGCTCAGGCGGCCGCGATTATTGGCCACGTCGGCAAAGAACCGCTCCGCCCGGACGGCCCGAGCCGCGCGGACATGGGCGAGCCGTTCGCGGTCCGCACCCAGATCCGCATCGTTGTCCGGCAGATGTTCCAGCACGACCGACACCAGTCGGGCGGCCGCGGAATCCGATGCGGGTTTCAGCCGTGAAAAGACCCAGGAGCCTTCGCGCAAACGCTCGATGATCGCCGCATCTTCCAGCGAGCGGACATATTGGGTCACGCGCGGTTGCGACAGCTCCAGAACGGAAACCAGTTCCGACACAGTCAACTCTTCCTGCCGCAACAGCGCCAGAATGCGCAGCCGGTCCGGATGGCCGAGCAGTTTCAATATGCGGGCGGTCGTCTCCACGATCTCGGCCTAGCATAGCCGGACCGCGCCGCATATAAGATTTTCTTTATATGATTGTCCGAAGATGAACGGCTAGCGCACGAACTTGCTCAGCAGCCTGAGATAATCCGTCTGATAGGCGAGCGACGGCTCCGTCACTTCCCAGCTATTGAGCGGCCAGTCGTCGTTGAACTCCCCGTAGGACTTGGCGGGCGGCTGCCCGGTCGGCGGGACGATGCCCGGACGGCGGCAGACCCTGTCGCCATGACCGCCGCAATGCGTCTCGCAACAGGCGTCGCGCGAATAGGAATCGTTCGGCCCGCCGACGAGGAAGCCCGGCGCGGGGCCGTGGCGGGAGGTCTTCGTGCTGTCATAGTCCCGCGACCCGTCCGGGAACCAGGCGTGATAGAGCGTCGAGACGGACCGCTCCGCCCCCACCTCGTCCATGTTCGACAGATAGACGAGGCCCATCGGGTTCACCCCGTGAAGGTAATGCAGGTAATGCGAGGCCGAATTGACCGTCCGGCCGTGCGTCTTCGGATCGATTCCGCCGACCACGGCCTGCGTGAAAACCGATCCGCGGCGCGCCTTGACGGCATTGCTGCCCCACCAATAGCCGTCCACATAGGCGCCGTAGGCATCCCCCTGCGCGTCCACCGCGCCGAAGCCGTTCCACGCCGACAGCGATGCCGCATAGTCGCGCCTGATGCGCTGTGACAGTGCCGGCGGTACTCCGGGACGGTTGGCGAAGTTCAGCAGGGTGAACGCCAAGTCGCCCTCGAAACCGTTCGCCGTGTCCGGCGCAATGCCGCCCGTGCGACGATAGAGCCGCCCGACTTCCTCGGCAAAGGCCGGCTCCCCCGTCAGGCCGAACAACTGCGCGGCCGCGATCAGCCGCTTGCGGTCGAGCCGGTCGCGGCCGACCTCCTGTTGTCCGGCGGCCAGTCCTTCGGAGCCGAAAACGGCACTGTTGTTTTCGAACCGCACGTCCGGATTGGCCTGCGACCACCGCCAGGCCCGCAAGGCGCGCGCGGCATAGTCGTCCGACAGACCCGCCAGTTCGGGCACGCGGCCGAAGGTTTCCGCTGCCACCGCGAACGCCCCGGCCGCCGTCACGGTCGCCGATGTATTGGCCGGGCCGTAAAAGGACGGCCCGCGCGCTTTCGACGGGGGCGACGCGCTGTCCCGGCCCAGCACGGACAGCATCGAGCCGTCGGCGTTTTGCATCCGCGCCAGCCAGGCCAGCCCCCAGCGCACCTCGTCCAGCACGTCCGGCACGCCGTTGCCGGATTCCGGAATACCCATATCGTCCGTCCAGACGGCCGGATTCTCCGCATAGGCGGCCAGCAGCCCGGAGACGTAGTTGGCCGTCCAGCCCGTATATTGATTGTAATCGCCCGCATCGAACCAGCCGCCGCGCAGGTCTCGTTCCGTATCGGGGTCATCCTCGGCGTCGAAGCGCCGCGCCGCGCCGTCCTGTCCACGGCCCATATGCGAGGCGTCGTCGGCATAGGCCCGGCGCGCGAAAGGCGCGCGCTTTTCGAAGCCCGCCCGCTGATAGTAGAAGACCCGGAACGCTTCGCGCAGCACGGGCCGGTATACGGTCGGCGAAATCTCGAACGGATCGCTGTCCACGCCGCGGTCCAGATCGCGCACGACATAGAGGCCGGGGCGCGTGACGGACGAAAAATCGAACCACCAGACCCGGTCGCCGGAGACGTCGTCCACCTGCCCGCCCTGCCAAGCGACAGGATGGCCGCGATGGACGGCCTCGCCAGTGCGCAGGTCGATGACCGCATAGGTCTCGCCGGGCTGGAACGACCGCGCGGCGTCGAAGCCGATCTGCGGGTCCCGGATCACCGCACGCTTTTCGAGCGACGGCACATAGCCGAATTGGTCGACCAGGATGAACGGGGCAGGCTCGGTCGCGCGCGCGGGCAGCGCGGTAAGGATCAGCAGGAGAATAAGCAGAGCGCGCATGAGCGCAGTCTATCGCCGATCCGTTCGGCGAGGATTAATAATGTGCTTTTACAATCGAATCCTTGGTTTATGCGCAGGTTTCGAAAGGATAGTGCTGCGTGCCGCCACTATCCGCTTGATCGCGACCGCCGGAATCACCGTTCGAATTTCACGAATTTCAGCTTTTTCGGGATGTCGGCATCGTCGCCGAGGCGACGCTTCTTGTCCTCGATATAGTCCGCGAAGTTGCCTTCGAACCATTCCACGTGGCTGTCGCCCTCATAGGCCAGGATGTGCGTGGCGACCCGGTCGAGGAAGAAGCGGTCGTGCGAGATGACCACGGCGCAACCGGGGAACTTCTCCAGCGCGACTTCGAGCGAGGCCAGCGTTTCGCGGTCCAGATCGTTGGTCGGTTCATCGAGCAGCAGCAGGTTAGCCGGGCGCGTCAGCATCTTGGCCAGGTTGACGCGGTTGCGTTCACCGCCCGACAACTGGCCCACATTCTTGGACTGGTCCGTGCCTTTGAAGTTGAAGGCCCCGACATAAGCCCTTGACGGCACTTCCCTTTTGCCGAGCTTGAGGATATCCAAACCGTCGGAGATCGCTTCCCAGACGTTCTTGCTGTTGTCCAGCGCGTCGCGGTTCTGATCGACATAGCCGAGCTCCGCCGTCTCGCCGACCTTGAAGCTGCCCTCGTCCGGCTGCTCCTCGCCCGTGATCATCTTGAACAGGGTCGTCTTGCCGGCGCCGTTCGGGCCGATCACACCGACGATCCCGCCGCGCGGCAGCTTGAAGGACAGATCCTTGATGAGAAGTTTGTCGTCGAACCCTTTAGAAACGTTATTGGCCTCCACCACGATATTGCCGAGCCGCTCGCCCATCGGAATGCGGATTTCGGCATGGCCGACGACTTCGTTCTCGGCCGAGTCGCGCAGCTGTTCATAGGCGCTGATCCGGGCCTTGGATTTGGTCTGGCGCGCCTTCGGATTGGAGCGGATCCATTCCAGCTCGCGCTTCATCGCCTTGGTCTTGGAGTCGGCTTCGCGGCCTTCCTGATCCATGCGCGCGGCCTTCGACGCCAGCCAGGACGAATAATTGCCTTCGTGCGGATAGGTCCGGCCCCGGTCCACTTCCAGCGTCCAGTTCGTGATATTGTCGAGGAAATAGCGGTCGTGCGTGATCAGGATGACCGCGCCTTTGTAGTTGATCAGATAGTTTTCCAGCCAGGCGACGGTCTCGGCGTCCAGATGGTTGGTCGGTTCGTCCATCAGCAGCAGGTCAGGCTTGGCCAGCAGCAGCTGGCAGATCGCGACCCGGCGGCGTTCCCCGCCCGACAGGTTGGTCACGTCCGCGTCCTTGGGCGGGCAGCGCAGCGCCTGCATGGCCATCTCGATCTTGCTGTCGATGTCCCACGCATCGCGCGCATCGACCTTCTCCTGCAAGGCCGTCATCTCTTCCATCAGCTCGTCGGAATAATCCTCGGCCATCTTCATGGCGACCTCGTTGTATTGGTCGAAGATCTTCTTGTCCTCGCAATCGGCGATGACGTTGCCCCAGACATCCTTGTCCGGATCGAGCTTGGGTTCCTGCGGCAGGTAGCCGACCTTGACGCCTTCGGCCGCCCAATGTTCGCCGGTCACTTCCGTGTCCTCGCCCGCCATGATCTTCATGAGGGTCGATTTGCCCGCGCCGTTGACGCCGACCAGGCCGATCTTGGCGTCGGGATAGAAGGACAGGTGGACATTGTCCAAGATGGTCTTGTTGCCGAATTTCTTCGTCAGACCTTGCATGTGATAGGCGAATTGGCGTGCCATGACGGGCGTTCCCATAAGTTTGGATCGGGGCTTGGATTGTCGTGTGAGAAGCGCGTGCCGGAAGCGGCGCATGTCTTGAAGCGCATATGTTCGTTGGCGCCGGATTTTTCAAGTCGGGTTTCCATGACATTCGGACATGCCCCTCCGTACAACCGGGCATCGGGGCCACGGCGGGGTCGTTCTGCGCCGCCTATTGGCGACACGAGGCGCGGGCTTTCGCTCCCGAAGGATTGAAAGCGAAGACACACCTATTTACGAGGGCGAAAGCCCGCGCGAGAAGCTAAGCCCGACATCGCCGCCCGGCGTGGGGCCCACCCTCTGCGCTCCACGGCCTCCCCCCGTCCGCCGACCCTGGCGAGGCGGGGATCTCAAGCGCGCGCGGAGCCCAGGGACCAGCCACACGTCGGAGCGTTACGTCGGAAGGACGCCAGCCGCTGCGTAGATCGGCTGGCGACTCCACCCGGCGGTGCGCGGTCCTCTCCGGGGCTACGATTGCACCGGGGGTGTCAGACCCCGGCGTCGGCTCTCCCGAAAGAGGACCCGCGGACTGCTCTTCACAGTCCTTGTGCGGCGGGAGGATCCCCGCTCGCACCACCGAGCCCTCGCTCCTGCCCGCTGCACCGAGGGTTACGCCCCTCCTCGTGTCTTGCAGCGAACGGGTATGAAACTATCCCCATACGGGGATGATCAGGATTAGTTTCGTGAAGTTTTTTTAGAAAATTAAGGAAAGCAAGAGGATGCGCCCATCCGCTAAGGTCGATAAATGCGGATAGGTTTCCCGGTCAGCCATTCCAGGCAAGCTTCGAGGCGGATCTTCGGGCCTGAATGGAGCCCACTATTCCGATGTCTTCCATCCCCGGCTATGAATGCCGGGGATGGCGTCTCCTATACCACTCACCCCGGACAGGGACGCGCTCGCACGGTCTCGTGGGGTCCATCCGGGGCGGCTGGGCTGGGCGGAACGGTGGGGAGATGGATCCCGGGTCGAGCCCGGGATGAGGGGGTGGGGAGAGGGGCGGTCCGTTGCGGGAATGCTTGACAGGGATGCGCAAAGTTCCGACGCGGGCGTTCATGAAGATTGCGTCCTGGAACATCAATTCGGTCAAGGCGCGGATGCCGGCGCTTACGGAATGGCTGGAGGCCGCCAAACCGGACGTGCTGTGCCTGCAGGAGATCAAGACGGTCGATGAGGGTTTTCCGCGCCTGGAAATCGAGGCGCTGGGCTATCATGTCAGCGTCCACGGCCAGAAGAGCTATAACGGGGTCGCCCTCCTCAGCCGCCAAAGCCCGGACGAGGTCACGATCGGCTTGCCGGGCGACGATGGCGACGATCAGGCGCGCTACATCGAAGCCGTCATTCCGGCGGGTCGCGGCGTGGTGCGCGTCGGCGGGATCTACCTGCCCAACGGCAATCCGGTGGGCGAGACGGCCGACAGCGAGAAATACCGCTACAAGCTGGACTGGATGGCGCGGCTGAAGACCCATGCGGCAAAGCTGTTGACCCATGAAGAGCCGTTGATCCTGGCCGGGGACTACAATGTCATCCCGCGCGCGGGCGATTGCCACGATCCGAAAGCATGGTGGGGCGACGCGCTCTATCGTCCGGAAACGCTGGCGGCTTTCCGCGCGATCAAGCATCTGGGTCTCTACGATGCGTTCGAAATGTTGGACGGGCGCGACGGACAATACAGCTTCTGGGATTATCAGGGCGGGGCCTGGCAGAACAATCTGGGCATCCGCATCGACCATCTGCTCTGCTCGGCCAGCGCGATGGACCGTTTGGTGGACGTGTCGATCGACAAGTTCGTGCGCGACGGCGCGAAGCCCAGCGACCATGTGCCGATCGTCGGACGGTTCGACTTCTAGGAGATTTGCGATGACGCGATGGCTCTCACTTCTCGCCCCTCTGGCGCTCGTGTCCGCTCCGGCCCTCGCGCAGGACGAAACAGTAAAACCCACGATACAGAACCTTGCCTTTGCAGCGGGTTACAAGGCTATGTTCACGTGCTCGGCGACATTCAACGCCGGCAAATCGGTCGAGCAGATCGCGGATGACGAGTTGCGACACACCTATCCCGTCTATGAGTCGCTGTTCGACGATGTCGGCGCGGCGCGGATCGACGCGGCCAGGCGGACTGTGTCGGTGACCTATGCTTCCGGCATGCCGCCGCGCCTGGCCGTTCACCGCCCTTTCCTGGGCTGCGCCGCCCTGCCCGTGGGCGCAAAGGCGGATGCGGCGCGGCATTTGCCGCGCATCGATCTGGACGCCCCCCTGCGCGACGACGCCGCTCCTTGGCCAATGGGGGACCGCCTGCCCAATGCCCTGTCGATCGGAGCGGGCCGGAAGGCCGCGCTCGACGCGACGATTGGGCAGGCGTTCGACGGCGCGTTCGACGGCCGGACGAGCGCCGTGCTCATCGTCTCAGACGGGCAGATCGTCGGCGAACGCTACCGCGACGGTTTCGCTCAGGACACGTCCCAGCGCACCTGGTCCGTCGCGAAATCGATCGCAGCCAGTGTGATCGGAGCAGCCGTGCAGGACGAGCTGATCGCGCTGGACGAACCGGCGGGACTGGATGCCTGGTCGCGGCCCGGCGATCCGCGCGGCGCCATCACGGTCGAGCATCTGCTGCACATGGCGTCCGGCCTGAATTCGGATCCGGCCGGGAACCGCACGGACGACGTCTATCTGGGCGGCGGGTTGGTGGCGCAACATGCCGTGAGCGCCGGTCTGGATGCCGCGCCAGGCACACGCTGGCGCTATGCCAATAACGACACGATGCTGGCTCTGCGTGCCTTGCGGGAAAGGATCGGTCGGGAGCGTTCGCTGACCTATCCGTTCACGGCCCTGTTCCACCGCATCGGCATGCTGGATACGGTGCCGGAAACCGATTGGGACGGTGATTTCATCCTGTCGAGCCAGGTCTGGACGACCGCGCGAGACCTCGGGCGGCTCGGCCTGCTCTATCTGAACGACGGCGTCTGGAACGGCGAACGCATCCTGCCCGTTGGCTGGAGCGACTATGTATCCGCGCCCGCGCCTGTCCAGCCCTGGGGCAAGGGTGAGAGGCCGGAAGACAATGATGCCGATGAAGGGTACAGGGGCTACGGCGCGCAGTTCTGGCGCTATCTGGACTATCCCGGCGTTCCGAACGACACCTATGCCGCCCTCGGCAATCGCGGCCAGTTCCTGATCATCGTGCCGAGCCGCAACATCGTCATCGTGCGCAGGGGCTACGACTATCGCGGCAACTATTTCGACGGGCCGGGGTTCACGGCGGCGGTGCTGGACGCTTTGGCGGGCCCGGACTAGCGAAAGGCCGCGAGCGAAGACCCGACGGCGCGTCCGAGGTCCGATGCGATCAAGCCGGGGCCGACGGCGTCGGCCGCTTCCAAGTGGAGCCAGACGCCCGCTGCGGCCGCCAGACGCGGCACCATGCCCTGCGCGACCAGACCGGCGATGATCCCGGCCAGCACGTCTCCGGTTCCGGCCGTGGCCAAGGCGGGGTTGGGACGGTCGTTGATGATGGGATCGTCCTGCGGAGAGGCGATCACGGTCATCGGGCCTTTCAACACGACGATGCACCCGCAGCGCCGGGCCGCATCGACGGCACCGTCGATGGCGTTGCTCGACACAGCGCCGAACAGGCGTTCGAACTCGCCGCGATGCGGGGTCAGTATCGTATCGTCATTGCCGTCCATCGCGTCGGGATCGTCCGGCAGCGCGGCGCTATCCAGCACTCTGGCCAGATCGGTGCGTTCCCGGACGGGCCGGCGGTGCATGTCGGCGAGGCCGCCCGGCCCGGCCAGCAGCGCCGTGGTCTTTGCGGGTGTCGGCTCGCCTGCATCCTGCACCATGATTTCCGGGCTCAGGGGGGGCGCGGTAGACATCCCCTCGCTCCGCACACTGCACCGTGACAAGCCCGGCCCCGGACCGCAACGCGGCCTCGCTCGCCAACCGCATCGCCCCGGTCAGGGACGAGGCACCGAAAACCGTCAGATAGCCGCGATCATATTTATGGTCACCGCTTCTGGGTCGCGGCAGCGCGGCCTGCCACAAATCCAGGCCGTTCAAGCGTGGATTACTGATCCAGGAAGCTCCGCAGCTTGCGGCTGCGGCTCGGATGTTTGAGCTTGCGCAGGGCCTTGGCCTCGATCTGGCGGATGCGTTCGCGGGTGACCGAGAATTGCTGGCCGACCTCTTCCAGCGTGTGATCCGTGTTCATGCCGATCCCGAAGCGCATGCGCAGCACGCGTTCCTCGCGCGGGGTGAGCGACGCCAGCACGCGGGTCGTGGTTTCGCGCAGGTTCGACTGGATCGCGCTGTCGATGGGCAGGATCGCGTTGCTGTCCTCGATGAAGTCGCCGAGCTGGCTGTCTTCCTCGTCGCCGATGGGCGTTTCCAGGCTGATCGGTTCCTTGGCGATCTTCATCACCTTGCGGACCTTGTCGAGCGGCATGGAGAGCTTGGCGGCGAGCTCTTCGGGCGTCGGCTCGCGGCCGATCTCGTGCAGGATCTGGCGCGACGTGCGCACGATCTTGTTGATCGTCTCGATCATGTGGACCGGGATGCGGATGGTGCGCGCTTGGTCGGCGATGGAGCGGGTGATCGCCTGGCGGATCCACCAGGTCGCGTAAGTGCTGAATTTGTAACCGCGGCGATATTCGAATTTGTCGACCGCCTTCATCAGGCCGATATTGCCTTCCTGGATCAGGTCGAGGAATTGCAGGCCGCGGTTCGTGTATTTCTTGGCGATAGAAATGACGAGGCGCAGGTTCGCTTCGACCATTTCCTTCTTGGCCTGGCGCGCTTCGCGCTGGCCCTTCTGGACGGTCTGGACGATGCGGCGGAATTCGTCGACCGGCACGCCGGTTTCCTGGGCCATTTCGCCGATCTCGGTGCGGATCTTCTCGATGGTGACGATTTCGCGCCCGATGAAGCGGTCCCAGGCGTCGGACTGCCCCTTCTGCTCTTCGAGCCAGTTGGGATTGAGTTCGGAGCCGAGATAGGCGGCGAGGAATTCCTGGCGCGGCACGCCGTTGCCGTCCGCCAGACGCATCAATTTGCCTTCCAAGCTGATGAAGCGCTTGTTGATGTGGAAGAGCTGTTCGACCAGCGCTTCGATCCGGGCATTGTTGAGCTGCAGATCGTTGATCTCGTCGACGATCCGGTCGCTGATCGCGTCATATTCGTCGCGCTGGGGCTTGCGCAGTTTCTTGCCCTTCAGGCGCGCGGCGATCAGCATCTGCTGCAATTTCTGGAAGCGCTGGAAATCCTCCGCGATGCGGTCCAGCTTCTCCATGATGTCTTCGCGCAGGGCCGCTTCCATCCCAGCCATGGACAGGTTGGTCTTGTCCTCTTCCTCGTCCGCATCGTCGTCGATCGGCTTTTCGCCGGGCTTGTAGTTGCGTTCGGGCAGCTTGAGTTTGCGCTCCTCGGCCAGGCTCGGCAGGTCGCCCTCTTCGGCTTCCAGCTCGCCCTTCTCGATCTTCTCGCGGCGCACGGCCAGATGGGAGCGGTCTTCCTGGACATTGCCGATGGAGCGATTGTAAGTCCCGTCCAGATCGATGATGTCGCGCAGCAGGATGGCGCCTTCGGCCAGTTCCTCGCGCCAGATCATGAGCGCCTCGAAGGTCAGGGCGCTCTCGCACAGCCCCTTGATCATCGTGTCGCGGCCGGCCTCGATTCGCTTGGCGATGGCGATCTCGCCTTCGCGCGACAGCAGTTCCACCACGCCCATTTCGCGCAAATACATGCGCACCGGATCGTCGGTGCGGTCGAGATCGTCCTTGGAATTGCCGCCCTTGACGGCGGTCGTCTCGGTCCGGGCCAGCGTTTTCGGCCCCAGCGTCTCCTCTTCCTTCTCCTCATGGACGGAAATGCCCATTTCGGACAGGGCGGCGAGGACGACCTCGATCTCCTCGGCGGAGATGCCGGTGATGTCGAGATGCCTGTTGAGTTCTTCGGTGGTGAGCAGGCCCGTCTTCTTGGCCTTGGTCAGCATCCGCTTGACCTCGATATTGTCGAAGTCGAGACGGCTTTTCGGTGTGTCGGCGGGGTTGTCTTTCACATCTGTCTTCGCTTGGGGATCGGCCTCGGCCATATGTGTCCGTCTCCTTCGACGGCTCGCGGAGGCGTTCTCACGCCGCGGGCCGCACAAACTCAAAGAGCCCTCGCCTTCCCTTTTCGGAAAAACCAGGGCCGTCGTTTCAATCGCGAGTGCGCGAACGCGCCCGCATGAGGCGGTGCATCGCCTCGGCATTGTCCTTGCGGATGGTATCGACCATCCGCGATCTGGCGTCGGGAGAGGCTGCGTCGTCCTGGGCGTGGTCCATAAAGGTGCCGGCTTCACTCATCCAGATAGCCGCGCGATCGCCCGTTTCCGCATCCGCACCGCCCAAGGCGGCCGTGATCAGCGACCGCCGTGACAGGATGGTGCGAAGCGCCTCCTCCAATCCGTCTTCAGACATATGAGCATGAAGCCCCGGGATATCAACAGCTTTCGTCTGTCGCCAATGCCGCAAGGTCGAACGCTGCAAAGCGGCATGGCCGGGATCGTCGAAATCGAGGGCGAAAAAGGTCTCGTCCACCTCCGACAACAGCTCCGGAAAGAGCACGATTCCGCCGATCAGCGTCTGGGCTTGGCGGCTGTTACGGGCCAGCTTGGCCGCACCCGCGGCGATCGCCGTCTTGTCGGCTTTCCTTTCGGTCGGCTTTCGGCGGCCCGGTGTCCACTGGCGGCCGAATTGCTTGTCGAACCGGTCCAACAGTGCGGTCTTGTATTGTTCGCGCACCGTAGGGTCGGCGATCTCGTTCAGCGCCTCGTAGAGCCGCGATTTCAGCCCCGCCTTGGCTTCGGGGGTGTTCAGCGCTTCGCGCTCGATCTCCCGTCGCCACAGCATGTCCACGAGCGGGACAGAACGGTCCAGCAGCGCGGCGAAAGCCGGGGCGCCCTTGTCGCGGATCAGATCGTCCGGATCCTGCCTTTCCGGCATGATGACGAAACGTAAGCTCTGCCCGGGCCGTAGCAGCGGCAGGGCCCGTTCGATGGAGCGGTAGGCGGCGCGGAGCCCCGCCGCATCCCCGTCGAAGCAGAGATATCCGTCCGGCCCGGCGCGCCACAGCAGGGCCAGCTGTTCTTCCGTTAGGGCCGTGCCCATCGGCGCGACGGCATGGGCGAAGCCCGCCCGCGACAGGGCGATCACGTCCATATAGCCTTCGACCACGATCAGGCCGCGTGCCGGGTTCTTGGGGTCCGACAGCGCGGCGCGGGCGCGGTGATAGTTGTAGAGCAGCTGCCCCTTGGAGAAGAGCCGCGTTTCCGGCGAGTTGAGATATTTCGCCTTGGCCTCCGGGTCCATCGCCCGCCCGCCAAAGCCCACCAGCCGACCGCGCGTATCGTGTATCGGAAACATGATGCGGTTGCGGAACCGGTCCCAACTGCCCCGGCTGCTATCGTCGGGATCGATCAGGAGCCCCGCCTCGATCAGCTGCCGCTCCTCCGCGCCTTCCCGGATCAGATTGTCTTTCAATGCCGAAAAGCTGTTCTCGGCAAAGCCGAGTCCGAACTGTTTCGCCGCCGTCTTGGTCAGGCCGCGTCCTTTCAGATAGTCCCGCGCCGCCTCGCCCGGCGCGCGGTAGAGCGTCTTTTCAAAGTGATCTTGCGCACGCTCCATCCAGCTGATGGCCGCCTTGCGTTCCTTCGCGCGCTGTTCGGCTTTCGGGTCTTCGCGCGGCAGCTCCATCCCCGCCATCTGCGCCAGCGCCTCGACCGCTTCGGGGAAGCTCAACCCCTGCACCTCCATCAGGAAGCTGATCGCGTCGCCATGCTTGCCGGACGAAAAACAGTGATAAAACCCCTTCTGGTCGTTGACGAAGAAGGACGGCGTCTTTTCGTTGGTGAACGGCGAAAGCCCGGCGAATTCCCGCCCCTGCCGGCGCAGCTTCACATGCTTGCCGATCACGTCCGAAGGCCGGACGCGGGATTTCAACTCTTCGAGAAAGGCTTCGCCGAAACGCACGCGGCGATCCTACCCGCGAATCACGGGCGGCGCGAGTCGTCAGACACAGCCTCAGGGCGATAATCGGGAAGAGACGTGAGCGGCTTGATGAAATCCCGACCGAACGGACCGTCGATCGCCGCCAATAGAGGCGCCAGTTCGCCGATCAGCTCGTCCAATGCCGTGCGGCCGGCGCAACTGTGGCGCCTGACTTGCTGCATGGAGTCCCCGTCACGGTGAATGAGTCGCAACATGGATCCGTCCCCGCAGACGATGAAGGTCTCCGCCTTGCCTTTTTCGATGCCCGAAGGGTTGCCGTAGTCGTCGATCGCATCAAGGGAAGACCAATCGAAATTCTCCAGACGCGCCAAGATCTTCCTGACAGTTTCGGCCTCGCCCTCGGCGTGCAGCAATTGCCGCAGCGAGATGGCGCGGTTCATCCGGTCGTCTTTGCGGAAAGTCACACCACGAATCGTCCAGCCGTCTGCGCGCGCGAAACCATCACGCCCCCAATATTCGAGGACCAGATAACGCTCTATGGGCCGTCGCAAGGACAGGCTTTCATGGATGAGATAGTATCTGTCGGCGGAACTGATGCGCTCCCAGTCGCGCAAATCCTCGGCTTTCGCCGGAACCGCCAGCATGAACAGGACGAGTAGCAGGAGAGCGGCAAAGCGGATCATGCGAGGTCTCCCGTGGGAAACCCGCCCGCCTTGCTGACCATGCCGGGCAACGTCTTCTCCATCACCTCGGACAACCATTGCACCGTGTCGATCACGGCGTCCAGATCGTAGCCCGTGTCATAACCGCCGCGTTCCAGCATGTAGATCACGTCTTCGCTCGGCACGTTGCCGGTTGCGTTGGGCGCGAACGGGCAGCCGCCGATGCCGCCGATGGAGGCGTCGATGGTCGCGACGCCCGACTGCAAGGCGGCATGGACGTTGGCGAGGCCGGTGTTTCGCGTGTTGTGGAAATGGGCGCGTACGGAGAGCTGCGGAAAGTCGCGGGCGATGCGCTCGAACATCGAGGCGACCTGCCACGGATTGGCGACGCCGATCGTGTCGGCCACGGCGACTTCGCGAAACCCCGCCCGCGCGAACCGGTCGATCATGCCGATGACGATGTCTTCGGGCACCTCGCCCTCGAACGGGCAACCGAACCCCGTGGCGATGGTGACGTTGTAGGTCAGCCCGGCCGCCCTCGCCTTCTCCGCCATGGCGATGGACATCTCGACGGAGCTTTCGCGCGTCTGGTTCTGGTTCTTCGTCGCGAACGTATCGCTGGCGCAGGCGACGAGGCCGATCTCGTCCACTGTCGTCTTCAGCGCCCGGTCCATGCCGCGTTCGTTCATGACGAGGCCCGTATAGGTCACGTCGGGCCGGTCCGGCAGACCGGCGATCACGGCTTCGGCGTCCGCCATCTGCGGCACGTATTTCGGATGGGCGAAGCTGGCGACCTCGATGCGCCTCGCCCCGGCCGCCACCGCCCGGCCGATCAGATCGAGCTTCTCGCCCGTCGAGAAGATCCGGGATTCGTTCTGCAGGCCGTCGCGCGCCGTGGCGTCGAGGATTTCGATGGGGCGGCTCATGTTGATGGATCTGTGTTCAGCTCGGTAGACCCAGCCAGGCCATAGCGCGACATAAAAAAGCGCTCGGAACCCGGACTTCCAAACTGACTGACGGTCGTCTCGTTGTTGCAGGTCATGACATTCTCCAGCGGTCCCACCATGTCGCAGGGATCCGTTACCGACGCCTACAGGGCATCCACGATTGCGGCGAGACCCGGCATCACATCCCGGTCATCATCGACTGGTGGACGGGTCATGCCAAGGCGCACGATGACCGCATTCTTCGACGGTATGACGATGACCCGCTGAACGTCGTGGCCACCCATGAAATAGGCGTCGTCAGGCAGTCCCGGCAAGCGTGGCCGCCCATCGGGCAGCGCTGCGTTCAACCACCAATGGGCGCCGTAGAACGGCGCTTCGTCCGGAAGCAACGGCGTCACCGCGAAATCGACAGCGCTTTCCGGCAGGATGCGGCGTCCGTTCCACGTTCCGTCATTCAGGTAGAGCTGCCCCAGACGCGCCCAGTCGCGCGGGCTGGCATAGAGATAGCTCGACCCGATGAACGTCCCGCCCGCATCTGTTTCGAAGACCGGCGTCGTCATGCCGAGAGGACCGAACAGGACTTCGTAAGGCCAGTCGTGATAATCTTCGCCCGACGCTTCGACGGCCCGGCGCAGCACGGCAGACAGGATGTTCGTGGTCCCGCTGGAATAGGCCCAATGCGTTCCGGGCGCATGGGCCGATGGGCTTTGGGCAGCCGACAGGCCCATGTGACGGCTGCCGAACAGCATGCGCGTGACGTCCGAGGCCGGATCGCCGTAATCTTCCCCGAAGTCGAGTCCGTCGGCCATGTGCAGGAGGTCGGCGACCGTGATGTCCGCACGCGGGTCATCGCCCGTCCATCCGGGCATGAGGTCGCTGTCGCTCAACGACAGCAGGCCCCGGTCCAAGGCGATCGCCGTCAGGGCCTGAGTCACCGATTTGGCCATGGACCAGCTCTGCATCGGCATATCCGGGCCGAACCCGTCGGCATAGTCTTCCGCAATGATGCGCCCGTACTGGACGACGAGCACGGCGCGAATGTCGGCCGTCACGTCGGCGTTCGCGCTTGTGCGGAACCGCTCCGCCAGTGCCTGGATGTCCGGATCGATTGCGACCGGCCACGACGACGGCGTGACTTCGGGGCGGTCCCTGACATCGCCGACCGGTCGGCCGTCGATCGCCAGCGCGCAGCCATAGCCTGGGCGGTGGACCGCCTCGGCCCGGCCCAAAACGCCGAGCAGGCTGCCGCGGACGATACCGGCCGCTTCGTCCAGCTCGACCGACGTGCGGGATACGGCCGGATGGATGCGGTCGAAGTCGCGCGCCAGGACGTCGTCCGGATCGCGACCGGCGACGAAGACTTCCGAGCAGACGGACTTGGCTTTGTAATGGGTTGCGGACCGCGCATACGGATCGGCGATCAGGACGGCCAGGAAGACCGATGCGATCAGCAAGCCCAGGGATACTATCAGCAGACCGCGTTTCATTCTGTCCCTATAGGCGGCCGGACCCCCGGCGCAAACGGCTCAGTCGGACATTCAAAGGCCGCTCCGGGGAGCGGCCTTTGAATGTCGAATGGAGCGGGATGCTATTCCGCGGCGTCGTCCTGGATTTCCGCCGGGAACTCTTCCATCGGAGCCGCGGCTGCGCGCTCTTCGAGCAGCTTGGTGTCGCGGTCGTTGGCAAGCTTCTGGTAGCGGCGCAGATTGCCGCCCGTGCCGGCCGGGATCAGGCGACCCACGATCACGTTTTCCTTCAGGCCTTCGAGCAGGTCTTCCTTGCCTTGGACCGACGCTTCCGTGAGGACGCGCGTCGTTTCCTGGAACGAAGCCGCAGAGATGAAGCTGCGGGTCTGCAGCGACGCCTTGGTGATACCGAGAAGGACCGGCTCGCCCGTGGCGGGGCGCGCCTTCTTGTTCTCGGCCAGCAAGGCGGCGTTGCGGGCGTTGAACTCGATCTTGTCGAGCTGTTCGGCGCGGATCATGGACGTGTCGCCCGGATCGGTCACTTCGACCTTCTGCAGCATCTGGCGCACGATCACTTCGATGTGCTTGTCGTTGATCGGCACGCCCTGGAGGCGGTAGACGCCCTGGACTTCGTCGACGAGATATTCCGCCAGCGCTTCCACGCCCATGACGGCGAGGATATCGTGCGGAGCCGGGTTGCCATCCACGATGTAGTCGCCGCGTTTGACGATATCGCCGTCCGCCACGAGCATGTGCTTGCCTTTGGGAACGAGGAAGCTGATCGACTCGCCGTCTTCCGTTTCGGGGAGGATCGAGATCTTGCGCTTGTTCTTGTAGTCGCGCGTGAATTCGATCTTGCCGTCCATCTGGGCGATGATGGCGTCGTCCTTCGGACGGCGCGCTTCGAACAGCTCGGCCACGCGGGGCAGTCCCCCCGTGATGTCGCGCTGTGTCGCGGATCCTTTGGGGATACGCGCCAGCACGGCACCCGGCTTAACCGTGTCGCCGTCATTGACCGACAGAATGGCCCCGACCGCGAGCATGTAGCGCGCGATCCGGTTTTCGCCGAGCTCGACGGGCTCTCCGTTCTCGCCTTCGATGACGGCCGCCGGCTGGATGTCGCCGGACTTGGAGCTGGCGCGCCAATCCACGATCACCTTGGACGAAATGCCGGTTTCCTCGTCGGTCTCTTCCTTGGCGGAGACACCTTCGACGATGTCGAGCAGACGGACCGTGCCGCCCACTTCGGACAGGATCGGCATGGTGTACGGATCCCATTCGGCCAGCTTCGTGCCGATATTGACCATCGCGCCATTGTCGAGCGGAAGGCGAGACCCGTAGTCGACCTTATGCATTTCCAGCGACTTGCCGTCGGCATTGACGACTTCGACTTCGAGCTTGCGGCTGTTGACCACGAAACCGTTATCGGTCGCGATGACGTCTTTCTCGTCATATTTGATGCGGCCTTCATTGACGGCTTCGATGGTGGACTTGTCCGCGACCGAGGCCGTGCCGCCGATGTGGAACGTCCGCATCGTCAGCTGCGTGCCGGGTTCGCCGATCGACTGGGCGGCGATCACGCCGACCGCTTCGCCCATGTTCACCTTCGTCCCGCGGGCCAGATCGCGGCCGTAGCAGGTCGCGCAGATGCCGGTGACGGTTTCGCAAGTCAGCGGCGAACGCACGCGAATGGTGGTCGCACCGGATTCGTCCACGGCGGCTGCGATGTCCTCATCGACATAGGTGTTGGCGGGATAGAGCAGATCGCCGGTCCGCGGATCGTGCAGATCTTCGGACGTGACACGCCCCAAGATGCGCTCGCCCAGCGAGACGACGACCTCACCGCCATTGACGACGGGCTTGATCTCGATGCCCTGTTCGGTGCCGCAATCCTGTTCCGTGACGATGCAGTCCTGGGCCACGTCGACGAGGCGGCGCGTCAGATAGCCGGAGTTGGCCGTCTTCAACGCCGTATCCGCAAGACCCTTCCGGGCCCCGTGGGTCGAGTTGAAGTAGTCCATCACCGTGAGGCCTTCCTTGAAGTTCGCGGTGATCGGCGTCTCGATGATCTCGCCGGACGGCTTGGCCATGAGGCCGCGCATGCCCGCGAGCTGCTTCATCTGGTTCTTGGACCCGCGCGCGCCGGAATCGGCCATCATGAAGATCGAGTTGATCATCTTCCGCGGCTTGGCGGCCTCGTCCATCATGGCGTCGGCCACCTTGTCGGTGCATTTCGACCAGGCATCCACGACCTTGTTGTACTTCTCGCCCTTGGTGATCAGGCCGTCCGCATATTGCTGTTCGAAATCCTGGACCAGGTTCTCGGTCTCCTCGACGAGAGTGTACTTCGCGTCGGGGATGATCATGTCGTCCTTGCCGAACGAGATGCCGGCCTTGGCGGCTTCGCCGAAGCCCAGACCCATCATCTTGTCGGCGAAGATCACCGTCGCCTTTTGACCGGCGTGGCGGTAGACGATGTCGATCAGCTTGCCGATTTCCTTCTTCGTCAACTCCTTGTTGATGACGTCGTAGGGGATATTGGCGTTCTTGGGGAGGTATTCACCGAGCTTCAGGCGGCCGGGCGTGGTCTCGGCCACTTCCATGGTGACGGACCCGTCCTCATGCGTGACCGGGAACCGGCCCTTCACCTTGGCATGCAGGGTGACGAGCTTGTTGTCCAAGGCGGCCTCGACTTCGGCCACGTCGGCGAACATCATGCCTTCGCCTTTCTCGCCGTCGCGCATCAGCGACATGTAGTAGAGGCCTAAGACGATATCCTGGGACGGCACGATGATCGGACGACCGTTCGCGGGCGACAGGATGTTGTTGGTGGACATCATCAGCACGCGCGCTTCCAGCTGCGCTTCGATGGACAGCGGCACGTGCACGGCCATCTGGTCGCCATCGAAGTCGGCATTGAACGCCGCGCAGACGAGCGGGTGCAGGCGGATTGCCTTGCCTTCCGTCAGTTTCGGCTCGAACGCCTGGATGCCGAGACGGTGCAGCGTCGGCGCGCGATTGAGCAGAACCGGGTGCTCGCGGATCACTTCGTCCAGAATATCCCAGATTTCAGGACGTTCCTTCTCGACCAGCTTCTTGGACTGCTTGACCGTGCCGGACAGACCCTTGGCGTCGAGGCGCGAATAGATGAACGGCTTGAACAGCTCGAGCGCCATCTTCTTGGGCAGACCGCATTCGTGCAGTTTCAGCTCAGGGCCAACCACGATCACGGACCGACCGGAATAGTCGACGCGCTTGCCAAGCAAATTCTGACGGAAGCGACCCTGCTTGCCTTTCAGCATATCGGACATGGATTTCAGCGGACGCTTGTTCGCCCCCGTGATGGTCCGGCCCCGACGGCCATTGTCGAACAGGGCGTCGACCGACTCCTGCAGCATCCGTTTTTCATTCCGGATGATGATGTCGGGTGCGCGCAGTTCGATGAGGCGCTTCAGGCGGTTGTTCCGGTTGATGACGCGGCGGTACAGATCGTTCAGGTCGGACGTGGCGAAACGGCCGCCATCCAGCGGGACGAGCGGGCGCAGTTCCGGCGGGATGACCGGAACAATGGTCAGGACCATCCACTCCGGACGGTTGCCGGACGTCTTGAAGGACTCCAGCAGTTTCAAACGCTTGGACAGCTTCTTGAGTTTCAGCTCGGAGCCCGTCTCAGTCATGTCGAAACGGGTGCGCTCGATCTCGGCATCGAGGTCGAGGCCAGCCAGCATTTCGCGAACGGCTTCCGCGCCGATCCCGGCGGTGAAGCTGTCTTCGCCGAACTCGGCTTGGGCGTCGAGATATTCTTCCTCGGACAGGATCTGACGCTCATCGAGGCTGGTGAGGCCCGGCTCGGTCACGACATAGGACTCGAAATAGAGCACGCGCTCCACTTCCTTCAGCGTCATGTTGAGCATGGTCGCGATGCGCGACGGCAGCGATTTCAGAAACCAGATGTGGGCGACCGGCGCAGCCAGCTCGATATGGCCCATGCGCTCGCGGCGAACCCGCGTGACGGTGACTTCGACGCCGCACTTCTCGCACACGACGCCTTTGTACTTCATGCGTTTGTATTTGCCGCACAGGCACTCATAGTCCTTCACGGGGCCGAAGATGCGCGCGCAGAACAGACCGTCCTTCTCGGGCTTGAAGGTCCGGTAGTTGATGGTTTCGGGCTTCTTGATTTCGCCGAAAGACCAGGAGAGGATCTTCTCCGGGCTGGCCAGCGATATACGGATCCGGTCGAAGGACGGGCCTTCCTGTGCCGGGTTGAAGATGTTCATGACCTCTTGGTTCATGTCATTTCCTTTTATGTTGGACCGCACCGCGTCCGGCTTGGTCCGAGAAAAGAGTTCGGAAGAAGAAAGGACCTCTTCCGATATTCCTCACCCCGGACTTGATCCGGGGTCCATCACCCAACCGTCACTCTGCATGACACGTTTGGGAGATGGCTCCCGGGTCGGGCCCGGGATGAGGGCAGTCTTGGTCGGCCTACCCGTTCGTCAGTTCGACGTTCAGGCCGAGCGAGCGGATTTCCTTGACGAGAACGTTGAAGCTCTCCGGGATGCCCGCTTCGAATGTGTCGTCGCCGCGCACGATGGACTCGTAGACTTTCGTCCGGCCCGCCACGTCGTCCGACTTGACCGTCAGCATTTCCTGCAGCGTGTAGGCCGCGCCGTAGGCTTCCAGCGCCCAGACTTCCATCTCGCCGAAGCGTTGGCCACCGAACTGGGCCTTGCCGCCCAGCGGCTGCTGCGTGACGAGCGAGTACGGGCCGATGCTCCGCGCGTGGATCTTGTCGTCCACCAAGTGGTGCAGCTTGAGCAGGTACTTGTAGCCGACCGTGACCGGACGGGTGAACTGCTCGCCCGTGCGGCCGTCATGCAGGATGACCTGACCGGAACTGTGCAATCCGGCCTTTTCCAGCATCTTGACGATGTCCGGCTCACGCGCCCCGTCGAAGACGGGCGTGGCGATCGGCACACCGCGTTCCAGATTGCCGGCCAGCTCGATGATCTCGTCGTTCTTGCGCGGCAAGGTGACATCATCGCCATAGGCGCTCTGGAGCGTTTCCCGAAGCGGCGCCATGTTGCCGTCCTCGCGGTAGGCTTCCAGCGCCTCGTTGATCATGTCGCCGACTCCGGCACAGGCCCAGCCGAGGTGAGTTTCCAGGATCTGCCCGACATTCATCCGCGACGGAACGCCCAACGGGTTTAGAACGATGTCGACAGCCTTGCCGTTGGCCAGGAAAGGCATGTCCTCGATCGGATTGATCTTGGAGATGACCCCCTTGTTTCCGTGACGTCCGGCCATCTTGTCGCCCGGTTGCAGCTTGCGCTTCACCGCGACGAAGACCTTGACCATCTTCATCACGCCCGGAGGCAGGTCGTCGCCGCGTTGCAGCTTGTCGACCTTGTCCTCGAACCGGGCGTCGAGCCGCGCTTTGGAGCTGTCATACTGCTCCTTGAGCGCTTCGAGTTCGCCGATGGCTTTCTCGTCGTCCAGGCCGATGCGCCACCAATCGGACCGCGGAACGTCGTTCAGCGTCTCGTCGGTGATCGGGCCTTTCTTGAAGCCGCGAGGACCGGACACGGCCGTCTTGCCCATCAGAACGGTGCGGACACTGTTGTAGATGGAACGTTCCAGGATGGTCAGCTCGTCATCGCGGTCCTTGCCGAGGCTCTCGATTTCCTCGCGCTCGATCTGCATCGCGCGCTCGTCCTTCTCGACGCCCTGGCGGTTGAACACGCGCACTTCCACGACTGTGCCGGAGGCTCCGGGCGGCAGTTTCAGCGAGGTATCGCGAACGTCGGAGGCTTTCTCGCCGAAGATGGCGCGCAGGAGCTTTTCTTCCGGCGTCATCGGGGACTCGCCCTTGGGCGTGACCTTGCCGACGAGAATGTCGCCAGCATGGACTTCGGCGCCCACGGCCACGATCCCGGCCTCATCCAGATTGCGCAAGGATTCCTCGCCGACATTCGGAATGTCGCGCGTGATTTCTTCCGGGCCGAGCTTCGTGTCGCGCGCCATGACCGAGAATTCCTCGATGTGCAGCGACGTGTAGACGTCGTCGCGCACGATGCGCTCCGATATCAGGATCGAGTCCTCGAAGTTGTAGCCGTTCCACGGCATGAAGGCGACGAGCACGTTCTTGCCGAGCGCCAGCTCGCCCAGATCCGTGCTGGGGCCGTCCGCGATGATGTCGCCGGCCTTGATCTCGTCGCCCACCTTGACCAGCGGACGCTGGTTGATGGTCGTGGACTGGTTGGACCGCTGGAACTTCAGCAGGTTGTAGATATCGACACCCGACTTGGTCAGGTCCGTTTCCTTGTTGGCGCGGACCACGATGCGTTTCGCGTCCACCTGCTCGACGATGCCGTCGCGCTTGGCGGTGACGGTCGCGCCTGAGTCGACAGCCACGACACCTTCCATGCCAGTGCCGACCAGAGGCGCTTCGGCCTTCAGCAGCGGCACGGCCTGGCGCATCATGTTCGATCCCATCAGGGCGCGGTTGGCGTCATCGTTCTCCAGGAACGGGATCAACGCCGCGGCGACCGAGACCAGCTGCTTGGGCGACACGTCGATGAAGTTCACCTCGTCCCGAGGGGCCTGGATGACTTCGCCGTTGGCGCGGCAGGTGATCAGGTCGTCGACCAGCATGCCTTCATCCGATACGGCGGCGTTGGCCTGGGCCACGACATAGCGCGCCTCTTCCATGGCAGACAGATATTCCACCTTGTCCTGCAGCTTGCCGTTTTCGACCTTGCGGTACGGGCTTTCGATGAAACCGTATTCGTTAACGCGGGCATGCGTCGCCAGGCTGTTGATCAGACCGATGTTCGGACCTTCCGGCGTTTCGATCGGACAGATCCGACCGTAGTGGGTCGGATGCACGTCGCGCACTTCGAAGCCTGCGCGTTCGCGCGTCAGACCGCCGGGGCCAAGCGCGGAGAGACGGCGCTTGTGCGTGATCTCCGACAGCGGGTTGGTCTGGTCCATGAATTGGCTCAGCTGCGAGGAGCCGAAGAATTCGCGCACCACGGCGGCCGCCGGTTTGGCGTTGATGAGGTCGTGCGGCATGACCGTCTCGATATCGACCGATTGCATGCGCTCCTTGATGGCGCGTTCCATGCGCAACAAGCCGATGCGGTACTGGTTCTGCATCAGTTCGCCGACCGAGCGGACCCGGCGGTTGCCGAGATTGTCGATATCGTCGATCGACCCGATGCCGTCTTTCAGCTTCACCAGCGTGTCGACGACGGCGAGGATGTCTTCCTTGCGCAGGACGCGCATTTCCGGCTCGGCGTCCAACTCCATGCGCAGGTTCATCTTAACCCGGCCGACGGCGGACAGGTCGTAGCGTTCCTGATCGAAGAAGAGCGAGTTGAACAGGTCTTCCGCCGCTTCCGCTGTGGGCGGCTCGCCCGGGCGCATGACGCGGTAGATGTCGACCAGCGCGCCCTCGCGGCTATCGTTCTTGTCGGCCGCCAGCGTGTTGCGGATATAGGGGCCGACATTGACATGGTCGATGTTCAGCACCGAGATCTCGCCGACACCGACTTCGTTGATCTGCTCCATCGCCTCTTCGGACAGTTCGTCGCCTGCTTCGGCATAGATCTGACCCGTTTTCATGTTGACGATGTCTTCAGCGACGAAACGTTCGGACATTTCAAAGTCCGAAATGAGTATCTTCTTCACGCCGTCATCGACCAGTTTGGTTGCGCCACGCTTGGTCAGCTTGCGGCCCGCAGGCGCAACGACTTCACCGGTCGCCGCATCGACCAGGTCGCGCTGCAACTTGGCGCCGCGATATTCGTCGGCGTTGAACGCCCGCGTCCAGCCGCCTTTCTTGGCGTCGCGCTGAAATTCGACCGCGTCGTAATATTGCTCCAGAATGTCTTCGCGGCTCATGCCGAGCGCATAGAGCACGGTCGTGGCCGGGAGTTTCCGGCGACGATCGATGCGCGCATACAGGATGTCCTTATGGTCGAATTCGAAGTCGAGCCAGGATCCGCGGTAAGGGATGATCCGCGCCGAGAACAGGAACTTGCCGGAGCTATGGGACTTGCCCTTGTCATGATCGAAGAACACGCCCGGAGACCGGTGCATCTGGGAAACGATGACCCGCTCCGTGCCGTTGACGATAAACGTGCCCTTGTCGGTCATGAGCGGGATGTCGCCCATATAAACGTCTTGCTCCTTGATGTCCTTGACGGACCGCGCGCCCGTATCGTCGTCGATATCGAACACGACCAGGCGCATCTTGACCTTCAGCGGGGCGGCAAAGGTGATGTCGCGCTGCTGGCATTCCTCTTCGTCGAACTTGGGCGGTTCGAACACGAAGGAGACATATTCCAGCACGGCACGGTCGGAGAAATCGCGCACGGGGAAGACGGAATTGAAAACGCCGTTGATGCCCTGGTCCTTGAGGCGCTCGGACGGGTCCATGTCCTTCTGGAGGAAATGGTCGTAGGAGCTTTTCTGCACCTCGATCAGATTGGGCATGGAGACGGCTTCGGGAATGCGCCCGAAGCTTTTGCGGATACGTTTCTTGCCTGTAAAAGTCAGTGACATCAAAGACACCCTTTGTCGGTCGCGGCCTGACGAACGGGGCTGCAGCCCCCGCCCGCCGGTCAAATTGGGTCCGGTTGAAGATTAGACTGGCGACCGGGCGCCAGTTCGGACGGGTGTTTTTCCTCCCCAGACCATCGGAGGTGTCCGCGGGCGCGGCAAGCGCCCACGGACTGATAGGGTTGAGCCCTACTTGAGTTCGACAGAGGCGCCGGCAGCTTCCAGCTTCTCTTTGATGTCGTTGGCTTCGGCTTCCGGCACGGCTTCCTTGACGGCCTTCGGCGCACCTTCGACCAGTTCCTTGGCTTCCTTGAGGCCCAGGCCGGTGATGGCGCGGACTTCCTTGATGACGGCGATCTTGTTGCCGCCGAACGAAGTCATGACGACATCGAAGTCGGTCTTGGCTTCGGCCGCGCCGCCGGCGTCGCCGCCGGCCGGTCCGGCCATGACAGCCGCCGCCGCCGGCTCGATGCCGTATTCGTCTTTCAGGATGTCGTTGAGCTCTTTGGCTTCGAGAATGGTCAGACCGACCAGCTCTTCTGCCAGTTTTTTAACATCAGCCATGATGTAGTTCCTTTTGGTTTGCCTTCAAGTGCAACACTGTCAGGCGGTTTGGTTCGAGTTTTGCGAGAATGATGTTGCGAACTAGGCGTCTGCCTTTTCCTCGATGGTCGCGATCGCGCCAGAAAGGCTCCGGGCGGGCGACATGAGGGCGGAAGCGACATTCGTGGCTTGGCTCAGCAGACGCTGTGCGGCCATGGAGATCAGCTCCTCGCGGCTTGGCAGTTTCGACAGAGAGTCGATTCCGGAGGAATCGAACACTTCGTCACCCATGAATCCGCCGATGATCTTGAAGGCATCGGATTCCTTTTGGAATTCGACGGCGACTTTCGGGGCGCTGATCATGTCGTCGGCCCAGGCGATCGCCACGGGTCCCTTGAACATGGCTCCAGCACCTTCGAAAGGCTGGTCCTTCATGGCGATCTTCGCCAGACGGTTCTTCACAACGCGAATCGTCGCGCCGCGCTCTCTGAGCTTGGCACGCAGGTCCGTCATTTCCGCAACGGTCATGCCCGAATATTCGGCCATCACCACGGATCCGGCTTCCGCGAAGATGCTCTTCAGCTCTTCGACGGCTTCCGCTTTTTGAGTGCGATCCATTTGCGGTCTCCGTTGTAGCGGACACCAGCACCATTGCCGGCATCCTCTGTTTGGGCCCTAAGACCCACTTGGGGTGCCCGCTGCACCGTCACACATGATGGGACGAGGCAACGAACGGTTGTCTGTCCCAAAGCTCGAACCGAACCGTTGCGACGCGAAAAGCGCCGCGCGAATTTGGTCTGTCGCTCTGTCTGCGCCGGAATTACGAAGCCAAGCGGCTTCACCGACGGTCTCGGACAGCTTGCCCGCCAGCCTCGAAAGACAAGCGGGCCATCCGGCGGGACGAAAGCCCCGCCGACATTCTCTAGCCGATATCGGCCGTATCGATCTTCACGCCCGGACCCATGGTCGAGCTGAGCGTCACCTTCTGGATGAAAGTGCCCTTGGCGCCGGACGGACGCTCGCGTTGGATCTTCTCCAGCACGAAGTTGACGTTTTCCGCCAGCTTGTCCGCGTCGAAGCTCGCCTTGCCGACACCGGCATGAACGATGCCCGACTTCTCGGCCCGGTACTCCACGGCGCCGCCCTTGGAATCCTTGACCGCCTGACCGACATTCGGCGTGACCGTCCCGACCTTCGGGTTCGGCATCAGGCCTTTTGGACCCAGCACCTTGCCCAGGCGACCGACTAGCGGCATCATGTCCGGCGTCGCGATGACCCGGTCGAACGGCATGTCGCCGTTCTGGATCTGCTCGGCCAGATCGTCCGCACCGACAATGTCGGCCCCGGCTTCACGCGCCTCGTCCGCCTTCGCATCCTTGGCGAAAACGGCGACGCGGACCGAACGGCCCGTGCCGTTGGGCAGATTGGCGACGCCGCGGACCATCTGGTCGGCGTGACGCGGATCGACACCGAGGTTCAGGGCCAGCTCGATCGTTTCGTCGAACTTGGCCGTGGCGTTCTTCTTGACCAGTTCGACAGCATCCTTGACGCTGTATTCCGTCTCGCGGTCGAACGTGGCCATCGCGGCCTTGTAGCGTTTTCCGCCTTTGAGTTTGTCTTGTGCCATGGTCCTACTCCGTGACCTCGTAACCCATCGAACGGGCGGAGCCCTCGATGATCTTGGTGGCCTGATCCAGATCGTTGGCGGACAGGTCGACCATTTTGGCTTCGGCGATTTCGCGGCACTGGGCCTTGGTCACCGTGCCACCGACTTCGCTGCCTGGATTGTTCGACCCGGATTTCTTGCCGGCGGCCTTTTTCAGGTAATAGCTGGCCGGCGCCGTCTTGGTGACGAACGAGAACGACTTGTCACCATAGACGGTGATGATGGTCGGTGTCGGAATGCCCTTTTCGAGCTCTTCGGTCTTGGCGTTGAACGCCTTGGCGAATTCCATGATGTTGACGCCGCGCTGACCCAATGCGGGGCCCAGCGGCGGGGACGGGTTCGCGGAACCCGCCGGGATCGTCAGCTTGATGTAGCCGTCAATCTTCTTTGCCATTGTCCACTCCTATGGCGGTTGCGCATGACATTATTGCCGTCGCGCGTGTGGTGACCGTGGTGCGGGAACGACTGGACTTAGCCGCCCCTTCCACAGTCGGTGTGTGCAAATGCGCGAGAGCCTAGCTCTCCTTCTCCACTTGCGAATAATCCAGTTCGACGGGCGTGCCCTGCCCGAAGATGTTAATGAGCACTTTGAGGCGCGCGGCCTCTTCGTCAACGCTTTCGACCGAACCGGAGAAACTCTGGAACGGACCGTCGACGACCTTGATGATCTCTCCGATCTCGAAGCTGATCGTCGGACGCACCGGCGCGGCCCCCTCTTCCGAAGACCCGATGATGCGCGCGACTTCCTTTTCCGGAACCGGGCGCGGCTTCTTGGATGCACTGCTGGCTCCGAGGAAACCCGTGACCTTCGGCGAATTGGCGATCAGGTGATAGGCCTCGTCGGTCAGGTCCACCTTGACGAGGACATAGCCGGGGAAGAACTTGCGCTCGCTCTCGACCTTGCGGCCGCGGCGCACCTCCACCACCGTTTCGGTCGGCACCAGCACTTCTTCGAACAGATGGGCCAGGCCCTTCTCTTCGGCGTCGCGCTCGAGCGTTTCCTTCACGCGCTTCTCGAAATTCGAGTAGGCCTGAACGATGTACCACTGTGCAGCCATTAGGAGGCGCTCCCAAAACTTAGTACCCACGGCACCACGATGCCGATCAGGAAATCCACGGCGAAGAAGAACAGGCCGAACAGGATCACGCAGATCATGACGAGGATCGTCGTCTGACGCGTTTCCTTCCAGCTCGGCCAGACGACCTTGCGGCCTTCCTGCTGAACCTGGGCCAGATAGGTCGCCGGTGACACTTTCGGTGCCATGTCGGCGCCCTTCTTGGACGGATTGGCTGACTTGCCTTTCGCCATCGCAGGCATTCCCTTGCTTGAACGGCGAAACGCGGAAGTCCGAGACGGACCCCCGCGACACCTGGAGCCCGGACCCCTAACGGATCCGGAACGTGTCAGATAGTGGCAGGGGCAGAAGGACTTGAACCCTCGACACCTGGATTTGGAATCCAGTGCTCTACCAACTGAGCTATACCCCTAAAGACTACTCCGTGATTTTGGACACGACGCCGGCGCCGACGGTGCGGCCGCCTTCGCGGATGGCGAAGCGCAGCTTCTCTTCCATGGCGATCGGCACGATCAG
>NZ_CANMJB010000005.1 GCF_947498175.1 uncultured Algimonas sp. | reverse complement strand
GGCGGGCGCCACACGCCGTTCTTCAACAACTACCGCCCGCAGTTCTACTTCCGCACGACGGACGTGACCGGCGTGGTCACGCTCAAGGACGGGACCGAGATGGTCATGCCGGGCGACAATGTGAACATCGACGTGGAGCTGATCGTGCCGATCGCCATGGAAGAGAAGCTGCGCTTCGCCATCCGCGAAGGCGGCCGCACCGTCGGCGCCGGCGTGGTGTCCAAAATCACGGAGTAGGGGTCAGCCCGCTTCCAAACGACAACGCCGGGGTGGGAGTTCGTCTTCCCACCCTGGACCTTTTTTGACCGCAAGAGACTAGAACAATGGCCGCACAGAACATCCGCATCCGACTCAAGTCGTTCGATCACCGCATTCTCGACAAAAGCACTGGCGAAATCGTCGCCACCGCCAAGCGTACCGGGGCCAGCGTCCGCGGTCCCATCCCGCTGCCGACCCGCATCGAGAAATTCACCGTCAACCGCTCGCCCCACGTCAACAAGAAGAGCCGCGAGCAGTTCGAGATCCGCACGCACAAACGCATGCTCGACATCGTCGACCCGACGCCCCAGACGGTCGATGCGCTGATGAAACTCGACCTGGCAGCCGGTGTCGATGTCGAGATCAAGCTGGGCGCGTAAAGTTTCTGGATAGACGAAACTCTGGAAGACTTTTCGAAACGAAATGTCCTAACCGATAGATAGCAGGCGCGATTACATACGCGACATGTTGATAGAAGCGTCCTTCGGGGCGCTTTTTTTTGGGTTCGAAGCAATCAGCAGAAACGCATACGGAGCCGACAGTCCGGCATACTCCAAAGAAAATGTCACAGATCGGTTTGACGAGTCGTTGGTGTTAGGAAAGTGTTAGTATATTACACTATTCTGTCGCCACGAGGCCGCTCCGATGACCCATCACGTCCGCAGCATGCTCGCCTTCTGTTTCGCGATTGCGTTCCACGCCCCAACAGCCTTCGCACAAAGGGAACTAGACGCTCGCAAATCTTCGGTTGTCGGCCAACCGGTTGACGCATCCACATCAGATGCCGATTCATATCCACGCGCTTTTTTCGACAGGTTCTTTCCGCAAACAGCCCTCGAATTGCTTCAACGCGTACCTGGCTTTAGCATTGAAGGCGGCGAAAGCCTGCGCGGCTTTGCTGGCGGGGCGGGTAACGTGCTGATCGACGGCGAGCGTCCGACCATCAAGGCGGGGGGAATCGAAGATTTCCTCTCCCGCATTCCCGCGAACGCCGTCGAGCGCATCGTTATTTCGCGCGGTGCGCAACGGGCCGGGGAAACAGCAGGCCAAGGGCTTGTCGCGAATGTCGTTCGCAAGTCGGATGTCGTCGCAGGAACCTGGTCGGCGGAACTGGAACGTAATTCGGACGGCCTTGTCTATCCGCGCGGCGAGCTGTCGATCACTGCACCGCTAGGCCGCTGGCGGACCACCACGAAACTCAACGCCTTCTGGGAAAAGTTCCCCTTTACCCGCTTCGAGCGGCAGACATTCGGCGCCGAGGGCGCGCTGGATCTGTTCGAAGTCGAATCTGCCCCGTCCAGTCTTGGCGAAGCATTTGTCGCCAGCGAAGCCGAGCGTCTGTTTGGCGGGGGGACTCTGACCCTAAATAGTCGGTTCGGCTACAGCGAATTCGGGAGGAACACGCAACGGACCGGGTTCGCTGGCCGCACGGCGGACGAGAACGGGCCGGATCGCTTGACCGATATCGACTTCGACAGCGCCTTCTGGGACGGCGAGCTTAGTGCCGACTGGACGCGGAGTGTCGGCGGCAATTCCGTTCTCAAACTGCTGGCCTTGGGGTCTGCCCGCGACTCCGAACAAAGCGCAGTGACTTTGAACGAGCGTCCTGTTGGACGGACCGAATCTATCAGCCGGTTCGAAACCCGGCGTCGGCCTTTGGAAATCCTGTCGCGCGCCACTTTCGGGCGGGTCAATGGCGAGTTCCGACCGGAATTCGGTGTCGAAGTCGCCTATAACCAGCTCGACTCTCGTATCGCTCTGGAAGTGGAAGATGCCGATGGCGGTATCCGCGCCATTGATCTTCCCGCGTCCGATGTGCAGGTCCGGGAGTATCGCGGCGAAGCCTTTGCCAATATCGTCTGGCAAGCTGCGCCTCAATGGACTGCCGAAGGTGGCTTGGCGGTGGAACTGTCGCAAATCACCGTCGATGGAGATGCCGGAAACAGCAACGATTTCGTCTTTCTCAAACCTTCGCTTGCCCTCATCTACCAGCCGTCCGCATCGTTGCAGTTCCGCGCGGCGCTCAGGCGCAGCGTCGGACAGCTCGACTTCAACGACTTTGCGGCGTCTGCCAACGCAGAGGATGATCGCCTGCTTGCCGGAAACCCAGGCCTTGGCCCGGACCAGACCTGGCGCGCGAGCATATCGGCAGACTTCCGGACGGAGGGCGGGATTGCGCTAAATGTCGAACCTTTCCACGAATGGCGCGAGGATGTGCTGGAACAAGTGGTTCTGCCGAACGGCGTTCCGGGCCTGGCCAATGCGGGGAACGCACGCGTGTGGGGACTGGACGCCAACGGCGCGCTGCCGCTTTCGGGCCTCGTTCCGGGCGGCCTGCTCGAAGTGACCGCGTCGTTCCTCGACGCGAGTTTCGTTGATCCGATCACGGGTCGCACCCGGAAAATCACGCGGATTTCCAATCCCGATATCGAGATCGACTTTCGTCAGGACATCCCTTCTCGGAAAATCTCATGGGGCGTGACCTACGAGTCGGAAGTAACGACCGACATCTTTTTCGCCAACGAGGTGTTGCGGGACGTTACTGGGAACCAATGGTCAGCCTTCGTGGAGACGACACGGTTTGCCGGGGTAAAGATGCGGATCAATGTCCGCAACATCGGAGGCCTTGGGCTGCCGCGCGACCGTACCCTGTTCTCCCCGGACCGGAGCGGCGCCTTAACCGGGTCCGAATTTCTGGATCGAAGACGTGGAGAGTTCATAACTCTGACGGTGTCGGACCAATTCTGACGATGATACAGCGGCTTTCACACCGCGCCGCTTTGAAGGTTCTGTAAGACCATCTCCGGGTCGGCCTAGCGCCTTCCGCAGTGCCGACCCGGTTTTGCCAGGTCGCAGGCCCATCTTTCGAAATGCTGTGACTCTTGCGTCCGTTCGGCATGGCAGGTCCGGTCGATTTTTCGAGGGGGGCAAGTTGTCGATGCAAACTTCAGACCTCATCGGCGCTGAAGTGAACATTGAGTTGTACGCGCGCAGCGCTTTTCCCGTTACAACATGACGGCGTCCTTAGGAGCGCTCTTATTCATTTGCTCGAAACGCCCGATCCGCCCGTCGCCGCTCTTGACCCACATCGCCGCCGCGGCCGCTTCTCCCATGCCGATCGTCTCCAAGACCGAGCCGGGCTTCGTACGCCAGGGTCTCCGTTTTGCTGATCCCTCACTGATCCGGCAGGGAATGGCGGTCGTTGCGCAGAACGGGTCGAAGGGAAGGCGACGTTCCGACAGGGGAGGGTTCCGGGCGGTTAGCAGCGCGGTGACTTCGGGTGCGGCGCGGTTGACGCTGCCGAAATCCAGTGCCTCCTTCCATGCCGTCGTCCAGTCCATGGCCTTGCGCCGGTCCGGACGGTTGATCGTGACGATGGACACGTCGCGGCGTCCGGTCGGAGCGGATGTCGCCAGGTCGGTCACGGGTTGGATTGACAATGCCTGAAAATATGCGGTTTGCAGGCTCTGTGCTTGCGGGATGGGCGCACGGTTCGCGATGTGCTTTCGACGATGGTCTTGCAAAGCCTTGCATGATTTTTCGAATGAGGTCCGGCAACCCACTTTCCTGCATTCGCCCGTTGACCTTTGCGAGTCGCTTCCGTAGAGGGCGCCTCGTTCATAGCTGGCAGTGCTTAGGCAGACGCGGCTGACGATCTTGTACCGACTATCCGGCCAGGCGCCTTTCGCGGCGCGCTGGCCCGGTTTTGTTAGATCGCAGACCCATCTCCCGAATGCTGTGCATATGACGCTCGTGCCTCGTGGTGAGGTCGGGCGAATTTCGTGAAGGATAACCTGCTGATGCAACGTTCAGGTCTATTGGCGCGCAAACTCGGGATGACCCGGGTCTATGACGACGCCGGCAACCATGTCCCCGTCACCGTCCTGTCGCTCGAAGGCTGTGCCGTCGTGGCGCAGAAGACGACCGAGCGCGACGGCTACGCCGCCGTGCAGCTCGGCGCGGGCGAGGCCAAGGTCAAGCGCGTGTCCAAGGCCGAGCGCGAACGCTTCGCCAAGGCGGGCGTGACCCCGAAACAGAAACTGGTCGAATTCCGCGTCGCGGAAGAGAATCTGGTCGAGGTGGGCGAGGAGCTCATCGCCGGTCACTTCCTTCCGGGCCAGAAGGTCGATGTCTCCGGAACCTCCATCGGCAAGGGCTTTGCCGGGGCGATGAAGCGCCACAATTTCGGCGGCCTGCGCGCGACGCACGGCGTGTCGATCTCGCACCGCTCCCACGGCTCGACGGGCCAGTGCCAGGATCCGGGCAAGGTCTTCAAGGGCAAGAAGATGGCTGGCCACATGGGCGCCGTCCGCCGCACGCAACAGAATGTCGAGGTCGCCCGCGTCGAGATCGACGAAGGCCTGATCCTCATCAAGGGTGCCGTTCCCGGGTCCAAGGGCGGATGGGTCGAGATCCGCGACGCGGTGAAAGCGGCGCAGCCCGAAGACCTGATTTTCCCGGCCGCGACGAATGCCGACCGCAAGGCCGCGCAGAAAGCCGCCGAGGATGCCGAAGCGGCCGCCGCCGCCGAAGCCGAGGCCGAAGCCGCGCGCATCGCGGCCGAACGCGACGCCGCCATGGCCGCAACCACCGCCGATGACGGCGACGAAGACAAAGCCGCTGAAAACAAGGGTGGTGACGAACAATGAAAATCGATGTGACGAAACTCGATGGCAAGACCGGCGGCTCTGTCGATCTCGACGAGAGCATCTTCGGCCAGGAGCCCCGCAAGGACATTCTCCACCGCATGGTCCGTTACCAGCTGGCCAAGCGCCGCTCCGGCACGCACCAGGTGCAGGAACGCGGCGACGTTGCCAAGACGACGAAGCGGATCGGTCGCCAGAAGGGCGGCGGTACGGCCCGTCACGGCAACGGCTCGGTCTCGCAGTTCCGCGGCGGTGCCAAGGCGCACGGTCCGCGGTCGCGCGATCACAGCCACGAACTGCCCAAGAAGGTTCGCAAGATGGCGCTGCGCCATGCTCTGTCGGCCAAGCAGGGCGCAGGCGAGCTGATCATCGTCGATGAGTTGGCGCTGAAGGATGCGAAAACCTCCGCGCTGGCCAAACAGCTTCAAAAGATCGGCGTGACCAACGCGCTGATCGTCGGCGGCAACGCCATCGACGATGCGTTCGGCCGGGCCGCCCGCAACATTCCGAACATCGACGTGCTGCCCAGCCAGGGCGCCAACGTCTACGACATCCTGCGCCGCCACACGCTGGTGCTGTCCAAGGATGCCGTCGCTGACCTGCAGGAGCGTCTGAAATGAGCGCGACGCCGAAACATTACGATACGGTCCTGACTCCGGTCATCACCGAGAAATCGACCATCGTCGCCGAGAACAACCAAATCGTGTTCGAGGTGCCGATCTCGTCCAACAAGACCGAGATCAAGGCCGCCGTCGAGCAGTTGTTCAACGTGTCCGTGACCGCCGTGAACACGATCCTGACCAAGGGCAAGACGAAGCGCTTCCGCGGTCGCCCGGGTCGCCGGTCCGACGTCAAGAAAGCCGTCGTGACGCTGAAAGACGGCGACACCATCGATATTGCGACAGGACTCTAGATCATGGCTTTGAAGACATTCAATCCGACGAGCCCGTCCCGGCGTCACCTGGTTCAGGTCGACCGCAAGGAGCTCCACAAGGGCCGCCCCGAAAAGAGCCTCACCGAAGGTCTGACCAAGACCGGCGGCCGCAACAATACGGGCCGCATCACGTCGCGCCGTCAGGGCGGGGGCCACAAGCGCCTCTACCGCAAGATCGACTTCAAGCGGACCAAGGGTGGCGAAGCGACCGTGCTGCGGCTGGAGTATGATCCGAACCGCACGGCCTTCATCGCCCTGATCCAGTACAAGGACGGCGAGAAGTCCTACATCATCGCGCCGCAGCGCCTGGCCGAGGGCGACACCGTCCTGTCGGCCGAGCGTGCCGATGTGAAGCCCGGCAACACCATGCCGCTGCGCGCCATGCCGGTCGGGACGATCATCCACAATATCGAGATGAAGCCTGGCAAGGGCGGTCAGATCGCCCGCTCCGCCGGTGCCTACGCCCAGCTGGTCGGCCGGTCCGAAGGCTACGCGCAGGTCCGCCTGAAGTCCGGCGAGATGCGCATGATCCACCAGACCTGTCTGGCGACGGTCGGTGCCGTGTCCAACCCCGACCACATGAACATCAATCTCGGCAAGGCCGGCCGCAAGCGTTGGTTGGGGGTTCGCCCATCCGTTCGCGGCGTGGCCATGAACCCGGTCGATCACCCGCATGGTGGCGGCGAAGGCCGGACCTCCGGTGGTCGTCACCCGGTGACGCCCTGGGGTAAGCCGACCAAGGGCGCGCGCACGCGGTCCAACAAGTCGACCGACAAATTCATCATCCGTTCGCGTCACGCGAAGAAGAAACGCTAGGAAGGGCCCGGACTATGCCACGCTCCGTATGGAAAGGCCCGTTTGTCGACGGGTATCTGCTCAAGAAGGCCGAGGCGTCCCACGCCGAAGGTCGCCGCAAGCCGATCAAGACCTGGTCGCGCCGCTCCACCATCATGCCGAATTTCGTCGGGCTGACCTTTCAGGTCCACAATGGCCGCAAGTTCGTGCCCGTTCTGGTGGACGAAGACATGGTCGGTCACAAGCTCGGCGAATTCGCGCCGACGCGCACCTATTACGGCCACACGGCCGATAAAAAAGCCAAGCGGAGATAGACCCGATGGCCAAACAGAAACAAGCTCGTCGGCTCGCCGACAACGAGGCTCGCGCAAAGCTGCGCATGATCCGCATCTCGCCGCAGAAGCTGAACCTCGTGGCTCAGCTCATCCGCGGCAAGAAAGTGGACGCGGCGCTCGCCGATCTGGAATTCTCGCACAAGCGGATTTCCGGTGAAGTGAAGAAGGTGTTGGAGTCCGCCATTGCGAACGCCGAGAACAATCACAATCTGGACATCGACAATCTGATCGTTTCCGAAGCCTATGTCGGCAAGAACTTCGTGATGAAGCGCTTCCGGGCCCGGGCCCGGGGTCGCGGCGCGCGGATCCTCAAGCCGTTCTCGGAGCTCACCATCGTCGTGAAAGAAGTCGAAGAGGAGGCCGCATAATGGGTCAGAAGATCAATCCGATCGGCCTTCGCCTCGGCATCAACCGCACCTGGCAGTCGCGCTGGTACGCCAACACGAACGAGTTCGGCGACCTGTTGCACCAGGATCTGGCGATCCGGTCCTTCCTGCTCAACGAGCTGAAGAACGCCTCCGTGTCCCGCATCGTCATTGAGCGTCCGCACAAGACCTGCCGCATCACTATCTACACGGCGCGTCCGGGTGTGGTGATCGGCAAGAAGGGCGCCGACATCGAAGCGCTGCGCCAGCGCGTCGCCTCCATGGTGGACGGCGAAGTGTTCATCAATCTGGTCGAAGTCCGCAAGCCGGAAGTCGACGCCAATCTGGTGGCCGAGGGCATCGCCCAGCAGCTGGAACGCCGCGTCTCCTTCCGCCGCGCTATGAAGCGTTCGCTGCAAAGCGCGATGCGCATGGGTGCCAAGGGCTGCAAGATCCGTCTCGGCGGACGTCTGGGCGGCGCGGAAATCGCGCGCGTCGAACAGTATCAGGAAGGGGCCGTGCCGCTGCACACGCTGCGCGCCGACATCGACTACGGAACGGCCCGAGCCATGACGACGATGGGCATCATCGGCATCAAGGTGTGGATCAACAAAGGCGAGATCATGGAGCATGACCCCTATGCCCATGAGCGCCGCATGACCGAGCAGGGCGACACACGCTCCCGCGGAAACGATCGCAATCGCGGTGGTGACCGGGGTGGACGCGACCGCCGTCCCGCTCGCGCGAACTAGGAGGCTTCCGCTATGCGTCAGCCAAAAAGAACCAAGTTCCGCAAGGCTTTTAAGGGCCGGATCAAGGGAACGGCCAAGGGCGGCACCGCGCTGACCTTCGGCTCCTACGGTCTGAAGGCTCTGGAGCCCGAGCGGGTGACCGCGCGTCAGATCGAGGCGACCCGCCGTGCGATCACGCGTCACATGAAACGCGCCGGCCGCGTTTGGATCCGGATCTTCCCGGATGTGCCCGTGACCAAGAAGCCCACCGAAGTCCGCATGGGTAAAGGTAAGGGTTCGGTCGAGTTCTGGGCCTGCAAGGTCAAGCCGGGCCGGATCATGTTCGAAATCGACGGCGTCTCCGATGACGTCGCGCGCGAAGCGTTGCGCCTGGGCGCCGCCAAGCTGCCGATCAAGACGAAGATTGTCACGCGTCCGGGTGAGGGAGCGAACTAGCCATGGCCGACAAGAATCTCAAAGTGGACGAGCTGCGCCAGCTCTCCGACGACCAGCTGTCCGACACGTTGCTGACCCTGAAGAAGGAGCAGTTCAACCTGCGCTTCCAGGACGCGACCGGCCAGCTGCAAAGCACGGCGCGCGTCCGCGAAGTCCGTCGGGCCGTCGCGCGCGTCAAGACACTGCAGAACCAGCGTAAAGCTGACGCCAAGAAAACGGAGGCGTAAGCGCATGCCCAAACGTATTCTGTCCGGGACCGTCGTGTCCGACAAGGGTGAGAAGACCATCGTGGTCAAGGTGGAGCGTCAGTTCCTGCATCCGCTGCTGAAGAAAACCATTCGCCGGTCCAAGCGTTACCACGCCCACGACGAAGCCAACGCCCACAAGGTCGGCGACAAGGTGCGCATCATCGAATGTCCGCCCAAGAGCAAGACCAAGACCTGGGAAGTCGTCACGGCATAAGGCTCGCGCCTCCTGTCACGACGATACTCCCAAGCTTAAGGAAGAAACCCATGATTCAGATGCAATCCAATCTGGATGTCGCGGACAATAGCGGCGCCCGCCGTGTCCAGTGCATCAAGGTGCTGGGCGGCTCCAAGCGCCGCTACGCCCATGTCGGCGACACCATCGTCGTGTCCGTCAAGGAAGCGATTCCGCGCGGCAAGGTCAAGAAGGGCGACGTGCGCAAGGCCGTCGTCGTTCGTGTCCGCAAGGACATCCAGCGCCGCGACGGCTCCGTGATCCGTTTCGACGGCAATGCGGCCGTCATCATCAACAATAATGGCGAGCCGATCGGCACGCGGATCTTCGGCCCGGTTCCCCGCGAACTGCGCGCCAAGAACCACATGAAGATCGTGTCGCTGGCACCGGAGGTGCTGTAGTCATGGCTGCGAAGATCAAGAAGGGCGACTATGTCGTCGTGATCGCGGGTGCCGACAAGGGCAAGAAGGGCAACGTCCTTCGCGTGATCCCGAAGGAACATCGCGTCGTCGTCGAAGGGGTGCGCGTCGTCAAACGCCACGTCCGCCCCAGCCAGGTCGATCCCGAAGGCGGCATCCGCACCTTCGAGGCGCCGATCCACATTTCCAACGTCGCCCACATCGATCCGAAGGACGATGTGCCGACCCGCGTCGGTTTCAAGACGCTCAAGGACGGCCAGAAAGTGCGCGTCGCCCGCAAATCCGGGGAGGTCATCGATGTCTAAGCCTTACGAACCCCGCCTCGCGGCCGTCTATCGCGACGAGATCCGTCCTGCGCTCAAGGAACAGTTCGGCTACACGAACGAGCTGCAGATTCCCAAGGTCGAGAAAGTCGTCCTGAACATGGGTCTGGGCGAAGGCGTCGCCGACAAGAAGAAGGTCGAAGCCGCCATCGAGGAGCTGTCGCTCATCGCCGGCCAGAAGCCTCTGCCGACGACGTCGAAGAAATCCATCGCCGGTTTCAAGCTGCGCGACGGCATGGTCATCGGCGCCAAGGTCACGCTGCGGCGCGACCGGATGTGGGAATTCATCGACCGTCTGACCAACATCGCCCTGCCGCGCGTGCGCGACTTTCGCGGACTGAACGCCAAGTCGTTCGACGGCAACGGGAACTTCGCCATGGGTCTGAACGACCTGCTGGTCTTCCCGGAAATCAATTACGACAAGTCCGATGCCACCCGCGGGATGGATATCGTGGTGCAGACAAGCGCCCGGACGGACGAAGAAGCAAAGGCATTGCTGGCCGCGCTCAACTTCCCTTTCCCCAAATGATGGGCCCCGAGGGATTTCGGGTTGGAAGTAGAGCGAACGCAGCGAGCGAAGCGGGCCTTTGATGGCGCCGCAACAGGAGAAAATTTGAATGGCTAAAGTCAGTTCAGTCGAGCGCAACATGAAGCGCCAGCGCATGGTGGCCCAATATGCCGCCAAGCGCGCGCTGCTCAAGGATATTGCGCGCAACAAGGATCTTCCGGTCGAAGAGCGGTTCGCCGCGCAGTTGAAGCTCGCTTCGCTGCCGCGCAATTCCGCCCCGTCGCGCGTGCGCAACCGGTGCCAGGTCACGGGCCGTCCGCGCGGTTACTATCGCAAGATGAAAATGAGCCGGATCGCCCTGCGCGAACTCGGCAGCCAGGGTCTGATCCCCGGTCTCACCAAGTCCAGCTGGTAGGAGGACAGGACATGTCTTTTTCCGATCCCCTCGGCGATATGCTCACCCGCATCCGCAATGCCATCATGCGCGGCCGCTCGTCCGTCACGACGCCGGCGTCGAACCTGCGCGGCCGCGTCCTCGACGTGCTGGCCGACGAAGGTTTCATTCGCGGCTATTCCGAAGCCAAGAACGACAAGGGTTTCCGCGTCTTCGAGGTCGAGCTGAAATATTTCGAAGGCGAAGCGGTCATCCGCGAGATCAAGCGCATCTCCAAGCCGGGCCGCCGCGTCTATTCATCCGTCAAGACCCTGCCGCAAGTGCGCAACGGTCTCGGCATCTCCATCCTGTCCACGCCCAAGGGCGTCATGAGCGACACCGCTGCCCGCGAAAACAATGTCGGCGGCGAAGTCCTCTGCCAGGTCTCTTAAGGAAAGGGCGAACCATGTCACGTATCGGCAAAAAGCCCGTCACGGTGCCAAGCGGCGTCACGCTGACGCAAACCGGCCAGACCGTGTCCGTCAAAGGTCCGAAGGGCGAGCTGTCCTTCACGCTTCCGGACGTCGTCAAAGGCTCGTTCGCCGACAATGAGCTGAGTCTCGATGTCGCCGACGGCGCCAAGAATGGCAGCGCCATGTGGGGCATGGCCCGCACCATGGTCGCCAACATGATCGAAGGCGTCACGAACGGCTACACCAAGGCGCTGGAACTGCGCGGCGTGGGCTACCGGGCCCAGGCCAAGGGCACCGGCATCACCATGCAGCTGGGCTATTCCCACGACGTCAACTACACGCCGCCCGAAGGCATCAAGATCGAGGCGCCCAAGCCGACCTCGATCGTCGTGTCGGGTATCGACAAGCAGAAAGTCGGCCAGGTCGCCGCGGAAATCCGCGCCTTCCGCAAGCCCGAGCCCTACAAGGGCAAGGGCGTGCGCTATGTCGGCGAATATGTGCGCCAGAAAGAAGGGAAGAAGAAATAATGGCTTCCTCCGCTCACAAATCCATGAAGCGCCGCGCGCAACGCGTGCGCCGCCGCCTCAAGAAACACAGCCAGGGCCGTCCGCGTCTCTCGGTTCACCGGTCGGACAAGAACATCTCCGTCCAGGTCATCGACGATGCACGCGGCGTGACCGTCGCGTCGGCGTCGACGCTCGAAGACAAGAGCCAAAAGGGCGGCGACATGGCCGCCGCGAGCCGCATCGGCAAGCTCATCGCCGAGCGGTCGACCAAGGCCGGCGTGACCGACGTGGTCTTCGACCGCGGCGCCTACCTCTATCATGGCCGCGTCAAGGCGCTGGCCGATGCCGCGCGCGAAGCCGGCCTGAAGTTTTAAGGAACGATCATGGCAGGAAGAAACGATAATCGCGGCGGTGGCCGCGGCCGGGGTCGCGACGACGACAATGACGGCATGGTCGACCGGTTGGTCCACATCAACCGCGTGGCCAAGACGGTCAAAGGCGGCCGGAACATGAGCTTCGCCGCTCTGGTCATCGTCGGTGACGAAAACGGCCGGGTCGGCTTCGGCAAGGGCAAGGCCCGCGAAGTGCCCGAAGCGATCCGCAAGGCGACCGAGGAAGCCAAGAAGACGATGATCCGCGTGCCGCTGCGCGAAGGCCGCACGCTGCATCACGATGTCAAGGGCCGTCACGGCGCTGGCAAGATCATGATGCGGGCGGCGCCTCCCGGAACGGGCGTGATCGCCGGGGGTCCGATGCGCGCCGTCATGGAATGCCTCGGCGTCCAGGACGTCGTCGCCAAGTCCAACGGCACGTCCAACCCGTACAACATGATCCGGGCGACGTTCGACGGCCTGAAGCGGATGGAATCTCCGCGGACCGTGGCCGCCAAGCGTGGCAAGAAGGTCGCCGACATCATCGAACGCCGCAATGACGGCGCGTCGGCCCCGGAAGCGTTGGAGGCTTAAGTGGCTAGTAAAAAGACACTCAAGGTTCGCCAGACGGGCTCGCCGATCCGCCGCAAGCCGGACCAGCGTGCCACCCTGGTCGGTCTCGGACTGAACAAGATGGGCCGCGTGCGCGAACTCGAAGACACGCCGTCCGTGCGCGGCATGATCGCCAAGGTCTCCCACATGGTGGAGATCGTCGAAGAGTAGCGCCCGCGCTGCTTTCGTTTTCAAGAGGGGCGCGGCTATCCGCGCTCTTTTCACTCCTAAGCCGGACAGATCCGGCGACGCCGAAGCGGGCATCCCGAGCGGAGCCGTAGGCGGAGAAAGGCAAGAACAATGCGTCTCAACGAACTGAGCGACAATCCCGGCGCCACAAAACAGCGCAAGCGCGTCGGTCGCGGTATCGGCTCCGGAAAGGGCAAGACCGCCGGTCGTGGCGTCAAGGGTCAGAAGTCCCGCAGCGGTGTTTCGATCAACGGCTTCGAGGGCGGCCAGATGCCGATCCATATGCGCCTGCCCAAACGCGGCTTCAACAAGCCCAACCGCAAGCGCTATGCCGAACTTTCCATCGCCAATCTCGAACGCGCCATCCAGTCCGGCAAGATCAAGAAAGGCGACAAGCTCGACGCCGAAGCGCTCGTGCGCGCCGGCGTGATCCGCCGCGCCCATGACGGCGTGCGCATCATCGGCAATGGCGAGTTGTCGAGTGCGCTCGACCTGCACGTCGCTTCCGCCACCAAGGGCGCGTTGGGCATCGTCGAAGGGGCCAAGGGAAGCATCACGGTCGTCGAAGGCAAGCCTGAGCGCGTGACGCGCGACAAGGGCGTGGTCGCGAAAGCCGCAGAGACCGCCAAGAAGGCCGTGAAGAAAACGGCCAAGAAAGCCGTCGCCAAGACGGCTGCCGCCGTCGAAGATGCAGCCGAAGCCGTCTCCGACGCCGCCGATGCCGTGGCCGACAAGGCCGGCGATGTGGCTGAGAAAGTGGCGCCGAAGAAGAAAGCTCCGGCCAAGAAGAAACCGGCCGCCAAAGCGAAAGCCCCGGCCAAGACGGCGCCCGCCAAAAAGGCTTCGCCCAAGAAAGCCCCGGCCAAGGCCGATACGGCCGCCAAGGCGAAGAAGGCTCCGGCCAAGAAAGCGCCAGCCAAGAAGAAAACGCCTGCCGCCAAGAAGAAATCGTCTGACGAATAGGCTCTGGGCGGCGGTGGATTCCGCACCGAGGACTTCATCAAGCACAAGTCCAACGCATTCCGGATCTTGTAAAAACGATCAACAAGACCCGTCACAATCGTGGCGGGTCTTTTCGTTTCGGCCTTTTCGACATGAGCGAACGGCGCGGCCCATTGCGCCAATCAGCCGGATTCGATTGGCATCGACGCGTTGAGGTCCCGTTGGTCCCCGATGCCGGCAATGTGCCATAAGCTCGTTATGCCGAAGCTGTTCCGCTCCTATATCGATCATGTCAGCCGACCGAGGGCGATCCTTGGCTACGGTGCGGCGACAATCGTACTGACCCTGATATTCGGTTTCGTCATGACGATCTGGGATTTCAGGGGTCGTCGATGAGACGGTTCGCCCCGCTGACGTTGCCGCTTATGTGGCGGAGATGACGGACGCGCAGCGCCGCGCGCATCTATGGCTGACCGGTACGGTCGATATCGTCTACCCGTTTGCCTATTCGGCTTTTTTCGTCGGGGTGTTCCGACGGTTCCTGCCGAGCCGGTTTGGATGGGTCATGATCGCGGTTGCATTGGCTGTCGTGCCGTTCGACCTGATCGAAGGCTTCGCACAGCTCCTCATTCTGAATGGCGGTTTGGACTATCTCGGCGTGAAAGCGATCGCGACGTCTCTCAAGCTCGCTCTCTACATTCCGGCATTGGGTCTCGCCATGGGCCTCCTGATCGTGGCAGGTGTCCGGTGGATGAGGCGTGCCGAAAAGGCCCCGGTCTGACTCCGGATGCCGATATGGATACTCGTTCCACGGTTCATACCGCTACCGGTTCGCGTCATCACGCTTTCGCCGTTGCATGATGCTCGGCCCGGCCTCGGAAAAGGATAGGCATGACGGATAGTCCGCTCATTACAATCGGTTGGCGCGAAGTCGTGGCGCTGCCGTCCCTCAGCGTTCAGTCCCTCAAGGTGAAAGCCGATACAGGCGCGAAGACGTCGGCCCTGCATGCGCATAACGTCTTGCCCGTGACGGTGGACGGCCGGGACTATGTGCAGTTCGGTGTCGACTGCGTGTCCACCGATATTTGGCAGCGCCACGTTCTGCCGGTCCATGCCATGCGGTCGGTCAAGAATTCGGGCGGGCAGATCGATGTGCGCTACTCGGTCGAAACGGTTCTGTCCTTCGGCGGGCAGGAGCATGTGATCGAACTGACCTTGGCCGACCGCACGCGCATGCGCTACGACATGATCCTGGGTCGGCGGGCGATGCGGGCCTGCAACATGATCGTCGACCCCAGCCGCTCCTACCTTCTCGGCAAGCCGTCTTCAACGAACGGGTAGGAGCGCTCATCTAGGTGAGGCGGCTTTGGAACGGAAAGACGTGCCGGGCGCTGTAGGACCAGAACTCCGTACCGGCCGGTCCGGACATCCGATCGGAACGCCCCATGAAAATCGCCCTCTTCACCCGCAACGGCAATCTCTATTCGCATAAGCGCCTGCGTGAAGCGGCCGAGGCTCGCGGCCACGAAATCAACGCCATCGACCACATGAAGTGCCTCGTGGATGTCAGCTCCGACGGCGCTCGCTTGCTCTATAAAGGGACGCCGCTGCTCGATTACGATGCTTTGATCCCGCGCATCGGCGCGTCCGTCACCTATTACGGCACCACCATCGTGCGGCAGATGGAAGTCATGGGCGTCTTCGCGCTCAACCCCTCGCTCGGCATAACGCAATCGCGCGACAAGCTGCGCAGCCTGCAACTCATGTCCGAACGCGGCATCGGCATGCCGCGCACCATTTTCACCCATCGCGACGACTATCCGGGCGAAGAGATCGGCCTGCTGGGCGGTGCGCCCGTCGTGTTGAAGGTCACGGAAGGCACGCACGGCGTCGGGGTGATGCTGCTCAAGGACGACAGTTCGGCCAAGGCGGTCATGCAGGCATTCGCCGGCACCGAGTCCGACATCATCCTGCAGGAATTCATCGAGGAAGCCGGCGGCGAAGACGTGCGCTGTCTGGTCGTGGGCGACGAAGTCGTGGCCGCCATGCTGCGCAAGGGCAAGGAGGGCGACTTCCGCTCCAACCTGCACCAGGGCGGCAGTGCGACCGTGACCGAGATCAGCGACATGGAACGTTCCACCGCGCTCGCCTGCGCCCGCGCCATGGGTCTGGAAATGTGCGGCGTGGACCTGCTCCGCTCCGACCGCGGGCCGGTGGTCATGGAAGTCAACTCCTCGCCCGGCCTGAAAGGCATCGAAACTGCCACGGGCATCGACGTCGCCGATAAGGTCATCGCCCACATCGAAACGCGCCTGTCGGGACGGAGTTAGGTCGCGGACCGCCGCAGAGGCTTGGCCGGTCGCAAATGCATCGGGTCTTCATCCGGTCATGGCGATTTCAAAACGGTATCCGTGCTCACGATCTCCACATCGTGCATCTGATCGAGATAGGCTTCGAAATAGGGTTTATGCGACACGCCGACGATGGATAGAACGCGCCCGCCGGGGTCCGTTTTCGCCGCATCCATGATTAGCGACACCATGCGCAGGTTCCGGGCCTGCCATCCCATGGTGTATTGACGCCCATACCTGTCCGGCTCGGAATCGTTCATGGTCCGTGTCCAGTCGCATTCCATCTGCCCACGCTGGTAATCCACACTGTTATAGTCCCGGTAGGCCCCCAGCAGATCGCCGCCGGTCAGTTTCGCTTTCGCGGCTTCGACATGGGCGCCGCACGGCTCGCCGTCACCGCGCCAAAGCGTTTCGATGCGTGCGCCGTATGCCGCCTGATCGTCCTCGGTTCTGAAATAGGAGCCGTGGTCGTCGGCTGGAAAAACGCGTTCGAGCCCGAGCCGCGCTGCAAGCCGCGCCGCGATGGACCGGCTCTCGTTCAGCGACCCGCTTCGCGCGTTCAGCAAAGCGACGGATTGGGGCCCGAGTCCGTCTCGCGCCATGCGGTCCGCTTCGTTCAGGCGGAGCCATTGCACCAGAGCCGAGTCGGGATCCTCGCTTGCGATGAATGCGGCTGCAAGGGCGCGGCGCTGTGCCGCCGTGGGAGCTTCCGGCCAATCCGACAAAGCCTGGCGGGCCTGGAAGCTCGCTTCCGCGACGGACAGGCCTGACTCTTTGCGAAAAGGCGCCCCGTCGAAACAGTAATTCTCGGCATAGCCCTCATGTTCGCGCACAAAGGCGCGCGCCCGGTGACACGTCATGCCCGAAGAGTTTTCGACCGTGATGACGTCGGGCCTGTAAGCTGCCAGACGCTCGATCAGAGGCTCCAGGTCATTCTGCGACAGCGTGTCGTCATGACGGGATAGATGGACCGTTCCCAACACCATGACCTGCGTCGGCTGGACGGTCAGCGCCGGATCCACGCCGCTGAAATTCAAGGCGCCATCAGGAAGACCATCATGAGCGCAAGAGGCCAGCATGATCATTGCGGCCGGAAGTCCGAAAAGATGTTTCATACAGACCGTCACCAGAACAGAGAGGATTGTGATCTATCACTAGCAGTGGCCATGCATTCGGCAAGTGGCCACCGACCGAGTTTCGGAGGCTTGCCGTTCCAAGTTTGAAGGCGCTCGAAGCGACTCGCGACAAAACCCTAAAGTCGCGGTGTTGCAAGCGGCGCTCATCACGAACGCTGCGACCAGCCACATAGCCCCCTTCACACGCCATCCCTCGCTTGCTAGGGGCGCGGACTTCACGACGGGGCTTTCGCCGACAGGCGGTCGTCCCCACTTGGGATGACGGATGTTCGCGCCGATGACCGGCGCGCCTCCGCGACAAGGGACCTCCCCATCATGGTATCAGCCGCCGAACAGCTCGCGCAGAATTTCCGGCCCGGAACTTTCTTCAAGGCCAAGGAGCTGCAACAGCGTTTGCTGTTCACGCTCGGCATCCTCATCATCTACCGGCTCGGCACCTACATTCCGGTGCCGGGGGTCGATCTCGCCGTCTTTTCGGGCTTTCTCGACGGCGGCACGGCCGGAGGATTCGGCGACAGGCTGAACATGTTCGCGGGCGGGGCGGTCGAACGCATGGCCGTCTTCGCGCTCAATGTGATGCCTTACATCTCCGCGTCGATCATCATGACGCTGATGAAAGGCTCGATCCCGTCGCTCAAGGAGCTGGACAAGGAAGGTCAGCAAGGCCGCCAGCAGATCAACCAGTACACGCGCTATCTCACCCTCGTGCTCGCTGCGTTCCAGGCCTTCGGCGTCGCCAAGCTGATCGAGACGTCCGGCGCCGCGATCGATCCGGGCCTGTTCTTCCAGGCGTCCACCGTCATCACGCTGGTCGGCGGGACAATGTTCCTGATGTGGCTCGGCGAACAGGTGACGGCGCGCGGCGTCGGCAACGGCGTATCGCTCATCATCTTCGCCGGCATCGTGGCGGAATTGCCGCGCGCCATCTTCCAGGTGTTTTCGCTCAACAGCACGTCCTCGGTCGTCTCGACCCAGCTGCTCATCCTGCTGATCGTGATGTTCATCGCCCTGTCCATGCTGATCGTCTATGTCGAACGCGCGCAGCGGCGTTTGCTGGTGCAGTATCCCAAGCGCCAGATGGCGCGCGGCCGCCAGTTCGGCGGCGAGAGTTCCTTCATGCCGCTGAAGCTGAACACGGCCGGGGTGATCCCGCCCATCTTCGCCAGCTCCCTGCTGATCCTGCCCACCACGCTCGCCCCGCTCATGCTGGGCGCCGACGGTCAGGGTGCGTCGGGCATCGCAACGACGCTGCTGGCGGCGTTGGGCTACGGCCAGCCCATCTATCTGGCGCTCTACGGTCTTCTGATCATCTTCTTCTGCTACTTCTACGTTCCTTACGTCTTCAAGCCCGACGACGTGGCCGACAATCTGCGCAAGAATGGCGGCTTCCTGCCGGGCATCCGTCCGGGCGCGCGCACGGCCGACTATCTGACCTACGTCCTGTCGCGCCTGACGTTCATCGGGGCGGTCTATGTCGCCTTCGTCTGCGTCGTTCCGGAATTGGTGATCGCGCAGAATGACGGGATCCCGCCTTCGGTGGCGATGCTGATCGGCGGGATGAGCCTGCTCATCATCGTGTCGGTCACGCTGGACACGGTCGCGCAGATCCAGTCGCACCTGATCGCACACCAGTATGAGGGCCTGATCAAGAAGTCGCGCATGCGCCGACGGTCCAAGGGCAAGACGTAGGAATCCTTGAGGGGGAGTGAGCGTCATGGCGATGCACGATAGAAAACTGAACATCATCCTGTTCGGCCCGCCTGCAGCCGGGAAAGGCACGCAGGCCAAGACGCTCGTCGAGAATCACGGCCTGGTGCAGCTTTCGACCGGCGACATGCTGCGCGCCGCCGTCGCGTCGGGGTCGGAACTGGGCGAGCGGGTCAAGCAGATCATGGACCGGGGCGACCTTGTATCCGATGACATCGTCATCGCCCTGATCGAGGACCGGATCGAATCCAGCCCCGACGCCGCCGGCTTCATCTATGACGGCTTCCCGCGCACCGTGCCGCAGGCCGAAGCCCTCGATGCCGCACTGACGAAACGCGACATGGGGATCGATTCGGTGATCCGTCTCAAGGTGGACGACGCCGCGCTGATGGAGCGCATCAAGACCCGGTTTGCCGAACAGGGCCGCAAGGACGACAATCCGGACAGTTTCAAGGTCCGCCTGGACAATTACAATGAACAGACCGCGCCGCTGCTGCCCTATTATGCCGCGCAAGGGAAATTGGCCGAAGTGGACGGTATGCGCGCCATCGAGGACGTCTCCGCCCAGATCGCCGACGTTCTGGACATGGTGACGAACGCCGCGGCGTGCTGAGCGGGAGTCTCCGTCCCGCAGCCTGCAGGATGCTGCACCGCCCCGGTTGACGGCACGCGCACCTGCGCCTAAAGGACCGCCTTCGCGACGCGGCGGCGCGTAATCCGCCCGTTTCCTTATGGGAAAACCTAACCAGAGGCCCAGCGCAAGCGGGCCGAAGCGTCCCCCGGCCGATCGTGGCGCAAGGGCCGCCAGGCGAAGAGGAACGAACCGATATGGCTCGTATAGCCGGGGTCAACATCCCCACCAACAAGCGCGTCAAGATCGCGCTCACCTACATTCACGGGATCGGTCCGGCCACGGCCGCCGGCATCACCAAGGCCGTGGGCATCGCCGACGACCGCCGCGTGCAGGACCTGACCGACGCCGAAGTGCTTTCCATTCGCGAAGCCATCGACCGCGACCACATGGTCGAAGGCGATCTGCGCCGCGAAGTCAGCCAGAATATCAAGCGCCTGATGGATATGGGCAACTATCGCGGCCTGCGCCACCGCCGTGGCCTGCCGGTTCGCGGACAGCGCACCCACACCAATGCCCGCACCCGCAAGGGTCCCGCCAAAGCCATCGCCGGCAAGAAGAAGTAGGACCAGGAACAATGGCCAAGGAACCCGGTCGCATCCGCCGCGCGGATCGCAAGAACATCACGTCGGGCGTCGCGCACGTCGCTTCGACCTTCAACAACACCATCATCACCATCACGGATGCGCAAGGCAACGCTGTCGCCTGGAGTTCCGCTGGCGCCATGGGCTTCAAGGGGTCGCGCAAATCGACACCTTACGCCGCCCAGGTTGCGGCCGAAGACGCCGCCAAGAAGGCGATGGAGCACGGCATGAACACGCTGGAAGTCAATGTGAACGGTCCCGGTTCGGGCCGCGAATCGGCGGTCCGCGCGCTGCAGGCGACGGGCTTCACCATCACGACCATCCGCGACGTGACGCCGATCCCGCACAATGGTTGCCGCGCGCCCAAACGCCGCCGCGTCTAATCTGAGCTTCCCCGCGACGGCCTTTTGCGGTCGCTCGCACCTACAGCGCCAACCGGGAGACGTTCCGGCTCGGCGCTTCGCCTCTTGCGAGAGGCACGTCCCAGGAGAAGGACACGTAATGATTGAAAAGAATTGGCAGGAACTGATCCGTCCGATCAACCCGGAAATCGAGCCGGGCCGCAACCCCGAACGCAAGGCCACAATCACGGCCGAACCGCTGGAGCGCGGCTTCGGCATGACGCTGGGCAATTCGCTGCGCCGCGTGCTGCTGTCTTCCCTGCAGGGCTCGGCCGTCTCGGCCGTGCAGATCGACGGGATTGTCCACGAATTCACGTCCATTCCGGGTGTTCGCGAGGACGTGACTAACATCATCCTCAATCTGAAGGGCCTGACGGTCCGCCTGCACAATGAAGGGCCGAAAAAGGTTCTGCTGCGCAAGACCGGTTCGGGCCCCGTGACGGGTCATGACATTGAGGAGTCGGCCGATGTCGAGATCCTCAACAAGGACCACATCATCTGCACTGCGGACGAAGGTGCGGACATCCGCATGGAACTGACGATCACGTCGGGCAAGGGCTATGTCGCCGCGGCCGCATCGCGCCCCGAAGACGCGCCGATCGGTCTGATCAGCGTCGATGCGCTCTATTCGCCCGTCAAGCGTGTCGCCTACCGCGTGGAAGATACGCGCGAAGGCCAGGTGCTGGACTATGACAAGCTGCTGATCGACATCGAGACCAACGGGGCCGTCACGCCCGAAGACGCCGTGGCCGTGGCCGCGCGCATCCTGCAGGACCAGTTCCAGGTGTTCGTGAACTTCGACGATCCGGAAGACACGGTTCGCGGCGAAGAGAAACCCGAACTCGACTTCAATCCGGCGCTGCTGCGCAAGGTGGACGAGCTCGAATTGTCCGTCCGTTCGGCCAACTGCCTGAAGAACGACAACATCGTCTATATCGGCGACCTAATCCAGAAGAGCGAAGCCGAAATGCTCCGCACGCCGAACTTCGGCCGCAAGTCCCTGAACGAGATCAAGGAAGTGCTCGCCGCCATGGGCCTGCACCTTGGCATGGACGCGCCGAACTGGCCGCCGGAAAACATCGAAGAACTCGCCAAGAAATACGACGACCACATCTAGGCTCCCGCCTGATAATGGACGCACGTTTTAAAGCTGCCACAGCTTGAATTGAAGGAATAGTCAAATGCGCCATCGCATTGCCCACCGCAAACTGAACCGCACCGCCAGCCACCGCAAGGCCATGTTCGCCAACATGTCCTCTTCCCTGGTCGAGCACGAGCAGATTGTCACAACCCTGCCAAAGGCCAAGGAGCTCCGCCCCTTCGTGGAGAAGCTTGTCACGCTGGCCAAGAAGGGCGATCTGAACTCCCGCCGCATCGCCATCGCGCGCATGCGCAACAAGGATCAGGCCAAGAAACTCTTCGACGTCATCGGCCCGCGCTATGCGGATCGGTCCGGCGGCTATATCCGCGTCATGAAGGCGGGCTTCCGCTACGGCGACAACGCCCCCATGGCCGTCATCGAATTCGTTGACCGCGACGAAGACGCCAAAGGCAAGATCGACCGCGAACGCGCCGACACTGTCGACGCGTAACTTCCCAGACTGGTTCCACGGATTTTGCGTCCCCGATAGGGGCCAAAGGCCGCGAACCGGCCCGTCGCAAATGCCGCCCATCGGCTGTTCCTTTCAATGCATGAAAGGGACTGGTGCGGGGCAAGCCCAGACAGGCCCTGACCGCCCATCCTGCTATGATCCTCATTCCGGACTTGATCCGGGTTCCATCGCCTAACCTTACCGGCTAGGTCAGCCGTCCTGTTGTGGAGCCCGGGGTGGCGCTATGAAGGTTAGCTGAGGCATGAGCAGACAGGCCTCGAACAGATCTCCTGCCAGACTGTCTGAACTCTTTCAGAATACACCGTTCATCCCTCTGGAACGTCCGGCCAGTCTCAATGAAGGCCGGTGCGCGACACGCACTCACCGCGACGTGACTCCCGATGCCCGGTCGCATTTGAGGCCATACCCGAAAGCCCTGGCCCTTACGCCGCGCTCCGTCGCTCAACTCCGAAAGCCGAACGAAACGGCAAGCGATGGACCCCGGGGTCGAGCCTGGGGTGAGGAGGGGAGAAGGTCGTCCTTGGTTTTCATGACCGGGGATGGAGAAAGGCGAGGAGATGAATGGGCCGCAGCGCGCTTGGCAAATGGGACTACCAGCCTCCGCCCCCGCCGCCGCCCCCGCCGCCGCCGGAAAACCCGCCGCCGCCCGATCCCGAACTGAAACCGGAACTGGAGCCGGAACCGCTGCTCTGGCTGACCGGGGCGGCCGCCGCGACGCCTGAAGTCAGCGTCTTGTTGAGCGAGCGGGTGAAGTCGACGGGATCGCCCCGGCCCGACAGCATGTCGCCGTGGGCGTAGGCGGGACGGTATTCGGCCGCTTCGCGCGGCAAGGATGTCTCGAACTGCTTCGTCCACGGCTTTTCCACGCCCAGCGCCATGGCGTAGGGCAGGAAGCGTTCATACAGTTCGACCGTCATGGCGGGCGGACGTCCCGACACGGGATCGGCCATGTTGAGCCGGTCTTTCTCGGCCGTCTCCAGATAGAGCTTGAAGCCCTCGATCTCGGCGCCGACCTTCGCGCCGTGCTTCGTCGGCGCTGGCAGAAGGATGAAGAACAGGATATTGAGGCCGAGCAGGCCCGCGAAAAGGCCGAGCGCCAATGGCGTGCTCTTGGCTACGGGCTGGAGGAAGACGAGTGCGGCGAGGACGACGGACAGAAGCACGCCCAGCAGGATCCAGCCCAGATTGTGGCGATGATAGTCCGAGCCGTAGCGTTCGCCCATGATCCTGTGGAATTTCATGACGCCGCGGTGGAAAGCCGTATCGGTCCCGCCGTCCAGGACGAGCGTACCGTCGCGACCGTCCATCAACGCATCGATCAGCACGTGCGCATCCGGATGAAGCGCTCCGTCGGATAATTGACGGATGGTGGTGCGCGTTTTGTCCGCTTCGATATCCAGAACGCCTTGCCCGCCCAGATGCATCAGCATGGCGGACAGCGCGTCGAACCCGCGAAAGCCCTTATGGTGGATGTAATGCACGGCAGCCGAACTATAGGAGCGGCGGCCCTTGCGAGGCGGCGCGTAGCGGGGAAACACAGGCGGCTTCTGCGGATCGCGCCCGATCCGGTGCCACAGCACACCGTAATAGAGCAGGATCGCCGCGCCGCCGAGACCGAGCAGGATCGCCGCGCCGCGGCGGATCCAGAAAAAGGCCTGTTTTTCCGCCGCGCTCATCGGTGCGATGACGCCCGGTGCGATGGAGGCGGAGACCGTCAGACCCGCCCGTGACGGCAAGGGCTGCGTGGTTTCGAAGGTTACGGTTCCTCCGTCGACCTCCGCCCTGGCGTTTTGCGCCCGGCTACCGAACGGGCCGGTGGTGAAAGCGACGTCCGTGACGGTTGCGCCGTCCGGGAACCGCACCGTTGCGCGGGCCCGGTCGATGGGGAAAGAAAAATAAGTGCCGGTCGCGTTCCAAAAGAGCTCATCGCGGTCGTCGTGGCGACGGATCCGGTCGGCGACACTGTAACGGATGCGGTACGTGTAGGGTCCGGGCCGCAGGAAATAGTTTTGCCGCCCGAGCCTGAACGTGACGGCATTGCCGTTATACGATGTGGTGACGCTCTCCGGCTCTCCGTCGCGCGTGACTTCCAGCAGGCGGTAGTCGTAATCCAGCGTCACGCCCATGAAGGTGTAGCGCGCCGGGAGTTCGCGGAAAATGCCGCGCCGGATGTCACGGCCGGCGGCAACGAGGTCGATTGTCTCGGTCACGACGATGTCGCCCGATGTCGCCACGTCGATCTCGACATCGAACAGCGTGATGGCTTCGCGCATCGTGTCGTCGCGCAGGTCTGCATTATGACCCGTTCCGAAAGGATCGAAGACGGGGCCGTCGCGTTCGGCCTTCATCCGGTCGATTGTGTTCTGGAGTTCCGGGTCCGGCGCATCCTGTCGCGCGGATATATCCTCGAACATCCGGATCAATTCGTCACGCGGGTCTTCGCGCAGAAGCGTCGGCTCCGGCTCCGGCGCGGGCGTTTCCGGGTCGGGCGTCTGTGCGGCGGCCAGAGCGGCCCAGACCAAGGCCAGCAGCAGTCCGAGCCAGACTCTCACGCGTCGAACTCCACACCGGGTACGGAAGCTTCGGCCGGATCGATCTCGAAATAGAGCTGCCGTTCGAATCCGAACGGCCCGGCGATCAGATTGAATGGCACGGTGCCGACGGCCGTGTTCAGCTCCCGCACGGCGCCGTTATAGAAGCGGCGGGCCATTTCGATCCTGTCCTCGGTCGCGGACAGCTGCTCTTGCAGGTCGAGGAAGTTCTCGCTGGCACGCAAATCCGGATAGTTTTCGGCCAGTGCGATCAGGCGCGAGGCGTCCCGTTCGACACGGCCTTCCGCTACGCCGCGCGCGCCGACATCGTCCCCGGCCGATAGCGCCGCCCGGCGGGCGCGCACGACATCTTCGAACAGGTCGCGCTCGTGCTCGGCATAGGCGCGCACCGTCTCGACCAGGCGCGGGATCAGGTCGGCCCGGCGCTTGAGCTGCACATCGATGTCCGACCAGCCATTATTGGCCATCTGGCGCAGGCCGACAAGCCGGTTGAAAATCAGCACTCCGCCCAGAACCAACGCGGCGAGGACGATCAGGAGGGCCCAGAACATGAGACCAGCCTAGGGCTTGCGCCTCGCAAAGGGAAGGACCAGCGAGGCGACCAGACGGGCGGGCCGCTCCGTCTGGTGGTCCGACAGGCCGAGTGTCAGCGGCATGGCCGCCTGGCCGCGATAGGTGCCGAACAGCCGGTCCCAAACGGACAGGTTGAAGCCGTAATTGCTGTCGGTTTCGGTATGGCGCACGGAATGATGGATCCGGTGCATGGCGGGCGTGACGATGAGGCGACGCAGCGCGCGGTCCAGACGCCGCGGCAGAGCCGTGTTGCTGTGCGTGAAAATGGACGTGGCGTTCAGCACGACCTCGAACGCGATCACGGCCAGCACCGACGGACCGAGCGCAAGGATGACGAGCGCTTTCCACAGCAGGCTGATCCCGATCTCGACCGGATGGAACCGTACGCCGGTCGTTGCGTCCAGGTCGCGGTCCGTGTGATGGACGCTATGCAGGCGCCACAGCCAGGGTACGTGGTGAAAGGCGACATGCTGCGCCCAGACGGCGAAGTCGAGCAGCACGACGGCGAGCGCGCCTTCCATCCAGGGGTCGAAGGACAGGACATTGAACAGGCCCCACCCTTGCGCGCTGGCGGCCGCCGCCACGCTGACGGCCAGCACCGGCGCCATCAGCGCGCTGACGACCGTGCCGAGAACGGACAGGGACAGATTGGTGCGCCAACGGGCCAAGCGGGGCAGAACGCGGGTGCGGGCCGGAACGACGCATTCCAATGCGGTGAACAGCAGCAGGACGCCGATGAAGGCGCCGAGCCGGATCAGCCCGGCCGTCTCCAATTACATGCAGCCCTTCTTGCGCCGGGCCAGCGCGATGGAGCGGCGTTCGCGGTCCTGTCCGACTTCGTAGGGGCGGGGATCGTCGCGCAGGCCGACATTGCGCGATCCCTCGTTGCGCCGTTCCAGTTCGCTGCGGTCGGCGAAGACGATTTCCTGCGTCAGCGGGCGGAAGCTTTCGGCCAATTGGCCAAGCTGTTCGCAATCATAGGCCATATATTTCTCAGGATCGGCTTCCCTGAAATCCAGCGTCTTGCAACCGCCGAGCAACGCTGCGGCGATTAGGATGGGGGAGAGCGTTTGCCATGTCATGATCGGACGTTTAGCAAGCGGCCGGGCGGGTGGAAACACATAAAGGGGTCATGATGGCAGATGCGGTGCGGCGGACCATGCTCATCACCGGCGCGTCGGCGGGGATCGGCGCGGCGCTGGCGCGCGACTATGCGCGGCGCGGCTGGGACCTGGTCGTGACCGCGCGGCGGACCGAGCGGCTCGAAGCGCTCAGGACCGAGATCGGAGGCGCATACGGCGTCCGCGTTGCCTGCGTCACGGCCGACCTGATGGAAGACGGCGCCGTGGACGGATTGCTGGCAGAGATCGCCGGGCAGGGGCTGACGATCGACGGGCTGGTCAACAATGCGGGCTACGGCCATCCCGGGTTGTTCCTGGACAGTTCCTGGGAAGAGCATGAGCGCTTCAACCGGCTGATGGTGGGCGTGGTCGTCGAAGCGACCCACAAGCTGCTGCCGGGCATGGTGGAGCGCGGTTTCGGGCGCGTCATGAACGTGGCCAGCCTGGCTGGGCACATGCCGGGCAGTCGGGGCCATACGCTCTATGCCGCGGTGAAAGCCTATCTGATCAAATTCAGCCAGAGCTTGAATGTCGAGCTGGACGGTACGGGCGTGCATGTATCCGCGCTCTGCCCCGGCTTCACGCTGACGGAATTCCACGACGTCAACAGCACGCGCGACGGCATCGACCGGCTGCCGGGATATATGGTGATGAGCGCAGAAGAGTGCGCGCGGCTGGGCGCGGACGCGCTGGAGGACAATGTCGACGTCTTCATTCCGGGCAAGGTCAACCGGACCATCGCCCGGCTGGGCCGGGTCCTGCCGCAGCAACGCGTCAAGCGCATGATGCTGAAGCGCTCGGAAAGTTACCGAAACATGGGAGATGGCCGATGACGGCGCTGGCACAGGACATCCGGACGGATGAGCGCGTCTTCGTGGCGCTCGACCTGCCGGGCGTGGACGAGGCGCGTGCCATGGTCGACCGGCTCGGCGACGCCGTGGCGAGCTACAAGATCGGTCTGCAGCTGCTTCCCGTCGGCGGGGTGCAACTGGGCCGCGACCTGCGCGCCATGGGCAAGAACGTGTTCCTGGATTTCAAATTCCATGACATCGACGCGACCGTCGAAAAGGCGACGGCGTCCGTCGCTGGGCTGGATGCGCAACTGCTGACCGTCCATGCACGGCCGGACGTGATGCGGGCGGCCGTGAAGGGCAAGGGCGGGGCAAGCCTGAAGATCCTCGGCGTAACCGTGCTGACCTCGCTCGACAAGCAGGCGCTGGAGGATATCGGCTATAATGACAATGCCGAAGACCTGGTCATGCGCCGCGTGCGGCAAGCATTGGAAGCGGGTGTGGACGGGGTCGTGGCATCGCCGCTCGAAGCGGCGGCGATCCGGGCTGCGGTGCCGGACGGGTTCCTAGTGGTGACGCCGGGCGTGCGTCCGCGCGGCACGGCGGCGGGCGACCAGAAACGCATCGCCACCCCGGCGGACGCGCTGGCGTCCGGCGCCTCGCACCTGGTGATCGGCCGACCCGTGACGCAGGCGTCCGACCCTGTCGCCGCGGCCCGCGCCGTGATGGCGGAGATCGCCGGCGTGGATTTCAGGACGCGCTAATAGCCGTAACGGGACCTGTAGCGCCGTTTGTAAGGCGCGGGCGCACATGCTGCACTGACACAGACCGGATAGGGCACTGGCACGACCGGCCGCACGACCCGGTAATAAGTCGGGGGCGGCGCAGGGCGATGGATAATGACGGGCGGGCTGATGATGGGCGGTCTGACGATGACGGGGCGCTTCACGACGGGACGGTGGATGACGGGGGCGGGCCGCTTGACGATCGTGTAGCAGTTCACCGTTTTGTGAACCGCGACATTGCACGGAACCGGGTCGGGACGATGCTTGATGGGCGGCTGGTGTCTGGCCACGCATTTCGATTGATGATCGAAATAGGACGATAGGGGCGGTAGGGTGGACGTGCCCGTCACCGGACCGTCACAGCGCACGCAGGGCTTGACCGGTGCGGGGTCGACGATACGGCAATGGGTCGCTTGCGCGGTTCCCGAAAGGCCGAGCGTGCCGAAAAGGCCGACGGTTCCCAACATGGTCTTGATGAGTCGTGACACGGTCGCGCCCTTCTTTTCGTACGTCGGCCCGGACGGCCCCGTTCGAAAGAAAGGCGTGCAACGATTGTGCCAGACGGGTCTTCAACCGAAAAGTCTCGCTATGATCCGGCGAAGTGCGGCGCCTATGATCCGTACCGGCGACCGGTCAGAGCGCGGGGGACTGGGTGTTGCGCGACGGGTCGGGGTGGAAGCGGGCGTCCGCCCGCCAGTGCTGCGGTCCCGGCGCAGGGCGTCCAGCGCACCGGTCCGGGCGCCGGCGGAACCACGCGGCAGGTCGGCGCTGCGATGGGCCGATAGACAGGCGGGCGGTGGATCGTAGGCGCCGCGACGATTGGAGGCCGGATGACGGGTTGCGGGATTGCGGGCGCTTTGATGACGGGCGCGGCGGCCGCACCGGAGCGGCAATAGGTCGTGCTGCCGGGATAGCAGCCGGATGTGAAGGCGACGGGCGCGTCCGGCAGGCCGACCGTTGCGTCCAGGCCGTGGATGCGGGTGATGGACACATGCGGCAGACGCTGAAAGTGGACGCTGTCGAGGAAATCGTAAGGCGTGCGGTTTTCGACCGTACCCGGTCCGCCATGTCCGACCGGTGCGGGCATCAAGGCCAGACCCGCATCGCAACCGGGCGACCCGGCAACGTTGCAGGCCTCGCCCGGATTGGCGACGGCGCCTGTCGGACATAGCAGCGCCAGCAGGCCGCCGACACCCAGTAAAGCCTTCTTGATGGCCATCTCGTCACTCCCGCCTGTTGCGCTGAAGGTCGTTGCCGCCGGCGCGAAGATTCACCTGTCGGGCGTGTCAGCGACGCGGAGGGAGGCGTTTAGAAATCGTAGGCGATGCCGCCCCGTTCCCAATCGCCGTAACGCGTCGGCTCCTCGCCGCTCGGGCCGTTGCGTTCGGTCGGACGATCCGTGTCGGCACGGGCTTCACGCCGTCGCGCGGCGGCCTCTTGCAGGGCGCGCTTGGCGGCGGGCGTCAAGGCCTTGCCGGGGGCGGCGTTTTCCGGTGTATCGGACAATGTCTCTGACATGCCCGACAGGTAGGAAGACCGACCCGAAACGTCAAACCGGACACGATGTCCCGCTGTGCCGATCCGTTACAGTCCAAGCCTGAAAATCGCATGAATCCCACGCTAGGACGATGTTTACCATGACGCATCTTTTCCAGGCAGCTATCCGCTGGCTGCCGGAATGACGGGCTGTCGCAGCGGGATGGACCCTTGGATGGCTCTGCCCTATGCGCGCGCCATGTCAGACACCCCATCCCGACCAGACCGCCCGCGCGGACCCAAACGCTCATCGCAAGGCGGCGGACCCGATCGCCGGAAACCGGGTGGATCCCGCAAAGGCGCTAAAGGCAGCCAAAGTGACAAAGGCGGCAGAGACGGCAAAGGGCGTGGCGACGGACCGAAAGGCGCCTACGGCAAGGGCGGCGGGCGCGGGCGAGCCGATGCCAAGCCGGCCGGTGGATCCTATCGCAAGTCTGCGCGACCGGACCTGTCCAACGCCCAGCGGGCGCGCAAGGCGGCGGCCATGGCGGTCGCCGACGTACTGGGGCGCGGCTTCCGGTTGGAAAGCTCTCTGGCCAAGAACCCGGCGCTGGACGGGCTCGACCCGCGCGACCGGGCGTTTGCGCGTGCCATCGCCGCGACGACCCTGCGTCGGCTGGGCCAGATCGATGCCGTGCTGGCCCCGCTGGTCAAGCGCCCGCCGCCCGGCCGCGTGCAGGCTTTCCTGCAAACGGCCACGGCACAGATGGTCTTCATGGACGTCGCGCCGCACGCCGCGGTCGGCGACACGGTCACGTTGGTGAAGGCGGACAGCAAGGGCGAACCCTTTTCCGGCTTGGTCAATGCCGTGCTGCGCAAGGTGGCCGAAACGGGCAAGGCGGACGCGGCCCAGGTGCCACCGGTCAAGAACTTTCCGGGCTGGCTGCGTTCCGAATGGGACCGGCTCTACGGCAAGGCGGTCGTACGCCGCATGGCGGTGCTGCTCGCATCCGCGCCGCCGTTCGACCTGTCCGTCAAATCCGGTCCCGAAAGCTGGGCCGCGCGGCTGGAAGGTAAGGTGCTGGCCGATTACACTGTCCGGCTGGACACGATCGGCAACGTCGCCAAACTGGACGGATATGAAGATGGGGACTGGTGGGCTCAGGATGTCTCCGCCGCTCTTCCCGCCCGCCTGCTCGAACAAGCCAGCGGTGGACTGTCCGGAAAACGCGTTGCGGACCTGTGTGCCGCACCGGGCGGCAAGACGATGCAACTCGTCGCCATGGGGGCGTCGGTCACGGCTATCGACCTGTCAGAAGCGAGAACCGAACGGCTGTCCCGCAATCTGGCGCGGACCAAGATGGAGGCCGAGATCGTCACGGCGGACCTGACGGAGTACACGCCGGAGGAGACGTTCGACGCGGTGCTGCTCGACGCGCCCTGTTCCGCAACGGGCACGTTCCGGCGTCACCCGGATGTGCTCTACAATCGGCGCGAACGCGATATTACGCCTCTGACCCGACTCCAGGACAAGCTGCTCAAGCATGCGGCGAAATGCGTATCGCCGGGCGGCACGCTGCTTTACTCGGTCTGTTCGCTGCAGGACCGCGAGGGGGCAGCGCGCGTGTCGAAGTTCCTCAAGACCGCACCGGATTTCAGCCTCGTGGCAATCGATGCGGTGCCGGGTCTGGACCTGCCGGACAGCCGGTTGGAGGGCGGGATGTTGCGCGTCCTGCCACCCGATGCGCCGGACGGCCGGGGCATGGACGGATTCTTCATCGCGGTCCTGAGGCGAGGCGAAGACGCGGCCTGAGAGAGGCGTTGCATCCGCTATTTGCGGCCGGGCAGCGCGTCCTAAAGGCCGTATTAACTCGGCCCGTCTAGGGCAGAGGCCGAACTGGCACGAAACTTGAAGCGGACCGCAAAGCGATGTGTCAAAATGGGAGGCTCACGATGAGCACGAAACAGATTTTCCGCAACGGTCTGATGGCGACCGCCGGACTAGCCGCGCTGGGCTTGACCGCCTGCGCCAATACCAGCCCCCACTATGGCGGGGCCACCGTCTATGATTACGAAGGCATTCCCTGCGGCGTGAACTGCGCACCGGGCGTGGTCGCCGCGGCGCCGATCCGCTCCGCGCCGGTCGTCGCCACCACTCATTACGGCTATGAAGGCGTGACGTGCGGCACGCGCTGCGGCGTCGCCACCACCGGTGTCGTCTCCAGAGGCGTCTCGACAGGCGTCGTGTCGTCGCATGTGGCTTCACCGACGTTCTCGAGCGAAGTTGCCCCCTGTCCGGCCGGAACCACCCCGCAGCCCGATGGCTCCTGCCTTCAGTCTTCCGGTTTTTCGAGCTATTCCAGCACTTACACGCCGCCGGTCACGACCTATTCCGGGACGACCTCGACCTACATCGCCCCGGAACTGACGACCGAATGCTGCGCTCCCGTGACGACATCCACCTATGTAGCCCCGTCCACGACCACCACCTATGGCGGTTACGCGACATCGGGCGGAGGCTCTTCCACCTATCTGCCGATCCGCAAATAGGCGGGTCCACCATGGCGGGTTTGGTGCCCGCATGACGCATCATGCCCGGTCCGGCCCTCATGGGGCCGGACCGGGCTTTTTGTATGCGCGCGTTGCGGAAGAGGAAATGCGCTGCTAATCGGTCCGCAACCGGGACGGTGTTTTCGCGTGCGGCGAAAACCGGCCTTCAACCGCCAACCCATGGAATCCCGATCCATGGCATCCAAAGGCAGCCCGTGAGCGACGTTCTCATATCCCCGTCCATCTTGTCGGCCGATTTCGCCGCGCTCGGCCGTGCCGTCGCCGATGTCGACGCCGCTGGGGCCGACCTGATCCATGTCGACGTGATGGATGGCCATTACGTGCCCAACATCACGATCGGCCCGGCCGTCGTGAAGGCGCTGCGACCGCATTCCGCCAAACCGTTCGACGTCCATCTGATGATCGCGCCGGCCGACCCCTTTATCGATGCCTTCGTCGATGCGGGCGCGGATTATCTGTCGATCCACCCCGATGCCGGACCGCACCCGCACCGCAGCCTGCAGGCCATCCGCGACCGGGGCGCGAAACCGGGACTCGTTCTCAATCCGGGCACGCCCGTCCAGGTCGTGGAACCGCTGATCGATCTGCTGGACTTGATCCTGGTGATGAGCGTCAATCCCGGTTTTGGCGGCCAGAGCTTCATCGACAGCCAGCTGTCCAAGATCGAGACCCTGCGCGCCATGATAGACCGGACGGGCCGGGACATCGTTTTGGAAGTGGATGGCGGGGTCAATCCGCAAACGGCGCCGCGTTGCATCGCGGCCGGGGCGACTGCGTTGGTCGCCGGCAGTGCCGTGTTCAAGGGCGCGGGAAGCTTGTCGCAGAACATCGACGCCCTGCGAGGCGGCGTCGGCCGCGCAGCCGCTTAAGGCGCTTTGGCTTGTCCCGCCGGATCGGCATAACGGATGCGTTGAAAGCCCGTCTGGGCGACGGCGCCGCTCAAGCGCTCACGGCTCTGCGGCCTTACCGCAAGGGCGGCCGCGCCCCGACGTTCAAACCTGTCGACGTTCCACCCCGGCACGCCGATGCCGCAAGGGGCGCGGCCCTGATCGAAGGCCGCTGGACCTATGGCGGCCAGACCATCGATGTCGGATCGCACGGCCACCCTTTTTCCGTCTCGCTGCCATCGGAACGGTTCGCCGGCTGGATCCATGGGTTCGCCTGGTTGAGCGACGTTCTCGGCGCGGCAGGGGGGCAAGCCAAAGCCGTGCAGCTTGTCCGGCAATGGACGGAAGCGTTCCCCGGAGGCAGCCCGTTCGTGTTCTCGCCCGATCTGCTGGCACGGCGGACCTTCGAATGGGGATGCGCCCTGGACCGGATCACCGGTCCGGACGACGTCGTCGCGGCGCGCTACGCATTGCAGGTGCGGCGCTTGCGCCGTCTGTTGTCCCGCGTCTCCGACGGGACGGGTTCGCTGCGGGCGCAGGCCTCGCTGACGATCTTCGGCGCCCGCCTAGCCGACCGCGGCGACGCTGTCTTCGAACGCGCGCTCGATGCGCTGGACGCCGAAATCGCGGTCCAGATTCTGCCGGACGGCGGTCATGTCAGCCGCTCCCCCGCCGCGACATTCGAAGCGCTCGATACGCTTCTCCAAGTGGATGGCGTGCTGCAGGCGGTCGGCGTGGAAGGATCGCGGGCGCTGGACCGCGCCATCGACCGTTTGTTGCCGATGCTGGCGACGTTGCGCCACACCGATGGCGGCCTGGCCCTGTTCCATGGCGGTCACGAGGAGGATCCGGCTCACATCGACGCTCTGCTGGAGCGCCGCGAAGGCGAGGTCCAGGCCTTTGCCTACGGTCCGCATACCGGATATCACAGATTGGAGGCGGGTGGCAGCATCGTCCTGCTGGATACGGCCAGCGTCCCTCCGCGGCCTTACGATCTGCAAGCGCATCTCGCCCCGCTCGCCATGGAAGTCTCGACCGCCGACGGGCGCCTCATAACCAGCTGCGGATGGCATCCCGGCGCGGCTCCGGCCTGGCGCCGCCCGGTGCGTGCCAGCGCGGCGCACTCCACCTTGACGCTGGACGATCGCTCGCCGGGAGAGATTCTCGAAACCGGCTTCATGGCCGACGCGCTCGGTCCCGCCGTCTCCGACGTGCCGGACAATGTACAGGCGCGCCGCAAGGAGCAGAGCAGCGGTATCTGGTTGGAGAGTTCCCATGACGGCTATAAGGACGTGCACGGCCTGGTGCACAAGCGCCGCATCTTTGTCGGGGAGACAGGCGATGACATACGCGGCGAAGACAGCCTGTTCGTGCCGGTCGGAGACGTCCCCCTGTCGCGCGATCCGGTGCCTTTCGCTTTGCGATTCCATTTCCATCCCGAGGTCCGCGTGAGCTTGGCGCAGGATCTGTCCAGTGCGCTTCTCGTTCAGAAAGGGAAGGCGGGCTGGCGATTCCGGACGGATGGCGGGCCGCTCGTGGTCGAACCGTCCGTCTATCTGGGGGCGGGCCCGCGCCCGTTGCGGTGCCAGCAATTGGTGATTTCCGGCCGCGCGCTGGGCGACGGCGACGGGCAGGGACGCGAAAACCGCGTACGCTGGTCGCTGCGCCGCCTGAAAGGGCGCACAGGGTGAGGCGCGCCGTCCGCAAACATGCGCCGCGCCAGGCGAAGTCGCTCCTGACCATCGTCACGGTCCTGTCCACGGACGCGCTCATGGCGGCTTTGGCGATGTTCGTCGCCGTCCGTTTGCGCTATGATGTGCTGGGGATTCCGATCAACGCCAATATCGACTACCGCTCGGCGGCCGTCACCGGTCTAGCGGCACTGGCCGTGTGGGTGGTCATGCGGCAGGACCGGCTGATCTGGCGGTTCACATCGTTGACCGATTTCCGGCGTTTGTTCGTCGGCGTCGTGATCGTCATGGCGATCGTGCCGCTGATCATGTTCCTGGGTTTCGAACGCGGAGAGTTCTTCCCGCGCACGGCTCCCTTCATCGCCGGCGTTCTGTTCGCCCTGGGCATCGTCCTGTCGCGACTGATCTCCATGGTGGTGAGGAACGGCGACGTGCGCGCGCTTTACCGTTCGCCCTCGGGCTACAATCACGATGCCATACTGGTTGGCCAGGCATCCAATTTGTACAACTACCTTCGCGACAATTCGCGCCATGACCGGACCAAGGGTTTCAACCCGGTCGCCCTGATCGAAACGTCGGGCCAGTATGCCGGGCGTTCGATCCGGTCCGTGCCCATCCTGGGCGGTACATCCGATCTGTCGGACATCTACCCCCCGCTTGCCGCCCGGCGGGACCATCCGCTGCATATCCTATCGCTCGATCCGTCGCCGGACCGGCGTCAGACACAGCAACTCATCAAGGTGGCGGCCGAACTCGGCGCCCCGCTATCGCGTTCGGTATCCGGATCCAACTCGGCCCTGACCCGCTTCGAAGCCGCCGACCTGATCGGGCGCGAACCGCGCCTGCTCGACATGACGCCGGTTTCGGAAATGATTTCGGGCAAGCGGGTGCTCGTGACCGGGGCGGGCGGTTCGATCGGCTCGGAACTGTCCACCCAGATCGCCCGGCTGGCCCCGAGCCGTCTGGCGCTAGTAGACGCCAGCGAACTCAACTTGTTCAATCTGGAGCGCGAACTGACGCCGATGCAGCCTTTCGGCCAATCCGCGCCATGGCGGACCTATCTGGGCGATGTCTGCAACCGGGGCCGGATGGCCGAGATCTTCAAGGCCGAACGCCCGGACATCGTGCTGCATGCCGCCGCCCTGAAACACGTGCCGTCCGGCGAACGAAACCCGGTCGAGACCCTGCGCACCAATGTGCTCGGCACGCACGTGACGCTGGACATGTGCGAAATATATGGCGTGTCGCATTTCGTACTGATCTCGACCGACAAGGCCGTCGACCCCGTCAATGTCATGGGCGCGTCCAAGCGTGTCGTCGAGCTGCTGACGCTGGCGCGCCAGAGCCAGATCCCCGCGATGCACGCCTCGGCGGTGCGGTTCGGCAACGTTCTCGGTTCGACCGGATCGGTCGTCACCCTGTTCGAGGAACAGATCGCCTCGGGCGGCCCCGTCACCGTGACCCATGCCGACATGAACCGCTATTTCATGACGGTGCAGGAAGCGTCCTCGCTGGTGTTGCAGGCCGCCGCCCTGAATGCGCATGACGATTGCGACGCCCCGCACATCTACGTGCTGGAAATGGGCGAACCCGTGAACATCGCCCAGCTCGCCCGCAACCTGATCCGCCTGCGCGGAAAGGTGCCCGACGAAGACATCGAGATCCACTACACCGGTCTGCGACCCGGCGAGAAACTGTCCGAACGCCTGACCCACGGCGAGGAAATGCTGTCGCCAACATCCGTCTCCGGCGTCACGCGCTTCGACGCCTGCGTGCTCGATCCGACCGATGTGCTGCGGAACGTCGACAGTCTTCTCGACGCCATCGACCAGCGTGACAGGGGCCAGATCAAGAAGGCGTTGACAGGTCTCCTCAAGGGTTTCGTGCCGAAAGACACGCTCGACGGCCTCGCCACCAATCACGACCTGCCCGAACCGGCGGACATGCCGGGCCTAGGTGTTTCGCAACGGAATAAACCCCGGTAATCTTCAAATCAGCCACAGACGCTTGGTCCGGGTAAAAAGTCTGGATAAGCGCGCCTGCGGCTTGGCGGTTCCGGCGTGCGGGTGTTAGGCGGCGGACGCATCAAAGACGGACCGACCCATGCCCAACCCCAACCCCGATCTCCCTGCGTTCGACCCGGACAGGATGCGTCCCGTGTCACGCGCTCTTCTGAGTGTGTCGGACAAGTCGCGGCTGGTCGCGCAGGCGCAGGCTCTGGCGGAATTGGGGGTCGAGCTCGTCAGCACGGGCGGGACGAAGCGCGCCATCGCCGAGGCCGGACTGGCCGTTTCCGACGTGGCAGAGCTGACGGGTTTTCCGGAGATGATGGACGGACGCGTCAAGACGCTGCATCCGATGGTGCATGGCGGATTGCTCGGCGAGCGCGATCTGGACAGCCATGTCGCAGCGATGAGCGAGCACGATATCGCGCCGATCGATCTGTTGATCGTCAATCTCTACCCGTTCGAAGATGCCGTCGCATCGGGTGCGGATTACGAGACCTGCGTGGAGAATATCGACATTGGCGGCCCGGCCATGATCCGGGCCGGGGCGAAGAATCACGCTCATGTCGCGGTTTGTGTCGATGCGGACGATGTGGACGCCGTGATCGAGCAATTGCGTGCCCATGACGGACAGACATCCGGGACGCTGCGCCAGCGCCTGGCCCACAAGGCATTCTCGCGCACGGCGCATTACGATGCCTCGATCGGGAACTGGTTCGCGCGACAGCGCGGCGACCAGTCCCCGCCTTTCCGCACGCAGGGCGCGCGCCTGCGCCAGACCTTGCGCTACGGCGAGAACCCGCACCAGTCGGCGGCCTTCTACACGGACGGATCCAATCGTCCCGGCGTCGCGACGGCGGAACAGGTCCAGGGCAAGGCGCTGTCCTACAACAACATCAACGATACGGACGCGGCCTACGAACTGGTCGCGGAGTTCGGCGATGCGCGCCCGGCTCCCGAAGGGCAGGGCGCCCGCCCGACCGTGGCCATCGTCAAGCATGCCAATCCGTGCGGTGTGGCCACGGCCGCCGACTTTTCCACAGCCTACCGCGACGCGCTGGCCTGCGATCCGGTCAGCGCCTTCGGCGGGATCGTGGCGCTGAACGGCCTGCTGGACGAAGAGACGGCCAAAGAGATCGTGAAGGTCTTCACCGAAGTCGTCATCGCGCCCGATGCCACGGATGCGGCTGTGGCCGTCTTCGCGAAGAAGAAGAACTTGCGTCTGCTGCTGGCGGGCGGCCTGCCCGATCCGGCCAAGGCGTCACTGACCTATCGCAACGTGGCGGGCGGGGTGCTGGTGCAAGACCGCGATAGCGGCCACGCGTCGGAGGCGGACTTCAAGGTCGTCACCAAACGCGCGCCGACCGATGCCGAGCTGGCCGATCTGCGCATGGCCTGGAAAGTCGCCAAGCACGTCAAGTCCAACGCCATCGTCTATGTCAAGGACGGCGCGACGGCCGGGATCGGCGCCGGCCAGATGAGCCGTGTCGACGCTGCGCGCATCGCCGCACGCAAAGCGCAGGATGCCGCCGAGGACGCCGGATGGGACAAGCCCAGGACTGTCGGCTCCGTCGTCAGCTCGGACGCCTTCTTCCCGTTTCCCGACGGCATGCTCGCCGCCGCGAAGGCCGGCGCGACGGCCGTGATCCAGCCCGGCGGTTCGATCCGCGACCAGGACGTGATCGACGCCGCCGACGAGGCCGGGCTCGCCATGGTGTTCACAGGCATGCGCCACTTCCGTCACTGACCTTGCGCGATCGTCGTGCCTGCCTGCATCACCTTTGCGTCAAAGCGGACAGGCAGGCGTCGATTTTCCGGCGCAGCCCGCCTATAGGCTTGCCATGCGCCTTGTCCTGCTCACGCTAATCCTGTGGTTTTCGGCCGTTGCCGCTGCGCTTGGGGCCACATCCCTGCCGGTCGATACGGGCAGGGTCGAAGCGTCGCTCTTGTCGTCGCATCACCGCGTCGTGCCCGGACAGACGTTCCAGATCGCGCTCAAGACCGAGCTGGACGAGAAATGGCACACCTATTGGCGCAATCCGGGCGATAGCGGCGAACCGGTGCAGATCAGCTGGACGCTGCCGGAGACGCTCAGCGCGGGCGAGATCGTCTGGCCGCTGCCCGCACCTATCCCGACCGGTCCGATCATCAATTACGGCTTCGAAGGCGCGCCGCTCTTTCCGGTCGCCTTCACCGTCGCCGACGACGCCCCGATCGGGTCCGTTATCGAGGTGCAGGCGGATGTCTACTATCTCGTTTGCTATGACGTCTGCATTCCAGAAGACGGGACTCTGCGGCTGGTCTTGCAGGTCGCGGAGATGGCCGAACTGAACGACGGCAATGCCGCCGAGATCGTCGCAGCCATCGACGCCGCCCCGCATGAGATGGATGTCCGCGCCGCCATGCAGGCGCAGGGAGAAGCGCTGTCCCTCCAGTTCGCCGATCTGCCGGACGGCGATTTTTCGGACGCCTACTTCTTTCCCTATGACGACACGGTGCTGGTCCATTCCGACCCGCAAACCGTCACGGTTGGGTCGGACGGTGTCCGGATCGACACGACCGCCAGCTTCGGCTGGGGCGACGGCTTTTCGCAGCTTCAGCAAGGTGTTCTCGCCTTCGATCTGAACGGCGACCGCACGGGACGGATCGTGACTGTCAATCCCGGCGGCGCACTTTTGGCGATCGGGGCCGTGGGCGACGGCTCCGACACGGCAATCCGTTCCGCCTTTCCGTTGCTCGGCGCAATTCTCGGAGCCTTCATCGGCGGATTGATCCTCAACCTCATGCCATGCGTGTTTCCCGTCATTTCGCTCAAGGCGCTCAGTCTGGCCAAGTCGGCTCATGCCGAACGGGCTGTCGCGCGGCGTGAAGCGTGGGCCTATACGGCCGGAATCTTCGCGACTTTCGTCCTTCTGGTCGGGCTGCTGCTGTCGGTGAAAGCGACCGGGGCGGCACTCGGCTGGGGCTTCCAGCTACAGAACCCGGTCGTCGTCGGATTGCTGGCCCTGCTGCTGTTCGCCGTCGGGCTGAACCTGATCGGCGCATTCGAGATTTCGGGCGGTGCCTATCAGGGAACGGGCGCGACGCTGGCCGGCAAAGGCGGACTGACGGGATCGTTCTTCACGGGCACACTTGCGGTCCTCGTGGCGACGCCATGCACGGCGCCCCTCATGGCCGGGGCGATCGGCTATGCGCTGGCGCAGCCCGCCATGGTCTCGATCATTGTCTTCCTGGCGCTCGCCGCCGGGTTCGCGGCGCCTTTCGTGGTGCTGGCCTATGCGCCGGGTCTTCTGATGCGCCTGCCCAAACCGGGACCTTGGATGGTGCGCCTGCGCGAAGTTCTGGCCTTTCCGATGTTCGCCGCCGCGCTCTGGCTCGTCTGGGTCGTGGGCAACCAGGCGGGCGTGGACGGCATCGCCGTCGTGCTGATCGCCATGCTGGCATTCGCGCTCGCTGTCTGGTTGTTGCAGCGCCGGGGCGTCTGGCGCATCGCGGGCGCCGCGGCGATCGTATTGGCGCTGGCTCTGCCGTTCACGTCGCGCACGACACCGGCGGTCGCGTCCGTCGATCTGGCGACCGACGCGTGGAGCCCGGAGCGCGTGGCCGAACTCCGCGCCGAAGGCCGGGCCGTCTTCGTCGACTTCACGGCCGACTGGTGCGTGACCTGCAAGGTGAACGAACGTCTGGTATTGAAGACCGACGCGGTGCAGCAGGCCTTTTTGGACACCGATACGGCGTTCCTGGTCGCCGATTGGACCAACAAGAACGACGAAATCGCGCGCGAACTCGAAGCCTATGGCCGGGCGGGCGTGCCGCTTTACCTCTATTACGCCGCCGGTGACAATTCCGTGAGAGCGGAGGTTCTTCCTCAAATCCTGCGCACCGATCTGGTAATAGAGACCCTCAAGGGGACCCGATAACTAATCCGGAGAGTGACAATGATGAAGACCCTCGCTTTGGCGACTGCCGCCTGCCTCGCCTTTTCCACCCCTGCCTTCGCCAAGATCGCAACGGGATCGACCGTGTCCGACATGAGCGTCGTGGACAGCAACGGCGTCACTCACGCCCTATCGGACTTTGCGGGCAAGCGTGTCGTCCTGGAATGGACGAATGAGGGCTGCCCCTATGTGAAGAAGCACTACGAGACCGACAACATGCAGGACCTGCAACGCAGCGCGGCGGCGTCCGACACGGTCTGGCTGTCCGTGATTTCGTCCGCGCCCGGCAAGCAGGGCTACAAGGACGGCAATGCGGCCAACAAGTGGGCCGACAAGCATAATGTTGCCTCCACGGCGATCATTCTGGATGAGTCCGGTGAGATGGGTCAGACCTTTGCCGCGCGCACGACCCCGCACATGTACATCATCGATGCAGACCAGACATTGGTCTATCAGGGCGCGATCGACGACAACAGCTCGTCCAATCCCGAGACGATCGACGGGGCGACCAACTATGTCCGCCAGGCCCTGGCCGAACTGGATGCGGGCGAAACGGTTTCCGTCGCCGAGACACAGCCCTACGGATGTTCGGTCAAATACGCGTCCTGAGCCTGCAGATCATCTTCGCATAGGAAAAAGCCCGCCGAACCGGCGGGCTTTTTCATTCGATGGTCTCGATGGTCAGATTGTTGTTGGTGAAGACGCAGATCCGGTCGGCGATCTCCATCGCCTTGCGCGCGAGCGTTTCGGCATCCGCTTCGTATTCGGTCATGGCCAGCGCGGCGGAATAGGCATAGTTTCCGCCCGATCCGATGGCGACGATGCCCTCGTCCGGTTCGACCACATCGCCGTTGCCGGTCAGGACGAAGGTCTGGTCCTTGTCCGCCACGACCAGCATCGCTTCGAGATTGCGCAGATATTTGTCCGTACGCCAATCCTTGGTCAGCTCGACGCAGGCGCGGGCGAGCTGTGTCGGATATTGCTCCAACTTGGTTTCCAGACGTTCCAGCAGGGCGAAGGCATCGGCCGTGGCACCTGCAAATCCGGCCAGCACGTCATTGTCCTTGCCGATGCGGCGCACTTTGCGCGTCTGCGCTTTCATCACCGTGTTGCCGGCGCTGACCTGACCGTCGCCGACGACCACGACCTTGCCGTTCTTGCGGACGGACAGGATCGTCGTGCTGCGCCAGCGCTCATTGAGATAGTCAGTGTTCATGGCAGTATCCATGAGCGGGCATGTGGTCATGCCCGTGCCGGTCGTCAAGCGCGCCTAGCGACCCCAGCGAGCGGTCGTGCCGCGTCCGTCCACATGCACGAAAGGACCGTGCACGGCGTTGGCCCTGTAGGCCCCGATCCCGCCCTTGGGCAGGTTGTCGCGCGACGTGTAGAGATCCTGCGCATAGTCGTAGAGGAAGTTCGCGTCGGACTTGTTGACCTTGCCGTCGCCGTTCAGATCGTCCATCGTGCCGTTGCGCGGCTGGACATCGACATAGATGTCGGCGGCGTCGCCATACATGTGGCGCGAGAATTTCGCCGATCCGATCGCCGTATTGTAGAACGGCGTGCGGAAGCCGCTCATGACGAAAAAGGTCTCGGCCTCGATGGTGCCGTCTTCGTTCAGCGACTCCAGCAAAGCTTCGAGGCGCAGGATGTTGCTCTGGCTGACCAGGACATATTTCGGCCAATGGTCCATCTGCTGCTTGCAGAGGAACTGGCCGAGCTTGAAATGCGGCGACAGGGCGTGCTTGCGGTCTTCGGGACCGTCCAGACGGATGAACCCCTTAGGCGGATTGCGCGGATAGGTGCCGATCCGGTAGCCGTTCAGCCAACCCTTGGAATCGATGTTCGAATGCGGTTCCAGCACGAAGATGTTGATGTCCGCGACGGTCTCGCCATCGGCTTCCAGCGTGGCGGACAGGGTCTGCGCCGATGACGGCGCCCGCCATTTCGACGTCCAGCGTTCACCGTTAATGGTCAGCGTGTGGCCCTTGGGAAGCTTTATGCCGAGCCGTTTGCCCGGCATCACGGTTTCGTACCATCGGTCGAAGCGCGGGCGGTAGGCGTCGTCGTCGGCCGTGGACATGCCCGTGCGCACGACCTTGCCGTCCTGCGCGGTGGCGGGAAGGCTGTGCGAGAGAGGCACCAGGAGGGCGGCCGCGATCAGCGGCTTGATCGGCAATTTCATCATTGCGCGTTTTCCGCCGTCGGGCCGGTCTCGCCGTTCATGCCCGCATACAACGTCTCGTCAGCTTTCAGAGCGATCTTGTCGGAATAGACGCCTTCGGCCAACACGGGTTTCTCGAAGTCCTTGTAGATGTCGGCAGGGAATTCCGCCCGGCCGTCCGGACTGACGACAGCGGGCAGATAGGTCAGGTGCACGTCGACATGCTGGTCCAGATAGAACCGTTCGCGGTCGCGGCTGGCCAGCGTGGCATTGAAGACCTCGGTCGAAACGCCGTCGTCGCCATCCGTCAGCCAATTCGCCATCTTGACGGGATCGTCCAGGCGGATGCAACCCGATGACAAAGCTCGCACGTCGCGTTCGAACAGATCGCGCGCCGGCGTGTCATGCAGATAGATGGCGTGTTTGTTGGGGAAGATGATCTTCAACTGGCCGAGCGCGTTGTGCGGGCCGGGCGTCTGCACCATGCGGACCTGGCGCGATATGCCCTTTTCGTTCCAGTTGATGTTGTACGGGTCCAGTTTGGCGCCCGATGAGCGGTCATAGACGATGTAGTTGTTCGCGGCCGCGTAGCCCGGATCCTTGCGCAACTTGCGCAGTTTCTGGCGCTTGAACAAACCGATTGGCAGGAACCATTTCGGGTTCACCACGACATATTCGATCTCGTCGGAGAAGGCGATGGTCGGCGTGCGCTTCTTGCCCACGATCGTATCCATGGCGATGTCTCGCCGGTCGCCGGTCCAGGCTTCGGCGCGATAGGACGGAATGTTGACCCAGATATAGCGTTCGCCCAGATCGCCCTTGGTCCGCCAATATTCCAGGGCGGTTCCGATCCGGTCGATCTTGGACTGGACGGATTCGTTCAGCGCCGCCAGCGTGGCCGGCCCGACGATGCCGTCCTGCATCAGGCCGTGCGCGGCCTGGAAGGATTTCAGCTGGGCCTTCAGATCGTTGTCATAGACGGTCGGAGCGACACTGCCGCCGTCCTGCTTGAGCGAAGCAGGCGTGAGTTCGGCCTGGCCGGGTTCGTATCCATCGTTCATCGGCAGGGTCGTCCCATCGGCCATTTCGACATAGCCTTCCGCCGCCAGCCGCTTGCGCAGAGCCGGAACGCGCGGATCGTCCATGCCGGGTTCCAGCATATCGCCGCCCTCGGGGAATTTCATCCAGCCACCGGCTTCGGCGAACTGGCGGTAACGGGTCAGCGCCTCTTCCAGCATGCCATATTGCGGGGCGTCGGGGGCGAAGTCCTGCAGCGCCTTGATGGGGTCGCCTTCACCCGCCTGTTTCAAAGCGGCGACGAGCTCGGAGCGGGTCGGCCGGGTATCGCTCGACTTGACCATGCCGCCTTCGTCCGACAGCCCGCCGCTCTTGGCCGAGGCAAGCGCCATCCAGGTCGCGCTCAAGCGGATGTCGGCGAGCGCCTTTTCAGCGTCCGTACCCGAAAAGCGGGCATCCACGACGCCTTGCAGCTCTTCGTCCGAAATACCGGCATCAAGACCCTTGTCGCGCCAGTCCGGGCTTGCGGATAGAAGGGCTTCGGCGGCGTCGCGGCTCCATAATGGGGCGAAGACGCGCTGTGCATAGGCCTGACGGGCGGCTTCCTTGGCGCCCGGCGACACACGGTCTCCCAGCACGCTATCGATCTTGTCGTCCATGACCCGGGATTCGATCTCGGCGGCGATGCCCGTGCTTTTGGGATCGCCCAGCATGTCATCCGTCGCCCGGGCCTGATCTTCGGGGCTCTGGGCTTCGGGGTTTTGGGTCTGCGCGATGGCGGGGAGGGCGGGAACCGCCACTAGAACCGCGGCCAGAGCGGCGGCACCCACGGCAATCCGTTTCAAGCCCGGAGAACGGGCATTGTGGTCGGATGTCTGGTAAAATGATGTCATGCCGGCCCAACGGTTTGCCCATGGCGAATGTTCCCCTCCGCACTGCCACGACGAAAGTGAACTGGGCGTTTACGGACAGGATGGGCGGTGGATCACCAGAAACTGCGTTGCCGCGCGCTTCAAAGCGCTCGCGCGCGCTCGATCAGCAGGATCGGAACACCGTCGCGGATCGGATAGGCCAGCCTGGCCTTCTTGCTGATCAATTCGTGTGTGTCGCTGTCATGGACAAGCGGCCCGCGCGTCTTGGGGCAGACCAGAACGCCGAGCATCTTCGGATCGATCGGCACGGGGGCGGACTTGGTATTGCTCACGGTGAAAGCCTATTGCGTGGATTGCGTCTGGGGATCGTTCGTTCCGCCGGATGCGTAGAGATGCATCAACCCGATGAGCAGACGACGGCGTTCGTCCGAGGTTTCGGCTTCCAGCAGCGATTGCTTGTCCTCAGGCGAGAACGGGCTGATCATCGCGGCCTGGTTGATGAGGACGGGCAGCGGGATTTCCGACAGGGCGGTCCAGTCCACATCGACTCCGACCGCTTTCGCCAAGGCCTTCATGGCGACCGTCAACGCCGCGCGGTCCGACCGTCCGGACTCCGACAGGGCTTCGGAAGTCTGGCGCGCGGCATGCAGGTCCGGGTCTTCTTCGAACCCGCCATAGGCGACGTCGGCTTGGCGGTAGGGTGTGCCGGTTTCCGGCAAGCCCGTGATGCGGAACCGCCGCAATCCCTTCAGCACGATCAGGTAGCGACCGTCATCGGTTTCGGAAAACTGGATGATGCGGCCCAGCCCGCCGACACTGGCGATGTCGTCGCCTTGCGGTTGGACCATGCCGATCAGCCGGTCGCCCTTCAGCGCATCGTCGATCATGTTCAGATAGCGCGGCTCGAAGATGTTGAGCGGAAGGTCGCAGACGGGCAACAGCACCGCCCCGCCCAGCGGGAAGATCGGGATGCGCGACGGTGTCGTCCGTCGGGCCAGAGATTTGTAATGCGCGCTCATCCGACCTTGATACGGGCCAGCTACGCGAAAAGGATGGATGACAGGCGTCGGCGGCCATCGATCGCAACATCGCTTTCGGGCCCTTCGGCCTCGAAGATCGTCAGCAGGAAACGCCGCGCCGCCTCGTCGTCATGCATCCGGTCGCGCCCGATGGAATATATCAGATGGTCCACGGCCTCGCCGCGTTGCCCGCGCGCCGCCAGCGCCTTGGCCAGAACCAGCCGCGCATCCAGATCGGTCGCGTCGGCATCGACAGCCGCCTGCGCATCGCGCAATTCCGTGTCTTCTTCCGCCGCGTCGGCTTGCGGCGCACCTTCGCCCAGCGACAATTCGGAGCGGATGGACGCCACCTCGGGATGCTCCGCCAGCGGGCCGGTCGCGCTCTCGACCATCTCGACGGCCATGTCGCGATTGCCCATCTCCAGATAGACGCGCGCCAACCCGGCCAGGGCGGAGCCGTTTTCCGGATCGAGTTGCAGCGCCTGGGCAAAATCCTGCGCCGCCCCGCCAGGATCGCCGGCCGTCAGGCTGTCATGCGCCCGGGCGACCAAGGTCTGCGCCTCTTCCTTCGGGTCGCTGTCACCGGACAGGCGGGCGATGAACTTCGACAATTCGGATTCGGGTTGCGCGCCCATGAAGCCGTCCACGGGCTGGCCGTCCTTGAAGCCGAAGACCGCCGGGATGGACCGCACACCGAGCTGCCCGGCCACGCCGGGATTTTCGTCGATGTTGATCTTGACGAGCTTCACCTTGCCAGCCGCGGCTTTCACCTGCCGCTCCAGCGCGGGCATGAGCTGTTTGCACGGGCCGCACCAGGGCGCCCAGAAATCGACCACGACAGGCGTGTCCTTGGACGTTTCGATGACGTCGGCCATGAAAGCGACATCGGAGGAATCTTTAACGAGTGTATCGGTCATGCCCGCTAAATGGGCGAGACACATGAAAGGTTCAACGGATGGTCGCGAGAAAGTGACGCGCCCGGCCTAACCGCATGCGCGGGTCGCCGGGATTCCGTCCGGCGGGTGCGTAAACCTGCTGTTACGATTCTTTATCTAGATAAAAGTCATGTCCGCGTCGCAGGCTACATCCCCGTTCGGTCAAACCTACCAGCTCTTGCAGGACGGTCTCACGATGCGCCTGATCGCCATCGCCTCCCTGGCGCTGGCAATCATGGCGATGGTCGATGTCTGGATCGGCGTGGCGGCGGCGGTCTTCGCGGTCCTCTGCACAGGGGTGGAACTGGTCACGTACAAAGTCTTGCACCAACGCGAACGCCGTCGACGGGCGCGCCGACTGATGCTGGGCAGCACGGCGCTTATGAGCGTGTCCTTCGCGGCCATCGGTCCGGCGCTCATATCGGGCAACGGCGTGCCGGAAGCGTTCGTCGCCGCCCTGTATCTGTCCATCATCCTGACGTTCCAGACCTTCTACTACAGTCACGACATGCGGTTCGTGCCGTTCGTGGCCGCGCCCTATTCCGTCGCGATCTGCCTCTGCATCGGTATCATGGCCCATCACGCTCTCGGAGCCGGTAACCCGGTGCTGGCGCTCATCCTCGGCATGGCCATCCCGATCTACGCCTATTTCGTCTGGAGCTTCGGCGTCTTCCTCAAAGGGCGCACCGAACGCCTGCGCAAGCTCAAGGACAAGGCGGAAGACGCCGCGCGGGCCAAAAGCGAGTTCCTCGCCAATATGAGCCACGAAATCCGCACGCCGATGAACGGCATCATCGGCATGGCCGACCTGCTGAAAGCGTCCGGCCTCACGCCCGACCAGCAGCAGCATGCCGACATCATCGCGGGGTCGGGCGAAAACCTGCTCGTCATCATCAACGACATCCTGGATTTCTCCAAACTCGAAGCCCGCCAGCTCGAACTCAGCCCCGCCCCGTTCGATCTGCGCAGGCTGGTCGAGGATGTGGCGGCGATCATCGCGCCGAAAGTCGGGGCCGGGGTGGACCTGGCGACCTGCGTCGACCCGGACATTCCGGACAGGCTGCTCGGCGATGCCGTCAGGATCCGCCAGATCCTTCTCAATCTGGCGGGCAATGCGGCGAAGTTCACCAAGACCGGGTCCATCCTGCTGAGCGTGTCCGCCGATCCGACGGTCGCGCCCGTTCCGGGTGTCGCCACCCTCAATGTGCGCATCGCCGATACGGGCATCGGCATCGAACCGGAGCAGACCGCGCGCATATTCGACAAGTTCAGCCAAGCGACGAGTGGCACATCGAAACTCTACGGCGGGACGGGGCTCGGCCTGGCGATCTGCAAGGACCTGCTGGATTTGATGGATGCGCCGATCCACGTCCGCAGCCGTCCCGCAGAGGGGTCGGTCTTCGGTTTCGACATCGCCTTGCCCGTGGCCGCGCGCGATCGCGACGCGCCGCCCGAGCCGGATTGCACACTCTCCTGCGACGGACGGACCGCCGGGCTGCTGGTCCGCAGTCCGGCCATGCACGGCGCGTTGCAGCACATGCTACAGGATTGCGGCATACGGGTCGGCGGGTGGGCGGACCTGTCGGCGGCGTTGATGTCGCTCGTCGCTTCGTTGAGGGACGGATCCGGCCCGGACCTGGTCGTCATCGACAGCCGTTTGCAGACGGCGGACGGAAAACCGGTCGCCGCCACTTTGTCTGGGCTCCCGCCCGGACGCCGTCCGGCCCTGCTGGTCCTGGGCGGCGAGATGGACGAACCCCGGCTGGCGACCGTGCCGCTGCCCGTCCGCCAAGGCACGCTCTTGCGGGCCGCCGATGCGCTGATGAGTGATGGCGACCGAACTCCGGCGGCAAGACCCGTCCTCCCGGCGGCCCGAGCCGGATCAGTCGCCGCGGGCTAGCGCCGATAGGTCCAGCAGGACCGGCTCGTGCCCCGTCGCCCGCGCGAACGTCAGCAGATCCTCCGGCCGGACCCGCGTGCTCGCCGTGTTGCGCAGCGGGTGGAACCAGACGTGATCGTGATCGAACAGCGCCTTGTCGAGGATCAGCCGGACCGCATCGTCGGCATCGTTCATGATCGAGAACACCGTGACGGAGCCGGGCCGCACGCCCAGCCTGTCGAACAGCGCGTCTTCCTGCCCGAAGGATAGCCGTTTCGTCCCGATATGCGGGTGCAGCCGGTTCAGGCGGACCCCGGTTTCTCCCAAGGCGCTGACCAACACGAAACGACCGGCCTTGTCCTTCAGGAACAGGTTCTTGGAATGGCCGCCAGGAAGCCGTGCCTTGACCGCCCGTCCGTCTTCGACCGTGAAGACGGCCGCATGCTCCTCAGTGACATGTTCGATGCCGAGACTGTCCAAAAGCGCGTAGAGCCGGGGTTCGTCGGGGTGCGGTTCCGTCATGCAAAGCGGGCTAGCGATTCATCTGCAAAAACTCAAATCTTGATGCTTGCAAGCCCGGAGGCGCGTGGATATACGCCCGGCTTCAACGACTGCGATGCGGGCGTAGCTCAGTGGTAGAGCATCACCTTGCCAAGGTGAGGGTCGAGGGTTCGAATCTCTTCGCCCGCTCCAGTCGTTATATTTCTCCCGTCATGGACTGACCCTGCAAGGTCCATCCTCCTGCGACCCCTCGCATTTCAGATTTGCGCGCATCCGCGCGGCCCTCGCATTTCAGATTTACGCGTATCCGCGCGGGAGGGGTCGACTCTCTTCGCCCGCTCCAATCGACGTAGCGGTTCGCCGTGAAGCCCGCTCTGCCTTCCGCGACACCATTGTGTCCGCCGTCCCGCTCACTATAAGCCTTCTTAAGGACACGGACGACGGGACTCCGTCTTCCTGCCGCAAAGGGTGGAATGGCCATGAGAATGATGAAACCTGCTTTGTGCGCGCTCGCTTGCGCGGCCCTGGCCAGCTTGTCGGCTTGCGCCACCGCCACATCCGTCGAGCAGCGGGCCGACGCGTCGGTCGCGACCGCCTCCGCGAGCGGCCCCGGCGACCGCATGCTGTCGGGCCGAGATCTGGGCGTGCGCAGCGCCGTCGTCGCGCCCAACGCGGCCGCCGCCACGGCCCATCCGCTCGCCACGCAGGTCGCGCTCGACGTCATGAAGGATGGCGGCACGGCGGTCGACGCAGCCATCGCGGCCAATGCCATGCTGGGCCTGGTCGAGCCCACGGGCAACGGGATCGGCGGCGATCTCTTCGCGCTAGTCTGGGACCCCGAGACGCAGGAGCTCTACGGCTATAACGGCTCGGGCCGGTCGCCCCGGGGCGCCACTCTCGCCGACATGCAGGCCGCGGCCGACAAGCACGAGGACGGCGAGGGAATCCCGCCCTTCGGCGCCGCGCCCGTCAGCGTCCCGGGCACGGTCGATGGGTGGTTCGCTCTGCACGACCGCTTCGGGTCCCTGCCCATGGGCGACATCCTCCAGCCCACCATCGACTATGGCCGCAACGGCGCGCCGATCCCGGAAGTGATCGCCTATTATTGGGGCCGTAATGAGACGCGCCTCGCCGAGGCCCATGACAGCGGCATGTTGGAAGAGTTCGCCAATGCCAAGGCGACCTTCTTCGATCCCAGCCCGCGCGAGGGCGGCCTGTTCCGCAATCCGGACCTGGCCAACACGCTGAGCGCCATCGCCGACGGCGGCCGCGACGCCTTCTACACCGGCACGCTCGCGCGGACCATGGACCGCTACATGGCGCGCATCGGCGGGTTCATGCGCTACGCGGACCTCGCCGCTCATGAGGGCGAGTGGATCGAACCGGTCTGCGTGACCTACCGCGACGAAGTCCGCCTCTGCGAGATCGGCCCGAACACGCAAGGGGTCGCGGCGCTGCAGATGCTGCAGATGCTGGAGCGGTTCGACCTGCGGAGCATGGGCTGGGGCTCGGCCGACGCGCTGATGGCGCAGGTGGAAGCCAAGCGGCTGGCCTTCGCGGACCGCGCGCTCGGCTATTCCGACTCGGCCTTCAGCGGCTTGGCGCCCGACTGGTACGTCCGGGAGGGCTACAATGCGCAGCGGGGCCGCCTGATCGATCTGTCGAAGCCGATGGCGACCGTGCCCGCCGGCTCGCCCAGCGTCGACATCAAGCTCCAGGACGGCGACACGACCTACCTCTCCGTGACCGACGCGAGCGGCATGATGGTCTCGCTGATCCAGTCCAACTACCGGGGCATGGGGTCGGGCCTCGTGCCGGACGGTCTGGGCTTCATGCTCCAGGACCGGGGGCAGCTCTTCTCCCTCGATCCGGACCATCCCAACGTGTTCGAACCGGGCAAGCGCCCGTTCCACACCATCATACCCGGCTTCGCCTACAGGAACGCCGGAGGCCGTTACGAACCTTGGCTGAGCTTCGGCCTGATGGGCGGGGGCATGCAGCCGCAAGGCCACGTGCAGATCATCCTCAACCTGGTCGATTACGACATGGGGCTGCAGGAAGCCGGGGACGCGGCGCGCTGGGAACATCGCGGCGGCTGCGAGCCGACCGACGATTTGTCGGGCAGCGGCTGTGAGTCCGAGCTCGGCACGATCTGGCTGGAAAGCGGCATCCCGGCGGCGACCCGCGCCGAACTGGAACGCCGCGGCTACGCGGTCCGCTGCTGCCAGGCCAATGCGGGCGGCTACCAGGCCATCATGCGCGACTTCGACTCCGGCGCTTGGATCGCCGCGACGGAGATGCGCAAGGACGGATCGGCGGACGGCTATTAGGCGTCGATCGGAAGACCGGCCCCGATCACGGTCCTGGGGTCTTCCGGCCTTCCTGCGCCAACGCCACCTGACCCAGCCCGCGCGCGCGTTCGTCGTGGACGGCGTCGCGGCCCAGGGGTGGATGGGCGCGTTGGGGGCAGGCGTCGCGGTCGCAGAGATAGCAGTTGGGGCCAATCGGGGTCGGCTCGCCCTGGATGTCGTCGCCGTAGACCAGCCGCCCGGCATGGGCGATGTCGCAGCCCAGCGCGATGGCGAAGCTCTGCGCGGGCGCGCGCGTCGTCCCGCCCGACCGCGTGACGCGCTTGCAGACGGTCAGGTAGCGCGCGCCATCCGGCATTTCGACCGTCTGGACCAAGGTGCGGTCGGCGTGGGCGAAGGCGTCGTGGACGTGCCAGCGCGGGCAGGCGCCGCCGAAGCGCGGGAAGGTGAAGCGTCCTTGGCTGAACCGCTTGGACAGGTTGCCGGCGATGTCGATCCGCACGAAGAAGAGCGGCACGCCGCGCGCCCCGGCCCGGGACAGCGTGGTCAGCCGGTGGGCGACCTGTTCGGCGCTGGTTCCGAACCGGTGCGCCAGCGCGTCGATGTCGTAGCGCAGATCTTCGGCTGCCTTCAGCATTGCGCCGTAGGGCATGAGCAGGGCGGCGGCGAAATAGTTGGCCAGCGTCGTGCGCATCAACCGTTCGGCCTCCGGGCGGCCCAGCGCCAGCTCCGCGATCAGCCGGTCGATCAGCGGCCGTTGCTCCAGCATGGCGAGGCGCGCGGCGACCTGAAAGCGCCGCGAGGAGTCGGGCAGGAGTTCCGATAGGTTCAACCGCCCGCTATGACGGTCGAAATAGCGCAGCATGCCGGGCAGCAGGTCGTAGGGCAGAACGCGGACCACGATGTTGTGGCGTTCGGCCAGCCGCTCGCGCAGCATCGCCATCGGTTCGCCGCGGCGCAGGCGCATCTCCTGGGCGAGCGCTTCGGCCGCCCGGTCCAGCGGATCGAAATAGTTGCGCGCCCGGTGCAGCGCGTCGCGGACCAGCTCATCCGCAGGCACAGCGGCGTCCAGCGCGTCCAGCACCTCGTCCGCCCCTTCCTCGCGCACGAGGCGGCGGCTCAGCTGCGTGTAGCGCTCATGCAGGCGGATCAGGGCGCGCGCCGTGGCAGGACTGGCCCCGACCACGTCTTCCACTTCGGATTTCGGCACCCGGTCCTGGCCCAGCGCCGGGTCGCGCAACGCGTCGAACAGCTCGCCGACCAGTTGCCGATCCGTGCCCGACGTCAGGTCCGACAGATCGATGTCGTAGGTTTCCGAAAGCTTGAGCAGCACTTTCGCACTCATGGCGCGCTGGTTGCGTTCCATCAGATTGAGGTAGCTGCCCGATATGCCGAGGTCTTCGGCCATGCGCGTCTGGGTCAGGCCGAGCTGCGTGCGCAGGCGGCGCAGGCGCGGCCCGATCAGGAGTTTCTCGGTCTTGGCCATAGGGATCGCAGCGGGATCGCAGCGCCTTTTCAATCTTATCGTATTGACTATTTTTGACTTTACAAACTCAACAAAGCAACCCCGTTTTTACAGACACGTACAAATTCGCGCGCTAACCCGACCCTCCCATCAATGGAGAGTTTCATGAACGCGCCGACCGACACGACCACGACCGCCATTCCGCGCCACCGCGTGTTGGCCAAGATGGTCGGTCCGGATGTGCCGGAGATCGAGCGCGTTCTGACCCCCGATGCGCTATTGTTCCTCGCGGACCTCGAACGCCGCTTCGGCCCGCAGCGCAAGATCCTGCTGTCGGACCGCCAGCTGCGCCAGGACCGCTACGACGACGGCGAGCTGCCGGGCACCCCGCCGGAGACGCAGCACATCCGCAACAGCGCTTGGGAGGTCGATCCGGCCCCGGCGGCGCTGACCGACCGCCGCGTCGAGATCACCGGCCCCGTCGATCGCAAGATGATGATCAACGCGCTGAATTCCGGCGCGACCCAGTTCATGGCCGATTTCGAGGACGCCAGCTCGCCCACCTTCGCCAACATGGTCGAGGGTCAGGCCAACATGATCGACTACACAAACGGCGACCTCACGCTCGAGACCGACAGGAAGAGCTACGCGGTCGGCGACGATCCGGCGACCCTGCTGGTCCGTCCGCGCGGCTGGCATCTGGAGGAGAAGAACGTCACCGTGGACGGCGCGCCCATGAGCGCCAGCCTGTTCGACTTCGGCCTGTTCTTCTTCCACAATGGCGTCAAGCTGGCCGGGTCCGATCGCGGCCCGTTCTTCTATCTGCCCAAGATGGAAAGCTATCAGGAAGCGCGCCTGTGGAACGATGTGTTCAACTTCGCGCAAGCCGCGCTCGGTGTCGAGAACGGCACGATCAAATGCACCGTCCTGATCGAAACCCTCCCGGCCGCTTTCCAGATGGAAGAGATCCTCTACGTCCTGCGCCGGCATATCACCGGGCTGAACTGCGGGCGCTGGGACTACATCTTCAGCTACATCAAGACGTTGCGGAACCATAAGCGGTTCGTCCTGCCCGACCGCGCCCAGGTCGGCATGGACCGCGATTTCCTGCGCGCCTACTCGCTTCGCCTGATCGACACCTGCCACCGCCGCGGCGCGCATGCCATGGGCGGCATGGCCGCGCAGATTCCCGTCAAGAACGACGACGCGGCCAACGACGCGGCCTTCGCCAAGATCGCGGCCGACAAGGACCGCGAAGTCCGCGCCGGTCACGACGGCACCTGGGTCGCGCACCCGGCCATGGTGGCGACGGCCCGCGAAGCGTTCGACGCGCACATGCCCGGCAAGCACCAGATCAAGCGTCAGCGCCAGCCGCGCAAGATCAGCGACGAAGCGATGCTGGAACCGCATGAGGGCACCATCACCGAAGCCGGTCTGCGCACCAATATCGAAGTCGGCATCCGCTACATCGCCGCCTGGCTGTCGGGCCGGGGCGCCGTGCCGATCCACGGCCTGATGGAAGACGCCGCGACCGCCGAGATCAGCCGCGCCCAGGTCTGGCAATGGCTGCGCCACGGCGCGGACGTCCGGATGGAGGACGGCACGACCGAGCGCATGAGCGGCACCCTCTACCGCCGCGTCTTCGACGAGGTCCTGACCGAGCTGGAAACCGAGCTGGGCGACGGTTTCGCGCCCGCCCGTTTCCCGGAGGCCGCGCGCCTGTTCACCGAGACGGCCACCTCCGCCGACCTGCCCGAATTCCTGACGATCCCCGCCTACGACATGTTGGAGACATAAGATGAGCTACACGCAAACCATCCAAGAGATCACCGTCCGCTATCCCGACGGCGTGCCCGGCGGGATCGACGTCGAAGACATCGCCCAGCTGAAGATCCAGAACACCTACGAGACGCATCTGGACATCGCCAAGGCGATGGCGACGCTGATGCGCCAGGACATGGCCCGCTACGACGCGGACACGTCGCAGTTCACGCAAAGCCTTGGCTGCTGGTCCGGCTTCCACGCCATGCAGATGATGCGCGCCATCAAGCGCCAGAAAGGCACGCTCGACCGCGCCTATGTCTATCTCTCCGGCTGGATGGTGGCGGGCCTGCGCAACAGTTTCGGCCACCTGCCCGACCAGAGCATGCACGAGAAGACGGCCGTGACGGACCTGATCGACGAGATCTACACCAGCCTGCGCCAAGCCGACGAAGTCGATCTGAACGACCTGTTCGCGGAACTGAAGGCCGCCGAGGGCGACGTCGCCCGCAAGGCGGTGATCACCAAGATCGACAATTTCGAAAGCTACGTCCGCCCGATCATCGCCGACATCGATGCGGGCTTCGGCAACGTCCATGCGACCTATCTGCTGGCCAAGGAACTGATCAAGGCGGGTGCCTGCTGCATCCAGATCGAGAACCAGGTCTCGGACGCCAAACAGTGCGGGCACCAGGACGGCAAGGTCACGGTTCCGCGCGAGGACTTCATCGAGAAGCTGCGCGCCGTGCGCATGGCGTTCGAGGAACTCGGCGTGCATGACGGCGTCATCGTCGCCCGCACGGACAGCCTTGGCGCGGGCCTGACGCAGAAGATCCCCGTCTCCCGCGAAGCCGGCGACCATGCGGCTGAGTATACGAAATGGCTCGACGCGACGCCGGTCGAAACGCTGACCGACCTGGAAGAGGGCGACGTCGCGATCCGCTTGGGCGACCAGCTCGTCAAGCCGACGCGCCTGCCCAACGGCCTCTACAAGTTCAAGCCCGATACGGGCGAGGACCGCGTGGTCGAGGATTGCATCGCGGCGCTCAACGATGGCGGCGCGGACCTGCTCTGGATCGAAACCGCGACACCGAACGTCGCGCAGATCGCCGGCATGGTGAACCGCATCCGCGAGGAAGCGCCCCACGCCAAGCTGACCTACAACAACTCGCCGTCCTTCAACTGGACGCTGAACCTGCGCAAACAGGTGCGCGAGGACTGGATCGAGCAAGGCAAGATCACCGCGGACGACTATGACGAAGCCCGCCTGATGAGTGCCGACTTCGACGACGATCCGCTCGGGATCGAAGCCGACGCCCGCCTGCAGGCCTTCCAGACGGACATCGCGCGCGAAGCCGGGGTGTTCCACAACCTCATCACCTTGCCGACCTTCCACATGGACGCGCTCGGCATGGACCGGCTGTCGGAGGGCTATTACGGCGACGAGAAGATGCTGGCCTATGTCCGCGAGGTCCAGCGCGCGGAAATCCGCGGCGGCGTCAGCGCGGTCAAGCACCAGCACGAAGTCGGCTCCGACCTGGGCGACACGTTCAAGGAAATGACCGGCGGCGACCGCGCGCTCAAGGCGGGCGGGGCGCACAACACGATGAACCAGTTCGCCAACGTCGCGTGAGGCGACATTGCCCTGACAGCTGCATCGGCGACTGAAGGAACCAGTTCGCCAACCTCGCGCGATATTCGGCCGAATGACGTTGACCAGCCGCGCCCTCGGGCGCGGTTTTTTTCTTGCCAACAGAGAAAGTAGACAGTTGTTCATGAAAACCACGAATAGCCATTGAAATACGTCAAATGTCGTTTATGTGATCTGGGGACGTCGGTGAAGGTCGTTCAACAGGTCTGAGCGGTGGATAACATGGTGCGATTGGTGCGGTCTCTTGGTCTTGTTCGGTCTGGACCGGGCAAAAAGACGTTTCATCGATGGGCTTTGCGGCCTTGCATAGCTGCTGTGACTTTGTCGGGGCTTCTTGCCTGTTCGGATGCGAACAGGGTCGATGTGAAAGCCAAGGCGTCCGCGCCGAGCGAGACCGCCGTCACGGAGCAAACCGAGGCCGAGCCATTCATATCGGAGCCTTTCGGCTTCGACTTCGAAGGAAAGCGCTATGCCGGGCTTCTGGACCAACCTCCCGGGACGGAGGCAGCAGGACTGGTCGTGTTCGTGCATGGCAGCGGCCGGTCCCATGTCTCGACGGGGCGGGCCTATATGCGCTGGCGCAAGTTTTTCGCTCAGCACGGCCTTGCCACATACGCCTATGACAAGTCGGGCAATGGCGACAGCGAAGGCGAGTTCGATTCCGAGCAGCCGGTCGAGAACTCTGCCGGAGAGGTCACAGCGGCCATACGGGCGTTGCGCGACGCCGGCGTTGCAGGCGCAGACCGGATCGGATTGTGGAGTCTCAGCCGTGGCGGATGGACGGCTCCGCTGGTCATCAAGGACGATCAGGACATAGACTTCTGGATCTCCGTCAGCGCAGCGGGGCCGCTCAGCAACATGCAACATCTGATGACGTCGAACTGGCGATTGCGGGGCTATGACGAGGATACCATCGAGACGCTGCTGGGAGAGTGGCATGAAGGCTTTGCCATCCAACTCCAAGGCGGGACCTATGAGGCGTATGTCGCCGCGACGCCCAACCTCATGGCGGATCCTTTCATGACACTCTTGCGCGGGGAATACACGCAAGAGCGCTATCTCGATTACGCCCGATTCCTGCAGGACAATCCGCCAACGCTCGACCCCGAGACGGGACTGGTCGTGTTCATTGACGATATGGACGAGATGCTGCGCGGCTTCGACTTGCCCGTGCTGGCTCAACTCGGCGAAGCTGATACGCAGATCGACTGGCGCGAGACCAAACGACTTTACGAAGAAACGATCGGTCGGTCTGGAAATCTGACGGTTGCGACCTTTCCGGACTGCAATCATTTCATGGAAATCTGCGAGGATTGCGGTTTCGGGGACAAGCTGGAAAAAGTGACCCGAACAGACACGGGCGATACATGTCCAGGCCACTTCCAATCCATGGCCGCGTTCCTGGCCGACCAAGGCTTCCCGGAACTCTAGCGACGGTTCAGCCCGCCTCCGCCCGCACTTCCGCCCCATGCTCGTCCGGCATCGACGCGGGCCGGGCCGTCGCGCGCCTCCATCACGGCATAGGTCGCGGTCAGAGGATCCAGGTGCACCACATCGTCGTCCAACAGCGTGCCACCCATCAATCCATCCGGGAAGAAAATGCATGCCCGCATCGATCATGGACAGGTCGATGCGCGACCCTCTGCCCGTGCGTTCGCGCTGGAACAGGGCGCCACGTCCGCGCCCTGTTCGCCCAGGATCATGGCCGCGTAGCTCGCCGCGATCATGGTGGACAACTCCACCACGCAGATGCCGTTCAGCGGCAGATGCGACCTGTCGGCGGCGGTCTCGGTCGTCATAGGCGGTCCTCTTCGGACCTGACGATATACGCCCGGAGAGGTTTTTCCATCGCCGCCCCAAGCGCCGCGCGGTCGAGTGGGACGGCGGAGTGGGCATCCCGGTCATAGCGCACATCCCGTCCCGCATGGGCGTAGAGCGCTTCCGCTCGCGCGCAGAGCGTTTCGGCCGAACCGCCCGACAGGATTACGCAATGATGCAGGCAGACCGCGCCGCCGTCCGGCGCGAGCGCCCAGCGCTGGGCCGTGCCGACCAGTTTGCGGCCTTCCAGCAGGATGTTGTGGTCGCCGTCGCAGAAACTGCCAGGCCGCGCGCCGGTCGTCGTCTCCAGCCCCATGGCGGCGAAACCTTGCCGCAGCGCCTCGCATAGCGCGGCATAGGTTTCGCGGATGCCGGGATGGCGCGGATGCCGGCTCAGCACGGAGATGTTGATCGTGCCCGGCCCCTGCGGAACCACGGTCCCGCCCGTGCCGCGAATGGCGACCGGCTCGGCCGTGAAATGATCGATGTCTCCCAGACGCCCGTGCTCCCGCCCCGAGACGGACAAGGCGGCCTGCGGCACCCAGTCGTACCAGAGCGCGGGCGCCGATCCGTCGCGCATCCGGCGCATATGGTGGGCCTCGCGGTCATAGACGGATTGCAGGACCGCGCCGTCGCGCGGCGGCAACGCGCCGGGGGACGGGGTGCGGACGGACGCGGTGAGGGTGTCCAGAGACCCGGAGACGGACTTCAAGGGAAAGGGCGTGGGCATGGGTCCGGATCGCCGCTATCGGTCCCACCGTCAACGCGCCGCATCGCCGCGCGGTCCGCAGGGCACCTAGTCAAGCCCGGTCCCGCTCGCTATCGCGTGCGCATGACGGACGCGGCACGGACAACACCCCTCAACATCACGGTGCGAGTGACGCAACCCGAACTGGTGCGGCCTTTCATAATTGCCACGGGCGCCCGCACGCACCAGCCCGTGCTGAGTGTCACGGTCGGCGACGGCATCCATGTCGGGCGCGGCGCGGCGACGGGCGTGCGCTATCGCGGCGAAAGCGTGGAGGCGATGCAGGCACAGCTGGCGGGACTGCCGGGCGACACGGTCCGGGAGACGCTATCCGATCACCTGCCCGCAGGGGGCGCGATGGCGGCCCTGGACGCCGCCCTGTGGGAGCTGGAGGCCGCCCGCGCGAACCGGACGGTTGCCGATCTGATCGGGGTCGATCCGCGCGCTTTGCCCAGCGCCTTCACCATCGTGCTGGATACGCCCGACGCCATGGCGGCGCAAACGTCCGCCGAGAGCTGGCGCCCGCTGTTGAAGGTCAAGCTGGGCGGCAATGCGGCGCTGGAGGCCGCCCGGATGCGTGCCGTGCGGCGTGCCGCGCCGGAGACTCGGTTGGTGATCGACGCCAACGCCGCCTGGACGCCGGAGCAACTCGGCGCGCTCGCCCCTGTCGCAAAGGACCAGGGCTACGAACTGCTCGAACAGCCCCTGCCCATGGGCGGCGAGACCGACCCCGTCTGCGCGGATGCGCTGCGGGCTGCCGGGGACATCATCCCCCTCTGCGCGGATGAAAGCCTGCAGACGCTGGCCGATCTGGACCGGGTCGCCCCGCTCTACAGCCACGTGAACATCAAGCTCGACAAATGCGGCGGGCTTACCGCAGGACTTGCCTTGCGCGACGCGGCCCGCGCGCGGGGCCTGGGGATCTTCGTGGGCTGCATGGTCGCCCCGGCCGTGGCCATTGCGCCCGCGCACCTACTGGCCCAGGGCGCGGACTATGTCGATCTGGACGGACCGTTCTGGTTCCCGGACGAACCGGTGCGGCTGGATGAGGACGGCCTGTTCACCCCCATAGATCCGGCCGTCTGGGGAGCGGGGGACCGCCATGCGGACGATCGCTAAACCCTACCTCCTGTTCCTCGGCGATGCGGGCCGGGAATTCGGCGCCAAGACGGCGCAAGGCGTGCTGCACTGGACGCCCGAAGACTGCCTGGCGCAGTTCCGCCTGCCGGGTTGCGAGATCGATCTGGGCCTGCCGGACATGGATTTTCCAATGGCACAGGCCGCGCGCGCGCGCACTGTGCTGATCGGCGTGACCAATCGGGGCGGCGTGTTGCCGGACGCTTGGGTGCCGCCTCTGGTGCAGGCGCTCGCGGCCGGGCTGGACATCGTCGCCGGACTGCATCAGCGCTTGTCGGACGTGCCGGAACTCGCGCAAGCCGCCGCCGCACATGGCCGGGCGCTGCATGATGTCCGCCACTGGCCGGGCGGGCCGATGCCTCTGGCCACGGGCCGCAAGCGGACCGGGCGCCGCGCGCTGATGGTCGGGACGGATTGCGGCGTCGGCAAGAAATTCACGGCGCTGGCCTTGCAGCGGGAGCTCGATGCGCGCGGCGTGGCCGCCACCTTCCGCCCGACGGGGCAGACGGGCGCGCTGATCGCGGGCCATGGCACCGCGCTGGACACGATTCCGGGCGACTTCATCGCCGGGGTGGCCGAAGCTCTGTCGCCCGACAACGACCCGGACCATTGGGACGTGATCGAGGGGCAGGCGACCGTCCTGCATCCCACATTCGCAGCGGTCACGACCGGGCTGGTCCATGGATCGCAGCCCGATGCGCTGATCCTCTGTCACGCGGCCGGGCGCCGGACGATGCGCGGCCTGCCGGACTGGGCCGTGCCCGGCCTGGCCGAAAGCCTGCAGGCGCATCTGACGTGCGCGCGGCTCACCAACCCGGCCGCGCGCAGCGTCGCCGTCAGCGTCAACACGAAAGGCCTTCCGGACGCGGAAGCGCGCGCGGCGATCGACCGCGCCGCGGCCGAAACAAACCTGCCCACGACCGATCCGGTGCGCTACGGCGCCGCCGTGCTGGCGGACGCCTTGCCGGGATCCTAGCGTGCGATGTCGAACCGGTAGAGCAAGGTGCGCTGCCGGTCCGAGAAATTGTCGTCGGACAGCAGGAAGACGCGCAACGCGTCTTCGGCCTCGACCAGCGCGACCCCTTCGAAATTATCAGTCGCCAGCGGCGGAGCCAGGCGGAGCGAGACAAGCGGATCGCCGCGCAAACCTTCGATGTCGAGCCGCACCCGGTTGCCGCGGTCGCGGTCATAGGCCCGGAACAGGCGCGCCGTGACCGTGCGGCCGTCGGACAGTGTCGTGCTGTCCGCGCCGACCGGGCGGTAGCCGGGATCGAGCGCGGGATCCGTGGCCGGATCGGACAGGCCGACAGTGCCGTCCGACAGAACCGTGCCCGTCACGGCGCGCCCGTCGCGCGGCTGTTCATAGGCGATGCGCATGGTGCCGGTCGCATCCAGCCACAGCGCTTCCGGACCAGCATTGGCGCGCACCCGGGTCCAGCCATAGCGTCCGGGCGGGTTCGCGACCGTCACGCCGGTCGCATTCGCGCCGCAGCGGCCCAGATCGAAAGCCAATACGCGAAAATTCCGTTCGAACGATACGAAGGCCAAGCCGCCTCGATAATCCAGCCCCTCGGCGTCCGCCGTCAGCTTGCCGGGTTTGACCAGCGGGGTCTCGAACCGCATCGGCGCGGTGGACAGCCGCCCGTCCGGCGCGCCGTCCTCCATGCCGATGCGGACGAACCGGCCCGTATCCCCCACGGCCAGCAGGTCGCCCTCCGGCCCGGCGGCCAGACCCGACAGCCCGCCGAATTCCGGACCGGGTGCATCGAACACCCAGCCGCCCGCGAAGCGAACCCGGCCGGGCAGTTGCGCGGCGACCGCGTCGGGCGCCCCCAGTCTCACGGCCTCGACCGTCGCATCCAAGGCCATGAAGGCTGTCATGGCCGGATCCCGGTCCGGGCAGGACGCGGCGCGCAGCTTCGCGGCGGCATCCTTGAACGCCCAGGGCTCGGCCGTCTGCGCGAATGCCGGGGTTGCGGTGGCGACCGTCATGGCGGCGCAGTGCGAAAGGATCGGGCGGAAACGCATCATGTCGGGCTCGTCAGCTGTCGGCGTGTCGCTTCAGATAACGCGCCGGCATGACGCCGTCATGATGCAGGTGCAGATCGCCTTGCGCCGCACCATCCTGCGGCTTAAGCATGGCGATGCGGCGGGCGTAGCTCAGGGGTAGAGCGTCAGCTTCCCAAGCTGAATGTCGTGGGTTCGAATCCCATCGCCCGCTCCAGCCGTGATACTTGCCGAAGCATCCGACCCCATGGCCGGATCAATATGGCCAGACAAATATGGCCAGATCCATCGTCCGGCGAACTCCTCATCCTCGATGTGCGCGCAGGCGCGCGCGATCGAATTCGTGATCGCCTATCGTTTGGATGAACGGCTTGAGCGGCCTCCTTCTTGCACGGTTTTTCGAAGGGCCGCTGGGCGCGTGTCAGGAAAATGTCGGATTTGCGACGTTTTCTTTTGAGGGGGCGTGTCCCGCCTGCGTTCTAATAAGTGCAGGTCCGCGAGGGGATCCAAGGATCTGCATGTTTCCGGAACGACCGGTCATCAAGGGGAGAACCATGACGAAATCGACAAATACGCATGTCTTGGCCTGTCGCGCCGTACGGTTGCTGGGCGGCGTGTCCGCGCTGAGTTTGATCTGCGCTGCGGCACAGGCCCAGCCCCTGACGCCGTCCGACGACACATTGTCGAGCGTGCTCAACAGGTTCGCCAGTGAATCCAACGTCGAAGTCATGTATTCGGCGGATGTCGGCAGCCGCCATGTCGAGGCCGAGATCGGCCTGACCGGTGATGCGCGCGCCGATCTGGGGCGTATCCTGCGTGGCACCGATCTGCGCGTCGCGGAACCCAGCCCGAATGTCTTTGTCATCACGACGACTGACATGTCGGGGACTCCGATGCAAACCGGCGCCCAGATGCAATCGCAAGGCCCAGTCGTGCAGACGGCCCAGACCGCACCAAGACCCGCGCCGACGCCTGCGCCCGTCGTGGAGGAGACACCGGCCACGGTTATGGCGGACGATTTCGATCTCGACGCCGAGACCGGCGTCATCACGGGCCAGGTCGTGGATCAGTTCTCCGGCCAGCCGCTGGCCGGCGCCATCGTCCTGATCGAAGGGCTGGGGCGCACGGAATCGACCGATACGCGCGGCTTCTACCGCTTCTCCGCCGCACCGGCCGGGCAATACAGCCTGTCCGTCAACTATCTCGGCGCCGACTTCCAGAGCCAGCGCGTCAGCGTTTCGTCCGGGGAGGAAACCCAGGCAAATTTTTCCCTGACCGATAGCGTTACCGACCAGGTCGTCGTCTACGCCAACCGCTCGGCCCTGCAGCAGGCGCTGAACCAGCAACGGGCGGCGACGAACAGCGCGACGGTGGTATCGTCGGACCTGATGGGGGATTTTCCGGCGGAGACCTTGTCCGAAGCGCTGCGGCGGGTGTCCGGCGTAACTTTCACGCGCGACGACGCGACTGGTGAGGGGGAACGGATTTCGGTTCGTGGTTTCAATGATCAGGCGATCAATATTCAACTAAACGGTATCGATTTGCAGGGGACCGGGATTGATCGGGGTATCGATTTATCTGGCTTCTTGACCGACAACATTAAGCAGGTGACTATTCAGAAGTCGCTCTTACCAAGTCAAGAGGCGACTGGCTCGGGAGGGCTTGTAGAGATCGAGACACGTTCCGGTCTCGATTATGGAGAAAGGTATCTCAATCTTGGCGCTGAGTGGCAAACGCCGTTTGTAAGCGGCTTTGGCGACGAGGTCGAACTGTCCGCGACAGGGGCTTACCAGTTGACCCCGGACTTTGGTCTGTCGGCGACAGTACAATACCGAGATTCCAAGCGAACTAACTATAACACCAATGCGTTAATGAGTTTCGACTCCGTGCTTCCGGCAGGTTTTGCTAATATATTCAGGGTGCCCGAGAGTTTTAATTTCCCATTCGACCCGGAGATTGATGAGCCGCTATATACCGGAGCGGCTTATGTCTCGCAAGATCGAGACTCCGAAAACCTAACTATGTCATTAAACGCCGCTTATGATTGGAACGACCATACGCGTTTCCGACTGGATCTACAGCAGATTGAAAGCGACGCAGTTTTTTCTCAAGCCCGCACATTGCAGAATGTTGCGCTAGCTTTCAGTCCAACACAGATGCCCGTTCCCGAATTAGGTGGTGAGATCAGGCCACGTGAATATGCTTTGGGCTTGTCGTCGAGTATCGCTCTGACAGACCAATCTGAGGATCTGACGACGCGTTCTATAAGCTTTAGAGGCGAGACCGACGTTGATAACTGGGAATTCGATTACAAGATCGGCTACTCTGATTCAGAGCGTGCAAGAAACCGATCATTCTTGAGTTTCCAGAACACGCGGAGCACCACGCAATCATTGATTGATGAATATGCGGACCCAAACACCGTTATAATCACTCAAGACGACTCCCCGGCAGTACCGCGCGTTGTAGGCGGATTTATTGACTTTGTAGGGGATGGTATTCCTATTCTCTCATTGACAGCTGCGGGTCGCGATTACGTCGATGATCCTTCTCAATATGCCCTATTGACAGCAAGCCAGGCTGATACGGTCGATACGAGCGAGAATACGGTTTTCGAACTGGATGTTCGTCGTTATTTCGGTGGATCCTATTTGGATTACATCGAGGTTGGGGGTAAGTTCGAAGACCGTGTCCGAGAAAACGGAGATGACAATCTCTCTACTACCGCTTTACAGAGTGCATTTAGCTTTGGGCGGGAGCGGCGAAATGGTCAGAGAGGTAATGTCTTTCTGTCGGAGCTGAATTCTTCCGCATACGCCTTGTCCGACTTTTCCGATATTGGGCTCGGTGTTCCGATTGGTCGCCTTAATGCGGGTTCAGGAGGCCCAATTATCGATCAGTTGTTCGATATTTACCGAGCTGAAGATGATCCATCGACTGAGATCAACGAGTCGCGTCTTCGACTCAATGATCGTAGACAGCTTACGCCTCAAGAAGACGCTCTTGCTATATCTCCAGCTGAAATTGGCGAGAAGATACTTGCGGCCTATATCGAGGCGAAGGTTGATGTCTCCGACTTGGAGATTATCGGCGGGGTCCGTTATCAGCGCGAAAAAAGGAATTCACGCCTCATCTCGACTCCCACAGTTTTTCTTCCTGGAACGGCTGTCGTAACTATTCCGCGTATCGAATTGGCGAGCGTGGGTCTCGTTGATTACATAGACGCCGAAAGTGAACAGGAGCTCTGGACGCCAAGCGTGATCGCGAATTATCGCCCCAATGAGCAAATTGTTGTACGTGGTGCATATTTTCGTTCAACGGTCCTGCCGACCATTGCGCTGCTCGCCCGCCCGACAAACTTCTTACTGGATCTTCGAACTGGTTTTGAACGGGCGCAAATTAGCGAACCCAATCCAGATCTTAAGCCAACGGTTACAGACAATTTCGACTTAGATTTGTCCTACTATTTTAAGGATAATCCAGGTTTGGTCAGACTTGGTCTTTTTTATAAGGACGTGGCGAATAACTTTACCCAGTTTAGTCAACCACTTGAGCCAACAGATGCATCGATCCGCGATCGCATTCTGGAGCGTCTGCAAGGTTTAGAGCAGATCGATCCAGCGTTGCTGAACATTCCAGACGTGACCGAATATGCCATCCGTCGTCCGATAAACGGTGAGGGTGGCGAAATCTACGGCGCCGAGTTGGAAGTCATTCGACAAATCGACTTTCTGGGTGAGAGAGCTCCAAGTTGGGTCGAAAACTTTAGTGTGGTCGGCAATCTCACCTACACGAAAAGTGAGTTCAGTGAAGTTGAAGCAGCGCGCAACGATGATGGGGAAAACGTTACTTTGCAACTTCTTGGCCCGCTTGCGGGTCAGTCGGAGTGGGCTGGAAATGCGTCGCTCCGTTATGAGGACGGTCATTTCTCCGGTAGTGTTATTTATACATACCAGTCTGCATCGTCCTTTTCACGAGATGAGTTCAACATTAATGAAATAACGCCAGGTTTCGATACTCTAGATGCCCGTCTGGCCTATCAGTTCGATGGAAAGGGCCGAATGCCGCGCATGATCGTCTATCTTGAGGGTGATGATCTATTGAGAGGGTCCAAAGATGCCGATGTCCGAAGGGCTTTCGCTTCGACATTTAGTACTTCTGATTTCGATTATTATTATCCGAGCAGTATTCAATACAACGGCGGTCGGCGGGTGACTGTCGGTGCGCGGGTTACGTTCTAGGACAAGACGATAACCGAACAACCGACATATGATGCGAACGGACATGCCGGCGCGGGGTTGGACGATCTTGACGCCAGTTTCCGCGCGCCCCTGATGCGCTATTTCCGGCGCAAGGGGTTGGGCGAGGCCGAGGCGCAGGATTTCGTCCAGGAGACGTTGATCCGAATCATTCGGAAAGGCGGGGTGGATAGGCTCGATAACCCCCAAGGCTATGTCTTCACGGTCGCGGCAAACCTTCTTCGCGACCGAGCCCGCCGGGCCAGTCACCGTGCGGCGCTGTCCCACGTCAGCGTCGATGGTGACTGGCTCACATCCGAGGCGCCGTCCGCCGACCGCCAGTTGGCGGGCCGTGAGGAACTGGCCCGCATCAAGGCCGCGATCCTGGCCTTGCCGAAGAAACCTCAGCGTGTTTTCGTGCTCAACCGTTTCGAGGGGTTGACCTACCGCGAAATCGCCGAGTTGATGGGCGTGTCGCGCAGTTCGGTCGAAAAATACATGATGGCCGCCCTCGCGCGGCTCAAGACCGTGAGAGACGAAACGTCATGACCGTGTCCGACTTTATCGATCCGCGCCCGGACTTCCCCGAAGGCGACGTGGACGCCCAGGCCGCCTATTGGGCGGCCGTTCTGGGCAGCGATCGCTGCCGCCCGGCGCAGCGCAAGTCCTTCATCCTGTGGCGCGAAGCCAGTGCGCAGAACCGCGCGGCCTACGATACGCTGATCGCAACGCTGGAAGCCTCGGACGGGGTGCGCAACGATCCGGACATTTTGGCCCTGCGCGCCGGGGCGCTCGGCCAAGGTGTCAATGCGCGACGCGGGACACGCAACGGCCTGCGCTACGGCCTGGCCGGGATCGCCGCGTCAGCGCTGTTCGTGATCGGGCTCGGCGGTTACCAAGCAGGCTGGATCCCCGCCTTCGGCTCCGGTCCCGTCATGCAGACCGCATCCGCGGACAATGCGGCGCCGATCCATCTCCTCACTTCGGTCGGCGAACGCCTGACCCGCACCCTGCCGGATGGCAGCACGGTCGAGGTCAACACGGACAGCGAAATCCGCGTCGTGCTGGCCGACCAGGCGCGCGAGATCTACATGCTGCGCGGCCAGGCAATCTTCGATGTCGCCCACGATGCCGACCGTCCCTTCATGGTCTATGCGGGCGACCGCAAGGTGACGGCGCTCGGAACGTTGTTCGAGGTCCGCCTCGACGAGGCTTCGACCCAGGTGACGCTGCTGGAAGGCAAGGTCCGGGTGGACGAAATCTCCCTCAACGATCCGGATGTCGCACCGATTGCCTCCGCGCCCGTGGAATTGTCGCCCGGCGAACGTTTCGTTTCCGCCGAGGAAGCCATGACGCAAGTCACGCCGCAGACGATCGAATCCGACCTGTCCTGGCGCCAAGGGCGGCATATCTTCGTCGATGCGCAGCTGTCGCACATCGTCTCGGAGCTGAACCGCTACACGACGCGGCAGATCGTGCTGAACGATCCCGCCATCGGCGAGCTGGAGGCAAGCGCCAACTTCAAGCTGGGTTCGACCCATTCACTCGCCGCCGCGCTGGAAGCCAATTTCGGCCTGTCCGTCACGGACGATCCGGATCGCGACCATATCATCATCGACTGGTAGGTGCCGCCGCGCCAGTCCCCATCAGGGACGCAGGTCCCTGTCTCCCGACCGGACGATACCGGCCGGAATCCAAAGGAGCCGACCATGACCCGATCCCGCAAGACCCCCCTTTCATGGAAACGATGGATCCTCTGCAGCACTGCGATCACAGGTCTGGGGTTATTGGCATTGGCCCCTTGGCAAACGGTCCGGGCGCAGGTCCAGCCTGCAGACGCGGCTCAAGCGGACGCGGCCTTCGCCGAGCTGGTTCCCGATCCCGCTCTGGTGACGGGACGGCTCGATAACGGGGTGCGCTACGCGATCCTGCCTAATGCGACCCCGCCGGGGCAAGGGGCGCTTCGCGTGCAGTTCGATGCCGGATCGCTCGCTGAAACGGAAGGCACGGAGGGGCTCGCCCATTATCTCGAACACATGGCCTTCAACGGATCCGAGAATGTCCCCGAAGGCGAGATGATCCAAATGCTGGAGCGGCTGGGCCTCAGCTTCGGCGCGGACACGAATGCCAGCACGGGTCTGGAACGCACGACCTACAAGCTCAACCTGCCCAAAACGACGGACGACATTCTCGACGCCGCCTTCATGCTGATGCGCGAAACGGCCAGCGGTCTGACGCTCGACCAAGGAGCCATCGACCGCGAACTCGGGATCATCCTGTCGGAAAAACGCACGCGCGACACGGCGGCCTACCGGGGCTGGGAAGCGCGCATGCGCTTTTTCGCACCGGGCAGCGACGTGATGGACCGTTTGCCGATCGGCACCGAAGAGGCGATCCGGTCGATCCGCTCCGACGATTTCCGCGAGTTCTACGAGGCCAACTACCATCCGGAGAAAACGTCCGTCGTTTTCGTCGGCGATGCCGACCCGGCGGATATCGAAGCGCGCATCCGCGAGACTTTCGGTGATTGGCGCGGCAAGACCGATGCCGCTCCGAAAGGGCTGGCGAGTCCTGCCGATATAGAACCCGCCCGCATCGGCATCCATGCCGAGGAGGGTGTCTTGCCGCAGGTCGTACTGGCCACCATGCGGCCTTACGTCGATCGTCCGGACACGGCCGAAACCCGCCGGGAGCGGACTTTGCGCGGATTGGCGTTCGGTATGCTCAACCAGCGTCTGCGCGCCCTGTCCGAACAGAGCGACCGGCCCTTCATCTCGGCGACGGCCGGATCCAACGCCACGCTCGACCTGACGGAAGGCGCCATCATCCAAGCGCAGATCCGGCCCGAAGACTGGCGCCAAAGTCTGAACGGCATCGAGACGGAATTACGTCGGGCGTTGCTTCATGGATTCGATCCGGCCGAATTCGACGCCCAGATCCGGCGCTACGAAGCCAGCTACGAGGCCCAGGCCGCCGGAGCCGATACGCGACCCACCACGGCGCGCATGGGCGGATTGGTCGACAGTCTTATGAACAGTGTCGCCGAAGACATCGTCTTCACACACCCCGTACAGAACCTGGCGCGATGGAACGCGCTGAAGGATACGCTCACCCTGGATCAGGTCGAAGCCGCCTTCCGCGAACGTTGGGGCGATCCCGAAGACCTGTCCGTGTTCCTGCAGCTGCCGGATGCGGACGGCATCACGCAAGCCGATGTGCGCGAGGTGCTCGACGCGAGCCGCGCCGTGCCGGTCGCTGCGCCGGACCCTATCGTTCAAGCCGAATTCGCCTACACGGATCACGGCAAGCCCGGCCGGATCGTCTCCGACAACTATCTCGAAGATGTCGACGCCCGCCTGGTGCGGTTCGACAACAATGTCGCGCTGACGGTCAAGCGGACCGACTATCAGGATGACCGCGTCAATATCAACGTCCAGTTCGGCGATGGCAATCTGTCGGCGCCCTACAAGAGCGAGGGCCTGCGCCGCATGTCATTGACCATCATGAAGGAGAGTGGCCTGGAAGCGCACAGTCCCGAAGAATTGCGGCGTCTCATGGCGGGGCGTCTGGTCCTGACGAATGCCTTCACCAATCGCGTGGACGAAGATCGATTCGCCTTCATGGTTCAGACCGTGCCGGAGGATATGCGGACGCAGCTGGACGTGTTCGCGGCCCAGCTTTCGGCGCAGGCTTTCTCCGAAGACGCCCGGCGCAATCACATCGATAAACTGAAAGCCTGGTATCCGCGCCATGACACCACCGTCGAAGGTGTGGCGGGCCGCGAAATCGCTCGCCTGATACACGGGGATGACCGGTTCGGTTTCACGTCCGAAGAGGAATTCTACACTCCCACCCTCGCCGAGATCGAAAGCTGGCTCCGGCCGCAATTGGAAAGCGGGCCCATCCAGGTGACGGTCGTCGGCGACATGGATCCGGATGTGGTCGTGCAAGCCGTTGCGGAAACGCTGGGGGCGTTGCCCTTGCGCCGACCCGTCAACGCTCCCGCCAGCGAGCTGGTGGACTCCCGGCGCGCAGTCGCCTTCCCGGACGGGGGCGGCGAGCCGGTCATCTTCCGTCACCGCGGCGACGACAATCAGGCTCAGTTGCGGCTTTACTGGCCCGCCGGAGACGGGATGGACCCGGCCTATGCGCGTCGGCTGTCGGTCCTGCGGGCCATCCTGCGAAACCGGCTGGTCAAGGATATCCGCGAAGGCGAAGCCACGACCTATTCGCCGGGCGCAGGCGCGTCCGCCAGCACCGTCTTCGACGATTTCGGCTATCTGTTCGCCGTCATGTCGCTCAAGCCAGAAGATGTGGCGCGCATGTCCGACTTAGTGCGCCGCATCGCGGGCGAGCTCGGACGCGGGACGATCAGCCAGGACGAGTTGGACCGGGCGCTGGAGCCGGTGATCCGCAAGCTCGACAGTACGGAACAGACCAATCCCTATTGGATGAACGTGCTATCGGACGCGCATGAGGACGGGCGAGGCCTGCGCAGCCACCGCACGCGGCGCGGCGATTACGCGGCCATCGACCTGACTGAGATGCGTCGTCTCGCCGTCGAGATCTTCGATGCGGACAAGATCCTGGAAGTCAGGATCCTGCCCACTGATGACGCTGGCGCGCCGGAAAGCGACGCCGCGCTGGACTAGAAGACCGGCTTGGGGCGTCTTCAGCGCTCCAGCGTCCGGTTGATCAGGATGACCGGAATAAGGCCGCACAGAATCACCAAGACAGCGGCCGTCGAGGCTTCCGCGATGCGTTCGTCGCTGGCCAGCCAATAGATGCGCGTGGCCAGCGTGTCGAAATTGAACGGTCGCAGGATCAATGTGGCGGGCAGTTCCCGCAGCGTGTCCACGAAGACCAGCAATCCGCCTGCCAACAGGCTGGGGCGCAGCAGCGGCACATGGATGCGCCGCATGACGGCGGCCGGGCTTGACCCCAGCGACCGGGCGGCCGCGTCCATCGATGGCGCGATCTGATCGAACCCCGATGACAGCGCGTTGAACGATATGGTCAGGAACCGGATCACCAGCGCGAAGACCAAAACGGCGATCGTTCCGGTCAGGAGCAGTCCGCCCTCCCATCCCAACCGGTCGGCCGCCCAGTGCGTCAGGCTGCGGTCCAGTTCGCCCAATGGAAGCAACACACCCACGGCCAGCAGGGCGCCGGGCAGAGCGTATCCGAGTGTGGAAAAGCGGATGGCGGAACGGGTCAGCGCGTTGCGTCGTGTCCGTTTGGCATAGGCCAGCGGCGCGGCCAGCAACAGGGACAGTCCGGCGACGGCCACACCGACGCTCAGCGTATTGCCGGCATAGACGAGGAAGTCCCCGCCCGGGCGGCTGTCCGGGACGTTCAGCATGTTCGTCACAAGGCTGGCGAACGGGATTGCGAAGCCGATCAGGACGGGAAGGGCACATAGGACCGCGATCAGGCGGCCTCTGGAGCTGCCGACAGGCAAGTGCCCGCTGCGGGAGCGGGTCAGGCCGGTGCCGGACACCGCGCCTTTCCGACTTGCGCTTTCGAGTGCGATGAGCGCGAACACGCAGACCAGCATGACGGCGGCGAGCTTCATCGCTTCCGGTCGGTTGCCGGCGGCCAGCCAGCTCCGGAAGATGCCGGTGCTGAAAGTTGGAATTCCGAAATAGTCGGCGACACCGAAGTCGGCAAGCGTCTCCATGAGGACGAGCGCCAGCCCGCCGACGATGGCTGGACGCGCCAAAGGCAGAGCGACGCGCATGAAGGCACGGCGGGGAGTCAAGCCTAGGCTGCGCGCCGCATGCCACTGATTGACGCATTGGCGCCCGAAGGCGGCACGCGCCAGCAGATAGACGTAAGGATAAAGGACGATCCCGAGGATGAAGGCCGCGCCCGGCAAGGTCCGGACGGCAGGGAACGCATAGTCGTCCCGGCCCCAGCCAGTCAGCTCGCGCAGCCACGACTGCACAGGCCCAAAATAATCCAGCAGATCGGTATAGACATAGGCCACAATATAGGCCGGCGCGGCGAGCGGCAGGACGAGCATCCAGGACAAGACGGACCGGCCCGGAAAATCCAGCATGGCGACGCACCAGGCCGTGCCGATGCCGATGACGGACGCAACCGCTCCGGTCAGCACCATCAGCAGGACGGTGTTGACGATGTAGAGGGGCAGGGTGGTTTGCCACAGACGCACCCAATCCTCGATCGGGATCGGAAACAGGGACAGGATGACCGTGAGCATCGGCAAGGCGACGAGCCCCGCGACCGAATAGAGTCCGAGCGTCTGCGCCAGCCCGCCCGGCCGGGCATGACGCAGTTTGGATAACGACGTGACGCTCATCAGTTTTCGATCCGCTCCGGCAATGATTTCCGCCGATGCGGATATTGCATGTGATTTGCAATGCCGATAGGAGGCTTTCGCGGTTTCCGGCGTTAGAAAGGCCTTGCATCCCCATGGGTCTGCGCTTCGAAAACATCCATTACAGCTACGGATCGGAAGCCGCGCTGAAGGGCATCAGCCTCGATGCGCGCAAAGGCGAAATCCTGTGCCTGTTAGGGCGGTCGGGATGCGGGAAATCGACTTTGCTAAACCTGACGGCCGGGTTGCTGACGATGCAGTCCGGGACAATCCGGCTGGACGGTGAGGTTCTGGCATCGCCGTCGCGCAACCCGCCGCCGGAAAAACGCAATATCGGATTGGTTTTCCAGGACGGAGCCTTGTTCCCGCATCTGAGCGTGGCGGACAATATTGGGTTCGGCGTGTCCGGCCGTGCCGCGCGCCGCCGAGTGACGATGGAGCTGCTGCACCAGATCGGGCTGCCGGATGTTGGCGGCCGCTATCCAAATACATTGTCGGGCGGGCAGCAGCAGCGCGTCGCGGTCGCCCGCGCGCTGGCGCCCGATCCGGCCATCCTGTTGCTGGATGAACCGTTCGCCAGCATTGATGTCGTGCTGCGCCGCCAGCTGCGCGAAGAGACGCGGCGCCTGGCCAAACGCCACGGTGCGACGACCATTCTCGTCACGCACGATCCGGAAGAGGCGCTCGAAGTCGCCGACCGCATCGCGGTGATGGAGGAAGGCCGCATAACGCAGGTCGGGACGGCGCGCGAGCTTTACGATGATCCGGCCTCCCTGTTCGTGGGTCTTCTGGTCGGCAACGGGACCGTCCTGCCCGCTCGTGTCACAGACGGTTATGCGGAGACGTCGTTCGGGTGCTTTTCCCTTTCGGGTCCGACAGCTGGAGCGGATGCGGGTGAGGTCGATCTGCTGATCCGCCCGCATTGCGCCGTGCTAGAGGCGGATCCCGACGGCTCCCGGATTATCGACATCCGACAGACCGGACGTAGCCAGATCGTGACGTTGCAACGCGGCGGAACGGACAGGCTCCTGCTCGAGATCGACGTGGAGCCCGAATGGGCGGTCGGACAGACCGTCCGCATCCAGCCACAAGACGGACCCTGGCCACTCTTCCCTCGCTAAGGCCTCGTCTCAGTTCTGGGTGCAATGTGGTGGCTTTTGTCTGCCGTTTTCGACTTGTCAGTCCGCCATCGCATCTGTAGATGAGAATTATTCTCAAACCTAGTTTCCCTTTACGGACTCTGCCATGCGTTTTGCTGCCTGCTTTCTCATCGCCACCGCTCTGACGGCATGCTCGCCCTCAGCCGACTCGCCCTCGACGGATCTATCGGTTGTCGCGGCCGTTGCACCGGGGGCGGAAACGCTGACGGCTCCCTCCGATGCGGGCACCGTCAATCTCTACACCTCGCGCCACTACGACACGGATCTGGCGCTCTATGACGATTTTACGAAAGAAACCGGGATCAAGGTCAACCGCATCGAAGCGGATGCCAGTTCGCTGATCGAGCGGATCGCGAGCGAAGGCGAATTCAGTCCGGCGGACCTGCTGATCACGGTCGATGCGGGCAATCTTTGGCGTGCCGAAGAAGCGGGCGTTCTGTCCAGCGTCGACTCCGAGATCCTGCGTGAGCGTGTGCCGGATTATCTGCGCGACGATGACGGTCACTGGTTCGGCCTGTCCACGCGGGCGCGCGTCATCATCTACAACAAGGAAGACGGTCTGCCGGCCGGTCTGACCGATTACGAGGATCTGGCGGACCCCGCTCATGCGGGACAGGTCTGCATGCGCTCGTCCGGCAATATCTATAATATTTCGCTATTATCATCGGTCATCGAACATGCGGGTTCGGAAGTCGCCGAAGATTGGGCGCGGGGCGTGGTCGCCAATTTCGCGCGCCGCCCGCAAAGCAACGACACCGGGCAGATCGAAGCCGTCGCCTCCGGTGAATGCGGGATTTCGGTGGTGAACACCTATTATCTGGCCCGCTACGCCCGGTCCGAAGATAAGCGTTTGAACGATATCGTCGATGCGGTCGGCATCGTCTTTCCCAACCAGGACGGCCGCGGCACGCATGTGAACATCAGTGGAGCGGGCGTCACGGCCCATGCGCCCAACCGCGACAATGCGGTCCGCTTCCTGGAATATCTGACGGAAGCCTCCGCACAGGAATATTTCGCGAACGGCAATAATGAATATCCCGTCGTGGCGGGCATGTCCGGCAATTCCGATGTTCAGGCCTTAGGGGGCTTCACGCCGGATTCCCTGAAGGTTTCGACCTTCGGTCCCAATCAAAGCGAGGCGGTCCGGATTTTCGACCGGGTCGGCTGGCAATGAAATCGAGCGGCGCGTATGTCGCGGCCATCTCGGCTTTCACCGGAATGTGTGTTCGATTCCGCTGGAACTTGCCTTATAGGCGTATAGAGTAACGAAAACGGGTTTTCGGGGGATTTATCCATGAGGCATTTGTTCACGAGCGCTGCTGCGATGGCTGGGCTGCTATTGGCCACCCATGCCCAAGCCCGTCAGCAGGACGATGGCTACCGCCTGCCGCCCGCCGAGATCGCGGACATTGTGTTGCGCGCCCCGTCGCCGAGCGTCAGCGTCTCGCCCGACGGCAAGACATTGCTGCTGCTCGAACGCGAAAGCCTGCCGCCCGTCGCCGAGTTGGCCAAGCCCATGGAACGGTTGGCGGGACAGCGCCTGGACGCTGCGACCAACGATAATTTCAATCCGCGCAATTTCGTCGGCTTGTCGCTGCAGGACATCGAATCCGGCACGGTGCGACAGGTGGCCCTGCCGCCCAATGCCGACATCGCGGATCAGAATTGGTCGCCCGACGGACGCTATGTGGCTTTCACCAACACGGTTGCCGATGGTATGTCGCTATGGGTGTTGGACACGCAGACGGCGCAGGCGCGCCAATTGCTGGAACGGGGGATCAACCTGGTCTTCGAGGAACCGCGCTGGCTGCCCGACGGGCAATTGCTGGTCTTCACGATCCCCGCCGATCGCGGCGAAAAGCCTATGCCGTCGCTGACGCCGACCGGTCCGGCCATACAGGATGCGGCCGGCGGACAGGACGCCCAAACCCGGACCTTCCAGGACCTGCTCAAGACGCCCCATGACGAAGCATTGTATAAATGGCTGGTGACAAGCCAGCCCGTGATCATGCGGCCCGACGGCAGCAGCCGGCAAACGGTCGGCGAGCCGCGTCTCTACGTCAATGCAAGCCCCTCGCCGGACGGGCGCTACCTGCTGATGGAATGGATCGACGAGCCGTTTTCCTACCAGGTGCCGTGGAGCCGTTTTCCGCGCACCTCCGCCGTGTGGACCCGTAGCGGCGATCCGGTCAGGATCATCGCGCAGCGCCCCTTGGCGGACAGCTTGCCGGTCCAGGGCGTCGTCACCGGACCCCGCAGCATCGGCTGGCACCCGACGGCGGACGCGACCCTGATGTGGGCCGAAGCCCTAGACGGCGGCGACCCGCGGGTCGAAACGGATGAGCGCGATGCGCTGATGGCGCTGTCCGCCCCGTTCGGCGGTCGCGCAGAACGCCTGCACGTGTTCGAAGACCGCTATTCGGGCTATACCGGGCTGGACGGCGACGACGACATCATCGCCTACGATTACGACCGCGACACGCGCGAAGTGCGGACCGCCCTGCTCGACGTGACGGGGTCCAACGATGCGCGCGTGATCGAGGTTCGGAACGTGCAGGACGCCTATGCCGATCCGGGCAATCCGATCACTGTCCAGAATGCCGCCGGTTTCTCCGTCGCTCATGTTGATGACGGTCATCTGTTCCTGTCCGGCGACGGTGCATCCCCGGACGGGGCGCGTCCCTTCCTGCGCCGCTTCGATCTGGAAACGTTCGAGACAGAGGAGCTGTGGCGCAATACGGGCGAGCAGTATGAGTCCGTCGTGGATCTGGTCGCAGATGATGGCAGCCGCTTCATCACCTATCACGAAAGCCCGGCATCGCCCGGCAATTTCCGTTTGCGAACGGCGGATAGCGTTCGCGCCTTGACGAACTTCGCCGACCCGCATCCGGAGCTGACCGGGATCGAGCGGGAGCTGATCACCTATGAACGTGACGACGGTGTCGAACTGTCCTCTACGCTCTACCTGCCGCCAGACTATGAAGAAGGCGACAAACTGCCCGTCGTCGTCTGGGCCTATCCGCGCGAATTTAACGATGCCGCGACGGCCGGGCAAGTGCGCGATTCCAAATACCGTTTCACGCGCATTGGCGGTTATTCGCACCTCTTCTTCCTGACGCAGGGCTACGCCGTGATGGACCGCGCCGCCATGCCGGTGGTCGGGTCCGATCCCGAAACGGTCAACGACACCTTCATCGAGCAGGTCGTCGCTTCCGCGCAAGCCGCCGTGGACGAAAGCGTGAAACGCGGTTTCGGCGACGGCGAACGCGTCGGGGTGGGCGGCCATTCCTACGGCGCCTTCATGACGGCGCATCTGCTGGCGCGCAGCGATATCTTCCGTGCTGGTATCGCGCGGTCGGGCGCTTATAACCGAACGCTCACTCCGTTCGGCTTCCAGGCGGAGCGCCGCATCTTCTGGGATGCGCCGGAGACCTACTACAAGCTGTCCCCCTTCATGGCGGCCAACAGGATCAACGAGCCGATGCTGCTGATCCATGGTGCCAAGGACAATAATTCAGGCACTTTCCCGCAACAGTCCGAACGCATGTTCGCGGCCGTCAAGGGCACTGGCGGCACGGCCCGCCTCGTCATGCTGCCGCATGAAAGCCATGGCTATCGCGGCCGGGAATCCGTCTTACACACGTTGGCCGAAATGGTCGACTGGTTCGACACGCATGTGAAAGGCGAGACGAACGATAGCGACTAGCGGGAGGCAGCGCCGCCCGCCGCGCAGTGTCGCACCTTCGGTGAATGCTGCAGGCGCTCCTCTATCCCGCCTTCGGCAATAGGATGCGAACGACGAACCGGTTTTCGTCCTGCACGACGTTGAGACCTGATTGCGCCCCATAAGCCGAAGCGAGACGGGCTCTGACATTTGCCAGACCGATCCCGCCTTCGGGTTGGTCCGGTCCGGGGGCGGAGCGAACGGAATTGGAAAGCTCGATCCTCACCGTTCCATTTTCTTCGGTGACGCGGAGATCGATATCAACATTTCCATAGCGGCTTCCGACAGAGTGTTTGACGGCATTTTCATAAAGCGGCTGGAGGAATAGCGTAGGAACCTGGACGGATAGGCAGCTTCTTTCCACGGATGTGGATGTGGATGTGGCGAGGCGGTCGCCGAACCTGACCGTTTCGATCGAAAGATACGTCTGGACGGCATCCAGCTCTTCTTCGAGCGTGTGGAACGGAACCTCTCCGGTTTCCAGCGCCATATGGAGGAACGCACCGATGCGCGACAGCATTTCCGTCGCGCCGTCCGGATCGCCGTTCTGAACCTGCGCGGAGACGGAGTTGAGCGCGTTGAGAAGAAAGTGAGGGCTGAGCTGCTGCTGGAGGGCACGCAATTGTGTGTCGCGGAATAGCTTTTCCGCTTCGGTGCGCCTGAGGCTCTCGTCCTTGGCGAGCGCCTCGGCGGATGCAGCGGCGGCTCGTGCTTCGGCGGCCAGTTCCCGCTGCTCGGACGACAGGCGGAAATATTTGATCCCATGATAGGCCATCGACCAAGCCGCGAAGACCAGGACGGACGCGAAAATCCAGCCGCCATAGTCGCGGAAAGGAATGGCCTCGCCGGTCAGTACATTGCAGAAATGGCCCCGGCCGAGGAGCGGGGCAAGATGGTTTCTCTCAACCAGCTCGGCATCGTGACGGGTTTCTTCGTGGTTTTTCTCGCGACCTATTTCATCGGCGGCGGAACCACGGCAGGTTTGAGCGATGCCGAACTGGCCGCGCGTAACAGCTACAATACTGAACAGGGCTGGCGTGTCATGTTCTGGTCAGAACTCATACCTGCGCTCGCCTTTCTGGTTCTCTTGTTCTTGATCCCGCACAGCCCGCGCTGGCTTGCCTTGAAAGGACGGACCGCTCAGGCGCTGTCAGTCTTGAAACGTTTAGGCGCAGACGATGCCGCGGCCGAAGCCGAACTCGCCGAAATCAATCGTTCGCTGACGGACGACGCCAAGAAAAAAAGCCTCGACCCCAAGGTTCTGGCAGGTCTTGGTGGTTTGGTCATGATAGGGGTTATGCTGAGCGTGTTTCAGCAAGTCACGGGTATCAACGCCATACTCTACTACGGTGCCGAAATATTCTCGAATGCGCTCGGCTACGGCCCAGAAGATGCGCTCAAGCAGCAACTCTGGCTGGGCGCCGTCAATTTCGCCTTCACTTTCATCGCCATTTTCACGGTGGATAGATGGGGGCGCAGACCGTTGCTGCTGACAGGTCTCGCTGGAATGTTCTTGGGCCTGATGTTGCTAGGATGGACCGTATTCTCGCAACAACTCGGCTTGTGGTCGCTTGCCGGAGTGCTGGTCTTCATCGCCAGTTTTGCCTTGTCCATGGGTCCGGTCGTGTGGGTGCTGATCAGCGAGATATTTCCTAACCGAGCGCGCTCTCTCGCCATGGCTATCGCGGTCGGCGCGCAGTGGTTGTTCAACGCGATTGTTTCCAACACTTTCCCGGTAGTGAACCGCAGTGCGTTGAATGCGGAAAGCTTCAACGGGGCGCTTCCTTACTTCATCTTCGCTGCCTTCTGCATAGTGGCCTGGCTGTTTGTGGCTAAGTTCGTGCCGGAAACGAAGGGTCGAAGCCTCGAAGAGATCGAAGCGGCCCTGTAACGAACCGGGTTGGCAAAGCCGTCGTTTCTTGACGGGGTTCGAGATCCGGTTGGCGTTTAGCCTTGATCGAGAGACGAGCCAGCTGTGATCCTCTGCGATTATAATCGCTTCTGCATTTATACGGCGATGTCCTCCGGATCCATGTGATACAATGCAGCAACACAATGGGCGTTGAGGTCAGAAGCGCACTCATGGGTTTCGACATTACCCTCAGCAACGAGCAGAAACCGGTCTGCATAGTGTTTCATGGCCCGGACATCATGTGCGATTATCGCTATGCCGATGCCGGCCTCCGCAGTCCGCCGAAGAACTTTCATCAGGCTGGCGGCCTGTTTCATATCGAGTGCGGCGGCCGGTTCGTCGAGCAACAGATAACCAGAGCGTCCATCTCGACCTTCGGCCTGGCAGAGTGCTTTGGCGAGAAAGACGCGTTGGCGCTCTCCTCCGGACAAGGTATTGATGTCACGCTCTGCCAGATGACTGGCATCGACGCGTGATAGAGCCCGTTCGACACTCAGGAGGCGTTTTGATGACGTCTCTCCGAAGGGCGAACGGCCTAGCCGAACCATCTCCCAGGCTTTGAAGCCAAAAGCCGGCCGAATATGTTGGGGCAGGACTGCGCGACTTGAAGCGAGATCTTTCGAAGACAGGGTGGCTATATCCGTATCTCCCAGTCTGACAGTGCCACTATCAGGCGATTGGTCGCCGGATAGAACCCGCAAGAGCGTCGTCTTTCCTGCGCCGTTCGGACCCAGTATTGCCGTAACAAGGCCAGGTTCGATGCGCGCGTCGATCTTGTCGAGAATGGTCCGAGGTCCAAAGGCGACCGTTACATCTTGGGCTGACAGGCTCATGACGTCATGCCAGCCAGGCGCGTTGGCGCGATAGCAGCCAGATAAAGAACGGCGCCCCTATCAGGCTCGTCACCACGCCTAACGGAAGTTCGGCAGGCGCGGCGACAGTTCTGGCAACGATATCCGCGATGAGAAGCAGGCTTGCGCCTAGCAAAGCCGACCCCGGCAGGACGATTCTGTTGTCGCTTCCGGCAAGCAGACGCACCAGATGCGGGGCCACCAGTCCGATGAAACCGATGATGCCGGACACCGATACGGCTGCTGCCGTGATGATGGCTGGAAGGACGACCATTCGGCGCTTGAGCTTGGCCGTGTCGCAACCGAGGTGTCGGGCCTCGTCCTCGCCGATTCCGAACAGATTGAGTGCTTCGCATTCGCGTACGAGCCACAAGGGAAGAACGATCATGACGGCCAAGGCCGGCATGATCTTGGCCCAGCTGGCGCCACCGACGCTACCCAAGGTCCAGAAAGTGATCGCACGAAGCTGGAAGTCGTCGCTCAGAAACAGCATCAGCCCTAAGCCGGATGCGGCCAGAGCGTTTACGGCAATCCCGGCGAGCAGCATGGTTGCAACATTGACCCGGCCTCGCCTGGTGCCGATCGTGTAAACCGCCGCCATCGCTGCGAGGCTGCCGATAAAGGCCATGACGGCCGTCATGACCGATGAGAGAAGGAGCGGGATTGCAGGTAGGCTCGCGCCGAAGACGATCCAGGTTGCGGCTCCCAGGGCTCCGCCTGCCGAAACCCCGATCAGCTGCGGGTCAACCAACGGGTTGCGGAATAGCCCTTGCAGCGCCGCGCCGGAGATGCCGAGAGCCAGGCCGACTGACAAAGTGAGGACCGTGCGCGGAAGGCGGATGGCAGAAACAATCGCTTCGCCTGGTGTCGTCTTGTCGGACAGACCGAGCGTTGCGGTCACACCGCCCAGAATGTCCGAGATGTCCACGTTTGCGGGTCCGATGAGGATCGAAAGGAAGGTGCTGACGACCGTAAGCAGGCAGAGAGCCGCCAGAACGACGGCCCGGCGACGATCCGCTTCCGCAGCGATGAGAGCCAGCGTTCTCAAGGGCGGCTTGGATGAAGCCGTCTCGACCGCCATCACGGTCACGGAGCGACGGGGCCCGAAGGTTCTGCAGCGGAGTGAAAGCCTTCAGCTACGAAGCTGATTGCTTCTGGCAAACGTGGCCCGAAGCCGAGCAGGAAGGTCCCATCGGAGGCGACGATGCGTCCATTCCGGGCCGCAGGAGTAAGACCGATGGCAGGATGTTCGCTCAGACCCTTCAGGCCACCTAGCTGGGTCAGCGAATGATCCATCATCATGATAACATCCGGGGCTGCGGCTGCCATCGCTTCAAAACTGTAGGCCTTGTAGCCCGAATGGGTGTCGAACACATTCCGACCGCCCGCCAATTGGATCATGGCATGGGCCGCCGTTTCCGTCCCTGCCGCCATGGGTGAGCCGTCACGACCGCTTAATAGAAATAGAACCTTGGGTTTGTCGGAGCCAGTCGTGGGCCGGGTTGCGGCCTCCATCTTTCGTGTCAGATCAGCTTCCAAAGCATCCGCCTCGGACTCCGCGCCAAGCGCATCGCCGATCATGTCGATCCGCGCCAGCAGGGCCTTTTGAGTGTATCCGGACGGAGGCACGACGATGTCGACGCCGGCGGCGCGCAACTGGTCGAGCGCCTCCGGCGGCCCCGCTTCGGCGGAGGCGATGACGAGCGTGGGCGACAGCGCAAGGATGCCTTCCGCATTCAGGGCGCGAACATAGCCGACATCGAGCAGAGCCTGAACAGAGGCCGGGTAGGAACTGGTGGAGTCGCGGGCCACGATCCGGTCCTCCGCGCCCAGAGCCACGACGATTTCCGTCAGGTCGCCGCCCAGACTGACGATGCGCTGAGGCCCGTCCATGTCGGGTGGGGCGCTGCCTGCACAAGCGATCAGACCGAATGTTGCACACGCCACAATAGCAGCGCGAGAGGCGGTTTTCGTGAATGTCATGGTTACGCTGCTTGCAATCCGGAGACGATGTCGCGCCAGCCCTGCAACTCGTCCTGGCCAGGTTTGCGCTCGCCGAAGAATTGGCAGAAGCATTTCCCGTCCGCATCATAGATTTCGACGGATGTGACGATGCCGTCGCGAGTCGGCTTCTCGACGACCCAGACGCTTTCCACGGCGCGCGTGTCGAAATGCAGATTGAAGGTGGGGTCCAGCACGTTCAGCCATGGGCCCATCATCTTGATCGTCTCGACCGGGCCCGTGTGAATCTGGATGCAGCCGGGATTGCCCGCAAAACACATGATCGGAACGGCTGTGTCCGAAGCTGCGGTCAACAACGCCTCGACCGCATTTTGTTCGACGGGCCTTGTGAACCGTCCCTTTGCCAGTCGCATACTTTGACGCCGACCGATGCCGAATTCGTTCAGCAGGCCGAAGAAGTCGTGCGTATCCTGCAGGTCTTCCCAGTGGTCCAGAAAGCCGTCTGTGTCGATGTCGGCATCCGGTTTATCTTCGCGCGGCGCGGGTAGGGGGCGTGTAGTCAGGGGGGCCGTCTGGTCCGCCATCCGGAAGTCGGTCACGATCCGGTCGAGAGGCGCCATGTCGGCATCCACCGGCATGTAGACCTTATGAACGGCGCGGCCATCCACGTCGAAAAACTGCAGACTGCGCCGCAAGCCGGAGGCCACCTGTTCCGTGACGGCGAAGGCATGACGCCAATGGCTCATGAACAGGCGAAGGTCGATATCGTGGTTCAGCACGATACCGTGGCCGGGGCCGATATTGATTTTGCCGAACTCGCCATGCTTTTCGTGAACGCACCCGCTGTTCCGTGTCAGACACATGATCCGCCCGAGCGAAGGCAGGGCGCGGATGAGGTCAGCGAAATCGCCGTCTAGCCTAACGATCCCGTCCGAGACGCGGGCAGCAAGGAGTTCGGCTTCGCTGATTCCCAACCGTTCGGCGGCATCCTTTGCCCGGAGCTTAGGGGTGTCGCGCTTCAAGGTTTCATAGCGATCCAGCACTGACGGTTTTGTAGAGTCGAGAGTGGCGGCAACGGTCATGACAGTATCCCTTAGTGAGCCAAGTGAAGGCCCCGGTTCGAATTGATCGCATAATGTTCTTGCGAGTCACTTTCAAGTGCAATAGTGCGAAGCTGAAATTGAGAATGGTTTGCAACTTATGTGGCTCGCAAGCCAACCGGAGGGATCATCATGACATTGAATCTGAAATCACGACGATGGAGCGCCGGTGTTGCCGCTCTGGCATTGGTGGGCGGTCTGGCGGCTCCAACCTATGCGCAAGTGTCTCGTGACGCCGAGTTGGACGAGAGGTCCGAAGAACAATTGTCGGCATTCGATCAGGAAGAAGACATCATCACAGTCTACGGCACGGCCAACCCCGTCACGGTTTTCGAATATCCTGGACAGGTCGGTGTCATCACGCGCGAAGACATCGAAATTTTCGCGCCCAGTTCCATTTCCGATGCCTTGCGCGATGTCCCTGGCGTCGAGTTTTCCGGAGGACCGCGCCGGACAGGCGAGACGCCGTCCATTCGCGGGCGTGGCGGAGAAAACGTTCTGATTCTTCTCGACGGAGCGCGGCAGTCCTTCATCTCGGTTCATGACGGACGGTTCTTTCTGGATCCGGATCTCGTCAAATCCGCCGAAGTCGTTAAAGGGCCGGCATCATCGCTTTACGGCTCCGGCGCAGTGGGCGGCGTTCTGGCTTTCGAGACAATCGACGCCAGTGACTTTCTCGCGGATGACGAGACGTTCGGCGCGCGCGTCCGCCTCGGCTATCAATCGGTCAATGAAGACGTCCTCGGCACGCTGACGGCCTATACACAGCAAGGCGGTCTTGACCTGGTCGGCAGTGTCGGATTGCGGACGTCCGGCGATATAGAGTTGGGTTCGGGTGCGGACTTGCCATCTGATGACGATATCCAGAACTACTTTCTCAAAGCGGGTTACGCGTTTTCGGACGCGTTCAGCGTGGAAGGCTCTTATCAAAGATTTCAAAACACGGCGGTCGAACCCAATAATGGTCAAGGCGTCGCGGTCGGAAACGACATCGAAAAGGATATCGGTACGGATACGGTCCGCTTTTCAGGACGCTTCGATCCGGTCAGCGACCTCATCGATACGACTCTGACGGCCTATTTCACCGACACGGCGGTCGAGGAGTTCGACCCGTCCATCAACCGTATGACGGTCAGGGATATCGAGACGACCGGTCTGGGACTGCGCAACAATTCCGATCTGGATCTTGGCGGGTTTGAGACCCGTCTGACATTCGGCGGAGACTGGTACAGGGATGAACAGGTCGGAACAGATAACAATAGCGCGGACAATACGCGCGCCGGAGTGCCTGACGGATCGGCGGAGTTTATCGGATTGTTTATCCAGGCTGAGGCGCGCATCGAATTCAGCGACACGCTCGATCTGCTCGTCATCCCGGGCATACGCTATGACTCCTTCGATTCTGACGCCGTCGGAGAGCAGGATGTGAGCGATACAGCCTGGTCGCCGCGACTCGCTGCCAGTCTGGGCAGCCGGAACGTTCGGGTTTTCGGGTCCTACTCCGAGGGCTTCCGCGCCCCGTCAATCAACGAACTCTATCTGGACGGTGTCCACTTTCCAGTCCCGCATCCCGTCCTGTTCAATCCAGCTCGGGGGGGCTTCGTTTTCGTGAACAACAATTTCGTGCCTAATCCCAACCTTCTTCCCGAAAAGGCTAAGAGCTATGAGGGTGGATTGTCTCTGGATTTCGATAATGTCGTTGTGCCGGGCGACACATTCCGCGCCAAGGGATCTTACTATACGAGCGACGTTACGGATCTCATCAATATCCGTGTGGATTTCGCGTTCGACCCAACCTGTTTCGCGCCGCCCGCATTCCAACCTTGCACAGCCGGAACGACTGTCAGCGACAATCTCGCCAATGCAGAACTGTCAGGATACGAGCTGGAAGCCGTCTACGAAAGTGGGCGCATCCGGATGGCAGCCGCATACGGCACGGTAGACGGTGAAGACAAAGCCAATAATGAAGACCTTGGTATACTGACCCCGGACCGCTTCTCGCTGGATACACGCGTCAAGATCCCTGAGTGGAACGCATTGACAGGCATTCGGATTCAGTCTGCCGGTACATTCGAAAGGCGTGAATTCGATACCGCCACGAATAGTCTGGTCATTGCCGAAAGTCGAAACAGATACACGGTTTTCGATCTCTACGCGAGCTGGCGACCAGAACGCCTGCGCGGCATTGGTCTGGATGTCGGAATCGATAACGTCTTCGATACAGAATATGATCGCGTTTTTGAAGGCGTCAGCGAACCGGGCCGAAGCTTCAAAGCGGCCCTGACCCTGCAGCGGAATTTCTGATGTCGACAATGTCGAAAACCCATAGCCGCTATTCCGGGCTTCGTGTGAACGACCTAGGTTACGGAGCCGGTGTCTTGATCTGGTGCGTCCGCGCCTGTGCACGGGCCACGGCCATTGTCAGCCTGTAATCGACGGCTTGAACCGGGCGCTCGGACCAGACGGCGACGAAGGACGGGTTCATTGTCTTTCCCTCATACAGGCAATGGCGCAGGCCGGGCGTCGAATGATGCATCTATCGCACCCCGGTGTCCTGGGTGTGACCCATGACGAAATCGCCTTGGTCTCGGGCATGAACGCCGCTCAGCAAAAATTTAGTCTACAGCGTGATGCCCAGCTGAGCTTGCTTCTGGGCGCGCCGCCTGCGCCAGACTTATCCGACGCGGTCCAACGCCTCGCTGGACTGTTCCTGAGGTCCGGGCATCCGGTCCTAACGCCTGATATATCTGTGAAAGTCAAACCTCGAACACTCAACCCATCTTCCGAAAAAGGATCCGCTAATGTGCACTCACTTTTCAAATGAAACGGTCGCGTCTTGGTTGGATAGCCAGATTGCGGTGATGGATTGCTGGCTGGAAAGCGAAACCCTGAACCGACCGGATGACTTTCGTCTAATGGAAACTCTGCAGACCCATAGAAACTGGCTGAAGCGAGAACGTCGGTTGCTCTCCGGCCTTCCAACAGAATGCATCGCTATGGAAGCCGCAGAGTGACAGCGTCCGCGTTTCGCTCACTGTCGGTCATCGTTCTGGCAGGTTTGGCCGCCTGTCAGACATACCCGCACCCGGAGGGGGCAGACTGGATATCAAGCCTCTCTGGAGCGGACATCATCATTCTGGGCGAGACGCATGATAATGCGCAACATCACAGCATCCAAGCCGAGGTCATTCATCGGGTCGAACCGGACGCCGTAATTTTCGAAATGGTTCCCATCACGAAGACGGAGGTGGCAGACGCAGCGCGGGCGCGCGGCACAGACTTGCGCGAAGCCTTGGGGTGGGATGAGTCCGGCTGGCCCGACTGGGAGATCTATGAACCGGTCTTCGATGCGGCATCGTCCAGCCGAATCGTCGGCGCGGGCGTGGCGCGGGATGATGTCCACCGGTCGATGAAAGAAGGCGCTCAATCCGTGTCGAACCTCCCCCCGGACTATGGTCTGGGCGAGAGTCTATCCCAGAAAGACACTGAAGATCTGACCCAGATGTTCATCGATTCCCATTGCGGCATGATCACTTCGGAAACGGCCCGGTCCATGATCGAGGCGCAGCGACTGCGCGACGCCGTCTTCGCCATGCGGACGCTCGAAGCCCATGCCCTGTCACCCGGCCCAGCTCCAGTCGTGCTGATCACCGGCACGGGCCATGCTCGCAAGGACAGGGGCGTGCCCGGAGTTCTTCAGCAGGTCATGCCGAACGCATCCGTTGTGGTTGTTGGACTGCTCGAGCAAGGGAGCGGCCTGGATTCGTCTCTCTTCGATATTGTTCAGGTAACGAAACCATCTGAGCGAGAAGATCCCTGTGCCGCATTTCAACGGGATTAAGATACAAAAGCTGCATGAAATACCGGATGCCGAAACGTAGCCCGTCTCGGCGGACGATGTAGTGTTGTTACTTGAAAATCTGCGAGGGAGCGCAAGATCGATGGTTTTGGCCAACCGCGGCGGACTACGGATACAGCCTATTCGTTTCTCTTTTGAGTAAAATGGAAATGTGTTCTGCTTCGAAAACGTATGAATCTGGCAGTGGCTTTCGAGAAAAGTTGGACCAGAGGGGCTGTATCTACAATTTGGAGCCGTGGCCATGTATAAATGTGCTAGTCACTAAACCGACTCCGCTGAAAGCATGTCTTACACATACGGCATATTTAACCGTGCGCGACTGACGCTTTTACACAAAAGCTAGACTCACCATTGGTAGTAGCGAAACCAATCAGGTTTAGATGGTCGTGGCTGCCATTGCAGAGTTTTCAGTAAGCCTTTCGTTTGCTCCACGCAAATTTGACCTTGCGCCAGTTTTCGCGTTGGATAGGCGCCTTACCCTTATGGTCCCCGACCTTGATCTTGTGGCAATAAAGATCGAAGGCTTCGCTCATCCGAACAGAAAGTTTCGTAGCAATGCCGAGCAGCGCGTCCGCTTCGGACGATCGTTGTGCTTTGCCGAGACTCCGCTCCATTAGGATGATGCATGCGATGAGTTCGTATGTGGCGTGGCTTCCGTCAGCTCCTCGACAGGTAATACATGAACCCTCGCGCCAGAGCGCGGGCTTTGGCGGCTTCGTACCGCCCCAAAGCTGGATGGACAGCAAAGGAAGAGTCGAACGCCCTGAGCGACACCCAGAGTTGTTCATCGGCTTCGGAAAAGCCGTCTTGGCGTCCACGGGCCACTTCGCGCGATCCCGTGTCCAAGACCAATTTGATGAGAGTGCGACTGTCCACGTCGCGGTAGCAATTTGGCACGCGCCGGACGTAGTAATAACGGCCTTTGCGCAGTTTCAGATATTGATCGAGGTGTTTCATCTCAGACATGATTGTAGCTCTTTTGTGTCCCAAAGTGTGGTCCAAAATAAAAGCTGATCTGAGGGCAGGTGAGGCTGGATGAGGATTGCTGTAATGTTTTCAAACGCCTACAGACCACACAACCTGAAGAATTGGTGCCCAGAAGAGGCACAATGCCTCAACTATAAATCCAATCATAACAGACGCTTGTGAGAACTAAAGCGCAAAATGTATCACACGATGAGTAGTGTTATGTAGCACATAGCTGACGAATCAGTTGAGCATGTGATTGATTGGATTGAGCTCTGGGAGATAGAGCGCTAATTGTATATTAAATTCTTTCCGTGTCGTGACCGTCAATTAGTTCAGATAGTAGGTGTTAAGCAGCTGGTCGGGATCGAGGCTTTACCGGCTCCAGCTACGATCCAACGCCCTGTCCTTCCAGAGCATGACAGTGTCGTGTTACAGGTTGTCGGTCCAAGCCGCAGTCTCAACCTATGCCGTGTTGCTGATCATGGGTTCTGTCCGCACCGGTATCGGCCGACGAACCGCTGCGCCGTTCACAGTTTCTTTCACGGTGAGTCAACTGATCGGCAAGGCCGGATTTTCGGGAAATTTGCCAGACAACCCATCATGATCGAGTCGACAGCGGGATCGTTCACGTCGGCGCTCGGCGCAGGTGCTATGGAGCAGCCAATGATCAGAAGTCCGGCTGATGCGACGAGGGCCGTCTTGAAAGATAGGCTAGGAGAATGGCGAAGTGTGATCATACATCCCGATATGATGATAGACGAGGCATGTCATACGGTCTGTCGCGGACGCTGTCCGGCTTTGTCGACTTTAGCGCGGTCCGAATTAGGCGAAAGCGAGTTCCATGGGCATTTCTGATTGATACCGATCACGATATCAGAGGCGCGTGTTCTGTGCCGTTTGCGCAAGTTGAGAAGCGGCATAACTGCTTAGATGCTAGGCTGCAGTACTGTTCCGTATTGTAAGGCTTGCCCAGTAAGTGCTACTGCTCTGCGATGTCGAAAAGCACTATAAAGCAAAAAACGACTCCGAAGCGTGATCCTGAAACACGGATCATCGCGGCGGGGCGAAAGCTGTTCCTGAAGCATGGCTATTCCGGTGTGACGACGGACATGCTGGTCCGGGAGGCGAGTGCCTCCAAAGCGACGCTGTACAAATATTTCCCTGACAAGGCAGCTATCCTCGTAAAGGTGCTGGAGCGGGAGGGCGACACATTTATGGTTGCGCCCGACGACCTGCCGGATGAGCGGGAAGCATATCTCGATGCTTTGAAAGGCTTCGGGACCGGACTGCTCACACTTCTGTCCAAACGGGAAATCCGTGGATTCGAACATCTCGTCATAACGGAGTCGCGACACATTCCCGATATCGCGGCCGAGTTCTACAAGGCGACTTACGACCGGACGTTCGAAAACCTGACGAGGCTGATCGGTGCGGGATTGGAGCGGGGCTGGATCCAGTCGAAGCTGACTGCGGAGCAGGCGAGCGATGCTCTGATAAGCCTATGGGCTTCGCGTCTGCAAGATAGAGACCGATTCGGCGTGAAGCCGGATGGAAGCGAGTCTCCAGCCGATCGCGTCCATTTCGGCTTGAACTTGGTTTTCCCCGACGCTTATGGAAGTTGACCCAATCCGCCTGGTAGACCAAGTGGTCGGGGTCCGATCCGACTAAATATTTGGATGAATTCTACCAGCATCGGGAGACTCTGGGAGAAGCCGAAGCCTAGCGTAGCAGGGTCAGCGCCAACCCGAGCAAGGCTGTCGGCACGAACACGCTGATGGCGATAATGTAGACGGCGCCGCGTTGCACGGCGCTGTGAAATTCGGGATCCATATCGTCCTCCAATGTTCGATTCATCTGGCTCGCCGCTAAAATCCGCCGCCCAGGGCGGCGTAAATATCCACGGCCGCGACCGACCGCGCGGCGAGCAGTTCGGCTTTCCGACGCTCCGCCGACAGAAGCTCGGTTTCGGCCTCTAGGCTGCGGAACTGGGAGTCCTCGCCCTCTAGATAGCGCGCCTCGGCGAGGCGGCGGATGCGGGTCTGGCGCTCGATTAGATTGTCGATCCTGACCAGCGTTTCGCCGGATGTGGCGTAGCGTTCGAAGGCTGTTTCCACATCGTTGAGGCTGCGCAGCAGGGCTTGGTCGTAGACGGCCTGCGCGGCCGCAGTCTGAGCGTCGGCGATGTCGCGCTCGGCCGACAAGCGTCCGCCTGACAGAATCGGCCAGTTCAGGGCGGCCGAGATCAAGCCGCGCCGCGAATCCGCATCGAACAGCGCGTCGAGTCCGGTGGACAACAACCCGCCATCCCCCGTGAGCGAAAAGTTCGGCAAATGGTTGAGCGAAACGTTTTCCTCGTTCTTTGCGGCGGCGAGCAATTGCAAACGCGCTGCGGCGACGTCCGGGCGCCGATAGATCAGCGTGCTGGGCAATCCGGCCGGAATGCCGGTGTCATAATCCGGGATAGATGCGCCGGCGGGCAGGCGGCCTTCCATCTCCGCCGGGGCATGGCCGAGCAGGGTGGCGAGCGCATAGCGCAGCAGTGTGACCTGTCCGGTGACTTGGAGGCGTTCGGCTTCCACGCCCTCGATCCGGGCCCCGACCTGAAGCAAGTCGAACTCCGCCGAGAGCCCGACCTCCACGAGCTGGCGGGTCAAATCTTCCGTATCGCGCAGGGCCGCGAGGGTCTGGTCGATCGCCACGAGATCGGCCTCGGCGGCGCGCAGCCGGATATAGGTTCGGCCCGTATCGGCCTTCAGGCCTAGTTGGACCGCGTCGGCCAAGGCTTCCATCGCCTCGGCGCGCGCCTCGCCTGCCTCGACCGACAAGGCGTTGCGTGACCAGATGTCGGGCTCCCATGCCGCGACGCCGCCAAGCGAGAAAAAGGACTGTTCCAGGTCGACGCCGGGGATCTGGCCCTGGGGACCGGGTCCTTCCGCGCTGAGCCGTTCGCGCCCCGCATTGGGCGTGGCGGATAGTTGGATGCGGCTGCGAGACCCGATCACGCCGATGACGGCGCGGGCTTCGCGAAGGCGGGCCTGGGCCTCGTCGACCGCCGGGTTGTTGGCGATCACCTCGTCCAATAGGGCAACGAGCAGCGGGTCGTCGAACCCAGCCCAGAAGGCGACGTCGTCCAGCGGCGCGCTGGCGGCGGGCGCGGCCGTCGCAATTGTGCGGTCCGTCCAGCCAGCCTGTGCGGCCGCGTCGGTGGCAAGGGTTTCCGATGCGCCGTTGTGCAGTGTGGAGCAGCCAGAGAGCAGCATCGCGCCGAGCGCGACGCCTTGGATGAGGCGGGTCATACCGGGACTCCCTTCGGCTCGGTCCCGGAGCTGTGTTCTTCCGCCTTCACCGGCTCATCCCAGGTGTCGCCGACGCGGTTGAACAGGGCGTAGAGCACCGGAACGACACCCAGCGCGATCAGCGTGCCGATGCCCAGCCCGAAGGCCACGGCGACAGAAAGGCTGTAGAACAGGACGTCCTTGGCGATGATCAGTGGCATGAGGCCGAGGATCGTGGTGATGGTCGTGGTCAGGATGGGCTGTAGCCGCCGGACACTGGCGTCGATCACCACGTCGCGCGGCGAGCCATGAACCTCGTCTTCGTCGTCGCTTCTGCTTTGCTTCGCAGCGTCCAGCGTCCGTTCGATCTGGTCGATCAGCACGATGGCATTGATCACGATGATGCCGAACAGGGTAAACAGGCCGAGGATGACCATGAAGCCGAACGTGCCGCCCATGAGTGTCAGGCCGATACCGACGCCGATGGTCGACAAAGGCAGGATCAGCAGAATGATCGCGACGTTGCGCCATTTGCCGAACTGCACGAGCAGTAACAGCAGGATCAGGCCGAGCGCCAGCGGCGCATTGGCGGCGATCGCGGCTTGGGCGTCGCGGGAATCCGCAATGGTGCCGTCGAACTCGATCGTGTGGCCGGGCTCCAATCGGTCGCGCAGGGCTTCGATGTCGTCCGCGATCATGGGCATGAGGTCCTGCGGCGTGACCGCCACGTTCTTGCCCTCGATGGTCAGCGTGCGGACGAAATTCTCCCGCTCGATCCGGCCCAGACTGTTGGACAGGCGGATGTCGGCGACCTGTTTGAGCGGCACGCCGCCTTGCGCTTGCGGGGGATAGAGCAGGAAGCTCTCCAGGAACTCGACGGATTCGCGCTCGGAGTCTGTCGCGCGCAGGACAATATCCACTCTGTCGTCATCGTCGCGCAGGGTGGTCACGGGCAGGCCTTCGGTCAACACCGCGAGCCCATTCGCAATGGCGCGAGGGGTTAACCCGACCTGGCGCGCCCGCACCGGGTCAATGTCCACGACCAGCCGGTCGCGGCCATTATACCAGTCGGACCAGACATAGTCGCTGCCATCGACCGATTGCAGGATGCGGATCATTTCATCTCCGATCTCGGTGAGATGGGCGACGTCGGAGCCCTTGACCTGGATCTGGATGGTGTTGGGATCCTGCGGGCCGAGGAACATCTTATTGACGCGCAACAGGGCTTCAGGAACGGCAGCACGCAACTCTTCTCGCAGCGACTCGATATAGGGCTGCATGGCGTCCTGGGACTCCACGATGGCGACCGCGAAGCCGACATTCGGGCCCGGCTCGACCGGTTCCAGCGACAGCACGAAGCGCGGCCCGCCGAAGCCGACATAGCCGACCGTATTGGCAATCTCGGGATAGCGTTCATCGTCGTTGAGGATGGCCATGACCGTCTGCATGGCGTCGTCCGTATTCCGGGTGGAGCTGCCTTCCGGCAGGTCGAGATAGACAAGGATCTGCTTGCGGTCCGAGTCCGGAAAGAACTTCTCCGGCGTGTTGGTTATGAGGTAGCCGCCGCCCGCGAAGCTGACGGCCAGCACGGCGAAGAAGGCCGGCCATGCCTTCATCAGCACGCGCAACGCTTCCGCGTAACGGTCTTCCAACCAGATGAAGAAGCGGCGAATCAGGCGCGGGTTCTTTTCCGCTTGCTCCGTCGGGGCCTTGACGAAGAAGTAGCAGAGGATCGGCGTCAGGGTGAAGGCGATGATCCACGATACGCCCAGGGCGATCACGATGACCTGGGATATGGACAGCGTGTATTCGCCCGCATCGTGCGGAGCGAGCGCGAGCGGCAGAAAGAACACCATCGTCGTCAGGGACGACAGCAGCAGGGGCAGGGCGAACTTCTCGCTTGTCTCCCGGATCGCTGCCTTTCGTTCGCTGCCTTCGCCGATGCGGCGCTGGAAATGTTCCGCCACGACGATGCCGTTATCCACTAGCAGGCCGAGCGACAGCACGATGGTCGCCAACGACATGCGCTGCAGAGGAATGCCCATGAGGGACATGATCGCCACGGTGACGAGAATGACAATGGGTACGATGGAGCCCACGACCAGTCCCGTGCGGAAGCCCAGAAAGATGACGACGACGGCTAGCACGACGACGAGGGTCTGCAGAACGTTAAGGGTCACGCCGTACACCGCCGAGCGCACCTGGTCAGCTTGATAGGTGATGATGTCGATGTCGATCCCGCGCGGGAGCTGCTGGATCAGTTCGTCCAGCTTCGCGCTGGCCACCTTGGAATAGTTTATCGCGCTCTGGTCGGGGTCCATGACGACGGACAGGACGAGGGCGGGCTTTTCATTGAAATAGGCCCGCCGCGTGACGGGATCCTCGAAGCCGCGCTCGACGGTCGCGAAATCACCGAGCCGGAATATACGCAACTCCCCGTCGGGTGCGCGCGAGCGGATCAGTGTTTCGCGCACATCATCGACGGAGTCGAAAAGGCCGGTCGGCTCGATAGGGTAGCGGCGATCTGCGGCAATGATGCTGCCGCCCGATGCAATGAGGTTTTCTGACGCTAATGCGCTGGTGATGTCGCGCGCCGAGACGGCCGCCGCCTCAAGGTCGGAATTTCGCAGGGTGACATAGATTTTTTCTTCGATGTTGCCGAGCACCTCGACCCTGCGGGTGCCAGGAACCGTACGCATCCGGTCGCGCAGGATTTGCGCATAGTCGTAGAGTTCGTCGAGGCTGTAATCGTCCGACGTAATGGCGGCTGTGATGACGGCCACGTCGCCGAATTCGTCGTCCAAGATGATCGGACCCATGGTGGACGGCAGGTCGGGCCGCGCCGCATCGATGGCCTCGGACAGCTCGTCCCAGATTTGATCCAGTTCCTTATACTCGAACAGGACATCGACCTGAATGAGGACGGTGGAGTCGGAAATGGTGGTGCGGACTTCCTCGATCTCGGCGATCGTGGATATTTGTTCCTCCAGCGGCCGGGCGACCAGGCGCTCCATGCGCTCAGCCGACAGTCCTGGATGGACGGCTACGATCGCCGCCGTGCGGATCAGCAGGTTCGGATCCTCGCGGGCCGGCATCTGGAAATACTGGGCCACGCCGAGCGCCATCGCGGCCAGGACGACGAAATAGACGACCTTGCGTCGCGTGAAGGCCCATATCGTATAATTACCCACCCGACCCTAGCCTCCGAAATCCGTCGCAGCCCGGTTCACCACCCGGACCGTCTCGCCGTCCATGACCTGGGCCGCGCCGCGTGCGACAATGCGGTCACCGGCTTGGAGTGGGGAGCGGATGATATAGCTGTCATCGTTGAGTTCGAGCGGTTCAATCCCGACGCGGCGCACCAAGCCGCCGTCACTGATGGAATAGACATAGTAGTTGTCCCGACCGTCGGACTGGACGGCTGAGCTCGGGACCCGCTGCGAGCGGAGCGCGCCATCCATGCCGCGTGAGCGGATTTCCACGGCCATGCCGGAGCGGAGTTCCTCGCTGTCGGCAATGGACAGCACGACAGGAAACGACAGGGTGGAACGCGCCGAGGCCCCGATTTCCGTCACGACGCCGTCATAGTCCCGGTCCAGGGCGGGCAAGTAGACAGGATAGGATTGCCCGATCTCGAACCGTCCAATAGCCGCTTCGGGGACGCCGACTTCGGCCTCGAGGCGGTCGGACGCGGGCGCGAGACGCAATATGGGCACGCTGGGGGAGACGACCTGGCCGGGTTCGATCAGACGTCTAACGATCCTACCATCATAGGGCGCGCGCAGCACGGTATCGGACAGGCTGTCGCGCGCCGTATCAAGACCGGCCTGCGCGGCCTTGACCCCGGCTTTTGCCGCATCGAGCCGGGCGGTCGTGGCATCCAGTGCGGCGGCGGAAATCGCCCCCGAACCCGCAAGGCGTTCACGGCGGTCGAAGCTGCTCTGGGCGTCGGCCAGTTCAGCCTCCGCACGGGCAAGGTCGGCCTCGGCCCGGCTGACCGCGAGCCTGAAAGTCGCGGGCTCGATCGTGGCGAGGCGCTCGCCTTTTACGAACGCCGTTCCGATATCGCCGGACATGGTCTGAACCGTCCCGCCGACCTCGAAGGCGACGTTGGTGGTTTCCGGATCGGACAGGGTTCCAACGAGCGACAGCGTCCGGCTGCCGGACCAGACCGTCACGAATGCGGCTTCCACGGGCCTTCCGGATTGGCGGTCGCCGTAGCTATTGTCTTCGGGAATGCCCGAGTCCTGGCTGCACGCGATCAGGAGCGGAAAAGATATGCCCACGGCTGCAATGCGAAAGGCCGACAGGACCGTTTGGAGTGAAGGCCTGTCGGGGCGCAAAGCAGCCGTGGGCCGCCTCCACCAGCCACGGGCGGAGGCGGAGGGGAGGGCCGTCTCCTGGAAGGCTTTCGAGGCGGCGAAGGGGAGAACCGGCTCGGAAACGCGTGTGGCGGTGGGCGTTGGGTGTGTCATTGAAAGTGGCTCGTGGTAGAGGGCGTGCTGGGACGGACTTGGGACGCCTGTCCGCCCAGGCCGGCAAGGCAGAAGATGGTGTCCTGCCCTTCCGCTTTCAGCCAGGCGGTCTCAGTCACATCGGCGTAGAAGAGGGTGTTGAGGAACAGCAGACGCAGCAGGGCGCGCGACGACAGACCGTCCGGGTTGTTCGAAGGAGTCGCAAGCGGACCGAGAACGGTCAGATATTCCTGATGCCCGTAGGACAAGTCGCGGAAGAAGCGGTGGAACTGCACCAGGTCGGTAATGCTGCGATGCTTGATGATCTGAATGGCGACCGAAACGGGGTTGGATGCCAGCTCGTGCAGGAAGTGTTCGAGCGCGCGCCTGAACACCGTCCGCGTCAACCCGCTCTCGGATGGAGGACCCATGCGCACCCGGGAGACTGCATCTGCGACCAGCGCATCGAGAAGCTGGTCCTTGGATTCGAAGGTCAGGTAGAGCGTTCCCTTTGCGATGCCCGCCCGTTTCGCAATGTCCTCCATGCGCGCATTATGAACGCCTTGGGCGGCGATCGACGCACGGGCGGCGGCGAGGATCGGAACGACCCTGCGGTCCAAAAGCGAGGCGCCGTCGTCGCAAACGGTGTCGGAGTGATGAATGTCAGAAGGCATGGGCGAGTCCGATCGCGCCGAAAGACGTGGATTCGTCTTGTGTTTCGAATTCGTCGGTCCGGAAGATATGGGTATAGGAGATCTTCCACGATCCCCGCTGGAAGACCGCGCCGACTTGGAGGTCGGCGATAAGGGGTTCGCTGTCCACGCTCGTGCTGTCCCGGAAGGTGTTTCCATCCAGGAAGATGTTGCGGGCGACGGCGCGGCCTTCGATCCCGGCGAACACGAACCAGGATTGCCGACGCTCTCCGAACATTCCGGCGCTTTGTATAGCTGGCTGGATCCGGGGCGGACCCGAATCGTTTTGAAGGCCCTGCCCGATGCGCAGGGTTGCGCCCGCATTGGCGTGAATGAAGACATTGCCGAGCGCTCCGCCATAGTGTGGCGCGAGCGACATTTCCAATCCGGCACGTTCCTCGTGAAGCCAGACCCGGCCCGCCTGATAGGTGAGCGTTAGGGCGGGCTCGTTCTTGAGCTGAAAGTCCCATCCTTCCGGATCCTCGGCGCCGATGAGGTCGTGCACAAATTCCTGAGTGTGGTCTGCGAGCGAGGCCGGCCCCACAACGCCCAAAGAGATTTCGAGGACTCCGTAGCGGTCGCTTGAGATTCCGGCGAGCCCGACGCTGCCATAGAGCCAGCCTGCATAGGGCCGGTCGAGCGGGTCCGGGACCTCCAATCCGATATCCTTAGGCGTATACATGTTCTGGCCGAAGGTGAAGATGGCGCGGTAGCGGGCCCCGTCCTCGAACAGGCCGCTGCCTTCGCCGAGTGCGACCATCCAGTCCGGTGTCTTGTCGCCCGGAGGCGAGAAGCCCGCGCGGAATCCGTTCGTATAGTGCTTATCCGTATTCGCGAACGTGTCGTTCTCGACGGCAACGGCAACGATCGTCCGGTCGTCCGGAGACGCGAAAGCCGCGTCGGCCAGGCCGCACAGCCCGACGGCGAGGAGCGTATGCGCGGCACGCGCTTTCATGACTCAGGCTCTGTCTTGGAAGCGCGGGCATCCGCGCGTTTCCCGGCCCGGGGCAGGGACGCGACAGCGCCGATATAGAGCGGCTCGGCATTTTGAGATCCGGCCGCCTTGCCGGAGCGGGTCTTGGCCTGTTTGACGGCTCTGTCGGTCGGCTTGCGCCGCATTGCGCCAACGATGTCATCGACGACCATCATGATGCCGGCGATCAACATGGATGCAAGTCCCATCAAAACGAAGCAGGTCATGTCGAGCACGATCCGCATTGTCTCGCGCGGCGTCCGTCGGCTTTGCGAGACGGACTGCCGAACCCGCTCGCGGCGTCGTCCCGGAATAGTCGGCGGAGCAGGGAGGCGACGCCCATTCGAGTACGGCCCGGTCGTGGAGCACTGCGTGATATCGGGTTCGCAAGACATGAACAGTACCGTACAGTACATATCGTACTTATGCAACATCTTTTCGTTAACAGGCATCAAGAAAACTGCTTGATATATCTGACTGGTCGGTTATTTAAAGGGCATGACACTTCGCGCCCGCACTCCAAAAGCCAAGTCCGACAGGGAGCGTCTGCTCCTGTCGGCCGCGCTCAACGTCTTCTTTTCGAAGGGGTTTCAAGCAGCGCGTATGCAGGACATCGCCGAGGAGGCGGGCCTGTCGAAGGGTACGGTCTATATCTACTTCGGGAGCAAGGAGGAGGTTTTCCAAGCTCTGATCGATACGCTCGCCAAGCCGAATGTGGAGCATATTCAGACACTCCTTCAGACGGCTCCAACCGTTACACAAGGACTCCGGATGATGAACGGTTTCGCCCGGCAACTGATCGTGGAAACGGACATGCCGAAGTTCCTGAAGGTGCTCGTCGGGGAGTCACAGCTCTTTCCGGAAATCGTCGCAGACTATCATGCCGAAGTCATCAATCCGACGCTTCAGCTAATGGAGCGGCGTCTCGACGAAGTCGTCGACTCGGGCGAACTCGCAGTTCCCGACACGCACATCGCCGCGCGGCAGATCATGACGCCCGTCATTTTCAGCGGCCTGTGGGAGAGCGTTTTCTCAAAGACACAGACGCTCGACTATGCGGCGCTGCTCTCCGCCCACGTCGAGGCGCTGCTGTGTGCCTGGGCACCCAAGGACACGACATCATGACATTGAAAGCCACGTCTTCCTGTCTCGCCCTGGCAACGCTTTGCCTCGCGGGCTGCAATGCAGACGTCGCGTCTGATGCCACTTCGGGCATCGGCTACGTCGAAGCCGACTGGACCTATATAGCCGCGCCCCAGAACGGCACGCTTGTCGGTGTTTCCGTCGAAGAGGGCGCCCGCATATCGGCCGGGCAGGCGCTCTTCACTCTTGATACGCGCGATGAAGTGGCCGCCTTGGCGGCGGCCGAAGCGCGTCTGGCGCAGCTGGAAAGCGAAGCCCGCGACACGCAGACCGGCGCGCGCGATCCGGAAATCCGCGCCCTGCAAGCCGAGGTCGCCGATGCGCGCGCCGCGCTGCGTCAGGCCGAACGCGAGCGAGAGCGTCTCCTGCCCCTGATCGAGCAGGGTTTGGAGCCCGCCAACCGGATGATTTCCCTCGATGCGGCCGTAGAGCGGGCGCAGGCGCGTTTGTCGGCCGCGCGCGAACAGGTCGCTGTCGCCCGCCAGCCAGGACGAACCGACCAGCAGGACGCCCGACTGGCCGCCGTGGAAACCGCGCTCAGCCAGGTCGATTCTGCCCGCCTTGTCCTCGAAGAAAGACAGGTCAGCGCGCAGGCCAACGGTCTGGTCGAGGAAGTCTTCGGCCGGACGGGCGAGCACCTGAACGCCGGACAGCCCGTGCTCGCCATCCGGGAGACGGACGGCATCAAAATACGTTTTTACGTCCCGCAGGCGCAGCTACCCGCCATCGACATCGGCACCATCGTCCGGGTCGCGGCAGACGGACTGAATACATTCGTTCAAGCCGAAGTGACGCATATTGCGTCCGAGGCCGAATTCACCCCGCCCGTGATTTATAGCCAGGAGACGCGCGACAAGCTCGTCTTCCTGGTGGAAGCCGAGCCTGGCCGGGTAGATGGCCTGCGTCCGGGCCTGCCCGTGGATGTGGACTGGTGAGTGCGCTCGCCATCGACGTGCGCGGACTGGTCAAGCTCTTCGGCGACAAAACGGCCGTCCAGGATGTGGACCTGCAAGTGCCCAAGGGCGAAGTATGGGGCTTTCTCGGGCCCAACGGTTCCGGCAAGACCACGACCATCCGCATGATCTGCGGGCTGCTGCACCCGACCGAAGGAGAAGGCACGGCGCTGGGCTTCGACATCATCCGCCAGGCGCGCGAGATAAAGCTGCGCACCGGCTACATGATCCAGAAGTTCTCTTTCTGGCAGGACATGACGATCCGGGAAAACATCGAGTTCGTGGGCCGTCTCTACCGGATGCCCAATCTAAAAGAGACGGTCGACCGGACCCTCGCCGATCTGGGCCTGACCAACCGCCAGAAGCAGATGGCGGGTGCCCTGTCAGGCGGCTGGAAGCAGCGCATGGCGCTGGCCGCCATCAGCATGCACGACCCCGAACTGCTCCTGCTGGACGAACCTACCGCTGGCGTCGACCCGCAGGCGCGCCGCGATTTCTGGGACGAGATCCACCGCCTGACGACCGAGAAGGGCGTCACCGTCTTCGTCTCGACCCACTACATGGACGAGGCCGAACGCTGCGACAAGATCGTCTACCTCGCCGCCGGTCGGAAGGTCACGGAAGGCACGGTCGCGGAGATCATCGCGCGGTCGGGCCTGCACACCTACCGCGCCGAAGGGACCGGTATCCGCCGCCTCGCGCGCCAGTTCGAAGCCATGCCCGGCGTGGAGGACGCCTCCTATTTCGGGGCCGCGCTGCATGTCAGCGGCACGGACCCGGCGGCCTTACGCCGCGCCGTGGACCGCGTGTCAGAGGATGGCCGCGTGCAATGGACCGAGGTTCGCCCGTCGCTGGAAGACGCCTTCATCGCCATGACCCAGCGTGCGGGCGTCGACGCCCGCTTCGCAGCGGCCTGAGAAAGGACGACTTATGGGCGGATTCCTAAGTCGCGTCTGGGCCATCCTGATGAAGGAGCTCGTGCAGGTCCGCCGCGACCGGCTGACCTTCGCCATGATGTTCGTCATTCCGATCGCGCAGCTGATCCTGTTCGGCTACGCCATCAACACCGATCCCAAGAACCTGCCCACGGCGGTTCTGGTCGAGGAACAGAGCCCCGTCATCCGTACGATGCTCAAGGGCATGGAAACGTCGGACTATTTCGACTTCGTGCTGCAGACGGACGATCCGCGCGAATCCGATACGCTGCTGGCGTCCGGCAAAGTATCCTTCGTTATTTCGTTCCCCGCCGGTTTCACGGAACGGCTAGTGCGCGGCGAGCGTCCGCAGATCCTGATCGAGGCAGACGCGACCGATCCGTCGGCCTCGTCCGGTGCGGTGGGCCGTGCCGAGGCCATCTTCACGCGCGCTCTGTGCGTCACGACCTGGACGGGCCGCTCGCGCCCGTCGCGCAAGGCCCGCCGCCCTTCGAACTGATTGTCCACAACCGTTACAACGAAGAAGCCATCACGCAGTACAATATCGTGCCAGGCCTTCTGGGTGTCATCCTGACCATGACGCTCGTCATGATCACCGGCATGGCACTGACCAAGGAGGGCGAGCGCGGCACGCTGGAGAACCTGCTGGCTATGCCCGCAAAGCCGCTGGAAGTGATGATCGGCAAAATCATTCCCTATCTGGGCATCGGCATCGTCCAGACCGCCGTCATCCTGATCGCTGCGCGGCTGCTCTTCGGCGTGCCGTTCGTCGGTAGCTTTGCCTTGCTGTCGCTCGGCATCGCTATATTCGTCATCGCCAACCTGTCGCTTGGCTTCACCTTCTCGACCATCGCCAAATCGCAGATGCAGGCCATGCAATTGACCTTCTTCTTCTTCCTGCCGTCGCTGCTGCTGTCCGGCTTCATGTTTCCATTCCTCGGCATGCCGAAATGGGCGCAGATGATCGGCGAACTCCTGCCGCTGACCCATTTCCTGCGCGTCGTCCGGGGCGTGATGCTCAAAGGTGTTCGGATAAGCGAAGTGCAGACCTCCCTGCTGGCCATGTGCACTTTCATCCTCGTGGTCGGGGTCGTCGCCATGTTCCGCTACAGACAGACATTGGACTATGCCGATGCGACACCTCTTCCTTGCCGCCTCACTGATCGCCCTGTCTGGCTGCGCGTCCTTGCAGAAACCCGACCGTGCCCCGGATCGTCTTGCGACCCCGATGACCGAATGGTCGCCCTACATGCAAGCCTTGGCTGCACGGGATGGGGCGAGCGCACCAAGCGCCTGGGACGCTTTCTCCGACGCGCCGCTCGACGCCCTCATCCGGGACGCGCTCGCCTCCGACCCCGACCTCACCGCTGCCCGCGAGCGCATCGCCGAAGCGCGCGCCCTGGGCCGGGCGGACCTGGCGCGGTTTTGGCCGCAACTCTCCGTGGGCAGCAGTGTCCAAGGCCAGCGAGCGTCTGAGAACTCCGTCATTCCAGCCGGACGCGTGCCCGGCTTCGAAGCCGAGAACATGGTCTATGACGTCGGTTTCGACGCAAGCTGGGAGCTGGACCTCTGGGACCGCAAAGAGCTCACCGGTGAGAGTTCCGAAGCGCGCATCCTGGCCGCTCAGGTCCGCGAACGCGGTTCGCGCGCCGCTTTGGCAGCCGAAATAGCCCGGTCCTATGTCCAGATGCGCGGCGCGCAGGCGGGACTGGCGCAGTTGGAAAATATTCGCGCTGTCCAATCTCGCCTAGTGGACCGGACGGCGATCCGTCGCGATGCAGGAGAGGCGTCCGACCTCGACGTGGAGCGGGCTCGGGCGCGACTCGCCGCCTATGATGCATTGCGTCCCCTCTATGACGGCGAAGTGCGTCGCGCCGTCTTGCAGCTCGCCGTGCTGTCCGGGCGCGGCGCGGAGTCCGCAGCTTCCATAGCGGAGCGTTCCGGCGATCTGCCGACCGTGCCGGACAGGTTCGCCATCGAAAGCGTCGCCGCCGCGCTCGCCACGCGCGCCGACATTCGAGCGGCCGAAGCGGACTACGTTGTCGCGGCGCGCCGGGTAGACCTTGCCGCACTCGCGGACCGCCCAGTGTTCTCGCTGTTCGGCGCGGCCGGTGTGGAGAGCGTGTCGCTGGACGACCTGCTCGATCCCGAAAGTCTGGTCGGCGCGATCGGTGCGCTGGCCGACTGGACACTGCTGGACGGCGGCGCGAACGAGGCGGAACTGGACGCACAGACCGCCCGCCTGAGACAGGCCGGGGCCGCCTATCGATCCGCCGTCCGCGACGCCTTGCTGGATGCGGAGCGCGCGGCCGTGGACTTGCTTGCCGCGCGTGAGCGCACGGACACGCAGATCGCGCTAATACAACGCCGCGCCCGCGTCGCCGACATGGAACGCCGCCGCTTCGACGCAGGCGAGGGAACGCTGCTGCGCATCGACGAAGCCAGGCTGGAGGTGGCCGAGGCCCGGCTCAACCTCATGGAGGCGCGGACTGATCAAGCCCTGGAGTTCATCGCAATCATCAAAGCAGCCGCACCCGCATCGCTTATACCGAAAGCATAAGATCTTTTCAGAACCAATTGGAGGCGGTCAGGGCGATCAAAGACTCCAAACCCATGCGCCCTAAGGGGTCAAGATACTCAACTGGCGCCCTATTCCCACGCAGGGCCAGAGTCGGTCGTGATTTTTAGAAAAAACTTCATTCGCAAGAAAGAACAGGAGGGCGAAATTTCTCGGTGGGAAGACCCAGCAACATTGACGTTTCGCCCGGGTCGTGATGCCGGAAAATGGTGCCGCAGAAGAGGCACGATGCACCCCTTGTAAAAGTATATATATATCAATAAATTAGATTGGTTTCCAATGGAATTGCATTACAGTACAATCGCGATTTGTAGCACATTGTTTCAACAAGTCCGAGAGTTTTATAGACCTACTTTGCATCATCAATTCGTTGTATAAATCGACTTAACAAACCAAGAGATGATAAACAGTCAGCTCATAATATTCGGTGGAAAGATCTGAATGATGTGTCGCGTGGAAGTTTATGTAAATGACTCAACCTCTGCGATAGCCTCAAGTTCGACGAGGGCTCCGGGTATCAGGAGCTGGCTGACGACCATGGACCGGGCAGGTGGAACCGCACCGAAACGTTCCGCATAAACGGCGTTGAACTCCGAGAAGTCTTCCGGGCGTGTCAGCCATCCGGTAATCTTCACGATATTTTCCAAGGATAAGTCTGCTTCGTTCAATAGACGCTCGATATTGTCGAGGGCGGCGCCGGTCTGCTCCCTAATGCCTCCCGCCACCAGTCCACTTCCGTCAGCGCAGAAACCGAGTTGACCGGACACGAACACCAGTCCGCCTGTCTGGATTGCGGGACTCAGGGGGACAGCGACGCCGTTGGGCAATGTCAGGGGCGGTGCGAGAGGGTGCATAGATCTGTTCTTGGGTCAGAGTGCGAGTGAGAGATCGAAAAGGTCGTGCATCCAGCCATAGGCTGCGAATGCGGCGAAGCCTGCTAGAATGAATGATAGAGCGGTCACCAACGCTGCGTTCCAACTTACAATCTCTCCTTTATCAGCGGAGCGTAGAAACAAGCTGCGTCCGATAAGGATGATGCTAGCGACTGGCCCGATCAGGGAGAAACCGCTCACCAGCTGCATGAGACGGAGGCGGGGCCGGAAGGTGGAGTTGAATCCATCAAGCTCCGTCGTAACCATCGCGGCCCACTCCGCCCATAAAAATAGACCGGAGAAAGCACTCAGAACTCCGATGCCAACCACGCCAGTCAGGACGACGTCGCGAACAGCCAAGCTTCGGAACGATCGCCACATGAGACCGACCAGAACGACCAGCAGGCCGAAACCGACGCCCAGGCCGGCCTTCGCCACAGTCTGTAGCGTCTTCGCCGTGTGCTTCGAGCGATGCCAGGGCCTGTGTTCGAGAACCTGGATCGGCCGAAGATCGTCTCCAGCGAGCCGCCAGGTTCCGTCATCCCCCTGCCATACGGCCAAGCGGATGCGGCGGTCATTTTGCGCCCGGAACAAACCGTCTCCGGAATAGACGAAGCGGCGCGGTACTCCATCGTTTCCGCGCAAACTCGATATGGTGAGAATGCCGTCTTCCGACACTTCCACATCCGCTTGGGTCAGGGTTTCCAGCAATCTTCCTGGTCCGTCGAAGTAGCGGCGGCTCAGCGCATAGGGGCCGGAGGGCGGCCGGTCCGCGTCCGGAATCGTCTGCGGCCGGAGAGACCTCTCGGTTCCGACACGCGGCGCGAGGTGCGTGTCGATGATGGACCAGACAAGATCGCGTTGAATCGCGCGCCCTGCCGCGCCTCCGTTCATCGAAACGAACAGTCCAATCCCTGTGTCTGGAAAGAGGATCATGTTGGTGAGGAAATGGAAGGTCGCGCCTCCATGACCCACGGCACGGATGCCGGCACGGGACTCCTCATAGAAGCCCAGCGCCATGCCGGGGAGATCCGGATGCATCGCGACCTGACGCGACAGCATCAGATCGCGGGTTTCGGAAGACATAAGGATCGGGTCTTCAGCCAGAAGGTCAGCCATGAAGCTGGCCATGTCGGCGGCGGTCGAAGACGCACCCCCGGCTGCATACGGTCCCAGGATTTCGAAGGGCTGGGCCTGTCCGGCCTGGTAGCCGACGGCCTGGTTTGGATCCTCTTGGCGAGCTGCCGACTGGTCGAAGCTCGTGTTGTCCATGCCGAGCGGCTCGAAAATCCGCTCTTTCGCCAAAGAGGCGAAGTCCGTCCCCGTCACGGCTTCGCAGGCCAGCGCAACAAGGCTCGCACCGTAATTGCTGTAGGCCGGAACCTTGTCCGCGTTCTGACGCCGGTCCGGCACGGGAGAGCCGCGCAAATACTTTTCTGTACGCATCGGGGCGTCCGCGATGACATTGCTGTAGCGTTCCTCGAAGCCGGCCGTGTGGGTCAAAACCTCCCGCACGGTCGGCCCGGCATCTTCTGGTCCCGCACCGGTCAGATCGGCCCCGGCATAGCGGGCGATCGGCGCATCCAGATCCAGCTGATCCGACTCCACGAGTTGGAGTGCGATCACATAGATGAACGTTTTCGAGACCGAGCCGAGCCGGAACAGGGATGTCTCCGGGTCTGCTGGCACGGAGGGGTCCATGACGGCTAGGCCGAAACCTCTAAGGGTCACCGCGTCTTCGGGCCCAACCAGCGCTATTACAGCCCCTGGAATACCGTCCGCGTCCATGCGTTCGGTCACGATTGGGTCCAGAGTCGCCATGATTGCGGTCGGATCTGCATTTTGGGCCGCAGCGGACGAAAAAAAGCCTGCGATCCAGATGAAGACCGCAGGCACAAGGTAAGCATATCGAAGGGAGGACATGCCGGAACTGTGACAGATTATGGGTCGCCGCGTCAGTAGCGGACCGTGAGATCGACGCCGATCGACCGCGGTGCGTTCACGGACGCGAAGATTGGGTTGAAGTCGATCGGCGCGCCGTTGGCGTCGAAGCCGGTCGGCGCGATGACGCTCGATGTCGCGGCGGTCTGTTCGATATCGTTGAAGACATTGTCCATGAAAAGGGTGATGGCAAAAGTGTCGTTCTCGATGCCGACGCCGATGTTCAGCAACTCCAACGAATCCAGCTTCGTGCTGGGCACGTTCTGCGGCTGGGAGAAGCGTTCGCCGATATAGGAGAAGGCAGCCTGCGTCTTCGCTGCCCACCCAGACGACCCGATCGGCACGTTGGACTGATAACCCAAGGAGAAGCTCAGATTCGGCTGGTTGCCCGCTTCGCTGCCTTCCGGAACATCCACGAAGGAAATCGGCAGCCCGGACACGCTCGAGAAGTCGTCCGTGAACTCCGTATCGAGCAGGGTGAGGTTGCCGAACAAGTCGATGGCATCGCTCAGCTTGAAGTTGGTTTCCAACTCAAGTCCATAGATGCGCTGGTCCGCGCCGTTCAGCACGGCATTGGCGGGCAGGGCAACCGTAATCTGCGTGTCGTCATATTTGGAGTAGAACGCCCCGACATTGAGGATCCAGCGGCCGTCCATGAGCGTGTTCTTTAATCCGGCGTCGATGGATAGGATGTCGTCCTCTTCGATCCGCAGAAGGTCGAAGAAGCGGTCTTCGTTGATGCTGCCGTCCGGGTTGAGCGCCAGAGGACGGATAGAGGAGGGCGAATTCAGATTGCCGTTGCGCACGCCCGTCGCGATGTTGGCATAAAGAAGCGTGTCGTCGCTGACGTCGAACTCGATCCCACCGCGAGGCAGGAACTTGCCGAGATTGAACTCGAAAGTCGTGTCGAGCCCGACGGAAGTCAGGTCCGCGACCGAGTCCGTGAACGGAACGGGTCCGGGGTTGCCTTGCAGGATGAAGCCGATGTCGACCACGTTCTGTTCGTTGAGCGTATTCTCGAAACTCTCGTCCACATAACGCGCACCGGCCGTCAGGCGCAGCCGGTCATTGACCTCAAGCGTCCCTTCGAGAAAGCCGGACAGTTGCGTGACGTCGATCGTGTTGGACTGGAAAGCGATGTTTTCAGATTGCGGCGTCACGGCCGTCAGCAAACCGGGCGAATTGACCCGCGCGATGCGGTCCAGATCCGTTTGCTGGTAGAATAGACCTGCCGTGAAGTTCAGAGACCCTTCCCAATTGGTGACCGCGCGGAATTCCTGGCTGAACGTTTCTTCGGACCTTTCCGCGAACGAGAAGGACGTTGTGTCGAAGCCCGGGAAGAAGGGCGGCAAGCCGAACGTGTTGGCGGCGCTGAAGGCCGCGAGGACCGTATCGCGCGTGTAGAGGCCCGTGATCGAGGACAGCTCGATATTTCCCAAATCGTAGGTAACCCGGCCCGAATAGAGGTCGAAATCGTCTTCCGTGCGACCGCTTAGCGGGGCGGAGGCGAACGTCAGGTCGTCCGGGTCGGAACCGATGTCGATCTGGGTCTGTTCGCCGATCTCGTCGCGCGACACGAAGGCGGACAGCCGCACTTCGAGATTGTCCGTCGGGCGGGCCAGCATGGTCGCCCGGCCGCCAAAGGTCTCGTAATCGTTGATGTCGTCTTCGCCCAGAGTCGGGTTGTCGATGAAACCGCCATCGTCGCGGTAAAAGCCCATGACCCGGAAGCCGAGCTTGTCAGGCACGGCGATGAAGGAGGTCGCGTTCTCCACACGGTAGGCGAGGCTGCCATCTTCGTAGTCCGAGACGCGGCTGTGAGCGATGCCCGTGATCCTAGGCCCGGAGAGGTCCGGGTCGGCCGTGAAGTAACGCACCGCGCCACCGACCGCGCCTTCGCCAAACAAGGTCGGCTGCGGGCCGCGCAGGAACTCAACGCGGCTCATATCGAAGAAGTTGAAGTCGCGTTGCGAACTGCCCGGCGTAACCACTGCAATGTCGTCCACGAAGATAGAGACGAGCGGACTGGTCGTGAACGTGTCCCCGTTACTGTACTGAGCGTTCTGCACGCCGCGAATGGAGATGTCGTTCGTGTTGGGCTGAATCTTGATGACTTGAACCCCAGCGATAGTGCGGGCCAAGTCCTGGAAATCCTCAAGACCCCGTTCCTGGATCTGCGTCCCGCTAATGGCGCCGACCGATAGTCCGATGTCCTGGACGGTCTCTTCCCGGAAGCGGGCCGTGACGATGATCTCGTCGACTATGGCGGGTTCGGCGGATTCGTTCGCATCTTGTGCAGATGCGCTTGCTCCTATGGCGGCGAAGGACACTCCCATGAGCATGGCTGATATGTGAGTTTTGTAACGCATGGTTCCTCTCCCCAGAACGCAGTTGCTTATGCGGGAAGAGATACACAAAAGTTTCGTATAGTAAACATAATTTCGTTAATGGCCTATGTTTGCCATCCCCTCCATTGTCTCTTAGGCAGGGTTCGCATCAGAAAATATGGGAGATGCTCTGACTTATGGCCAAAGCCGTTCAACTGGGGCGTTCGCTCAAGGCTCTTCGAGCCGCGAATGGCTGGAGCCTGGCAGAGGTCAGCCGCAGGACCTCCATTTCCATCTCCACCCTATCCAAGGTCGAAAACGGCCTGCTGTCGCTGACTTACGACAAATTGATCGGATTGAGCGAGGGGCTGGATGTGGACGTCTCTGTCTTCTTCAACAAAGCCGGCATCAATCCCGATCCCACGCCCCTGGGGCGCAGGAGCTTGGACGATATTGGCGGCGGAGAGATCATCGACACGCCGAATTACCAGTACAGATACCTCCACACAGATCTGTCCAACAAGCAGCTCATCCCGGTCATTGTGGAGCACACCACCCGCACGATCGAGGATTTCGGTCCGCTCGTGAAGCATACGGGCGAGGAATTCGTACATGTCCTGTCGGGCCGGATAGAGGTCCACACCGAACTTTATGCTCCCAAAATCCTAGGGCCCGGCGAGTCGGTCTACATCGACAGCAATATGGGCCACGCATATCTCTGCGTCAGCGAGGAGCCGGCCCAAACTCTATCGGTCTGCGTGTCCGATCCGACCCAAAGTGCCGATGACCATCCAAATTGAACGGCGTCTTGTTTCTTAAACGAAAATAGTTTCATATGGTCCATGCGAGGGGAGAGCTATGGACCAATATCGATTTGCGATCATCGGTGCCGGAATGGCCGGAGCGTCTATGGCGGCGTTCCTGCCCCATTCGGGACGTTCCGTCCTGATCGAAGCCGAAGCGGCCCCAGGATATCACACGACGGGTCGCTCTGCGGCCATTTACTCCAAGGTCTATGGCAATGCATTGATCCGTGCCCTGTCTGCCGCCAGCGAGGATTTCTTTCAGTCTCCGCCTGTTGGGTTCTCCGATCACCCTTTGCTGACACGCCGCGGCACGCTCTTCTTAGCCGATGAGACGCAGGGGGGCAGTCTGGACAAGCTCGAAGTCGAAGCGGCGGCAGCCGGGGCTGAAACGACCCGCCTGTCAGCGACTGAGGCCGTTCAGCGTGTCTCTATCTTGAAACCGCAAAGCATTTCGCAAGCTCTGTGGGAGCCGGGCGCCATGGACATGGATGTCGAGGCCATTCATCGCGGGTTTCTGAAAATGGCCAAGGCGCGAGGTGTGGCAACGCTGTGCAATGCGCGGGTAACAGATCTCCGCCGCCGATCCGGCGGAGCAGGATGGGTCGTGACGGCTGGCGATGACGTCTTCGAGGCGGACATCCTCGTCAACGCGTCGGGCGCTTGGGGCGACGTGTTGGCAAAAGCGGCCGGAGTCAGACCGATGAATCTCAATCCTTTGCGTCGTACGGCCATGATCGTCGCCCCGCCGGAGTGTACGGATGTGTCGAAGTGGCCTCTGGTCCTCGATGTGGACGAGCAGTTCTACTTCAAGCCCGAAGCGGGCAAACTCCTTCTTTCACCGGCGGACGAAACGCCCAGCTTTCCCTGCGATGCGTTTCCCGAAGAGATAGACGTCGCAATCGGAGTGGATCGCATCCAGCAGGTGGCGGACCTGCCCGTGAGACGCATCGAGCATCAATGGGCTGGGCTGCGGACCTTCGCGCCAGACAGGTCACCCGTCGTGGGTTTTGACCGGAACGCTCCAGACTTTTTCTGGCTGGTCGGCCAAGGGGGCTACGGCATTCAAACGGCAGCGGCGCTGGGACGCGTCGCGGCAGCCTTGGCGGCTCGGAAGCCGATCCCCGCCGAGATCGCCGATTTTGGCGTTAGCGAAGCGGCTCTGGACCCGGACCGGTTCAGACTGTCCGCATCGCGTTTTTCGGGATCCGGCGCTCAAGACGTGTCGGTCGCCCGGTGAGGATCTTCACGGCCAACCTCGTCACGGAGACCAACACGTTCTCGCCGATCGCCACCACGCAAGAGGCTTTCGAGGAAGCCGGCCTCTATCACGGCACGGTCACGGTCGAGGCGCCCGACAGCTATCAAGCCACGGCTCTGAACGTCTGGAGAACCCTTGGCGAGCGGGATGGCGCAACGGTCGTGGAGGGTCTTGCCACTTTCGCCCAGCCCGCAGGCCGGATGCCGGACGCCGTGTTCGAGGCGTTTCGGGACGAGATTCTCGCGCAATGTTCCGGAGCGACAACCGGAGACGCGGTCCTGCTGTGCCTGCACGGCGCAATGGCGTCGCAGACACATGACGATTGCGAGGGGGCGCTGTTGCAAAGCCTGCGCGCTCAAGTCGGGCCGGACGTTTTCATCGGGGCGGTCCTTGATCCGCACTGCCATTTCACGCCCGCTATGATGACTGGCGCAGGTGCTCTAGTCGGTTTCAAGGAATACCCTCACAGCGACATCGTCGACCGGGCAGCCGACCTTTACCGCATTGCAAAGGGCTGGTTCGACGGCGCCGTCCAGCCCGTCATGTCTGTGTTCGACTGCAACATGGTCGGCTTCTATCCGACGGACCCGGAGCCGATGCGCAGCTTCGTCGACAGCATGTCCGCCGGCGAACAGGAACCGGGCATTTTGTCCATTTCTCTCTGTCACGGATTTCCTTGGGCGGATGTGCGCCATGTCGGGACGAAGGTCTGGGTCGTGGCAGACGGAGACAGGGACTTGGCCGCCCGGACCGCGGAAACGTTCGGCCAGAAGTTCCTGGGCTTGCGAGAAGCCCTGCGCACCCGGCCGACTTCGCTCGCGGATGCGCTTGATAAGGTCCAAACATGCGAAGGAGGCCCGGTCGTGATCGCAGATGTCGCCGACAATGCGGGAGGCGGAGCCCCTGCAGATTCCACCTTCATTCTCGAAGCCTTAAGAGACCGGAAGATGGAGGCGGTTTCAGGAGCCTACCATGCCCCGCTCATCGTCGCGCAAGCCGGAGAAGCTGGCCTGGGAGCGAAGATCGATTTCACGCTGGGCGGGCGTTGGCCCGTCTCCGGTCCCGCGCTTCGGCTGACGGGGCGGGTGATGGCGTTGTCCGGCGACCACGACCAATCCGGACTGTCGGGATCGCGCACGCCCTTAAGTGCGTCGGCCTGGATCCATGTGGACGGCATCGACTTGCTGCTCACCTCGATACGGAGCCAGGTCTTCCATCCCGATGCATTTACCGGAATGGGTATGGAGTTGGAGACGGCACGCCTGATCGTCGTCAAGTCGTCCTACCATTTCGAAGCGGGGTTCCGCCCCCTCGCTACGCGCATCATCCACGTCACGACGCCCGGAACACTCGACCTCGATTTCGCCAATCTGCCCTATACGAAAAGGGCGCTCGACTACTGGCCGCGCGTGGACGCCGGACCAGTAAAGGACATGCCATGACGTTTCTGGAAGTCATCTTGGTGGTCCTGGTGACCCTTGTCGTCGCCGGAGTGCCGCGTTCCGTCTTCACGCGCGACAAAGCTTGGCTATGGGCCGCCATGGGACTGGCCGTGGTGACGATCCTCCATGTCGTTGTGGACATGCCGCGTTGGCAGATGGTGCCCACTTATGCGTTCACGCTCGTCGCCACGGGTCTTGCGTTTTGGCGTCATCGGCGCGGCCCGGTCGTCCGCCGAGGATGGGCCCGCGCGCTGACTGTGGCGCTTGCCGGGTTTGCTGGCGTTCTGGCCCTTTTGCCGCCCAGCGTGCTTCCGGTCCCGTCCATTGCGGCTCCCTCGGGTCCGCATGCCATCGGCGTGCGGACCGTGCTTCTGACGGACCTGTCCCGCGTGGACGGACCGGCCGGCGGGAGCGGTCAGGCGCGCGAGGTGTTGGTCCGTCTGTGGTACCCAGCCGAGCCGAACACCGGGGGCGAGCGTCTCGACTACATGACAAAGGCGGAAGCCCGCGCGCTGAGCGGGCGTCTACAGAATGCCGACGAAGGCTTCGTACTGTCGCATATGCGCCGCATCGAGCTGTCGGCACGCATAGATGCCGACCCGGCTGAGGGGTCGTTTCCAGTGCTCCTCTTCAGCCATGGGTTTTCCGGCATCCTAAACCAGAGCGCGGCGATCCTGCAGGATCTTGTTAGTCACGGCTACATCGTCGTCGCCATCGGTCACCCGGGCGGGGCGGCGGTGCTGGAATATCCCGACGGTCGGGTGCGCACGCTCGCCGAATTAAATCTCGGCGAGGCTTTACTCGACGACGAGATGATGCAGATCGTGAAGACAATGCAGGCAGAGACCGACTTCGACCTGTACCGCGCAAATGTGGAGCGGTCCCTGGAGCGCACCGCCATGCTGGCCCCCTTTGCGGACCAGTGGAGCGCGGATCAGCGCTTCGTCATCGATACGCTTGAAGAAGAAGGGTTCGGCGATCTGTCGGGCGTCATGGACACGTCCCGGATCGGCGTGTTCGGCCACAGTTTCGGGGGATCGGCCTCGGTCCTGACCTGCCAGTCGGACCCGCGCTGCGACGCCGTTCTGAATCTCGACGGGCAGCAATATGGCGGTCTCATGGACGAGACGGTTCGGCCGCCCTTCCTCATGATCTACACGGACCATGCAAGCGCAGGCGTGCTTTACAACGATGTGGCCTATGGATCGGTGCCCGGCCGCCCCGCTTTCGACGCCGTCATCGTTCGCGACACGGGCCATCACGACGCGACCGAACTGGCCACGCTGCTAGCCCAGCCCGTGAAGGCGCATTTGCCCAAGAACCCGGCTTTCGGACCTCGCTCCGCAAAGGAGTCGTCGCGGACCTTCGCCGCATTGGTGCGCGGGTTCTTCGATCAGCATCTGAGAGGTGAGACGGGAGCCCTTGAACGATCAATCGACGGCTCGAGCGCCGTGGACCGGCACACGCCGAACTTCGTGCCGTCGGACGAGACCTAACGGCTTGAGTCTAGTCGCCCAGAAGCACTTTCGGACTACCCCGCATCGGCACAGGCAAAGACGCTTCGCGTGACGCCGGTTTCGACAAAGTCGACACGGGCCGGATCGAGGCGGTCCAGTTGTTCTTGGACCAAGGCTTCATCCGCGTTGTCGATCCGGTAGAGCTCGACAAAGACGTCCTGCTCGGTGTCTACAAGGTCAAGGTCCAGCATTTCGGTGGCAACGCAATCGCAATGCTCGCGACCGCCTTCGGGGTCTTCGGACAGACAGATCTCGACGAGTTGCGCCGCAGTCCCTTTGAGCGACGAGTTGACGGTATCCGGTCCCTCTTCGCCGCATGATACAAGCAAGGCGGCGCTGATGATGAATATATGAAGGCGCATTGTCAGACCTATTACCGTTGAACCAGCACCTCGTTCCGCACCGAGCGGCGCAGCAAGCCAAAGCCGATCACCGCAGCCACGGCCGTGAGCAGTAGGCAGAGCGCCGTCGCCCATTGCAGACCATCCGGGTCGCCGGGGCGCATGTCGGACAACATACCGACCGCTACGGCGACAACCGACACGGCGCTGTATTCCAGCAATTTGGCGACCGCGACGATCCGGCCGCGCATCTCGTTCGGGGCCATGGCCTGGATCAGCACGGGCGTCAGGCCGTAGGCTGCGAACGCCGGGAGCAACATCGCGCCATAGACCAATGCCACCGACAGGGACGTGTCTGTGAACCATCCGGCGATCCCGATGGCCAAGGCCGCTGCGCTTCCCGCCACGGCGGCGGTAACGGTCGGTCGGTCCGGATCCCACCGCGCGAACCATCGCGGCAGGCGAGACACGAGCAGCCCTCCGGCGATACTGGCGAATGCGACGACCCAACCCAGGCTGAAGGCCGCGTCCTGCGGGCTCAGCCCGTAGCCCCGCTGCAGGATGGCGGGCAACCAGGCCAGGATGCTCTGTGCCAGCGCCCCGATGGCCGACAGCCCAAGTGCTGCATAGGCGAACGGTTTGGCGTGGCGTTTTACATGGGCGAAGGCTTCCGCGAACCCCGTTCCCGCGCCGGAAACTTCCTGCCGCGCGGGCTCGCGCATCAGAAAGTAGGCAGCTGCCAGGATGAAACCAGGCAGGCCGACCACGACAAAGGTCTGCCGCCAGCTTTCCTGCAACCCGAACATGATGCTGTCATGGCTGTCCAGCCAGCCGATTGCGATGCCGCCGAATATCATGGCCAGGCTCGCGCCCAGCAAAGCGCTTGCGACATAGGCCCCGAAGGCTGTCGCGCGCCGATCGGGGCGAAACAGGTCGGGGATGAGCGAAAACACGGCCGGGATCAGACAGGCTTCGCCGACACCGACACCGATCCGCGCGAGAAACATCCATCCGAAGGACGGCGCCAGCCCGCAGCCGATGGTTGCCGCCGACCAGACGACCATGCCCGCAATGATGAGGTTGCGGCGGTTGGTGCTGTCCACCATCCAGCCGAGAGGCAACGCGGCGAGCGCGTAGAACAGTGCGAAGGCCGGGCCCTGTAAAAGTCCGATCTGAGTATCCGTCAGTGACAGATCGGCCTTCACCGGTTCGACGAGCAAGGCTAGGACCTGACGGTCGATGAAGGCCAGAAGTACCGCCAGAATGAGCAGAATCAGCGCGAACCAAGCCGACCTGTCGGACGGGTAGGCGGACAATGTCTGCGGTGTTTGCGATGTCATTCCGTGTCTCCCCGGGCAAGCTGTGTCCACACAGCACAGGGCGGTCAACATATTTTTCGTTTACGAAACATCCGTTATGAGGCACGGATGACCTGAAGGGGGAGGGATGACATGCCGATCGATGCGCCCAAAGGCAGGTCTGTCGTCAATATCGGCGATCTGCGCCGCCGCGCCTATCGTCGCCTGCCCGCTCCGGCCTATCACTATCTGGACGGCGGCGCCGACGACGAACGAACGCTGGCGCGCAACATGGCGGCGTTCGAGGACGTCCGGCTTCTGCCTCGTATTCTTCGTCCGATCGCATCCGTCGATACGGCGACAACCCTTTTCGGGAAGACCGTGGCCGCCCCTCTCATGCTCTCGCCCACGGGACTGACGCGGCTGTTCCACCGCGCGGCCGAACCCGCTGTCGCGCGCGCCGCCGCGGCGGCGGGTTTGCCCTACAGCCTGTCGACCATGGGCACGACGTCGATGGAAACGATCGCGGCGATCGGCGACAATCCAAAGATCTTTCAACTTTACATCTTCCGGGACCGAGGGCTGACGGAAGACCTTCTGACGCGCGCCAAGGCCTCCGGGTTCGATGCGATTTGCCTGACGGTGGACACCGCCATAGCCGGTAACCGGGAGCGTGATCACCGCACCGGCATGACCATACCGCCAAAGTTTGGCGCGCGATCTTTCTTCCAATTCGCCGCACGCCCTCGCTGGTCGCTGCCGACCGCGTGGGACCAGTTGCGCGGCCGGGGCTTCCGCCTACCGAACGTGGAAGGACGCGTCGACGCGCTCAAGAACGAGGCCCTGTCGCTAATCGGATACGTAAACAGCCAGTTCGATCCAGATCTGACGTGGGACGACTTTGCGTGGCTACGCGAACATTGGACCGGCACGCTCATCATAAAGGGCCTGCTCGCCCCGGACGACTGCATCCGGGCGGTGGAAATGGGAGCGGATGCGATCATGATCTCGAACCATGGCGGGCGACAACTGGACGATGTTCCGGCCCCGGTGGAGATGCTGCCCAAAATCCGGGATGCCATCGGTGGCCAGGCGGAGCTGATCGTCGATGGCGGTATTCGTCGCGGATCGGACATTTTCAAAGCCCTCGCGCTCGGAGCCGACGCCTGTTCGGTCGGACGGCCCTATCTCTACGGTCTCGCGGCGGACGGCGAGCGGGGCGTCGCCAAGGCGCTGCATATTCTCACGTCGGAGTTCGCTCGGACGATGGCGCTTGCAGGGGCGCGGACGGTCTCCGGCATTGATGGAGGCTACCTCGTGGGCATGGATAAGCGCTGATGGACCGTCTTTCTCAATTTTTAGACCTTCTCGTTTCGCTAATGGGCGGACTCGTCGCCTTGGGGGCATTCATCTGCGCCGTCGTCGCAGAGCGGCTTTACTACAGGCTCGCCGGGCGCACCGACTATGATGACGCCAGTGCCATGGGGTCGCTCGGCGTGTTCCTGATCTCGCTAGTCATGCGCATCGCTTTCACACTGCTCCTGCCGATCGGCGTGGTGCTACTGGCGTCCGAGGCTGCACCTCTCGACATTCCGGTCGCCTGGTGGTCCTGGCTCGCCGCCTTTCTGCTCGTGGAACTCTGCTGGTACGTGGACCACCGCCTGCAGCATCGTGTCGGTCTGTTATGGGCGATGCACCACGTCCACCATTCCGCGGAACGTTTGCACATGGCGGCGGCCTCGCGCGCCTTCATCCTCGACGGTGTGTTGCGGGCGGAGCTCATTGGCCTCGTTGCGCTGGCCGGCTTCTCCCCGGCTCAGATCATTCCCATCATCATCCTGTCGGACATCTTCGGCATCTTTTCGCACAGCGAAGCGATCCGGAAGCTGGGCTGGCTGGACCGCTGGCTGGCCACGCCTGCCAACCACCGGGTCCACCATGCTAGCAATCCGGAATATATCGACCGGAATTACGGGCATGTCTTAATGCTGTGGGACCGTCTGCTTGGTACGTTCGAACCGGAAACGCTTAAGCCGAGATTTGGCGTGACGGAACCAATAGATACGAACAACCCGCTCCGCATCTATGGTGGTGGTTTCGTGTGGATGAGGCGAAAATTAGCCGCGTGCGACACGCTAGGGCAGAAGTTCGAGTGCTTGTGGCGTCCGCCGGAGTGGTCTCCGTCTTGCTCAGGAGACACGGATCTCGCTCGATAAAGGCCTTTGGTCTGAGCGCAACATAGCTGGATCGTGAGTGGCTGTGCGATGGACTTTTTTAGAGACCTGCGGCTCAGATTTGTTGCAATAGGCGGCAAACGCTTCTGTGATTTTAACGGAGACGGGCTGCACTGAACCAGACATGGCTTCGCCATCTGCCACGGCAAGCGGAGACTTATTGTCGATGTGCTTGAGGCGTTCGAGTATCTCATCAAGAGTTGCCTCTCCGATGAGTTCTTCGACCGGAACACAGATGAACCCTCGCGACATGGCCCGTTGGCGAGCAGCCTCGTAACGGTCCACGGCTTTGGCAATGGAGCCCGCGCTCATGGATCGTCACAACGCGTCGTTAGCTTGCACGAGGGAATCGCGACGAGTGCGTGCGATCTCTAGAGAACACGTCTCCAAGGCTATGCGGACAATGCCGCGCGGGTCGACTGAATGGTACTTGATTGGCACGCGGCGATGATAGGACTATCGGCCACCGCAGCTAATGAGGTATTATTTGGGCCTCTTCATGACATGTGTTATGTATCACGGTTTGTGGCACAATCTTGCAAGAAACGGCAGGTTCGCGGGACGCGACGGTATAAAAACCCATTGAAACCAATAACTTGACCGGGTCGTGATGCCGGAAAATGGTGCCCAGAAGAGGACTCGAACCTCCACGTCCATACGGACACCAGCACCTGAAGCTGGCGCGTCTACCAATTCCGCCATCTGGGCACGTCATCGGCAAGGCGCGCCGAATAGGGAAGGGCGGGGGCAGCGTCAACGAGTTTGTGTGGCGCGGTTGCAGTTGGCTGGGCAGGAAGGTCGGACGGTGGTAACAAGGCCGCCATGAACACGCCGATGCCGTCGATACCCGCCATGAAGACGATCGGGGTGCTGGGAGGAATGAGCACGGCCTCGACCCTGCAATATTACGAGCTGCTCTGCCGGTTGACGACGGAGCGCCTCGGAGGACTGCACAGTCCGCGTCTTTTGATCCGGTCGGTCGATTTCGGGCTTGTCGCGCACCTGCAGGCGCAGGGCGCATGGGATGCGCTGGGCGACATGCTGGCGGAACGAGCGGAAAAGCTGGAGCGCGGCGGCGCGGACATGATCGTGCTGGCGACCAACACGATGCACAAGGTCGTGCCGCGCATGATGCGCGACGTGTCTGTGTCGCTGATCCATATCGCCGACGCCACGGCGGCGCGCATTCTGGCGGGCGGGTTCTCGCATCCCGGACTGATCGGCACGCGCTTCACGATGGAAGACCGCTTCTATCTCGACCGGCTGCGCGGCGAGGGGTTGCAACCCGTCGTGCCGGGCGCGGACGACCGGACAGCGGTCCACGACATCATCTACGAAGAACTTTGCCGCCACGAAGTCACCGAGGAGAGCCGGGCGGCCTTCGTCGCGATCGCCGGACGCCTGAAGCGCATGGGCGCGGACTGCCTGATCCTCGGCTGCACGGAAGTCGGGCTGTTGCTGGATGCGGATAACAGCCCGCTTCCCGTCTTCGACACGACGCGGATCCATTGCGAGGCGGCGCTGGACGCCGCGCTGGCCGGTTAGCTCAAACCTGCCAGCACTTCGCCCGCCCATTCCGGCACCAGCGTTCCGGCGGGGCCGTGTCGGGCATCGGCGAAATGGGGCGTGCCGAGCGAGGGCTCCAGATTGAGTTCGAGCGTCTGCAGCCCGTGCGCGCGGGCGGCGTGGACGAAACCGGCGGCCGGATAGACGGCGCCCGACGTGCCGATGGAGACGAAGCGGTCGGCGCACGCCAACTCCGTTTCGATCCGCTCCATCCGGTAGGGCATTTCGCCGAACCAGACGATGTCCGGGCGCGGTCCGCCGATCGTGCCGCAGGCCGGACAGGAGCTATCCGGTGTCAGCGCGCCGTCAACGGTCCAGCGATGTCCGCAGGCCGCGCAAAGCCCGCCCGTCAGTTCGCCGTGCATGTGGATCACGTCGCGCGCCCCGCCGCGTTCGTGCAGATCGTCGACATTCTGCGTGACGAGCACGAGCGCGCCGCCGCGGTCGCGCAAGGCGCCCTGCAACCGTCCCAGCGCTTTGTGCGCCGCATTCGGCGCGGCGTCAGACAGGGCCGCGCGGCGTTCATTGTAGAAGCGCTGGACGAGGGCCGGATCGCGCGCGAACGCTTCGGGCGTGGCGACATCCTCGACACGGTGCGTTTCCCACAGGCCGTCATTGTCGCGGAATGTCTTCAAGCCGGATTCGGCGCTGATTCCGGCGCCGGTCAGCACGAATATCCGCAAGGCTCAGGCCGGGATGTCGAGTGTGAAGATCGTGCCGCCATCGGGCGGGCTGTCGCACGACATCGTCGCGCCGAGCTGGCTGACATGCAGCTGGACAATGCGCGTGCCGAGTCCGGTTTCCATCTGGGCTTGGATCTGCGACGCCTCCTGCGAGGCGCCGATCACGCAACCGCCGCGGCCATTGTCGCGCACGCTCATGCGCAGATTGTCTGGCGCCGTCTGGTGCAAGACCAGTTCGACCATGCCGCCCCGGTCGGTAAAGGCGTGCTTGAAGGCGTTCGTGACCAGTTCAGCGGCGATCATGCCGAGCGAAACGGCCATTTCGCTGTCCATGCTGACAGCTTCGACATCGACCGTCAGGGCGACATCGTTGCGGGTCAGCGCGTCCGTCACATCTTCGGCGATGGTGGGCAGATATTTGTCCAGCGACACGGTCGTGATGTCGGCCGCGCTCTGCAGGCTTTCATGCACGCGGGCGACCGTGTTGACGCGCGCCGCCGCGGACACGAGCTTGCTTTTCGCTTCGTCGCTGGTGGTGTCGCGCGATTGCAGGCGCAGGATGGACGCGATCATGGACAAGGAATTCTTCACCCGGTGATCGATCTCGCGCATCAGCACGTCGCGCAGCTGCAACTGCCCGCTCAGCGAGGTGTTGAGTTCGGTCAGCCGGGTTTCATAGTCGCGCAGGCGCGTGTCGCGTTCGACGACATCGGTGATGTCGCGGGAAATGGAGAGGATGCGCACCACCTTGCCGGCCGCGTCCGTGACCGGCGAGACCGATACGTCCCACCATTTCGAATGACCGCTCTTTTCGGGGCGGAAGACTTCGATCCGACTGGCTTCGCCGGTCTTGGCCGCGGCGATGGCGAGCGAGATCTTGACCTGGCTTTCGTCCGGCCAGAGCGCGACCCAGGGGCGGCCTTCGACCAGTCCGAAATCCTCGATCTCCATGGCGTGCTGGCCGTTGGAGCTCATATAGGCCAGACTGCCGTCGAGCTCGACCAGCTGGATGCAGTCCGGCGAACTGTCGAACAGAGACAGGACGAACGTGTCCGAATTGCCGGCCATGTCCCGGACGATGCCGGGGTCGGCGGCGTGTTTCAGCGTTGTCGGAGTCAGCGAACTCATCCATTAAACCCGGGTCATCCAGTCTTTTACGCAACTGAAACATACACGAAGACCGGAGTTGAATCCAGCAACGATATCTTGTCTGGTGATCTGCTTTTCGTGATGTCGGGTGTCCCATGACCGTGACACGCCGCCCGATGGACAGGGGCGGTTCGCCGGGCTACACGCGCGCGACATTGCATAAGGACTTTCATTGCCATGCATCATGGTCTCGTTACCGTCTTCGGTGGCTCCGGTTTCGTCGGAAAGCAGGTCGTCCGCGCGCTGGTGCGCGACGGCTGGCGCGTGCGCGTCGCCATGCGCCGCCCGCATCTGGGCCACGAATTGCGTGTGCCGGGCGATGTCGGCCAGGTGCAGCTGATGCAGGCCAATCTGCGCTTCCCGGATTCCGTCGACGCGGCGCTGGACGGGGCGGATGCCTGCGTGAACCTGGTCGCGCTCCTGTTCGAATCCGGACGGCAGACCTTCGAAGCGCTGCATGTGGATGGGGCCGATACGATCGCCCGCACCTGCGCGGTGCGCGGCATCGCCAATCTGGCGCATGTCTCGGCCATCGGAGCCGATGTGGACGCCCGGTCCGACTATGCCCGCACCAAGGGCGAGGGCGAGGGCCGCATCCGCGCCCACGTGCCGAGCGCCGATATCCTGCGTCCCTCCATCATCTTCGGCGAAGGCGACGGCTTTTTCACGCGGTTTGCGGCGCTGGCGCTTCGGTCGCCGGTCCTGCCGCTGATCGGCGGCGGGGCGACGAAATTCCAGCCCGCCTTCGTCGGCGACGTGGCCCAGGCCGTGGCGACCGTGATCCGCCGCGGCACGACCGGCGCGACCTATGAGCTGGCGGGACCGCGCACTTACAGCTTCGCCGAGTTGATGCGGTTCACGCTCGACACGATCGACCGCCGCCGCCTGCTGCTGCCCGTGCCTTGGTTCGCCACCGGGCCGATGGGGTTTGCGGGCGAACTCTCCGGTGCACTGCCTTTTGTCGAGCCGTTCCTGACGCGCGACCAGGTCGAGAATCTGAAAGTCGACAATGTCGCGTCGGGCGATCACCCCGGGTTCGAAGCGCTGGACATCACGCCCGACACGATCGAGGCCATCGTTCCCGACTATATGGAGCGGTTCCGCAAATACGGCCAGTTCCACGAGGTCCGTTCCCCCGAAGCCTATCGATAACCCCGACCCCTTCACCCACCCGCCTTTCACTCAAGGAATTTCCCATGACCCTTCGTTCTCTGATCCTCACCGCCTCCGCCGCGGCGCTCGCCCTTTCGGCCTGTTCCGTCGATGACGAAAGTGTGCCCAACCCCGACACGGAACAGGACGTGATCGGTGCCGAAGCCAGCGTGGACATCGACACGGACCGCGCCGACGTCGTGGAAGCGGACGCAGACGCCAACATGCGCGGCGACTTGGCCGGGGACGCCGACATGACGTTCGATGCGGATGCGTTGGACGCCGTGCTGGCCGCGCAGGACGATAGTGCGAAAGCCCGGTACGACGCGCGCAATCCGGGCGAGACGCTGGAATTCTTCGGCATCGCGCCGGGCATGGCGGTCGGCGAGGCTCTGCCGGGCGGCGGCTGGTATTCCAGGATCCTGCTGGACTATCTGGGCGATGACGGCCGTCTTGTGGGCGTGGATTACGCCATTCCGATGTGGAGCGAGTTCGACTTCGGCGACGATGACTTCGTCGCCTCCAAGGAGAGCTGGCCCGAAACCTGGGTCGCGGATGCGCGCGGCTGGACCGACAATGACGCCGACATCGACGCCTACACCTTCGCGACCCTGCCGCAGGACGGCTCCCTCGACGCCTTCCTGTTCATCCGCGCCCTGCACAATCTGGCCCGGTTCGATGCCTCCGGCAATTACATGGCCGACGCGCTGGCCACCGTGCACGGCAGCCTGAAACCCGGCGGCATGGTCGGTGTCGTCCAGCACGGCGCGCCCGACGATGCGGACGCGGCCTGGGCCGACGGCAGCGCCGGCTATCTGCGCCAGGCCGACGTGGTGGCCGCGTTCGAGGCAGCCGGGTTCGAACTGGTCGGCGAGTCCGACATCAACGCCAACCCGCGCGACATGCCGACCACGGACGACGCGGTCTGGCGCCTGCCGCCGCGCCTCGGCACATCCGACGACAATGCCGAGCTGCGCGCCGAGATGGAAGAGATCGGCGAGAGCAACCGGATGACTTTGCTTTTCCGGAAAGCCGGATAGGACGGCCGGATCCGGGCCTTTCGGATCCCGCCACCCCTCGTGCCGGGTCGAGTCCGGGATGAGGATATAGGAAAAACGGGGTTTTTCCCTCGTCGTTGAAAGCGCCCCGTCCGGGGCGCTTTTTGTTTTCTCCCCTCGCATCCCGGCCCGGCTGCGCCTAAACCGCGCCATGCCCGCCGCGCCTCCCGACTCTCCGGACGATCAGTTCGCCGCCTTCCGGCATAGTTCGTATGCGCGCTATTTCACCGCGCGCTTTCTGTCCGCCACGGCGGTGCAGATCCTGGCGACCGCCATCGGCTGGCAGATCTATGACGAGACGGGCAGCGCCTTCCTGCTGGGCCTGATCGGGCTCGTGCAGTTCCTGCCCGCAATCGTGCTGGTCATCCCGGCGGGGCTGGCGTCCGACCGGATCGGGCGGCGTTTCATCATGGGCAGCGCGATCTGGCTGGAAATGCTCTGCGCGATCGTCATCCTGAGCTTGGCGCTGACGCGCAATTTCGATCCCGTGCTCGTGCTGAGCACGCTGACGGTCTTCGGCATCGCTCGCGCCTTCTACACGCCTGCGGCCAGCAGCCTCGCCGTCAATCTTGTGCCCAGAGAGGATTTTCCCAACGCCGTCGGCTGGAACACGGCCAGCTGGCAGCTCGCCCATATCGCCGGACCGGCCGCTGGCGGGCTGATCTACGGCATCTCGGCCGGGACGGCCTACGGCACGGCGGTGGCGCTGCTGCTCATTGCGGGGCTGCTCATCTTTTCCATCGCCCGGCCGCCCCAACGCATCGAGACGGAGCCGACCTCGCTGTCGGTCCTGCTAGGCGGTTTTTCCTACGTCTGGCGCGAAAAGGTCGTGCTCGGCGCGATCAGCCTCGACCTGTTCGCCGTGCTGCTCGGCGGAGCGGTCGCCCTGATGCCGATCTACGCCCGCGACATATTGGAGCTGGGTCCGCAGGGTCTGGGCCTGCTGCGCGCCGCCCCGGGCATCGGCGCGATCGTCATGCTGCTGATCCTGACGCGATTTCCGGTCCGCAACCACGCCGGAACGATCCTGATCGTCACGGTCGCGCTGTTCGGCGCGGCCACGGCCGTGTTCGGCATCTCGACCCTGCCTTGGCTGTCCATCGCCGCCCTGATGGCGGTCGGCGCGTTCGACATGGTCAGCGTCTACATCCGCGAGATCATCCTGCAGCTCTGGACCCCCGACGAGGTGAGGGGCCGCGTCAACGCCGTCAACGGCATTTTCATCGGCGCCTCCAACGAACTGGGCGAATTCCGCGCCGGGATGATGGCGGCCGTCTGGGGCGCCGTGTTCACCGTGACGGCGGGCGGCATCGCGGCCGTCGGCGTCGCCGCCCTGGTCCGGCGCACCTTCCCGCGCCTCGCCGCGATCCGCCGGCTGGACGAAGCGCCGGACCGGTAAGGGAAAAGCGTCCGCCTGAGGCGGGCTTCTTGGTTTATGTCCCCCCCCTCCGCCTCACTACGTTCGGCACCTCCCCCTTGCGGGGAAGGAACTCAGGGTCGGGCTGGCTTCTCGCTTCCGTTTCTCCCCCGCGAGGGGGAGGTGGGCGCGCATCAGCGCGGTCGGAGGGGGACGCCGACAAGACTCCGGCGCGCCAGCGCCGACCGTACTGCAAAGGCAACCCATCCTCCACCACTTTGCAACCTGTCGTAGACCTATCCTCGTTATAGCGCTCTTGCGCGCCGGAAAGTTCACAACCCTTTCAACCGCTTCCACGATTTCTGCATGAATTATATCCTCGCAAACCCCTTTTGCCCGTAATTTCATACCCGTTCGCTGCAGGACACGAGGAGGGGCGTAACCCTCGGTGCGGCGGGCAGGAGCGAGGGCTCGGTGGTGCGAGCGGGGATCCTTCCGCCACGTTAGTGGGTCCTCTCCGGGAGAGCCGACGCCGGGGTCTGACAAACCCCGGTGCAATCGTAGCCCTGGAGAGGACCGCGCACCACAGCCTGCACCCGACCCCGATCGGGTGGGTGGAGTCGCGGACGGATCTACGCAAGCCGTCCGCGTCCTCCGACGTCTCGTCCCGACGTGTGGCTGGTCCCTGGGCTCCGCGCGCGCTTAAGATCCCCGCCTCGCCAGGTTCGGCGGTCGGGGGGAGGCCGTGGATCTCAGGGGTGGGCCGCACGCCGGGCGGCGATGTCGGGCTAAGCTTCTCGCGCGGGCTTTCGCCCTCGTAAATAGGTGTGTCTTTGCTTTCAATCCTTTGGGAGCGAAAGCCCGCGCCTCGTGTCGCCTTCGCGGCACAAACGCAACTCCGCCGTGGCCCCGATGCCCGGTCGCACGATGAAACATGCCTAAAGATCAATCAGCCCCTCACCCCGGACAGGGATGCCCTCGCGCGGTCCCGTGGGGTCCATTGCCCGACCCTTCCAGCCAGACGAGACGGCAGGAGATGAATCCCGGATCAAGTCCGGGATCAGGAAAGGGAGAGAGGATCGGAGGATGGATTCTGCACCGTCGGCGCGTCCTTGCCCGGGACGGGGGAGAGGGGCGGGCTCCGGCGCGTCGGGGCCGCTCTTCGTCCACAGCATTCCCCGTGCATTTTCCGGCCCGCACGCCTATATGAAATGGAACCGAAACCATTGATTCCCTTGCCCATGTCCGAACCCGCACAACCCTTTTCCGATCAGCCCGAATATGGCGCCGATTCCATCAAGGTCCTCAAGGGCCTGGATGCCGTGCGCAAGCGTCCGGGCATGTATATCGGGGACACGGATGACGGCTCCGGGTTGCACCACATGGTTTACGAAGTCGTGGACAATTCCATCGACGAGAGCCTCGCCGGGCATGCCGACAAGGTCGAGGTCACGCTGCATCCGGACGGCTCGGTCAGCGTGCGCGACAATGGGCGCGGCATTCCGGTGGCGATCCACGGCGAAGAGGGCGTGTCGGCCGCGGAAGTCATCATGACCCAGCTCCATGCGGGCGGGAAGTTCGACCAGAACAGCTACAAGGTCTCCGGCGGGCTGCACGGCGTGGGCGTGTCGGTCGTCAACGCCCTGTCGGTCTGGCTGCGCCTGCGTATCTGGCGCGACGGCAAGGTCCACGAGATGGAGTTCGCCCATGGCGACGCGGTCTCCCCGCTCAAGATCGTGGGCGACGCGCCGGAGGAGACGCGCCGCGATGGCTCGACCAAGGTGCTGACCGGGACCGAAGTGCGCTTCATGCCGTCCGAGGACACCTTCACCATGACGGAGTTCGACCGCGACACGCTGGAGCGGCGGCTGCGCGAGCTGGCTTTCCTCAATTCCGGCGTGAACATCACGCTGACGGATGAACGCCCCGAAGAGCATATTTTCACGCAGCTCTATTACGAGGGCGGGATCGAAGCCTTCGTGCGCCATCTGGACGCCAACAAGTCCGCCGTCATCGACGCCCCTATCGTGGTCGAGAAGGAGGCTGACGGCATCACGGTCGAGGCCGCCCTGTGGTGGAACGACTCCTATCACGAGAATGTCCGGGCGTTCACCAACAACATCCCGCAGCGCGATGGCGGCACCCATGTGGCGGGCTTCCGCGGCGCGCTGACCCGCACCATCAACAAATACGCCGCCACGTCGGGCATCGCCAAGAAGGAAAAGGTCGCCATTTCCGGCGACGATGCGCGCGAGGGGCTGACCTGCGTGCTGTCGGTCAAGGTGCCGGACCCGAAATTCAGCTCTCAGACCAAGGACAAGCTGGTGTCCTCCGAGGTGCGTCCCGTGGTGGAGTCCGCCATGGGCGAGGCGCTGTCGGACTGGTTCGAGGAAAATCCCGGGCCGGCCAAGCAGATAATCATGAAGATTGTGGAGGCCGCCGCCGCCCGCGAAGCCGCGCGCAAGGCGCGCGACCTGACGCGGCGCAAATCCGCGCTGGACATCGCCTCGCTGCCCGGCAAGCTGGCCGACTGCCAGGAACGCGATCCGGCTTTGTCCGAGATCTTCATCGTGGAGGGCGACTCCGCCGGGGGATCGGCCAAGCAGGCGCGCGACCGCCAGAACCAGGCGATCCTGCCGCTCAAGGGCAAGATCCTCAATGTGGAGCGCGCGCGGTTCGACCGGATGCTGTCGTCGCAGGAGATCGGCACGATGATCACCGCGCTCGGCACGGGCATCGGGCGCGAGGATTTCAACGCGGACAAGGCGCGCTACCACAAGATCGTCATCATGACCGATGCCGACGTGGACGGCGCGCATATCCGCACGCTGCTTCTGACCTTCTTCTACCGCCAGATGCCGGAGCTGATCGAGCGCGGCTATCTCTATATCGCCCAGCCGCCGCTCTACAAGGTCGAGCGCGGCAAGAGCGTGCAGTACATCAAGGACCAGGGCGAGCTGGACGACTACCTCATCGATGCGGGCGCGAAGGACGCGACGTTGGAGCTGGCCTCGGGCGCGGTTGTGTCGGGCGAGGATCTCAAGCGCGTAGCCAAAGAGGCCTTGCAGGCGCAGTCGCTGATCGACCGGCTCAAGCACCGCGCGCCGGACAGCATCATCTCCCAGCTGGCGATCAGTGGCGTGCTAACGACCGAGGACGATGACAGCCTGCTCGCGGGCGCGGCGGAACGGCTCGACCGCATCGCCGACGAAGGCGAGGACGGCTGGAGCGCGGCCTATGACGAGGACAGCGCGCTGGTGATCGAGCGCGAAGTGCGCGGCGTGACGGAACGCTACGCCCTGCGACCGGCCTTCCGGGACTCGTCCGACGCCCGTCGCCTGCACCGGATGAGCGAGAGCTTGCGCGAGACCTTCGACGGCACGGCGATGTTCCGCCAAGGCGACAAGGACGCGGTCGCGATCAACGGCCCGGCGCAACTGCTCGAAACCCTTTTCGCCATCGGCCGCAAGGGCTTCAAGATCCAGCGCTATAAGGGCCTGGGAGAGATGAACCCCGATCAGCTCTGGGAAACCACGCTCGACGCCAATGCGCGGAGCCTGTTGCAGGTGAAAATCGAAGCCGCGGATGCGTCGGATGACCTATTCACCAAGCTGATGGGCGACGTGGTGGAGCCGCGCCGCGACTTCATCATTTCCAACGCGTTGGATGCGGATGTGGATACGTGATGGTCACAGCTTTACTCTCGCCATTGCGCTCTCCCACCGGCAAAAGGGCAACGCGCGCAGCGCAGCGAGCACGATGTTCTTTTGTCGCGGCGCGAAGCGCCCGAGCGGCAGCGAGTGCTTTGGTGCCCCTGCTATTCTTGTCCGCCTGTAGCGACACGCCGACGACCGACGCCGATGACGTCGCTTTCTTCACCAACATGCAGTCCCTCTGCGACCGCACGGTCGAAGGCCGCGTTATCAGCGACCAGGCCGTGGATGCGGACTGGATTGGGCAGAGGCTGGTCGTCGGCCCCGTCGCCTGCACCGACGACGTCATCCGCATGCCGCTTGCAGTCGGCGACGACGAGTCCCGAACCTGGGTGTTGAGCCTGACGGGTGACGGGCTTCTCTTCCGGCACGAACATGTCGAGCCGGACGGTTCGCCCTCGGCGGTGACGCAATATGGCGGACTGGCGCAGCCCGGCGGAACGGAGATGCGGCAGTCCTTTCCGGCCGATGCCCAGACCAAGGCCAATTTCACCGAAAACGCCATCCCGGTGTCCAACACCAATGTGTGGACGTTCACGCTGGACGGCGACAGGCTGACCTACGCGCTTGCGCGGCCAGCGACGGAATTGGGACCGGAGCGAGATTTCCGGGCCGAATTCGGTCTGAGCGACTAATCGGCCCTGGAACAAGTTCGTTCCCGGCACTTATCGCCAGGGATGGTTATATCGGGTAAAGGACGAGGGGCTGGAGAGGTGCCGAGGGCAACCCTTTCATCCTTGGGGACGAACGTCGTACCGACGAGGTTTGCGACGATTGCCGCCGGCAATCTTAGACCCGCACGCGGGACGCAAACCTGTGCGGCCAGTATCGGTCCTACGCCGTCCCGCCCACCGTGAGCTGCTCGACATAGAGGCTCGGCTGCCCCACGCCGACGGGGACGCCCTGTCCGGCCTTGCCGCACACGCCGATGCCGGGATCGAGTTCCAGATCGTCGCCGACATGGCGGATCTGGCCTAGCACCTTCGGCCCGTCGCCGATCAGGGTGACGCCTTTGAGGGGTTCATCGATGCGCCCGTTCCGCACGCGGTAGGCTTCCGTGCATTGGAAGACGAATTTGCCCGACGTAATGTCGACCTGCCCGCCGCCGAAATTCGAGGCGTAGATGCCGTCCTCCAGCTCGGCGAGCATCTGTCCTTGCGGCACGTCGCCGCCCAGCATGAAGGTGTTGGTCATGCGCGGCATGGGGGCGTGGGCGAAGGACTCGCGCCGGCCGTTTCCGGTCGTCGTGACGCCCATCAGCCGGGCATTGAGGCGGTCCTGCATGAACCCGACCAGCTTGCCGTCCTCGATGAGGACAGTGCGGTCCGTCGGCGTGCCTTCATCGTCGACCGTCAGCGATCCGCGCATCCCGGGCAGGGTGCCGTCGTCGACGATGGTCACGCCAGGGCTCGCGACCTGGTCGCCCATCCGTCCGGCGAACGCGCTCGTACCCTTGCGGATGAAATCGCCTTCCAGCCCGTGGCCCATCGCCTCGTGCAGCAGCACGCCCGGCCAGCCGGGACCGAGCACCACGTCGAACACGCCGGCGGGCGCGTCCACGCTCTCCAGATTCACCTGGGCCTGGCGCAGCGCCTCACGCGCCATGGGCTGCCAGGTTTCGGGCTGGATGATTTCGTCATAGGGGCGTCGGCCGCCCAGGCCGACATAGCCCGATTCGCGTCGGCCCTTGCGCTCGGCCACGACCATGATGTTCAGGCGCACCAGCGGGCGGACATCGTTGATGCGCGCGCCGTCCTGTTTCAGAATGGCAATGGCCCGGCGCGATCCCGCCAGCGTGACCGTGACCTGCACCACTTCGGGATCGAGCGCGCGCACGAAACCGTCGATCTGCTGCAGCAGCCCGACCTTGTCGGCGAAACCGGGATCTTCGGTGGGATCGATGTCGGGATAAAGCGCCCTGTTGGTGCGCCGCGGCAGCTCGCTCATCACGCCGTCATGGCCGAGCTTGACCAGCTGCACGGCATCCGACGCGCGCCGCAGCGAGGCAGGCGACAGTTCGGTCGATTGCGCAAAACCGCTCGCTTCGCCCGCCACGCAGCGCAGGCCGAATCCCCGCGACGTATCGAAGCTGGCCGTCTTCAGCCGTCCGTCGTCGAAGGACAGGGCCTCGGAGGCCGAACGCTCCACGAACAGCTCGCCGTCATCGGCGCCGCGCAGCGTCGCGTCCAGCAGACGGTGGGCGGCGGACGCGTCCAGATCGCTGTCGTCGAAGATGAAATCGGCCATTCAAGTCCTTCTCGCGCGTCTGACCGCATGAGACGGCCGGGCTTTTCGGCCCGCTGCATGCGGACCGGTCGGGCCATGGGCGGTATCAGGGGTTCCATCCGGCAACAAGCCGCGATAAGAGCCGCCCAAAGGGCCAGGACCCTCTGCGACAATCCGCGTCCAAACGGACCATCGGATCGGCCGCATGTCATGGCTATATAGGCACTCGGGCGATCGGAACGACCGTCCCCCAGCAGTTTAAGAGGATTTTCATGCGCGCGCTGAACGCCATGTCGAGCACGATCGGAGCCGGCCTCGTCGCCGCGTTGTCCGGCGTTGCCGCTTTTGCCCAGGACGCGCCGAGCGGCCTGAACGAATTCGGACCCGAGCCCAAGGGCTGGTTCCTGCAGGACGCCGCCACGCCGGTGATGGAAGAGCTGATCGTGGTGCACAACCTCGTCCAGATCATCATCACGGCGATCGTGCTGTTCGTGTTCTTGCTGATGGCCTACATCCTGATCCGCTTCCGCGAGAGCAAGAACCCTGTGCCGTCCAAGACCTCGCACAACACGCTGATCGAGATCGTCTGGACGGTCGTGCCGGTGATCCTGCTGGTCATCATCGCCATTCCGTCCATGAACCTGCTCTACAAGCAGGACCGGCTGCCCGAAACGGAAATGACGGTGAAGGTCGTCGGCAATACGTGGAACTGGCTTTATTCCTATCCGGAGTACGAAAACGTCGAGGAATGGGTGTCCAATCCGCTCGACGAGACGCAGGCGCGCGAAGTCGGTCAGCCCTACCTGCTGGCGACCGACGCGCCGCTGGTCGTTCCCGTCGGTACAAAGGTCAAAGTCCTGGTGACGAGCGTGAACAACATGCACAGCTGGGCCGTGCCGAGCTTCGGCGTCAAGATGGATGCCGTGCCGGGCATCATCAACGAGACCTGGTTCGAAGTCTTCGAGGAAGGCACCTATTACGGCCAGTGCTCGGAGATCTGCGGTGTCCGCCACTATTACATGCCGATCGAGGTCAAGGCGGTGAGCAAGGCGGAGTTCGCCCGCTTCATCGCCGCGGGCGGCGAGCCGGAAGACAAATTCGCGCAGTTGAACGATGGCGGCGGCGCCGTCGTGTCGGCCAACGATTAGGTTCCAGAGAGACGTAAGAGAAGAACAATGGTTGCTATCCCTGGTGCAGACATTCCCGTCGTCCACACGCCCGCCGACGACAAGCCCGGTTTCTGGGCGCGGTGGTTCTATTCCACCAACCACAAGGATATCGGGATCCTCTATCTGATCTTCGGGATCTTTTCCGGCCTGCTTGGCGGGTTCCTCTCCTTCATGATGCGGATGGAGCTGGCCACCCCCGGCATCGACGTGTTCAGCAGCGAACACACATATCTGGTGTTCGTGACCATGCACGGGTTGATCATGATCTTCTTCATGGTCATGCCGGCGCTGATCGGGGGATTCGGCAACTATTTCCTTCCCATCATGATCGGCGCGCCCGACATGGCGTTCCCGCGCATGAACAACCTGTCCTTCTGGCTGCTGCCGGTGGCCCTGATCTGCCTGTTGATCAGTTTCTTCGTGCCCGGTGCGGCGGAAGGGAACGGCTTCGGCGGGGCGTGGGTGATGTATCCGCCGCTCAGTACGACCGGCTCGCCCGGGCCGGCCTTCGACTTCATCATCATCGGCCTTCTGGCGGCGGGTTTCTCGTCCATCTTCGGGGCGATCAACTTCATCACGACGATCCTGAACATGCGCGCGCCGGGCATGACCATGCACAAGATGCCGCTCTTCGCCTGGGCCATGCTGGTCACGGCCTTCCTGCTATTGCTGGCTCTGCCGGTTCTGGCCGCTGCCCTGTTCATGCTGCTGACCGACCGGATCGAGGGCGGCACGGCGTTCTTCGATCCCGCAAGAGGCGGCGATCCGCAGATGTTCCAGCACCTGTTCTGGTTCTTCGGCCATCCGGAAGTCTATATCATGATCCTGCCGGCCTTCGGCATCGTGTCCCACATCGTCTCGACCTTCTCCAAGAAGCCGATCTTCGGCTATCTGGGCATGGCCTACGCCATGGTCGCGATCGGCGTGGTCGGCTTCGTCGTCTGGGCGCACCACATGTACACGGTCGGCATGGATGTGAACGTGAAGGCCTATTTCGTGCTGGCGACACTCGTCATCGCGGTGCCGACGGGGGTGAAGGTCTTCTCCTGGCTCGCCACCATGTGGGGCGGGTCAATCCGGTTCACCGTGCCGATGCTCTGGGCCATCGGCTTCATCATCCTGTTCGTCGTCGGCGGCGTGACGGGCGTGATGCTCGCCAATGCCGGGGTCACGACCTATCTGCACGACACCTACTATGTCGTCGCACACTTCCACTACGTCCTTTCCATGGGGGCCGTGTTCGGCATCTTCGCGGGCTGGTATTACTGGTACGGCAAGATGTTCGGGCATCATTACAACGGCTTCCTGGCCCGGCTGCACTTCTGGCTGTTCTTCATCGGCGTGAACGTGATCTTCTTCCCGCAGCACTTCCTCGGCCTGAACTCCATGCCGCGCCGTTACATCGACTATCCGGTCGAGTTCGAGTTCTGGAACATGGTCAGTTCCTGGGGCGCTTGGATCACGCTGGCCTCGGTCGCTGTCTTCTTCGTCGTGCTGATCGAGGCGTTCCTGATGCGCAACAAGCGCCGCGTCGGAAACAATTATTGGGGCGAGGGTGCCACGACGCTGGAATGGACCATTTCCAGCCCGCCGCCCTATCACCAGTTCAGCGTGCTTCCGCGCATCGATGCCGGGGACAGCGATCCGCACGAGGAAGTGGACGAGGCCTATGCCCGTCGCGAGGGCGACAGCGCCTGACGGTCCGGTGAGCTCTACATCCGCTCATAACACCGAAGGGGCCGCGTCGGATACGACCGCGGCCTTTTCAACATCTGCCCTTCCGGGCAGCGCAAAGCCGGCAGGCGCGGGCCTCTCGACGGCCGGGCCGGGCGACTATTTCGCCTTGATGAAACCGCGCGTGATGAGCCTGGTCGTGTTCACCGCCATTTGCGGTCTGCTGCTCGCGCCTGGTTCGCTGTCCGTTTCGATCGGTTGGGGCTCCGCCCTGATCGCCATTTTCTGCATCGCGCTCGGCGCGGGGGCGTCCGGTGCGCTCAACATGTGGTACGACGCCGATATCGATGGGGCGATGGCCCGCACGTCGCAGCGGCCCATTCCCAAGGGCGTACTGCCACCGCGTGCGGCGCTGGGTTTCGGCATGGTCATGTCAGGCGCGGCCGTCTGGCTGCTGCTCGTGGCGACCAACGGGGTCGCGGCGGCGCTGCTGGCCTTCACCATCTTCTTCTATCTGGTCATCTATACCATGTGGCTGAAACGCAGCACGCCGCAGAATATCGTCATCGGCGGGGCGGCCGGGGCGTTCCCGCCCATGGTCGCCTATGCGGCCGTCACGGGGACGGTGACGCTGGACAGCGCCCTCCTGTTCCTCATCATCTTCTTCTGGACACCGCCGCATTTCTGGGCGCTCGCTCTCTACAAGCAGACAGATTACGGCCGGGTCGGCATTCCGATGATGCCCAACGTCAAGGGGGCGGCGCGTACGCGCACGGAAATCCTGGTCTACAGCCTGCTATTGTTCGGCCTGACGCTGCTGCCGTGGTGGACGGGATTGGGCGGGACGCTCTACGGCGTCGCGGCCGTCGGCCTGGGCGCCGTTTTCGTCGGCTTGGCTTGGCGGGTCTTCCGGTCACAAGCAGGGGACAAGCCTTCCGATGCGGATGCGGGTGCGTTATATGCGGTGCGAAGCGGCAACCAAGCGGCGCGCAACCTTTTCGCCTATTCGATCCTGTATCTGTTCGCCATATTCGGCATGCTGACGGTCGATCACCTGCTTGTCATGGGAGCCTGAGGACCATGCCCGAATACAGGAACAGCCCGAAGGATTTCGCCGAACCGTCACGCGAGGAGATCCGCGCCCGCACGTTACGCAACATCGCCATCGCCGTGGGATTGGTCGGCTTCATGGTGCTGGTCGCAGCCTCCGTCGTCATGCGAAGCCCCGTTTGAAAAAGGAAACGACCCAAGAGATGACACGGAACATCAAGACCAAGATTCTGCTCGCGACGATCGCCATCGGCATGCTGTCGCTCGGCTTCTTCTCCAAGACGCTCTACGACACATTCTGCCGTATTACCGGTTTCGGCGGCACGCCCGTGCTGGCCATGAACGAAGACAATCTGTCCGTGGTGCTGGACCGCTCGGTGACGGTGAATTTCGACACCAATGTCAGTCCCGACCTGCCGTGGAAGTTCGAGCCCGTGCAGCGCTCCATGGAGGTCAAGCTGGGCCAGACGGGCCTGGCCTTCTACACGGCCAAGAACATGTCCGACCGTCCCGTGACGGGCGTGGCCACTTTCAATGTCACGCCGGTCAAGGCCGCGCCTTGGTTCGTCAAGACGGAGTGCTTCTGCTTTACCGATCAGACACTGCAGCCGGGTGAGGAAATGACCATGCCGGTGCTGTTTTTCGTTGATCCGGAAATGGATGGAAGCGAGCGCCATGACGATGTGCGCGACGTAGTGCTGAGCTATACCTTCTTCGTCGCCGAGGACCAGCCGGAGGAGGCGGAAGCCGCCGCCGCGACCGTCCAGGCGTTGCCCTAGAACGCGACCCGCCGCCGCCCGCGCTGTTGCGAAGCGGCAAGGCCGACGGTATAGGCGGCTGAGATAAGAATCCGTCCGCCGCTCCGTGCGCGGACCCCCTGAGGAAATACCGCTCATGGCCGGTGCCGTCGAACACGACTATCACATCCTTCCGCCCAGCCCCTGGCCCTTCTTCGCCGGGATCGCCGCCCTGGTCTGGGGCCTGGGCATGGTGGTGTTCTTCACCGGACTTGTGCCGCGCAGCGGCGACGGCGCGATGATGGAATTCTTCTTCGCGCGCGGTCTGGACACGATCCAGGGCCGCGACGGCTCCGGCGGCGGCTGGATCATCCTGCTGATCGGCACGCTGATGGCGGCCTATGTCATGTATGGCTGGTGGCGCGACGTCGCCGCCGAGAGCGCGCGCGGCGAACACACGCCCGTCATCGATCTGGGCCTGCGCTACGGCATGATCATGTTCATCATGCAGGAAGCCATGTTCTTCGTCGGCTGGTTCTGGATGTTCTTCGAGCTCGGCCTGTTCCATAAGTTCCGTGCCGGCTGGAACCCCGACATTCTCGAAAACCCCGAAAGCTATGCCTCCTGGCCGCCGCCCTCCATCGAGACAGTCGATCCGTGGCATCTGCCGCTGATGAACACGCTGATCCTGCTTCTGTCCGGGACGACCGTGACCTGGGGCCACCACGCGCTCGTCCATGGCGACCGCAAAGGCGCCAAGTGGGGCATCGGCCTGACCGTGGCGCTCGGCGTGCTGTTCCTGGCCGTCATGGCCTACGAATACACGCACTTGTTCCATTACCGTCTGGAAGACGGCATGAACGGGACCTTCTGGCTCTCGACCAACGTGTACGGCTCCGCTTTCTTCATGGCGACGGGCTTTCACGGTTTGCACGTCCTGATCGGCGCAATCTTCCTGTTCGCCATGTGGGCGCGCCTGATGAATGGCGGCATGAGTCCTGAGAAGCATTTCGGCCTCGAAGCCGCCGCTTGGTATTGGCACTTCGTGGACGTGGTCTGGCTATTCCTCTTCGCCTTCATCTACGTCGCCTTCGTCTAACGGACGGTGGCCCGCTGTCCAGTCTGCGGCCGCGGGCGCCTTTTCGCTGGAGTATTGAAGTTCCGAGACCGCTGCGAAGCTTGCGGCGCCGATTTCAGCCGTCTTGAAGATACGGGCGACGGCCCGGCCATTTTTGTCATCTTCATCGTCGGCATTTTCATTGTGCCGTTGCCGGTCCTGCTGAGCGTCGTTGCAGGATGGCCGAGTTGGCTGTCGCTCGGCATTTTCATTCCGGTCATCGTGGTCGTGTCCGTGCTGCTGTTGCGGTGGCTGCGCGGCGCGATGTTCACCCAGCAATGGCGGCGGGCGGCGCGGGAACAGCGTTTCCAAGGCAAGAGCTGATATGGCGTTGCGTTTCCGCCCCATGCCCGGACTGACAAGTGCAGTGCTGTTCTGCCTGCCGATTCTGATCGGGCTGGGCATCTGGCAATATCATCGCTGGCAATGGAAGACCGGCGTACTGGCGGAGATCGAAGCCGCCGTGACCGCCCCGCCGCTGGACGGGATCGCGTCGCTCGACGCTCTGCCGCTGGAAGCCCCGGTCGATTTCCGCCGCATCCGGATCGAAGGCGAAGCCGTCGGCCCGGCCTGGCATGTCTATGAACCGCTAGGTTCGATCCAGTGGCGGCCATTCCGTCGAGTAGTCGCGGACGGAACAGAGGCGCTGGTGGGCTTTCGCACCTTTGACGACCACGAAAAGGACACGGTCGGATTGCCGGCCATGACAGGCTCGCGCGCGGGATATGTCCGCCGCATCCATCCGATGGGGGGGATCGCCGAATGGATCGGGCCGGACCATAGCCCGGCGCTCAATCGCTGGTTCGCCGTCAATCCGGATGGCGCTTGGATGGCTGGAACGGACCTTTATGTCGAACTCGATCCCGTCGTGACCGACGCGGCCGCCTTGCCGGTCCGCCGCCCCGAGATCGCGAACAATCATGTCAGCTACATGCTGACCTGGTGGTCGTTCGCGATCATCCTGCTGGTGATCTACGCCATGTTGCACCACCGGGCCGGACGCCTGTCGTGGCGCTGATCCAGCCGTCGCGCCGCGTCACGACCGCCACCGAGATCGCCGTGCCTGGCGCAGGGGCGATGTTGCTTCTGCGCCATCCGCGCTGGTCGGATTTTGAAACCTGGGCCGAAATCAGGCGCCGCGATGCGGATTATCTGCGTCCGTGGGAGCCGGAATGGCTGGATGGCCATCTGTCTCGGGCGAGCTACCGCCTGCGCCTGTCGCGGTTCAAGAAGCTGGTCGCGTCAGACCGGGCCTATCCGTTCCACATCGTGCGGTCCGACACGCAGGCGCTGATCGGCGCGGCGAACCTGACACACGTCGAACGCGCAGCGGCGCAATCCGCCAAGCTCGGCTATTGGGTGTCGCGCGCGCACATCAATCGCGGCTATGCGCGGGCGGCGGTGAAAGCCCTGAGCGCGTTCGCCTTCGACACGCTGGCGCTTCACCGCATCGAAGCCGCCGTCCAGCCGGACAATGCGGCCTCCATCCGGGTGCTGGAAGCCAACGGTTTCGCTCATGAAGGCACAGCCCGAGGCTTGTTGCGCATCAACGGGCAATGGGCCGACCACGTGGTCTACTCGCGCCTTCGCAGCGACTGAAGACCGATCTAGAACGTATCCGTCAGGACTAGCGAAAGACGGGGTCCGCGTTGCCGGTCGAACCGCTCCACGAAGGTCAGCGGACCGAGACGGCGGTCGCCGGTCTGGAAACGCTGCCGTTCGCGGATGACCGAACTATCCAGCAGGTTGGTGCCGGTCACTTCCAGCTGCATGCCGAAAAAGTCCTTGTGGAGCAGGCCCAGCGTCAGGAAAGGCCGTTCGACATCGATGATGCGGATTTCGTCCAGGCGGAAGAAGGGGCTGGACTCATCGTTCCGGACCCGCCCGAACAGAGCGATGTCCCACCCGGGCCGGTCGTAGCGGGCGAACAGATTGTAGCTGTACTCCTCGTTATTGTTCAGCTGACGGACCTCGCCGGTCAAAGGGTCCTCGATCTCGGAGTCACCGACGCCTCCCGACAGTTCGAACCGAAGACCCGGTGCGCCGATCGTATCGAACAGGAGTGTTGCATTCGCTTCGATGCCGTATCGCTTGGCGCTGTCCAGATTGCCCGGCCCTTCGACGCCAGTGCCGAGCAACACACGGTCGATCGGATCCTCGATCAGTTCCAGATAGGGGCGGAGCCGTCCCGAGAGAAGCCTGTCATCGGTGCGTTCGAATTCCACCGACAAGTCCCAGCTTTGCGACGGTTTTATCTGCGCATTTCCGCCCGTGACGACATCGTCGGCCAGGCTGCGGTCCGACACGAACGTTCCGAAATTGAGTTGTCCGACGCTGCGTTCGGCGCGGGCACGCACGGCATAGCGGTTCGAGAGCTTGTAGCTGACCGCGGCCAAGCCTTTGGGCCTGAAGAAGGTACGGGCCTGGCTACGCGGATCGACGACTTGCAGGCTGGAATATTCCGCGCCGACGGAGGCTTGAACGGACAGGTCCGGCCCGACTTGCCAGCTATCGGTGATGCGGGCATTGACACGATCCTCCTCGACGCGGACCTCATCCAGCAAAGGCGCGACGAAATTGTTCTCGAAACGCGTGTCCGACTCCAGGAAGTTGAAGGCATATTCCAGAGCCAACTGAACATCATGGGATTGTCCGACGGCGAAACCGTATTCCGTGCGAGCGATGGTCTCGCCCTCTTTCACATCTTCGGCGAAAGCCGTACGGACCGCGCCTTGACCCGACAAGGCGTTGACGAAGACCGTCTCCGCATTTTCGTCTTCGATCCGGTTCAGACCGATCAATTTCAGCTGCCCATCCAGCCCGAAGACGTTTAGCGGGAAGGCGTAGTCGGCCCCGACCTCGACCTCGAATTCATCCGATCCGTTATCGGCGAAACTATCGCCTGAAATCCGGCCCGGACCGCGCGCGACGAAGATCTCGCGGACCCCGCTATTGTCATTTTCGATTTCGCCGGAGAGATTGATGTTGGCGACATGACCGGCGAACCATCCGTCCTCCGGCGTCCAGGTCAGAGTTGCGGCGGCACTGGGTCCGCCGTTGCGGATATAGATATCTTCGATGCGATCCTCGAGCACGCCACCCGCCCCGTCGAAGAACTGCTCCTCGCTGTCCTCGGTGCGCAGGAACTGTCCGGACTCCAGCGCTAGGGAAAAGCCAACATCGCCGCGTGTGCTCGCCAGCGTCACTTCGCCTTCCAGCAATTGCGGCTCCGTGCCGTGCTCGAAACGGGCGGCATAGCGCCATTGTCCAGACAGATCAACGGCGCGAGCGACGATGTTGACGACCTGTCCCGACAAGCCTGGAATGTCGAGCGCGTCGCCGTCCAGCATCTCGATGCGTTTGACCGTATCGAACGGTATGCGCGACAGGATGTCCTGCGCGCTCTGGCTCTTGGTGGACGGGCGGCGGCCATTGATCAGGAAATTCGTGTCGGCATCGCCGAAGCCGCGTTCCGAAGCACCGCTCCGCAAAGTGAAACCCGGAATCCGGTCCACCATGTCCAGCGCGGTTTGTGGCTGAAATTGCGTGAAAAAGTCGGAAGTGTAGCTTTCCAGCTTGGTCTGACGATCCGGGCTGTCGGCGGAAGCGGCGGCGACTTCCTGCTGAGCGAATGCGTGAGGGCCGTGCAGGCAAAGCGCGGCCACGGCCATGATTGCGATCCGGTCGGTCAAGCGCGTCCCCACATTCCGAACCCGCTGCCTGCGGGCCGTATCTTCGAATATCGCGGAGCGTCCCAAGCGAAAGCATCCGATCTTCCGTCGCGCGATGCGTATCGGTCCCGGCCTAACGGGTCCAGGCACCACCGGTCAACGAAGCCGTGATCGGTCAATCCGGTAAACAAGGCGTTAGGCGAGGTCTTCGACACTTACATCGCGCAGCGTCAGAGGTTGGCGGGCCAGAGGGTTGGCGATCCGCTCGGCGATGAGTTCGAAGGCCTGATCGACCTTGGTCGCCTGCAGGATGTCGTCGGCCATTTGCGGTGCGGCGAAGCCTTCATCGATGATGTTGCGGAACTCGCGGACCAAGCCGTCCCAATAGCCGGCGTCCGACAGGAAGAGGATCGGCTTTTCGTGCAGGTTGAGCCGCTGCCAAGACAGGACTTCCACGGCCTCTTCAAGAGTGCCGATGCCGCCCGGCAGAATGATGAAGGCGTCCGCTTTGGCATACATCCTGATCTTGCGTGTGTGCATATCGGGCACGATGTCGTGTTCGATGTTTGGCAGCAACGCTTCCGCCTCGCGCAACACGTCCGGAATGATACCCAGTACGGGGGCGCCGTTCGCGTGGGCGGCCCGGGCCACTGCGCCCATCAGGCCGAGCCCGCCGCCGCCGTAAACGAGCCGCAATCCACGCTCTGCGATCGCATTGCCGAGAGCCTTGGCGAGCGCCAGGTGGCGCGGATCGCGGCCTGGCGACGATCCGCAGAATACGGCCACGCAATCGAGCGTCGGGGCGAGCGTCGGGGCAAGCGTCAGGGAAGCCTTGGCCATTCTGTCATCTCCGCTTATCTTTGTGGCCGCTCGCAGGCATTGCTCGTGCATGCGACGCAGACCGTCAGCGTCCCTAAAGGATGTTGGCGCGGAGCCAAGAGCCAATTGCGCAGGGATGCAGATGAAACGAACACGCATCGCAGGAATGATCGGCGGGGGTCTGGCTTTGGCCCTGCTCATGTTCGCCGGCGCCAGTCTGAGCGGACGGCTGTCGGCGTCGGATGCGGAGGACGATCCGGACGGGGAGTCCGTCGCGGCCTCGCTGACGCCAGTGACCTTCACCCAGGTTTCGGAAACGCGGGCCAATGGCCAAGCGATGTTGCGGCTCTCCGGTGTCGCCGAACCCGGGTCGACCATCGCCCTGCAGGACCGGGGCGAGCCGATATCGCAAGTGCGGACGACCCCGCAAGGTGTCTGGTCGGCCATGATCGACATATCGGGACCGGGCATGGCTGTCGAAGCCGTCATGTCCGATATGGGCCCAACCGATCCGTTGGAGCCGGAGGCTGCGGGCGTTACCCGCATCCGGGGCGTCGAAACCATTTTCCGCATCCAGAACCCGGCCCCGATGGTCGGCGAGAATGAACCGGCGCGGGCGCTGATCATGGTCGGCGCGCCCGGTGCTCCAACCATGATCGTCAGCAGTCCTTTTGGCGGACTCCCCGCAGCTGGACCCTTGTCGATCGGCGCTGTCGACTATGACGATGCGGGAGGGGTGATCTTTTCCGGCCTGTCGGAGCGGGCGGGGCGGGTCAGGCTTTACGCATCCGATGCGGCGATCGGGGAAACGCGCGTCGGTGCGGACGGACGGTGGACCTATATCGCCAGCTCCGTCATGCCGCTGGGCACCTATGAAGTCCGTGCGGAGCTTTTGCTGGGCGATGCGGACAATCCGGTTCTATCCGTCTCGTTCGAACGGTTGCCGCCCTTGCCGGCTACGGATTCGGACGATGGGGCGTTATCGGTGTCGTTTTCGGATGACCGCTGGCAGATCCGCCGGTCACTCGTCGGCGGAGGCACGCAGAGCACGGTGATCTTCTCGCCCGAACGAACGTCTGAATAGGCCGGGGTGCTATTCGGCCGGGACCATGGCGGCGTCACTCCGCTTGCCCTGTCTCCAGCGTTTGATCCTTCCGCTCCAGACATAGGGGGCGGAGAGCAGGACCGGCGTCAGGAACAGGGTCAGAACGGTCGCAAAGGACAGACCGCAGACCAGCGCGTAAGAGAGCGGTTTCCAGATGTCCGACGTGCCGGACCCTCTGGGGTCGAACCGGCCGGTCGTGACGTCGGCGTCGAAACCGATCACCAGCGGCATCAGCCCGACCACGGTCGTGACCGTCGTCAGCACGACAGGCCGCAAGCGCTGCGCCGCCGTCCGAATGGCGGCATCCACGGGGTCGGAGCCACGTTCCAGCAAGCGCTGATACGTGTCGATCAGAACGATGTTGTTGTTCACGACGATCCCCATCAGGGCGATCACGCCGGTCAGGGTTAGCACCATGGAAACATAGGGATAGAAGGTCAGGCCCAGTAGCACGCCGAAGACAGATAGGATGACTGCGGAAAGCGTCAAGAATACGTGGTAGAAGCTGTTGAACTGCAGCAGCAGGATCACGCTCATCATGAACAGGATCGCGGCCAACGCAGCAATGAAGAAAGAGGCCGCCTCTGCGTTCTCCTCCTGCTGCCCGAGGAAGCGCCAGTCGACTTCGTCAGGCAACACGGCCTCGTCGTCCAGCCATTGGCGCAGCGCCTCGACCTGCACGTTCGGGGCGAAGCCGTCGGCCGTGTTGGCTTTGACCTCGTAGACGGCCGCCTGATTGCGGCGGGTGATGCTGTCCTCGCGCGGACGGGCGGTGCGCTCCACGACGGACGCTAGCGGAATGGCGCCGCTGGGTGTCTGGATGCGAAGCTCGTCGAGAGCGCGGATGTCGCGCGCGCTTTCGGGCAGGCGGATGCGGATATCGACTTCCTCGTCATTGTCGAGCGGGCGAAAATAACCGACCAGCGCGCCTTCCGTGACGAACTGGACCGTCTGGCCGATGCGGTTGATGTCCAGGCCAAGCCGGCCGGTTTCTTCGCGGTCCACGTCCAGCTGCCATTCGACACCGGGCAGGGGCAGGGTGGTCTCGATATCGATGACGCCGTTCATCTGCTGCAGATAGCTCTCCGCCAGACGCGTCGCCTCGGCGACGGCCAGGCGGTCGCGGCCGGAAAATTCGATCCCGATATCCTTGCCGATCGGCGGACCATTGCCGGCGGCTGTCACTTCGGGAATGACGCCGGGCATGTCGGCCACGGCGAGGCGGATATCCTCGATGATTTCCATCACGCCGCGGCGGTCGGAGAAATCCTCCAGCTGGAAGAAGACCTTCACGACGGCATCGCCCGGTTCATCGGCCAGACCGTCCATCTGCGCCCCGCCGCCGCCAATCGCGCCGGCCACGGCATAAACGCCTTCAATGCCCTCGATCCGGGCCTCGGTGATCCGGCGTTCGACTTCGAGCGCCAGGTCCAGCTTGGCTTCGGGCGTGGAATTGCCGCGCGCACGGATGAAGGCATAGACCTGGTCGGACGGGGTCTGGGTGAAGAATTCCACCGGCTTGGGCGGCGGACCGGCCATGGACCGGCCGAAGGCGAAAGTGATCACGGCGCAAAGCAAGATGACCGCACCGAGAACGAGCAGCGGGAACCGGATCAGCGACTTCACCAGACGGACATAGATGCCTGTCAGGCCGGTCAACTTGGCAGGATCGCCGCCTTCGCCCGCCAATGCCAAAGCCTGGTCTGAAACGTCCTTGGGCGGCCCTTTGAACAGGCGTTCTCGCAGATTGCCCAACACTGCCCCGATCGTGGGCAGGAAGATCAGCGCCATCAGGACCGAAGCTGATAGCACGTAGATCATGGTCAGCGGGAAATAGGCCATGAACTTGCCGGTGATCGTTTCCCAGAACAGCAGCGGCGCGAAGGCGGCCAAGGTTGTCGCGGTCGAACTGATGATCGGCCAGAACATGCGTTGGCCGGCCATCTTGTAGGCCTCCTTCGCGCCGAGCCCTTCGGCCAGTTTGCGGTCCGCATATTCGATGATGACGATGGCGCTGTCGACCAGCACGCCGACCGACAGGATCAGGCCGAACAGGATCATCATGTTGATCGTCTCGCCCTGCACCCACATGATGAAGAGCGAGATCAGGAAACTGCCTGGAATGGCGAAACCGACGAACAGCGCGGACCGCAGGCCCAGCGCGATCAGGCAGACCACGAAGACCAGCAGGATGGCGTTGATGATCGAGCTCGACAGGGAGCGGACCATTTCCAGTATATAACGCGACTTGTCCTGGCTGTATTCGACCTGGATCGTCCCCGGCCAGTCTTCGCTGGCTTTGTATTCGTCCACGACTCCGCGCACGGCTGTGATGGTCTCCAGGATGTTTTCGCCGGTGCGTTTCTTGATCTCCAAACTGACGGACTTGTTGTTGTTGTAGCGTGCGAAGCTTTGCGGGTCCTTGTAGGTCCGGCGCACGACGGCAATGTCGTCCATGCGCACCACGGCACCGCTCGCATCCGAACGCACGACCAATTCGGCCAGATCGCCCGCATCCTCGATCAGGCCGGGCAGCTTGACGTTAAACTGTCCGTTGGACGTTTCCAGCGACCCGGCGGTGATGAGTTGATTGTTGCGGGATACGGCAGCAGCGAGTTCGTCGAATGTGATGCCCGCCGATTCCAGCAAGGTCGGGTCGACAACGGCTTCCAGCACGTCGGTGCGTTCCCCGGATATGTCCGCGCCCAGAATGGACGGAATCCCCTCGATGCGCTGCTGCAGCTCCTTGGCCGTGTCCTGCAAGGTGCGTTCCGGTACGTCGCCGAACAGGTTGACGACGAAGATCGGCGTGCTCGACGTGTCGATTTCCTCGACGACCGGTTCCTTGGCCTCTTCGGGGAATTCGGCGCGGGCACGGTCCACGGCTTCCTGCACGTCCAGCACAGCCTGGTCCTGATCGAAGGACGGCGTAAATTCCAGGATGACATAGGCGGCATTGTTGGTCGCGACCGCGTCCATCTGCTTCAGCCCGTCGATGGACTTCAGCTCCGTCTCCAGCGGGCGCACTAGCAGGCGTTCGGCGTCGTCGGGCGACACGCCGGGCAGCACGACGCGCACATTGACGAAGGGCACGGGAATGTCCGGTTCGGCGTCCAGCGGCAGCTGGTTGACCGCGACCAGGCCGCCCACGACGATGAAGAGCATCACGCCAAGCGTCACCCGCCAGGCATCGATGGCATATCCGACGATCTTTTCCATGGGAGTCAGTCCAGCCGCGGCGGCGTGCTCAGCCCGGCAACCGCTGCCCCGTCGCGCACATCGCTTTCAAGCCGCGCATCGACTTCGGTTCCGACGGAGACGTAATCCTGGCCCTCGATGATGATGCGGGTGCGCTCCGGCAGGCCGGACACCCACAGGCCTTCGCGCGTTTCGTCGATCTGCCGGATGTTGGCGAAGCGCACACGGTCAGAAGCGTCCAGATAGCGCACGCCGACATTGCCGTCATCGTCCAGCGCCATGATGCCGGATGGCACAAGGCTGGCCATCGCCTCGCCGATTTTCAGTGACAGGGTCGCCGACACGCCCGCTTTCAACGCGTAATCCTCGTTGGGCAGGGATGTCTCCATCTGAAAGGTGCGCGTGGCCGGATTGGCGACGGATTCGATGAAGGAGACCGTGCCGGCCACGGTCTGACCGGTCGCGAGCCGGACTTGCACCTCCTGCCCCATTTCCACCTGGCCGACCTGTGTCTCGGTCAGTTCGGCTTCCAGTACCAGCGGGTCGAGCTCGACGATGGCGGCGCAAGGCTGGCCCGGCGACAGATAGTCGCCGATCTCGGCCAGGCGCTCTTCATAGATGCCGGAAAACGGCGCGCGCAGCACGATGTTGCCCAGTTCGATCTGCGCCTGTTTCAGGGAGGCGCGAGCCGCATCGACGGCCGCCCGATCGCCATTCAGCGAAGTCGGGGCGCGGAAGCCCCGTTCGACCAACGCCTGCGTGGCGGTCAGGTCGGCTTCGGCCTTGTCCAGCTGGGCGCGGGCCTGCTCGACCATGGCCTGGCGGGCATCCGTGTCCTGGCGGCAGATCACATCGCCGCGGTTGACACGCGCGCCTTCGCGTACTGGGGTCGCAACCAGCGATCCGGGCGTCTTGGCCTTGACCTCGACGCGGCGGTTGGGTTCGGTTCGTCCATATTGCGTCAAGCGGATCGGGTGGCGTTCGGCGGTGACCGGGCGCACGATGACGGTCGGCAGCGCCGCCGTCGCCGCAGTGTCTCGCTGTTCCAGATCGGAATAGATGTCGCGGTCGTCACTGGCCGATCCCAATGCGAACCACAAACCGAACGCGATCACGACCGCGGCAGCCACCAGATAGGAGGGTTTGAGTTTCATGGCGGCCTTCTTACGCGCCGAAATCCGAACGGGGCGCTAAATTCGCAGCAACATAGCCTCTTGCCGTTCTTCACTATTGCATGGAACCGGCGAGGCAACGTCGAAATATGCAAGCTTGCGCCTCATTAACGCATGACGTTTCGCGAATTTTACCCGCCCAGCGCTCTTTCCAAGCCAGAACGGGCTTGCACGACCCGTTCCGCCTCGTCAGGTTGCGGGGATGCAAAGGCCCGCACGAAAGACGGGTTTGAACAGGCGGGTGGCTGGGAAAACCGTATGAGCACCATTCTCGATCAGTTGAACGAACGGCGCGAGACCGCGCGCCAGGGCGGCGGAGAGCGGCGCATCGACGCGCAGCACGCCAAGGGCAAGTTGACCGCGCGCGAACGGCTCTCCCTGCTGCTCGACCCGGGCAGTTTCGAAGAATTCGACATGTTCGTCACCCACCGCTCCACCGATTTCGGCATGGATGCGTCCAAGCCGGCCGGCGACGGGGTGGTCACGGGCTGGGGCACGATCAACGGCCGTAAGACCTTCGTGTTTGCGCAGGATTTCACCGTCTTCGGCGGCAGCTTGAGCGAGACCCACGCGCAGAAGATCACCAAGGTGCAGGAAATGGCCATGCGCCACGGCGCGCCCATCATCGGCCTGCAGGATAGCGGCGGCGCGCGCATCCAGGAAGGCGTCGCGGCGCTAGCGGGCTATACGTCTGTCTTCCAGAACAATATTCTGGCGTCAGGGGTGATACCCCAAATAAGCGTCATCATGGGTCCGAGCGCAGGCGGCGCGGTCTATTCCCCGGCGCTGACCGATTTCATCTTCATGGTGCGCGACAGCTCCTACATGTTTCTGACCGGACCGGATGTGCTGAAGACCGTGACCAACGAAGTCGTCACGGCCGAGGAGTTGGGCGGGGCCAAGACGCACACGACCAAGTCCAGCGTCGCGGACGGCGCCTATGACAACGACATGGAAGCGCTCGCGGAAATCCGCCGCCTGTTCGACTTCCTGCCGCTGAACAACCGCGCCGAGGTGCCGGTCCGGCCCTTCTTCGACGCCCACGACCGCATCGACGAGTCCCTCGATACGCTCGTCCCTAACAATCCGAACCTGCCCTACGACATGCGCGAACTGGTGCGCAAAGTCGCCGACGAGGGCGACTTCTTCGAAATCCAGAAGGACTTCGCCAAGAACATTTTGTGCGGGTTTATCCGCATCGAAGGCCAGACGGTTGGCGTCGTCGCCAACCAGCCCATGGTGCTGGCCGGTTGCCTCGATAGCGACGCCTCGCGCAAGGCCGCGCGCTTTGTCCGTTTCTGCGACTGTTTCGACATCCCGATACTGACCCTGGTCGATGTCCCTGGCTTCCTGCCCGGCACGGACCAGGAATATGGCGGCGTCATCAAGCACGGTGCCAAACTCCTCTATGCCTTCGGCGAAGCCACCGTGCCCAAGGTCACCGTCATCACGCGCAAGGCTTACGGCGGCGCCTACTGCGTCATGGCCCCCAAACATCTGCGCGGCGACATCAACTACGCCTGGCCCACGGCGCAAATCGCCGTGATGGGCGCAAAGGGCGCGGTGGAGATCCTGCACCGCAAGGATTTAGATGATGCGGAGAAGACGGCGGAACACGTCGCGGATTACGAAGAGAAGTTTCTAAGCCCGTTCCGCGCGGCGGAGCGCGGCTACATTGACGAAGTCATCCAGCCGAGGAGTACGCGGAAACGTGTGGCGCGGGCCTTCGCACTAGCCAAGGACAAGCAGCTCCAGAACCCGTGGAAGAAGCATGGGAACTTGCCGCTGTGAAAGGTACTATTAACTGGAGTTCTGGACACACCCGCCTGCGTTACCAATCAGTGTTGTCCGCCCTTATTTTTGCCTCGATAGTCGATATGGGTGTTAAAAAAGCAGGTATCCCGGGGTTTTTTGTGTTTAAGGAAAGTCCAGATGAGACGATCTTGAGAATTGGCACGCTTCTTTTTGCCCTGTTCTCTATGGTAAGTTTTTGGATGCAAGATAGATTGGAATATAACACGCGACATGACACAATAAAGTCCTGCATAACGCTTCTTCAAAGTAATAACAATTTTTATATCGATAAGGTGAGAGTTGATAAATATGTCGCGGAAAAATTAGGGGAGTACTTATCGAAAATCGATAGTCATAACTTCGCTAAGGAGGAGAAAGCAATATGGATAAAGGGTAATGACTTACAAATTCAGACTGACAGCGCGAAAGGCGCAATTAAAGTCTTCAGAATGCATATGGACTCGATTTCAAAAACATTAAGTTCGATTGATGACCTATTCCCGAATGAGCCAGCGCAAATTGAAATGTTAAAAGGGTCTTTGGAGCATCAGCGAGAAATGGTTGAGTCATTAAATTTCGACACTGAAATATCGAGTAGTGCTCTAGGCGACGGCTATAAGCGTGAGAGTATCGAGCATATACGATTATTTATGAATTCTCTTCCGCGTACATATCGGTTTATGATTGGTCTTAATGATGAAGTATTAGATCAACTTCGAAATCGAAGTGTTTTGAGTAAGATCCAGTCGCGGATCCTCCCGTTCTGGGTGCCATTTATGGCGTCGTTTTTGTTTTTAGCCGTCGGGGCTTGGCTTTGGGCGATGTAAATAAAACCCTCATCGCTAATCACGGCGAGATCGCTTGCCGAGTCATTAAAACGGCGCGGCGCATAGGTATTGCGACCGTTGTGGTTTATTCCGATGCAAACCGGAACGCTCTCCACGGCTCTATGGCAGACGAAACAGTTCGGATCTTCAAGGCATGATTTCGGAGATGCCCCAGAACCGTCGGAGGCCGGTTCAGACTAAATATGGCTCTTTCTGGGCGGATGATGTGCCGGGAGAGTCCGTCAATGATGACGGAACACCGGCTCCGGCCATCAATCAGCTATTCTATTCAAACCCAGGTTCAGGTGCAGCCCTCATTATCGTTGGTGGCATGCTTGCTATCATGCTGGCCGTTACCTTCGTCATTCTCGCTTTGTTCGGAGTCGTCTGATGATTTCCAAAATCCTCATCGCCAATCGCGGCGAGATCGCTTGCCGGGTCATCAAGACAGCGCGGCGCATGGGCATCGCGACCGTTGCCGTCTATTCCGACGCTGACAAGAACGCGCTGCACATCTCCATGGCGGACGAGGCCGTGCACATCGGCCCGCCGGCCGCCGCCGACTCCTATCTCGTGCAAGACAAGATCATCGACGCTTGCCGTCAGACGGGGGCGGATGCGGTGCATCCGGGCTATGGATTTCTATCGGAGAATGCGGAGTTCGCGGAGCGGCTGAAGAGCGAGGGCATCGTCTTTATCGGGCCGAACCCGCATGCTGTGGTATCGATGGGTGACAAGATCACGTCGAAGAAGCTTGCGGCGGAAGCGGGCGTGTCGACCGTGCCGGGCCATATGGGGCTGATCGAGGACGCCGAAGAAGCGGTGAAGATTTCGCAGCAGATCGGTTATCCGGTGATGATCAAGGCCTCGGCCGGCGGCGGCGGGAAGGGGATGCGGATCGCCTGGACCGATGACGAAGCGCGCGAGGGGTTCGCGGCGTCCAAATCCGAAGCCGCGAGCAGTTTCGGCGACGACCGCATCTTCATCGAGAAATTCGTCACCCAGCCGCGCCATATCGAAATCCAGGTGCTAGGCGACAAGCATGGCAATGTCATCTATCTGGGCGAGCGCGAATGTTCGATCCAGCGTCGCAACCAGAAGGTCATCGAGGAAGCGCCGTCGCCCTTCCTGGACGAGGCCACCCGTGCCGCCATGGGGGCAGAATCCGTCGCGCTGGCCAAGGCCGTCGATTACGACAGCGCCGGGACGGTCGAATTCATCGTCGATGGCGACAGGAATTTCTATTTCCTGGAAATGAATACGCGGCTGCAGGTGGAACATCCGGTGACGGAACTGATCACGGGCGTCGATCTGGTCGAACAGATGATCCGCTCCGCGCAGGGCGAAAAACTCGCGATCAGGCAGAAAGACGTCGAACTGAACGGCTGGGCCATCGAGAGCCGCATCTATGCGGAAGACCCGTTCCGCAACTTCCTGCCCTCCATTGGCCGCCTGACCCGCTACCGCCCGCCCGCCGAAGGCCCGCGCGAGAGCGGCGCCATCGTGCGCAACGACACCGGCGTGTTCGAGGGCGGCGAGATTTCCATGTTCTACGATCCGATGATCGCCAAGCTCTGCACCTGGGGGCCGGATCGGGGCGTGGCGCTAGACGCCATGCGGAATGCGCTCGACGTGTTCGAGCTGGAGGGGATTGGCCACAACATTCCCTTCCTTCAGGCCGTGATGGACCACGACCGCTTCATCCGTGGCGATATCACGACCGGTTTCATCGCCGAGGAATATCCGGACGGGTTCGACGGCGCGGAACGCAATGCGGGGACGATGCGCAAGCTCGCGGCCGTCGCTGCATTGATGCACGACGTCTCGGAACATCGCGCCGCGCAGATCTCCGGCGGCTTGCCGAACCACACGCGCCACGTGCCCGACCTCTGGCATGTGGACATTGGCGGAACGACCTACACGGCCGACATTCGCGGCAAGAAGGGTCTGCGCACGATCGTCATGGACGATCCGAAGGAGGACAAGGCCGCCATCGAGATGGAGGTGCTGATCAACTGGCAGCCGGGCGACAGGCTGGTCCGGGCCTTGGTGGACAATCAACCCCTCAACTTCCATGCGGCGAAGCGTCCGGAGGGCTATACGATCCGCCATCGCGGCTGTGAATTCTGCGTCAAGGTCCGCACGCCGGAAGCCGCCGCGCTCGCGCGCCACATGCCGGTCAAGGAAGCGCCCGACACGTCCAACCTGCTGCTCTGCCCCATGCCGGGCGTGATCGTGCGCGTCATGGTCGAGGAAGGCGACACGGTCGAGGACGGGCAAGCGCTCGCCGTGGTCGAAGCGATGAAGATGGAGAACACGCTGCGGGCGGAGAAGCGGGCCAAGGTGAGCGCGGTGAAAGCCGGAGCGGGGGATAATCTGGCCGTGGACGCAGTGATCATGGAATTCGAGACGGTGTGATATGGGATTCAATATCTGGAACATTGCCGTGCCGATTGCCGAGAAAGAGGCGGCGCTCGCTGCCATCGGTGTGGTCGAAGCCGATCAGGCCGATGAAGACTGCCAAAGCCCCTGCTCAGGCGCGGTTGGACCCAAGGGACATTACATAATTTGGAAGAATGGCAGACACGGCGATGTGTCGCCTTCGGAACTCGGCGCCCTCAAAAAGCTGACAGAGGCTCTCATCCTCAACGTCTATGAAGGGATCATGTGCGGTGAGTTGATACAATTGAGAGACGGCGCGGAGGTCTGGAGGATTGCCTATGAGGGCATTGAGGGCACGCCGGTCTTCATGCCGTCTGGCAATGTACCCCGCGAGGTCCTGGACCTTTACGAAGACCTCCTCTCGAAGCAGGCCGCCGAAGATGGGAAAGGCGGCATGTCCGCCGATCACACGTTCGAGATTTTGTCCATGTCATTTCAGAAAGCAACGAGCTTTAAATATGACATATCGTCCGGAACGGAATTCTACGTTCTCGAACCTGAACCCATCAAACCTTGGTGGAAGTTCTGGCAATAGAACGGGGTCGGCGACTGCATTGGCCTTGTTGAAAGCCTCCGCGCATACCAAGTAATCTTTCAATGCCACCCCCATCCCATCCCGACGCGACCGAGGTCGAAGAACGCGGCCTGCTCGAACAGCTTTCCGCCTTGCGCGGGCTCGTCCCCTATGTTCTGCCGCCAGGCGATCTGAACGCCAAGGTCCGCACCGTCATTGCGATCACCCTTGTCGTGATCAGCCAGTTCATCCTGGTCGGCGCGCCGTTCTTTCTCGGCAATGCGCAGGACGCCGTGGCCGATTCCGTCGGACGCGGCGACGCGTTCGTCCAGGTCGGTCTGTTCATCGCCTTCTTCATCCTCGGCTATGGAGGGCTTCGCGTCCTCTCGACGCTGTTTTCCGAAGCCCGCGAATATGTCTTCGCGCCCGTGGCGCAGCAGGCGCAGCGCAAGATCGCGACAGAGACTTTCGCCCATTTGCACCGGCTGTCCCTGCGCTATCATCTGGCCAAACGCACGGGCGGGCTGTCGCGCATCATCGAGCGCGGCGTGCGCGCGATCGATTTCCTGTTCCGTTTCCTGCTGTTCAACATCGGCCCGACGCTGTTGCAGCTCGTCATCGCGGGCGCAGCGTTCGCGGTGGCCTACAATGGCTGGTTCGCGCTGATCGCCATCGTCGTCGTCGTGGCCTATGTCGCCTTCACCGTCATGACGACGGAATGGCGGCTGAAGTTCCGGCGCGAGATGAACCGGCGCGACACGGAAAGCTGGGCGCGGGCGGTGGACAGCCTGCTCAACTACGAGACGGTCAAATATTTCGACGCGGAACGGCGCGAGGTCGAGCGCTACGACACGGCGATGGAAGCCTATGCCCGCGCGGCGATCCGCTCGCGCACCTCGCTCGCGACCGTGAACATCGGGCAGAGCTTGCTGATGAATGCGGGTATCGTGGCCAGCATGGTGCTGGCCGCCAATTTCATCCTTGGCGGCGAGATGAGCACGGGCGACATGCTGACCATCACGCTGGTGCTGAACCAGCTCTACCGGCCGCTCAACATCCTCGGCTTCGCCTACCGCGAGATCAAGCAGGCGCTGACCGATCTGGAGCGCATGTTCCAGCTTCTGGAGGAGCCGCCGGAAGTGACCGACGCGGCCCATGCCGTGCCAGTGGACGATATGCGCGGCCGGATCGAATTCGATCATGTCGATTTCCATTACGAATCCGACCGCGAAATTCTACGGGGGATCAGCTTCACGGTGGAGCCGGGCCAGACCGTCGCCGTCGTCGGGCCGACCGGGGCGGGCAAATCGACCCTGTCGCGCATCCTCTACCGTTTCTACGACATCGCCGGCGGCGCGGTGCGGATCGATGGGCGCGACATTCGCGACATCACGCAGGCGTCCTTGCGCGCCTCTATTGGCATGGTCCCGCAGGACACGGTGCTGTTCAACGACACGATCGGCTACAACATCGCCTATGCCCGGCCCGATGCCGACCGGACCGAGATCGAGCAAGCCGCCCGTGACGCGCAGATACACGATTTCATCGCCGCCTTGCCGCAGGGCTACGACACGCTGGTCGGAGAGCGCGGGCTGAAGCTTTCGGGCGGGGAGAAGCAACGCGTCGCCATTGCGCGCACGTTGCTGAAGGATCCGGCGATCCTGATCCTCGACGAGGCAACGTCGGCGCTCGACAGTGCGACGGAGACCGATATCCAGGCCGCGCTCGGCGTGGCGAGCGAAGGCCGCACGACTCTGGTCGTGGCCCATCGTCTGTCCACGATCCAGAATGCCGACCAGATTCTCGTCATGGACCAGGGCCGTATCGTGGAACGCGGCACGCATGCGCAGCTACTTGCGCGTGGCGGCCTCTACGCGGAACTCTGGTCCCGGCAGGACGCAGCCGTGGATGCTTGATACGCGGCCTAGAAGCGGCGCAGATAGGCGAGCGACAGGGAGTCGAGGCCGTTATCGCCGCCTTCATAGCGCGTATAGTCGAAGCGCACGCCGTCGAGCGGCGTGAGATCGTATTGCAGGCCCGCGCCGTAGGCGACGCCGACCCGCGTATCGGACGTCTCGAAGCGGTCGCCATTGTCGAATTCGAAATCGCGCGACGTCTTGGTGTTGTGGTAGCCTAGGCGGGCGTGGGCGGACACGCCCTGGCCGAGCGGGACGCGGCCCGTGGCGAAAGCGGCGATGGAGTGGTCCACCGCGTCCTCGATTTCGCCCGGTACGGCGGAGCCGTTGATGGTTGCGAAACGGTCGCTGTCGCCGATCACGCCGACGGAGCCTTCCACTTCGGCCCCGAAGAACGAGGCGCTCTGGTAGCCGATGCGGCCTTGCAGACCCGCATAGGGCTGGTCCGGATCGTAGTAGACCGCGCCCAATGTCCCGTAGGCATAGGCGGGTTGCGGCGCGAAGCCGCCGCGCAGACCGTAGCCGCCGGGGTAGGCCGGGCGGATGTGCGTGTGGTGTTTTAACGGCTGCGGACCGCCGTAAGGCGCCACGGCATAGGTCGCCGCGCATGGATCCACGTGACACGGCGAAGCGGGCACGGGCGCGACAGGCGGCGGTGGCGGTGCGTAGACGACCGGTAATGGCGCAGGCGCTGCGCACGGATCGTAGCCGCAGACTGCGCCGAGCGGCGCGGCCGGTCCCTGCCAGCCGGACTGGGATTGGCCGAAACCGACCCCGCCATAAGAACAGCCCCCCAGGGCCAAGACGGATATTCCGTATGCGAGAAGACGCATGGCCCACCCCCTTTGCGATAATCTGATCGTTTGATGACAGGCGACGCTTAAGGCGCCGTTCAGAGGCATGGTTAAGCCGCATTAAGGTGCCGCGCTTGCACGGGCCGCCGGGCTGGCCTAACCCGATGCTTTGCAAACGGATGAAGGACCGCCGCCATGCCATTCAAGGGACGCACGCTCATCATGTCCGGCGGGTCGCGCGGGATCGGCCTGGCCATCGCCAAGCGCGTCGCGGCGGACGGCGCCAACATCGCGATCTGCGCCAAAACGGCCGAACCGCATCCTAAGCTCGAAGGCACGATCTACACGGCGGCCGAGGAGATCGAAGCCGTCGGCGGGCAGTGCCTGCCCATCGTCTGCGACATCCGCGACGACGCCATGGTCGCGGACGCGGTGGCCAAGACGGTCGAGCGGTTCGGCGGGATCGACATCCTCGTCAACAATGCCTCGGCCATCGCCCTGACCCCGACGACGGCCACGCCGATGAAGCGGTTCGACCTGATGCACGGCGTCAATGCGCGCGGCACCTTCCTGATGAGCCAGGCCTGCCATCCGCACCTGAAGGCCGGCACCAACGCGCACATCCTGAACATCGCGCCGCCCCTGCTGATGGAGCCGCGCTGGTTCCGCAACCACGTCGCTTACACGATGGCGAAATACGGCATGAGCCTCTGCACGCTGGGCATGGCGGAGGAGTTCCGGGCCGACGGCATCGCGGTTAACTCGCTGTGGCCGATGACCTCGATCGACACGGCCGCCGTGCGCAACGTACTGGGCGGGGACGGCATGGCCCAGATGAGCCGCACGCCCGCCATCATGGCCGACGCCGCCTACGAAGTGCTGTCGAGGCCCAGCGCCGAGGCGACCGGCAATTTCCACATCGACGAATTCGTGCTGGCGGAAAGCGGCACGACGGATTTCGACCAGTACAACCAGCCCGGCCATTCCGGTCCGCTCGCCGCGGATTTCTTCGTCTCGACCGAGATGGTGGAGAATTCCGCCAGCGAGGTGTTGGAACATCCCGGCTACAAGGACTGATCCGTGGCCACCGCAAACGCCGTCGAACCGACGCCCGAGCAGATCCGGTCCTTCCTCGACAGCCACGAGGACGGCGTGCCAGTCTACATGCTGAACCTGCTGAAATTCAAACGCATCTCCACCTACCGCGATGGCCAGCAGGTCAGCGGCGCGCAGGCCTATGAGCGCTATGCGCAAGCCTTCGGCGACATGCTGCGCGACCTGGATATCGACGGCGTCGAGACTGTCTTCGGTGGCCAGGTCGACCGCTTTCTCATCGGCGGGGGCGAGGGCGAATGGGACGCCGTCGCCATCGTGCGCTACCCGGACAAGCGGTCCATGTTCGACGCCGTGTCGAGCGAGACCTACCGATCCTTCCATTTCCACAGAAAAGCCGGCCTGGAGGGCCAGCTTCTGATCGCCTGCGACGGATCGGGCGTGTTCTAGAAGGAAACGGGCCGCCCCCGCCGCCGGAAGATAACGGCGGGAGCGACCCTCCCCTTCACCCTTCTATCCGTATTCGCGGAAATATTCGTAGCCGAACAGGCTCTTGCCGGACGCCGGATTGTAGTATTGGCAGTAGAGCCGCTCGCCCGATTTCGGCGTGGTGCCGCGGCGCGTGGGCGACATCAGGAAGGACAGCGCCGTCTGGCCGCGCGCCTTCAGGTCCTGGTCGGCCGCCGTGGCGCGGTCGCCGTTCGAGCCGCTGGTGCACTCGGCGACACCCTCCGAATTGCCGCAGGCCAGCCGCATATGCGCTTCGCCCAGATAGCTGTCATTGGTCGGATATTCGCCGCGTGTCTCGGTCTCGTTGAGCGCGCCGTAGGCCCGGTCGTCGATCTTCACGCACTGGGTCTCGAACTCGCCCTTCGCCTTCAGCGCATCGGTGTCGTATTCCAGATACATGACCTCGCCGGTGCGCAGGTTGGGCAGGATGCAGCCGCTCTCGAACGACACGTTGCGGCGGTCGATGAAACCGGTGCGCGTTTCCGTGCTCATGCCCTTCTGGAAGGTGTATTCGCCCAGACGGCCATAGACGACCTTGGTCGGCTTCAGCCCGTCGCATTGAGTCAGCTCGGTCGGCTTGGCGGCGCCGCCCGACGGGGCGGCAGCGGCGGTCGTGGTCACGGATGTCGTCGTCGTGGTCGTCGTGGTGCGTGCGGGTGCGGGCGCGGGCGCGTCGTCCGAGCCGTTGATAACCTTGCGGATTTCCTTGGCCGCCTTCTTTTCGACTTCCTTCTTGGCGATGCGTTCCAGGTTCTTGAATTGGGCGTGCGCTGGCGCGGTGGCGCCGAGCAGCAGGATTGCGGCGAGCGCCGCGCGCAGACAGGTCTGGCGGGTCGGTGTCGTCATTGGTGGTTTACCCCTTTTGAATGATGGGCCGTGGATCGGCTGCGCGCCTTGTGCGCGCCCGCGCGCGCCATGCGAATGTCCCAGATGGGACAAACCCGCTGGAAACGTTCATTTGCGCTTTGCCGCTCCAAGCGATGCGCTATGGCCGGAGGGGTGACCGTTCGATCCTTCGTCTGCTGGGCGCTCGCCCTGTTCTTCCTGGCCGCGGGGTTCGCCCATTTCGCCCTGACCGACGATTTCGCCGCCATCGTCCCGCCGCCTCTGCCGTTCAAGCGGCAAATCGTGCAGCTGACCGGGCTGATGGAACTCGTCTTCGCCGTGGGCTTGGTCGTGCCGAAATGGCGCCGCGTCACCGGCTGGGCGCTCGCCGCGTACCTCCTCGCCGTCCTGCCCGCCAACATCCACATGGCGATCGAAGGCCTGCCGCTGGGCTCGCTCGACACGCCGGCGGCCCTGTGGGGCCGGGTGGCCTTGCAATTCCCCCTGATCGCGCTGGTCCTGTGGGCCACGCGCGCATACGGCTTCGGTCGCAGACATCGGAGCCGATCATGATAGACAGACGCCTTGTGAAGACCTTGGGCCTCGCCGCGTTCGCCCCGGCCCTGCTGTGGGCCTGTTCGCCCGAGCTCGTCGCCCTGGATTACGAACGCGCCGCCCCGCGCAGCGCGGCGGAGATCGACTATGTCAAGACGGTGCTGTCCCGGGTTCAGACCCGCTCCCTGGCCGAAGGCCTCGAGTTCTGCGGCTTCATCGGCCTGAACGACGAGGGCGAATTCGTCACCTGGGTGCCGACACGCGGCGAGGCGAATTTCTGCGAACCCGTCTTCAACTATCTCGACCGCAGTTTCAACGTGCTCGCCAACTATCACACGCATGGCTCGCCGTCGGTCGAACACGAAACCGAAACGCCGTCTTTCGTCGACATGTACGGCACGCATCTGGCGGGACAGGACGGCTATGTCGTGACGCCGGGTGGGCGGCTCTGGTACATGGACGGACAGGCCGTGACGGCCGAACTGCTCTGCGATGCCCGCTGCCTGCCGCACGATCCGGCCCATACGGACGATTTCGATTTCAAGGTCGGCGACGTGTTCGAGACGGACGATTTCGAGGTGCTGTACGGGCGCGAACCGATGGAGGACCGGGAGCCCGACCTCGGGGAGGACTAAGCGCGCGGCGTGTCGGTCGGGCATTCAGTCCGTCTTCGAGCTTTCCGCAATGCTTTCTTCCTCCGCGACCCAGCGCATCCAGCCCTCCCGGACCTGCTCGCGAGTCATGCCGCCGCAATGCGGGCACAGCGCGTCGCTCGGCACGCGGTGGAGGGCGCAATTCTCCCACATCTTGGCGATTTTCTCGACCAGATCGAGCCGGGAGGGCGCGGACAGCCCCTTATTGGCGTACGGGTTCGCATCTTCGTGCTGGCGGCGCAATTGGGCGAGCTCCTTGCGCGTGCGCTTGAGCTCCCATTCCAGCGCGATCTCGTTTTCGGTCACGAGCGGCTGGCGGGAATGGCGGGCGTGGCGTCGGGTCATGGGCGGGTCTCCTAGAATTTCCATGGGGTTTGAGTGTCGCGCAGCCGCCGACGCTGGCCGGCCGTCCCTTTTTTCAAGGGGGCTGGCGCGTGTGCGGTGCGGCTTCGGCGAAGCGGCACGAGCGCGGGCCCCGTTCCGCGAAGGAACGAGAGAGAACAACCTTTTCACACGAACCGAAGCCCGCGCCCCGGAGCCACGCGGCGGCTCGCGCCGTCGTCCGGCGGGGCCCGCAATGGGCGCACCCGCCGAGGCCGCCAGAGGCCGGTCGCGCTTGCGGCGCGTCCGGCATGGCGTCCGGCGCGGGAAGGGGCGCATCCGCCGCGACCCCTGACGGGCGGCGGCGGACTCGTATCTCGCCTTCCCGGCTGACGACGGCGCTCACCCCGCGGGACGGTCCGCGCTCCGTAAGCTCGCGAACCGTCCATGCACGATGGCACAGACTCCGGGCCCACCGACCGAGGTAACGGACCCCTCGTGCCTGGGGTGGGTGATAGCAATATGGCCCATGATCGCGTTTGCGCGGATACGATTGTCGGTTCGCCTGCGAAAACAGCGGGATGGGCGCCTCTAAATCGAGGATCGATCCTGCCCACGGCGGAAAGGCCCGCTCCGGAAGGCACCGCGAGCGCCTTTTCCTCCCCCGGACAGGGGGAGGAAAATGGGGCGGGCGGATATTCTTTCGTCGCCGCGCGCGGCTCCAGCGCGCCGAGCGACATGCACGCAACAGCGGTTGCCACAGGCAAATTTTCGCTAACGGCGAAAATAGCGAAGCGCCGTGAGCCTCAGCGAACGGACCTATGCGACGTATGAGAAGGATTGAAAGGTCCGGAGGACTGATCGACGCGGAGGGTCGGCCTGAGCGGGAGAGAAAGAGGCGCGACCATAAACCTGGCCCGCTCAGGCCGACTTGATCGGCCTGCCCATCACCCCACCCCATCGTCTGGCCAAGACTGTCCCACGCGCTAACCGAAATCCAACGGATCCAGCTTCAAATCGAACCAGTCCGGATTGTCCCGTTCGATCAACGCAATCTTGCACGACCGCTTCCACCGCTTCACCGCGTTCTCCCGCGCCACGGCATCCATGAGTAGGTCGTACGCCTCGTAATAGACCAACCGGTCGCACCCATGCTTTGCCGTGAAACCGTTCGGATTGGCTTTGGACTTATGCTCCCAGTTCCGCGCCGCCAGATCTCGCGTCGATCCCACGTAGATCGTCCCGTTCTTCCGGTTGACCATGATATAGAACCACCCGCCGGGCATAAGGGAGAGCTATGGGAGATGGGCTCGCCGATCAAGTCGGCGAGAGCGGGGGGAGGGGGAAGGCGCGACTCCTATCCTAGTCCGCTCAGGCCGACTTGATCGGCCTGTCCATCACCCCAAACAGCGTCTCGGCGCTAGGGCCGGCATGAAGCAGCAGATTTTGAGCTCTATCGCAATATTGCTACTGGAACATAGGGGGAACAGATGCTAACGTTAGTTAAGAATAGGTTTGCGAGTGAGGAGATCAAAAATTCTTAGTGCTGCCTCGGTCGAACGAGCTTTGGCTAAGACTTCTATTCCAGCAGCGCTATTTTGAGAGTCATACTCATACACAAAGTAGCCATAGTCTCCGCCAAGCCCTTTACCGCCACACTGATTGTAGGCTGTTTTGGAAAGAGGAGAGACACAAACCGTTCGCCCTCCTACTTCGGCACTTAAATAGAGATCATCCATGGCAAAGACCAAATATAAACTTCACGAAAACCCTCGGCTTTCAGCAAATCAGTTGGCGGAAATAGTTAACGCAAGTCCTTCTCGTCGTAAAACGATAATTCAGCAAGCAAAGTTTCCTAAGACTGCGATTGTTGCTCAGTATCGAGACGCTAGCGATGGAATCGTGAATTTTTTGACAAACGATGCAAGGACGTTGCCTAACTTTCATGCTAAGATAGAGGGACTTCAGGCCAAATTCGAAGACCCATCACTCTCAGAATGGAAAAGAAATGATGCATCACGTTCAGCGGAAGCCCTTTCTGCCGTGATGGCTTCTTATAACAAGACAGGGCTAGGATCACTTGACCTTAGAGCTCTACCACAGTCCAAGCCCAAGGTGAATATTGAAGGAGTTCGGATAAGTTCTTCTGCAGTCTGCAGTGTTCATGGCGTCTTTCGGAAACAACCGGCTGTGGGCTGTCTTTCACTTTACATTAATAAATCCGAGACTTCGGGTGCCAAGCGCATGGAGCATTGTAGGAGTGCCGCTGTAGTATCGCTTTTGTATGCAAAACAGCATCTCTCAGATTATGGTGCAGCGGTTCCGAAGATGAATCTCTCATACGATGTTTTCCAGGGTAAGTTGGTTCAAGCCCCTAACGGATATAAAACTCGCCTTGGAAACATGCACGCAGCCTGTGAGAGCGTTGTCTTATGGTGGGATCAGATCGACCCACCTTCAGATTATGATGGTCCAACGTGTTAGATCAATTACTGGACAATACACCCTTTCGCGGATTGAGAGTTACACAACGCTCCGTTCACCCCTCCGGGCCCATCCGCTCGCGGTAGCTCGCGGCGACGCCTTTGATCGGTCCCCCGGACCGATCATCCCGCTTTAGCGGGATCAGGCCGTCACCGCTGTGCGGTGATCCGTTCGGCTTACGCCTCACGGCGATGCGTTATATTTGATCCGCTGGATCAAATATTTTCAGGCGGAGCCTGAAATCACGCATCGTCCATCTTCAGCGCCGCAATGAACGCCTCCTGCGGGATCTCCACCCGCCCGAACTGGCGCATCCGCTTCTTGCCCTTCTTCTGCTTGTCGAGCAGCTTGCGCTTCCGGCTCGCATCGCCGCCATAGCATTTCGCCGTCACGTCCTTGCGCATCGCCGCGATCGTCTCGCGCGCGATGACCTTGCCGCCGATGGCGGCTTGGACGGGGATCTTGAAGAGGTGGCGGGGGATGAGGTCCTTTAGCCTCTCGCACATCTGGCGGCCTCGGCCTTCGGCGTTGTTGCGGTGGACCAGCATGGACAGGGCGTCGACCGGGTCGCCATTGACGAGGATGGACATCTTGACGAGGTCGCCCTCGCGCAGGCCGATGGCCTGGTAGTCGAAGGACGCGTAGCCCTTGGAAACGCTTTTCAGCCGGTCGTAGAAGTCGAACACCACCTCGTTGAGGGGCAGTTCGTATTCCACCATGGCGCGGCCGTTGATGTAGGACAGGTTGGTCTGGATGCCGCGGCGATCCTGGCAGAGTTTCAGGATGGAGCCGAGATGCTCGTCCGGCGTCATGATCGTCGCCTTGATCCACGGCTCCTCGATATGTTCGATCTTCATCACGTCCGGCATGTCGGCGGGATTGTGCAGCTGCATGTCCGTGCCGTCGCGCATTTTCAGCGTGTAGACGACGGACGGCGCGGTGGTGATCAGGTCGAGGTCGAATTCGCGTTCCAGCCGTTCCTGCACGATCTCCAGATGCAGCAGGCCGAGAAAGCCGCAGCGGAAGCCGAAGCCGAGCGCGGCGGAAGTTTCCATCTCGTAGCTGAAGGACGCATCGTTCAGGCGCAAGCGGCCAACGGCGGCGCGCAGATCTTCGAAATCCGCCGCATCGACCGGGAAGATGCCGCAGAAGACGACGGGCTGGGCCGGTTTGAAGCCGTCCAGCGCGGTCTCTGTCGGGCGCTTGTCCTCGGTGATGGTGTCGCCGACGGCGGCGTCGGCCACCTCCTTGATGCTGGCGGTCAGGAAGCCGACTTCGCCAGGGCCGATGGAGGCCATGTCGGTGGGTTTGGGCTTGAACACGCCGACCTTGTCGACCGTGTAGGACGCGCCGGTGTTCATGGTGCGGATACGGTCGCCCTTCTTGACCGTGCCTTCGATGATGCGAAACAGCACGACCACGCCCATATACTGGTCGTACCACGCATCGACGAGCAAAGCCTTGAGCGGCGCATCCGGGTCGCCGTGATCCGGCGCGGGCAGGCGGGTGGCGATGGCTTCGAGCACGTCCTCGATGCCGAGCCCGGTCTTGGCCGAGGCTTCGACGGCGTTCGACGTGTCGAGGCCGATGACGTCCTCGATCTGTTGCTTCACGCGGTCGGGCTCGGCGGCGGGCAGGTCGATCTTGTTCAGGACCGGCACGATCTCGTGGTCGTGTTCGATGGCTTGGTAGACATTGGCGAGGGTCTGGGCTTCGACGCCCTGGCTGGCATCCACGACCAGGATCGAGCCCTCGCAGGCGGACAGGCTGCGGCTGACCTCGTAGGCGAAATCGACATGGCCCGGCGTGTCCATCAGGTTGAGGATGTAGGTCTCGCCGTCGCGGGCCGTGTAGTCGAGCCGCACCGTCTGCGCCTTGATGGTGATGCCGCGCTCCTGCTCGATATCCATATTGTCGAGCACCTGCTCGCTCATCTCCCGGTCCGTCAGCCCGCCGCAATGGGCGATCATCCGGTCGGCGAGCGTCGACTTGCCGTGGTCGATGTGGGCGACGATGGAGAAGTTGCGGATCTTGCTCTGGTCGGTGGGGGTTTGCGCAGTGGACATGGGCGCGAGGTAGGGCGAGCGGGGGTTTCGCGCAAGCGGTTAGGGCGGCGGCGGATGAGCGCGCTGGCGGCCCCGCTCGGATACGCGCTTGACATGAGGTGACGGATGTCACCATATGGCGACATGAAAGCATCGCCGACCGAACTCGTGATCCTCAAACATCTCTGGCGCAGCGGCGCGCAGAGCACGGGGGAAATCCACGCGGCGATCAGCGAGCGGCTGGGATGGTCGCGTTCGTCCTCGCGCAAGACGATCGAGCGCATGGTCGAGAAGGGCCTGCTGGACCGCCGCGAGGTGCACGGCCTCAATGTCTACCGGGCGAGAGCGCGCAAGATCCCGACCCTGGCTGGGCTGATCCGGGCTTTCGCCACCGATGTGCTGGACCTGGACGGGCCGTTGCCCGTGTCGAACCTGGTGGAGTCCGACCTGCTGACCCGTGAGGAGCTCGAAGAGCTGGAGCGGGTTCTCAACGATGCGGCGGAAGGAGAGGCGTCGTGATGGAGGTGACGGCGGAGTTCGTGCTCGCCCTTCTGGCCGTCGGGGCGCTCGGTTGGGCCGGGATGACGCTGGCTTGCCGGATCCTGCCGCGCACGCGGCCATGGTCCGGGCTCTGGGCCGTCGCCCTGATCTCGTCCCTGCTGGTGGCGGCGCTGGGAACGGTGTTGCGCAATCTGCCGGACCGGAGCTTCCTGCCGCCCGCCCCGACCCTGCCGCGGCCGCAATCGCTGGAGGCGCTCGACCTGCCGGCTTTTCTGCCGACGACCCAAGGCGGGGCGTGGATGACGTGGGACGTGGCGCAGGCGCTGCCGCTCCTGTTGGCGCTTTACGGGATCGGCGCCGCCATCTTCGCGGTCCGGCTGGTGCGCGGCCGGGCGACGGTGCGCGCGATCGTCGACGGGGCGACCGATCACGGCCGGTTCGAGGGCATTCGCGTGCGCGTCTCCAGCCGAACGGTCTATGCGTTTGCGTGGGCGCCGCCCTTCACGCCGCGCGACCGTGCCGTCATCCTCCTTCCCGATCTCTATCTGCGCCGATTGAGCGCGGCGCAGCTGGATCACATCATCCGCCACGAAGCCGCACATATCGACCGGCATGACGATGCGTGGGGGCTGGTCCTGCGCGCACTGGTCTGCGCCTCGTGGATTTCGCCTTTCGCGCACGCCTTGTTTTCGGGATGGAGCCAGAGCGCGGAGCTGCAATGCGACCGGGCCGTCACGGCGGGCCGCCCGCGCCGGATGCGAAGGGACTATGCGGAAACGCTTCTGCAGGCCCTTCACATAATGGCGGGCCGGGTACGGCAATACCCGGCCGCCACATTCTCAACCCAACGCTTAAGGAACGAAAAGATGAGAATCAGCCATATCATGACCGGATCGACCCGGTCGTTCAAGACCCGTCGCCACAGGGCGGCCCTGGCGGCGCTTGCGCTTGGCCTGTCCGGGGCGGGCACGTTGGGTCTCGGCCTGTCTGCCCAAGCCCAGACTCAAGCCCAGACACAAGCCCGAACTCAGGCCGAGACCAAGCCCGGACCCGCAAACGCCCAAATCGTTCCCGCCATGGTGGCGGGGCGGATGACGGCGAAGTTCGGCGTTTCCTACGACCCGTTCAAGACCGGCAAGATGCGCGCGCACAAAGGCGTCGACATCGCCGCGCCGATCGGCACGCCGATCCACGCGCCGGCCGCTGGCACGGTCCGTCACGCGACCGATCTGTACCAGGGAAAGCCCGCCTACGGAAAGGTGGTGGTGCTGCAGACGGACGACGGAACGCTGACCCTGTTCGCGCATCTCGAAAGCTACAGGGTCGAGCCGGGACAGCGTGTGGCGAAAGGCGAACGTATCGCGGCCGTCGGCAATTCGGGCCAGAGCACGGGCTCCCACGTCCATATCGAGACCTACCGCGACGACGCCCGCGTCGATCCGCTCACCCTCTGGTCGGTCGGCGCGCCGCGTCCGTGAACGACGCGCCCGGCGGGCCTAGCGCCCGCCCATCCGCGTCGCCCGCGCCTTGCGCCCGCCGATGCGGATGACGAGCGCGACGAGGGTAGCCAGCGTGCTGACGACCAGGAACAGGGCGAGCCAGCGGAACAGGCGCCCGCGCCGTTGCTGGTCCTCATATTGCGGCGAAGCGGCGAAGCGGGTCGCATTGATCGCCCGCAGCACGCAGCACGTCCCGTCCGCGTCCAGCGTCGTGGCGGTCTGCACCAGCAGGTAGCCGTCTTCGAACTCCAACTCGTGCGCCAGATTGTAAGTGCCGGTCCGCACCGAGCCTTGCGTGTCGGAATAGGCCTGCTGCGTCGATCCCATCACGCCGACGACATGGCGCGACAGTTCCGGTGCATCCGGCACGTTAGTACGCATCTGCTCGATCTGGGCGGCCAGGTCGGGATTGCCGGAATCGTCTGGAAAGGCGTCCAGGATGAACTGCGTGTCGCCTGCGACCAGCCGGTCGATCTTCGCATTCACATCGGCCCGAACATCCGCCGGCACCCGCTTCTCGCTCACCGCCTCCATGGAGCAGGCGGAAAGGAACAAGGCGGCGATTGGGAGCAGGGCACGGATCATGACCGCCTCTGTAGCGATGCTGGCGAAACCGTCCAAGCCGAAAGGAATGCGGCGTGCGGGCGCGGAACGGATCGATAGGATGGATATTCCATATAAAGTTTCCTTTATATCCTGTTGACGCCTCCTCCAGGGCAGGGCAAGGCGAGCCTGTCGAGGTTCTTTGCGTCGCCTGTCGCGTCCGCAAAGCTAAGACGGGAAACCGGTGCGGTCCGTGAGGGGCCAAGGCCGGTGCTGCCCCCGCAACTGTAAGCGGCGAGCGGCGGTCCGAACACGTCACTGGGGCATGCGTCCCGGGAAGGCTGGACCGTCCGCATCGACCCGTGAGCCAGGAGACCTGCCCCGACCGAAGCAACGTCATCCGGCGGGGTGTCCGGACAGGCCGATATCTGCAGGCGTGACCGGGTGGCCGGTCGCGCGTGGATGGTCGTGCATGTCCGGTCGCTCCGCCCTCATCGGGAAAGAGATCACCATGACCGTCACCACCGCCTCGCTAGGCTTTCCACGCATCGGACCCAAAAGGGGCCTGAAATTCGCCCTCGAACGATACTGGTCCGGTCAATCCGGTCGCGATGCGCTCCTGCGGACGGCGCAGACCCTGCGCGCTTCGGCCTGGGAGAGGCAGAAGAACAGCGGAATCGATCACGTGCCGAGCGGGGATTTTTCGCTCTACGATCATGTGCTGGACATGACGGTCATGCTGGGCGCCATACCGTCGCGCTACGGCAAGCCCGACGGTGGCCCTGACGGCGATACCGCGCTGGACCGGTATTTTACCATGGCGCGCGGGGCGCGCGGGGACGATCCGGAAGGCGGATGCACGCATCGGGGAGGCGGTCAGGCCGCCATGGAGATGACCAAGTGGTTCGATACGAATTACCATTACATCGTGCCCGAGGTGACGGCTGGGACTCGCTTGCGCCGGTCATCGGACCAGATCGTGCAGGATTACAGGGAAGCCAAGGCGCTGGGCATCGAGACGCGCCCGGTCCTGGTCGGGCCCGTAACATGGCTGTCCCTGGCCAAGGGCCACGACGTCGATCCGCTCGGGCTTCTGGGCGACGCGCTCGATGTCTATGCGGAGTTGCTCGTCGATCTCGCAGCTGCGGGGGCGGATTGGGTGCAGATCGACGAACCCTGTCTGGTGACGGATCTGAATCCTGTCCAGACGGCGGCCTACCGAACCGCCTATGCGGCTTTGGCCAAGGCGGGCCCGAAGATCATGTTGACCAGCTATTTCGGAAAGCTGGGCGACAATCTGGACCTCGTGGCGGATCTGCCGGTCGCGGGGCTGCACATCGATCTGGTCCGCGCGCCCGAACAGCTGGAGCCCGTTCTTGCCGCCGTCCGGCCCGACCTCCTGCTGTCTCTGGGGGTCATCGACGGACGCAATGTCTGGCGCGCCGACCTCGCCGCACTGCTCGACCGCCTCGCGCCGGTCGCGGCGGAGCGTGACCTGGTGCTGGCCCCGTCCTGCTCGCTCCTGCATGTCCCGATCGATCTGGATCTGGAACCCGCGATCGATCCCGAACTCACCCAATGGCTGGCCTTCGCCGTACAGAAGCTCGGCGAGCTCGACAGTCTGAAACGCGCGCTCAATGCGGGCCGGGACAGTGTGGCGGACGACATATCGGCGGCATCGGATGCGGCCCGGTCCCGGCGGCGATCGACGCGCATCCACGACCCTGCCGTCGCTCGGCGCACCGCCGGTGTGACGCCGAACATGTCCGAACGCCCTGATTTCGCGACACGGCGCCCGCTTCAGGCCGAACGTCTCGGCCTGCCCTCCTACCCGACCACGACAATCGGATCCTTTCCCCAGACCAAGGCGGTCCGTCAGGCGCGCGCGGCCCATAGGCGCGGAACCGTGTCGGATGCGGACTATACCGCCTTCCTGCAAGCGGAGACCAAGGATACGATCCTATGGCAGGAAGCGGTCGGTCTGGACATGCTCGTCCACGGCGAATTCGAACGCAACGACATGGTGCAATATTTCGGCGAACGCCTGTCGGGTTTTGCCTTCACCCAAAACGGATGGGTGCAGAGCTACGGATCCCGCTGCGTGCGTCCTCCCATCCTTTACGGCGATGTTTCCCGGCCCGCGCCGATGACGGTGGATTGGTGGGCCTATGCCCAGAGTCTGACGGAACGACCAGTCAAGGGAATGCTCACGGGGCCGGTGACGATCCTGAACTGGTCGTTCGTCCGCGACGACCAGCCCCGGTCGCAGACCTGCCAGCAGATCGCGCTCGCCATCCGGGAAGAAGTCACCGACCTGGAAGCGGCGGGCGCGCGGGCGATCCAGATCGACGAAGCGGCCCTGCGCGAAGGGTTGCCATTGCGCATGTCGGACTGGGAGTCCTATCTCGACTGGGCGATCGCGGGCTTCCGGCTGGCCGCGGCAGGCGTGCAGGCGCAGACGCAGATCCACACCCATATGTGCTATTCGGAATTCAACGACATCCTGCCTTCCATCGCCGCGATGGATGCCGACGTTCTGTCGATCGAAACCGCGCGTTCCCAGATGGAACTCCTCCAGGCCTTCGCCGACTACCAGTATCCCAGTGGGATCGGGCCGGGGGTCTATGACATCCATTCGCCGCGCGTTCCCGACGTGGAAGAGATGGTCGAGTTGCTCCGTCTGGCGGGCGCCCACATCGCCCCGGACCAGCTCTGGGTGAACCCGGATTGCGGGCTGAAGACGCGCAGCTGGGACGATGTTGGTCCCGCCTTGAGCGCGATGGTCGAGGCCGCCCGCCGGCTGAGGGTGCCGGCATGACGGACATGGATAGCTGGCAGGGCGGTCCCAGCCGTTCGATGACCATGGTGTTTCCCGGCGACACCAATCATCACGGAACCCTGTTCGGCGGAGTCGCACTGGCCCACATGGACCGGGTCGCGTTCATCGCGGCCTCGCGCCATGGCCGCGTTCCTTTCGTGACGGCGGCCAGCGAACGGATCGATTTCATCGCCCCGGCTCACGAAGGGGACCTGGTCGATGCCGTGGCCTGTGTCGTGCGGGTGGGTCGCCGATCGCTCGATGTCGATGTCGAGCTTTTCGTGGAGATGCTTCTGACCGGCGAGAGGAAGCTTTGCACGAAAGGCCGGTTCACCCTCGTGGCCAAGGACGTCCCGGAGGGTTTCGTGCTCCCCGCCCTGACGGCTACGGACGATTGAGCCTTGCAGCTCCGTCTCGGTGCGTCAGGCCGCTTTCCGTCATCGCCACATCGTCAGCGTGTCACAGTCGGAAAAGCGCCGCCTATCGGCGCCAATCTCGGTTTTCGCCCATCGCGGACATGCTCGATGCTCTGGCGACTGGCGAGTTCAAGTTCGAACCGAATGGGATGCGGGCGCATTCGAACGGGCTCGCTCCCGCATTGGCTGCCTGCGCGCATTGTTTCGGTGTCGCCTGCGACGACATCCGGACGATCGTGACCGAATGTCAGGAGTTCAAGGACGATCGCTATCGGCGATCTGTCTCGGACGCCGGAGCAACCATATCGGTCTTGGCGACCCGGGTCGCCGGCCGGAACGGGCCCGCCTAGCTCTTTAACGCCTCTTCCACCGCCTTGATCTGCGCGTCGAACGTCACGTCTTCGGCGCGCAAGGAGGTGATGCGCTTGACGGCGTGCATGACGGTGGTGTGGTCGCGACCGCCGAAGCGGCGGCCGATGTCGGGCAGGGACCGTTTGGTCAGGCGCTTGGACAGATACATGGCGACTTGGCGCGGGCGGGCGACGGCGCGGGCGCGCCGCTTTGAGCTCATATCCGTCAGGCTGATGGAAAACGCCTCGCAGACGGCGCGCTGGATGCGGTCCACGGTCAGGCGTTGACCGGTCATATAACGGCTGTCCGACAGCGTCTCCTGCACGGTTTCCAGCGTGATCGGCGTGCCGAGGAATTCCGACTGCGCCACGATCTGGTTGAACGCCCCTTCCAGGTCGCGCGGGGTGACGTTCATGCGCGCGGCCAGATGGTCGCGGGCGGCCTGCGGAATGCTCAGCCCGGCATGGCCCTGTTCGCGGCGGCGCGCGATCAGACGCTCCAGGATCTTGAGGCGCAGTTCGTAATCAGCCGGGCCGATCTTGCAGACCAGGCCGGACGACAGGTAGCTCTTGAGCCGGTCGGACGCCTTCTCGATCGTGTCGGGGTGGCGATCCGCGGCGATCAGGATCTGACGGCCCGCGCCGACCAGGCTGATGATGGTGTGCAGCAGCTCTTCCTGGCTGGCGCTCTTGTCGGCGATGAAATGGGCGTCGTCGATGATCAGAAGGTCCACGTCGCGCAAGGACGCCTTGAAGGCGCTCATGCCGTCGCGGCCCGCGCCGCGCACGCTGGCGACGAACTGGGCGACGAAATCCTCGGCGGACACGAACTTGACGCGGCGGTCCGGATCGCGTTCGGCGACTTCGGCCTCGATGGCGTGCAGGATATGCGTCTTGCCCATGCCGTTCGCGCCGTGCAGCATGATCGGGTTGTATTGCGGCACGCGGTTGCCGATCACTTGGCGGGCAATGGCGACAGCCAGTTCGTTGGACGGGCCGACGACGAAATTGTCGAGCGTGAAGCGCTTGCGGGCCAGTTCGGCGACCGGCGCCGCCTTGAGCGACGGGCGCGGCGAGCCGCTGCGCGCATGGGGCACGCCGATCAGGCTGGGCCGGGCGGCATCCGTGGCGGCCACGCCGCGCCGCGCGCCGGGGCGCTGGCCCGATACGACCCGGACCGAGCGCGGCGGGTCGACCCGGTCGTGCTTTTCCCACAGGCGGGCGATCGTATCGGCATAGTGGCTGTTGATCTTTGTCGCCACGAAAGGCGACGGCGCGGACAGGGTCACCGTGTGGGCATCCGCGCCCTGGATGAACAATTGTCCGGTCCAGGCACGATGCACGTTGCGGCCCAGCGCCCGCGCCAGATCCTCGTCGACCGCCTTCCAGGTGTTGTGCGCGCTCTGAATCGGCGGTTCGCCGGTATAGAGATCCGGAACCGTCTCGACAGGCGTGTCGGAAGAGGTTTTGACCGGATTACCTATACTGCTCATCGATGTCGCTCCAGACCTTCCCAGCAGGCTCGCGCAGGCGCAAACCATTGGAATATAACAAATTCATAAAGGGGAGTTCATGGTGCGACCGCCCCCACGATGCACCGCGAACTCCAAGAGCCGTCGTCCCTGACCGTCTCTCCCACCCCTTTTAAACACGACTCTTTCGCCGAGCGTCAACGGCTGAATCATGGGTTTTGGCGGGAAAGAAAAGTTGACTCTGAAAAAGGCAAGAATCGCAAGATTCTAGCTGTCATGAAAGTTTCGCATCCATGACATCCCTTGCTCCAGATCAGTCTTTCGATCGTTGTGCAACCGTAACAAAACCGGCTTCGATTATCGAAACGGGGTTCCAGGCTGGGACATAATGTCCGCCGCGGGGACGAAAAGCGCGGACATGAAAAAGGCCGGACCCGCGAAGGCCCGGCCTGATGTCAGGCAGCTATGCGCGCGCGTTCTAGCCGAGCGCCTTGCAGCGCGACGACAGGCGGGAGATTTTCCGCGCCGCCGTGTTCTTGTGATAGACGCCGCGCGATACGGCGCGCATCACTTCGGGTTCGGCCAGTTTCAGGGCCGCGTTCGCATCCGTCTTGTCGCCGGCCGCGAGCGCGTCTTCGACGCGGCGCAGGAAGGTGCGCACGCGCGAGCGCCGCGCCATGTTGACGGCCGTTTTGCGCTCCATCTTGCGCACATTCTTCTTAGCAGATGACGTGTTCGCCATGATCGTCTTTCGTCAGTGTTCCAATAGAGAGAGGCCCGCACATCAAAGGGCGGGCCTTCATTCGGTGGGCAGATAGGGGGACGGAGCGGGGCTGTCAACCATTGCCGGCAGGCCTAGAATTCAGACCAGTCGCCTCCGACGGCCCGGGCGAGCGGCGGCGTGTCCGAACCCGTGGATCCGGCCTCCTCCGGTTCGGCGTCGGCCGGCTGTCCTGCGCGCGCGCGCGCGAACTGTGCGACCTTGTCCTGCTGACGGTGGACTTCCGGCCGGTTGGTTTCGAAGGCGGCCCGGTCGCGTGTTCCCGTATCGTCCGCAATGCGGAAATGGTCCATGAGCGCGTTCATCTGCTGGGCCTCGTTCGAAAGCGTATGGCAGGCGGCGGTGGCTTCTTCGACCATGGCGGCGTTCTGCTGGGTCACGCTGTCCATCTTGTTGACCGCATTGTTTATCTCCGCAACGCCGATGGACTGCTCCTTGGCGGAATGCGCGATTCCGACGACAAGGCTCGCGACCTTGGCGAATTCCTTGGCGATCGTGCCGAGCGATTCGCCCGTTTCGTCCACCATCTTGACCCCGGTCTGAACGTGGTCGGCCGAGGTGGAGATGAGATCGTTGATGTCCTTCGCCGCATCGGAGGACCGTTGCGCCAGGGCGCGCACTTCGGAGGCCACGACCGCGAAACCGCGCCCGGCTTCCCCGGCCCGGGCCGCTTCGACCCCGGCGTTCAGGGCCAGCAGGCTCGTCTGGAAGGCGATCTCCTCGATGACGCCGGTGATCTTGTAGACCTTTTCCGAACTGTCTTTGATGGCGCTCATCGCCTGGATCGTTTCGCTGATGACCTGGTCGCTTTTCTCCGCCTGCTGGCAGACCGTGTTGACGACGGTCTTGGCATCTTCGGCGGATTGGGACGTATGAGTGACCGTCGCCGTCAGTTCGTCCAGTGCGGCGGCCGTCTGTTCCAGCGACGCGGCCTGCGACTCGGTGCGCGTGGCCAGGTTCAAGGTGGCGGTGGCCAGCTCCGAACTGCCGCTCTTGATGGAGTGGGACGAACCCGTAATGCGCTCCAGCGTGGATCCCAGCTTGGCGACCGTTGCGTTGAAATCGTTCCGCAAGGCTTCGTATTCCGGGTCGAAAGCCTCGTCGATATGGGTGAGCAGATCGCCATCGGCCAGTCCGCGCAGCGAAGCGGCCAGGCGGTCGACGACCGCTTGCTGCGTCGCGGCTCTTTCGGCGAGATCGGCTTCCTGCGCCAGGCGCGTGCGTTCCGCCTGCTTGAGGGCCGTGATCGCCGCGTTGAAGTCCTGTCGCAGGGATTCGTACGCGGCGTCGAATTCCTGCGTGATCTCGACCTCCAGATCGCCGCCCGACAATGCGCCCAGCGCTTGCTCCAGATGATCGACGACCCGGGCTTGCGCCGCCGCTTTCTCGGCGCGTTCGGCTTCGTGCTTGCGCCTGGCGTCCTCGGCCTGCGTGATGTCGGTGGCGATCTTGACGACCTTGTAAGGCTTGCCGTTCGTGTCCTTGACGGCGTTGTAGGCGGCTTCGAGCCAGACGGACCGGCCGTCCTTGCCGATGCGTTCGACCTTGCCGGTGATCGTCTCGCCCTGGCGCAGCCGATTCCAGAAATTCGCATAGTCCGCGGAGTTGGCGTGGTTAGGATCGACGAACAGGCTGTGATTGCGGCCCATGATGTCATCGATCCGGTACCCCATGGCGGCCAGCAGATTGTCGTTGGCGGACGTGATCGTGCCGTCCAGATCGAATTCGATCACGGCCTGGGAGATTTCGAGCGCATCCAGAATGCTCGCATCCATGCGGTCCTTGGTGACGTTCTTCCACTCCAGTATGTTGCCGATCAGCGTCCCGTCATCATCGAGAACAGCGCTAACGCACATGTTGAACCGCAGATCCCCGATACTGATATCCGTCTCGAACGGCAGTCGGGACGGATCGGCGAGCAGACGGCGCTGGACCTCCGGGTGGGCATGAAAGCTGTCGATGTTGCGGCCGATCATCTGCGCGGGGTCGAGATCGCTCCAGATCTGGCGGAAATCGTCGATGTTTTCGGCGAACAGATCCGTGGTGCCCTTGTTGACCATGACGATGTCGCGGTCGGCATCGACGATCATCATGGCTTCGCGGCATCCGTCGAAGGCGGTGGACTTGAACAAGGCGACCCGTTCGGCGGCCAGACGGTCGTCGGTCCCGTCGGCGAGGCGACCCAGACCTTGGGCGATGCGTCCCAGAGCGTCGCTGCGTGACATTTCCGCCGCCAGAGCATCGGAGCGCCGATCCTCCAGACACTGCAGCGTGTCCGCGATCGTCTCGACCGGCCGGACGATGCGGCGGGCGATGATCCGTCCGAGGACAAACGCGGCGATGGCGATTATGACGGTCTTCGCAAAGGCGGAGTCCAGAAGGGAATGGCCTGTGAGAGACAGGCCCTGGGTGATCGCCAGACTGAGGAGGCCCGACAGCACGGCCGCCAGCGCGATGCTCATCGACAAGTCGACACGGTAGATGTTTTTCATGACCCCGACACACGCAAAAGATGCGTGTTCCCTTAAGATAACCTTCCGTTGCAAGGTCGGGGGCAAGGGTAAAGAATGCGTTAGAAAACGCTTCGAATTTAATTTAGGAAAATCCAATGTCCAAAGTGGCGCTTGCCGGATCTGGACAGAAGGCTTCCGGCCTAGCGAAAAGCGACGCATCTCACCGGTGCTTGAAGTGGGGCTTCCGCTTCTCGATGAAGGCATTCATGCCTTCTTTCTGGTCTTCCGTCGTGAACAGGCTCTGGAACATGCGGCGCTCGAACCGGATGCCTTCACGCAGGCTCGTCTCGGCACCGGTTTCGATGACTTCCTTCAAGATCATGGTTGCGGGCTGGCTGTGTCCGGCGATCTTGGCGGCGGCCTCGCGCACTGTGTCCATCAGATCGTCCACGGGCACGACGCGGGCGACCAGGCCGGAATGTTCGGCCTCGCTGGCGTCCATAATGCGTCCGGTCAGGCACAGATCCATCGCCTTGGCCTTGCCGACGGCGCGAAGCAGTCGCTGCGTCCCTCCAATGCCGGGAATGACGCCGAGATTGATTTCGGGCTGGCCGAACTTGGCCGTGTTGGACGCAATGATGAAATCGCACATCATCGCGATCTCGCACCCCCCACCCAGCGCGTAGCCTGACACGGCGGCGATGATGGGTTTGCGGAACCGCTCGACGCTGCAATGGTTCTGCTCGAACCGGTCGGTCTTGTAGATCGACAGATAGTCGTCCCCGACCATTTCCTTGATGTCGGCCCCGGCGGCGAACGCCTTTTCATTGCCCGTCAGGATCACGCAGCCGATCCCGTCGTCGCGTTCCAGATCGGACAGGGCGGCGGCGACCTCGCCCATCATCTCGGCGTTCAGCGCGTTCAGCGCCTTGGGCCGGTTCAGCCGGAGGGTCGCGACGCGACCTTCGCGGTCCAGTTCGATCAGCTCGTAAGGCATTGGCTCTCTCTTTTGGTATTATGGTTGGACGCTGGCTACACGGGCCGGGGCGGGGCTGACAAGAGCCGCGGAGACGTCAACGCTGGCAGCTCTTGCAATAAAACGTACTGCGACCGCCCTGCACGCGTCTTGCGACCGGGGCGGCGCAGGTCGGGCAGGGATCGCCTTGCCGGCCATAGACGGAGAAGCTTTTCTGGAAATAGCCGAGCGCGCCATCGGCCTGGCGGTGATCGCGCAGGGACGATCCGCCCGCTGCGATGGCTTCGGTCAGAACGTCCTTGGTGTGTCGGACGAGGTTTTCGGTTTCCGCCACTTTCAACCGGCCTGCGCCGCGCCCCGGCGATATGCCGGCGCGGAACAGGGCTTCGCAGACATAGATGTTGCCGAGGCCGGCCACGACGCGCTGGTCGAGCAGGGCGATCTTGATCGGCGTCTTCTTGCCGCGCAGCCGCGCGCGCAGGTCCGGTGCGCTCCAATCGTTGGACAGCGGTTCGGGGCCGAGACCGTCCAGCCGGTACGGTTCGTCCGGGCCGACCAGCTCCATGAAACCGAAGCGCCGGGGGTCGTTATAGGTAACGGTGTTGGCGTCCTCCGTCGTGAAGATGACGTGGTGATGTTTCGGATCGGCGTCATGGGCGTGGGTGAAGTCGCCCAGCTGTTCGCCCGCCAGCACGAAGCGACCCGACATGCCCAGATGCATGAAGAGCCGCTCGCCCGAAGTCAGGTCGGCTTGAAGGAACTTGGCGCGGCGCGACAGGCGCTCAACTTGCTGGCCTTCGATACGGGCGGCGAAATCGTCAGGAAACGGAAAGCGCAGGTCGGGGCGGTTGAGCTGGACACGCGTAATCGTGCGGCCTTCGAGAACGGGCGCCAAACCCTGGCGGACGGTTTCGACTTCGGGGAGTTCCGGAATGACTCAGGCCGGCCCGGTGCTGACTGCGACCATGGCGGCGCGCAATGTTCTGTCGCCAATGGTGAAGCCCTGTTGCATCACGGCGGCAACATGGCCTTTTTCGATTTCCGGGTGCGGAATGTTCGCGACGGCCTGATGGACGTTCGGGTCGAACTTGCTGCCAACACCGCCGACGGGCTGGATCCCGTGACGGCCCAGTGCGGCAGTCAGATCCTTTTCCGTCAGCTCGATGCCTTCGACCAGATTGCGGGCGTTCTCGCCTAGCTCGTCCTTGGCCTGTCCGTCGATCGTGTGCAGGGCGCGAGTGAGGTTGTCATAGACGGACAAGACATCTCCGGCGAACTTCTCGACACCGTAGAGCTTGGCATTCTGGACCTCGCGCTCGGCGCGTTTGCGGATATTGTCGGCCTCCGCCAGCGTGCGCATGGCCTGATCCTTCATGGTGGCGATTTCCATCTCCAGTTCGCGGATGCGGTCCGCTCCGGCCGAGTCCGCATTCTCCATCCCGGATTCCGGATAGGGAGTCTCGTCCTCTTCCGGGGGAAGGTCATCCTTATGCTGTTTGAGGAAGGCGTCCGCCGCTTTCTTCAAATCGGCTTCGGTCGGCTTGCGGCCGCTCATGCCGTCGCCTTCCGCCTCGATCTGCGCCTGCAACGCATCCCATTCATCCATCTCTTTATCGCCAGCCATTGTCTCTTTCACTTGCTCCTATGTGCGGCGGGTCAGCATTTCGCCGACCAGTTTCGCCGTCAAATCCACGACCGGTATGACGCGTCCGTAATTCAGCCGCGTCGGCCCGATGACCCCCAGAGCTCCTAGCAACTTCCCGGACCGGTCGCGATAAGGTGCGACCACGACGCTGGAACTGCTCAGGGAGAAGAGCGGGTTCTCCGTGCCTATGAAAATCCTCACACCGTCCGCATGTTCCGTCTGGTCGAGCAGGGAAATCAGCTCTTCCTTGCGGTCCAGATCCTCGAACAAGAGACGGATGCGCTCCAGATCGGCCCCCACGTCGGTTCGGGCGTCCAGATTGTCAAGCAGGCGGGCCTGACCGCGGATGATGAGCTTGCGGTCCTTCACCGGTTCGTCGGTCCAGTCGGCCAGACCCTGCTTGATCAAGGCGGCGGCGGCGACATCGATCGCGGCGCGGCCCTGTTCGATTTCGTCCAGGATGTCGGCCCGCGCTTCGGACAGGCGCCGCCCGCGCAGACGCGCGGACAGGAAGTTGCCGGCCCGTTCCAGACTGGCGCTCAAGACCCCGTCCGGTCTCGGCATGAGCCGGTTTTCGACCCGTCCGTCTTCATGGACCATGACGACCAGCGTACGGCCGTCGTCCAGCCCGACGAATTCGACGTGCGACAGCGCGCTCTCGATCGTCGGCTCCGGCGCCAATACCAGTCCCGCCCCGCCCGCCAGACCGGCCAGCAGGAGCGAAGCTTCCGAAAAGACCCGGTCCGGCTCCCGGCCCGAAGCGGAAATGCGCGTCTCCAGACGACGGCGTTCGTCCTTGGACACATCGCCGATCTCCAGCAATCCGTCCACATAGAGTCGCAAGCCGGCTTGCGTCGGTTGCCGCCCGGCACTCACATGCGGAGATTCCAGCAGGCCCATGCGCGTGAGGTCCGCCATGACGGCGCGGATCGACGCGGGCGACAGGGCGGTACCCGACAAGGCGATGCTCTTGGAGCCGACGGGCTGGCCGGTTTCCAAATAGGCGGATACGACGGAGCCGAAAATATCTCTCGCACGGGCATCGAGCTGTGTCAGCGGGAATAGGGCGGGCGCGCTCATCAGGGTCTATTTGGAGGGCAAGGCGCACCCGATCAAGCCGTTGCGGAGACTTCGAACACGACGCCCTGACGGAAATTTCCACAGATGAGGAAATCTACGCGCTTGGCGGGCGTGTGCTGGAACGCCGCTCCGACGGCGTTGCGCACCGGATCGGCTGGCGGGACGGCAGCAACGGTCCGTTCGAGGCGCGCGCCGCCTATGACCCTCTCGGTCAATCCGGGCTTGCGGTCATGACGGCGACGGGCAATGGGGATGCGCTGGAAGCCGCGCTGGGTGCGTGGCTCGACGCCTATCCGCCCGCCGACGATTCGTCTGGTCGCGGCCATCATCCCAGGACTTGCCATGACAACCGATGCATCCCCGCGCCCCGAAAACCGCGCCCTCGATAGCTTGCGCCCCGTCATGATCGAGACCGGCGTATCGCGTTATGCCGAAGGCTCCTGCCTTGTTCGGTTCGGCCATACCCATGTGTTGGTCACGGCCAGCGTGGACGAAGGCGTGCCGCGCTGGATGAAAGGCAAGGGGCGCGGCTGGGTCACGGCGGAATACGGCATGCTGCCGCGCTCGACGCATACGCGCAACAACCGCGAAGCCGCGCGAGGCAAGCAGGGTGGCCGTACGGTGGAAATTCAGCGCCTGATCGGGCGGTCCTTGCGTGCCGTCACCGACTTGGCTGCGCTGGGCGAACGCCAGATCGTGGTCGATTGCGACGTGATGCAGGCCGATGGCGGCACGCGCACGGCAGCCATCACCGGGGCCTGGGTCGCGCTGAGCCAGGCTTGCGCCGGACTGGTGGAGCAGGGGCTGATAAAAACCAATCCCGTCACGTCGCCCATGGCGGCCGTCTCCTGCGGGATCGTGGACGGCACTTGCCGGCTGGATCTGGAATATGTCGAGGATTCCGCGGCGCAGGCGGACGCGAATTTCGTGCTGACCCAAGCGGGCGGCATCATCGAGGTGCAGGCCACCGCCGAGGACAAGCCGTTCACGGGCGAGGAAATGGACGAATTGATGCGGTTGGCGAAAAAGGGGATCGCCGAGCTTTGCGCCATGCAGGAAGCAGCGCTTTAGAGCCGGATAGGCCTTAGTCGCAAGGTTCGTCCCCCACCCACTCCAATATGTCCGCGGGCTGGCATTCCAGCTCGCGGCACAGGGCGTCGAGCGTGGAAAAACGTACGGCCCGGGCCTTGCCGGTCTTCAGGATCGACAGATTGGCTAATGTGATGCCGACGCGCTCCGCCAGTTCCGTCAGGCTCATCTTGCGATCGAGCAGGACGCGGTCCAGATTCACTTGAATGGCCACTAAATCGTGAGCTCCTGCTCGGCGCGCATCTCCGCGCCTTGACGGAAGGCCTCGGACAGGGCCGCGATGACCAGAACGAGGAACCAAGTGCCGATCCGGATGTCCATGCCGGTTTCGGCCGGGGCGACTTCGAGCGCCCCCACGGAGATGTTCGCCATGGAATGAACGACGATGCGGAAGATTTCGGTCGCCGCGATCAGCATCCACATGGCGCGCAGGCGGCTGATATTGGCCTCCACGAACGGATCGCCCATCTGCACGGTGCGGATGATGCGGATCAGGATGGACAGGACCGCCAGCCAGGCGGCTGCGGTGACGGCTCCGGTCGCGCAGGCGAACGCCATCTGGCCCATGCCGGGCATGAGTTCGGGATCGGTCCCGCCCAGCAATCCGTCGCGCAGCGGCGTGTCGAAGAGAAAGACCAGGGCGCCCACCGTCAGGACGATGAGCCCGATCAGCATCAGGGCCTGGACCACCCGCAACAGGATGATCAGGCCGCTGGTCACGGGCTTGGCGATCGGCGCTCTGCCGGGAACGGATGCATCGATGAGGGGGCTATCGGCCATTGACGCGTTGATAAACGATAAACGGCGCGGCGCAAGGAGGCGTTGCGCCTGCACCGCACCCGGATTAATGGCGCGTCATGACCGCCCCGACCCTCAGACCCGGCCAGACGCTCGTCGTCGCTTCCCATAATGAAGGCAAGGTACGGGAAATCCGCGCGCTGCTTGCCCCGTTCGGTCTGGACGTCGTCAGCGCCGGCGAGCTTGGCTTGCCCGAACCGGAAGAGACGGAAGACAGCTATGCCGGCAATGCGCGACTGAAAGCCGTGGCCGCCGCGACCGCGTCCGGCCATCCGGCCTTGTCCGACGATAGCGGCATCGACGTGACGTCGCTCGGCGGACGCCCTGGCATTCATGCCGCGCGATGGGCGGAAGACGAAAACGGAGAGCGGGACTTCGGGCGCGCCATGACGCGTGTCCAGGAGGAACTCGGCGACAGCGAGGATCGCAGCGCCCGGTTCGTCTGCGCGCTGTGCCTGGCCTTTCCGGATGGCTCCAGCACCGTCTATGAAGGCAAATGTGAAGGGCGGATCGTCTGGCCGCCGCGCGGCGAGCGCGGCTTCGGGTATGATCCCATTTTCGTCATGGATGGCGATACGCAGACGTTCGCCGAAATCGATCCGGCGGAAAAGCATGCCAAGAGCCACCGCGCGGCCGCCTTCGCCCGGTTCCTCGCCGACCAGTTCCCGGACAGCCGAAACGCGGATGCCCCCCGCACATAAGGCCGAACCGCTCGCCGTCTACCTGCACTGGCCCTATTGCGGCCGGATCTGCCCCTATTGCGACTTCAACGTTCATCTCGACAAGCGGGCGGGGGAGGCAGAGCGGTTGGTGCAAGCCATGGTCGCCGATCTCTCCCATTGGCGGAGCTGGACAGGTGCGCGCCGGATCGGGTCGGTCCATTTCGGTGGAGGGACGCCGTCCTTGCTGACCGAAACCCAATTGTCGGTTTTGCTCGGTGCCATCGACAATCTGTGGGGCTTGCCGACCGGAACGGAAATCGCGCTTGAAGCCAATCCGAAGGATATCACGGACATGCGCGCAAGGATGTGGCAACACGCTGGATTGAACCGCCTCTCAGTCGGGGTGCAGAGTTTCGACGATGCGGTTCTGACGCGTCTGGGCCGCGATCATGACGGCGCGGCGGCTCATGGGGCGTTGCAACGCGCGATCGAGAATATCGGCTCCGTTTCGGCGGATCTGATCTTCGGGGTCCGAGGGGAAGACGGTGGGCGGCTGGAGGCCGATCTGGACCGGCTTCTAGATCTCGGCGTCGGCCATATCTCGACCTACCAGCTCACCATCGAACCCGGCACGGCCTTCGCCAAGGCGGAGGCCCGGGGGGCGCGGCTCGCCATCGGGGAAGAGGCTAGCGCGGATGCATTCCAGGCCATCCGGGCGCGCCTGACGACTGCAGGGTTCGTTCACTACGAGGTGTCCAACTTCGCAAAGCCGGGACAGAAAAGCGCGCACAATCTCGCCTATTGGCGCGGGCGGGACTATGTCGGCGTCGGCCCCGGCGCGCATGGGCGGCTATGGACGCAAGATGGTCGGATCGCCACGGAAACCGCCTTGCGGCCGCAAGCCTACGCGGAATCCGTTGCCGAGACAGGATCGGGCGTCAGCCGTCGCGAAACCCTTGGTAGGGATGCGGCTGTGGCCGAATATGCGATGATGGGCCTGCGGATCGACGAGGGGGTGTCCTTGCACCGTCTGGAACAGATGCGCGGTCAGGCGGTGCGGATCGATCCCATCTTGATCGAAGACGGTTTCCTCCGGATCGAAAACGACCGTCTTGTGGTCACATCCTCCGGGCGCATGGTGCTGGATGCCGTGACGCGCGCCCTGCTGACCTGACATTCGAAACCCTCCGCGAAAGGAGGGTTGTCTCGGCTGTTCGTGCCGCGCCTAGCGGTATTGCTGGATGCGCGTCGTGCGTAGCCCGCTGATGCCATGGCTTTCGATGGACCGTTGCCAGCTCATGAACTCTTCGGCCGACAGGCCGTAGCGTTCAAGGGCGCTATCCAGTGTCAGAAGCCCGCCGCGCACCGCGGCGACCACTTCGGCCTTGCGCCGGATCACCCACCGCACCGTATCGGGTTTGGGCAGGTCGGCCAGGGTCAGGGGGGTGCCTTCCGGCCCGATGACCACATGTTCGCGTGTTTTTGTCCGCTCGCTCATAAGCTGCGTCGATCCTTGTTCTCACTGCGAACCACCCACCCCAATGGTTCTGCGCTCGTGCCGGACGACCTAAGCGCAGGGTCTTAAGGGAGACTTAAATGAGGGGAAAATACACCAATGTTTTCAGCTGTTTACCTTTATTAATCGCTGTCAATCAAGGTTAACGACTTGCTATCCCAATGTGGATTGTTTCGGTAGCGGATTGATATAGCTTGCCTTTCTCCGTTCCGCGCCGCCTGTCCATTCCGTTCGACTCCGGATGTCGCGCTTCCTATATCGCGCCTGCCATGAGCTGCGCCGATACCGATATCAGGACGAATTCGCTCGGATTCGCGAAATCCGAAGCCGAAACGCGCGTCGTCGTCGCGATGAGCGGCGGTGTGGACAGTTCCGTCTGCGCCGCACTTCTCGCGCGCGAAGGCTATGATGTGGTGGGGGTGACCTTGCAGCTTTACGATCACGGAGCGGCTGTGAAGTCGGCCAAATCGTGTTGCGCCGGGCAGGACATCTACGATGCGCGCCGCGTGGCGGAAACGATCGGCTTTCCGCATTACGTGCTCGATTACGAGAGCAACTTCCGCGAAGCCGTGATCGAGGATTTCGCCGACACCTATTTAAAGGGCGCGACGCCGATCCCGTGCGTGCGTTGTAACCAGACCGTCAAGTTTCGGGATCTGCTCGATGTCGCGCGTGATCTCGGCGCGGACTGCATGGCGACGGGACATTACATACGCCGCATCGTGGGCCCAGACGGGCCTGAGCTGCATCGCGCCCATGATGGTGGGAAGGACCAGAGCTACTTCCTGTTCGCGACGACGCGCGAACAACTCGATTTCCTGCGCTTTCCGCTCGGTCACATGGACAAGTCCGAAACGCGTCGGCTGGCCGAAGAGATAGGGCTGAACGTCGCCAGTAAACCGGATAGCCAGGATATTTGCTTCGTGCCCGAAGGCCGTTACACGGACGTTATCGAAAAGGTTCGACCGGATGCGGCAAAGCCCGGTGACATCGTCGATCAGGACGGCACCGTGCTCGGACGGCACCGGGGCGTCATGTATTATACGGTCGGTCAGCGGCGCGGACTGGGGCTGGGCGCCGAGACGGGCGCCGATCCGCTCTATGTGATCCGGTTGGATGCGGAAAACCGTCATGTCGTGGTCGGTCCGCGCGAGGCGTTGCTGCGCTCGGACATCTACATATCCGATGTCAACTGGATCGGCCCGGACGCACTGGCGGAGGCCGACGGCACGGCCGTCCGGGTCAAGGTCCGGTCCACGCGGCCGCCCGAACCCGCGACGCTGCATGTGGATGACCGCGGTGTCCGGGTCCGTCTGGCGACTCCGGACCGGGGGATTTCGCCGGGGCAGGCTTGCGTCTTCTACGAAGACCGTGATGATGCGCAACGCACGCTGGGCGGCGGTTGGATCGTCGGAACGGAGTAGGCCGTTCATCCAAAGCGTCCGAAACCGCTATCTTTACGCGCAAGGTCCGGGTTAAGCTCGCTTCACACCCATTATGAGGAGACAGGCATGAGTGTCATGAAAACCGTCGAGATCTTGTCGGAAAGCGACAAGTCGTTCGAGGATGCGATCGAAAATGCCGTACGGCGCACGAGCAAGACCGTGAAGAACATCCGGTCCGCTTATGTCAACGAGATGCATACCAGCATCAAGGACAACAAGATCGACAAGTTCCGCGTCAATGTGAAGATCACGTTCGAAGTGGGCGATTGACGCACACAAGTCGCCTTGACGTCGTTCCGACCTGCTTGGCGAAGCCGGCCTAGTCCAATAATCCGTTTTCCAGCTCCGACCGGAAGCCGAACTTATCGACGATCTGGTTCGTTCCCATCTTGGCGCGGTCCTGCAGATGCGCGCCGGACGTATCCTTCGAAATGACGATGATCGGGACGTTGAACGCGCACTTTTGCAGCTTCGGGATGGTGTCGGCCGACGTCATCCCGCCACCTAGCTTGTCGTCCAGCAATATCTTGTCCACCCCATTCCTGGACAGGCAGGACTCCGCATCTTCGATCGTGCTGACATATTCCAGCGTGAAAGCGTCTTCATAGCGATCCTTGAGAAGGAAGTTGATGAACATGAACTCATGTTCGTCATCGTCGATCAATAGAAAACGTCTCATCTGGTGCCCCCGCATGTCAGACTGACAATAGAAGTCCTTTAAGTTTAAATAGGTTTAACCTAATGTGTTTTCAGCATTTCAGGCGTGTGAAGTGAGAAAGCGCAATCTAAAGAATATTTACGGAATCATAACCTCGTTTATTGAACCTGCTTTAAATTCGAGGCGATAGTCCGGTCTCAGGGATAACTCAGGCTTTAGGTCTTTTTGGCGGATACCCGGAATATTCGCCGTTCTGCCCATAGCCGTGCAGTTGCACTCTCCCTTTAGCGGATGCCAACGACAGGCGCCGCAGAGTGCCAAGGGAATACAGATTTCGGACCCGGTTCCTTCCGGGCTCCGACCAGGTCGGACGCTTCAAGTCCGGCTTCCGTAATCTTCGTGTGGTGCGGCTTCCACGCTCGCCTGCACATTGCGGCAGTATTCCCATGCGCCGACTGATGATCTGCGCCCAAACCTCCAAACTTCAAACATGATGGTTTCGGCCATCGTCACACAGCGTCTCTGAAAGGGGTCCCTCATGCGTAACAAGACAATCATCGCCTGCTTGGCTTTCTCCACACTTTTCCTGGCCGGTACGGTCCAGGCCAATGACGGGTTCAACAAGTTCCCGTCGGGTTCGGTCGCGCTCGAACGCGGAAACGTTCAAGTCTCGACCTACCGCGTCATCGTCCAGCCGACATCCGTCAAAAAGAATGGCTACGTCAAACGTGTCGTCATTCCCGCCGTAGCGGAACCCGCGCAAAATCCGTCGGCCAAGTCGAAGGAAAACGTTCGTTTCAACAAAGTCGACCGGCGCGCCGAAACGGCCATCAGTGCCATGCCGGTCTATTTCGACGTCAACAGCAACAACGCGCGGTAGGTCCTGTCACGACCCTGTCCCGACTCAGCTGCGAGGCGCCAAGGGTCGGACATATCAACCCTATCTCCCAACCCGTCTCCAGCGGGTTTCCTGCCCGGTCTTCATGGCCGGGCAGATCTTTTTGGCCTCCATGAAAGTCTGTCTCGACGGAAGCGTGAGGGTTTCAAGCCTCAATGACCGGCAAGCGGCGTCGGCGCATTGATCTTCGGAGCAAACGCCCCAAATGATGGTGACATTCCATGCCATGGAGCCGTTCATGACCCATCAGACCGCCGCTATCGTCATCGTTCTTCTTGCCGCCGTCGTTGTCGCGCTTTTCGTTTACAGTGGTCGTCAGAAACGCCGGTTCGAAGAGGAACGGCTGGAACGTCGTCGCAAGCTTGATGCCATCAAGGCGCAAGCGCGCGCAAAGGAAACACCTTCGGACCCAATTTAAAGCCGGTTGCTTTGCCGGTCGCCGCATCTGAAAAGACACGCCACTCCAAACGATCCCTGTAGAGACCCTCCATGCCCAAAACCTTCAGTCAGTCCGACGATCCCGTTGTCATCGTCGGCATTGCCCGCACACCCATGGGCGCTTTCATGGGAAGCCTCTCCAGTGTCACCGCGCCGGAACTCGGCTCGGCGGCGATCACGGCGGCGATGAACGAGGCGGGGGTCGAAGCCGATGCCGTCGAACAAGCCATCATGGGTTGTGTTCTGCCGGCCGGGCAGGGGCAGGCTCCGGCGCGTCAGGCGGCGCTCGGCGCAGGTCTTCCCCGCTCGACGGAGGCCACGACGGTCAACAAGATGTGCGGGTCGGGCATGCAAGCCGCGATCATGGCGCATGATGCCATCAAGGCAGGATCCATCGATATTGCCGTTGCAGGCGGCATGGAGAGCATGTCCAACGCGCCATACCTTCTACCCAAGGCGCGGCAGGGCTACCGCATGGGCGATGGCCAAGTGATCGACAGCATGATGCATGACGGGCTGACCGATGCCTATGCGGGCGGTGCCATGGGTGTTTTCGCCGACGAGATCGCGACCGAATATCAGTTCACCCGCGAGCAGCAGGACGCCTATGCGATCGAGAGCGTGCGCCGCGCCCAAGCCGCACAGGACGATGGCGGGTTCGACCGCGAGCTGACGTCTGTCACCGTCAAGACCCGCAAGGGCGAGGTCGTGGTGGACACGGACGAAGGCCCTGGCAAGGCTATGCCGGAAAAGATCCCGAACCTGCGTCCGGCCTTTTCCAAGGACGGCACGGTCACGGCGGCCAACGCCTCGTCCATCAATGACGGGGCCGCCGCCATGGTGCTGATGCGGCGCAGCCAAGCCGAAGAAGGCGGTCACAAGGTCTTGGCCGAAATCGTCTCTCACGCAGCCCACGCGCACGAGCCGTCCAAATTCACGACGGCCCCGGTCCACGCCATGAAGAAGGCGATGGAGCGCGCGGATTGGGAAACCGACGATGTCGATCTTTGGGAAATCAACGAAGCCTTCGCCGTCGTGCCGATGATCGCCATGCAGGAAATGGGCATCGACCACGACAAGGTCAACGTGAATGGCGGCGGCTGCGTGCTGGGCCATCCCATCGGCGCGTCCGGCGCGCGCATCATGGCCACCTTGATCGGCGAAATGGAACGCCGCGACGCCAAAACCGGCGTGGCGAGCCTCTGCATCGGCGGCGGCGAAGCGACGGCGGTGTGCCTTAGAAGAGATTGACGCGCGGGATTAGGGAGGCTGTCGTTCCAGAAGACGATTCCAAGGCGGACAGGCTGTCTTCCTTCAATAGTGAAACGATGCCGCTAGGTCCGCACCCCCGAACGACCACGCGCGGCACGTTCAGACTGCCTGCGGAGTTACGGACACGGTGCTTTTACGCACTCGTTTTCTCAGTCCCCGCACTCTTGGCAACCGCGCCCATAATCCTGCTATCGCATAATGAGTTGAGCGTTCCGGAGCAGGCTGTCTGTCTGATCGCCATTCCACTGTTCGCGGGCGCATTGGCGCTCTGGTTCTGGCCGGACAGACGGGCGACCTCCTCATTCATCGGATCGGCTTTGGGAGTCATCGTGCTGACCCAGTTCCTCGGAGGAATGCTCTACGGCTCGTTTTTCATCGAGTGGCATGGGGAAGGGTTCGCTTACTTCATTGAAGGCATAGTCCTCTGGGGGTTCGCCGGGGCGTTGATGGGTCCGGTCCTGACTCTCGGAGTGCCGCATCTGCTCGCCCTCTGGGCGGCGCTGCTGTTCCGGGATCCGGCTCCATGGACGTGGGAATGACGGGGCGGCGCACATGTTGACCACTCTAGATCTTGAACGCCTCCGCGCCGACACGCCCGCCTGCGAGCAGATCGTCCATTTCAACAATGCAGGCGCGTCCCTCATGCCTCAGCCCGTCTATGCGGCGATGATAGAGCATCTGGCGCGCGAGCAGGCCGTCGGGGGCTACGAGGCGCAGGCAGACGCCGCAGAGGCCATCGCCGATTTCTACGCCGCCTTCGCGGACATGCTGAACTGCGACCCGCTGGAGGTCGCCTTCATGGAGTCCGCGACCAAGGCATGGGACGCGGCCTTCTACTCACTGCCTCTCGTGCCGGGCGATAGGGTGCTGGTGCACAGCTCCACCTATTCGTCCAACTATCTGGCGCTGTTGCAACTGGCGCGACGCAAGGGATTGAGCATCGATTTCGCCCCCAGCGACGAAGATGGGCAGATTGACGTCGCGGCCCTGCCGGGTCTGGTCCGCGACCGGACGAAGCTGATCCTGCTGACACATTGTCCGTCGCAGAGTGGCTTGATCCAGCCTGCAAAGGCCGTTGGACGGTTCGCCCGCGAGTATGATCTGCTCTATCTGCTCGATGCCTGCCAATCGGCCGGGCAGATGCCGCTCGATGTAGACGCCCTCCAATGCGACGCACTGACGGGAACGGGCCGGAAGTTCCTGCGTGGACCGCGTGGCACGGGGTTCCTCTATATGCGGCGCGAGCTGGCCGAACGAGTGGACCCGGTTTTCGTCGATCTGCAGTCTGCGATGCTTGAAGGACCGGACCACTACAGCCTCGCGCCCGGCGCGCGCCGGTTTGAAAGTTGGGAGCGCAACGTCGCCGGGCAGATCGCGTTGGGGCGAGCTGTCCGCTATGCAATGGATGTCGGGCTCGATGCCATCGCCGCGCGCATCCAGCCGATGGCGGAGAGATTGAGGGAGGGTCTGTCCGATCTACCCGGTGTCACCGTTCATGATCCGGGATCAAACCGCTCGGCTATCGTCACCTTCAGCAAGTCCGGCGTGGACGTGGGCAATGCGAAAGCTCGTCTCAACGGACGGGCGATCAACGTCTCGACCGTGCCGCGCGAATGGGCCTTGCTCGACGCGCAGGAACGCAACCTGCCCGATCTGATCCGGGCTAGCCTGCATGCCTACAACAACGCGGCGGAAACGGACCGCTTGCTGGAGGCCGTCGGCGCGCTCTAATGCCCGCTACCCAACCGTCCCAACCGCACCCCGTAATCAACGGCCAGCCCGTAATCCGGGTCGTCGTCGCTATCGACCATGAGTTGCCCGGCCCTGTTGAGCAGCTGATGGCAATCTCGGGTGAGGTGGCGCAATTGCAGGGTTTTTCCGGCAGCCTCGTACTTGGCGGCAACGCCTTCGATGGCCTGCAGGGCGGATTGGTCCACCACGCGGCTGTCGACGAAATCGACAATGACCGTGTCCGGGTCGTCCTTGACGGTGAACAGCTCTGCAAAGCCCTCGGCCGAGCCGAAGAAGAGCGGACCTTCGATCTTGTAGACCTTGGTCGTGCCGATCGTCTCCGTTTCCGCATCGATCCGGCGCGAGGCTTTCCAGGCATAGGACAAGGCGGAGACAATGACGCCGACCACGACGGCCACGGCCAGATCGTGCCAGACGGTTACGACCGTGACGAGCACGATGACGAGCGCGTCGGTCAGCGGAATGCGCCGCATGATGGACAGGCTGTGCCACGCAAACGTGCCGATCACGACCATGAACATGACCCCGACCAAGGCGGCCAGCGGGATCACTTCGATCACGGGACTGGCGAACAGGATGAAGGCCAGCAGGAACAAGGCCGCGGAGATGCCGGACAGGCGCGTGCGACCGCCCGACTTCACATTGATCATGCTCTGCCCGATCATGGCGCAGCCACCCATCCCGCCGAAGAAACCCGTGACCGTATTGGCCACGCCTTGGGCCACGCATTCCTGCGAAGCCCCGCCGCGTTCTTCCTTGATCTCGCCGACGAGGTTCAGCGTCAGCAGGCTCTCGATCAGGCCGATCGCCGCCAGGATGACGGCGTAGGGCAGGATGATCTCGAACGTTTCCAGGTTCAGCGGCACCATCGGAATATGGAATTGCGGCAGGCCGCCGGCGATGGAGCTCATGTCGCCAACGCTCGGCACATCGATGCCGAAACCGATGACCAGCGCGGCGACAATGCCGATCCCGGCCAGCGGGGCGGGAATGGCCTTTGTGATCTTGGGCGTGCCCCAGATGATCAGCATGGTCAGGCCGACGAGACCCAGCATGACCAGCAGCTGCGGCATTTCCATCCATGTGCCTTCCAGCATGTGAAAGGGGCCGGGATGATCGGTCGGCGGGGCGGGCGCGGTCTGGAACTGGGTCAGCTGCGCCAGGCCGATGACGATGGCCAGCCCGTTGACGAATCCCAGCATGACAGGATGCGGCACGAGGCGGATGAACTTGCCGAGCCGGAATAAACCGGCCAGAACCTGTAGGATCCCCATCAGCACCACGGTCGCGAACAGATACTCGACGCCGTGCTGCGCCACGAGCGCCACCATCACGACGGCCAGCGCGCCGGTCGCACCGGAAATCATGCCCGGACGGCCGCCGATCAAGGCCGTGATCAGCCCGACGATGAAAGCGGCGTACAGACCGACGAGAGGCTCCACGCCCGCGACGAAGGCGAAAGCCACCGCTTCGGGCACAAGCGCCAGCGCGACGGTCAGTCCTGCCAGCAACTCGGTGCGGATGCGAGGAACATTGAATGTCATCGGACCCGACCGGCGGCGTGCCGGAATGGTGATGCGGTCGGCCAAGGCCGAGAACGTGGAGGAAATCATGATATAGCCGGATGTTGTTTGGGTTTCGTCACCTCGAAACCCTGCGCGGCGCGTAAGGGAGGCCGCTCAGCTTGGCAACCCCGCCTCTGTTCATGGATAGCAGGCGTTATTGCGTCCCGGCGCCGACCCATTCGTAAAGATCGCCGAACCCGGCGGCGTCGGCTTGCGCCGCCCACAGCTCGGCTTCGTTCGGTTGGTTGGCAAAGAACAGAATGCCGGCGACCAAGGTTGCGGCAAGGCCGGCGACTGCGCTCCACACTATCAGGCGGCGATCATTGGCGCCCTGCGGACGCGGCTCCGCCATTGCGGCGGTGACGACACGGGCCGTCAGATTGGCACTCGGCGCGGGAACACGGCTGTGTGCGAACAGGCCCTCAAGATTGTCATGCCCGTCACGAGTAGAAAAATCAGACATGGTCATCCTCCTGCATCATCGTTTTCAACGTCCTTCGCCCCCTGACCAGCAAGGATTCATAAGCCTTTTCGCCGATGTTCATGGCTTTGGCGGCTTCGCGCTGGCTCAAAGCGTGGTCATAGCAAAAGGACAGGGCGGCGCGCTGGCGCTCCGGCAGGCGCATCATCGCAGCCTGCAACGCGTCCCAGCGTTGGGATCGGGCCATTCCGGTTTCCGCACCCATCCTGTCATCGGCCCGGTCGGACAGGTCGCCGGGCAGGTCCGGCCTCTTGCGTCTCAGACGGTCATAGCAGTCATGGGTGGCGACCCGGCATAGCCATGTCAGAACCTTGGCTTCTCCACTGCGCCAGCCCGACGCAGCCTGCCAGAACTTCACGAAAGTTTCCTGGCACACATCTTCGGCCTCGAACGCATCGCCAAGCAGCCGGTAGGCCAAACGATGGATGGTCGGCATGCGCCGCTCCACCAAGGCGCGAAGGGCGGCTTCGCTTCCGGCCCTGAGGCCGGGAAGCAAGTCCGCATCCGGATCGTCCAGTCGCTTCAACACGCGTCAAGGGCGCAATCGGGCATGCAGGGACTTCCGGCCCTCGCCTTGCGTCAGCACGCCGTCGTCATCGGCGTCCATGCGGGCGAAGAGACGTTCGCTCATGACCTCGTATTCGGCGCGTGTAACGAAACCGTCGCCATTGGCATCGAGGCGGGGACGGTCGGCACGCCGTTCCTTGCGGCGCTCCATCCGCCTTGCCGCACGGCGATCGTTCAGGCCTTTCATGGCCGCCCGCGCCTGCTGGCGTTCCGCTTCGGAAAGCGTGCCATCGCCATTTGCGTCGAAGCGTCCCAATAAGCGGCTCTGGCGCTCCTCTCGATTGTCGCTGCGGCGTTGACGGCGATCGTTCCGCGCGGCCAACATCTCGGCCTCGGTCACGACGCCGTCGCCATTGGCATCCATGGTCAGAAAGCGTTGTCGGGCCTTGTCGGTGCGTTTGGCGTTGCGCAGGGACTCCATCTCCTCGCGCGTGAGTTTTCCATCGAAGTCGGAATCGGCCACCGTAAACCGCGCTTCGCCTGCGGCTGTGAATTCGGCGCGCGTGACGATCCCGTCCCCATCGAGATCCGCAGCCGGTGTCGCGGCGATCAGCGCGGTTGCGCCCAAGAGCAGAAAGACGTTGGCGTAACGGGTGTGGCGTCCAATTGATGCAGGCATGACGGTCTCCTTTGGTGTGCGTCATACACTCCAACGGATGAGGTCATCATTTCCTGCGCAGCAACCTGACTTTTCAAGCGTGTCCTATGCGGTGAGGACCAGGCGAGCGCGGTCCGTCGCGGTCCGCATCTTGTCCAGGGCGGAAGCCGGCAGGCCATTATCCATGGCATGGCCGACATAGGGAGCGGGGGCGCCGAGATGGTCCCGGACCACATCGCGCAACATGAGCGCCGTAACCGCAGCATCTTCGCGCGGTCCCAAGGATACGGTAAGCGGGTCCCAGCGGCGGTTGCGCCGACGGACCGCATCGATGGTCCAATAGGCGCGCATGAAACCGTCAATACGCGTATCGTAGCCGAGCAGGCAGATATCCGCCCCGGCCGCCAGGGTCGCTTGCGCCGGCGACAGTCCGGCCGGACCGACGGCGAAGACCCAATCATAGTTCAGCGACAGTCCGGCCATCGTGCCCAGCGCATCGGGTAGTCGGTCGGATCCAATGACACCTGCTGAGAAATGCTCGTTGGATGTCACGAACAGGGCGTCGCGCAGTTCGCAATGCCCGTCGATGAAATCGTCGAGCGTTCGCGAATAGAGCACGCCCGCCGCCTCCATCAGCGCACCATCCGTGCCATCGAGCAGGAGTACGGTTTCGCCAAGACTGGCCGCCTTGCGGGCCAACCGCAGGGTCGCATCCAGCATCTGGGCGTGACAGGACGGCTCTTCGGCCGCGCAGACCACGCCGACCAGCCGTCCGGCCGGCCTGTAGGGTTGCGCGGGCCGGGGTGCATTCGGCATCGCAGCCGCTTTGGAAAGCGCACTCATCATAACCACCTTTCACCGGCACCTTTGCGGCGCTCGTTGGCATCCTTGCTAGGCGGCGCAGCCTAAGGACGCGCTAAGGAGCGTGGTTAAATGCGGTTAAGAGCGTTCAGGTGCGATTTATGTTTCGGGCGGCGGGCCCGTCGGTGCCGGATCGGCAACGCGGAACTGACCCTCATCGATCCGGTAGACGGCCAGACCCCGCTCCGGGCGCCCGTCCGGACCAAAGCGGAGATAACCGTCCGTTCCGAAGAAACCGACCGGGCTTTCCAGGCGACGGAGGCGGCCACGCGGGTCGCCGTCAGCGGCGATCGCGCCCAGCTGGACGGCATCGTAAGCCAGGCTGGCCAGCGAAGACGGGGCTTTGCCATAGGCGCTTTCGAAGTCGGATCCGAACGCGGCGCGGGCCTGTTTGTCGGCGGCGGCGAAAACGCCACCTTGCAAGGCCGGTTCGCGCGCGCTGGCGCGGTCGTCCCAACGCGATGTTCCCATGAACAGCACGGCCTGCGGATCGATGCCGTAGGTCGGCAGAAGCGGCGCGAGAGAGCGCAGGGCTGTCCCGGTTTCAGGCATCAGCACCGCGCCGAAGGAGCGGCCGGATCCGCGCCGCGCCAGATAGGCCTGCGCCAGACGGCGAGCCGGTTCCTGCATGGCCGAAATGTCGCTGCCCGAATAGGTTTCGGTGGCTGTGACCTGTCCGCCGACCTGTTGCACGGCGAGCTCATAAGCACGGCGCACGCGGCGGCCATAGGCGTCATCAGGGCCGATATAAGCGAAATCACGGACGCCTTGCGAAGCGGCGTAGTCGACGATGCGGTCGACTTCCGCTTCGGGCGGGAAAGAGACGAGATAGCGCCCGCGATCGGCGACGGATTGGTCATTCGAAAAGGCCAGCAACGGCACACCCCGTCGCGCCGCGATGCTGGATGCGGCCGTGACATTGTCCGCGATAATGGGGCCGAGTATCACATCCGCGCCTTGCTGCAGCGCGGCTTGGGCGGCCGACCGCGCCCCTTCAGGCGTGCCTTTCGTGTCCAGGACCGTTAGCACGATATCGGCGTCGGGGCGTTGGAACAGAGCCAGCTCGGCCGCCTGGAACATGGAGGCCGCTTCGTCGCGCAGGCGGCTGCTGCGGGCAGAAAAGGGCAGCAGCAAGGCCAAGCGTTTCGTATCTCGACCAGCCATGTGTGGCAAGGTGATGCCTTGGCGGTCATTGTAATAGGGCTCGGCGTCGTCCGGCACGTCGATCGGATTGTCTATGACAGGCCCGTCGATCGGTCCGTCAGTCTGGTCGGGGTAGGGTGCATCGGGCTGCGGCTGGACCGGCGGCATCGGACGGTCGATGATGGGGCCGGGTTGACGCGGCGGCGGATCCAGCGGAACGGTCGTGCAGGCGCACAGGGCCAGCGCTGCCAGAGCCGATAGTGCGGCCTTCAGCTCGATCTTGGTTTTGCGGACGTGCTCGCGCATAGTCGGCCCTTATCGTTTCTCCGAACGCCCCCGACTAACGGAAGGTCCGGCCATCGCCCTGTCCCCTATAAGCGCACGCCCCGGCGCGCAACACGAACTCCCGCCGCTCGCACCCGGCTTGTATGTCGTCGCAACGCCGATCGGCAATTTGCGGGACATCACATTGCGCGCGCTCGATGTGCTGCGGTCCGCCGACCGCGTCCTGGCGGAAGACACGCGCGTGACGGCGAAGCTGTTGTCTGCGCACGGCATCGACGCCTCCGTGACCCCCTATCATGACCATAATGCGGCGAAGCGCACGCCGCCGCTGATCAAGGCGCTGAAGAAGGGCGAGCGCATCGCGCTGATGTCCGACGCCGGAACGCCCCTGGTCAGCGATCCGGGCTTCCGTTTGGTGCGCGCGGCGAGCGAAGCCGGTATCGACGTCTTTCCGCTGCCGGGCCCGAGCGCGGTGTTGGCGGCGCTTGTCAAATCCGGCCTGCCGACCGACCGTTTCTTTTTCGCAGGCTTTCTGCCGCCCCGCCAGGTCGCCCGCCAGCGCGAGATCGAAGGTCTTCGCAACGTGCCTGGCACGCTCGTTCTGTTCGAGACCGGCCCCAGAGTGGAAAGCTGCCTGCGCGATCTGGCGGCGGGCCTCGGCGACCGCGAAGCATCGCTCTGCCGGGAGCTGACGAAGACCTATGAAGAAGCCCGGCGGGGGCGTCTGTCAGAATTGGCCGACAATGTCGTGTCCGACCCGCCCAAGGGCGAGATCGTGCTGGTGATCCACGGCCCGGAAACGCAACGCTGGGACGGCGAAGTCGTCCGAGATGCGCTGCGCGACCGGCTGGAAACGATGCGATTGAAGGCAGCCTGCGCGGAAATCGCGGAGGTTTCCGGCTGGTCCAAGCGCGAACTCTATGCGCTCGGCCTGTCCCTGAAGTGAGCCCCGGAAAATGAGCCCCGGAAAATGAGTCTTGGAAAATGAGCCTTGGAAAATGAGCAATGGGAGGCAAGCGGCGGAACGGGCCGGGCGACGGGCCGAAATATGGGTCGCGGCCTATCTGCGGCTGACGGGCTACCGCATCCTCGCCCAGCGTTACAGGACACGGTCCGGCGAAATCGATCTGGTCGCCCGTCGCAGGCGCAGGATCGTTTTCGTGGAAGTCAAACAACGCGCCAATGCGGATCACGCCGTGGATCCGGTCACGGCCCGCTCCGAAGAACGGATCATACGCGCTGCCGAAATCTTCCTGTCGCGCCATCCCGCCTATGTCGAACAAGGCTATGGCTTGCGTTACGATCTGGTCACAGTCTTGGGGCGATGGCGGATTCGCCACCAAAAGGACGCATTTCGGGGATGGTGAGCGTAACATGATCGTTCCAGCTGCAAGAGGGACGGACCGGTTAACGCCTTGGTGACTCTGTCCGTCTAGATTTCCGTCATGTTAAGATTTGCCGTTCTCATCCTGTCTGCCTCCCTCATGTCGGGCTGCGCCGTGGCGACGGCTGGCATGAAGAAGGGCGACGAACGCAGCTTCGTCCGTTCGCTCAACGATGTGAATGCGGGTCGCGCCGTGCAAGCCCGTTTGAAGCGCGCTTACGACTATGAGCTGGGCGGGGTCGATGTGGAAGTGTCCGAAGGTGTTGTGCTGTTGTCCGGCAATGTTCCGCGCCAGGAAGACCGGATCGAAGCCGCGCGCATCGCCTGGTCGGCACCGGAAATCCGGCAGGTGGGCAATGAAATCCTGATTCGCGACCAACAAGGTTTCGTGCGCAACGCAAAGGACGGTGTTCTGGAAAAATCTGTCCGGGCACGTCTTCTGGCGGACAAATATGTCAAAGGCCGCAACTACAATGTCGAGACGCATGAGGGCATCGTCTATCTGCTCGGTGTGGCCCGCGACGAGCGTGAACTGGACCGCGCCGCCCGGATCGCCGCCCTGACGCGGGGTACGCGGGAAGTCATCTCCTATGTGCGTGTCGCCGAAGCGTCCGGGGTCGTTGTCGATGACCCCTCATATCCGGCACTGCCGGACACCATAACGCGAGAGCCGTTCCCGCAAGAAGACCGGTCCGACAGGCCCGCCCCGATGCGGCAGGCGCAGCCGGACGAGCCCATTCCCTACAGCTATCCCCAGCCTTACGATACGGGCCGGTCGAACGTCCCGGCCACTCCGAATGCCGCGCCCTACTATATCGACCCGGAAACCGGACAGCAGATCCGGGTCAGGAACCGGCCCGAGTAAGGTCCTTCGCCTTAGAGCCAGGTCGATTTTGCGGTATCGTCCCATCCGACCGTGACGGTATCGCCGTCCATGATGGCAGGTCGTTTCAGCAAAGTCGGATGGGCTTCGATCAATTGCACGGCCTTGACGTTGTCGAGACCGGTCTTGGCGGGATCGTCCAATGCGCGCCATGTCGTGGACCGGCGGTTCAAGGCTTTTTCATAGCCGACCGCATCCACGATCGCGGCGATGTCCTGGGTATCGAGCGTGTCGGCTCGCACATCGACCAGCTCATAGCCCACACCAGCTGTGTCCATCTCCTTGCGGGCTTTGCGGCACGTGTCGCAGTTCTTCAGGGCGAAAACCTTCATGGCGGATCCTTTCGTCAGTGGCGCCCGGCGAGCCGGTCGATGAAGTCGCCGATCATGGCATAGACGGACGGACGGCTCGAGTCGTTGTGCATTTCGTGTTCCACACCCGAGAACATCTTGAATTCGGCTTGGGCCGCTTTCGCGAAATTGCGGCTGGCGTCGAAGTCTGTCAGCTGATCGCCTTCCGAATGATAGATGAGCAGGGGCAGGGACCAGCGTTCGGCATGCCGCGACAAGGCTTCTCCGTTTTCGACGAGACCGAGCGCCGTCCGCAAACCCATGCGGCCATGGGTCAGCGCATCGTTCTCATAGGCTTTCTGCTCCTGTGGCAGGGTGGAGATTTTGGCGCCGTCGATCGTTTGTTTCATGGACGCACGGGGCAGGACTTTGGCCACGCCGGCGATGATGGACCGCAAGACCGGCGAGACCGGATCCGCCAAGGCGATCAGCGGGGCCGACGCAATGATGCCGTCAACGCCCGGTTCCGGTCTCAGGCCGTGATCCAGAACGATCCCGCCGCCCATCGAATGGCCGAACAGGACGAGCGGGCCCTTGACGGGATCGTGCAGCTGCCGCGCGCGTGCCAACAGGGCCGACAGATCGTCCCGGAAATCGTCATAGCGCCGGGTGACGCCGCGCTTCCCGTCGCTGCGTCCATGACCGCGAAGATCCGCCGCAACGGTCTGGATGCCTCGCATCCCAAGATATTCGGCCATGGGCTGGTACCGGGCTGAATGTTCGCCGAAGCCGTGGACCAGAGCCAATGTGGCATGCGGCGTTTTCGCCTCCCAATGACGGGCTTGCAAGGTCGTGCCGTCCGCGGATGCGAGCTGGAACGTATGACAATCGTCCATCGAAATCCTTCAGGTCAGGTGCAGAGCGACCGCTATTCGACGACTACAGCCGTGCCGTAGGCATAGAGTTCCGATGCGCCGACCGTGACCGTGCTTGTCGTCATGCGGACCCCGACGACTGCATTCGCACCTTGCGACCGAGCGTCCGCGCTCATGCGGCGCAGCGCGTCGCGCCGGGCTTCGTCGATGAGTTCCGTATAGCCCCTTAACTCGCCGCCCACGATATTCTTGAGCCGAGCGGCGATGTCGCGACCGACATGTTTGGACCGGACGACATTGCCTTGCGCCAGACCGACATGACGTTTGATGGTCCGACCCGGAATCGTGTCCGTCGTGCTGAACAGGATCTTATCGCTCATAAGACTTTAAACGTGGCATGAAAAAACCCGCCCGGCAACGCCGGACGGGTTTGGTTTCTGCGCGGGTCCGTCCCTAGTATTCGCGGCCCAGGACGCCGTCGATGCCGTGGATGTAGCCGTTACGGAACTCATTGTCCGGCATGTCGACCGTGTAGGTGTAGCCGTTCCGGTCGGCGACTTTGATCGTGCCGTCCATGTCGACGAAACGGATCGGTTCGCCCGACAGCGTCATAACCTCGTAGGAGCCGCCATTGCTTTGGAGTTTCTTGACCAGATCGGCACTGCTGATACGGCCCTCGACGGTGTGGTATTTCAACGTGTCGGCCAACTGCGCCTGGCTCAGGCCCGACAGATCCATGCCTGAAAACGCGGCATTGTTCGGGGCGAACACCGTGTATTCGACATCGCCGTCGAAGGTGTCGGCCAGGCCGGCCGTGCCGATGGCGCCGTAAACGGTGGAATAATCAGTCATGTAGGGGCTAGCCATGGCAATCGTATCGTTCTTGCGGACGACTCGCGCGGCGACGGCCGTGTCCGGTGTCGTCGTCGTCGCATCGAAGCGATCATCGTCATTGATGCCGAACGTTTGGGCATCGGACAGTTCGATGTCGGATTCCACGGTTGTGGTCGCAAACTGATCGTCATCATTGACGCCAACCTGCATGCTGTCGTCCGTCGTGGTCGTCGAGCAAGCGGCGAGAAAGATAGCGGCGACTGCGGCCGATCCGAGTTTAAGATGTCCCATCATGATGATCTCCTTTGAGGTTTAGGCAGGCGGCGGGGATATGCGCTCAACGGGGCAATATGTGATTGGGTTCCGCTTGCGCGCCTGAACGCTCTGCGGCAAAGCGCCCGCCATGGCCCCAAACCCGCAGCTTCGCGTCGCTTTTCAGATGGATCCGATGGTAGCGGTGGACATCGAAGGCGACACCAGTTTCGCTCTGGCGCTGGAAGCCCAAGCCCGTGGCGCGACGCTCTTCGAATACGCACCCCATCACCTTGTCTACGACGAAGGCCGGATCATTGCGCATGCGCGGCCGATGCGCTTGCGCGACCAGGCGGGCGACCATGTGGATTTCGACGCACGCAGGCCGATTGATCTGGCCGAAGACATCGATGTCGTCTGGATGCGGCAGGATCCCCCTTTCGACATGGCCTACATCACGGCGGCGCATTTGCTCGAAAGGCTGGAAGGCCGGACATTGGTCGCCAACGACCCGCAATGGGTCCGATCGCTGCCGGAAAAGATCGTGCCGCTGGACTATGCGCATTTGATGCCCCCGACGATGATTGCGCGTGACAAGGCGTCCATCGATGCGTTTCGCGACCGCCACGGCGATATCATCCTGAAACCGCTCTACGGAAACGGCGGAGCCGGGATTTTCCGGGTGAAGCCCGATGATGCCAATTATTCCGCCTTGCTCGAGACATTCTTCGCGCTCAGCCGCGAACCGATCATCGCACAGGCTTTCCTGCCCGAAGTCAGCGCGGGCGACAAACGCATCCTGATCGTGGATGGAGACATCGCAGGCGGCTTCAACCGTGTTCCGCAGGAAGGCGAAACACGTTCCAACATGCATGTGGGCGGTTCGGCCCAGCCCGTCGAATTGACGCAAGCCGACATCGCCATCGCCGAAGAACTCGGCCCCATGCTGCGAGCGCGCGGACAGATTCTGGTCGGGATCGACGTCATCGCCGGACACCTGACCGAAATAAACCTGACCAGCCCGACAGGAATCCACGAGCTACGACGCTTCACGGGCGTCGATGCCGCCATTCTGTGCTGGGATGCGATCGAACGGCGTCTCTTCGGCGGCAAAGACTCCTGACCCGAAACCGGTTTTCGCCCGGCGTGAAAATATCACGCATCATTTCAGTGATTTGAGATAAGGTTTCACATCTGTGCCGGAATGTCGCGGCCGGTCATGCGTATAGAGCACATGGCTACACTCGCGCTCGTCACCTTGCCCTTGTCCGGACATTTGCGCCCCATGCTGGCGACAGCGCGCGCCTTGCGCGCCGCCGGCCATCAGCCGGTCATCATCGGCCCGGCGGATCTGACAGCGCGGGTTCCCAATGACGTCGAAACCCGAACCGTTGGGGTGACCGACCTGGGGCCGGGCCGGCTCGACACGATATGCGAATGCCTGTCCCGAATGGGCTCGCTGTCGGATGTTCGCCAGATGTTTTCGGCGGTCGCCATCTTATCGAAATTCTATCTCGATAATCTGCCAGACGCAGTGGAGGATTTGCAAGCGTCGGCCATCCTTCACGACCAGTTGGAGCCTGCTGCCGGTATCGTGGCGCGCGGCTTGGCCATGCGGAGCGGTCTAGCCCATATCAGCCTGGCCTGCGCCCTGCCGATGAACCGCGATCCCAGCGTGCCGCCGCCTTTCATGGGCTGGCGCTATCGGCGAGGGCGGTTCGGTGCCTGGCTGAACGGCGGCTACTACAATGTCGTCAACTGGCTTTTGTCCGAACAGGGACGGATCCTGGAAGCGGGTGCGGAGCGTTTCGGTCTCCTGAAGAAACCCGGTCTCGAAGATTGGCAGCGGGCCTGGTCCGTGGATGACGGCCTCTCCCGAACGACGGACCTCGCGCAAGGACTGGCCAGTTTGGATTTCCCACGCGAGCGCCCGCCGACCTATCTCGGTCCGTTTCGCGAGGCGGAGCGCCACTATCCGGGTCTGGACGCCATCGCGATGGAGCGGGACGGACGTCCGCTCGCCTTCATATCGCTCGGTACGTTGATGGGCGGCCGCTCGCCGGTGCTTGCCGCCATGGCGCGCGCGGCCACGGCGCGCGGTCTGCAGCCGGTGGTCGTTCATGGCGGGCGTCTGAATGCGGAGACCGCGGCCATGCCGCGCGGGACGATCCTGCGCGACTTCCTCGACCAGCGCGATATCCTGTCCGAAGCGGAAGCGGCGATCATTCATGGGGGCTATAATTCGACAACGGATGCCGTCGCGGCCGGGGTACCGGTCGTCACCGTGCCGCAGGCGTTCGAACAGGGCGCGATCGCCGCGCGCGTCGAGCGCGCCGGGCTGGGCCGTACGGTCGGTCTGTTCGGGCCGAGCCTGTCGCAGCGCATACAGCTCGCGCTGGGCGATGTGCTGAGTTCTAAAGCAGTGGCCCAGGCGGTCAGGCGGACGCGTTTCGAAGCGATGGCGGCACCGGGCCTTGGCGGCCTTGTCGCGGCCGTGGACGGCGTCTTGTCCGACCGGACACCAACGCAGCCGTTGCGCGAGAACGTTCACCAATCCGGACGCTGGCCGATGCTGATCGGACAGCCTGCCGAATGAGGGCGCGCAACTTGTCAGGAACCGGCCTGCGTCATTCTGCGTTTCTTACGCGACCCATCAAAGGATGGGCCAAGCAAATTTCGGGAGATCGCCATGAAGCGCGAAGAATTGAAAACATCCATCGATAAAAAAGGCCTTGGTATCGCCGGTTTGATCCTTGCGGCGACCCTGTCGCTTGCCGCTTGCAATACGGTCGAAGGTGTCGGCGAAGATGTCGAAAGCACCGGCGAAGCCATGCAAGACGCTGCAAGGAATTAGGTTTTACAGTTCTAAAACTCCAACTCTGAAGTTCTTGGCCGCTTCCCTGAAAGGGGAAGCGGCCTTTTTATGCCGTCTTCAGACCCGCTCCGTAATGCGGATGGCGGCATGGCAACCGGCCCGGATGACGCGGGATAGCACGGCGTAGCCCGGTGCGTCGTGCGCGCCGCCCTCGATCGCCGTATCCCGGTGATGAAGTTCGTCTTCGCGAAACTCCCGGAAAGTCGCGGCGAGTTCCGGCTCGGCTTCGGCGATTTCCTCAGCCTGGTCGCCGTAATGACCTTCGATGACCGATTCGACCGCTTCGGTACAGGCATGCGCGGCCTTCTCGCCCATCAGGGCCGTTACGACCCCCAATCCGTATCCAGCCACATTCCAGATCGGTGTCATGGCCGTCGGGCGCACTTCGCGTTCGACCAATAAACGATCAAAGGCATCGAGATGCTTTTGTTCCTCGGCTTCCATTTCTGCCAGCTGCGCGGCGATCGGCGCAGTCGCCGGGCTGCGTCCGAACACGGCCTGCTGTCCGCGATAGATGGCGACGGCCCCATATTCGCCTGCATGATCCACACGGAGCATTTCGGCAACGCGGCGGCGCGCGCCGGCATTCTTGAGGCGAGGTTTCATGACCGGGCCTTCCCGAAACCGAGTTTCCAAGTGCCGAGCACGCCCAGAAGGGACGCCAAGGCATTCCAACCGGCCATCGAAATGCCAAGAAGCGACCAAGCGACATCAGAACAGGCGATGGGACCGACCGGTTTGTCGAGCATGGAGAGCGGGTCGTTCGGATCGATCGCACCCAATTCGCCGACTTCGACCGCGGCGCAAGCCTGCGGACCCTCCCACAGGCCCAATTCGACGCCGACATGGAACGCGCCGAGACCGGCCGAGAACAGGAGGAGGGCGATCAGCAATAACGGGCCAAGCCACTTCGGCAATCCTCGTCCGCGCCCTTCCGGCCCCTCGCCAAAAGCCGCGCGTGCGAGAATGACCGCGACGGCAACGGCGATGACGGCGATATGGGCTTGGCGCTGCCAATAGCACATGATGCAAGGCGCATAGCCTAGAACGTATTGGAAGAACCAAGCGCCGCAGAGCAGGGCCAGCGACAGGAGCCCGGCAAACAGGGCGGCACGGGCGTCGGAATGGCGGAGTAGCGGTTTCACGTTTGACCGTATAGGGTGCGGGGTCGTACCTGTCAGGCTTTGATTGCGGTTCATATCCGGATAGTATGTGGACGCGACGGGCTGCTGTGTCCGCTTGGTCGTCCCTGCAACAATCGTTAACGATCCGGCGTTAAAGCAATCTGGATCCACCTTTCACCGAAAGCCGTCATGGCCCCGACCAAAAGGACACGTCCGGACGCGCTTCCGCTTGGCGCCCGTTTGCGCTCGCAACGACAGGCCATGAATCTGTCCCTGGAAGAAGCATCCGGGCGCAGCGGGGTGCGAAGCGAATTCCTGCTGGCGCTGGAACAGCATGATCTCGATGCCCTGCCGACTGTCGGATACGGTCTGGGCTATGTCCGCGCCTATGCCCGCGTCCTGGGTCTGGACACGGATCAAGCAGTGGCGGACTTCAAGCGCGACAGCGCCGTGCCGTTCGACCTCGACAGGCCCGACCAGCCTCACTTCGTCCCGAAAACGCGAGTGCGCCTGCCGCGTGGATCCATCCCGGCACTAGGCGTCGTGGTCGCTGTCGTCATGCTGGGCACCTGGTACGGCGTCCAGCTGGAAACAGCCGCCGCACCGTCGACCGACACGGTCGGTTCCGATCCATCCAATGTCGCGAGTGCCGCGCCTTTGCCAGACACCGTGCTGACAGTCCGCGCCACCGCTCCGAGCTGGGTGAGCATTCAAGACCCGCGCGGGCGCCGGATCGTCAACCGCGTCTTCGTCACGGGTGAGAGCTGGCAGATGGACCGGGGACAGCCTTATGTTCTGGATGTCCGCGACTCCGGCGCGGTGGAGCTTCTCATCGGCGAGCGAAGCCTCGGTCCGTTGGGAACACCCGGCACGCCCATGAACGATATCGATTTGTCCGCGATCCGCTAGATACCGCTCGAGCCCAGCCGCCACTTCGCCTTTAAACCGTCACGCGCTTGGGCTAAGGCGGCCCCATGAGCGCCCAGCCCACCTCCCTGCAAGCCGTCCGCCCCTGGCGGACCATCGAACGCCGTCCATGCCGCAAGATCCGCGTGGGCAATGTCGAAGTCGGGGGCGATGCACCCATCGCCGTGCAAAGCATGACAAATACGCTGACCCACGATGTCGAGGCGACGGTGGCGCAGATCAGGCGGCTGGAAGATGTCGGTGCGGACATTGTGCGCGTTTCGGTCCCCGACCCCGAAAGCAGCGCCGCCCTGCGAAGCATCGTGGATCAGGTCGCAGTCCCGCTCGTGGCCGATATCCATTTCCACTATAAACGCGGCGTCGAAGCGGCCGATAACGGCGCGGCCTGTCTGCGCATCAATCCCGGCAATATCGGCGGGCGCGACCGGGTCCGCGAAGTCGTTGCGGCGGCGCGCGCGAATGGCTGTTCGATCCGGATCGGCGTCAATGGCGGGTCGCTTGAACGCGACCTGTTGGAAAAATATGGCGAACCCTGCCCCGAAGCCATGGTCGAAAGCGCGTTGATGCATGCCCGGATGCTCGACGATGAAGGCTTCCACGAATACAAGATCAGCGTGAAGGCATCCGACGTCTTCCTGACGGTCGCCGCCTATCACCAGCTGGCCGAAGCCACCGACGCGCCGCTGCACTTGGGTGTGACCGAAGCCGGCGGGCAGCGCATCGGCACGGTCAAGTCATCCATCGGCATGGGTAATCTGCTCTGGGCCGGGATCGGCGATACGATTCGCGTTTCCCTCTCGACCGAGCCGGAGGAGGAAATCCGCGTCGGCTTCGACATGCTGAAATCCCTCGGCTTGCGCACGCGCGGCGTGAACATCATTTCCTGCCCCTCCTGCGCACGGCAGGGTTTCGACGTCATCAGGACGGTGCAGACACTGGAAGAGCGCCTGTCCCACATCAGCGAACCGATCAGCCTGTCCATAATCGGCTGCGTCGTGAACGGCCCGGGCGAGGCCATGTTCACCGATGTCGGCTTCACCGGTGGATCGGCTGGCTACGGCATGATGTATCATGCCGGCAAGAAGACCGGGAAGACCGACAACGACGTGATGGTGGACGACATCGTCGCCGCAGTCGAAGAGCGTGCCGCGCTGCTGCGCGCCGAACGGGACGGCCTCATCGCGGCGGAGTAGGGGCCGTTTCCGATCCTGACATCATGGCTTTGGCGGACAGCGCTGCGAAACTCCGTGTCTGGCTGGTCGGAACAGCGCTTCCCGTCTGGGCCGAACGCGCTCGATTCCCCGACGGTTCCTGGGTCGAACATCTCACCCTCGACGGAACACCCGACCGGCAGGCCGAACGCCGCTGGCGGGTAATGGCGCGCCAGACCGTCGCCTATGCCCAAGCCGCGCAAGCCGGATGGTATGACGGCGCAGAGATCGCACGACGCAGCTTCGAGTCTTATTGGACGAAAGGCTGGACAGGAACGCATATCGTGCACCGGATCATGCCGGACGGTACGGTATCGGACGACCGCCCCGATCTATACGATCATGCCTTCGGTCTACTGGCCTGCGCGCACATGCTGTCTCTGAGCGGAGACGAGGCTTACCGAAGCCATGCGGACGACATTCTGGGATGGATTGCGACGCAGAGCCATCCGGCCGGCGGCTGGAGGGAGGGCGATGTGGTGCCGCACCCGCGCCGCCAGAACCCGCACATGCATCTGCTGGAAGCCTCGCTGGCTTTGCACCAGGCGGACGGCAATCCGGATGACCTGTCCATTGCGCATGAAGTCGTCCGTCTATTCGGGCGGCACTTCCTGCGAGAGGGCATGATCGGCGAATATTTCGAGGATGACTGGTCTCCCCACGATCGGCGCGGCGACGTCGTCGAACCGGGGCACTCAGCGGAGTGGGTCTGGCTTCTGACCCGGTACGACCATGTAGCCGGAACGGACCATGGGTCCGCCTGCCGCGCCCTTTACGACCACGCCTTCAGGCACCGCCTTGCAACGCTTTTCGACGAAGAACGCCGCGATGGGGAGATCGTCCGGGAAACGACTCGCTTGTGGGTTCACATGGAAGCCGTGAAGGCCCATCTATCCATGGCCGAGCGTGGCTGGCCCGGAAGCTCTGCAATGGCCGCTGCAAGCTTGGATGCACTGCTCGGGCCTGTCCTGCGGCCTGACGGAACTTGGGTGGATAGGCACAATGCGTGCGGTGCGGTCGTGTCCGACATGATACCGACGAGTACGCTCTACCATATCGTGGGGACGGCGGTGGAGGCGCAGAGAGTCGTCGATTCCTTGCGCTGACTAAGGCTCGGCCATCACGTCGACGCGAATGAAGGCCAGATCCATGTTCTGGCTCCGCCCCAGACGTCCGGGAAAGACGGCGACCAGGTCCACATTCTCTTCGGCGTCGGTCGCGGGCGGGCTGAATTCGAAGCTGTAGTCCGCCCATTCCGGCCCGAGTTCGAAATTCGTCCAGTCCGACGGTCCCGCTTCCAGCGGCACATAGGCCGCCATGAACGTCCGCAAGGGATCGACGGCGCTCGATCGGGCGCGGAACGTCATGCGCAGCCGCTTGCCCGCGAAGACCCGTTCCAGTGACGGGCCGAGCGTAGCGAAAACACCGATGGATGGTGGTTCCACATCGATAGGGACATGTTGGGACAGCCGCACATAACCGCCGTCGTCCGACACATATTGCGCGTCTGAACCCGGCGAGACCGTCAGCTTGTCGAGGTCGGTTCCTGAAAGACTCCAGCCGTTCCGGGCGATCTGCTCGTCGGGCAAGGCCGCGCCGCCTCCGAACAACATGGCGATGGCCACAATGGCTGCGACCAGACAGATCGCCAGAGGATAGAAGAGGCTGTCCCGGAACATGAGCGGGCGTTAGCACGTTTCCGCAACCGTTCCAGCGCCGCGCCGTGACGATTAGGTAAGCGTTGCCTTCAAATCAGGAACAGAACCGCCCGTTCGTCGGCCCGGTCGAGCAGGGCGCGGCCCAGCATGCCGGTCAGATCTTCGGCGAAACGTTCCGATGCCTGACCATCCCAGGCCGTGCGCACGGCCTGGACAAGCTCCGGGCGTTGTTTGGCGATGGCTTGGTCGATGCGCTTCTCCGTCAGGATCTGGCGCGCCATGAGCGGAACTTTGGCGCTGCGAAACCGCCCGGACAGCGCGCGTTTGCCGTATAGATAGCTGCCGCCCGCGACGGCACCGCCGATCAGGATTCCCAGAGGGTTCATCAGCAAAGGCGCGAACAGATTGGCGTGGGCGAGCAAGGCGCTGACCAGGATTGCGGCCAGTGTCGTGCCGAGCAGGGCCGTGTCCGTTTCCAAATGGCCGATGGACGGCGCGGTCAGGGACAGCCCTTCCAGATGTTGGCTGACATGGCGCGAGTCGTCCAGACTCAGCACCATGGCGGGCAGGCCGTGCTCGCGGCAGAGCGGGTCGGTGACAGTCTCGATCTCGCGCTGGAGGCCCGCGAACCAGCGCCCGATCACGGGCTTGAGCTTGGCTTGTGCCGTGTCCGAGCGCAGCCAGTCGGCGACCGACCGGGTCAGTTCGACTTCGACCTCGTCCAGCGAGGCGATGTTGCCGGACCGCCAATTGCGGAAAGCCGGCTTGATGCAGTCTTCCGTCAGACCGTCCACCAAGGCGGGTGCGAGCGTTTCACCCAGTGTTTTCGCAGCTTCGACTGCGCGCTCGGTGATGGCACCGCCGGGCTCCAGCACATGTCCGACTTCGGTCTTGAAACTGGCATGCAGGAACTCGAACCGTCCCAACCAAGCCAGGCCGCGCGCAATGGCGAATTCCGGTTCGGCCCCGCGAATGACCCGGGCCTTCGGAAAGGCCTTTTTTGTGGCGGGCAGCACGAGCGGCAGGCGCGACGCGCCCCCCGTCAGCAACACCGTATCGGGATCGCGCCCGCCGAGCTGGTCGATGGTTTCCCGCAAGGCATAGTCGAAGGCGTCCTGCCAGCTATAGCCGCTCAACGCGTCGAGCGGTTTGGACAGGATCGCTTCGGCATCCATCTTGTCGATCCTGATCTCGAACAGGACGCCTCCGCCCAGATCCGTCTTGATAGGCAAGCGCCGGATCATCTCGACCGGCTTGTCCTCGCCGGTGAAATAGGCCTCCTTCGCTTCCCGGCACCAATATTCGAGAATGGGCCGGTAGGACGGGTGGCTCTTCAGCAGCGTCTCGATCCGGTCGCGTTGCGGCTGTCTCGCCAGGTTCAAGTCGAAGATTTCCGTATCGAGTAGCCCGGAGCCGAGAATGTTGTGCCCGACATCGTCGGCAGCGAGATCCCGGCAATAGGTGAAATCGGATGTCGAGCTGCCGATATCGACGATCAACACGGAAGCGCGCGCATCGTCCATCGACAGATAGCCCTGTTCCAGCGCCGTCATCAGTGCGGCGCGGGATTCGGACACGATGCGCGCCTGTTTCAAACCTGCGGCCTGAACGAACAGATCCCGATATTGCTCCCGCACATCCTGCGGCCAACCGGAGGGGCAACCGATCACGAAGCGACTGACATTCGGGCCGCGCATCGAACCGTCTTCCGTCAGACCCGCAATCAGGGTCTTCGTGAACAGGGTCAGCGGTTCGCGGACATCCCTGTCGGCAAGGTCGGGGGATTTGAATTTCGCCCAGACTTTCGCCTCCGAGAGCGTCAGGGACTCCGCTCCGATCTTGACCGTCGGCTTGGTCTTTCCTTCCTTCGATACAGCCGTGACGAGGCTGCGCGTTCCGCGATATTCCAGAATCTCCGGCTCGGCATGACCTTGCGCGAAGGCGCGCGCCAGCGCCGTTTCGCCGTGACCCAGATCGAAGCCGATGAACTCCACATCCTTGTCGGACCCTTGTCTTTCAGGCTGGCCGCTCATCCGCGTCGCACCCAGACCGTACCGCGCCGCACGACGCGCCCGTCATCCGTGACGAGCGCCGGGGCGGCTGTTTCCATATCAGAGCCGCTTGTTGAATTCGCGGGGACGGGCAACCGGTCGAACCAGTTCGCCGTGTCTTCGGAATAATCGACCTGCCGCAAGCCAGCCCCCTCGATCAAGGTCGGCAGTTCGCGACGCGACAGTTCCAGCGCGAAGGCCGGGTCGTCCGCGCGGCCTGCTTCTAGCAGACCTTGCAACAGCGCCGTCAGTCTCGCATCGTCGCGCCAGTGGTTTTCCGGCATTGGGGCGGATAGCCGCAAAAGGATGTAATCAGCCGTTTTCAGCGCATCTGTGACCTGCCCGATGAGTCCGGCCTGGTCGAGTCGCACCACGGCGGAGGCCCGGCGCATTCGACCCGCCGCATCTTCGATGCCGACAGGTTTGGGCCAGAATGGCAAGCGCGACAGGTTGAGCGTGGCCATGGCGTGAAGCCCGGCCAGGCCCACCGCCCCCCAGACCGCAAGGCCGACCCCTTGTATCAGCCCGGCAGCGCCGAGCAGCGCCGCACCGCCATAGAAGAGAGACGGCCGGAGTTTGATGGTGAAGCCGGGCTTTCGGGCGACTTCGTCCCAGACGACGTCGGCATGGCTTGCCCGGTCGATCAGACCTGTGCCCGATTTGACGATTTCGACCAGCCATTGTCCCGCGCGCTGCAGGGCGGGATCGGTCGTTGAGCGGGCGTAGCGCGACGCCGTGCGGTCGAGCACGCGCCGCACCGCGCCGACGGCTTCGGCGGGCGTATCGTCGTCGGCCAGGCGCAGATCGCCGACTTCGCGGGCGAAGTGCTGCGACAGGGACAGGCTCGGGGGTTGCGGGTTGTCGGACACAGGCGCGATGTCGGGACGCGGGCCGAACCTGTCAAGCGCAATGGAACGGCGGCCCCGGACCGGCGTTGATCGATCGGAGCTTGCAACGGACCAATATAGGAGACAGTCCATGACCAAAGATATCGACATTCTCAACGATGTGACGAAAGTGTTGATCGATAGCCATAAGGGCTACGAGACTTGCGTGGAGGTGTCCGACGACAGCTACGCGCTGCAAAGCAATTTCCGCGAACGCGCCGAACGCCGCGCCGGACTCATCCGGGAGTTTCAGGCCGAAGTGCAGAAACTGGGCGGCGCGCCGTCCACGGCCGGGTCCGTCGCCGGTGCCGCGCACCGCGCCTGGACGTCGTTTACGACGCTGTTCGCCGACGACGAAAAAGCCGCGATCGAGGCGATCGACGATGGCGAGGAGTTCCTGGCCGACAAGATCGAGGACGTGCTGAAAGACGAAGCGCTGCAACCGCGCACGCGCGAATTGCTGCAGAAGGCGCATGCCGATGCCCGCGAAGGCGAGCGTTTCGCCGACGCGCTGGACAATGCGCTCTAGATCGACCCCGTATTCTTGAGATCGGGCCGCTCCCCGGAGCGGCCCTTTTCATGCCTGCAGGAGCGCCAGCTTATCAGGGCGCCGCATCTGTTTGATGGCGTATTCGCGCTTTGAGGCCGTTGACCGGCACGGGGCCGGTTCGGACCAGACCATTGCGACGGGTCGCCGCGCACGCGTATACTTCGCTCCGCGCCCTGAATTGTGGGCCGCCAGCCGGGCGTTCGCATCACGCGCGATCCCCGTATAGAGCGTGCCGTCGGCGCAGCGTAGCATATAGACGGTCCATGACGGTTTCTGGGCAGCCATAGGGCTTCGTGACGCGAAGACGTTAAGGGACGGTTTCGGCCTTGGGCCGCGCCAGAGCGTCCAGATTCTCGTCCAGTGCCCGCGCCGTATTCACGGCCAGCTGCACGGCCGCATGGTAGGTGTCCAGCGGGATGGTTTCGAACGTATCCGTCGTCTTGTGATAATGCGCATGGTCGGCAACGCCCAGATAGACGAACGGGATCCCGACCGTATGGAAGGCGGCATGGTCGGAGGCCATGGACCAATCGTCGGGCCCGTCTTCGGGCCGGTCGTTGCCGAATGTCAGCCTCAGGGGAATCCCGTCTGCCGCCGCTTCCACGACCGGGCGCAAGGCCGGTGTGTGGTGGCTGCCCGACATGTAGATTTGGCCGTCTTCGTTCTGGGCGATCATGTCGAGATTCATGGCGACGCGCGGTCTGTCATCGACGCGGGCTGCAACATATTCATAAGCACCCGCCAAACCGAACTCCTCCGTGTCGAGCCAGACGACGTTGATGTCGTGTTCGGGCGGATCTTGCGTGAAATCCTTCAGGATCGCTAACAGCGCGCCGACGCCGGAGGCATTGTCGTCCGCGCCGTTGTAGATTTCTCCGTCTTCCGTCATGCCGATATGGTCGAAATGGGCCATGACCTCCAACACGGGGCCGCCCGGCTCGCGGCCCGGCAAGGTCGTGATCAGGTTCGTTCCTGTGACCTCGAAGGTTTCACCGTCCCGGGTCACGGTGCGTGTGAAAGCCTGTTCCTCTGGCATCAGGCCGCCGTTTAGCGCGGCTGCCTGTGCGGCAATGTAAGCCCGGGCGCGGGCATTGGCCTGCGTGCCCCAAAGGCGGCCCTCCATGTCGTCTGCGGACAGAGCCCGCATCACTTCGGTCGCCAGCGCGAGATCGGCGGTGGAGGCCTCTTTCGTCATCGTTTGCCCCGACGAACATGCAGCGAGAAAGAGGGCGGAGGCGAGGAGAAGTTGTTTCATTACGGCAGGCTTTCTTCGAAGAAACGACGGACATTTCCGCCCATGACGGCGCGGATGTCGGACTCCGACAGTCCCGCTTCGATCAGTTGATGGGTGATGACGGCCAGTTGCGATGTGTCGAACGCGGTCGCGACGGTGCCGTCATAGTCGGAGCCGAGCGCGACGGCCTTCACACCCATCAGGTCGATGGCCTTGACGATAGCATTGGCGATCCCGCCGGGCGTGATATCGCAGACTGCGCCTTCGAAATAGCCGATCCCGACGATGCCGCCGCGCTGCGCGATGCGCCGCAGCAGCGCGTCCGGCAGGTTGCGCTGCCGGCTGGCGACACAGTCGTCGCGCATGCCGCCATGGCTGATGAAGACCGGCCCGCCTTCGGGCATGTCCAGCACGTCGCGGCTGACGGCCTCGGAGGCGTGGGCCAGGTCCACCGCGATGTCGAGGCGCCACATCTCCCGCACCGCTTCGACGCCGAACTCCGTCAGCCCCGCTCCGCTCTGGCCGTGCAACGAGCCGCCCAGTTCGTTGTCGAAGAAGTGTTGCAGCCCCATGGCGCGGTAGCCTTCGTCGAACAGGCGCCGGACGTTGGCCACGTCGCCTTCCAGCGGATGCGCGCCTTCGGTCAGCAGCAGGCCGACCAGCGTGCCGTCCGGTTGGTCCAGGTCGGCGGCGGTGCGCGCGATGACCAGATCGTTCGCCGGGTCGGCTTCGTAACGGGCCAGTCGCTGCGCCTGGAAGACGGCGCGTTCGTAGACGCTTTGCCAGGTGCGCGGCGGCCAGAGCTGGGCGAGCGCGACCAAGGTGATGTCGTCCGGGGCGTCGGCCGCGTTCTCCGCGAAGTTCAATCCGCGCGGGGACTTCGTGACGGCGGAGAAGACCTGGAGGTCCACTCCGCCTTCGCGCAAGCGCGGCAGGTCCACATGCCCGCGATCCTGGCGTTTCGACGCATCGCGCCGCCACATCAGGCTGTCGGCGTGCAGGTCGGCGACATAGAGCGTGTCGTGCAGCTTTTGCGCCGCCTCGCCCACCTCGTAGGGTCCGAGATCCGCGACCGGGTTCATCCGCGCATCCGTTCCGGGCACGAAGACCAGTTGCAGCCAGGCGAAGGCCGCGACCAGAAGGACGGCCGATCCGATCAGGATCTTCTTGATCATTGCGTTTCCTCGGTCTTTCCGTCGATGGCGACTCGCACCGGTTCGAACCCGAACTCCGCCGCGCGGATTGTGTAACGGCCCGGCCCGCCGTCCGGCGGGCGCCCCCAATATCCGGACGAGGCGTCCGACTGGCGGAATCGGTAGCGCAGCCCGGTGCCCGACATGTCGAAACTGATGCGATCCGCGACCCGGCTCCCGCTATTGTCCAGCAGGCCCTCGCCGAGCAGGTCGGCGAGCGTTTCTCGTGGAAATGCCAGCCCGCCGCCGCCAGGGCGCGGGCGCTCGGCATATTCATGACCGAGCGTGGCGGTCTTCCAACCGGCGGGCACCGGCGCCAAGCCGTCCGCGTCGAGCCGGTCTCCGCCGGACGCCAAGTGCAGCAGGACGCCGCGCGCCCGGAGCCCCGGCACGGGGCCGGCCGGCTCGAACCGCGCGTAGCGGGCATCGACGATCGTGACGTAGCCGCGTCCGACGATGCGGTGGCGTCCATCGGGCGGGGCGACCAGCGCGGTGCCTTCGTCGATGCCGACTCCGATCCTGCGCGAAGGCTCTTCGAGCTGGGCCAGGGCGGCGACGAGCCGCCCCAAGCGCGCCCGTTCGCCGAAATGCTGGTCCACGATCCCGGGCGCGAAGACCCCCAAACCCGGTGAGAGGCGGACCGGTTCGCCGTCGGTCGCGCCCGTCAGGGCGGTGAAGCTGTCGCCCTGGACGATCATCGGATCGGAAAGGACCGCCGCGCCCGCGCTCGTGCCCCCGACGGCCGCGCTGTCCCGATGCGCCGCCAGGATCGCGCTTAGCGCGGGCGTCGCCCGGCCGTCCGGGCGCAGCAAGGCCGTCGTCCGGGATTGGTCGCCGCCCGTGAACCAGATGGCGGAAGCCGAGCGCAACAGGCCCGCTATTTCCGGATCGGTCGCGTTGGCCGCCCACAGGGACTCGTCCGTGTCCGGCGTCGAGGGATCGTCCATCACGGCCAGGGGCGCGACACGGACCGCATCGGGGTCGGCGCCGTGGCGGATCAGCGCGTCGCGCGCGGAACCGCCCGATTCCGAAGGCCGTCCGGACGCCGACAGCACGATCACGACGGGGCCGTCGCCTTCCGCCGCCCGGACGAAGGCGCCCCAGACGTCCGCATTGGCGGCATCGACGCCGCCGCCCGCGATGACGAGCGTTCCGTCGGCGGCGCGGGCCGGGGCGGACAGGGCGGCGCAGACGGCCAGTCCCGCGAAGAGGCGCCCATAGCGCTCCATCAGCTCCGCCAGCGCAAGGTGCGCGCCTTGACGGGGTTCTCGAATGGCTCGCCCGTCTCGTTGGACCGCGCCCAGCTTTTCTTCAGCTGGTGGTACCATTTGGCCTGCGTGTCGGAATCCTCGATCAGCATCAGGCTCGGATCGAAGCGCAGGCCTTGCGCCTGCAGGTCCACCATCTCGGCGTCCTGGCGCAGGAAGGCTTTCGCCCCGAGGCCCAGAATGGGGGAGAGCAATTTGAACAGGCCATGGTCGGTGAAGAAAAGCTGGCGGATGCGGGTGTGCCCCTCGTCCTCGGGCGTCACGGCCGTGAAGCTCAGCACGGTTCTGTCGCCGACCGTGATATGTTCCGTGCGGATGCCGGGCAGCTGGAAGGTGATCTCCGTGGCTGGTTTTCCGCCCAGCAGCTTGTAGGCGGCGGAGTTGGAGGACGGCGCATGGCGCGCCATGGCGAAACCGCGCTCGCGCGGCTCGAACGCCTTGGCCTTTTCGTGCATGGAGCCTTGGCTGCGCCACCACCACTGTTTGTGCACATAGGGGCCGTGAGCCGGATCCATCAGGCCGATCACGGCGTGATCGACGTGGCAATTCAGCCGGATCCCGTCGTCGATGACGGGCTTTGTGTCCACCAGCGGAAAGGCCGGGGGCGGGAAGGGCGGCTCGCCCGCGAAACGCTTGTCCGAACCGATCCAGACCCATAGCAGATGGCCGGTCCGCGCCACGGGAAAGGTCCGCACCCTGATCTTTTCGGGTTCGACCGCGCTGTCGGCCGTCAGCGCCGGGATCTCCGTGCAGCGCCCATCCCGCGTATCGAACACCCAGCCGTGATAGGGGCATTCCACCCCGCCGCTCTTCAGGCAGCCAGCGGAGAAGGGCGCGGCGCGGTGCGGGCAGATGTCGCGCATGGCGAAATGGGTGCCGTCCTCTCGGCGACCGATGCAGATCGGCTCGCCTGCAATGACGACGCGGTGCAGCCCGGATTTCGGAATGTCCTGCGTCGCAGCGGCGAAGTACCAGATGTCGTAGACGAAACCGGTCATGGTCGGGGGTCTTCCGCAAAACCCGGCCCGTCGAACCGGTAGATGATGGTGTGGCGATAAACTTCGCCGGGCAACAGGATCATGCCTGGCTCACCGGGGGCGTATTGCGGGCTGAGACCGAGTGCGGCTCGGGGCGAGAGGCGCCGGGCCCTACCTAGATCTTCACCCGTCCAGATCCTGACGCCGGGATAGTCCGATAGCAGTGTCATCGTTCTCAGACCGTCCGTCAGGCGCACCATGGGGCGTATGCCCTCGCCCGGAGCGACAAGGTCGAAATCGAGCGGCTCGGTTCCGACCGGCCGGGCCGCACGGAGATCGAACGGCGTGTTTTCGACCGGCCTCGTCTCGCCGTCTGTCAGGAATTGATCCGTCGGCGATTGCAGGGTCAGCTCGTCGATCGGTACACCAGACAGGCCGGCCACATTCCAGTGACCTTGCTGGGTCAGCGCAATGGGCGTCGGACGGTCGGTGATGGCCAACAGCCGCACATGCAGTTCCCGGTCCGTCAGCCATGTCCGGATCGTCAGGTCCAGATGGCCGGTGTCGGGTGGTCTGCCGACTGGAACAGTATGCCGGAAAATCAGCGTCTCGCCATCGTGGTCCGTTTCCCAAACCGCAGCCCTGTAACGATCCGACAGTCCGGATGGAGCATCATCGCTGACCGGCGCGGCCTCGCCGGTCGGATCGGCCTGTTCAGCCAATGGGAGCGACAGCTCCCGCCGTCCGACGAGCGACCCCAGACCGGGGTGATCCCCGGCATAGTCGCGCGGCGCGGCGAAGCCGGCAAGAACCTGCGTGCCGTCGGGCAGCCTTACCGATTGCAGATGCGCCCCATCCGCGATCCAGGTTGCACTCAATCCTGACCGTGATGTCTGGACGATCGGTTCCAAGGGACCCGGCGGCGCCTGTTCGTTCGGCACCACAACGTCGTTCGTGACGCCCTTGCCGGAGGGCGCCTTGTCGGCGCAGCCGGTTTGGGTCATGATGACGGCCACACAGAACAGACAGAAAACAGACAGAGGTTTGCCCATGAACGCCCCTACCAATAGCGATCGCATCCAACAAGCGATGGAACGGGCTCCGGGCTTCGATATACCGGACCCGGCGGCAGTCGCCCGGCTGGAAGGCCAGGTCTCCGGCGTCGAATGGCGGATCCGCAAGGATCTGGCGGCGCTATACCGCCTTATCGCCCTGCATGGCTGGAGCGATCTGGTGTTCACCCATATTTCCGCACGGTTGCCGGACGAAGAAGGCGAACATCGGTTCCTCATCAACCCTTACGGCGTGATGTTCGACGAGATGACGGCCAGCGCGCTTGTCAAGATCGACGAAAAGGGCGGCATCAAGCAGGACACGCCCTACTTCATCAATCCGGCCGGGTTCACCATCCATTCCGCCGTCCACATGGCGCGCGACGATGCCGCCTTCGTCATCCATGTCCATACGGCCAACGGCATGGCCGTCTCCGCCCAGAAACAAGGCCTCATGCGGCTGACCCAGATGGCGATGCAGGTTTATGACGATCTGGCCTATCACGACTATGAAGGCATCGCCCTGGACCTGGACGAGCGCGAGCGCATCGTCGCCGATCTCGGGAGCAAGAGCCTTCTGATGTTGCGCAACCACGGCACGCTGACACTGGGGCCGAGCGCAGGCACGGCGTTCCTGCGGACCTATTTCCTGGAAAATGCCTGTCGCGTGCAGATCCTGGCGCAGGCTGCCGGCGACGGCAACCTGATCGAAGAGCCAGAGGAAATGGGCAACAAGGTCTACAGCCAAGGCGCGGCCGCCTTCATGCCGGGCATGGGCGACAATCTCGTCTGGCCGGGTCTGATGCGCAAGCTCGCGCGCACCAATCCAGGATACGATCACTAGCGGCTGCATTCAGTCAACTGCGATTGGTGTTTCGTTAACGCTGGCGGGTTTAGCCTGTTGCGACTAAGGGCGTTTCAAGGTTTGGGGAGCCGGGATCTCGGGAGCGGACACGCGGTGGAGAAATACGTGGGATTTGGTCTCGTAAAAGCGGGCAGCTTAGCCGTGACGGCCGTCGCGGGCATGGCCGGTATCGGCATGTCGGCCGGTTCGCCGGATGTGGCGATGGCCCAATCTTCCGGGCCTCACATCAATGCCATCGACGACCGGCCCGCCGCTCGCCTGCGACGGGCACGCGACATGGAAACCGCGGCTCCGAGTGCGACCCAAGGCTTGGCCCCGACCCTCCAACCTCAAACGCCGCAATTGCAGATGCCGGTCGCGGCCGCCCGTCCCAAGGGTGCGCCCGAAATGGTCGTCATTCCGCCCGGCACATTCATGATGGGCAGCCCGCTTCACCAGAGAAAGCGCGACCGTAATGAAGGCCCGCAAGTTTCCATCACGATCGATCGCCCGTTCGAAATAGGTCGCTACGAAGTCACCTTCGACGAATGGAATAAGTGTGTGAAAGGCGGAGGTTGCAGGAGATACCGTCCCGACGACAATGGCTGGGGCCGCGGCAAGCGCCCGGTGACGAACATCAGCTACAACGACGCGCAGAGCTATATCGAATGGCTGAACAAGAAGACGGGCCTGACCTATCGCCTGCCGTCCGAGGCCGAATGGGAATATGTCGCCCGGGCGGGCCAGCCCTTGCCGTTCTCCACGCCAACGGGACGCGGCATCAGCGCCCTGGAAGCCAATTTCAACGGCAAGTTCCCTTACGGCCCCGGCACCATCGAGGGTGAATATAAGCGCCAGACCGTCCCGGTCGGCAGCTATCCCGCCAACAGTTTTGGCGTCCACGACATTCACGGCAACGTCTATGAATTCGTGTCCGACTGCTACGTGGCCGGTCATGCGGGCCATCCCGGCGACGGCTCGCCCCGCCGCGACGGCAATTGCGACGCCCGCATCATCCGCGGCGGCTCCTGGGTGACCCATGGCTACCAGATGCGCGCCGCCAAACGCCTGCGCTACACGATGGACCATCGCTACGACGATTTCGGGTTCCGGCTGGCCAGAACCATCGACTGACACCCTGAAGGTGAAGTTCAGCGCTTGGATGCCTGAGCGTCCAGACGTGACCGGGCCGCCTGCAGTATGTCGGCCTGCACATTGGCTTCCAAACGTTCGCGCAGCACCGCGCGGTCCTGCTGGTAGTCGTCCACCGTGCTCTCGCCGGATTTCAGAAGCCAGTAATAGGCCTCTTCAAAATCCTGCGCCACGCCTTCGCCTTTCGCCAGGGTGAAGGCGTAGAGGAACATGCCTTCCGTGTCGCCGCCTTCGGCCGAACGCCGGAACAGGTCGGCGGCCAGGGCTTCGTCACGCTCGACCCCGGCGCCCTGATAGACCAGCAGGCCGTAATCGGCCTGGGCGGCGGCATGGCCCGCCCGCGCGGCCCGACCCAGCCAATGGGCGGCGCGTTCCTCGTCCGGGCGGATTTCGAAGGTCTGGGCATACATCAGCCCGGCGGCGTAGGCGGCTTCGGCGTGTCCGGCTTCGGCGGCCTGCTCGTAGAGTTCCAATGCCTTGGCGGGATCGCTATCCAGATAGGTGTCGGCCAGCTGCTTGGTCGCGTCGCTGTCGAAGGAAGCGCTGGCGCGCGCGAGCATGTCGCGTTCGCCGTCCACGCTCGGCTTAACACCGCGCCCGGTGCGGTTCATCTCCGCCAGAGCCCGCGTGGCGTCCGTGCGCCCGGCGTCCGACGCCCGCAGAAGATAGGCATAGGCGTCGGCATCGGTCAGCCCGGCTTCTCCCGCCAATCCCATTTCGCCTAAGGCGACAAGGGCGTCCGGGTGGCTGCGCGCGGCCCCCATTTCATAAAAGCGGCGCGCCTGCGCCAGATCGGTCCGGCCGGTCTCGCCCTTGCGCAGGATATGCCCCACGAGCACGGCGGCATCCGAGCTGCCCGCGTCCGCCGCGCTCGTGCCGAGGCGTAGGGCGCGGTCGACCTCGCCGGACCGATAGGCCGCCAACGCCGTTTCGAAATCCGCCGTGGCCTGGACGGGCGATGTTGTCGGGGCGTTGGCGTGAGCGGCGTTCAACCCCGGCTGAAGTCCGCACAGAGCGAGGATAGCCGCCGCACAGACGATTCTGCCCCGTCCGGCCAGTCCCAGACGCCCGACGACACCGCGATGAAATCCGCGCCCGCCGCGATGACGTCCTTGGCTTTGTCCGGCGTGATCCCGCCGATCGCCACGACCGGTGTTTCCATGGCATCGTGCCACCATGTCAGTATCTCCATGTCCGCGCGGGCTTTGGGCTCTTTCGTGGGCGTGTCGAAGAACGCTCCGAAAGCCACATAGTCCGCGCCGGCGCTCGCCGCGTCAAAGGCAAGCTGTTTCGAATTGTGGCAGGTGACGCCGATAATGGCATCCCCGCCCAGCAGTTCGCGCGATGACAAATAGTCCATATCGTCTTGTCCGACATGCACCCCGTCCGCGCCGACCGCATCGACCAGGTCCGGCCGGTCGTTCAGTATGACCGTCGTGCCCAATCGCTGAGCCATGGCGCAGATAGGCGTCGCGGCCTGAACGAGTGCTGAATCGTCAAGGTCCTTGATGCGGATCTGCAGGCAGGCGACAGGGGCGGCGGAGAGAGCGGATTGGAGGATAGGGAGGAATGCGTCCACATCGTCGATGACGGGCGGGGTGATCAGGTAGAGCTGGCAGCGGGGGTCTTTGGGTGTCTTACGGGGAGAGTCGGGCATGGAAGCAAGATGGCACATACCTGTCATCCCGGCCAAGCCCGAAGGGCGCAGAGCCGGGACCTGACTGAAAGCAGGACCGCCGGCGGACTCCATTGCGTTGGGTCCCGGCTCGGCGCGGCTGCGCCGCTTGGCCGGGATGACGAAAGAACGGGGAGAACGCCTAGGGGCTTTCCTCGCAGGCGCAGCTGCGGCATGACCCTTTCATGCGCACCATACTCGTCCTTCTAGCCGCCTTCCTCTTCGCCGCCTGCCAACCTGCAGCCTCCAGCTCCGATCCGCTGGCGGGGATGGAGCTGCGCGAAGGCTTCCTTGACCTTCACGTCGACCCATCCAGCGGCAAGGTCTTCGCGACCCTGCCCGAACCCGACGCAGACGGTATCGCGCTGCAGGCCATCCACACGGCACGGCTGACGTCGGGCCTGGGGTCCAACCCGGTCGGGCTGGACCGGGGGTGGGGGGATAGCGGAAAGGTCGTGATCTTTCGCCAGCGCGGCGACGCGGTCGTGCTGGAACAGCCCAATCTGCGCTACCGCGCCAATGCCGACAATCCGCTAGAAGCGCGTGCCGTGGCGGAAAGCTTCGCGCCGTCTTTCCTGGCCAGCTTTGATATCGTGTCGCGCGACGGCGGGCTGACCATCGACATGACCGACTTTCTGCGCTCCGACATTCTCGGCCTGCAGCAATATCTCAAGGACGCGGACCAGGGCAGCTTCACCCTCCAGGCCGACCGGACCCTGATCGACACGGACAATGTGTTCAGCTTCCCGGACAATGCCGAATTCGACGTCTTCGTCACGCTGGAAACGGCAGACCCCGGTCGCGAAGTCGCGACCACGGCGGCGAACGGCCGCACCGCGACCCTGATCCAGCATCACAGCTTCGTGCGCCTGCCGGACGATGGCTACACGCCGCTGATCTCCGACCCGCGCGCGGCCGCGATCGAGGTGGTCCATTATGATTATAGCGCGCCGCTGTCGTCCCCGATCGAGACGCGCTTCGCCCGCCGCTACCGCCTGCAGAAGGACGATGACGGCAATACGATCAAACCCATCATCGTCTATATCGATAGCGGCGCGCCGGAACCGATCCGCTCCGCGCTGGTCGAAGGCGCGGAATGGTGGGGCGAAGCCTTCGCCGCCGCCGGTTTCCCGGATGGATACCGCGTCGAAATCCTGCCCGAGGACGTCCATCCGCTCGACGTGCGCTACACGGTCGTCCAGTGGGTCCATCGCCAGACGCGCGGATGGTCCTATGGCGGCGGCGTGTCCGACCCGCGCACCGGCGAAATGCTCAAGGGCCACGTCAACCTCGGCTCCTTGCGCGTGCGGCAGGACCGGATGATCTTCGAAGGCCTGCTCGGCGCCGAGAAAACCGATAGCGGCGATCCGGACGACCCGGTCCAGCTGGCCCTGATGCGCATCCGCCAGCTGTCGGCGCACGAAGTCGGCCATGCGCTTGGCTTCATGCACAATTTCGCGGGCAGCAGCGACGACAAGGCCTCGGTCATGGATTACCCGGCCATGGATGTGCGGCTGGTCGATGGTCAGCTCGACCTGTCCAACGTCTACGGCGTCGGCATCGGGGACTGGGACATCGTCACGACCGATTGGCTCTATGGCGATCACATGGACGCCGAGCGCGACGCTGTTCTGGACGCGGCCTATGCGCGCGGCCTGTCCTATGTTGCCGACCGCGACGGGCGCGGTCCCGGCACGGGCCATCCGGACGGCAGCGTTTGGGACAACGGCTCCGACGCGGTGGAGACGCTTCGCAACGTGATGGATGTGCGCGCCCATGCGCTGGAACGGTTCGGCACGAACTCGCTTCCGGGCGGCTGGAACCAGTCCGACCTCAACGCCGTGCTGGTGCCGATCTATCTCTATCACCGCTTCCAGGTCGCGGCCGCCGCCAAGTCCATCGGCGGGATGCGCTTCGACTATGGTCCCAACGGCGAAGCGATGGCCGCCGAGATCGTCGATCCGGCGATCCAGCGCGACGCACTGCGTGCGGTGCTGGACACGCTCGACCCGGCGGCGCTCGACCTTCCGGACAGCGTCCTGAACGTGCTGACGCCGCGTCTCGGTACGTTCAGCTTCGCCGACAATGACCGCGAACTGTTTCGGGGGACCGCCTATCCCGCCTTCGACGTGACCGCCGCCGCCGACACGGCCGCCGACCTGACCTTCGACGTGCTGCTGCATCCGCAGCGCCTGGCGCGGCTGGTCGAGTTCCATCGCCGCGATCCGGCCTATCCGGGGATCGACGAAGTCATGGCGGCAACGCGCACTGCTGTGATGGGCTTTGAGCGTGACGGGCGACAGGCCGAAATTGCCCGGACTGTATGGGCGCGCTTCGCCTATGCCCTGGCCGGGTTGGCCGCAGGCGATCATCCGCCGGCCATCCGCGCGGCATCCGACGCCACGCTGGACCGCATGGCGGCGCAGCTGGCCGCATCCGGTGACCGGACCGACCGCTGGCTCGCCGACGAGATCGACCGCTTGCAGGACAGCCCGCGCGACATCGCCGCCCTGATCCCCGACCCGCAAGCCCTGCCGCCCGGCAGCCCCATCGGCGCGTCGTCTGGCGGCGGCGCGCACGGCCCCCACTGATGCCGACCTGGCGCGGCGGCTGCCATTGCGGCGCGGTGGCGTTCGAATTCGACGCGCCCGGCGCGGTGGACGTGACGGACTGCAACTGCTCGCTCTGCGCCATGACCGGCTACGAACACGTCTTCGTGGAGGAGGCGGATTTGCGCTTTCTCTCGGGCCGCGACGCGCTGGTCTCCTACCGCTTCGGCACGCGCACGGCGGAGCATCTGTTCTGCGGCACCTGCGGCATCAAACCGCTCTACCGTCCGCGTAGCCACCCCGGCGCATGGAGCGTGAATGCGCGCTGCGTCGACGGGCTGGAGATCGCAAGGCGCATCCCGTTCGACGGCCGGAACTGGGAGGACAGTATCGACGGATTGCATGAGGACTTGTCGGACTGATCTGTCCGATGCGGCGGCACGGAACCCCGATGCGCGCTCACGCGCTATAAACACGATATGATGCGTTCCGGCTTGAAATACTCGCTCAAATATCCATTGGCGGCTTCCGCTCTCGCCGGGCTCGCCGGATGCGCGACGGTGACACAGACCCCGCCCGCCCCAGTGCCCGCCCCAGTGCCCGCGCTCGCCACGGACAATGTGGCCGACGCATCGCTCGATTTCGGCGTCCGCCTGATGGATACGGTGCGCGTCCAGGCCGACGACTCTGACGAGACCGTGTTGCTGTCACCCGTATCGCTCTCGACAGCGTTCGGGCTGCTCTATGTCGGCTCCGAAGGCGACACGCAGGCGCAGATTCGCGACGTGATGGGCTTCGGTTCCGAGACAGACGCTTTCGCGACGGAACTGGGCGGATTGGCGACGGCCGTGGAACGCGACACGGTGGAGCCCTATGCCGACGGCCGCCGCACCATCGTGGACATCAACAATGCCGTCTTTCTCGACCGCTCGCTAAACTACACGCCCGGCTATCTGGACCGCATCGACGCGGCCTATGACGCGACGCTGGAAAGCGTGTCGTTCCTGACCGACCTCACAGGCGCGGTGGACGCGATCAACGATTGGGTGAACACGGCGACGCGCGGCCTGATCCCCAAGGTTTACGGATATAAGGATCTAACGACGCTGACTTCCGATGTGCTGGTCAACACGATCTACATGAAGGCGGCGTGGCCGGGCGAACTGGACGAGACGACGGGGCCGTTCCGGGCCACGGGCGGCACGCGCGACGTACCCCGCGTGGCGGACCGGGGCGACTATGCCTATCTCGACCGGGACGGCTATCGCGCCCTGCTGATCCCGTTCTCAGATCGTGAACTCGCCGCCGTGGCGGTGTTGCCGGACCGCGATCTGGACAGGGTGGCGGCGCGTCTGGACGGAGCGGGGCTGGCCGATTTGCTGGACGATCTGGAAACGCAGCCGAACGAGGCCCGGACCTTCGTGGATCTGGAGCTGCCCAAGCTCGCTCTCACCGGATCCTACAAGATGAGAGACCCACTGCTGGAGATGGGCATGACAGTGCCGTTCGATTCCGACCTGTCGGACTTCGACGGCCGTCTCGACCCTGACTTGCAATCGCGCCGCAACGCCATGGGCTTCGTGGTCGGCAACGTCACTCACAAGACCCGGCTCGATCTGGACGAAATCGGCGTGGAAGCCGCCGCCGTGACCGCGATCGACAGCGTCATAGTCACGGGATCGCGCATCCGGGTCAAGCCGGTGGAGTTCCATGTGGACCGGCCGTTCCTGTTCCTGCTGATCCACCGCCCGACTGGTGCGCCGCTGTTCCTGGCGCGGGTGACCGATCCGGGAGAGGTGGACTAACCGGCCCGGGCCGCTAAAGGCGCATCCATGCCTTCTTCCTCCTTCCAGCCCGTTTCCGGGCTTGCCGACGTCGCTGTCGAATATGACGCGATCTTCTGCGATATCTGGGGCGTGGTCCATAACGGACGCCGCCCTCACTTTGCCGCCTGCGGGGCTCTGGAGCGGTACCGCGACGAAATCGGACCGGTCGTGCTGATGTCCAACACGTCGCGGCCCAGTGCGTTGGTGCCCGAAAGTTTCGCCCAGCTGGAAATGCCGGACGGGTTTTTCGATGCCATCGTCACGTCCGGCGATGCCATCGTCAACGAACTTGCCCGACGTTCGCCGGGTCCGGCTTTCCTGATCGGGCAGGTCGATGTGGAGGGCGAGGAGGGGTTCGGCCTGTTCGACCAGGTGCCGATGAACTTCGCCGATATGGACGAGGCGGACTTCGTCGTCTGCACACGGCCCTACGATTACAGTGACAGCGTCGAGGACTATGAGGACATACTGACCGACCTGCTGGCGCGCGAGTTGGACATGGTCTGCACCAATCCGGATGTTAAGGTGAAGGTGGACGGCCGCGAAGTCATGTGCGCCGGCGCCATTGCGCAAGCTTACGAGGCGATGGGCGGCACGGCCGTCTATGGCGGCAAGCCGCACCCGCCCATCTATCAACTCGGCCGGGCCTGGCTGGAGGAAACGCTCGGCTATGCGCCGGACCGCATTCTGATGATCGGCGACAATCTGTTCACCGACGTGCTCGGCGCGCAGAATGAAGGGATCGACTGCCTGTTCATCCAGGACGGGCTCTACGGCGCCACGGCGGCGGAGTTCCGGGCGCTGTGCGAACGGCACGGCCTGTCGGCGCGTTACCAGCTGCCCGAACTCGTCTGGTGAAATTGCCTTGGTAAGCGCCGGGCGCTTTTGTATAGGCTGCCGCCATGTCTGACATCGTAAACTATTATCTGGACGATCTCGAAATCGGGATGAGCGCCAGCACGACGGCCACGATCACGGCGGAGATGATCGACACCTTCGCGCAGATCACCGGCGATCATAACCCGATCCACGTGGACGATGCGGCGGCGCGCGCCGCCGGTTTCGACGGACGCATCGCCCATGGCGCGCTGTCCGCGAGTTTCATATCCGCCGTGCTCGGCAACAATCTGCCTGGGCCGGGTGCCGTCTTCGTGGAGCTGAACCTGCGTTTTCGCAAACCCGCCATGATCGGCGACGAAGTCACCGCCGTCGCCGTGGTGGAAGAAATCAACGACCGCACGGGCCGCGTCAGGATGAAGTGTCACTGCGAAGTCGGCGGCGTGAAGATCTGCCGCGGCGACGCCGGCGTGTTCGTCAAGAAACGTCCTGAATGATTCGGACCGCGACCTTTGCCGATCCAGCGCTTTTCACGGCACGCGTCGGCCGTTTCCGATGAAGGCCGACATTGATCTTTTGCTGTTCGATTTGGGCGGGGTCGTCGTGCCTTGGGTCGGAATGGAGGCGCTCGCGGACCGGGCTGGCATGAGCGTCGAGGACGCCCGGGCGCACTTCGAACAGTCCGATATCCTCAAGGGTTACCAACGCGGCGCGAGCAGGGATGCGGCGTTTCTGGACGCGCTTTCGCAGCGGTTCGCTCTGGATGCGCCGCGCACTGTGCTGGCCCGGCACTGGAAGGACTGGGTTCGTCCGCCCTTTCCCGGCGTGATCGACGCCATCCGCACGCTTGGAGACGATTTCGCCACGGCGTGCCTGTCCAACACCAATGCACTGCACTGGGAGCGGCTGCATGAGCTGTTCGACTTGAAGGCAGTCTTCGACCCGGCGCTGGCGTCGCATGAGCTGAAGCTCGCCAAACCCGATCCGGCCATCTTTCAAACCGTGATCGACCGGACCGGCGTAGCGCCGGACAGAATCCTGTTCTTCGACGACAGTCCGGAAAACGTTCGCGCCGCACGCGCCATGGGAATGCGGTCCGAACCGGTCGATCCGATGCAAGGCGTCTTGCCGGTTCTCAAGCGATTGGGGCTCGTCGCGTGATGCGCTCCTTCAACCGCTATACCGGTCTGCCGGACGATGTCCGCGGCGCCGTCATCGCGCTAGGCAATTTCGACGGGTTGCACCGGGGACATCAGGCCGTCATCAAACAGGTGCGAACCATCGCGGCGGACCATGGAGCCCCTTCCGGCATCGGACTGTTCCGCCCGCATCCGTTCCGTTACTTCAAGCCCGACGCCCCGCCCTTCCGCCTGATGAGCGCCGGATTGCGCGAAGGCCTGCTGGACGAATTGGGCGTCGATCTGCTGTTCGAGCTGCCCTTCGATGAACGCCTGCGCGAGATGGACGACGCGGCTTTCGTCGAGGCCGTCCTACATCAGGGGCTGGGTATTCGCCATGTCGTGGTCGGGGAGGATTACGGCTTCGGCAAGGATCGCTGCGGCGATGTGGACAGCCTAGAGCGACTCTGCGCGGCGCGCGGCATCGGGGTCACGACCGTGTCGCCCGTCGGCCTGCACGCCCAGTACGGCAAATATGGCTCCACCGAGATTCGCAAGGCGCTCGCCCAGGGCGACGTGTTCCACGCCCAGCACATGCTGTCGCGCGCCTGGATGGTGGACGGCGTGGTGCGCGAAGGCCAAAAGCGCGGGCGCACCATCGGCTTTCCGACCGCCAATCTCGATTTCGGCGATCTGGTGCGGCCCAAATTCGGCGTCTATGCCGTGGAGTGCCACGTCGCGGGCGAACGCGACTGGCGGCCGGGTGTCGCCAATACCGGCACGCGACCGACGGTGGACGGCGAGGAGGCGCGGCTGGAGGCGCACATCTTCGACTTCGATCGCGACATTTACGGCCAACGCCTGACCGTGCGCTTCCGCAGCTTCATCCGCGAGGAGCGCAAGTTCGACGGTTTCGAGGAGTTGCGGCAACAGATTGCCCGCGACGCGGACGGCGCCCGTGCGATTTTTGGGATTCTGGAATAGCCTGCCCGCGCCGTTGCGCCTTCGGAACGGTTATGGCAGGCGGAACGAAATAAGTCGTGCGCATCCGCATGCATAATCATTCGAGGGGAAGAATGACCGATTTAACCGAAATGCCTGTGGGCGTGCCAGGCGCGCTCGCGGGCGTCAAACCGACTGAGAAAACCATTTTCGGTCATCCACGCGGGCTGTTGCCTGTATCCGTCACCGAAATGTGGGAGCGGATGAGCTATTACGGCATGCGGGGCCTGTTGGTCCTGTTCATGACGGCCGCCATCGCCGAAGGCGGCCTTGCCATCGGCACCGCCACGGCCGTGGCGATCTACGGACTCTACACCGCGTCGGTCTACTTCATGGGCCTGCCCGGCGGCTGGATCGCCGACCGATTGATCGGCAGCCAGAAAGCCATCTTGTATGGCGGCATCGTCATCATGTGCGGACACATCGTGCTGGCCATCCCCAACACGCAGGCCTTCTTCATCGGCCTGATCCTCGTTGTGCTCGGCACGGGGTTGCTCAAACCCAACATTTCGGCCGTGGTCGGACAGCTCTACAGTGCCGAGGATACGCGCCGGGATAGCGGCTACGCGATCTACTATGCCTTCATCAATGTCGGCTCGCTTATCGGCTACACGGTCTGCGGCGCCCTCTACGAATGGCAGGGCGCGCACTGGGCCTTCGGCGCGTCGGCCGTCGGCATGGCGCTCGGTCTCGTCGTGTACTGGAAGACGCGGAGTTCGCTCGGCGAAGCCGGTGCCGGGCCGACGGCCCCAATGAGCCAGGCGGGCCGCAGGCTCAGCTGGTCGATCGTCTGGGGCGGGCTCGCCCTGATCGCCATCGTCACCGTGTCGATGCTGGCGGGCCTGTTCAGTTTCGATCCTATCGCGGCGTCCAAGGCCGTCGCCGTGGTGTTCACGGCCATCTTCGTGATCTATTTCGCCTGGGTCTATTTCCTCGGAAATCTCAGCCCGGTTGAAAAGCGCGGCATGTGGGCGTTCATGCTCATCTGCATCGCATCGACCATGTTCTGGTCCGGCTTCGAACAAGCAGGGTCTTCGCTCAACTTGTTCGGCCAGGACTTCACGGACCGCACGATCGGCGGCTTCGAGTTGCCGACGACATGGCTGCAGAACGTGAACCCGATTTTCATCATCTTGCTGACGCCGTTCTTCGCCGCTTTCTGGGTTTGGCTCGGCAAGCGCATGATAACTCCAGGCTACGGCCTGAAGATGGGCGCCGGACTGATCATCATGGGTCTGGGTTTCATCGTCATGGTGTTCGCCGCCCAAGCGGCCGCGCAGGGCAAGGTCGCGATCTTCTGGCTGGTGCTGACCTACTTCCTGCACACGGTCGGCGAACTGACGCTTTCGCCCATCGCGCTCTCGGCCGTCAGCAAGCTCTCGCCGCCCCGTTTCCTTGGCCAGATGATGGGTCTGTTCGTCCTGACCTATTCCATGGGCAATATCATTGCGGGTCTCATGGCGGGCGGATTCGATCCGGAGAATGTCGAGCAGATGCCCGATCTGTTCAAGATGATCGCGACCTTCGCCATCGGTGTCGGCGCGGTGGTCTTCCTGGTCGGCATGTTCACCAAGAAATGGGAAAAAGAGGTCGAAATAGCCAATGCCGAAGCGGAATCCGCTAAGGTCTAAAGCGCCGCTTGAGACTTAAAAAGCCCGCCATCCTGACGGGCTTTTTTCATGGGCGGATGAGTTGGGCGGCCGCTAGCTGATCGACGGCCCTAGCGGCGCCCGTTCATCGCCATGCCGAGAATGTCGTCCATCGTATTGCCGTCGCCGTGACGATAATCTGTATGGTCCTGCTGAACAATGCCGCTGTAATCGGACCGTTGGCCGCGTTTGTCGGCATTGCTTTCTTCGTCTATTTCATCGGATATTCCATATTTCGCCTCAAAGGACGCGAACGGTCGCGGATGTGGGCGGCGCTCTACTTCGCTGTGGCGCAAATCCCGTTCTGGTCTCTGTTCGAACAGGCTGGATCGTCGCTGACGTTGGTGACGAGCCGTCTTGTGGATACGAACATATTCGGATGGGACGTGCCGACCCCGGTCTTTCAGTCCCTCAATGCGGGTTTCATTTTCATCTTCGCGCCAATGATCGCCTGGCTCTGGGTGTGGTTGGCCAAGCGTGATTGGGAGCCATCGACCCCGGTCAAGTTCGCGCTCGGCGTGTTCGGAGCCGGGCTCGGCTATCTCGTTCTCGTCTGGGGCATGCAGTCGGTCGGTCCGGCCGCCATGACGCCGGTCTTTTTCATCTTCGCCATTTACTGGGTCCACACCATGGCCGAGCTGATGCTATCGCCGGTCGGCCTATCCGCCATGACGAAGCTGGCGCCAGCGCGCATGGTCGGCCTCTTCATGGCGGCTTGGTTCGTCTATTCGGGTCTCGGAAATGCCCTCTCGGGCGTGATCGCGGCGGCGGCTGGGGCAGAAACGGTCGGCGGTCAGATTGTTGACGTGGCGGGTGCGAAATCCAACTACGTGCAGGTTTTCTCTTCCATCGGCTATATCGGCATGGGCATCGGTTTGGTGATGCTGTTGATCTCTCCGCTCATCCGGCGCTGGATGAAGGAAGAGCGTGTGGATGTGGTCAAGTTGGACGACACGCTGGAAGGCCGCGCATAAGGCGGTCTTTTCCTGAATTCTGCATGCGAAACCCGCCGCATGGCGGGTTTCCTCCATAGCCAGACAGTCCTTGCCAGAGGATCCGCCCCGGACAGGATTGCAGCGGTTTCGCGACTATCGCCGACCCGTCACCATCCCGAAAATGTCGTCCATGGCGCTACCGTCTCGGTCCGCGTCGAGCATGCCGGACAGCAGGCCCAATCCTTGGCTGTGCGCTTGCTGCTGTTGCGCGCCGCCTCCGAGCAGGGCACCGAGAATGCCGCCCAGGCCCTGGGCGGGCGCACCTTGCACACCGCCGCCCGAGAGCTGCTGCATCGCAGCGCCGGCCAGCGCGCCGCCGATCCCGCCGCCGAGCGCCGATCCGCCGCGCGTCTGTTTGGACAGGCTGCCCATGGCCATCATGGCGACCATGGGCAGCATCTTTTTGAGGATATCCGTCCCGATGCCCGTCTGCGCGGAGGCACGGCTGGCGACTTCGCGGCTGACGTCCTTGGAGCCGAACAGATGGCCCAGAATGGCGTTGCCGTCGCTTTGCGCCCGACCGCGCAGCGCGTCCGGTTCGTCAAGATAGCGGTCATGTCCGCCGTTTTCCAACGCACCCAGCAATCCGGCCAGACCCTGGGGCGAGGCGGTGTTGCGTTTCAGCGCGGAACTGACCGCGGGCAACAGCGCGCCGATGGCCTCGCGGCTGCGGTCCGCGGGCAGGCCGACGGCTTCGCCCGCCGCGCGCGGCGCGCGGCCGTCGCTTTCGTCCATGATCATGTCCATCAATGTCTTCGCCATCGCGCGCTCCTTTGTGTGCGTGTCGCCCGATCCAGGCGCCGACTCTATCAAGGGTTGGAGGGCCCGCATTGTTCCCCGATCGCTGTCAAAGCCTCCAGCGTGCGGTTGGCGATGGTCGCGTCGGTGAGCGGCTTGTCGAGGCTGTCGCGCCGCCGCCACAACAGTTCCCAATGGGGCGCGTCGTCGTCGCGCGTATATTGCGCGGCATAGTCGACCGACACGCCGATCACCAGGCCGGGCGTCTGCCAGACGATCCGCAATTGCCGCTCCGCTTCGCCGCCGAGCGTGCGGTTGGTCTCGAAATCCGCATTGTCCGCTGCCGTCCAGACCGGCACGGTCTCGGTCCCGACATCCATCGTGAAGCGGCAGACGCGGCCTTGAGAGCCGCGCAGATTGGCGGCGCGGAAGGCCCGCTCGCGCCAATCGGCCGGTTCGGTCGCGGGCAAGGCCGTGAGCACCGCATGCGCCCGGTCGGCCAGCCGCGAAAAGCGCCGCCCTTGCCGCACTTCGATATGCCGGCGGGTCAGCACGGCCGTGGCGCGCTCCTCGACCGCCTGCGTGATCGTTTCCGTCGTGTCCTGCGCCACGCGCACCGGCGCGGTGACGAAGCGGTGGATACCGAACAGGACGGCGGCCACGATCAACAAGGCGATCACCCACAGCCCGGCGCGGATCGTCTTCTCGCGCTCGATCCGCGCCTGCTTGTCGAAATCGTCGGTCATGCCGGATCCGGCCCCGCTTTCGCGCCGCAATGCCGGCAGGCATGGACCGGTTCGTTGATCCACGGACCCCGGAGGCTTTTTCCGCACCTTTTGCCGCTCATGCCGTGGGCGCTTTGCAGGTCGGTCGTCACGGCGTGAATCCGGAACACCAGATACATCCAGATGGCAGCCAAAAGACATGCCGGGACTGTTGATCGGGCGTGCCCCAGGCTGAAAAAGCCGAGACCGGCAATCACCGCACTGAGCGGGTAAGCGAGGGAGCCGGTCCGGCGTCTCGCCTGTTCGAGAGCGAATCCGACGCTCTCGAAAACCGTCGGATCGGTTCCGTCGATCTGGTGCGGATCTGGGCCGAAAGGCAGAAAGTCGCGCCCCTTCATCCCGGCGCGCCCCGATCCGTCATCAGATAGGTCGCGAAGCTGGCGAGCCAATGGCTGCCGGAATAATGTTCGTCCGAGACGGCGGCGACGCCCGCATCGCGGTGGGCCTGTGCGGCCGCGACGAGGCTGGCGCGGCGCGGATCGTCGTCAGGCAGGGCGCGGGCCACGTGGAACAGGTTCCAGGCCCGGCTGCTGTTGACCCCGTCCAGATGGACCAGCTTCCCGTCGGACGCGTCCAACACGATGGCGGGTTCGAGCCAGTCGGCGGACCCGTCCTGCGGAATGCCGGGCAGATAGGCCGACAGCCAGTCCGCATATTCGCCGTCGCTCAAGACCCGGCGCATCAGGTCCGCGACCATCAGGCAAGGCGACAGGAAATCCTCGCCCGACGGCTCGTAGCCGATCGGGCAGTCCGTATCGGCCAGATGGAAATCGCGCGCTCGCTCCTCGATCAGCGCGGCGAACTCCGCATCGCCCGCGACCTCCGCCCAGTCATGCATCAGGGTCAAAGCGAACGCGCTCTGATTATGCGTGCCCAGCCGGATCGGATAGGCCAGTTTGGGCAGCCACTCCTTGGTGGCCGCGACGATGTCGGCCTCCAGAGGCTCCAGAGCGGCGAGCCAACGCTCCGCCTCCGGCCCCCGATCCTCGTCCGCCCATTCGCGCAGCTCGCCGGTCAGCTGCAACAGCCACGCCCAGCCATAGGGCCGTTCCCACGACCCGCGCGCCGGACGGCGGAAGTTGGCCAGCTCGCCCGCGCCTGTCTCCGCGTTCAGATTGGCGTCCAGTTTGGCGACAGCCTCCGCGCGCGCCGCGTCGTCCAGCGCGTCGAGGCGCAACAGCCGCACCAGCAGCCAATGGCCGTGCACCGCGCTGTGCCAGTCGAAACAGCCATAGAAGGCCGGGAACAGATCGCGCGGCCGTCCGATCTCCTCGGCCGTGTCGGTCGTGCGCGAAATCTTGTTGGGAAATTCCTTGTCCACGCAATCCAGCGCCAGCCGCGAGAACCGGTCTGCAAGGTCCGGGTCGATCCGGTCCGGAAAGGCATCCGCGGCGACCGGGATCGCGACCGGGGCCGGGGAGGCGGCGGGCAGGCTTGCCGATGCGGAGCCGCCCGCCTCCGGCTCGATCGCCACGTCCGTGCAGGCGATCAGCAGCGTGAGCGGGACAAGAGCGAGACAGACGGTTTTCATGGCCGGATAGTCGCAGCCATGACGGTCCGGCGCAAGGCGGCTGTTTCGAGAGTCCTCTGTTTCATGGCGTCCCATCCTCTTCACTGCCGGTCCGTCCCTTTCTCTCTCTCCCGCTCCTCATCCCGGACTTGATCCGGGATCCATCTCCTGCCGTTTCGTCTGGCTGCAAGGGTCGGGCGATGGACCCTATGGGACCGCGCGAGGGCGTTCCTGTCCGAGGTGAGGGCCGATGGAGGTCGGGGAGTGGAGGCCGGTGGTGTGCGGGGTCTGCGGTCTGCGGTCTGTCACCTCCGATCATCGGGCACGCCTCCATGTGCGACCGGGCATCGGGGCCACGGCGGGGTGTGTGTCGCGTCCTGGTTCGTGCCGGATGACACGAGGCGCGGGCCC
>NZ_CANMJB010000004.1 GCF_947498175.1 uncultured Algimonas sp. | reverse complement strand
GTCGCACCGGGGATGTGTCGCACCGGGGATGTGTCGCACCGGGGATGTGTCGCACCGGGGATGTGTCGCACCGGGGATGTGTCGCACCGGGGAGGTCAAAAACTCCCGTCGAATACATAAGTAATATCAATTATTTAGGCTGTCTCGTCAAGCGAATTGTTCCCCATTTCGAGGCTCGTATTGTTCTCCACGCAGTAAGCTGGGATCGACTGCCCCTTTGTGTAGGCGACCCAATAATCACTTCGCCAAAGCATCTTCAATGTTACAAGAACTCATACAACGCTTGTAATATGAGAGCTTTTGTAACATCTATCTGTGATGACAGAGGTCGAGCACATTCTAGAGCTTTGCTCGCGAAGCACACTCGCACGAGCGTCAGAACTTCGTGAAGCTGGCATCTCTGCGACAGCTATCAGTCGAGCTGTCGAGAAAGGGCTTCTCCTTAGAGTGGGCCGAGGTCTCTACCAAAGGGCTGACGCAGAGATACCGGAAGGCATACAGCTCGCTGAAACATCCAAGCTCTATCCCAAGCTTCGAATAGGACTTGTCTCCGCTCTCGCCTTTCATGAAATCACTGACGAGCTTCCTCGACAGGTATGGGGCATCATCCCGCATGGAGGATGGAAGCCAAGAGCGGCCTACCCAAAGATCAGGGCTGTGCGAATGGGCGAGCCGCATTACTCATCTCATGTAGAACATCATGAGATCGCCGGCGTTAGCGTGCCAATATACTCGCTCCCTAAAACGCTCGCCGACTGCTTCCGCCTGCCGCGCCTTGTGACACGCTCGACCGCTATAGATGCACTTGGCTGGACGATACGTGAAGGTAAGTCCACGCCATCGGAAATCTCTGCCGTCGCCCAAGAGCATAATGCCTGGCCTGTAATGCAGCCCTATCTAGAGGCGCTCGCGATCAATGGCTGAAGGACCCAAGAACATCGCTGCGTCCGTTAGACAGCGTTTGCTGAACATTGCTCGATCATCCGGTCAGGACTTTCAAACCATACTCATTGCATATGCTTTGGAGAGGATTCTCTACCGGCTTTCCCAAACTCCACATCGTGAAGCCTACATCTTAAAAGGCGGAATGCTGGTAACGCTGTGGACCGTCGACCCCGGACGTTTCACCGTCGACATCGACTTCTCTAAACTAGGCACATCCGAAGAAGACAAAATCATCTCTGACTTCACCGAGATCCTCACGTTTGAGGCCGAGGATGGCCTCTCATTCGGAGAGGCGGAAATCCGAGCCGCGCAGATGACTGGCAACCAGATATATGGCGGTGTCCGTCTCAAGACAGTCGCATTTCTCGAACGTGTCAGGATCCCGATCACTATCGACCTTGGCTTTGGCGATGCCATCACATCTTCCAGCGAAGTCGACTACGGGTCCATGCTGGACATGCCATCGGCAAGCGTAAGGGCGTATTCGCCAGCCACCGTGATAGCGGAAAAATATCATGCCGTCGTCTCTCTTGGCCTCGCGAACACGCGCTTCAAAGACTGTTACGACCTCTATCAAATCCCCAGATCGACACCGGTCGATCACGCCCAAATTGCTCCTGCGGTGAAAGCGACCTTCGCTCGTCGTAAAACCGAGATTCCTAGGACGCAGCCGATTGGCTTGAGCGACGGGTTTGCCAACGACCCCGACAAGGTTCGCCAGTGGAAAGCCTACACCGCGGGATCACTTGCTGAAGGCATCGAATTGAGCGACGCGACTGCAGAAATTTGGGCGCGTCTATCTCGCATCTGAATAACCTTGGACGAATGACTCACATTCGCCCTCGGCTTTCGGTGTGCTGCAAGTCGATCTTCCCGGCCGCGCAAGTCTTCGAGAGCTTTTTCCACTCTGACGAAGAGGGGCCAAACCCGATCCCCGCAACGGTCATAGACCTCCGCGAGAACCGCCAAACAGTCTTCGAGTTCTTTCTGGGTGAGGCTCATGCAGCTCTCGACTTGGGACGTGACCAGACGAGGTCGGCGAGCCCATCAGCTTCGAACATGGCCGCCCAAATCGGAGCAGCGAAGCTCGGGTCGTCGAGAAAGACCTTGAGGTAGGGTTTGCTGTCCTCTCCTTGAGAGATGGCCTTCCGCGCGAAACCAAGATCGCACTTCCCGGTCTTCACAAAGAAGTCGGGGCTGTCGTCATTCTTCTTGTTCGCATTCGGTACGAGTTTGACCTTTCGCGCCATTGTCAGCGTCGAGATGGTGCCTTTATATCCGTCATCCTTGACGCGGAACTGTCCTATGGTTGCCATGATATATATCCTTTGGTTTTTGTTAGAAGTCTTGGAGCTGATCAGCTTTTTGCGGTGAGCGTCTTGCGCGCTTTTTTAAAACCGTTGTCGGACGCGAGGAAGCTCGCGAGCATTGACGGCACGAGCGCGGCTGGCGCGATCTTCTCGCCGTAGCTCTGGGCGTAGAGCTGCGCATAGTCTTCGAGCATCCGGTGGACGTCCGGCTCGACCTGAATGGTCATCTTGACCGGTGTGAGATCTGGCAGTTTGCCGATGCGAAGAGTTGGAGCGTTTGAAGTATCGGCCATGATGTCAGCCTCCTTTGTCGTAGGGTGAGAGCACAAGGTCGCGATTGACGATGACGCCAAGCCGCCAGCCGGGTCGTACCCGAAGCGTCGGCTTGCGGGAGAGCGCCTGGGAAACGGCCTTCTGACCCGCCTGATTGATGGTGGATTGCCCTCCATCGCGGAGAGCCTCGGTGATGCGGTCGTCCTCGTCTGAACCGAGTTCAGACGCGACCGAGAGGACCGACGACAAGATGGCGGCGCCAAAAAGGCTGCCACGATGCCGATCGACGCGATCGCGAAGGCCAGACTGGCCCATGCGGTCAACGCCGGGGAGGTTCTCGATCACCATTGAGGAGCCATCCGGGCGGATAAGCCTGCTCCAGACGACCAGCGCACGCGACTGACCTGCTTCGATGTCGCTTTCGTAGCGACCTAAGAGACGCGTACCCTGCGGTATCAAAAGGTGCTGCCCCGTAGGTGAGTCGTAGACGTTCTCCGTGACCTGGGCGATGACTTGGCCCGGCAAGTCCGAGTTCAGACCCGTGACAAGACTCGCCGGGATGATGGTTCCCGCCATGACCTGATAGGGCGAGACTGGACTGCGAAGACTATGCGGGTTGTAGATGTCAGAGTCGGACAAATCCGACCTCGCATCGCGCTCTCCGGCTGCGCTCGAAGTATCGATAGCTGTCGCAGGCAGCCCAAACCCACCACCGCTCTGCGCAAACAATTCAGCGAGGGCTGCCACACCCGGATCGGCAAAAGCCGCTGGAGACGCATCAGTGGCGACTGCGCTGTCGCCTCCGCCCGCTTTCGCGATGAAGAACAGATCCGATGTGCGCGCCGTAGGCAAGTTGGCCTGCGTCGTTTGAGGCAGTGTATAGCTTGGCGGGGGCGCATAGTCGTAGGACGAAGGCGGCTGATACCGGAACGGATTGTCATCAGGCACGACCTTCGGCTGACCGTGTAGCCCCGCACCAATGTCACCTGGCAAAGGCGGCCCCAGCCGCCGTGGCTCGGGGACAATCTCGCCGTACTCCTTCGGGAGTTCGCTGAGCGCTTCGGGCAGAGCTTTGTTCGACGTATTGTAGAGCTCCTGCGGTGCCACGGCTGCATTGTCTGGAGTGCGCATGGCGAAGCCCGCAGCCAACAAGAGTGCCAACGCCGATCCTCCCAAAAGGACGCCAAGGGTGCGCTTGTTGAACCGCTTCGCCGACGGCGGAGCGCCTCTGATCTGCAGAGACTTCGGCGCGGATGTCTTGCTTGCCCCGCTCACGACGCAACCCGCTCGATCCGCACTACCTGCTGGTCTTTCTCGCCGAGGCGCAGCTCCGCACGCGCGAACAGACGGTCCACGACATAGTAGCGCCCCTTCACGCGGTAGTTGACCAGCTGGCTGTCACCTTCGGTCCCGACCGCAAAGAGCGGCGGGGCTTCACCCTGATCGATGCGCGCCGGAAACTGGATGTAGACCTTCCGGCCGTCATCGAATGCGCGCAGCGGACGCCAATGAGGTTTGTCGCCTTCGACGCGGTAGCGGAAGTTCAATGCGTCGACCGAGAGACCCGATGGCTTGGGCAGTCGATCTTCGCCAGTCGAGAGGACTGACGAACTGACACTGGGTTTGCTTGCAGACTTCCGCGTCTTTGATAGGCTTATCAATTCCTCACGCGGGTAGCGCCAGGACACAGCTGCCATGTAGGTCTCACGATAGGATGTCAGTTCGGCACGGTATGTGCGGGCCGTCGTTGTGATGATGAGGTTGGTCGTCAGTCCACTCTCGATAGGCTTAATGAGGATATGGACGCGCTCTGTGTCCCCTTCACCCGAGACCGTGTCGCCGAGGATCCACCTCTCAGTGTCCCCCGCCGAGACTGAGATGAGCTTCTCGCCAGCTTGCAGGGCAATGTCGGTCACTTGCTCCGGCGCGGTATAGACCTGATAGAGCGCACCACGTGCGAACGGGTAGACCTGGATCGCATTGACATAGCCATCCGGATTAGGGCCGACCTTCGCTCCGGCATTGGCCGCGTCGATGATCTCGAAGGGTTTGCCTCTCGCAGACGCCGACGCGACCAATGCCTCGCGAGGCTTGAGCTGACCCGGCAGCGGAACAGGCGTGAAGCGCTCGACCGCGACCGTTCGAGTAACGGTCTCGATCTCGCCATCCGGCGTCTGTGTCGCATGCACCATTGAACCGGGATCGAGCGTGAAGTCATCGGGCGGTTCCACTTTGTTCAGACCTAGCGTTGAACACCCGCTGAGGCAGGTTGCGGACAGCATAAGTGTTAGGGCAACGGCTCTCATGGCGCGTCTCCTGTATTGAGGCGGTCTTGCGACCAATTAATGGAATGGACGTAGAGGCCGAGTGGGTTGCGCTGGAGCGTGGCCTCATCGCGCGGGGTCTCGGTCACGATGGTAAGCTGCGCGGTGTGCGCGGACGCTGCGATCTTCGCACCGGACCGGAACTCGGTCTCCTTCCAGCGCACTTCGAAGGTGGAGTCGGATGACCGAACCACACTCGTGACATCGACCGTCACGGAGCGAACGCCGACTTCGGCAAACGGGTCGTTGACCGTCGCGTAGTTAGACAGCGTCAGCGCCGCTCGGCTTGTCGTGAAGTCATAAGCGTCGAGCCAGTTCTGCCGGACGACGATCGGGTCGGTCGAGATACCCCGCACCTTGCGGATGAACTCTGCCAACTGAAACGCGATCTGCGCATCGGACGGCACGTAGTTCTTCACTGTCGGTGCAACGCCGCGGACCTCGCCCGTCGTGTCGACCTCGACGACATAGGGCGTGACTAGGCTTTGTGTCGCTTGGTAAAGCAGACCGCTGGCGAGCACGGCAGACAGTCCGATCGACATGAGTGTCGCGATGCGCCAGTTCTTCGCCTGCACACGCGCGCTGCCGATCCGCTCGTCCCAGACCTGCGCCGCCTTTTGATACGGTGTCGTAGGTTCGGGTGTGCGCCCATAGGCGGCTTGGGGTCTTTTCCAGATCATTGTCTGAAGTCCTTTCTAACTGTCGTCGTCTTTGAGTTTAGGGCCGGAGGATGCGCCGCCGCTGTCGCCGCCGCGCATGGAGTGGAGAGCGGCCGCTTCGGTGCGGCTGGAACCACGCTGTTTTGCTTGCTTCGCCCAGTCGGGCTCTTTGCCAGTCCCGCCAATCGGATCGGGCGTATTTGGCGCTCCACCCTTGATGGTGCCGCCTGTGCCAGTGACTGCGCCTCTGGCTCCGCCCTGCGCTTTGCTCTTGAGCGCACCGCCAACTGTGGCGACGCCGCCCTTGGCCACATTGGCAAAAGAGCCTGCGCCTGCGTGCGCAACGGCACTCATGCCTGCGGCGGCTCCCTTTATGCCGACTGCGCCGGATGCCGCCTTGCCCATCTGGAACGCCATGATGGCGCCGCCACCGAGCGCGGCTCCTGCTTTGGCCGCGCCGACCGTGGCCTTGCCTGCCGTTTTGGCTGCACCAGCCGCGCCAGCTCCGGCCACGGCACCTGCCGCCCCGAGGGCGGCGACCGATCCGACCGCTGCACCAGCGCCAAGTTGAGGCGCGCCAGTCACCAAGCCAGTCGCAATGCCCGGACCGAAAAGACCGAGGGCGAAGAGCGCCAGACTGGCTAGAATGACGCCGCCCGCGTCTTCAAGAGTAACCTCGCCTGCGAGACCCGCTGTGACCTCCGAGAAGAGCGTCGAGCCGATGCCAACGATGATGGCGAGCACCATGACCTTGATGCCGGACGAAACGACATTGCCGAGCACGCGCTATGCGAGGAACGACGTCTTGTTCCAGAGCGCGAAGGGCACGAGCACGAACCCGGCTAGCGTCGTCAGCTTGAACTCGATGATCGTGACGAAAAGCTGAATGGCGAGGAAGAAAAACGCGAACAGCGTGATCAGCCAAGCGAGGAACAGCACGACGATCAACACGATGTTGACGAAGAAGGCGACCGGCCCGGTCAGATCCTTGATCGTGTCAAGAATGGGCGCTGCCGCATCGAACCCTGTGCTCGCAATGTAGCCAGGGCGCATAAGGTCGGCGGCCGTCATGCTGGTGCCGGTCGCCTGCAGGCCAAGTCCGGCGAAGCTGTCGAAGATGATCGTCGCCAGAAATGCGAAGTTGCCGATGATGTAGGCGAAGACGCCGATGTAGAGCACCTTCTTGATGAACTTCGCCATGACGGTGCCATCGGAACTCATCGCCCAGAAGACGCCTGCGAGGACGAGGTCGATCACAATGAGTGTCGCGACCAGGAAGTCGACCTCCGAGCCCAGCAGTCCGAAGCCGGAGTCGATGTAGGACGAGAAGGTATCCATGAAGGTGTCGATGACCGACATGTCAGACGGCGGGGTCGGCGGTGTGACTTGCAATATCGGGAGCATGACTAGCCACCCCGCCCCATGAAAGACTCGTGGCGCGCCGTTCCCGCCTGCTCCATGTAGAGCTGACGCGAGCGCTCAATGGCCTCCGCACGATACTGCGCTGCCATGAGCGTCTGCATCTGCATGGACTGCTTGGCCGACAGGGCTGTGAGCTGGTTGCCTGCTTGTGCGACCGCAAGGTCACCCTGCGCACCACGAGAGGCGTTCATCAGCGTTTGCAGCTTACGGACATCTTCTTCCACAGCTTCGGCGATCTGCGCCTGCATGCGCACACTGTCCCGGAACGCCATGATCGACGCTTCCTGCTGTGCATCCGCAATTTGTGCCTGCTCGGTTGCCGACCAGACGGCATAGGCATCTGGAAACTGCTGCTCGAAGACGCGCTCGATCTCGTCGATCCGAAAACTTAAACCACGCGCCTGATGCTGGAGGCGGTTCAGCTCGCCAAGCATCCGATCGAGGTCGGACCCAACATAGATACCGAGCTTAGTCATCTGCGTGATCTGGTTGCGCAGCATGGTCGCCTGAGCCGTCACCTGCTGGAGCGTTCGTGTGGCCGTCAGTGCGTTCTGGATCAGGTTGGTTGGGTCCAGCACGATGCCGCTGCCGAGAAAGGCGTGAGCCGGTGCTGCGAAGAACATCGTGGCTGCAACGCTGGTGGCGAGAAACGAGCGAAGAGGTTTGAGAGAAAAGCGCATCATGCGGCTCCTTTTTGGTGTGTTGGTGTGGTCGGGGATGTGACGATCGGATCGGTCAGGATGTCCCCGACAGCGAGAAGGTCGGCGGCCCAATCGAGTCCGTGCCAGCGCAGCCAAGACGCCGCGAAGCCGGGACCATTGACCTCCGCATGAATGCGGTCGGCATCAATAAGGTTGGCGACAGACGACGATCCGCAGACAGCCAGCGCGACTGGTCCAAGGTTTAGGTCGAAGACGCGGTTTCCCGCGCGGCTCTGGAAGTAGTAATCCCGTTTGGGGATAGACTGCGCGATGAGCTGAATCTGCGTGTCATTCAGGCCAAAGCGCCGATAGGCTTCCAGTTGCTGCGGCTCGGTCGCGCGCGCATTGGGCAGAAAGATGCGCGACGGACAGCTCTCGATCAGCGCAGGCGCGATGGAACTGTCTGCGACATCCGAGAGGGACTGCGTGGCGAACACGACCGAGACGTTCTTCTTGCGCAGAACCTTGAGCCATTCGCGAATGCGCTCGGCGAAGAGTGGATCGTCAAGGAAGACCCATGCCTCGTCGAGCACAAGCAAGGTCGGTCGACGGTCGAAGCGCGCTTCCAGTTTGTGAAAGAGATAGGTCAGCACCGGCAAGGCTAGCGCGCGCGAGTGCATCAGCTCTTCCATCTCGAAGCACTGCCAGTCCACATCCGACAGACTGTCTGCCTCGCCGTCCAGCACTGCGCCGTGCGGACCTTCGAGCGTGTAGGGATGGATGGCTTGGCGGAGGGTCGCCGACTGCAGCAGGGCTTTCAGTCCGGTCAGCGTACGCTCTTCAACCGGAGCCGTCGCGAGCGAACTCAGCGCAGTCCATACGGCATCCTTGACCTCCGGCGTGATCTCGAACTGCTCGTGGCGCAACAGATCGAGGACCCAACTCTTAGCCCAAGCCAAATCGCGCTGTGTGTCGATGTTGCGGAGAGGTTGAAAGCAAAGCCCGCCTTCGCCGCCTAGCTCGTAGTGACGGCCGCCCATTCCGAGCGTTGCAACCTTTGCACTGCGTCCTTTGTCGAACAGAAAGACCTGCGCACCGGCATAGCGACGGAACTGCAGTGCCAGCAGTGTCAGCAGCACCGATTTACCGGCACCCGTTGGACCCACGATTAGCGTATGGCCCACATCGCCCTGGTGCGTGACCAGACGGAACGGCGTGTGGCCCTGCGTCGTCGCGTGGAGGAGCGGTGGACCATCCAGATGGTCGTTGCGCTCCGGTCCTGCCCAGATGGCCGAAAGTGGCATCATGTGCGCGAGATTAAGCGTGTGAACGATGGGTTGACGGACGTTGGCGTAGTTGTGTCCGGGCAGCGATCCGAGCCACGCTTCGACGGCGTTGACGCTCTCGCGGATGGTGACAAAGCCCTGTCCGTTGACGACCTGCTCGACCGTCTTGATCCGCTCATCCGCGACGGATGGATCCTCACCACTGACGATGATGGTCTGGGTGACGTAGCCGAACCCGACATAGTCCTGACCGAGAAGCTGGAGAGCGGCGTCGGCGTCCCCCGCCTGGTTATCGGCATCTGTATCGACCAACGCCGATGCTTCGTTCGTCATCACCTCCTTCATGATCGCCATGACGCTCTTGCGCTTGGCAAACCATTGGCGGCGGTAGCGACCGAGGACCTTGACGGCCTCGGGCTTGTCCATCGGGATGAAGCGTGTGGTCCAGCGATAGGGAAAGCCGAGCGCGTTCAGTCGGTCCAGCAGTCCCAGCTCGGTCGCCCCCGGGAAGCCCATGACTGTAATCGCGTGGATGTGGTCGTTACCCAGCTTCGGTTCCAACCCTCCAACAAGTGTTGTCCCGCCCAGCACCGCGTCGAGGTGCATCGGTATATCCGGCATGCGCACGGGCTGACGCTCATTCGATACAAGGCAGGATTGAAGGTAGGTCAGCGTCTCGGCGTCATCGAGAAACGCCACCACCGGAAAGACCGTCGCGAGCAGTCCGCGTGCAGCATCCGTGTCCCGGATGAAGGCCGCTAGATGGTCAGCGCCGGATGGCTCTGTCGCATTGCTAGCATTGTCCTGATCGATGAAGAGCCGTTCGAGCTTGCCGACCTTGTCTGCAGGCGGGAGGAAGGTGAATGTGAGATGGTAGTCACTCTCGAACAGTGCGCCGATCTCGGCATGCAGGCCGAGCCGTTCCTGTTCTACTAACCAGGCCAGCGGATCGCGGAACTCAGATGTCTCCGGCCTGTCGGCCTCGCGGCGCGTAGCCTCGAAGTGCAGCGCCCAACTGGACCCGAACCGACGCAGCGCGTTGTTCACGCGAGCGCAGGTCGCGACCAGCTCTTGCGGCGACGAACTATCGAGATCGGGACCCCGGAAGCGCAAGGTGCGCTGAAAGCTGCCGTCCTTGTTCAGGACCACACCGGGCGCGACGAGCGCAGCCCATGGGAGGTGATCGGCAAGCGCAGCAGGGCGTTCACGGTATTCGCGCAGGTTCATCATGCGAGGTAGCCTTTCTGGCGGAGGTGGCGGCGCAGCACGTCGAGGAAGAGCGGGTCTCGCTTGGCTGCGAAAACGCAGGCGGTTTGCGCGAGAACCCACACAGCGATCCCGACAGGCCAGAGCTGGAGACCCAGCCCCAGCGCGGCTGCGAGTGTGCCGTTAAGAATAGTGGCCGAGCGCGGTGCGCCCGCCATCATGATCGGCTGGGTCAGCGACCGGTGGACCGGTATGCTGAAGCCGTCGATGTGCTGCGCCGTGTCCATTAGAGAACGGCCCCGCCGCCGAAGCTGAAGAAGGACAGGAAGAAGCTGGTCGCGGTAAACGCGATGGACAGTCCGAACACGATCTGAATCAGCTTGCGAAAGCCGCCGCCCGTATCGCCGAAGGCAAGTCCGAGGCCGGCGAGGATGATCGCCATCGTGCCGACAATCTTGGCGATGGGTCCTTCCACTGACGCGAGGATGGACGTGAGCGGTCCTTCCCACGGCATGCCGGAACCAGCGGCATGAGCTGGACTGGCGAGTGTAAAAGCGGCGACGCCGACAAGGACGGCGAATAGCAGGTGGCGATTGACGTGTGACGTCAAGACATGACTGGAGAGCTGGGTCACGAGGGACTCCTTTTTGCAAAGCTGTGATGAGTGGGATTGAAGTGGCGGAGGCCGAAGTCTCAGCCGCTGGGGTTACGGCGGATCGTGGACCATCGACCGAAGCCGATAGGCGCCATTCGGTCCGTCGCCTCCAAGAACTTCGAGGATGTCCGTGACCCGTCGGACGCCCGCGTGGTTCTCGATCCCAACGACGATATCGACCGCCGCGGAGATGAGTTTGCGTGGCACGTTCGCCACAACTTCGCCCACAAGCTGCTCCAGACGGTCGAGGCCGTCGGCTGCGCTGTTGGCATGGACTGTCGCCACGCCGCCGGGGTGTCCGGTCGACCAGGCTTTCAAAAGGTCGAGCGCTTCGCCGCCGCGCACTTCGCCAACCACGATGCGGTCCGGGCGCAGGCGTAAGGTGGAGCGCAGGAGATCCGCCATGGAAACGGTAGGCTGTGTGCGAAGCGCAACACAGTCATCCGCGTCACATTGCAACTCGCGCGTATCTTCAAGGATGAGGACGCGGTGGCCGGTATCTGCTACTTCCGAGAGAAGCGCATTTGCCAGCGTCGTCTTGCCAGACCCCGTGCCGCCTACGATCAGGATATTGCGGCGAGCGATGACGGCAGCGCGCAGAAGGTTGGCGCTCTTGCTGTCCATGGTGCCGACATCCTCATAGTCCGTCAGTGTAAATACACGAGCGGCATGATTGCGTATCGCGAAGGACGGCGCTCGGACGACAGGTGGAAGAATCCCCTCGAAGCGCTGGCCGCCAATTGGAAGTTCGGCGCTCACAATTGGCTGTTCGCGGGTTACGTCATGGCCTGAAAGGCTTGCGACGAGACGCACAATGCGTTCGGCTTTCTCCGGCGTAATTTGCTGACCATTGCAGAACCGGCCCTTACCAGTTCTCTCCGTCCATAACGTACCGTCCGGGTTCTGCATTATCTCGACGACGGATGAGTCGGCCAAAGCTTCGCAAATGATCGGACCGAACGCGCTGCGCAGCATCGTATCGGTGCGGAGGCGACTTTGAGTGATTTGTTCAATCATCGGGACCTCCCTGTTTGACAGAAGAGGCACGATGGTTCTGGGGAAGAGGTCGGTTCAACCGCTCCAAGTCTTCTTCTGTGAAGAACGCACTGACGTCTGCCAGAATGTCTTCCGCCTTTGCCAAGACACCACGCCGACTGTCGCTGCGGACCGATGCAAGATCTTCCACGAACCGCTTGAACCGCGCAGCGCCGAGATCACTCGCCGTATCTCGGCGCTCTTCCGGAATCTCCGGAATCAGCGTGAGGAAATACTGAATGAACAAACCCAGCGCATCAGACATCACCGCCAGCTTGCGTGTGTGTACCTCATCAGCACGATTCATTCGGTCCATACGACGGAGAAGCGGATTGTTCTGCGCGTGTTCCCGGTCCTCGGAGTACCAGAGCGTCAGAGCTTGCTCGACAAGGTGGGAATAGGTGTTGCCAGGACGGCAAGCGTCCAACTTGAGACGTAAAAAGATGTCCGGTTCCAGGTATACTGTAAGTTTGGGTTTTGACGTCGCCATCCTAGCCTCCGACTTTCAAGTCCGAGAACGTAACTTGGCACAGGCATGATCGAGCGAGCCTTCGCTCCGCATGGCGAGCCATAGATTCTTCGCTTTGGTCGACGTCTGGAATGTGCACTGCGAGCAGCGCCAGCAGTTTGGAGATTGTATCCTGTTTCCTCGCCATGACTTCGAGGTCACGCGAGATTGTTTCCAGGCGTCGTGATATGTCTTGAAGGTCGCGCATTATGTCATGCCTTTCAGGTCAATTCCGGGCGTGTCCTGGTTGATGCCGAGAACCATCCCGGTAATACTTGGCTGGTTCGTGGCGTTGGATTGTGCGTCGTCATCCTGCTCGATGTCAGCATCGATGGCGTGCTCGTTGGTAGTATCTTTACCGGCCTCTTCTTGCTTCGGAGCCCGCTCTTTCCCGCCTCCGGACAGTGTTTTGTTGAAGCTCTCTTCAAGTGCCTTGAGCATCTTGAAGTCGACCCGTGCAGTCATTTGGCCCCAGTCATCCTGACGTGGGAGGGGAGCATCGTCATAGGGATGACCGGGGCCGTTCGAGGCCGGTGGGGAGGACACCCGGCTCTTGAAGTTCTTGTCCTGATAGAATCGGATCTTGTTGGCGCGGATGGGTGGCGTGCCTGAGATCAGCACGACTTCCTCGTCTGCGGGAAGCTGCATGACCTCGCCGGGAGTCAGCAGTTGACGTGCCGTCTCCTGGCGGGAGACCATGACATGCGACAGCCACGGTGCGAGGCGGTGACCGGCATAATTCCGCATCGCCCGCATTTCGGTTGTCGTGCCGAGTGCATCGCTGATCCGCTTGGCGGTCCGCTCGTCATTTGTGGCGAACGCAACACGCACATGACAATTGTCGAGAATGGAGTTGTTGGGTCCGTAGGCCTTTTCAATCTGGTTGAGTGATTGGGCGATGAGGAATGCCCGCAGACCATAGCCAGCCATGAAGGCCAACGCGCTCTCGAAGAAGTCCAATCGCCCTAAAGCTGGAAATTCGTCTAGCATGAGCAGGACCTGCCGACGCGCATTGCCGTCGACATCGCCTTCCAGCTTCTCTGTCAGGCGTCGTCCGATCTGGTTCAGGATAAGACGAACGAGTGGTTTGGTCCGGGAGATGTCGGACGGGGGCACGACGAGGTAGAGCGAGACAGGCTTTTCGGCATCGACCAGATCTTCGATCCTCCAATCGCATTTTGAGGTCACCTCGGCCACGGTCGGGTCGCGATACAGGCCCAGAAAACTCATCGCCGTCGACAGGACGCCTGAGCGTTCATTGACAGACTTGTTCAGAAGTTCGCGCGCTGCTTGCGCCACGACGGGATGAACTTTCGTAGCTCGGGCATCTGAGCCAGAACCACTCTGGGTGGCTGCATCCCCGCAGCCGAGGTGATCGGTGGACATCATCACCTGCAGCGTCTTCGTAAACGAGCGCGCGGGGTCAGACAGAAAGGATGCGACGCGGGAGAGTGTCTTCTCTTCCTCCGCGTAGAGGACATGAAGGATCGCGCCGACCAGCAAGGCATGGCCGGTCTTCTCCCAATGAGAGCGGCGTTCCAAAGCACCTTCGGGGTCGACGAGAATATCGGCAATGTTCTGGACATCACGAACTTCGTCACGCCCTTTGCGAACTTCGAGAAGTGGGTTGTATTTGGCGGACGCTGGGTTGGTCGGATCGAACAGTAGGCAGTGAGAAAATGTCGAGCGCCAACCGGATGTGATTTGCCAATTCTCGCCTTTGATATCGTGGATTACGGTCGAGTGCGGCCAGGACAGCAGTGTCGGGATGACGAGACCGACACCCTTACCCGACCGGGTTGGCGCAAACGTCATCACATGCTCGGGCCCATCATGGCGGAGATAGTCATCCTTAGTTCGACCGATGAAGACGCCGTTTCGGCCGAACAGGCCTGCGAGCTTCATATCCTTATCACCCGACCAACGGGACGAACCGAACGTCGTGAGCTTTTTTGCCTGACGACCGCGCCACACTGACCCGATTACGGAGAAGACTACGCCAAGTGCTGATGCGCCGATGGCGATGTATGAGCCTGTCGCAAAGACGTCTGGCGCGTAGGGCTCAAAGGCATACCACCATTCGAACAATCGCCATGGGTAGTAGACGGGGGTCTCGCCCACTTCGAACCAAGGCGTGCCTAGATAGGGATCGTAACGCAGCTCCTGCGCGACCCATTGAGTTGCGCCCCACACGCCAGCGCCGATCGTCGTGAAGACGACGCCGACTTGGCCGATGAGAATGGAATTGGGTGACACGTAGAAAGCCTCGTTTTGTTACGAGACTTAAGGTCAGGGTAAAAGCGGTTTTTCGCTAGATGAGTGAGTCGAGGGGATTCGAGGTTAGCTTAGGCTAGACAAGGAAATAAGTGCTTGATGGCTTTCGTGTACAATAAGGGAAAGCTTCGTGCAGCTCGGCCAGGCGCCGCAGCTCGAGCAAGGCATAGTCAGGCGGCGTGCCATCAGAGGCAGCTGGAAGGTTCCTTGTGTCTTCACACAACACAATTTGCACTAAGTTGTGTGAAAACGGGTTAAGCTAGGCGTCTGGTAAATGGTTGTGTGGATGACAGCTATACGCTCCTTTAGACACGCTACTGTACAATAGTCGAAGACCACTGGGCTAGCAGCTAATTCGAACCTGACTACAATCCGCCCGGTCCACAATCGCGCTGCAAGAATGACAGTAGTCGTGTGTAGAAGTCTTCCTGGTGCTCATAGCGAAGCGTGCTGAAAAAATGGTCTGCACCCTCCAGCCAAAGCGTATCCAGCATGTCGGACTTTCCGGCCTTGCGCATGGCCTTTTCGAAATCCTTCATATGGTAGGGCAGGACGCGGCGGTCCACCGAACCATGCACCATGAGAATGGGTACATTGACCTTGTCTACATCCTTAATTGGATTGATGCCGCTAAAGGCTCCCCGTTGGCGAGAGAGCTGATCGGCATAGGGAAAAAAGTCGTTCTTGCGCGCGATATAGGTTTTCTTGGGGTCTGCTACGGCTGCACCGGCTACGACGCACTGGTAGATGTTGGGGTCGCGCTGTGAGGCGACCAGTGCGGCGTAGCCGCCGTAGGACCAACCAAACATGGCTACACGGTCAGGGTCTACTAGCCCCTCCTCAATGAGGTGGAGCGCACCGTCATCCTTATCGTCCTGCATTTTACCGCCATGCTCGTTCCACATCGAATTGTAATGATCGAAGCCGTGGCCACGCGATCCGCGATATTGAGGCTGCAGCACGGCATAGCCATGGTAGGCAAGAAGCTGGCCCCAGCGGTCATAACCGACCACTTCCGTTACATAGGGTCCGCCATGCGGCAAGACGATCAACGGCCAAGGCCCAGGCTGTTTGGGTTTGGTGAGATAGGCAGGGATCTCACGACCATCGCGGGCCGTATACTTTATGTAATCGACATCCGACAGAACGTCTCCGGTCAGATAGGGGTTCTCGGAGGCGATTTTTTGCAAGTCACCGTCGACGACCAAATAGTATGATCCAGGGTCACGTGGACCCGAATTCCTGACGGTCATGACCGACCCGTCGCGCGATGTGCTGGTGACCCGAACCTGATGGGCATCGGCGATCTGCGCTTCGATTCCTTCGACCAGGGCCTGCTCGGTCTTGTCGAACCAGTGAGTCTCGAATTTCTCGCCTGGGAAAACCACGGCAACGGGTTCGCGGTCCTCCTGCCAAGGGTTAGCGGGTCCGCGCACGGCAACAACATCGGCCTCCGGGTTCCGGTATATCAGTTCTCCGAAGGTTCCGTTAGCGAAGTCGAAATTCCAAAGCCCGACCGTGTCGGCGCCGTTGCGGGCCAGAACGTAGCCTGCATCGGCAACGCCGGGTTTGGCTCCGACATAGGTGATCTCGTTTTCGAAAAAGTCCTTGCCGTTTTGGCGGCTCATTTCGCGCCATTCGCCATCGCCAGCATTGCGGTAATAGTTGACGACTTCCTTTGTCCGGATGTCAATACCGGCCGCAAATCTCGGATTGCCTTGGTCATCGAAGGTCGCTGTGGGGATGCTGGCTGTGCCTCGCATAACCAAGGACCGCCGCCCGGTCTTGAGGTTGAGCTTGTAATAGGAGCGGGGCCGGAAGGCGAAGAATGGGTCGTCCTGCCCAAGGGAACTATTGGCGGTGCCGGATTCTATGAGCACGTGGTCCGGATCGGTCGGCAGAAGATTGACTATACCGAAATTGCCGCCCGCGAGTTTGAAGTCGTTGGTTTCCAGATTGTAGGTAAAGATGCTGTAGGCGTAGCTGTCGTCCTCCGGACCGCGGACGCGTTTGCGGACCTGCTGGCGGGCGACGCCCGTGACAAGCGTATCGGTGATCCATCTCGCATTGACCATTTCCACCGTTTCGGAATTCAAACGAACTGGATCGCCCTGAAGATCATCGATGCGGCGGATCTCGATAATAGGATCACAGGTTTTGCAGCCTGTGACCATCATGAGAAGGTTCTTACCGTCGGGCGAAACGACCACATTCTTTACGGCTTCGCGAAGAGCCCAGGCTTCGATGGGTATGATCGTTTGGGCCTGAACGGTCGTGGCGTTAACGGCCACTTGAGCTTCGGCGCTTGGAGCTGGGACCGCTGCACAGGCAGTCACCAGCACAAGGCCTGCTTGGGCCACTATCCGGTGAGGTCTTGCGAGCATCGTCATGGTGATATCCTGGAATTAAGGTGTGCGGGCCGCACGAAGGCGGCCCGCCTTCTAATCGAAGGGTTGAGAGACCTAGAAGGATCTCTGAAGGCTTACGAAGAGATTTCGGCCAAGTAGGTCGTAACCAACCCCGACAGGCACGTTGGATCGTACAATAGCCCCGCCACCTTGTGCCGTCACATCGACTTCCGGTGGTGCCTGATCGAAGACATTGCCGATACCGATCGCGGCGCTCCACGTAGGTGCGGAATATCTTATGGAGACGGTCGACTCGAAATAGTCTTCAGCGTTCCGCTTGTCTCGGCACGTCACATCCCCGACAGCAGGACCGCCACACGTGTCCGAAAAGGTCGGAAGCACGAAATCAGTGCTGCCATCTGAGAGAGTTGTTGTCGTGGTGCCGAGCGCGTCACCAAAGTCTGAGTCAGCCTCTTCATCGACATTTTGTCCGCCAATGTAACGCGTTCGCCAGTTCAAGCCCCACTTCTTGTCAAGCGTTGCAATGAAAGAAAATTCACCTGTAAATTCAGGGAGGAAGTAGCCCCCGACAAGTTCATCGGCAATAATTTCGCCCGCATTGTCACGCACTTCCGTAGTCCGCTCCAATAGCTGGCCGACATTTACATTGGCAAACAGGTCCAGAGGTTTGTCGCCAATCGATGTATCGCCGAAGAGAGAAAGATTATAGTCAATCCCTCGGACCGACTCCCCGTCTCGATTAATGAAGCGGGAATCGATGGACGAAATCAAGCCTGTGGCATTGTCTCGAGTGATGTTGTCACAGAATGCGCTGATCTGTTCTCGACCCGTAAGAAGACAATCTGCAACGATGAACTGCGGCGATGGCTCGGCCGTCGCGTTCGAGATTTCGAAATCGTAGTAACTGACATCAATGTTGAAACCGAACAGGTCGCCGACATTGTCAGTGTAAGAAGCACCTGTCGTAAACGATCGGGACGTTTCGGGCTCGAGAGCAAGAGTCCCGCCTGACAATGTTTCTGCGGACACGAAGAATGCGCTGGTCGGACTTGCGATCCCAGCCGTTGTCGGATCGGCACCGGATGCCCGGCAAGCGTCCAAGATCACAGGATCTCGAGATTCATTAGATCCGTCGTAGACAAAGCCACCCGCCACAGGATCGAAAGCCCTCGCCCCCAGCGGCACCGCACAGGGATCCTGAATGGTCGTATCCTGAATTTGACCCTCAAGGAAGTTTTCACGAAGATTGGGTGCACGGAATGCCGTACCGTATGTTCCCTTGATCAAAAGTTCCGAGATTGGACGCCACCCGACCTTTACTGAATAAGTCCCATTCGTTCCGTAAAATTGATCGTCTGTCAGGCGACCGGATAAATTGACATCCAAACTATAAGCCAGGGGCTGCGCCTTGAAAACCGGAACCTCGATCTCGGCAAAGAGCTCGCGGGTCCATTTGTTACCCGACGCCCCCCGGTCACGGGCCGTATTAGACAGCAAGCCTTGAGACGCTACATCATTGGGCACAGAAGCGATATCGTCGCTACGCCATTCAAAACCGAGCACCGCATTTACATTGCCTGCAGGCACGTCGAGCAGTTTGCCCGTTAGAAAGCCATTGAGGAGAATTTGTTGATAGTCTGTTTTGAAGCTGCGTTCATCGAATAGATAGTCGCGTTCTGCTTGAGTCGCGAACCCGCCATCCGTCACGCCTTCATACAAGCTGGACGCGAACAGGTTTACCGGAACGCACCCCTGCAGGACGTCAGGACGAATATCACCAACAACGCCTGTCGGATCGCATGCTCCGCCAGAAAGTCGTTCCGACCCAAAAAAAGCGTCGGCCGTAAAGTTCAAAGGATTGTTACCAATGGCAAACGCCAACCTATCGCCCCGCACACCTGTCCGGACGGATGTCGCGCTCGACAGGGAGTAAGTCAAAGACGTATCGAAGGTCCAGCCACTTAGCGGACCAAATGTTAAACCCGGCAAGTCACCCTTGATACCGGTGGTGACCCGATAGTTATCGAAATTAGCATCGAAATTGTCGCGATCGCCATCAACCGACACGAAACTGACAGTCGGCTGTGAACCAGTTGGGAGATCGTTAAGGCCGAAAATTGGATTGTCGGGCGTGCAATCTTCGAACGCAATATTGTTAGCGACGCAAGGCCTTTGAAAGGGCCCTACTTCGGGGATTCCGTCCCTATTAGTATCAGGATCGCTATTGTACAACTGGAACCGGTTGATAAAACCAGGATCGCTGAGAACACCCCGGAGAGCGTCGTTACAGTCAACGCCATTGACCCCACAGGGATTAAATGGATTGTTTTCCCCAACATCAGCCCCCAGAGCCGGCGCAGTCGTGTTGGATTTCACGCGTGTATTGCTATATTGCGCTTCGAAATATGGGGTAAGATTGTTTTTTCCGTCTAGAGTATATTCACCATACGCCATCAGGCTGACTCGATTCTCTTCGGGCGTAAGACTACTTGTGATATCGTTGCCATCAGGGGTAAACTGAACGAAGTCAATGTCCTGTCGGCCGTCACTATCGCCATCGATTGGGATACTAAGGAGGCTCTCATCGAAATAGCCAGGAATGCCGATGTTGGTGTCATTTCCGGGGACACCGTGAATTGTTGCAAACCTGGTATTGGTGTTAGCGCGAGACGTGGATTGATTCACGCCAGCACACTCCGTTGGTGGCACCGCGCTAAAGCCCGGATAGAAAGTCTCGTACTGAGTCTGCCTCCTAATTCCCAAGCGACGAATTTCGCCCGTTTCCGTGACCTCAACATGGGTCGTGCAGCCGCGAAGAAACTTCCGATCTGTAAGCCGCACCTCATCAACATGAAAGTACTCTGCCCCGACACCGATAAAACCGCGGTCGAAGTTCTTTCCCCAGGTTGCCGTGCCCGAATAGTCAAGCGTGTCAAATCCTGTCGGAGCCTGCGCCGAGAGATTCAGCTCGAGGCCATCGAAATCCCGTTTGGTGATGACATTGACGACCCCGCCGACGGCATCGGAGCCGTAAACAGCAGACGCGCCGTCGAGAAGAACTTCGAAACGCTCGATAAGTCCCGTGGGCAACTGATTGAGCGACGGCGAAGACGGTGCTCCCTCGACGCCGGACGGCGCAAGCCTGCGGCCATTCATCAAAAGGAGCGTTCTGTTGGCGCCAAGACCCCGGAGGTTCAAGGTCGAAGAGCCCGGGCCGTTATCTAGCAAAGCGCCCTGCAGAGTTTGATCGATCTGTGCGCCGCTGGCTGCCTGAGACTGCTGCAAGATGCGAGTGGAATCGAACAGTCCGAAATCCCGTTCGACCTCGGTCGTGATGATGCGCAAGGGCGCAACCGAGGAGGCAGTGTCTCGCTTGATGCGGCTACCCGTCACGACAACTTCGTCTTCCTCCTCTTCATCCACCACGATACCCGTGGCTCCGGTCGGGACGTCCTCAACCTGACCGGCAGGCTCCGGAAGTGGTTCCGACTTTGGCTTCACGACCTGAGCGGTCTTGATCGTGTCCGTCGGCGATCCGAGAAGGATGATTTCCGACTCGCCAAGCTGGAAATCCAATCCGCTTTCGGATAGCAGAATCTCAATAGCCTCCGGCGCTGAATGCGCCCCCGACACTTCCTTGGATCGAAGATCGGCGACTAGATCGGGCGCGAAGAGAATCTGCTGATTGCTTTGCAAAGCGAACGTTGTCAGGGCTGATCCCAGATCCTGCTCGGGGATACTGAACTCGAGCAGCTGCGTATCGGCCTGCGCCTGCGCTGCGCTGGCCATCAAGGCCAGAACCGCGCCTCCTGTCATGAACACGGTTTTGAGAGAGCGCTTAGCGCCAGTTCGAATGGACATTGTAATCCCTGATCCCCTTACGATATATGCGCGCATGCGTCGCTATGTTAGGTAAGACGCAGGGGGAGCGAAAATGCGAACCTGTTTGTCGTTTTTTCTTCAATAAAATTTCACTATGGGCGCGTCAGAGGCAAGCTCTGCTGCCATTATTGGGCCGAAAGGACTATATTTCCTTCATCGAGGATTTTGAGATCCAGCTGGAAATATGTGGCGAGCGCCGTACCGGCCTTCAGGGACTGGCCCGCTTCGAAAGCACCCGAAATCCTCAACTCGGCTACGTCTTCGCCCGACAGGACGATCTTCTTCCTCGAATAGCGATTGAGTTCGCCCACAACAGCCCCGACCGTGTCGTCGTCGAAGATCAATAGACCGCGACTCCAACTCGTCAATCTTTGAGCATCCACGCTTCGTTTGACCCCCGGACCGGTTTCGTCGGCCTGCGCAAATTGCTCGCCTGGATCAAGTTCTGCGATTGTGAGATCGTTCAAGGCCTTTACAGGGACTTCAACGGTAGCGATGGGCGGGTCGCGGTCCGCTTCGACCTTCACTTTTCCCTCGACCAGCGTGACCTTGAGATCCGTACCGTCTAATTTGACATCGAAGGTCGTGCCGAGAGCTGTAATGCGGCGGCCGGCGGCAAAGACCCTGAATGGGCGGTCCGCATCGTGGGCTACGTCGAACAATGCTCGGCCCTTGCGAAGATTGACCCGCCTCGAATCTTCGTGGAAGTCGACGGACACCTCACTCGACGTATCCAGAGTCAGTTCGGACCCGTCTGTCAGGACGACGGTCAATCTCTCGCCAATGCTGGTGCTGTAGACGAGCGGAACTGGGGCAAGGTCCAGACCGATGGACGCGACAGCTAAGTCGGTACCGGCTTCAGCCTGGACCGCTGGTTTTTCGACCTGTGCAAGATTTACAGGTGAAGTTCCGTAGAATTGCATTACGCCAAAGACGGAGGCGCAGACAAAGGCCAAGCCGCAAGCAGCCACGGACAAGCCTGTCCTTCGTGTCTGCGCGCGACGGGCCTTGCCGTCAGCCAACCGCAGCAATGTCTCATTACGCATATTGAGGATCTCGGGCGCTTCGCTTATGCTGCCAACAACGCCGATCAATCTCTGCGCTCGCGTAACAGCGTCCAGACGCTCGCGATCCCCATCGGCCCACTCATGCATCGCGGCTCTTGCCTTCGAATCCCCGCGCGAAAGCCGTTCCGCCCAATCCAGGGCAATCGCATCGACATCGGGCGTGCCGCTCGGTCTTTCAAGCCAGGGCGTCATCTCAAAGCCCCAGAGCCGAGGACACGTGGCGCATGGCCTTGACCATGTGCTTTTCCACGGACCTGACCGAAACGCCGATAAGGCGGGCCACATCTTTCGACGTCCGCTCCTCGAACATTCTAAGCACGAATATGTCTCGTGTTCTTTGCGGCAACTCCATCAATGCGGCAGTCACTTCCCGAAGTTGGTCCTTGCCCAACAGGATACGCTCCGGTGTGACATCGCAGCCGAGCCCAAGCTGCCCTTCCTGAAGGGTGGCATGTGCGTGTAATGGACGCGTTGCACGACGTCGGTAATAGTCGGCGAGCACGTTCGAAGCGGACTGGAAAAGATAGCTTTCCATGCGGTGGATGGACGTCGACTCGTGGCGCTTGAGAACGCGCAGGAAAACTTCTTGGACGAGGTCGTCTATATCCGCGGCATTTGACACACGCTTGGCAAAGAATGTGCTGAGAGGGCGTTGGAATCGACTGAATATCTCGTCTTTGAGAAGATCCGCGCCCATGATTGAAGAGCTAATCGTAGCTAAAGGAGAGTTTGGAACGACAGGCTTTTCCATCATTCCTCCTTCCGGTCTCATGACCTGCGATTACGGCATTAAACTAGCCGGACCAAGAGTAGGGACAACAGACCTGAAATGTCAATTCGGCAATCTATGGTCCGGTCGTTGGTCGCTTGGATCCGCCTTGCTCGTCATCCACTTTTTGCAAATTGGGTTGCGAGCTTGTCCTTTTATGGTGATCCTAAGACCGGATGGCGGTTAAATACGCAGACGCGCGACTATATCGGTCAGTTATCGATAACGCCAATTTGACCATTTAGCTTGCGGGCGCTTAAAAAAAGCTAAAGTGAAGACTGGTTCGACCGGCCCTTCCGAGCCACAAGCGCAACGGCTTTCGACTTTGGAAGCCGATATATTCGATATAATTATCTAGATCCATGATGCTTGAACGGGCCCGCACGACGGTTCAGACGTCAGGAAACACAGGCGTATGGTCCGCTCTGTGCTGTGGATCGGACCGGTATCTCCAGCAGTTCCGCTCATTGTCGTCGGCCTCCCTGCAGCTCAATTCGTCTGGATTGCTGCTGCAACTGTAGTTGGCTGGAGCATCGTAAACAGCCCCACCATTCGACCCTGACGTAGAGAGTCATCTTTTCATTAGCTAAATACAGGGGCGTGTAACGTTAGTCCTTCCTCTATCGAACACGCAAAACAGACATAATGGCTCTAAGACGAACCAAGTATTGGGAACTTGGAAAACGCCTGTTTTCCGGACGATGCGACTGGGACCGATAAGCCCTCCCGATCCGGGCTTATCCAGTTCGGTAACTTGTTCAGTTATCTGCGTCTAGAAAACCATGCTTAGTCTAAGTTTTCGGGACTCGGATATTTGCATATGTGTTTTATGGCTGAAACACATATCGGCCACCACTTCCCCCAAGCGAGAGTGCAGGTTGGTAGATGGACTGAAACCTTGATTTACAAATGAGTTCACCGGATTGTTGAGCCTCGCTCTTCGTTCCTACGAAAACAAACTTTGTGCTATCACTTCCAACGTCTTCAAGTACGATAACGTGCTCACTGTTGTTACAAGCCGCATCGACGTTTGATCTATCCCTCAAGCTCAATCCGTAGATCTTCTCGGCAAAAGCCACTCTATCAGAGTAAGTCCAAGCTCCGATGTGGGACAGGAACAGCACGCTCGGCTTTCAGAAATTTGTCGATAAAGTAGACAAATGGTCTTTTCCAAACGTCCCGTTGCGGTAAGTTGTGCACCCGCTCACAACATATACTAAAAGCACTATTGGGAGGCAGACGCTTCTGACTTTTGAGACGCGTGCCACTATTTTTGCTTATCCATCCTTCAGGCCTTCAGGCCCGAACGTTCTGACTTGACGGCCGTTGTTCCCTGTCATGTGGAAGAAAAACTCTTGCCCATTGAAGAGTTCGTTGGAGAGATCCTGCAGGATCTCTTCCTCCGCCCCGAACGGGGCGACCAGTTCTATCAACCACGGGATGTCGCCGCCTTTCCACTCGTCGGCTCGTAGACGAACGGATTGCGTCTTGCGCAGGCGTTGGTCCGTTTCCTCGGAGACCCGTGCCCAGAAGGCAACGGCAGCCGGACTTTCGGGCCCATAGAAGATGCGGAACTGTTCCAACAGAACGGGCGGCATTACCATCCACTCCAAGTCTGAAAGAAACAGGCCCTTGTGTGTAGATGACTGGGTCATGAGCCAAGTGATTTCGCCCAGTACGTGGGAAACAGTCCGTTCTTCCTGGGGCGGCGCAGCTTTTGGCTTGTCCATCTGATTTAACATGAGGTTCCTAAATTTGGCTTCAAGCCAAGTTGAACTTCGGCTCGCTATGGCGGCCTTGGGCAAGCAGGTTCTCGGCTCTTAATTTGTCAGCTTCTGTAGGTTTCAGTCTGCCAAAAGACTTGGTGGCACCAAATCCGGCTAAGGCCTGTGTGAAGAGATCGAGATCTTTAGAAGCGACCTCTGCGCGGTTCGCAGCTCTATGATGCTTGTCCACAAGACCCGGATCCAAAGTAATTTCGGAGGAACCCAGCAAATCTCGCAATGAGCGTGCGCGAGCCGAAGACCCGACAGTCTGTTGATTTGCATAGCGGTCGGGAGAAGTTTCCGCAGTGCTGTCGCCGATATTGGAGTCGCCTGTTTCCTCAGACTCGGAAACATACGACGCATTGCCCTCAGCAAAGTCTCCGATTTCGGCTAGATCGTTTTCATCCTGATCGGACTCGAATTCGTCGAGTAGGTCGTCCTGAGAGCGTCCAAGGTCTTCGCCCATGGCATCACGCCTAGCCATCTCGGCCTCGGCCTCCACTAGCATGGTCATGAGTGGCGACCTTTGCCCGATGATCCTTCCCCAGGCCGAATTTGTCACGATCGACTCGAACTGGGCGGCTGCTTTGACTTCCACGGTTTCCAGACCAGCAAAGCCGGTGATGTAGCGCGGACCCTCATCCTCATCCCCGACGAGTCCGCTGTAAAGAACGCGAAGACCCGTGTCGCCGGCAATGCCTATCCGGCCGTCGCTCCAGATTACTTCGGTCAGTCCGAACACGGCATTGTCGAGGAGCTCGTCATCCGAGGGTTGTGCTCCCGCAAAGGCCGTTAGGTCTAGTGAGACCAGACCCGCCTCCTCCAGCGTCTGGAGTTCTCCGGATTGGCTGATCCCGTCTTGGTTCACGTCCTGCCAGACGCGGAAATCCTCGTAACGGTTGTCCTCCGCGTTCAGCAAGCCGTCACCATTGCTATCGAAGGCTACAAGGCCTTCGAGGTCCGTCCGGGCGCCCGGCAAATCTTCCACAAAGGAGATTTCGGACACCGCCGTGATCAACCCATCACCATTGCGATCAAGACCCAACAGCCCGTCACCTGCTCCAACCCAGCCGATGGCATCGGTCTCGCCATTGCCGTCTACATCGATCCGAACGCCACTATCCGAGAGATGGTTAAGCGCAAGTTCTCCGTCCCGATCGAGATCCAGGACGATCGGCATGACCGTCGACGTGTCGTTGGCTGCCTCCTGCCTCGCCAAAAGACGTTCCAGCCGACGAGTCGAAATGCGACCAAGACGTTGATCGAGAATGCCTGCGCTGGTCTGGGTCGTCGCGATGTGACTTTCCCGTCCGTCCCGTATGATCGTGGTGGCCAAGTAGACGTCGTAAGCCGTCGCTGTCGACCCATCCTGATAGGTGACATCCGTCGTGTTAAGGATCACGTTATCGGCATAGTCGTCCGGATTGTTACCAGTGGACTGTCCGTTCAGGGCGATCGAAGTGATACCGGTTTCTTCAAGCGTCTGGAGTTCGCGCCCCCGGCCCCGTCCATTCTGATTTAGATCGCGCCAAATCCGGAACTCCCCCCAGCGTTCGTCGGAGGCATCGAAAACACCGTCCTCATTGCTGTCATAGGTACGAAGCCCCTCCAGATCCGTCGTCGCCCCCTCCAGATCCTGCGCAAAAGAGATCTCGGACAGCGATCCGATGCGGCCGTCTCCGTCGCGGTCCAGCGCGAGGAAGCCGTCATCCGCGCCCAACCAGCCGATACGGGTGAGGGATCGGTCCTCACCCCTGGTGACAATCCGGCTCTCGTTAATGGAAACAAGCTCAAGACCGTCACCGTCAAGATCAAACATTAAAGGAGGGATCTGGCAACCAGTACAGGGAGGGTGGTCGTCTCCACCGCCACCGCCACCGCCACCGCCACCGCCACCGCCACCGCCACCGGTGGTTTGCTCGGTCCAATTGATGTCCAGGGTCCTAAGGTCGATATTGACGTTGTCGACGGTAATGTATTCGAGCAGTTGACGATGCTGGTTTCTGTTGATCCGAACCGCTCCGCCGACAACGCGGATACGGTCAGCCATCCGGCTAGCCCGCAAGGACGACGTATCCTGGGTCCCCTCGGGCGTGACGCCGATATACAGATCGTTTCCGATTGTCTCGAAGATTACTTCGTTCGAAGCGACGCCTGGACCGAATTGAATGTGATCCAAACCACCCATATCCGTGACAGTGTCGATACCGGAGCCTCTATCGAAAATATATTGGTCGTCGCCAACGGACGCGTAGATCGCGTCGTTGCCACGTCCCCCATGCAAGATGTTCGCATTGGTCTCGTAGGTTCCCGACCCGCTGGACGTCGACGCCGACCAGATGATGTCGTTGCCCCCGGCTCCCTGCAAAAGGGAGATGCCGCGAGCATCGCCGTAGCCGCGCAGAACCGTACCCGCATTTGAACCGGCAGTGCCTGTCCAGTCGCCCCCCGTGATTTGCCACACATCGATGGACCCCACACCGCCAATGTCGACAGCGTCGACGCCAACGAGTTCGCGATTGGCATTCGGGCTTTGGAAAGCAGTGGCGATGCGGCCATGACCGGCAACGTTGACCGTAAGGTGCACGCCACCGCCAATGGTAACATCGTCCCAGCTCAGGCCCTCCGAATTTCCCAGCATGATTGTGTCATGGCCCTGGTCGCCATACTCGTAAATCCGGTCGTTGCCGCCACCGAGCTCGACAAAATAAATGTCGTTGCCCGCTCCGCCGTAAAGCGAGTCAACGCCTAAACCACCCTCGAGAACATTGTCGCCAGCACGAAAACGAATGACGTCATTCCCAGACGTGCCGACAATGTGCTCGATACCGTAAGTACGTATTGTGCCGGACTCTGTTGGTGCAGTTCCATATGAGTAACCGTCATTATAGTAGAGAGTAGCGCCCCCATCATAAGCGTTAATGGTCAACCCACTACTTTCAGCATGATTGCCGAAGTCGACCGTGTCGAAACCCTCGCCACCGCGGTATTGGTCCGAGCCTCTGCCAGCAAGGATATAGTCGTCACCGCCAAGCCCTTGGACCGTGTTGGAGCCATAGTTACCTTCCAAAACATCTGCATGCTCAGAACCGGTAAGGTTGTGCATGTAGCCTACGAACGTGTCACCAGACGCGTCTCCACCAAGTGCGTGAGATTGAGCGTGACCGTACGACCCGCCTGTGATGGAAACATCCACGCCGGCAGATGAATGCATATAAGAAACAGTGGTTGTCCCAAAACCCTGATTACCTCTTCCGCGAATAATCCGATCGGCTCCAGCACCCCCCTCAAGAATGTTGTTGCCGCTCGCACCCGTAAGCACGTCGTCACCGGCTCCGCCACGCAGTATATTGTTGGCATCATCGCCCGTGATTATGTCGTCAAACGACGTGCCTATAACATTGTCCACTTGCGAGGCGTAAAAATAGTTGATCCGCTGATTAACGCCGTCATTGGACCTAACATCATAAAAACGAGTAGCTGCATGCCGATAAAAACTGCTCGAGTGAGCGTCCCAGTCCGTTGGCCGGTAGCTTATATCAAGTCGGATGCCCTCTGAAAATTCACCAAAGTCCATCGTGTCCGACCCGTTATCATCGGTCGTATAGCCACCGCGGTAAGATCCTCCATAACCTCCGCGCGATACACCTTGAGTCATGACAAAGGTGTCATCGCCGCCTTCCCCGACCACCCAACTCGTGCCTTGCCCCTGCACAAGCGTATCATCACCATTTCCACCGCGAATATGGTCACTTCCGTCGCCACCATGAATATAATCGTCTCCATCTCCACCGTATAGAGTGTCCGCCCCCCCCCGACCGAGCAAGACGTCATTGCCGGAATCGCCATAAAGAACATCCGATACATCTCCAGCGCCGCCATCCAGCCAGTCATCGCCCGAACGGCCACGCAGTGTGTTTGCATGTGTATTTCCGATGATGATGTCGTCGCCGCCCTCGACGGCGCGTGTCGTCGTGACAGGTGGCACCCAGACTTGATCTGGCTCGCCGGGAGCCAGCCAAATTGTTTTCCAATAGCCAGGGGTCGTCGTCGTGTGAGTCGTCAGATCGTCGATGTTGCCGTTATGATGACCGCTCATGATGAAGATGTCACTCCCAGCAGTCATTGTGGCGTCCGAGGTCGCTCGATTATATCCTACGCCGCCGTCAGGATGCTTGGCCGGGTTCAGGAAACCGCGTTCGTCGAAGACCAGAAGATCTTCGCCGCCGGCATTACCGTCGGCGTTCAGGTCCCGGTAAACCTCCAAATCCGTACCATTGAGAAAGAAGACGACATTTTCAAAGTTTAGCGGCTCCGACAGCACACCCTGCACACTGTCAATAAAGCCTCGCGCACCACCATAGAAGTCCGATGCAGCCGATTTATGCAGACCGATTTCAACAGCGCGTTGTATGGTGATGATCCAGGAGGCGGCTTCAATGGAGTCTGGTGTGTCCTTTATAATGCCGTTCACCAGCTCGCGGTTCGCCAAATAGGACTGATAGTCCATTGCCGTGGTGAAATCACGGATGAGCTGAACGAAATCCGTATGGTTGTTGTGCGCCAGAACACGCTTTCCCATCAGATTGCCGCCGGCTATTTTGATCTGGTCCGCCGCCCACAACACACCCGATTCCACAGCCTTGGATCCGGTCGCGACATTGGTGCGCGAGCGGCCTGGCAACTGCACATAAATTTGCTGACCGTCATGACCATATGTGTGGCTCAGCGAAGATGTGGTCAGGTTGCGCGAGGCCAAGTCATCGCTCATCAAAAACCCGGAGATACCCGTTAGCGCTTCGCGTGACGCATCAGCAAGATCTGACACATAGTCCAAGCTACCATTGTTCCTCGACGTCACGGCCCCGAGCGTTGAGGTACCGTTGACGAGATCGATGCTGACTGTTGCCTGGGCTTGCGGAATCTTGGGCTTGGGCTTCTTACCGACCAAGTTACCGAGGAACGTGCCGAACACCTTGCCGACAAAGGATCCGATCGCTCCGCCGATCGGACCTGCAATGGAGGACCCGATTGCACTACCGATCCGAGCGCCCACATCGCCGAGCACCACCGCAGCTTTCGTCTTAGGAGAAACGATTGCATTAGCGAGCTTGGCGCCGAAATAGGCTCCGACCTCGATCGCGCTCGACTTCAGGATATCCTTGACATCGAGTCCGCTCAGGAGCGAACGGCCATAAACAATATTGTCTCCGACCAAGTCGATGACAGCGGCGCCGGTCTGTGACACTGGCCCCAAATCCAGACCGAGACGCTGACCCAACTCCATCGAGAAATATTCGGTCGGCAACAGCTCCGCCGACCCGACACGGCCGCCGAACTCGGCGTTAAGGGCGTTGCGGATAGAGCTTTCGACAACCTGAGTGCCGTCCCTGGCAGGATCGGAAAGGCGCGAACCGATTGCCACAGCGACATTGCTTAGCATTGTGGCAGAAGGCGAAAGAAACGGAAAGGCACTCAACCCTTCGACGTTTCTCCGAGCTCCCTGCAAAATGACGTTTCTGGATAGACTCCCCACCGCATCATTGAATTTCAAGGCAGGGCGAATTACATGCCGATAGCCGGATCTCAAAAGACCCCCCTGTTCGTCAGCACTGTCGAAATGCGTGAAATCTGGCTCGCCGACATGCCGGACTCCCCCGGGGCCGAGGTCTGCGCCCAACGCATCTTTGATCAAATCGCCCGTATGTTCGTCAGGATCATACCAATCCGGGATTCCGTTGCCATTGAAAGGCCCACGACCCCGTATGTTGGCAAGACGAACACTCATTCCCTCGATTGCATCCGAGATGCGCTCGGCGTTGGTCAAGTCCCGATTGGTGAAAAAATCGATAAAACCCGTCAGTGCGTTGTCAGCAAGTCTTTGCAGAAAGGTCGTGGTTTCGGCATCAGTAATGACCGACCGACCGCCACTCGAGAAATATTCGCTGGAATAGGCATTGACCGTATTGAGGATTCTTCCGCTGTAATCGTATATATTGAATTGCGTGTCGATAAGTCGGCCGGACGCATCGTGGATATGAACGGCTTCCAGAGTGTAACCCTGATCACTGACCCGATATCCGCCATGGGCGTATACGGCCGCTAAATCGCTCTCAGTGAATCCGTATTCATCGTAGGTGTTTCCGATCGTACCCGCTTCGGTCATGATCATCGGGCTTTGCGACAGGAAGTCGCCGAGCTGGGTCAGATTGGACGGGTTATAGGGATTGAGCGTCATTTCCCGGGCAATGGCGGAGTCGCCTGCGAACAAGGCGTCCAGAACGGTTTGGCGAAAGTTGATGCGGGAAAACCCGTCGCGCTCATCCAGTCCGCGCTGATAGTTGCCGGGAAAGACCCCGCCCAGACCTTTCTGGCGCCAGGTCACATAGGCGATCGCGCGCAGCTCTTGATCCGTGAAAAAACCGTCGCCACCACCTCGAATGTCCTGTTGAGATGCAAAAAAGAGGTTTTCCGCGACATCCAGCGAGAACTGGTCCAGCGTCCCGGCGTCAGGATAGACGCCATCGAGCCCGCCCGAGTCCTGGAAAGCCATGAGGTTGCCGATGATGGCCGCGCCTCCGACCTCGCCGGAATAGGAGGAAATCTGCGCCATGATTTGCAATTGGTGATATGATTCCAACGCACCTGGACGACCGGATGCTAGAACATGCCGGGCATATTCGAGGTAGAAATTCGTCCGTCGCCGTGCGTCGAGCATGGCGCGATATGTGGACAGATCAGCATTCATTGTGGAACTCCCCTCGATCCGAGATCGCTTTCAGCGTCGCGGCCGTTTCCTGGAACCAAGGCCGCCAGTTCGAAACCTCGTCGCGCAATGTGCGACGGCTCGACAGTGTCTTGCCTGGATTAGCCAAACGCCATCGGCAAGGGCGATGATCCGGCATCACGCTGTCATAACGACAGAGAATCTGTAAAGTCGCTTTTTCGCTGACATCAACGTCCGAAGCGAAATTTGCAAACGCTTCGTTATGGCCATGTTTCTTTCGGCGGAATTCAACAACTTCAGGGTGCATTTTGCGTTTGTAAGCTTGTTGATTGAGAGTAGCGTCACTGTATGAGAACTCTCTGAGACCAGTTATCGAAATTTGAACTTCATGCATGTAATAATCTATAGTTAGATCCGGCTCCGAGATGACATTCGTCTCCTGCAAGCCGGCCGAAAAACCGAGCAGACGCTCGCTCTGTCGGCAGGTTTCGGTCTCCTCAAAGGACAGGCAGTCCGGCTTGATCGTCATGGACATGGGGTAGTCATAGAATTTCCCTCCATGCCGGAAGATGTGGATGGCATGGCGGGGGAGGAAGACCTGCGCGCTGTTGAGCTGGCCGCGCGTATAGACCGTCGCCTTCACGACGCCGTTCTCGCAGGCCTCGAGAAACTCCGGCGCTACCTCGATCTGGCGCGGCCCCGTCTTGGCCTCGCCCTCGCGCCCCGGCACCTCCGTATCGGCGCGGTAGGGCAGGTCGGACGCCGGAGAGCAGACCGTCAGACCCGAAACCGTTGCGGCAATGGCAAGGAAACGAAGGAGCCTCACCGCTCCCGCCCCGCTTCACTCCCTGCTTTCGCGATCGGGGACAGGACGAAGTCGATGATGCGCCGGTCGCCCGTCTTGACTTCGGCGGTCGCGTTCATGCCGCTCTGGACCGCGCGGCGCAGGTCGCCTTCGCCAACGTAAGGCGCGCTCAAGTGGACCTCGGCTGGGAATACTAAGCCCAGTCTTTCGTCAATGATGGCGTCGGCCGATATCATCGCGAGTTCCCCTTCGATCAAACCATAGCGTGTAAAAGGATAGGCTTCAAGCTTGACCGCGACCGGATCGCCAAGTTTCACGAAGCCGACATCCTTATTTAAGACCATGGCCTCCACGATGAGCTCTCGATCGCTCGGCGCGATGGTCATAAGTGGTGCGCCTGTCTCGATCACTTCGCCGACTGTAAAGACCTGGAGCCCCACGACCGTGCCGTCTGCGGGCGCGCGCAGGGTCTGCCATTGCGCGCGCATGGCAGCTTTTCGCTGGGCTTCCAAGCGGTCCGTGCGGGCCGCTTCGGCCTCGGCTAGATCCTGCAGGGCTTCGCGGCGCAGCTCGTCGCGGGCGAGGTCGAGGCGTCGCTCGACGGCGGATACGGCGCTTCGGGCCTGGTCCAACTCCCCTACCGCGATCTCGAGGTCGCGTTCGCGCGTGATCAATTCCTCCTGGAGCCGGAGTGCCTCAACCCGGGAGGCGAGACCTTCGGCGGTCAAGGCCTGGTAGGTCGTCATGCGTTCCCGCAGCAGGGGCAAAGTTTCTCGCAGCTTGGCGATGTTTCGGATTACGCCCTGCATCGCGGCCTGGGCCTGTTGTCGTTCGTCCTCAATCAGAAGACGGTTGGAACGATAGCTCGCGATGCGCGAACCGAGCTGCCGACGCGAGACTTCCGACGCGGCTTCTGAGACGCCCTCCGGCATGTCCAGTCGGATGAGGCCCGTCTCCAGGAAGCCGAGGACGCCGCGCGCAATGGACGCGCGCAGCTCTGCCTGTCCCAGCTCGTTGTCGACCGTGCCCGAATCGGCGCTGGCCAGCGTGGAGTCCAACTCGATAAGGACGTCACCGGCCGCCACCACGTCGCCGTTGCGAACCCGGATCGCGCGCACAACGCCCGTTTCTGGCGCTTCGACTACCTGGACCTGGCCCGTTGGGACGACCCGGCCCTGGGCCACGGCGACGATGTCCACGCGTCCGAACCACGACCACGCAAGCGCAAGGCCGAAGACAAGCAGGATGACCCAAATAATCAGTCGCCCGAACGGTGACGGCGGCGTCTCCACGATCTCCAGTGCCTCTGGCAGGAAGTCCGTCTCGGACCCGCGGCGCGGTTTGCCGGACAGGGCGCGGCGGCGCTTCGTTTCCTCGCGCCAGGCGCCGACAATAGTGCGTGTGTGCCGTCCCATTCGACTACTCCGCCGTGGACAGGCCGAGCATCTGCTCGCGCCAGAGTTGGGCATAGCGTCCACCCCGGCGCATCAGCTCGTCGTGGGACCCGTCCTCCACGATCTTGCCGTTCTCCATCGTCACGATCCGGTTCGCGGAGCGCAGGGTCGAAAGGCGGTGCGCGATGATGAAGACCGTTCGGTTGGCCGCGATCTTGGGCATGTTGGCCGTGATGGCGGCGTCGCTTTCTGCGTCCAGCGCGCTGGTGGCTTCGTCGAACACGAGGATGCGCGGATCGATGGCCAGCGCCCGGGCGATGGCGATGCGCTGGCGCTGTCCGCCCGACAGGTTGCCGCCGCGCTCGTCGATCTGCGTGTCGTAGCCTTCCGGAAGTTCGAGGATGAAATCGTGAGCGCCGGCGAGATGCGCGGCCGCGACCACGCGCTCCATCGCCATGCCCGTGTCGGCGAGCGCGATATTGTCCCGAACTGTCCGGTTGAACAGGATGTTCTCCTGCTGCACCACGCCGACTTGGCGGCGCAGCCAGGCCGGGTCCACCATCGTCAGATCGACCCCGTCGACCAGGACGCGCCCGCTTTCCGGCACGTAGAGTCGCTGTACCAGCTTTGCCAAGGTCGATTTGCCGGATCCGGACGAGCCGACGATACCCACGATCTGGCCCGGCGGGATTTCCAGGGTTACGTCGCGCAGGATTTCGCGGCCTCCGGGCTCGTAGCGGAAAAAGACACCGTCGAACTCGATCCGCCCCTCGATGGCGGGCAGGGCCGATTGAGACGGCTTGCTCGCCCGCTCGATCGGGGCGTTGAGGATGTCGCCCAGCCGCGCAACGGCGACACGGACCTGCTGGAACTGCTGCCAGAGGTGCGACATGCGCAGTATGGGTTGCGACACATGTCCGGCGAACATGTTGAAGGCAACGAGTTGGCCCACGGTCATCTGTCCTTCGATCACAAGCTTCGCCCCGACATAGAGGATGATGGCAGACGCGAGCTTGTTGACCAACTGGATCGCCTGTTGGCCTATGATGCCGAGCTTGGCGGCGTCGAACCCCGATTTCACATAACCCGCAAGCTGGTTCTCCCAACGGGTTTGCATCTGCGGTTCGACCGCCATCGCCTTGAGTGTCTGCACGGCCGTCACGCTCTCGACCAGGAAGGACTGGTTGTCCGCGCCGCGGTGGAATTGCTCTTCGATCTTCCGGCGCAAGGGCGGCGTAATGATCACGCTGATGATCACGTAGAGCGGGATGGAGACCGCGACGACGGTGAACAGCGCCACGCTGTAGAACCACATAATGACGAGGAAGATGACCGTGAAGGCGAGATCGATCACCAATGTGACGGAAGACGATGTCAAGAATTCCCGGATCGTTTCCAGTTCCCTTACCCGCGCGACTGTGTCCCCCACGCGACGGGACTCGAAATAGGCCAAGGGGAGCTTGAGCAGGTGCCGGAATAGGTTCGATCCCAACTCGACATCGACACGGCTGGTGGTGTGCGTGAAGAGATACGCTCTGAGCCCGCCCATGAGCGCTTCGAACACGACAAGCGAGATGAGGCCAATGGCGAGCACGTCCAGCGTGGTTAGCCCTTGATGGGCGAGCACCTTGTCTACGACGACTTGGAAAAACAGTGGCGTGCCGAGCGCGAATACCTGGAGCGCGAGCGAGGCCAGCATCACGTCCCGCAGAAGATGGCGGTACTTGATTAGCGCGGGAATGAACCATGTGACGTCGAACTTGCCTTCGCCGCCCGTCGGCTTGTCGCGGCGAGCCAGGGGTATGACCGTTCCGTCCCACAAGTCATCAAGATCTTCATAGGCAAGTGACTGCGGAGCCTCCCCCGGGACTTGGACGAGCGCCCGGCCTTCATTGACTTTTCCGATAATGAAAAAGGACCCGTCCTTGGCACGGGCGATGGTGGGCAAAGCGAAGAACTCGAGACGGTGGGTCCCCAAAGTCGTGATGCGTGACCGGAGCCCGGCACGCTTGGCGAGACGCACAATGTCCGCAGCCGTGGCGGCATGGTCCTTGCCGATCTCGTGCTTGAGGTGCGCCGGGTCGGCAGGTACGTCAAGGAAGCCCATAAGCAGGACGAGACAGGATAACCCTGTGTCCATCTTCTGGGCCGACGGATTCGGCTCTGTATTCACCCCAGTCCTCATGCCAGGATCGATCCGCTCAACGTGCCAGGGTCACCGTCTGGCCCGCGGCCCCCGCCTGTCGGACCTATTTGTGTCGGGACCCACTGGCAACCAGGGAACCCATCTCCGGGACAGTTCCTTCTGGTCGCTCAGGTCTGGAGTAGTATGTGGCAGATCGCCTATCACGTCCCGGCATTTCAAAAACCGGCCTTCGCCAATCGTTCCTATCACACCGAGATATCTGTAGGCAGACAGGACCGTGTCGAACCTGGCATTGGTCAGGCCTATTTCGGCGGCAAGCAATTCCTGTTGAGCGTTGAGCAGGTCCACATTGGGTCTGAAGCCCGCTTCGACTTCCCGGCTCACAGCCTCCAGCGCCTGCGTGGCTGCTTTCAGAAGTCCGTTATTTACCTCGATGAGGTCCTTAGAGGCGAGCAGGTTGTACCATTCCCTTTCGACCGTTTCCGCCAACCGCTGAAGGATGCGGTCCCGCTCGCTTCTCTGCAAAGCTGCCCCAAGCTTTGCACTTCGCTCTCGGGAGGCGAGCCCGCCGCCCGCAAAGATCGGTATATTCATCTCTACGCTCAGAGACCCTTCGTCTCGCTCGAAACCATTGAATGCCGTGTCCCTTTGGATATTCAGATTGCCGAGCAAGCGGATGTTCGGCGAACGCTCGCCCTGGGCCACGCGAATGCTCTGCTCCGCCTGCTCTATTTGAGCCAAGGCGATGCGGGCGTTGGGGTTGTTCCGTGCAGCCTCGGAAAGCGCTGCACCAATGGATAGGGGGACTGACGGCTCAGTCGGCAACTCAATATCGTCGACGGTTGTAAGACCAGTGATGTTGCGCAGACGCACGAAAGCCTGTCGGATCGCGTTCTGGGCATCGGTCACTCCCGCTTCGCCTTGACCGATCCTGGACCTAGCCTGGACTATATCCGACCGGGTGCCGGCACCCAGTTCGAACCGACGTTCCGCATTGCCGAGTTGCTCTTTCAAAGCCCTGACGTTGCTGCGTTGCACATCGTCCTGCGCTCGGGCGCGGGCAAGGTCCACATAGGCCTCGATCGTGTCGAGTTGCAGATCGATGAGTTCGGCCTGTCGACGGTAGAGTTCGACATCGCGACTAGCCTTTGCTTGTGCGATACCAGCCCTGGCCCGTCCACCGAGGTAGAGGGGTTGGGAGAGCGAAAGCCGGGACGAGACCTGACGCGCATTCGTCAGCGGCCCGAGACCGCCGCGAAGTTCATCGACTTCGTCGCCGTCGTCGGCAAGGCCGATCTGCGTGGTGCTGTCCAGCCTCGGGAACAACGCGGAGCGCGCCTCGATGATGCCCTCCTCGCTTTGCGCCACTCTGAAGGTCGCCGTGGCAACGCCCGGGTTGGTGAGGCAGGTGCTGTTCACTGCCTGCTCCAAAGATTGCGCCACTGCAGGTGGGCACGTCGCCAGGACCAAGATTGTTGCGAGCGCGCGCATGGTCGCTCTCAGTATGTTGCTGATAGGCCGACCTTGAACCAGGCGGCGTTCTGTTGAGGGTTCAAAACTTTGTCCGCATCGGAGAGGGAGAAGTCTGTGTCCAGAAACGTATCTTCCGTGCTGATCGCGTAATGTCCCGATGTGAAGAGTGCCGCACTGCCCGAGATTCCGAACTCCAGCCGCCCGCTAGCCTCTGCATACTGGTAGTCGACGCCGTCCCCGTCCGAGTCTTCAACCAGACCGGCGTCGAAACTTGGAACAATCGATACTCTGGACCCAATCGCAACAGGATAGGATAACCCTCCCTCCAACGTGACAGTGCGTAGGTTGACGTCGTAATATCCCGTCACTCTTGGTTCAAAAGGCACATTGAAATCGATGCCTCCGTAGACCTCAATCGTGCTGGCGTCGCCTGTTTCGTTTCCAATATCGAAGAACCCTCCTAGTTGCGGGAAGTGGTAAAGCGTTGCACCGACCTCTGCGCTAACCGCGTCCCCAAGGTTCCAGCCAGTGAACGCGTAAATGTCGATCTCATCCGTAAACACCCCCTCGTCGTCTCCCAGTCCTACGGATGTCCAGGCGCCGACGGTGAGATTTGCGTACGAGACCTCGGCAGAGGTCTGCAGCGCATCGCCCGAACGGGTGATGCCTCTGAAGTGGTAGTTGCTGGTATACGCCGACTGCAGCACGACACCCAGATTGTCGTTCGCAGAAATCGCAGTTGGCGCAGACGCCACAGACCCCGCGGCAGCAATTGCCAATGCCCACATGAGTTTATCGGTGCCGGTCTTCATAGCTCTTCCTCAATGTCGTCACCGCGCATTGGTTGGATAGAGTTAACCGGAGGTTAGCGCGTAATGCGATCTTTACTGCAGGCGCAGCATTGACAAGAGGGTGTTCCCGGATCTGTAGGCCTGATGTCTGGAACTTACGAACAATAACTGCAGCGCTCCTGTTAGCCCTAGCGTATGTTGGATAACCTGATAATACTTGCGCGTTCACATAAGCTCGTTTGGAGGGTTAGGGGATGGAGTGCTGAGAATGCGTTTGTGGCTTTCACACAACATAATCTGCATTATGTTGTGTGAAAGAAGAGTGAAACCGATGATGCCGCCACGCCTAGCTTGGCCTGGAATATAGATTATGAGAAGTCAAAGCTGTCTTTGAAGCAACATCGGTTGCTTTTAGATTGCCTCGAATTGTTACCGTCATTTTATTGACGTGATAAGCTCAGTCGAACCAATGCCTAGCGAAATAACAGAACGTGGAGTCTTCCGGATAGTGTGTTTCTAATCTGATTGGGTCGCAACCGTCTCGTATGGAAACTCGATATCACCGATGGCATTCAAGTTCCTGTCAATATGTCCGCACACGCCGCCAAGCCATTTGCCATGGTCCACCGGCTCTTTGGTGGGTTCTGATGTACATCCGACCAACCCTTTTACAAATACGAATTCGCTACGCCTGACTATGTTCAGATCTTCATCGGAAAGAACGATCTTCCCATCCACCTCACTCAAGAACAGGTCTGATACCATACCAAACATGCCGCACATGGGGATGCCCGGCGAATGCGAGGGTCTTGCCTGCCCTTGCCTGTTAAAATAGACGTAATGGAAACCTGTGTCCGAGGTTGCCAAGGGCAAGCAACGCAAGTGCGGCGGATGATATTCATATTCAGGGCCAATAGAGATTTCCCACCCCGTTTCATCGAAAATATGATCGACGAACGCCATGGTTTCGGCATCGATATGCAGAAGACCGCTCTCATCGACATAGCCGCAATCCGTTTGCTTTTCGAGGCCCGGAACCTCGACGCGCATACCGAACAGCGAGCAGTCCACCCGGTTGTCCGACGATGCCGGTCTTTCGTCCGACGCCTGCGTTTGACAGGCCAGGACAAGGATCGGAGCCAGGACGGACAGAAAAATTGTCAGGCGTCTCATGATATATCTCCTTCCAGATCGGTGAACTGCGTCATCCTAGTCTTGCTCACAGTCCACCGGCAATGTCCAGAAAGACCCGGGTTCATGTGAATACGGGTCGTCGGCATTAGGGTCTCCAGTATTGATGCCTGCGTGACCCCGTTGTTCAATTCTGTCATCAACCTGAACTGGTTCATATCTAACATAGATTCCAACCTGACCATCTTCCAGATGGCTACGAGCGTCATTCGCCCCCATTACCTGATGATCTGGCTCACCCCAGTTATCCGTTAGAAAATTGTGCATGTTGAGGGCACTTAAAATGATGCGCGTTCCTTGATACGGGCCAGAAGTTTGCTGGATATTTGTCTGATGATCTCTACTATTTGGAATGACATAACCGGCCACATTTAAAGCACAGCTCAATCTCGTTGCGCACGTATTATGTCCTTCGTTCAATCCCCCTGCACCGAGATTGCCACCTAGCGTATTCCATACATCGGACGGACTTCTTAGGTTCGTGTAGTTCCATGCTTCATAGGCCTCCGCTACCTTCGGCGAGCATGGTCGCTCATGGGGCTCCAATGGCTCTTCATCCGGCTCTGGCACACAACTCGCCTCTCCAGCCTCAGCGCAACGAGTATACTCTTCATAGATAACGAGAGGGTCTGAAAAAAGATTGGTGACAAGATCCTCGTAACCCATGTGATGATAGCAGATACTGCCGCCCAGCATCGTGGCTCCGGGGGGACATGCAAAAATACGATTCCTGCGGATCCTTTCCCCGGTGACTATGATCTCGTCTTCTTCAGCCGTTAACATTGTGGGATTGAAGCCGATGAGAAACGGATCGAACCCGAATTGGTCGAGACCAAAGGCACCAAGTCCGTGCGGGTTCAATCCTAATCCTTGTAAATTATCACCGTTCGACAGTACGCCCCAAAGCAGATCCCCAACAACGTTGCCACCGCACGTATTACCAGTGGTATATACCCAGCTGGGGCAGGTATTAAATCCACCCCCGTTCGAACTTTGCGCAAGAACGGCTGTGCCAGAAGCCAAGGCTGTTGCAAGAACGGTCAACCTAAATGCCAGTTGAAGCCCTTTGCCAAATTGCCCTAAAACCCTCATGACCTGCCTCCCAAGTTTGGCTGTACAAACAGTAAGACGCATCCCGATTAAAAATGCGAACTTGAATCCTGATTTTTTGCCATCTTGGGTAAACCCCGCCGTTGAAGGTGCCTCAAAAAAGGCTCATTCTCGATTAGGTCCGAAATCTCTGTCGCTTTGGCCTGAGTGGCTTGAAACCCAGACTGGAGTAGTAACATGTTTCTGCGGTCATCCTCATTCTACCTTGTCCTCTTTGGCGCGCTCACTGCCTGCGGAAACCCAGAAGACGCTTCACCCCCTCCTACCGAGGCCGAAGTCACCCAGACGCCAATCCGTACCGTCGCGCAGGAAAACCAAGCTCCGGCCTTTCCGGGCTTTGGCGGCAAAGCCGATGACGATGAGGTCGCTGTCGGGACGAAAGACAGGGAGTGCGACGCATCGACCATCCGAACATCAGGCTGGCATATAGTGGGCCTTGCGCCAGGTATGAGCCACGAGGAAGTAGTGAAAGCGTTCGCTTGTGATGAGAGCATCGTCCGGACGGTGGATTACGACTACAATTTCTCCGACCTGGACAATCTTGGCTTCGTGTTGAAAACCGGGATTGCGGCTTCGGACGGCGACGCTTGCAGGCCGAGTGAATTTCCGGACATGACCGACACGGTGCGCAACCGCTCGGCGGGCAATCCGCCATTGCCTTGCGAACCGGATGCCCTGTTCGGCGCGCGGGCCAAGAACGTAACCGAGAATATTCGCGTGATCCTGCTGGGCGCGCCCGGCACCGAGACCGCGTACGGCATCATCCGCTCTCAAATCCTGACAGACGGCGATCAGGTCGCCGACGAGGATGTGGCCGCCCGGCTGATCGAGCGATACGGCGAGCCCGAGCATTCAGAGGACCGGGGAGAGCGATTGACGCTGACCTGGCAACGGGACGGAACGGGCGCGGAAGAGGGTCGGTGCAGGCTTAATCCAAGTGCCGTGGGTGGTGAGACGTTCGAGGAAGGATGTGGCACGCTTGTCACCGCGAGGCTGACGCGGGCTGACAACTCTCCACTGATAGAACGCATCGAGGTCGCGATGTTCGATGAGGACGGCATCCTGGAAGCGCTAGATTCGACGCAAGCCGAGTTGCAGCGGAGGCGCGAGGCGGAACACAAAGAGCTGAAGGACGGCGCGCGGCCTGCAAACGAGGTTGATCTCTAGAGTTTTCTCATCCCAAGAGGAAAGTGCCTTATGTTTCAGCCCTACTATGTGAAGAGCGTCTACCTCAAGAGGGTGATCTACTTCATCGTTCTAGCTGTCGCCATTGTGATCCCACTCGCACTAGGTGCTGTGCCGTTCCAAGATCCTCTAGGCTGGGTTTCAGTCGTCGGGATCGTCCTCATGATGTTCCTGTGCATGCAATTACTCTCGGACATCATCTCGAAACTGACCGGCTTCACGTTCTTCCTATCCCTATTTGGGATGATCATCCTATTCTTCGTGTCAGCCGCCCTGATAACCGTGTTGGCTCCGGCCTATCTTGCTTACAACTTGATCCAGTACTTCCGGGCATCCGAAGTCTAGGGTTAATTCGAAAATTCGTGTCAAAAAACGTCAAAGTGCACTCGCGGCAATCTGTGGGCACAAGGCGTGGAACTAGCATCAGCGTTAAGTCCGTCTGTACGCAAGTGGAAGGTCAAACGGACACACACATCCAGCCGCCAATCCAGACCGATAAAGTGAGCAGGGAGGTCAGAATAAGATAGGGGGCAATGTGATGAGGGCTGGAGTCCTCAGGCATCGACGAGTCTGCAATGATCTTCGCAGTGGAGCTTACGGCCTCGTCAATCAGGCCCCGCGTGCGAATCCTCCCGGAGTGATTCCGTATGGGAAACGAATACGGGCTCTACAGGACAGTCGGTGCAGACGGACGGCTCGCATAGGCGGCACACGCGTACTCCCGCATCGAATGTGTTAACGCTCGTCGTGAGGATCCGGTCTGCGAGCGAGGCAAGGGTTTCCTGTTCCGTCGGATCGAGTCCGGAGATCAAGTCTCCGATGACGCCGAGCCTCTTGACGGCGACTTGCTGGGCCAGTTCCCGGCCTTCAGCCGTCAGGTGGACCGATACCGCACGTGCATCAGCTGGTGATGTCTTTCGTTCTGCAAGGCCGGCGGCGACCATCCGGTCCACGAGGCGAACCGTGCCCGGGTGCGACAGGCCCAGCGCCCGCCCGATTTGGGCGATGGTGATGCCCTCCGCGTGGCCAACAAGAGATAGCGCGGCTGGAGAGATGTTTGATGGAGACTGGGAAGATATGGCGTCGGAAACGGCGTCGTCCACAGCTTGGGATACGGCACCAAAGAGGTTGGCGACGCGAAGCAGACCCGGAGCGTTGGAAGCATCAATCACTTAGGTGGGATATATGCACGGCGCATGGACTTCAATCCTGCTCTGCGCTATATGTGCGCGGCGCATACATATGCACCCATAATTAAGAGGCCCTTGGAACCATGAAAGTAAACTCGCTCTACGTCACCGCCCGCGACTTCGAACGGGCCAAGGCTTGCTACACGGATCACATCTTCCAGAGAGAGCATGACTCCGAAACCGACCGCTTCGTGTTCTGGGATATTGATGGATTCCTCTTCGGGATCTTCAATCCGAACGCGATCGATGTCGAAGTCGATTTTGGCGACAGCACCGTTCCGACAATCGAAGTAGAGGATGCCGCTGCCGCGCATGTCCGGCTGACTAAGGCGGGCTTGGAGTCGGTGATGGAACCGCATGACGTCAATGACACGCATGTCGCCCAGATCAGGGACACCGAGGGGAATGTCCTCGAGTTTTACCACTGGCTGAAGAAGGCAGAGTAGTCTCGTCTTCTGAACCCTCTGGTGCGCACGTCCGATAGTCGAAGGCTAGCGTTACATTCTACGCTGATAGCGTTGCAGACAGGTGGGAGCCCGCAGGACTCGGCGCTTAAAAGAATAGAAGGTTAAGGTGCGAGTCGAAGATCTGACTCAGGTTTTGCCGACCTGATATCATTAAATTGAATAGTATTATTGTATCAAACGCGGAGAACTCCCAAGTCCGAAACTCTGGATGGGTCTTTGAAATGTTCGATACTGAAACCGCATGGGTACAGGCCCTTAATGACGCTGATGCCCGCGAGCTTATTGCTCGGCTGTGCAGGGCGGAGTTGGCACAGGCCGGCGCGCCTGTAGACGCCGTCCTCTGGGGTGGAGATCAGCGCGCAGCGGACGGCGGCGTCGATGTGCGCGTCGATCTGACGGAGAACAGGTTCCTTCAGATCCCCCTCTTTCGGGGCGCATCCGATACCTGCTTGCAAGTCAAGGCCGAAACAATGGGGCCAGCGAAAGTGCAAGGAGAAATGCGCGATGGGAATGACCCGCGTGCCCTGTTTTCCCGCCTGTCGGATATTGGGGGCGCCTATATTATAGCCTCAACTCGTGATGACTGTTCTCATGCCATGCTGGAGCGACGTCGCGAGGCCATGCAGGAAGTGGTGGCAGAGCTTGGTGGCGTGCGTGTCGATTTCTTTGATGCTCGCCGAATCTCGGATTGGGCGGAACGACACCCAAGTATTGGCCTCTGGCTGAGACAAAAGGTTGGGGCGCCGCAGTTGCAAGGTTGGCAGCCCTATGCGCCGTGGGCCCATAATGAGACGGAACTTGAGGCTCCCTACCATCTTGATGAAACTAGCCGTATTAGCGTCCCAGGCGTCGACGAGAATGTATCGGTATTGGAGGGGATCCGTCATTTGCGCGGCACTCTCTCACGCCCGCAGACGTCGGCCCGATTGATCGGCCTGTCGGGCGTCGGAAAGACCCGACTGGCACAGGCTCTCTTCGATGATCGTATTGATCCAGATACGGTTTTGGCAGCCGAGACGGTCATCTACACGGATTTGGGAGACAGCCCGGATCCTGTCCCGGACCGTGTGATCGAATTTCTCGGCCGTTTGGACGGGGTATTCCGTGTAATCGTCGACAACTGCGGGCCGGATACCCACTCCCGGTTGACTCGACTTCTGCGCAGGAGCGCCCGCAATGTCAGTCTTCTCACGATAGAATACGACCTAACAGACGATATCCCTGAAGGCACCCAGTGCTTTGACATGAAGGGAGCGTCTCAGGACGTTCTTGAAACACTGCTGCGTGAGCGCTTTGAGATTTTGACCCAGGTCGATGCGCGACGCCTAGCCGAACTCGCCGAGGGGAATGCCCGTATTGCTTTTGCCATCGCTTCAACGGTCGATCAAAACACCACGCTGGGGGAGCTCCGCGATGTCGATCTCTTTCGGCGCTTATTCGAGCAGCGGCGAGGCGCCGGCCCAGTACTTACCGGAACGGCGGAAGCCCTTTCACTGGTCTACAGCTTTCATGGCGAAGACCTTACCGACACTGGCGAATTATCCATTCTCGTCCAGGATCGAGGCCTCACACCCATTGAGGCTGCCCGTAATGTCGCTCAACTCCAAAGTCGCGGATTGGTGCAGGCGCGCGGCTCGTGGCGTGCTCTGTTGCCTCACGCACTTGCCAACCGGATAGCGCGGGATGGTCTCGCCGCTTACCCCGCGCAGCATCTTTACGATCACTGGATTGAGCCGGCACCTACACGTCTCAGTGTTTCGTTCTGTCATAGATTAGGGTTGCTGCACGATCTTCCGGTTGCATGTGAGGTTGCAAGACTTGCCTATGGGGAGGCAGGTGTGCTCGGTCGGGCCTCTGGTCTCGATGAGGACAGGCAGCGCCAATTCGAGTATCTGGCGCCGCTCGACCCTTCTAGTGCGTTGGGTGCGATCGAACGAACTTTAGGCGCGGGCTACGCGCTTGACGCGCGAGTCGCGAACTTGGTTGCGGACCTGACCTATGACGCCGAGCTGTTTGACCGTTCTGCCACCGCACTGGGCTCGATAGCTCTTGAGCAGATCGGTGCCGATAATCCTGCGTCGAACTCGGCGATTGGATCGTTTGAGGCGCTTTTCGCCTACCATTTCTCCGGCACGATGGCAGATGGTCAGACACGCAGTACCTTTCTTCGCCGGATTATATTTGATCCAGATCTGCCGCGGCTGTCGGAGCTTGGTGTCCGCGCATTGGATGCGGGCCTCGAAATTTCTCATTTCTCGTCATCTCGGACCATGAGATTTGGGAGCCGCTCCCGAAGCTGGGGATGGCACGCTCAAACGTGGGATGAACGAGACGAGTTCTTCTGCGACTACATCGATTTGGCGTTTGATGTACTGCGCGATCTTCCAGAGCACTATGAGGCCGCCAGACGCATCATTGAGCAACGGTTTCGCGGCCATTGGCGGCATGCGGCGCATCGGACCCGCCTGATAGAGCGCATCAACGAGGCGATCGGCAATCGCGCCTGGCCCGGTCTTCACATCAGTGCCCGCGAGACTCTGGAGTTTGATGGGGAAGGCATGGAAGCAGATGTGCGTACTTCATTGGAAGACTTAATTGACCGCCTAGCCCCAGACTCTCTTGCCGGTCAAATACGGGTTAGTGTTATCCTAAGAGACGCCGCTAATTACCGTGAACATAACGGTGATTACAGGACCATGGAGGCCGCTCTCACCGCACGCGCCGAGTCGCTTGGACAAGAGGCAGCTAGGGATACTGACACACTGACCGAAGTTCGAAGCGAATTGCTCAGCACCAATGAGACAATGCGTGTAGAGCCATTCGGTTATGGGGTCGGAATGGGTCTAGCCGATATTGCAGAGGAGTTCGAACGGTGCTGCGAGCTGGTGACGACGGCTTTGAGTGGAAATTACGTCTTTGCCTATTTCTTGGGCCTTGGACGAGCTTGGCACGAGAAGGATCCGAACGCATTTGACAACTTTCTTGATCGTTTACCGACGGACCCTGTGCTTGGCCACACCTTGGTCGCCATGCAGATGGTCGCGGGATTGGACCATGCGGCGCTTCGCCGATTCGAAGTCTATCTGTCACAAGTGGATGCGCAGCCGCATCGCTTCAGCCGCGTGCTTTGGGCATCTAGAGAGAGCGAATGGACCGATGCGGAGCGCCTTCATCTACTCAGGCTAATTGGAGCCGCTGACGGGGAAACTTCAGTCCATGCAGCTTTGGAGGCATTAAGTCTATTCGCTTTTAAGCGAGATACCGGTTCCGAAGCTTTTCGGAATTCCGTCCTCGTATGGATGACGCAGCAGGACCCTTCCTCTTTCTCACAGCAGCATAGCTCCGATCGATTAAAGCGTGTGTTCAACGCTTTTGCGGTGGACGGGCTGACGGATGACATATTTACGGCGTTTGCAGATCGGGTTGATCCGGCCCATCTGGACGATGCGGAATTGGGGCTTAGATACAATGACACGCGACCGGTGATTCTGGGTCTACTATTTGCTCATGCACCGCGACGCTCTTTGGCTCGGTTCGCCTCAGCAGCTAATTTGGCGAACTCTCGTCTAACTCGCACAATCTTCTCAGACTGCTACAGTCTCAGAGACGTCGGGGTCTTGGGGCGAGTGAGTGCTGAGCTTCTCGCCGATTGGTGCGATGAAGATCCAAATCTCCGATATCCATTTGCAGCGGAATTCCATGCGTTCCACAACGGGTCCGGCCCAGGTCAACGTCCCTCTGGCCTATCGGAGCAGTCCATTCTTCTGACCAATCGTGCGCCAGATCCCGCTGTCATTATCGATGCTATCGTTAGGCGTTTGGAGCCGACCTCATGGTCTGGGTCGAGGGCGGCCGCTATTGAGAACCGCCTTTCTTGGCTAGATGAACTTAATCCAGACGAGCGCGGCGACATTGAAGTCGCAATTGAGCGAGGCCGTTTTCTTCTTCGCCAGTCAGTGGAACGCACGCGAGCATGGGAAGCTGAACGGCAGAATTGTGAGGATTTGTCATTCGAGTAGTTGCACGCCCCTTCTCAAGCACATGTGTCAAAATAGTGGGAAGGCGAGGTGGGGAGGAGTTGCAGCTCCCCAACGGTTTACACTGGAGCTAACCCCAACTCAGACTGATCATCCTAGGACACCCGGTCGTTCGCCTTGACTCAGGCACCTCGCAACCGCCGACACTTCCAACGCCACTATCGCTAGCTTAGTCTTTAGATTCGTCATCACACCCTCCTTTCTGCTTGGTCGAGGTGAACCTAGCACGGAGACTGGACGCGAGTGTCCATGTCGGACGAATCAGCGCGGCGAGTATAGGGTCGACACCCAATTCGTTCCCATTCTATGTGGGGGCTCGCTCCTTAATTGCAATGCTCACAACTTGTGTTCGAGAGACGGTCGTCCTGCGGACGCGCGAGCGGAGTTTCCGCCTTAGGGAACATCGCCATGCTGACGCGTCTCAATAGACCCGTACGCTTTGTTTCTCAATGAAGGGGCGTCAAACGTTACACTAAAACTGAGCTGCCCAAATGTGAGTAAGCTTCACCTAGATGGGCCTCGCCGCCCGACCACATTCCAGCTGATGCCTCTAGCAGACACCCTTCCTGAAATCGATCGGCCCAATCGCCGCTCCATGATCGGGCGCCAAGGGACGAGAGTGAACTCTCGTGACCTCTCGATGACTGCGAACTTCCCACTCGGTCGTTCGATGGCTTCTCGGTAGATACCGTCAATCTCTCGCCGACCTCCTAGCGCAGCATAAGCTTTTCCTGTTTCCGAAGTCAGGGACGCTGCCGCGTCTCGCAGATCAAGAGCCTGCAGGTCCTTCAACACTTCCTTGCCAAAGTTACCGTCTTCCAATTTCGCAACGCCGAGCTCTTGGAGAAATGCCTTTCGCTTCGCCATCGCAGTTCCGATACTTCCCTGCTGCTCGACCTCGCTACTGCCGCTCACGATCTTGCGGTCCAGCCATGTCACGCCCCTCGCGGTCTCCATCTGCTTCATCGTCAGCTGGCTATCACGATCAATGGAGACGGGGAGGCGTTTCGAGCGGGCGGCCTCATAGTTTGTGACTTGGTCGAGGTAGTCACCCGGAATGCGCCATGTACCGTCTTGTCTTCGGATCACGACCTTTCGGCGGCGCAAGGCCTCCAGTCTTCGCTCGTGGGCTCTCGCGTAGGCGATGGACACGCGGTCGCTCTCTGTCGCGTGTCTGCCCGCATCGTAGACGCCACCGTTTCTGTTGGAGAACTCAAGGATGGATCGATCAATTGACCTCGGTCCTTTGTGGTGAGGCTTGAGGGTAACGACTTGGTTCTCGCGGAGCGTCCGAAAGGCGTCATCGTCAGCCACTGTTGCGTGAACGAGGCGCCCATCATTAACCTCGATGATGACGAACCCAGTCTCGCGCGTATCATCAACTTTTCCGAAGCGCCTGACCAAGCCCGTCTTCGCTTCTGCTCCGAGTCTGTTTGGATCGAAGATGTTGTCCTCGGTGACCAGCCTCGGCTCGTCTGCCGTCATGGATCGGTGCAGAGTTTTCACGATGTCATTTCGTTCGCCCATTTGCTTCAAGCGATTGATTGCGTCGGTATCGAACTCCCATCTCCCGCCGCCTAACGGTTCGGCCAATCCGGTCGAAGTGAGATAGCGCATACGTTTGACCAGAAGCTGACGATGCCAGACCCGTCCTTTCGGAGCGGGACCGGAGAGATCGACGACACCCTCATAGGCTTGTCTCTGCAGGGCTCGATCCAAGTCTGTGACGCGGTCGGCATCGACGGTCTTTGCAAGACGCACGCGACGTTCGATCTGGGTAACCGGACCGAGTTCCTGCTCGACGAGTCTCTCCGCCTGTCGCCGTATACCCCTAGCCAAATATCGGCGCGGGATGACGAGATCAGAACCGTCATCCCGAACACCGCGGACGACGAGATGAGTGTGAGGATTGGACGTGTTGTAATGATCGGCCGCAATCCATTCGAGCTTGGTGCCGAGTTCGACTTCCATCGCGCTGACAAGGTCGCATGTGTAGGCGGACAAATCCGAAAGCTGCGCGCCGTCCTCTGGCGCAATCACGAACCGAAAGTGATGGCGGTCGTCCTTCCAATCCTTGGCGACGTTCGACGGTAGAACAGACCGATCCGTTTCGTCATCGCTCCGAGCGACATCCGATCCATAGACTTCGGCTCGTCCGCCATGCTCGTCCGTGCCGTCCCGTTGAATGTAATCGACATGCTTCTTGAGAGCCATATGGCCGCCCGACGCGTGAGTTTTGAACGACGCCTTGATGACGACCCTGCGATAAAACCGCATCGCATTGCCGCCCGATCTCGTCCCGGAAAACGACGAAGGCAGGGTGCGGTTTGCGCGGTTAGTGGCTCGCTCGATCTGGTTGAAAAAACTGACAGCCTTTCTCGCGCCCGAGCGCGACCGAATGCGCCCAACCCTGATTTCGAACTCCTTTCGCTTGGTCACGGTGCTAGGAGGCTCCAAGAGGCTGGTGAAGGGTTGGACCTCCGTGTCGACACGAAAAACCCCAGTGAGACCTGCGAAAACTCCAATTCCTTGTCGACACTCGATTTCGTGTGTCGACAGAAAAAACCGATGTGCAGAAAGGACTTAGTCCTGGGTTGTCGACAACCTCTTTTATCTTGCCCTCCACGCCTTTCACCCGTGCCCTGCCTTCCCGCTGACACCAAGGCGTTCCGAGCGACCGTGCAGTCGCCCCAGATACTCGACTTTGCCGATGATATTCGAGCGAGAGACCGATCCAAAATACCGGCTATCAAATGAGGTCTGCACATCGGTCGAGACCAGAAAGACCTGATCTTCCGACACGCTATAGCACCCGTTTCGGTGGGGTAAGGGACGGCCGAGGCTGTCGTGCGTCAGCACGACAAGCGCAGGTCTCCCGGCGACGTTGACCGTGCGTCCGTCGTGACAGACCTGCTCTCCGCTGACTGCCCAGACGGTCTTGATAAGCGGTATTTCAGGGGGAAGGTATTGGCGCTCTATCGCGAGCGCGCTCGCCTCCGGCGGCGCGTAAGCCGCAACAAGATCACCCCGTTCCACAGTCGCATTTCGTTTGACTTGGTACCATCCCACAGGCGCACTTGGACTTGGATTGTAGAGCAATTTCGGAACGCTGGGACGGACGATCTGCATCAGTGTGGCCCCGCAAAGCGCGGCAATACAGAGTGGAGCCAAGACACGGATCAGCATGTCCAACGCCCTACAATCGAGGTCAAAGCTTGGCCTTGTTCGTTCGCCAAATTGAGCGCGCGCCAGCGACGCTCAGGCAGCTCAGAAGGCTTGATTCCAACGTCACGGAAGGCGCTCAGCGCATCAAAGACGCGCTTTACGCGCGTCTTACCAATGGCGTGAAGCCAAAGGTCCAGCCCTGGATGAATGCCTTCGACGAACGTTACGCCAGAAGGCGCGCAAGCGCGCCCGACGGCGATGGACCAAGCCTGAGTCCCGTATCTATTCGCTCGCCAGCGTTCATACCCGAAAACCTGCCCCGGCAGAAAACTGGCGAGCGAGCGGCGCCACCCTAGCCGATATTCGCGAACAGGCGTTCCGAAGAGGATGCGGTGATTCAGCCTCTTTTTGCGGTATTGAACCACAACGACCGTAAGCGCCTCACCGGTCATTGTCGGCCCGATCGTTGGCCGGAGCGAGCGTCTCGCCGACGTGCTGGGACCGGGACCAGAGGTCGAGATCATCGCGATGGTAGAGCACTTTTGCGCCGTGCTTGCGGAAGGTCGGACCCTCGTGACGCCAACGCATTGCGTCCAGCGTCGAGACTTTCATTCGTAAATATTCAGCGGTTTCTTCCACCGTCAGGAAGGGGCTTGCAGCAGGCTTCACCATGTCATGTCCTTTACGTTTGGGTCGCCGAAGTCTGGTCAGCGAAGTTCAGAAAAGGACTATATTCCTATTTTAGAGGTGGACGGGAGTGCCGAAACCCGGAGTCTCAATTCCGATACCCCCCCTAGAAGGCCGCCTTGCGCAGGTAGTCGCGATAGCCGTCCCTGACGAAAGCCCGGCCTCTGTCGCGGGCGCGCACGGCGTGGTTCTTGAGCGACCTGTTCGAGGACCATTCCCGGTCGATGCGCTCCTCACCAAAGATCGCGATGGCAATGTCCTTGAGGCTCCCGCGCCGTCCCGATGCGCCGCCGACATCGTAAGCCAGCAGACCTTCCATCAGCTTTGCACGATTAGGAGGACGCTTGGCAGGTGTCGGGTTTCCGTCACCTGCACGGTGCAGCGAAAAGAGTTGTTCGACGCTGACGATACGCTCGCGGAAGCACTCTCTGCCTTTCAACCGCACCTCGATCTGCGTATTGTCGTCCAGCTCGACCAGATCCTCACTGACCATCTGTATCCAAAAATCATGTCCGCCAAGACGAACGTGCCTCTGGCCGTCAGAGGCATCCAGGACGGTCGGGCAACACTTGAGTGAGTCCAGTGAGAAACCTTCGGCAGTGGGCTCACCAGAGACGGAGAGATGAACTTCCAATGTTCTCTTGAGGAGATTTGGAAGCCATATGACGGGCACTTCGCTAGCGCAGTGATCCGGGTCTGCAAAGGCGACGAGGCCGAATGTCTCCGCTTCGAGATAAGGCTTGTCGAGCCTTAGATAGCGCAAACTCGCTCGCCCATCGCAGATCGTCGGTAAGTCACCGACATGGCAATCCCATGCCCTCCTATAGCCAGGATTGCGTCGCAGACCTTCCCAAGCCCAAGCCGCATCCGACATGATGATTTCCGGTCTATTCTCCATACATTTGCCTCAAGTCGGAATGACTCTAGCCCCGAGAACAAAATAGGAACACTTTCCTACAAAAGTAAAGGCACAAGGTGAAATGGAGTCAGTGCGGTGTCGATAAATGTGGAGCAGCGCGTCCCTGCCATATCCCTAAAAGTTAGCACGAAGCGACCGCCCGGCGGGATGCCGGGTGGTCTGTGTCGGTCCGGTCTGGGCCTTACTTGGGGTTCCAGAGCATGACGAAGCGGTCGTCATCGTCCTTCACGGGTGCGAGGTTGGCGTAGACCTTGCTGGGGCCGATGGCGGGGTCGGCCAGGGTCAGGGACAGGTAGTCCTTGCCCGAGCTCTCCGCCGTTTTCATCCAGCCCGCGCCAATCTCCGCGCCCTTGCCGCCGGCCAGAACCCGGAAGTCGGGTTGGCTGGGTCGCGTCTTGCGGTCGTTGGCGACGATGCGGATGGGCGTGGACAGGGTCAGCATTGCGAGCGTGCCCTCATATCCGGTGTCGGTGGTTGTGACGTAGCCGAGTGCGTTTGCCATGGTTCATATCTCCATATGTTGATGTCGCGAGGACCCGATGCCCTGTTGACGCCGACCGTTAAGAGCGGCGCGGCAGGTCCGGTCACCGCTTGCGGCCGGAACGCAGTGGAGGACCGGGATGTGACGCTGATTTGTTTCGCGAGGAATGCGCCCCTCTTCGGGGCGCAGGGGAAATCAGTGGCCCAGCCCGGTTGGCCGGGCCTGACGTGGCGCTTAGGTCAAAGGTGACAACAGGGCATTGGGGACTCAGTAGCGTAAAGAGTGTCATGTGGTGATGTGGGCCGTGGCAGGCGCTCTCGGCGGCTCGACGTTGCAACCTACTGGCACCAAATATGAGGTCATGCGGATGTCAGCGTGCTAACCCCCTGCCATCCCATCCGCATCGTCGACAATGGCCGCAAGACTGAAGCAATGCCCAGCCTGCCCGACTTCCGGGTTCTGGCAGGTGGCAAGATTGCGGGGATCGATAGGTCGCGGTCTGGATAGAATGCGGTGCAGAGCTTGGGCAAGGGCTGCCACCTCCCTGATCTTGACCGACCGCGCCATCGGCTCTCTCACGGCCTGCTCCAACCCGTGCCTGTGAAGGATAATGACGACCGCTTTGCCCCTGCTCTGGGTTCGGACGTCATGGCCTAACTCGACCGACATAGACCGCCTGGCATCCCGCCGGGCGGTCGCCTTGGGCGCTCGGCAATCCCTCGTTTATCAGCCGACCGACACGATGCGCCCGACAAAAAGACCGCGCCCAGCGGGCGCGGCCCACCCACGTCTCACCTGCCGAGAGAAGCGGGAGTGTCCCAGCACAGCGGGGGAGAGCGTGTGCTGGAACTATGGCGCGAGCGTTAGCTCGCTACCTTTGGCAGCTTGGCTGCCGCCTGCGCGGGTGGGCAAGTGCGGCGCTCCACATACCAACCGGGTCGCGTCTGCATCCAGCGCGGACGCCAATCCGGCTTGGCCTCCTCCGGCGTCACGCCGACCCCTGCGATGCGGTTGCGTAAGGCCGTCTTCTGCTTCGTGCCCGGCTCGCTGACCATGCTGTCCGCCAGCCTCTTTCCGCCGATTTCGCGCAGCATGGCGTTCAGGACCCGCTTGTCGCGCAGGATGTCGAAGAAGGCGTCATCCGGCGACCAGAGCGCGTCCATGTCCGGCTCGGTCGCCATGCACACAGCCTCCACGACGGCCTCGTCCGACGACAGTGTCTGGCTCATCGCAAGGGCTAGCACCCGCATGACGGTGGCATGGTCCTGCGTCAGCAGGGACGCGAACACAGTGGCGAAGTCGCCTTGGGCAAGGTGTTTCGGTTCGCCGTAATACGCCGTTTCCTCTGTCAGACCGAGGCTGTCGAACACTGTCTGGCGCTCCTCTGCTAGCCGTGCGGATGACACGCTCGCCGCCACGCTCTCGGTCGTGGTCTCCTTCCGGCTCGTCGTCTTGGTCGGCTCGCACGTCCAACGGTCGCTCCCGACCAGCATATGCGCGACCGCGACCCGCAGGGCCACGCCGGGCGCGTCCAGCAGGCTCGCGCTGACAACGGCGTGGCGGTGAAGGCGGACATATTCCGCGACAGGGCCGCTCATCTCCGGCTTCGCCATCGCGCTAGCAGCCTTGGCGCTCGTGTCGTTCGGTCGGACGATAGCGTCGATGCGAGCGATGTCCCGCTTGTGCAGCAGGCCGTCCCGGACGTTGACCGAACCGTCATGCCCGACCTCGATGAAAACGTGCCCGCCCGCTTCCTTCGTGCGTTTGCCGTAGTCCCAGTTCGGGAAGCTCTCGCCGCGTTCCAGCACGGTGACATTGCCCCAGCCGTCCGCGCGAAGCGCGTCGGCCTTGGCGGCGATGGCCCGGTTCTGGTGCTCCCAGAACAGATCAGCATCCTGAAAGTAGCCGCTGCCCTCCTCGCGTCCGAACAGGTCGCTGATGATGTTGCCGGGATAGTCCTCAAGGCTGAACAGGGCCGCGCTTGTCTCGATGCTCGCCCCGCCCGTCAGCCAGTCCTTGAGGTAGCTTTCCTGCGGCGCGTAGTCGTCGCCGCGCCAGAGTTCCAACCACGCCGCCTGCTGCTCTGCCGTCGCCATCGTCATATAGCGCAGGCTGCGATGGCTGATCTCCTCGGCCTCATACAGGGCGAGGATGTCGGCGTGGACATTGGCGAGTGCCAGCACTCGCTTCACGCGCAAGGCCGTCAGGCCAAAGGTCGTGGCGATGCTCTCCGCCGTCTCGCCCGCGTCCGCCAGCGCTTTGAACGCCGCAAGCTGCTCCATTTCTGTCGATGGCAGGCGCGCGACATTCTCCAAGAGCGAGGCTTCCATGGCGGCGACATCGTCGCCCGACTGCATGACGAGACACGGCGCGGATAGGCTCGCGCCCGTCTCCTCCGCCTTGCGGCGCAAGGCGAACAGTCTGCGCCGTCCGGCAATGACGCCGTAGCCCTTGCCCTCCTTGCGCACGAGCAGGGACTGATTGACGCCTGATGCCAGAACGCTGGGATAAAGGTCGTCAATGTCCGGCGCGTCCTCGCCGTGGCGCATGTTCAGGGTGCTGACATGCAAGTCGCTCATGTCTATTATTTGAATGGTCTTGTCGCCACTGGGCGCTACAAGACGGGGCTGAGGCAGTTTGGGCGTGGGTTTGGCAGTGGGCTTTGCCTTCGCTCTGCTCCGGGTTCTCGCCTTGGCGGCAGGCTTGGCCGCGCGTTGCGGACGGGTCTTTACTTGGGGTGCGGTCATGGTTGGGTCTCCATCTGGTCGATGAGGTCCAACAGGTCAGTCTGCGCTCGGCCCACCTCATCAAAGAGGCCAAGGTCACATGGGAGTTGCCGCGCGGCGGGGTTCCGTCGCGGGCGTGAAGGGTGGCGGGTTCTCGCGGTCAGGCGCTCGCCCAGCGTGACGGGCCGGACGCCGTGAACAAGCGTCTGCTCGCCTTCCTCGGTCGTCTCCGTCTGTAGGGGTGTGGCAACAGGCTCCGGCGTATTGCTCGGCGTCACGATACGGATGATCTCGCGCCGGACCACGGCGCGGGGTCCGCGCCGCTTGGCGTCCATCGGGTCTTCCGTCTGTTCGGCAATGGCAACCCGAAAGCCCGCCTTGACAAGTCGCGCGATGTAGGTTTCCGACGCATGGACGGGGACGCCCGCCATCGGGATCGGCTGGCCGCGATACTTGCCGCGCCGGGTCAAGGCGATGTCCAGTGCCATCGCCATCCGCCCGGCGTCCCGAAAGAAAACTTCGTAGAAGTCGCCCATGCGGTAGAGCAGCAACGTATCCGCTCCGGCCTCGTCCTTGATGGCGAGATATTGCGCCATCATCGGCGTCGGCTCCGCCGCGCCGCTCGTGTTCTGGTTCGCGCTGGTCATGCGAACGCCACCGCATCCACAAAGCCAGACCCGGCGCATAGTATCGCCAGCGCGGAACGCGCGGCCTCCACTGCTTCGGGCAAAAGCTCTTTCGCAACTTCGGTCAGTTAGGCGTTGTTGCTATCGGGGTAATTAGCTTCGATACCCCACAGGCTCGCCGCGTGGCCGTCCAGAATGATGCCCGCGCGGCTAACCGTCAGGACAATGCCGCAATAGAACCAATCGTCCGCTTCCCAAGCGTCCATGACGCTTTTGGCTCTCGCCTTTGCGGTCTCTAGGTCGGCGTCGGTCTTGCCCGCACCGATATATCCGGCGTCCTGCGGGTCCAGTGTCGGCCAAAATCCATCTTGGCGCTTGTCAGGGGCGTCGGGGGTGACGTCACGCACGATGCGCGCCGTCACGGTGAAGCCGTCCACCTCGGTGGTGATGACGTCGCCTTCGCAGACGTAGGCGTCGAAGCTCTCGCGGAAGGTCATGTCGTGGCCCTCGGGGAGGGCAAGAGCTTCACGAAAACGGGTTCCAAACCCGACTTGTGGCTACTTCCGAACAGGGACAGGCCCATGAACGGGTCGCGCGTGAAGTTTTCAGCGCAGACCGTGCGCTCATTCCCGTCCGGGTGCAGGACGATGTCGCCAACCCGGACTTCCGAGATATGCTTCGCTTCATATCCGTTCGGGCAGTTGGCTTCTTTCCAGACGCGCGAGTCTGTGCATTCGCTTTTTGGGAGTGACATCCTAGCGCCCTCCGAAAACGTGGACTTCGGCATGGCCCGTCTCGACGGTGAACACATCGCCGTTGATTTCCATGTCCCGGCCCATCGCCGCATAGTCGATGTAGTGGCGCAAGCTCTCCGGGACGGCTGGGCCGCACTCGGCGGTCAATTCCTCGGCATAGTCCGCGAGGCTCTCATATTCGCCGCGATAGTCCTCCAACGCCTTGCGCGCGTCGTTCAAGTCCTGGCCGTAATGTTCCAATACCTTCGCGCCCAACGCGCCGCGTTCCTCGATGAAGGCCGCGATCTCCGCCACGCTCTCGAAGCTCTGATATTCCTCGATCCGCGCGCCCTCGAACCCAGCATGGTCGTGAATGGCCCATTCTTCCGCCCCCGGCTCCGGGCTGGCCGCGAGCATGGCGCAGGTGTCCGCGCGCATCTCGTCGGCGTCCTCCGCCCAAATCCAGCGACCGTGCAGAGTGCCGCCATTGTAGCTGGCCAGACACGCTACATAGATGGCCGGGCGCTCACCGCCGGGGTGCGCGGGTTCGCGCGCAGACCCTCCCATTGATGGCCCGCCCGTGGCTGGCGCGCCCGCGCCAGAGGGGAGAGGCATAGGGGGCGCGCCAGCGCCGCCGCCGCAAGGCGGCAACTCCGGGGTCTCGGAAAGCGGGTCGGTGTGGGGTCGTGGGGCCATGTCGCATCCTTCTCTGTCCCGCCCTGCGCAGTTTCCCCCGGCAGGCGGGGGTGGGCGGCGAAGAGGCAGGTCAGGCGCGGGGCATCAGGGCGGGGCGCAAGGGTACAGGTAGGCAGGCACAGACATATGAAACGATGTTCAGTCCCGACGCCCTTGCGCGCCGACCGCCCCGTGCCATCCCTGCCGGTCGCCCACCCCCGTCTGCCGAGGGAAACCCACCCAAAAGAGCCGGCGCGTCAGCGCCGTCTGCATGGCTGTCAATGTCGTGACGATTGTGGTCTAGGTCTGTGCCGCATGAGCGGCCCGCTGTGCCGGGCCGATGCCCGGCGCGCCATGGGATGAAAGCCCGGAGGGCGGAGACAAGCAAAGCGCAGGCTCCGTTCACGCGAGCCCGGTCGCGCGGCACGCGCGAGGCGCCCAAACTTTTAAGCTACTTTTGCAGCTCGCTCTGAGGGATCCAACCGCTGGACGTAAGGATCAGGTCTGTCGCACCCTCGCGCGGCTCACCCTGGATCCACGGAAGATAATCCGTCCCCGCAAAAACATTTGCGGCCCAAGGCTCGATGTTTGTGAGTGCTGTTGTGAAGCGAACGTTCGACACGGTCGATCCAAAGGTCTCTGTCGGCTCCGTGAAACTGTCGATTCCAGTCACTTCGATATCTGCAAAGCAAAGACTCGGAGCCCCCTCCAGACTTTGCCCGTTTTTCAGATAGGGCCGAATCGCATCGGTCAGGCTGTAATTCAAGCCGATGCCGTCCTGGCGGCGCGTCAGCAAGCCCGCATCCACCAAAGCGTCCAGTTGTGGATTTGAACGGATGGAAGGGACTTGGGCGATCACACCGTCCCGCGGACGTGTGCCAATCTGCGAACAGGCTTTCCGATCTACGTAGCTGTCACGAAGCGCTTGGAGAAACACATCGTCCGAGACTTCGTCTTCGGGCCCATCGCTGCAAGACAGGGCCAGCAAGGATAAAAGCGAAGCGGACACAATACCGAGAGATTTGGTTCGCATCATGCGACCTCCATTCGTCCCAGCTCAGTCAATTTTGTCTATATGCGAGCGTAAGGTCAACCTCGCTGTCTATCTCTCACATGAAATACGGACAGACCTGAGATGTTGCGGGAGCTGAACATACCCACAGCCTAGTTAGGATAAAATTCCTGTTTTGCTTGACGAGCTCATCTTAATGAGAACAAAGCACGAACTTATGTCAACCCTGCAGGACATAAGATCGCGTGTCGGGCTCGTTTCCGGACAGGACTTCCCGGCCAATGAAGACAGCATCCGGCTGGATTCCGCCGCGCCGATCGCCGCTGCCCGCGTTCACGAAGTGACGGGGTCTCTTCGCACGTCCTTGGCCCTCGCCGTTGTTGCAAAAGCGACAGGACGGGTTTTCTGGATCGCTATCGGGGGCCGGTCTCGATGCCTCCGCGCCCGGAGCCTTCGCCCCTATTTTGACCCGGCGCACCTCATCCTGGTCGAGACCGCCAATCGCGACGAGACCCTCTGGGCGGCCGAGCAAGCCTTGCGCTGCCGCGGCGCGGGTGCGGTCATCATCGACATCGACAAGGGACCGGACCTGTCCGAGAGCCGACGCCTGCAGATCGCCGCACAAGTCGGCGGCGGGATCGGCCTCGTCCTCATCCGACGCCACGCTCAGTCTTCGGCCTGCCAGACCCGATGGCATTGCGAGAGCGAAGAGGGTGCCGAGTCCGACTGGGTGTGGAGCCTGACCCGCAACAAGCGCGGCCGCCCGCGCGCCTGGTTCGTGCGGGGCGACCCGCCCGAACATCTCATCCATCCGCCCGATCTCTGCCCTTCCTTGGAAAACCCACCTATTCATGCGCCCATCCGTTTCACGACGCACCCTCGCTCTCTGGTTTCCGGAGCTGCCGCTTGATCGATGGCGGCGGCGCGAAGATCCGTGTCTCTGGGGACCGTTCGCCGTGACGCGCAAGACCGGTAATGTGGAGCGGGTTGTCTGCGCCAATGATCACGCACGCAAGGCCCGAGTCCAACCGGGAGACACGGTCGCGGACGCCTACGCAGGCTGTCCCGACCTGCTGACAGAACCGCAGGACAATATTCGCGAGGCCCGGCTCTTGGGCGCGCTCCACATCTGGGCGGACCGCTACTCGCCGCGCATTGCGCTCGATCCACCTAACGGACTTCTCCTCGACGTTACCGGCTGCGCGCATCTGTTCGAAGGCGAGCAGCAGATGGCCGAACTCATCCTGAGGGAGACGGAAGACCTGACGGTCGTGACCCGGATCGGCATTGCGAGCACGCTCCGGGCGGCGCGGGGGTTCGCGCGGCATGGTACGTCAACGATCACCATAACGGATCCCGACCGTGAGCATGCCCAGGTTGATGGCTTGCCCGTTGCCGCCTTGGATCTGAAGACATCTATCGAAACCGACCTGCGCCGACTTGGCGTCACCACGATCGGCGAACTGCGGCGGTTCAAGTCCGCCGAGCTGGCCCGGCGCTTTTCCGTCCATCTGACGAGCGCGCTGGATGAGTTGCGCGGCCATACCCACGACGCGGTCGTTCCTAGCGCTGTCGTCCCGACCTTCGCCGCCAACATGACACTGCCTGAGCCCATCGGCCGCCTTGAAGACGTGACCGGCATTCTGGAACGGTTGGCCGAGCGCGTTTGCCAGAAGCTTTGCGACAAGGGTTACACGGCCCGGGGCTTCCGACTGACGGTCCGCTGCGTCGATACGGGCGACCATCATCTGTCCGTCGGCTTTGCCAGTCCGACCCGGACGGTTACGCCGATCCTGCGCCAGTTCGCACGGCCACTGGATCAGCTCAAGATCGAGTTCGGCGCGGACTGGATGCGGCTGCTCGCGCTCGACACCGGCCTCTTCAACCCACACCAGATCGAGGCGGGCAATGCCGCCCAGGCGCAGCAGGAGGCCGTCGACCAGACACTGACCACGCTCGGCAACCGGATCGGCTTCGACCGGCTGCACACGCCGCGCCCCGGACCGGGCCATACGCCAGAGCGCGAGATGATGTTCGCCCCAGCCGTCGATGCGCTCGACTGGACACCGCCCACGGACCTGATAACCTATCCCCGCCCCGAAATCGCGTTTGCGCCCGAGCGCGTCCGCGTCGACAGTCCCGGTCGCGCCCCCTACGCCTTCACCTGGCGACGGGACAGCTACCGCGTCGTGACGGTCAAGGGTCCGGAACGGATCAGCCCGGTCAATTGGGACGATCCGAACACCAAGTTCGAAGCCCGGGTGCGCGACTATTGGCGGGCTCGGACCGAGTGCGGCCGTCTTTTCTGGTTGATGGTCTTCCCAAAGCACCCGGATGATGGCTGCTATATCTGCGGCGAGTTCCTGCGCGAGCCGCGCCTCTCTCTTCTTCGTGCGTAGAGGGCTTCGCGCCTGATGGACCGCCGGAGATGAGTTATGTGGAACTCGATATCACGACCAACTTCACCTTCCTGACAGGCGCGAGCCACCCGGCGGAGCTGGTCGAGCGCGCACACGAGATCGGCCTGCGCGCGATCGGAGTTGCCGACCGCAACTCGCTCTCGGGCATAGTCCGGGCCTACTCAGCCGCTAGGGATGTCGGTCTCGACTTCCGCGTCGGCTCGCGCATCGTGACAAGTTGCGGGACGGAAGTGCTCGCCTATCCCAGGACACGCGCTGGCTATGCCAAGCTGGCGCGCCTGCTGACCGTCGGGAAGCGGCGTGCGGAGAAAGGCGGTTGCCAGCTCGAGATGGCCGATGTCCTAAGCGGACTCTCGGAGACCGTTGTCATTCTGAAAGACCCTGTGCGGTCGCAGAACTGGGTCGATCATCTGATCGGAGCCTTCGGGGCCGATTTCTATCTGGGTGTCTCGCCCTATTTTGACGGCTGGGACGAGGACCGCTTCCGCATTGTCGCCGAGTTGGCGGCGATCAAGTCCGTGCCGCTCGTTGCGCTAGGCAATGTGCTGATGCACCGAGGCAATCGCCGCCTCCTGGCCGATACGCTCACCGCGATCCGCTTAAAGCGGACCGTCGACCAACTCGGCCAACACGCGCTTCTGAACGGCGAGCGCCGCCTCCGCTCCGAACTGGAGATGCGGCAACTCTTCGCGGACTATCCCGGAGCCCTGCTCAACACACTGCGTATCGCGGAACGCTGCACTTTTCGGCTGGACGAGCTGGAATACCAATATCCGGACGAAGTGCTGAATGGCATCGATCCGGACACACGGCTCCGCCAACTGACCGAAGAAGGATTGCGTGGGCGCTATCCGGGCGGGGTGCCGCTCAAGGTGCGGGCCGTGGTCGAGAAGGAACTCGCGCTCGTCGCCAAGCTTGGCTACGCGCCCTACTTCCTGACCGTCCAGGACATTGTCGGCTATGCCAGCGGGGACGGCATCCTCTGCCAAGGTCGCGGTTCGGCCGCCAACTCCGTGGTCTGCTTCGCCCTCGGCATCACCCATGCCAGCCCCGACCTCATCAACATGGTTTTCGAGCGGTTCATCTCAGATGTGCGCGGCGAACCGCCGGACATCGACGTCGACTTCGAGCATGAACGGCGCGAGGAGGTCTATCAGTATGTGTTCGGTAAGTTCGGCCGTCACCGCGCCGCGATCTGCTCGACCGTGCGTCACTACCGGTCTCGCTCGGCTTTGGGCGAAGTTGGCAAAGCGCTGGGCTTGTCGGAAGACAGCATTCGCGCCTTCTCGTCCAAGATCTGGGGGTGGCGCGACGGCGGTCTGACACCGGAGCGCGCGGCCTATGCCGGACTCGACCCGAATGCCCGCCGCATCGCCCTGACGCTCCAACTCGCGAACCAGCTGATCGGCTTTCCGCGGCACCTGTCCCAACACTCGGGCGGGCTGGTCATCACCAATGGCCGCTTGGACGAACTCTGCCCGATCGAGAATGCGGCGATGGAAGACCGAACCATCATCGAATGGGACAAGAACGATATCGACGTGATGGGCATGATGAAGATCGATGTCCTCTCGCTCGGCATGCTGACCTGCGTCCGCAAGGGGTTCGAACTGCTGCGACGCTGGAAGGGTATCGATCTCGATATGTCGAACGTGCCGCAGGAGGATCCGGCCACCTACGACATGATCTGCGTGGCCGATACGCTGGGAGTCTTTCAGATCGAAAGCCGCGCGCAGATGCAGTTCCTGCCCAGGATGCGACCGCGCACTTTCTACGACCTCATTATCGAAGTCGCCATCATCCGGCCCGGCCCGATCCAGGGCGACATGGTCCATCCCTACCTCAAGCGCCGACGCGGTGAAGAACCGGTGAAGTATGCAAGCGAAGCTTTGCGACCGGCGCTGGAGAAGACGCTCGGCATTCCGCTCTTTCAGGAACAAGCAATGGAGATCGCGTCCATTGCGGCCGGCTTCTCGGCGAGCGAAGCTGACCATCTGCGCCGCTCGCTCGCATCCTCATCGGGGCCGGGACGCATCCAGATCCACAAGGATCGCTTTATCCAGGGCTGTCTCGACAACGGCTATGAGCGTGACTTCGCGGAACGGGTGTTCCGCCAACTGGAAGGCTTCTCTGGCTATGGCTTCCCGCAGTCTCATGCCGCCAGCTTCGCGCTGATCGTCTATGTGTCCTGCTATCTGAAGTGCCACCATCCGGACGTGTTCGGCTGCGCCTTGCTCAACAGCCAGCCGATGGGATTCTATGCGCCGGCCCAGATCGTGCAGGACATGCAGCGACACGATGTAGAGGTCCGTCCGCCCTGCGTGGAGGCCAGCTTCTGGGACTGCACCCTGGAGCCGGACGGGAATGGCAAGCTCGCCGTTAGGCTCGGGCTGCGCCAGATCAAAGGCCTGCCGGAAGAAGAAGCCAAGTGGCTGACGGCCTGCCGGGGTAACGGCTACCGCTCGGTCGATGCCGTCTGGCGTCGGGCGGGCCTGTCTTACCGTGCCCTCAACAAGCTGGCGCAGGCCGATGCGTTTGCGGGCTACGGCCTCAACCGCCGCGAGGCGCTCTGGCAGGTCAAAGCTCTGCCGCGCGGCGGCCCGTTGCCGCTCTTCTCGGAGGTCGGGGAAGGTCTGCCGAGGGGCGAGGTCGCGCTTGCGATCCTGACCGAAACGCAGCAGGTCTATGCCGACTATGTCTCCAAGCGCCTGACCCTGCGCACTCATCCGATCGAACTGCTCGACAAGCAGCTCGGCAACCGTATTCAAACCCAACATCTCCGCGACTACCCGGACGGGCGTCCCATCACAGTCTGCGGTCTAGTCGTCTGCCGTCAACGTCCTGGCACGGCGTCCGGCGTCGTCTTCCTCACTCTGGAGGACGAAGCGGGCACGTCGAACATCATCGTCTGGGGCAATGGAGTCTTCCCGAAGTTCCGGGCAGAAGTCATGGCGGGGCGACTGCTGCGCGTGTCGGGCACGTTCCAGCGCGAAGGCATCGTCACCAATGTGATCGCCGAACGGATCGAGGATCTATCGTACTTGCTGGACGGTATGGCAGGCGGCGCTGAAGCCGAACCTATCTACCCAGCGCATGACAATGCCGATCATGTCCGGTCACCGGTCCAGACATCAACCTCGATCGCGCGCGACAAAGCCGCCTCGCACGTGCCGAAGCCACAATCTCCCAAAGGCAAGCCCGATCCGCTGGGCGCGGACCCGAAGACGGACCGGTCAAAGGACCGCAAGGACGTGACGGCCTACTATGCGCATGGGGCCAGTCGCCATCCGCGCAGCCAAGCGGCGAAGCTATTTCCGAGTCGGGATTTTCGATGACGGCTAGCTATGAGACCTGCCTTCTCTCGTATAGGATTATACATATTAAAATACTTATGTAAGGACAAGCCGCGCTCGCCTCCCGACGTCCATAACTCGCACTCCGCCGACGCCGTCAGGATGAAAGGCAAGGCTTTAGGGTGGAAGCTGCCGCAGCCGGCACGGCTGTAGCAAACTTCTAAGGCACAAAGACTTTCTATTTCCCCTCAAGGCTTCCTGATTGGAGTGCGCGCTTTATAACTTCAGCCCCCCGTCAACATCAAGAACAGCGCCATTGATATAAGCACCTGCGTCACTAGCAAGGAGCAATGCAGCTCCAACGCAATCATCGGGCAAGCCTATTCGACCGACAGGTATAGCCTTGACCACAGATTTTCTAAAGTCGCTATCTCGCAACCTATCTTCGTTTCGTGCCGTTTCGATAGCGCCTGGACGGATGATATTATATGTTGTTGGTCTTCCCCTTCGCTCACGCGCCAAGGTCAAAATCATATGCGTCTGGGCGGCCTTTAGAGAGCCATAAACCATGTGTGACTCCCGACACCTGATCTCTTGGACCGACCCGAGTGCAATTACGCGACCGTACTTGCTGTTATCAAGATATGGAGCGAATCTCTGGATAATTTCTACAGAAGCTTGATAATTGACTCGAACTTGCGCGTTAAAACTTTGCGGCCTGACCTGATCTAAAGTCTCTATAATTTCAATCGACGCATTCAGGATCAGGATATCTGGAGAGCCCAAAGTGAGTGCAGTCTCAAGAAGCCGTTGCGCAGAGACTTCCTGTGCCAGATCCACGTCGCATGATGCAACCACATGTCCGGCATCCAGGAATTCTGTCACAGCATCTCGAAGCAGGGCTTTGTCGCGCCCGTGAAGGACCACATGCGCCCCCGCATTCGCTAGCCCCAGAGCAATTGCTCGTCCAATACCTGAGCTGCTTCCGGTTACCACAGCGACACGGTCATGAAGGCTGAAATCTGGCGTAAACATCTGAATATTATCTCAGCATGGGAAAAACAATTTAATGAACACCTGTTCGCTCAAAGCGAAATACCACTTAGAGCTAACTCCATAGTTCTATTATCGAAATGCCGCTTCATACGATTCCAACCGAAGTCGCGAACGGCATGAATATGCAGGAGGCAGTCGGAAGTCTTGATACACAAGCCTTTCAAACTTCTGTCGCAGGCCGGTCTTTGTCGCATCGACCGACCAGATCTCCGGTCGGTCGACAGCACCAACTTGTACGAAGTTGCTGCAGTATGGCCCGGGAACTAATTCTTGCCATACCTAGCCCATATAGAATTTCTGGAACAGCAAGGTGTATCGAATCAGGAAAGGTTACACGCTTGATAAATACTAATTCCCAGCTGGAACCTGCTTCCAAAGTGTCCATGTGCCCGTGTGACAGTCGACAACGGACCGCACTTGCTTTCCGCCGTTTGTGTCGATGTCTTGCTGTGACATCATCTGCAGCCAGTGATTTGGACGTTTAACACTCTCGATGCGAAAATACTCGCCATGGCTACGAACAGCTTTCCATCTCACTCGCGACCCTGCCGCCGATAGACATGATGAAGGAACAGAGTTTATGGCGATACTTTCCATGGAACCGCAACTCGAATTGCCACTTCCATCTGGTGACACATCGTCCGCGAGCATCAGATATGCCTGTCTGTTCTTGTTATAGATGAAAAACTCGTCGTTGCCTGCATCCATCAAGTCCCATCGCGTTGCGTCGCCGGTCGAGGAATCGTCTATCCCGCGAGTGCTGTAGTATGTAGAAAAGACAGGACAGATATTCGAGTTCGCTCCATCGGGGTTAGAAAGGGCTTGCAACCACATTCCGTCACCTTGAGAGTCCTGGTGTTCCAGATTTTCCAAACGCACATATTTCGTCGTTCCGCCATCTGAGTCAGGATTCACGACGTTGAAGGATGCTTCATTCACCTTCCCTATACGGATTTCATCGAAGTCCATGTAAACAGCATCGCTAAACGTTGCACCATAATGCCCAATACGAGTTTCATATTTAGTGTTTGCCGGATTTCCCGTCCAACCGACTACTCCATTGTAATTTATAAAAGGGTTGCCGTATTTTCCATCGGATGACTTTTTAAGCCAGGCCTTCATCTTACCATTACTGGATGACGTCGGATCAATCGTGAAATTAATAACAAAATCGTACCATTTGTCTCTGTCGATGGACACTTCTCCGACTTTCACTCTTGCGTTTGATCCACCTCCGGTGCCGCAGCTTGTTCCGCCTAACCCACTTGCTCGCCAGAGCTCGATCCGATTCTTGAAATAGTATAGCGTTATGGAATGACCGAAGTCCCCACAGCCATCGGGACCAGCAGCAAGTTGGCTGTTTCTGGTCTTATTATCATTGTTCCAGTTCGGACTCGTACGGAAAGAAAACCCTATCCACACATCGTCGCCGTGCTTGAAATAATCCTCTCTGACGGCGAACTCCATCCTGGTCTTATCGGAGTTTGACCCCTGGGCCGCAGTCGGCATGCGGAAGAACTTGTCGCCAGAACGCGCTTTACGGTTGTCGCAATTGTTCGAACTATCAGAGCATATCAGGGCGCGTTGTATATAGAAATCAGTGACTGGCGTATGGTTGTTATCATATTCCGATGTTACCCCGTCTCGTGTGTTTACAAGAGTCCAATAACGCTTGTTTCCGACATTCGGACTAGGATCTTGGTCTATGACTGATGAATTCTCGAAGCTAAGATACTCAAGCTCAGGATCCGTGTTCTGTGCATAGGCCGGCGATGCAAAGGCACTACTGACAACGAAACCGCAGACAAACAGCTTTCGTAACCGATTGTGCAAGTGTGCTTTTGACAGGTCCATTTTTTCCTCCGCAATTTTCATTTTGTTTTTCTCCCCAGTTTCCTAAAAACCCACGTTAGCGGCTTGCGTCCACTCGATGGATAGATACAGCGACGGAGACCGTGACAATGGATGACATCACGCCACCTCTTCGTCGTCGGCAGCACCGTGTTCGCGTTCAGATCCGTGTAAGGCTTCGGGCAGAAGCGATATCGGGAAATTCTGATAACAGAGTGGGCGCTGAAATCGTTCGATTGCCCAGGACCCGACAGATGTGCTGCGGCTGTCCGATGTAGCAGGGTATGGCCCGCCATGCACCATTGCGTGGGATACTTCCACGCCGGTGCCGAACCCGTTGGCAATCAGTCTTCCTGCAATCGACTCAGCCACCGATATGACTTGTTTGGCCTGGTCGTAATCAGCTTCCTCGAAATGTAAGGAAACCGTAAGCTGGCCTTCCATTCCGCTTAGAAGGTTGATGATTTCTTCGAGGTTTTGGCATTTCACGATCAGGACCGCAGAACCAAATATTTCCTCGTGTAGTCTACCGTCATTCTTGAACCTGTCGCCATTGACGATATGTACCACTGGGACTGCTTGGCACCCTTGTGTAACGGTCGATCCAGGGACGGTGTCAACGTCCATCATACCAGATCGCTTATCCACACCTCGGACGAAGTTGGCTGCAATTTCCGGAGTTAGCATTGTTTGCTCCTCAGCACTCGACACTGACTCGGAGAGATGACCTACAAACGCGTCCCAGCCAGGACCCTCGATTGCGAAAACCACGCCTGGACTTGTACAGAATTGCCCAGCACCGAGCCTCATGGCTGCACTGAGTTCAGTCGATATCGCAATGGGGTTTGACTTTAACGCCGCCGGTAGAATTACCACGGGGTTAATCGAGCTCATTTCCGCGAAAACGGGAATTGGTTCTTTTCGGGATTGGGCGATCTTCATGAGCGCTTCGCCGCCGGCCCGGGAGCCGGTGAACCCAACCGCTTTGATATAGGGATTGCGGACTAAAGCTTCGCCGATCGTGTAGGCGTCGTCAAACAGCAGGGAGAATACGCCGGGAGGCAAGCCGCAGCTTGCTACCGCACGCCCTATAGCGTCGCCAACCAGTGCGCTCGTGCCCGGATGGGCGGAGTGTGCCTTGACGATGACGGGACAGCCGGCCGCTAGTGCCGATGCTGTGTCTCCGCCAGCGACCGAGAATGCGAGCGGAAAATTACTGGCACCAAAAACCGCAACAGGCCCCAGCGGCGCCATGTATGCTTTCAGGCTTGGTCGCGGTTGAGGTTTTCGCTCCGGAAGGGGGTCCTCACTACGGCGGCGCAGATGCATCTCTTCACGGAGCATGTCAGCGAACATCGCTAGTTGACCACAGGTTCTTGCGAGTTCGCCCGCGACCCGTTGCCTAGGGAGGCCTGTTTCAACGATCGTGCGATCAATTAGGACATCGCCAAGCGACTGAAGCTCGGATGCAATTGCCTCAAGGAAGCCGGCTCTTATTATGGATGATTTTCGACGAAAGACTGGGAATGCATCATTTGCAGATTTTGCCGCTTGATCGACATCAGCTAATGTAGCGCTCTCGAATGCCGGTTCGATTTCTTTGTCCGTGGCGGGGTTGAAACCACGAAACAGTCGACCACTTCCGGAATTGCACTCCAGACCAGCGACCATGCTTCGAGTCGGAAATCGAAATTCATTCATCCGAAAAAACCTTTTACTTCGCATGCAGAGTGATGCGTACGAAACGATGCACGTTTTTTTGCTCTATCATTCGCAGCCGTATCCAATTCCCAAAGTGGCAAAGACGCAGAAATGCAACATCTCCTTTGGTCAATGGAAGCCGGATAACACTACCTTCACACGCCCAATTTAAGCCATCGGGCGATATTTCGATATGAGCCAAGGCATCAGCCCCAGATCCATTATCAGTTGCCAGGGCGAATACGAGAAGTTCGCTGGCCCATCCTAATTCGAAAGGTTCGGTAAGGCTGCCATCGGACCAAGTTTCGTCGCGCACAATAATCGAAGTCGCACTGTGCCGAAGCATCACGCCTCTCCCGACAGGCACACAGAATCTATGTAGAGATAGCTTCTGACATTAGCATTGGTCTCGACGAAGAAACATATGTTCAGCATGCACCACAGATTGGGCATCGCAGGAACTTCAATGGGCTGAAAGTTAGACAGATCAAAAACACGGTCGTTGCACTGGAAGTGAATAGCCGACATGTTATCTAGGTCGAAATCGAAGCGAAAATAGTGCCAATTCACCTTCGTTGCGATTTCATTGTAGCACAGTCGTTGGCCTCCACCTTTAAGGTTGATCCAGCCATCATCTTCAAGGTGGAATACACTGACGGTTTCGTCCCGGTCTCCGAGTTGCACGACCTCTGGCATATGCGGCTTGTACTGCCATCGCTCTACCAGCCCGCCGTTGTCAGCATTCAGGTAACGCAAATGCGGCATTGCCCGCACAGGTTCGGGTGCTTGTTCGCCCGACTGCGTGTCCAGAAGAAAGCCAAAAGACTTCAGGTTTGTTTTCAACAATGCAAGATCGGAAGCTTCAGGCTTTGCAGTGGCATAGAATTCGAGCCGCACAATGCCGGCATGCCTATAGGTGAGACGCTTCAGCGAAACGCTGACAACATCGCGCTTCGCTTTCGTGGCGATCTTGAGAGCGTAGTTTCCACTCAGCGAGCCATGCGATCCTGTATCCCAGTGAGACAAGTTCGATAGCATTGGTGGCATTATCGGGCGATATCCAGGCAGCATATTTTTCAAGTCGCCGTCGTAATTGCCAATCAGCTGCGTCCATCCATTGAGACCTCCATCGAACGCATCATGGAACAGCACTCTTGGCAATGGTTCGAACATGGAAATCATCACTACCTCAATATTTGGTCATACAACTTATCCACCTGTATGACAACACATCATATTTCAAAATTGACTTCGCTGAGGTCTTGGGACGACTTTTAATTGCCGACATAGTGTGTGTTCGTGATGGAGGAATGGGTAAATCGCGAACTCGGACAGAGTAGGTAATAGAGCTACTTTCGCTTTCGACCTCCCCAATTGGTTCGAGCCTCCGTTTCCGGCCACTCGTCTACATAAGTGCGCTCTGCCCAACGATCCCACGCCTTGGCCATGGACCGCACTTTCTCAGGATCGCTATCAGCCAAGTCATTCAACTCCGTCGGATCGGAACCCATGTCGTAGAGTTCCCAATCACCCGCCAGACGCATAACGGCCTTCCAGCGTCCATCTCGAATGGCTCGATTGCCCTCATGCTCCCAAAACAGGGGTTCGCTCCTGTCAAGCACTCCACCTCTGAATGCAGGTGTCAAACTGATACCTTCAAAAGGAAGGATCTCCGTTCCGTTGCGCGTTTCCGGGTAGTCTGCCCCGCTCACATCGAGGATGGTCGGCATGATATCTATCACATGGGAGGGTGAGCGCTCGAAATGTCCACGCCTCTCTGGCGCAATGCCATTGGGCCAGTGAGCAATCATAGGCGTTGCTATCCCTCCCTCCGCAGTGAAATGCTTGAAAAAACTGAAGGGGGTATTCTGAAGCGTTGCCCAATTCATACCGACGAACACGTCGCTGTTCGGCCCACCGAGGTCATTGCCGATCGCACGTCCGTCAGGTCCGCTTTCGGCATTTCCACCATTGTCGGAAAGAATGAGGATCAGTGTGTTCTCTAACTGACCGGAATCCTCCAGATAATCGACAAGACGACCTACCGATTGGTCAAGACTGTGGATTGCACCGGCATAAACAGACATAATCGCGTCGAAACGCTCTTTTTCAGGTGTTGTGAGCTCCGACCACGACGGAACGTCGGGCAGGCGTGTTGGCAAAGCCGTATCTGGATCGATTAGGTTCATTTCTTTCTGTCGAGCGAACCTGTCCTCACGCAATTTGTCCCAACCTTGCAGGTAACGACCTCTGAACAGATCAATGTCTTCACTTCGCGCCATCACAGGAAAGTGGGGGGTGACGTGGGATAGATAGAGAAAGAAGGGCTGATCCGGAGAGCCCGCTTCCGCTATGAAATCGATGCCCCACTCCGTCCAAAGTTCGGTGCCGTACCAATTTTCGCCAAACATTTCGTCGGCTGTCGAGATCCTGTCACCGTCCAGTAGAAGGTATCCGCGGTTGTTCTCTTCAACACTCGGATGAGCGCGCTGTTCTGGAAAATATATTGCTCCATCGTGAGCTGACAGCGATCGCTCGAAGCCGCGATCCTCGGGAACTGAACCTGCGGCATAGGATAGGTGCCATTTCCCGCTCAGTGCCGTGAAATACCCCTCGTCCTGCAATATTTCGGCAATCGTTATAGAGCGTGGATGAAGCACGCCATGGGTGCCACGCGACTCTGGAAGGTTCATGCGATTTGCCAGATACCCCATGCCGGCCTGGTGCGGATTTAGGCCTGTTAGCAAGGCAGCCCGGGTCGGGCTGCACCTTGCATTGTTGTAGAACTGAGTGAAACGCAGACCATTCTCGGCAAGACGGTCGATATTGGGCGTCGGGATCTCCCCGCCATAGCTCGAGAAATCGGAATAGCCCATGTCGTCGACAAGTATGATGATTATGTTTGGACGGACATCACCCGAGTTCTCAAATCCTACAGTCGCATCGTTATGTTCGCTGCCTACCGAGTTGGTTAGCGGCGTGCAGTTCGTAAGTTGGAGGAACGCCAACACCAGAAAGCCGCCGAACACTGTTTGTAAGAACATTTTCATGATGGCTCTAGCCTGTAACTGAGGTCGGAAAACACATAGGAAACGATGGTCTTGTCGGCATGACGCTTCCTTTCACCTCAAAGTTCGTACTGCTGGCCGCTGTTGAAAGATTTAGAAACGGCCTCTCACGCCGAAGAAATACCGGCTTTCGCCCAGCGCATAGGAGTTCTGTAATATCGAGTTGCTGGCACTATATTCGTTGATTGCAGAATCGTCCGGCAAGAGGTTGATCGCTTTGAACGACAGGGACACGTTGTCAGTTAGGTCGTAGCCAAGCTGGAAGTCCAAGTTGCCAACCGCGTCGACGAAGTCTGGTCTACCCTGTGTAAATGAGAACGCCGCTTCGTCCCTGTAATTGTAAGCAAGCCTCGTGCTGAAACGACCTTTCTCATAGTACCCTATCAAGTTGAAACTGTTTTCTGAGTTGCCGACAACCGGCTGGGGGTCGCCGTTGACGTCGGATGCTTCTGCATCCGAGTAAGTGTAATTGGCAATCACACCAAAGCCGTCGAATGGAGCGGGCAAGAACTCGAAGGCCTGCTGGTAGACAAGCTCGAAACCGACGATCTCCGCACTTCCGACGTTACCAGGTCGGACCGAGCTTATCGGGCCAAGCGCTTCGAATCCCTCGAAAACCTGCTCGGTCGTTTCGTTAGCCACCAGATCCGAGACATCCTTGTAGAAGATTGCCGCGGAAAGGAGGCCGGCAGGCGCAAAGTAATACTCCAACGAGGCGTCCAATTGGTTGGCAAGGGTTGGCTCGAGCGCTGCGTTGCCCCCTGTCGCCGTAAAGTTAGCTTCGTTGATGAAGAGCGAAGGCGCCAAATCGGCAGTCGACGCTCGCTGCAATACACGAGCCGCACTGAATCTGAGCTTCAACTCGTCGTCGAGATCGAAAGCGACGTTGGCACTTGGGAGAAAATTTCCGTAGTCATTTTGATCGACAACAGGCGTGAGGGATCCGTCTGAAAGACGCGTGAAGGTTTCCACATTAAAGTCCGTATGAACGTAACGAGCGCCCAGATTACCTGCGTAAGGAATGGACCCGATACTGTTCTCGAAATCAACCATCGCGTAGACGGCCGTCGCCTTCTCCGACAAGTCGTAGTCGCGAGTCCGGTTGGGCGTGGCCGCGCCATTGGTGTAAAACGAAGACGGCAGGATCGGCAATATGGGATAGTCGGATGGTATTGACGCTCCTGTCCCTTCAAGCAAACCATTATTGACCAACGTAACGCCACTGCCGAATTCGCTGACCTCAAAGGCCGTGAACCTGTCCGAGAAAGCATTGAATGTGTTACCCAGATCTCGATAACGCCCCCCGACCTTCACCGCCTGGAAGAACCCTCCGTCGATCGAAACCTCGAGGTCGGCTTTTACTGCAGCTTCATCAAGTTCGCCAAAGGACGAATTGAGACTGGTTCGCAGAAAGTCGTAGTTCCCGATGTCGGCTACCGCCGCAGGGTCAGAAAAGACCAAGCTGGGAACAGCCCCGCCACGAAAGTCAAAGGACGCATCGAAGCTTCTGCTGATCAGAATGGGACTTTGGATCGTGGTGTCTACAGTCCCCTCACTGTAACTGGCCTCCGCACCGAACTTGATCCGTCCAGCCTCATAGTCCCCACCCAAGGCAAACAATCGGGTCTCAGTCGGTTGATTGCGCAGCGTATTGAGGGTCAGGAATTGACCACCGGAAACGTCCCCGGCGACGATGGCATTGCCGTCATACGCGGTCGGAGTGAAAGCATTCGCCCATCGATACTGGAATCCTGGCTGCTGGCGGTTCGTTTCCAAGGAAGCGAATAGGCCTTCCGCAAATAGCACAATGTTATCGGTAGCTTGAAGTTGGGCCTCGAGACTCACACCAAGTCGGGTGCGATCCGTGATGATGCGCTCCATACGGACCCGGTCTGGGCGGATATCGGTCATGCCGTCGCCATTGGTGTCGCCGACAGAAAAGTTCAGGAAGTTGTTCCGCTCGTTTGCATCTATGGTGGATGTGCGGCCGGAATAATCGACCGCGAGCAAAAATCCCAGGCGGTCATTGAAAAAGTTTCGCGCCGCGAAAAAGGACCCGGCGGGCTCGACCTTGTCCGACCCGTCCGAGTAAACGCCTTCCAGACTGAACCCAATCGCTGGCTCGACGAAATCGAAGGGCGAAGGCGTGACAAGATTCACAACTCCCCCGAGCCCGCCCTCGACTTGATCAGCTTGCGGAGATTTTATGACCTCCAATCTGGAGAACACCCCCGAAGGTACAATGTCCAGACCCGAGGAGCGTCCAAGACGCTCGTTTTCAGGAGGGGAAACCTTTATGGAATAGCCGAGAATGGTTCGGCCATCCACCGATACGCGAACTTGCGGCAATCCCCGAATGGAGACCTCCTGACCCTCGCCAAATGTCCGCGTGATCTGCACGCCAGGGATCCGTTGGAGCGCCTCCGCTACGTTTTCATCGGGAAGTTTTCCGATATCCTCTGCAGAAATTGCATCAATGAGTTGCGTCGCGTTGCGTTTTACGTCGATCGAGTCGGCAACCGACTTTTTTATGCCTCGAACAATGATTACGTCGGAAGACGCCTCTTCCTCGACCGGCACATCCTGAGCAACCGATGGGCCGGCTAGAGCCATTGCAGACGCGCCCAGTAAAAGTGCAAGCTTACACGATTTCGACATATTGATCCCCTAGTAGCTTCAGCTCATTGGCATGAAGGCAAATGCCGCCTGACATGTTTTTTATCATACAACTATATCTATAACCGTTTTTCTGCGTCAACCTCATTTTTTTATTTCTGTTTTAGTAGTTGAAATCGCTCTATTATTTGAATTTTTTTGCGTCGTCGACCTTTCCGCATACCTTAAGATGGCTTGACCATCCAACAGCTATGGATAGAGATGTATTACAACTTGTTAGTGGTTGTGAAGCTTGTTGGTATCTGGCGGGGACGTGGTGGATTTAGAAGAGTTAAAAAACACGATTGGCAGCGGCTTGCTGTCCTTTCCTGTGACTGACTTTGCAGCCGACGGCTCTTTCAGCGCCGACAGTTACGCAAGACGTATAGAATGGATGAGCAGCTTTTCGATTGCTGCACTTTTCGCAGCCGGCGGTACAGGCGAACTGTTTTCGCTGGGATGGGAGGAGTACCGCGCGGTCGTGAAAACTGCTGTGGATGTACAATCCTGCTCTGTACCGGTGATTGCCGGTGTCGGGTACGGAACCTCCATGGCCATCGAAATGGCACGTGCGGCCGAGGCCGAAGGGGCGGATGCCATTCTCCTTCTGCCCCATTATCTTGTCAGCAGTCCGCAAAACGGCCAGGCGGAGCATGTCAGGAAGGTCTGCGAAGCGATCGACATCGGAGTGATATACTATGCCCGAGGACAAAGCCGGTTGTCTGCTGAACAGCTGGAAGCATTGGCCGGCCAATGCCCGAACCTGATTGGATATAAAGACGGTTTCGGAGATCTCTTGAATCTGTCTAAAATCGTTAGCCGCTTAGGCGATAGACTTGTCTATGTCGGCGGCGTTCCTACCGCAGAAGTTTTGGCAAAGCCGTATATGTCGGCTGGCGTCACGACCTATTCGTCTGCAGTGTTCAATTTCGTGCCGGAGATTGCGATCATGTTTTACGACTCAGTAGCGACCGGGAATCAAACTCTCGTCGATGACCTTCTAAAGTCGTTCTTCCTACCATTCATAGACCTACGGGACCGGTGCCCCGGTTACTCCGTGAGTTTGGTCAAGGCGGGGGTGGGGTTGGTAGGTCATCCAGCCGGCCCCGTCCGCCCACCATTGACGTGTCCAAACGTGGACGAAGTGGATGAGCTGGAAGGCTTGATACAAATCGCTAAGGCTCGGATGGCCGCTATTGTCGAGGAATAGCTATATGCATGTACTTCTTGTGGATAAGCGATCGGTATAATGACGAGCCTGGATAGCACGCATCGGGATGTGGGAAAGGTGTTGATGACCGGTGCGTCTGGCCGCTTGGGGCAGATGATGCATTCCCGCTTGTCCGAGATGTTCGACCTGACCCTCACCGATGTCATTCCTCCGCCCGACCTTTACCATGTGCCGATCGAGATTGCAGATCTGGCTGATGCAGACGCGGTCGATGCGCTTATGGCGGGTGTGGACACCGTCGTCCATTTGGCCGGCACTTCCAAGGAAATGTCCTTTGCGGCAACCAAACGTGCTAACATCGATGCGGTGATCAACCTGTACGAATCCGCTCGCCGAGCAGGCGTAAAGCGTGTCGTATTTGCGGGTTCACATCATGTGGTCGGATACTACTCGACAGATGAGTTCGTCGAGGTGAAAGATCCCGTAAGGCCGGACAGTTTCTATGCCGTCACCAAATGTTTTGCCGAGGCCATGGCATCACTCTACTTCGACAAGTTCGGTATCGAAACGGTAATGCTTCGGATTGGGTCGTGCACGGAGGCACCCACCGACGCCAGAATGCTTCGCACCTGGATCAGCCCGCGCGACATGACCAATCTCGTGATCAGATCGCTCCTATCTGCCGATGTTTCATACAAGACGGTTTTTGCGGTATCCGACAATCCAGGGAGACTATGGGCTTTGGAGGATGGCCGGTCATTGGGCTGGACGCCTCTGGATAGCACCCAAGGTTTCGATCTTTCATCCGAAGCTGCAGAAAGACCGCATTATGACGAATATCATGGCGGCGTGTTTACCACGCAGGTTCCGCCGGACAGCGTTTGAACCTCAGGTCTGCGGCGACGTCAGACGCCACACACGATATCTTCGTTGGCTTCCTTCCAGGTGGTGCCTCATTGCGGCCGCCGCGGCTTCCGAGTCCCCTTCAGCGATCGCAGCTGAAATCGCAGCATGCTCCTTTGTGATCAGAGCCATATAGTCCTGATCGCCGGATCTCTGGAGTGTCTTGGCCCCCAGCACACGCCTAGGAATGAGAACGGCTTCGAGCCAGAGCATGAACTCAACAATTCTCTTGTTTGATGTCGCCTCGGCAATCGCTCTATGAAACTGGAAATCCTCGCGCGACCCAACGCTTCCGGATTTGACGGCGACAACAAAGGCATGTTCTGCAGCCTGGATTTTGAAGAGAGACGAATCCGTCCTCCGAAGCGCGGCGAGCCGAGCGTTCTCGACCTCGATAGCCAACCTCAGCTCGATTACGTCAAGCACATCACCTATGCGCTCGCTACTCAAGTCCGGTAGATCTATACGCGGTTCGTCGGTCTGCGATGCCAGGAACATTCCACTCCCACGTCGACTCTCAACCAGCCCCTGGGCTTTCAGGTTGGCGATCACCTCCCGAATGACGGTTCGACTGACCCCGTATCTGTCACAGAGCTCCTGCTCCGTAGGAAGTTTGTCTCCAGGTTCGAGCTTGGCATTGCTCAACCAATTGAGAAGTTGTTCCAGAACGGATGTGCTCATGGGCACACCGGGACGCCTAGATATTTTCGATAGTGATGCAGCCATCCCGTTGTAACTTTCTCTTGAACGAATTTGTCATACACATTATCGCATAACAGGATATGTGGATTCAGAAACGGTGTGCGTAAAAGCCTTATGAAACTTGGCATGCAGTTAAGTCGAAAGCAACTCAATCGGTTCGGCGTCGACTATCTGGCTCAACTCCGCCAATTAGGGGTCGTCGGTGTGTCTCTTGACCCCGATGTTTCCGGTCACGATTGGACGATAGAAGCGGTTGAGAAAATGCAGGCTCTCGCAGACTCCTACGGTCTTGAACTGATGATGATGCAACTGCCTCTCCCTTCGTCCCCCATAGAACAAGCTCCCTTCCCGAACATCATGTTGGGGCGGGATCCAGAACGAGATCGCGAGATCGACTCCATCTGCCATATCCTAGAAATCCTTGGCATTTGCGGTGTGCGTACGGCACGCTACAATCTGAACATCCTTGGCATTCCGCGAACGCGTGCCGTTTCGGGACGTGGAAATTCAAAAAACGCTGCATTTAGCCTGAAACATAGTGACACCGAAATCCGCACCTTGGCCGGACGTGTCGACGAAGACACATATTGGGAGCGCATCACCTACTTTCTGGAAAGAGTAGTGCCTGTCGCAGAAGCGAACGAGGTCCGGCTGGCATGCCACCCACATGATCCGTGCACACCGGCAGGATTTCGAGGCGTCGATGCCGTTCTGGGATCGGTCGAAGGCCTAAAGCGCTTCGTAGAGATATGTCCATCTCGCTATCACGGCATAAATTTCTGCCAGGGAACCATCGCGGAGAGTCTGGAAAACCCTGCGCGTGAGATAGATGATGTCATCCGATGGTTCGGTTCGCGTAAGAAGATATTCAATGTTCACCTCAGAAATATCCGGGGTGGCAGATATGACTTTATAGAAACCCTCCCTGATGATGGCGATATGGATCTTCTTGAAAGCCTCAACATCTACCGAGAAGTTGGCTATAGCGCGCTGATTATGCCCGACCATGTACCGGAGATCACAGGGCGGGCTCCCGAAGAGACTGCATTCGCTTACTCGCTAGGTTACATGTCGGGATTACTACATTCTATAAACAGATAGGTTTTCTTAGTTGCTAAGTTGTATGACTTATTTTAGGCGAGATTGAAGCATATGTCGCGCTGCACCCGGCCCGTCGAAGCCAGGAAGTGACTGAAAATGTGGCAAGGCCTGTGATCCAAAGCGAACTACTATATGATTGCCGCATGCAAGTAGGCGAGAGTCCGCTCTGGATCGCAGACAAAGGCTCCCTGTACTGGACAGATATTCTTGCCAAGAAAGTTTTTCGCTCGGCAAAAGGTGCGGACTGGCAAACATTTGACAGTGAGCAAGCCATTGGTTGCTTCGCGCGTTCGCGCGACGGTAGTTTCATCGCTGCAACAGAAAACGGATTTGCCAAAATGCGACTCGAGAAGTCGCACGTCGTCCTGGAAACAGTCGAGCCTTGCTTGGCCGACGACCCGGATAGTCGGATGAATGACGGACGTTGCGATCGTCAGGGGCGTTTTTGGGCTAGCAGCATGTCTTGGCGCCCATCCATCGACCGGCTTTCCGGGAAGCTGTATCGTCTCGACGCGGAAGGCACTGCGTCTCCGGTCGTCCACGATCTCATTATCCCGAACGGACTCGCGTTCAGCCCAGACGGTAAGACGATGTATCTTTCCGATAGTCACCCAGCTGTTTCCACGGTCTGGGCATATGAGTTCGATCGCGATGATGGAACTCCGCATTGCCGTCGCGTTTTCCTGGAGATGGGCGGTTCGCTCGGGCGCCCCGACGGCGCCACCGTCGACGAGGACGGCTGTTACTGGGTGGCGGCGACCGACGCCGGGCGCATTCTGCGTGTAACACCTACGGGTGATATCGACCAGGTGATCGAAGTTCCCGTGCCCAACCCTACAATGCCATGCTTCGGCGGCACATTGCTGGAAGAGCTCTTCATAACATCGGCGCGCAAGCAATCGGTGGATGATGGTGATCGTTACGGTCCGTCGCCAGACGGCGGAATCTTTCACGTCGCCACGCCATATAAAGGGGTCCCCGAAGATCTCTACGTCGGGGGAACATAGCTTGTCCAAATCACCAAAGCTTAAGGAGAAAATTGCCTGGGGTATCGGAGGAATGCCCGAAGTGTTTTATGTCTGGGGCGTCCAGCAATTGATCTATCCCATCTACAATATCGCGCTGGGCTTGAGCCCCGCACTGATAGGAATTGTCATCGGCATTCGAACACTTTGGGACGCTTTCACCGACCCCTTTATGGGGCACCTTTCGGACCGTCTGAGAACGAGGTGGGGCCGCCGCAAGCCTTTCATGCTTGTGGGGATTTTTGCGTCGGCTTTCGCGTTCGTTGCTGTCTGGTGGGCCCCTGCAGCGCTTCCGACGTCGGCTTTGTTCAGCTACCTGCTCGTGTCGTTGCTAATATTCACCACCGCTTCGACAATATATTTCGTGCCCTACCTAGCCCTAGGCTACGAGCTGACAGACGATTTCAACGGCCGGACCGCACTGCAAGCCTATCGCTTCGCCTTTATGAAGATCGGGTCTTTCGCCGTACCCTGGTTGTATTTCATAACCCAGTTAGACATTTTCGAAAGCACTATTGCAGGAATGCGCGCGCTTGCCATCGGTGCGGCCTGTCTGTTCCTCGTTTCCGGTCTGTGCGCAACACTGTTCGTCAAGGAGGACCAAAGCCGAACGATAAAGCGAAACAAAATCGGCTTCATGACCGTGTTGAAGCAAGTCGGGACCAACAAGACGGTCCTGCATTTTCTTACAATCATTCTGCTACTCGGTCAGGGCGTCCAGATCGTGAACAGCCTAAGTCTGTACGTGATTATTTACTACATTTTCGATGGCGATAAACAATCCGCTGCAGCGCTGTATGCAACGGGTAATTCCGTATATTTCATAGCGTCCTTTCTAGCCATTCCTGCGACGGCCTGGCTGGCTAAGAGGATCGGAAAGGTCCGAACCTTCCAAATATCGTGCGCAATCGTCTGCGTTGCCTCTCTTTCCAAGTTCTTTTTCTTTTCCCCAACAATGCCTCTGCTGATATTCATTGTGTACCTTATGATGGCGCCAGGCATGTCGGGGTTCAACCTATTGAGAGCGTCGATGGTCGCAGACTTAGTCGACGAAGACCAATTCCAACACGGGGAACGACGCGAAGGCGTGATCGCTGCGATTGACCAGTGGAGTTTCAAGGTCACAGCGGCTCTGGCCCTCATGCTTACCGGACTAATTTTGCAGCTATCGGGCTTTGATGCCTCAGCGGGCGCTCAGACCGAAGCGGTCACCACGCGTTTGCGGATAATGTTTTCCGTGATCCCCGCAGTAGGAGCCGCCATGTCATTCCTTATCGCGATTACCTACCCTCTGACAGAGCGGCGTATGAATGAAATTCGAGCCCACGGAGATATAAAGGTATGACAATCGATCGTCGGAATTTCCCGGGGACACTTGCTATGCTGGCCATGGCTTTGCTGGCTGCCTGTGTCAATTCCTCCTCCACGAAAACAGACACTGTGACGGCAGATTCTTTGGCAGCAGAGTCTTCGATAGCCGCTAAGTCGCCGCCCAACTTCATCTTAATTTTCACGGACGATCAAAGATGGGACGCCATCGGGTACAAAAATCCCATGGTCGTCACACCGAATATGAATGAGCTCGCGGCCTCTGGGATCAGGTTTGACCAAGCTATCGTCACGACTGCGGTTTGCAGTCCAAGTCGAGCAACGCTGCTAACGGGTCGTTACGCCAGCGCTAACGGCGTTCTGAACGTCGATGAATCGTTCCTGAATGAAGATGAGATCTGTGTCTCCGAACGATTGAGAGACGCTGGATACGAAACATCGTATTTCGGTAAATGGCATCTGAAGAGACCCGCTACACCTGAACAATGCGGATTCGACCGAGCGCTATACTTCGAAGGGATCGAGTCCTACTTCGACACGAACCTGATACAGAACGGGGAACCCGTTTCGACGTCGGGTTATCTCGAAATGAACATGGCGGGCGAGATTTCGGATTACCTGCGAGAGCAGGCCCGGAGTGACCACGGAGGTAAGCCGTTCTTCATACACTACAGCCCTCTGGCCCCTCATATGGACCGGAATTTCGCGTGGCCGAACACTGAAGAGACGCGACGAACGTATGAGTCGCTAGACCCACCTATTCCCAATACCTGGGACTCAAATCTCGAAGGAAAGCCGGGTTATCTGGCGACTTCGAGATCGCGTCGACGCGCGATCGAAGTCTATGGTTACGAAGATCCTGAAGCCGTACGACAGCACTTCCGCGACTACTACGGAGCCGTGACCGATCTTGACAAGGCGGTCGGACAGATCCTGGATACACTCGAGCAAACTGGGCTGGACAGAAACACATACGTCATCTTCATGGGAGACAATGGCTGGCTCATGGGCGAATACAAGATGACCAGTAAGCTCTTGGCTTACGAAGCTTCGATCAGGGTACCTTTAATCATCGCTGGACCCCAGATCGATGACGGCCAGATTTCCGGGGCACTTGTCACAAACGCCGACATCACGCCGACATTGCTTGATCTGGCCGGGCTCCCAGTCCCGGTCGTCATTCATGGATCTTCTCTGAAGCCGTTAATGAAAGACGGCGTGCGAGAGTGGCGGAGTTCAGTCCTGTACGAGGCGCCTTCCTCACAGCATGAAGTTAATCCCATCCGTTCGCTCAGAACCCATGATTGGAAATACATCCAGACACACGAACTCGGCAATCTAGGGAAGGTAATCTTCGAGGAACTCTACGATCTGTCACAAGACCCAGACGAAACAACGAACCTCGCGGAAGAGCAAGCTTTACGCGATATTAAGGTATTGCTTCGCCGTGAGCTAGACAACGAAGTGATCAGAACATCCGAATGATTCCACTGAATACCTGAATGGCGAGCATCCCGCTTGCTGGCGACCGACCCGGAATGACAATAGGATGCATCCGAACGGACGACGTAGCAGGTCGGGTGAATGGCCTCGATAATTAGGGTAAAAACCGATCCGGATCCGACAAAATGAAGATAACAAACGCCAAAGTCATCGTCTGTTCACCAGGTAGAAATTTCGTGACGCTGAAGATCGAAACCGATCAGGGTTTACATGGTATTGGTGACGCGACTCTGAACGGGCGCGAATTGGCAGTGGCGTCCTACCTCGAGGACCATGTCGCCCCGCTTCTTCTTAACAGTGACCCTCGGCGTATCGAAGATACGTGGCAAAGGCTCTATCGTGGTGCGTATTGGCGTCGGGGCCCCGTAACGATGTCGGCCATTGCAGCCGTCGATACAGCACTCTGGGACATAAAAGGCAAAATGGCAAACATGCCGGTTTACGAGCTTCTGGGCGGTGCGTCGCGCGATGGCGTAATGGTCTACGGCCATGCGAACGGCTCTGGGATCGAGCATACGACGGACGAAGTCGGAAAGTATGTTTCGCTCGGTTACAAAGCAATCCGAGTGCAGTCAGGCATACCAGGTGTGCACGGTGCCTATGGAGTCGGCCGGGGACAGATGTATTATGAACCGGCCGACGGACTCATGCCGACGGAAACCATATGGGACACTGCGGCATACCTTCGATTCGCCCCCAAACTGTTTGAACGCGTCAGAGAAGTCCACGGCTCGGAAATCCATCTCCTGCACGATGTTCATCATCGTCTGACACCCATCGAAGCCGGTCGCCTCGGTAAAAGCCTTGAACCATTCGATCTGTTCTGGATGGAAGATTGTACGCCTGCTGAGAATCAGGAAGGCTTCCGATTAGTTCGCAACCACACGACGACGCCTCTCGCTGTAGGCGAAGTTTTCAATAGTATTCACGATTGTAGAACTCTGATAGAAGAACAGCTTATAGATTTCATCCGCGCGACAGTCGTCCATGCGGGAGGCATCACGCATCTCCGGCAGATCGCCAATCTTGCGGCGCTATATCAAGTTCGCACCGGCTCCCACGGCGCGACAGACCTGTCGCCAGCCTGTATGGGCGCTGCGCTGAATTTCGATCTATGGGTGCCGAACTTCGGCATTCAGGAATATATGAGGCACACACCGGAAACGGATGAAGTATTCCCGCACGCCTACTCCTTCTCGGACGGTTATCTACACCCAGGAGATGAACCGGGCATTGGCGTGGATATAGACGAAGATCTGGCCGCAAAATATCCGTACTCTGCTAAGCAGCTTCCAATTGCCCGGCTGAAAGATGGCTCGATGTGGAACTGGTAGCCGTAAATCCCTCCACCCCATCTCCGAGCATCGTCTTATTGGGCGAAGCCATGATAGAGTTGACCCATCCTCACAAGGGAGAGGTACAACTGTCTTACGGTGGAGACACGCTGAATACTGCCGTCTACCTAGCGCGCCTTGGCCTGGCACCCCATTACATTACCGCTCTTGGACATGATCCGTACTCTGATGAAATGCTGCATCGGTGGGAGAACGAAGGCATCCAAGTCGGCCACGTGCTTCGACACCCCACCCGTTTGCCCGGCTTGTACGCCATCCGGAACGAACATGACGGGGAAAGATCCTTTTTTTATTGGCGAGGTAAAAGTGCTGCGAAATCCTATTTTTCGCTGCCCGGTCATGAGACCGCCATCGAAACAATGAAACAAGCCGATTGGTTATTCCTGTCTGGCATAAGTTTATCCATTTTTAATGCGTCTGCCCAAGACCTTATCGTATCGATCAGCAGAACGGTGAAGCAGAGAGGCGGACAGGTTGTCTTTGATCCAAATTTCCGCGCCAAAGGCTGGCACAATGTCGAGAAAGCGCGAGATGCGTTCGACCGGGTCATTTCCAACACGACGCTCGGTCTGCCGACTATAGATGACGAAAACTGTCTACACGGAGACATGGCGGGCCATCGACACGCGTCGCGGTGGCACGACCTAGGTGTTCGGACCGTCGTTCTCAAATGCGGCGCAAGAGGAGCGACGGTCTACGAGGACGGCAAAGCTCCCAACCCTGTACCCGTAATTTCGCAGATACAACCTACGGATACGACCGGCGCAGGCGACAGTTTCAACGCTGCCCTAATCGCCTCGCTCGTCGAAGGCTCGAGCCTGGTAGATGCGGCAAGGTCGGGAAACGACCTGGCAGGACAAGTCGTCCAGCACAACGGCGCCATCATTCCAGATCGCCACATGCCCCTCATGGTCGGAAAAGCTGATTACCATCAGTGCGGTATCGACTAGAATATCGACATGAATCCGACCGATACCTCAAACCGAATAGTGTTTGCCATCAAGCGACAGATGGCAATCGGTCGGCTACGCTCTACGGAGGCACGACTGTCAGACCCTCCGGCCACCATTTTTTTGATGGGGCATTTTATTCCGCTATCGATTACATCGCCTGAAGACGACCGGCATGGTAAAGCCTGCTTTATCCAATGGGCATTTTCACGTAATAATCCACTGCGCGAAGCTTTATCATAATGCCACCGCTCCATGATCGCCGGAAAATTATTCTGGCCTCTTCGCTGGGGCTGGCCGCTGCCATTGCCTGCACTGCTTGTTCCGATCGTGCCGCACCTGTCCAATCGGAGCCGGCTTCCGTTATACCACTGGTGGAAACGGAATGGGTATCCATTGCGGGCGATTGTTTCCAGATGGGCGATGATCGGACATATCCTGAAGAAGCGCCTGTCCACACCGCTTGCGTCAGTGACTTCGAGATCGGATCAACAGAGGTCACAAATGCTCAATTTGCGGCATTCGTTCTAGCCACCGGTTATCTCACACGTGCTGAACGGGGTTGGCGAAGTGACGAACCAGATGGACCCGGTGTCGACTTACCACCCGCTTCCGCCTTGTTCACTCCGCTTGCTGCCCGACCTGACACTCCGCTGAGCTGGTGGAGCCTACAGCCAGGCGCTTCATGGCAAGCTCCCGAAGGTTCCGGCAGCGAAACCTCTCCGAACTATCCGGTCATTCATGTGACACGGGCAGATGCCGAAGCTTATGCCACGTGGGCTGGAGGAAGATTGCCAACAGAAGCCGAATGGGAATACGCTGCACGCGGTGGGCTGGATGGATCGCTATGGAGTTGGACCGAAGCAGAGGATCGCTCCCGCGACAAGAGGGCCAACGTTTGGCAGGGGCTGTTTCCAATTGTGGACGAAGGGCGGGACGGCTATTCGGGACTAGCTCCGGTCGCCTCTTATCCTCCAAACGGATACGGTCTGTACGACATAGTCGGGAATGTCTGGGAATGGACGGCGACACCCTATGCCGGTTCGCATGACCCGAACGCCCGCCAGCTTGCCGGAACGAGCGGGGCCGATCCCTCTCGACCGGGTATCGCCGTCGGTACGATCAAAGGCGGCTCGTTCTTGTGTTCCACGTCATATTGCGTTCGATTTCGGCCAGCCGCGCGTCAAGCGCAGGATCTCGCCTTTGGTACATCGCATATAGGCTTCAGAATTGCTCGGTCTGTGCCTTGAACAGGCACATTTTAAACTTCAACGTCTACTCGCTTTCGTCTAAAACCAGGGTTCGCAAGACGTGACGAGGGTGGAAGACCCTCGTTTTGCCAACATCATTAACTACGTCATTTCAGCGTGGCGGTCTTGGGAGTGGTCGAGGCCTATACGCCCGAAGGCGGCGAGCGGCGCTGGGTCTAGACCGACAAGATACCCTAGAGTGGGGGTTTCAACTGACAGCGTATCATCGTGGTTTTCACCCTCTTTGAACATACCCCGACTGCCCATCCCCGTCGGGACAATCCTGCTAACGCTCGTTACGACTACGCCATCGGCCGAGATCAAGCACCGGGCCGAGCACGTCTGAGACCGCGACTGGCCTAAAGCATTTACTGTTAAAGTATGACTGCACATCCCTTGATGTCTGAAAAAACCTCGCCTCTGGCAAAGACATAGCCCCGTTTTTGATGGCAGTGAACGGCCATAGAGTCGTGCGCCATCACGACAGGTGAAGCTTGATCCAAGGCGGTAACACGTCGATTTTTGTGCAAGATTGCATGCTATAATTCTTGCCCGACCAGCGTTCATATCTGAACAGGTCACCAAGTCGAAACATCTGTGGCTTGCGGTGCCAGACCAGCCGGACGTAGCGTGTTAGAATGCCAAGAAGCATACAAAACTCAGACAATTTTTTCCGGTGTTATTTTGTCATGAATGGCAGCAGGTCACGCAATTTTTCGACGCCTTTGGATGACTTGGTGATCGCCTGCAACACCGGATTTCAATCACGCATCGAGCTCAGCATAGTGGTAGAGAACATTTCCGCCGTGCTTGCGGTAGTTGGTCCAAATCCCTTCCCAACTGCGCCGTGCCATGTGGGCGCACTTATTCCAGTAATTGGTTTAGTGGTTGAAGGTGCCACAATTGAGCTTTGCAGTGTGACACAGAAACGAAATGATCTTTTGCTAACTCTTTGATATATCTTAATTCATGAAAAAGGCACCGTGCCTCTTCTGAGATTCATGCTGTTACAGTCCTACTCAAACTGCCATGTGCCACAAGTAGCTGTTTTCTTGTGCTACAATTCGTTGCTTGATTATCTTATCATTCTGTTTTAGAATAGTTTTTTCATGCGGCATCGTGCCGTGTGGGGGCACCATCCTTTCCGTTGGATGGGCGACGTTCTTCTATTGTTTTTCCTTTACCCCCGATTTGTTCAGATTTGGGAAGGTCACGGAAGGTTCGTGACCCATCGGTTGCCAGCGTCGTTACGACGTGATTACTACCGTCAGCATGGCGACGTTCGTTCAAAAGGGTGGGAAGCGGCAGGCGCAGGTCGCGCTCCGCGTCAATGGCAAGTCCATCCGCAAGGCCAAGTCGTTCCGCAACAAGCGCGAAGCGCAGGTTTGGGCGCGGGAGTTTAAGGCTGGAATAACTGGCGGGACCGACAGCAGTGATACGATGCGGCAGGTTTGCGAACGCTCCGCTGGCAAGAAGGGCGCACGATGGGAGGTCATTCGCCTCGACCGGTTCGCCCGCGATGAGATTAACGGGAAACCCTTGGGCGACTTCGTTATCAGCCAGATCACCACAACGGACTTGATAGCTTGGCGCGACATGCGGCGCGGCAAAGTCGCAGACAGCAGCGTCAACAGGGAGTTGAACCTGCTCCGCAACGTCTTCCGTGTCGCATGGAAGGAATGGCAGCTGATCCAGTCGTCCCCCATGGACGATGTGAAAAAGTTCGCCGATCCGCCCGCAAGGGATCGTCGCGTCCTGCCGGATGAAATCGACACGATCAGTGGCCTGCTCGACCTCGACCGTGAACCATGGGTAAGCAAGAAACAGATCACCGGTGCGGTCTTCCTGTTCGCTATAGAAACGGCCATACGCAGCAGCGAGATTTTGCGGATGCGAAACCGGGACATTCAGGACAACGTGGTCCACCTTCCCGATAGCAAGAATAGCAAGCCGCGTTTCGTGCCTTTGACGGCGCGGGCGAGAGAGATTGTGGCCAAGGTCCGGGGTGACAGGACAGCCCCGAACGACCACCCGTTCCTGATCAGCGATGCCGACAGGGATTCGGTCTTCCGCACGGCCAGAGACGCAAGCGGGATCGAAAACCTCGTCTTCCATGACAGCAGGCATGAGGGCATAACCCGCTTGGCGCGGGTCTTCGTCAATCCCTTGGATTTGCAGCGCGTGACGGGTCATAAAAACCTGAACCAGCTCCTTGTCTATTACGAAACGTCGCCGCAGGAATTGGCCGAACGGCTCAACTCCGCGACTTCCAAGGATGAAATGCGATAGGGCGATCCGTCGCCGGCAGAGACGCGCGTAAGGATGCTTTCGCTGATCCAGCGCCGGATTGTCTTATCCGTCTTGCCGAGCCGCTTTGCGACCTCTTGAACGGTCAACCAGACTTCCGGCTTCTTGGTCGCGCCGATAGCTTCCAGCACAGCGCCGTGGACTAGCGTCTTGAGGTCGTCAGGCGACATAACAATCAGCTGAGTCATCGGCCCTCCCCTTGTTCGCTAGCAGGCAGCATTTCCTCCCACGAAACGCCTTCGCGGCGCTCAAGGTAGAAAGGGACATGGACCCGCAACAACTCGGACGACGCCAGCCCCCGCATTTGTCGGATGCCTAGCAATTCGCGGCGATCCTGCTCTAGTTGCGCCTCGGTCTTATCGACGGTGCGGAAGAAGGCTTTTCCTATGATTTCGCCTTGTCCGAAAAACTCGATACGCGCCGTCCGGGCATTCTCGTGGACCTCGACATAAGGCGAGCCGTCATAGATATCGGATGCGAAGAAGGCGGTTAGCGCGTCCTCGATTGTCGTGCCTTCTTGGATATTGTAAGCGTCCGGGAATGCTCCGCTAGACCGGTCTGCGACACATTGAAGGCCACGGAACCGCTCGACTCGCTGAACAGCCTTGGCCGGTTTATCAGTTGCCAGCAGGGCGAGTGTCAATAGCGCGGCGTCTTCAGGACGGGCAGCGGGGGCATGTCGCCCTCGCCCCTTCGGAATGTATCCTGCTTCCTTTAGATGCCGATCATAGAGCGCAATTGTCTTGCGTTCGATTTTGTATGCCTCTGCCAGCAGGTCGATAAGCGTAGCCGATTTCATGTCCATCGCGTAACACGCGCTCGACCCTTGCGCAACCCTCCAATGCGTTTTACACAGTGGACGCCTACTCAACTAAGGAGATCACTATGAAATGGCACGTCAGAGCGTTTATCGACAATCCCGGCATGGCCTATGACCCGGCCCCGCTGCACGAATACGACGATGAAACCGAGGGCTTCATTCCAGCCGTCGGTGACATTCTTTGGGAAGATCGGGGAAAACCGGCGCACAAGGTCGTTGCGCGTCACTTCGACTATTCGGGCAAGCGTTGTGCCCTTCAAGTCGAAGTCTGCGAAGACGCCTCGCCGCGCTGGCTTTTCTAAGTAGGTGTCGAGCCGTCAGAGTATTTCCGGCGGCTCAATTCCAACCTTGCTATAAAGGTCCAAAAGGTCGCGCCTCAGGTGTCCGCCGACGTATCCCATGCTGGACCGCAAATAATCGGCGCTGTTCTCATCTGAACCCGAAAGCATAAGCAACGCCCGGCATGACTCCGCAACGCTATGCAACTCGACCTCGAGCGTGAGGGGTGAAATTTCCTTCGGCGCGCTTATGCTGCACGATCCAGAAACGCGCGCTGCTCCGGTGTCAGCATCGACATGCGAAGGCTTTCAACGTCAGCCTTGATTCCATCCAATCGGCCCAAAAGATTTTTCCTCCACAAGGCCGAGGGCCACAGCTTCTTATTGGCAATTCACGCCGTCGATCATGATGAAAATGCGTGTAAGGTCGCAGGCTTCGGCCAGCTTATCTTCTATATCGCCAAGGCGATGGGACGGCTTTTCAGCAGGCGGATTCGTGGTAGGGGTTTTGTCAGTCATTGGTCGCTCCAGTTAAGCGGTTAGTGATAAGGCGGGCGGGGTGTTGACGCACCCCGCTTCGCCGTTCCGTCATGCCCGCGATCCGGGCACAATGTCAATGTGTCGTCATTTCGCCCAATCGACCAGCCGCATAGCCTCGCCCATGTCAGCGCCGCTTTCCTTCGCCGCCGTCATGGTATCGACCAGCGCTTTGGCCGCTCGAGCGCGCCCGCCCGTGTCGAAGGCTTGCAAGGGACGCTCGACATTAAGCGTGACGATTCCGCCCAGCTTTTCGGATGCTTCCTCCGCGATCATCCCGGCGATGGGCGATAGCGTCCATTGCGCGAGGTGGCGTTGCGCCTCCCGGATCATGGGGCCGGTCGTGGCCCGGTTGAGGATGCCGTGAAGGATGCCGAACGCCATAGCGATTTGCTCCAGCGCCTGATCCAGCGTCTTGTCCATAAGCGCCTTGGAGAGATCGGGCGTAAGGTCGTTTGCACGCCAATCCTGCACCGGGGCCGGTCCGCCCGCAGCCGAGACGTTGACGCTTTCGCGCACCTGCACTCGCCCCCGCGTCCCGCGAAAGCCCCTCGCCAGTTCGGACAGGTCCGCTTCCGGCGTTTTAGGGAATGGAACGATGCTCGAGCCTAGTGGGGCGTCGCCGTAAATCTCGACCATGGCCCGCTCGATGACTTGCAGCAGATCAGCCGACAGGCTGGACCGTTTGAGCGGGGCCGTGCCGGTCCAAGGCTAGATTGCGTCCGCACCGATGCGGAAGTGCAGCACTTCACCCGCCAAGGCCGTTACGGTGCGACCGCCGCCCGTATCGGGAAGCGTCAGCCGGTAAGCAGTCGGGACCGATAACCGCGTGGTCAAGTCCCAATCCGATGCCGGAATCAGCACGTAGTCCGCCATGTAGAACAGGGCTTCGCCGCGTAGCGCGAACATGCGCCCGATGATGCCGAGCGTGCGATGGGTCAGCAAACCCGTGCTGGTCACGTCCGCAACCGACAACCCGTTTTCCCAGAGCGAAACCGCACCCTGGACGGTCGCAGTCAGTTCCGCCGTGCCGTTCGTGCCCGTGATGTAGGCCGTCCGGGCGTAGATCATTTGCGACGTGTAGCCCCCGCTAGATGCAGAGCGGATTTCCGTTTTCTTCTTGAATTGCCAGATCATTTGAGCCTCCGATAGGGGCGCAGCAGATCAGCCGCCCCGCTATTTTGCAGGGCGCGGGCGGTATGCGCCGCGCTCCGAGAATAGGATTCCTGAATGGCCCCGCCCATATTCACCGAATAGGACGACACGCTTACGTGGTCGTCGTCATCCGCAAGGTATGCCGCCAAGCGCCGTCATTCCACCGCTCCGCCTGCATGGCCGTTACAGGCGACAAGGGCGGGGTCCAATCGTCGCCCGTGTCTCCCTCGACCGTCCACGTCACGGTGCGATCGGTGCAGCGCGTCCAGGTGTAAGCCTCGATGTGTTGCCAGACCGCCGCCGGGTTCACTCCAGCCGGGGCTGTGGCAGTTGGATAGCTGGCCGGGATTGCCTCGTCTTCTTTGCGAAGTTCTATCATGCCTAAGCCCTCCACCGTTGGCGCGCCGGGATGACGCGACGGGGCACGGGGCAGTCCGCAGACCAGTTCCGGGCCTCGATTTGTGCCGTAGGGTAGGCTGCACGGGTCACAGCCGAGATTTCGGCCAGAGCCGCCGCCGTGATGGTCCGATGAACGGTTTCGCCCATCCGCGTCACGCGCTCGCCGTCCGGGTCCACACGGAACCCCGGCGACAAGCTCCGGATCAGCCCCGCACTATCCGCCGCGAGAAAGTCCCGTGCCCATGATGTTTGACCTGCCACGGTCGCCTCGATGACAAGCGCGTCGTCATCGCTCCGCACGGTCAACGTGCCGGCGCTTCGACTGGCCAGCGGTTTCTCGAAGTCGTGGCCAGCGAGGAAGTGAAGTTCCTCGCCAGAGTTTACGCGCGACGTAAACGCCCCGCGCGATGGTCTCAAAGTAACCCGGTGCAAGTTCCGTCCGGGTGTCATAGGGGAAGCGGCCCGCTACGCGGACGGCTTCACCCTCTTGGCGAACCTCTAAGCCGCCTTGCAGACCGCCCCAGAGCATTATTGCAGACCCGTCAGGACTTCCAGCTGCACGCCTCGCGCAACCGTCACATCCATGGTCGTCAGGGCCGTCAGGCGCAACTGGCCGGACTTGGCGTCCGAATAGGGGTCGCGGATAAGGTCCACCGCTCCCCATATGCCGCAGAAGATCGGCGCAACGCCGTTGGTCGCGGTCGTCAGCAGCGCCTTGGACGCCGCCGGATCACCCGCCGGGGCCGTGAGGCCGTTCGTTGTCAGCACCGTCTGGCCAATCTTGGCAACAAGGCGGTCCCACTCCGACGTGGCCGTGCCCGTGATAAGGTCGTCGTCTATGTTGTCGAAGATTTCAGGGCGCAGCAGCAGGTTCACGGCTTTAGCCGAGTTTGCCGCGTTTGCCGTCATGAAGCGCACCACAGCAGCGCGGAAGGCCGCGTAAGACGCCGCAGCGTCCACAGCCGTTTCCGTGATGCCGTAGGTCGATGCGCCCGTGATGACGCCCAGCGGTTCGCCGGATGTGCCAGAGCCCAGGAAGATAACCCACCCCGTCTCTTCCTTGATTGCCGCCTGAATGTCGCGTCGGATGGATTGCTCCAGTCCAGCCCCGGCTTATTTCAGCGCCTTCCGCGTGATTTTCATCTGCACGCCAAGCATCTGATCCGGGCGCATACGAAGGTCCACCGTCGTATAGGCTTGCGGCCCCGGAACGTCGCCAGTTTCGCTATCAGCCCAGCCGGGTTGCGCCCCGCCGGTCGCGACAGGGTATTCCACCTCGCCAACGCCGACGTTGATCATCTGGCAACCCATTTGCGTGGCGCTCGAGCCTGCAAAGATGCGGTCGATTGTCGGCATAGTGCGGATAGGATCAGGAACGCCGCCCGCCAGCGTTTCACCGGCCCGGGTTTCCAGCGCCTCGAGCGGAACCGGGATGCCTTGAAAGCCGCCTGCATTGCGAAGTTCCTGCACGACTTCCGCCGTCACGCCGTCAATGGTCGCGCCCGTGTCCAGCGCCGCCGCGACTTGGCGAACCTCGAAACCGGACGCCATGTCCGCCCATTCCTTGTCAGAACGGGTCTCGAGTTCCGCACTGGCTTCCCGGCGCTCATCGTCTTCCGAGATCAGGGCCGCGCGGTATTGGGCTTCCTTGGACCGGTATTCCGTATCCAGTTCGCCAATCTTGCGCACCTCGTCATCGGACGGGTTTTCGATGTTTGCCAGCTCCGAAAGGGACTGGCGGATTTCCGAGCGTCGCAGCTCGAGTTTCTTAGATGTCAGCATGATCATTCTCCTTATGCGTGACAGGGTTTCGCTGCATGTCGCGCCATTGTTGGCGCTTTGGAGTCAGCGGTTTATGGCCGACTTCAATTCTTGTTTTCCGGGTGTGGCAGAGGCCGCAAAGGCATTGCAGGTTGTCCAGATCGTTAGCGAGTTCTGGATGCGTCCGCACCGGCTGGATATGATCGACCTCGAGCCGCTTATGCGTGCCGCAGACGACACAGGCCCAGCCGTCATGGTCCAACGCCTGCATCCGCAGCGCCTTCCACCGAGGGCCGCGCGTCACGCGCTTGGAGTGACGGATATGTTCAACCCGCCTACTCATTGGAGTGGACCTGCATTTCGTAAAAGATAACCTTGCCAGCCGGGGCCAGGCGCGTCACTTTCTCCGTCCGGTATTCCACCCCGCCCAGAAGCAGCTTGTCAGAGGTATCAGGGACAATTCCCAACCCCTCGACGGAAACCAGCACCCGATTATCGGTCAGCGCCGTCTGGCCACCTGCGAAGGCTTCCAGATCCACAGCAACCGATGCCAGCAGCACTGTCGCAGGGTGCGGCACATCTTCACCGGGAATGGGTTCCCAGAACGCATTCTCCGTTCCCTCGCCGGGGCGAAGGATGGTAGCCGTTTGGCCATGTTTCGCGATCAGTCGCGACGCTATGGATTTCAGCCCCATGCGAACCTCCCTGTTTTAGCCGCAGGGCAGCCCATGATGCGCGCGCCTTCCGCGACGGCCAGCACGGCCGCACAAGCCGCGTCGATCCGGCCCATGCTCCGCCCCTTCACAATCTTGGAATTGCCCGCCGGGTCGATTTGCACCGCCGCCTCGCCCATGGCGTGATGCAGTAGATAGTTCGTTCCGGTGTGGACCTTGCCGACGAAGACAGACCGCCGGAACCGTTCCACGTCTTTCCCGCCGTCCCGGAAGCCCATGCCGCGCCAGATAACGGGCGCGCGGTTGCCAATAGCGTCCAGCCCGTCCGAGATTTCGGATTGCTTGAACCGGTCACAGACGATTGCCGCCATGGTTTCGCCGTCCAGTTTGGCCAGCATGACCCGCAGGAATTGCTCGAGCGGGACCGTGCGCTTGCCCATCAGCAGCAGTTCCCCACGCTTGTGCATGGTCGAATACAAGTCGCCTACCGCGTCGGACTGGCCGCGCGCCTCGAGCCTCGGTTGCGTGCCGAACGCGCCGAACGCTTCCAGCCGTCCCGTGTCGGGCCACAGGAACGCCACCGCCGTCATGGACGCCGATTGGCCTTGATCCAGTCCGATGACGACAGAGCCTTGCCGTGGGGGCAGGTCGTCCGTCTCAAGCGCAAGCCATTCGTCCAACGTGATTAGCGCGTCCCGGTTGTCTTCCTGCACCCGCTCGTTGCGGAACAGCAGACGGGATTGGGATAGGGCAGAGCCGCCGCGCTCCATGGCTAGCGCCGCGTCCTGTTTTAGCCGGGTCAGTGTCGGGCCGATCCCATGCTTCGCGCCGGGATTGGCGATCAGCAGACTGGCCTCGTCGTCCACGGGCAGACCGGGCGTAGGCCGATGCTCTTGGCGATAGACGCCGGGTGCGTCACGATCCAGCCAGAGGGAAAGCGGGTGCATATCATTGCTGGTCGAGGTCGATATGATCAGCACCTTGCCGTCACGCTTGGACGCGCCGGTCAGCAGCGCGCCCTCGAGCGCGTCACCAGCAGACAGTGCCCAATGGCCGCGCTCGTCCAAGATGCAGAGCGTCGGACTGGAACCTAGCGCAGACTTGCCGTCGGCAGAGATTGCCTTGAGCATATGCGGGCCGTTGGCGTCGTCATACTGGATTTCAAAGCGGGGTTGCCGCCGGATCGTAAACTTGGCCTGTTCAGTTTCGCTAAGCGTGGCGATGAAAGACACGACGTAGCGCCACGCGATCTTCGCCCGTTCTTGCGTCCGGGCCGCGATAATGATTTCGCGCTCTGCTTCGCTCGACCATGCCCCGCACAGTTCCCCCAGACCGAGGATTGCGGACAGAGCCGACTTGCCGTTGCCGCGCCCCACAGACAGAACGCCAATGTTGACGCCGGAGGCAAAAGTGCCGTCGATGAACCGGTTTTGATACGGGGCCAGCTTGATCGGCTTCCCAGCCATGCGGCCAGTCGGAACCGATAGGGTCTTTGCGAACCGCTTCACCAGCGTGGAAGGTTTAGCCATTGGGCAGCCCTCCCGTGTGTGTGTAGAAAAACAACTCCCATCGTCGGTCCCACCCTCAAAAGAAAACGGGGGCATTGGGACCATTTGCAAGGCGTGCTGCCACACCCCACCGCGAATGCGCTGCATGGCCACACCACACCACCCACCCTCTAAAGGGGGCGGGGTGGTGGTGAGGCAGTGTTGACGGGGGGCGTTTGCCACACCTGCCACACCGGGCTTATTAAGTGGTGAGGCAATCATGCGCGATGCTTTCCAGTGACCTCAATATGAGGCCGCTTGTTGCGCTTGCCGTCGTCCAGATGGACGGTCCTGATCACCCCATTGGCCAGCCATGTCTTGAGCATGGTCTTGAACCGCGACCGGGCGTGCTTGTCGTCCATGCTAAGGCCCAAATGATCCGCGACCACATGTCCGGCCCAGTCGGGCGATTGGTCACTCGCACGCCGTGGCGTGATGGCCAGCGCGTCCAGCATGGCGTTGGTATCGTCCACCGTCATGTCGCTAAAAGCGTCCGGCCATTGCCATGGGTCCAGCTGGCCGATGTTGTCGCCATTGGCCATATCGACGCTCATTGCGGCCTGATCGCGCCCGAGATGGCGGCGGGCATGATCGAAGCATAACGTTTGCGCGACGCGACTTTCGCCGCACGCACGCTGGAGGCCCACGCGGCCTCGCCGGGGCCCGCGCCCGTCGTGCTGATCGCCGGATCCGGTCATGCTCGCAAGGATCGCGGAGTCCCGCTCTATCTGTCGCGGGTCCAGCCCGATGCGCGTGTCAGGGTAGTCGGATTCATCGAAGCGGGCACGGCAAAGGATCCGGGCCTCTATGACGTGATCCGAGTCACGGATGCGGCGCAGCGCGACGATCCTTGCGACGGGTTTGTAAGGCAGTCGGGCGCGTGATTCCGGCAAGGTCCGAAAGCATTCGATTTGCCTGAAATATGGCCTTTCAAAAATGCTATCCACGGATCAGTCGCTGCGTCACGGGTTCATCGTCAATCCAACCTCGACATGAGAAGTCCAAAGGGTGCGACACAGGTCCAGGGCAGACCGCGGCGAAGTGCATGAATATCACGCACCGACCTGCTGCAGGTAGAATGAGGATTCATCTGCCGATCTGCTGCTTATCGCCGCGCCGCGCTGTTTGGAAATGTGGATGATGGAGACGGCGATAGCATATCAGCCAAAACTCGGAGCTGATATGCGAGGCGCTTTGTATATCCGGCTCCGAAAACGGACCTCTATTCCGGAAACGGTCTTGCCTCGCCTCGTAAGGCTCCCCTACACTGCGTCTGGGTCCAATCAACAAGACCGAAACCGTCACGCTCCCACTCGATATATGGACCGGCCGAGAGACGCGGTTCCTTCGCCAGCCTGACTTAATCCGAGACTATAGATGAATCATTCGCTCAAATCTCTTCTGAACTTGTCTGGACGGACATTCCTCGTCTCCGGTGGGGCGGGTCTGCTGGGATCGCAGATCAGCCATGGCCTGGCGGAGCAAGGGGCCAACGTGTTGGTGGCGAGTCGGGATGCGGAAAACTGCCGGTCATTCGCCAAAGGACTCGCTGAAAGCTACGGCACGGATTGCCGCGGCTACGGGGTCGATATCGGCGACAGCGAAGCGGTCGAAGCCCTTCGCATCGCCGTGACCGACGATTTCGAGACGCTGGACGGTCTCGTCAACTGCTCCGGCTTCGGCAAGAAGAATACATGGGAGTCGATCAGCGAGGAAGACTGGCTGTTCGACATCAACATCTCGCTCAACGGCGTGTTCCGCATGACGAAAGCGTTCGAGCCGCATCTGAAATCGCCCGGCGGCGTCATCCTGAACGTGGCCTCCATGTACGGTCTCGTCGCGCCCGACCACCGCATGTATGACGGCGAGCGTTACGCCAATCCGCCCTCCTACAATGCGGCCAAGGGCGGCGTGGTGCAACTCAACCGCTATCTGGCCAGTTTCCTGTCGCCCAAGGGCATCCGCGTGAATGCGATCAGCCCCGGGCCCTTCCCTTACGAATCCACGCAGAAGGAAAACCCGGCCTTCATCGAGCGCTTGGGCGAGAAGACGATGGTCGGGCGCATCGGCCATCCGCACGAGGTCAAGGCGGCCGCCGTCATGCTGTGCACGGATGCGGCCAGCTACATCACCGGTCAGAACATCAGCATCGATGGCGGCTGGACCGCATGGTAGCCGAGGTCGACGCGCCGTTGCGGCTCGGCATGGTCGGCCTGAGCCCCGGCAACGGCCACCCTTTTTCGTTTTCGGCCATCGTCAACGGCTATGACGAAGACGGCATGGCGACTTCGGGATGGGACGGCATCCACCGCTATCTCTCCCGTCAGGACCGCGCCGACATCGGATTGCCCGATGCCCGCGTCACCCATGTCTGGACGCAGGAACGGGATCTGTCGCGAACGATTGCGAAGGCGTGCCGGATCGAAACGGTCGTGAACGAGCTGTCCGACATGACCGGAACCGTCGATGCGGTCGTCATCGCCCGCGACGACCACTTGCGTCACGCGGAGATGGCCATGCCGTTTCTCGAAGCGGGACTGTCCGTCTTCGTCGACAAGCCGCTCAGCCTCGACCGCGCCGATATCGAAGCCTTCCGGCCCTATCTGGCGTCCGGCAAGCTGATGAGCTGTTCGGGGCTGCGGTTCGCGCGCGAACTGGACGACTTTCGCGGCCAGCCCGATCTTGTCGGCAATTTGATGTCCATCCAGTGCGCGGTCATCAATGGCTGGGACAAATACGGCATCCACATGATCGACGCCGCTCTCGGGGCCTTCCCGCATCTCGACCCGAAATGGATCGTGCGGAACGGGGCCACGCGAACCGTCGGCTGCGCGGGGAGCGAGACGCTGTCCATTGCCAATCTCGGTCCCGAAGGCCCGTTCTTCGGATTGCAGATCAGCGGATCGAAAGGCGGTCGCCAGATCACCATATCCGACAATTTCACCGCCTTTCGCCGGACCCTGCAGCGCTTCGTCCGGCAGGCCAGAACAGGCGAGCTGCAAGTGCCGCTCGACCAGACGATGAAGAGCCTGTCCGTGCTGGTGAGCGCGGCCGACATACCCGACGGCACTCTCGTGCCGATCGAGCGGCTCTAGCGGTCCTGTCGCCTTAGCGCGGCGTCAGGGGCGGGAGTGTCAATCGTTCGGCGGCAAGATGGCGCTCCGTGCGGCCATTGGCGGTGCGCTGCAGCGATCCGTCCTCCATCAGGCTGACCGTGCTGGTTGCGGGCAAGGCATCCGTCGTCCCGTCCGTGCGCTCGGTCCAGCCTGACTCGGTAAATTCCACGGTTCCGACGGCGCTCTGCTGCTTGCGGCCGTCGGCAAATCGCCGGATGAAGGTAAACGTCACACGTCCGTCGTCCTCGCGCATGTAGGTCCATTGATTGGACCGCTCTCCGTTCGACTGGATCAGACGGATCTTGCCCGCCAGCGGCCTGAAATAGATGACATCGTCGGGTTCCCCGGGCGTTTCGCGCAGGAAGAAGCGCGTTGCGAGAGCCTCGAACGGACCGTCCAGATCGACGCTGTTGTCGGGTCGGGTGGAAACGGGAGCTTTGCGCGGGACGAAGCGGCTCGTTGTCGGCACGTCATAGCCCAGACGTTGGAGCTCGCCGAGCAATGCGACGGAATAGGTTTCAGCACCATAGGCGTTGAAATGGGTCAGATTGTAGAAGTTGTCGGCCGCTTTCTCGATATCCTCGAACGTGTCGATGCAAACGACAGCGTTGGAAGTGCACAGTTCGCGCCAGATATCGTCATAGCTGTCGAGCATCGGCCCAAGACCGCCTTTATCGAACACCGGCCGGTAGAGAGGGCTGCGGAAGAAGGCGGTGGGGACATCGTATAGTTTGGTGACGGAGATCAGTTTCTGCAGCCTTTCCTTGGCGAGCTCTCTCTTGGAAGCGATGTCGGCCGGCGTGAAATTATAGGTCGCGGGTGGTGCCTGAAGGGTATTGACCACGGCGTCGTCGCGCGTAGGGCCGTCCCTGTCCGATAACATAGACGGCGTATGCACTCCCCAGGGATGTCGCAGGAAGTACTGGAATAGCGACGATGGCGGCTTGCCGGAATCGTCCGGAGGGCAGGTCCCATCCTGAAACCATTGACGATTGGGCGGGTTCGGCCCGTTGATCGAGGGAATTTCGTTCACGACCGGAATCTCGACTAGAAGCAGGTCCGGCGACAGATCGTGGGCGACGAGCTCACACAGGAAAATACCCAGACTGCGCACATCATAGGCTGTGATGGCCACATTGCCGATGTCGATCGGCGTATCTGAGACACGCGTCATGGCTGCGGCCAGATTGGCGTTCTGCGACACGCCGAAGCCATACGAGACAGACGACCCGGCCAAGATGATATCCGGCGCGTCCGACCTTTCCATACGGGATTTGGCGTACAGCCCGATCAGATCCGCCGCGCCGTTGATGTCTACATGACGGGCAATCAGCCTCGGATCGTCGCGGGGTATATTATCGGCGATGGCACGTACATTCGGCCCACGGCTGACAAAACTATTCTCGACATACCGCGCGGTTCCGGCGGCGAACAGCACATGCGCACCGACAAAGGTGAGAAGGGTGATGGCTCCGGCAATGATGACTCGCTTGGACATGGTCTGCCTAGAAATTGAAGTATATGAAGGAGGACGGCTCGAGTTCCATCGAGGAGAGGGCGATATAGAGCGCGAGCGCCGTCATGACCGGCAACAACCAGCGCCGACGCCAATCGCGTTTCATATAATGTCCTGTCGGCCAGGCCTGACCGAACAGGAGCGCATGGCGACGCGAGCCTAGCCATTGCAGGGCGTTGGGCGCGAAGAATGCGACGAGCGCGGACAGCCCGACCGCAATCATGCCGAGCCGTTCTTCGCCGATGGCGACGAAGAGAGTCTTCTCCGTCTCCGATCCGAAGATGGAGGACAGGATCGTCCAGCTCGCGTCCAGAGTTTCGGCCCGGAACGGAATCCAGGCCAGCGCCGCGCAGACGAATGTGACGCCGACCGCCATGACCATCGGGAGCGGTGGGATTGCCTTCAGCAGAGGAAGGCGGCGGTTAAACGTCGAAACCAGAACCATGAGCGCATGGGCGACACCCCAGACAACGAAAGTCCAGCCCGCCCCGTGCCAGATGCCGATTAGGATGAAGGCGAAGAACAGGTTGAGCGCTTGGCGTGCAACGCCTTTCCGGTTGCCGCCGAGCGGAATGTAGATGTAGTCCCGCACAAAGAAGGACAGGGAGATATGCCAGCGCCGCCAGAAATCCGCGATCGAGCGCGACTTATAGGGCGAGAAGAAGTTCATCGGCAGGTAGAGTCCGAACATTCGCCCCAGGCCGAGCGCCATGTCGGAATAGCCGGAAAAATCGAAATAGAGCTGGAAAGTGTAGGCCAGCGTCCCGAGTATGGCGTCCGACTGGCTGATCGGCCCAACCAGGGCCTGTGCGAAGACCGGGTCGGCCCAATTGGCGAGCCCATCGGCCAGAACGACTTTCTTGAACAGTCCGAGGGCGAACAGAAACAGTCCGGAGGAAAAGAGGACGATCAGTCGCCGCGTCGGGACACCGCGCAACATTCCTTTGAGTTGCATTTCGATCGATGCATAACGCACGATCGGCCCGGCGATCAGTTGCGGAAACAGCGATACATAGGCTGCATAGGTGAAGGGACCGGAGCGTGCGGCATCGCCGCGCTTCACGTCGACCAGATAGCTGATCTGCTGGAACGTGTAGAAGGAAATTCCCAATGGTATGATGACGTTGCCGAGAATGTCGGAGGCGATGTCTCCGCTCGTGAAGATGCCCAGCACGAAGGCGGCATATTTGAACCAGAACAGCAAGGCGAGATTGAGCGCGACGCCCAGTTTCAACACGCCGCGGCGGTGAATGATGAAGCCCAAGGCATAGTTGACCGCGATACTGCCGAGCAGCAGCGGAAGGTAAAGCACGCTCCAATAGCTGTAGAAAATCACGGATGCCGCAAGCAGCAGCGCACCGTTGGCACGTGGAAACATCCGGTTCACGATCAGGAACAGAAGATAGGTGATCGGCAAGAACACCCACACGAAGTCGAAAGAACTGAAGACCATGCGTTGCCTGTGCCAAAAGGTGCGGATGCGTGCCTTTGAGTTGTTCAGATCGCGGTGACGCTAGACCGAAACCCTCACGGATGCCGTACCGCTTCGGCTTCGCTCGAATACGCCGCGCCGGACCCGATAGGCAAGGGCGCACTCGCGGTCCGGGGTAAAGATGCCCGTTCAACCGCTGGGTGACGCACGATCATTGCCCACGGTTCGCATCTCTTATCGAAACATCGAAAACGGTGACAGCGAGCGTGTCTGTTCCCTCAGGTTGGGTGCTCGGTCTGACGATGACCTGCATGGTGGACGGCGTGGGCGGGCTTGCGGTTATCATGATTACGGCCCATTGGCTGTCCAGTCTGAAGATCTCGAGACCCTCGATGGCTGCTTTGCGCGTGGAACGTGCCATTCCCAGAGCCGAATTGACATTGGCGGTGTAGACGCGCGGTGTATCTCCCTTGGCTGCGTAGATGGTGCTGAAATTCGTTGTCTGCGCGGAGTTGCTGGACGGGATGATGCCGAACACGGCTGTATGGTCTTGGCCGGCTTCGACGCCCGACACGACCCAACGGTGATCCTGTATGCGGTCGGGATCGATGTCGCGGATGACGATCGTGTCCGCGTCGAGTGTTACGTCGGCTGTGCCTCTTTGTGTCGAATGTGTTCCGACCGCGATGTTCACGCCGGGTTTGAAGGCGCTTTGCGGCATCGTGGAAACGGTCGCCGTGTCCATGCTAGGTCCCTGTGCCGGGTCTGTATAGAACAAGGCGAACACCGCCCCTGCCGCAACGAGAACGACGGTCGTCAGCTAGAGAATGCCTTTCACGGGCTGGTCCTGAGGCGCTTTGTCTTTCGTGACCAGCGTGGCTCCCATCGTGTGGGCTCCGTTCATGTCAATCGAGACGCAGGCGGCCTGTGGATTTCGCTTTTGCAACAACCTCGATGGAAGCCTGTCGGCTGAAATGCGAATTATCGACGAGGATTGGCCATCCTTGCGTATCGAAATGACTGCATAGCGTTACATCGCTTTCGCATATGACGTCGAACAGCGAGATGTAATTCACCCGGGTTTCGGTCAATTGATGCGCCATCTGCGCGTCGAGGCTGGTCAGCCGGGCATCTAGGGCCTCATCGAAAGCGGCATCGATGTCTTCGTCGGACTTGTCCATTATCTCGGGATAAATGGTCGGCATGTTCAGAACATAGAAGGGAGGCGGGTCCCACGACGTGAACTTCGCCGTCATAGATCTCCGACAATTCGATGGCCCATTGGCCCAAAAGTCGGGCCGAATCCCTTTCGCCTCGTGTGCTCAGAACTACGGCGTGGAAGGGACAAAAGTTGTTGGTGTCCTCCATCCAGTCGAGAATGGCACGGCAGGCCTTTCTCACACCGGCCGAGTAGCCTCTCACGAGCGGACAGCTACTGCCTGAAACTTGGCTGAAATGCGTTTCCGGAAAGGCGCTTCTCAATCCGGCCATGAGGTGGGCGGAGTGGGAATCACCCATCACGATCACATTTTTCCGGCCTTCCTCCGATGCCATGCATTTCTGGGTCAATGTGTCCATGTCGCTGTCGTTTCTCAGCCAACATCTCTCGACCTCGGATGCCTCTCTAAATCTGAAATTTTGCTCGGCCAGTTTCGTTTTATATTCTGCAACGGATTTGGGAATCCGACTTGGAAGGCCGTCGCTGATCCGGATGACGGCGCCCGTCAGGCCGATCACAACGGAACCGGCCAGGAATGCCATGAGCAAACGGTTGGGGGACGCCAGAATTCGTCGCTTTCGCAGGCGCTGTTCGACATAGAAATACGACAGCACGGACAGGCCGACCGACAGGGCGATCCCGCCGGCCATGATCGCCGCCGACGCGCGTGAACAGCAACGCCGGCACCATAGGCGGGAACAGCCATCGGACCCGGCGTTCATAGAAAGTCTTGTAGAATTCTTTCGAGCTGCCCTCGTGCTTGACGATCAAGGTGGCGATCAGAAAGCCCGAAATGACGAAGAACACGTCGACGCCGACATACCCCTCCCTCCCCCGGGGGGGATCGCCGAGACGTTGGCGTGAAAAAGGACCACGGCTCCGACCGCGATGGCCCGCAATCCATCGATGTCTCTGCGATATGCGATCTTCATGACGACGCCTTAATTTCCTTTCTCGCACTTCAAAGGCCTCAATTGCGCTACATTTGGAAGACAGACTTTTAACCGAAAAGCGGCGAATGACTTCGCAACGAAATCGTCTCCGCCAGAGTGCGTATTATATTGCGGCAAGAGAGGAACACCCGCCCGTTGCAACACTTGCGTCGTCTTTCCGACTGTCATAACGGCTTCGACGTAATGTCTATGACCGTTACGAACGGCGCTTTCGACACTGGCACCGGAAACACAGCGAGCGGCTACTCATGGCAAATTCGAAGTTTTCGCTATCCGGACAATGCGTGGTCATCACAGGTGGATTGGGAATTCTGGGTCGGCACATGGCTCTAGGGTTTCTGGACGCCGGAGCCACAGTGGCGCTGATCGACATGATGGACGATACGCCCGCGCGCACGCGCGAAATGTTCGGGGAGCAGGCGGAGTCCGGGCGTATCAGGGGCTTTGCGTTCCGGATCGGTTCGGAGGCGGATAATGCCGGGATCACCGAAGAGATTGCAGGCGCGATGGGGCCGATCCACCACCTGCTCAACAATGCGGCTTCCAAGGGGCCGGATCTGCTTCGTTTCATGGCCGGTCCAGACGATATGGACGCGGAGGTCTGGAACGCAGTCATGGACGTCAACCTGTCGGGCGCATTCTTTCTTTCCCAAGCGATGGCGGCACACATGCGAGAGCATGGTGCAACTGCCTCCATGACCTTCGTGTCCAGTATCTACGGCTCGATCGCACCGAACCCGTCCCTCTATGCCAGCTCGAACTATATGGGTACCCAGATCAACACGCCGCCGATCTACTCGGCCTCGAAGGGGGGTGTTGTCAGTCTGTCGCGCTATCTTGCGGGATACTGGGGCCGCAACGGCATTCGCGTGAACACACTGACGCCGGGTGGCGTTCAGTCCGGCCAGAACGACGCGTTCGTCAGCCAGTACGAGGCGCGCACGCCGCTTGGCCGCATGGGCCGTGTCGAAGACCTTGTGGGGCCGGCCGTTTTCCTCGCCTCTCCCGCCGCAGGCTACATTACCGGCACAAACCTGTTCGTCGATGGAGGCTTCTCGTGCTGGTAAAGACAGTCACTGATTCGGGAGGGCGGTGATGTCCGTCATCCCCGCAATTATACCGGCAAGAGGGGGCTCCGTCCGCCTGCCTGGCAAGAACCTCATGGAGATCGACGGACGTTCCCTGATCCAGATTGCGATCGAGGCGGCCGCGCCTGTCATCGGCTTGGACAACATCTATGTCAGCACCGATCACGAGCCCACGAAAGCCGAGGCTAGGCGTCACGGGGCAGGCGTCATTGACCGTCCCGAGCATTTGTCCGGTTCGACCGCAACCGCAAAGGCGGCGGCGCTCCACGCCCTGGACATTCTCGGAAACGGCTATGATCGTTTCGTCTATCTGCAGCCGACCTCACCCCTGCGCCTGACCCAGGATATCAGAGCCTGCGTCGATTTGTTCGAGACGGTCCGCTGCCATACCGTCGTGAGCGTCACGGAAAGCGAAGTCACCCCGGGACGTTTCTGGGCCAAACGCAAAGAGATCATGGAGCCTTATTTTGAAGCGGCCGATCCATTCAAAAGGCGCCAGGAACAGGAGAAGGCCTATGTTCCCAACGGAGCGGTCTACGTCTGCGATCGTGAAAGCTTCCTCGCCTCCGAGAAATCGAGCTTCCTGATGGATCCGACCTATGCCTACGAAATGCCTCATCACCGTTCCATCGATATAGATACCGATTTTGACCTGACCCTCGCCCGGGTCTGGATGGAAAAGGCTCTGGCCGATGAGGGAACAGATGCATAGCGATGCTACCGATCCGGGCACATCCCCGAATATCCTTGTCTTCGTGCCTGCGCGTGGCGGCAGCAAGGGTATACCGAGCAAGAATCTGCAAGGGCTCGGCAATGGCTCGCTCCTGCACTGGGCGGTCGCGATCGGCCAGACGGTACCGGACACGATGGGTGTCTGCGTTTCGACGGATCATCCGGATATCGCTCAGGCGGCCCGCGATAGCGGCGCGGAGGTGCTGGACCGTCCCGACGAGATATCGCAGGATCATTCCACTGTAGTGGAAATGCTCCACTATCATCTTGATGCAATGGATGCCGAAGGGACGACACCGGACATCATCGTCTATCTCGAACCCACCTCGCCGTTCCGGACACTCGAAGAAATCATGGCTTGCATTGCGGCGTTGGATGCGGGCAAGCTCGATGCCGTGGCGACGTTCCAGGCTTTAAGCTATCATCCGTCGTGGCTGGTCACGGTCGATGAACATTGTTGCGTTCAACGCTTAATGCCCGGCCGGGACGCGTGGAACGTTGCCGAGTCGGAGGATGCCAGCTACGCCCTGACAGGGGCGGTCTATGTCTTCCGCGTTTCCAGCTTCCGTGAAGCGCGACCCAAGGGCATATTCTTCGGCAAGACGGGTCATCTCGTTCAATCCAGCCCTGCCATCGACATCGACACGCCTTTCGAACTCGATACCGCGCGCGGCATGCTGGACTATTATGAACACCCCTTCTTCACGTCCCTCGGCCTTATCGGCGATCCTGGTTAGAACTCCAGCTTACGGTTTTGGCTGCCGTGTCAAAAGCCCCGTGAGTTTCGTGATGACGGTTTAAAGCCGTCATGACAACGATCGTGACCGGCGCGCGATGCCTCCGCGACATATGCGTATCACGGTTTGGGACCTGAATATTCCAGTCGCGAGGACAGCTCCGGGTCCAGGTCCATTTCCGACTGTGATTGTAATGGTGTGCGCAATAAGGTGATTGGGAATTGCGCTCCGGCGCTTTATCGAGACCCGGCTTGCCCTGCGCTCTCCAGAACGGGCACGACCGGAGTTCTCTTCATGCAGTTTATCGATCTCCACGCTCAGCAGGCACGCCTGAAGGATGACATCGATGCGGGCATTGCGGACGTGTTGAGGCACGGACGCTACATCCTCGGCCCGCAGGTGGGCGAGCTGGAAAAACGACTGGCCGAGTTCGCTTGCGCCGATCATGCACTCAGCTGCGCCAACGGAACCGACGCGTTGCTGTTGCCGCTGATGGCATGGGGTGTCGGTCTGGGTGACGCCGTGTTCTGCCCGTCATTTACCTATCACGCGACGGCCGAGGTGATCGCCCTTCTCGGTGCCACACCAATCTTCGTCGACATTGATCGCGACACCTACAATCTTTGCCCGGACAGCCTGAAACAGGCGATCGCGAACGTCCGAGCGAAAGGCGAGTTGACGCCGAGAGCCGTCATCGTCGTGGACTTGTTCGGTCAGTGCGCCGATTACAAGGCCATTACACCGATCGTTCGAGAGTCGGGGATGAAGCTGGTTTCGGACAGCGCGCAAGGTTTCGGTTCAACTCTGGACGAACGCCACCCGGTCGCTTGGGCGGATGTGCAGACGACGAGCTTCTTTCCGGCCAAGCCATTGGGGTGTTACGGCGACGGCGGGGCTCTGGTAACGAACGACGCGGCGTTGCTGGAGGTGTTGCAGAGCTTGCGTTTCCATGGGCGAGGGGAAGAGCCTTTCGATAATAACCGGATCGGCTTAAACTCCAGGCTCGACACGATTCAAGCAGCGATCCTATTGCCGAAATTGGCTGTTTTCGCTGAGGAAATCGTCGCTCGCAACCGGATCGCGGCGCGATATGACGAAGGTTTGCGGAACCATGTTTCCCGTATCCCAGTCATTCCGGGCGGCGTCATATCGACCTGGGCGCAATATACGGTCGAGGTGTGTGATCCAGCTGCGTTTTCAAAAGCCCTATCCGAAGTCGGGATCCCTACGGCACGTTATTATCCACGCCCAACACACCGACAAACCGCTTATGCCGACTTCCCGACGGTCGGAAACGGATTGCCGGTCACAGACCTGGTGTCCCGCGTCTGCATTAGCCTGCCCATGCACGCCTATCTTAAACCGGAAGATCAGGACAAAGTCATCGAGGCAGCCCTGGCAGCCATGCCCTAGCGCTTTTCTTCGGTAGACGTAGATTGCCATGCCTTTCGGCAGATCGCCCAGTCTCGGCCCGCGAAGCATGAAGTCCGGACACACTGCCAAGACCCATCCTCGTCCAAGCACATGAGGGTTCGACAACAACTTGTTGTTTACAAACCGTTTTGCAAAGATTTTCAGATATTCGATCCTCGTTGTCGGAACAGGGTCTACCATAGGGTCTTCGATAATTCTGGAGAGCCCTTTCATGACCACGCCGCGCCTGTCCCTTCCCACACCCGCCCCGGCGCAAGCCAAACACATCATTGTCAAGGAAGCGCTGACCACTCTCGACGCCGCTGTGCAACTGACCTTGGCCGGAGAAGCCCTCGAGCCGCCTGCAAATGCCGCGGATGGAGTTTGCCTGCGGGTTTCCGCCGATGCAACCGGTGCGTTCGCAGGCCGCGATGGCACCGTCGCCGCTCGCGCGCTCGGGCAATGGCGTTTCCTCGAGCCGCAGTCAGGGTGGCGCGCTTGGGATATGGAGACGGGGACGATCCTGGTTTTTGATGGCATGGACGGGTTGAATGGGGCGGTGGAAGGAGCATGCCCGATAGCCTCTCACACCTCGGCATCGGCACCGATGCGGACTCACTCAACCCCCTGTCCGTACGCGGTGATTCCACGCTGTTGAGCGCAGGGAATGGAGGGTCTCACCGATTGTCGATAAACCGTGCTTCATCACGGGATAGCGCGTCCGTCCTGTTTCAAACGGGCTTTGTAGGCAAAGCTGAGATCGGCCTGACACAGGGCGGGGGCCTCGCATTTCGGGCTCATACGGCCCAGTCTGGATGGGTCGACACGCTCAGCGTTGATGCGGATAGCGGCACCGTCAGCGCCAACGGCCTCTCGACAGGTCGAAGCATAGTGCGCGTATTCGGCCCGGGAACGGGACAATATGCCGTACCGGACGGGGTCGTAGCGTTGGATGTGGTCGCGCAAGGCGGTGGGGGCGGTGGTGCGGGCGCACATGTGCCGAACGTATCCGTCCTTGCCGGGGCCGGCGGCGGGGGTGCCGGGGGACATGTCAAAGCCCGCATCACTGGCAGTGCGCTGCAGCAAAGTTATACCTACACGGTCGGTGCGGGTGGCGCAGGGGGCCTGTCCCTGCCTGCGGCCGGAGAAACCCGCTCCGGTGAGGATGGAGGCGATACGCAGTTCGGCTCCGGTGTGGCCGCTGTCTTTGCCAGCGGGGGCATGGGGGCACCGGAGCGCATCGCCAATGGCGGCTATCGCCACTATCTTCCAGGAGAGGGCGGTTCGGCTTCAGGTGGTGATCTCGCAATTGCCGGACAGCCGGGATCCAGCGGCACGACCTATGGATCGCTCAATGTGATCACAGGCAGTCAGGCCGGAGGCTCGACCCTACTCGGCGGGGGCGGAGTGCCGCGCCCTGGCAATGGCTTGGACGCGACAGGTTACGGCGCAGGCGGAGCCGGGGCTGGAATGACGCCGAAGGTTGTGCTTGCCGCATCTGGCGGGGCCGGGTCGGATGGCGTCCTTCTGCTGACCGAATATTATTGAGGGTCGGTAGACCTTGGACCATGATCATCGAGTGCATCAAGACGGTCCTCGACGGCGGCGAGACGTTCGGACATCAACTCCAGCCCGCGTGCTTCGATGAGTCGGCGGCGTCGTTCAAATATGTGTTGCCAGCGCCGCATCCGTAGCCGCAGGAACACAGCCGTGGCCAGACTGAGCAGAAGGGCTGTCAGAGCAATGGCGACCGCGGCGAATTTGGTTCCTTGCAGCCCGGTTATGACTGCTAGAACGGCTATTGAGAGTCCGATCATCACGGCCATTCCATGCCGTGTGGCCTCAAGCCAATCAAGCGTTTCGACGAAAGAGGCGAGAAGCCTCCGGACGGCATTCAAATATAGTGGAGTTTGCTTCGAGTCGGATGAACTCGAATAGATGGGTTCCGCGGATGCGGTTACGGAAACGGCGTCGGCGTTCAGCTCTCCGATCATGGCATCAAGCGCAGAGTAATGGCGATCCAAATAGCCGTCCACCGGGAGCACGGAGCCGGGCTCCTGCACCAACAGATCGGTCGCTTTTCGCCGGAGGAGCGTTGATGCCGCTCTGTGCGCCCAATGGGTGCTGCCCTCCGAGCCTGCGGCCATCAAGCTGATACCGATCGTGTCGATCGTCGGGTTGCGTCTCTGTACGACGATCGTTGCTGCGACAGGCAGACCGAGCGTGGTAAGCACATTGCCCAAAGGTCGCGATTGTCCGTTCCGCCAGAGCGCATCGGAACCCCCTCCCATCGGTACGCTGTGGATCCGATCTGGCGCTATTTCCCCTAAGGCGTGGCGCGCCAGCGGACCGAGCTCTTCCGGGACCACCAGATGCGCGCCGCGCCGTAATTGCCCCGCCATCATGCCGATCAGCTGCTGTGCGGCCGGAGTGGCTCCGAACTGACCGGCCCCGTCCGCGCAAACCACCAAGCCAGGCGGCAGGATGTCAACGAAATCCGTGTCGGCGAGAGCCGAGCCGAGAATCACCGGCACAGGCTGGTCGCGGATTGCTCTTTGCCGCGCCTCGGCCGTCTGTGGTCCGGAGCCGACAATCAGCACCGGACGGTTGCCGATGAAACCGCGCAGGTCCGACACGGAGCGCGGCCAGTGCCGCGCAGCCCGCGTGCCTTCTCCCAATTGTGTCGCTACCCATCGATTGAGCGTATCGGACGCGCTGATGTCCATAAGCGGATCGACGGCCAAACCCCGTTCCAGCCGGTCACGCGGCGCACCGATGGTTTCCGCCTGGTTCCAGAGCAGAAGCGTATCGGCGCAGTCCGGGTCGGCGACTTCGCCGACTTCAGGAAGCAAGACGCGCCCGCCCGTTCCCGAAACCCAAGGCGCGAGATTCCACCGCTGGAAACGGCGCAATCGCTTCAGATCGTCCGGCGTATCGATCGCTGGCCATGCCATGACAATTGGCCAGGCGGTCAATCTGTCTTCGGCAGAAATAACCTAATCCCACGCTTTCGCCGGGCGGCCGAAGTAAGTCCGGTCGTCGGCATAGTCACCCAGCAGCAGGCTGCCGGCTCCGATCGTCACGTTAGAGCCGACACGCGCGCTCTGTCGGGCTACCGTTGCTGTGCCAAGCAGGCTATGATCGCCGATCTCTACGCCACCAGACAAAGTGCAGCCCGGCGCGACATGGACATGGTCTCCGAGCTTTACGTCGTGGTCCAGCACTGCGCCCGTGTTGACGATAACGTTGACTCCCGTGCACACGCCGGGATTCAATATCGCACCTGCCATGACGACTGTGCCCGCGCCGAGAGTGACGTCCCCGGCCAGGATAGCCGCTGGATGGACGGCTGACATCGGTTCAAGACCGGCCTCGAGGGCCATGGTCCAAAGCTTTTCGCGCAAGCCGTGTCCGCCCCGCACAGAACCTACGCCGACGATGAAATGCAGGTCTTGATGCGTGTCGGCCAATGAACCTAACTGCGCATCCGTTCCGACTACGCCCGGCGCGCCAGGATCGCGGTCGATGAACCCGAGCGCCGCATTGCCGCTGCGCTTCAGAACGTCCGCGAGCACGCGCGCATGACCGCCCGCGCCGAGAATGACGACCGGACTCATGTATCCCGGCTCATGCGAAAACTCCGATGTCGGCGAAGGCCTTCCCCGCCGTGGGTGAATCGGACAAGTAAGCCGCGATCGCGTCGGCGATGACCGTGCCGGCCTTGCCGTCGCCATAGACGTTCCGAAAATCCGTTCCTCTCCGGGATAGCGCTTCGGTGAGGGCCGCGCGGATGTTCTCGATACGGCCGTACGTGTCGACGATGTTGGCCGAGCGTTCCCGACCGGCCTGACGGTCGCCGATATTGACCACAGGCAGTCCCGCGCTGGCGGCTTCGATAATGCCGGAACTGCTGTTGCCGAGCATGGCCTGCGCATGACGCATCGCCGTATAGTAGGCCGTTGCGCCAAAGCTCTCGATTTGAACGATATTGCTATGACGTGCGGCAAAGCGGTCAATATTCGCCTGCACCTCAATTCCGCCCGTATCGGCATTGGTCCCGGAAAAGACGATCCTCTCCGGGCGTTCTTGCAACACGCTCAGCAGCGCTTTCAATTCCCGCATGGAGGTATCAGTCTGCAGCGTGACGGGATGGTAAGTGACCATCAGGAATGGCTCATCCAGTGGAAAGCCGAAACGAGTCTCGAATTCGTCCGCCGTCAAATTCGGTGTTGCCGAAATGCTGTCAAGCGCGGGAGCTCCGGACGTCACGATGTGCGCCGCAGGCTCGCCCATTTGGCGGATGCGCCGAGCCGCGGTGGGTGTGGCCGGAAAATGCAGATGCGCCATTTTCGTCAGCATATGGCGAAAGACATTGTCAATCGCGCCTTCCGTCTCCTCTCCGCCGTGAATATGTGCAACGGGAACGCGAAATGGTATTGCGGCCAACGCCGCGCTTAGCATCTCGAACCGGTCGCCCAGCGTCAGGAGCAAGTCGGGACAGCGCGTTTGCAAGACATTTGCCAGACCTTCGGTCGCGCGGGCCATGCTATGGGCAACGGCATGGGGGCTATCGTCGTCCTCTTCCAAGCATGAGAACCGGCCCGCAATGTCGTAGCCGCTCTGTTCTACGGCTGGCAGGGAGACGCCGTGCCGCGCGCTCATATGCATGCCCGTCACGATCAATTCGGGGGTTAGCGCCGGATGGCTGTCCAGCGCGCTCAGCACGGAACGATAGATGCCGAAGTCGGCGCGCGAGGTCGTCAGGACCCAGACTGTGGAGGGTGCGCCCACTTAGCCGAGCTGGTCAAGCGAGACGAGCGTGTCGGACGGAAGGTCGGACCGTGCGGTGCGGCCCACGACCCAATCCAAGTGTTTCGGCGCCAGACCCGTGCCAGGGCGTTTCATCACGAGATCCGTGCGCGCGATGGTCTCGCCCGCCTTGATGTCGCGCGCGACGACGATGGACCTGCGGGCGACTTGGGCGGTCTCAGTCTCGGACGGTTGAGGGCGTTTTACGCCGTCGCCGATGGAAGTTTGCACGATCCGGATTTTGCGTAACAGATCACGAAATTCGTCCGGGTCGAGCGAGGCCTTGTGGTCGGGACCTTCCATCGCGGTGTCGAGAGTATAGTGCTTTTCGATGATGCGCGCGCCGCGCGCCACAGCCGCGAGGCAGACGGCGTCACCAAGTGTGTGGTCGGACCATCCGGTCGGTTTACCGAAAGCGGTCGAGATCGTGTCTATTGCGGCGAGGTTCGCCTCTTCCGGGGCGGCCGGGTAATCGGAAACGCAGTGCAGAATGGCGAGCGACGGATCGCCTGCCGCTTCGACCGCGCGCACTGCGTCCTCGACCTCGGCCATCGTCGCCATACCCGTACTGATGATCATGGGCAGGCCTTTTGCGGCCATGTGCGATAGTAGCGGCAAATTGGTGAGATCGCCGGAGCTGACCTTGTAACCCTGCACACCGACCGATTCCAGCAAGTCCGCAGCCGCTTCGTCGAACGGGGTCGATAGAAAGACGATGTCTTTGGCATCGCAATGATTCTTGCAGGCACGCAGGTCGGCCTCGGACAGCTCCAATCGCTTGAGCATGGACAGCTGGCTTTCGTCGATTTGATGGTTGCGCGACTGATAATTGGCCTTGCGTACGGTCCGAGTGACAAGGGCTTCGGCCGTGAAGGTCTGGAACTTCACGGCGTCCGCCCCCGCCTCGACCGCGATATCGATCAATTGATGGGCAAGATCTAAAGAGCCATTATGATTGACCCCGATTTCGCCGATGACGAAACAGGGCGCGTCAGGGTCATCGAAGGTTTGGATAAATCTGGAAGGCATCATCAGCTTTTTTCAAGGTGTTATAGACACGGACGGGTCGCGGGCCAAACACGGGGCGAGCTCGATATGACCTATATGGAAAAACTGCGCAACCGCGCGAAATTGGATCGGGGAGGTCAAAAGCGAGTCCGGTAGATGGGCTCCGCACCCGATACCTGGTTGTCTTTTGACGGATCCGCTGCTAGCGGCCATCGGTCCAATCTTCGGCAATGGAACCGGGGCCTGCACATAATTGCAATGACCGATCCAGCCATGGGTGTGAAGCCAAATTCGTATGAAGCCAAATCCTATGAATGAGAGCGCGCCGGGTGAGGCCATCTTGCCTGTCAGCCCGGTCTCGCATGCTGCGGCTTTCGGAATCATGGCGCATCATCTGCATGACGACGCGCTGCCGCCAACGGCGCAAGGGTCCATGTCGTCCGATGAATTCGCCGTTATGCTTGATTACTTCGGGTCCAGACTGCTCCCCGCGCGGGAATGGTTGGAGAGATGCCGCGCAGGTGCGCTGCGCGACGAGATCTGCATCACTTTCGACGATGCGCTGCGCGGACAATATGATGTGGCCTTGCCCATTCTGGAAGCGAAGGGCCTCACAGCGTTATACTTCATCTACACAGGCATATATGAGATCGAGTCGAGCGACGAAGCGAGCGTTCTGGAAACTCATCGATACTTCCGAAACGTGCATTTCAAAAACGTCGACGACTTCTACGCGGACTTCCACACGATCGTTTCGCGATCGTCGCACGCCGACATCGTAGCCGCGCGCGTTGAGCGTGATTTCGATCCACAAACTTATCTGTCGGCCTATCAAGTTTACAGTTCGTCGGATCGCCTGTTTCGTTTTGTGCGTGACGAAGTGCTGGGACCGGAGGCTTACAGAGGCATGGTTGACGACATGATTGTCACAGCCGGCCTGGAGAAGGGTGATATCGCCGAACAGGTCTTTCTTTCGGAAGACCATATTCTTACGCTGCACGACCGTGGGCACGAAATTGGGCTTCATTCCACCACTCACCCCACGCGCATGGAAAATCTTAGTCGCGACCATCAGTTCACCGAATACCGCCGCAACTCACTGAGCATCGAACGCATATGTGGGGAAACGCCGAGAACGATGAGCCATCCATCCAATTCCTACAATGCGTCGACACTTGATGTTCTTGTCGAACTGGACGTGGATGTCGGCTTTCGCGCCGATTGCGTGCAAGGCGGGCTGTCGCCCATGTTGGAACTTCCACGCGACAATCACACCGACTTGATACATTCCATCGATTGAAATCTCTCAGACAAAGCTGCACCGATATGACTGCTTCCGCGCCCGTTGATCCGCTACGCCATCCGCTGGTCGTGACCATGAACCACCCGCGGCACCAATATCTGCTGAGCCGTCTGGCTGAGCGTTGCGACAGCGTTACGGTCCTGCAGGAGGTTACGACACTGTTTCCCGGCGCGCAGCGCGGTTTCATCCGCAAGTCGGATGTGATGAAGACCTATTTCGCCCGCGTCAGGGCCGCCGAGCGCGAGGTGTTCGGACAACCTGGTCTGCAGTCTTCGGGGCTGCGGACCCTCCCCATGGCGTTCGGCGACATGAATCATCTCAATGCGTCGCTAGCGGACGATTTGGCCCATTGCGACTGTGCCGTCGTTTTTGGTGGGGGTTTCATCAAGGGATGGCTCGCAGAGCATCTGATCGGACTGAATGCGGTGAACATCCACATGGGTGTATCGCCCTACTACCGCGGCAGCTCGTGCAATTTCTGGGCGGCTTATGATGGACGCTTCGACATGATCGGAGCTACGCTGCACCGGTTGTCAGACAAACTGGACGGCGGCGAAATCCTCCGCATTGTCCGGCCGGACTTTCAGTCGGGCGACTATTTCACGGTGGGAATGGAAGCGGCGCGGGCTGCAGTCGACGGGGTTGTGGATCTGATCGAGACAGGTGACATTCTGAACAAATCGGGCAAGCCGCAGGACGCGTCACTGGAGCTCCGCTACAGTCTCAACAAGGAGTTCACGGACGAAATTGCAACGGCGTTTCTGGACAATGTTCCGACTGCCGAAGCTATGCGTGCAAGTATGGATTCGGCCGCCGGCGCGGTTCCCTGAAGATATCCTCTCGATCCGTGATGACAGGTGCAGGCTTGCCGAGGCAAGCTTGTCGGATCGGGAGAATTCCGTTTCAGTTCATTTATATTTTCGCAGCGCCATGGCTTGCTGCCCTGCAAAAGCAACGGTTCTCAGCGGTTCCGTCAGAACATCCTAAACCGGTCTGAAATCAGCGGTAAAGCCGGTAAGGGAAAGCGAGTAGGATTGCTCGACTTAAGCCGATTTTCCAAAGTGCCTGCATGTAAGCATCCGACAGGCCGACACGACGGCTTCAAAAAGAGCGTTTAGGCGTCAACAGGTTTTGCCGCACCTTGTCGGCGTGACGCATTCTTGCTAGTCGAGCGGTGTCGCTGAGATCCCGCCATTTTCAAATGTGGCCCGAACGCAGCCTGATTTTAATCTTTCGGACCATCCATGTCGATATCTTCCACTGCCACGCATCGTGAACGGTCGATGTTCTCGCACGATGTCCAGGCTTGCGACGAAGCAATTTGCGAAGCGGTGACAGGCAAGCGTATTCTTGCGGTCGGCGCTGCGGGGTCGATTGGGTCGGAAACCGTCAAGGTTCTGGCGGGCTACGCGCCGGCGGCCCTGCATGTCGTCGACCAGAACGAGAATGCGCTGGCTGAGTTGGTGCGACAGTTCCGGTCCCGCCCCGGCGTACTGAAGACCCAGGATTTCCGCACTCTGCCGCTTGATTACGGCAGCGCTGCCATGCTCCGCCTGATGGAGCAGGAAAACTACGACCGCATCCTGAACTTCGCGGCGATCAAGCATGTACGTAGCGAAAAGGACGTCTTCTCCGTGCTGCAGATGCTGGACACCAATATCGTCAAGCAGGCGCGGTTCCGAGACTTCATTGTCAGAACCAACCCGGATGCCGACTATTTCAGCGTCTCTACCGACAAAGCCGCCAATGCGGTCTCCTTCATGGGCGCGACCAAGCGGATAATGGAACACGTACTTTTCGACGGCGCCCGAGAGGCCGGGCTGACAGGCAAGGTTACGACGGCACGTTTTGCCAATGTCGCTTATTCCAATGGTTCTTTGTTGCAGAGCTTCCAGAATCGCCTAGCTAGCGGACAGGCGCTCGCCGCGCCCGACGGCATCCGCCGTTATTTCGTCAGTCTGGAAGAGAGTGGGCAGATTTGCATGCTGGCTTCCATCATTCCGGATCACGAGCAGATCGCCGTGCCCAAGCTCGATCCGCAGAAACACCTCGTGACACTGCAGTCAGTCGCCGAAGCATTTCTTACAGCGCACGATCTCACTCCGCGTCTCTATGACGATGAAGCCGAGGCCATCCGAGCTGTCGGGTCCTGTCGCGCCAGGGGCGAATGGCCGCTATTGATCACCCCGTCCAATACGGCGGGCGAAAAGCCCTATGAAGAATTTGTCGGCGAAGGCGAAGCCTACCGAGAAATCGGACTGAGCGCGCTGGGTGTGGTGACCTACAAGGCCCCAAGGACGGCAAGCGTATCCGGTCTGGTGTCAGATCTGATCCGTGTGGTCGGAGGCGAAAACAAAGCCGATAAGGACGAGATCAAGGCGATGATTGCCCGTGTTGAGCCTCGCTTTCTCGAGGCCCACATCGATAGCAAGTCCAATCTGGACCAGCGAGCCTGATCCATGGCCGAACTTCCATTCATTCCCCTTGCTGTCCCGAACATCACCCAAGCCGAAGGCGACAATTTGCAGGAGTGCATCCGCACGACCTATGTCTCCACGGTCGGCGCCTTTGTCGGCGAATTGGAAGAGGGTGTGGCTAAGCTGTCGGGAACCAAACACGCTGTCGCCATGGGGGCCGGCACGATGGCGCTGCACATGTCGCTGCACGCATTGGATATCGGGCGTGGAGATTTGGTCATCCTACCAAGCTTCACTTTCATTGCTTCGGCTAATTCCATCGCCCATGCAGGCGCGCGGCCCTGGCTGTTCGATATCGAGGCTGACAGCTGGACGCTTGATGCGGCGAAGGTTCGGGCCGGATTGGATGCCAAGGTAGAGAGGCGCGGCGAAGATTGGTTCCATGTCGACACGGGCGAGCGCCTTGCCGCTATCATGCCAGTCTACACTCTTGGTACGCCGGCTGATATGGACGCGATCAACGCGATTGCGCGCGATTACGGGATTCCGGTTATCGCCGACGCGGCTGCCGCCATAGGGGTGGATTACAAGGGCCGTCCCATCGGGCAGTGCGCGGACCTGACCTGCTATTCCTTCAACGGCAACAAGACAATCACCAGCGGCGGCGGCGGCATGGTGGTGGGTGACGACGATGCGTTACTGACCCGGATCAAGCACGTCTCCACCACGGCCCGCGTTTCCACGGACTATGATCATGACGAAGTCGGCTACAATTACCGCATGACGAATCTGGAAGCCGCAGTCGGCTGCGCGCAGCTCGAACGCCTGCCAAAGTTCCTCTCTGCCAAACGCCGCATCCGGGCTACCTATGATGAAAAGCTGGCCGGGCTGCCCGGAGTCAGCCCGTTCCCTTATCCGAATGACCGGCAGAGCACCTGCTGGTTCTCGGGCATCGTGGTGGATGAGGCGATCCAGCCGTCTGCTTCCGAAATCTGCGACGCGCTGATGAACCGTCGGATCCAGGCTCGGACCTTCTGGAAGCCCGTTCATCTGCAAAAACCTTTCGCAGACGTTCCGTGCGAGGACCAATCGGTCGGCGAGGGCGTCTGGGGCCGCATCGTGACCCTGCCCTGTTCGACCCAGCTGACGGCAGGTGAGCAGAACCGCGTCATCGAAACACTCAAGGAAATCCTCAGGGTATAGGGTGCGCATGGGATCACCATCCATTTCCGTCGTGACGCGCACGTTCGGCCGACCCGACGCTTTGGCGCGCGCGGCTGAGGGCTTGCGCATGCAAACCGCGGTTTTCGACTGGGTCGTGGTCAATGATGGAGAAGATCCGATCGATGCCGGCAGTCTCTCTGGCGTAGGCATAGCTCAAACCGTGATCGACGAGGCCGAACATCTAGGTCGTGCACGCGCCGCCAAGATGGGACTGGATGCGGCAACTGGCGATTATCTCATGCTGCACGACGATGACGACGCATTGGTTCCGCAGGCATTGGAGCGCCTATCACACTATCTCGACGCCCATTCAGACGATATCGCCGTGACATGCGGATATGAGAAGGTTCTCGAAGAGGGCGGGCGCCAGACCCTTCTGAAACGCCACGCTCCGGAACTGCTGCCGACCCTTTATGACATGGCGGAGCGCAACCGAATTCTGACCATCGGCACCCTATTCCGTGCTTCCACCTATCGTGAGGTCGGCGGGATGAACATGCGCGTTGATGCGCTCGAAGATTGGGACCTGTGGCTACGCCTGATGACCAAAGGCGATATCGGTGTCATTCCGGACATACTGGCCAGACAGTTCGTCCGTCCGGACACGCAGACGGGGGATGCCGCTAACAGCCATAGGCGTGAGCACGAAATCGCGCGAGTGCGCCTGTTGAATACTTGGCTAAGGGCGGATATCGAGGCTGGCCGGACGGGTCTGGGCGAACTGGCACATCGGCCACATGCGCGCTTTATAGAGGAATCCCGCGACCGGCTGCGCCGTGCAGGCGCGCTCAAACGGAAAATCATGCCGTGGACGCGAAAGTCCGGCAGTTCAAACACCGAGACAGAGTAGGGGCAGGTCATGGATATTCAGGACGCCGCATCATCGCGCGCCTCGCAGACAATGAGTTTGCGCCAAGCGCTGGAGCAGCTCGAGAAATCCGTCACCAAGATCCTGTTGGTGACGGACGAGAAGGGAAGGCTCGTCGGGACGGCCACAGACGGCGATTTCCGCCGCGCCATCATTAGCGGTGCGGAACTTGACGACACGTTGGACAGCATCGCCAATCGCACTCCGTTCGTCTTCAGGGATGACGATCTGATGGATGTCGAGTCCGAACTCGTCTCCCGCGACATAGACTACGCCCCGATCGTGGATGCAGACGGCATATTGCTTGGTCTGGCAGGCCAGAAACATTTGCCGCGTACATCCGACAAGGTTGCTCCCATCGTGCTCATGGCGGGCGGGCTGGGCCGCCGCCTGATGCCGCTTACGGAAAATTGTCCGAAGCCTCTTCTCCAACTTGGTGACAAGCCGATCCTCGAGCATATCATCCTGCGCTTCCGAGAGCAGGGATTCCGCCGTTTCTACATCTCGATCGGCTATTTGGGTCATATGGTCGAAGATTATTTCGGTGACGGCGATCACATGGACGTACACATCAGCTACATTCGCGAGGATAAGCGTCTCGGCACGGCCGGCGCCCTGTCGCTTCTACCCAGGAACATGGGGATGCCGTTCATCGTCATGAATGGTGACCTTCTCACGGACATGGATTTCGACGACCTGATCGGCGTCCACGTCAAGACGGGTGCGACGGCCACCATGTGCATTCGTGAACATCGCACGAACATTGCCTTCGGCGTCGTGGAAAGCGATGGTCATCGCTATCAGGAGACACGCGAGAAGCCGACCCTGACCCACCACATCAACGCCGGCATCTACTGCGTCTCGCGCGAGGCCCTCCGCTACGTTCCCGATGACAAGTTCTACGACATGCCGACCTTGTTTTCTGATCTGGTGAACGCCAAACACGACTGTTCTGTCCACTTGATGCGCGACACCTGGATCGACATCGGTTCCAAAAGCGAGTTCGAAGCAGCACAGTCGCGCTTCATGCCTAGTGACGAGGAAGGTCAGTAGGCGGCTTAGCAATGCCTCGGAAAACGAATATGAGCGATACGAAACGACCCCGTACGATCGCGGTGATCGGCTGCGGCAACATCGGCTCGCGCCTGCTGCAGTCAGCGGCAACGGTAGAGCTGGAGAATTTAAGCGTCTTTGGTGTGGAACCTTCCGAAGCAGCGCGCAACTTGAGTGCGGAACGTTTTGCGCAAGTCGGGCGCACCGATGGCCGCGTCAATATGCTGAAGATGGTCAATAGCGCGGACGAGCTTCCCGAGACGGTCGATCTGTTGATCATAGCCTGTTCGGCGCACCAGCGAATGGATGCGCTTTGCTCTACGCTCGCCCGGACACGACCGCGCGCGGTCATGCTGGAAAAGGTCCTATTTACCGCGGACAGCGATTACGACCGAGCTGCCGAGCTGTTGGAAGGCATTCCGACATGGGTGAACACGACGCGAAACATATGGCCGGATTATCGGTCTCTAGCAGCTCGTCTAACGAATGCACCGCTTTCTCTGGAGGTCACCGGCTCCGACTGGGGATTGGGCAGCAACGGTATCCATTTCCTGGCCCTTGCCGAGCTTCTCGCAGATAGCGAAATCAAGACGATCATGCTAAACGACGCGGATGCAAGAGACGCCAAGCGCGCCGGCTACCGCGAACTGACCGGAACTTTGCGGGCCGAATTGGCCGATGACAGCGTAGCCACTCTGATATCCAGACCCGGCAATGGAGATCCTATCTCAATCAGGGTCGAACAGAACGGAAAAGGCTACGACATCAGTGAAACCGGCGGCATGATAAATTCCGACCCTTTCACGATACTCTACACTAGCCAGCTCGGGTTTGCATTGCAGGAGATGGTCGCCGAGCGAACCTCCAACCTGCCTACACTCGCACAATCTTCGCGCTTGCACCGCCTCTATCTCGACGCGTTACGTCCCGCCATTCACCCACAGGCGCCGAATGGCGACCTCTGCATGGTGACTTGATCCAAGAAAGCGAGCCTCATGAGTCCTTCTGTCAAAGTCGCACTGATCGGTGCCGGACCCATGGCCCAAGCCTACGGCCATGTGCTGAAAGCCGATGGCGTGGACAGCATCGTGGTCGGCCGCGGCGAAACGTCTGCCGCCAAATTCAAAGACGTTGTTGGCCTCCCTGTCCTGACCGGCGGCCTAGATGCCAACCACGACGCGCTGAAAGACTGCACCCACGCCATTGTCGCGTTACCGGTTCCCGTCCTGGCAGAAGCGTCTATCACACTCATGGATGCCGGGGTCCGCAACATGTTGGTGGAAAAACCCGCCGGACTGAACGCCCAGGAAATCGCATCGGTCGTCGCCAAGGCCGAGATTACGAACAGCGATGTGTTTGTCGCCTATAACCGCCGCTTCTATGCGTCTGTCCAAGAAGCCCGCCGCCGCATCGCAGAGGATGGGGGGGCGACTTCCTTCCGCTTCGAAATTAGTGAATGGTCGGACCGCATCGGGCCGTCCGCACAGCCCGACAGCGTTAAGGCCTCGTGGTTTCTTGCCAACTCCACCCATGTGGCGGACATGGCTTTTTTCATGGGTGGCTTCCCCGACATGATCGAGACGATGAGCGCTGGGACAACAGGATGGCATGATCCTGCCGTGTTCGTCGGTCACGGGCTCGCGAAGACTGGAGCGTTGTTTTCTTATCATGCCGATTGGAACGCAGCGCCGCGTTGGATGGTCGAAATCTGCACGAATGGGCGGACCTACATGTTCCAGCCACTCGAAGGGCTCAAGATCCGCACCAAAGCCGGCTTTGCCGTCGAAGAGATCGAGTGTGAGGGCGCATCCGACGATACCGATTTCAAACCCGGCATCCGCCGCCAAGTAGCGGCCTTTCTGTCCCCGGACGGCTCCCCCCACCTATTGCGCGTCGCCGATCAACTCGATCATCAGAACCGCATTTACGACGTAATGGTAGGTGGATCCTAACTTGTAAGCCGGCCATCCCCATAAGGGCGCTAATAGGAGAGTTCCGCCGTGTCCTTGAGCCATTCCGCAGCGTCTGCGAGTTCGGGTCGGCGATCCATCAATGCGTGCAAGGCAGCAGTGACGGCGCGATCCGCATTCCTACCGTCAACAGGCCCGAAATAATGCGGCAGGTTTCCGCGCAATTCAGCAAGAATCGGCTCTTTGTTGGATGTTGACAGGATTTCGGCGACGACAGATTTCATCTCCTTGATGCTTTCCGCCGGCAAGGCAATTTCGCTAAACATGGTGTGGCGGTTTTTTTCGTAGAGGAAATTGATTTCATCCAGCCACAACGAGACCGGCACGCAGTCGCTGGCCAAGGCTTCGCTAAACATCGAACTGACCGAGGACACGAATATGTCTGCTTCTCCAAGGATGGCGGCATTATGGAAGCCTTCCTCGTTGGTGACGATCCGCACAGGCCCCGTAATCGTTTCGACAAACTTGCGAATGTTTGAAATGTCGTCGGAAGGGTGCGGTTTGACGACGACCACCGTTCCTGGATGCTCACGCGCTACGTCGATCAGAGCTACCATGGCGGCCTTGTAGGAATTCCAGCTAAGACAGCATAGCCCGTCATTGTCGCCGGGGTTCTTGGCATAGAAGGTCCGGTGGTTGGCGCCGTACACAATAATCGGACTGTTGGGCTGCGCGCCGATATGCTCCCGGAACCGCGCCGACCGTCCGGCTGGTGCTGCGTCTCCGAAACTATCGTTACGCGTCCGGCCGACGGCGACCCAGTCGGAGGGATGTTCTTCGACACGGACGTCCAGCATCTCCGCCTGTTTCGGACCCCAAAGCAAATGCAGATCCGGGCTGATCCTTTTCGCTGGTCTACCGTCGCCGTCTCCCAGGAAGAAAGGTGTCAACATTTCCTCGCCAATTCCGAGTTTGACGTTGGCGGAGAAAACGTCGGCGTCTTGGGCGGCCTGCAACAACCCCGGATTTGAGTCCAGACGTCCGCCAATTATCATCAGCGGTGAGAAGTGGTCGAACAATGCCTTCCAGTGGGCATAGTTGGTGATGTCGTTGGCCGCGATAACGGGCGCAAAGCGATCGAGGCCGAGTTCGACCTCCTCGTAAAGCGGAATGCCCTTGTAGGAGAAAGCGGCCTTGAAGCCTGAATCGTCGCGGACTTCGTCCCATTTCTTCTGGAAGTGATTGCCCATGGCAAGGCGTAGATTGGCGATCGAAGACCCTAGCCCGGAGAAATCGACGTCGCGCGCCGTTTCCGGAAAGCGGTCGGAATAGCTCAGATGCTTAGCGTCAAACTCCGGTGCTCTGCCCATGTAAATGACAACCAGTTCCCATCCCGTCTTTTGACAAATCTCGACAAGGGCTTCCGGTATGTTCTCGGCATACTCGTCGCGTTGCACCAGAGTATTCGTCTGCGGATCAGGAAACCAGCGAACCCCGCTGCTACCACGGGTCACAAAAGCGATTCGATTCCGGCTCGGGTCAACTGGATGAACGTTCGACAGGCTAGCGCGAGCTTGCTCGATTGCTTCATCGAGCTCGTAACCGACTGGCAAAGCCGGCTTGGCTTCGGATTCGAGTGTGGACGTCGAAAGCCGGTCAGCTACAGGTTTTTCCTTCACTACTCGCGAGTTTTCCTCGCTTTCGTCCACGGACTTCCGCTTTCCGAACAGTTTTTGCAGAAAATTCATTGACCGTCATCCTTGGCAAGGGCCTGTATCAAGGCCTTCGCGGTCGTGACAGCCTCGGTCAGCCGTTGCGACTCCAATTTGATCGCTTCGATTGATTGCAGGTCGCCATCGAATGTTTTTGTTTTGGCGACGAGGATCGCCTCCGCTTCCGAAACTTTTCCTCCCTTTTTCTTCATTTGGTTTTTCAGCAACATGGACTGGGCGTCTAATGCGGTCGTCAGTTTCACCATGTGTGCCAGCGCGAACATCCTCGCGGGGATGCCAGCACGTTCTTGCTCGGTTACTTGGCCAGAAGCGACTCGATCTTTCAAACGCCTTGTTTCCGTGTCTACGCGTTCTGGTAGAGAATTGTTGGGAAGGCGCTTGCGGAAGACTTTCAGCGCCTCCTCTAAAGCATTAAAGGCGTTCTTTCTGCGCTCAGCCATGCGAGTTTGCGCTTCATGTTGTTTCTCATAAAGTCTGAATTCTCGCATCAAGAGATGGGCGTTGGAACGTGTAGCACGGGCATGTGGGACCGAGGCTGAAGCATCATCACTGTTATAAAGGTCTAGCCACTCGCGGAGCTCGGAACGAAGATGTTTCAGGCGTTCGAAAATGTCGGGCGCCGAATGTTCCAACCAAGTTCTATTCAAGGCATCTTCGACTTGTGGAAGCCATTCGGAAGTCCATCCGACTGCATCTTGCAAATCCAAGTCCCGCAACAGATTGGCATTGTCCTGTTCAAAGTCTCGCAAAGTGTTCAAGTGCTTATCCAGGACCTTCTGTAAGATTGCATCGTCGATCTCTACATCATCGAGATTGAGCTTCCGATACGTTTCGAGAAAAGCTTGACCAACTATTGTGTTCTTGTTGTACTTTTCGGTATTTTCTATCCGATCAGCAAGACTTCTGAGCCGATTGCGGATCTGAATGGTGCGCTTAATGGTAGCTGTCCGCAAAGCTTGCTTACGTTTGATCTGTCGCAGGCGCGCAACGTCCTTTCGCAAGACAGAATAAGCCTCCGCTCTCTCCGCCTGGGCAGATGCAGTGAGTTCGAGTTCACGCAGTGTTGCGACGCTCGCAGTATTAGATTCAGCGTATTCAGTGTCGAGCATCCTCAAACGACTTCTCATGGCTTCCGTCGTTTCCGCATTAAACCCCTCACTGCTCATATTTTTAATAACTCTCCGAATCGCAGCAATGGATCCATCAAGGCGTTTAATGCGCTCACGGTAAGTATTCTCACGCTTGACGATGATTTGTAGACGTTTCCTGCGCAGATCTTCGCTTTGTTTTCGAATGTTGCTGCGCCCAGCTTCGATATCGGCTGTGATACATGCTAGGTGGTCAATATACAGCTCTGCTGACTGAGGGCTTAGCAGACTTGTTTCGTCGATGAGTTCGCGCCCTTTTTGTTTTACAACGCGTTCGGCAAAGTCACGTATCCAGCTCAATTCCCGTGATTTGCCGAATATGACGACAGGGCTGTCCGGAGATGCTTCCAAAGCGGCGAATATGATTTCCAGAACCCCTATTCTCGCATGCATGGCCAGCGTGGGTCGCCAGACCCAACCCCCATAGGCGATTTTATCGCCGTCATAGGTCATATGATCCGCAAGTGAGCGCCCATTTTCTAACTGCGTTGATGGAAGAGCCAACTGCCATTCATATGCCTTGCGGTATGACTGGTTGAAGACTTCGCCATCCACCAGATCAAGCGGCCTAAGAATTCCGGGAACGTGTTGTGTATAGGCGTTATAGGACAGAAGGACTTCGATTGGCTGTCCTGTACCGATTTCATCCTGCAATGCTTTGCGAAAGGATGAAAGACCGGGTGAGAGGATATCGACATAGAGCGCTAACATAAGGTCTGTCTTTTTTCTCTGATCGGCAGATTGGCGCATGGTCCACCCATCAGCTGCCCTATAATGCTCTGAAGTTAGTACGGCTTTGGAAAATAGTTGAAAGCTTAGATCAAAGTCTTCGATATTTTACAATACGAGATTTGGTGTGATGCAAGCGATGTTTGACGAGACGAGATGTAGTGTAATGCAAGCGATTTGCCCATGACCACGCGACTTCCGTCCATGCTCTAGGCGGAAGAGGCCGTGTGGGCACCCTATCCGGCGAGAGAATGAATTCCGTCGTTCGTTCCAGCGTCAATCCGTCCCGGAGACAAAGTAGGCTCGGAGCCGAATCCAGGTCTTCTAATTGGCCTTGTTCGAACGCATGAAGCGCTTCCGTCACTTCTTCAGCCGTCTTTGTTTCGTGCGCCACACCCAGTTCATTTAAATCAAAGGGTGTCCTTGTCCCGAAGGGATTGATTACCAGAACAGGTTTGCCTAGCGCAAATGCTTCAAGGCCTACTGTGGAGAAATAGGTCGTAACAATGTCAGACACGCTTACCGCTTCGAGGGCGTTGAGCTCCGTGTCTATGATACAATCGATACCGGCCGCCTTTGCCAGCTCTCGATATCGGGACCGATAGGCGGGAACCTCGTTCGGATGCGGCTTGCACAGAAGGGTATAGGGTTGCCGTGCTCCAGCGATTCCGGCTGCCAGCATTTCGAAAATTGCTGCGGCCTTGTCCAATCCGATAGGCTGGGAAGCTAACATCACCACTGCCCTGTCATCACCCAATCCTGACAAACGAGGATGATCGACTAGAATTTCGTCCCGGGTCACGCCGCGCATGGGAAAAATATCATACTCCAACTTGGGGCCGCCTACCGTTTTGATGCGTTCTCCCGGAAACCCCAAATAGTCGCGATATACGCCTTCGGACAAGGATTCGATCGATAGGACATAGTCGGCTTGCGGTCGGATATAGCGAGGATTTCTGGACAAGGTCCCGCTCTGTATTTCGACGGAAGGAACGTTATGACGCCGTGCTAACTGCGTAAGGACGCCTGACTCTATGGTGCGTCCAGGCGTTACGACCACACGTTTGGCTTTTGCCACATGTGGGGACCAAGCTTGTTCGAGATGTACGATCGAACGAATGAAAGCCAATCCGTATACCCGAAGGTAATCGGACAATACATGAGCGAAAGCCCGATAGGTCGGATTATCGTCGGACGAAATATGGTCTTCCAAACTATCTGCAACCAGCGCGATGATCTCGCGATTGGGACCGAGGGTTTTATGTCGTGTCGGGTCGGGATGTTTCGAACAGAGGTTTAGCCGTCCAGAGGCCAATGCGGATTCGAGCGAAAACTGTGTTACAAATGCCTGCGTATCGGTCGGTCGAGAGTCCGCGACGATCATATCGGCTTTATCGACAAGAGCGACGATCACGGGCGCGCTGGTCATGCGGTACTGATGGTCCATGAGATTGGTACTGATGATCACCCGGCCGCTTTTGGGCGGAGTGTCCGGCCTCGGGATTGGTAAGTCGTGCAACTTTGCAGGTACGGCCGAGACGGTATCCAGCGAGGCTTTCATGTGGTGTACGGCCGCACGTTCAGCATTGTGCTGAAAATTTGCAATCACATCTATGTCTTCGAGCATGGCAAACGCACTTCGGTATATGGCGTAGCCATATGGCGAGGGTCTAATGAGATATATAAGCTGCGTTGCGTCAACTTCTCCCATTGCGATCCGTAATTCCAGCAGAGGCCGCATCTGGGAGACCAAGCGGTCCATCATGCCGATGGAAAAAGGCTCCTGCATTTCAGGCGCGAGCTTCCACAATGGCGTGCCATACCCATCGCGATAAGCGGACTGAAGCGCTTCAAAGGTATGGATGGCAAACTCCATGCCCTTGGCGTAGAGAGTGGCGTCGTAATCACTGTTGATTGTTCGATATTCGACGATGCGGTCCGCGATTTCCAGGCCTCGTTCGGCCATTTCCGTTGCGATGACACTACGCACCTTGCTGGCGATGAAATAGAATGGCGGGTGATGAAGCTTGTTCTCTATTGATTGCAACGCCGTAAACAATCCGTCGAAATTCCGCGTTGGGTCAATCCAGACCATAGTCCGGCGCATTGCTTCCTCTTCCGATACATCCTCAATCGGTCGTGCACCAGGAGCTGTGTCGAGACTGAGTTCACTCATGTTCGTCATCATCTCCAATTGTTTCGGAATTTTCCTTGCCGAGTTCTCGAACCAACTGCAACATCGAAGCGGCGTCTTCAAACCTCTGGATGCTCTCGGAGTCCCATACTAGAACCGGCAGGTCGGCTCCGACACGTGGAGCGAGTGCAGGGTTGGCGCAAACGTAAACAGTATGTGCGTCTCTTAACTCTCCGTCCAGCCAGACACGTTCTTCAGGCGTAAGTCGGATGTAATCGCCAGCATCCACCAGAATCAACCGTTTGGCGAAGCCGTTGCGCTTAGCGTAGCGCACTGCAATCAAGAAACGGACCGGCGGAGGCAGAGACTGCAATCGGGCTTGGGTCAATGGCGCATCTTTCAAAGCCATGAGTTTCTCAAAGTCTTCGGCTCGGCGTGCGCTTTGTGGAAAGGCTTCGAGAATGCGGGATTTCAGCATTTGAGGAGACAATTGCAGCGTGTTTTGATAATTCTCGAACAATGGCGGGTAGTTCGAAGCCAGCAAGGCTGCAGTCTGGACATCGATTACGCTTGTTCCACCCTGAAGGACATGGCGCATATAGCTCTGCGCAACGGACCAGGATGCACCATCGGGATGGACGTAAATCACGGAAGCGGGCGGTGGAACCAGTCTCTTGGCTGTGGTGGGCGTTATAGAAGTGTCGCGCAGGTTGGATTTCAGCCGGATGAAACTCCCATAATAGGGAAGCTGGCTGACAACGGACACGGATTGATTGACACAGCCGCTCAGCTTTCCGATCCCGAAACGCAAAATGAGGCCGTATATCAGCACGGCGGCCACCTCCGTGAGATCGATGCGTCCGAAAACGATCAAGAGCGCCACTATGGCGACAATCACGAATGTTAAGGTATCCATGACAAGGGTCAGGAGGATGCCCAACGACAAGCGATGGCCGTAGGCTGAAACGTATGTTTCATCATAGGAATCGTCGGCGGATTGTGCGAGTGTGTTGCCCCATCGATTGGCGGAGAAATGGCGATTCACTCCGGCAACGAATGCGGCCGCCGCCCGACTATGCGCAATCGATGCGGCCCGAAGTTCCTCGTTTCGGGCGATGCCAGTGAGAACCACAAAGGCGCTCAATGCCAGAAAAGGAACGATAAGGACGGATACGATGAAGGTCCACATCGGGTTTATGATCCAGAGTGCGCCGTAACAGGCTAGAAAAAGCAGTCCCGGAAAAATGATCTGCAGCACAGATGCATAGGCCAGGCTCGCATAGCGAGCTTCGGACGACATGAGGCGGGTGATCTCCGATTGTGTAAGACCCGAACTCAGAATCCTATAGCGACTTTCAAGATCTGCGAGTTTTCCGCGCATCCACCGCACATTCGCAGCCAAATATTTCGTGGTGGCCTGAATTATAGCACGTTGTGTCAGAAAGGGCAGGATCGCGGCGAGTGCGCCTAGGACAGCCAAACCGACAGCCAGGACATTTTGTTCAAAGACGAATGATCCGATCTGTATTTCGCGGCCTGTCACGAGTCGAAACAAGAGATAGGCGAATCCGATCTGGGATATTGCACCGAGCATGCTGAGCATCGATACATAAACGATCCGTGCGGCATCGTCGCGCAGAATGGTTTTCAGAAAAGCCCGCAGGCTCGCCAGCGTATCTGTGTCTATCGTGTGCCTGTGAAGAGCGGCGCTAATCCGACGCATGCGGTGTCCGCCCATTTTTCTTCGCTAAACTACGCAAGACCGATACAATACGTTCGGCGGCACGGCCGTCACCATAGCGCGTATCGAACCGCTTGCGCAACTCCGGTCTCCAAGGTTCGTCGGACCCCTTGATTGCGTCGAGTTCGCGATGCAATGCTTCCTTGCTGGCGATATGATGTGCCGCGCCGCGCCGGTCGAAGTCGACGATCCGACCGCGGACCGGATGATCCAGGGCAAGCGCTGGGATGCCAAGCGCTCCGGCCAGAAGCGCGACATTGGAATAGAACGTGACAAGGACGTTCGCGTCAGCCAGATCGCCGCCGACACGCGGAGCGGATGACATAACGACTTGCGTGGATCCAGCTGAACGCCTCAGGCGGTCGAGCATCCAAGCCCGCCTTGTCGCATCCTGCGCAGGGTGGGCGCGCAAGATCACACGCGTGTTCGACCGAGTGTGACAATACCTCCCCAATGCATCCAACCAGCTTTTCATGGCGTGCTGCGACAGGGGTTGTGCAGCCAGCAGAATGTTGAAGGCCCCGCGTGACCCCGATGGGACGATGTCGGCGAGTTCCCGGTCGGCCATGAGCGAACCGACGACGGATATGTGGTCGGATGCAACCGCAAAGTCCGTTGCATAGTCTTCGGCTGTATATCGGTCTGTCAGGAGACACATATCGGCGACCGGGGGGCGGTAACGGCCCGACGCGCCGGTTAGAAGAACTTGGAGATCGGCTGTAGCATGACCTGCCGCCTTTGCTGCGAGGCCAAGGGTGCGAAAGCCGGCCTCGCGAGCCGGGCAGCCGACAACCACTGCATTTGTCAAAGCAAGCAATTCTTTCTCGCTTTCCAGTCGAAGAGCATGGAGGCCCATTAGATACGGCGTCGCGGCTTCCAGTTGCGGACGGAGTATCGAGAAAAGAGGGACGAGTTCGGGACAATCCTCCAATGCATCGACCGCCGCACGAATCACGGCATCGGCCGCATCGGCATCTTTTGGAAACTCTGCGAACGACAGAACGCTCTGCAAACTGTCCGGATTGCGGGGTGCGGTGGAGTCGAAGTCGAGGAACGCGCAGTGTGCGGTAGCGGCGGCCTGGGCGATGTCGGTGACACTGTTATTGTAGATTTCCATGCGGGATGACATGGAAAACAGGAAGACAGGTCGGGAGATTGTCGACCGTGGCAGTCTCTTGCGAAGCGCGCGGCTCAGCCGACGTCGTTTTCTATCCAGCGAATCCTGCAGTGCCGATTTTTCGGGTCGGGGCGGGGGGACGAGATCGAGCCAGATCGGCACCGATGGTTCCGCGCCAAGGCGAGCGACGGCAAGTGCCGGCAAATAAGACTCCACCGCACAGAACTGGCTTCGACATGGATCGCAGTCCCGCAAAGCCGCGCGAAGCAAGGTCACAGATTGGATGAACCGATACAACACGTCGGAAATATGCTCGCCCAGAACCGTACGGAATGAATCGTCGCATGAAGGCCACCCCTGTCCCGGTAATCGGTCGGCGATCGCTGCACCGTAGCGGTCAGCCATGACTGATGCGGCGTGGTTGGCCTTGGTGGAAACCGACCCCCAACGAGTGGCGATATCGGCGATGTCGACTGCGACTGACACGGATTTCCGCGGGAAGATGCGGGCGACTCGAGCCGCCAGGGCCCTAGAGTCTCCCCATCGAGTGGATATTACGGCAATATCATCAACGTCTTGGGAAGATAGGACATCCAATCGCTCGGCCGTAACGTGCGATGATGCGACAAGTATAATTTTATTCGTTTGTGGCTTTCTTCGTTCCGATGGTATCGACGAACGGAATCTTGAAACGATTGGAGATTTGGCATATGAACTAGAACGTTGCGCTTCTAACAGTTTGACCAATCCGGCGGAATTTCTGTCCAGACTTCCTTCGCAAAGCGTCGCTTTTTCCCAGAAAGTGTCGACGCGTTCTTCGTCGAAACGATTTCGGTTCCATCGCTTTAGTAATCTAAGGCGGCTATGGTGGCTGCGATATGTATTCGCATAGCGCGCGAATGCACGCAGTCTCGGCGTTTTCCCGGCTTCGATATCGAATATAACCTTCAATGCCGCATTAGCATGAGCTTGTGAAATTCTAGCGTTTTCTCCGAAATAGAGAGGGATCCGAGATCTTGCGCAGCGCGCTAGCCATAAGGCGGATTCGAGAAACACCGATAGTCGTATACTGGTTTTGGACACAAACTATGCTTTTTGATCATTAGGGCGAATTATAGGATTTTTGGAAGAGCAGTGTAATATGTAAATCAGCGCATACAACCGAGAACGGACTTACGTTTATGAAAAGTATAATAAAACTTCAAGCTAAGAGCCTCTCTGCTTGATTTGCGAGTTTTATGAGCCATGTTCGTGCACGATACTGACCTGCCCCCATGAGGTGGTCCATCCGCTAAGTTAGAGCTCGGCGGTTAGGGTCGCCCATCTGGGTCGACCGGAACGCAGTGTAGGTCGGCCCGGATGGGCGAGGCAAGATCGTTTTGGGTGCCGGAGGTCGGTATCCCACAGAGCTATGCGGCCGAACAGTGTTGTAGTGCTGTCGCCAGCGTTCGATGAGGAGTTGCGCTTCCTTCAGGCTGTAGCAGATTTCTCCATTCAGCAGTTCATCTCTGAGCTTGCCGTTAAAGCTCTCATTGTATCCGTTCTCCCAAGGCGACCCTGGCTCTATTAGAGCGTCTTCACGCCGAGCCGGCCCAGCTAGTCCCGCACGGCCTGGGCCGTGAACTCTGCGCCATTGTCCGACCGGATGTGCTGCGGTGCGCCTCTCTAGGTGAACAGATCTGTCAACACGGCCAGCACGTCATCATGCTTCAGTTTCCTTTGCGCGTGGATGGCCAAGCACTCTCTGGTGTGCTCGTCAATGACCGTGAGCATGCGGAACGCGCGGCCGTCATGGGTTCGGTCCGACACGAAGTCATACGACCAGACGTGTCCTGCATGCTGCGGCCGCAGCCGGATGCAGGACCCATCATTGAACCAGAGCCTACCCCGTTTGGGCTGCTTTTGCGGAACCTTGAGCCCTTCGCGTCGCCAGATCCGTTTCCACCCGCTTGGCGTTCACCGTCCACCCCTCACGGCGAAGCAAAGCCGTGATGCGGTGATAACCATATCGTCCATACTGCTCGGCCAAGCGGATAATGGCGGCCGTGAGAGCTGCTTCGTCTGTCCTCGGACGGCACGGCTTTCTCTGGGTGGAACGGTGCTGGCGACGCGAAGGGCCTAGTACTTTCCCTCGACCCTCCGGCTGCGCCTCCGATCTTTCAAGATCATGGCATCCAAGGTAAGGTCGGAGACCGCCTTGCGGAGCCGAAGGTTCTCCTTCTCCAGCGCCTTTAAACGCCGCGCCTGGTCAACCTTGAGGCCGCCGTACTCACGTCGCCATCGATAGTAAGTCTGCTCGGTAATGCCAAGCGCTCGACAGATAGCATTCGTTTTCTCGCCAGCAGCGAGCCGGACATCGGCCTCTCTGAGCTTCGCGATGATCTGTTCAGGTGTGTAGCGTTTCTTCGCCATATCGTGCTCCTTCAAGCCCAAAATAGCCAAAAACTCTAACTTTCAAACCGGACCACTTTTCAGGGGGCAGGTCAGCAGCAGCACAAGCGGTCTGACTTCTGCACCTCACAAGAAGTGTGAGCATATGTGCCACATACCAATCGTGTGATGTGATACAAATCACAACTTGACCGCTATATGTCACTGAATTATATTTTCTTCCCCTCGGTATCGTTCCGTGTGGGGGCACCATTTTCAGGGTTCACGAACCGGACAAGTTTCTGAAATCACTAGAAGTTTCCTCATCAGGGCTCTTTCAACCTCCGATTTCCTAGACTTGTTTACCACATGACGTGTTACCTCGTGTGCTATATTATGCCTGTTTTAAAACGGCTGAACCAATACCTCAAACGCGGGCAAGGCTTCTGGAGCTACAACCGGCGTGCTCCTCTCGCGTACCAAGAACTGGACACTCGTAAGACCATTCGAAATGCTTTTGCTACAAGCTCGATAGAAGTTGCGCGGGCTCGTAGGGATGCTTTGGCTGCGGCGGACGATGCGTTCTGGAAGTCTCTTCCGGATGGGGAAACCTTGGCGCAAATGCCTACGAGGCCGCGCGATCCCGAGCGATGTTCAAGGGATGATCTACATCCCTACTGAAGACTTGCGAGCGACACCAGCCTAGAAGAGATCATCAAGCGCTTATGAGGGATCGACATTGCATCTTCCTCCGCGACAATAAAGTCGGACGCATATCTCGGCTTGGCGAAGCCGACAACGCTTTCAATCAGCAAGCTTTTCAGTTATGCTGTGACACGATCTGTCCAGTGGAAAATAGGGTAAGTCAGCGGCACAACTCCGCGACTAGACCAAGGCAAAACAGTAGCTGTGAAAACTGCATGTCGCTGTGCGGCGACCTCCCAATGGACCAGATCACCCGCACACACGCCAAGCAGGTTTTTCGACTGATGGAGCAGTCGCGTTAATCCCACCAATGGCTCGAAGCCGAAGCATGCCAACAGCGCGAACAAGGACTTCTCGAACCTTTGGACGCTCTTCGAGAAGTTCTGGGGCATATCAAGGCTACGGACCCGTGCGACTTGCTCAAGTTCTACGTCTATAGCTATCTCAACCACATCCGATCGAGCCGAAAGCTTGAAGCCGAGACCCACCGAAACCTGGAGGTCATCTGGCTGCTGCGCCAGCTCCGGCCGGACTACAAGAAGATCGCAGATTTCCACCAGATTAAGCGTTCTGCCTACCGGCTAGTGTTCCGCGAGTTCGTGGCACTATACTGCGGTCTGGACCTCTATAGCGGTGAGATGATCGCAATGGATGGCACCAAGCTTAAAGTGGTCAAAAGCCGACACCGCAGTTATACGGGTGCGAAGATGGAGAAGACCATGACCGAAAGCGACAAAAGCTGATAATACCTGGCCGAGATGGACAAGGCAGACAAATGCGACGGGGACAAAGACGAGCCACCGCAGCAAATTTAGCGGCTAAGGGAGAAGATCGCGTCCATCCGGGCGAAGCGCGCGGAGTTGCAGAGCACCCGCGCCGAGTTGGTGGCGAGCGGCGAGGCGCAGATCTCGCTCACCGACCCGATGCCAGAGCCATACATGCCTCCAGCGGCATCGGCGTCGGCCACAATGCCTAGATTGCAGTCGATGCCAAGCACCGGATGATCGTGGAAGCACAGGTGCACAACAAGGTCAGCGATCTTGGCTTGCTGTGCGAGACAGCGGAGGTGGCCGAGAACAACCTTGGTGTGCACACGATTGAATCCATTGCAGACCGCAGTTACTACAAGATCGAACACACTAAAGTATGCGAAGCGGCTGGGACCGCGGCCTATGTCGCCAAGCTCGTCCGTAGCCCAGGCATCAAGGCGGGCTTGTTCCCGAAGGACACCTTCACCTACGACGCGACCACTGACACGCTGAGCTACCCCAGCGGTGAGACTCTTTTACCACGCTATAAAGAGGCAATGCGGGGCACGAAAGCCATCAGCTACGTTAACCGCTCAGCCTGCCGGACCTGCGATATGCGCGCACATTGAATTAAGGCAAAGTTCCGCAAGTTGGTACGCTACGAGGGCGAGGCCGTGCTTGACCGCATGGCAGCGCGGCTCGCTGTCCGCACCGATGTGATGGCCCTGCGCAAGGGCGCGGTCGAGCACCTGTTCGGCTCCATCAAGCACTGGATGGGACACCACGACTTCCTGACCCAAAGACTGCAGGGCGTGCGCGCCGAGTTAAGCCTGACATCTTTATCGTAGAAACGGTTGCCCTCAGTGTAGTCCGCCAGCCCCATCTGGATAGGCCGGACGAATTTGCGGATTAGGGCCGGGCCCATCTGGCCGTCGCCGTCGATCTTGACCCCGATGGCGTAGCCGTCGTCGCGCGCCGCTTTCATGCCGTCGAGCACGGCGCGCCCGACGCCTAAATTTTCAGGATTGTAGATCACGCGCACGCGCGGGTCGGTCCCAGTTTTCTCGATGTAGGTCCCGCTGCCCTCTGGACACTGGTCGTCTACGGCGTAGATCGCATCGACTTCGGGGCCGAAGCGTCCGAACAGATCGTCCACATGCTTGATCACCTTATAGCAGGGGATCACGACGGCAATACCGCTGTGTTGTGCGGGCATAGCCGAACTTTTGGCCTGGATCTTGACAGGTGTCCGCGAGAACGCCTCTGACGGTACGAGGGTCATGATGTCCAGTAAGCCTTGACTTGTTTGAGCAATCAATCGACCAGATGATTGAGAAAGCGCCCATATCCGCTTTTTTCAAGCGGCTTGGCCAGCGCTTTAAGCTGTTCGGCGTCGATCCACCCTTTTTCGAACGCGATGGCTTCTGGGCAGCAGATCCGCAGTCCTTGACGTTCCTCGATCACGCTGACGAAATGAGCAGCCTGCAGCAGCGAACGGTGCGTGCCGGTGTCGAGCCAGGTTGCACCGTCCTCCAGGAGTTCGACGTTCAGCTTGCCAGCGTCAAGATAGAGCTGGTTGAGCGAGGTTATCTCCAACTCACCACGCGCGGACGGCTTTACCTTCTTTGCCATTGCCGGCGCATCTGAGTCATAGAAATATAGTCCTGTCACAGCGAAGTTTGATGCGGGGTTCTTGGGTTTCTCGGGTTTCTCGGGTTTCTCGGCAAGGGAGACGGCACGTTTGTTCTTATCAAACCCCACGACACCATAATTCGATGGATTTTTGACATGGAAGCCGAACACTGTCGCCCCAACCGTCACGGACATAGCGGATTGCAAAGCCGCGTTGAAGCCTTGTCCAGAGAACAGATTATCACCTAAGATTAATAGGCTAGGACTGCCGTCTAGGAACTCTTCCGCAATGATTAACGCCTGTGCTAGGCCATCCGGGCTGGGCTGTCGCGCATAGGTAATCTGTATGCCCCAAGCTTTCCATCGCCCAGCAAGTTTTTAAAGGCGGCGAAATCATGCGGTGTTGTGATAATTATGATTTCGCGAATGCCAGCCTGCATCAGCACGGAGAGAGGGTAATAGATCATGGGCTTATCGAAGACAGACATCAGCTGCTTCGAGACGGAGATTGTTGAAGGATGCAGACGAGACCCAGTCCCCCCTGCCAGAATTATGCCTTTACGGTCCATGATTGCCCCCAGGTGAGTAATGAAGCGCCGCCAATCGAAATGAAGGCGATCGCGTGAGCGCCAATGCAGCGAGGTGTTCGTCATCTACGTTTAGATCGCCTTTTGAAACTTGATAGACTGTGGCACTCAGAAAAAACAACACAACACTTACAGTCTCCACACCTTACCAAAATACTCTTCGCTACAACTTTAATCAGGACCCGACAATGCTGACAAAGAGCTCGCCATCGGCGAGCTTAGACAAAAAGCCTCTTTTATGTCCGTTTCTTCTAATCGGGGGAGAAGACCTTCCTTTTTAACCTTCATACGACTCTGTGTAGCAATGAGTTGTCCGCTTCAATGCTTTCGTATGACTTCTCCCAAGATCTCTGGAGTGACCTGTGCGAGTTGATGAGCTCGAGTTCGAGGGTATTGTAGGTTTACGGTTCGGCCAGTCGATAGTTGAAAACAATTGGCTTTAGGCATCTGTACTGGCAAGTTTTAAAAGAACATCTGCGGAGCGCGCTTGAGGTGTATTTTTATGGGACCTATATACTTAACGGCGGATTACCTCGTCGGAGCAGACTATCGTAGCGAGCTTTGACGAAAACAAATTGGCCACTGCGGTTGATCCGCAGGGATTGCTGCTTGGCTCTCGCTTTTTAATTTCTCATAATTGTTACTAATAAAGGCGACGGCGATCTAGCATCATCTAAGCGATAGAACGATACGTCACCTATACTCCATCGAACGGCTATTCGCGCCCTTCCATCGCCATCAGGACTTCAACCTGAGCGACGTCTCCCGCTCCTGTCTTCGACGCGCCGCCGACTGCGTATATGCGATCGCCGATTGCAGCAGCCGCCAAGCCATGACGCGGGACATTCAGATCGGGGAGCGTCTCCCATTCATCCGTCGCAGCATCGTAGACCCAAGCGGCGCCGAACACCTTTTGGGTTGGAACCCATTGCTCTCCGCCGAAGACATAGATCTTTCCATCCGCACTCGCACCGGCAGGCGCACCGGCGGCGATGGGCAGGGGAGCTATCGCCGACCAGAGTTCCGTTTCCGGGTCGTAGACTTCGTGTGATGCCACATTGACATTCGCGGCCGTTCCGTCCTGCTGTTCCAGGTATTGGCGCCCTCCGACAACATGGATTTTTCCGTCGATCACGGCGCTTGCCGCGCTGTTGCGGGCTATCGGAGCGTCGGGTCCACGCGACCATTTTCCTGTCCGTATGTCGAGAACGTCCATGCGACTCGTGTCTCTGTGTTCCGAATAGGTCGCAGCCATGTCCGTGCGACCGACGCGACCACCAATGACATAGAGCCGTCCATCGACCACATGTGCAACATGTTCGCCTCTGGCGACAGGCAACTCGGTCAGATGGTTCCATTCACCGGCCTCAATATCGAAAGCGAAAACCTCGCCTTCCGGCCTCTAGCCCGGAAAACCGCCGGAAAAGCCGCCCAACGCATAGATGACGCCATTCACTGCCGATAAGGTTATGTGATGACGGGCGGATGGAAGATCAGGAAGTTGGTCCCATCGGTTATTTGCAGGGTCATAAACGAGAAAGTCATCTTTTACTACAGTCGCTCCATCCGTCAGACCGCCCGCCGTGTATATCCGCCCGTCGAATGTCGTCGCGTATATTTCCTGGCGCGGTGACGGCAGCGGGGCGGACTCCATCCAGGCCGACTGTGCGAACGCATAGGGTCCGTATAACAGCGATAGCACCGATAAGACGGCGGCAGACATTCTAACGAAGAGACATCGTATCGGCGCGTGCGACATGTCAGTGATCCCCTGCCGGTCCGGTTTCGATCGGCCCGTCGAACAAAACGTAGGCCGTGCACCTCTCGGTCAGGCAATTCGCGGCATGGGCCTGATTGGCAGGCTGATAGATATAGGCTCCCGGACGAAGCAAGGCCGCTCTCGCCTCGCTCCCATTCGCGTCCCAATGCTTCATCTCTCCCTCGATCAGCCACAGGCGGTAGCTGTGCGTGTGATAATGAAGATTGCCGCCATAGTTGCGACTATACCGGAACAGAGTGAGTGACGGTCCCCGATCCGGATCGCCGTCCAGTGTGTGGAGGTGCGGCCTTTCGGGATAGCCTTCGTAGAGGGGGCGGAAATCACGGTTCACGGCTCTGTCGAAGGGAATGATTTCCATGACGTCCGGGGCATCGACAACACCCAGTCCTGCTACGTCCTGCGATACAAGCCTAGAGTCCGCTCCACTCGGAAGCGTGGAGCAGGCGGCCAGACACAGGGCCGCGATAGAACAGGCAACAGATTTAAACATGGATATATCCTCAATGGTGAGGCGGATTGAAATACCCGCCGGTCTCAAGATCCTCTAGCAAGGACTTTTCCCGTGGCTCCCAGCCTGTCGTCTCGCGCGTCCAATCGCTCGATGTCGGATTGTCGAGACCTGCGAACATGGCCAACCAGCCGAAATGGTCTTCGGCGCGCTCGGTGGAAAGGCTTTCAACCGGGAAGCCTAACCCCTCGCCAATCGCTTCCGCGATGGTTCGGAACGCGATGCCGGGTTCGGCCACGGCATGATAGCGCACGCCGGAGCGCGCCTGTTCGACCGCGTCGCAAAATAGCCGTGCCGCATCCATGCGGTGAACGGCAGGCCAGCGATTGGCGCCGTCTCCCATATAGGCCGATAACCCGCTTTCCCGAGCCTTGGCGATCATGGCCGGGATGAAAGCGCTGTCTCCGAATCCATGGACAGTCGGCGGTAAGCGGACGATATTCGTCCGGACCCCGCGATGCGAGAATTCGAGAAAGGCTTCGGATGCGCTACGCGGAACATGATCGACAGCGACGTCATGTTCAGTGGTGACTGTGTCATCGCCTGTCACGACCGTGGCGGAGGTCGCCAGAAGGATCTTGTCCGTTCCTTCCAGATGTCGGACCACAGCCTCGAGCAGACGGCCATCGGCAGCGCAATTGTCCGCATATCGGGAAAAGTCGTGATCGAAAGCCGTATGCACGACGGCGTCGACATCGTTCAGAACGGGGACGATGGTGGCAGGGTCGGATATGTCGCCGGTATGGATTCCGATGCCGGTCTTTGCGAGCTTCTCGGCTGAGTCTCTGCTACGAGCCAGACCTGTCACGTGATGGCCACGGCGCTGCAATTCGCCAGAAACAGCACGCCCGACGAACCCTGTCGCACCCGTGACAAATATTTTCATGAACATCTCTCCGTCGGTCTGAGCCCCAATTGACCAACAATCCCACCCTGTTAAAGAGGGTAGTTTATACAGGTATAGGAACCAACGTGATTGACTGCCCCATAAGGGAATTCGCCTAGGCTTCAATGCATGAGTGCGCCGCTCGATCGGCATGTCATGCGCTGTCATCGACAAGACGTGACGGGCCGTCGCCCATCTTGCGGATCGTCTTTCGAGACCACGCAGCCGCCAGATCTGCGTGAACGACAAGCAGGCATGGTAGGACGAAAACAATCGCCATGCCGCTTAGCAACGTGCCGAAGCCCAGCGCGATCGCCATGGGCACGAGGAAGAGCGCCTGCGGATCGGTTTCGAATATCATGGGCGACAGGCCAGCAAACGTGGTGACCGAGGTCAGGAAGATCGGTCGAAACCGCCGCCGCGCTGCACCAACCGCTGCAGTGTGAACACCCATCTCTTCCGCCTGCCTCAAGCGATTGAATTCCTGAGCCAAGACAAAGCTGCCATTGATGGCAAGCCCGCCGAGCGCGATGATGCCGAACAGGCTGACCACCGAGAAGTCACTGCCGCGCAGCACGTGACCCGCGATCGCGGCCGCTGCGGCAACCGGGATAGCCGTCAACACAAGAACTGCCTGACCGTAACTGCGCAAGAGGGCCGCCAGCAGTCCGAACACGACGACACCCGCGATGATCAATCCGACGGACAGCTGGTCCATGGCGCGACTTTCTTTGCGCTGACGGCCTCCATATCCGATCTCGAGCTCTGGATAATTCGCCCGAAATTGCGGAAACACGCTCGATTCAATGACCGATCTGACCCTGGACATGCTGACGATTTCGGGCACGACGTTGCTGGTGACAGCGAGTACGCGGCGCCCATCGACTCGGATAATTTCCGTGAAAGCCCGGTCAGGTTCGAGATTGGCAAGCTGCGTTAAGACGGCCTCCCCTCCGTCGGGTGTCCGGATCATGAGGTTTTCGACATCATGGATACGCCGTCGTTCGGCCTCCGGCAGTTTGACCATGACCCGCAATTCGTGTCGGCCCCGTTGCAGACGGAGCGCCTCGGCCCCGAAAAAGGCATGCCGAACCTGGCGCGACACATCCTCCGTCGCTAGGCCCAGCGCGCGGCCGGCCGGAAGCAGTTCGATGTCCAGGGTCGGCTTGCCGCTCGCATAACCGTCGCGCACATCCGTGACCCCATCGAACCGGGCCAGAGCGGCGGCGAGTTGTTCTGCGGCCGCTTCCAAAGACCGCGGGTTGGGATGGCTCAATTCGATCGTAAGGCCGGAACCGCTCGACGGCCCTTCCTCCCATTCGAAGTAAAGCGAGTCGATCCCGGTGACGTCGCCGATTTCCTGGCGCCAGAGCCTTGCAAAATCCGCCTGGTCGAACGACCGGGCTTCCGGCTACACGAGGATGAAATTCACGTCGGCCCAATTTTCCCCGAGACGGCCCATCACGTTCATGCGTCCCTTCAAGACCTGATCGACACCGCCCAACTGTTCGGCAGCGCGCAAACCGGCCTCTTCGACGGCCATGGCGACGCGAACCGTGTCGCCGAAAGGAGCTCCCGGGGCAGTCTGCACTTCCGCATCGACACGCAAGCCTGCGATGATAGGGGAAAAGCTGTAGGGTATGCGTCCCGAGAGGCCGTAGGCGATCCCGATGGCGACAATCCCTGCCACAGTCGCGATCGTCAGGCCCCGATATCTTATCGCACTCGCAACCATTGGTGCCACGATCCGGTCCGCCATGCGCTCAAACCCGTCGCTGAAGCGTCGCTGGATGCGAACGGGAAAGGACGGCGTCCGGTGGGCGGCTTTTCGGCCATGTCCGATATGCGCCGGCAGGATGAACAGGGCTTCGATAATCGAAATCAGGAAAACAGCTGTGACCACGGCGGGAAGTGGCGCGAAGAAGCGCCCAGTCTCGCCGGGCACGAACATCAAGGGCAAGAATGCGATGATATTCGTCGCCACAGCGAAGAAGACCGGGACCACCATTTCCCGCGCTCCTTCGATGGCGGCGTCCATGCGCCCGCGTCCCTGGTTCATCTTGTGGAAGATGTTCTCGCCGACGATGACGGCATCGTCGACGACGATGCCGAGCGTGACGATGAATCCGAACAGAGAGATCATGTTCACGCTCGCCCCGAAAAGCGGCAGCAGCAGCAAAGCCCCGACAAGGGTCGGGGTATGCCCGCCGCGACCCAGAAGGCGAGCCGGGCTTCCAGAAACAGGCCCAACACGACCAGCACCAATGCCAGACCTATGAGACCGTTCTTAATCAATAACCGAACGCGCGACCTATATTGGCTCGCTTCGTCCTGCAGCGCATCAATATCGATGCCGTCCGGCAAAGTCGGACGCAGCTCTTCGAGATAGGCATCGACCGTTTCGGCGATTTCGAGCTGTTTTTCGTCGCCGTTCTGATAGATCCAGACGAACGTCCCGCGCCCGCCATTATAGAAACTCCGAAAGGAGACATCTTCGAAGCCATCCGTAATCGTGGCGACATCCCGCAACAGGATCGGCGCACCTTCATCGCTGGCCATAAGCGGGATGTCGCCATAGGCGGACGCCGCGTCGCGTCGTTCCTGCGCCCGCAGCACAATGTCTCCGCCACGTGTACGCACCGTGCCGCCGGCCCCGTCGCGCGCATTTTCCCGGATGATCGCAGCGACCTCGTCGAGGCGGAGTCCGAGCGCCCGGAGGCGGGCCTGCGGAATTTCGAACGTAATCTCGGGCCGCCGCGCCGGCGTGATGTCGACCTGGGAAATGGTCGGCGTGGCCAATAGGTCGCGACGCATGCGTTCGGCCAGGCTGGTTATCTGGCGCTCCGTCAGAGGACCCGATACGACGAGCCATTTGACCGGCGTGCGCTCGTCGCGGATGGCGATCAGTGTTTCTTCGGCCTCTTCTGGAAATGAAACGATCCGGCTGACGGCACTGGTAATATCCTGCAAGGCACGGTTGGCGTCTGCGCCATCTGCCAGCTCTATGGCGATAGCCGCATTGTCCTCGCTGGCCGTCGCTTCGACACGTCCCGAGACACTCAATGTCCGGACGGCTTCTTCGATCGGCAGAATGATGCTGGTTTCTATTTCCGCAGGCGTGGCGCCCGGATAGGCAATCTGCACATCGACAAAGTCGAGCTGAAAGCTCGGTTAGACTTCCTGTCTGATCTGAAGTGCGGCGAACGCACCGCCGATCAATAGAGCCAGCATGACGAGGTTGGCGGCGACGGAATTGCGGGCGAACCAACTGACGGGATCGTCGCGCTCTACCGCGTAAGAGGTCTTCGCGACATCAACCATAGGCAGGCTCATCGCGGACGCGGATCGACTGACCCGGCAGCGGATTGTCGAGGTAACTCACGATCAAAGTTTCGCCAGGCAAATGGTCGATCCGAGCGATGACAGTGTCATGGCCGTGCCAGAGTATGTCCGCGTCTCGAAACTGCAATTGTCCGCGTCCATCTCGAACCCAGACGACGTTGTTTTCTCGCACAGCCTCGCGCGGAACGAGCATTGCGTTTTCAAGAGAGCCCGCATCGACATCGACGCGCGCATAACCGCCAAGTGTCAGGGCGACGGCCTCCGTGCGATAGCCAAGGGGATCCTCCACGGACACAAGGATGCGTCCTAAACGCCCTTCAGGATCGACGGACGGCAATGTCCGCACAAAACGACCTTCGCGAACGGAAGGCGTCGCGGTGCCCGGATTTATCGTGACGACTACCGATCGATCCTGCGCATCGCTCAATCTTCGAAGGTCCGCCAACGGAGTCGATGCCATGATCCAGAATTCGCGGTCGCCGACGAGCCTCAAGGGCGTCATTGCGGGATCGACCCGACCGCCAACATCCAGATCTTCATCGACGATTGCCGCATCGAACGGCGCACGTACGACCGTCCGGGACAGTGCCAGACGGGCTTCGGCCAAGCGGCTCATGGCAGCGGCCAGGTTCGCCTGCGCCCGTCTTGTCTGCGGCTCCCGGCGCGCAAGCGGCGAGATGTTTTCGTCTTGCCTGTCGGGGAACAGGTCTTGGAAATCCTGACGGGCCGTTTCGGCTTCGGACACTTCTCGCGTCAGCTCATATTCGGCTTGGGCGACCAAGGCTTCGGCCTGCGTGACCTCCAATTCCATGTCCTGCGGATCGATCCTGAATAGCATCTCGTCTTCGCGCACGAGTCCGCCCGGCTCCAGATTGTCCGATATCTCGATGACGACTCCTTCGACCTGCGGACTGATGGACACTTCGCGCGCAGGAATGATGGTCCCGAACCCGGTGACCGATATCGGCTCCTCGCCATGGCTGATCGGTACGGTTTCGACGAGTGGCGCAGGGATCGGCGCAGGATCTGTCTGTGGAGCAGGCGCGCTGCCCAAAAGCCACCAACTGGCAAGAGCGGCCGTCACGAGAACGAGGACGGTCAATAGGGTTGCGATCCAAAGCCGCACTTTCGTCCGGGCAGAGCTTTTGAGCGATTCCGGGTTCACGGAGATCGGATCAATGAGTGTACTGTCCACCGCGATGTTTATGACGGCCGCCCGGCCTGACTTGGACAGGCTCCAGTGAACCGTACATGATGATAGCTGTTGTCGTGACTGGAGCGTTGGCACGGCGTTTCAGCACACTTGTACCGCTCTCGACCCACTGAGGGCCTGCAACGCTGCTTTGAACGGGTCATCACTCGGCTATTGCTCACCAAAGCGATTTCGCGCACAAGGCCACACTGTTAAAGCTGGTAGTTTATACAGGTATAGTTAGTAACAGGACATGTCTTAAATGGACCCACAAGGCACTCTTAGCACTTTTCTCAAGACGCGCCGCGACCGCCTCGACCCGTCCGCTTTCGGCTTTTCGGGCCGTCGGCGCACACCCGGTCTCAGGCGCGAGGAAGTGGCCCAGCGCGCGAATATCAGTACGACCTGGTACACCTGGCTCGAACAGGGGCGTGGCGGACCGCCGTCTCCGCGCGTGCTCGACAGCTTGTCGAAAGCCCTGATGCTGACCGAAGCGGAGCGAGAACATCTTTATCTCGTCGGCATCGGGCGACTGCCAAAGCCGCAGACGAACCCGACTTCAGGCATAACGCCGCGCCTTCAGCGTTTTCTCGATGCCTTGTCGTTGATGCCGGCATTCATCGCCACATCGCAATGGGATATCATCGCTTGGAATGATGCGGCACGGGCAGCACTGACCAACTATCCTGCACTTGAAGAAGATGATCGAAACATCTTGCGCAGAATGTTTCTGGATCCTGACACTCGAGCGGCGCAACGTGACTGGGACGGTGTCGCCCGGTATCTGGTCGCGACGTTTCGGGCCGCCATAGCCCGCGCCGGCGAAGATGGACGCGCCGCCGAGCTCATCTCCGAGCTCTTGGAGAAAAGCCCTGAGTTCTCCACCATGTGGGCCGAAAGCGACGTTCAATCGACCGGAGACGGCGTCAAGAGAATGCAGCACCCTAAGGTCGGCGCAATCTCTTTCGAATTTTCGTCATTCGCTGTCGACGGCCGCCCCGATTTGCGCCTCATCACCTATACGCCCGCTGGGACGGATGATCTCCGAAAGATGAAGGCGCTCATCGAAACACTTAAATAGGGTCGCTACGCTCTTCGCCTCTCGGACTTCACTGCCAAACATCTCATACGGTCACTGGGCTGCTTCGGGAAGCGTCAGGATCGTCTCTGAACCGTTGTGGATGTCCGTGACCGTGATTTCGGTCTCGGTACCGAGATCGCGGAAACGGACTTCAAGACCGTTGAAGAACACAGGCTCTCCAGCCGACGTAAATATTTCTCGGCAGGCCTGTAGGCTATCGTCCTTGAGATCGGCGACAGAGTGCAGAGGCTGACCTACGAATGACAGGCTCGCGCCCGACAATGCAATCGCCACCAGCCATATCGCGCCTGAGCGGAAACGGCGCCCAATCCGGTCACTCGCCGCCATTTTGAACCACCGAGTATCCGCCGCCTCCTTCGGTGGGGCCCTCATAACTGATCGAGAAGCTGTTATTGTCGCCGTTCTGTGTGATGCTGACATCGTAGCTACTGCCGGACTGCGTCACCTCGATCGCGTTGCCGTTGCCATTCTGTTCGATGGTCGCGCCGAGATTGTCGCCGGTCTGCGCATAGGTCAGGTCGTTATTGTCGCCCTGTGTCTTGAAAGACGCCGTGAGGTTGTTACCGCTTTCTGCGGTCTGGTCGGATGTGACGGAATTGAAATCCCCAGTGATCTGCAACGTAAGTCCGATCGTATCGCCTTCGCCTTTCTGGGTGACGACCGCCTTGTTTTCGCGACCTGTCTGCGTGACGGTCGAACTGCGACCCGTACCGGGGCCGGACTGTTCGATCTGGGCATCATTCTGAACGCCCGATCCCTGATCGATATCGGCTTCCGTCGTACCTTGGGACGGGCTGGGGTTTTTCTGTTCGATGCGGGCCGTGTTGCGCGTGGAGGTCTGATCGATCGCTGCGATCGCTCCGCCGCTATCCTGGACGATTTCCGCGTCATTGCCTTCGGTCTTGGCACCGGAAGTGATCGCGGCCTCGGCACTCGGACCTTCTCCGGCTTGCTCGATACGGCCCAGATTCGCGATGCCGCTCATGTCGATTTGCGCTTTCAGCCCGGACCCGGTCTGCATGATGGTCGCATCGCCGCGCCGTCCCGGTTGGGTCACGGTGGCGTTGCTCCCCGTACCGCCCGATGCACGGTCCTGTTCGATGCGGGCCAGGTTGGCACTGCCCCCCTGGTCGATATCCGCTGTATCCGTACCGGCATCGGCGTCGATCCGCTGCCGGATCCGCGCCTCGTTATCGTCTGTGCCGTCCGTGGATTGATCGATACTGGCAACGCTCCCGCCGCCTTTGCCGGATTGTTCGATATTCGCGACCTGGAACGTGCCCGTCTGATCGACATCGCTCTTGTTGGCGCCACCCGTTCCCGTCTGGACGGAGGTCGCGGACAGATCGACGGATGTCTGGCCTTCCTGGGCGATCTGCGCGCTATTGCCGCCCGCATCCGACTGTTCGACGGTCGCGCTGTTGGACTCACCTTTCTGGTTGACGGTGCCGATATTGCCGTCCGACCCGTCATCCTGACGTTCCTGCCGGAATTCGGCGGACAGCTTGCTTCCAGCCTGCGTCGCGGTCGCGGAATGAGCTCCGCTGCCCCCCTCCTGAACGACCTTGACCGAGTTCTCGCCGCCATCGACATCGATGTCGCTATTGCTGGCACGTCCTTCGCCGATCTGGCGGATTTCGGCCATGCTCCCGGCGCCGTTCTTCATGTTGATCGATGCCTTCGCGTTCCGCTGTTCCTGCAACACGAAGCCTTGACTCTCATCGCCTTCGGACAGGGTGACGTCCGCCTCACCGCCGGTCGTATGCTGGATGATTTCGGAACGGTGACCTCGTCCGGCGAGCGTGTGGGTCTGTCCGGACGGCGTGGCCGAACCGTCTTCGTTCCCGACCTGGATGCCGTAGGACCGGTTGTCCCGGCCCGATTGTATGAGACGCATCGTGCCGCGATCGCCGCGCTGCTCCAGATAGGCTTGGCTGTCGATCGCCTCGGCCCCCTCGCTGCCCTGCAGGATCGTCGCGGTTGCACCGTCGGCGCCGTCGCCAACCTGATCGGCCTGCGTGATCGCGGCGGCATTGCCCCGTCCGACCTGCTCGATCCGCGCCTTGGCGTCGCGGCCTTTCTGAAAGATGCCTTCCCCGTCCGGAGCGATTTCCAGGGTGTTGCCCGTGAAGAGGTCGACTTCACCGGTGCCGCCGAAAGCTTCGGTCGCGTCATTGTCCTGCCCGGTTTGCTCGACCGTCGCGACGCTGGTCTCCCGCGTCGTGTCGCCGACTTGCCGGACGGTGGATTGGTCTTGAGCCGATGACGGCGACGCGCACAGCATGCCGCAAGAGAGGCTCAGGGCCATTGCAGCGATGCGAACGGTGACGTGTGGGTCTTCGAAATCAGGCATCGTCGGTTTCCTTCTCTTTTTCTTCTTCCTCCGTGTCGGCACCTTCGTCGTCCTCTGTCGGTCCGCGCAGGGGTTCTTCGATTTGCTTGGCCCAGAAATCGACGCAGAATTCCTCGAAGCGGCGGCCGAGAGCGGCAAGGTCCCGCCCCTCGTCCCAACCTTTCTTCCGGCCGAAGAGCGAGTCGATGCGGTCATATTGCTCGAGGCGCTCGCAATGCTGCTGCTTTTGCTCACGGGCCAGGTTGACCACGTCGGATGGGGCCACGATCCCGGCGAAATAGAGGCGCAGCAAACCCGGATCATTCATCGGTTCGCGCAACCAAGTTCGGAGCGCCGCCTCACCGGCCGGAGTGACGATGTATGATTTTCGCGGCCGCCCGAATTTCCGCTCTTCCTGCTCATAAAGCAGTCCTGCGGCGGTCAGTCTGGACATCTCGCTGTGAAAGGGATCGCGGTCCTGGTCCGCATAGGCCCGCTTGTCGTGACGGCGGACCGTGACGACCAGATAGATCAGCAGGATGACAATGCAGGCAACGATCAGAATAAGTATCAGCATGGCGGTTTCCTTCAGTCGGACGTGTCGGAGTCGTCGGATTTGCCGTCGCCGTCCGAATATTCGTCGGCGATATCGCTCCAGAAATCGAGGCAGGCGCGCTCGAACCGGACCCCGGCGCGCGCCGCTGCCAGCGCGTATCGCCACTCGGGACGATTGACCAAAAGCTGCTCGATGCGTTCATATTCGGCTTTGCGGGATTCGTGGATGTTCCGTCGGCGCTCGGAAATCTTGACCGGTTCGAACCCGGCCAGCAGCCCTGAAAAATTCAGATGCAGGAAGCCGGGATCGTTGCTCGGCTCGCGCAGCCAGGCGCGCAAGCCGGCCTCGCCCGCAGGCGTCACGGTATAGGTATGGCCTTCTTCACCGTCCCGGTCCTTCTGGGAGTAGAGCAACCCGCCTTCGACGAGGGTGTCGGGCTCGGCGTAGAAAGGCTGCCGGTCCTGATCGAAATAGTTGTTGCTGTCGTGGCGCCGTAGCGCCGAAACGATGATACTGGCCAAGATGACGACGAGGACCACGATCAGAACGATGGTTAGCATATTCCACTCCTTCCGCGACTAGCGCATTGATGTTTCCCCTGCCTTTTGGTTTTCGCTTCTACGGGTCTCCGGATCCGTTCGGTTCTGACTCGTCTGTTTTGGACTCGTCTGTTTTGGAATTGTCTGGTTTGGAATTGTCTGATTTGGACGTTTCGTCCTCGACCGCGTCCGTTCCGGACGGATCCGTTTCAGGTGCCTTCGGATCGGATGTGTCGGAATCGGGTTTCTCAGACCCATCCGAACCAGCCTTGTCTTCAGCCGTCCCTGACTGAGCGGAATTCGGGTCGGGCCGCCCCTCCGGCTGACCGGACGGCGCGTCGCCAGTGTCATCGATCAGGCCCGTCGTCGCCGTATCGGCCGGAGGATCGGCCGGGTCCGTCGCTTCGCCTGTTTCGTCGAAAAGAGCCGATACCGCTTCCTTCAAGGTTTCGCGCATGACGACCCGGTCGCCCAGAACGAGGATGACCTGCTTGAGTTCGGGCACGCTGGAGAGCTGGCTTCCCAGCAATTCCGAGACGCTTGATTTGTCCGCCTGAACGAAGAGCGGCAAGGCGTAGATCAAGGAGTCGCCGACCGGAACCGCGATGAGCCGCCCTCTCGAAACCCTCGACCCGGATTGCATGCGCAACGTCATCCAGGCCGATATGCGTGGGTCCTGATCGATCCTGGCCTGCGCCTGCGCCGGTCCGATCACGGCACTCATCGGCGGGAAAGCATAGGAAACGAGCTTGCCGTAACGATCGCCGTCGCTGCCGCCCACCAGATAGCCGGCCATGATGTTGCGCTGTTCCGGGCTGAAGGGCTGCACGATGGCGAATTCCTCTTCCTCGCGGCCGGGAAAGCGCGTGTGCAGCCAGTAGGGTCGCAGGTCCTTATTGCGTTGCTCGTAGCTTGGCTCGGCCCGTTCGCGTCTCAACGAGATGAAGGCTGCGTCGGGCGGTATCTGCCAAGCGCCCTCGCGGGTATAGAACGCCTCAGGGGAGCGCATATGGTAGTCCGACCAGATGACGGATTGTATGCGGAACAGATCCTGCGGATAGCGGAAATGCGCGCGCAAGGACTGGCTGGCTTCGGAAACCGGACGGAAAGCTTCGGGGAACACATTGCGCCAGACCTGGAGCACCTTGTCGTCCGGATCCATGACATAGAGTTCGATCGTGCCGTCATAGGCATCGACGACGGCTTTCACGCTGCCGCGCATATAGCTTGCGGTCTTCTTCTGTCCCGTCAGGGTCCGGACGAATTCTTCGGGCAGGAATCCCGAATTGTCCTGCTTGGGCTGGAAAACCTGGGTCAGGTCTTTCAGATCGACGCGTTTGGCATAAGGCATCATATCGCTTGTCGTGTAGGCATCGACAATCCATTTGATGCGCCCGTCGACGGCCGCCGGATAGGGGTTGCCATCGACCTGTAGAAAGGGAGCGATCTTCTGAACGCGCGTCCGGACGTCGCGATTGATCAGCACCCGGCTATCGTCATCCAGCAGGGTCGTCAGTGCGAGACGGATGTCCCAGAAGCGGACAGCGAAGAGCAGCCGGTTGATCAACGAGCCGATCGGAACACCCGCCGCACCGTCATAATCATATTCGGCGAAGCCGTACCCTTCGATCGGGTGATCGAGTTCTATCGTGTCGGTCCGGACGATCGAATATTCCGGCGACATCTCCCCGAAATAGAGCCGCGGATTGCGCGCGCTCAACACATCTTCGCCGGCCGTCGGCAGATCGTAAGCCAAGAACTCCGGCGCGCCCGCCTCACTGGCATTCGTGACCGATGCGGCGACAAGCCCGAAGCCGTGCGTGTAGACCAGGTGTTTGGCCTGCCAGCGGCGAGAATGCTCCGGAAGGTTCATGATGTTGAGTTCACGTGCGGCGATCATGACGGGAACGGTCTCGCCGTCGATCACGTAGCGGTCGACATCCACGCTGTGGAAATCGAAATAGGCGCGCAGGGATTGCAGCTCCCGGAAATTTATCCGCAGCGTGTCCGGATCCCAAAGGCGCAGTTTCTCCAACACGGGGCGATATTTCTCGACATATTCCGGACTTGGCTCCGCAATGCCCGGCGTGTTGAGCCGTTCGACCTCGTCGAGACCGAAACCGTACCGCGTGAAGATGAGGTGGTCTTCGATATAGGGGCGCTCGCGCTCCATTTCCTGCGGCTCGACGATGATGAGCTGGAACAGGTTCGGATAGAAGCGGACGACGGACAGGCCGATCAGGAAAAGCCAGATGAATGCCGCGGTCGGCAATATCCAGCCCGGTTTGTGGACGTTGAGCTGGAACAGCACGAACCCGAGTATGACCCCACCGGCAACGAATTTGTAAGCCAGAAGACTGGCGTTGGAGTCGGTGAAACCGAGACCGGTGATGATGCCGCGCTCCGAATAGCTGAGCAGATGAAGCTCCAGCAGCAGCCCCCAGCCGATGAGCGCCATCAGGCAGAACAGGATGGCGGAAATGTGCAGATTGACCTGGACCGGCAGCATCGCATGCGGCGCCTGCGGTCTGATGCCGCCGAAGATGTAACTGGTCAGCAAGGTCAGCAACAGGATCACCAGCGTGCCCATGAACAGCCAGTGATTGATCAGCACATGCAGGGACAGTTCGAACATGAAATAGCTGAGATCGCGGTCGAACTGTGGATCGGTACGGCCCCATTCCACACGCTCAGACCATAGAATGTAAGTTTCCCAGTGCGGGTAGGCTTCCAGCCCGAAGACGAGACCGCATATCAGCGCGATCGTGATGATGACCGGCCGCGTATGCGGCGCGATGGCGCGGCGCCATCTATCCACGCGCTTTTCGTCCGATGAGATGATCCTGTCGGTCCGCGCCAGCTTCTGGGCGAGGATCATGTTGGTCGCGACCAGGAAGCTCATCAACAGGAAGGGGATCATCCCCATCCAGATCTTCGTCTTGACGATCGTCAGGAAGACATCGAGATAGCCGACGCTGTCATACCACATGACATCGGTGTAGAAACGCGCCGAGAAGATCACAGCGAGCAGGAATGCCGAGATCCCGACGATCCAGTAAAGCAGCGTCGTCGTGATGCCGCCGACCATGAAGTACAGCAAGCCGCGCACGGCGAGTGTCGGGCGCCAGCTCATGCGAACCTCGGCGGCTTGCCGGCCAGCGCGATCTCGACGTCATCGGCCGCGCGGTCCAGTTTCTCGAGGTCCACCTTTTCCTCGATCGCACGGTCGGTTGCGCGCATGACGAGGGCCAGTTGCTTGGCGACGTCTTCGCGTTGATCCTCGCTATTGACCGCGGCCCGGCCGACATTGCTCAGCATCTCGCAAAGCCGCAGCATGACAGTGACATCGTTCGGACAGGTGTGCCGAAGCGGCGTCACAACCATGTCGAGATAGTCGGGAAAGGAGCGCCTCGGCACAGCGATGCGCAACGTCTCCGCGTCGTCACGGTGCAGTTCGTTGCCGAGCCGGTGCTTGCAGAGCTGGACCAGCACGACCTCGGACGCGCGGATCGAGGCGCAAGCCGTCGTCGGGTCGTTGATCGCCGTCGAAACGGCGCGCAAGGCGATATCGACCAGTTGGGTCAGGCCGAAGCCGACATCGGCTTGCAGGCTGCGCTCCCGTCCCAACTGCAGCGCCTTGAGCACCTTGGGTTGGATTTCGGTATCGATGTCGGGAAGGTCTGCGTCCGGATCGCACGTCCACACCCACGCGATCGCCGTATCCGCGACAGCCTGGTCGCCCAGTTCACGGACGAACCGAATGACCATGTCGTGTTCCTGCGCGAACGGCACGATGAGATCGGCATCGATGCGCTGGATGATGTCGGACTGGCTCGCGTGCAGCGGCACTGCATGCGAAGGGATTTCCGGCAGTTCGGGCCGGGGATCGGAATCCGTCAGCTCGTCGTAATTGCCGCGGATGGCCGACACGGTTTTGTGTTGCAGATCGTTCAGGATCTTCTCGACCCGCATCGCATGGATGATGTGATGAATGAAGTAGACGAAGGCGCCGACGCTCAGCAGCGACAGGGCGAAGGCGATGGTGACGGCGAACTGGGGAACGAAGTCCTCGCTGGCATGGATCTTGCGAAGGACTGCGAGGCTATAGACGAAGGTCAGGATGAAGATCGCGAGCGTAAGCTGCGTGGAGCGGTCGCGAATGAACTGGCGCGGAACGCGCGGGGAGTATTGTGACGCAGCGACCTGCAGCGCCACGATCGTCACGGAGAAAACGAAGGTGGCCACCGTCACCGAGGTCGATGCCACGGTCTGGACGAGGTCGCGTGCACCGACCGGCCCGCCCGTGGTCAGCAGTCCGCCGAGCGTTTTCGGGATCGTCCAGTCCAGCTTGGTCATGCTGGCGGCGAGAAACAGTCCGATGAAGATGGCCAATGTCGGAAAGGCCCAGACCGCGCGGCGCCAATACATCCGCAAGCGGCCCAATCGGGCGGAGAGGTTGATCCGAAAACTCATTGCGGACCGGCTTTCGTCTGCAGGCTCTGCGGACGGTCCTTGGGGCCTTGGCTCAACCAGGCCAGCAGGCGCGACGAACGGTGAGGACGGAGGTTTTCCTCATATCCAAGGTCGAAACGGACGGCATCCACGAAACGCGACATCGCCACAGCCTGGGGCAGCCATTCGCGATACCGGTCATAGAGCGTGTCGTCATTCCTGTCCGGCGTGCAGGCTTTCCTTCCCGCAAGCGTGCTGCATTGGGTCGTGAAACGTTCGACCCATCTATTCTTGATCTTGGCGTGGCCCCTGCAGGCCATCTCGAACGAAGAGCGGGATACGGGCCTCAGGACGGCTTCCGCATGCACGGGAACATATCCGTCTTCGAGATCCTCGATCAGTTCGGCCAAGGCGCGGTTCAGCGCGACAAGTGCCGGGCTATGACGCATGCCCGCATCGTCCGGAAGGCAGTGGGCCAGACCTCCGGCGATATCCTGCAACGCCGTCAGGATATAGGGAAGCCCCTGAGCGCGTCGGCGCGGTCGGTAGAAATAGACGATCGGAAAACGTTGGAGCCCCTGGTTCAGGGCGACGACGTTTTCATGAAGACGCTCCAGCCAACGTTCCAGCTGGCGGCTTCCGTCACCTTCCATATAGGCGGCGATCGTCGATAGGGGACGGCCATCGTCGCCCAGCCGATGATGCAGCTCGGCAACCAGGCGGTTCGTGCTCAGAATGCTGCGGTGCACGTTCAGGAAATAGGTAATCGAAAAGGTTAGTATGACGGCGCCGAGCAAGGCTTCCAACGCGACGGTGACGGAATAGGCCATGTTGGACGGGCTGATCTCGACGAAGCCTATGGTCGATAGCGTCACCCAGCTCAGGCGGAAGGCGGTCGGCAGGCTGGGTTGCGATCCCCCGCCCGAAATGAGGTCGCCAAACGACATCCCGCCGAAATAGACGAGAGCGAAACCGGTCACGAGCCCGATCAGCCACAAGGCGATGATCAAGGGGATCATCAAGGGAGCGGCAACACTCAGCGCCGCTTGCGCGACCGGATAGGGAAGCAGACGCGTCACGTGCCGCCAACACCACCACGTCATCCTGTAAATTCGCGTCGAGAAAATGCTGCGCCCATTGGCGTCCAAGACTGTGAGAAACACATCCAACAGCGTCAGAGCCAATATCAATATGCCAACGGAGGAAGCTAACATTTGGTTAACGCTGGGGCTAACCGGTTAATTATTTTTTAACCTTTAGAGTTAACATAGCATTAACGTAAAAATTAAAATTACTGTTTTACAAAGCCCTGCCGATTTAATGCGGAAATATAACATTCTTGAAATCTAGGTATTTGAATTTGCGGCAATCGAATTCCAAAGGCCGGTCATCTCATTCGTGCCCTTTCGCACCCGATATCCCTCTTTGATGTTGGCCGTCCAAAGTCACGGCGATCATGCCTCTAGCGGCTCCGAAAGACGGGCAGGCATCACGCAAAGGCTTGCCTTTTGATCGGGGCCGCGCCAACTGCTGACGCACCGTGCTGTCCGTACTCGACATCTTCCGCATCGGCGTCGGTCCGTCATCCTCCCATACGGTGGGACCTATGCGTGTGGCGGTGCGTTACCGCAAACGCCTGCAGGCCAAGGGGCTGGACCCGGACCGGATCGAGATGGTCTTCCGTGGTTCTCTCGCTTTTACCGGCGAAGGCCACGGCACGTTCCGGGCCGCCAAGCTCGGCCTGCTGGGATTCGAGCCGGAAACCATCGACATGGCGGAAGCCGAAGCGGCGCTGACACGCCTGAACAAGGACGACGCTCTGCCTTGCGGAACGCAGGTCGGTATAACGATCGACTATGAGACGCCGACCCGGCTGCATCCGAACGAGATGGTCATGATCGCCTGGCACGGCGACGAGACGCTGGATCGACGCACCTATTATTCCACCGGCGGCGGCTTCATCGCGAGCCATGCGCAGCTGTCCAAGCCCGCACCTGACGATCTGGTCGGAATGGGCGATGCCAGCCCGAACCCGTTCGGTTCGGCGGAGGAATTGCTCGGCATTTGCGCGCGCACGAGCCTCTCGGTCGCCGACGTCATCCTGACAAACGAAGATGCCAAGCGTCCGCGCACTGATACGCTCGACCAGCTGGACGGTATCGCCGCCGTGATGATGGAGAGCGTGGACCGGGGCTTGCGGGCGGACGGGTTGCTGCCCGGTTCGCTGAAGGTCAAACGCCGCGCGCACGGACTTTGGAAGAAACTGAACAACGCTCCGCCCAACGAACGCGAAGCTCTGTTCGATTGGCTCAACGTCTATGCCATGGCGGTCAATGAGGAGAACGCGGCCGGCGGGCAGGTCGTCACCGCCCCGACCAACGGCGCGGCCGGAATCATCCCGGCCATCATCCGCCATTACTGCCATGACGAAGATGGCACGTTGCAGGTCGGGCAGACGCGCCGCTTCCTACTGACGGCGGGCGGGATCGGGTTGCTCTACAAGCAGCGCGCCTCGATTTCAGGCGCGGAAATGGGCTGCCAGGGCGAGGTCGGAGTGGCCTGCTCCATGGCAGCGGGCGGGTTGTGCGCGATCTGGGGCGGCAGCCCCGAACAGGTCGCTTCTGCCGCCGAGATCGGCATGGAGCACAATCTCGGCCTGACTTGCGATCCGGTTGGCGGGCTGGTCCAGATTCCCTGCATCGAGCGCAACGCCATCGGCGCCGTCAAGGCCGCCAATGCGGCGCGCTTGGCGCTCCACGCGCCGGGCCAGATGATCGTCAGCCTGGATGCCGTGATCGAGACCATGCGCCAGACCGGACTCGATATGAGCAGCAAGTACAAGGAAACCAGCCAGGGCGGCTTGGCCGTCAACGTCATCGAATGCTGATTTCGGGCGGCTGCAGTCCGCCGCACCCGCAGCTTGGCCGCAACCCGTTTAATCGAGCACGTTGACCAGACGTTCGAAGCCGCCTGTTTGCGTTGAAATGAGCGTCAGCGCAGTTAGTGGGAAGCGGCGTTGACGCGTCGTGTCGTTGTGGTTCGTCCATTTGCAGATGGCGCGGTTGGCATCGCGATTGATGGCAACGACATCCATGGTCGGTCCGCCTGAGCGCAGGCGAATCTTGGCCCCGGTCTTGATGCGGTCGGGATGAACGAGCGAGGACTGCAGCGACAGCATCCGCACCGGCGCCTTGCGTTCCATCAACATGTTTTCGTCGCTGAACCAGAGGCATGAGGCGATCGGGCCGAAAGCCCCCTGCTGGATCGATTCCACGGTCATGACGGGTCCGCCCTGATCCGTCGTCACCACATGCCCGGAGACGATACGAGGCCGATCCGGCGTGTGTCTGTTGAGTTCCGTCATGTTTCCCCCCCGCTTGCGGATGCAAGCCCAAGGACAGACCAAAATCTTCGGTCGTTTTTTGCCGATCCTCAACTTCATACATAAAATTTTAATATAGATAAAAGCAAGAGGTTTGTGCACAAGCGAATGGCCGACTTGCCCCACACAGGTCGGCATCAAGCACCCGCTCCCCGTCTTCGGGAAGCGGGTGCTTCCTTGCCGGCGGGTTGTTTAACTCAAATTTAACCGTAAGAGTTTTAGCGCTCGGAGCTGCTGGGGAGCCATATGCCGGAAATATACAAGACGATCCTGGACACGCATCCGGATCTGATCTGCCGGTTCGATCCGGACAAGACCTTTGTGTTCGCCAATCGGGCCGCCGCGAATTTCTTCCGCACCGAGCGGGAGATATTGATCGGATCGAGTTTGAGCGAACGCGTGCCGCCCGAGCAGCAGGCGGACGTCATCGGCCGGCTGGACCGTTTGAACGAAGACGTTCCGACCGGCACCTCCATCCAAGAGGTCAGGCGCGAGAACGGTTCGATCGTCATTTTATGGACCAATATCGCGATTTACGATTCCGGCGAGCTGGTCGCCTACCAATCGGTCGGCCGTGACATCACCCTGCAAAACCGGATGCGTCGCCAGCTCAAGACCCGGACGCAGGACTTGCACAATGTGCAAGTCGAGTTACGCGCCGTCTTGGATGCCGTGCCCGCTTTGATCTACTACAAGGACGACAAGAACAACATCCTGCGCGTCAACAAGGCGGCCGCCGACTCCTTGAACATGCCGGTCGAAGATGTCGAAGGCCGCAATACGGCCGAGCTTTTCGGCGATGCTGCAGAGGCCTATTATCAAGACGATCTGGAAGTGTTCCGGTCCGGCAAACCCCTGCGCGGCCGGATCGAACCCTATACGCCCCAGGAGGGGGAACAGGGATGGATCCAGACCGACAAGATCCCGATCGCCGACGGGCCGGACGGGCCGCGGATCCTGGCTGTCGCGACCGACATCACCGAATTCAAGGAGCAGGAGGCCCTGCTGAAATCGATCAACAAGAACCTTGACGATTTCGCCTCGCTCACCTCGCACGACCTGCAGGCACCGTTGCGCAAGATCGGTATTTCAGCGGAACTGATGCAGATGGAACTGGCCGAGAACCTGCCTGATGGTGCGCAGCCCTATTTCGACGACATCGCCAAAGGCGTCGAGCGGATGCGGACGCTGATCAAGAGCTTCCTGAAGTTCATGCGTGCCTCCCCGGCCGGCGTGGAGCTCGAAACCATCGATCTCACCGCCTTGCTGGAACGCGTTGCCGACGACGAAAGCGAATTCCTGGAAGATGCGGGTGGAACGATCCACCTGCCGGACACGCCGATATTCGTGCGCGGCGATGATGCGCTGCTCGGACAGGTCTTCGCCAATCTGATCGGCAATGCCATCAAGTACCGGCATGCGGACCGCCCGGTCCGCATCGACATCACGGCCGGAAGCGACAATCAGTTCTGGGTCGTCGACGTCGACGATAACGGCCAAGGCATCGATCCCAATTTTTCGCAGGACGTGTTCGACCTGTTCGGACGGGCCAAGCCACATACCGGTATCGAAGGGTCCGGCGTCGGGCTGGCCCTATGCCGCCGCATCGTCACCTTGCACGGCGGATCGATCGATCTCATACCCACCGAAGGCGCTGGAAGCCGTTTCCGCGTCAAACTCTACCGCGCAAGGAGGCCGGCCGATGGATAAGGTTCTCATCGTCGACGACAGCGAATTCGACCGCAAGATGATCAAGAAGGCGATCACGTCCAAACGATCGGACATTGCCTTTGCCGAACTGCAGACGGGACAGTCCGTTTCCGACATCATCCTGCAGGAAGAGCCCAGGCTCGCCATTCTCGATATCCGGATGCCCGGCATGGACGGATTCCAGGTGCTCGACATGATCCGCGCCGATCCGAAGACGGCCGGTTTGCCGGTACTCATGATATCGGGATCGGAACAGCCCGAAGACCGAGCCATCTCGACGGCCAAGGGCGCGGACGGGTACTATGTCAAGCCGCCCTCGGCGGCCGCGTATTTCAATCTAGGACGGGAGATCTACGAGCAATATCTCTGTTGCTCCATTTGAAATAAAAGTAGATCAATCTTGCGTTCGCAAATGCCATTATTTAGGTAGCCGTGTGAATCGAGACACCCCCATCCCGACATGAATTGCGCCTCGCCCGTTTTCAATGTCCTGCTGATCGACGACGATGCCCACGAACTCGAAATCGTGCAACGCGTTCTCACCGTGCTGACCGAAGCGCCGTTCGCCGTCGATCATGTCGTGAGGGTCAGCGAAGCGGTCAAACTGCTCAACGATCACGACTATGATCTGGTGTTGCTGGACAACCGTCTGTCGGACCGCATCTCCGCACAATTTTCCGCTCCCTTCGTCACCTCGGCCTTCAGCCGGGCGACGGTCGCGATCATCTCCAGCGACATCGACGTTCCCTATCTGGAAACGCCCGAGCAGCTGGGCGTGGATCATATCGTGGACAAAAAGGACATGATCGTCTTCCTGCGCGATCAGGTGGAACGCAATATCCGCACGGTCCTGCATCCGGTCAAGACCTTCACCCGGCGGGAGAACAGCGCCGCTGGACAGGCGGGTTAGCCATCGCGGACTCGCCGCGATTGGGGCTTTACCTCGCCATGATCCTGCGTCACTAGCCCGCTCCCATGAAGGGCCGTCTCGCATTCCTGGAACGTTGGTATGAAGGCGTGAAAGTCGCCGCGCGCCATCCCAATGCGGAGCGCACCTTCGCCGGCATATGTTTCATCGAAAGCTCGGTCTTCCCGATTCCGCCCGACGTCATGCTGATCCCCATGGTGCAGGCCGCGCCCGAGCGGGCTTGGCGCCTGGCGACGATCGCGACGGTGTTCTCCGTATTGGGCGGCATGTTCGGCTATGTGCTCGGCCTGCTCCTGTTCGACGCGCTGGCGCTGCCCGTTCTGGAGAGCCTCGGCAAGGCGGAGGCCGTGACGGAATTCTCGACCCGGGTGGAGACCTACGGCGCGCTGGCCGTGTTCGGCGCCGGGCTGACCCCGTTCCCCTACAAGGTCATCACCATCATGAGCGGCGCGCTGAAGATCAACTTCGCCGTTTTCATGGCCGCGTCCGTCCTGTCGCGCGGCTTGCGGTTCTTCCTCGTCGCCTGGGTCGTCAAGACCTTCGGCGCGCGTGCCGAAGCGATCATGAAGGAGCATTTCGGCTGGTTCACTGTCGGCCTGTTCGTCCTACTGGCCGCAGCCTATTGGGGCTACACGGCCTTGATGCACTGAGCGGAGCCATCATCCGTTTCCGGCCAGACCTAAACCATACCCGAGGATGGACACTGTGATCATCGATAGGGCGGACGGTCGATGTCGCAAAGCTGTCATACGGGTCGGCGACATAACTATAGTTAAAACTTATATATGTTATATTCAGATTGTCCTTCCTCTCGGACGGTTCCTGCATAAATAGCGTCCGAAGATTGCGCGGTGCCGCTGCGCAATTCCTGTCAACGTGCATAATAAGGATCGATCTGATGAAATCCAAAGTACAATTCGCCCTCGTCGGCGCTGCCACCCTTGGACTGGCCGCTTGCGCCAGTGTCGCGCATTCCGACACGGTCCGCTATGCCGACCCGATCACCGTGCAGGACGTGCTCGACGCCCAGCAGGAATGGGGCGAAGGCATCGTCGCGATCTCCAAGGTCCACACCGACCGCGGAGACTACAAGACCCGCGCGACCCAGCACATCAACGACCTCTACGCTTACGGCATGACGGACGTGATGTTCAAGCCGACTTTGGCGGCGGACGACCAGTTCCGCGAAGATTTCGACCAAGCGCTCTCCTATTTCATCGGCCGTCCCGGCACGGAAGACAATGGCTTCGCCATCAGCGGCTGGACCGATGTGCGTTGGGAAAACGACGCCATCTACACGGATAGCGATTCCGCCGTGGCGATGGGCAACTACTATTTCGACAAGGCCGATGGCTCCGAAACCAAGGTGGAGTACACCTTCCACTATGTCCGCGACGAGGATGGCGACCTGGTCATCAACCTGCATCACTCCTCGCTGCCCTACTCACCGACCTGATCGGACCCACATCCCTCGTGCAGGTCCCTCCCCCTGCCCTGCACACGAACCCCCGGCCTGGCCGGGGGTTTTTTCATGGCCTGACGACGGCCGGATCCGTCTTGGCTGGATAGCGGCAGAAAGGGCGGATCGGGCAGTCCGGACAAAGCGGCGTGCGGCTGCGGCAGACGCGCTTGCCGAACTGCAGCAGCCAGAAATGCGCGTCCGGCTTGGCCCACTCCGGCGCGCGGTCGTCCAGAGATGCAGCGACCTGCGCTTCGGTCTTGCCCATTGCCAGCCCGCTGCGCTGGCAGACGCGCCGGATATGCGTATCGACTGCGATATGGGGCCGGCCGAAAGCGAAGTGGGCGATCAGATCGGCGCATTTGCGGCCGATGCCGTGCAATTCCAGCAAGCCGTCGCGCGTGTCCGGCACGATCCCGTCATGCTCGACCAGCAACTGTTCGCAGAACCGGCGGATGTTGCCGGCCTTGCGGTTGTACAGCCCGGCCGGGCGGATGGCGTCGACGATCTCTTCGTTGCTCAGGGCGAGCATGTCTTGCGGCGTCCTCGCCAGCTGGAACAAGGCCTGCGTCGCCTTGGCCGTGTTCCGGTCGAGCGATTGCGCCGACAGCATGCACGATATGCAGGAGCGGAACGGGTCGCGTGACTGTTTCGGGCCGCGCGCCCGGACGGAATCGCCGGGCATGTGATCGCGCAGGATGCGGAGCGACGCCTCCACATGATCGGGCGGCATCAAGGCGGACGCGGGCAAGGTCTTCGGCATGAACGAAGAACGCGCCGCGCCCCGGAATGGATGCGCGGCGCGGCATTCGGTCCGGGTCGACTACTCGGCTGGCGCGAGCGCCTCTCGCGGCGGCACGTCCGGATCGAGGCTTTCGGAGAACCGCGCCGACTCGCGGCCCTTGAACAGATAGGCCCCATAGCGGCGTATATCCGCACCGATGCCGTAGAGTGCCGGCACGAAGAACAGGGTCACGAACAGGGCGAAAAAGACGCCGAAGGCCAGGCTGATCCCGATCGGGATCAGCCATTGCGCCTGCAGCGAACGCTCGGTCAGCAGGGGGAGCAAGCCGACGAAGGTCGTCAGCGAGGTCAGCAGGATCGGACGGAAGCGGCGCGTGCCGGCTTCGACCAGCGCCTGCGCGCCGTCCATGCCTCTGGCCCTGAGTTTGTGGACGTAGTCCAGCAGGACCAGATTGTCGTTCACCGCCACTCCGGCCGCCGCGAACATGCCCAGCAGCGACAATAGAGACATGGTGTAGCCCATGACCAGATGGCCGATGATCATCCCGCAATAGCAGAACGGGATCGCCGCCAGCAGGATCAGGATCGGTTCCGAATAGGACTGGAACGACACGGCGACGAGGAAGTAGGCGATACCGATGGCGATCAGGAACAGGATCAGCAATTCCTGTTGCATCTCGGCTTCGTCCTGCGACCGGCCGATGTCGCCGCGCGTGACTTCGGGATAGGTCTCCTCGAACGTCTCGAAGAAATCCTCGTCGAGCGCCTTACGGATTTCCGCGATGCGCTCTTCCTCCACTTCGGCCGAGACGATCACGGCGCGCTGGCGCTCGCGGCGCAGGATCCGGTTGGTGCCCGGCTCGAACCGCAGGGACGCCACCGCTTCCAGCGGCACTTCGCGCCCGTCCAGGGTACGGATGCGGATGCCGTTCAAGAAGTCGAGCGATTCCCGGTCGGCGCGCGGATAGCGCACATAGACGCGCACGTCCTCGCCGTCGCGCGGCAGGCGCTGGACTTCCTCGCCGAAGAAACCCTGCCGGATCTGGCGCGAGACGTCCGCCGTCGTGACCCCCAGCGCTTCCGCACCCGGTTTCAGGTCGAACTGCACTTCCTCGGTCGCGCTTTCCATGTCGTTGACCACATTGAACACGCCGTCATAGCTGCGCAGCTGCGCCATCAGGTCGTCGGCGGCCTCGTTAAGATCCTCGAAGGATTTCGCGTTCAGCACATACTGGACCGCCGGTCCGTTATTGTTGCTGCCGTAGGAGACGGAGATGGTCTCCGCATCCGGCACGTCGCCGATCAGTTCGCGGAAGCGGTCGGCCGCCTCGCTGATCTCCATGGCGCGGTCTTCCGGCGGCACCAGCTTGACCAGCGCCAGCACTTGGTTGTCGCGCGACCGCGTGTACCAGTTCTCGATCAGTTCGCCGTCGGTCGCGGCGATCTCCTCGACCAGCGTCTTCTCCGCGATCTGGATCTGTTCCAGCACTTCGAGCGTGCGCGCATAGGGCGTGCCTTCGGGCAGCTGCACCGTGATGTCGATCTGGTCCGATTCGCCCTGCGGGAAGAAGACCGACTTGACCAAACCGTTGGTCACCACGCCGACGCACAATATCATGATGCCCAGGAAAACCGCTGCCGTCAGGTAGCGCCGTCGCAGCGCGCCCGTCATGAACGGACGGTAGACGCGTTCGGCCACGAAGGTCAGGCTGTCGGCGATCTTGCGCTGGACCCTCGTGATCGGGTTTTTCGGATCGACCGGCTTCAGATGCGCCAGGTGCGCGGGCAGGATCAGCAGCGACTCGATCAAGGAGAAGAACAGCGCCAGGATCACGACCAGGGAGATGGCGCGGGTGAATTCGCTCGTCCCGCCCGACAGATACATCCAGGGCGCGAAGAAGATCATCGTCGTCAGCACGGCGAAGATGACCGGTTTGACCACCATCATCGTTCCGCTGACGGCCGCGTCCAGATCGGTCTCGCCTTCTTCGGTCTTGAAATGGATCGCCTCGCCGACGATGATCGCATCGTCCACGATGACGCCGATCACCAGCAGGAAGGCGAAGGTCGAAATCATGTTCAGCGACACGCCGAATAGCGGCAGCAGGGCCAGCCCGCCGAGGAAGGCCGTCGCGATCCCGATCGACACCCACAGCGCGATCTTGGGCCGCAGGAACAGCATCAGCGTCAGGCAGACCAGCAGCAGGCCGAAGAAGAAGTTGGATGCGATGGAGTTGATTCGCCCGGAATAATCGTCCGCCGCATCGTTCCACACCGTCATCGCGATGCCGTCCGGCAGATCGTCGGCCACGCCGTCGAGATAGTCCTTCACATTGTCGGACATTTTCAGGATGTCCATGTTCGGCCCGTTCATGATCTGGACCAGGATGGTGCGTTCGCCGTTGACGGTCGCCAGCAGGTCCACCTCCTCGAAGCCGTCGATCACGGTCGCCACGTCGCGCACGCGGATGACCGCGCCGCCCGGTTCCTGCCGCACGATGATATCCTCGAAATCCGCTTGGCTGTCGGCTTGGTTGCGGGTGCGCAACTGGACGGACCCGACTTCGGTCCGGACCCGCCCGGACGAGCTGTTCACAGAGGTGCCGCGCACCGCGGCCGCCACGTCGCCCAGCGTCAGACCGTATTTGCGCAGAGCCTCTTCGGAGACTTCGATCGACACCTCCTCGCCCCGCACGCCGAATAGATCGACCGATGGGACGAACCCCAGCAGGGCGACCTCGCGGCGGGTCTTCTCGGCGAACCGTTTCAATTCGCGCTCTGACACGTCGGCATCGCCCGTCACGGCGATTCGGATCATTTCGTTCTGGTTGCGGAAGATGTTGACCTGCGGCTCTTCGGCTGCGGGCGGGAAATTGCTGATGCCGTCCACGGCGCGCTTGACGTCGGCCATGAGGCGCGTCTCGTCCACGCCGTTCTTGCCGACGACCGTCACCGAGCCGCCGCCTTCGCCGGCGAAGGACCACATGCGGTTGACGCCGTCCACGGCGGACAGCGCTTCCTCCATACGCACGACGATCTGTTCCTCGACATCCTGCGGCGAGGCCCCCGGCCAGCTGACCTGGGTCCAGGCGCCCGGAAATTCGACATAGGGTTCCAGCTCGCGGTCGATGGTGAAAAAGCTGACCAGACCGCCGATCAGGCAGATGATCATGAGCAGGTTCGCGGCGACCGGATTGGACGCCCACCAGCGGATGATGGATTTCATGACCCTATGCCCCCGCCGTCGTTTGCGCCGGATCCACGACCTCGACCTTCATGCCGTCCGCGGCGCCGCGGATGGGCGACACGACCACGTTTTCACCCGCCGATACGCCTGACTTCAAGACGGCCCGGTCCCGGTCGGACGATTGCACCTCGACCTCCCGGATGGCCAACGTGCCGTCCGCATTGGCGACATAGATTTCGCCCGTCCCGCGAAGGGCCGCGCGCGGCACCGTCACCACGTCGTCCAGCGTCGGCCCGGCGATGGCCGCATCCACGAACAGGCCCGGCGCCAGCGGCGGCCGGCCTTCGGCGAAGGCGTCGCGCACTTCCACATAGGCATGCAGCACGCGTGATTGGCTGTCGAAGCGCGCATCGGTGCGTGTGATGCGCCCGGTCCATTCCGTGCGCCGCCCGGCCACATCCGTGGACAGGGTCACGGGAATCCCCGTGCGCATATCGGCGGCATAGCCGAGATAGAGCCCGGCCTGGCGCAGATCGGACTGCGTCAGCGGCAGGCGCACATCCATGATGTCGGTGGCGTAGACGCGGCCCAGCGATCCGTTCGGGCCGACGAACTCCCCGGCGTCGACCTGGCGTTCGGTCACGCGTCCGTCGAAGGGCGCGTGGATCTGCGTGCGCGACAATTGCAGCTCGGCCTCGGCCAGCTGTGCCTTGGCGGATTCCAGCTGCGCGGCCGCTTCGGCCATTTGCGGCTGGCGCAGGGTCAACGGCGTCGCGGCCTGACCCGAGCCGAGATCCTCCCAATCCATGCGGGCCAGATCGGCTTCGGACCGCTCGCGCGCCAGCACGGTCTCGGCCTGCGAGACGTTGGCCTTGGCCTGAGTCACGCGCAGCCGGTATTCGGCCGGATCGATCCGCACCAGCAGGTCGCCGCGGCGGAATTGCCCGCCTTCGAGAAAGTCCGGCGACATGTAGGTGATGCGGCCCGGGACTTGCGCGACGAGGGCGATTTCGGTGCGCGGCTGGACCTCGCCTTGCGTCGTGACGCTGAGCTGCACCGTCCCGGCCTCGGCCAGCGCGGTCAGCACGGGCAGCGCCTTGATCGGATCATCCGTTTCTTCGGGTTCGGGGGCCAGCGCGCTCATCGCCACCGTCGCCCCGACCGCGCCGCCGATCACGATCAGCGGCAGCATCACCGCCAATATGCGGTGGGTCAGCAATCTGCGCTTTCGCGGGGCCTGGCGGCGCCCTGTTCCGGTCTCGGCCTCAAAGTCGTCCATGACGGTCTCCCTCACCGGCTGGCACGCCGGTCTTAACGCAGTATAACCTTATCCATATCGTTTTTCAATAATGTTTTATCGAAAGACGTATGAAAACTGCGTTAAGGGAAACCTTTATGTCCGACAGTCGTCGCGCCGAGCGTGACGGCGCACGAAATCAAGACTGGCCGGAAAGCTTTCCAGCCGTGCGGCCAGATTGGCCGGCGATGTCCGCACCAAGGGCGTCCCGCCGACGCCGTGCCCGCCCTCCGGATAGAGATAGCTTTCGGTTTCGAGACCGGCTGAATCGCGCTGTCGCTCAATCGCGCGCGCCATTCGTCCGGATGCCCAGGTCGTGTCCTGACCGCCGCCGATGACGAGGACGGGTTCGTCGATCGCTTCGACGCGGATCCGGGCCGCCGCGACACGATCGGGGTTGGCCGCGCGCCCCTCTTCATGCGCCTGTGTCATGGTGTAGGGATCGGACCGGTCCAGCGCCCGGCCCATTTCCTCGTAGGGCACGAACGGCAACGCCTCGCCGCGCCAGGAGAAGCCGGACGTCTCGCCCGGCGTCGTGCCCGGACCCCAGCCTTCCCAGACGACGTCCGTGGGCACGTCCGCGACGATGGCGCAAAACCCGCCGCCCGCACTGTCGTCGGGGATCAGCGACCCGGCCAGCAGGGCATATTCAGCTCCCTTCGATCCGCCCCACAGCAGAATACGGTCCGGATCCACGCCCGGCTGCTGGCGCAGCATGGCGACGGCCCGTTCCAGATAGTCCACGGGCAGTTCGGCGAAGGCGCGACGCAGCTCTGGGAACTGCGGCGTCGCTCCGAACCAAGCCGGTGAATAATAGGGCAGGCCCAGCGCCGCATAGCCTTCGGCCGCCAGAGCGGGTGCGGTCGCGCGGGATCCGCGGTCTCCGCCTTCCGACCCGCCGAGCACCACGATGGCGGGTTGCGCGCCTCCGGCATCGCGCCGCCGCAGGAGATAGGCCCCCGGAAAATCGGGCCCGAGCGTCGTTTCGACCAGCCCGTCCGGATCGGGGCCGAGACCGACCGTGCGTTCCAGAACCGGGTTGCCCGCAGCGTCCAGCAGCCGGAACCTCATCTCGCCCATTCCCAGATCGTCCAGCACTTCGTCGTTGAAATAGGCCATGGCCCGGATGGGCTCGTAGACGCTGGCTGAGGTTTCGCCGTCCGGCACGGCGCGCGACGTGTCCAGTCTGCCCGAAGCATCCGCGCGGTAGCTCAGCCGGGACCGCTCGGTCGCGTCCGCGTCCCAGAAGGACCGGCGTTCCGTGACCAGCCCGTAGGACGCACCCGGCGAAAGACCCGTCGCGACCAGGGACGGCGGTTCGGACCAGACCAGCCGGTCCGCCACATGAAGCTGCGGCCCGACCGGCCCCGTCGCGCAAGCTGTCAGAACAAGGGCGGACCCTATCAGGCATGGATGACGTTTCATGCCGGTCCCGCTAGCGTGCCGGCCCGCCGCATCCGCGAAAATCCATGAACCGACAGGTTTCGACCGCCAATCGACAGGTCTCAAAGGGCGCGGCCGCGAAACCGGCCCGCACCCGCCCGGCTCGTCGTGACGGACCGGCCGGACGGCAGGTGCAAGGTCAACCGGCCATTGCCCCCGCTTTCGACGGATAGCACGGCGTCCGTCCGGACGATGTGAGAGCGGTGCACCCGCAGAAAACCCTCGGTGGGCAAGTCCGCTTCGAACCGGTCCAGCGACGCGGAGGAGAGATAGGTGCCGTTGCGCGTGGCGACTTCCGTATAGTCGCCCGCCCCGGACAGAAGCAGGATGTCGGACAATGCCACAGGCCGGATCGCTTTGCCGTCCTTGACGAAAACGGTGCGCGTCGCCGGAACGGACGCGTCTGGCACATCCCGGGACAGGCGCTCGCGCAGGGCCGTCAGTTCCCGCCGGTAATGAGCGGCATAGGCATAGCCAGCGATGACCGCATAGAGCGTCACGCCCTGGAAGGACTGCCAGGTCAGCGCGACACCCAGCAAAGGCCGTCCGACGATGCCGCCGCTGGCCCATCCGGATTGCAGACCGTAACCCACCTGGATGCCGATATACCAGAGCACCGCGAAACAGAGCGCCAGGCCGACATGCAGGCAGAGCTGGACCGCGGGATGCGCCCCGATCAAGCGCCGTTCGATCAAGATCGCAATCGGCCAAGACAGAAACGCCGCTGGCAGCGTGTTGATGAGGGCGCGTTGCAGCGCGCTCCAGACATCGCCGTCGCCGAACAGCGCGAAGATCGCGGCATAGGCCAGCATCATCGCCGCCCAACCCGCCAAGGCCAACCGGGCCGCACCTCCATGGCCGGCGCGTGTCGCGGGGACAGGATCGGTCAAGACCGTCATGCGGCTTCCATAGGACAAGGATGCGCCGCTGGCATGGAGTTTTTGCGGGCCCGCACCTCATGACGCAGGCCGAACCGACGGCGATCGGGACGATGAATGACGTCTCGTCGGATGGCCGTTCGAAAACCGTGGCCTCGAAGCTTGGACCGGGATGATGTCGCTCGGCCCCGCAATGGCCGATCCCGCGTCAATCGGCGCGTCTTGCAACCGACCGCCCCGGCGCGCATAGCGCTGTCATGGACGCTTTCGCCGATTTCGCCGCACACGGTCTTGAACTGCTCGGCTCGCTCTTCCTGTTCGCGATCGGCCTGCTGGTGCTGGGGGCGCTTGGCCTGTTCGTCTACGACAAGACGCAGACGCGCAACACGATCTGGCGCAACTATCCGGTCATCGGTCACTTCCGGAACCTGTTCGAAACGCTGGGCGAATTCTTCCGGCAATATTTCTTTGCGATGGACCGCGAAGAGCTGCCCTTCAACCGGGCCGAACGCGACTGGGTCAAGCATGTGTGCGAACATGGCAAGGACGTGGTTCCGTTCGGATCGACCAAGAACTATGCGCCCGGATCACCCATCTTCGCCAACGGGCTGTTCCCCAAATTCGACGAAGACGACCGGATCACGCCGCCCTTCGTCATCGGGCCGGACACGGCCCACCCTTACCAGCCGACGAGCTTCTTCAACATCAGCGCGATGAGCTACGGTTCGCTCTCCGCCCCGGCCATCCGGGCCCTGTCCCACGGGGCGCAGATGGCGGGATGCTATCTCAACACCGGCGAGGGCGGCGTCTCGCCCTACCATCTCGAAGGCGGGTGCGACGTCGTCTACCAGCTCGGCACGGCCAAGTTCGGCGCGCGGAACCCGGACGCGACGCTAAACGAGGTCAAGCTCGCCGAGATCTGCGAGAACCCGAACGTCAAGATGATCGAGATCAAGCTGTCCCAAGGCGCCAAGCCCGGCAAGGGCGGCATCCTGCCGGCCGCCAAGGTGACCGAAGAGATCGCGCAGATCCGCGGCATCCCGGCCGGCGTCTCGGCCCTGTCGCCCAACCGCCACGTCGATGCGGGCGACGCGAACGAATTGCTGGACCTGATCGCGCAGGTCCGCCGCGTGTCCGGCCGGCCGGCCGGCATCAAGTTCTGCATGGGCCAGGTCGGACCGGTCCAGCAGCTGCTCGACACGATCCTGGCGCGCGGACCGGAGTCCGCGCCCGACTACATCGCGCTGGACAGTGGCGACGGCGGCACCGGGGCCGCGCCCATGCCTCTAATCGACAGCACCGGCATGCTGATCGAGGACAGCCTGCCGCTGCTGCACGACATGCTGGTCGCGGCCGGACTGCGCGACCGGATCAAGATCATCGCCTCGGGCAAGCTCATCACCTCGGCGGACGTGGCCTGGGCCTTCTGCGTCGGGGCGGACATGGTCAATAACGGCCGGGGCTTCATGTTCGCCCTGGGCTGCATCCAGGCGCTGAAATGCGACAAGAACACCTGCCCGACTGGGATCACCACGCACAATCCGCGCCTGCAGGCCGGGCTGGATCCCTCCAACAAGGCCGTGCGTGTGCGCAATTACGTCAAGACGCTGAACCAGGAGGTCGAGATGATCGCCCATGCCTGCGGCGTGGACTGCCCGCGCGATCTGACCCGCGATCACTTGCTCGTGATGCAGGCATCGGGCCGCACGCGCCCCTTCGCCAAGAGCTGGAGTCCGGACCGCTATCTGTCCGACAAGACGGCCAAGGAACGCGCGAGGGACAGGACCAATTGATCTACGCCCGGCATCGATTGCCGGGGCCATGTCTCTGCCGCCTTCACAAGACGAAGTCCGTCCCCCCGCAGACGGGTGGGTGAAGTGCCTCGCTTGACCCTCCCCACCGCGCCCCCTATCTTCGGATCCATGGCCAAGCCCGGTAAAATCCGCCCGATCCTGACGGTGCCCGATCCGCGTCTGAAGACCGTCAGCGAGCCCGTCGCGACGGTTACGGACGACACGCGCGCCTTGATGGACGACATGCTGGCGACCATGTACGCTGCGCCGGGCATCGGCCTGGCCGCGATCCAGATCGGCGTGCCGCAACGCGTCATCGTCATGGACCTGGCCGGCGAGGGCGAAGACCCGCAGCCGAAATATTTCGTCAATCCGGAAATCCTCGATCCAGCGGACGAGACCCTCCCCTACCAGGAAGGCTGCCTGTCCGTTCCCGATATCTACGACGATGTCGAACGGCCGCAGAGCTGCCGGGTCACCTATCTCGACTATGACGGCAAGCGCGTCACGGAGGACTGCGAAGGCCTCTACGCCGTCTGCATCCAGCACGAGATGGACCATCTCGAAGGCATCGTCTTCCTCGACCACCTGTCGCGCCTGAAGCGCGAGCGGGCGATCAAGAAGGTGATGAAGGCCGAGAAGCTGAAGGCCAGCGCCTAGGGCCGGACCGGCCCGCGCCTCCACGGGCGTGACGGCGCCGACGAAGATCGGAAGCCAGAAAAGAAAAGCGGTCATTCGGGTCATGGGGATTAAGATACCCCGGTTCCCCGCCACGAGGATCCAATTGGCGATTTATTTCGGGGTTTCTTGAATCGTCCCGGAATTCCAAGGATGTATGCCGATCGGCTGAAGTGCGCGAGACCGGCATTGCCGAGGATGGATCGGATCTAGAACGGCATCTTCATGCCGGGCGGGAGCGGGATGTCGCCCATGGCGGACTTCATCGTCTCCGCCGCCGCCTGGTCGAGCTTGACCTTGGCGTCCTGGAAGGCCGCGACGATCAGGTCTTCGAGCATTTCGCGGTCCTCGTCCGCCGCACTGCCCAGCAGCGAGGGGTCGAGCGTGAGCGTCTTCATGTTGCCGCCGCCCGCCAGCGTGATCGTGACCAGCCCGCCGCCCGACCGGCCCGTGGCTTCGAGGTCGCCCACTTCGGCTTGGGCGGCCTGCATCTTGGCTTGCATGTCCTTGGCCTGTTTCATCAGGCCCATCAGGTCTTTCATCGCTCTTCCTCGCTCTTGAAGTTGCCGGCGATTACATTGGGAGCGCGGTCCCTGATCTCAAGCAGCTTGGCGTCTTTGAGCAGCGGATGGTCGAAGGCCGGATGGGACCGGTCCTGAGCGGCCTGCTCCGCCTTGGCGGTGCGGCGCCGTTCGGCCAGCGGCGGTGCGCCGGGTGCTTCGACCGGGCTGACCAGCCACGGCTTTCCCGTCAGTTCCTGCAGGGAACGCACCATCTTGCCGACGAGGCCGTTGTGTCGGGCCTCGGTGATATGGACCTCCGCCTGCCCGTCGGCGAAGCTCACCACGCTGACATAGCGTTCCAGATCGGAGCGCAGGCGCAGATCGTCGATCTGGCCGACATAGTCCTCGAACGTGTCCAGCCGCAGCGTCGGCGCGGCGGGCGCGACCGGCTTCGGCGCGGTCATGGCGACAGATCGGGCTGACGACGTCTGGATCGGCGCGGGCGCCGGCGCGGCGGCTTTCGGCGCATCCAGCGTAATGATTGGCAGCCCCTCCCCGCCTTCGGCTTCTAGCTTCTGCGCCTGCTCGATGATCTGCGCGGCGAGTTCCGGCGGCGGCATCTGTCCGGCCAGCGCCAGTTTCAGCAGCGCCATCTCGGCGGCGGCCAGCGGCACCGGGGCCTGGCGCACTTCGCCATGCGCGCCCATCAGGATCTGCCAGGCGCGGGTCAGCTGCCCGGTCGTGAAGCGCTCGCCCAGCCCGCGCAGACGCTCGACCTGGTCCGGCGCGAAGTCGAAGGCCGCGTCCTGCCCCAGCGTCTGCGCGCGGGAGACTTCGTGGCAGATGTCGAGCAGGTCGCCCATCACGACGTCGGGCGCCGCGCCGTCGTCATATTGCGCGCGCATCGCCGTGAGCGCGGCTTTGGCGTCTCCGCCCATGGCGTGTTCGAACAGGTCGATCAGACGCACCCGGTCGGCCAGACCCAGCATGGTGCGGACCTGCTCGGCCGTGACCTCCTCGCCCGACAGGCCGCTCTGCACGATGGCCTGATCGAGCAGCGACAGCCCGTCGCGCACCGAGCCTTCGGCCGCGCGCGCGATCAGGGCGAGCCCGTCGTCCGACACCTGGATGCCTTCCTGTTCCGCGATGCTTTTCAGATGTTTGGCGAGTTCGTCCGCCTCGACCCGGCGCAGGTCGAAACGCTGGCAGCGCGACAGCACCGTGATCGGCACCTTGCGGATCTCGGTCGTGGCGAAGATGAACTTGGCGTGGTCCGGCGGCTCTTCGAGCGTCTTCAGCAGGGCGTTGAACGCGCCCGCGCTGAGCATGTGGACCTCGTCGATGATGTAGACCTTGTAGCGCGCATCGGCGGGCGCGTAGCGCACCCCGTCCAGCAGCTCTCGCATATTGTCCACGCCCGTCCGCGACGCCGCGTCCATCTCCAGCACGTCCATGTGCGTCGAGGCCATGATCGCGGCGCAATGGCGTCCCGGCTTGTCCAGTTCGACCGACGGATGATCGACCGCGTCCGTCTCGTAGTTCAGCGCCCTTGCCAGCAACCGCGCCGTCGTCGTCTTGCCGATCCCGCGCACGCCCGTCAGCATGAAGGCATGGGCGATGCGCCCCGTCTTGAACGCATTGCGCAAGGTCGTGACCATCGCATCCTGCCCGATCATGTCCTCGAAGGTGGACGGGCGGTATTTGCGGGCGAGGACCTGGTAGGTTTCGTTCGTCTGAGCGGGAGCGTCGGCCATTGGCGGCGACTATATGCAGGCCCGGTGCACTTGGAAAGCGACGCGGGGCGATTGCACACAGCCGAAGGGAGGCGCATGACCCCCGACATGGGACAGACCCGCCACGACTACCGCTTCCGCCCCGAACCGCGCTGGGACGACGGGCGCTTCGTTCCACCCGTGCCTCGACCCATAAAGATCGACATCGCCAGCTGGGACCGGATCGACTGGATCCGCTACATGCTGGCGGCGTCGCGCAATCCGATCCACGGACAGACGAACCTGTCCATCGCGGATTTCGACCAGGTCGCGCGCGGGCTGGGCCGGACCTTCTTCACGCCGAGCCATCCCGACACGCTGCGCGAAACCTTCGTCACCAAGGCGGACGCGCTACGGCTGTCCGGCATCCGCAACGCCATCCTGAAGCCCGTCCTGCGAAACGGATTGCTGACGTCGGAGGGCGACCGCTGGCGGCACGACCGGCGCGCGCTGGCCCCGGTCTTCACGCCCCGCAACGTGAACGGTTTCGCCCAGGGCATGGCGCGCACCACGCAGGCGCAGCTCGACCGGCTGATGGGCGACGACCGCGTGGCGTTCGACCAGGTCTGCGTGGACCTGACCTACCAAGTCCTGTCGGACGTGCTGTTTTCCGGCGAGCTGGAAGGCGGGCGGCAAGCGAGCTTGCGCGACATCGACCGTTTCCTGTCCTCCATGGGCCGGCCCGACCCCTTCGACCTGACCGCCATTCCGGCCTGGGTGCCGCGCCTCACACGCCTCGGCAAGATGGGCATCGTCAAACGCCTGCGCCGCAATATCGGTCAGCTGGGCGAAGCGCGCCGGGACCGCATCGAAGCGGGCGAAACCGTGCCGGACGACCTGCTCACGCTGATGCTGACGGCGACGGACGGCGAGGCGATGAGCGAGGCCCTGCTGGTCGATCAGCTCATCACCTTCATCGCCGCCGGGCACGAGACCACGTCGCGCGCCCTGACCTGGCTGTTCTACCTGTTGTCGCAGGACGACGCCGCCCGCGCGCGGCTGGAGGCCGAAGCGGACGGGCTCGACACGGACGGCCCCGCGCAGGACTGGCCGGACGCGCTGCCCTACACCGGTTCCTGCATCGACGAGGCCATGCGCCTCTACCCGCCCGCGCCGTTCCTGTCGCGCGAACTGAACCGCGACGAAACGCTGGGCGGCAAAGCCCTGCCCGAAGGCACAATCGTGTTCGGCAATCTCTGGACCGTTCACCGCCACCGCAAGCTGTGGGAGCACCCGGATGCCTTCATGCCCGACCGCTTCCTTCCGGGCGCGCGGGACGCCATCGACCGCTTCCAGTATCTGCCCTTCGGGCTCGGACCGCGCGTCTGCATCGGATCGCGGTTCGCCAAGATGGAAGCCGTCATCCTGACCGCCCTGATCGCGCGGCGATACCGCCTGCATCTGGAAGGCGACCACCCGTGGCCGCTGGCGCGCGTCACGGTCCGAACGGAAACGCCGCTGACGATGCGAGTGGAGCGGCGGAAATGAGAACGCCGCCGCCTCTCGATGTTGCCTGACGATAACTGGCGGTGGATCGATCTGAACGAATCCGGATTCGCGACGTTCAGACTGGCAGACCCGATGGAAACCCCCATGGAAACCCCCATGGAAACCCCCATGAAAACCCAAGGCGAAACGGACCCGATCCCATAGACGATCTCGACACACTCAAGAACCCCGCCAAGCCCGCCTTGAAGGGGACCATGGCCTCGCCTTCGGAGCAGGCGGAGCGTCCGCCGCTGGACATGCGCGACGATCTGCTAAAATCGGCCTTTCGCCGCACGCCGACGGAGGCCTTTTACGATTTCATCCGCTCGGACCGCTTTCCCTGCGTCGGCGCGAAGGCCGCCTTGGTGCGGTCCTTCATCACCGTGATCGAGGCGGGCGACATCGCCTCCCCGGCCCACGACGTGGAGATCTACACCGCCATCAAGGCGTTCCGGGACCAGCTGGAGCGCGATACGCCGACCGTGCAGAGCTTCGCCGTCATCTATCCCGATAGCGCGCTGATGACCGAAAAGGACTTCGAGACCGTGCTTTGGCGGCGCCTGCAATGCCTGCACAATTTCGACGCCGTCGCCGGGGAGCCTTGGGCGCTGCAGACCCGGTCCGAACCGGACAGCCCGCATTTTTCCATGTCGATCGGCGGGGAAGCCTTCTTCATCGTCGGATTGCACCCCAACGCCTCCAGGCCGGCGCGCTGCTTCCGCTATCCGGTCATGGTCTTCAACAGCCACGAGCAATTCGAACGGATGCGAGAGGACGGGCGTTTCGACAAGATGAAGGTGATCATCCGCAAACGCGACGCGGCCCTGTCGGGATCGGAAAATCCCGTGCTCGACGATTTCGGCAACACATCGGAAGCGCGTCAATATTCCGGGCGCGAGACCGAAGAGGGCTGGGTGGCGCCGTTCGACCCGAAAGTGCCGGACTAAACCCGCCCATCGCGCCCAAACCGGCGGATGGAGGCCCGCGGATAAGGGCATCGGCGAATATTGCGACAAAGAGGTGGAAGACCGGGATCCGACCCGCGAGCGAATCGTTACGGCTGCTTCGTTCCCGACCTGACCGGGTTGGCGACAGCCCACGTCCGGGCCGATCTTCCGGGACCCCATATGGCGGGCGGGACCGCTGCTGGCAAGACCTCGGACGCACGAAAAAGCCCGCCTCGCGAGGCGCGCGGGACGGGCCGGAAGGCCGCGATTGGTCTAGCCTAGAACTTGCGGATGAAGGCGACCGAGAATGCGTCGCCGCTGTCGCCGTCCCCATCGAGATTGGTGTATTCGACGCGGATGCCGTTGCGGAAAGCGGGTCCGAAATTGTACTGGCCACCGGCGCCGAAGGCCAGGCCGTCGGCATCGCCGTCCACGCTCACGCCGCCGCTTTCGGCCGACGCTTCGGCGTAGTAATAGCCGGCGCGACCGATCAGGTCGAATTGCGGAGAAACCGGGTAGCGGCCGGTCAGGAAGGCCGCGGCGAAGACGTCCACGCCGACTTCGACCTCCGTGCCGCCGACCGTGACTTCATCGTCGATGATGCCGATACCGGCCTGCCCTTCGACCCCGATATATTCGGAGAAGTTCGTGCCGAGCCGGCCCGACAGCGTGTAGGAGTCGAAATCGAAGGCATCGACGCCGACACCGTAATAGGGCTGGGCGGTCTGGGCCTGGGCGGCACCGGCCACCAGAGCCAGAACTGATGCGGCTAGAGCGATATTCGCGAGTTTCATGTGTCTACCTTTGCAAGAAACGAAAGGGCCCGATGACCGAGCCCCGCACTTGCCCCTACCAGCTGGTAGCCCCGTAAGCGCGCGGACGGCGAAGTCCATAGCGCCGCGGTCGATCCCAATCGGATGTTGCATTTCGGCAACAAACACCCGCGCATGAAAAAGCCCGCCGCCCCGGTCGGGACGGCGGGCCGTCATGTCAGGATCTGCGTCTGGTTCTAGAACTTGCGGACGTAGGAGATCGAATAGACGTCGGATCCGAATTCACCAAAATCGGTGCCGTCGACGCTGACGTCCTCGACGTTCTCGACATCCTGGAACGTGTATTCCACGCGGACGCCGTTGAGCGGATTGAACATGAACTGTGCGCCAACGCCGGCCGCGAAGCCGTCAAAGTCGATATTGTCCTCGGTCGCCGCGATGGTGCGGGGCGTACCGGCCGTCGTCACGGTGAAGGCGGACGTCTCGAAACCGACCTGGGTGAAGTGGTAACCGCCCCGGGCGAAGACCTCGAAGCGCTCATTGATCGGCAATTTGACGCGGGCGAAGGCGGCGAAGGAATTGTCCACTTCCGCACTCAGGCTGCCCTGGATGCGCGACCCTTGCACGATCTGGTCGAATGCCGCGTCTTCGTCGCCGCCGATCCCGAAAGCGCCCTGGCCTTCGACACCGAAATATTCGTTGAAGTTGTAACCGATCTTGCCGGACAGCGTGTAGGAATCGAACTCATACGAATCGACGCCCGCATTGATGTAGACATTGCTGTCCTGAGCCATGGCGGTTCCGCCCATAAGGGCAATGGCACTTGCCGTCATGATGGCTGCTGAAAGTTTCATTTCTATTCTCCTAGGAGTGAATGCACACTATGTGCGTGAGCGGTGAGATCGGCGCTCGGACCGTGTTCGTCCACCCCTTCACGAGATGTTACAAACGCAGTGTGCCCCCCATGCAACAGTTTGTTATCGTTGCATGAATTCGGTGTCATTGTCAGTTAAGACCCCGTTAACGCCGCCGTAATCGAGGCTGAATTATGACCGATCTGCACTATCCGGACTGCCCGATCCCGTTCGCCGGGTCGCACGTGGACTTCGCCGAGACGGAGCGTGGCGACGCGTCACTGGACCGGTTGCAAGGCCATGCCGGCGCGACCGCGATCCTGCTGCACCGAGGCCAGGTCGCGACGGACGGGGCCGATCTGCTGCGCGCCAGGCCGGCGGAGGTCGCCGCACTGCCGCTGGCCGATCCGGGCCTGATCTTCCTAGGGCTCGAAGGCGACGGCGATCCCGTTTTCGCCGCATCGCTGAAGTCCGACGAGATGTTCCCCGCCGGGGCGCTGACCGATCTGCGTCTGCAGGGTCACCGGCTGGCCCCGGACGCGCTGGCGGTCGCGGGCCGCGCGCGGTCGATCTTCGACTGGCACCGGACGCATCCGTTCTGCGCGCGATGCGGGCGGCCCAGCGTCCCGGCCGAAGGCGGGGCCAAACGCATCTGCACGGCCTGCGATGCGGAGCATTTCCCGCGCGTCAATCCAGTCGTGATCTTCCTGGTCGAGCAGGCGGACGCCGTGCTGCTGGGCCGCGGTCCGGGTTGGCCGCCGGGCTACTACTCGGCGCTGGCCGGGTTCGTCTCGCCCGGGGAAACGATCGAGGAAGCCGCCACCCGCGAAGGGATGGAGGAAGTCGGCGCGACGCTCGCATGCCATCGATATCTGTTCTGCCAGCCCTGGCCGTTCCCGTCTCAACTGATGATCGGACTGATCAGCCAGGCGGCGGACCGCACCGTCCGGATCGACGAAAAGGAGCTGGAGGATGCGCGCTGGTTCAGTCGTGCGGAGGTGCAAGCCGTCTTCGACGGAACCGGCGGAGCCTTCCTGCGCCCGCCGCGCACCACCATCGCCCATCAGCTGATGAAGGCGTGGCTCGCGGGACAATAGGCCTTACTCATCCAGCAGGTCCGGCCAGTTCTCGTCCGCCCGGACGATGAACTCCTCGCGCAGCGCGTCCCAGCGTTTCTTCACCCGTGTCGAATAGTTCAGATAGAGCCGGCCGTCGACCACGTGCCAGTGCCGGGCCTTGCCGGGGGCCAGCTTGCCCATCGCGGCCGCCCAGGCGCAATAACCGCCATATTGCGGCGCGAACGCCTGCGGGTTCATCTCGAACAGGTCGAGATTGGCCTGCGTGTCGAAGCGCCAGACGGCATCCCGGTATTCGGTCGAAAATTCCGTTCGTCCCTTGAGCGGCTTGCCGGCATGGAAGCTGACCACGTCGTAGCCGTCCAGGGCGAGATTGTTGCGCCAGGACGTGTAGATTTCGGGTTTCTGCGCCAAGGCCTGCGCCGGTATCAGCCAGGCCCCCGCGATGGCCAGAACGGCGACAAGGAACGTCTTCATGGGATGGATATGGTTCTGCGGGCCGGGCAGCTCAAGCCCGCGCACCGCTTGGCGCCGTCACGATCCCGTGCGCGCCGGATCGGCCGGATAGGTGCCCAGATGGCGCACATCCTCGCTGAAGAAGGCCAGTTCCTCCAGCGCGTGGCGCATCGCGTCGCTGTCGGGATGGCCTTCGACATCGGCATAGAACTGCACCGCCGCGAACCCGCCGCCCACCATGTAGCTTTCCAGCTTGGTCAGGTTCAGCCCGTTGGTCGCGAACCCGCCCAGCGCCTTGTAGAGCGCGCTGGGCACGGACCGCGTGCGGAAGACGTAGGAGGAGACGACCGGCCCCGCATCCGGTGCCGGAACCGACGCCTCGGCCGACAGGACGATGAAACGCGTCGTGTTGGATCCGGAATCCTCGATATCCGCGGCCAGGATCTCCAATCCGTATTCTTCGGCGGCGACCCGGCTGGCCACGGCGGCCACGCCTGCATCCCCGCGTTCGGCCACCTTGCGCGCGGCGGCGGCCGTATCGACGTCGGCGATGCCGTCAATGCCCAGCCGCGACAGGCTTTCGCGCACCTGTCCCAGCGCCATGGGATGGGAGCGGGCGATGCGCACCCCCTCCAGCGCCGCACCGGGCAGGCCGAGCAGCTGGTGCCGGATCGGCTGGTAGCGCTCGGCGACGATGAACAGGCCGCCGTCCGGCAAGAGGTGGTAGATGTCGCTGACCCGGCCCGCGACCGTGTTCTCGACCGGGATCATGGCCAGCGCCGCCTCGCCGGACCGCACGCGCGCGAAGGCATGCGCGAAGGACTGGCAGGCCCAAGGCTCCATGTCGCCGAAATGCTCGCGGCAGGCCAGATGGGAATAGGCGCCCGGCTCCCCTTGATAGACGATGCGTGCGCTCATGCTTTTCCGCACTCCCCCTTGAGTTTTCGCGCGCGACTGGCGCACCGGCGCTGGCCGGATGTGCGCCGCGTCACAAAAGGCGTGTAGAGCCCTTGCGACGCTCCGCCGCAAGGGGTTTTCCAATTGCGGACGCGCCCTAAATCCTTATTAGACCCTCGCAAGAGGAATGCCCGGCCGCGGCCGGGTCTGCAAAGACCGAAGTAAGAGGAAATCCGACGCACATGGATCCGCTTGGTACGAATAAAATCCTGGGGGCCGTTCTGACGGCCGGCCTGGTCTTCATGGGGATCCGGATGCTGCCCGAGATCTTCATGCACAACGAAGCGCCGGACGTGCCCGCCTATATCGTCGGCGAACTGGAAGCCGGCGCGCAGGAAGAGGAAGTCGAACTGCCCTTCCCGCAGGCGGAATGGGTCGCGGCGATGGATCCGGAGCGCGGCGCCCGCGTCTTCCGCAACTGCACGTCCTGCCACACGTCGGATTCCAGCGGCGCCAACGGCACCGGACCCGGCCTGTGGAACGTGGTCGGCGCGACCAAGGGCGTCCATCCGGGCTTTGCCTATTCCGAAGCCATGTCGGACACCGGCACCAGCTGGACCTACGAGGCGCTGGACGGCTTCTTGGAAAACCCCAAGCGCTACCTGCCGGGCACGAAGATGAATTTCATCGGCATCCGCAAGGAGAGCGACCGCGCCGCCGTGATCGAATATCTGCGCCTGGCGCATGACAATCCTCCGCCGCAGCCCGAACCGGCCGCCGCCATGGTCGAACTGACCGAGGACGCCGAAGACGCCGCCATTCCGGCCGACGGCCAGCAGAACCAGGATCCGACGGTGGATTATTCGGAAACCGACGGCGACAATATCAGCGACGAAGGCATCGACTCCGTGATCGACCAGCCTTCGCTGCAGGAAGACGGACCCGACACGCTGGATGAAGAGGTCGAGGAAACCCAGGAGGCGCTCCAAGACGAAGCGGCGGACACGGTCGTGCCCGATGATGCGCCCGAAGAGACGCAACAGCCCAACTAGAACCGTTTGACGGCCCTGAGGCGGACACCCGCCTTTTCCATCCGCCGCAAGGCGGGACCCAGCGGCTCCTCCACCACGGCCATGTGCGTGGCGTTGGCGTGCAGCAGGCGCGTTTTCGTCGCCATCACGCCGACATGTCCGGGCCAGAACAGCAGGTCGCCCGGCCTGTCCGGCGCATCGACCGGTTCGCCGAGCGCCACTTCCTGCAGATCCGCATCGCGCGGTGCATCGACGCCGCAGACCGACAGGCTCATCTGGACCAGTCCGGAACAATCCACGCCGCGCGCGCCGTTGCCGCCCCAGACATAGGGCTGGCCGAGCATACGCCGCGCCACGGCGATCCAGTCCGTCTCCGGCTCGCAAACCCTGCGCAAATGCAGGCGGCTGAGCCAGGCGCCCGCGCCGATCTGGCTGTAGCCGTCCCGTTCGTCCATCACGGCCACGCGCGATCCCATCGGCACGGACATGAGAATATGCGATTTTAGGTCCGCGCGGCAGAAAACCGGCGCGCTGACGCCCGTCACGACATGGGTGTGGCGTCCGCTCGGCTCGCCCAGCCGGGCCGCTTCGATCCAGCCGGTATAGCCCTTGCGGCGACCACCGGTGACGAGCGGGCGCGCCCGTCCGAACGCCCAGCGCCCCTGTTCGACATGAATGTCGAAATCCTGGCCGTGGACGAGCTCGCTCAGTTGCGGCGCGCGCGGTTTGGGGTCCGACAGGAGCGGGGCGAAGTCGGCGACGACGCGGCGGCGCGCCAGTTTCGGGCCGGTGCCGTTCGGTAGCCTGATACGGGTGTCGCGCGCGCTCACGACGCGCGCATCAGCGTCTGGGGGCGGGAAGAGGCGCGGACGTCAGGCCGTCGGGCATTTCGCGCTGGATGATCTTCGCGAACGCCCGGAGGTAGTTGATGCCTTCGGGCGTGCGGCGCAGCACGATGGAACGGCGGTCGCGCGGATCGTCCGCGCGCAGGATGTAGTTGTAGGATTTCAGCCGGTCGATGGCGCGGCTGATCACGGCCTTGGTCACGTTCAGGCGCGCGGCGAGCGAACGCACCGTGTGCGGGCCGTCTTCCAGATAGACGCACATCAGCACCGCCGTCTGGCGCGCCGACAGGTCCGGCATGTCGCCGGCCACGGAGGAAATGGTCACGTCCTTCCACAAGGCCAGCGCCAATGTGGAGGACAGGCGCGAGGCGCGAATGGGCCGGTCCGCGCGCGGTGCGGCCGCCTGCTTCATTTCGAAGGCGGAGAGGTTGGGATCCCGGTCGGCGGATTGTCCGGATGTCGATTGGGCCGGGCCGGTGCCGTCTTCAGGGTTCACCTTTGCCGACATGCCTTGACCCCTTCTCGAAGGTTCACCTGAATCACCGTCCCCGGAGACGGGAGTCGCATGGCCGGGATTCGATGGTCAAGCGCAAGCCGGGCTTGGAGCTGTGCGAATCAGACAAGTGATTCAAAACTCTGGCAACTTTTTTAAGACTTGCCGCCTAGCCTTCCGCCGTGGCCCGGACGGACGGACAGATCGCAGCCGGTAACGGCCGTTTGCGCCGTGAAAAGGCGGACGAACGGGACGATCTTTCGCGACTCAATGCCGTGCGCCTCATCGTCGTCGCCCTGATCGGCCTCGGCTATGCCTCGACCATGCCGGTCGGCCCGGGGGCCAGGGAATGGCTCAACCTTTTCGGCTACGATCCCAGCCTGTTCGGTCTGCAGGTCCTGTTCTTCCTGTCCGGCTGGCTGGCCTGGCGCAGTCTGGCGTCGGGCCGCAGCCTGCTGGAGTTCACCGCGTCTCGCGCCCGCCGCATCCTGCCTTGGGTGGCGCTCTACACGTTGATCGTCGTCGCCCTGCTCTACCCGGCTCTGTGCGATCACGGCGCGGCGGGTCGCAAGGATACTGTCGGATTGCTGCGCTACTTCATCGAGACCGTCACCCTGATCCGTCCCGGCCAGCCCATGCCGGGCGCGCTGGACGAGGCCCGCTATGGCTGCCTGCTGCAAGGCACGATCTGGACATTGCGCTGGGGAGCGCTCGCCTATGCGGGATTGCTCGTCCTGCATGCGCTCGGGGCGCGGCACTGGGACTGGTATGCCGGCCTGCTGGTCGCGGGCGTCGCTGCGCATATCGGCGTCGATGGCTGGACCGACCGGACGGGTTCCGATCTGCTGGGCCCGGCCATCCCCGGATTGCGACTGGCGGTGGCCTTCCTGCTCGGCGTCCTGGTCCGGCAGTTCCGCTTCGCCCCGCTGTTGCGCGGACGCGCCTGGGCGGTTGTGTCGGCTATCTGCCTGGGCGCGGCCTATCTGCATTTTCATGTCCTGCCCTGGAGTCGCGCAATCGAATTGCTCGCCATGAGCGGATGGTGCGCGCTGGCCATGGCGGTCCTGCAGGCGCGCGGCGCCTGGTTGCGCGGATGGCCGGATATCGTCCTGCCCGCCTATCTGGGCGTCTGGCCGCTGGCGCAGTTGATCCTCGCGCTGCGCCCGGACATTTCGGTTGCGGCCCTGGTCGTCGCGACCTTGGCGGCGGCGTTCGGGACGGCCTTTCTGTTCTCCCGCCTAGCGCGTGTCCGGCTGCTCCATCGGCGTGTTCAGCCCGCCTGAAGCCAGCCAGGCGAACAGGCCGCGCACCGCATAGATGTCCGCCCCTTTCGGATGGCCGGGCCGCACGGTCGGATTCCAACCATAGACGTCGAAATGCATCCAGGGCCGGTCGTCCGCGAACTTTTCCAGGAACAACGCCGCCGTCACGGCCCCGGCGAACGATCCGCCGGAATTCTTCATGTCCGCGATCGGCGAGCGCAACATGGAATGATAGGGCTGCCACAGCGGCATCGGCCAAACCGGGTCGCGTTCGCCCAGGCAATGGCGCGAGACCGGGTCGTGCAGATGCGGGCGGTTGGTGAAGAAGGGCGGCAGTTGCGGCCCCAGCGCCACGCGCGCCGCGCCAGTCAACGTGGCGAAATCGATCATCAGGACGGGATCGGACTCGGTCGCCTTGGCCAGCGCATCGCCCAGCACCAGGCGCCCTTCGGCGTCCGTATTGTCGATCTCCACGCTCAGCCCGGCGCGCGATGGCAGAATGTCGCCCGGCCGGTAGGCATTGGCGCTGACCGCATTTTCCGCAATGGCGAGCAGGCAATGCAGCCGGATCGGCAGGCGCGCGGCCATGATCATCGCCGACAGGGCGAGCGCATGTGCCGCTCCGCCCATATCCTTCTTCATCAGGCGCGCGCCGGACGCGCCCTTCATGTTCACCCCGCCCGTGTCGAATGTGATGCCCTTTCCGACGACGGCCAGCCGCGGATGGTCCGGATCGCCCCATTCGAGTTCCACCAGCCGCGGGTCTTCGTGCGCGGCGCGGCCGACCGCGTGGATCATGGGATAGTTGCGGTCCAGCAACTCGGTCCCGATCACCGCGCTCAGCGTCGCGCCGTGCGCGTCCGCCAGGTCCTGCGCGGCAGCGTGCAGGGCTTCGGGCCCCATGTCGCCGGCCGGCGTGTTGATCAGGTCGCGGCCGAGCGCGGTCGCCTCTACGGCGTCGCGCACGGCCCGCGCATCCAGGTCGCCGTCCAGCACCAGCACCGGCACGTCCGGCGTTTCCTTGAGGTAGCGGGTGAACCGGTACGTGCCGAGCCCCCATCCGATCGCCGCCAGCCGGTCCGTCCAGTCGGACGGCGCGGAGGCCAGTCTGTAATGCCCGCCCGTCAGCCGGGACGCCAGATGACCCATGCGTATCTCCCGGTCGTGGTCGGCGTCGGCGGGGCCGCAGCCCAGCAGCACGCCCGCGACCTTGCCGGTCTCTCCGGGCAACATGACGATCTGACCGGGTTCGGCCGCAAACCCGTTGGCTTCGGCGAAAGCGGACTGGACCTCGGTCAGGCCGGCGCGGATTGCGTCGAGCCCCTCGGGGCGCACGGCATGGACCGGAACGACCGTTTCGCCGTCCGGAACATCGGCCGGACGGCACGTGGCGGGGGATCGTGTCATGAGGGAGAACCCGTTCGTTTCGCCGGAATGCGGCCGTGGAATTCGCCGGAGCCGTAAAGGCCCCGTTAACTCTGCCCGTTTACGAAAATTAACCGTATCCCGCCTGCGCGCCATCGACGTGAAACGGCGCAGCGGACAGACCCGGCAGCGAGGACAGGATGACCCGATACACGATAGCGCCGAAACGTCCAATGGCCGCCGTTCTGGCGACCGGATCGCTGCTCCTGTCGGCCTGTTCCTACATGGGCGGCATCACCCCGCAGGAAGAAGGCGTGCGCCAGCATGTCGCCGTGGACCGTTTCATGCCCGCCTCGCGCGAAATGCGCGACAATATCGAAACGCAGGAACTGTTCGCCCAGGCCGCCTTCTGGTCGCACGAATACGAACTCAACCCCTCCGACCTGGAAGCGACACTGAAGCTGGCCGCCGCCGTTCGCCGTCTCGGCAATCCCGCGCGCTCCGTCGAGATCACCCAGACGGCCCGCCAGATCCATCCGCGCGATCCCTATCTTCTGGCCGAACATGCGGCCGGGCTGATCGCCGCGGAACGCGCGCTCGACGCCGTGCCGATCCTGGACCAGGGCCTGCGTGCCGCGCCGGCCTATGCCCGCCTGTGGTCCCTGAAGGGCGCGGCGCTCGACCAGATGGAGGAATTCGACGCGGCGCGGCAGCATTACGGCCGCGCCCTGCAGATCACGCCGGGCGATCCGAACGTCCTGACCAATCTGGGCCTCAGCCACGCCCTGTCCGGCGATCTGCGCACATCGGAGACATGGCTGCGCCGCGCCGTGTCCGTGCCCGGCGCCGGTCCCGAAGTGCACCAGAACCTCGCTCTCGTCCTGCAATTGCAAGGGCGCGGCGAAGAGGCCGAACGCGAACAGCGGCTTGCGGGCCTGAGCCGGGGCGAACGCCGCCTGCCGCCCGCCCCCGTTCCGGCGCTGACGCCGCGCGGCACGCCGGCGCAGTTTTCCGGCACGCAGCCATCGCGGCCCGACCCGCAGACCGCTGCAACGGGCGCGCGCGATCTGGGACAGTTCAAATCGTCCTCGCGGATGGGGGCACGCTTCGCCTCTCCGGCACAGGCCGTGCCGCAACCGCACCTTCCAACCCAGCCCCGATCCGGACCCTATGCGCCGGGCGGTCTGCCGGCCGCGCGCCTCACGACGACCGCACCCAATGGCCAGGCTTTCACCTCTTCGTCGCAAGCCGCGCGGCTAGTGGCAGGCGGAGCGCCCCATGCCGCGCCGTCGCAACAGCGTGCGCCTTTCCAGCCCCGGCCGGTGCCCGCAGACATCCAGACTCATGGCATCCAGACTCATGGCGCCCAAACTCATGGCATCCAGACTCATGGCGCCCAGACTTACGCCGCCCAAACTTACAGCGCCCAGGGCTATTGGACTCCGGCGCCGCGCCAGCCGCAATCGGTGCTGAACTCGATCCGGCAATCCCTGCAGCCCGGCCCGACCGGCCCGCAACTCCAGCCCCAGTCCCAGCCCCAGCCCCAGCCGCATGTCGTCGGCCCCGCCCTGCGCAGCCCGCAAGCGGCTGTGCCCGGACCGTCGCAAATGCCGGCCTTGGCAGGCCAGGCCCATCCACAGCCCGGATATGCCTGGCCGCAAAGCCAACCGGCGCAAACTCGGCCGACACCGCAGGGACGCGCCCGCGACCGTCGCCGCCGCTGACGCGCACGCCTTCAGGACGGACGGTTCGGCATCTTCACCGGATCGTCAATGTCCGGACCCTCAGCTCAGCCCGCCGATCAGGCGGATCGCGGCCGGGGTCAGGATCACGATGAACAGGACCGGCAGGAAAAACACGATCATCGGCACGGTCAGCTTGGCCGGCAGGGCGGCCGCCTTCTTCTCCGCCGCCATCATCCGCAATTGGCGGTTCTCATTGGCCAGAGTGCGCAGCGAGTCCCCCAGCGGAGTGCCGTAGCGTTCGGCCTGGATCAGCGCGGTCGCGACCGACCGGATCCCGACATGGTCGTTACGGCGGGCCAGGTTCTCATAGGCCGCCCGGCGCGACGACAGGTAGGACAGCTCCGCCGTCGTCAGGTGGAATTCCTCGGCCAGCTCCATCGAATTCTCGGCCATCTCGTCCGCCACGCGCGCGAACGCCATTTCCACCGACATGCCGGACTCCACGCAGATCAGCAGCAGGTCGAGCGCGTCGGGAAAGACGGCCATGATCGAGGACAGCCGCTTGTTGGCCAGGTTTTTCACATAGATGCCGGGCAGGTAATAGCCGAACAGGGTCAGGGCAAGCGTGCCCGCAATCCGTTGCAGCAGCGCCCAGCCAGGCGTGTTGAGCAGGACGAGGAAGACCAGTCCGAACGCCCCGAGGGCGAGCGGCAGGATCATGCGGAAGAAGTAGAACTTGTAGATCGGCCCCTGCCCGCGCAGACCCGCCTGGGCCATCTTGTCGCGCAGGTCGGAGGCTTCGAGCAAGCGTTCCAGGCTGAACCGGTCCACGAACTTGCTGGCGACGGATTTGTCCTGCGCCCGCAGGCTGCGATTGTCGGTCTCCATCTTCGCCAGCCGCGCGCTCTTCAGCGCGTCGCGCTGCTCTGAGACGGCCGCCATGCGTTTCTTGAGCTTGTCGCCTTCGAACATCGGCGCGACGATCATGTAGACCGTCAGGGCGAGCAGGAGCGACAGCACGCCGTAGCCGGCGGTGATCAGGGATTGGAACGCGCCTTCGGTCATGCCTTCCCCCTAATATTTGAAATCGATCATCTTGCGCATGATGAGGATGCCGATACCCATCATCGCGGCGCCGATCATCAGGTTCGTCTGGCCGCGCTCCGTCGTGAACAGCTCGGCCATGTAGTCCGGCGACATCATCCAGACGAGGCCCATGACCACGAGCGGCAACGCGCCGATGATGATGGCGCTGACCTTGGCTTCGGCGGACAACGCCTTGATCTTTTCGGCCAGGATCTTGCGCGACCGCAGCACGTTGGACAGGTTCGACAGCGACTCCGCGAGGTTGCCGCCCGTCGTCTTCTGGATGTTCAGGACGGTGGCGAAGAAATTGACTTCCGAGATGGGCAGGCGGTCATAGAGTTGTTCCAGCGCGATCTCGATCGGAACGCCGACGCTTTCGGCTTCGACCACGCGGCGGAACTCCGCACCCAGCGGATCCGGGCTTTCATGGGCGATGATCCTCAGACAGTCGCCCAGCGGCAGACCCGTGCGCACGCCGCGCACGATGATGTCCATGCCGTCGGCGAAATTCTGCACGAACTTCTTCTGCCGCCGCTTGATCAACATATTCAGAATGAAGCGCGGCACGCCGAAACCGGCCACGAAGGCGGCGCCCGCGACCATCAGGGGCGGAACGCCGAACACGAAGAGCAGCAGTGCGGTGAACATCGCCGTCGCGGCCGATCCGATCAGGAAGTGGGCGGGCGTGATCGACAGGTCCGCCTGCATCAGGCGGGCCGCGATCGTCTTGGATTTGCGCTTGCGGGTCTTCTGGCGCTCCTCGATCTTCTTGAGCGAGTCCTCGATCTGGCGGCGCCGATTGTTCGGATCCTCGGTCTTGAGCCGGTCCCTGAGCGGGGAACCGCGCGACGGCTTTCCGGCGATGGCTTGGACGCGCGACGCCGCCGCGTCGTCGGAGCGTCCGCCCAGCAGGAGATAGCCGACGAGACCGGCCAGCGCCGTCCCCGCGGCGATGAGGATCGTCTGCGGGTCCATCAGCCTCCGGCCTCGTCGAGGGCGACGGCCAGGTCCTTTTCGAGGTTGAAGTAGCGCGCGCGGTCCCAGAAGGCCGGACGGGCGATGCCGGTGGAGCGGTGTTCGCCCACGATCCGGCCATCGGCATCCTCGCCGTCCATTTCGTATGTCAGCAGGTCCTGCGTGACGATCACGTCGCCTTCCATGCCGATGACCTCCGTGATGTGCGTGATGCGGCGCGAGCCGTCGCGAAGGCGGGCGGCCTGCACGACGATGTCGACCGAGCCGACGATCATTTCGCGGATCGTCTTGGCGGGCAGCGAAAAGCCGCCCATCGTGATCATGCTTTCCAGCCGCGACAGCGCTTCGCGCGGGCTGTTGGCATGGAGCGTGCCCATCGATCCGTCATGACCGGTATTCATGGCCTGCAGCAGGTCGAAGGCTTCGGGGCCGCGCACCTCGCCGACGATGATGCGTTCGGGGCGCATGCGTAGGCAGTTCTTGACCAGGTCGGCCATGGTGACCTTGCCCTTGCCTTCCAGATTGGGGGGACGCGTTTCCAGACGCACGACATGCGGCTGCTGCAGCTGCAGTTCGGCCGCGTCTTCGCAGGTGATGATGCGTTCGTCCGGATGGATGAACCCGGTCAGGCAATTCAGCAAGGTGGTCTTGCCCGACCCTGTCCCTCCGGAAATGACGATGTTGCATTGGCAGGCGCCGATGATCTGCAGCACCTTGGCCCCGGCCGGGCTGATCGAGCCGAACCCCACCAGGTCCTGCAGGGTCAGCTTGTCCTTGCGGAACTTCCGGATCGTCAGGGCCGGGCCGTCGATCGACAGGGGCGGGGCGATGACGTTGACGCGGCTGCCGTCGAGCAGGCGCGCGTCGCAGATCGGCGAGGCTTCGTCCACGCGGCGGCCGACCTGGCTGACGATGCGCTGGCAGATGTTCATCAGCTGCGTGTTGTCGCGGAAGCGGATGTTCGTCTTCTGCATCCGGCCGTCCGTCTCGATGAAGACGTGCTTGGCGCCGTTGACCATGATGTCGGCGATGTCGTCGCGCGACAGTAGCGGTTCCAGCGGCCCGTAGCCGAGAATGTCGTCGCAGATTTCCGTGATCAGCTGGCTCTGTTCCGACACGGACAGGCGGACGTTGCGGATGGCGATGATCTCGTCGACGATGGTGCGGATCTCGGTGCGCGCCTTGTCGGCCTGCATGCCGGCCAGCGCGGAGACGTCGATCGTCTCGAACAGGGCGTTGAAGATCGTCGCCTTGGTTTCGTAATATTCCTCTGACGGTTCCTGAGCGCCGGAGGACGGCGCCGGTTCATTGGGCGTCAGTCCGCCCCCGGGCAGACCGGAAGCAGGATCGGATGCAGGCTTGGGCTTGGGGACCGGCTGTTCCGGCGCCTTCAAGGCGGTATTGTCGGCACGTTTTCCGAACACGGCCTAGCCCTTCCGGCCCAGCAGGGACGCGATCAGCGACTTGCCTTTCGGCTTGCCCTCTTCGGAGGCGGAGGCGCCGCCGCGACCCAGACGGCCGAGCTTCAGGCGCGAGCCGCCCGAACCGGACGGCGCGGCGAATTCGCCGGTGCGCAGGCGTCCCGCCAGATAGTCGAGCCCGGGGACGAGCGTTTCCGTCGCCTTCATTTCCGGCAGCATCTTGCCTTCGTTGCAGGCGCGGATGAACGTGTCGGGATCGAAGCCGATCACCAGCGCCGGGTCCAGGCCGACGGCTCCGGCGAAGTTCTCGACGCTGATCTCGTCCTCCCTGGCCTTGCAGCGACCCGTCTGGTTCAGGATCAGGACCGGGTCGGCGTCGTGCGGCCGTTGCGCCTTCAGGAAGTCGATCAGGTTCTTCGTGTTGCGCAGATTGGCGAGGTCCGGAGCGGCCGTGATGACGACATCGTCCACGCTGGTCAGGATTCCGGTCGACCAGTCGTTCCAGACATGGGGCAGGTCCAGCAGCGCGAGCGGGCTGACCGAACGCACGGCGGAGACGATCGCTTCATAGGACCGGCTATCCGTGACCGGCATGGTGTTCAGGGAACTGGACGCCGGCAGGATCGACAGGCGCGGCGTGTGGCGCACCATGATCCGGTCCATCAGCGTATCGTCCAGCCGGTCGGCGTCGGCCAGCGCCTCTTCCAGCCCCGAGGCGCTGTCATAGGCGAAGTCGAGCGCAGTCGTGCCCCAGCTGCTGTCCAGATCGACCAGCGCGGTCTCCTGCATCAGTCGTTCGGACAGCGTCCAGGCGATGTTGTGCGCCAAGGTCGAGGAACCCACGCCGCCCTTGGCGCCGAAGAAGGCGACCGCCCGGCCCGTGAAGGGCTGTTCCGGATCGGTGTAGATTTCCGACAGCGAGCGGATGATGCCCAGCGGGCTCAGCGGCGGGACGAGATAGTCCGACACGCCCTTGTCCATCAGCTGGCGGTAGAGACGGATGTCGTTGAGCGCGCCGATGATCACGACGCGCGTGCCCTCGTCGCACACGGAGGCGAGCGTTTCGAGCTGAGAGAAGAGCTCGGGCCCGCGCAGGGCGGATTCGATGATGACCAGGCCCGGCGTGTTTTCCTTGTGATAGAACTCGATCGCCGCCGGAAGGCCGCCCAGATAGATCTTGGGATTGGTCCGGCGCATCCGCCAGTCGCGCGTCATCTGGTTGATGCAACTGGCCGTCTCGTTGCGTTCGCAAAAGGCGTGGATGGACAGTTGCGGCAAAGCCCGTTCACCGCCTTCGCGGTCGTCGAACCCGACCGGTTCGTCATGCGCGGCGTTGGTTTCCACCAGACCGGGATAATCGATCTGCGCGCCGCCCTGTGGCGCTGGCCGAGATGGCATCTGGGGTTGCATCCGCAGCGTTCCCTGAGCCGCGCCTTGAGGCGCCAGCGGGCCGCCTGCGTTCGAACCGGGATGTGCGCCCGGATGGGCGGGTGCGGCACCCGGCGACATCATCGGCGCCTGGCCCGGAAGCGGATAGGGTTGCGCCGCATTCGCCGGGCCCGGATGAGGCTGAGCCGGATAGGGTTGAGGCGTATGGGGAGCACCGGGATAGGTGTGGGCCTCATGCGACGGAACAGGCTGCCCGTAGGCCGATTGCCCATGATCGGGGGACCCGAAATCAGAGTGCCCAGGGTCAGGGTGTCCGGGGTCAGGGTGTCCGGGAGCGGGAGACGGATAGGGAATGACGTTGCCCGAGCCGGTTCCCGCCGCGGCCTGTGGCGGCATGGCGGACGGAGTGGCCGGCGAGGTTGCTGGCGGGGCGGGCGGCGCAGCGCGGTACGCGCCTGTCTGCGGGGACGGATAGCCGGGCGGGGCGGACTGTGCGGGATTGTACGTCTGGCCCGATATCCGATCCGGCATTTGATCCGGCATCGGCCGGACCGGCGCGTTGGGCGGGAGCGGCGACGGCATGGCGGGGACCGGCGCGGGCTGTCCGGGAGCATGGGGCGACGGCGCACCCGGCGCCATTCCGCCCTGCGCATACCCGACCTGTCCATGCCCGTTTCGGCCATGCCCGCTTTGCCCATGCCCGCTTTGCCCATGCCCGCTTTGCCCATGACCCACTTGGCCATGGCCGACATGTCCCTGCCCCCCTTGTCCGTAGCCAAGAGGCGGCGGCACGGGGCGCGGGGCGCCGGGAGCCGCCGGGACATTTGGGCCGCCCGGGCCGGTGTTCGGGTTCTGGGGTTGCGTCATGTCCGTCTAGCCCCCGGTCTGCTGCGAGCTTTGCTGCTGCCCGGCGGGTCGTTCGGACGCCGTGCTTACCCCCTGGATGTAGCGATCGTAGACGACCTGGCGGCGCTGTGCGTTGGGGGCCTGGGTGGCGTAGGGTTCGATCAGCTGGCGCGGATCGGCAATCATGGCGGCGAGATTGGCGGATGCGAAACAGCCGAATTCCGGGCTCACGCCGTTCGTGTGCGTGACGGACAGATCGCCGAGCCGCGCACAGTCCTGCGGCACGGCGCGCAGCGTGCGGTAGGACAGGATGACGGGGGCCGGGTCGCCGGGCCGGGTATGGTAGGTGCCGGACTGCACGCTTCCGGTCCGCAGGCCGGAGCCGCGCATGAGGCGGTCCAGCAAGGCGTCGGTCTGCGCCACGCCCATACCGCTTAGCGCCCTCGCCGGACGGTTGATGTAGAGCGGCCCGGACCCTTGCGCGGCATAGGCCTGCAGGAACCCCGCAACGGCGCGTTCGTCGCGCGCGGACAGTTCAAGCCCGTTCGGCCGGGCATAGAGCTCCAGCCGCTCGACGGATTCCGCCACCTTGGACGGGTTCAGCCGGTGGGTCGGCTCGGATTGGCGCCCGCCTTGCAGGCACCCCGTCGCCAGGACGGACGCCGCCAGGGCGAGACCGACGAAATGTTTCGGATCGACCGTCATAACCCTGCCCCTAATCCACCACATGGCCGAACGGCCCCGACAACGTGTCCGGCGTGGCCCTGTCGCCGTAAACCGTGTTCAGCCGCCCCAGCAGCAGCTGGTCGCGATCATTGGCGGGCACGAAGCCCTCCAATGGTGTCTGCAGCTTGTCGGGATGGGTCGGATCGACGAGATAGGGCGTGACGATGACGACCAGTTCGGTCTGCACGGTCTGGCTGTCGCGGTTGCGGAACAGCGCCCCCAAACCCGGCACGTCCTTCAGGCCGGGCGTGCCGTCATAGGCGTTGCGCGCCTCTTCGCGGATCATGCCGGCGATGACCAGGCTACCGCCGGCGGGCAGTTCGACCACCGTATCGGCGCGGCGCACGCGCAGGCCGAGAATGTCGCCGCCTTCGCCGCCGGTTTCGAACGAGTTCTCGGTCGTCGGTTCGGACACTTCCGTGGAGATGTTCAGCGAGATCAGCCCTTCGGACAGCACGACCGGGGTGAAGCCCAGCGACACGCCGAAGGATTTGAATTCGAAGGACCGCTGCAGCTGTCCGTTCTGGTCCGTGAACACCCCGCCCAGCACCGGGAATTCACCGCCCGCCAGGAAGGTCGCGGTCTCGCCCGATATGGCGACCAGGGTCGGTTCCGCCAGCGTGCGGATCAGGCCGACACGCTCCAGCGCGGTCAACGCCCCGGAGAGGGAGCGCAGATCGCCGCCGCCCGTATTGGTGAAGGCGCCGCTGGCCGTCAGGCCCGCGCCGCTATTGACGCCCAGATTGTTGATCAGGGACACGGTCGACTCGCCGAGCTGGCCGATCGCGGACAGGTTGAAGCCCATCTGCTTGACGACCGAGCGCTGCATCTCGACGATGCGCACCTTCAGCATGACCTGGTCCTTGCCCTCGACCGAAAGCAGGTTGACGATTTCGCCTTCGCCCGCATCCGTGCCCTGCCACATCTTGGCGATGCGTTCGACCTTCAGCGCGGTTTCGGCATTGGGCACGCGGCCCGTGAGCATCAGATTGTTGTTGATCGACTGGACCTCGATCTCGGCCAGCGGCGCATGGCGACGCACAAGTTCGGTCAGGCCATTGATGTCGCGTTCGACCCGGATGTCGATATTGAGCAGTTCCTGCCCGTCATGGCCGTAGAAATAGACGTTGGTCTGTCCGGCGGCCTTGCCGATCAGCACGGTGCGGCGCGACGTGTGCACGACCGCTTCGACGATGGCCGGGTTCGACACGATCACATCCATGACGTTGGCCGGAAGCTCCACCACCGTGGATTTCGAATAGGGCAGGACGATGGACCGGTTCAGCCCTTCGCCCGGCGACTGGATCAGCACGCCGTCGGTCGATGCCGTCTGGATCGCCGCCAGCGCGCTATAGCTGCGTTCGCCCGCTTGGGCGGGCAACCCCATGAGCAAGGCGGTCAGGACAAAGGCCGCCCACTGACCGGCCTGTTTGCGGATCGCGGCGGCGGCACGGCGTCGTATTTCGGGCGTCGGCATCGTCTCAGTTCTCCCGCACCGCAACCGTCTGCGTGTTGCCGGACCGGTAGACCGTCAGGGCGGGCGCGGCCGTGCCGCCATCCAGGGTCTGGTTGGCGCGGCTGGCGGCCGGGGCCGTGGCGCCCGCGAAGCCGCGCAGGACGAGCGACAGGTCGCCGCGGACCTGCGCGACCGTGATCCGTTCGGCGTCGCGCGGCGAGAGTTCCAGCGTCGCGGTGGACCCCGGAATGGCGGCTCCCGTTTCGTCGGTCGCGGCATAGGCCTGGTCGATGGCCAGGACCTTCACGTTTTCGAAGATGGTCGAGGCGACGGGTTGCGGCTGGCTTCCCGCGCCGGCCAGATTCGGCTGGACCGTTTCCTGCAGGATGATGTCGACCCGGTCGCCGGGCTGGATGAAGCCGCCGGACGCCGTATCGACGCTGATGCGCACGGTCACGGCCCGCATGCCGGGTTCCAGCAAAGCCGCCATGATGCCGGCATCGCCCGCCCGGACGAAGCGCGACATGACGAGCGGGTCGCCCGGCACGAGCGGTTCGCGCACGACGGCGCCGATCAGTCCGGCCATGACGGGTGCACCGTCTTCTGAAGTCTCTACGATCAGGGCGGGTGTCAGCGCATCAGTCGGCCAGTCGATCCAGGTCAGATCGCCCTCCTCGACGCGGTCTCCGCGGTTCATCGGCTCGGCCACGGCCAGCACTTTCGTATAGTCGATTTCCTTTTCGACCACGCGCATGCCGGTCGTTTCGGCACCGGTCGGGCTCATGCCGCGCAGGATCATGAAGACGACCGCCATCAACCCGACCAGCGCGACAATGAGTATGAGCCGTTTTCTGTCCACCACGCCCGCTCCGAAAGGAAAGTCCCCACCGGAAGGATAGACAGGCACCCGCTAAGGCATGGTTAACGTTAAGGCCGGAAAACCATGGCGGGATCGGGGCCGCGGCTTTCCGTCAGGCTAGCAGAACGGTGAAAAGCCGGCTTCCCGGCCAGACGCAAAGCGCGCCCGCGGCCAGCGCCAGTCCGTAAGGCATGTCGCCGTCGCCCTGGAACAGTTTCATGCCGATGGCACTGGTGCGCAACCGGACGGGGGTGACGTTCCGGCTGAGCAGCAGGAACAGGCCGAGAGCGGCGCCGAACAGGGTCGTGTAGATGATGAAAGAGGGCGCATCCCCCCAGCCGAACCAGACGGAGATCGCCGCCATGAGCTTCGCATCGCCGCCCCCGATCCAGCCGAAAGCGAACAGGGCGAAGCCCGCCAGGAAGAAGAGTCCGAACACGGCCAGATGCTCGCCCAACTGGGGCAGCCCCTGCCAGTGCAGCGGCAAGGTGAGGAAGAATCCCGCGAACATGGCGAGCGAGACCTTGTTCGGGATCGTCATCGCATCGAAGTCGGTATAAGCCGCAACGAGAAGCGGGACGGCGAAGATCAGGGTGACGATAAAGACAGACATCGGGACTTTCCGGTTGAACCCGACCTTCATCCCACATGTCTCTTAAGAGAGCGTTATAGTGTCAGAATCACGACTGACCGCTTTTTGCGTCACGGCTCATGGCATCGATTGCCGACTGGAACGTGTCGGTATGCCGCCGGACGAGGCATTCACGCCCGCCACGATCCCAACGCTAAGCAAGGCGAGAGTGAGGGCGTAGTCAATGGTCATTCCACCATCGTCATCATAACGAAATCACGGAAGCGCTTGAACGTGATTGCTCTTACGACGAAAAACAGGGCCAGTAACCTGGCCCTGTTTGTGTTTATTGGTACGAGAACAAACTTACGTTATGTTCTTAGACTCCGTTTTCAACTGTATTCTTCGTGTCGGTTTCCAGTTCACCGGCGACAACGTCGAACTTCGCACTGATCTGGTCACCGACCGCTGTGGCGCCGGCGATCATCGCGACCGCGATGAGGGCGGCGATGAGGCCGTATTCGATGGCGGTCGCGCCGGATTCGTCGGCGAGGAAATTCTTGATGAGCTTTTGCATAACTATCTCCCACGTATGCTGGTTCTTTTCGGGATTGCCCCGTGCAGGGTCATCCCTGACGAACCCGGTTGTAAGGGCTTCGGTTTAACGCAGGGTTCGGAGACAGGGTGAACAGCTCCTTAAATCGCTCTGTCAAAAATGGGGGCTCTATAGAGTCATACTGATGAAGTCATACTGCCGGCGGGGGTGATCTGTCCGCGAGACGGCCCCGTTCTAAAGACTTCCTCAACTCTGAGCCTCTAGGATCGGCGCCGAACGTTCCAATGGAGACAGGCCATGCGCCGGACGACCAGATTTACCGGCGCAACCGCAGCCTTTGCAGTCGCCGCCCTGACCTGCGGCCTCGCCGCCGTCCCCGCTGCGGCCAACGAACCGATCTACCGCGTCGATCTGAACAAGACCCAGATGCTGCGGCTTCCGGCGGCCGCCGGGTCGGTCGTGATCGGCAATCCGGAGATCGCGGACGTCACCGTGCATTCGCCGACCGCGCTCATGGTGGTCGGGCGAGGCTTCGGCGAGACCAACCTCATCGTGCTCGACCGCAACGACCGGATCATGGTCGATGCCGACATCCAGGTCACGGCCATTACGCCCAGCAACGGCGTGCGGCTGTTCAACGCCAAGGCGCGCGAGACCTATAATTGCGCGCCCTTCTGCCAACCCTCCCCGGTCCTGGGCGACGCCGCAGGGCACATATCGGCCAACACGCCGGGCCAGTCGTCCACGTCCGGTCCGTCCGCGATCTTCGACCAAAGCGATGGGGAAGACACGTTCGGCTCCACCGATGCGGCGACGCGCGATGCCTTCTAAGTCATCGCGCCCGGGTTGCGGCTGAGTCGTTTCACGAAGGATTAACGGCGTTTCTCAGCCGGGTTTTAACGCATCCCGCCGATGATCGGCGATCCGTTCGCACAGGCGCCGCCCAAGGTGCCCTCAAAGGAGCCGATCCATGTCGAGGCTTGCCAGATCCCGGCGCATCGCCTTGGCCCTGCGCCGCCTGCCGCATCGCTACCGCCGGGACGCACAGGGTGCCACGGCGATCGAGTTCGCGATCATTTCCGTCCCTTTCCTCGGCCTGATATTCGGCATCCTGGAACTCGCGCTCATCTTCTTCACGAGCTCGGTCATGACCCAGGCGATGAGCGACACGGGGCGTCTCGTGCGCGTCGGCGCGTTCCAGGAATGCGGCAGCGCGAAGGAATTCAAGGCCCTGGTCTGCGACGGAATGAACAATCTGATGAAATGCGAGGACAATCTGCGCATCGACCTGGTGTCGGGCTCCGATTTCCAATCCGTGACGCTCCCCGTCGTCGGCATGAGCGAGCTCGACCCGGACGACCCCGGCAAGAAGATAGAGACCGGCGTCTATGAAAAGACCGGCCCGTCCGAACCCGTCGTGATGCGCGGAACCTTCTACTATCCGCTGGTGCTGCCCAACGTGATGACGCGGCTGGAAAGCATTCCGGACAGCCGCCGCCATATCATCACCGTCAGCACCGCCTTCCGCACGGAGCCATTTCCCGCGGACGCCCAATGCAGCGACGACATGAACACCCGGATCGCCGAACTCAGCGGTGGACGCCCGGGGGATCAGTCGTGACCCGGTTGTCCGCACCGCCTTCGAAGGCGCCCCCTGCGCGTCAGGCATCGCCCGGCTTCCTCGCCTCCGAGGACGGCGTGGCGGCGATGGAATTCGCCATCATCGCCCCCATCATCATCGGGCTCTATCTGGGGCTGGCCGAGATGGGCAGCGTGCTAAGCGCCGACCGGAAGCTGTCGCACACCGCCAGCGTGGCCGGCGATCTGGCCACGCAGGTCGAAGCATTGGGCAAGAGCGAGGCCGCCGACCTCGTCTCCGCCGTCGCGCATGTCATGGATCTGGACGACAATGCCGGTTTCGCCATGCGGCTGCAGAGTTTCGAACGCGACTCCGGCGGGACCATGAAAAGCGAGGGCGTCATCGAGTACAAGACCGATGCCTATGGCCGCGGGCTGGACACGGACGCAAAGGACGTGTCGGCCTTCGACACGTCCGGCATCGGCGAAGACATGGTGCCGCGCGGCGGCGGCATCGTGGTGGCGCAGGTGCGGTACCAGTACAAGCCGTTCGGCTTCGGCTCGGTCGGCCGCGACGGGGCCAGAAAAGGGTTCCTGCCCGACTATCTCACCTTGGAAGACGCCTTCCTGTTCAAACCGCGACGCTCGGACGTCGTCGCTTTCGGCAAGGCCGGAACAGACGTGACCTATTCCTGCCGGGGCGAAGCCGGCAAGGTGTCCTGCACCTGACCGGTCGCGTCAGCCCGTATAGCGCGCGCGCAACCGGCTGAGACGCATTTCGTCCAGCCCCAGCGTGTCGGCGGCATAACGCTCCATGTCTCCCATCGCGTCGAGGCTCGCCTGCAGATAGCCGGCCTCGACGCCGAACATGGGCCGCAGCGCATCGGCACCGATCGGACGGCCGTACCGTTTGGAGAAGGACGTCGCCGCAGGCTCCAACAAGGCCTCGATATCGACGGCCGTTTCGGTCAGCATGTAGTCGTCCATGATGTCGGCGTCCGAGACGCCCAGGAGTCCCTGGATCAGGGCGACGAGCGTTCCCGTCCTGTCCTTTCCCGCCGCGCAGTGCACCAGAACGCCCGGTGCGGCGGGCTCCTCTTCCTCCGTCATCCGGTGCAGGGTCTGCGCGAACAAGGCCTTGAAACCGGGGTCGTGCGGCCGCGCGCCGTAGGATCGCAGCATGTAACGGCGGGCATCGTCGGCGGTATGGAGTTCGGCTTCGGCGAAGGCTTCGTGCGGGGCGACTCTGGCCCGTTCCGCCATGCCCTTGACCGGCTGTGTCAGGACAACGGTCGCAGGGTCCTGTCGCTGCGGCCAGCGGGAGGGTTGGCGTTCGCGTTCCGGCGCATGGCGCAGATCCACGATGGTGCCGACCGGCAAGGCGTCGATGGCGTTCAGGTCGGGACCGGTCAGATTGTTCAGATGGGCGGACCGGAACAGCAGGCCCGTGCGGACGGGACGCCCGCCAACGCCGCGATAGCCGCCGAAATCGCGGAAATTGTAGATCGACTCGAAGGGCTTCAGCCGGTCTGATGGCGCGATCAGGGACATGGCCGGGCCGCTATCAGGCTCCAGCGGCAATGGGAAGCGCGACGTGGACGCACATCCCTTCGTTTGTCAGAGATGGAAGCGGCGGAGTGCGGGCCTAGTCGACCGCTTCGGACGACCGTGTGGCCTCGTAGGCGGCGAACCGGTTCCAGACGCCGCTATCGCCATGCCAGTCGCCTTCGGTCGCGCCCTTGGAATATTCCGTCGCGCGCGCCTCGAAGAAATTGGCATGTTCCACGCCGTTCGTGATTTCCGTCAGCCAGGGCAGCGGATGCTCCTCGACGCCGGCATAGATCTTGGACAGGCCGAGCTGGTTCATGCGCCAGTTGGCGATGTAGCGGATGTAGCGCTTGATGTCCTCGGCGGTCATGCCCTCGACGGGGCCTTTCTCGAACGCCAGATCAATGAACTTGTCTTCCAGCTTCACCACCGTCTGGCAGCAATCAGCGATGTCGTCCTTCACGGATGGCGTCAGCGCACCGGTTTCCTTGGCAAATTGGTGGAACAGCTTGATCATGCCTTCGCAATGCAGGCTTTCGTCGCGGATCGACCAGGACACGATCTGGCCCATGCCCTTCATCTTGTTCAGGCGCGGGAAGTTCATCAGCATGGCGAACGACGCGAACAGTTGCAGCCCTTCGGTGAAGCCGCCGAACACGGCCATGGAGGTCAGGATGTCCTTGTCGGTTTCGACGCCGAACTGGCCGAGATAGTCGTGCTTGGCCGCCATCTCCTCATATTCCATGAACATGGAGAACTCGCTGTCCGGCATGCCGATCGTCTCCAGCAGCAATGCGTAGGCGGCGATGTGGATCGTCTCCATGTTGGAGAAGCTCGCCAGCATCATCCGGACTTCCACCGGCTTGAACAGCGGCATATAGTTTTCCATGTAGTTGCCGCCGACTTCCACGTCGCTCTGCGTGAAGAAACGGAAGATCTGCGTCAGCAGATTCTTCTCATCATCGGTCAGATTGGTGGACCAGTCCTTCAGGTCCTCGCCCAAGGGCACTTCTTCGGGCATCCAGTGGATCTGCTGCTGGCGACGCCAGAACTCGTACGCCCAAGGGTAGCGGAACGGCTTGTAGGTCAGGCTCGGCTTGAGAAGGCCGGACGTTCCGGTGCTGATCTGGTCCTGTACGCCCATGTTGCGCTCCATTCGTAAAGGGTCGTCACCCTTGATATCGATTCCACACACCAAGATATGGGGCTTGGCTGTCGTTCGACCACCCATATGTTGTGGTCGCTTTAACGCCACCTTAACATCCCGGTTCCGATTCAAAAGGGCCTGCGACAAGTTGGCTAGGGACAAACCGCCAAGCGCCTGCACCATCGCTGTTCTTTTGTCCGGCCCGTGCGAAAACGCCCCTACACAGAGCGACCAACGCTCCCTATAGCCGCCCTCGATGCTGCGCCGCACCGCCACATTCTTCCGCCTTCTTCGCACCGGATGGGTTCTCGTGCGCCACGATGCGCTCGTGCCGAAGGAATACGAGCCTTTCGTCCCCGGCCCCGTGCGGTTCGTTGCAGGCGTCTCGCGCTTCTTTTCCATACGCGACCGGGACGACAATCCCGGCGCGCGTTTCGCCAATGCGCTGGAAAAGCTCGGGCCCGCCTACATCAAGTTCGGGCAGATCCTGTCCACGCGCGGCGACATGTTCGACCCGGTCTTCGCCGAAGGGCTGTCGCGCCTGAAGGACAAGGTGCCGCCTTTCCCCATGGAGAAAGCCGAGGCGATGCTGGAAGCCGACTGGGGCGAACCGTGGCGCGGCCGTCTGTCCTCCCTGTCCGAACCGGTCGCCGCGGCGTCCGTCGCCCAGGTTCACAAAGGCGTGCTGCGAGAGAGCGGCGAGACCGTCGCCATCAAGATCCTGCGCCCGAACATCGTCGCGCGCATGACCCGCGACATGGACGTCATCAGGCAGGTCGCGAACCTCGCTCATGCCGCCGTTCCGGCCGTCCGCCGCCTGCAGCCCCGGGCCTTCGTCGCCGAAGCCCGGCGCGCCGTGATGCTGGAACTCGACCTGCGGCTGGAAGCGGCGGCCGCATCGGAAATGGCCGACATCGCCACGGCCACCGGCCTGTTCCGGGTACCGGCCATCCATTGGGAGATGGTGGACAAGAACGTCATGGCGACCGACTGGGTCAACGGCACCGCCTTTTCGTCGCCCGACATCCTCGCCTTGCCGATCGAGGAGCGGCGGGAACTGGCGACCGCCGTGATCCAGAGCTTCCTCGCCTCGACCTTCACCTACGGCATTTTCCACGCCGACATGCATGAGGGGAACCTGTTCCGCGATCCGGACGGCAATCTCGTCCTGCTGGACTTCGGCATCTTGGGACGGCTCGGCGACGAGGAGATCCGTTTCGAGATCGACACGCTCTACGGTTTCCTGCAGCGCGACTATTACAAGATCGCGCAAGTCCATTTCGACATCGGCTACGTGCCGCCCCATCACAGCGTGGACGAATTCGCCACCGCCTTGCGCGCCGTCGGCGAACCGATCTTCGGAAAAGCCGCTGAAGATGTGTCCATGTCCAAGGTTCTCTTGCAGCTGCTCGAAATCACCGAGATGTTCGACATGCCGCTGCAGCCGCAGCTCATCCTTTTGCAGAAGACCATGATGCAGGCCGAAGGCGTGGCGCGGCGGCTCGATCCGCATTTCGACATGTGGGAAGCCAGCCGCCCGATCGTGGAAGACGCCGTGAGGGCCGAACTCGGCCCGGAGCGCTATCTGAACGATTTGCTCGACGGGCTGGACCGGACGCGCCGCACCCTCGTCAAGCTGCCCGACGCGACGGAGAACATCGCCAGGCTGGCCGAAGCCTGGGCCAATGGCGAGATCGACCTGTCCCGCGCGCCCATCGTCAAGACGGTCGAAGTCCGGAAGCCCGGATGGCTGCGCCCGGCCGGATATGCCGCGATCGGCGCGGCGATCGCGCTCGGCGGGGCTTGGACCTTGGGACAACTCTAGAAGGGACAATTCTAAAAATTCCCATCCGCGCATTGCAGACAGGTCACGCCGTTCTGCCGCCACATCCCGACCACGCCGTCCCGGTCGTCGACGGCGAACAGGACGGTCCGCCCCTCCTCGATGAAACGCTCCAGGATCTCCTGCTTCACGACGATGTCGGAGCGGAAGTCCCGGTCCGCGCGCATGGTGACGCGGTTGAAGGGGATGCCGTGCCTGTCGAGCCAGTCTTCCGTCGCGCCGCGATGGGCTTCGTTGCGGCCCGTGACGATCTGCAGGTCGTAGTCACCGCTGTGCCAGAGCGTCATGTAGAGCGACACGACCGCCTTGTTGGGCCGGTCTTCGGAAATGCCTTCGTGAAAGCGCGTCCAGTCCTTGCGGCCCTTTCGCCGCACGTGATGGACCCGGTGCGCAATATCGGCGAGCGTGCCGTCCATATCGAAAATGACCGTGTCCAAAGCGTGTCTCCTGCATGGCTGCGAAACAAGCGATACGCGCTCCTCCTTTGCCTCGTTGCACGCAAGCGTCTAAGCCGCGTCCATGGATAGACGCGTTCTCCTCATCATCGGCGGCGGCATCGCGGCCTACAAGTCGCTCTTGTTGATCCGCGAGCTGGCCCGCCGGGGCGTGGCGACGCGCGTCATCCTGACGAAGGGCGGATCGCAATTCGTCACGCCCTTGTCGGCGCAGGCCCTGTCCGGAGAGACGGTGCTGACCGATCTGTGGGACCTGACCGCCGAGTCCGAAATGGGCCACATCGAATTGTCGCGCAGCGCGGACCTGATCGTCGTGGCGCCCGCGACGGCCAATCTGATGGCGCAGGCCGCACACGGTGTCGCCGGTGATCTGGCGACGACGACCCTGCTCGCGACAGATAAGCGTGTCCTGTTCGCCCCGGCCATGAATGTGCGCATGTATCAATCCGAAGCGACGCAAGCCAATATCGCGACCCTGCGCGAGCGCGGCGCTCTGTTCGTCGGACCGGACACGGGCGAGATGGCGTGCGGCGAATTCGGCGACGGACGCATGAGCGAACCGGACGCCATCACCGACGCCGTCATGGCCGCCTTGCAGGGCGACATGACGCTCGACGGATGGCACGCGCCGAAGCCGCTGGCTGGGCGCCGTGCCGTCGTGACGGCTGGGCCGACGCGCGAGCCGATCGATCCGGTGCGCTACCTGTCCAACCATTCGTCGGGCCGGCAGGGCTACGCTATCGCGCAGGCGCTGGCCGATCTTGGCGCCGAGGTGGAATTGGTGACGGGACCGACATCGCTGGCCAAACCCTGCGGCACGACCAATACCGCCGTCGAGACGGCCCGGGACATGTACGACGCCGTCCATGCCGCCCTGCCCGCCGACATATTCGTGTCCGTCGCCGCCGTGGCGGACTGGCGCCCGGCAAACCGGACCGAAACCAAGACCAAGAAGCCTGTCGATGGCCCCGAACCCTTACAGCTTGTCGAGAATCCGGACATACTGCGTTCAGTTTGTCTGTCCGATAAGCGACCCGGGTTGGTCGTGGGATTCGCGGCCGAAACGCACGACGTGGTGGAACTGGCGCGCGCCAAGCGCATTCGCAAGGGATGCGACTGGATCGTCGCCAACGATGTATCCGGCGACGTGATGGGCGGACAGGAGAACGAGATGATCATCGTGACCGATGACGACGAAGTCCGACTGCCGCGCCAGAGCAAACAAGCGGCCGCCAGGGCCTTGGCCCGGCGCATCGCCGCATATTTCGGAGACGATAGATGACAATCAAAGCTTGCATGACCGGCCTGTTGGCGGCCGCGCTGTTTCTGCCTGCATCCGCGATGGCGGGTGCATTCGACCAGTGCGAGATCGTCGTGCTGGAAGAAGTGGTGGATGCGGACGGCGGACGCATGACCGTGGCATCCTACCGTCCTGCCGACGATTTCGTCGCTATTGCCAAGCAGAACCCGTCGGATGTGTCGCTCGACCATAACGGCGCACCGATCCGCGGCGTCATCTGCACGCGCAACGATCTTGTCCCGCAGGCCGACGATTATGCGATCTTGGCGACCGGCGTTCCGCTGACCCTGTCGCAGGATCTGGACAGTGCCGATTCCGACATACTGACGCTCTATTTCGGCGGTGAACGGTTCGAGCACCGGTACAAATCCGACTACCCGATGAGCGACGAATTCTCCACCGCGCTGGAAGAAACCCTGTCTGACTTTTCCGCGCGCGATCACGGTCTCGTCAAAGAGGACGACTCTGCGTCGAATTGATCCGATCCTTTCGATTCCCGGTGGAAGTCATCGCTGAAAACGCCTAGCGGACGCGGCATGAATACGATTTCCATCGAGCTCGTGCGACTGGCGCACATGGACGGTATCGCGCTGCCCCGTTTCGAAACGGCGCAGGCCGCGGGCGCGGACCTGCGCGCCGCCATCGACGCGCCCGTGACGCTAGCGCCGGGCGAGCGCGAACTCGTCCCGACCGGGTTTCGCATGGCGCTCCCGCCCGGCTATGAAGCGCAAGTGCGACCGCGGTCCGGACTGGCGCTCAAGCACGGCGTGACGGTGCTGAACTCTCCAGGAACGATCGATGCCGATTATCGCGGCGAAGTCGGCGTGCTGCTTGTCAATCACGGCCAAGCGGAGTTCACCATCGCGCGCGGCGATCGTTTCGCCCAGATGGTCATCGCTCCGGTGACCCAGGCTGATTTCTCCGTCGTCACGGAACTGGGCGAAACGGACCGCGGCTCGGGCGGTTACGGATCGACCGGAACCGGATGAACGCCGCGCTGGACGAAACACGCCTGTTCGATGACTGGTCCTTGCCGGTCATGATGCTCGATGCCGAGTTGCGGTTCGTCTATGCCAACAAGGCCTATCTGAAATCGGTTCATCGCCATTACGCCGAATTGGACGGCGTCTATGTCTTCGAGGCTTTCCCCGACAGCGAAGAACGGATCGGACCGATCCTGAGCTGTTTCCGCAAGACCCTGTCCGGGGCCGTCACGCGGCTGGACGCGCAGCCCTTTCGGCTGGAACTGGAAGACGGCACGATCCAGGAAACGGTCTGGCGCGCCACGCAGGACCCGGTCCGCGACAAGGACGGTCAGGTTGTCGGACTGATCCAGCGCGCCCAGGACATCACCCGGCAGCACGATCTCGAACAGCGCAACAAAGCCATCGGCTACGAACTGTCGCACCGTGTCAAGAACATCATGGCGGTCGTCAGTTCGGTCGCGCGCATCACGGGGCGCAACGCCACCAATGTCGAGGATTTCGTCCAGAGTTTCACGGCCCGTCTCAACGCCATGAGCCGGACCAACGATCTTCTGGCGCTCGGGGATTGGCGCGGACTGGATGTGCGAACCGTGTTCGAAGACGAACTCAGCCCCTTCGACGAAACGCAGGACGACGCCTACACCCTGTCCGGCCCGGTGGTCAGGCTCGCCATCGACGCGACCAAGGATCTGTCCATGGTCTGCCACGAACTGGCGACCAACGCGACAAAGTATGGCTGCCTGAAAAAACCGGGCGGACACCTGCACGTCGAATGGCGGCGGACCGGTGACAGCCTTTCGATCGACTGGCGGGAAACCTGTTCCCACGAAATCAAGCCGGCCGGGAAGGTCGGCTTCGGCACGCGTCTGTTCGACATGCTGCCTTACGCGACGGTGGAAAGAAACTACACCCCGGCCGGACTCCATCTCACGATAAGGATGGACGGCGAAAAGGTGTTTGCCTAGTCATCCCTTCCGAACGACGACGGAGAAGAGACCATGCGCGCCCACGGCAAGATCTATGACAGCATTCTGGACACGGTGGGCGGAACGCCGCTGGTGCGGCTGCCGCGCATCGCCAAAGGCGTCCCGGCCGATCTCTGCTACAAGATGGAGTTCTTCAACCCTTGCGCGTCGGTCAAGGACCGGATCGGCATCAACATGCTGCGCGAACTGGAAAGGAGCGGCACGCTGGGCGAAGGCGGCGTGATCGTGGAGCCGACCTCCGGCAACACCGGCATTGGAGTGGCCTTCGCGGCCGCCGCCATGGGCTACAAGGCCATCCTCGTCATGCCCGAAAGCATGAGCATCGAACGGCGCAAGATGATGAAGCTGCTGGGCGCCGAGCTCGTCCTGACGCCGGCTTCGGACGGCATTCCCGGCGCGATCGAGGAAGCGGAGAAGATCATCGCCGACACGCCCGGTGCGGTGCGCGCGGGCCAGTTCGACAATCCCGCCAATCCAGCGATCCACTACGCCACGACGGGTCCGGAAATCTGGGAGGATTGCGCCGGCGAGGTCGATGCGATGATCGCGGGCGTCGGCACAGGCGGGTCCCTGACAGGGGCGGGCCGGTTCCTGAAGGAGAAGAACCCCGATTGCCGGATCATCGCCGTCGAGCCGACCGAAAGCCCGATGATCTCCAAAGGCGAAAAAGGCCCGCACAAGATCCAGGGGATTGGTGCGGGCTTCATCCCGGACAATCTGGATATGGATCTGGTGGACGAAGTCGTGACCATCAATTCGGACGCGGCCTTCGGCACGGCCAAGCATGTCGCGGCCGAAGACGGCGTGCCGGTCGGCATCAGTTCCGGCGCCGCCATTGCGGCGAGCCTGCTGGTCGGCGCCCGCCCGGAGATGCGTGGCAAACGCATCGTCACCATCATCCCCAGCTTCGCGGAACGCTATCTGTCCACGCCGTTGTTCGACGATGGGCCGGGTGCGGGCGACGGACCTGCGAAAAAATCCACGGCCCCGTGAGCGGGTGAACCCCGACCAGATCGAACGCTATGCCCGCCATCTCGTCCTGAAGGAAATCGGCGGGTCGGGACAGAATGCGTTGCTGGACGCGAAAGTCGCCATCGTCGGCGCCGGAGGTCTGGGCGGACCGGCCGCGCTCTATCTCGCGGCGGCCGGCGTCGGACGCATCACCCTGATCGACGACGACGCGGTGAGCCTGTCCAATCTTCAGAGGCAAGTGCAGTTCGACACGGCGTCTATCGGCCAATCGAAGGGCCGCAGCCTCGCAGCGCGCCTGGGCGCGATCAATCCGGATGTCGAAGTCACAGTGCAGGATCGGCGTCTGAAACCCGGCAACGCGCAGTCCTTGCTCGCCGACCACGGCCTCGTTCTGGACGGCACGGACAATTTCGCCACGCGTTTCGCCGTCAACGATGCAACGCTGGCGCTCGGCATTCCGTTGCTCTCCGGCGCGGTCGGACGTTTCGATGCCCAGATCGGTCTCTTCGGACCGACCGGCCCATGTTATCGCTGCCTCGTGCCTGCATTGCCGCCGCAAGAGCAAAACTGCGCCGAAGTCGGCGTGGTCGGAGCGCTGACGGGCATTGCCGGATCCGTCATGGCGCTGGAAGCGATCAAATGCATCACGGGTGCCGGCGATACGCTGGCTCGGCGCCTGTGGATATATGACGGGTTGAGAGCCGAGAGCCGAACGGTGCGACTGACGCGCGATCCGGAATGTCCGGCTTGCAGCCATGCCTGATCGTCTTCGGCACCGATTCCGGAGAAAAGTGACTTCTGCCGGAAAAGCTGACTTCGAAAGCCGCTACGCGGCGATCAATCCGGTGATCCGCTCCAGCGCGACTTGGTCGGCTTTCCCGAACGTATCCTTGCGCGTGCTGTCCACATCCAGAACGCCGATCAAGGTCTCACCGTCGAAGACCGGCACGACGATTTCGCTTTCGCTGGCTGCGTCACAGGCGATGTGGCCCGCGAAGGCATGGACGTCCGCCACAACCACCGTCCTGCGTTGGGCGGCCGCCGCGCCGCAGACGCCCTCCCCGAACGGAATGCGCAGACAACCCAGCGTGCCCTGATAGGGTCCGACGACGAGTTCGTCCGGTTTCTCCGGATCGACCAGATAGAAGCCCGTCCAGTAGAAATCCTCGAACGCCTGCGACAGCAGGCACGCCACGGTCGCCAGCCGGGCGGTCCGGTTCGGCTCGCCCTCCAGCACGCCGCAGATCTGCATTTCGACATCGGTGTAATCGCGCATGGGGCGCGACCTAGTGGTGGGCTTCGGCACAATCAAGCGCGCTCGCGCGTAAGTGAACCGTGGCCAAACCCGCAATCCATATCGTTTGGTTCAAGCGTGACCTGCGCACGCATGATCATGCCCCCTTGCTGGCCGGCAGCGAAGGTGGAGCCGTCATCCCGCTCTACGTGGCCGAACCGGACTATTGGCAGCTGCCTGACACGTCGGCCCGGCAGTGGGATTTCATCCGCGAAAGCCTGCACGAACTCGACGCGCGCCTAACGGCGCTCGGCGTACCGCTGATCGTCAGGACCGGGTCGGTGACCGACATATTGTCCGATCTGGCCTCGCGCTACGAGATCCAGTCGCTGCACAGCCACGAAGAAACGGGTAACGACTGGACCTACAGTCGCGATCTGGCAGTCAAGGAGTGGTGTGCCGATCACTCCGTTCCGTGGCAGGAACAGAAGCAGTTCGGCGTGTTCCGCCCCTTGAAAGACCGCGACGGCTGGTCGAAGCGCTGGGACGCCTTGATGCGCGTCCCGCAATATCCGGAACCGGAAAGGTTGACGCCTGTGTCGGGTCTCGCATCCAAAGACCTGCCGACTTGGCGGGATATGAAGATGCGGGCCGATCCCTGCCCCGGCCGCCAGCCCGGTGGGCGCAAACCCGCCCTGGACCTGTTGGACGGGTTCCTGAATGCGCGCGGCCGCCGCTACCGCACCGCCATGAGCAGTCCTGTCACGGCTTTCGACGAATGCTCCCGCCTATCGCCCTATCTGGCTTACGGTTGCCTTTCCATGCGCGAGGCGGCGCAAGCCTTGTGGAAGCGTCAGCGGGATCTGAAGGCCGCCGCCAAAGCCGGTGCCGACGATGACGCCCTTGCCCGTATCAAGCAATGGCGCGGATCGATGCAGAGCTTTTCGGGCCGCCTTCACTGGCATTGTCATTTCACGCAGAAGCTGGAGAGCGAGCCGGGCATGGAGTTCCGCAATCTGCATTCAGGCTATGACGGTCTGCGCCCCGATCCCGGACAGAACAATCTGGCCAACGACCGCCTCTGGGCGTGGAGCGAGGGCCGGATGGGCCTGCCCTTCGCCGATGCCTGCATGCGCGCGCTCAACGCGACCGGCTATCTGAACTTCCGGATGCGGGCCATGCTGATGTGCCTGTCGAGCTATCACCTCTGGCTGCACTGGCGCGAACCCGGACTGGCCTATGCGCGCAAGTTCACCGACTACGAGCCCGGCATCCACTGGCCGCAGGTACAGATGCAGTCCGGCACGACCGGCATGAATGCGATCCGGATCTATAACCCGGTTAAACAAGGCTATGATCACGACCCGGACGGGCGCTTCGTCCGGCACTGGGTGCCGGAGCTGGAATCCGTGCCGGACGAATACATCCAGGAACCCTGGAAATGGGACGAGGCGGACACGGTCATACCGCGTCTCTATCCCGAACGCATCGTCGACCATATGGAGGCGGCCCGGCACGCCCGAGACCGGATCCGGCTACTAAAACGCAGGCCGGGCTTTGCCGAACGGACCGAAGCCATCTACGAAAAACACGGCAGTCGCCGCCGGTCGTCGCGACGGCGCAAGTCTCGCGCCGTCTGAGCGTCACAGATTTGACCGGATGATTGACCCGCACGTCCGAATATGACTAGTCCGTAACCGATTACCAATGAGGATCATCCCGTGAAGCCATTCATCCTAACGGTCGCATTCTTGCTCGGCTTGTCTTCCACGGCTCATGCGCAGCTGTCGGAGCTTCGCGTCGGCGTGACCGAGCACGATGTCGAGATCTTCGGCCTTGGTTCGGACAAGGGCAAGGAGAACAGCGGCGCTATCAATGCCGAGATCCTCTTCGACGAACCTGACTTCCTCAAACCCTTCCTGTCCCCGCAGCCCTGGATCGGCGGCACGCTGAATCTAGGCGGACGCACGAGCTATGGCGGCGCTGGACTCCTGTTCCGCCAAACCTTGGGGGAACGTTTCTACGGTGATTGGTCCACGGGACTGGTCGTGCATGACGGAACGCTGGAAATCGATCTGCCGTCCTTCCTGACGGATCCGTCCTTCCCGCTCGATGTGCTGATAGACGATCCGGACGGCTTGACGCTTGAACAGGTCCGACGCGCACAGATCGAGAACTCGGAATTCGAGCGACGTCTGAACACCGAAATCGAATTCGGCAGCCGCGTCCTGTTCCGCAACGCCTTTACACTCGGATACCGCGTCAGCGACGCATGGGCGGGCGAACTGTTCTACGAACATTTGTCGCACGGCAAAATCCTGTCCAGCGGTCCGAACGAAGGGCTGGACGCCTACGGGGTGCGTGTCGCCTACCGTTTCGATTAGGCTTATCCCCTCGCCATCCCAGTCGGGCTTCGCTAAGGCCCGGCGGTCGCATTTCAAGCGAGGAATATCGCATGGCTAACGTCGTCGTCGTCGGCTCCCAGTGGGGGGACGAAGGAAAAGGCAAGATCGTCGATTGGCTGTCCAGCCGCGCCGATGTCGTCGCTCGCTTCCAGGGCGGTCACAATGCCGGCCATACGCTCGTCGTGGACGGCACGACCTACAAGCTGTCGCTTCTGCCGTCGGGCATTGTGCGCGGCGGCAAACTGTCCGTCATCGGCAACGGCGTTGTCCTGAACCCGTGGGCATTCCTGGACGAAGTCGCGCGCATCCGCGATCAGGGCGTCAAGATCACGCCGGACAATCTGAAGATTTCCGAATCCGCCGCCCTGATCCTGCCGATCCATTCCGAACTGGACGGCATCCGAGAAAACCGCGTGGACGGGGTGAAGATCGGCACCACGAAACGCGGCATCGGTCCGGCCTATGAAGACAAGGTCGCCCGCCGCGCCATCCGCGTCTGCGATCTGGACGACCCGGTCCACCTGAAAGAGCGGGTGGAAAACCTGTTGCACCATCATAACGCATTGCGCGTCGGCCTCGGCCACGACGCGGTCGATGCGGACGCCCTGACCGACAGCCTGATGCAGGTCGCCCCCAAGATCCTGCCCTTCACCGCGCCGGTCTGGCAGGTTCTAGACGACGCCCGGAAGGCCGAAAAGAAAATCCTGTTCGAAGGCGCCCAAGGGGCGATGCTCGACATCGATCACGGCACCTACCCCTTCGTCACCAGCTCCAACACGATCGCCGGACAGGCCGCGGCCGGAACGGGGTTGGGTCCGCGCGCCCTGAATTATGTGCTGGGGATCACCAAGGCCTACACGACCCGCGTCGGCGAAGGACCGTTCCCGACCGAATTGAACGATGCGACGGGCCAGCGGCTCGGCGAGCGCGGGCATGAATTCGGCACGGTCACGGGGCGTCAGCGCCGCTGCGGCTGGTTCGACGCCGTCATGGTGCGCCAAGCCGTCATCACCGGAGGCATCACCGGCATCGCCCTGACCAAGCTGGACGTGCTGGACGGGTTGCCGGAACTGAAGATCTGCACCGGCTACAAGGTGGATTCCAAGATCATGCGCCGCCTGCCCGCCGGGGCGAGCCAGCAATCCATGGTCCAACCGATCTACGAGACGCTCGAAGGGTGGCAAGGCAGCACACGCGGCGCCCGCAGCTGGGCCGGCCTTCCGGCCGCGGCCGTCAAATATGTCCGCCGTGTCGAGGAGCTGATCGGCTGCCCCGTCGGCATGGTCAGCACGTCGCCCGAACGCGAAGACGTCATCCTCATGCGCGACCCCTTCAAGACGGTTTGAGGACGAGTGTTACCCGGCCTGGCCCGCAGGGCTCGGCACGCTTCCCGCCTATCGGTCGCGGGTCCGCCAGAGCGCCGTCGCCACGGCCCAACCGATAGCGGATACCGGCAAGGCCAGGCTTGCCCAGGAAACCGGATGCGCGAAGCCGTCGCCGATCAGAGCGACGACGAGCCCGAAGAGCGTCGCGGCCGACAACAGCACGGGCAGCAGGAAAGTCGGATGGCGCACCCTCATTCGGCCGCAGTCCTGTCCAGACGGGTCACGACACGATTGTGGTTGCGGCCGCGCCCTGTGCGACGCCGCGCGATCCAGAGATACAGGCCGGAGCCGAGAACGACGATCGTGAAAAGCGTCAGGATCGCCCAGAGGATCTTGAGCGGAAGACCGCCATAGTCGCCGAAATGCAGCGGACGGGACAGTGAGAGTCCCTTGGCGTACCACGGCATGTCGCGCAGCCCGACGAGTTCGCCCGTTCGTGCGTCGATCAGGACGGGTGTGATGATTTCTCGCGTCAAGGGCGCGCTGCCGTGCAGGAATACGAAGAAATGCCGGTTTGTGGAGAAGCTCCCGCCCGGAAAGGCGACGAACTGCAAGGTCATGCCCGGTGCCGCGTCCAAAGCTGCGGAAATGGCGGCGTCCAGACTGGCGAGATCGCCGGTCACGGCTGCATCACCATATCCGCCTGTGAGATCGTCGAAGGCCTGGGCTTTCCAGGCCGCGTTGATCGGCGCTTCGAGCGTATTGACGACACCGGTAAGGCCGACCACGAACACCCAAGCCATTGTCGCGATGCCGAGCAGATTGTGAAGATCCAGCCACTTCAATCGTCGACTCTTATGCGTGCGGACCATGCCGAATGCGTGCTTTTGCATGAACGGCGCATAAAGCACGACACCCGAAACCAGGGCTGCAATGAAAAGAGCGCCCATGGCGCCGAGAAACAGCATGCCCGGCAAGCCGAGGAACATGTCGGTGTGGAGCCGCAACACCACATCCATCACGCCCCCATCGGCCTCGGGCGGCGGAACGAGGTTCCCGCTGGTCCGGTCGAAGGATGCGAAGTGCATCTGTGATTGCGGTGCATCCGGAGCCGGACCCGTCGTGACGTTGACGACCGGCCGATCAACATCGAAGCTCATATAGAGCGGGACTTCGCCGGGCCTGTTGGCGAGGGCGGCATCGAGCACGGCATCGTAGGACAGAAGCGGACCGCCCGGATCGGCGGGCCGCCATGTATCCGGCGACAACGCCGCGTCGATCTCGTGGTGGAAGATCAACGGCAAGCCGGTCACGCACAGCATCAACAGGAAAGCCGTGCATATCAAGCTGGTCCAGCTGTGGACAGCCGACCAGAGCTGGAAGCTGCGACGGGTCACGGACGACCCGCCCGACCTATGGTTTCGACTCCGACCAATTAGAGGCCGAACTCGACGCTTATCAGGATCGTGCGAGGCTCGCTTTGGACGAGATAGTTCGATCCCGGAAAGCCGCCCGTGGACACAAAGGATTTCTCATCGCCCACATTCTCGATCCGGGCGCGCAGAACGATGTCCTGATCAAGGCGGTTGCTCCAGCGATAACTGGCGCCGATATCGAAACGGACGAAATCGTCGATCGATATAGTGTTGGCCGTATTCGTGAACTGCTCCCCCGAATAGGTCGCGCGACCGTCGATGGAGAGACCCGCCAGAGCCGCAATGTCATAGCGCGCATTCAGGCTGGCCCGGATGTCCGGCACCCCGATCAGGCTATTGCCTTCGTCCACGCCGCCTTCCGTGCGCGAAAGGTCCGCGTCGAGCCATGTCAGGCCGCCGATCAGCGACAGCCCCTCCATGGGCGACCCGTAAACGGTCGCCTCCAGACCCTGCACGGACTGTTCCCCGTCGGGTGCGATGATGCCTGTCGTCAAGCCGCCAGCCGTCCTCAGATTGGTCAGGATCGCATTGGGCCGGGTCAGGTCGAACACGCTGAACGTGGCGCCAAAACCCCGGCCGTCATATTTGAGTCCGGCTTCGTACTGGGTGCCGCGGTAAGGGTCGAGAACGTCGCCCGCATTCCTGACGACCGTGCTTCCTACCGCCGCCGGTACGATCTGACCCGGTTGCAGGTTTTCGGCATAGTTGCCGAAAACGGACAGGGTATCGGCCGCCTTGAAAACGATGCCGAACGCGGGTGTCCAGGCACTCTCCGAGAAATCGGTGCCGGGATTGCCTCGGCCCGTGTTGAAATCGAATGTTTCGGTCTGGATGTGTTGATAGCGAACGCCGACAGTCGCAAGCAGACGGTCGTCCAGAAAGGAGAGCGTGTCGGCGATCGCCGCCGAGCTGTTGATCGTGCGCTCTGTCGTCAGGGGACTGGACAGGTCGCCACCGGTGAAGTTGCCTACCGCGTTCAGGCCGGGCTGACGGTCGTCGAAGATATTGCCGGACAGGGCCGCGAAATTGAAGGCGAACGCGTTCTTGCTTTGCAAGTCCACGACCGATCCCGATGCCACGAGGCGGTGACCGACCGCGCCTGTGGCGAATGTCGCAGTGACGCCGACATCGCCGGAAAGGATGCGGTCCTCGCGCGCATTGTCGAACCGGAATGCCGTATAGTCGCCGGCGGCATCGGCGGTCGGATTGGCCAGAACGTTCGCCTCTTCGCCTTCACGACCACCAAAGGCGGCCCAGCCCATGACATCGTCGGTGACGTCGAACTCGCCCCGGAATGCCCCGAACACTTGTCGTTCGTCGGTCAGCGTGCCCTTGATGGCATAATTGGCGTCAGCTTCGGGCACGTCAGGGATCGCCCCGGACGGTGTGATTTGTGGGCGCGGATTGTCCAGGCGATTGGTCTGATAACCCAGGTCGGCCGAGAAGCGGGCACGTGCGCCTTCGCGACTGGCACCCAGCGCAAAGGCGCCGAGGTCGCGCCGTTGGTGATCGATCGCGGTCCGTCCGTTGCGGAACACGCCGTTGGCCCTAAGGCCGATCTCGTCCCGGGCACCGAAACGCCGGCCTATGTCGGCGGCGCCCGTGAACTCGCCGCCTGAACGCAGGCCCAGCGTGATTCGGTTCAGATCTTCCGCGTCCGCACGTTTGGGCACGATATTGATATTGCCCCCCGCGCCCGACGTACCCGGAGCGGCGCCGTTCAGAAAAGCGTTGGCGCCGCGGAAGACTTCTACCCGGTCCACCAGTTCAGCAGCGAGGAACTGGCGAGGCAGGATGCCGTATAGGCCATTATAGGTCACATCGTCGGAAAAGACCGGAAAGCCCCGCAGAATGTACACTTCCTGGAAATTTCCGAAACCCTTGGCCGTCCCGACGGTCGGGTCGTTGCGGATGAGGTCGGTGATCGAAAGCGCTTGCTGTTCGCGGGCCAATTCCGCCGTGAACGACAGGCTGGAAAACGGTGCGTCGAGATAGGGCAGATTGCCGAGCAGGCCCGCTCGGGCAGCCTTGCCTATATCGCCGCCTTCATACGTACCGCCGAAATCGACTTGCGATCCCGTGACGACGACTTCGTCTTGATACAAATCGTCATCCCCAGGGCTCGTCTGTGCGAAGGACGGGGACGTCGTCGCGAGAGCGACAGTCAGCACAAGCGCCGAGGGTGCGACGACCTTAAAGGAAGAGAGCATGGAACCGGTCCTAATTGCGATCTATTCGCAGTTTGGCGGAGCCGTTATCTCACTTGAAATTCGTTCGCAACTACTGTCGGTGCGAATCGCGTTATTTTTCATCGCCGGACTTGCAGCTTCTGCCAGAAAAGGCCGCTATCGGCTCTCGGACCAAGATCGCTTCGGAAGCTACACGAAACTCTGCGGATCGATGTCGATCTGGATCTTGTACTTTGCCGGTATGCGCTTCTGCCTGGCCCGCCAGGCCGTCATGTATTTCGACAGGTTCACGCCGGGGTCCGCCCGGATGAAGAGGCGGCGGCGGTAAAGGCCGCGCAGGCGGGCGATGGGGGCCTCGGACGGGCCCAGGATTTCCACGCCGTCCGCACGCGGAGCCTTGGATAGGAAGTCCTTCGCCAGCTCTTTCGTTTTTTTCAGATCCGGGCCCCAGACGATGACCGCCGCCAGCCGTCCAAAGGGCGGCAGGCCCAGCATGTCGCGCATCGCCATTTCGACACCGACGAACATCTCCCGGTCGCCGGCGACCAGCGCCTGCAGCGCTTCATGATCCGGATGGTGGGTCTGGATCAGGGCTTCGCCCGCCTTGTCGGCGCGGCCTGCGCGGCCCGCGACCTGCACCAGCGTCTGGTAGGTCCGTTCGCCTGCGCGCGGGTCCGCTCCGCCCATCAGCAAATCGCCATCGACCACGCCGACGAATGTCAGCTTCGGGAAGTTGTGGCCCTTCACCACCATCTGCGTGCCGACGAGAATATCGATCTCGCCGCGTTCCATCCGGCCGAGGCGCGCCTTGATTTCGTCGGGCGTGGCGGTCGTGTCGGACGACAGGATCTCCACCCGCGCCTGCGGGAAGTGGGTCTGCGCCTCGTCCGCGATCCGCTCCACGCCCGGCCCGATGGAGGTCAGCCCGTCCTTCGCCCCGCATTTCGGGCATTCGCGCGGCATGCGCATGGAGAAGCCCGTCAGATGGCAAACGGCGCGGCCCGTCGCGCGGTGTTCCACCAGCCAGCTATCCGTGTCGGGCGAGCGCAGCCGCTCCCCGCACGCCTTGCACAGGATCAGCGGGGCGTAACCACGGCGGTTCATGTAGAGCAGCGACTGCTCGCCGCGCGAAATGCGCTCCGCAACGGCTTGCACCATCGGCTCGGAAAGAAACGATCCCGGCTCAGGCTTGTGCGTCTTCATGTCGATCAGCCCGATGTCCGGCAAGGTGATCGCGCCGGGCCGTTCCGGCAAGACGATATGGGCATAGCGACCCATGCGCGCATTGTGCAGCGATTCCAGGCTCGGCGTGGCCGATGCCAGTATGACGGGCCGGTCTTCCAACCGCGCGCGCAGGACCGCCATGTCGCGAGCATTGTAGATCACGCCTTCTTCCTGCTTGAAGGACGTATCGTGTTCTTCGTCCACCACGATCAGGCCGAGCTTGGCGAAAGGCAGGAACAGAGCCGAGCGTGCGCCGACCACCAGCTTCGCCCGTCCTTGCACGACTTCACGCCAGGCGCGGCGGCGTTCCATATCCGTTATCGCGCTGTGCCACGCGACGGGCTCTGCGCCGAAGCGCTGCTTGAAGCGAGACAGTCCCGCCTGCGTCAGGGCGATTTCCGGCACGAGGATCAGAACCTGCCGTCCCTGCCGCAAGGCTTCCGCGACGGCTTCGAAGTAGACTTCCGTCTTGCCCGACCCCGTCACCCCGTCCAGCAACGAAGCGGAGTAGGAATCCTTGCGGACCTGCGTGACCAGCTCGGAGGCAGCCATGGCCTGCGCCGGAGACAGAACACGCCCCGCTATATCTGGATCGGGCTCTTCGAACGGTGGGTCCACGGGCCGCTCTTGGGCGCGCATCAGCCCGGCCTTGACCATGCCCTTGATCACGCCCGCCGAGATGCCGGCGCGCTTGGCGATATCGGAGGCCCGCGCCGGGAACGGTCCGCCTTCGTCCAAGGCCGCGCGCCGGGCCGGCGTCACGTTGAGCGGCCGCTCTCCGGTCGGTTCGTAGAGCGTTGCGACCGGAGATGGATCCAGCGCTTTCCACGACCGCAGCACCATGCGCAGAACCTGCCCCGGCGAGGCGACATTGTAGCCAGCGACCCAATCGATGAAATCGAGCATCGGCTCCGGCAGCGGCCGCGTTGCCTTCACTTCGGCGATTTCCTTGAGCTCGCGGTCCGGTTCCGCCTCATCAAGACCCATGACGACGCCGAGCTTCATCTGCTTGCCGATCGGGGCGAAAACGAAGGCGCCGCGGTCCAAGCGGATATGGTCTGGCACGGCGTAATCGAACGCGCCGGGCACATTGACGGGAAACAGGATTTGAGCGTTTTTCAGGCCCATGCGCTGTGTTATCAGCCTGCGCAGAATACGCCCGGACTTTTTGTCATAAAGGATGCACCCCGCATGAAATTCTTCATCGATTCCGCCGATATCGAAGCGATCAAGGCCCTGTCGGATATCGGCCTGGTCGATGGGGTCACGACGAACCCGTCCATCATCGCCAAATCGGGTCGCGACTTCAAAGACGTCGTGGCGGAAATCTGCACGCTGACGGACGGCCATGTCTCGGCCGAGGTCGTCGCCACAGAAGCACCGGACATGGTTCGGGAAGGCCGCACGCTTCACGCCATCGCCGACAATGTCTGTGTGAAACTCCCCCTGACCCTGGAAGGGCTGAAAGCGTGCAGGATCTTGTCCGCAGAGGGCACGCCGACCAATGTCACGCTTTGCTTCTCCGCCAATCAGGCCTTGCTGGCTGCAAAAGCCGGGGCGACCTACATTTCGCCCTTCATCGGGCGGCTGGACGACATCGGCCTCAACGGATTGGAACTGATCCGGGATATCCGTCTGGTCTATGACAATTACGGCTACGAGACCGAGATCCTCGCCGCCTCTATCCGGTCGGTCAATCATGTCCGGGACTGCGCCCTGATCGGCGCGGACGTGATCACCGCGCCGCCCGCCGTGATCCGGTCCATGGCCGAGCACCCCCTGACAGACAAAGGCTTGAAGGCATTCATGAAGGATTGGGAGAAAACCGGCCAGTCAATCTGAGGGGGATCCGTTTTCAGCGCATGAAAAAACCGGGCGCAAAGGCCCGGTTTCCCCATTCGAATGAATCTGAGTCTATTCGACAGCGTCTTTGGCGTCGCCGACGGCGTCCTGCGCCTTGGCTTTGGCTTGTTGTGCGTGGCCTTTGGCCTCCAGCGAGCGGTCGTTCGTCGCTTCGCCGATCTCTTCTTTCGCCTTGCCGACGGTCTTGTTGTAACCGGCTTTGATGTGTTCGCTTTCCATTATAGTCTCCTTTCGATTGGGTGCGGGGATGCACACATTCAACGGGATGCATCGCTTCATGGTTCCGAAATGGGCTGCAATGCGTATGTAGGGTCATGGCCCACGATACAGCATCCGCTCCCGACCATCTGACATCCGTGTCGGTTGACCCGCGCGAGATGGAAAGCTTCTCGCGCATGGCGCATGACTGGTGGAATCCGGATGGGATGTTCCGTCCGCTGCATGTGATGAACGGCGCGCGCATCGACCTGATCAAGCAGTCCGTCTGCGATCATTTCGGCAGGGATCCAGACGCGGACCGCCCACTCGAGGGACTGCGGTTGCTGGATATCGGCTGCGGGGGCGGATTGTTGTGCGAACCCATGGTCCGTCTCGGCGCGCAAGTGACTGGTGTCGATGCGTTGGAGCGCAACGTCAAGACTGCCAAGACCCATGCCGAGCAGGTCGGTGTCCCGGTGGATTATCGCCACGGCACGATCGAGCAAATGGTCGAAGCCGGCGAAGCGGCCTTCGATGTCGTGCTGAACATGGAAGTGATCGAGCATGTCGCCAATCCGCAAGATTTCATCGCCGATTGCACGGCCATGGTCGGCCGGCAGAAGGAAGGAGGCCCCGGGGGGATCATGATCTGTTCGACCATCAACCGCACGCTCAAGGCGTTTGCCTTCGCCATCGTTGGCGCGGAGTATATTCTGCGCTGGCTGCCGCGCGGCACGCACCAATATGACAAGCTGGTCAAACCGGGCGAGCTTCGACACTATCTCGAACAAGCCGGGCTGCAGGTCGACCGCATCATCGGAATGAGCCTGAATCCGCTGACCGAGAGCTGGCGGATCGGCGACGATACGTCGATCAACTATGTCACGGTCGCGACGAGAGGCGTCCATGACGAGCCGATGTCAGGATGAGCCGGGATTAAGTCACGATTAACCCTGAAAATTGAATTCGATTTTACGGATCCGCCTCCATGCTAACCGGTCGCTGGGGGATCGCCGCAATGGCAGGAGATCCGCAATGCATTTCGATACGGTTCGTGACAGAACGAACCAGCGCGCCCCGCTGGAGCGTTTCACGCTGATCCGGGCAAAACTGCTCACCGGGCCTCTGTTGCACGACATTCGGACTTTGCGGCACAGCATCGAGCGTGTCGGGCTTCTCTCGCCGATCGTTGTCATTCCCCGGAACGGTCTCTTCGTCGCAGTGGACGGCCGAAAGCGGCTGGCGGCTTTGCGGGGCCTTGCTTTCGAAGGACGCCTTCCGGACGCGCTTCGCACGCTTCCCTACCGCACGCTCGACCGTCGTCGCGGCGGCAATGCGTCGTATGCGCCCCTGCCCTTCGACGAAATCCTGTTCCGCAAGGTTCTCAACCATTCCAAGACTGGATTGGATGTCGAAACTATCATGGCGAAATTGGGCATCTCGCGCCAGACAGTCGGGGACATCATGTCGCTGTCCAGACTGACCGGCGAACTGCGCGGCGCCATGTTCGCCCGGATCATCGATTTCGACCAGGCCTATGCGTTCGCCGCCTTGCCGACATGTCGGCGACAACAGGAGGCGTTTGAAAGGCTCGGACCGAGAGCACGTCCGGAAGATATATTAAGCGAAGGCTAGGTCTGTCGGCAAAGCCCAACATGGGAACGTCAGGCGCATCATATGCAGACAGAACTGGGTTTCATCGCGCGACGGTCTTCCCGCGTCCGCAAAAGGTTAATGACGCGTTAACCATTCTGGTTAAGTTTTAAGGGGTTAGAGGGAACTTCTTCATGTTAAAAGACGTATCCACATTGTTAACCATACGGGTTGGAGGCTCGCAATGTCCTGGATAGCGCATAACAACATACCCCATCACGCATCTGTGGATATGTTCGACCTTCTCAGGTCCAAAGCCCTGTTCGGCGATTCCTTGCGGGAAATCCAGGCCCTGCAGAACAGCATTTCCCGGTTCGGGCTCTTGACACCCGTCATCGCGATCCGCCGCGCCGGGCGCCTGATCGTCGTGGATGGCCGCAAGAGGCTCACGGCGCTCAAGCGGATGGCTTTTGACGGGAAGCTGCCGCGATCCCTGTCGCAGGTCCCCTTCCTGCTGATCAACGATCTGTCCCAGGCGGACCGGCGCGCACCGCGTCTCGTGGCGAACGCCGATCTCTTCGCACTCGTCCAGAGGCGCTGGAAGAACGGGCAGGATCTTGACGCGTTAGCAACCGACCTGAACGTCTCGCGACAATGCGTCCGCGACATCCTGCTCCTCGATCGTCTCGCACCGAGCGTCCGCAACGCGTTTTTCGACCGGACGATCGATTTCGCGCAAGCCCGCGCTTTCGCCGCAGTGCCCGACCAAGCCGAGCAACTCCGCCGGTTCCGCCATCTCGGACCCACGGCGCTGCCGGACCAGATCCTGCAATGGGACGAAGCCGCCAGACAGCGCAGCCGGATCGCGGCCTGACGTCCGCAACGGGATTTCCCCCATCATGTCGCGACCGTTGGCGGCGCGGATAGCGAAACCGGTCCGCCGCCGGTCGAGCGTCGCTGCGATCCGGGTTCTGCTCTAACGACCGGCGTCCGATATTCCTGGTCCGAACCGCGAAACGACGCGTTTGACCGACAAAATGGAACAAAGCCGACCTCTGCACATAGATTAGATGAACCGTCGGGCAACGGCATTCCCATTTCGGCGCTCGCCGGTTCAGCCATACGATCAACCGCCCGTGCCAAGGCGGCGATCATCATCGAAAGGAGACGATCGTGGCCGACATTCCCGTCGAACACAGACCCGATCTGCAGAGTGTGACGTCCTTGCCCACATGGGCCGGACTACTGGGGCTTGCCGCCCTTGCCTCGCTGATCTGGCTTCTGTTCTCGTTGGGAGCGAATGTCGCGACGCAAAGCGATGCCGAAACTGCTGACACGCCTGTCAGCGCAACGTTGGATCAACCCCGAACCGACACCCCGACCGGCTGACATTTTGTCACTCCGCCCCAACCAAGAGAAGGACTACCCCATGGACTATGATACTGAATACACATTCGCTGAAGTCGACAATCTGCCAGAGCTGGAAGAGCTGCAGGATTGGGCGCTCGAAAACCCGAGCCAGGACATCCGCAATCGTCCGCTCGTGACCGCTGAAGGTCAAACCCTCGGTATTATCGACGACATGCTCGTCGATCGTTCGAGCGAGCGCGTTTCCGCTGTCCGTCTCGAAGACGGCCGGATCGCTCCTGCCGAGAATCTCGAGATCTATGCTGACCGCGTGATCTATCAGCCCGCCGGTGCCACGACCGCCTATGTCGCCGAAGCGCGCGAAACGGACGCCACTATCGATGCCGACGCCGACGAGACGATCCAGATCGTTGAGGAAGAAGTCGCTATCGGCAAACGCGCCGTCGCCGGCGACGCCATCCGCGTGACGTCGAAAGTCGTAACGGATGTCGTGACCGAAGACGTCGCCCTGCGGAAGGAAGAAGTCTACGTTCAGACCAACCCGACCGAACGCGTCGTTTCCACAGCGGACGCCGATGAGCTGTTCGAAGAGAAGGTCATCGAAGTCGCCGAAGTCAACGAAGAAGCCGTCGTCGGCAAACGCGCCGTCGTGACGGGTGAAGTCGAAGTCGGCAAGGTGACGGACACGGAAATCGAAACCGTTTCCGAGACGGCACGCCGTACGGTCGTGGACGTCGACACTGACGTCGATGTCGATGCTACAGTCGTCGCGACCGATCTGGATAAGCGCAACGCATAATCCGGTCACATTTCCCCGACAGACGGGCCGGCCCTCGCGGCCGGCCTTTTTTGTAAGCATTTCAGGAGCAGACTATGTTTGAATGGTTGAAAGGCGAACGCAAGACGATCGACGATCTTCCCGTCGTCGGGGAGGCGAAGGATCCCCTCGCCCGGTCCAAAACCGACATCGAAGCAGTCGTGCCGATCCTGTCCGAGGAAGTGGATATCGAAAAACGCACGGTCCTTGGCGACCGCGTCCGGATCGACGTCGAAACCGAATCGGAAATTCATAACCTGTCCGAAGAGCTGAGGTCTGAAACCGTCGACGTCGTCCGGGTTCCGATCGACCGTCCCGTAACCGAACGCCCGACCGTTCGACGCGAAGGCCGCACCACAATCGTTCCGGTCCTTCGCGAACGTCTCGTTCTGAAAAAGGAACTCGTGCTGACGGAAGAGATCCACATCACGCGACAACAATCGGTTGAGACGGTGGAACACGATGTCGAACTGCGTCACCAGACGGCCCACGTGACCCGTTCGGAATCCGACTAAGGCATTGGCGTAAAAACGTTCTTTCTGCGTCCTGGTAGGAACGCGCCGCTCGATGGGGCGTTGTTTGAGGGTAGAATTCAAACGCATGCCCGGCTCCCTGTGGGACCGCGACGGGCCATAGAGAGGACACCATCATGATGACGAAACGATCCATTGCACTGGCCGGAGCCCTTGCAGCCGCGCTCGCCTTGCCGCTCGGCGCCAAGGCCCAGACATCGGCCTTTCTCGCCGCGCAGAGCGCCGGCGGAACGGCCGCTTCCAAACTGATCCTGAAGGTCGAAGGGCTGGAATCCAGGCAAGGCCAGCTTCTCGTTGGCTTGTACGATACCGAAAGCGGATTCGAGGCCGAACAGGAAACGATCGGCAAGACCGTGCCCGTCGACGGCGAAACGACACAGATCGTCTTCGACGGCCTTCCAGTCGGCAATTATGCCATCAAGGTCTTCCATGACGAAGACGGCGACAGCGAACTGGACACGAACGGCCTCGGCATTCCGTCCGAGCCCTATGGCTTCTCCAACAACGCATCCGATCCGTTCAGCGCGCCGGAGTGGGAAGAAACCAAGTTTTCCCTGCCGAACGGTCGGATGACGCAGACGATCGATCTCGACTAAGGTCACTTACGAGAGAGCTCGCTCGACCATTTCCATAAGCAAGAAAAAGCCGCTCAAGAGCGGCTTTTTTTTTGTGAGCTTTTTTCTAATACTGAAAGCGGTTTTACAAGCCGAGGAACATCTTGCACCATGTGTATTCGGTCACAGCTGTTCGGAAGCAGTTTTAATCGTTGAAGGCGCTACCATAAAACCGCTCAAGGTTTCTAAATAGGGTGGGTTTGCGAACCTTATTTACCTGCGTTGATGGGTCGTGTTCTGACAATGCATGGACGGTCATTATGTGAAGGCGGCCTCTGTCCTGCCTGAGACCGAAAAAAAGCCTGGCCGTCTATACGAAGACGACCAGGCGCTTGAGCATTCGTCAAGACGGCTCGCGCCGCATGCCAAACCTATCCGGCCACGCCTACAAATACAGCGATCATGGCAAGGACGATCAGCGTGGTCGAAATGACGAACATCCACCAGAAGCGCGACGAGCGGCGTCCGGACTGTGCTTCGACATGATCGAGGTCGGCGGGATCGCGATCGGAATGATGATCTGTCATAGTCGGTCTGCTTTCTTATTGTTAGGGCCGTTGCGCCGCAGCGCGACATGATCCGGTCTGCCTCAATCGCCTTCGCCTAAGAGTTGACGGGACAGCATGATGCCCAGACCGAGCGCCGTGGCACCGGCGACGAATGGTTTGTCTTCCACTTGGGCCAGTATCTTCTGACTGATCGGGTGGGTCAGGATTTCCTCCGGTATGTGTTCGGACAGAGGGTCTTCCTTGGCTGCCAGCATGCCCTTGATGCGCGCATGGCGGTCCTTGGCCTTCTTCAGCGCGATCGTCTGTGACACGCGCGCCATGATCGTCAGACCGATGGCCCCGACGCTCAGGATGAGGGCAATGACAAGGAAGGCGACGTCCAAACCATATGTCGTCGCGATCCAGGTAAACAGGGCGGCCAGAAAAAAGATGCCGGCGAATATGCTCAGGAACAATGCCCCCATATAGCCCGTCAGAACCCTGACCGGATTGGGCGTGCCCTTGCGCATCAGCAATGGCGCAATGAATGTTGCGTATCTCAGCACCCGCGTCTCCTAGGATGGACCCGTAACTGGATCTGTAGAACTAAAAAGACCCGGCGCACGGAAAGGCGCCGGGTCATGATCCATTGGCAGCCTAGCCGCGCAGGATGGCGCCCAGCACGAGACCGGCGCCCACGGCCATGGCCATGGAGGAAAGCGGCTTTTCACGGATCTGCACTTCGGCCTTGGACGTCAACTCGTCGTAACGGGCGATGGCGGCGTCCTTCTGTTCGACGGCGACCGCACGGGCGGTCTCGGTGCGGCCTTCGACCTTGGACAGCGCCTGGTCCTTGACCGTCTTGGCCAACATCTTAAGATCGGCGCGCAGCGTGTCGAGTTGATTGGAAAGTTCATTATCCATCGGTGCGACGCTGTCGCTTGTCGTCGCCGTGACGGACGGGCGCTTCGCGGCCGTCTTCTTCGGAGTGGCTTTCGGGGTAACTTTGGCAGTAGCCATGATTTCGATGTCCTTCTCGTGGAAAATTTCAGTGTAACGCGCCCTCGTGGCGCGCGTTCATGACTTCAACGAGACCACGCGACATTTCGTTCCATTTGCGTGTCGCTTTTCGGATCAGAGCAAACGCAAGGGAACGAAGCGGTCTCCAGGCTCATTATATTTGCAACACGCCTGTCTCCGGACGGGGTTCCACAGCTTTACGATATAAAGGATTTCAACTTGGCCGATAACGAAAAGACAAAGCCGACCCGTGCGCGAGACGGGGCATCGCAAGACGCGGCATCGGAGACACCGAGCGAAACCGTACCCGTACCGGAAAACCCGACACGCGCGGAGTTGAGCGCAAGCCTCGAGGAGGCCGAGTTCCCGCGGGCCTCCCACATGGCGAAGGAAATCTTCGGCGAAAATCCGCGATTGGACGAAGAAGAGGAATAGCGCGAACAAGGAGCGCGATGCCGAGCTATTTAAAAAATGCAGGCAGGTTCAAAATTCGCGGGAACCCTTTCGACCATTAAGGCGTAATCCCTATAACAACAGACAAACACCAGGTACCTCCCCTTCATCCCGGTGTTTTTAAGCCCGGACCCCGTTTCTCCCCTGCACGGCGTCCGGGCTTATTCTTTTGCCCCTCATGAATATCCAGAGCGTTCAGTCGCGGCGCTTGCGGCTGACCTGGAAAGGCTGTTCGGGCGTGTCGTCTATGGGAAAGCTCAAACGCGCCGTCAGTCCGGGGGAATTGTCGCTGAATTCGAGCGTGCCGGACAGTTGCCGCGCAAACCCCTTCATCAATTTGGTGCCGATGCCGCGCATCGTTTGCGGATCGCCGACCCCGCGCCCGTTATCCGTCACCGTAATGACCATGGTGTCGTCGTCCGGCAAGACGATCTCGATATGGACGGAACCGCCGCGCTCTATGCCGTGTTCAACGGCATTGCTGATGGCTTCCACGATGAACAGAGCGATGGGAATCGCATTGTCGGCATTCAGATGGCACGGTTCGACGGAATGCGTCAGATGGATGCCGGCCTCGTCGGTGCCCAGGCTTTCGCCCATGGCGGCCAGCAATCTGGATATGAACGGACCGATATCGATGCGCCGCAATCCGGTGCTTTCGTAAAGACCGCGATGCACGATTGCGATGGCGTTGATCCGTGTCCGCGTGGCGGAAATAGCCTCGATCGCATCCTGGCTCTGGGCCTTGCGCTCCTGCATGTTGAGAAGGCTGATGATGATCTGGAGATTGTTTTTCACCCGGTGGTGGATCTCCCGCATCAGCGTGTCCTTTTCATCCAGGTTCTCGGCGATCCTGTTTTCGCGCTCCTGCAGCTGATGCGCCATGCGGTTGAAGGAGTTGGCAAGTCCCTGGACCTCGTTCGCGGCCGACCCGGACAGGTTGACGCGCGACCCCAATCGTCCGCTGGCGAATTGACGGGCCGTCCGGCGGACCTTGGCGATCGGTGTCAGCAGCATCGTTTGGGTGCCGAGCCAAATGAGGCCGAATCCGATTAGCCACGCCAAAATGGGCAATAGGACGGACGTCAGGGGATTGATGAATGCATGGAGGTTGCCGAAACGCGCCGATCGCCCCACCATGACGTAGAGATCCAGATCCCGGAAATACCGCGATGCAATGCGCCAGGCCACACCGTCCGCATCGACCATGTCCAGCAATGTCTCACGGCCGAATGGGATCATGGCCAGATCCTGCCCGGCATCGCTCATGAAATCCGAAGCGCCGACGACGCCTGAGCCGTCGGGCTTGGCCAGCACGATGATGGAATCGGCTCCGAGCGTCGCATCCAACATGCCGCGCAGTCCGATATCTTGCGGCAGAACGAGCGTGTAGGTCCGGCCCGAACTGCGCACTATGGACTGGAGCACGATCACATGGCGCGACGTTCCGTCATCGTCGATCCTGCCTCGCTCGATGCGGAACGATCGGTCTTGTGTGAACGGTTGCGGATTTTCCAGGACGAGGCCGTTCAGCGAGACCGGGTTCTGGCAGATGGGCGTGCCCTCTGTTTCGTTGACGATGAGCGCTTCGAATACATCGAGCCGCTCCAACACCTCCTCCGAGCCTGCATCGCAGCCAAGTTCGGCGATGATCTGCGGCACGGCGTCCAAGCCGAGACGGCCGGCTTCGAGAGTTCTGGCGATTTCGCGGACCGTGTTCGTCGCCACGACGTCGGCGAGCTGGTTTTGCGAAACGCGATTGCGGTCCAATGTGGACAGGGCTTCCAGGCCGGTCACCAATAGCCATGGCATCAAGGCGAGCGCCAGCAGGAAACCGTAGCGGACACGGACACTCTGCCACCAGCGCGTCTCGAGCGATGGGACGGCGTACGGGTCGGGCCGAGGGGAAGCGGGACTGTCGGTCGGGGTCACCGTCATCACTGCCCTCTAGCGAGATGCGCGTCGCTTATCTAGGATTAAACCCTCGAAATTCGGCCGCAGTAAGCCACGGCAGACGTTTGAAAATCCTCTAAGTCTTGCCGGCCAAAGTATCGGCCTCGGACAGAATCGTCGTCATGGCGTCCAGCGCGCGGACCTTGTCGGGCGCATTGTCGAACCGCCCGGATTTCATGATGGTCTCCAGCGCCTTGCGAGCGCGCGATACACGGCTTTTGATGGTACCGACGGCGCAATCGCAGATTTCCGCCGCTTCTTCGTAAGACAGACCCGACGCCCCGACGAGGATGAGCGCTTCGCGCTGATCGTCCTTCAGCATGTCGAGACCGCGCCGCAATTCGTTGAGGTGAACGCTCTGTTCCGGATCCGTATTGGCGATGATGGTCTGCTCGGCGACCTCGGGTTCCAGCGACGTCGCCCGCCATGACCGGCGCTTGATCGAATAGAACTGGTTGCGCAGGATCGTGAAGGTCCAAGCCTTGAGATTGGATCCGGGCTTGAACTTGTCGCGCGCGTTCCAGGCTTTCAGAAGCGCGTCTTGGGCGACATCGTCCGCCAAGGTCGCATTGCCGCAGAGCGACCGGGAGAATGCGCGCAGATGCGGGATCAGGGCCGTCAGATCATCGCGGAACTGGTCTTCGTCGAGTTCCAACACCTCTTCTTCCGACGATGTGTCGGTGGGGTTCTGGCTCACTTGGCGCCCCTGCCGGTTTTCGGCGCTGGGGCTTTGTCGGCCTGGCGCAGCAGACTCAGGAAGTCGTCGGGAACGTCTTCGTTCAGGACCTTGTCATAGAGGTTGCGCAAGGAAGACCCGATCTTGTCCGGCAAGGCTTCCTTGTCGAAAGGCGCTTGGCCGGAGTCGGCGCGCTTGTGGCTGCGGCGCGAAGATTGTGAGTCATCGGTCATAGACTGGATCGTGGTCCTTTTCCCCGGATTTACCGCAAGCTTACGCTTGGGAACCAAATGGGTTCCCGCCGGTTTAAACACCTTGAACCGCAGCCGACAAGCTGCAAGGGGCGGGCGAATGCGCATGCGCCACCGGATTGTCTAAAAGGGGACCCCAACGTGAGTCTAGTCGATACCTATGCACCCTATCTTCCGTATCTGCGCCGCTTTTCGCGCGCTCTGACGGGGTCCCAGACCGATGGCGACCGTTACGTCCGCACTGCATTGGAAGCCTTGGTCGCAGGCGATGCCGTCATCGATGACCGCTTGCCACCGCGCACCGCGCTCTACCGCATGTTTCTCGGCATCTGGGGCTCGACCGGCGCGCAACTCGAAGAACCGGCGGACGGCTCCGACACACCGACGGACCGGATCCGGCGTTTGACTCCGGTCTCCCGGCAGGCCTTCCTGCTCTCGGCACTGGAAGGGCTTTCGCTCGACGAGATCGCGGATGTCATGAATGTGTCCGAGGACGGCGCGCGCGAAATGCTCGATCAGGCCGAAGCCGACATCGAGAAGGAACTGCGCACCAACGTTCTCATCATCGAGGACGAACCGATCATCGCCGCCGATATCGAGGAGCTGGTGTCAGACCTGGGCCACGAGGTGGACGGTGTGGCCGCGACGCGCACCGAAGCCGTCAAAATGGCCGGGCAACGCAAGCCCGGGATCGTTCTGGCGGATGTGCAACTTGCCGATGGTTCGTCCGGGATCGATGCGGTCGACGACATTCTGACGGATTACGACGTTCCCGTGATCTTCATCACCGCCTTCCCGGAACGCCTCTTGACCGGCGACAAGCCCGAGCCGGCCTATCTGATCTCGAAACCGTTCAAGCCGTCAAACGTCAAGGCTGCCATCAGCCAGGCTTTGTTCTTCCACGACAGCTGAGCGCGCCGCTATTGCGCCGCGATCACGATCGGGTCGGGGCACATCAGCGCGGGATTGTACTCGGCCAGTTCCATCAAGGCATTCCGGTCCACGATGTCGATGCCGCGTCGGCTCGTCCGGATCAGGCCCTGCGCCTTCATGGACGTCAGCGAGCGGGAAATATGGACGACGGAGAGGCCCAGCGCGTCCGCCAGATAGGCTTGGGGCACGGGCAGAGGCACGAAGTCGCCCTCGCTGTCCTGGGCGATGTTCTGGCGCCGGTTGAGTTCCAGAATGAAGTTGGCGATGCGTTCGCGCGCACTCATGCGCCCGATACGCACGATCTGCTGACGCAAAATCGTTTCCTCTTGCACCGTTACCCACCAGAAGGCCGACGCCAGACGATGGGCGTTCTGGATGATGTCGAGAAACTCGCGGCCGTCATAGATGCGCAAGACCGTATCGGTCGCCGCCGTGATCGTGTGGTCCGAGCGGGCGCCGACCAGAGACATGAGGTCGAAATAGTCGCCGGGCAATTGGAAATTGATGATCTGACGGCGGCCATTGTCCAAATAGCGCGCCCGCAACGACCAGCCGTCGAGAACGATATGGATCTTGTCCATCGGTTCGTTGAGCGCGACGATCGTCTGACCCGACTTGAAGGTCTGCTCCCGGTGCTGGAGCGCGATCAGCGGCGCGAGATCCGCGTCGCCGATATCGACATAATGTTTCATGCGGCGAACGAATCTATCCATGGTCAAAATCCCGCGTCAGGTTCGTTCGGCGAACGGCCAATTCGCGGAAGCCTTACTCGGCACTGCTCTCCGGATCGATCCGCAAGATGGCGGCGCGGCCGTTTATGTAAAGGGTGGATATCTCTTCCTCGGTCGGGGCTTTCGCGATGTCGAGCGCGACATCGAACGTTCCGGCGTCGGCGGCGGCTTCGACATATTCGCTCAGCTCCGCAGTCCGTTGGACGGACTGGGACATATCGGCCGCATTGGCGCCTTCGGGCAGAACGGGAATGATGGTGACGTCCACATCGCCGCAATCCTCGGCCGCCTCCAACCCGTCGAGAATGAATTCGGCGCTGTGCGTCGTCACGAGGCTGTCGTGGAAGAAGACCGGAAGCTCGCCGGTTTCGCAATTCGAAAGCGCATCGATGTTCGGGGCCTTCACGAGCTCTGCATAGCTCGCCTCTGGAGCCTCCATCTCGACCGTGTCCGCCTTGGTGCTCACCCACGGAATGATGCCGATGGGCAAAATGGCGGCGGTACAGAAAAGCAGTCTCAGCATTGGGTTTGTCCTTGTTCACCTAATCAATGCCGCAGACCGGCCGTCGGTTCCGCATCCGCCTGTCCTTGCTGTCATGGAACCGTAATGACCGATCGGCGTTGCCAATTCGTCGCATGACCCCACGCAGCGAAGAGAGGAATCCTCGATGGCCGGCTATGAAACAGGAACGAAAGTCGAGTGGGAGTGGGGCAACGGAAAAGGGACGGGCAAGGTCGCTGAACGTTTCATCGAGGATGTGAGCCGTACGATCGAAGGCACGGAAATCAAACGCAAGGCCAGCTCGGACGAGCCCGCTTACATGATCGAGCAGGACGATGGCGGCCGCGTGCTCAAATCTCACTCCGAAGTGACGAAAGCCTAAGGTCGGTCGTGCAAGACTCCAACACTCAGAACTCTGGCACTCAGAACTCTGGTACTCAGGACAGCGGCAATCAGGATGCCGCCACCTCCGATGACACGATCAACGAGCCGCTCGCCGAGGGCTTCAGTCTCGAAGCGGCCATGGACCGGGTGGAAAGCTGGGCCGAAGGCTTCATCTCCATTCTGCCGAACCTGGTTCTCGCGGCCCTGATCCTGTTGCTGTTCTGGTGGCTGGCAAGCCTGGCGAAAAAGCAGCTGGCGAAGCGCTTCCGCAATCATGAACGGCCGAGCCTGGGCCAGGCCTTGGGACGCTTGGCCAAGATTTTCGTGATCGTGATCGGCATCGCCATCGCCATCGCCGTCGTCGCGCCATCCGTGAAACTCAGCACGCTGATCGGCTCCTTGGGCGTCGGCTCCGTGGCGATCGGGTTCGCATTCAAGGACATTCTTCAGAACTGGCTGGCCGGCATGCTCATCCTTCTGCGCCAACCGTTCCAGATCGGCGACCAGATCGAAGCGGCCGGCTTCGAAGGCACGGTGGAATCGATCGAAACGCGCGCGACGATCCTCAAGACCTATGAGGGCGAACACGCCATCATCCCCAATTCCGAGCTCTACACCAACTCCGTTCTCGTCAAGACCAAAACCAGCATCAGCCGCGGTGAGTACACGATCGGGGTTTCCTACGACGCCGACATCGACCAGGTTCTGGAACTGATCGAACAGGAACTGTCCAAGATCGAAGAGATTTCCGACGATCCGCCCCCCGAAGCCCACACGTGGGAACTCGGCGATAGCAGCGTCAACATATTGGCGCGCTGGTGGACCAAGGCAGAGAAGGCCGAGCAGGTCCGCATCCGGGGCCGGGCCGTCCGCGCGGTCAAACTGGCCCTCGACAAGGCTGGAATAGAAATCCCCTATCCGCATCTCGTCAGCGTCAAACCGTCCGGGCCGGACAAGGGCGATGACACGGAGGCCAAAGGGGAAGACCGGGACAAGGCAGGCGATAGCGCCTAAGGCGGGTCGAACCGATTTATACAAGGACCCTCTGTGAGCGCCTGGATCATTCAATCTTTGCTGCGCCTGCGGGCGAGCTATTATTTCATTCCCGCCTTGATGGGGATGGCCGCAGTCGGGCTGGGCGTTCTGACGACCCTGATCGACCTGCGTTACCAAGCCGAAATCCGCGACATATTGGGATGGTTCTTCGCCTCGACCGTGACCAGCGCACGGTCCGTCCTGACCACAATTGCGGGTTCGATGATCAGCGTCGCCGCCGTCACCTTTTCCTTGACGATGGTGGCCGTCACGACCGCATCCGGACAATATGGCCCGCGCCTGATCGGCAACTTCATGCGCGACCGGGCCAATCAGGTCACGCTTGGCATGTTCCTCGCGACGTTCCTTTATTGCATGGTCGTGTTGAAATCCGTTTCCGAAGAGATCGTGATCGACAGTCAGAGCACGGTCGGCCTCTCCCCCAGCCTGTCGGTGCTCGTCGCGCTCATCCTGACCGTGATCAGTGTCGCCGTGCTGATCTTCTTCGTCCACCACATTCCGGAAACTCTCAATGTCGGCACGATAACCGGCAAGGTTTCCAAGGGATTGATCGGCCAGATCGAACTCGGCCGTTTTCCTGGCGGCCAGGATCTGGAAACGACCAATTGCGAACCGCTGGGCAATCCGTTCGATCCCGATCTGACACAGACGGTCCGAAGTCCGGCATCGGGCTATATCCAGGCGATTTCCCTCAAGGGCATGATGGAATGGGCGGAAGAGGAAGGATACAGGCTCAGGCTTTTGAAAGTTCCCGGCGACTTCGTCATGGAAAGCGACGGTCTGGTCGAAGTGATGGCCGATGACAGCCAAGCAGCGTTCGACACCGAGGCGTTCCGCGACGAGATCTCGCCGGAGATCTGGTCGTTCATCGCCACCGGCCGGGAACGGACCGTGCACCAGAACCTTCTATTCCTGGCCGACGAATTGGTCGAGATCGCCAGTCGCGCCTTGTCGCCCGGCGTCAACGATCCGTTCACGGCCGTTAACTGCATACACTGGTTCGGCCATATCGGATTGGCCATGATCAACGCACCTGCAGCGCAGGATTGCGTTCTCGACAGCTCCGGAACGCCCCGTATCTGGGCGCGGTCGGTAGGCTTCGAAAGCCTATGCGCCACGCTGTTCGGACAATCGCGCCAGTACATTTGCCAGGACGAGAATGCCGCGCGCGAAACGCTTGAAGTCCTTTACCACATGAAGCGCCGGGCAACGGAGGCAACCGAACCGGTTCTGGACAAACACATCGAGCAGCTGAAAACCGCGATCCGGGAATCCGGCCTGGGCCAAGCCCAGAAAGCCCGCCTCAGGGGCGGACCGCCGTTCGGATATTAAGACCGCAGCCTAGTGTTGCGTGAGGCTTCTGACGTTGTTGACAAGGTGTTTCGGACGGAACGGCTTGGGGATCACTTTGTAGTCGTCTGCCATGTCGGCCAGAACGACCTCGCGGGTCTGGCCCGAGATGAACAGGAATGGGATCCCCGTCTTTTGCAACAGCTTGGCGATCGGGATTGAGGTCTCGTCGCGCAGATTGAAGTCGAGCAACACGATGTCCGGCGCGTGACGGTCGAGCAGGTCGAGCGCCTCGTCCACACGACCGGCACAGCCGATCACGTCGAAACCGGCCGCATCCATGACGCTTTCGATATCCAGCGCGATGAAAGCGTCGTCTTCGACGATGAGCACTTGCTGCTTTTTCGTGACCTCTAGGGTTGCCATGACCGTTCTAAAACCTTCCGCATATACAACGTCATCAAGCCGGAACATGTTCCTGAAGCTGACACATAATAGCGGAACGGGATTAACAGTTTGGGCGTAAACATCCCTTTGGGCGATTTTGGGCAGATGATCGCCTGCGCAGGAGACACGAATGTACAGACGGATCCATGGCACCCTCATATACGGCGCCGCAGCCGCGTTTCTGCTGTCCGCCTGCGGCGGTGGCGGCCAGCAGGTCGCGGAAATCAACAATGACTGGACCGGCAACGAGATCAAGATCGAGTCGCTCCAGGACGAAAAGGTCTCCGGCGTCACTTGCCACATGGCGCATTTCGACCGCGGCGTGATCGACAGGTTGCGAAAGGGCGATTGGTTCGAAAATCCGTCCAACGGCTCCATCGATTGCAGCGTGACGGGACCGATCGTGATCGGCGACATCGAAACCGGTCAAAAGGGCGAGGAAGTGTTCCGCCAGAGCCAGTCGATCATCTTCAAGAAGCTGACGGTGCGCCGGATCTACGACTCCGACAATGACAGCTTGGTCTATCTCGTCTATTCCAGACGCATCGTGGACGGCTCTGCCAAGATGAGTATCGCCGCCGTCCCCCTGCATGGTGAAGAAGTGAGCTGGACAGGCAGGCGACCGGGTTAAGCCGCAAGGCCAAGCGAGGTCGGTCTCAGATGAAATGAAAAGCCCGCCATGCAGGCGGGCTTTTTCGTTTTAGCGGAACGCGGAAGTTTCGACGCCTATCGTGTCACGCGTTTTTTGCCCGTTTTGCCGGATTCGCCTTCCAGATACTGTTTCACGGCGAAGGACAGCGCTGTGGCGACGACGGTGCGGAGAATGAAACGGAACATGAGGCAATAATCCTTTTGAGCGATCTGAGGAATCTTCGTCTATTCTACGGACGGGAGCGCTGTGTAGTTCCCGACCCCGCATCGGCATGTTCCCCGGCCAGCAAGGCGACCAGTCTTTTTTCCGGCCGGTCCAGCCCATTGGGCGCCAGACGCAGATCGATGTCGTCCAGCAATGACTTTCGCGCGGCCTCTCCGAGGTCTGCCAAGGCGATCACGGCCGGATGGATGTAGCTGTTGCGCGCGATGGTCGCGGAATTGTGCAGCTTCTCCGCCGCTGCCTCGCTCATCATCTTGATGGTCAGGCCGTTTTGCGCCGCGACGGCCGTGTCGAGGGCACAGAGCGTGCCGTGCCATGTGCGGAAGGTCTTGGCCGTGAAACCGGCATCGTCCGTGGCCTCCGCGATATAGCGGTTCACGTCTTCGGAATGGACGGGATAGGTTTCGTCGTCCTCACCCAGACAGGTGAACAGCACCTGGCCGGGTAGATCGCCGATCCGTTCCAGGACCCGGGCCAGAGTCCGGTCCTTGACTTGCTTCCGCACGCGCTTGCCCCCCTTCGCCCGGAAGGACAGGCGCAGGCGCGGCCCATCGAAGCGTACATGCCGCGAGCGCAAGGTCGCTGCACCGAAACTGCCGTTCTCGTCGGCATAGCGTTCGGTCCCGACACGCAAGGCGGCCATGTCGATCAAGCGGACCAGCGCGGCACTGACATGCGCCCGGTCCGGACGGTTGCGGCGCAGATCGGCCGCGACCTGCCGCCTGAGGCGCGGCAAGGCGCGCCCGAAACTCTCGAGCCTGTCGTATTTCTGGCGGTCCCGGAACGTCCGCCAGTCTGGATGATAGCGATATTGCCGCCGCCCGCGTTCATCCGTCCCGGCCGCTTGCAGATGCCCGTTCGCGTCGCGGCAGATCCATACATCCTCATAGGCAGGGGGAAGCCCGAGCGCCTGGATCCGGGCCAGCGTCTTTTCGCAGCGGATCGGCTTGCCGGCATCGTTCAGATAGGAGAAGCCGCGCCCGCGCCGACGGCGCGAAAAACCGGGTTCGTCCTGGCTGGAATGACGGAGCCTGCTGGGCATTGCGGACATTCTGGCGAGCCCCTCACGGCGAATTGCGCAATGGCGTCTGCTCGCCAGCGAATGCTCTATAATCGTATGGTTTGGAAACACGTTCCCGAACTGCGACAAGATTACCCGGTCAAGCACTCTTGCCAGGTCCGATCGTCCACAAAAGCGAAAATGTTTTTGGGAACGCGCCCCCAGCAAGTGAGTTGTGTAGAAGCAAGGCAATTCGGCCTCGCCGTCAATAGCGTGACGAAAGGAGCTACCTGATGTTAGAAGGCATTCTCGGCCTGATACACGTGATCGTGTGGATCTGGGCCGCCATTAATATCTGGCAGTCTGCAGCATCGACACTGGCGAAAGTCCTCTGGACTCTCTTCGTGCTGATCGCTCCACTCGTTGGCCTGATCGTCTGGTTCTTCATCGGACCCAAAGCCAATTAGGGCGTCGCCTAGAGCGAGCCTAACCTCCACTCCAAACAAGGAAACCCATTATGACTGATTTTGACAACAAGACCGACGACGATATCAAGGTCTATCACCGCGAAGACACCGAAAAGAAAAGCATTGCCGGTTGGGTCATCGGCGGCCTGGCGCTTCTCGCCATCGGTGCCGCACTCATCTACCTGACCGATATCGACCTGACACAGACGGCTGAACTGCCGGAAGTGAATGTCGAGGGCGGTCAGATGCCAGCTGTCGACCTTGATGTCGCCGATATCGATCTCGGTAGCGAAGAGGTGACTGTCGAGGTTCCGACTGTCGACATCGATCTTCCCGAAGAGGAAAACGAGACCGACGACCTGGCCGATGACATCGAAGTCGATGTCGATGCCGACGTTGACGTCGATGTCGAGAATGAGCCTCGCTAAGCTCAGCCTGAATGCGTCGCCACGCAACGACCAAGAACCCGCCATCTTCGGATGGCGGGTTTTTTCGTGGTTGCACATCATGAGTGAGCGGAGACGGGCGCCCCGCCGGTCCCGGCACGTGCATGCCAAGGGTTTCGGACGGCACTCAGTCGTGATCTATGATTCCGACAGCGACGCGTTCCTCGGCCCAACGCTGTTCCGTGACGCGCCGGAGCAAAGCTGCATTGCGTAGATTGCCGCGCCAGCCAATATCAAAGAGGTCCCCGATCACGGGGACCAATCCGATTAACCAATCGACGAAGATGTTGCCACCCATCGTGACCATGTGCCGTTTCCGGGCCTTCAATCCGATACCGTGGCTGGCAATGTAACCGGCGATGCCCAAGCTGACCGTATCGCCGATGCCCGGCACCAGCCCGACCAGCGTATCGACGCCCAACGGTATGTTCGTTCCGGGCACGTTGAAAGCCGCATCCATGGTCTTGGCCAGGGATTCGACGCGCTCCAGTTTGACGCGCTCGGCGGCATGACGTGCCAGGACGGCTTCCTGGTCTGCCAGGGTCGGAGGTCGGTTATCGGAATATGAGGTCATGACGTCTTCCATAGCTGGTTTCCGGCATAAAAAAACGGGCCCGTTCGCACGGGCCCGCGAAATCAAGTCATGTGTGCCGCTTCTAGCGAGGCTCGACGACCACCTTGTTGGTGAACGTCATGCCGCGATGTGTGATTTCGTAGGTCTCGACCGCATCGACCATGAGTGTGGGATCCGGCAACTCCTCGACCGGGACAAGGTGGTTGATGAACAGATCGCCGTCATTGTCCTTGACGATATAAGCATCGGTCGTCTGCATCGCGAGCGCGCCGAGAACCGCCGTGGTTTCGGCGTCGCGGTCGATTTCGACGAGCGTCAATTGTCCGACCTGGCCATCCGCGTCGAGCGTCTGGACGGTTCGGGTCGTGGTCGCCACAACCGTTTCCGGCTTGTTTTTGTCGACCTTCACCTTGTCCCCATCCATCGTTCCGGCGTTCGCTGCGCCGGCCAGAAGGGCGGCGGATGCGAAACCGAGTGTCGTGCGGGCCAGAAAGTTCATGTCGTCCTCATATGATTTTCGTAATCTACTGACAATCAAACGCCCGCACCCCCGACTCGTTCCGACCCGTACCCGAGCCGTTGGATCCGGATACAGGGATGATCCGTATCATGGTGTGGGAACCGCCCCGTCGGCGGGGAGTTGTTCGCTCGTGAAAGAGGGTTCCGACATACCGGCCAGACGCCTGACCTCCCTGCAGGAGACGGGCATGCGCATCGTTCCCAGTTCGGGCGCGTACGAACCCGTGTCGGACTATTTCCTCGTCGACGAAAGTCTGGATCTGCGCGGTCGCCAGATCCTCGCCGAGGACGGCAATACCGAAATTACCGTCAAGGACATGCTGGTCGACCCGGATACGGAACGGGTCGCCATGATCGAACTGTCGGATGGCCGCCGCCTTCCCATCGAACATGTCAGGCTCAAGGGCAGCTACGTTCAACTGACGGGCAATCACCTCGCCGAATAGTGTTCGGGCCGGTCTCGGCCGATCTTTGACCGGTTTAGGGCGCGACATATGTGCTTCGTCGTCTTGCGCCCGTTCCCGTTTTGTTTCATGAAAAACGGTGGCCCGTAAAACCCTCATCGACAAGCTTGCCATTCTCGCGGACGCGGCGAAATACGATGCATCCTGCGCCAGTTCGGGCACCGCGACACGCAGCTCGCTCGGCAAGAACGGAGCGAAGGAGGGTCTGGGATCGACCGAGGGCATGGGTATTTGCCATGCCTACGCGCCGGACGGCCGTTGCATCAGCCTGCTGAAGATCTTGCTGACGAATTTCTGCATTTTCGACTGCCGCTATTGCGTGAATCGCGTCAGCTCCAACGTCGAACGCGCCCGTTTCACGGTGGACGAAGTCGTCCGGCTCACGCTCGATTTCTACAAGCGCAATTATATCGAAGGGCTGTTTCTGAGCTCCGGCATCATCCAGTCCCCCGATTATACGATGGAACAAATCGTCGAGGTCGCACGCGTTTTGCGCGAGGATCACAATTTCCGCGGCTACATCCATCTGAAGACGATCCCCGAAGCCGATCCGCTCCTGATCCAGAAAGCCGGCGAGCTCGCCGACCGGGTTTCGATCAATGTCGAATTGCCCAAGGAAAGTTCGCTGGAGCATTTCGCGCCGGAAAAATCCCAACCGGTCATCCGCAAGGCCATGGCGGGTGTGAAGGTTCGTCTGGACGATGTGCAAGACGCGCGCGATAGCCGCATTCTGCGCAAGGCCAAGGCGCCCGTCTTCGCACCGGGCGGCCAATCCACGCAGATGATCATCGGCGCGGACAAGAGCACCGACAGCGACATTCTCAAGACATCGACCGATCTCTACTCGGGATATGGATTGCGGCGCGTCTATTACTCCGCCTTTTCGCCGATGCAGGATGCATCGCTCGACCTGCCGCCGGTCCGTCCGCCCCTGATGCGCGAACACCGGCTCTACCAAGCCGATTGGCTGCTGCGCTTCTATGATTTCGAACGATCGGAAATCGACGCGGCGACGACGGACGGCATGCTCGATCTCGACATCGATCCGAAATTGGCCTGGGCGCTGCGGCATCGTGAAACCTTCCCGATCGATGTGAACCGCGCGCCGCGTCACCTCATGCTGCGCATTCCGGGTCTGGGTGCCAAGACGGTGGACCGGTTGATCGAAGCGCGGCGGATGACGGCGGTCCGGCTCACCGACCTGACCAAGCTCACCAACACGGTGCGCAAGGCCATGCCATTCATCCAGACGGCGGATTACCATCCGGGCGGCCTACTCGACACGACGAATCTTCGCGCCCGCTTCGCGCCTGCGCCGGAGCAGCTGGCGCTCGCTCTCTAGCGCCTTTCATGGTTCATACGATCACACTCGACGCCCATGCCGATTTCGAGGCGTGGAAAGTGCAGGCGCGCGATCTCTGCGCCGCACGCATTCCTCCGGGCCAGGTCCGCTTCGCGCCGCCCGACCGAGACGACCCCATTCTGGATCTCGGCATGATGGCGCTGATGAACAATCGCCGTAACGTCGTGACTTCGCGCGATTTCATGGACCGGGCCGAACGGGTGGCCTGTCATAGCGACCCCGAACGCTATGACCGTCTTTATCATCTGCTCTGGCGTCTGCAGGCGCAGCCGAGCCTGATGCGCAACACGGTCGATGACGATGTGCGCTGGATGGTCGAGGCCGACAAGGCGATCCGCCGCGACCGCCACAAGATGCACGCCTTCGTGCGCTTTCGCAAAGTCGGTGACAGCGAGACGGGGCGCGAGCGTTTCATGGCCTGGTTCGAACCCAGCCACTACATTGTCGATCTGGCCACCCCTTTTTTCACGCGCCGGTTTCCCAACATGGATTGGGCGATCGTCACGCCCTTCCGGACCGCCGTCTGGGACGGCGAGGCGCTCCGCTTCGAGCCCGGCGGCACCCGGGACGACGTGCCCGACGAGGACGTCGTGGAGGAGCAATGGAAGACCTATTTTTCGTCCATCTTCAATCCGTCGCGTCTGAAAGTCGCAGCCATGACGGCCGAAATGCCGAAGAAGTACTGGAACAACCTGCCCGAGGCCGCCCTTATTCCCTCATTGATCCAGACCGCAAAGACCCGGGAGAGAATGATGATGGACAGCCTGAACCACGAGCCCAATCCCATCGCCGAGAAGGCGACCTACCAGCCCGACCAGACCGACGAAGACCTCAGCCCGCCGGACATCGCCGCCTTATGGGAGCAGGTCGAGGCCTGCCGCCGCTGCGATCTGTGGGAAGGCGCGACGCAGGGCGTGGCCGGGGTCGGCCCGGACAATGCCCGCCTGATGATCGTCGGCGAACAGCCCGGCGACAAGGAAGACCTAGCCGGCGAACCCTTTGTCGGCCCGGCCGGACAGATTCTGACCCAGGCGCTGGAGGAAGCCGGCCTGTCGCGCGAGACGTCCTACGTCACCAACGCCGTCAAACATTTCAAATACGAGGTGCGCGGCCAACGCCGCATCCACAAGAACCCTTCCGTTTCGGAGATCAAGGCCTGCAATGTCTGGCTGGAGCGCGAAATCGAACTGGTGAAGCCCGACATCGTTCTCTGTCTGGGCGGATCGGCCGCGCGTGCGATCAACGGACGCCCCGTCAAGGTCGGTGAAAATCGCGGCCGCGTGCTGGAGCGTCCCGACGGCCTGAAATTCTTCATCACCTCGCACCCGTCCTACATCCTGCGGGTCCAGCGCTACGAGGACGCGCCGACCGCCTACCCGCAAATGGTGGCGGATCTGCGCAAGGTCGCCGCGCTGTTGGCAGCCTAGGCCGAACCCCCTATGGCCCGCACATGATCGAAGGCCCCAAACCGACCGGCCCCTTGCGGCCCAAGCTCTGGCGCGGATTGAAGATGTCGTGCCCGAATTGCGGTGAGGCCAAGCTCTTCCGCGCCTTCCTCAAACCCGTCGAGCACTGTGCGTGTTGCGGCGTGAACTGGGGCGAGGTGCGCGCCGATGACGGCCCGGCCTGGGCCTCGATGCTCGTCGCCGGACATCTGACGGCACCGGTCTTCCACTGGATCGTATTCCGCGAAGACTGGCCGGTATGGGCGTCCATCACGGGTGTCAGCCTGTTTCTGGCCGCACTCTGCGTTCTCTTGCTGCAACCCATGAAGGGTCTGTTCATGGCCATCATCTGGGACAAGGGAGCGCCCACGTCAGGCTAGCCCATTGATTGGCGTTCTCGCGAGGAGGCCCGAAGACCGCAAAGCAGACCGTCGCCAACCAGCCTGTCCAAACGAAATCTTGACCCGTTCTTTCCCGCCCGCCATAGCCTTCCCACTCATCAAGACCGGAGCGAGGGACAAGGCCCGATCCTCTTCGCAGGGGGCGACCTCCGGGGCAACCGGCGATGGCGACATCGCAACAGGTGCCACGTCCTGCGGGTTTCCCGGAAGATGAGAGCGCGCCCAGCCCGGGCGGCCTCCCCTTCCTCTCGCATGGCCGCGCACCGCATCGGGAGGCGGTCCGTGCAGGCTCGCGACATCGAAACGACCCTCGGCGACTGGATGTTGTCGCGCGGCTGCGCGATGCGCGGCGATGTCGTGCGAGGTCGCCTCTATGGGCCCGATGGGTCTGCGCTCGTCATCGTGCTCGGCGGGATTTCGGCGACGCGGCACGTTGCGGACGGCCCGCCCAAGGATCGGGGTTGGTGGTCGCGACTGGTCCGGCGCGGCGGTGCGGTCGATCTGAACCGCGTGCAGGTCCTTGGCCTGGATTTCGCGCCGAACGATGGCGGGCTGGACTGTCCGGAAACCATCACGACAGCAGACCAGGCCACACGGCTCAAGGCTTTGCTGGACGCTCACGATCTGGGCCCGGCCCGCGCCGTCATCGGCAGTTCCTATGGCGGCATGTGTGCGCTGGCCTTCGCCCGCGACTATCCGGACGCCGTGGAACGTCTTTGCATCATCGGCGCGGCCCACAAACCCTATCCGATCGGCGTGGCCTGGCGCGGCATCCAACGGCGCGTGGTGCGATTGGCGCTCGACGCCGGACGCCCCGAAGCGGGCCTGAAACTGGCGCGCGAACTGGCCATGACCACCTACCGCACGCCCGAGGAATTCGCCGACCGGTTCGCCTTGGAAGAAACCGGCACGGCTCCCGTAAGTTTCGACATTTGCGACTATCTCGGCAGCCGCGGCGACGCATTGGCCGCGCATATGGACGCTGCGCGTTTCCTGGCCCTGTCCGAGTCCATCGACCTGCACCGCGTCGAACCGGAAACCATCGACACGCCGACCCTGCTGATGACCGCCATCTCGGACCAGCTCGCTCCCCTGCCCGACATGCGCGAACTGCGCGACCGCCTGGCAGGCGACAGCGAGCTGTTCACCTTCACCTCCCTCTACGGTCACGATGCGTTCCTCAAGGAATATGACGCGATGGAGCCGCGACTGGCGGCGTTCATGAAAGACATCTGGACATGACCTCCCCCACCACCAAACTCGTCCAGTCCGGCATCGCCTGGGATCCGGCTTACGGCGCGGTCGTGCCGCCGCTCTACCTGTCGTCCACCTATGTCTGGCCTGAAGCCGACGTGGCCTCCAAGGGGCCTTACGATTACGGGCGGACGAACAATCCGAACCGTGACCTGCTGGCCAATGCGCTGGCGGAACTGGACGGCGGGGCGGGCGCGGTCGTGACCAGTTCCGGCATGGCGGCGATCGATCTGGTGCTGAACCTGCTGCCGTCCGGCGCGCATGTCGTGGCGCCGCATGACTGCTACGGCGGCACGCACCGGCTGCTCGCCGCCCGGCACGATCAGGGAAAGATCCGCTGCGACTTCGTCGACCAAGGCGATCTGGACATCGTCCGCGCCATTGTGACTCCCGGCACGGATCTGGTGATGGTCGAAACGCCCAGCAATCCGCTGATGCGACTGACAGACGTGGCGGCCGTCTGCGACCTTGCGCGGGAAGCGGGCGCCCTGTCCGTCGTGGACAATACGTTCCTGACCCCCTTGCGCCAACGCCCTCTGGAGCTGGGCTCGGACATGGCCGTGCAATCGACGACCAAATATCTCAACGGCCATAGCGATGTAGTCGGCGGCGTGGTTGTGGCGAAGACGGACGCGCTGACCGAACGGCTGGCTTGGTGGGCCAACGCCGTCGGCCTGACCGGATCGCCCTTCGATGCCTATCAGACGCTGCGGGGCCTGCGCACGCTGGCGCTGCGCGTGAACGCGGCCGAGGACAACGCCAAGGCCATCGTCGCCTTCTTGCGGGCTCACGAGGCCGTCACGGATGTCTACTATCCGGATGCCGGACTGGCCACGCAGCAGCAATCCGGACCCGGTGCCATGCTGTCCTTCCGAGTGGATGGTGGGGCGGATGCGGCCGCATCCGTCATGAAGCGCATTGCGCTGTTCCGACTCGCTGCCTCCTTGGGCGGTGTCGAGAGCCTGATCTGCCAGCCCGCCACCATGACCCATCGGGGCATGGCGCCCGAAGCGCGCGCCGCCGCCGGATTGGATGAAAGCCTGATCCGGATCTCGACGGGCATCGAGGCAGAGGACGACCTGCTCGACGCGCTGGAGAAATCCCTTGCCTCCATACGACCCTGATCGAGGCATGAAATCATGATTGCTTGGGAAATTCCACAAATCCGTAGTAGATTTTTTCCTTGAGCCGATGCGCGGTTTAAGGTTTAAGGTTTAAGGCTCCCATGAACCCGTTTCGCGAAGACGAGCCCAGAGTGAAGGTCGAAGCCCGCATCCAAGGGATGGGCATCGAGCTTATTCTGATTGCTGGTCTAGTCGTACTCCTCATCGGGGTTGCGAACGGGTTGTAGGCAGTTTTCACAGGCCGACGAACAACCCGCCCATCCGAGGCGGGTTTTTTTATGCGTTCGTTGCGCCCCGATGCAGGAATGACCATGAACAAGCGATCTGATGCGATCGTCAAAGGCCGGGACCGCAGTGCGGCGCGCGCCATGCTGCGCGCATCCGGCATGACCGACGAAAGTTTCGAAGGTCCGATCGTCGCGGTCTTCAACACCTGGACCAATATGGGCCCGTGCAACATGCATCTCGACCAGCTGGCGGTTCCGGTCCGGGCGGGCATCCGCGCGGCGGGCGGGACGCCGGTCGACTTCAACTCCATCGCGGTCAGCGACGGCATCACCATGGGCAGCGACGGGATGCGCGCCAGCCTGATGTCTCGCGAAGTCATTTGCGATTCCATCGAGCTGGCCGTGCGCGGTCACTCGCTCGACGGCGTCATCATCCTGGTCGGCTGCGACAAGACCATACCGGCGGCGGGCATGGCGCTCGCCAGAATGAATGTGCCCGGTGTCGTGCTCTATGGAGGCTCGATCATGCCCGGTCATCATGACGGCAAGGATCTGTCCGTGCAGGACGTCTTCGAAGCTGTCGGCGCCTGTGCCGCCGGGATCATCGACGAGGACGAACTGAAAGACATCGAGAAAGCCGCCTGCCCCGGCGCGGGTGCGTGCGGCGGGCAGTTTACGGCTAATAGCATGGCGATGGCCATGACCTTTCTCGGCCTGTCGCCCATGGGCACGAACGACATTCCAGCCATCCACGAGGACAAGACCCGCGCCGCCTATGACGCCGGCATGTGCGTCGTGGACTGCGTGAACGAGAACCGCCAGCCGCGCGAGATGATCACCAAAGAGTCGCTGATGAACGCGGCGATCGCTCTGTCGGCCACGGCGGCCTCGACCAATGCCATCCTGCACCTGCTCGCCATCGCGACGGAAGCGGGCATCAATGATTTCGAGATCGACGCCTTCGATCATGTCAGCCGCACGACGCCCGTCATCGGTGATCTGAAACCCGGCGGGCGCTACATGGCCGCGGACCTCTACACCGCAGGCGGATCGGGCCTGATCGGCAAACGCCTGGTCGCGGATGGGCGGATCCAGGATCAGAAGACCGTCACGGGTCGCACTTTGTTCGAAGAGATTGAGGCGGCATCGGAAACCAACGGTCAGGACGTGGTTCGCAGCTTCGACGACCCCGTCAAATCTCGCGGCGGCTACGGTATTCTCTATGGCGATCTGGCACCCCAAGGCTGTGTCGTGAAACTGGCAGGCCACGGCGCACTGCATTTCGAAGGCCGCGCCCGCGTGTTCGAGTCCGAGGAAGCGTGCTTCGAAGTCGTCCAGAACAATGGCATTCACAAGGGCGACGTCGTCATTATCCGCAATGAAGGTCCGCGCGGCGGACCCGGCATGCGCGAAATGCTGGGCGTGACGGCCGCGCTGGTCGGGCAAGACCTGGCCGATCATGTCGCGCTCATCACGGATGGCCGCTTTTCCGGGGCGAGCTACGGCTTCGTCATCGGTCACGTCGCCCCCGAAGCCGCACATGGCGGCCCGATTGCCTTCGTCGAGGAGGGCGACCTCATCACTATCGATGTGGAAGCCCAGACCATCAATGTCGACGCCGATCTCGCCGCGCGCGCAGAAGGGTGGAAACCGTCTCCGCCGCGCGACACTTCCGGCGCCTACGCCAAATTCGCCGCTCTCGTCGGCTCTGCGTCCAAGGGCGCGGTGACGAGCTTTCCTTTCGGAGATGCATCGTGACCGCGTATTCGATCTTCCCTTCTCCCCGGCGGGGAGAAGGTGGCCGCAGGCCGGATGAGGGGGTTGCCACGTCTGGCGCCCTCCGATCGTCCAACACCCTCACCCGCCCTTCGGGCACCCTCTCCCTCCAGGGAGAGGGGTCAGCTTTCTTAAACAGGATCCACTCATGAGTATCGAAATTTTCTATGACGCGGATTGCGACGTCGACATCATCAAGGGCAAGCGCGTCGCCGTGCTGGGCTATGGATCGCAGGGCCGCGCCCATGCGCTGAACCTGAAGGATAGCGGCGTCGATGTCGTCGTTGGCCTGAAACCGACCTCGGCCACCAACAAGAAGGTCAAGGCCGACGGGCTGGAGTCCGTCGCCACGTCCGATGCCGTCAAGGGTGCCGATGTGGTCATGGTCCTGACACCGGATGAATGGCAGGCGCAGATCTATCGCGAGGACATCGAGCCCAACATCAAGGAGGGCGCGACGCTGGCCTTCGGTCACGGTTTCGCCATCCATTACGGCCAGATCGTCCCGCGCCGAGACCTCGACGTCATCATGGTCGCGCCCAAGGCGCCCGGCCATACGGTGCGCAATGAGTTCGAGCAGGGCCGCGGTATTCCCGACCTGATCGCGGTGGCCCAAGACGCCAATGGCGGCGCGGCGCTGGAAACGGCCAAGTCCTACGCGTCCGCCATTGGCGGTGGCCGGACAGCGATCATTTACACCACCTTCAAGGACGAGACCGAAACCGATCTGTTCGGCGAGCAGGCCGTGCTGTGTGGCGGCGTCGTCGAACTGATCAAGATGGGCTACGAGACCCTGGTCGAAGCGGGCTATCCGCCAGAGCTGGCCTATTTCGAGTGCCTGCACGAGACCAAGCTGATTGTGGACCTCATCTATGAAGGCGGCATCGCGAACATGAACTATTCCATCTCCAACAATGCGGAGTTCGGGGAATATGTGACCGGTGAAGCTGTCGTGAATGAAAGCTCTCGCAAAGCGATGCGTCAGGCCCTGAAAAACATTCAGGACGGCAGCTACGCTAAGGAGTTCATCATGGAAGGTGCGATGGGCTACCCGTCCATGACCGCTCGCCGCCGCAACATGGAAGCCCATTCCATCGAGCAGGTCGGCGGGAAGTTGCGCGAGATGATGCCGTGGATCGCGGCGAACAAGATCATCGATAAGGATGTGAATTAGCCCTCATGCCCAGCCGTATCACCCCCTCAGACCGCTTCGCGGCCAGCTCCCCCCTCAAGGGGGCATGGAGCGTTAAGCAGACATCCCTTTGGATGTCTGTAGCGGAGTTGCCGAAGCGCAATGCGCTTCGGACCGCACAGCGAGGCCGTGCGGCACTGCGCTATCGGCCGTCCACAGGACGACCGATCAAAGACGCTCCGTGCCCCTTAAGGGGGAAGGTGGCCGAACGCAGTGAGGTCGGAAGGGGTGACGAAACCTCAGCCTCGCAAAGCGAGACAATCTCATGACCACAGCCACGAAATTCGAGAAGCAGGCCACCGAGGTCTATTCCGACCGCGATCCGAAATCCGGCGCTCAGCTTCTGTTGGAAGCGATCGAGCGCGAAGGCGTGGACATCATTTTCGGCTATCCGGGCGGGGCGATCATGCCCGTCTATGACGTGCTTCCCAAGACGTCCCTGACCCATATCCTCTGCCGTCACGAACAGGGCTGCGGCATGGCGGCCATCGGCTATGCCCGCGCGACCGGAAAGACTGGAACGGCCTTGGCGACCTCCGGCCCGGGCGCGACGAACCTCGTCACCGCCATCGCCGACGCCTATCTGGACAGCGTTCCGGTCGTCTTCATCACCGGGCAAGTGCCGTCCGATCTGATGGGCACGGACGCCTTTCAGGAAGTCGACATTGTCGGCATCACCATGCCGATCGTGAAGCATAGCTACATCGTTCGCGATCCGGCCGACATTCCCGGCATGGTGCGCGAAGCCTATTTCATCGCCGCCGAAGGCCGCCCAGGCCCGGTTCTGATCGACCTGCCCAAGGATGTCGCCAACGCCGTCACGACGGAGCGTCACCGCTGGCGGCCCTATCCGAAACAGAAACCCGAAATGGGCACGTCGGACAATATCGCCAAGGCCGAAGCGCTGATCCGTCAGGCCGACAAGCCGCTCTTCTATATTGGCGGCGGTATCGCGCAGGGCGACGGTGTCGCGGAATTGCGAGAGCTGGTCGAACGCACGGAAATTCCAGTCGTCTCCACCCTAAAGGGCCTCGGCTCCCTGCCATCGGATCATCCGCATTATCTGGGAATGCTGGGCATGCACGGGCTGAAGGCGGCCAACTATGCCGTGCAGGAATGCGACCTGCTGATCGTGGCGGGCGCGCGGTTCGACGACCGGGCGACCGGCAAGCTCGACACGTTCGCTCCGCACGCCAAGGTCATCCACATGGATATCGACGTGGCGGAGAATTCCAAGCTGCGCGCGACGGATGTGTTTCTCGACGGGAGCCTGAAGAAGAATCTCGCCGCGCTCGACCCGTTCAGAAACGAGCCTTACGAGAAGGCGCAAGTGCAGCCATGGCGGGACCTGTGTTTTTCGCGCCGCACGCAACATGAATGGGATTATGACGGCGCGCAGGAAAACGCCGCACCGGGCGTTTATGCGCCAAAGCTCCTACACGATCTGTCACGCCGCGCGCCCGAGAGCGCCATCATCACCTGCGATGTCGGCCAGCACCAGATGTGGGTCGCGCAGCATTGCTATTTCGACGACCCCAAGGACCACATCACGTCGGGCGGCCTCGGCACGATGGGTTTCGGCCTTCCGGCTGGATTGGGAGCGAAGCTCGGCGCGCCGGACCGCACCGTCATCACGGTCTCCGGCGACGGCTCGATCATGATGAACATCCAGGAGCTGCAGACGCTGCACCGCTACGGCATCCCGCTCAAGATCGTGCTGCTCGACAATAGCGCGCTCGGCATGGTGCGGCAGTGGCAGGAAGTCTTCTTCGACCGCAACTTCTCCGAAGTGAATCTGGACGACAATCCGGAGTTCACGAAAGTCGGCGAGGCGTTCCGCATCGAGAGCTTCCTCGTGCGCACCGCCGACGAAGTCGATGCCGGCATCGACCGTTTGCTAGCGACGAAGGGCCCCGTCCTGATGCACGTCAAGATCGACCCGAACGAGAACGTCTGGCCCCTCGTCCCTCCGGGGCGGTCCAATGCGGATATGATGGAGCGGTAGAAATGAAAAAACTTAGCTACACACTCGAAATCTGCGGCTGGTTTCTGATCGCGTTCACGCTCATCTGGGCGTTCGGAAACATGATTACCACGATGAACATCTCGATGAGCACGACCGAACCCACTGTGTGGGACCGGCTAGTGCGTCTTGGAAGCTTGTTTGGATATGTTCTCGAAGGGCTGATTCTCGGCCTTGTCGCCATTATCATCGCCCGATTGGCCCGCCATCCAAACGCTTCATCCTTGAGCGCAATGGCAGTGCGCATGATCCGGTCGGCACGAGAGGTGACGGGAAAAGTCGATGACTGAACTCCAACGCGACAAGACCTTCGGACCCTCCGGCGTGTCCGGCACGCTCAAGGTCGTGCTGCACGACGTGTCCGGCACGCTGATCCGCGCGCTCGGGACGATCGAGCGGCGGGGCTACGACTATCGCGACGTGCATTGCACGCAGCGCGTGGACGGGGATTTCGACTTGCTGGTGCGGATCGAGGATATTGGCGGGCCGCGCAATCTGGATATTCTCTGCCGCCAGTTGGAGCGGCTCTACAATGTGGTGAGCGCAGAAAAGGTCGGGCGGCGCAAGCGGGCGGAGCGAGCTGGATGATTACGCGAGAATACATTCTCTACATCGTGATCGCCTTACAAACGGCAGGGCTCTTCGGGGCCGCGTCTTTTACTATTGCCTGGCTGACAGGCGGTGGCCGACCTTGGGGTCTGATGGCCGAGTTGGGCGGCATCGTTCTCGTCATATGGGTTTCGGTTTCCCACTTGATGCTACTGCGCCGCTACAAGATTTTGAGGGCGGAACGCATCTCATGACCCCCGCCGTCAAAATCTTCGACACCACTCTGCGCGACGGCGAACAGGCGCCCGGCTTTTCCATGTCGGCCGGGCAGAAGCTCGCCATGGCGGAGGCGCTGGAGGGGTTGCGCGTGGACGTGATCGAAGCGGGGTTCGCCGCCGCGTCGCCCGGCGATTTCGAGGGCATCAAGGCCATCGCGGAAGCCGTGCAGGACGTCACCGTCTGCTCGCTCGCCCGCTGCAACGACGGCGATATCCGAGCGTCGGGCGAGGCGATCCGGCCCGCCAAGTCCGGCCGCATCCACACCTTTATCGCCACATCCCCGCTGCACCGCGAATTCAAGCTGAAAATGGACAAGGACGAGATCGTGCGTCGCGCGACGCAAGGCGTCGAACTGGCCCGCCAATATACGGACGACGTCGAATTCTCCTGCGAAGACGCGATCCGGACCGAGCGCGACTACATGAAACGCGTCTGCGAGGCCGTGATCCGCGCCGGCGCGACCACGATCAACATGCCCGACACGGTCGGCTACACCACGCCCGAAGAGATCGGAGACCTGTTCCGTTTTCTGACGACCGAAGTCGAGGGCGCGGACACGGTGATCTGGTCGGCTCACTGCCATGACGATCTGGGCCTCGCCGTCGCCAATTCGCTCGCCGCCATTCGGGGTGGAGCGCGGCAGGTGGAATGCGCGCTGAACGGCATCGGCGAACGCGCGGGTAATTGCGCGATGGAGGAAGTCGTGATGGCGCTCCGGACCCGGAAGGATTTCTTCGGACTGGACACGAATGTCCGCACGGAAGGGCTCTATGGGGCATCGAAGCTGCTCTCCGCCATCACGGGCCAGATGGTGCCCCGTAACAAAGCCATCGTTGGCAAAAACGCCTTCGCGCACGAGTCCGGCATTCACCAGCACGGCGTGCTGGCGAACCGGGAAACCTACGAGATCATGAAGCCTGAACATGTGGGCGTCAGCACGGACAATCTGGTGCTGGGCAAACATTCGGGACGGGCGGCATTGAAAAACCGGGCGAGCAAACTCGGCTTCACCCTGTCGGACAACCAGCTCCAATCCGTCTTCGTCGCCTTCAAGGAACTGGCGGACGCCAAGAAGGAAGTGTTCGACAGCGACATCGAGGCGCTTATGCTGGGCGAAGCGGTCGGACAGAGCGGCCCGTGGGAGATCGAAAGCCTGTCCGTCTCCGCCGGATCGGACGCCGACCGCATGCCGGAGGCCCGCGTCATGCTATCCCACGCGGACGGCCGCCGCGAGGAACATGTCAGCCGCAGCAAAGGTCCGATGAACGCTGTCTTCGACGCGATCAGCCAGATCACCGACACGCCGATGCAGCTGGAGCATTACAGCGTGAATTCCGTTTCAGGCGGCGAAGACGCCATGGCCGAAGCGACCGTGCGCGTGGCGACCGAATATGAGAGCTATCAAGGTCGCGGTGCCAGCACGGACACGGTGCTGGCCAGCGCGCAGGCGTGGCTCGACGTCATCAACCGGATCGAGCGGCGCGCCGTTCGGCAAGGCAAACTGGCGGCGCAGCATTGATGAAACCTCTCAACGCACTTGACTATTTATGGTCGCTCTCGTCCGCAGCCGCATGTCTGCTTTATATATATACGGCATATTCCTATAGGGTCGTCCAAATTGCCTGCGTAGGTTTCTGTCTCGGAATCGGCTCCATTCCGTTTCTCAAAACGGCCCGGTGGAGTTGGCAAAAGTGAAGACCCTCTTCGACAAGATCTGGGACGCGCATGTCGTCACGCCCGAGAGCCGCGCCAATCCGGCGACGCTCTACATCGACCTGCACCTGATCCATGAGGTCACTTCGCCCCAGGCCTTCACCGTGCTGCGCGAGCGCGGTCTTCCGGTGCGCCGTCCGGACCGGACGCTGGCGACGATCGATCATTCCACGCCGACCCTGAAGGACGAGACTGGCGAGCCGCTCTATGTATCCGAGCAGTCCCGCACCCAGGTCGCGACCTTGCTCGCCAACACTGCCGCGCACGGCATCGAGACCCATGGCTGGGACAGTGACGCGCGCGGTGTCGTCCATGTGATGGGACCGGAGCTGGGCGCGGTTCAACCAGGCATGACCATCGTCTGCGGCGACAGCCACACCAGCACTCACGGCGCGTTCGGCTCTATCGCGTTCGGCATCGGCACCACGCAGGTCGGCCACGTGCTCGCGACGCAGTGCCTTCTGATGCGCAAGCCCAAGACCATGGCCATCGAGCTGGAGGGCGAGCTGTCCCAGGGCGTGACGCCCAAGGACGTGATCCTGGCCATCATCGCCGAAATCGGCGTCGGCGGGGGTACGGGCTACGCGCTGGAATATCGCGGACGCGTGTTCGAACAGATGAGCATGGAAGGCCGGATGACGGTCTGCAACATGTCCATCGAGGCGGGCGCGCGCTGCGGTCTGATCGCGCCGGACGAGACGACCTATCGATATTTGCGCGGACGGCCGCATGCGCCTGAAGACTACGACGCCGCCGTCGAACGCTGGCGCGCACTGAGGACCGACGACGGCGCGACCTTCGACAAGACCGTCCGCATGGACGCGTCCGCCATTCGTCCCATGGCGACCTACGGCACCCATCCGGGCCATGCCGCCCCTGTCGACGACCTCATCCCAGACGTTTTCGGCGAGGCGGACGAAAGGGCCCTCACCTACATGAAGGTCCGCTCCGGCGAGCGCCTGTCCGCGCAGAACGTGGACCGTGTCTTCGTCGGGTCCTGCACCAATGGGCGGCTGGAAGACATGCGTGCGACGGCCGATGTGCTGCGCGGCCGGGTCGTCGCCCCCCATGTGCGGATGATCGTCGTGCCGGGGTCCGAAAGTGTGAAAGCCTCTGCCGAAGCCGAAGGGCTGGACCGGATCGTCCGGCTAGCGGGCGCGGAATGGCGAGAGCCGGGATGCTCCATGTGCATCGCCATGAATGGCGACAAGGCGGAACCCGGCGAGCTGGTCGTGAGCACGAGCAACCGCAACTTCGCCGGACGGCAGGGACCGGGCGCGCGGACCGTGCTGGCCAGCCCGGAAACGGCGGCGGCGAGTGCGGTGGCGGGATATGTGACGAGCGTGGCGGGGTTGGAAGAATGAGCGCCCTCGTCCTCGCGATGTTGATCATGGCCCCCAGCCTTGCAATCTTTGCTTTCCTTCATTTCATGATCCGGGTGGAGGAAGACAGTGCGAGGGACGAGCGGCGCACACGGATGCACCGCGCTCGAACCGCGCGCACTCTCGCCCGGCGGCAGGAGACATCGCGTGATTGAACCCCTCACCACACTCACCTCCCGCACCGTCGTCCTGCCGACCGAGAACATCGACACGGACCAGATCATTCCGGCGCGTTTCCTGTCCGTCACCACGCGCGACGGACTCGGCGTGCATGCCTTCAACGACTGGCGCTGGGCCGCCGACGGCAGCCCGACGGACCACCTGCTGAACACGCCGGACGCACAGGCCAGCCGGATCCTCGTCGGCGGGCACAATTTCGGCTGCGGGAGTTCGCGCGAACATGCGCCCTGGGCGCTGAGCGATTACGGCTTCCGCGTCGTCATCAGCTCCGAAATCGCGGACATCTTCCGCAGCAATGCGGTCAAGAACGGCCTGCTGCCCATCGTGATCGATCCCCGCGCCCATCGCTGGCTGCTCGACCATCCGGGCGCCGAAGTGACGGTCGATCTGGGCGCCCGGCAGATCCGCCTGCCCGGCAATGGCGGCACCTACGATTTCGAGGTGGACGACTTCTCGCGTCACTGCCTGATGCAAGGCGTGGACGAGCTCGGATATCTGGAACAGCAAAGCGACGCGATCGCCGCGTTCGAAACCAGAAAAGAGGATTCCTCATCCCGGATCCGATGACCCTTGCGGATCTTGGGTCCGTGGACCGGAGTCCGGGGCAGGGTCGTCGAACCCGGGATGAGACGAGACATTATGGCTGACATCGAATTCACCTACCTTCCCGGCGACGGGATCGGGCCTGAAGTCGGCGCTGCGGCGCTCGTCGTGCTGGAGGCCGTGGGCGACCGGTTCGGCCATGGCCTTTCGCCCGACCACCAGCTGATCGGCGGAGCCGCCATCGATGCGGGCGAAGCGCCGCTGCCGGATGCCACCTTCGCATCCTGCCAGCGCACCGGCGCGATCCTACTCGGCGCGGTGGGGGGGCCGAAATGGGATCATCTGCGCAACGAAGCCCGGCCCGAAATCGGCGCGCTGCTGCCCCTGCGCAAGCGACTGAACCTCTATGCCAACATCCGGCCCTGCAAGCCTTATGCGGCGTTGCTGGACCGCGCCCCGCTCAAGCGCGACCGGTTGGACGGCACGGACTTCATCGTCATGCGCGAACTGACGGGCGGCATCTATTTCGGCGACAAGGGCCGCTTTCTGGATGCGTCGGGGCGCGACACGGCCTATGACGAATGCCGCTACACGGTGGCGGAAGTCGAACGCATCGCGGTCAAGGCCTTCGACCTGGCCATGACCCGCCGCCGCAAGATCACCAGCGTGGACAAGTCCAACGTGTTGGCCACGTCCCGCCTGTGGCGTGAAGTGGTGGACCGCGTCGCCGCCGACTATCCGGATGTGGAGCTGGAGCATCTGCTGGTCGACGCCATGACCATGCACATGCTGACGCGCCCGACCGATTTCGACTTGGTGCTGACCGGGAACATGTTCGGCGACATCCTGACGGACGAAGCCTCGGTCCTGTGCGGATCGATGGGCGTCATCCCGTCGGCCTCGCTCAGCGACATGAGAGGCGACGGCTACGCGGTCGGCCTGTTCGAGCCGATCCACGGCTCCGCCCCGGACATTGCGGGGCTGGACCGCGCCAATCCGCTCGCCATGATCCTGTCGGCGGCATGGATGCTACGGCTATCCTTCGGGCTGGATGACGAAGCGGACGCCGTGGAGCAGGCCGTCGAGGCGACGCTCGATGCGGGCGACGTCACGGGCGATCTGGGGGGATCCCTGTCCACGTCCGATGTCGGCGCGCGCGTCGCGGAGCGAGTGCGTCATGCGGCATGAAATCCACGATCTGCGCGCCCGCATCGACGCCGCCAAGGTTTACGCTCTGGCCCGGCGCACCCCGTTGCAACATGCCCCGCGCCTGAGCCGGGAGCTGGGCCGCCGCGTCCTGCTGAAACGCGAGGACATGCAGGACGTGTTCTCGTTCAAGATCCGCGGCGCGGCCAACCGCATGGCAGGTCTGGGCGATATCGCCCGCGACCGGGGCGTCTGCGCGGCCAGCGCGGGCAATCACGCCCAGGGCGTCGCCATGAGCGCGAGCCATTACGGGATCAAAGCGTTGATCTTCATGCCGGTCACGACCCCGCCCATCAAGATCGCCGCCGTCGAGGCGCTGGGCGGACGCATAAAGCTGGTCGGCGACACCTACGACGAAGCGTGCGAGGCCGCCTTGGCCCATTCCGGGAAGGCCGGCGCGGTCTTCATCCATCCGTTCGACGAACTGGACGTGATCGCCGGGCAAGGCACGGTCGCCAAGGAGATCTTCGAACAGGCGGCCCGGCCGGTCGGCGCCGTCTATGTCTGCACGGGCGGCGGCGGGCTGGTGTCCGGCATCGGCGCCTATGCCAAGGTGGTCTCACCGAAGACGCGCATCATCGCTGCCGAACCCGTCGGCGCGGCCACGTTGAAGACGGCCTTCGCCGCCGGGCAACCGGTCGCGCTGGACCATGTGGACGGGTTTGCCGACGGGGTCGCGGTCCGGCGGTTCGGGTCGCTGACCTTCGATTTCTGCCGCGATGTGGTGGACGATTGCGTGACCGTCACGAACGACGAGATCTGCGCCGCCGTACGCGACATCTTCGAAGCCACCCGCACGGTGGTCGAACCGGCAGGCGCGCTTGCGCTGGCGGCGCTGCGCCGCGACGTCATGGACGGCCGCGCGCCGGACGGCGATTGCGTCGTGACCGTGTCGGGCGCGAACGTCAATTTCGACCGGATCGGCCACATGGTCGAACGCGCCGAACTGGGCGCGGGCGAGGAAATGCTGTTCTCCGCCGTCATCCCGGAACAACGCGGAGCTTTCCGTGCCTTCGTCGAGGCGCTCGGCCACCGGGCGGTCACGGAGTTTTCCTACCGCTACCATGACGCGGATGAAGCCCATCTGCTCGTCGGGCTGAAGATCAAGAGCGGCTCGGAACGCGAGCAGGTCATGGGTGCGCTGGGCGAGGCCGGAGTCACGGCCCGCGACCTGTCCGGCGACCGCCTGGCCAAGCGTCACCTTCGCCATCTGGTCGGTGGCCGCCCCCAGAGCGATCTGCCAGAAGCCGTCTACCGCGTCGAGTTCCCGGAACGCCCTGGCGCGCTTGGCCAGTTCCTCAGCGCGCTGGATGCGCGCTGGAACATCAGCCTGTTCCACTACCGCAACCACGGCGCGGCCGAAGGCCATGTGCTGTGCGGTTTCCAGTTGCCCAAGGGTGACAAAACGGAGCTGGAAGACAGTCTGGCAGCCATCGGTTTCCCGGTCTGGGAAGAAACCGAAAACCCTGCGACCGCCTTGTTCCTGTAAGGAAATTTTCCCGTCCTCGATGCCTTCGATATAGCGCGCCCGCCACCACTTTTAGGACGAATATGGATGCAACCTTGAGACGTTTCTCCGAGTGATCTTAAAGGTTTGTTCATTATAAAACCTTGCCGAAATTGACAGGAGCACAGTGTCTCATCAGGGGGCGCCGCCGGGGGGCATACTCATCTGGAGACATGAGATGTCCGAACTACCGCGTAAGATCGTCCGCAAGACGGCCTTTTCCATATCCGCTTTCAGCCTGGTCACCGCGCTCATGATGCCGTCGGCCGCACATGCCCAGGATTCCCTGGTCGGCGCCTGCACGGGCGTAAGCCTGCCACCCTCGGTTGTCACAGAAATACTTGGGCCCGTCGTGAACGGAGTGGTGACGCCGACTGAAGACAGGGTCAACGCCCTGATCGCGGCTCTGGGCGGACTGCCAGGGGCCGGACCCGCTCTCGCCCCGCTCAACATCGATGCAGGCGCTCTGTTGGCTGCAGCCGCCGCTGGCGAGCCGGTCACCTTGCAAGCCTTGGCGACCGACGGCACGGTCGTTGGGCCGGAAGACGACTGCAACCTCACCGCCGACACGCTGCGGCTCGACGACCAGGGCGGCATCTCGATCGGCGGCAACCGGATCACCGGTCTGGGCCAGAACGGCGAAACCGCCACGGCTGGCGGGCTCGATTCCGTCGCGCTGGGCAATAACGCCACGACCTCGGCGGGTGCGGACGGCGCGGTCGCGCTCGGCACGGGTTCGTCGGCCACGGCGGCCAACAGCGTGGCGCTCGGCAACGGTTCCGTCGCGGATCGCGGCCCCCAGACCGGCGTCGCCGCACCCGGCACCGCAGGCACGTTCGACACGGCCGGCTCCGTGTCCGTCGGCTCGGTCGGCGCGGAACGCCAGATCACCAACGTCGCGGCCGGAACACAGGCCAGCGACGCGACCAACCTGCGCCAGGTCCAAGGCCTGGTCGAAGAGGCCACCGCTCTGTCGATCCAATATGACAGCGCTGCGCAAGGCCGCGTGACGCTGGGCGGGGCTGGCGGCACGACCATCGGCAATGTCGCGGACGGCACGGCGCGCAGCGACGCCGTCAATCTCGGCCAGTTGCAGGACGGCATGTCCACGACGCTGGCCCAGTCCCGCGCCTACACCGACCAGCGTCTGGAAGAACTGGGCTTCGGCATGGAGTCGCTGGCCGTCAGCCTGGAGGAAGTACGCGAAGAAGCTTTCGCCGGCACGGCGGCGGCGCTGGCCGTCTCGGGCATCCCGCAGACGATCACGCGGGGCCGGAACATGTTCGGCGGCTCGATCGGCCATTATCGCGGCGAGACGGCGTTTGCCGTCGGCTTTTCCAGCGCGTCGGAAAGCGGAGTCGTCAAGATCGGCGGCACGCTCGACACGAACGGCTATGCCGGAGTGAGCGCCGGCGCCGGCATCTCCTTCTAGACGCAGGAGACATGCCCGCTTTCGACGGAACGCAGCGCTCGGCGCTGCGTCCTTTGTCCAGGGTTTTCCAACCCAATACCTTGCGTGGTGTCCGCGAAACCCTTGAGCTTGAATGCCTCGTTAAGAACTGTGTCAGTGCTTTCACGCAGGCGTCGCCGAAGATTCAAGGGATTGCCGTCCGCCTGTCATGGAGCTCGACTATCGGCCAGCGCGAACGCACCGCCCGGTGCAAACCGTCATCGCGCCTTACCGGAGACCGTCCCATGACCCGCACCTTCATGGCTTCCCTGCTTCTTGCCGCTACCGCCCTGCCCACGGCCGTCATCGCCCAAACGCCCGACAATATCGGGATCGACCGCGACGATGTCCCCCCCGCCGTCTGGCGCACCGTGCGCAGCGTCGCACCGACTGCCGCCTTCACCGAGTTCGGCTACGAAATGGAAGACGGTGTGAAGGTCTTCGAACTCGGCGCGCGGGACGCGGACGGGCTGCATCTGGAACTCGACGTGCTGCCCGACGGTACGCTGGAGGAAATCGAATGGGAGACGCCGCTATCGCAGGTCCAGACGCCCGTCCTGGTGGAATTCCGCCTCAGCCATCCCGACGCCACGCCGCAATATGTCGAACGCTCCATCCGCCCCAACGGCCACACGGTCTACGAGATCGAAGGCCGCACGGCGGACGGCGAACTGATCGACTTCGAGGTCATGAATAATGGTCGCCGCCTGATGGTGCTCAACGCCGTTTCGGCGGCAGGCTAGGACCGATCCGGCAAAGGCCGCCGCTAGTCAGGCAAGTGCGGCGCGGATCATCTCGGCAAGGCGGTTCAGGTCGTCCCGGTCGGCCGTCTTCCCCCGCGCATGTTCCGCCATGTCGGAGGCCTCGTAGCGCGGAATGATGTGGACGTGGGTGTGGAAAACGGTCTGCCCCGCCGGGGCGCCGTTGAATTGAGACACGATGATCCCGTCCGGATCCAGCGCCGCATCGACCGCTTTGGCGATGCGTTGGACCAAGCCGAACATGCGCCCCAGATCCTTGGGCGTGACCTCCAACAGGTTGCGCGAGGCGGCCTTGGGCACGACCAGGCAATGGCCGCGCGTCTGCGGGAACGCATCCATGAGGGCGACGGCGTGATCTTCCTCCACGATCATGGCGGCGGGCATCTCCCCGCGCAGGATCTTCGCGAAGACGTTTTCGGGGTCATAGGTGCCGGATAGGGACATGAGGACCCGCGTAGGACGCGCGAGCGGCGGGGACAAGAGGTTGCAGGGTGACCATGCCGAACGGCAGGCCGATCATTCGTCCTTGCCCGGCATCGCCGCAGGTCGCGCACCTCATGGGGCCAAGCCGAAAGGCCGCCCTCAATACAGGCGCCACATGTCGCCTAACGTGTCCTGTGGACCTGCGGGCATGGTCCCCGACCTCTTCCACGCTTGCGCCCCGCCGGACCTCGATGGCCGGTCGAACGGCGGAGCGTGCCTGATTCACGAAGGACGTGCTAAGCGCGCCTTTTTCAATCCGTTCCCCCTCTATCACGTTTATGGCGTAGTCCGCCTCCCTCGCAAGCTAGAAGGGGCACACTCTATCAGTCACGCGAAGCGTGGCCGCCTTTCCGGAACGGCACGTGTCGCTCCAACGCTTTCACGTCCCAGTCCACCGCTGCGCGTTCGCGCTCCAGATAGTTGCCGATGGCCTCGTGCAGGCCCGGATGGGCGATGTAGTGGGCGCTGTGGGTCGCGACCGGCTTGTAACCGCGGGCGAGCTTGTGTTTGCCTTGCGCGCCCGCTTCGACGCGCGGCAGGCCGCGCTCCAGCGCCGCGTCGATCGCCTGGTAGTAGCTCAGCTCGAAATGCAGGAAGGGCTTGTGGACCAGCGCGCCCCAATAGCGGCCGTAGAGCGCGTCGGAGCCGATGAAATTGAGCGCGGCGGCGACGGGTTGGTCGTCCATGAACGCCATGACGAGTAGCACATCGTCGGCCATGGTCTCGTGGAGGCGCGCGAAGAACTCCCGGTTCAGATAGGGCCGTCCCCATTTGCGCGACCCCGTGTCGAGATAGCACCGGTAGAAGGCATCCCAATGGTGGGGTTCCAGGTCGTCGCCCGTCAGGCGCCGGATCGTCACGCCGTCCTGGGCGCGGGCGCGTTCCTTGCGGATGTTCTTGCGTTTGCGCGAGGCCAGACTGCCGAGGAAGGCGTCGAAATCGGCGTAGCCGCGATTGACGAAATGGAACTGCCGATCGGTGCGGTGGAGCAATCCGGCGTCGTCGCAGGCCGCGCGGTCGGCCTCCGTCAGGAAAGTCAGATGCACACTGGAACAGTCGAGCTGATCGACCGCCTGCACCATCGTCGCCAGTGCGGCCATTCTTCCGTCCAGGCTGTGGCTCAGCAGGCGCGGACCCGTCGCGGGCGTGAACGGGACAGAACATTGCAGCTTGGGATAATAAGGCAGTCCGGACCGTTCCAGCGCGTCCGCCCAGCCATGGTCGAACACATATTCGCCCTGGCTATGCATCTTGGCGTAGAGCGGCGCGGCGGCGAGCGGCACGCCGTTTTCGTCCTCCACCCAGACATGACGCGGGGCCCAGCCGGTCTCCGCCGCGGCGCAGCCGGACGCTTCCAGCGCGTGCAGGAAACGGTGGGTCAGGAAAGGATGCGCACCTGGCGGGATCAGCGCGTCCCAATCGGCCGCCGCTACGTCCGCGATGCGCGGCAGCAGTCGCGCCGTCGCCGCGCCTTGCGTCGCGGGATCAGTCGGCGGCTGTGAAATCGATCGCTCCGTCGCGCAGTTCGGTGATGTCAACGCAGCTCTCGCCCGTGTCCACGACGCGACAATTGATCTGCCCGCCTTCGATGGCCAGTGCGTTGGCGCAATCCGCGCCGGGCAGGATGATCTGCGCCGTGGCGACCGTGCCGGGCCCGGCCGTCTGCGGAAACATGTTCGCGCCTGAACTTTCGCCGTTGCCGGTCACGTCGAAGGCGAACAGCCCGGCGGTGACAGCCGCGTCCGTGCCGTTGGCCACGTCGATCATCAGCAGGCAGGCCGCGTCTTCGGAGACAAGGCGGTCCACGGTCAGGACGACGCGGCCGTCGGCATCCATCGCCGCCGCCGCATCGGATGCCGCTGGCTGCGCATCACCGGTCGAAACGATCACAGGCGCTTCGGGCCGGGTCGCGAGCTCCACCGCGTCCGGCCTCTCTTCGACTTCTGCCCCGCAGGAGGCCAGGCCCATGGCCAGCGCCAAGGCAAGACCTGGGACGGAGGCGAACTTCAGGGGCCGGATCGTTTGAGACGTCATGGGAATCCTTACGCGCGGGAACTCGGAGGAGTTTCGTTCTAGACGGGCACGCCAGTGTCGAGACAGAACGCCCGCACCGTGTCGCGCAAGGACGACAGGCGCGTCGTGACCTTGATGTTGGGCAGGATGAGGTCGCGCAGCGCCCTCGCATCCAGCGCCATGATCGCGCTTTTTACCGGGCCGATCCCGGTCACCGGCATGGACAGCGTATCGAAGCCCAGTGCGACGAGGCAGGCCGCCTCCAGCGGACGTCCGGCGATCTCCCCGCAGACGGAGACCGGTGTATCATTGATCCGGCAGCCGTCCGCGATGAAGGACAGGATCGACAGGGCGGCGGGCGAGAGCGGGTCGTAGCGGTCGGCCACGCGCGCATTGTCGCGGTCGGCGGCGAAGAAGAACTGCATCAGATCGTTCGCCCCGACGGAGACGAAATCCGCCACGTCGCAGACCTGGTTGACCTGCCAGGCCAGCGCCGGCGTTTCCAGCATCACGCCGACTTCGACCTTGGCCGGCAGCTCCTGGCCCAGCCGCTTGGCGCGTTCGATCTCGCGGTCGAACAGGGCGCGCGCATCGATCATTTCCTGCACGGTCGTGACCATGGGGAACATGACGCGCAAGTGCCGTCCGGCCCCGGCCGCGACCAGCGCGCGCAGTTGGTACCGCATCAGGCCCGGACGATCCAGGCCGATGCGGATGGCGCGCCATCCGATCGCCGGGTTCTCTTCGGGCACGGGGTCCATATAGGGCAGGATCTTGTCGCCGCCGAGATCGAGCGTGCGGAAGGTGACGGGCCGGTCGCCCGCCGCGATGATCGCCTTGCGGTAGAGGTCCGTCTGCTGACTCAGTCTCGGCATGAAATCGGACACCATGAACTGGAATTCGGTGCGGAACAGCCCGATCCCGTCCGCCCCCGCCTGATCGAGTTGCGGCAGATCGACCAGCAGGCCGGCATTGAGCATCAGATCGACTTCCGTCCCGCATTGCGTGACCGCGCGGCGGAAGCGAAGCTGGTCGTAGGCGCGGCTCATCTCGCCGCGAATGTTCAGCCGCATCTGGAAGCCGCCCAGCTGCGTGTCGAGCGGGCGCAAGTGAACATACCCCTCTTCGGCATCGACCAGCACGTCGTCGCCCGTCTCCACCCGGTCGAGCACGCCGGCCGCGCGGCCCACCAATGGCAAGCTCAACGCGCGCGCGATGATCGAGGTGTGCGACGACATGGTGCCTTCCTCCAGCACCAGCGCGGCGAGCTTGTCGTGATCGTAGTCGAGCAGTTCGGCCGGGCCGAGATCGCGCGCGAACAGCACCGCATCGTCGGGGATCTGCGGGGCGGCCGTTTCGCCCGACAACAGGCGCAGCATGCGGTTGGCCAGGTCTTCCAGATCGCCCAGCCGAGCGCGCATATAGGGGTCGCGCACCTTCATCAGGCGGGCGCGCTGCTCGTTGCGGGTGCGTTCCACGGCGGCTTCGGCGGTCAGGCCGGAGTGGACGGCCTCACGCAAGCGGCCGACCCATTTGCGGTCATAGGCAAAGGTGCGGTAGACTTCGTAGATCTCCTTGGACGCCCGCGTCAGGGTCGCGGTTTCGCCCGACACCATGACGTCGACATGGGCGCGCAGGCGGGTGATCGCGTCTTCGAGCCGCAGCTCTTCCTGCGCGATGTTGGACGCCAGCAGGTTGGCCGGCGCGACGGGCGGGCGGTGCAGCACGGCATGCCCGCGCGCCAGACCTGGCGCGAACGCCTTGCCGGAGATCGTCTCCGGTTTGGTCTGGGTCAGCTGGATGCCCTTCAGGGCCGCCTTCTTGCCGCCGATCCGTTCGTCGTCGACGATGATTTCGGCCAGCACCATGGCGACCGTCAGCAGGTCCTCGACCTCGTCTTCGGAGAATGTGCGCGCCTCCTTGCTTTGGACGACCAGCACGCCGAGCGTGCGTCCGCCGCGCAGGATCGGCACGGCGAGGAAGGACTTGTAGGGATCTTCGCCCGTTTCCGGCCGGTATGAAAAGAGCGGGTGGGACGGCGCGTCGGCCAAATTGATGGGCCGCGCCGTCAGCGCGACATGGCCGACCAGCCCTTCGCCGGGCTTGAGCCGCGTGCGGTGCACCGACGAGCGTTTCAAACCCTTGGTGGCCGACAGTTCCAGCTCCCCGCCCACATCGCCCTTCTGGCGCAGCAGGTAGATCGACGCCACGTTGACCCGCATGGACGACGTGATGGCGGTGACGAAATCGTCAAGCCGTTCCTGGACCGACTCCGTGCCTTCCATCGCCGCGCGGATGGCGCGCATCAGTTTGGGCGGGGTGGTGACGATATCGGGATTGACGCTCATCCCGGCCAGCCTAGCGCATCGAAGGCGCGCTTGTCAGGGCGAAAGCACGGAGACGCGTTAATTCTCGCTCATGGACAAAATCGGGGCGCCCCGCAGAGCCGCAAACGGGACATTGCAAAATGCCTGCGCGCAGCGCAGGCCTCTACTCCGGAGGCGCCCCATCGCCGCGGGCCTCCTCGGCCTCTTCGCGCACAATGACGAGGCGTCCAGCGGCCAGATCGACGCTCGGCGCATGGGCTTTCGTGAAGGGGTGATAGAAGCTCGGACCCGATGGCGGCTTGATCTCCAGCGTGTCGCCGGCGCCGAATTCATGCACGGCCTGAACCTCTCCCACGACCGCGCCGTTCTGGTCCTCGACCGTCAGACCGACCAGATCGGCATAGTAGTATTCCTCGTCCTCCGGCTCCGGGAGCGCGTCGCGCGGCACGTAGAGCTTGGTCGATTTCATCGCTTCGACCTGTTCGCGGGTGAACTTTTCGGTCACGGACAGCGAGAAGAACTTGCCGACCGGCCGGGCGGTCTTGGGCGTGAAAAGACGCTCGCCGCGTTCGTCCAGCAACGGCCCGTAAGCCGCGAACGCGGCCGGATCGGCGGTGAAGGCCTTGACCTTGATGTTGCCGTGGACGCCGTGCGCGCCCGCCACGGCGCCGACGCAGGTGAGGTGGGGTTTGGACATGGGGCAGGCCGCTACAGCATGGGCGCGCGGGGCGCGACATCTTTTGCGGTCTCACCCCACCGCGATGAGCGATTTCGTCAGCCCGATGAAGCGTTCGCGCTTCTGTTCGGCGTCCGGGAACAGCTTCCGGAACAGGGTCTTGTCCGGCAGGTTGATGAAGTCCGCTTCGAACAAGGCCTCGCCGTAATCGGGGATGGGCGTGTCGGAATAGCCGACCTTGTGCTTGTGCGTGATCGCCGCGCGTGTCGGCGGCGGCAGCCAGGCCAGGATCGGTACGCCGTAATGCGGCTCGATCGGGAACCACAGATAGGGCGCCTGGACATAATAGCGCTTGCCGATACGGCGCGTCTCGGCGGCGAACCGGCCCATATTGGCGAGGCTGCCGACATGTTCGATCACGCTGTTGGAATGGACGATATCGAAGCTGTCGTCTGCGAATTGCGGCATGTCGCACCCGTCGCCGACGACCGTGGTCAGGTCCAGCCCGTCCGTCTTCTGCGCGAAATTCGTCAGTTCGTCCTCGAAATTGACGAGCGTGATCGACACGATCGGTCGCAGATCGTCCGGCAGATAGTCCCAATAATCCCGGCGCCCACCGACATCCAGGATCGTCACCTTGGCTTGCGCCGCGGCGACGCTGCGGATGATGCGCTCTACATGCCGGAACCGCCGCTTGCGCAGGCGGTAGCGGAAAGATGCCGGGTCGGTCGCGTCGGGGCGTTTCATGATCGGGTCTCCAACAGGATCGAATGTCCCACGGGGTAACCGCACAACGCTAAGACCGCGTTGGAAGACGCGGTTAACGGACCGCGAAGACGCGCCTAGAGGCGCGCCTTGATCTCGTCCACCAGATCGGTCTTCTCCCACGAAAACGCGCCGTCCGGTCCGGGCTCGCGGCCGAAATGGCCGTAGGCGGCGGTCGGCGCGTAGATCGGCTTGTTGAGGTCCAGATGGGTGCGGATGCCGCGCGGCGTCAGGTCCATGACCTGGCGGATGATGGTTTCGATCCGGTCGCCCGTGACGGGGTTGTTGTCGTCCACATTGACGTAGATCGAGGTCGGCGCGGCCACGCCGATGGCATAGCTGACCTGGATCTCGACCCAGGGCGCGACTCCGGCCGCGACCAGGTTCTTGGCCAGATAGCGCGTGGCATAGGCGGCCGAGCGGTCCACCTTCGTCGGATCCTTGCCGGAGAACGCACCGCCCCCATGCGGCGCCATGCCGCCGTAAGTGTCCACGATGATCTTGCGGCCCGTCAGGCCGGCGTCTCCGTCCGGCCCGCCGATCACGAACTTGCCGGTCGGATTGATGTGCCAGACCGTCTGGTCGGAAATCCAGCCGACGGGCAGCACGTCTTCGATATAGGGTTGGACACGCTCGCGGATGTCGGCCGAGGTCAGGTTTCCGTCCAGATGCTGGGTGGAGAGAACAATGGCATTGGCGCCGACGGGGCGGCCATTGTGATACTGCACCGTGACCTGGGACTTGCTGTCCGGGCCGAGCCAGTCCTGGCCTTCTTCCTTACGCGCCTTGGCCAGCCGTTCAAGAATCTTGTGGCTGTAATGGACCGGCGCCGGCATGAGCGCGCCCGGCACGTCGAGGCTGGCATAGCCGAACATGATGCCCTGGTCGCCCGCCCCGTCTTCGGCGTGCAGGCCCGTGCCCGTATCCACGCCTTGGGCGATGTCGACGGATTGCGGATGCAGCAGCACCTGCACATCGCAGGTCTCGTGGTGGAAACCGTCCTGTTCGTAGCCGATATCCTTGATGGCTTCGCGTGCCAGCGCTTCGATACGGTCGGGCGTGATCGTGTCGGGACCGCGCGTTTCGCCGGCGATGACGACCGTGTTGGTCGTGGTCAGGGTCTCGGCCGCGACGCGGACCTGCCACGGGTCCATGCCGACTTTGAGGGCTTCGCGGAAATAGAGGTCGACGATCTCGTCCGAGATGCGGTCGCTGACCTTGTCGGGATGGCCTTCGGAAACGGACTCGGAGGTGAATTCGTAGGATTGGCGGCTCATGATGGGCTCCAGGATTTTAAGGCTCTGCGCTTTTTGTTTTTATCAGGGCCTGGATGGTTTGGATCGACCCCGGCAATGAATGCCGGGGTCGGCATTTTTAGTAGCGGTAATGCTCCGGCTTGAACGGGCCCTGTTGCGGGACGCCGATATAGTCGGCCTGTTCCTTGGACATTTCGGTCAGCTTCACGCCGATCTTTTCCAGATGCAGACGGGCGACTTTCTCGTCCAGATGCTTGGGCAGCATGTAGACTTCGTTCTTGTATTTCGGCGTGTCGCGCTTTGAATCTTCCCATAGTTCGATCTGCGCCAGCACCTGATTGGTGAAGGACGCGCTCATCACGAAGGACGGGTGGCCGGTCGCATTGCCGAGGTTCAGCAGGCGGCCTTGGCTCAACAGGATCATGCGGTTGCCGCCCGGGAAGGTGATCATGTCCACCTGGTCCTTGATGTTGGTCCATTGGTGGTTCTGCAGCGCGGCGACCTGAATTTCGTTGTCGAAGTGGCCGATGTTTCCCACGATCGCCATGTCCTTCATCTCGCGCATGTGCTCGATACGGATAACGTCCTTGTTGCCGGTCGTGGTGACGAAGATGTCAGCGTCCTTGACCGTGTCTTCCAGCGTCGTGACCTCGAACCCGTCCATCGCGGCTTGCAGCGCGCAGATCGGGTCGACTTCGGTGACTTTCACGCGCGCGCCTGCACCCCGAAGCGAGGCCGCTGAACCCTTGCCAACATCGCCGTAGCCGAGCACGACAGCGGTCTTGCCCGCCATCATCGTGTCGGTCGCGCGGCGGATGCCGTCCACGAGGCTTTCCTTGCAGCCATATTTGTTGTCGAACTTCGACTTGGTGACGCTGTCATTCACATTGATCGCGGGGAACGGCAGACGGCCTTCGCGCTGCAATTCATAGAGCCGATGAACGCCCGTCGTGGTTTCTTCGGACACGCCGACAATGTCGTCGCGCGTCTTGGTGAACCAGCCCGGCGAGGCTTTCATACGCTTCTTGATCTGCGCGAAGATGGCGGCTTCCTCTTCGGAGTCCGGCTCGCCTTCGATCAGTTCCGGTTCGCCGTTTTCGACCCGCGCGCCGAGCAGGACATACAATGTCGCATCGCCGCCATCGTCGAGAATGATGTTCGCGCCCTCAGGGAACAGGAAACTCTTGTCCAGATAGTCCCAATGCTCTTCCAATGTCTGCCCCTTGATGGCGAAGACCGGAACGCCCGATGCCGCGATGGCGGCGGCCGCATGGTCCTGCGTCGAGAAGATGTTGCACGACGCCCAACGCACATCCGCGCCCAGCGCCGTCAGTGTCTCGATCAGCACGGCGGTCTGGATCGTCATGTGCAGCGAGCCGACGATGCGCGCACCAGCCAAAGGCTGGCTCTCGCCGAATTCCTCGCGCAGGGCCATCAGGCCCGGCATTTCGGTCTCGGCGATGTCGAGCTCCTTGCGACCATAGTCGGAGAGGGAAATGTCTTTGACGACATAGTCGTGTGCGCTCATGGCGGAAAAGCTTTCGATCGATGGAGGTGCGGACCTGATAGACTAGCGCCCGAGACATAACAATTCCTTTATATGTCACCGACTCATGTCGAACGGGCGGGATTGTGCCGCGCGACCGGCGCGATTAGGAGCGCCCCATCGACACCGCATCCGACATTCCGTTCTTTTCCGTCATCATCGTCAATTACAACGGCGGCGACTATCTGCGCCGGGCCGTCGCCGCGCTGGCCGCGCAGGATTTCACCCGTTTCGAAGCCTTCATCGTGGACAATGGCAGCACGGACGGATCGCTGGCCACCCTGCCGGAGCTGGACGCACGGTTCACGGTCATCGAAGCGGGCGCAAATCTGGGTTTTGCGGCGGGCAACAATCTCGCGGCCCGGCGGGCACGCGGCAACTGGATCGTGGCTCTGAACCCCGACGCGTTCGCACGTCCCGACTGGCTGCGCGCCCTGCACCGCGCCACGACCCGGCATCCTTTCGTCACCATGCTCGGCTCGATGCAGATCACAGCGGACAGACCCCCCGGAGCCGCGCCGACCTTCGACGGCACGGGCGACGAATATTCCATCTACGGCGTCGCCTACCGGGCTGGCTACGGCCAGGCTGTGCGCACCGTTACGGAAGACTTTCCCGTCTTCGGGCCCTGCGCCGCCGCTGCGGCCTACCGTCGCGAGGCGTTCGAGGCCGTCGGCGGGTTCGACGAACGCTTCTTCTGCTATCACGAGGATGTCGATCTGGCGCTCAAGATGCGCCGGCTGGGCGGCCGGGCCGTGCAAGTCCACGACGCCGTCGTCCACCATGTCGGCTCCGGGATCACCGGCACGGCGTCCGATTTCGCCGTCTATCACGGCACGCGCAACCGCCTCTGGACCTGGTTTTCATCCATGCCGCTGGGTCTGATGATCGGTCTGTTGCCGGTCACTCTGGCCGCCAATCTGGCGCTCCTGCTCTGGAGCGCGGTCCGGTCCGGGCGGTTCCGGCCGACCGCGCGCGGCCTCTGGCACGGCCTCAGGGGTGCGCCAGCCATGATCCGCACCCGCCGCGCCTACCCCAAGGGCAGCCGCGCCCTCTGGCCCGTTCTCGTCAAGCGTCCCTCGCGCCTGACCGGGCGGCTGAACCGGGTCCAGCCTCTTCCCTAAACCTGTCGCGTCTCATATGACGCGCGCATGCGCGATCCCCACTCCCCCTTCACCTACGATCTCTCGGACCGGGTGGCGCTCGTCACGGGCGCGTCGTCCGGGCTGGGCGAACGCATGGCCAAGGTGCTGGCCGCGCACGGGGCGAAGGTCGCGCTGGCGGCACGGCGCACGGACCGGCTGGCGGCCCTGAAAGCCGAGATCAAGGATCATGGCGGCACGGCGATCGCCGTGGAGCTAGACGTGAGCGACGAAGCGCAGACGCTCGAAGCCTATGACCGGATCGCGGGCGAACTGGGCGCCGTGGACACGGTCGTCGCCAATGCCGGCATGGCGCGCGACCGGGGCCGGGCGACCGACAATCCGGTGGAAGATTTCCAGGCCACCTTCGACGTCAACATGAAGGGCGCGTTCCTGACAGCGCGCGAAGGGGCCAAGCGGATGATGGAAAACGGATCGAGAGACTCAGAGCGCGGGCGCATCCTCATTATCAGTTCCATCACCAGCTACGACGTGTCGCCCAACATGCCGTTCTACGCCGCCTCCAAGGCGGGCGTGTCGCAGATGGGCCGGGTGCTGGCGCTGGACTGGGCGCGCATGGGCGTGAACGTCAACATGATCGCGCCGGGCTACATCCAGACCGAGATAAACGACGGGATGTTCGACACGCCCTACGGGCAAGCCTTGCTGGCCCGCTGGCCGCGCCGCCGCGTCATCGACGCCGACGCACTGGACGGGGCCGTTCTGTTCCTGTGTTCCGATGCGTCGCGTCAGGTCACCGGCACGGTCACGACCATCGACGACGGCCAGACTCTGGGCTGACGGCAATGGACGACAGGCACAAATCCGGCATCCGCGCCACCCGGCGCGATGCGCTGGCCCTGCTGGGCCTGGGCGGGGCGACCGCGGCCTGCGCGCCGTCCGTCGACCTGGCCCGTTCCGGCGAGGCGGCCGCCACCGGCACGTTCGAGCACGGGGTGGCGTCGGGCGACCCGCAGGCGGGGTCGGTCATCCTTTGGACCCGCGTCACCCCGCAGGAGAGCGGGCGCGTTCCCGTCGTCTGGGAGATCGATACGGATCCGGCCTTTGCGAACCCGGTGCGCGGCGAAACGGTCGCGCGAGCGGCGCGCGATTTCACCCTCAAGGTGGAGGCGACCGGATTGAAGCCCGGCACGACCTACCATTACCGGTTCCGCACCGGCGCGGACGTTTCGCCGGTCGGCCGGACGCGGACGCTGCCGAACGGCAGCCCGGACGATCTGCGCTTGGCCGTCGTGTCCTGCGCCAATTACGAGCACGGCTTCTACAATGTATACGACCTGATCGCCCGGCGGCAGCGATCCGGCGCGGCGGATTACGACGCGCTGATCCATCTGGGCGACTATTACTACGAATACGGGGCCGACACTTACGATGCGCCCGACAAGCCGCCGAACCGCCATCACGAACCGCCGCACGAAACGGTCACGCTGGCCGACTACCGCACCCGCCACGCGCAACACCGCCGCGATCCGAACCTGCAGGACGTCACGCGCCTGATGCCGATGATCGCCCTGTGGGACGATCACGAAACCGCCAATGACAGCTGGCGCGGCGGCGCGCAGAACCACGATCCCGGCGAAGGCCCGTGGGAAGCCCGCAAAGAGGCGGCCTTGCGCGCCTATTACGAATGGATGCCGGTGCGCGAACCCGTGCCCGGCCGGGCGCGCGAGGCGTTCTACCGGTCCTTCCAGTTCGGCGACCTGTTGAGCCTGGTCGCCATCGAGACGCGGCTGACGGCGCGCGCCGCGCCCTTGATCATCGAGGACTATGTGGACCGGGTCGTGAGCGATGTGGACGCTTTCCGAGCCGATTATCTGAACGATCCGGACCGGCGCATGCTGGGGGCGGAACAACGCGATTTCATCGTGGACATGTTCGCGAAGTCCAAGCAGTCCGGTGTGGCGTGGCGCATGCTCGCCAACCAGGTGATCCTGGGCCGGGTGATGACGCCGGATTTCACCCCTTACGTCACGCAGGAAGCGACGGACGCCATCGAGAAGGACTGGCCCGGCATCCACGATTTCCTGACCTTGTCCAAATATGGCCTGCCCTTCTATCCGGACAGTTGGGACGGCTACCCGGTCGCGCGCGAACGTCTGTTCGCCGATCTGGACGCGGCGGGGGTGAACGACCTCTTGGTGGTGACGGGCGACGCGCATGAATTCTGGGCACTGGATCTGACGAAGGACGACGCGACGCCGATGGGCGCGGAGTTCGTGACCAGCAGCGTCTCGTCCAAGACGCTGACCGCCTATCTGGGCGACGCGACGGCGCAGCATAATCTGCTGATGACACGCGAGAACGAGGATGCGCGCTACTACTCCGCCCTTCGCAACGGGTTCATGGACGTCGAACTGGGCCGCGAGAACGCGCAGATCTCCATGTTTGCCGTCGATAACGTCAACAGCCGCGATTACGGCAGTTTCCGCCAGGCCGCCTTCCGCGTCACAAAGCGCGACCGGGACGGCAAGGACAGCCTGCGCATCGGACGGCCGCGAGGCCTGAACGTCAAGCAGCGGGCGCTGTTCATGGGGTTGGGTTAGACCGCGAAGCCGGTGGCGCGCGGACGTCTTCGAGATCGCGGTCCACGTCGGAGTTTGCGAGAAGGCGAGCTTGCCGGGCGAGATGATCATGGATTCCTTCTCTCCGGGATTGGGTGTGCCTTGAAGGATCGGATGAGGGAAAAGGGCGGCAGGCCGTCGGAATGATGCCGCGACCGCCGCGTCCTTCTCATCCGGTCCTGCGGACCGCCTTCTCCCTCTGGAAGGAGGAAGATTTTCTTTCGTTGCCCATCTAGAGCTTCCCCATGCAGATCGCCCTCCACACCCCCGGCATCGCCGCCAACTTCGGCAACATCCTGCGGTCCTGCGCCTGTTTCGGCGTGCCTCTGTCCGTGATCGAACCGACCGGCTTTCCGCTTGCCGCCAAGGATGTCCGCCGGGCCGCGATGGATTACGGGGCGGATGTGGACCTGATCCGCCACGCCAATTGGGACGCGTTCGCGCCACTGTCCGGCCGGACCGTCTTGTTCACCACGCGCGCCGCCCAGCCGCTTCAGGATTTCGCCTTCGCGCCGACCGACCGGTTGGTCTTCGGCAACGAGTCCTCCGGCGTGCCGGACGCAGTCCACGAGGCCTGTGACGCCCGCGTCGTCATCCCGATCCGGGGCCGGTCCCTCAACCTGTCCAACGCGGTCGCCATCGCCCTGTTCGAGGCCTTGCGGCAGACAGGCGGCCTGCCCTAGGAGGCGCGCGTGCTAAGCAAGACTTACAAGTTCGAATTGCCGGACGACCCGGTGCGCTGGACCTTCCGGGTCAAGGACCGGCTTTTCCCGTTCGAACGGACATTCCGGCTCACCAGAGACGGGCAGACCGTCCATGAGGAAACCCTCGGCTCGACAGACATAGCGATCAGCGGAGCGAATTGCGTCCGCGTGCCGGAACACGATCTGGAGATCGAATACGGCGCCGTCGATCTTCTGCGGTACGGCACCGTTGCGCGCCGTGGGCAAAAGATCGTCTGGCGCAGTACGGACAAGCCGTTCCGCGAGCCCGGACGGTTCGACGAGACACTGGAGATATGGAACGCCGAAGCCGCCGATCCGCCGAACCCAAGTCCCGAACAGCGCGCCCGCGCCGAACGGCAGAAGGCGCTGCAGCCGTCGCTCTATGTCGATCTGGCCTTCGGGCTGGCCTTCTTTTTCGTAGCGCGCGAGTTCGGCCTGGTCACGGCGGCCCTGACGGGCGCGGGCGCGACTTTCGCGCTGTTCCTGATCAACCCGTTCGTGCGGTGGGATCTGCTGGGCGGGTTCGCCGCCTTCGGCGCGGCCATGGCGTTGATCAGCGCGGGGCTGGCCTGGGGATTCCAGGACGACCTGGCGATCAAGCTGCGCGGCACGGTCATGGCCTTGATCGGCGCGGCGGCCGCCCTGTTCGATGCCCTTGTCCTGAAAGGCGGCTATCTGGGCAAGCGCATGGCGATGTACATGGAGGGGCTCGGCCCGATCGACCCCCGGCGCGCGTCTTTCGCTCTGGCGGGCGCGACCTTGCTCATCATGGCGATCGACACGCCGCTCGCCTTCATTCTGACGACGGAGCAGTGGATCTGGTACAATGCCTTTCTCGACATGTTGATCGCCCTGCCGATCATCCTCGGCGCCATGTATCTGGCGCGCGACAGAGGGACCGGATCATGACCGACCCGCTTGCCCGCTGGCATGCCTATATTGACGCGCCCACGCCGGACGCATTGAACGCTCTGCTGCACGACGACGTCGTCTTCCATTCGCCCGTCGTTCATACCCCGCAGCGCGGCAAGGCGCTCACCTTCGCCTATCTGTGGGCGGCGAGCGAAACGCTGGGCTCTGACAGTTTCGAATATCTGCGCGAGGTGGTGGACGCCAACACCGCCGTGCTGGAATTCCGCACCGAAATGGACGGCATCGCCGTCAACGGCGTGGACATGATCGAATGGGACGAAAGCGGCCTGATCACCGATTTCAAGGTCATGGTGCGACCGCTCCAGGCCATGGACATCGTCCACCGGAAGATGGGCGAAAGGCTGGCCAGCATGAAAGCGTCGCGATGACCGACAGACAGGATATGGCCTCGGCCTGGTTCCGGGACCTGCGCGACCAGATCTGCGCCGAGTTCGAGGCGCTGGAACGCGAAGCCCCGGCCGATCTCTATCCGGGCGAGCCCGGCACGTTCGAGTACACGGATTGGCAGCGACAGGTCGAAGACGGCGGCGGCGGCACTGGCGGCATGCTGCGCGGGCGTTTCTTCGAGAAATGCGGCGTGCATGTCAGCATGGTCAAAGGCGAATTCACGCCCGAAATGGCCGCCAGCATCCCCGGCGCGGCGGACGATCCGCGTTTCTGGGCGGCAGGCATCAGTCTGATCGCGCATCTGCGCAATCCGCGCGTTCCGGCCGTGCACATGAACACGCGCTACATCGTCACCACACAGGACTGGTTCGGCGGCGGGGCGGATCTGACGCCCACTTTGCAGGCGCAGCGCACCCAGGACAATCCGGACGCGGTGGCGTTCCATGCCGGGATGCGCGCGCCCTGCGAGGCGCACGGCGTGGACTATGTCCGCTTCCGCGATTGGTGCGACGAATATTTCCACCTGCACCACCGCGACGAACCCAGAGGCATTGGCGGCATCTTCTACGACCGCTACAATAGCGGAGATTGGAAGGCCGACTTCGCCTTCACCCAGGATGTCGGCCGCGCCTTCCTGTCTACCTACTCGGCAATCGCGCGCGGCCGGATGAGTGAGCCCTGGACCGAGGCGGAACGCGAGGAACAGCTGATCCTGCGCGGGCGCTATGTCGAATTCAACCTGCTCTGGGACCGCGGCACGACCTTCGGCCTGAAGACCGGCGGCAATGTCGCGACCATTCTCAGCAGCATGCCTCCGATCGTGAAGTGGCCGTAAAACTACACTTGACTATAGCACATATATAAAAGTTGCGCATATTTTAAAATTGATGCAGTTATGGTTTGATATTAAGCATTCGCGAGCATGTAGTGTCCCAACTTTTTACTGGGCAGAAGCCCCGACTGATTCCTAGTAATAAATCAGACGAAGACAGGGCGACCTCCAGTTTCCTAGCTGTGTTCATTAGCGTCTTTGCATTTAGGCAGGCACTCATGAAGTCTATCGGGCGCTCTGTTAGAAAATCTGGAAACGACATACAAGCTGAATTGCATCCGTCATTTCGTGGCAAATACTCCAACACCGATATTCCTGATGGCATGATTCAGCATAAAAGGGGCGATGCAATTTGGCGAGCTGCTGTAGAAGTCAAGGTAAAATCAAGCGACCTCGATCTGCCGCAACTTGAACGCTATCTTAAGCAAGCTAGCGAGCATGGATTTAATGCACTGGTTACAATATCAAATGAGATGTGCATATCTCCAGATCGACCGCCTCTTCGACTAAAGACTTCAGACAGAAAGCTTAAAGATATTGAACATTTCCATTGGTCATGGTCGGCTATACGTCATCAAGCTATGAATCTACTAGAAGACGACAACTTTGATGATGAGGGCCAGCGTTACATTCTCTCAGAATTTGTCAGATTTCTTCAAGACTCTGCTACAGGCGTAGAAGGCTTTAAGCAAATGGGAAAGCATTGGAAAGAGCTGGTTGAAGATTTACGAACACGTGCAGCAGGAACACCTCAAGAGTTTTTTGAACAAGCTGTTTCAGATTGGCATCAAGAATGTGCTGATTTATCTTTTCAGTTATCTAGTTGCCTAGGTCAGCGCGTAACACAAGTTCTTTCAAAAACGACGAAAACTAGAGAGGCGAGACTCGACAAAGATGTTGAGCACCTAATGAAAACCGGAGACCTTAAAGCTGAGTTTGATGTTGGAGATGGCAACAATTATTTATCGATTTGCTTAGAGATTGATCAAAGAACATTACGAATTTCTAAAAGATGCGAGCTCCCAAAAAATGTCAAAACTCCTCACAAACGGATAGAGCATTTTATTCGTAAGATTGCTGGCAAGGATGAAGAAGCCGAAGATGGGCAGCATGAGGGAATGCGAATAAGCGTGAAATGGCCTTATGTCTCTAACATGACAAGCACTACACTATTTGATGCTATGCAGGATGTTTCAAATGGCGAATTGTCAAAAAACCGGCTAATAAACAACGATAAGGATACGGTTCAATACGTTGAGTTACAGTATTGCCCAATTGGTGTTGCAAGCAAAGTCAGCAGCCGGAAAAGTGTTATAGATCTTGTGGAACAGAGCTTGTCCCATTTCTGTGACCATTATCTGGAAATCTAATTCTCTTAAGCCTTTTGTCACATAGCGTTATCGAAACGAACTGATGGAAGACAACGCTTTTCTATCTCTACGCATCACCCTACAGATAGCCATACCCATCTGCACCGATTGTCCTTGCCCTCGCCCCGCCCGCACTGGCAATCCTCATATCCGAGAGGCCGATAACGGCCCGGTGATCGTGGGAGAGTGGAGATGGCGGAGCGGGCTTGGTTGAAAGTTCACGAGGCGTTGGGCGCGGTGCCGCCCGACTTCCAGGACCTGCCCTTCGGCGGCTATGTCGAACGCCATGCCCGCAACAATCCGGACGCCGTGGCTCTGCGCTTCATGCAGTCCGCGACGACCTATGGCAAGCTGGACCGGCTGGCCAACCGCTTCGCCAATGTACTGGCCGGACTGGGCGTGGGGCGCGGGGATGTGGTCGGGCTGCACATGCCCAACATTCCGCAATACGCTGTCGCTGTCGCCGCCCTGTCGAAGCTGGGCGCGATCGGATCTGGCGTGTCGCCTTTGCTGGCTCCGCCGGAGCTGGCCCACCAGATCGACGATGCGGGCATCTCGCTGCTGGTCACCCTGTCGGACTTCGCGCCTGCCTTGGCCGCCATGCCACATGTGCCGGACGGTCTGGAGCACCTCATCAGCGTCGGGGCGGGCGACACGCTAGGCGCGCCGGACATTGCGCCGATGGACCTGGCGGGCGTGGACGGCCATACGTGGCAGAATCTGACGGCGGAGGCGCCGGACACCTTCGCCCAGGTCGATGTCGACCCGCACGACACCTTCATGATCCAGTATACGGGCGGGACGACCGGCCGGCCCAAAGGCGCGGAGTTGAGCCATCGCAACGTGATGCACAATCCGCGCATGGTCGCCGCGCTCGACCCGGATCTGGAAGCCTATGCGGAGCGCTACGCCTCCGCCTTTCCCTTCTTCCATATTGCGGGTCTGTCGATGATCTGCAGCGCCGTGATCCACGGCGCGGAATTGTTCCTGTTGCCCGATCCGCGCGACGTGGATCATTTCGTGGACATGATGCGGGCTCATCCGCCGACGATCCTGGCGGGCGTGCCTGCGCTCTACGACATGCTGCTGGCCCATCCGGGCTTTGCGCAAGTGGATTGGTCGCGATTGAAAGTGGCGAAATCCGGCGCCGCGCCGCTGACCCGCACGACGTATGACAAACTGTCCGCGGTGATCGGCGCGAACAAGATCGCCGACGTATTCGGCATGACCGAAACCGGCCCTTGCCACATCGCCCATCCCGTCAGCCGCTACAAGCTGGGCAGCATCGGCGTGCCCATGCCCGGAACCGACCTGAAGATCATGGATGTCGAAACCGGCACGACCGAGATGCCGGCCGGCGAACCGGGCGAGATCGTCACCGCCGGACCGCAGGTGATGCGCGGCTATCTCGGCCTGCCCGGCGAGAGCGCGCGAGCCCTGCGCGAGATCGAGGGGCGGCGCTACATGTTCACCGGCGATGTCGGATATCTGGACGCGGACGGGTACGTCTTCCTGTGCGACCGCGCCAAGGACATGCTGGTCGTCGGGGGGTTCAAGGTGTTCTCCGTGGAAGTCGAGGACAAGCTGAAGGCGCATCCGGACGTGGCCGAGAGCGCCGTTGTCGGCGCACCGGACGAAGCGCGTCCCGGCAACGATATCGTGCACCTCTTCGTGCAGCGCGCCCCGGACAGCGCGGGCTCAGACCGTGATGCGAAAGACCGCATCCGCGACTGGATCCGCGCCAACATGGCCCCCTACAAGGTGCCGAAACATATCCATGTCGTGGACGCGATCCCGCTGACACCCGTCGGCAAGATCGACAAGAAAGCCATGCGCGCGCAGGTGAGAGACCGATAGAATGAACATAGCGCCGCCCGGCTCCGTCGTCATCTTGGGCGAGGATGCGAACGATATCGCCGCGCATCTTTCGCCCGCCCTGCCCACTCTCGATGTGCGGATCGGCGGACCGGCACCGGATGCGCCCTACGCCGTGATCGGGTTCGCGCCCGGTGAGGCGATCGCCGATTACGGTTCCGCCGACTGGATCCACATCAGCGGGGCGGGTGCGAACGGCATGCTGGGCGCCTTGTCCGACACGGCTTCGACGCCACCTGCGCTCATCACTCGGACCGTCGGTCGGATGGGGCGGCAGATCGGGGAATATGTGCTGTCCTACCTGCTGGCCGACGCGCAAAGACACGCGGTGCGGCGGCGGCTGCAGCGCGACCATGACTGGGACGTGGCGGCCGGAACCCCGGACCTGATCGACGGCAAGACGGCGCTGATCCTCGGCACGGGCGGGATCGGGTCCGGCGTGGCGCTGGTGATCGGCGCGCTCGGTGTGAACTGCACCGGGGCCAGCCGCAGCGGACGGGCGCGCGATCCGTTCGCGCAGGTCGTCGCGATGGACGCCCTCCCTAAGAGGCAGGAAGCCGATTTGGTCGTCGGCGCCTTGCCGCTGACGCCGGAGACGCAAGGCCGCATCGACGCGCGCGTTTTCGACCGTCTTGACAGCGCGTTGTTCGTGAATGTCGGGCGCGGCGCAACGGCCGATATCGACGCGGTGACGGCCGCGCTGGCTGCCGGGCGATTGCGCCATGCCGTGCTGGATGTGGTGCCGACCGAACCCCTGCCGCCCGGCAGCCCGCTCTGGGATCATCCGGGCATCACCATCACGCCGCACGTGTCGGGCCTGACCTTGCCCGACGACACGGCCGCAGCCTTCGTCGCGGCCTACCGTGCGCTCGAAGACGGGCGCAGACCGGACCTCGTTGTGGATCCGGAAGCCGGTTATTGACAACATTATCAGCAATTGTATGGTAGGCTTGCAAAGGAAGACCATCATGACGACCGCCGCGCCGCTGCACGCCCGCCCCTCCGCCAAACGCCATCTCTGGCTGATCTCGCTGACCTATCCGACCGTGCCGCTGCTCGGTCTCTGGCTGGCGCTGAGCTTGGACCAGCCCGCCTGGGTCTGGCTCACCACGGCTATCGTCTTCGGCCTGGCCCCCCTGCTGGACCATTTCATCGGCGACGACGAAGACGACTTGCTCGGCCTGATCGAGGACGAAGCCTCGCAGTCGCTCTTCTACCGCTACATGGTCCATGGCCTGCTCCCGCTGATCTATCTGACCTGGTTGCTGGGAGCTTGGGCGGCGGCGACCCATAGCTGGCCGGTCTGGGCCTATGTCGGATTGGGCATCGGCCATGGCTGGGGGCTGACCTTCGCCATCAACAGCGCGCATGAAACCGGTCACAAGCCGGACAGGCTGAGCAAATGGGTCGCCTTGCTGATGCTCGCCCCGTCCTTTCTCGGCCACTTCCGGGTCGAACATAATACGGGCCATCACAGCGACGTCGCCACGCCGCGCGACCACGCCACGGCGCGCTTCGGCGAAAGCTACTGGGCCTTCATCACCCGCGAAGTGCCCGGCGCCTGGGAACGCAGTTGGCGCATCGAGTCCAAGCGCGCCGCGCGCAAGGGCTATTCCAGATGGTCGCTCAAGAATGAAGTCGTCCAGACCGTGCTTATGCAGGTCGTCATCTGGGGCGCCGTCATCGCCTGGCTGGGCTGGGCCGCCCTGCCCTACATGATCATCGCCGCCGCGATCTCCACGACGGCGCTGTCGAGCCAGAACTACCTGGCCCATTACGGCCTGCTGCGCGACAAGCGCGCGGACGGGAAATACCTGCCCGCCCGGCCGCAGCACAGCTGGAACACGAACAGCCTGGTCACCAACATCACCAGCTACAACCTCGCCCGGCACAGCGACCACCACGCCAACCCGTCGCGCCACTACCAGTATTTGCGCAGCTTCGACGACGTGCCGACCCTGCCTTACGGCTACGGCGTCATGTATCTGCTCGCCTACGTCCCGCCCCTCTGGCGCCGCGTCATGGACCCGCTGGTGCTCGCCCATGTCGACGGCGACATGAGCAAGGTGCTGACGAAGGAGTTGGCGATTGCGGAAGGGGCGAAGCGGTAATAGACCGGGCCGACGACCCGTCCCGGAGATCGCTTTCATGACTGACGCCTACGCTCTGCTTGTCCCGACCTATCGGAACATGCTGAAAGCCTTGTCGGCCTGGCTCGATAAAGCGGACCAGGAAAGCCCAACGGAGACGGCCCAGGCGCATCTCTCCGCACGCCTGATCGATGACATGCTGCCATTATCATCGCAGATCGCCTTCGCCTGCTTGCAAGCCCAGGAACCGGTCCATAGGTTGCGCAACGAAGCCCTGCCCTCACATCTTGAGGTCTTGGCCGAAACTGGCCGGAATGCGGGAGACAGACCCGGCACGCTTCAAGAGGCACAGAAGAGGATCGGCAACGCGGTGGCGTTTCTCGACACGTTGTCACCGGACGCCTTGGCGCTGCGTGACGACTTCACCGTCACGCTCGACCTTCCCAACGGCATGACGTTCGATCTCTCGGGGCCGGATTACGTGCGCGATTGGGCGCTGCCGCAATTCTATTTCCACCTGAATACGGCCTACGCCATATTGCGTAAGGAGGGGGTGGAGCTCGGAAAGGCCGATTACGTTCCACACATGTTTGCCTATCTGCGGTCATAGCCGAACGTCGGATCGCATCGACGACCGGACAGACCCGTGCTCTATGCGGCCGGGGACGAGTCGTCCAACCGTGGACTCGCGTTGACAAGTCTCGTCTGCGCGCCCATGTGCGCTGCTTATCCGGGCCGGATTTGTAGCGCCAACGATGAGCGGCTAACGGCCCCTATTCAATCGGAACATCATGACATCTTTTTCTGAGCTCAAGCTCGCCGAGCCGCTATCGCGCGCGCTCACCACATTGGGCTACGACAGCCCCACCCCGATCCAGAAACAGGCCATCCCGCATCTGCTAGACGGCCGCGACCTGCTCGGCATCGCCCAGACGGGCACGGGCAAGACGGCCGCCTTCGCCCTGCCGTCGCTGGACTGGATCTTCACCGAGGCCGGCGATCCGCCCAAGCGCGGCGCGCGCGTCCTCGTCCTGGCTCCGACCCGCGAACTGGTCGGTCAGATCTATGACAGCTTCGTTTCCTACGGCCGGTTCATGATGGACCTGTCCGCGGCCAAGGTGGTCGGCGGCGTATCCATCAACAACCAGATCAAGAAACTGGTTTCGGGCAACGACGTGCTGGTCGCGACGCCGGGACGGTTGATCGACCTGCTGGATCGCAAGGCGATCACGCTCAAGGACGTCGAAATCCTGATCCTCGACGAGGCCGACCAGATGATGGATATGGGCTTCATCCACGCCCTCAAGAAGATCATCCCCCTGCTGCCCAGTGAGCGCCAGACCCTGTTCTTTTCCGCTACCCTGCCGCCCAAGATCAAGACGCTGGCGAACCAGTTCCTGACCGATCCCGTCAGCGTTACCGTGTCGCCGCCCAATACGACGGCCGACAAGGTCGAGCAGTCTCTGATCTTCGCCAAGAAGGACGAAAAGCCGATGCTGCTGGCCGACACTTTGCTGCAGCCGGATGTCGAACGCACGCTCGTCTTCACCCGCACTAAGCACGGCGCCGACCGGGTGGTGAAACGCCTCGCCCAGAACGGACTGCGGGCCATCGCCATCCACGGCAACAAGAGCCAGGGCCAGCGGCAGCGCGCGCTCGACGCCTTCAAGAGTCGGGCGGTCGACATCCTCGTCGCGACCGACGTGGCGGCACGCGGGATCGACATTCCCGGCATCACCCATGTCATCAACTACGAAATCCCGAACGTGCCGGAACAATATGTCCACCGGATCGGACGCACGGCGCGCGCGGAAGCGGAAGGCCGGGCCATCGCCTTCGTCGCGCCGGACGAAAAGCCGTATCTGAAAGATATCCAGAAGCTTCTGAAAGAGACCATCCCGGTCGAGCCGATGCCTGCCGACATGGCGGCGCGGATCAAGGCCATCGAAGCCCGGGACAAGGTCGACCGGGTCGATCTGACGCCCGATCAAGCCCGGACGGGCCGCGGCAAGTCCGGAAAGAAAAAGGACAGGTCGCGGGGCAAGAAGCCGTCCGGCGGCAGTCGGCCCGGGTCCGGCGGCCGGTCCAAGAGCCGCAACCCGGCGTCTTCGTCCGCCCCGTCCGAGCGTCCGGCAGCACCACGGGAAGAGCGCGCCGCGCGCACGGACGATCAGGGCTACCGTCGCCGCAAGTCCGCCCCGAAACGCGGATCCGACGCCCCGAAGCCTGCCGCGCAAACCGCCAAACCCGACCAGTCGCGCAGCACGACACGCCGCAAGGCTCCGAGCCGAAACGATGGCGGCAACCGCCCGCCGAAGCGGCGGGGCCGCTAGCTCTTCGTCTTGGCAGACGGTTTTTCCGCCGGCGGTTTTTTCGCCGGCGTTTTCTTCGCCGGTGACTTCTTCGCCTCCGCCTCGATCTGGGCATCCAGGCTGGAACCCTGACCGGGTCGTGCCGGGGCGACCGTCTTGGACTCGATGCCCAGCGGCATGTCCTGCGACCGGATATGCAGGTCGCGCTGTGGGAACGGGATCTCGATCCCGGCCTCGGCGAGGGCCTTGTTGATCTCCGTATGCAAGGTGTGGCGCACCGGGAAGCGGTCCTCGAAATTGCGCAGGAAGACCCGCACTTCGAAGTCCAGCGAGCTGTCGCCGAAGCCCAGGAAGAAGACCTGCGGCGGCGGAGTTTCCAGAATCTTGTTGTTGGACTTGACGATGTCCATCATGATTTCGCGCGACCGGTCCGTATCCGACCCGTACGCCACGCCGACATAGACGATGACGCGCGTGACCGAATTGGACAGCGTCCAGTTGGTCACTTCCTGGCTGATCAGGTTTTCGTTCGGAATCAGGATTTCGCGATTGTCCAGATCGCCCAGCGTGGTCGCGCGGATCTTGATGCGCGTGACCGTCCCGGAATTGTCGCCGATCGTGACGAAATCGCCGATTCGGATCGGGCGTTCGAACAGAATGATCAGGCCCGACACGAAATTGGCGAAGATCTTCTGCAGACCGATGCCGATGCCGAGCGACAGGCCACCGACGACCCATTGCAGCTGGCCCCATTGCAGGCCGATCCGTTGGAAGGCGAACACGATGCCCGTCGCGATGATGATGTAGCCGAGAATGGTGACGACGGCGTAACGCGCACCCGCATCGACGCCCATCCGGTTGAGAATGAAGATTTCCAGGAAGCCCGGTAGGTTGCGCGCCGCGATGATGGTCAATACGGCGATCACCACGGCCTGCAACACGGTCCAGAGCGTGATGCTCCGGGTGATCTCCTCGCCCGTATCGGAATTGACGTCGCCCGTGCCGATCTCGCCCAGCTGGAATCCGTCGAATATCGTCAACGCCGGCAGCAGGCCGGACCAGATGAACCAGAGCATGGCGGCCAGTCCGATCACGACCAGCGTCTTGAGCAGCTGCGCGGATTGGCGGCTCATGGCGGACACGTCGATCGCGTCCGTGTCGACCGGCGGCGGGGCGGGCATGTCCTCGCCCCGGGCTTCGGCGTCCTGCTGTTCCTGGCGTGCCTTGATCTGCGCTTCGCGCCGTTCGACCGCCTGGCGGTACTTGATCTGGCGCTGCGACACGGTGATGGCGCGCCGCACCGCACCGTAGAGGACGTAGCTCAGCAGCAGCACCCACAGGCTGGCGAACAGGCGGACAAGGATGTCGTCGGCGCTGTCATACCAGCCCGCCCCCGCCATCAGCGCCGCGAAGACCGGCAGGCCGATCGCGAAGACCGCCATCGGCACGCGGTAGCGGGTCAGGACGTTATTGTCAGACACGGCGGACGCATAGCTGTCGCGGGTGCGCCACAGCACCATGAAGAAGAAGGCCGCCAAGGCGGACGCGGTGACGATGAAAACGGCCAGCGAGAAGCCTTCGTAGATATTGTCGCCGCGCATGTTGGACATCACCGCCAGCAGGAAGGACGTCGTTCCCACGACCGGCAGGAACCAGCGCAGATTGTCCTGCACCGAATGGCGCAGCGATTTGTGCAGCTTGAAATGGGCGCCGAAAACCGACCGGTCGCGGTCGAAATAGCGCCAGGACACGATGATCAGTGAAAACAGCGACAGATAGCCGAACCCGTCCGACAGGCCGTCGACCAACAGGTCCGGATTGTCCGATGCCCCGAACAGGATCGACAACAGTCCGAAGATGAGCGGCCAAGGCAGCGCCATGACCAGGCAGGCGCCGATCACGGCCGGCGTGTGCCAGAGACTGTCCTGCTTGACCCGGCCGACATCGTCGGCGCGGTGCTTGATGTCCTGCCAGAGCGGAACGCGCAACCGGTACGCCAAAGCCACCGCCAGACCGAAGAACAGCACGACCGGCCAAAGCCGCCTGGCTTCGTCCAGCAGGACGACCGCCGCCGTGCGCAGTTGGGTCGGCGAGAACAGCTCCGTCGCCCCGCGCACGACTTTGCCGGGCCAGTCGAGCCCGATGGCCGGAACGCTGGGCACCCAAAGCAGGTTTTCATCCAGCACGGTCCGCAGCTCTTGGGCCCGCTTGGCGAGTTCGTTCTGCGCGGTCTGCAATTCGGCCACGGCGTTGATGCGGCCCGTCGCATTGGCCGAAATCTGGCGCAGGAAAGCGCGGCGCTGTTCGGCGAGTTGTCGAATGGCGGATGCCTCGCCGCGCGATAGCGCCCCCAGCGCCGGATTGGCGCGGCGCGCGGCCTGCAACAAGGACTCCGGATCGACGGCGCCGACGGGCATGTCGCGCAATTGTTCCTGCGCCACGACGCGCTGGCGCGTCAGTTGCGACAAAGCACGCTGCGTGTCTCGCAGATCGGCGCGCAGCTGCGGGGCCGGCGTGAGCTGATTGCCCAGACGGCGCAAGGTCGCCCCCGCTTCGCGGTCGAGCTGGCCGAGGCTGACCAGTTCGGTCGCCGCCGTCAGGTCGTTCTGGACGTTGGCCGTCGCCCCGCGCACGGCGGCCAGACGGCGGGACGTGACGGATTCGTCGCGCGCCATATTCGTCAACACGTCCGCAAGGCGCAGGTTTTCCCGTGCCATCTGCTCGATGAGCGGATGGGTCTCGTCCAGGCTGGCGACGAAGTCGCGCATGCGCTGGGCCTGCTGCGTGGCTTCGACCACCTTGCGCTGGCCCGTCATGTCCTGCAGCGCGAGGATTTCCTCAGTCAGGGCTTCGGCGCGCAGTTCCGCCAGATTCCGTCGCGCCGTGACGATTTCCTGCCGCACGGGCAGGCTGGCGATCTCGGCTTCGAGCGCGGCGATCTGGCGGCGCAGGAAATATTCGCGCGCGCGCAGCGCCTTGCGCCGCGCCTGTCCTATCCGGTCCAGCTCGCCCGTGCCGAGCGCGGTCAGGGCCGCGCTGACTTCGCCCAGCTGCGTGCGCGCCTGGTTGAGTTCGCGCGGCGCCGCCGTCAGCCGCGCGCCGATGTCGGAGGTCTGCGTGCGGTAGCCTTCCAGTTCCGCCTGCAGGACTCGCAATTGGCTTTCCTTGGCCAGCAGGGACTGTTCGGTCGCGAACATGGCGGCTTCGCCGACCAAGGCGGCATCCGTGCTCAGGGCGGGACGTTCGCGCAATTCCTGCTGCAGGACGTCGATCTCGTCGCGCAAAGCGGCCAGCGTCGCGCGGCCGGTTTCGACATCGCTGTTGAATTGCGCGGCAATCTCGCTCTGTTCCGCCGCGCCTTCGAGACGTTCCAACGCGGCCGTCAGGGACGTGCGCAGCTGTTCGGTCTGCTCTGCCGTCAGCGCGTCGTCGCCTTCAGGGTCGGCGGCGTCCAGCGCCTCGATCTGGGCGCGCAAGGACTGGGTGGTGAAGTCTGGCGCCGTGGTCGCGGCGGGAGCATCCTGCGCCGTGGCGGCGACCGGAATGAGCGTGAACAGGCTCAGCATCGTCCAGATCAAGGCCAGACCTGTCGCCGTCAATCCGGCGCGGATATGCATCGACCCGTTCATGAGGGCTGTTTTCGGGCTTTCGCGCGCATTGTAAAGCGAAGAGCGCGCCCATATGCGGTGCCGCATGGCCGAACCGCCCCTGATTTCCATCCAGTCCGCCGCCCTGACCTTCGGCGGCACGCCCTTGTTGAGCGCAGCCGACCTGTCGGTGTTCGCCCGCGACCGGGTCTGCCTGGTCGGGCGCAACGGATCGGGCAAGTCCACATTGATGAAGATCGCCGCCGGCCTGGCCGAACCGGATAGCGGCGACATCATCCGCCAGCCGGGCGCCAATGCCCGCTATCTTGAACAAAGCCCAGACCTGTCCGCTTTCGCGAGCGTGCGCGACTATATCGAAGACGGGCTGGTCGGCGCGGAAGGGTTCGACCTCAGCGCGGGCGGGCGCGTCCCCTATCTGCTGGACGCGCTTGGCCTCAAGGGCACGGAAGACCCGGCCACCCTGTCGGGCGGGGAGCGGCGCCGCGCCGCGCTGATTCGCACGCTCGCGCCGGAACCGGACGTGCTGCTGCTGGACGAACCGACCAACCATCTGGATCTTCCCGCCATCGAATGGCTGGAAAGCGAACTGTCGGCTTCGCGTTCGGCCTTGGTCCTCATCAGCCACGACCGGCGCTTTCTGGAAAACCTCTCGCACCGCGTCGTCTGGCTCGACCGCGGCGAGACGCACACGCTCGACAAAGGGTTCGCCCATTTCGAGGACTGGCGCGACGAGATGCTCGAACGCGAGGCGCTCGACCGGCACAAGCTGGCGCGCCAGATCCACCGCGAGGAACATTGGGTCACGCACGGAGTGAGCGGACGGCGCAAGCGCAATGTCCGCCGCCTGAAGGAACTCGGCACACTCAAATCGACGCTCAAAGATGCCACGGGTCCACAGGGCAATGTATCCATCACGGTCAGCGAGGCCGACAAGTCGGCCAAGCTCGTCGTCGAGATGAAGGGTGTGTCTTTCGCCTATGGCGACCGGCCCATCGTGGATACGCTCGATCTGCGGATCATGCGCGGCGACCGTCTCGCCGTGATCGGGCCGAACGGGTCGGGCAAGACGACGCTGCTGAAACTCATGACGGGCGGGCTGGAGGCGCAGTCCGGCACGATCCGGCTGGGCGAGAACCTGGAACCGCTGGTGATCGACCAGGCGCGGGCCGGGCTCGACCCGGAGATGAGCCTGCGCGACGCGATGGGCGACGGCAACGAGTCCGTGATCGTCAACGGCAACCCCGTCCATGTCATGCGCTACATGAAAGACTTCCTGTTCCGGCCCGAACAGGCGACGACCCCGCTGCGCGCCTTGTCCGGCGGGGAACGGGCGCGGGTGCAACTGGCCAGGGGATTGCGCCTGCCGAGCAACCTGCTGATCCTGGACGAACCGACCAACGATCTCGACTTGGAAACGCTCGACCTGTTGCAGGAAATGGTCAGCGACTATCCCGGCACGGTCATCCTGGTCAGCCACGACCGCGACTTCATCGACCGGCTCGCCGCCCGCACGCTGGCCTATGAGGGACCGGCGGACTGGCGGATCTATCCGGGCGGATATTCCGACATGACCCGCCAGCGCGGCCAGGGCGTGCAGGCGCGGCGGAGCGATGAGGGCAAGGCGCCGAAGAAGGCGGCATCCGCCAAACCGCGCAAAGGCCGCGAGGCTAAGATGTCCTACAAGGAGACCTTCCGGCTGGAACGATTGCCTGGCGAAATGGACGGGTTGCGGTCGCGCATCGACGCGCTGAACGCAGAACTGGCCGATCCGGAGCTCTATGCGCGCAATGCGGCCCGCTTCGCCGAAGCGTCGGCGGCGCTGTCAGAAGCCGCCGATGCGCTCGACGCGGCCGAGCTGGAATGGCTGGAGCTGGAGGAAAAGCGGGAGTCGCTGGAGGAATAGACCGGCTTTCCCCTGAAATCTTGCCTCTGCCCGAGGAAGAAAGTCATTCCTGCTTCGACCGATCAGCCACCACCCGGATGTCCAGCCGCACCTCGCGCCCGACATGTTCGTCCGTATTCCATGGGTCCGCGCCGATGTTCCAGCGGGTCCGGTCGAGCGGGACGGTCGCGGTCATGACGGCGCGGTCGCCGGTTTCTTCGAGCGTGAATGGGAAAGAGAGCGGCAGGCTCCGACCTTTGAGGGTGAGCGTGCCGTCGGCGACGAATTGACCTCCGTCGGCGCGGATCGCATCCGTCTCGAACATTGCGACCGGGAAGTTTCGCGCGTCGAGCCAGACGGCGCTGGGCGCCGTGCTGTCGCGGTCGGTCGAACCGCCTTCGAACGATGCCAGCGGAACGCGCACGACGACGCGAGACGTCTCCGGCGCGGCCGGGTCGAAGGCGATGTCGGCATCGAAATCGGAGAATTCGCCCGTGAAAGCTTCGCCCTCTTGGGTCGTGGTGAAGCGCAGATGGCTTTCTGCCGCCACGACTGCATAATTCGTCTCGAACGCCGAGCCCGCGCTGATAGGGTCCGGCGCGGAGGCGGTTTCGCCGCAGGCGGCGAATAGCGGGACTGCGGCACTGAAGAGAAGGGGCAGGATGACGGCGCGCATGGCGATGTGGTAGCGCGGAACGATCCGTCATCCAAGGACCTTCCATGCCGCATCCTGACAGCCCCTTCCTCGCCGTGCCCGGCCAGCCCTTCGATCTATCCGACCGGCCGACCGCCATGGACGCCTTCGAGAGCCGCAGCGAAGCCAAAGCGGTGGCGCGCAGTTGCGGCGAGGACATCGCGGAATTGGCGCACAAGCTCTACGCCCTGTCGGAGCCGAAATTGCTGATCGTGCTGCAGGGCATCGATACGGCTGGAAAGAACGGCACGACCAAGGCGCTGTTCCGGCAGACGCCGCCGCTCAATGTGCGCGTCGCGCCCTTCAAGGCGCCGACCAAGCCGGAACTGGCGCACGATTTCCTCTGGCGCGTGCACAAGGTCGTCCCGGGCCAGGGCGAAATCGCCGTGTTCAATCGCAGCCATTACGAGGATGTTCTGGTCGTCAAGGTCCGGGAGATCGCGGACGCCGAAACGGTCGAGCAGCGATACGGCCAGATCAACGACTTCGAACGGCTATTGGCGGAGACCGGCACGACGATCCTGAAATTCATGCTGCATATCAGCCGAGACGTACAGGGCGAACGCTTGCGCGCCCGTCTGGAGGATCCGGGCAAGCGCTGGAAGTTCAATCCGGGCGATCTGGACGACCGCGCCTTGTGGGACGACTATATGGACGCCTACGAGACGATGGTGCGGCGCACCTCGACCGAGCATGCGCCCTGGTACGTCATTCCGTCCGACGACAAGAAAACCCGCAACGCCCTGATCGCGCAGATCGTCCACCAAGCCTTAGAGGACATGGATCTGCACTATCCCGATCCGGGCTACCGGCCGGACGATTACGACATCTGAACGCTACTCCGCCGCGGCCAGCAGCTGCGCATTGCCGCCGGACGCCGTCGTGTCGATGCAGACATGCTCTTCGCGCACCAGCATCAGCGGGTCGTCCGAGACGATCAGCGGCAGGATCGGGCCGTCGCGTTCCGATAGCGCCACGCGGCAGGCACGCTGTTCGTCCTGCGTGCCCCAATGCATCGCGACGGCGAAACCGTCCAGCGTGCGCAGCGACCCGGGATCGGCAGCCAGCAGCACCGCGCTGTTGCCGTAGCTCTGCGCCAGTTCGGCCTGCGCCGCCCGGGCCGCCTCGCCCGGGCCCAGACACAGCACCTTGCCCTTGGCATAAACGGAGAGCTGGTTGTCCTCGCCCGTCGGCCCGGGAAGCTCCGTCGTGGAAAGCGGGTCGAGCCGTGCAGGCGGCGCCGCGTCGATGACGGCCTGCGGATCCGGCGTGGGCGCTTCCGGGATATCCACGCGGCGCACGTCCTGCTTCGTGAAACGCTCCACATAGTCGGGACCGCCCGCCTTCGGACCCGTCCCGGACAGGGCCGAGCCGCCAAAGGGCTGCACACCCACGACGGCGCCGATCTGGTTGCGATTGATGTAGATGTTGCCGACGCGAAGGGCGCGCTTGGTCTCCTCCACCCGGCCGTCGATGCGCGTGTGCAGACCGAAGGTCAGCGAATAGTCGCGCGCGTTCACGGCCTCGATGATGGACGGAATATCTTCCGCGTCGAAACGCGTGACATGCAGGACGGGACCGAAGACTTCGCGGGTAACGTCCTCATAGCCGTCCACTTCGATCAGGGTCGGCGGGACGAACAGGCCCTGTGCGGGCCCGTCCAGCTGGAACAGCGGATCGTGTTCGGCGATATAGTCGAGCAGGCCTCGTCGCGCCCGGTCGTCGATGACGGGGCCGACATCGGTCGACAGCGACCAGGGATCGCCGAGGCGAAGTTCCGCCATAGCGTCCTTCAGCAGCCGCACGAACGGATCGTAGATGTCGGACTGCACGAACAGCACTCTGAGCGCCGAGCAGCGCTGGCCCGCACTCTGGAAACTGGATGCGAGAATATCGGCCACCGCCTGTTCGGGCAGCGCGGTGCTGTCCACGATCATGGCATTGATCCCGCCGGTTTCCGCGACCAGCGGCGCTTCGGGCGCCAGATGGCGCGCCACGCTGCGATGGATCGCCATGGCCGTGGCCGTCGAACCGGTGAAGACCACCCCGTCGACGCGCGGATCGGACGTCAGCGCCGCCCCGACCACCGCGCCTTCGCCCGGCAGGGTCTGCAACGCGGTCTCCGGCACGCCGGCCTCGTGCAGGATCTGCGTCGCGCGCATCGCGATCAGCGGCGTCGACTCCGCCGGCTTGGCGATGACCGCATTGCCTGCCGCCAGCGGCCCGGCCACTTCGCCGACGAAAATGGCCAGCGGGAAGTTCCACGGCGCGATGGCGGACACCGTGCCGAGCGGTTCGTCCGCATCGTCGGCGAAGGTCGCGTAATAGCGCAGGAAGTCGGCCGCCTCGCGCAACTCGGCGATGGCGTCTTCGGCCGTCTTCCCGGCTTCGCGCGCCAGCAGGGCGAGCAGTTCGGGGGCCGCGGCTTCCATCGCGTCGGCGGCGGCGGTCAGGACACGCGCGCGTTCGGCGGCGGCGGCGGACCAGGGTTCGGCGCGGGCGATGGCCTCGGTCGTGGCGACCGCATCGGCGAAAGCGACCGTGCCGACGACCTCGTCGGGGCGGGCCGGATCGGTGATGTCCACGCCCGATCCGAAGTCCCAACGATGCGTGCGGAAGCTCTCACGCGTCACATCACTCTCGTCCCCGGCATTCACTGCCGGGGACGACGTATGGGAGAGGCCCAGCATACGCTCCACCGTCATCAGATCGCGTAGGTCGTAGCCGCGGCTGTTTTCATGCGGCTCCGTCGTGTCGCGTGGAGCGGGCAGCATCGAAGCATGACGATCCTCGAACGGGTCGGCGATGATCTCGTCGATCCCGACATCCTTGTCCGTCACCTTGGCCACGAAGGAACTGTTCGCGCCGTTTTCGAGCAGGCGGCGGACGAGATAGGCCAGCAGATCCTCATGTTCGCCGACCGGCGCGTAGATACGCACGGGCTTGTCCAGTTTTTCGCGCAGATAGGCATGCAGCGCCTCGCCCATGCCGTGCAGGCGCTGGAATTCGTAGCCATGCTGACTCTGGCCATCCTGGTTGCGGGCCAGTTCCAGCACGGCGGCGACCGTGTGGGCGTTATGCGTGGCGAATTGCGGATAGAGCGCCGGCCGCGCGGCCAGCAGCTTCTCGGCGCACAGAATGTAGTTCCGGTCCGTATCGGCCTTGGTTTCGAAGACGGGATAGCGGTCCAGCCCCATGACCTGAGCGCGCTTGACTTCCGTGTCCCAATAGGCGCCCTTGACCAGGCGCACCATCAGGCGGCGGCCCGTATCCTCCGCAAGTGCGGCGACCCAGTCGATCACGGCCGGGCTACGCGGCCCGTAGGCCTGCACGACCAGACCGAGCCCGTCCCAGCCTTCCAACAGGGGATCGCGCGCCAGCGCTTCGACGATGTCCAGGTTCAACTCCAGCCGTTCGGACTCTTCGGCATCGATGTTGAAACCCATCCGTGCGTCGGCCGCCATCTTCGCCAGCTCGGCTACGCGCGGCAGCAATTCGTCCATCACGCGGTCGCGTTGGAATGCGTCGTAGCGCGGATGCAGCGCCGACAACTTGACGGAAATGCCGGGATTGTCGGCAATGTCGTCCGAATTGCAGCGCGCGGCCAGCGTCCGGATCGCGTCCGCGTAATCGCCGAAATAATGATCCGCATCCGGCATACTCATCGCCGCCTCGCCGAGCATGTCGTAGCTGTAACGATACTTGCCCGACGAGCGCCGGATCGCGCCCTGGATGGTCTCGCCCAGCACGAATTGGCGACCCATCACCTTCATCGCTTCGCGCACGGCGCGGCGGATGACCGGTTCGCCCAGCCGCTTGATCATGCCGCGCAGCGTGGTCTTGACCGGCGCACCGTCATCGAGAACCCGGCCGGTCATCATCAGCGCCCAGGTCGAGCTGTTGATCAGCGGGCTGGAGCTCCGGCCCAGATGGCGGCCCCATTGCGAGGGCGCGATCTTGTCCTCGATCAAGTCGTCCATCGTCTCGCTGTCCGGCACGCGCAGCAAGGCTTCGGCCAGGCACATCAGCGCGATGCCCTCGTCTGTGGACAGGCCGTATTCGGCCAGCATCAGCTCCATCAGGCCCGGCTTGGAATCCTCGCGCAGATGCCTGACGAGCGTGCGCGCCCGGTCCTGTATGTCATCGCGCAAGACCGGGTCGGTCAGGCGCGACGCGTCCGGCAAATCCGCCGTCGTCTGCCGCGATCGGTCGCGAATCCGTTGTCTGAGTGCGTTCATCCGTCTTTCCTATCGCGGCCCCGGCCGACTGTCGCCGACCCATGCGCAAGCGGAACGGAAAAGTCATTCCTTTGTTAGCACGGGATAGCCCTGCTAGAGACCCGCCCATGCCCGAACCGCACACGCTCATCATCGGCGCCTCTCACGCCGGATCGCAAGCCGCCGTCAGCCTGCGCCAGGCGGGCTATGGCGGACGCATCACGCTGCTGGGCGAGGAAGAGGTCGCCCCCTACCACCGCCCGCCTCTGTCCAAGGACTATCTGTCCGGCGACCGCGATGAGGCCGACATCCTGCTGCGCCCGGCCGAAAGTTATTCGGAACACGATATCGCGCTGCGGCTGGGGGTGCGCGCCGGGGCGATCGACCGCGCCAACAAGACCGTGCAGACCGAAGACGGCGATGCGCTGCTTTACGACAATCTGATCCTGGCGACAGGCGCGCGGGCGCGCCCGCTGCCGATCGAGGGCGCGGACCTGCCCAATGTCTTCTACCTGCGCAACACCGCCGATGTGGATGCGATCCGCGCGCGCGTGCGTCCCGGAAAGCGCGCCGTCATCATCGGCGGCGGCTATATCGGGCTGGAGACGGCGGCCTCCTTGCGCCAGCGCGGCATGGCGGTGACGTTGCTGGAAGCCCAGCCGCGCATCCTGCAGCGCGTGACCTCGGAACGGATGAGCGACTTCTACCGCCGCGTCCATACCGAAGAAGGGGTGGAGATCATCGAGAGCTGCATCGCGTCCTCCATCGTCGCCAACGGCGACACGCTCAGCGTGCGCACGTCCTGCGACCGGTCCTGGGACGCGCACATGATCGTCATCGGCATCGGGGTCCTCCCGAATATCGAACTGGCCGAATTCGCCGGGCTGGATATTGGCGACGGCATCGCGGTGAACGAATATTGCCAGACGACGGACCCGGACATCTACGCCATCGGCGACGTGTCCTGGCACCATAACGACTTCTACGACCGCGATGTCCGGCTCGAATCGGTGCCCAACGCGACCGAGCAGGCCAAGACCGTCGCCCGCCATATCACCGGCGCGGCCAAGCCCTATGACGCCCTGCCCTGGTTCTGGTCGGACCAGTTCGATCTGAAGCTTCAGATTGCGGGCCTGTCGGACGGTCATGACGACATAGTGGTGCGCGGCGATCCGGAAACATCGCGCAGCTTCGCCGCCTATTATTTCAAGGGCGAAACGCTGCTCGCCGTCGATGCGGTGAACGCCCCGCGCGATTTCATGCTGGCCAAGATGGCCCTGTCCAAGGGCCGGACGCTCGACAAGGCGACACTGTCGGATCCGGACGCGGACCTGAAATCCGCAATGGTTTAGACGATGCCGACCGGGGTCAGCGCCATATCGGGTTCGCGCAAGGTGCGGTAGGCTTCGCTGGCCTGCAGGGCGCGGTCCTTTTCGTCGGGTTCTTCCGCCTCAAGCGCGTCGGGTACGTCCTTCGCGCCGTCCAGCCGTTCGATGACCGGCCGGACTTGCGACAGGGCCGCGTCCAGCGGCGTGTCCTTCGGCGTCGCCGATGCGGCGGCCGACAGGTCGAAGGGATCGCGCAAGGCGGTGTGGGCCGTTTTGGACGCGGTTGCGGTGTCCGTCCTTGACGGAGTGATGGGTAACGAAGCCATGAAACAGCTCCTTTCTGCCATGCCGGTATCGGGACCGGCATGCACAGAATGGCGCACAGAACTTTATGACGGATGAAAACATATCGTTAACGGAACGACCATGATTGGCGCTGTAGCGCGCCATTGTTCCCGTCCATGATCCGACGGGACCGTTGCGGTACCGGCAGCCTCTATGTCGGAAAGCTTTCGCAAACCTTTCGGGTCTTCCGGCTTTCGGCTCTGTGGCCTAGAAACTTGCAGCCAGCCGGGCGCGTATGCCTTAGAGTTCCCCTTGTGCCGCCACACCCGCTTTCGGAGTCCTTCATGATCGCCACGACGAACCCCGCCACCGGCCGCGTCGAAGAGACGTATCGGCCGCATACGGACGCGGACGTCGATCTGGCGATCGCCCGGTCGGTCGTCGCGTTCGAGCGCCTCAAGCAGACGTCCATCGCCGAGCGCGCCGCCTGGATGAACAAGGCGGCCGACATTCTGGAGGCGGACGCGTCCCTGTTCGGACGCCTCATGACGGTGGAAATGGGCAAGCCGCTCGTCCAGGCCGAAGCCGAAGCGCGCAAGTGCGCCCGCGCCTGCCGCTACTATGCGGACAATGCGGCCGACATTCTGGCCGACGAACCGGTCCCGACGGAGCGGGCGCGCAGTTTCCGCCGCATCCTGCCGCTCGGGCCCGTGCTGGCCGTCATGCCCTGGAACTATCCGTTCTGGCAGGTGGTGCGCTTTGCCGCCCCGGCCCTGATGGCGGGCAATACCGGCCTGTTGAAACACGCGTCCAACGTGCCGCAATGCGCATTGGCGCTGCAAGACCTGTTCGAACGGGCGGGCTTTCCCAACGGCGCGTTCCAGACGTTGCTGATCGGCGGATCCAAGGTGGAGCGCGTCCTGCGCGATCCGCGCGTGCGCGCCGCCACCCTGACCGGCAGCGAACCGGCCGGGGCGTCGGTCGCGGCGATCTGCGGCAGCGAGATCAAGCCGACTCTGCTGGAGCTGGGTGGATCGGACGCCTTCATCGTCATGCCGAGCGCCGATCTGGACGCCGCCGTGGAAACGGCCGTGGCGTCCCGCACCAAGAATAACGGCCAGAGCTGCATCGCCGCCAAGCGCTTCATCGTCCATGCCGATGTTTACGACGCGTTTCGCGACCGCCTGCAGAGCGCGTTCGAGGCGTTGAGCGTCGGTGATCCGATGGATGCGGACACCGATATCGGCCCGTTGGTGAGCGCGGACGCCGCGACGGAGTTGTCGGAGCAGATCGAGCGCGCCGTGGCGCAAGGCGCGCGCCGCCTGACCGGCGCCGTGCCGCTCGACCGGGATGGCAGCTATTTCCAGCCGGGCATACTCGAAGGCATTACGTCCGACATGGACGCCTATGCCCAGGAACTGTTCGGCCCCGTCGCCATGCTGTTCGAGGTGGACGGTCTTGATGCGGCGATCGCACTGGCCAACGATTCCGACTTCGGGCTGGGATCGTCCATCTTCACGCAGGACGAAGCGGAAATCGAGCGCGCCTTCGACGAAATCGAGGCCGGATCGACCTTCGTCAACGCCATGACCTCGTCCGATCCACGTCTGCCCTTCGGCGGCATCAAGCATAGCGGATACGGCCGGGAGCTGGCGCGCGAAGGCTTGCTCGCCTTCTGCAACATCAAGACCTGCGCGGTCGCGTAACTTAGTTCAGTTTGTCCTTGGCCCGTTTCGGATCGAGCGCGGCCGGGAGCGGCAAGGCCGGAATGCCGTCCGCCAGCATGTCGCGCGCCTGCCGCGCCGTCGCTTGGCCGTAGATGCCGCGGGCGGGCTTTTCGCCCTCATGCATGGCGCGGGCTTCCTGCGCGAAGTTCTTGCCGACATCGTCGCAGTTCTGCGCGATTTCGCTGCGGATCGCCGCGGCGATGGCGGCACGTCGACCGGATGAGCGCACGGCCGGCGCCATGATGGCCTTCTCGACCGACCCGGATCCGCATTCCGGGCAACTCAGCAGGCCGGATTCCTTCTGGTCGTCATAATCGCCCATCGAGGCGAACCAGCCTTCGAAGGCATGGCCGTGCGCGCAGGTCAGGTCGTATTTGATCACCGCTGCCGCCAGGCCGGGATGCGCGCGCGGGCATCGCCTACGGCTTTCGGATCAATGTCCACCTTCAGCGGGCCGGGCCGGTCGTGATCCAGCACGCCCGCCACCTCGCCCCAGGGCGCTACGGCCATCGTGCGGCCCCAGGTCCGGCGGCCATCCGCATGGGATCCCGCCTGCGCGGGCGCCAGCACCCAGGCTCCGCTTTCGATCGCCCGGGCACGCAGCAGCGTTTCCCAGTGCGCCTTGCCGGTCGCGCGCGTGAACGCGGACGGCACGGCGATCATGTCCACCCCGTCCAAGGCGTAGCCGATATAAAGTGACGGGAAGCGCACATCGTAGCAGATGGACAGGCCGAGCTTCAGCCCGCCGACCGATGTCGTGACCGGTGCATCACCGGGGGCGTAGGCATCGCTTTCCCGGTAGCTCTCGCCTCCGGGCAGCGCTGCTTCGAACAGGTGGATCTTGTCATAGCGGGCGATCACCGCCCCGTCCGGGTCGATCAGGACCGAGCGGTTGGCGATGCGTCCGTCCTCGCGCCGGATCGCGGCCGAGCCGAGCAGGAAATGGATGTCCCGGTCGCGCGCCAGGTCGCGGTAGGGCGCGATGGTTTCGTCTTCGGGCCGCACGGCCGCCTGCAGCGCGTCCGCGTCCTTCTGCAGCAGCGGAGTCATTTCCGGGCTCAGCACGAAGGCCGCGTCCGTGTCGCGCACCATCGCGGCGACCGCCGCGAAGTTCTCCGCCGGATCGGTGCCGGACGTCAGCTGGAGCAGGGCGGCCTTCAAGGCGAAGCCTGCCCTAGCCAGCCAGCAGGGCGTCGAGCTTGCCCGCGCGCTCCAGCGCGGCCAGATCGTCCGACCCGCCGACATGCTCGCCATTGATGAAAATCTGCGGGAAGGTGTTCCGGCCGTTCGACCGCTGGTTCATCTCTGCGCGTTTGGTCTTGTCGGCCGCGGCCGGGATATCGATGATCTCCACGCCCTTCTTCTCCAGCAGCGCCTTGGCGCGGATGCAGTAGGGACAGAACATCTTGGAATACATTTCGACTTTGGCAGCCATGGAAGACCCTTTGTGGACGGAGGAATGTGGTGCGGACTTAAGGAGCCGGGAGCGGCTTTACAACGCGCGCCAGGCACAGCGCATCGACGCGCGCCGCACCGGCGCGCTTCAAGGTCCGGGTGCAGGCTTCCAGCGTCGCCCCGGTCGTCATGACGTCGTCCACCAGGACGAGCCGCCGCCCGGCGACCGCCTCGGGCCGTGCGACCTCGAACGCACCCTGGACATTGCGCCGCCGACCGGCCGCCGACAGACCGCCCTGGCTCGGCGTTTTGCGCGGGCGCAGCAGCATGTGCGCGTCCATCGGCACGCCGCACCGGCGCGACAGGGCGCGGGCCAGCAGGGCCGACTGGTTGTAACGCCGTTTGACCAGCCGGGTCCGGTGCAGCGGGACCGGCACGATCAGATCCGCATGGGCCAGCGCGACCCGTCCGGCGCGGTGCATCTGCGCGGCGAATGTGTGCAGCCGGTCCGTGTGCCCGCCATGCTTGAACGCCAGCACGAGCGAGCGCGACGCGTCGTCATATTGCAGCGCCGAGCGGGCCGTCGCATAGGCCGGGCGCCGGGCCAGGCAGGCCGCGCAGAGCAGGTCGAAGGCGCTGATGCCCGCAAGGCCCGTGACTTCGTGATCGAACGGATAGCCGCACGACGCACAGCACGGCTCGTCCAGGAATGTCAGCTGCGTGAACAGGTCCGTGTCGTCGGTCGGCGGCAAAACCGTATCGACGACCCATCGTCCCATCTCCGCCAGTCGTGATTGCAAGCCCGCCACGCGCGGACTATCGCCCGACCATGTCCCGCGCACAAGCCACGCCGACCGCCCTGTTCGACGCGACCGCCCAGGCGCAGCGCGTCGCCCGGGCGCGGCGGCGCCAAGCCGCGACCGGCGAGCGCCCCTTCCTGCTGCAACGCTGTCTGGAGGACCTGTCCGAGCGGTTGCAGGACGTGAACCGGAACTTCGCCCGCGCCTGCCTGGTCGGGCCCTTCGACTGGCGGGACGCCGTCATGGATACGCTACCGCCTGGCAAGATCGGCGCGCTCGACTGGCGCGAAGACCCTGGCGGGACGGACCATGATCTGGTCATCAGCCTGCTGCACCTGCAATCGGTCAATGCGGTCGGCGGATGGATGCAGGGCGTGCGCGCCATGCTGGCCCCGGACGGCTTGTTCGTCGCCGCGCTGATCGGCGGCACCAGCCTGACGGAGTTGCGACAAGCGCTCTACGCCGTGGATACGGACGCGCTCGGTTCGCCCGCGCCGCGCATCCATCCGATGATCGAGGTGCGGGCGGCCGCGCAACTGCTCGGCCATGCCGGGCTGGCCATTCCGGTGACGGACAGCGACCGGTTCACCGTGCGCTACCGCGAACTCGCCACGCTGGCGGGCGACCTGCGCGATCTGGGGTTGACCAATGCGCTGAACGATCGGGTGCGTTCCCATGTGCCCGGATTGGCACGGACGCTCGAGGACAGGCTCAGGCCCGCGCCCGGCGAGCCCATGCCGTTGAGTTGGGAAATCGTCTGGATGACCGGCTGGGCGCCGCACGAAAGCCAGCAGAAACCGCTTGCGCCCGGCTCGGCCAAGCGCGGCCTGAACGAGGCGCTGCGCCGGATCAGGGACGAAGAATAGCGTTCAGAGCCGGGTCGTCAGCAGCCCGTTTTCGGTCAACACATGGTCGAGCGCCATATCCGTCTCTTCCAGCGGCAAGGCGTTGACCATCTGGCCGGAAAAGGCGACGCCGACGCTGCGCAGGCCGGGATTGCCCGCTTTCAGTTCCGCCAGTGTCGCATCGTAGTAGCCGCCGCCATACCCCAGCCGGTCGCCGCGCCGCGTGAACGCCAGCAACGGCACCATGACCACATCGGGCACGAGCGGATCGGCGCCGTCGCCCAGCGCGCCGACCGGATGCTGCGTGCCGAACGGCCCGGCTTCCATGGCCGCGCCCGGCGTCCAGCGCCGGAATGACAGATGCAACCGGTCGCGCGGCGTGACCGGCAGCACGATGCGGTGCGTGGCGGCGAGCTTTTCGAGCAGAGGACGCACATCCACTTCGCTGTTGATCGGCCAGTATCCGGCAATCACGGCCGACGGTTCCAGTCCCGGCCAGTGCCGCACGAAATCCTTCGGATCGGCCGACAGGGTCGCTCGCACCGCCCTTGCGCGCTCGCGTGCCTGCGCCTTGCGGGTCGCCAGGCTCATAGCGCCGTTCTGCGAAGGTCGGTCCTGCCCATGGGCAGACCATCTAGGACGGTCTTGTGGCGATGACCAGTCGATTGCAGGATTTGCGATGAATATTCGGCCATCGGGCATGGCTCGTTCGATCGATGAACGTCCCCGGCGTTCATGGCCGGGAACGAAACCGTCCAACCGTCTCCATCCGCAGCTTGATAACGCCCCGCGCCTGTCTTGCCGCTCCGCCTCCCATCCGCCACAACGCCGCGCATGAGCAAACCCCTCGACGGATACCGCGTCATCGAACTCGCCGGGATCGGACCCGGTCCCTATGCCGGGATGTTGCTGGCCGATATGGGCGCGGAAGTCGTTCTGGTGAACCGTCCCGGCTTCGCCGTGCCGACCGTGCATGACCGGGGCAAGACCTCCATCACGATCGATCTACGCCAGCCCGGCGGGGCGCAGGTGCTGCTCGACCTCGTCGCGACCTCCGATGCGCTGATCGAAGGCTTGCGCCCCGGCGTGACGGAACGGCTGGGCGTCGGACCCGACGATTGCCACGCGGTCAATCCCAAACTGGTCTATGGCCGCATGACGGGCTGGGGCCAGACGGGGCCGTGGGCCCGGTCCGCCGGTCACGACCTCAACTACATCTCCATCACCGGAGCGCTCGCCGCGATGGGGCGCAAGGGCGAACCGCCCATGCCTCCGCTCAACCTGATCGGCGATTATGGCGGCGGGTCGATGTTCCTCGTCACCGGCATGCTGGCCGCGCTGTTGCAAGCCGAACGGACGGGCCACGGCGAGGTCGTGGACGCCGCCATGATCGACGGGGTGAACTCCATGATGAGCCTGTTCCATTCCCTTGCCGGCCTGGGGCAATGGACGCCAGAGCGCGAAACCAACCTGCTGGACGGCGGCATGCCGTTCTACCGCTGTTACGAAACGTCCGACGGCCGGTTCATGGCGGTCGCCTGCTACGAGCCGCAATTCTTCGCCGAATTCCTGCGTCTGCTGGAGATCGACGCGGGAGATTTCGGCGGACAGATGGACAGGCGCGAACACGCCGCGCAGGCCGAAAGGCTCGAAGCCCTGTTCCGGACGAAGACGCGCGACGCATGGGCCGCCGTCTTCGACGGCACGGACGCCTGCACCACGCCCGTGCTGGACTATACCGAGGCGCCCGACCATCCGCAGAACCGCGCGCGCGATGGATTGGAAAAACACGGCCCCTTCGTCCACCCACGCCCCGCGCCGGTCTTCGGTGGCGACTACGAGGTTCCAGACCCCGTCCTGCCCGTCATCAATGGCGGGCGCGATGCGGTCGCCGCCCTACTCGGCTATGACGACGCCAAGACCGCCGCCCTCATCCAGTCGAACATTCTCGTGGAATAGATCATGACAGACCTCGTCACATACGAAACCCTCGGCCATGTCGCCATCATCACGCTGAACCGTCCCGGCGCGATGAACGCCATGAACCGGGAGCTGCGCGCCAGGCTGGCCGGGGCGCAAGCCAGAGCCGAAAGCGACGACACCGTGCGCGTGGTCGTGCTGACCGGATCGGGCCGGGCGTTCTCCTCCGGCACGGACCTGAAGGAAGGGCTGGGCGGCACGCCGGAGCACGGCCTGTTCGACAATTCGATCCGGGACTACAAGCCGTTGGTGGACGGGGTCGCCAAGTCCGAGAAGATCTACATCGCCGCCATCAACGGCTTTGCCGGCGGCGTGGCGCTGGGCCTCGCGCTCGGGTCCGACCTCGCCGTGATGGCGGACGACGCGACCGTGTTCTCGCCCTTCATCGGCATCGGCCTGGTTCCGGACGGCGGCGCGAGCTGGTTCTACCTGCATCACCTGGGCTACAAGCGCGCCTTTGCCGCCATGGCCGAAGGCACGCGGCTGAGTGCTGCGACCTGTCTCGACATGGGCATGGTCAACAAGGTCGTCCCGGCCGCCGACCTGCGTGACGAAACGCTGGAATGGGCGCAATCCCTGGCCGAGAAAGCGCCGCTCGCCCTGCGGGCGCTCAAGAAGATCCTGCGCGAGGCGACGCATTCGACACAGGAACAGACGGCGCGGGTGGAAAGCGAATACCAGATGCAGATGGCCAATAGCGCGGACTCGCTCGAAGGCATTACGGCGTTCGTGGAAAAGCGGAAACCGGCGTTCAAGGGCCGGTGATGTTGCGACCGATAGCCCATCTGGGACATGGGACGGCGCCCCGATATGTGTAGCTAGGGCCGCACACATCATCCTTTGGGGAACAACCGTGAAAAAACTCATCGCTCTGACCGCCTTGCTGGCGGCGACCACCGCCATATCCGCCGAAGCGCAAGTTGCATCCAACGTCGCAGGCAACTGCGCGATCTCACTCGACGTGATTGCGGACATCATCGATGCCGATCCACGCTTCGACGGCGCACTGGAGAAGAACGCAATACGCGATTTCCGTACCTTCTCGGCCGCGCAGCAGGCCATCGTCGATGCCGGTATGGCGCAATCCTACAAGGACTCCGAAGCGTTTGGCTGGGACAAGGCGAAAGTGGACGAAATGGTCGCGGCCAACAACAAGGCCATACGCGAGGGCATGGTGACCTCGACCATGGAAGAGGGACGGCTCTATATGGACCATGTCATGAAGGTCAATAATTGCGCCGAAGCCAACAAGACGGACGCCGGTTTCGGCATGAGCCGCGACGGCTTCGTCGAGACGCTGACCGCCGTCTACGAAAAACTCCAGGCGAGCTAGCCAACACATTTCCGATACATTGCCGTAACGGAGCGCACGGGCCTTGGCGTTGCACGATCGTGCGGGCTAAGGCCCGGTCCATGTCCGCTCTGCCGCAAATCCTCGAAAACCGTTATTCCGTTCGGGGGTTCAAGCCCGATCCCGTGCCGCAGGAGCTGTTGGAAACGATCTTCACGCAGAGCCTGAGAGCCGCATCCAACTGCAACACCCAACCCTGGCATACCTATGTCGTGTCCGGCGAGATGCGCGACCGGGTCAGCAACGCCATGCTGGCCGAGGTGATGAGCGGCAAGGGTCCGTCGCCGGAGTTCGACTGGAATGTGCGCTACCAAGGCGAGCACAAGGACCGGCAGTGGGGCTCCGCCATGGCGCTCTACGGCGCGATGGATATCGCCCGCGAGGACAAGCCCGCCCGGATGCAGGCCATGGGCCGCAACTGGCAGTTCTTCGGCGCGCCGCACGGGGCCTTCTTCACCATGGAAAAATATCTCGGCATCATGGGCGCCGTCGACATGGGCATCTACGCCCAGACGCTGAGCCTGCTGTTGGAGGAGAACGGGATACAGAGCTGCATGCAGGGCGCGCTGGGGCAGTTCCCGGGGCCGGTGAAAGAACTGCTCGGCATTCCGGACGATTACGGCATCCTGTTCGGGATGAGCTTCGGCTATGCAGACGACCATCCGGCGAATGATTGCCGGACGGATCGGGTGGGGTTGGCCGAGGGCGTGAGCTTTTTTAGCTGAGGGGCGCTTCGCGCGCTTTGATTGTTCGTCTCCCCCTCCACCAGGCCTACGGCGCGGTCCCCCTCCCCCTGTCCGGGGGAGGAACTTTGATAGAAAGCGTTATCTCTTTGTCCCTCCCCCGGACAGGGGGAGGTGCCGAGTGAAACGAGGCGGAGGGGGAGACCGAACAAAAAAGACCGCCCACCGGGCGGCCTTTTAATCAGCTCTATAATTGAAAAGAGAGGCCTACTCTTCTTCGCTCTTGGCGTCCGCAGCGGGGACCTCGGCAGCAGACGCTTCGTCCGCAGGCGCTGCCTCTTCCGCAGGCGCGTTCTTGGCCTCTTCCGCCGCCGCCTTCGCCGCGGCCGCTTCTTCCTTGGCCGCTTCAGCCGCGGCCTTCTTGGCCTCGGCCGCCGCTTCCTTGGCTTCCTTCTCGGCTTCGGCGCGGGCTTCGGCCTTGTCCTTCTTCTCTTCGATGCGCTCTAGCGCCTTGGCGCCGGGCTTGCCCTTTTCCGGATTGTTGCCGTGTTTCCAGTCCCACAGGCCGGCGGCGCCGAGGAAGCGCGCGACGCGTTCGGTCGGGCGGGCGCCCTTGCCGAGCCATTCCTTGATCTCGTCGACCTGCAGCTGGACGCGGTTCTCGTCGTCCTTGGGCAGCATCGGATTGTAGCGGCCCACGATCTGGATAAAGCGGCCGTCGCGCGGGGAGCGCGAGTCGGCGACGACGATGCGGTAATAGGGACGCTTTTTCGCGCCGTGACGCGCGAGGCGGAGTTTCAGAGCCATGATGTTTCCTTAAGGTGAGTTCTGAGTTTGGTTATTTCTTGAATTTCGGACCGCCGCCCAAGCCGGGCAGGCCGCCACCGAGACCGGGAAGCTTCGCGCCCCCCAGTCCGGGCAATTTGCCGAGACCGGGCAGGCCCGATCCCATCTGTTTCTTGAGCTCTTCGAGCTGCGCCGGGTCCATGTCGGCGGGATTGGGCATGCCGCCCTTTCCGCCACCGAGACCCTTCATCATGCCCTTCGGCATGCCGGGCATCCCGGCCATCTGCGCGGCCATTCCGGCCATGCCGCCCCCTCGACCTTTCTGGCCCATCTTCTTCATCATGTCCGACATCTGACGGTGCATCTTGAGCAGCTTGTTGACGTCCGAGACGTCCACGCCGGAGCCGGCGGCGATGCGTTTCTTGCGCGACGCCTTGATCAGCTTGGGGTTCTTCTTTTCCCACGGTGTCATGGACAGGATGACGGCGCGCTGGCGGGCGAGCAGCTTGTCGTCCACGCCGCCGGACGCCTCGATCTGCTTCTTCATCTTGCCCATGCCGGGCATGAGTTTCATGATTCCGCCCATCCCGCCGAGCTTGGACATCTGGCCCAGCTGATTGGCGAGATCGTCGAGATCGAACTCGCCCTTGGCCATCTTCTCGGCGGCCAGGGCCGCCTGCTTTTCGTCGATCAGTTGGCTCGCCTTCTCGACCAGCGCGACCACGTCGCCTTGGCCCAGAATGCGTCCGGCCAGCCGTTCGGCGTCGAAGGCTTCCAGCCCGTCGAGCTTCTCGCCCGTACCCAGGAACTTGATCGGCAGGCCCGTGACGGCCTTCATCGACAGGGCCGCGCCGCCGCGCCCGTCGCCGTCGATCCGCGTCAGCACCAGGCCGGTCAGCGGCAGCGCCTCGTCGAAGCGCCGCGCCGTCTCGACCGCATCCTGACCCGTGAGAGCGTCGGCAACCAGAAGCGTCTCGGTCGGCTGCGCGATGCGGGCGATCTCGATGACGTCGGCCATCAACTCTTCATTGATCGTGGTCCGGCCCGCCGTGTCGAGGAACAGCACGTCATAGCCGCCCTTGGCCGCTTCCTTCAGCGCCCGCTTTGTGATCTCGGTCGCGCTCTGGCCCTTGACGATGGGCAGGAAGCCCGTGCCCGATTTTTCCGCCAGCATGCCGAGCTGATCCATTGCCGCAGGACGGTTCGTATCGAGCGAGGCCAGCATGACCTTCTTCTTGCGCTTTTCGCGCAGGAACAGAGCCAGCTTGCCCGTCGTCGTGGTCTTGCCCGAGCCCTGCAGGCCCGCCATGAGGATGACGACCGGCGGCTTGGCGGACAGGTTCAACTCGGAGGCCGCACGGACGTCCGCCATGTCGGCATCGTCGTCGGACAGCGTTCCGCCGAGCGTCTGGATCAGCGCATCGTTGACGATCTTGACGACCTGCTGGCCCGGCTTGACGGCCTTGATGACGCGTTCGCCGACGGCTTCTTCGCGTACCTTGGCGACGAATTGCTTGACCACCGGCAGGGCGACATCGGCTTCGAGCAGCGCCTTGCGGATTTCGCGCATGGCGGCATCCACGTCGCGCTCGGTCAGCGCGCCGCGGCCCGTCAGCGTGTCGAAAACGCCGCCTAATCGATCTCCAAGAGCCTCGAACAAATGCTCACCTCATGTCGGCACAACGCAAAGAGCCGCGGCGAACGAATACTCGTCGACCACGGGACCCCGTCTGCATCGTGCACAGCGCGGAGCGCAGAATTGAAACTGCGCTGATTGGCGGCGCCCCTAAGGCAAGACGGACCATTCTGTCAACCGCCGGACATCACCGGGCCGACCGTCATGCAGCCGTCATTTGCGGCACGTCCGGGCGAGTGTTATCCAGTCGCTTCATGCTTCGCCTCCTCTTCCCGATCGCGATCCTTTCGAGCATGCTGGCCGCCATGTTCGCCGGACCGGCCGCCGCGCAGGGCGTGTCCGCCCGGTCGGACCATTTCGTCCTGATGTCGGACGCCCCCGTCGACGCGCGAAGCCTGCTGACAGACCTGGAGGATTTCCGTCTCGCAGTGATGGCCGATCTTGGCCTCGATCCGGGACCCGATCCCGTTCCGCTGCGCCTGAACATCATCGACGACACGCAGGTTTTCGACGCCGTGACGCCTGGCGGGATCACGGCGGCGATCTACCGCCAAAGCGCGGCCGGGCACGACATCGTCGTGGGCTATGACCCGACACCCGGTCATTTCCTATCGCGCGCGCTGGAACCGGGCTGGCTGCGCCTCGTCCTGCGCCACGAGGTCGTCCACCACATTCTGGAAACGCGCTATGCGCGCAAGCTGCCGATCTGGCTCGGCGAAGGGCTGGCGGAATATTATTCGACCTATGAGCGCGGCGCGGACGGTCGCGTCACCTTCGGCCGCGCCTTGCCGGAGCAGGATCCGCTATCGGAAACGCAGCACTGGCTGCCCATGCGCACCGTGATCGAGAACCTGGCGAGCTATCCCGATTTCCGTCTGGTGTCCGGGCCTGACGACCCGCCCTTCCGGGCGCAGCGCCTTTATTACGGGCAGAGCTGGGCGCTGGCCCATTTCGTCATGGACCAACCGGACGGGCTGGCCAGCATTCACCGTTTCGTGGACGAGTGGTCGCCCGCCAACGACAGCGAAGCGAGTTTCGAAGCCGCCTTCGGTTTGGGCTACGATCCGCTGGAAGCGCGCATCCGGCGCGACATCGTCCGGGACGGCGGCCATCTGCGCCTGGCTCCCGCTGTCCGGCGCGCCGGTGCAGCCGTTTCCGTCTCGCCTGCCGCCCGTCTCGACCGGCTCGAAAACCATCTGCGCCTGCTGCTGGCCCATGGCCGGACGAGCGCGGCCACGCAGGCGAAGATCGATGCGGTGCGGGACCGGCTGGGCCCGACGGAAAGCACGGCCGCGCTCGACCTGGCGCGAAGTCAGCGGTCCTGGCGCTTGCAGGATTGGGACGGCGCGGACGCGGCCGTCACCCGTGTGCTGGCGCGCAACCCCGGCGATGCGACCGCGCTGAAACTCAGGACCAAGATCGCCTATGGCCGCGTGGCGGGACGACAGTCGGAGCAGGAATTGTGGGACGCGGCGGAAAGCGCGGCGATCCGCGCCTTGGAAGCCCGACCCGACGATCCGGAGCTGCACCTGTTCCGAGTCGCGGTCAGCCTGCCGACGACGGAGCGCCTGTCGCCCGGTGCGCGGGCCTCGCTCGATTGGTTGCAGGCGCGCGACATCCATTTGCGCCTGCCTCACCTGTCTCTGATGATGATCCCGGCGCTGATCTACGAAGACCGGTTCGACCATGCCGACGCCGTGCTGGACAGCGCCGCGCGCTGGACGGAGCGTGCGGAGGATCAGTGGGTGATCGACCGGCTGCGGCGCAATGTCGGATCGGAGCGACCGGCGTCCGAATAAAGAAAAAGGCCCGCCGGAGCGGACCTCATCCAAATCACCGCTGAAAGGTCGCCTTAGGCGTCGACCGTGTGCGGCTGGCTATGGTTCTTCTTGGCGGTGTCGATCAGCGCCTTGAAGCTGTCCGGCTCGTGCATGGCCATGTCGGCCAACACTTTACGATCGAGATCGATGCCGGCCTTCTTCAGACCGTCCATGAAGCGGCCGTATGTCAGGCCCTCGGCGCGGGTGGCGGCGTTGATGCGCTGGATCCACAGGGCGCGGAACTGGCGCTTCTTCAGCTTGCGGCCGATATAGGCGTACTGACCGGCCTTCTCGACGGCCTGGTTGGCGATGCGGAAGGTGTTCTTGCGACGGCCGCGATAGCCTTTGGCCTGGGCGAGAACCTTCTTGTGGCGGGCGGACTTGGTGACGCCGCGTTTGACTCGTGACATGGACCCGCTCCTACTTCTTCTTCCGGCCGTAAGGCAGGAACTTCTTCTTGATGACCTTGGCGTCGCATGGCTCGACGACCGTGGTGCCGCGCAGGCGGCGGATCTGGTCGTTGGAGCGCTTGATCATGCCGTGGCGCTTGCCGGCCTGGCCCGCGAGGACCTTGCCTGACTTGGTGATCTTGAAGCGTTTCTTCGCTCCAGACTTCGTCTTCATCTTGGGCATTGTTTTCTCCTGATGTGAGTGTCACGGCGGCCGGGCAAATGCCACTTTGGCCCGGATGCGCCGTTGGCCCGTCCCGGTCTCCCGGAAAAGGCAAGCGCGCCCTATACACGAGCGCGCCCGCGTTTCAAGCGTGTGCGGCAGGCGGTAGTGGGTCAGTTTGAAATCTAGCTCTAGCGGATGGGGCGGCCAGTCCGTATGTTGTAGGTATGACAGACCGCCGCCGAAGACCAAAAGACACAAATGCGCTAGCTAAGCTGATCGTGGACATTGCGACCGGCGAAGAAGAGGATGCGCCGACTGGCGAGAAGAATCCTCGACTTCAAGAAGCGGGGCGCAAGGGCGGCCTTAAAGGAGGTCCGACCCGGGCATCACAGCTTTCTGCATCGGAACGACGTTCTCTTGCGGAGAAGGCTGCGAAGGCTCGTTGGTCGAAGACATAGGAGACTCTGAATCTGCGCTGTCGTCGCTTGATGCCTTCTTCCCGAAAGTCCGGCCTGGGTACCACTCCTTTAGTCCCCAATAGCCTCGCTCGGGCGACACGATATCGCCATGCTTGTGCATTCGGCGGTTAAGCACCGACCCAACCGTATTGGTCACATTGGCGCTCGTGAACTCCATGCCGCCAGCTTCTAGCTGCTCCACGATCTCCGATGTCTTCATCTTACGGCGTGCCGCATTGAGTATGATGTCGGCTCCTTCGACAATACTCATGCCGAGAAATTGCCCTTCCTTGGGATGAGCCTGCATCGTTGCGGAAGTAGCCGCCGCGCCGGGTTTAGCGGCTCCCAAAGTTGTTGGAATATCGCCACCCGACAGCGCTTGAAGGCTTGAAATCGTGGCGTTCAGCGCGTCACGCTTTTTTATCAGATCGGCGATGACCGCCGCGTAGTGCTCATTTCCCATTGCTTCTTCCTAGCGTTTTCGATAGAAGAAAAGTCGTTCGGAAGCGCTAACGCGCCCCCGAACGCAATATGTGGTTAGGCATGATTTCCCTCGCTCGCTCATCGTTGCGAGGGGCTTAATCTCTCCTAGTCTGCATAATATAACCTCCATTACGACTGGATGTTTCAGGGACCGGGTTGCACCCCGGTCCCTTTTCTTTACGCGAATCCCATTCCGACACAAGCGCTGAATCACTCACCCCGCATTTTTCTGTGTGAAACTCAAACAATGCGCTTGAAACTGACCGCTCGCTCTGGCATACGATGCCCATGAACAAGCTGGCAACATCTGAACGAGCGCAAATTCTTAATATGTTGTGCGAAGGCATGGCGATTCGCGCCGTTGCCCGCGTTACGGGCAAGTCAAAGAACACGATCACAAAGCTGCTGGTAAACGCTGGCAAGGTCTGTAGTTCTTACCAAGACACGGCACTCCGCGACCTGCAAACTAAACGGGTCGAAGTCGATGAGATTTGGTCGTTTGTTTACGCCAAGAATAAGAATGTAGCGACTGCTACCTCCGCGCCAGAAGGTGCTGGCGACGTGTGGACGTGGACAGCCATCGACGCCGATAGCAAGCTAGTAATGTCGTGGCTAGTTGGCGGCCGTGACAGCGAGTACGCGCTAGCCTTCATGGATAACCTCAAGGGCCGTCTGGCGAACCGCGTCCAACTCACGTCGGATGGGCACAAGGCTTACCTGGAGGCCGTCGAGGAAGCGTTCGGCGCGGATGTTGACTACGCCCAGCTGATAAAGATGTATGGCAATGCGCCGGGCGAGGCGAAGGGTCGCTACAGCCCTGCGGAATGCACCGGGATCAAGAAGCGTCGCGTCGAAGGCGATCCCGATATTGAGAAGGTCAGCACTTCCTACGTTGAGCGTCAGAACCTGACCATGCGGATGCACATGCGCCGTTTCACGCGCCTGACAAACGCCTTCTCGAAAAAGGTCGCCAACCACGAAGCGTCAATCGCGCTTCACTTCATGTATTACAACTTCGTCAAAATCCATAAGACGCTAAAATGCACACCCGCTATGGCGGCTGGTGTCACGCTGAACCTTTGGAACATGGAAGACGTGGTAAAGCTGATCGAGGCGGAAGAAGACAAAGCGCCTAAGAAACGCGGCTCCTACAAAAAATGACTAAATCAGGCTATCAGCGGATCAAGGTTGAAGTTTATGACTCCGGCCGTGTCTCAGGTAAACACGGAACGCAGCACGTTCGACCTGCCCCGAATCAACCATTTCCGCAAAGTCTCGACATTGAATGCAACTCGGCGATTGCTGACGAAAATCCTGTTGGCACTCAGTTTTGGATGGATGTAAAACTGAAGTATCGCGAAGGCCAAGGCGAACACCTCTACTCCTATTGGAACTGGAAGCCTGAGAAGATTTCAAACTGACCCACCACCCGGTAGGCCTATCTCGACCGCGCCGTCTCGCGCACCGAATGCAGGAAGCTCGCGAACATGCCCTGCATCGGCTCGGTCACGGCGGGTCCGGCCGCTTCGGGCGTGCCGGAATCAAAGGGCGGAGCGGGGGCGTATTCGGCCTGTAGCTGCACCACCTTGGCATAGCCCTCCCCGCGCAGGCGCGCCAGGATGCTCAGCCCGAAATCGATCCCGGCCGTGACGCCGCCGCCCGTGATCAGATCGCCGTCCTCGACCACGCGCGCATTGACGGCGGTCGCCCCGAATTCCGGCAGGAGGTGCCGCGCCGCCCAGTGGCAGGTCGCGCGTTTGCCGTCCAGCAGCCCCGCCTGGCCCAGGATCAGCGATCCCGTGCAGACGGCCGTGACCAGCTTCGCCTTGGGCGCGCGGTCCTTCAGGAACTCCATCGTCGCCGGGTCGCGCATGGCCGCGACCGTGCCCGACGTGCCGCCCGGCACGAACAATATGTCGAGCTCTTCCGGGCAGTCGTCGAAATGCACGTCAGGCACGAGGGCGACCTTGGTATCCGACACGATCGGGGCCAGCGCCTTGTCCGCGCTGACGACCTGCACGCTCGCCCCCATCATGGAGGCGAACATGTATTGCGGCCCGATCAGGTCCAGCACCGTCATGCCGGGATAGGCCAGCATGGCGATCTTTTCGTTTCCATGCATGTGGAGGTCGGGGAGGTCCATCAACTCTTCATGCGCGTCGAAGGCGATCCGTTCCGCCTCCTCCGGCGTTTCGCCGAAACGGTAAGGGATTTCCCTGGAATCTTGGGCGCGCACGGCACCGGCAAGAGCCAGGAAGGGCGCGGCGGCGAGGAGGCTGCGGCGGGAGGGAATGAAATCTTTCATGATAGGGATCCTTTAGAAACGGGTGGAGAGGGAGGCGCGAAGGCCGATCGGCGCGGCGGGGGCGACGACGTCCTGGTTGAGATATTGGTAGGGCACGACATAGTCGGCATCGAACAGGTTGGTGACGGACAGGCTCAATCGCGTGTCGCGCCAGTTGTAGGAGGCCTGGATATCGACCACGGCGTAGCTGTCGGTGACAGAGACGGCCGCATCGTTGGTCGGCGCGCCGTCCGCGAAGCGTAGTCCCGCGCCCAGCCCCAACCCGTTGTCCCAGCGGTAGCGCGCCGCGACGCGGCCGCTCCAGTCCGGGATGCGGGCCAGCGGATTGCCGACGACGGATCGCCCATCCTCGAAGCTGTCCTGCGTCGTTTGCGCATCCGTATAGGCCAGCGCGCCCAGCACGGAGAGCCGGGGCGACGGCTCCCAGAGCAGGTCGGCCTCCACGCCCCGGCTGCGCTGCGCCCCGCCCTGGACGGAGGCGAACGGGTCGATGAAGGACGTCACCGGAATGTCGCGGCGGGTCGTCTCGAACGCCGCCAGCGTGCCGGACAGGCCGATCCCGGCCATGTCGAACTTCACCCCGCCATCGACCGTCTCGGAGGTCTCCGGCACGGGCGGCTGGCCCCGGTCGCCGTTGAAGAAAAGGGCCAGGCGGGAGCCTTCCGCCCAGCCGCCGAAGAGCGACAAGCCGTCCGTAATACGAACGCTCAGTCCCAGGCGCGGATCGAGTTCCGTGTAGGTCTCGTCGGTCCCCGTCGCGCCCGCCACGGTCTCTCGCAGGCGGTATTCCGACAGCCGCGCGGACGCGACCACCGTCCATCGCCCGACCGCGAGTTCGTTGCGCACATAGGCTGCGAGCGTCTCGTAGTCGTTGAACTGCTCGCTATTGACCGCGGGAACGGCCCCGAACGAAAGGCCAGCATTGACGACCGTATAGTCCAGCGTGCCGATGGGCGCGAAGTCGAACCCGCTGCCGACCCCGTAATCGACCCGGTCATAGGTCGCCCCGGCCAGCAGCGTGTTGTCCGCCCGGCCGAACCGGGCCGTCCAGAGCAGGCTCGCATCCAGCGTGGCTTCGTCCAGAGCCGTCGGAAGCTGCCCCCGGATGATGTCGGCCCGCGTGCCGTCCAGCGGGAAGAAACGGAAGAACGGAAAGGAGGCGAACTCGTCGAACGCCATGTCGTAATAGCGCCCCCTCACCTGTCCGAACAGGCCGCCGCCGAAATCGTGGGTCAGCTCCGCCGTGACCATCTTTGTCTCGATCACCGTGTCGGGCGCGTCCGCCGCGCCGCCGAATTGCCGCGCGTCCACGCCGGGCCGGCCGACGACCGCGCTGGGGAGGCCGGGATATTCGAGCTGTTCGACGCGCGAATACTGCCCCCGGACCAGCAACTCCGTTTCGGGCGAAAAGCCGATGGCGAAGGAGGGGTAGAGCGCGAGGCGGTCCGCATCGACGGCGTCGATATGGCTGTCCTGCGTGGACCATTCCCCGGCCAGGCGGAAACCGGCGCGGCCGTCCTGGACGTCGACATTGCCGTCGAAATTGACGGCCCGTTCGCCGAAACTGCCGATCCGCGCGCCGAGCACCGCGAAATCGTCCGCCACGGGCCGCTTGGAGACGAGGTTGATCAGCCCGCCGACCGGCGCGCCGGTGCCGCCGCCGAACAGAACCGAGGTCGGGCCCTTGGCGATTTCGATGCGCTCCACCCCGATCAGCGAGGACGGATCCAGCGTGGCCGTGTCGCCATAGCCGATCAGCCCGTCGACGAAGATCTCGGCTTCGAAGCCGCGCAGGATCGGGTTGGCGAGCACCGCCTCCATCGGGTCCTGCGGCACGGCGCCGGAGACGTTGACCAGCGCGTCCGACAGCGTCGTCAGCTCCTGTTCGTCCAGCAGGGTGCGCGTCAGCACCTGGATGGATTGCGGCACGTCGATGAGCGGGGTCGGCGTGCGGGTCAGGCTGGCCTGGCTGGCATCGTAGAGAGACAGCCGCTCGCCGGTCACGACGATTTCGTCGGCTTGCCAGGTCGGTGGTTGGGAGGATTGCGCGTGTGCGGCGCTGGAGAGCGCGCAGAGAGACGCGCCGAGCGCGCAGGCGCGGCGGAAAGAAAGATGGGTCACGATGGAAGAGGTCCGTTGATCGGGAAGTGGCGCGGACGCGCCGGATGGGTTCTGGGTCGATCAGACGGTCGTGGGCGGGGCGCGGGACCCGAGCGGCGGACCGCGCGCGAACGGCCGCAGGGCCGTGGCGGACAGGACCGTCGCCGCCGTCGCGCGACGTGACGGCACGACTGGACCGGCGAGCGCCCCGGCAATAGCGACGAAAGACGGCAGGCAGTCCTCGCAATCGGGAGGCCTGTCCAAATCGTCCGGCCCGTCCGTCGCAGCGCGCAGGAGAACTTCCAATTCGCCCAATGCCGCGCGGGCCTCGGCCGTGACCGGCTGTCCGGACGGATTGCAGATCAAGGAGGCGCCCGGCGCGGCGACCGCGAAGGACGACGGCACCGCCAGGGCGATGGCCAGGATCAGGCGCAGAAGCAAGCGGTATGGTGGCAGGCGCAACACGACGCGGCGGGCTTTAGACGGGATGGCGACGCCTGTCAGCGATAATTAAAGGCTATCGGTGAGTTCCTCCCCCGCAAGAGGGAGGGGGACCGCAGCCGCTAGGCTGTGGTGGAGGGGGACAAGATTGAAGGAGGCGGCGCTAGCCGTCGATGTTTGGGGGCTCGCGGAGCGAATGTGGAGTGAAAGCGCCCCTTGGGCGCTCGCCCTTCGGGTGTAGCGAAAATACCACTACAGCCCCTCGCTGCGCTCGGAGCGGGTATTTCCGCTAGCGGGGCGCCATCACCATCACCATCAACCGGCCCTCGGTCTTCGGCGCGAATTCGACCTTGGCGACTTCGTCGAAGTCTTCCTTGACGCGGTTGAGCAGGTCGGTGCCGCGGTCCATGTGGGCCATCTCGCGGCCGCGGAAGCGGACCGTGACCTTGACCTTGTCGCCGCGTTCGAAGAATTCGTTCATCTTCTTCGTCTTGACCTCGTAGTCGTGCGTGTCGATGTTCGGCCGCATCTTGATTTCCTTGAGCGCGCTGGTGCGCTGGCTCTTGCGGTTGGCGGCCTTCTTCTTCTGCGCCTCGAAGCGCATCTTGCCGTAGTCGAGCACCTTGCAGACGGGCTGGTCGCCCGGCGCGACCTCGACGAGGTCCAGACCGGCATTCTGCGCGGCGGCGAGGGCTTCGGCGATGGGGACGATACCGCGCTTCTCGCCGTCTTCGGTGATCAGCAGGACGGATTCGGATGTGATTTCACGGTTGGTGCGCGGGCCCTTCGGCTTCTTGGCCGGTTGGGCGGCATGGGGACGTCTGGCGATGGGGGTGCTCTCCTGAGGTAACGATCGCGGGATCAATGATGTTCACGGCGCCGGAACGCCGTCAATGAGGGGATATGGCGGGCGGACCGGCTTTTTTCAAGCGCATTCGGAGCCGAATCGTTCCGGTTTCACGCCGTTTCCGCGCTTTCGCGCCCCGCCGGCCTTTCCGGCAGCACCTCCGCATAGACATCCAGCGTCGCCTGCTGCAGCGCCGCCTTGGAAAACCGCGCCCCGATCCGCGCCCGCGCATAGGCTGCGTCGTGATCGTCCGGCGCGGACGTCAGCGCGCGTGCCAGCGCCTGCGGGTCGCCCGGCGCGGCCAGCGTGCCCGTCACCCCGTCTTCGACCACATCGACCGCCCCGCCATGGCCGGACGCCACGACCCAGCGGCCCATGGCCTGCGCTTCGGCCGCCGTGCGACCGAAGGCTTCCGGATCGGTGGACGGCGTCAGCACCCGGTCCGCCGCCAGCATTGCGGCCGGCATGTCCGCCTCGTGCCCCGGCAGGCGCAGCCGCCCGGCCACGCCCAGCTCTTCGGCCAGCGCGCGCAGTTCCGCCACATAGGCGTCGCGCCCCTGCGGATCGCCCGCGCACACCAGCACCGTATCGTCGGGCAGCTGGGCGAGCGCGCGGATCGCGACGGTCTGCCCTTTCCAGCGGGTCAGGCGCGCGGGCAGCAGCACGACGCGGTCGGATTCGTTGACGGACCACTTCTTCCAGACCGCTTCGATGCGGCGCGGCGGCACGGCGTCGGGATCGAACATCGCCATGTCCACGCCGCGCGGGATGATGCGGATGCGGGCTTCCGGCGTGCCGTGCGTGTCCATGATGTGCCGCGCGGTGAAGGTCGAATTGGCGATCACCAGGTCGCCGCGCGCCATGACCGAATTGTAGCGCCGCTTGCCGGCGAAGCCCTCATTGTAGATGCCGTGATAGGTGGTCACGAACGGCACGCCTTCGGCCAGCGCCGCGCGCCAGGCCGCCCAGGCGGGCGCGCGCGAGCGCGCATGGACGATGTCGATCCCGTTCAGCACGATCAGCTTGCGGATCGCCGCCACCCGCCACGGGAAGGACAGCAACCGCTTGGATCCGACATTGGCGGTGAAATGCGTCGCCCCGGTCTTGGCCAGGCGCGACACGAGCCGCCCGCCGCCGCTGGCGACGAACGCGCCGTGCCCGGCCCGGCCCAGCGCGTCCGCGACTTCGATCGTGGTCCGTTCGACGCCGCCCGCCTCTAGCGCTGGCAGAACCTGCAGGACATTGTATGGACGAACATCAGACACGAGGCGGGCCGTAGCATGAGCATCCAACACATCAACCATGATGGAGCGCAACTGGCCTATCGCCGTGTGGATGGAGCCGCGGACAGGTCCGGCCCGGTCCTGATCTGGTGCGGCGGGCTGAAATCCGACATGGACGGCACCAAGGCGGCCTTCCTGCACGAACGTTGCGACGCGGATGGCCGCGCCTTCGTCCGGTTCGACTATTTCGGACACGGGGCGAGCGAGGGCGATTTCATCGACGGCACGATCTCGCGCTGGGCGTCGGACACGGTCGCCATAGTCGACGCGTTCGGCGACGGCGATGTCGTCCTGATCGGCTCCTCCATGGGCGGCTGGACGTCGCTGCTCGCCGGCATGGAGCGGCCCAAGGCCGTGAAGGGCCTTATCCTGGTCAATCCCGCCCCGGACTTCACCGAAAAGATGGTCTGGACCGGCTGGGACGATCACAAGCGGCAGATGCTGGTCGAGGACGGGGTGGTGTACGAACCGTCCGATTACGGCGAACCCTATGCCTATGGCCGCGCTCTGATCGAGGACGGTCGCCGCCGCCAGATCCTCGATGCGCCCATCCCCTTCGACGGCCCGGTTGAAATCCTGCAGGGCGCGGCCGACGACGTCGTCCCGCCGGCCTATTCCCGCCTGATCGTGAAAGCGGTCACGAGCGAGCGCGTCGGCTACACGCTGATCAAGGGCGGCGACCATTCCCTGTCGCGCCCCGACGATCTGGACCGCCTGTGGCGCGCGGTCGATCACGTTCTGGCCAGACTCTGAAACAAGAGGCGCGCCCCAAGACGCTCGTGGCACAAGGCGCTCTTGCCCCAAAGCGCTCTTGCCCGTGTAGCGGGCCTGTGGTCCTTCTATGAAGCCGCTGTTGGACATGGACGGTCAAAGGATCCGTCTCCAGGGTGACGGAGGCCTACGATGCGGCGCGGATCGTCGCGAGGACCGAAGACGCCTTGGCCGCCTCGCAAAGCCGTCCTATGGGCGGCCCATGGTCGTCCCCTTGTCTGAAAGACCCCGTTCCGGTCCCTATTCCGGCCTGACCTACCGGTCGGCCAAGCGGGTCCTGGCCCGCCGGTTCGAAGCCGCCGGCCTGTCTTTCGCCGACGAGGACGCGCTCGACCTGGTGCTGGGCCTGACCGGCCTGTCGCGAACGGACTACGCCCTGCGCGGGACGGAGTTCGTCCCGCAGGACCGGTTCGCGGCCGTCCTGGAAGCGGCGGACCGGCGCCTGAGAGGCGAGCCCGTGGACCGCATCCTGGAGCGGCGCGACTTCTACGGCCGTCGTTTCGCCATCGACAACGTCCTGTCGCCGCGCGGCGATACGGAAGTGCTGCTGCTCGCCGCGCTGGCGGCCGTGCGCGATGTGAACGCGCCGCGCGTGCTCGATCTGGGGACCGGATCGGGCGTGCTGGCGCTCAGCCTGCTGGCCGAACGGCCCGACGCGAGCGCCGTCGCGACCGATGTCGATCCCGACGCGCTGGCCACGGCGGCGCGCAATGCGAACGCGCTCGGCGTCGCGGACCGGGTGGACCTGGCGCGGTCCGACTGGTTCGGCGCGCTCGGACCCGGCGCGTTCGACGCCGTGCTCAGCAATCCGCCCTATATCGCAACGGACGCCATGGATGCGCTGGAGCGCGAGGTCAGCGCGCATGATCCGCATCATGCCCTGCATGGCGGGACGGACGGTCTGGACCCCTACCGCATCCTCGTGCCCGGCGCGCGCGACTATCTGCGGCCCCGCGGCTGGCTGGGGGTGGAGATCGGGTTCGATCAGCGGACTGCGGTCGAAGCGCTGTTCCACGCGTCCGGCTACCGCGATGTCCGGACGAGGTCGGACCCGGCCGGTCTGGACCGGGTGGTTCAGGGCCGCAAGCCTTGACGATCCGGCTCTGAATCCCGCTATTTCACGGGGATAAGTCGGCGACGGCCGAAGGCGGCTGGAAAAACCCCTTTGACAGCGGGCGATCCGATGTTAGGCATCCTGCGTCGGCAGGGGCGGTTATCCGCTGGGACACGACGTCCCGAACCCACGCAAGAGTGCCGGCCACACCACCCACGGACGGAATGTGCGCGGCCTTCGCCGCCCACTTCGACCCAGCGTGTTTAGGACAATTCGATGAAGCGTCAGCGCGGCCGCAATCGCAACAACAACAATAATCGCAACAACTCCAACCGGTCCATGGAATCCAACGGTCCGGACGTGAAGGTGCGCGGCAACGCCTCGACCATCTACGAAAAATACACGCAGTTGGCACGCGACGCCAAGACCGGCGGCAACCGGGTCAAGGCGGAAAGCCTGCGCCAGCACGCCGAACACTATCTGCGCCTGATGAACGAACAGGAAGCCGCCCGCGAGGCCGAACGCGAAGCGCGCGAATCCAAGCGCGGCGACCGCAACGACAACAAGGATGACGGCGACGAGCGCGCCGCCCGCTCCCGCCGCCGCCCGCGCCGCGACGAGGACGGCGCGAATCCGGACAATCGCGATCCTTCCAAGTCCGACAATGCCAAGCCGGACAATACGAGGTCCGAGAGCGCGAAGTCCGACGACGACAAGCCGAAGCGCCGTTCGCGCAAGTCGGACGACATTGCCGATAGCGGATCCGGCGATGCGGGCCGGAGCGACACGGAGGCGTCCGATACGGGTGCATCCGATACGGGCGACGAAGACAAGCCCAAACGCCGCCGCCGCGCCCCATCGCGCAACCCGGACGGGGATGCGGTCGAAGCGGCCGAGTAACCGCCGGAACCAGCCCTGCGGACCGGCTTCCCCGCAGGGGCCCAAGACCCCCCCCCCAGGTTTGCGTCCCGTGTGCGGGTCTAAGATTGCCAACGGCAATCGTCGCAAACCTTGTCCGGCACGGACACGCGTCCCAAAGGACGCGAAGGCAACACCGCCCCGCAAGCCCGGACGGCGTTTTGCCGGCCTCCTCTCCTCATCCCGGGCTCGACCCGGGATCCATCTCCCAACGGTTCCAGCTGGCCCAGCCGTCCCGTGATGGACCCCGGATCAAGTCCGGGGTGAGGGGTATGGGAGACGCCGTCCCCGACATTCGTGGCCGGGGACAGACGGGAGAAGACCGCACAGGCCGCCCTTTCCCGACGCCCATCCTCGTTTATCGCACAAACCTTCCGCGTCTTTGCCCACACCAAGCCCTTGTTCTGCTTGATGTCCTCTCCCGCCCATCCGAAAGAATCGACAATTAGATCCTCGCTTTCCAAACCTGGTGTATGTTGCTCCCGTTCGCTGCAGGACACGAGGAGGGGCGTAACCCTCGGTGCGGGGAACAGGAGCGAGGGCTCGGTGGTGTGAGCGGGGATCCTCCCGCCGCACAAGGACTGTGAAGAGCAGTCCGCGGGTCGTCTCCGGGAGAGCCGACGCCGGGGTCTGACACCCCCGGTGCAATCGTAGCCCCGGAGAGGACCGCGCACCGCCGGGTGGAGTCGCCAGCCGATCTACGCAGCGGCTGGCGTCCTCCGACGTCTCGCCCCGACGTGTGGCTGGTCCCTGGGCTCCGCGCGCGCTTAAGATCCCCGCTCTCGCCAGGGTCGGCGGTCGGGGGGAGGCCGTGGAGCGCAGGCGGTGGGCCGCACGCCGGGCGGCGATGTCGGGCCGACACTCCTTCGCGCGGGCTTGTCCCGTCGTAAACAGGTAACTCTTTCGTTCTGCCTTCGGCAGGGCAAGCCCGCGCCTCGTGTCATCCGACACGAAACAGGACGCGACACACACCCCGCCGTGGCCCCGATGCCCGGTCGTACGATGAAACTCGCCTGAAGATCATCAGCCCCTCACCCCGGACAGGAACGCGTTGGCACGGTCCCGTGCGGTCCATCGCCCACCCCTTGCAGCCAGACGAGATGGCAAGAGATGGATCCCGGATCGAGTCCGGGATGAGGAAGAAAGGGAAACGAGGTCCCCGGCACTCATGGCCGGGTCTGCGCTGCGTCTTTGTCGCGAGACAAGGCCGCACTGTACGCCAAAGGATTCTTCAGGGTCCCTTCGCGACATGAGACCGCATGACGCGCCGCCTCCTTTCAGCGTTTTGGGGCAAGACATGCCGACATCTCCCGCGCTAGGGAGGCGGCCGAGCCGATACATATTCAACCGACGAGACGATCATGCCCACCACGCCCTACCCCACGCTGCAATTCGGCCATTCGGAGACGACCGAGGCGATCCGCGAGACCGTCTATCAGTTCGCCCAGGACAAGATCGCGCCGATCGCGGCCGAGGTGGATGCATCCAACGAATTTCCGCGCCATCTCTGGCCCGACATGGGCGCGCTGGGCCTGCACGGCATCACGGTCGCGGAAGAGAATGGCGGGCTGGGCCTCGGCTATCTGGAGCACACCATCGCCATCGAGGAAGTCAGCCGGGCGTCCGCCTCCATCGGCCTGTCCTACGGCGCGCATTCCAATCTCTGCATCAACCAGATCGAACGCTGGGGGAATGCGGAGCAGAAGGAGAAGTACCTGCCCAAGCTGGTGAGCGGCGAACATCTGGGCAGCCTCGCCATGAGCGAAGCGGGCGCGGGATCGGACGTCATGTCGATGAAACTGAAAGCCGAGAGCGCGCAAGGCGGCTATCTGCTCAACGGCACGAAGATGTGGATCACCAATTCGCCGACCGCCGACACGCTGCTGGTCTATGCCAAGACCGATCCGGATGCGGGATCAAAGTCCGTCTCCGCCTTCCTCGTCGAGCCGTCTTTCGAGGGGTTCTCCACCGCGCAGAAGCTCGACAAGCTGGGCATGCGCGGGTCGGACACGGCGGAGCTGGTGTTCGAGGACTGCTTCGTGCCGGAAGACAACCTCGTCGGCGAGGTCGGCCAGGGCGCGGCGATCCTGATGAGCGGGCTGGACTATGAACGCGTCGTGCTCAGCGCCGTGTCCATCGGCATCATGCAGGCCTGTCTGGACGTGGTCACGCCCTACATCCACGAGCGCAAACAGTTCGGCAAAGCCATCGGCGAATTCCAGCTGATCCAGGGCAAGCTGGCCGACATGTATGTCAGCCTCTCCACCGCGCGCGCCTATTCCTACGCCGTGGCCGCTGCCTGCGACCGGGGCGAGACAACCCGCAAGGACGCCGCCGGATGCATCCTCTACGCGGCCGAGAAGGCCACGCAGATGGCGCTGGACGCGATCCAGATCCTGGGCGGCAACGGCTACATCAACGACTACCCCACGGGCCGCCTGTTGCGCGACGCCAAGCTGATGGAGATCGGCGCCGGGACCAGCGAGATCCGCCGCTGGCTGATCGGGCGGGAGCTTTTCGGGGAGACGCGCTGAAGCGATCGTCGCATTAAAGGCCCCTCATCCCGGACTTGATCCGGGATCCATCACAGGACCGACAGGTTCGCCGAGACGGTTGGGAGATGGATCCCGGGTCGGGCCCGGGATGAGGATAAAGACCGAAGCGGTAATGGAGACCACGACGGATGCTAAAGCGTTCGTCCCCGGCATTCACGGTAAGGAAAGCGATAGCATGACCGAAACGATCTTCGACCGCCTGCCCGCCCCGCCTGCCGCCGAAACGCTGGGCTGGGAGCTGATCGCCGTCGATCCGAAGGCGGGCACGATCGAGCTGGCGTTCGACGCGAAGCCCGCCTTCTGCAACCCGACCGGACACGTGCAGGGCGGGTTCCTCGCCGCCATGTTGGACGATACGATGGGCCCGGCTTTGTTCGCCATGACGGACGGCAAACGGTTCGGCTCGACCATCGACCTGCACGTCCACTATCTGCGGGCCGTGAAGCCGGGCCGCGTCACCACGAAGGGGCGCGTGGTCAAGCTGGGCGCGCGGGTCGCGTTCCTGCAGGGCGATCTGTTCGATGCCGACGGGCGGCTGGCCGCGACCGCGACGGCCAGCGCGTCGCTGGGCGACCTCTAATCCGCGCCCTCGATCTTCGCGATTTCCAGCCGGAACGGGCCGTCGCGGCCGTCGGCCAGGATGATCCCCAGTTCGCGCGCGTCCGCCGGATCGAACGGGGCGGCGCGAACGGAACGGCCGAAGACGGACGTGTCCATACCGGTCAGCGGGACCGTCACCTCGGTCCATTCGCCGTCCGGCGAAGCCGGAATGGCGGCCTGGTAGGAGACGGAGCGGCCGCGCCAGCGCTCGGACGTGCGGAATGTCATGCGGTAGGCGCGGCCGTCGGACCGCAGGCGAAGCCGCACCCCGTCCGCGCCGGCCAGCGCGCCGGGTTCGACATCGGTGCGGATGGAGGAGAAGCCGCCGCCTTGCGTGTTGATCGTGCCGCGGAAGACCATCGCGCCGTCCTCGTGGAAGCGCGTGCCTTCGGACCGGCCGCCCATGACGCCGTCATTGACGACGCGCCAAGAGGAGACGGCTTCGGGGTCTGTGAAGTTGATAGTCATGGGACTGGCCTCGCTGGCGACGGAAGGCGCCGCCAGCGCTGCGGCGACGGTGAAAAGAGCAGAGACGACGAAGCGATTAAACATGGGTCACGACATCGGACAGGTCGGGCCGGGGGCGCGGCGTGGCCGCCTGCGTCGCGGTGCCGATATAGATGAAGCCCGCGACCTGTTCGCCCTCGGCCAGTCCCATCTCGGCGTGGATGCGCGGATCGTAGGCATACCACTCGCTCAGCCATTGCGCGCCGAAGCCGTGGGCCTGCGCTGCCAGACAGAGTTTCAGGCAGACCGACCCGGCCGAGAGCTGCTGCTCCCAGACCGGCGTGCCGCGCACGCAGTCCACGGGCGCGCTGATGACGGCGATCACGACGGGCGCGCGCAGGAAGCGCTCGGCCTCGAACCTGTGCCGGTCTTCGGGGTGATCGGGATTGTCGGCGCGGTAGGCGGCTTCGAGCGTGCGTCCGAAGACGGCGCGGGCCTCGCCTTGGTAGACGATCAGCCGCCAGGGCGAGAGCTTGCGATGGTCCGGCACGCGCGTCCCGATGCGCAGGATCGCCTCAAGCGTATCCGCGTCCGGCCCCGGATCGTCCATCGCCTTGGCCAGATTGCTGCGCCGGTGGGCCAGGAAATCGACGACGGCATCTTGGCGGCGCGGAAGCGGGAAGGCATCGGACATGAACAAGGCCCCTCGGGCTGGACGGATAATCGGTGAACCCATAGGTGGGGCCACAGAACGGGAGCTTCAATATGAGTATCGCGCAAAAACTGACGGAAATGGGCCTGTCCCTGCCCGAGCCCATGGCGCCGGTCGCGAACTATGTGCCCTATGTCGTCAGTGGCGACCTGGTCTTCGTGTCCGGCCAGATCAGCAAGATCGGCGACGATATCGTGCGGGGGCGTCTGGGCGCCGGTCTGACGGTCGAGGCGGGCCAACGCGCCGCGCGTCTGTGCGGGCTGAACATCGTCGCGCAGCTCAAGGCCGCCTGCGACGGCGATCTGTCGCGCGTGCGGCGCATCGTCAAGCTGGGCGGTTTCGTCCAGGCGACGCCGGACGCGACGGGTCCGGCCATCCCGCAGATCGTCAATGGCTGTTCGGACCTGATGGTCGCCCTGTTCGGCGAATCGGGCCGTCACGCGCGCTTCGCCGTGTCCGCGCCGAGCCTGCCCCTCGACGTGGCGGTCGAGATCGATTGCGTGGCGGAAATCGGCGCCCGACACTGAGCTGGAGACTGTTCGACGCACCCTTGACGCAGCGACAGGGAGAGATGCCGGGAAGGACCGTTCTCACGGAGCCCGCTCCATGATCGCCGAACTCTCCCGGTCCCAGTTCGTCGCTCTGACGCCGCGTTCGACCGATGAGCGGGCTTTGGACCGCCCATCCGTGGCGAAAATGGAATTCCCGCAATCTTTCACGGCGCCCCATCTTGATTTATCGCGCCGGGACCGCGATATAGCGCCCCTGCCCGGACATGACGCCCGACCAGACGCACGAACCCACGCCCCCGATCACGAAAGACCCGATTTCTCATGAGCATTCCCGGTCAGACATTCAACGACCGCCTCCAAGCGCAGAAAGAGGCGAAGCTCGACATGCTGAAGCGCGCCAAGGAGAAGCAACTCGACCCGGCCGAGAAGGAACGGCTGATGAAGGAGCGCGCCGCCCGCAACACTGCGCGCGAAGAACGCGAAAAGCAGCGGGCTGCCGAGAAGGCCGCCAAGCGCGAACAGGAGAAGGCGGAAAAGACCGAACGCGAGCGCAAGAAGAACCTCGCTGACGCGGCCCGCAAGAAAGCCAAGGAAGAGCTCGTCAAACAGCAGAAGGCGGCCCGCGACGCGAAATATGCGGCCCGCAAGGCGCGGAAGAAGCGTTAGTCCAAATTCACCGCTATGAGACAGAGCCCGGCTTCGCGCCGGGCTTTTTCTCGAGGTCCGGTTTCATTGGGTTTGGCCGACCTTGCGCACGAACACCGCGCCCGCCGAATATCCGGCCCCGAAGGAACAGATCAGACCCGTCTCCCCGTCGGCGAAGTCACCGGAATGTTTGTGGAAGGCGATGATCGATCCGGCTGAGGACGTGTTGGCGTATTCGTCGAGCACGACCGGCGCCTGTTCGGTCGAAACCTCCTTGCCCAGCACTTTTTTGGCGATCAGCACATTCATGTTCAGGTTCGCCTGGTGCAGCCACAGTCGCTTGAGCGTATTCGGGTCGAGACCGAGCTTCTGCGCTTCAGTCGAAATCAGCCGCGCGACCATCGGCACGACTTCCTTGAAGACGGAGCGGCCGTTCTGGACGAACAGCTTGTCGGTCAGGCCCTTTCGACCGCGCTCGCCGTGGAAACCGTCATCTTCGGGCGCGGTGTGGTTGAGGAAGCCGAAATTGTTGCGGATGTTGTTGGAGAATTGCGTGACCAGCTTCGCGCCGATGATCTCCCAATGGCTGTCCGGCGCGATGTCTTCGCGCTCGACCAGGATGGCGGTGGCGACGTCGCCGAAGATGAAATGGCTGTCGCGGTCCTTGAAGTTCAGATGCGCCGTGCAGATTTCGGGGTTCAGCACCAGCACGGATCCCGCCTGCCCGCCATAGATCAACCCGCGCGCCGCTTCCAATCCGAAGGTCGCGCTCGAGCACGCCACGTTCATGTCGAAGCCGAACCCGTCTATGCCGAGCAGGGCCTGGACCTCGACCGCGATCGCCGGATAGCCGCGCTGCAGATTGGAACAGGCGACGATGACGGCGTCCACGTCGGAGGCCGACTTGCCGGCCCGGTTCAGCGCATCGCGCGCGGCCGCGACAGCCATTTCCGCAAGCACGGACGGCTCACCGTCAGGACGGGCGGGGATGCGGGGGGCCATGATGTCCGGATCCAGGATCGGATCCTTGGAAAGAACGTAACGGCTTTTTATGCCCGACGCCTTTTCGATGAATTCCGCCGAGGACGGCGCCAACGCGTCCAGCGTGCCCGCCTCGATCGCGGCCGCGTTTTGCGCGTTCCACTTATCGACATAGGCGTTGAACGCCTCGACCAGTTCGTCGTTGGAGATGCTGTCGTCCGGAGTCCACAGACCGGTCGAGGAAATAACGGCTTTCACGTCGCAGTCCGTCCCATTTGGCTATCCGCCCCGTCTAGCGGGGCGGACGGGCGCAGGAAAGCCCTTTGCGGCGAATGAGCGGGCTGTCGCGGGTTTTCATCGCCCCATCCGTTTCGAGCTGAGTAACCGCGTCGTTTACTTGGCGCGCGGCACGGTGTTAATCCCGCGCGGGTGAAAGGCGCCCCCACAGTCTTGAACTTGCGCCATTTCGCGGTGGCGACGTTCGTCCCCGTCGCGGTCATGATTGCCGCAATGGCGCTGAAGCCGCTCTGGCGCGACGAATATTGGAGCCTGTTCTTTTCCGATCCGTCTTTGCCGTTGGCTGAACTGTTTGGCGGCCGCTGGCGCAACGAAGTCCATCCGCCGCTCTATTACGTCCTTCTCCATGGTTGGCGGCATGTCTTCGACCACCCGTTCGCCTTGCGCCTGATGTCGCCGCTATTGCTGATCGTCACCGGCGCGCTGACGCTGCGCCATGCGCCCCGGTCTCATCGCCGGACGGTGACGACATTCCTCCTCGTCTGTCTGGGATCCTATTGGGTCATCTATTTCGCGACGGAAATCCGGCCCTACACATTGCTATTCTGCCTGACCGGCCTGTCGGTCCTGCTCACACGTGAGTGGGTGCAGGCCGATCCGCCCGGTTGGGCAGTCTGTCTGTGCTGGACGACCGTCGGCGCAATGATGGCACTGACGCATTATTTCGGGGCCCTCTGGTTCGCTTGCCTCGGGCTCGTGATCGGTCTGGACGCATTGCGCGCGAGACGGATAGGACGCTTCCTCACAGTCGGGGCGCTTACCATAGCGGCGCTCGTGCCGCTTATCGGCTGGCTCGTCTGGAGCTTGCCGGTCCTCGACCTGTCCGACGAGATGACGCAACGCAGCGCGGCCGAGAAGTTCGCGGCCGGGATGCAGCAACTGTCGCGCGGGCTGGTCGTGAAGACATTCCTGTCCAATCCGGTCGTCACCTTGCTGGGAGTTGCGGGCTTGATCGGGGCGATCCGGTGGCGCGACCATATCGGCGGCGTGTTGCTCTATGCAGCGCTGCTGAGCGTCGGACTGGCTTTCGCCCTTCATATGTTCGCCGTCGAACTGATCAAGGAACGCGCCTTCATCGTCATCATGCCCGCCATCCTGTACATTCTTGCGGCCCGGCTGGCAAAGCGACAGTCCCGATGGACGGCGTTCGTTCCGTGGGCGGCGGCGCTCACGCCGCTTCTCTTCGCGCCAGAATATTTCAAAAACCGCGAAGGCATCCCCGACATGCAGGCCTATCTGGCGCGGTATGCCGGAGCTTGCGACGGACAGCCCGTGCTGGCCTACTACCGGCAAAACGCACAACGGCATTTCTATCCCGACGCCACACGGTCGATCATGAAAGGGTGGGATGCCGATCCCGTCTTCGCGCCGGACCTGCTGGATGCACGCCAAGTCCGCTCGGCCCCGGCCACGGATTGCCCCGTCAGGGCCGTTGGCGTCCTGTTAAGCCGACAGCCGGACGAGCAGGCGGACATGGATGCCGTCTTCTCCCGCGCCGGCCTCGATATTCAAACCCTGGTTCCAATGAGCTTCGGCCAGGGGCGGAACCGTATCTGGATCGATCCGGACGCCGAAGATGGAGGCCAGACTCCGACATGACCCAGACATCGTCCTTACGCCAATCGCTGCGTGTCGCTCCTCTACCGGAGAGGCGGAGCGGAACGCTGGGGCTCATCGTGCCCGTCTATGACGAAGCCGAGGCCGTTGGTCCGTTCCTGGAAGCCGTCAGACCCTTTCTGGACGGCGTTGCCGATTGCGAAATCCTCTTCGTCAACGACGGCAGCCGGGACGGAACGCTCGACAGGCTTTGCGACGCCGCCCTGGAAGACCGCCGGATCGCCGTGCTGAACCTGGCACGCAATTTCGGCAAGGAAGCGGCGATGAGCGCCGGTCTGGACCATTGCGACGCGGACGCCGTCATCATCATGGATGTCGACGGGCAAGACCCGCCGGAACTGATCCCGGAGTTCCTGCACCTATGGCGGTCCGGTTACGACGTCGTGGTCGGGGAACGCGTGGTGCGACGATCCGACAGCTGGATGAAGCGCATGACGGCGCGCCTGTTCTACAATGTCTTCAACAGGCTTTCTTCCATCAAGATACCGCCCAATGTCGGCGACTTCCGGCTTATCGACCGTCGCGTGGTTCTCGCGATCCGTCGTCTGGAGGAACGCAACCGGTTCATGAAAGGCCTCTACACATGGGTCGGCTTCCCGACCGCGTCCCTGCCCTATGAACGGCCGGCGCGGCAAGCCGGCCGGACCAAGTTCAAATGGCGCCAGCTGACCCGTTTCGCGCTGGACGGCATTTTCGGCTTTTCCACCGTCCCGTTGAAACTGAGCACATATCTGAGCGGACTCCTGGCGGCCGGCGCCCTGATCTATGCAGCCTATCTGATTGTCAGGACGCTGGTCTTCGGCGTCGACCTGCCCGGCTATGCGTCGCTGATGGTCGTCGTGCTCTGCGCGGCGGCCGCGCAGTTTTTCGTGTTGGGCCTCATCGGTGAATATGTCTCGCGCCTGACCATCGAAACCAAACGCAGACCCGTCTACATTCTCGAAGGCGAATACCGCCGGACGGACGATCCGTGACGAGCAGAAAATCCGCCCTGAAACGTGAAGCGTTCACCACAATCCGGTTCGGGGCCGTCGGGATCGTCGCGACCTTCGTCCATGCCGCCTGCGTCGTAATCCTGTCCTTGAATACGGCTTGGCCGCCCGTGGTCATGAACAGCTCGGCATTCCTGATCGCGTTCGCCGTCGCGGCGCTGGGGCACAGCCTGTACACCTTCCGGATCGCCCGCAATCGTGCCGCGGCCGTGACGCGCTATTTCGTCCTGTCCGTCCTGTTGCTCTGCGTCAGCAACGGCGCGCTCTATCTGCTGGTGGATCCGGTCGGCGTCGATCCGGCCTTTGCCAAAGCCGTCGCCGTCGCCATCGTTCCGGGACTGAGCTATCTGCTGTCGCGCTTCTGGGCGTTCGCGCCGGGGGCTGCCTGACTACAGGCGGCGTTCCCTGAGGCTGCCATCGCGGGCGCAACAGCCGGTTTCGTGATCGTTGACCATCCCGACGGCCTGCATGAAGGCATAGAGGATCACCGGGCCGACGAACTTGAAGCCGCGCTTTTTCATGTCCTGGCTCATCGCTTCTGACTCTGCGGATTTGACCGGGGCGTCCGAGAAGCGCTGCCAGTCATTGATAATGGGTTTGCCGCCCACGAAACCCCAGAGATAGTCGGAGAAATCGGTCCCCGCCTCGCGCATGGCCAGATAGGCTTTCGCATTGCCGATCGCAGCGTCGATCTTGGCGCGTGAACGGATGATGCCAGGATCGCCGAGCAATCGCGCGCGGTCGGCGTCCGTATAGCGCGCGACGATGTCCGGGTCGAATCCGTCATAGGCTTTGAGCAGGTTGTCGCGCTTGCGCAGGATCGTGATCCAGGCGAGCCCCGCCTGCTGCCCGTCCTGGATCAACTTGGAAAACAGCGCCTTGGAATCGCGGATCGGGCAGCCCCATTCCGTGTCGTGGTAATGGCAATAAAGGCGGTCGTTCGGCGGCACCCAGCCGCAGCGCGGCAGGTCTGGATGGTCGTAATCATCGGGCACGGCCGTGATCACAACATCTTCTCCATGCCGATATTGCAGCGCGCATAGATCGGATGCGGGCCTTCATGGTTCACGGTCCAGCCATTGCGCGCATAGAGGCGCAGCGCGGCGTCGTTGCGCGTGTTGGACAGCAGGAAGATCGATCTGAGCCCCAGCCTGTCGCGCGCATAGGCATGGACCGCGTCCATGAGCTTTTGCCCGATCCCGTGCCCGCGGGCCGTCCGGTCCACCGCCATCTTGGTCAATTCCCACTGCCCGGCCTTGGGGCCGTCGACATGCGGCTTGAGCGCGCAAGCCCCGACCACCCGGCCGTCCAGATGCGCCGAGAAGACCTGCCCGCCATTCTCCAGATAGAGTTCGGGTCGCGCGACCATCGCCTTGTCGGATTCTTCAAGGTGATGCAGCTCCTCGATCCATTCGGCGTTCAGCGCCGCGAAGCGCGGCAGGGCGGCGCGGTCGTTGCGGCGGATGTCGACGGCAGGTGGCATGGGGGCCTGAATAGCCGATCCGCGCCGCTTCGCAATGTCCTGACACGACCGACGCGATGTCTGACGCGGAAAGATTTGGCGGGGTCGCCCGCGTGTCATAACGAAATGTCGGACACGAAAATGCCCGCGAGGATGCCTCATGAAGAAGACCGAAAAGATCGAGCTGCGCGTCGATCATGCCGAGAAGGAGCGACTGTCATCCATCGCGGAGCGGCGCGGCCAGACCGTCAGCGACGTGGTGCGCGAGGCACTGGCCGGGGAGCTCGGTGCGCTGCCGCCCGCTTTTCCGAAGTGGCCGGGTGCCGTCGCGATCGGGGCGCTGGCCCTTTCCGCCGTGGCGTTGATCGTCTCGGCCAGGACCGCGCCGGGCGCGGTGGCCTCCGTCATCTACCCGGAAACGGCTCAGGTCCGGGCGCAGTCATGGACGCGGTCCGAAATGGGCGGGATCATGGGCCATCAGGAAATCGGCTTCGACATACCTTTGCACCGCGCAGAGGAGCGCCGCTTCGACCTCGACAGCGGCAACGGGCACGTCGTGCGCACCGTGCTGCGCACGCGGCCCGGCGATGATGGCCTGCTGCTGCACATCGAGGCGGAATCCTGCCTTGTTGCCGGGGATGAGTGCTTGATAGAGCCGATGCCCTCTATCGCCGTCGAAATGCGCCCGGTGCATGGCTCGCGCGCGGAGACGTCGGCGCGACTGGAAAACCTGACGGAACTCGAAATCGAAATCGGCACTTCCACGCGCCGCATCGACCCGCCGAATGAAACCGAAACCTAGTCGTCCGTTCCGATGACGCTCTTCATCACCTGAACGCGCCGACCGCGAACCTCCGGCGCGTCGGTCGCCTCCCGCAGCCGGTCGAGGCGGACGAGCGCCATGGCGATAGAGCCGTGGACGTGCAGCACGTTGCCGACCGTCCGCCCGACCGCGGTGATCTTGTCTCCCTGTTCCGCAGGGCCGTCCAGCACCAGGCCGCGCATCCGTTTGCGCACCGTCGTCATCCGGCGCATGCGCGAGACCACTTCCTGGCCCACGAAACAGCCGCCGTGGAAATCCACGCCGTTCAGCTGGTCCATGCAGGCGTCGGCCGGGAAGGTCGTCTGGACCCCGAAGTCCCATTCGCTGTCCGGCACGCCGAGCGACAAGCGATGCGCGTCCCAGTCACCCGTATCGTCGCGTGGCACGTCCGAAATCGACCGCCGGCCCAAGGCGGGCAAGCGCGGATCGGCGGCGCCTATGGCCGCCTCGTCGTCCATATTCCAAAAACAGTGCAGGTGCAGTGACTCCGACATATCCTCGATCTCGATGGGTGCGCGCAGGCGGTACATCTTCAACCGCTTCTGCAACGCCGGGCCCATATGGACAGGCGTGTCGATCAACAAATGGTCGCCGCGATCAGTGACGAAGAAATCCGCGATGATCTTGCCCTGCGGCGTCAGCAGGGCCGCGAACGTCACCGGCGCGCCGAGCGAATTGGTGACGAGGCCTGAAAACCAGTCCTGAAAGCCGTCGCCGGAGAGTTTCAGGATCGTGCGGGGTCTGCGTTGAACGGGCATGGATTGCCGATAGCACAGCGGACGCCGCCGACAATGGCCGACCCGTCTCAGACGATCCTGAGCCGAGGCGTCACCCTATCCGCATCGGCGGGCGCACCGACAAGGCTTTCCGGGCTGAACCGGGCCAGCACCCACCGCACACCCTGATTGTCGGTCGTCAGATAACCGACCGCGACTGACGCGCGCCCTGCCGACATCAAGCCGTCGCGCGATAGGGCGGCAAGTTCCCCGGCCTGGCCGATCGCCAGGCGCATACCTTCCGCCACACGGTCTAGATCAGTCCGCAGCGGATCTTCCGGATCCCTGCCGCGTTCCGACGACGCCGCGTCGCATGTTTCGAGCGCGCGCTCCAAAGTCTGTTCCATCATGCTCCGCACGGCCGACCCCCGTTCCAAGGCAGCGATCCACTCCACGATTTCGGCTTCGATCTCGGCGATCCCGGCCTCAACGCCGCTCGTGCCGGTCCCGACTCGGAACACGACCGAATTGAGCTCGGCGGCCATGGCGTTGAAACCGCTCACCAGATCTTCGTGATCGGCGGCGAACGACCCTGCAATCCTGTGCGAGACCTTGCCTTGGGCGATCCGGCGCAAGCCTTTCTTCAAGGCATTGTGCAATCGGGAGGTTTCGCCGTCTCGGCTGTCCGGCACGGCCTGTGCCGCTGCCGTTGTGGCGACGTCTTCCACAGCTGCGATCATCCGGTCGAATTCCGCGTCGAGGCGACGCGATGCGACGATCGTCCCCGCCGATGCCAGCGCCAGCAATGCGCCGCCTGCCAGACAGACGATCCACGGTTCGGCCGCACCCGTTCCAACCAGCACAGCCATCAGGACCGTCAGAGCGAAGAATGCCGTCTGCCCTACGACGATCACGGACAATGAGCGCAGTTTTTTCATGGATCACCCTGCAAACGACGCCAGTGGCAGCGACATGGAGAGCCCCTGTAGGATCACCGAGTTACTTCTAGATTAAATCTGGAAATGTGTATGGGTGTAACGCAACCTAGCGATCGACGTTGAGCTCGGATGTCCGGTGAAACCGGCAATTTCAGGCGGCCGATCGCCGAAAGAACGCATTCCGCTCGAATATTTATTGAATAGCGATAAGACAATCCCCAGCTATGTTGTTATAAGGATTCAAACTCAAGAGACGGAGACGACCGATCATGCCGACATTCGACGCTCAAATCGAACAATCCAAAAAGGAAGTCGCCGAAGCGCAGAGCCGGATCGCCGAACTGTCCTCGCGCATCGACACGGCCCGATCCAAGATGGCGAAGGGAACGGATATCTCGCTCGACCTTGAAACCGCCTCACTCGACGATGTCCATGCGCATACGGAGTTGATGAACGCCAACATCGCCGAGCTGATCATGGGGCTGGACGATGTGACGTCCGGGTTCTCCAAGGATTTCGACGCGATGCGCAACAAGACCGGCTGGGAGAAGTTCGTCGGCATCTTTTCCAAGCAGCGCTCGGAATCCTTGCGCAGCGAGCGTATCCGCGCCGCCACCATCGAAGACAAGCTGCAGGATCTGATCGCCAAGTCCAACACCATACAGGCCATGCTGCAGGAACAGCTGAACGAGCTGGGCCGCCACAAGACGCAGGTCGAGGGCAATCTGCAGAAGACGCTGGCCGACCGCGAGGCCGCCGTGGAGAGTTTGGAGCAGATCAAGACCGAGATCACCGCGCTGGACCCGCAGATCATCGAGCTGGAAAACAAGCTGTCGGTCGCGACCGACGCCAAGGAACGTGCCCGGCTGGAGTCCGAGCTGGCGGAAGTCAATTCGCGCCATAACGAGCTAGCCCAACTCGAACAGGTCAAGCTATCGGAGTCCCAGACGCTGGAACGCTATATCGAGAAGGGCAAGACCTGGATGGATAGCTTGCAGAACCAGATCGCCACGCAGATGGTCTTGCTCAACAAGCTCCAGACCGACACCAAGCAGCGGGTCGTGCTCTATGATGCGCTGTCCAAGTCGCTGAAGACCGCGCAGCAGCAGGATGTCGCGCACAAGATCAACGAAATCGGTGTCGCGACCGATCAGGAAGCCCAGGTGGCCATGGCCGCCATCGGCTCGGCGACGAACAACAAGATGGCCGAAATGATGGAAGCCCATGAGGACCATATCGTCTTCGCCCGGAAGGTGCTGGAAGAGAAAGCCAAGGCCGATGAGCGCTTCGCCCGCCGGTTCGAGGCGATCGTCGAGAAGCATGATGCGAACGCATATGGGGAGGCGTCCTAGAGCGGCCTGTCCCGATGACCTGTTTCGACTTCGCTCTTCCCCCCACATGCGGGCATCCAGCGAGCAAACCGACTCCGACGCGGCTGGGTGCGCTCTAGATGGCCGCACCCAAATTCGACCTCACCTACGAACACCGCGTCCTGGACAATGCGCGGGCGGCGCGGCGCTATTTCGCTAAATTCGAACGTATCATCGGACATATGCGCTCCGTTACGCGCCTGTCCGTCGAAGAACGCCAGATCGGCAAGACCGAAGGCGACATTCTCGGCCAGTACCTGTCCGACCTGTCGAACAGCTTCACGGCCCTGTCCTACAAATATCTGATGACCAACCGGGCGTCGGGGTCGGGCAAGATGAGCCTCGACAAGACGGAGAGCGGCTTTCCCGTCTTTTCCGAACTGATCCAGCTCGCGACCGATGCCAGACAGGCCAAGTTGCACCTCGGGTCGCTGCCCGAACAGGACCGGTTGAAGAAGGACATGGTCAACCACATCCTGTCCGAACAGACCGCACCCATCGACCTGCAATACGCCATGGCGCAGCGCATCTATTACGAAACGTTGGACGGCCAGCCGCTCTTCCTGTCGCAGAACCATCCGCAGGCCGTCTGGGTCGGCAAGGACATCAAGAAGAAGAAACGCCGCTACATTCTTCACTGGGCGGTCTATGATTCCAAGACCAACATCCCGGTCGTCTACCTGATGAAGGTGGACGATACGGGCAGCCGCGCCCTGCCGCAGGATGAACGCCGCTGGCCGCGCGTGCAGGACGCGCTGATGGCCCAAGCCGTGTCAGAGCTGAAACTGCTGACCATCGCCAAGGGGTTCGATACGGATTTCCGCGACCTGGCCCCCAAGAGCCTGCGGCGGTTCCATCTGGGGCCCATGCACAGCCATGCCTTCACCGAACAGCACGGCCCGATCCGCGACGTGCTGGCCGAAGCCGACAGCCCTCCGGGACTCGACTGGTCGCTTGCCTGGACAGTCGAGACGCTGCTGTCCGAAGGTCAGGAATGGGTCAAGACCGGCATTTTTAACGCGGCTTGGCGGCAGGTCTACACGCTCGACGCCTACGGGCTGGACGGCAAGACGGACGGCTATACCCGCATCGACCGCGCCCTGATCCTGCCCCACCGTGCCTACCAGGTGCTGGAAGAGAAATATTCCGAGCGGTTCGACGGCGTGCGCAAATATGTCGTCGGCCGCAACGACACCATCCTCAGCTACAGATAGGAAGCCATGTCCGAACCGTCCGACCTGATGGAATTGAAAGAGAGCGCGATCGCGGACAAGATTCCGGCCGCGCAATCGCTGCTGGACGGGTTCGACCATACGCCGCGTCTGGCCAAGGCCCGCGACGTTTCGCCCGCGCCTGGCAAGTCCGCCGGCTTGCCGGGTCGCCGCCGCTTCCGGTCCACCACGCCCGGACTGGTGACGCAGAGCACGGCGCGCGCCGAAGGCGTGAACCTGATCGCGCGCGTCGAAGCCACCACGCCCGACGATGCGCTGACCAGCCCGGTGCAGGCGGGTGTACTGCACGCGCTCAGGCGCGCGCTGGCGACCGCGCTGGCCGTCGTGGACCAATACTCCGACGCGACCGGCCTGTCGGCTTTGATGAAGGACAATCTGGAAGGCCGCCTGCCCGAGGTGCGCAAGTCCGAGTTCAACGAAGGCCTCGCCGCCGGATCGGTCATCGCCCTGCACGTCTTCGCGAACATGGCGAGCTACCTCCTGTCGTCCTTGCACGAGACATCTGAACTGTCCGTCGATGTGGGCGACGTGGAGGAAGTGCTGACCGACAATGCGCAGACGGCGCTTTCCGGCGCGCTGTGGGAGCTCGACCAGACGCTCGCCCTCTTCGCCGACAGCGAGGACAAGCTGGTCCCGACCGTCACGGCCTTCCTCGAGCAACTGCTCGACCGCGCCCAGATGCGCGCCGCGAACCTTCCGCGACTGGAGGCGTTCACGTCGGTCGCCTACCGCGTGGAGGAAGACGACTTCGAAATCCGCGGCTTCGAAGCCGCCAGTCGAGCGCGGTCCACCACCCTGACCATGGACTTCAAGAAGCCGCACGAGGTCGTGGGCAACCATATCGCCAAATACCAGGCGATGAAGCTGTCCAAGATGCTGATGGCTTATGATTTCGACCGGCGGCTGAACCCGTTCGCGGAGTTGGGCGGGTTCATTTTCACCTTCATGGGCGACGGCCTGCCCGGGACCGGCAAGACGATTCTGATCCAGATGATGGCGGGGCTGATCAACGATTACTGTGCGGTGGCGGACTATCCGTTCCGTTACGCCAATCTTTCGACGGAAAGCATCGACTCCTATCAAGGCAAATCGGCGCAGAACGCCAAGGCTTTCATCCGCCAGATCATCGACCCCGCCGTGATCGGCTTCGGGACCATCGACGATATCGACCAGCTGGCCGGTATTCGCGGCGACCGGCAGAGCAGTGCAGGCCAGCTGGAGATCACGGCGGTCCTGATGGAGAGCTTCGCCGGGGCCAACACGGTGGTGCGCGGCAACTGCACCTTCGGCATGTTCTCCAACTATCCGGAGAAGGTGGACGACGCGCTTCGCCAGCGCGCGTCCGCGCGCTTCCTCGTGGACGGCCCGCAGACGCGCGAAGACTATATCGACATCCTTCATCTGCTGATGGGCAAGAACCACGATATTCCGGTCGGCGACCACGACCTGTTCGAAGCGCAGGAAATCAAGAAGGCCGTCGCGGCCAGCTATGAGAGCTATGCTCGCCCCAAGGAAGAAGCGCTCGAAGCCGTGTTCGATAGGGTTACGAAATCGCATGGCAAGCTCGACACCATCGCCGAACTCGGCACCTACCTGAAAGCCATCCAGGCCGCCGACCCGCGCTTCACCGGCCGTGCCGTCAAGAACATCACCGACGCCATCAAGGTCCGCGCCATGGACTTCGAACTGCCCGACGAATGGATGGAGGATCCGGAGCTGTTCCTGCGTAAGGACTACGAGACCAAGAAAGCCATGATCGCCGACCTCGCCAGCGAGATCACGGTCGACATGGTCATCCAGGAAATCAACCGCTACGCCGACAGCGAGTTTCGGTACGCCGACAAGAGCGACGAAGTGGCGATCGAGAATGCGGTCCGCGAGATGGAGCGGATGGAGGAAGCGAAACGGCGTTACTTGGAGGGGAAAGGGTGAGCCCAGCCCCCACACACCTCTCTTCCGTCATGGCACAGCTCGACTGTGCCATCCCCCTGCTCGCGTCTGACTCCGACGCAGGCGATCCTGCAAGCCGCATGGATGGCACGATCAAGTCGTGCCATGACGGAAAAAGGGAGCGTCATGGCATGCGTTTATATCATCGCCTTGCGCTAAGACCTCGCAATCCATGCAGCTTTCGATCACCGCTCATAAATCGTCCAGTCCAGCGGCAGGTCGTCCCAGCGCGGATTGAGCTCTTCGATCAAGGCGGTCTTCCACGCGCGCTTCCAGTGCTTGATCTGTTTTTCCCGCGCGATGGCATCGATGACGAGGTCGTAGCGTTCGTACCAGACGAGCCGGTTGCAGTCATATCTCGCCGTGAAACTGTCAGGGTCGGCTTTGGATTTTTGTTCCCAGACGCGGTAGGGAAGGTCCGAGGTCATGCCCAGATAGATCGTTCCGTGATAACCCGACGCCATCATGTAGCAGAAGCCGAAACGCATACTCATGTGGACGGCCTCGGACAGAGGGATGGCACAGTCAAGCTGTGCTATGACAGAAAATATACAGAGTGGCGGCCCCTTTATTTCCGTCATCGCACAACTCGATTGTGCGATCCAAGCGGCTTGCGAAAGCCTCTCCCATGATGCGCCTCGTCAGAGCCGGCCTCATGTATGGCAACCTCTTCGAGGTGCGCAGCCCGGCCATGGTCGAACGCTATAACCGCGCGCTGGAGCATCTGATCGGGCGGCGAACGGAGTTGCCGGACTTTCACATCGACATTGCCGGGTTTTCGCCGGAGATCGCGGACGAGTTCGGGGATGACTACTACCTCAACCCGCACGGCGCGAACCAGATGTTCATCCTGCTGAGCACAGATCAGAAGACGGCGCCGTTGCTGGGGTCGAAATTCTCGACCTCGCGGTCGATCCTGCGGCGCTACATGGACGATAACGAGGATCAGCTCTTCGCCCTGACGGCGCGCGAAGCGGTGGCGGGCGAACTTCTGGACTCCGTGTTCAAGATCGACGATCCGGCGGACCTGCTAGACATCAACCGGATCGAGGTGTCGGCCGACACGACGCAGAGCCACGTCAAGGAAGCAGGCCAGCTGTCCGAACGGATCGATCGTTTCATGGCCGAGCCGGATGCCTGGTGGGACGACGTTCTGATCGCCGACATGATTGAGTTGGCCAAGCGCACCGGCGACATCCAGCGCAACCCGGTAAAGCTGGACAATCAGGTTTTCACGCAGGGCAACTATTTCACGACCCATCTGGGCGGTGTCTATGTGTTCCGCGACGCGGACACCCCGACCGTGATCGCGCGCGAAGAGGTGCCGGGCCTGCGCGAGCTGGACATCGCACAAGTCCTGACCTTCGATCAGCGCGCGGAGATGTCCGACTGGCTTTATGCCGAGGGGCTGACCGAACTGATCGTGCAGCGGCCCAATCAGGACAGCGCGTTGATCATCCGCCAGAAGATGGACTTCATCGTCGCCATGACGGCCGCCGAGGCCGGGCACGATCTTGACGGCCTGTCACGGCGCAACATGCGCCAGCTGGAACGCCGTTACGCCAAGAAACTCCCGCCGGAATATGACGGGCTGATGGATGTGTGGCGTTGGGCCTCGATGGGCGGGCGCGTGCCCAAGCTCGGCCCCGACCATCCGGCCTTCTTCTACGCGCTGCGCGGATCAAGCCACCGCGACCGCGATCTGGTCAACATGCTGCTGACCGATCTGTCACGGCTCGATTTCCGCCAGCTCTACATCTGCCACAAGCCACTCTTCTACGACGCCTATCGCGGCTGGTCGGAGAGCAAGCGCGCTTTCGTCGTGCAATTCCTGGAAGAGGAATATGCGATGGACAAGGCGGGCGCGCGTGAAGCCCTGTTCGGGCGCGAACCAAGCATGGAGGAAGAACCGGAACGCCGCCGTCGTTCGCGCGGTGACCGCAAGGCCCGGCGCGCCAATCCCTGGGCGGAAAGCCGCGGCTGGGCCGGGCGCGGCGATGACGATGACGACGACCGCGACGACGATGATTGGCGCCACCGTTCCAAGCAGCGCCGCGCCTACGACAAGCGCCAGAAGGATAGCGGCAAGAAGCGCAAGAAGGGGAAACGCCGATGATCGGACTGATACGCGGCATCGTCATCATTTTCGCGATCCTGACCGTGGTCTATATCGCGCTCAGCCAATGGAGCCGCTGGCGCGAACGCGCACGTCTGCGGGACGAATACGAGGCCGGAACGGACCTGTTGCGCCGTACCGGGACCGAGGACGAATATGTCGCGCGCGGAATGACCGATTACAGCCGCTCCCTGCGTCCGAAGCTGTTCCTGTTCGTCTATGCCATCCCCGGTGCGCTCGCGACCTTTCTGGTCTGGCTGGCCCAGTACGGATAGACCGAGGAGACTGTCATGAAATATCTCAGACATTTGCCGGCGTTGTTGCTGTTCACCGTCGGCGCCGTGCTGCTCAACTACTACCTTCCCGACCGGGACGTGGTTCAGATCGTCGGGACCGAAGTCAAACGCATCGATGTCGGCTCAAGCGCGCCGTTCTGGGACCGCGCGGACATCGGCACGGTCGAAGGCGGTACGCGCGACGTGCGCTTCATCAACGCCCGGACGGAGACCGGACGCGCCCGCGTCTACCGCAATGAGGATACGGGCTGGGGCTTCCCGCCCTATTTCAAGTTCGATAGCGGCGACCTGACGGCGGATGCGCAAAGCCTGGCGCGCGAGGACGACACATGGGTTGCGGTGCGCCATTATGGCTGGCGCATCAAAATGTTCTCCGTCTATCCCAATGCGACGTCTTTCCGCCGCGTCACCGGGCCGGATGCGATGCTGATCCCCTGGTTCAACATTGTGTTCATCGGCCTGTTGCTGGGCCTGTGGTTCACGATCTGGCGCAGCGTCCGGCGCTGGAAGGCCAAGCGCATCGATCCGACGCTGGACGCGGTCGGCGACAGCATCGGCGACGCGGCGCGCGAAGTCGGACGGTCGGTCGATGCGGGCACGGACCGGGTGCAGTCGCGCTGGCGCAAGATCTTCGGCTCTTCCAAACCGAGACGATAGAAGTTCAGCGCTGCCGCGCCAACCGGTCGGAGGCGATCACCCCGACGGCCAGAAGACCGACCGACAGCAAGGCCAGCAGGCCGCCCCAAAGCCAATACGGCCCGCCCCACAGATCGGCGAGCACGCCCGTATCGGACCGGTATTCGGCCCCCGCCACTTCGGCGTTGCCGATGAAGAAATAGCCGAAGCCCGTCAGTGCGCTGAGGCAGAGCGCGATGGCGAGGATATAGGCGACATAGAGCAATGCCCGGTCCGGCAGCATCCACCCCACTAGACCCGTCAACAGCGCTCCTGCACCGACCGCGGCGAACGTGAAGAGATCCGCCGCCCAGATCAGCGATGTTGCCAACAGGGCCGACAGCCCCATCATCGCCAGCCTGTAGCGCCCCAGCCCCCGGGTCAGCCCGATCATCAACACACCGAGCACGCTCGGCCCTATCAGGCCGACGATGATGACCGCCGCGCGCGAGACGACGCCATATGTCTGCGTCAGCGCAACGCCGGAGAAGTCAGGATAGACGGTCAGTTCCAGAAACCGCCCGCCTGTCATCAGCGCGCCGAGACCGTGTCCGAGTTCATGCGCCCAAGTGGACAGGAACAGCACCGGAAGCCGCACGAAAGGCAGCTGCATCATCATGAAGACGGCGACGACCAGTCCCCAGAATTGCGCAGCCGGCAGGCGCGGTGACTCGGGTCTGGGCGGGCGGGGCGATCGGGTCGGCACACCGCCTGATAGGCGTTTGCGCCGCGCGCGGCTAGGCTCTGTCGGCGGCGCGCGAGGCGGCCAACCGGGCGGCTTTGGCCTCTTCGTCGGCGAGCGTCCTGTCCGCGACATCCAGCGACAGCAATTCGCGCGCCAATCCGGTGCGCTGCGCGCGCAGCTTCGTTCGCTGCGCGTCCAGCCGCACAGCGATTGCGCGCGCGCGGCTCATGGTCATGGCGGCGACCTGGAAATCGGATCCGGCCTCCCCGACGCCCAATCCGTCGCTTTGGCCGTTCAGCGACGCGATGCGCTGCGTCAGCGCCGCCTCCTTGGCCGCGACCGCGTCGATGCGCGAACGGATCGAGGCGCGCTTAAGCGACAGGATGCGCCGGACCGACACGGCCTAGTAATCCCCTTTGCGCGACAGCGTTTCGGCCAGATGGATGGCCGAGGCGACGGCCGCGTAATGTTCTGGCCGGATTTCCGCGCCGACTTCCACGGTCGCATGGACGGCGCGGGCGCATGGCGGGTCGGAATGGATCAGCACGCCATGCGCCTTCGCGCGTTCGCGGATGGCGAAGGCGAGGCTGTCCACGCCCTTGGCCACACAGACCGGCGCACCGCCCGCTTCGCGGTTCCAACGCAGCGCGACCGAATAGTGCGTCGGGTTGACGATGACGACGTTGGCCGTCGCGACATCGGCGAGCATTGTGCTGTTGGCGATCTCGCGCGCCTTGGCGCGGCGCTGGCTCTTCATCAGAGGATCGCCCTCGTTCTTCTTGTTTTCGTCCTTCACCTCTTCGCGGGTCATGCGCAGCTTTAGCAGGTGCGACCATTGCGCGAACGGCATGTCGACCGCCGCGATCAAGCAGGTCGCCGCGATCATCCAACCCAGCAGCAACAGGCTCTCCCCGGCCAGCTTGGAGAACAGATAACCTTCTGGTCGACCGATCTCGTTGCTGACGTCCCCGGCCAGACGGATCAGATAGGCGCCGGCCGCCACGCAGATGATGATCAGTTTGACGGCACGCTTGGCGAATTCCGCCATGCCGTCGCGTCCGTATTTCTGTTTGGCGTTGGAGATCGGGCTGATCTTGGACAGTTTCGGCATTATCTTGTCGGGTGCGAAGATGATGCTGCGCTGCACGGCCAATGCGGCGAGGACGGAGGCCATCATGATCAGCAGGATCGGCACCAGGACAAGTGCAACCGATCCGAGGAGGTCTGCCCCAGCGCCGCCTTCCAGCACCAGTTCGCTCGCGCGTTCCGGATATTCGAGCAATCCCGACAGACGGGACAGCATCTGCATCCCGACCGTGCCGCCCAATGTCATGACTGAAATGGCCAGCCCCGCATAGAGGGCGACGGAGGCGATTTCCGAAGACTTGGCGACATCCCCTTTCCTGCGGGCCTCGTCGATCTTGCCCTGCGTAGCTTCGAAACTCTTTTCCTGGCCGCTGTCATTGTCTTCGGACATCTCAACCTGCCTCCGCCATGAGGGAGACGAACATCTCCACCCAGCCCGTCATCATGGCACCGGCGCAGATGACCAGCAGGAACAACCCGGCCAGCGTCATGCCGGGCAGGCCCACGAAGGAGACGAGAAGCTGCGGCATCGCCCGGTTCAGAAAACCCAGGATCAGGTTGTAGGCGAAGTTGAGGATGACGAAAGGCAGCGCCAGCGACAGGCAAAAGCGCAGCAGCCCGACCGTGATCTGGGTCAACCAGCTGGCCGAGGCCTGCAGGTCCAGCGCGGTCCCCAGCGGCATGGTGGCGAAACTGTCCGCCAAGACGCCGATCAGGGCGACATGCAAATTCATCGAGACGAGCAGCGTCACCCCTGCCAGCATCAGCATCGTGCTGATGGTCGTGTTGGGTTCCGAGGCGATCCCTTCGCCAAGCGGCTGTGACAGGGACAGGGACTGCGACACCACCATGCCCAATATCTGCAGCGCGTGAACGGCCAGACGCAGCGCGAAACCGAGCACAAAGCCGGTCAATGCCTCGGTTGCGACCAACTGCACCACCCCGGCATCGCGCAGGGCGAGGAGATCCTCCTGCAAGACCGGATAGAGCAGGAACGTCGTCATGATCGCAAAGCCGATCCGGATGCGCGCCGGGACGGCGCGTTCCCCGATCACCGGCACCAGCATGAAAAAGAGCGACAGGCGCGCGAACAGCCCGAAGATTGGCCAGACGAGTTCGACTAGCGGTCCGAAGGCCTCGGCCAGCGCGACGAGCAGTTCCCCGGCCCCACCCACGAGCGGTTACGCCGATCCGAGAATGAGCGGTTTCTCGTTTGCGGCGATTTCCGCATAAGATAGGACGGGGTTCTTGACCCCTTTCGTCTTCAGCACGGAACGGATGAAGCGCCGCCAATGGCCGGGCGCGGCGATGACGGCGTAGCTGCCCGAACGCGCGGCCGTGTCGAGCTGTGCGCGCACATCGTGGGCAAACTGATTGAACTCGTCCGGCGACAGGGCGATGTCGGCCCGGCCAGTTTCGTCGCGCGTTTCGCGCTCGCCCAGCCGGGCTGCCCAGTTGTCGCCGATGCGGATGATCGGCAATTGTCCGTTATCGTTGCGGTACTGGCCGACGAAATGGCGCGACAGCCTCTGGCGCGCGACATCCGTGATCGCTTCGGCATTGAGATTGGCGGACTTGCCGTCCGCGACCGTCTCCAGCAGCAATGGAAGATTGCGCACCGAAATCCGCTCTTCGAGCAACAGCCGCATGACCGAATGCAGCAATTCGACCGGTGCCTTGTCGGGGAAGAATTCCTCCATCAGGCGGCGATTGCCGTCGGCCCGTTCGCCTTCCGTCACGTTCTTGAAGGCATCCAGCGTTTCGCGCAGGGCGCGTCGGGTCATCAAGGCGGGCAGATTGTCCTGGATCACTTCCAGCAGATGCGTCGCCAGCACCTCGACCGGCGCGACCGTGGTGATGCCCAGCAAGGTGAGTTCGTTCTCATGATCCACATCGACCCAGCGCGCCGGCGCCTTGAAGACCGGCTCCTGCGTCGCGTCGCCGGGAATGTGCGGATGTTCGCCTGCTTCGATCAGAGCCAGCTTCCTGTCGGCCATCAGCGTCTGCGTCGCCATGTCGGCTCCGTGCAGGCGGAGGCGGTAGCTGTGCCGCGGCAGGGCGGCATCGTCCGACAGCCGGATCGGCGGCAGGATGAAACCATATTGCGTGGCGACGTATTTGCGGATCTTCTGCACCCTTTTGTCCACGCCGAACCCCGTATCCATGACGGTCGCGACCAGATCGCGCGACAGTTCCACGGACAGTTCGTCCAGATCCAGCATATCGCCCAGGCTCGGTTCCGCGACAGGGGCTTGCGCGTTGGCGTCTTCGGCATCCTTCTTCCGGTCGAGTTGGCCTTTCTGCCAGCTCAGGAAGGCGGCGATGCCCAGGCCGATCGCGCCGATCAGAAACGGAACCAATGGCAAGCCCGGGAAGGCAGCGAAGACGACCATGATCCCGGCCACGGCTGCGAGCGCGGCCGGATGGCGTCCGAACTGGTCCAATAGCGCCAGATCGACCGCGCCGTCGCCGCGCCCGCGCGACAATAGCAGGCCCGCTGCGACCGAGATGATGACGGCCGGAATCTGGCTGACGAGGCCGTCGCCCACGGTCAGGATGGCGTAGTTGGAAATTGCCTGCCCGAAGGACAGGCCGTGCACGCCGACGCCGATCGCCATGCCGGCGAACAGATTGAGCAAGGTGATGAGAATGCCGGCGATGGCGTCGCCCTTCATGAATTTCGACACGCCGTCGAGGCTGCCGAGGAAGGCGGTTTCTTCCTGTTCGCGTTCGCGCCGCGCAGACGCTTCCTGATGGGAGATGGCTCCGGCTGCGAGGTCGGCGTCGATCGCCATCTGCTTGCCGGGCATGGCATCGAGCGCGAACCGTGCGCCGACTTCGGCCATGCGGCCCGCACCCTTGGTGATGACCATGAAATTGACGATCACCAGCACGGAGAACACGATCAGCCCGATCGCGATATTGCCGCCCATCACGAACATGGCGAAGCCTTCGATGATCGACCCGGCGGCGTCCGTGCCGGTGTGGCCCTGCCCGATGATCAGCTTGGTCGAAGACACGTTGAGCGAAAGACGCAGCAGCAGCGAGGCGAGGAGAACCGAGGCGAAGGCGGAGAAGTCCAGCGGCTTTTCCACGAACAACGTCATGGTGAAGATCAGGATGGCGAAGGCGAACGACGCCGCCACGCCCATGTCCAACACCCATGCGGGCATGGGCAGGATCATCATGACGATGATCGCCATCAGACCGACGGCAAGGCCGACCGTTGCACCCCGTGAATTCATCAGGCTCCCCAGCCCTTTCCTTGTTTCGAGCCTATCCGCCGACGATGGCGGGCAGGACCTGGTTGTCGAACAGCGACAGGCAGATATTCGTCATGAAACCGAGCGTCAGGAACAGCACGACCAGCATGGCGGCGAGCTTCGGCACGAAAGTCAGCGTCATTTCCTGGATCGAGGTCAGAGCCTGCACCAGACCGACGATCAGCCCGACGACCAGTGCCGAGATCAGCAAGGGCATGGCCATGAGCGCGGTCGCCCAGAGCGCTTCGCGTAGCAGCGAAAGAACGCCGAATTCATCCATGTGAGCGCCCCCCGGCAGCCATCAGATCGGCATTCGCAAGAGTTCCTGATAGGCTTCGACCACGCGGTTGCGCACCGTCACGGCCGTCTCCAGCGCCATTTCGGCATTGGCCAAGGCTTCGACGACGGATTGGGCGTCGGTCGCCCCGGCGGCATATTGGTGGGTCGTGGTCTCAACCGTTTTCAAGACGTCGGAGAAGCTTTCCACGCCCTTGGCGACCATGCCGCCATCGCTCTGGTTCGCGGCCCCTTCGGCCGGGTTGGGCGCCGTGACGCGCTTGGCGGTGCCGTAATGGCGGGCCGCGCCGGAGAGGGCGGCGGAGTTCGAGGTGATATCCATGATGACTACCTCAGAAGCCCGAGCAGACCGCGATACATTTCGCCTGCCTGTTTGAAAGTGGTCAGGTTGGCCTCGAAACTGCGATTGGCTTCGCGCGCATCCGCCATCTCGATGATCATGTCGACATTGGACGACTCCACCATACCCTGCTCATTGGCAAGCGGGTGGTTGGGATCGAAGATCATCTCGCCTTGGGAACGGTCGAGCTGCGGTCGCGAGACACCGACCGTGGAAGTCCCGTTCGTGCCGTCCATCTGTTCGGTGAAGCTCAGCGTCTTGCGCTTATAGCCATGCGTATCGGCGTTGGACAGGTTCTCGGACGCGACCGAGAGGCGCTGCGACTGGGCGCGCATGCCGGCGGCGGCGGCGTTCATGGTCTGGGAAATGGGGTCGATCATCGGCGCGAAATCCTGTCGTGCGAGCGTTCATTAAGGTCCGGCTAGAGGTTCTTGCCGACCGCCGTTTTCATCATGGTCAAGGTGGAACGGTAGAGGGACACCGCCATTTCGTGATCCTGCTGCGCCTTGGCGCCGCGCATCAATTCCTCTTCGAGGCTGACCGTGTTTCCGTTGGGCGACCCGAGCGCAGCGCGGTTCATGACGGCCAACGGATCGATGGACGCTTCGGACCCCGACAGGGTCTTGGCTTTCATGACGTCGGCAAAGTCAGCGACGTCGCGCGCCTTGTAGCCGGGCGTGTCCGCATTGGCGATGTTCTGGGAGATCAGGGAGTGCCGCGTGGCCGCGTGGCGGGCCATGGTGGACGACAAGTCCAGAATCGAAACCGGGTGCGCCATGACTGCAATCCTTGCAAAGGGCGTTAATGCTGTGTTGAGGATTAGGGCAGAAGGTTCAACAGATGGTTAACAGACCTGTAACGGTCCGTGCCGCCCGCCCTCATGAGCGCCCATGCCGACATCGGACAAGACATTCGCCGCGCTGACCGACGCCTTCCAGCGGCCCCTACCCCCGATGGTCACTCATTCGGGGCGCGTCCTGTCCTGCGCCGGCCAGACGGTCGAAGTCGCCGGCCTGTGCGGCCGGGCGGGCATCGGGGCGAGCCTCATGATCGAAGGTGGCCGCCGCGGCGACGTCATCGCCGATGACGGCGAAAAGCTGACGGTCGCGCTCTACGGCTCCGGCCAAGGGCTGACTTCGGGCATGCGCGCCGATCTCGTCCCCGATACGGCGCTGCAGCCCGGCCCGGACTGGCTCGGCAAGGTTCTGGATTATGACGGGCGCGATGCGTTCGGCAACCGGCCGCGACCCGGCCCGATCGCCGCCGACCTGAACGCCCCGCCGCCCGCCGCCGGTCACCGACGCACGCTCGGCGGACGGCTTTGCACGGGCTACGGCGCACTCGACACTTTCCTGCCGCTCTGCCGCGGGCAACGGATCGGACTGTTCGCTGGATCCGGTGTCGGCAAGACCTCGCTGCTGGGCGGGCTGGCACGCAGCACGGGCCGCGCGGATCAGGACGGCAGCGCCGACGTGACCGTCATCGCCCTGATCGGCGAACGCGGTCGCGAGGTCAGGAGCTTCGTCCAGGACGTGGTCGGCCCCGAAGCCATGCGCAACACGGTCGTCTTCGCCGCGACCTCCGACCAGCCGCCCGCCGCCAAGCTGCGGGCCGCGCGCCTGGCCATGGCAACGGCGGAAAGCTTCCGCGACCAGGGCCGGCATGTGCTGTTCCTGTTCGACAGCCTGACCCGGTTCGCCCAGGCCCATAGAGAGGTGGCGCTATCCGTGGGCGAGACGCCCGCCTTGCGCGCCTATCCGCCATCCACATTCCCTGCTCTGGCCGGTCTGTGCGAACGGGCCGGGCCCGGCCCCGAGGGCACGACCGGCGACATCACGGCGGTCTTTTCAGTGCTGGTTCAGGGGTCGGACATGGAAGAGCCCGTCGCCGATACGGTGCGCGGCATTCTCGACGGCCATGTCATCATGGACCGCGCCATCGCCGAAGCCGGCCGCTATCCAGCCATCGATATCGGGCGGAGCGTCTCGCGCTCTCTGCCGGACGCCGCAACGGAAGAGGAAAATGCCGTCCTGTCGCGTGGACGCGGCCTCATCCGGGCTTATGAAGACGGGCGGCTGATGGTCCAGTCAGGGCTTTATGTCGCCGGAACGGATCCGGTGCTCGACAAGGCCGTGCAGTGCCATGCGAAAATCGAAACTTTCCTGTCCGAATCCGGACGGCCGAGCGTTGCGGAAAGCTTCGAGGCGTTGGAAACCGCCATAACGTGATGACTTCGTCGCGTGCGCCCTAGGCGTTGGACAGCAACAGGCCGAACAGGCTCTGCGATCCGAGACCGCCGCCCGCGCCCAACAGGGTCAGCGCACTGGCACCCGGTGTCAGGGCGCTGGGGCCGTTTGCGATCTGGTTCTGGACGAGGAATTTGCGGATCGTGGTTTCCACGCCCTCTTTCGTCGCCAGCACCGCGCGCGGATCGTCGCCGATCACTTTCTCGGCGCGCTCCTGCAGATAGTCCGCCTGCTTGTCGACATCGAGATTGGCCAGCCCGTCCGGCACGATCAATGCGGATTTGAAGACTTCCATCAACGGCGCGTTGCCGATGACCTTGAACCAGAAGGCCTTGTCGGAACTGCTGTCCGCGGCAAGGTCGCTGACTTCCTTTTCGAAGTTCAGCGCCAGCCGCATGTCCTGATCCTGTTCGCCGACCGCGATCTGGAAAGCGCGCTCTTTGTAGTTTTCGACGATGTCTTCGATCTGGCCGTGGCTGAGACGGATCTGGCCTTCCGTGTCGGCCTTGAAGGCCTGCGACAGTTCCAGATAGTCGGCATTGTTGAGGCGGCGGGCGAAACCTTTGGGATCGTCCGGACCTTCCTGGATGATGCGGCGGACGAAAGCGCCCTTGTCCAATTCCTCTTCCAGCCCGAAGCTTTGCAGCACCGGCCGCAGCAGCGAGCGGTCGCCCATCAGCTCGTCGAGCTTGAAGGGCTGGGCCAGTTTCTCGCGAAGGGTCTCGACGTCGCGTTTGACTTCGGTGGATTTCTCGAACGCCGTCTGCTGACGGTCCTGCGTCGCTTTCAGGAACAGATAGCCGGGCAGGTCGGTGCCGACGATACTGGGTTGGATCGCCATATGCCTACCCGGCAGCGGCACGGAGCGGCGCTTCGGGCTGCTCCTGCGATTTTGGGGCGAGCCCGAGCAATTCGGCTTCGATCGGGATGAGAGGCTTGAGGCGGCACAGCGCGGAATAGATCCGCCCATCGACCCACGCCTTGTAGGATTTGAGCAGCGTCTCGGACAGATCCGTATTGGCGAAAATGTCTTCCAGCGTTCGGTATTGCTGCTCGATCGCGTCGCTGGCTTCCGGGCCGGTACAGTCGCCGGACAACAGAGTCTGAACCGCGCTGTAAAGGCGGGTCACGGGCGTGCGCACATCGTCGGGATGGATCACGTCGGACAGGCGCAGCACGTTGACGGCCTCGCCTTCCACGCAGATCTGGCCGCGTTTCGGCCCATTGGACAGAAGCGCGCCGTTGACGAGGAATTTCTCGTTCGGTTTCAGGCTGATGAGCAGTCCGGACATATGCTGGATTCCTATGCGGCTTGGCTGGCGCCGGATGCATCACCGGTCTGGCCCATCAGGCCCTGGAGTATGGCGGTGTTGATATCTATCAAAACATCGACCGTCCCGGTTCCGGCATAAAGTCCCTGCGTGTGGGCGCGGACGAAACGGGCGAGACCGAGAAGCTGGGCGTTGAGGGCCGTGTCGATGGGATTGTCGGGATGGGCCAGATCGACGACCAGCATGTCCCAAAGGCGCAAATTGTCAGCCAAGACGGGTGCGGAGCTGGCATCGAGTTTGAAATCGGGTCCGGCAAGGGGCCGGAGGCGGGTAATGGCGGTGCGGAAGACCTGGACTTCGACGTCGCGGTCCGATCCGATGGCTCGCCCTGAATTGCCGTATGCGCTTTGTGCGTTGAAGGCGTGGGCGGTCATGAGGGCCATTGCGAAATCCTGTGCAGGCGAAGTGTGTTCGTGTGCGTCGCGGGTTCAGTCGCGCCGGCGTCATCTGGTCCCCCGGCCCGGAAGGCCGAAGGAAAAGTCTTAGGCGGTCAGGCGGGAGGCCTGACCGAAGCCGTATCCTATCGGAACAGGCTGAGCAGGGCCTGCGGCGCCTGGTTGGCGATCGACAGGGCCTGGACACCCAGCTGCTGCTGGACCTGCAGGGCCTGCAGACGGGCCGAGGCTTCTTCCAGGTTGGCGTCCGTGAGTGTCGAGACACCGGCCTTCAGGCTGTCGCCGATGGAAGAGACGAAGTCGCTCTGGCTTTCCAGACGCTTCTGCTTGGAACCGAACGCGGCGGCGGCGTCGATCGCGGACTTCAGGAAGCCTTCGATGTTCGTCAGAGCCGTGGCGGCATTGGCATCCGACGTGACATCGATATCGTCGATGCCAGCCAGTGTGCCGACCGTTTGCGTTTCGGTCACGGTCGTCGTTCCGGCTGTGACGGAGAAGTCGCCCGTACCCGAGAAGGTGATCGCGTTACCGCCCGAGATCGCAGTCGTCAGACCTGTAACGCCTGCCGCATCGATCGCGGCTTTGATACCGGTAGCGATGGCATCCTGATCCTGACCGGCTTGTGCATTATAGACGATCGGATCTGCCGCACCATTGACCGAGAAGGTGTATGTGGTGTTGCCGCCATCCGCAGTGGCAGCGACAGTGATCGCTGTTGCGCCGGATGGGTTGGAGTTCAGACCCGAGGCTGCATAGATCGCCTGCCCATCACCCGTGACAGTCGCACCTGCCGTGACGGCTGTCTCATTGGTCGTCATGTTGACTTTGGCGACATTGATCTTGGCGGCTGTGACCGTGCCGTCGCTGGACCGGTTCAGAGACGACAGGATGTCGATGGAACCGCTGCTATCGAGCAGGTTTGCGCCGTTGAACTGGGCGCCGGCCACGGTCGACTTGATCTGAGCCACAGACTCATCGATGTCGGTCTGGATCTTGGCGCGATCGACGTTGTTTTCCTGAGCGGCAATGATGTTGTTACGGATGCTCTTGAGGTTCGAAACGACATCTTCGGCGGCCGTACGGGCCACGCCAACCGTTGCGGAACCGAGGTTCAGCGAGTTGGAAATCTGCTCGAAACCGTCGACATCGGATTCCATCGTTGTGGCGATGGACCAGATGGCGGCGTTGTCACGCGCAGAGTTGATCATTTTACCGGTCGAGATTTCGTTTTGAACCTGACCGAGGTTTCTGTTGATACCCTTGAGGGTGTCGAGTGCCACCATGGCACCAAGGTTTGTATTGATACTGGACATTGGATTTCACCTAATGAGCGGGACGGTTCCCGCGTTGAAATGGCTTCGGTGCGCCCCCCATTCATATCCATGAAGCGGTGCAGTCGAAGGTGACCAAGTCGTCCTGACGAGTGACCGGTTTCCCGATCGGCGCTCTCCTGAGCTATGCGGTCCGTATAGGGGCCGGACCCTAACAAGAGGTGAAGCTAGAGGGTTTTGTTATAGGGCGAACCGATCGCCTTCATCCGCAACTGCCCGCCAGAGCGGTCATAGGCGCCCACGTCGCCGTCCGCGCGGATCAGCGCTTCGAGCCGGGTGCGGGCGTCGCGCGCCCCGTGCATGGCCGCGCCGATCAGGCCGCGCGCCTGGTCCGCCCGCTGGCGGATGCGCGCCATGGCAGCTTCGATGCCCGGCTTGTCGAGACCCGGCGCGCGCATGGCGTCACGCGAACCGTCCAGTTCCCGCATCGCCGCGGCGGTTTCTTCCTGCACGGCGCGGAGTTCGTCGAACCGGCCGTCTTGAACGACTTCGATCTCGGCCAGCAAGGCCCGGTCGATACGGTCGAGCAATGTCATGATACGGGCGTCGGTCATCAAGGGCCTCCATTGGTTTTCGGATCGGTTGCGGTCGCCGGAGTGCCGGGTTCGGCATATCGCTCCAGCTGCCTATATATAGAGTCGGCCATGCCGAACCCGCCGGCATTGGTGAGGCGTTCGGCGAGTTGTTCGACATAGAAGCTGCCGAACGCCTCGGCCATCTTGCCCTCTCCAGACGTCATCGACTCGGCCAGGCCCGAATGGGTCAGCATCTGGGCGATGAAGGCGGCTTCGAAATCTTCGGCGACGGCGCGCAACGCACCATCGGCGCTTGCCTGTGCCGCCTGAGCTGGGCTCGGCGTGGTCGCCAACGGGACGGATGGAAGAGGTAGGCCGTTCGGAATCATGGGCCGATCATGCCGCACGGGCGTAAACACTCGGTAAACCATATTCGGCCATGGAGGATGTCATGTCAGCTCTGGCCCAGATCTTCGCACCGCAATCTTCCGGCCGGAATCCGAATTCGGCGGCCCGATCCGACAATCCCGGCGCAGCGCCGGCCAATCCGCAGAATGATCAATCCGACACACGCTTCCAGGATGCAGTTGCCGAACAGGAGCGCTCGGACATCGAACCCTTAACCGGCGATGAGTCCGGCGGCGACCTCGCTGCGGATCCATCGGACGATGCGACGCTTTCGTTCCTGCTCGCCGAAGCACCCGATCCGGACGCGACGCATCTCACGATCGAACCCTTGCCAGAAACGCCATTACCCGGCCTCATACCGGTGGATGAACTTGCGCTAGCGGTTCCGAACAATACAGACGAAACGGCTGCAGCTCTTGTGGAAAACGGCGGCGATGCGGACTTGGCTGAAACACATACGATTTCCAGCGATGCTCCCGATACGGCTTTGCCGACTACGCCGGACTTGTCCGCGACGGCTGAGGATGTAGGGGCGAGTCGTTCCGCCGCGTCAGACCCTGCCAAGGCAGTCCCGACCACCGCGCCGGTCTCTGCCGAAGGCGGTCCGGCAGAGGCGAGAACCGATATCGTCACGGCCGCGACAAACGTCCCGACCGGCGACCGGTCGAATGAAGCCATATCTGGCAGCGACGCCGCACAGACCGGGCTTCGCGCCGAAACCGGACCGGCCCGCTTCACCGAACAGGCGGACGCGCCGCAACGGGGGCGCCCCGTCTCCCCGGACATCGGAACCGATATTCCTCATGATCCCACGCGGATGACCGAGTTGCGCATCTCCGACATCAAGGCCCCTCAAGGCTCTCTCATTTCCGTCGGCGAAACGGCTCTCCTGCCGAGCAGCATCACGACCGTTTCGCTCGTACCGTTGACGCCCGTTTCGGGCATGAGCGAACGGCTCGCCGCCACCATTCTCCAGACGACACAGGCCAATGCCGCAGTGCCGATGGACCGGATCCCGCAAGCCGTCGTCGCCGTGGCCCTGTCGGCCAGAAGCGCGACATTGCAGATCGACCCGCCCGAACTCGGCCGCATCCAGCTCGACTACCAGTTCGACACCCAGGGCCGCACGGTCGTGACGCTGACGCCGGAAACCGATGCGGCGCGGGCCGCGCTGGCCGATCGCATGGCGACGATCACAGCCGCGCTGGAACAGGGCTCGGGTTCCAAGGTCGATGTGCAGTTGGGCGAGTCACGCGATTTCGGCGCGCAATTCGAACAACAGGCGCAAGACGGCGAGGACGGTACCGGAAACGGGTCTGGCGACGATCATCTGTTGCGGGAAGCCGAGACTCCGGTTCTGGCGATATCGCAACCCGTACGGCTCCGGACCGGCGGCTCCGACCGTCTGCATATCCGGGTCTGAGAACGCCGAAGGAACAAACCGATGGACTTTTCGCCCCTCCTCAATTCCACGCAGAAACCTCCTGCGGCCCCGGCCAGTCCGGCCGGCACACCAGCTGGAAACACGCCCCCATCCACGTCCGGCAGTCAGTCGCGGGCCGAGGATTTCGACACGTTCCTCAATCTTCTGACGGCGCAGATCCGCAACCAGGATCCGTTGGAGCCGCTCGACTCGACGCAGTTCGTCGAACAGTTGGCGACCTTTTCGGGGTTGGAGCTGCAGGCGAAGAGCAACACGATCCTCGAAGGGATCGCCAATCTCCTGTCCAGCCAGATCAATTCCGGGCCCGCCGCTCCGAACCCGACCGAACCCGCTAACGACAGCTAGCCGTCGACAGGCTTTCCGGAAGTCGCACCTAATTGTCCTGACGCGACAGATCCAGGATCAGGACACCCGACACACCATCTTCGCTGATATCCTGCGCCGCACGGGTCAGGGTTTCGCGCAGAACCTCGTATGTGCCGGGCGACGTCAGGGCTTCGTCGAAATAGCCGTCATCCGACAATTGCAGCAATTCGCGGATGAACGCGTCGCGGAACCGAGGTTCCATCCGGAACATCGCCTCGCGTTTGTCGTCGGGCACTTCCAGACCGAGGTTCAGCAAAACCAGCGCGTCGATTTCGCCCTGCTTGACGACGGGCACGACGAATTGGCGCTTGAACTTGATGAAATCCATCTTCCCGCCCGACTTGTATTCGGACGCATCGTCATGGCCCTTGCCGGCATGGTCCGCCTTGGCATGACCCTTGTCCTTCGTGTCATGGCCGTCCGTGTCATGGCCGTCGGCCTTCGCATGATCGGCGGACGGCGCAGAATGGCCGCCGTCGCCGCGGATCATGTCCGCCGCAAAGACGCCGCCGGCCGCGCTGACCGCCATGACGACGGGAAGGATGATGGCTTTCATCGAAGCGGCTCCTAGAAGGGGATGACTTTGTCCAGGATACGTGTCCCGGCCCGGTCGCGGGTGGTGCGCGCGACTGCGCCGCTGCCGTCGTAACCGACCTGGGCGTTGGCGATCTTGTCGAGCGTGACGATGTTGCGGCGGCTGATATCCTCGCGCCGGACGATGCCGGAGACGAACAGGGTGCGGGCTTCGCCTTCGACCTGCACGTTCTGGCGGCCGATGATGACGAGATCGCCGTTCGGCGTGATTTCCGCGACCTGTGCGGCGAGCGTCAGCGACAGGGTTTCGCCGCGGCGCAGCCGTCCGCTGCCGTCCACGTTCGAGGTGCGGTTGAGGCCGACGGCCGGATCCAGTGTCGCGTCATTCGGCAGGATGTCCTCGATCACGCCTTTCAGACCGAACAGGTTGGACACGGAGAAGCCTTCATTGGCTTGGCGGTCCGTCGCCACGGAGGCGCGCATCTCGGCCCGGTCGTCGATATCGATCTTGACCGTCAGGATATCGCCCGGGCCGCGGGCGCGGCGGTCGCCGAACAGCGATTGCGGGCTGTTTGTCCAGAGCGAAGCCGTCATGGCCGGAACGAAGGCCGGCTCCATGACAGGGTCCGCATAGGCCAGCGGCGCGGTCTGCACGGGCGCAGCCGCACGCTGCGGCGCGCCGGTCGTCCCGCAGGCGCATAGCAGTCCGGCCCCGACAAGCAGGATAATCGGTCTTGCAGATTTCATGACGTGACCTCGACCAATCCTTCGCCGGCGATGCGGCCCGTGATGCGCTTGCGCGACGATGTATTCATGACGGAGATGCGGTCGCCCTGGGAGCCTTCGCCGAGCGAGCGGCCCATGGTTTCCATGGTCAACGGCCCCTGACGGTAGATCAGCGTCACGGTTTCGTTGCGCTTGACCATCAAGGGCGTGCGGACGTTGCGCGGCGACAGGACCGCCCCGGCGCGAACGGAGCGCACGAGCTCCAGTCCGACATAATCCTGCACGGCATGGGGGCCGGACACGTCGCCTTCGCGCAGGATCGCGCCGCGCTGCAACGCACGAGTGGTCACGGACTGGTCCGCATCGGCGGCCATGACGGCTTGCGGCGCGGCGGCGAGACCGATCACGAAGGCGATGACAAGAAGAAACCGGGCCATGATCAGCGCAGCCGCGTCGTGGTGGCGTACATTTCGTCCGCCGCCGTGATGATCTTGGAGTTCAGCTCGTAGCCGCGCTGCGCTTCGATCAGTTCGGAGATTTCCTCGACCACGTCCACGCCGCTATCTTCCAGATAGCCTTGGCGCATGATGCCGATCCCTTCCGTGCCGGCCGCGCCGTTGATGGGTGCGCCGGACGCTTCGGTCTCGCGGTAGAGATTGCCGCCCAGCGCCTCGAGACCCTTGGTGTTGGCGAACACGGTCAGCGAGATATTGCCGATCGTCTGGCCTTCGACCGCGTCGCCGAAATAGGCCATGACCTCGCCGTCATTGGAGATGGTGATACGCTGCGCATCGGTCGGGACGGTGATCTGGTCGGCCAGCGCATTGCCGTCCGAATTGACCAGCAGCCCTTCGGCGTCGATGTAGAACTTGCCGTCGCGCGTGAAGGCCGACTCGCCGTCGGGCTGGATGATTTCGAAGAAGCCCTTGCCCTCGATGGCCAGATCGAAATCGCCGCCCGTCTGCGATAGCGCGCCCTGGACGATCTCCATCGACACCGTCGTGGGGCGCACGCCCATGCCGATCTGGATGCCGGCCGGCACGACCGATCCGGTCTGGGACGTCAGCGTGCCCGGCGTCTGGTACTGTTGGTAGATGAGATCCGCGAATTCGGCGACGCGCGGCTGATAGGCCGTGGTGCTCATATTGGCGATGTTGTTTGAGATGACGTCGACGCGCATCTGCTGTGCGGCCATTCCGGTCGCCGCGATTTTCAAGGCGTTCATCCTGAAGCCCCCCTTTTCCTGCTTTAGATCCTATTCGGGTGAAAGTCCTGTTTGTCGATCAGTCGCATCATGACCGCATCGCCCGGGCGACACTGCGAATGCGTTCATGTTCGAGGTCCATGAGCGATTGTCCGGCATCATAATGTCGCTGCACTTCGATCATGCGCGCCATTTCCAGCACCGGATTGACGTTGCTGCCTTCCAGGAACCCCGACGCGATGTCGGGTGTCTCGATGGGGCGGACGGTCTGCGCGCTCCACAGATTGCCGCCTTCGCGGCGGAGCTCCCCGACCGGCGCGGTGAAGACACCGACGCGGCCATATTCGATGCCGCCGGCGGATATCGTGCCGTCGCGCGCGACGGAGACATTGCCCACCTCTTGCGGAATGTTGATTTCGCCGCCGCCAGCGCCCAGCACCGCATTGCCCTGCGCATCCACGAGGTTGCGCTCCGCGTTCAGCATGAAATGCCCGGCGCGGGTCAGGCGGTCGCCGGCGGGCGTGCGCACCTGGAAGAATCCTTCTCCCGTCAAAGCCATGTCGAATTCGCCGCCCGTGGCTGCCAGGACGCCGTCCGACAGATCGGTCGCGTGTCCGGCCAGACGTCCCATGGACAGGCTCGTCGCGCCTTGCGGTGCGTCTCCGGCGGCTTCGATCTCGCGGATATATTCCGAGAACACGCCATGTTCGGCCTTGAAGCCGGTCGTGGCCATATTGGCGACGTTGTTCGCGATGCTGGAAAATTCGCGCATCAGCCCCGACTGGCGGGTGATCATGGTGTAGATGGCGTTATCCACGGCTCAGCACCTCCCGATAGGCATCCATGTCGTCCGACAGCGTGCCCAGATAGTCGTTCAGCTCAGGACCGCTCAGCCTGTCCGGCCTGGCGGAAACGGGGAGACTTGCGGCGGCGAAATCCGCTTGTGCCACGGCGACATCCTCGGACAGTCGCGCGATCCGTGCGGCGACCTTGGCTTTGAGTTCGGGCGTGAAGCGAACGCCTTTGGCTTCCAGACGGTCGATCACGTCCAGCGCCTGGACGATCGTCAGGGGATCGCCGGTCTCTATCGCCTCTTCCAGACGGGCGGCGAGACGCTCCCGGCTGAGGTCGTCTTCGGAGAGATTGTTCTGCGACGTCACCATCTCGGCGACCAGTTCGATATCCGCCTCCTCGATCGCGGTCGCCAACAGGCGTTGCTGTGCGCTCAGGCGCACACCCGCATCGGGGCTGTCCGACAGGCGTTTGAGTTCCGAGCGCGCCGCCGGGGCGGCGTCGAGCGTGCGCATCAGGTCGAGCGCGGTCATCTGTTCGGGGCCGTCGCGTTCGGCGAGCCAAGCCAGCCGCGCGCGGGCGCCGACTGGATCGCGCGACCGCAACAGCATCGCGTCGAGCAACACATGGTCGGGATCGCGGTCGTGATGGGCCCGGCCGTGCAGGCCCCCATCGATCAATGTGTCGGAGACGCGCCGCATCAATCGGGCATTGCCGGACAAGTTGGCGCGGATGGCGATCTGAACTCCGAGCGGGCGGCGTAGAAGGGGGTTCATCAGAGCCAGCGCGGCGGTCAGGTCGGCTTCGCCGCCCGCCCCGATGTCGCGGCCCGGATCGGCCAGCACCTGCCACGGCAGGAAGGACGGTCCGCAATCGCCGGCGGTCCGCAGATCCGGTTCCAGAAGGCGGCCGTCATAGGACGGATCGATCAGGTCGGCCAGGGTCCGTGCGAGACCGGCCGTGTCCGGGTCGTCGGTGGCACGTTCGGCGAACAGGCCAGTGGCGAAACCGTCCCGGCCGCCTCCGGTCAGCGGCGCGAGCCGCGTGCAATCCAGGGCGGGACCCAGCAGGCGTTCCGCCGAACCCGCTTCGGAGTCCGCGCTGGCCGGTGCCATGTCGTCGCGCATTTGCAACAGGCCGTTCCGGCTGGCGGCTTCGAACAGGTTTCGCAGATTGTCCACCTGCCCGTCGACACGATTTTCCCCGTCCACACGGCTTTCGATGGCGGGCGCTACGACTTCGGCGGGATCTTCCGCAAAGGCGCGGGATCCGGACGCCAAAAGCCCGAGCGCGAAAACGCTCAGGCCGGTTGCCAGAAGGCGGTTCGATATGCGCCGGTCCTGTCTCACGCCGCCTGTTTGAGCGCCTTGATGGCATCTTCGACTTCGGAAAAACTGGGCCGGAAGCCATGCGGCGCACTGCGCCGGGCGACTTCTATGCAAAGCGTGGTTTCGTTCTTGTGCAGGCTGGACACCAGCACTTCGCGCATCAGGGAATAAAAGTAGGCTTCCTGGTCGCGGATCTGCTTGATGCGGTTGGCGAGCGGGCCAACGAAACTATAGGCCAGGAACACGCCGAGGAACGTCCCGACCAGCGCACCGCCGATCATTTCGCCCAGCACTTCCGGCGGCTTGTCGATCGAGGCCATCGTCTTGATCACGCCCAGGACAGCGGCGACGATGCCCAGCGCAGGCAGCGCGTCGGCGATGTTGCGCAGCGCATGGCTGCCGTGCAGCCCCTCTTCCTTCATGGTTTCGAGCTGTTTGTCGAGCAGCTCCTCGACCTGGTACACATTGTCGAAGTTCATCAGCATGGACCGCATCGTGTCGCAGATCAGTTCGACGAAATCCTTCGACGCCAGGATGCGCGGATATTTCTGGAACAGATCGGAATTATCCGGATCTTCGATATGGCCTTCGATCTCGACCGGGCTTTCCTCGGAGATCCGGACCAGCTCGTGCATCAGGCAGAGCAGGTCGGCATAATCCTGACGCTTCCACTTCGGACCCTTGAAGACGGAGACCAGATCGCCCAGCGTCGCCTTGACCGTGTGCATGTCGTTGGCGCAGAAGAACGCGCCGACGGCCGCGCCGCCGATGATCATCATCTCGTATGGCAGGGAGTGCAGGATGATTTCCAGTTTCCCGCCCGCCAGCATGTAGCCGCCGAAGACGCAGATCACGGTAAGAACGATGCCAATGATTGAGTTCATGGGACTGGGCTACACCGGGACACGTTAATTCAACGCTAAGTGTGACGGCGCCGCGTATGGGGCGGCAGCGCATGACAGGGCGGCATATGGCGAAAGCGGGGCGCGGATCATGCCGGAGCGGTTCGCGGCAGGGCGACGTCGGCGGAAATGCCGGGCGGTCGGACGCGGAAATCCGGGTCGAGGCCGCGATTGAGGCGAACGGCCTTGCGGCCTTTGTCCGCACCGAGTGCCGCATCCGTCAAAGGGAGCGGACCGTCGCCCATTTCGACATCGAGTTCGAGTTTGTCGAACCGAAGACCCGGCAGGCCGACGACCTGTCCGATAGCCAGCCGCGTGCAGTCGGCGACGCTCATCTCCAGCCTGTCTCCGACCGCGCGGATCCTGACATGGCAGGATTCCAAGGACGGCGGCTTCCCCGAGACTTGCGGCACGGTCGGCATGTCGCCGTCCAGCTTGGCCGCGCCGAACAGGTCGGCGCTCAGGACGACGGCGATGCGCAGATCTTCATTTCCCCCGTCCTGTAGCCGGGCTTCGAACCAGACGGTTTCATAAGCAACAAGATCGGCTTGGGCCTCGTCGGGCTCGAGCGCCTGCCAGTCCGGTGCACCGGCGGCCCGCCCCAGTTGAGTTTCGTTGAGGACAGCCCCGAAAGCGAACAGGTTTTCCCGGAAGAAAGGTCGGAGCGAGGCGCGGTCCTCTTCGGTCGGATCGCCACTGATGCGCAGCAGGTCGAGTGCGGCCCGTTCCGCCAGCGCGGCATTGACCGACATGACGGCGCGCTGCGAGCGCTGCTTGCCCTGACAGCCCATGAGAGGACCGTTAAACAGGTCTGGATCGGGCGCGGACCAGTCCGCGCGGAGGATTTCGGCATCGATGTAATCGGCGGACAGCCATTCCGCCAAGGCGGGCTTCAGTTGCTCCAGCAGCGCGTCGGCCACATCCGCCGCATCGGGATGATCCGATGCAGGCCGGTTGGCCAATGCGATTTTCCGGGCGATGACTGACAAGACGAATCTTTCGCTTTCCCGAGCCCTTCCTGGACCCGGCATTGAAGACCGGCGATCCCACCAAATGGTTGCGAAAAGGTTGATGGCTCCGAACGGCTTCACGAAACGTCAACCATGTTCGCTGTCATTTTCCAAACCATGTGGCGCTATCACGGCCTTGCCGGGGGGCCTTCATCGTCGGCTCACTCACGGTTCCATCAAGGACGCATCATGAGCAGCCTGCCGCCAACCATCATTATCAAACGTCCGAAGATCGTAGCGGGCGACGACCATCACGGCGGCGCGTGGAAAGTCGCCTATGCCGACTTCGTCACGGCCATGATGGCCTTCTTCCTGCTGATGTGGCTGCTCAACGCCACGACGGAGGAACAGCGCCAGGGCCTGGCCGACTATTTCAACCCGTCCATCCCGATCGCCGCCGTATCCGGGGGCGGGGCGGAAGCTCTCTTCGGCGAAGAGGTGGTGCAGGCCCCGGCCTTGTCGTCGGTCCAGACGACGCGGGAGACCAACGATGTCGAAATCGGCCGTCCGACGGATGCCACGGCGCCGATCGACTCCGAGACCGACGCCGCCGTCAGCGAAGCGTTGGAAGCCGCGCTCGTCGGCGAGTCCGCCGAACTGGGCGAACACATCACCATCCGCATGACCCCGGAAGGGCTGGTCGTGGAACTGACCGACCGGGACTCCCGTCCGCTCTTCGCTTCGGGCAGTGCGGAGCCCTCGCCTGTGCTCATGAAACTGGCGGCCGCCGTGGCGCAGGCGCTGGATTCGGTCGAAAACCCGATCAAGATCGTCGGCCATACCGATAGCCGCCGCTACCCCAATACGCGCGGCTACAGCAATTGGGAGCTGTCGGGCGACCGGGCCAACGTCGCGCGGCGCCTGATGAAAGACGCCGGACTGCCTGAAGCGCGCATCACCGAAGTGTCGGGCCGCGCGGCGACCATGCCGCTGGTGGCCGATCCGGTGGACCCGCGCAACCGGCGCATTTCCGTCACCGTGTTGCGGGTCGAGCCGTCATCACCTCGGACGGAGCCAAAGACGCGCGACGCCGAAGCGAACCCACCGGCGGTCGTCACCGGCGCGGATGAAGGCCCGGCTTCGCGGCTCTGACGGACATCCGGATTTAACGTCCGGTTCACCCTATACGTTTTCTTAAGACCGCATCCCTAATCCTGTCGTCGGTTCAGTAGAACCCCGGGATCCGGCCTGTTGCCGGAGAAGGTTTCAAGGATTGAAACGATGACAATTTCCTCTTCGCTCAATGCGGGCGTCATGGGCCTGAACGTGAATGCCACGCGCCTGGCCACAATTTCCGACAACATCGCCAACTCGGCCACATACGGCTACAAGCGCGCCGACGTGGAGTTCTCCTCGCTGGTCGTGAACCAGCGCCCGGCCGTCTATTCCGCCGGCGGCGTGCGCGCCACGACCATCCGCCAGGTCGCGGACCCAGGATCGCTGATCTCCACCGGCAGCGCGACCGATCTGGCCATCAACGGCAACGGCATGCTGCCCGTCACCAACGTGACCGGTATCAGCTCCGCGCCCGCCGAACGGGACTTCATGATGGTGCCGACCGGCAGCTTCACGCCCGATGCGGAAGGCTATATGCGGACCAAGAGCGGCCTGTTCCTGCTCGGCTGGGAACTCGACGCGAACGGCGAACCGATCACCACGGGCCGCACCAGCCAGACCGGCATGGTCCCCGTCAACCTGTCGTCCGGCCAGTTCAGCGCGGAGCGCACCAGCGAGGTGAAGCTCGGCGTCAATCTGCCAGGCGACCCCTCGGTTCTTCCGGCCAGCAACTCGCTGACGTTGCCCGTCGAATATTTCGATCCCCTGGGTTTGCCGGAGAAGATGGAAACCGTCTTCACGCGCAATACGGGCGGTGACTGGACCGTGACCGTCAACGACTTCTCGACCGGCGCCTCGGCCCAGGTCGCCACGTTCAACGTCACGTTCGGCGCGGACGGCACGCTCGGCACCGTAACCAACGGCACCGGCGCGACCTACAATGCCACGACCGGCGAAGTCGCGATCAACATTCCCAGCGGGCCCGTCAGCATGTTCGTCGGCCGACAGGGCACGTCGCAGGGACTGACGCAGATCGGCTCGACCTTCCAGACGCAGAACGCCGCCGTGAACGGTTCGGCCGCCGGCGAGCTCCAGAGCGTGGAGATCACCGCCGACGGCTCTCTCGAAGCCATCTACAACACCGGCGCGCGGCGCACCCTGTTCCAGATCCCGGTCGCCACGGTGAACAATCCCGACGGGCTGACCCCGACCGGCAACCAGGCCTACAGCGTCTCGCGCGATAGCGGAGACTTCTATCTGTGGGACGCGGGCGAAGGATCGTCCGGCAGCGTGGTCGGATACACGTTGATGGAATCCAACACGGACATCGCCGCCGAACTGACCAACCTGATCGAAACGCAGCGGGCCTATTCGTCCAATGCCAAGATCGTTCAGACCGTCGACGAGATGCTGCAGGAAACGACCAATCTGAAACGATAGGGCTGTGAATACGGGGGGCCGCTAAGTCATGTCGATCATCGCAAGCCTGGCCAATGCGCGCTCCGGCATGTCGGCGACCGGCGTGCGGGCCCAGGTCACGTCCGCCAATATCGCCAACGTCTCGACGACCGGCTATGTCCGGCGCGAAGTCGTCCTGTCGCAATCCGGCCAGACCGGCGTCACGGTCACGGGCGTATCGCGCGTCCAGGACAAGATCCTGCTGCAGTCGCGCCGCGACGCCCAGGCCCAGAGCGCGGGATCGGAGGTCATCGACGCCTCGCTGAAGCGCGCCCTGTCCGCTTTCGGCGAACCCGGCAGCCAGACCGGCATTTTCGGGCGGCTCACCCAGTTCGAGACCGACCTCCAGACCTTGCGCAGCACGCCCGAGTCGGCGGCCGCGCAGAATGTCACCGTGGATTCGCTGAAAGATCTGACCCGTAGCCTGACCAAGGCGGCGCAGGACCTGCAGGCCGAGCGGACCCAAGCCGATGCGCGGCTGGCCACCGATATCTCGCAGGTCAACGAGATCGCCGAAGACCTGTACGAACTCAACGGCCATATCCGCAAAGCCGGTGCGGCGGGTGGCGACACGGCCGCCCTGCTCGACCAGCGCGATGCGATGATCGGCGAAATCTCGAAACGCCTGCCCGTCAAGGTCGATTACGAGGATTCGGGGGCCGTCACCATCAGGACCGCCACCGGCCTGACCCTGGTCGGGCCGACCGTCACCAAGATCGAATTCCAGCCGGCCTTCCGCATCGGGTCGGCCGATACGACGACCGCAAGTGGCGGACGCCTGTCCATCCCCACGCTTCACGGCGAGCCCATCGCACCCGGGTCCGGACCGCACGGCGTCGGCGAAGGCCGGATCGCCGCCTGGCTCGAGCTGCGCGACGACCAGCTGCCGACCCAGGCCGATGCGCTCGATACGTTCGCCTTCGACCTCGCCTCGGCCTTCGACGCCATCGGCGAGCCCCTGCTGCTCGATACGGGCGCGCCCGTGCTGGCCGCGAACAAGAAAGGCCTGGCGGAGCGGCTGGGCGTCAACGCCCTCATCGACCCCTTGCGAGGCGGCGAACCGCGGCGGCTGCGCGACGGTCTGGCTTCGGTCGCGCCCGGCGCGCCCGGCAACGATGTCGGCCTGTCCCGTCTGACGGAAACGCTGGCGCCTTTCGCCGGACAGCTCGGCACGCTGATCAGCGACGTTTCGACCGTCGCCTTCCGGGCAAGCCGCATCCATGCGGGCAATCTGGCGCGCGTGACCACGCTGGACGAAGCGCACAATCAGCTGACCGGTGTCGATCTGGATTACGAGCTGCAAAACCTGTTGGCGATCGAACAAGCCTACACGGCCAACGCCAAGATCATCCAGGCGGTCAGCGACATGTTCGATACGTTGGCGAGGATCTAACATGGGCAAGGATCCGACATGAACCTTTCAATGACCCCGGACGTGCTGTTCAACAACCGCCAAGCGCGTCAGAACGCTCTCATACGGTCGCGGTTGGAAACGGCTGGTCAGGAAGCGATCACGGGCAAGCGCAGCGACGTCGTCGCGGCCACGAACGGCCGGGTCGGGGATGCCTTTCTGCTCGACAAGGCGGCCGCCGACCTCGACCGTCAGCGCGGCACGGCGAAGCTCGCCAAATCGCGGATGGACACGGCGGCCGGGGCGATCACGCTCATCCGCGAAACGGTGACGGGACTCGGGGCCGAAGGTCGCGTCACCCTGTCCCAGGGCGGACCCAACGACATCGTCCTGCTGGCCGATAATGCGGCCGACCGTCTCGCCCAGACCATGAGCGCGCTGGGACGGCGGTCGGGCACGCGTCATCTCTTTTCCGGCACGAACACGGTCGGCGGGCCGCTGGCGGCGACGGAAACGCTCCAGGCGGCGGTCAACGCCGAAATCGCCGCGGCGCCTGACGCTGCGTCTGCCATCGCCGCCATCGAACGCTATTTCAACGATGCCGGCGCCGGATTCGAAACCGATATCTACCAAGGCAGCGTCGAGGACGGGCCCCGGCTGCATATTTCCGACGATCTGAGCTACGACCCGATTCCGAAAGGCGACGATCCGTTGTTCCGCGACATCATGCGTGGCTACGCCATGATCGCCGGGGCGACCCAGTTCGCGTCCAAGGCCGACCGCATTGCCATGATGGATGCAGGTCTCAGCCTGCTGGAAAAAGCCGGGGACAGCGCGATCGTCATGGAAACCCGCCTCGGCGCGGCACAGCAGAGCCTGGAGCGCGCGACCGAAAGCTTCGACCGCGAGGCCAGCCTGATCGCCATCGCCCAGAACGACATGCTCGGACGGGACCCGTTCGAAGCGGCCTCCGAGATCCAGGCGCTCGAGCAACAGCTCCAAGCCAGCTACACCGTGACCGGACGCCTCGGCTCCCTGTCTCTCGCCAATTTCCTGAGGTGATGATGCCCCGTTCTTTCTTCCGTCCCGTCCTGGCCCTTTTCCTGGCGACGCTCATGCTCGCTCCCGCCCTTCAGGCCACGGCCGCCCAGGTCCGGATCAAGGATATCGCCGACGTACAGGGCGTTCGCGGCAACGATCTGGTCGGCTACGGCCTGGTCATCGGCCTGAACGGGACGGGCGATACGATCCGCAACTCCCCCTATACGGAAGAAGCGCTGACCAACCTGCTGGAACGCCTCGGCGTCAACGTCCAGGACAGCGACTTCCGCCCCGACAATATCGCCGCCGTGCTGGTCACGTCGACATTGCCGCCATTCGCGCGCGAAGGGTCGCGCATCGACATCAACGTCGCCTCAATCGGCGATGCGTCGAGCTTGGCAGGCGGCACGCTCGTCATGACGCCGCTCAACGCACCCAACGGACAGATCTTCGCCATCGCCCAGGGCAACATCCTGATCAGCGGGTTCGACGCCGAAGGCGCGGGCGCGAGCATTACGCAGGGCGTGCCGACCGCCGGCACGATCCCGAACGGCGCCCGGGTGGAACGCGAGATCCCTTACGATTTCCGCTCGCAACAAAGCGTTCGCCTAGCCTTGCGCGATCCCGATTTCACGACCGCGGGCCGCGTCGAGCAGAGCATCAACACCGCGATCGGCCGCCCGGTCGCCACGCTGCTGGATCCCGGCACGGTCGAGGTCGATCTGCGCGCGCTGGGCGGCAGTCCGGCCCATGCCATGGGCCGGATCGAGAACCTGACCCTGAGATCCGCCGAAATCGCCCGCGTCGTCATCGACCAACGCTCCGGCACGATCGTTCTGGGCGAGGCCGTTAAGGTGTCTTCCGTCGCCGTGGCCCAAGGCAACCTGACCATCAAGATCGCCGAGACGCCTGTCGCCTCGCAGCCCAACCCGTTCGGTTTCGGCGAAACGGTCGTCCTGCCGCGCACCCAGATCGCGGTGGATGACGGCCGGATCGGCCAGATGGCCATCGTCAACGAAGCGGTGGAACTGCCCGACCTCGTCGCCGGCCTCAACGCGCTGGGCGTCTCGCCGCGCGAGATGATCGACATCCTCAAGGCGATCAAGAGCGCCGGCGCGCTGCATGCCGAACTGGTCCTGCAATAACGCAGAAGACGCACCGAAAGAGCGGCGGGTCCGGATCAGTCGGTTTCGGCGTCTCCGGATAGCGATATCAGGGCGATGGAGCCGCGGCGGGAGAGGCCGAGGACTTCGCGGACCAGATTGCCGATGGCACGGTCCTTCGCGGCATCGTCCAGATCGCCGATCTCGGCAACGTCTTCGCGGTACTGGTCGGCCATGCGCTGGGCGATGTTGCCCAGCAGAAAGGTCGACACTTCCGGCGCGTCGTTGCCGATGGCCGCCAGGCCCTTGACCAGGATTTCGCGCCCGATCTCGCGGAACACGACCTGGACCGACTTGGTCGGCAGGCGCAGGGGAAGATCCTCGATCCGCAACAGAGTCGAACGGATGGCAGCGGCGCGCGCTTCGTCTTCCTGCTCGAGCCGTTCCAGCGCCGCGTCGCGCAGTTCGCGCGGCAGCGTACCCAGCGTTTCGCCGATCATGACGATCTTGGGGTCGCTCATCGGATCGATCGCGGACGCCAGCAATTCCGTTTCGACCAGACGTTCGGCGATCGCGACCGCCCCCAAGGCCGGATCTTCGGGCCGGGAGAGCTGGCCGATCGCCTCGACGGCCGCGTCCTTCGGCATCAGTCCGAGCACGACGGGAATACGGTCCCCCGGCAGCTGGCTCATCATGATCGCGGCGACGGATGCATGCTGCGTGCCGATATAGTCCGCGATCACGTCCGGCGACAATTGGCCGAACTTGGTCCATGTATCGGTCTGCTGGTCCCCGAAGGCGACGGGCCCGCGGATCTTCTCGACCAACGCATCGCCGACGGCTTTCGTCAGCAAGTCGAAGGATTCCGCCTCCCCGCCGCGCAGACCGGAGCGCCAGGCCGCGAGCTGGGTGATGAAATCGGCGAATGACGCCAGCACGTCGGCTTCGGAAATATGCGGCAGGTCGGCCAGCACTTTCTGGACGCGCCGCATGGCGGGCATGCCGAGCATTTCGGCCAGTGGCTTGGCCTGTTCGGGATTTAGCGACACAAGCACGACGGCGGCGCGCTGTCCGGGCGTCAGGCGGGACATGGAGGTCGTCATAAGGCGTATCCCTGCAACAGGGCTTCGGTGATCTTCAGCCACCCGTCGGCCAGCACGAAGAAGCCGAGCTTGAAGGGCAGCGAGACGACCGCCGGCGGCACCATCATCATGCCCATCGCCATCAGGACCGACGCGACAGCCAGATCGATGGCCAGGAAAGGCAGGAAGATGGCGAAGCCGATCTGGAAAGCCGTCTTGATCTCCGACAGCATGAAGGCGCTCGTCAGTAGGCCGAGCGAAGGCTCTTCGCCCGGCGCCCACTCGCGCCCCGGCAGGCTGTCGGCCAGGCGCTGGATCGTGTCGGCTTCGACGCGCCCGCTCATGAAGGCGCGGAACGGTTCGATCGCCATGTCGAAAGCGGCTGTCTCGTCCAGCACGCCGTCCATGTAGGGCTGCACTCCGGCGTCCCAACTCTGGGCGAAGACAGGCTCCATGATGAAAAATGTCAGGATCAGGCCAAGACCCATGATCATGGAATTGGGCGGCGTCTGCTGCAGGCCCAGCGCCTGGCGCAAGAAGGACAGCACGATCACGATCAGCGGCAGGCAGGTGATCATCATGGCCAGACCCGGCGCAAGGCTGAGCACGGTCACCAGCAGGAAGAGCTGCACGATGGAAACGTCCAGCGCGACCGGTGCGTCGGTCACCTGTTCCACGCCGTTACGCAGCGCTTCGGCCGCGTCGGATGCCGTGGGCGCATCGGGCACGTTCGGCGCGACCTGCGCCAGCACGTCCGGCGCGAACCACAGCGTCAGGCCGCCTAGCGCGGCCGCATATGCCAGCCGGGCCAGGCTCACCCGAAGACGTCTTCGGCGACGTCCACGACCTGCGTGATGCGCACGCCGATGCCGCTTCCGTCTTCCATTTCCATCAATTCGCCGCGCGCGATGACGCGGCCGTCCACGCACAGATCGACCGGGTCCTCGACCCCGCGGTCGAGCGCCAGCAGACTGCCTTCGTCGAGGTCGAGCAATTCGGTCACGGTCGGGCGCGCCCGGCCGATGACGACGTCCACGGTCACGGGCAGGGCATAGATGGAGCGCTTGAACTTGGCGCCGCCCGCATCCTCGCGGCGCTCCAGCACCGGCGCGTCCGCCGCTGCGGCGTCCAGAGGTGGCAATTGCGGCGATTGAGGCGGCAGATCGGGCGCCGGGCTGTCGAGTGCGGGCAGATCTCCACCCATGTTTGCATCCATGTTTGCATCCATGTTTCCGGCCATGCCCTCGCCCATGTCCGGCATGCCGCCGCCCATTTCTCCGCCCATGGCGGGCAGCTCGCCGCCCGGCATGTCGAGCGCCGGAAGGTCGGGGAGCGGCGCGGCATCCATGGCCGGAGCATCCGGACCCGGACCGCCCAAATCCGGGACGTCCATGGCCGGCATGTCGGGCAGCTCAGGCAATTCGGGGGCGTCGGGCGGCGTATCGTGGGTCATTGGGATGCCTCTGCGGAAAAGGGAGCCGGATCACGGCCGCCCAGGCGCGACGCGCAGGCGTCGATCAGCGCCTGCGCGTCGAGCGTGGTGACGGCGTCTCCGTCGGCCAGCGACAGAGTGTGCATCGGTTGCGACGCATCGTCTTCGATCTGCAATCGTCCGCCTTCCGGGATTGGTCCGAGATCGAGACCGGGAGGTTTGCGCAAGCGCAGCGTCGCGGATCGCAGCGGCTGTGACGCCGCCGACAGTTCTTCGGCCAGCGCAGAGCGCAAGGCCGCATCGCCGAGCGCGGGCAGCAGACCGCGCAATATGGTCGCCACCAGTTCGGCCTGTTCGGCTTCGAGCCGCGCCACATGCTGGGCCAGCGCGTCCTCGACCAGTTGCGACAGGCGCAGGCCGAGGTCTGCGGACATCTTCGATGCGGCGTCGACCTCTGCGGCCTGCGCGGCGCGGCAGGCCGGACAGGGGCGGCAATGGGCCTCGCAATGCGACGCGTCGGGCGCGACCAGCGGGCGGTGCAAGGCCTTCAACGAGGTCGGCGCCGCCGGTTCGAACGGCGGGGCGTGCAGGCGGACGATATCGCTCATGACGGGCCTTCCATGTACGGGCCTTCCATGTCTCGGCGCAGCGCGGTCATGCTGCCAGGCCCTCGTTGGAAGACAGTGCGGCGTCGGACGACGGAGCGGCCGGCCGCTCCGTGTCGAGCCAGCTGGCGAGCAACGCGGCTGCGTCGTCCACGCCGCCTTCCACGGCTTCGTTCAGTTCGGCGCGCGGGTCGGGTTCGGGCAGGCCGAGCCCGCCGCCATCCATGCCGATCCCGTTCATGCCGCCCATCCCGTCCATGCCGCCCATTTCGGCCAAGGTCGGCATGCCGCCGCCCGCGCCGCTCAGGTCCGGCAGGCCGCCTAGGCTCATCGGCTCCAGCGCCCCGCCCGCCACGGCGCCGGGCGGGTCCACCACGCCGCCGCGCGAAGCGCGCAGCAAGGGCCGCACGACGAGGAAACCCAGACCGAGCGCCAGCAGGCTGAGGATGGAGAGTTGCGCCAGGCGGCCGCCATGCAATTCGATGAACCGGTCCATCGTTCCGGGCGGGACGACCATCTCGCCCGCTTCGGGCCGGTCGAAAGCCAGCGTGTCCACGCGCAGCACGTCGCCGCGCTGCGTATCCAGACCGGCGGCCGCACTCGCCAGATCGCGCAAGGTGGCAAGTTCTTCCTCTGCGCGCGGCGCGTAGGTGATCGTGCCGTCCTCGGCCACGTTGCGCACATGATCAAGCAGCACGGCCACGCTCATGCGCGTCACCTTGCCCGGCAGGCTTTCGGTCGTGGTCAGGATTTCGGAAATCTCGTAGCGCGTCGTCTCGGTCGTCTCGCTGGACTCGCTGGACGAATTGCCGCCCCCGCCCGCGCCTTCGGGCAGGTTGGAGGCGACCGTCACCGCGCCGGTCGTGCCGTCGCTCTGGCCGGTCCGGTCCGAGATCGTCGTGGAGCGCAGCACCTGCCCGTCGGGATCGAAACGGCGCTCGGTCCGGTTGACCGTTTCCGTTTCCACATCCAACGCGACATTGACCCGCACATTGCCGGGGCCGACCCGCGCTTCGAGCAGGTTCAGCAATTCGGATTTCAAAGCGGCCGCGCGGCCCAGTTCGCCGGTTGCATCCGGCGCGCTGCGGTCGTCCAGGCCAGGTCCGGCCAGCAGCCCGGCGCGCGTATCGATCACAGCGACGTCTTCGGGCTTCAGTCCCGGCACGGCGAGCGCGACGAGATATTGCACGGCCTGGGCGCGGCGGCCGTCGATCGGGGGTTCGGAGGTGAGCGTGACGGAGGCGGTGGAAGGCTGGCGGCGGGCCGTCAGGCCGCGGCCCGAGCCCTGCCCGATATGCACGCGCGCAGCGCGAACGGTCGGCATGGCCAGGATAGTGCGGGCCAGTTCGCCTTCCTTGGCGCGCCAATAGGCCGTGTCGAACATGTCCGAGCTCATGGCGAAGCTGTTGAGATTGTCGAACAATTCGTAGCCGACCATATCTTGGCGCGGCAGCCCGTCGCGGGCGAGTTCGAGTCGCAGGCTGTCGCGACGCGACGCATCCGCATAGATGGCTCCGCCCTGGACGCGGTAATCGACGCCCAGATTGTCCAGTCGCGCAATGATTTCACCCGCCGTCTGCGGTTCCAGGTCGGCATAAAGCAATGACAGGGTCGGTTTGGAGACCTGCTGGCCGATCAGGACGAGCAGGAACAGCGTCGCCAGCACCGACGCGGCGGTGACGACCTTCTGCCGCATCGACATGGACCGCAATATTGCAATCGGATTCATCCTGAACTCGCTTGATCGTGCATCCTGCACACCCCTTGCGATTCAGCCTTAGAACCCAATTCGTTAATCTAGTGTTTACCGTAACCGCCCAAAGCGGTTTCCGAGCTGTTAACCTCGTTCGCGGTATGCCCGCGCAGAAAGACCGATCACCGACCATGGCCCTGCTGAAGAAAAAGAAAGGCGACCCGGCGCTGCCCGCAAGTGGCGATGCGTCCGGGAAAGGCTCTGGAAAAAGCAAAGGCGGGCTGATCCTCGCCGTGTTGGCGCCGGTCCTTGTGTTCGCCGCCGCCTTCGGGGCCAGCTGGTTCATGGGCGAACCGCCCGCCCCGCCTCCGGCGCCCGCCCCGGCCCCGACCGCCGCGACCCATTCCGCGGACTGGACGCCGTCCGAGCCCGCCCGCACGCTGGCGCTGGACACGATGGTGCTGACGGCCGGGCCCAAGGGGCAGACGCTGCGCATCGGGCTGGCCATCGAGGTCTGGGACGACACGACCGAAATCGACGCGGCCCGACTGCGCGACGTGTTCACCACATATCTAAGGGCGCTCGATCCGGCGCAATTGTCCGATCCCAGTTTTCATGTCCGCCTCAAACGGGCGCTTGTCCACCGGGCGCGCGTCGTGGCCGGCCAAGACGTGGTCGCGGACGTTCTCATCACCGACTTTCTACTGACCAGCTAAAGGCCCGGGGGGCGCCATGGAGATCGAATTCATAAAGGACGTTCTGCTGATCGCGCTCTGCGCGGCATCGGCGTTCTATTGCTGGATGCTGTCGCATCGGCTCAAGCGTTTGAACAACCTCAAGAGCGGGGTCGGCGCGTCGATCGTGACGCTGACGGAAGCCATCGAGCGCACTCATGCGGCCGCCAGCACGGCGCGCACGGAACTGTTCGAATCGATCAAGGAGATAAAGGGGCTGCTGGCCGACGCCGAGACCCGGTCCGACCGGCTGGAAACCGCCATGGACCGCGCCACCGCCAAGGTCATTGAGACCGAACGCGCCACCGCCCTGTTGAACGACGTCATCGACGTGGCCGTGCCGGACGCGCGGCGCAAGGCCCTGAAAACGACCGAAGGCCTTTTGAAAGTCATGGCCGACCTGAAACGCCTGAACATGGCCATGCCGACCGTCGTGCCCCAAGCGACAGCTGAGCCGGGCACGGAGCCCATTCCAGGGACGGACATGTCAGGGACAGACCCCACACCGGCCGCGGAAACGGGTGAGCCCGCACCGTCGAGGACCGTGGCATGAAATCTTCCATCCTGATCGTCCTTGCCTTGGGTTTCGCCGGTTTCGGCGCGCTCGAAGTCGCCGCCCTCAATCCCGGCGCCGATGATGCCGCCGAGCTGGACGCCCCGGCTGCAGAGACGGACGCCGCCCCCAGCCCCGACATATCCGGGGCGAAGACTCCGAAGACCGCCGCCGATCCGAAACAGGCCTGCCTGACCCCGGCGCTCGTCGCCGCGTTCGAGCCGCGCCACAAGGCCTTGCTGGACCGCGCCACCGGGCTGGACCAGCGCGAAGCCGAACTGGAAGCGCTGGAAACGACGCTGCAAACGCGACTGGAAGACCTGCAGGCCACGCGCGACACACTCCAAGCCATGACCGACCGGCTGGACGTGACCGCCAATGAGGACATCACCCATCTGGTCGACATGTATTCGACCATGAAGCCCAAAAAGGCCGCCGCCATCTTCAACCGCATGGACCCAGCGTTCGCTGCCGGTTTCCTGCGCGAGATCGACAGTGCCCGCGCCGGTGTCATCATGGCCGAAATGGCCGAGGAGCAATCCTACCGCGTCAGCCTGCTGATGGCGAGCCGCCACGCCGAATGGCGAGATCGGCAATAGTCCGGACCTTCATGCTGGGAATAGTCGTTCAGCTTTCCGGTTGAATATTCAACCATATAGTTGAACGAATTCCGAATACCGAACTCGTCTTGCTTTCAAGGCTGGCGGACCCTCTGGACATGAGTTTTGCCGGAGCGTCCAAACATGTCGGTGTGCTCGTCAAGGCCCAGCTCATCCACAGGCGCATGGAGAGGCGGCAGCAGGTCTTCACGCTCGACCCCAGACCCATGGCAGAAATGCGCGACTGACTGGACTGCTACGCCGTCTTCTGGTCGGACCGGCTGGAGTCACTGGACGACGCCGTGATACGCCATGCGAATTAAGGGCCGGGACCATGAAGCATAAACGGTCGACGCAAGCCGGTTGGTCTTCCGGCGACACCTGTCGGCTCCGCCGATGACGGCCTGGCGATTCCTCGTCGAGGACGAAAAACGCGGAGGAGTGACTACGCTGGGGATTGGTCGAGCCACGCGAGGGCGGCCGTGTCCAATTCAAGTTCGACCCGGAGGCTTTTGGCAATTCCTACCCGGACGGCGCATCGTCCACTGCCTACACGGCCGCTTTCGAGGGTCGCGTCGTAACACATGGGAATATCGCAAGTTGGCGCTCGAATGGCCGGGGGAGAAGAGTTCGCAAGACTCGCTCGTCACGATCACGCTCACTCCGGCCGGCGACGGCACCAATCTGGGACTGGTGCATGAACGTCTTGCGCGTCCCGGAGACAGGGTCGGGGCAGCCGCCGGGTGGCAGACGCATCTGGAACGGCTGGAATGCCGCCTGTCATACCGGCTCGCGCCCAACTTTCTTGTCCGCCATGAAACAGCGGAAGATGAATACAGAGAGCGTCTGGCGGTATTGCAAAGCGGGGGAACGCAGAAGGGTGCAACAGTGGAAAGAGGGCCGGGGCAAGCTGGGGTCATGCACTCCTTTATCGGACGATGGCTGGCGATAGACCCTGATACGCCTATGGGTCGAGTGGAGTGCATCCGGCACTATGAGCCGATTTCGGACGGCAAATTCATCCGCCTGTAGGCGGACTGGGACATTAGCAAGAGAAGAAGACCTACTCCGAGATCGCGCATTACGGCCTGAATGCGGACAAGGTCCCTGCCTTCTGGTCGTTCACCAGCGACGGCGGGCAACCCTATGGCAAGCGGGCCGACGTGTCCGACACGGCGGAGGGCGCTAAAGGCTTCAATGCCGAGATACCGTCGGGCCTTGCGCGGTTCGGGTTCTGGCCGACCGAGATGGGGATGATCTGGGCCGCTAAAGCGAAGACCGAGCCGGCTGGACGTCCATGATCCATCACGACTGCAGAAGGGCCTGACAGATTAAGGGCTCAATAGATATGGATTAGCCAAAACCAGGAATTGATCGAAGGTGCTGAGACACCTTCGATCAAGACAAATTACGGTTTTAATGGCCGGTTGAATTCGGACCCTGAGCGATATTTCCGGGCACTCCATTTGGATAGAAAGATCCATTATGCCATTCACCCAATGGGAATTTCTTCTCCAAATAATCGACCCAAGACTGACCTGGAGCTGGATTACCGCCGGATACGGCCTTCATATCATCTGCACTCAATTCTCTAAAAGCCATAAGAAGATCTCCTTGATCATGATTTCGGTGGACCAGACATTCCACCTATCTTAAAGTATAATCATAGTGAGGGACAATTTTCAAGTGTGCACCTTGAGAATGCCAAATCCCGATCCTTATAAAGCATCCATACTCGAATGGCATGGCCGTTCTATCGCTTTTCATCATCTGGAACCACGGACGACAGCCCTGACTTTTGGTTCAAATCCGATAAGCTAATAAGTCGACCGTATGGGAAACCACTTACTAGATTGGCCCCAAACTGTCTCACCGTGTCACAGTGTCGGCATGTCGCCGTGTACAGGCGAAAATTCGTCATTGTCGCGTCCATTGGAATATTGACCAAGCCATCCATCGCGGCGCGGCCAATGACGACCGTAGCCGAACGGATTGAAGTGGAAGTCGCGGCGGCCCGTATTCGTGGGGCCGTAGACATTGCGCAGGCGCCGCAGGGAGCGTCGTGCATCGAGGAATTCGCGCACCTCGCCATCGTCAGAGGCGCGGTTGCGAACCGTGTCGAAGTCCAGACGGGCGCGGGCTAGGTCGACGCGGGCTTCGGCGTTGCGGATATCGCGCAACTGCGCCTGTTGACCCTGGTAGAGCGTCGTGGCCTGCGCGGCGGCGACCATACCGGGGGTTGCACCGGGTATGGCGGCGAGCTCTGCAACTTGCGGACTCTCGACTGCGGGAACGGTCATGCAGGCATTCATGCCGAGCGCGGCGAGGCAGGTCAGGACGGTTAGGCGCATGGGCAAGTCTCCTCGTGGCGAAGACTGGCGCAGGCGCGGGGACAGCGCAAATCAATTTTGGGGGAGGTGTGCGGGCATGAGAAAGCCGCTCCGGGTGGAAGCGGCTTTTGAGGCTTGCGCCGGGGCGTTCCTTATTAGCCTTGGGGACAGTCGCCCTGTGGGCGGGATTGGATCCCATCCCGCTCCGCTTCACGGCCCAAAGACACCTTTGGTGAAGCCAATCCGCGTGGCTAGCACTTGTAATACATGTCGAACTCCACCGGATGCGGATGCATGGCGAGGCGGTGGACCTCTTCCATCTTCATCTCGATATAGGCGTCGATCTGGTCGTCGTCGAACACGCCGCCCGCCGTCAGGAAGGACCGGTCGCCGTCGAGAGCTTCCAGCGCCTCGCGCAAGCTGCCGCAGACTTGCGGGATGTCCTTGGCCTCTTCGGCCGACAGTTCGTACAGGTCCATGTCCATCGGATCGCCTGGATGGATCTTGTTCTTGATCCCGTCCAGACCCGCCATCAGCAGCGCCGTGTAGGTCAGGTACGGATTGCCCGCCGGGTCGGGGAAGCGCGCTTCGAGGCGCTTGCCGTTGCGGCTGGCCGTCCACGGAATCCGGATCGAGGCGGAACGGTTGCGGCTGGAGTAGGCCAGCATAACGGGGGCTTCGAACCCCGGCACCAGGCGCTTGTAGGAGTTAGTGGACGCGTTGGCGAAGGCATTGATCGCCTTGGCATGCTTGATGACGCCGCCGATATAATGGAGGCAAGAATCGGACAGACCGGCATAGCCGTCGCCGGCGAAGAGCGGCTGTTCGTCCTTCCAGATCGACATGTGCACATGCATGCCGGTGCCGTTGTCGCCGTGGACCGGCTTGGGCATGAAGGTCGCGCTCTTGCCATAGGCGTGAGCGACATTGTGCACGATGTATTTGTAGAGCTGCATGCTGTCGGCCATGTTGACCAGCGTGTCGAACTTCATGCCGAGTTCATGCTGGGACGGCGCGACCTCGTGGTGATGCTTTTCAGGGCGCAGGCCGAGCTCGGCCATGATGGCGAGCATTTCGGAACGCATGTCCTGCTGGCTGTCCACGGGCGGGACGGGGAAGTAGCCGCCCTTGGGTCCCGGCCGGTGTCCCATGTTCCCGCCCGTATACATCGTGCCCGTATTGTAGGGACCTTCCGTGGAATCAAACTCGTAGCCTGTGCGGTTCTGGTCCGTGGTCCAGCGCACATCGTCGAAGACGAAGAATTCGGCTTCGGGGCCGAAATAGACCTCGTCGCCGACATTGGCGGATCGCATGTAGTTTTCCGCCGCCTTGGCCGTGCCGCGCGGGTCGCGATTATAGGCGGAAGCGTCGTCGGGCTCCAATATGTCGCAGAAGATGGCCATCGTGTCCTGCTGGTAGAACGGGTCCATCTTGGCGGTCGATGGATCGGGCATCAGCACCATGTCGGACTCGTTGATGCTCTTCCAGCCGGCAATGGAACTGCCGTCGAACATGGTGCCGTCGGCGAACAGGTCTTCGTCCACCATGCTGGCATGGAAGGTGACATGCTGCATCTTGCCCTTCGGATCGGTGAAGCGCAGATCGACGAAGCCGATCTCCTCGTCCTTGATCGTCTTGAGCACATCGTCCTGGGTGATGGGTTTATCGGCCATGGGTATCGTCGTCCTGGGAAGTCGGTTTGGTTTCGATCTGGGTATTTCAGTCTAGGCTGGGAGCCTGTGCCTAAAGCGCGGCTTCTCCGGTTTCGCCAGTGCGGATGCGGATGGCTTGGCCCACGTCGGACACGAACACCTTGCCGTCGCCGATCTTGCCGGTCTTGGCCGCCGTCTGGATGGCCTCCAAAGCGGCTTCGACCTGATCGTCCGCGATGACGAGTTCGAGCTTCAGCTTGGGCAGGAAATCGACCACATATTCCGCGCCGCGGTAAAGCTCCGTATGGCCTTTCTGGCGGCCGAACCCCTTGGCTTCCAGCACCGTCATGCCTTGCAGGCCGATCGCTTGGAGCGCTTCCTTCACCTCGTCCAGCTTGAACGGCTTGATGATGGCTTCGATCTTTTTCATGGAAAAGTCCCTTCCTTGCGACGGGCCCGGCTAGCGCCCGACCCACCCTGCAGCGCTTGTTCGCTCTTTCCTTGCGGGGCGCGGGCGGCGGAGTCGAGAGACGACGCGGCCGCTGGCGCGATTGTCATCGGGCGGGCCGGAGAAATGCACACATTCCCGTCACCCGCTGAACGGAGCGATGAATATTTGTGCGCTACCCTTTGGCCGGCTTATCGGTTGCACGGGCCGGATCATGCGCTAAGCCCCCTGCATCGGCGCCGCCTTGCTTCGCGCCCCGGCCACAGGCCGATGTTCGCGACTGCAGTTCATCGGCCCCGGGACGAGAAGCACCGGATGCGCCGGTCCGCCGGCCCGGATCGGCCGCACATCGCGCCGCTCACGACAGCGGCTCTCGTCCTCACCCCGGCCGTTCGCGACCGCAGTTCGCCCGGGTTCCGAAAGACAACCCATCATGGCTTCCAAGAAACTCACCCCCCGCCCGCCCAAAAAGCCCTACATCACCGACGAACAGGCCTTGCGCTTCCACGCCGAGCCGACGCCCGGCAAGATCTCCATGCTGCCGACCAAGCCGATGGCGACGCAGCGCGACCTGAGCCTCGCCTACTCCCCCGGCGTGGCGATCCCCGTCGAAGCCATCGCCGCCGATCCGGACACGGTCTACGACTACACGTCCAAGGGCAACACGGTCGCCGTCATCTCCAACGGAACGGCCATTCTGGGCCTCGGTAATCTGGGCGCCGCTGCTTCCAAACCCGTCATGGAGGGCAAATCCGTCCTGTTCAAACGCTTCGCCGACATCGACAGTTTCGACATCGAGGTCGAGGAGGAGGACGCCCAGGCCTTCATCGAATGCATCAAGCGCATCGGCAACTCCTTCGGCGGCATCAACCTCGAAGACATCGGCTCGCCTGAATGTTTCATCATCGAACAGGAACTGCGCGACCTCGTCGATATCCCCGTTTTTCACGACGACCAGCACGGCACGGCCATCATCGCGACGGCCGGCCTCATCAACGCCGCGCATCTGACAGGCCGCAAATTCGAGGACATGAAGGTGGTGCTATCGGGCGCGGGTGCGGCGGGCCTGTCCGTGCTGAACCTCATCAAGTCCCTTGGCGTGCGCGACGACAATTGCCTGGTTCTGGACAGCAAGGGCGTGATCTACCAGGGGCGCACCGTCTATATGGACCAGTGGAAAGCGCCGCACGCGGTGGAGACCGACAAGCGCACCCTGGCCGAGGCGATGGAGGGCGCGGATGTCTTTCTCGGCCTGTCGGTCGCGGGCATCGTCGATGCCGACATGATCGCGTCCATGGCGCCCAATCCGATCATCTTCGCCATGGCCAACCCGGATCCGGAAGTGACGCCGGAAATCATCAAGTCGGTCCGCGACGACGCCATCATCGCGACGGGCCGGTCCGACTATCCCAACCAGGTCAACAACGTCCTCGGTTTTCCCTATATCTTCAGGGGCGCGCTCGACGTGCGGGCCCGCAACGTCAACGACGAAATGAAGCTCGCCTGCGCCCACGCGCTGGCCGATCTCGCCCGCCAGGACGTGCCCGAGGAAGTCGCCGCCGCCTATCACGGCAACCGCCCGAAGTACGGACCCGACTACATCATTCCGGCCCCGTTCGATCCGCGCCTGATTTCCGACATTCCGCCCTATGTGGCCCAGGCCGCGATGGACACCGGACAGGCCCGCAAGCCCATCGAGGACATGGACGCCTACAAGCGGTCGCTCGCCCGGCGCCAGGATCCGACCGCCGCCATCCTGCAAGGCATCACCGCCGCCGTGGTCGAGGAGCCCAAGACCATCGTCTTCGCGGAAGGCGAAGAACCCGCCGTCATCCGCGCCGCCCAGGCCTTCCAGCAGCGCGGACTGGGCAAGGCGATCCTGATCGGCCGGGACAAGCCGATCTACGACAATATGAAATTGCTGGGCATCGAGAACCCCGAGAGCCTGAGCGTCCTCAACGCCCGCCTGTTCGACCGCAATGCGGAATTCACGGAATATCTCTATTCGCGGCTGCAGCGGCGCGGCTTCCTGCGCCGGGACGCGCAACGGCTGGTCAATAACGACCGGAACGTCTTCTCGGCCCTGCTGATGCATCACGGCCTCGCCGACGGCATGGTCAGCGGCGTGACGCGCAGCTACGACGTCGTGCTGCGCGATGTGCGGCTGGTGCTGTCCCACCGGCGGCGCGAACGCACGATGGGCGTGTCGGTCGTGGTCAACAAGCAGCGCACGCTGTTCATCGCCGACACCAACATCACCGAGTTGCCGACCGCCGAGGATCTGGCCGACATCGCCGAAACCACCGCCAATTTCGCGGCCACTTTCGGGTTCGAGCCGCGTGTGGCGATGCTGTCCTATTCGACCTTCGGCAATCCGGTCGGCGAACGGATGATGAAGGTGCGCGAGGCGGTCAACATCCTCGACAACCGCCAGGTCGATTTCGAATATGAAGGCGACATGGCGGCCGACGTCGCGCTCGACCCGATGCACCAGCTCACCTATCCGTTCTCGCGCCTGACCGACGCGGCCAATGTGCTGGTCATGCCGGCCATCCATTCGGCGTCGATCTCGACCAAGCTGCTCGACGCCGTCGGCGGCGCCACCGTGCTGGGGCCGTTCCTGACGGGGTTGGAAAAACCGGTGCAAATCTGCTCGCTCGGTGCGGCGGCATCGGAGATTTTGCAGATGGCGACCTTGGCGGCTTATGCGCCGGGGCACGAAACCGTCTAGCCCCACGGATTTGCTTCACGCGTGCGGAGCTAAAGCGCGCGAAGAAGGATGCTCTCGGCGCAGGCCCAATCTGCTCTCGCCATCGGCTGGGCGGACGACAGATAGAGAGCAACACCCTCACAATCATCCACTCTCGCCGGCTTGACCGGCGAGCCCATGGCCCAACCCTGAAGGTCAGCCGAAACGGCACTGTCATGGACCCGCCGACCAAGTCTGCGGGAGGGGTTTGGAGGCATGAAAGCAGACCGTCACCGCCACGTCCCCCGCCACAACGCTATACAACCCCCCGCCAACCCCGTAAGCGCCCGCCCCATGATCGACCCCGAAAATATCGACCTCAAGGACCTTGACCCCGCCTTCGCCAAGTCCAAGGCCTGGCCCATCGAGGAAGCGCGCAACATTCTCAAGCGGCTGTTCATCGAGGGCAAGCGCGGAATAAAGCGCGACGGTCCCGTCACGTTCGAAACCGGCTACGGACCCAGCGGCCTGCCGCATATCGGGACGTTCGGCGAAGTGGTGCGGACGACGATGGTGCGCCATGCCTTCGTCGCCATGACGGGCGGGCAGATCGACACGACGATATTGTGCGTGTCCGACGACATGGACGGGATGCGCAAGATCCCGGGCACCGTGCCCGACCCCGTTGCGCTGGAGCCCTATCTGCAGCAACCGCTGACGCGCGTGCCCGACCCGTTCGGCACGCATGACAGTTTCGGCGACAATATGAATGCCCGCCTGCAGAGCTTCCTCGACGGGTTTGGGTTCGACTATAAATTTCGCAGCGCGACGGCGCTGTATAAAAGCGGCGCGTTCGATCCGTGGCTGATCAGGACGCTGGAACAGTTCGACGCGATCATGGCGGTCATGCTGCCGACATTGGGCGAGGAGCGGCGCGCCACCTATTCGCCGATCCTGCCGATCAGCCCGACGACGGGCCGCGTCCTCTATGTGCCGATGAAAGCCGTCGACGCAAAGGCCGGAACGGTCACGTTCGATGATGAAGACGGGACCGAAGTGACCCAGTCCGTGACGGGCGGTAACGCCAAGCTGCAATGGAAGCCGGATTTCGGGATGCGCTGGGCGGCTTTGGGCGTGGATTTCGAAATGTTCGGCAAAGACCATCAGGACAATGCGCCGATCTATTCCAAGATCTGCCGCATCCTGGGCGGCGAGCCGCCCGTGCAATATGTCTATGAGCTGTTTCTCGACGAACGCGGCGAGAAGATTTCCAAGACCAAGGGCAACGGCATTTCGGTCGAGGACTGGCTGACCTACGCCCCCGCCGAATCGCTGTCCCTGTTCCAGTTTCTGCGCCCGCGCGTGGCCAAGCGTCTCTATTTCGATGTGATCCCGAAGATGGTCGATGAATATTATCAGCATCTGGCCGCCTATGCGGATCAGGACGAGAAGGCGCGGCTGAACAATCCGGTCTGGCATATCCATTCCGGGCAACCGCCGGACTATGTGCCGCCGCTCTCCTATCAGTTGCTGCTCAATCTGGTCAGTGCGGCGAACGCCTCGTCCAAGGACATTCTGTGGGGGTTCATCACGCGCTATGCGCCTGACGCGACGCCGGACGCCAACCCGGAAATGGACCGGCTGTGCGATTATGCGGTGCGCTATTACCAGGATTTCGTCGCCCCGACCAAGGCGTATCGCGATCCGACGGATGCGGAGCGCGCGGCGCTGGCCGATCTGGCGACCCGCCTGCGCGCCGTCGATCCGTCTGCGGTCAAGGACGGCGAAGCGCTGCAGACTCTGACCTTCACGATCGGCAAGGACCATGATTTCGAGAATCTGCGCGACTGGTTCACCGCCATCTACGAAGTCACGATGGGCCAGAGCCAGGGCCCGCGCTTTGGGTCCTTCGTGGCGATCTATGGTCCGCACGAAACGGCGGACATGATCGAGGCGCGGTTGGAATAAGGGACGGATCCTGCCTGCGGATTTGGTCCCCGGCCTTTATTCCGGGGGGAGCTTCATCCTAGGACGCAGCTGCTGAGGATGGAGACTCCCAAATCCGGTCGATCCGAGCGCAGGTTCAATGAGTGCCGGGGACGGTCATTGATGTACGCCCTTCATGCCTGTCGCAATGGGATGTGATACAGGACCGCCATGACCCGTCTGCTCGTCCTTCTCGCCCTGCTTCTGCCGCTGCCCGCCCAAGCGTCCGAGTCGGCGCGGGCGTTGATCGACCAAGGGGCCTATGCGGATGCGCGGACAGTGGCGCTGGAGGCCGATACGGTCGCGGGGCTCAACCTCGCCGCCGAAGCCATGGCGGCGGAGATTATGCTGCTGAAGATCGACGACCCCAAGGACCACGCCAAGGACGCGCTCGACCTGACGGAAGCCGCCCTGGCCCGCGATCCCGACAATGCGGAAAGCCTGTTCCTGCACGCGCTGCACATGGGCTTCCGCACCCGGTCGAGCAGTCCGCTGGGCATCGTGATGCACGGGCTGGTCGGCAAGACGCATGACGCCATCGCGGCGTTCGAGCGCGCCGCGCCGGACGACGGGCGCGCCGATGCGCTCTACGGCGCCTGGCATCTGGGCATCGTTCGGGGCGCGGGCGACGGACGGTTCGGCGCGTCGCTGGAAGAGGGGATGGGCCATTACGATGCGGCCGTAGCGGCCCGGCCCGACGACATCGTCGTGATGGGCAATTACGCCTTCTCGCTGATCGTGCTGGAAGACCCCGCCTTGCTGCCGCGTGCCGAAGCGCTGCTGCGCCGGATCGCGGCGACCGCGCCGGACGGGGCGACGGAAGCCGAGACGCGCGCCCGCCTGCTGCGCCTGCTCGCCGTCATCGACGATCCGCAGGCCTTGCGCGTAGTCTCGCGCGGCCTGCTCAATACGGAAGAAGTGGAAGAGTAGCCCGGTGTTCACGCTCGAACTCGCCTGGTTTGAACTCGACCTGCCCGATCAGGCCCAGGTGAAGGCCGAAGTCGCCGCACCCAGCCCGCTTTTCTCCAACATGCGCGTCGGCACGGTGTGGCGGATCGGGCTCGGCCGTTTCGAAATGACTGCGGCGCTGGACGCGGTGCGGGGGCTGCACGATCTCAGCCGGGAGGCCTTCGACGCCGGAAATCGCGCCACGGAGTTCGATGCGGGCGGCCTGCCGGGCTTGCGCGTGGGCGGTTACGACCGGGACGACAGCCGGACCGACTGGTGGTTTTCGCTCAACGGCCTCACGCTGGCGCTCACTCTGCGCGCGACATCCGCAGGGGCCATCGTGCCAACCGAGGCGGAATGCCGCGACCATGCGGCGATCATCCGCAGCGTGCGCCGCGTTGAACGGAACGATTAGGGACAGGGCAATTAGGGGGCGGGGCGGTCAGGGCGCGGCGGTCAGGGCGCGGCGGTCAGGGTGCAGCCTTGGCCGCCTTGCGCAACACGCTCGCCCGCTGCTTTTCGCTTTCGGATTTCAGCTGCCCGCACGCCGCCATGATGTCCTCGCCGCGGGTCTTGCGGACCGGGGCGGCGAGGCCGGCCTTTTTCAGGCGGCGGGCGAAGTCCTCGATGACGTCCATGTCGGAACATTCGTAAGGAGAACCGGGCCAGGGATTGAACGGGATCAGGTTCACCTTGGCCGGAATGCCCTGCAGCTTGGTGATCAGGTTGCGCGCATGTTGCGGCGTGTCGTTGACGCCCTTGAGCATGACATATTCGAACGTGATGCGGCGGGCGTTGGACAGGCCGGGATAGTCGCGGCACGCCTGCAGCAGGTCGTCCAGCGGATATTTCTTGTTGATCGGCATGATCCGGGTGCGCGTCTCGTCATCCGCCGCGTGCAGCGAAATGGCGAGCATCGGATTGGCGGCGCCGACCTTGGCGATGTCGGGCACGACGCCGGATGTGCTGACCGTGATGCGGCGGCGCCCGATGGACAGGCCCTGGTCGTCGCTGATCAGGTCGATCGACTCGATGACGTTATCGGTGTTGTAGAGCGGTTCGCCCATGCCCATGAAGACGATGTTGACGAGCTTGCGGTCGCCACCATGCCGCCATTCGGTCACGTCGGTCCCTTCGCGCCCCTTGGCCGCCGGCCATTCGCCCAGATCGTCGCGGCAAGCCATGACCTGCAGCACGATCTCGGCCGGCGTGAGGTTGCGGACCAGCCTCTGCGTGCCGGTATGGCAGAAAGTGCAGGTCAGGGTGCAGCCGACCTGAGAGCTGACGCACAGCGCCCCGCTGCGCGACACGTCCGGGATGAAGACGGATTCCACTTCGATGCCCGGCGCCATGCGGATGAGGTATTTGCGCGTGCCGTCGCGGCTGACCTGGCGTTCGATCACTCCGGGCCGCGCCAGCGTGAAATGGGCTTCCAGATCGGCCCGGAATCCCTTGGCGATGTTGGTCATCGCCGCGAAATCGGTCACGCCCCAATGATAGACCCAGTTGAAGATCTGATTGGCGCGCATGCGCACTTTTTTCGCCTCGACGCCCATCTCGGCGAGGTGCGCGGCGATCTCGGCGCGACTCAGCCCCGGCAGGCGCACGCGGCCATCCGCCGTGCGTCCGGCGAGCGGCGTCGCGGCCTTGGTATCGAGAAGCGTGGTGGGCATGGTGGAGGCGATATAGGCGCAAAGCACCGTGAACGGAAGGCGGGCTCACAGAAGCGCGTTCCCTCGCCGATCGGGCGGGAAGCGTATGGCGGAACAGGAAGACGGAGAAAGCCCGGCCGTCAGCCGGAACGTAAGATGCCGACCCGGGAAAACCGCCCTCGGCTTGGGGCCTGAAAGTCTGCAGCTAGTTGAACATCGTCCCTTCGAAGGGGCTGTCCAGCACGAAAACGGGGATGTCGATGTCGTAGGCGTCGCCCGCATCGGATTCCACGCGGTAGGAACCGCTCATCATGCCGGACGGGGCCGATAGCGGCGCGCCGGAGGTGTAGCGGAACTGTTCGCCCGCGCGCACGACCGGCTTCTCGCCGACCACGCCCTGGCCGCGCACTTCCTGCACCTGGCCGCGGCTGTCGGCGATATGCCAATAGCGCCCCGTCACGCGCAGATCGTCGTCGGACTGGTTGTCGATTTCAACCGTATAGGCCCAGATGAAGCGCCCGTCGGACGGGCTGCTCTGCTCGGCGAGATATTCGGGTTCGACCCGGACGATGACGTCCTTGGTGCGCTGCTCGAACAGGCTCGGAAGCCCCGGAGGCACGGAGCCGGCTTCGGCGGCGTCCTGTTCCATCGTCTTGTCCATCGCGACCCCTCCAGGCCCGGCCGGACCGGACCCATCCCGAGTCCGGCTCTGTGTCTGCCGAGCGCCCTCACGCTTCCACGACGACTGCGGGCTTGCAACTGTTTTAGCATGCCAACTTCCATGTTTTAACAGTGATCACCTAACCGGCGAAGCGGACCGGCATCCTGCGCCGGACCCCGGGTCATGCCCGAAAAATCAACCGGATTCCGGCAGATGCGGCCTTGAGACGGAGCGGAGGGACGCCTAGGCAGGCCCCATGATCCTGCCCTCACAGCAGATCGCCGCGCTGATCGAGGCGGGCCGTGTCCGCGTCGCTCCGCCCGTGCCTTTGGCTCCGGGCGAAATCCTGCCGCAGACGCTGCAACCCGCCTCGCTCGACCTGACGCTGGGTCGCCGCGCCTACCGGATGCGCGCTTCCTTCCTGCCGGGAGCGGGCGGGCGCGTGGCCGACGGGATCGAGGCGCTGCATCTGCACGAAATCGACCTGGATGCCGGCGCGGTCCTGGAAACGGGCTGCATCTACCTGATCGAACTGCGCGAGACGCTGGACCTGCCGGACCATGTTTCCGCGCTCGCCAACCCGAAAAGCTCGACCGGGCGGCTGGACGTGTTCGCGCGCGCCATCGGCGAAGCGTCGGACCGGTTCGATGCGCTGCCCGCGGGCTATCGCGGGCCTTTATGGCTGGAAGTCGCGCCGCGAACCTTCCCGGTGCTGGTGCGAACGGGCGACCGGCTGTCCCAGATCCGCTTCCGCGACGCTCCGCCCGCACCGCTGCACCGCCAGACCGTGTCGCTCGACCTGTCGCCGGAGGCGCCGGTCGTCGGCTACCGCGCCCGCCGCCATTCCGGCCTTGTGGATCTGCGCGGGATCGGGGCGCATGCCGCGCTCGACTATTGGGAGCCGGTGCGATTGACCAATGGCGGTCTGATTCTCGAACCGGAGGAGTTCTACATCCTCGCGAGCCGGGAAGCCGTCGAGATACCGGTTGGCCAAGCCGCCGAAATGGCGCCGATCGACACGGAAATCGGCGAGTTCCGCGCGCATTACGCCGGCTTTTTCGATCCCGGTTTCGGCGTGGCGTCGGCAGGAGGAGAAGGCAGCCGCGCCGTGCTGGAAGTGCGCGGCCGCGACGTGCCCTTCCTGCTGTCCCACGGCCAACCCGTCGCCCATCTCGTCTTCGAAGCGCTGACCGAGGAACCGACCGATCTCTACGGGGCGAACGGCAGCTCCTACCAGGCGCAGGGCCTGCGATTGTCCAAGCACTTCCGGGATTAGGCCGAACAGCTCGCCCCGCCGAGGACGCAGAAGGTGGCGCAGTGCGGATGGTTCAGGCTGACGGTCCGTGCCGCTTCGTCCAGCGTGGCGCCCATGTCGAACTGCGGATCGTCCCAGAGAAGCGTGCAAGCCAGCACGCGGGCGCGGCCTTCCCCCTTGCGCCGGACCACCATGCGGGAGTTGGCGCACATCAGGCTGTCCGGTGAAACAGACAGGATGTCCCAGCAGGCGGTCGTGATTTCCGGCACGTCGGCGCGGTCGTCCATTTCCGGAAACAGCATCAGCGCCGCCGGGTCGTCGGCATCGACAGGCCAGCCGCGATCCGCGACCAGGGCGCGGTAGCCGCTGCGCGCCGAAACCTCCGAGTCCGCGAACACGGCCCGCCCGGCGATGTGGAGCGCAAAGCCTTGCGCGGCCAGCCAATCCACGCCCGGCAGGGCTTTGGCGAAGGCGCCCGCGCCGCGTTCCGCGTCATGGCCTTCGGCCGTGTAGTGATCGAGGCTGACCCGCATCGTGACGCGGGCGGGAAAGCGCGCCTTCAGATCCAGCAGACCCGCCTGCACCCGCGGCCGCATCATCGGCCGCATGGCGTTGGTCAGGATCAGGATCCGGTGGCCGCGCTCCAGCGCCATCTCGGACAGGCGGATCATGTGTGGGTTCAGGAACGGCTCCCCGCCGGTGAAGCCGATCTCGATGGGCGCCTCCAGTTCGTCCAGGAACGGCGCGACGTCCCCGGGCGTCAAATAGACGAAATGGTCGGCGGTCGGACTGCTTTCGATATAGCAGTTGGCGCATTCGATATTGCAGAGCGAGCCGGTATTGAACCAGAGCGTGTCATAGCCCCGGAAGGCGACGGACGCCCGGACGTCGCCCTGGGCCGTGATGAGAGGATCGCGGAATTTGGCGGGATCGATCGGCGCATTCATGGGCGCCGCCCTAGCAGCGAAATGCGGCCTTGCCACTGACGTTTGCGCGAGGGGCCCCACTGTGCGGACGTGAAAATCCGTTGCCAGCGCGCCCCGCCCCGCCCTAGGGACCGCGCCGACATGCTGCGTCTCATCCTATCCTTCCTCGCTGCCGCTACCCTGACGGCCGCTTGCGACCGCGTTCCCGTCACGGACGGGGCCATGCGCAAGGTCGAAGACGCCCGCGCCCGCAATGACGGGCCGGCCCTCTGGCGCCTGCAGGACGAAGACAGCACGCTCTATCTGTTCGGCACGGTCCATCTGCTGCCCGAAGATTTGCGGTGGCAGCGCGACGACATGCGCGAGGCGTTCGCGCAAAGCGGCACCGTCTTCTTCGAAGCCGACCATGCCGGGGCGGCGGGCCTGCGCGCACAGGCGCTGGCCACGCAACGGGGGTTCCGGCGCGACGGGCACCGCCTGACCGACACGCTCGACAATTACCAGTCCATCCTGCTCGAAGCGGTGGCGAACAATGGCGGGGTCGACCTGGCGGCACTCGATTCGATGCGGCCCTGGCTGGCGGGCGAGTTCCTGACGCTGGCCGCGGCGGACGCGGCCGGACTGAGCGCGGAGCTATCGGCGGACGAAGCGCTGAAATCGCGCGCGGCCCGGTCCGGCAAGAACGTCGTTTTCCTGGAAACCGCCGAAGCGCAGATCCGCCAGATGGCGGACTTGCCCGAAGCCGTTCAGCTGGAGCTGCTGACCGATACGATGGAACGCTTCGAGGAGATGGACGACACACTCGCCGCGATCGCGCGCGACTGGGCCGTGGGCGATGTCGATGCGCTGGAAGCGGCCCTGACCGGACCGCTGGAAAACGCGCCGGACGGCTACGTCGCCGCCGTGCTGACCGACCGCAACGCCGCCTGGGCCGAACGGCTGGATGCTTTCATGGACGGATCCGGTACAGGGTTCGCGGCCGTCGGCCTGTCGCACTTGCTGGGCGAGGACAGCCTGATCGACGCGCTGGAAGCGCGCGGCCACGATATCTCGCGCTACCTCGCCTTCCTGGGCGAGGACGTGATCCGCCCGGCCGATCTCGATCTGCCGGACGTGCCGACGGATTGAAGACGCGACCGGGCGGACCCGCTAGAAGTCGAGCGCCAGCCCGGCGAAGACGGCCCGGCCCGGCGAGGCGTAGCCGAAGACTTCCTGATAATCCGCGTCGAACAGGTTCTCGCCCCGCAAGCTCACCGTCGCATGATCGCCCACGGCATAGGCGGCGCGGGCGCCGACCAGAGTGAAGGCATCGAGCGTGACGCGCGGCGCGGGAAAGGTCGAGAAGTCCGAATCCAGCTGGCTGCCCGTATGGTCGGCATAGGCCGACAGGCGCAGCCGGTCCGTCGCATCCCAGTCGATCGTCGCGCTTGCGAGCATGTCCGGTCGCCGCTGCTCTTCGACGTCGCCCTGGTCGCTGTCCAGGAAGGTCGCGGAGCCTGACAGCCGGACGGTGCCGAGCGTGTAGCTGGCTTCCAGTTCGACGCCCTGCCGGGTCGAGTCGCGCTCCAGGTTGCGGACACTGGACACGCCGTTGAACACGAACCCGTCGATTTCGTCCTGCAGTTCGGAATAGAACAGATCGACCGAGCCTTCGAACGCACCGATCGTCTGTTGGTAGCCGACATTGACGCCGATCGACTTCTCCGGATCCAGATCGGGGTTGCCGATGAAATTGCTGGCCGGGAAAAAGCCGAACAATTCGATCAAGGTGGGATTCTTGATGCCCGTGCCGACACTGCCGCGCAGACGGCCCTCCCACGAGAAGTCATAGGCCGCGCCCAGGCGCCAGGTCACGGCGTCGTCGAACAGATCGTTGCTGTCGTAACGGCCCGACGCAGTCAGCGTCGCCGGCCCCAGCGTGCGGCGGTATTCGGCCGCGATGGCGGCCGTGTCGTTCTCCGCCTTGCCGTCCGGATCGACGCTGTTGGGCGAATTGCTGTAGGTCTCGCGTTCGAATTCCCCCAGCAGGGTGAACTTGTCCGTCTCGCGCGTCAGGCCCGCCGCCCAGCTCGCCGTCGTTCTCTCGCCCACGGACCGACTCGTCCCGGTCGGGCTCTTTGTATCGGTTCTGCGCTCCAGATGGCCCAGGCCGATCTTGTGGTCGATCACGCCGGTCTTGAACCTCACATCGCCGCGCGCCGTCGTCGTCCCGGCCTCCAACGTGTCGGACGTGTCGCGCAGGGGCGACCCGCTGTCGAAGTCGGCGTTCACGTTGGAATGGGCGAACTTGGCATCGAAACGCGCACCGCCGAAACGCACCGCATTCAAGCCGACATTGATGGTTTCGGAAGTCGATCCGTCCTTTTCGCCGCCGAGCCCGGAGATATCGAAGCCGTCCGTACGGAACGCATTGCCGTTCACGGACAGGGCCGCCGTGCCGATCGGGATGACGGCGCTCGCCTGCCCTTCCAGCGTGCCGCGCGATCCGCCTTCCACGCTGGCCTGCCAGCGCTCGGCCGTGTTCCCGGCCCGGGTGACGACGTTGATCACGCCCGCGACGGCGTCCGACCCGTAGAGCGCGGACTGTTCGCCGCGCAGCACTTCGATCCTGACGATGTCCTGGGCGCGAAGGCCCGACAGGTCGAACCCGCCGTCGCTGGGGTTGGCGACTTCGACGCCGTCGATGATGACGACCACATGGTTGGCTTCGGCCCCGCGGACGCGGATCTGGGTCAGGTTGCCGCGCGATCCGGACGCGCTGATCGCGATGCCCGGCATGGACCGCAGCAGGTCCGACACATATTGCTGGCCGCGGGCCTCGATCTCGGTTTCCGTCAGGACGGAGGACGCGATCGTCAGCTCGTCCGCATCCAGGGCGCCCAACCGTGTGGCGGACACGACCACCTCATCCGTGTCGAACAGGTCCGGGTCATCGACATCCGCCTGCACCTGCGCCCAGCCGGCCGCGTTCGTCGCGACGGCCGAGGCGATCCCCAAGGCCGTTCCCAAAATAAAGCGTTTCATCACGCACGTCTCCTGTGTCGCGCGCGGGTCTCGCCCGTCGCACGGTGTTGCAAAGACGTCGTCATTGAGTGAGCGGGACCCTCTCCCCCTCATCCATGCGCATCGGTCGGCCCCGCCCGCGCGCGCTGGCGACATGATCCGGCAGGTCTTCCGACTGATGGCTGATAGTGGTGCGCCGCGCCTTCCCGCTCTCGCAGTGGCCTGATGCGGCGCCCCTCGCCAAACACGGCAGCGGGCGCTGTCGGGGATTTCCACCCCGTTCCCTATTCACATCCTTTCAGATGACCGGAACGCCGCGCGACCTAGAGGGCGAAACAGGCTTTGACAAGCGCGCAGAGCCCGATCATGGGAAGGATATGCGAATTTCTTTATATGACCTGCTGCAACGCACGCCCCTGCTTCTGGCAGACGGGGCGACGGGCACGAACTTCATGCATATGGGCCTGGAGCCGGGCTTCCCGCCCGACATCTGGAACCTGACCGAACCGTCCAAGCCGGAGACGTTGCACCGCCAATTCGTCGAGGCCGGGTCGGACATCATCCTGACCAACACGTTCGGGGCCAATGCACCGCGCTTGAAACTGCACGACGCGCAGGACGACACCTACGCCATCAACAAGGCGGGCGCGGAGATCGCGGGCCGGGTGGCCGAAGCGGCGACGCGTCCGGTCGTGGTGGCGGGATCCGTCGGGCCGACGGGCGAGCTGTTCGAACCGATGGGCGAAATGACGATGGAGGGCGCCGTGGCCGCCTTCAAGACCCAGATCGAGGGCCTGCGCGACGGCGGGGCGGACGTGATCTGGATCGAGACCATGTCCGCGGCCGAGGAAATCCAGGCCGCCGCGCAGGCCGCCATCGATTGCGGCATGCCGTATGTCTACACCGCCAGCTTCGACACGGCCGGCAAGACGATGATGGGCATCGCGCCGGACCAGATCCACAACATCGCCGCCGGTCTGTCCGAGCCGCCCTTGGCCGTCGGATCGAATTGCGGCGTCGGCGCGTCCGACCTGTTGCTCGGCACGCTCGACATGACCGCGGCCGACCCGGACGCGGTGATCGTCGGGAAGGCCAATTGCGGCATCCCGCACGTCATGGGCAAGGAGACCGTCTATTCCGGCACGCCGGAGCTGATGTACGACTATGCCCAGCTCGCGGCCGACGCGGGCGTGCGCATCATCGGCGGGTGTTGCGGCAACGCGCCGGAACACGTCGCCGCCATGCGCCGTTCCATCGACGACTATCTCGCGCGCAACGAGCCCGGACCGCGACCGACGCGCGCGAGCCTGGAGGAGACGCTCGGTGCGCTGGTCAATCCGCCGGTGGAAGCGGGCACGACGGGGCGCCGCGGACGCGGCGCAGGCGGGCGACGGCGGCGCTAGGGCGGTTCGCCGCGCCGTATAACTGATATTTTATGCGACAGGCGCGCCGTGCCTACGCTAGGCCCGGCTTCGTGCCGACCTCCGACACAGTCCTGCCGATCCGGCTGCGCCGTCTCGCCGTGCTGGCGCGCGCGCGCCTGGTCTGGGAGGCCTACGCCCCGGTCCTGGCTCTGCCCGCGCTGGCGCTGGCCGCCTTCCTGATCCTGACCTGGTTCGGCACGTGGGAAGTGGCGGGCGATCCGCTGCGGCTCCTGGCGCTGACCGGCACGCTTGCGCTGATCGGGCGCGCGGCCTTCAAGGTCCGGCGCAAACGCTGGCCGACCCGCTCGGATGCGCTGCGGCGGCTGGAAAGGACGGCGGGGCTGTCGCATCGTCCGCTCGACACGTTGCGCGACGCCCCGGCGCTGTCGCCGGAGCTGTGGCCCGCCCATCTGAAACAGGCGGGCGAGCAGGCGGACGCCATCCGGGGCGTGGGGCGCAAACCGGCCCTGTCGCGGATCGACCGCTATGGGTTGCGCATCGTCGCACCGATCGCGCTGGGCCTGGCCCTGTTCCTGACGCTGGGTCTGGCGCTGGAACGCACGCGCCGCGCCCTGTCGCCGGTCTGGCTGCCGCCGACGAACCCCTACGACATCACCTTCGAGGCCTGGGTCGATCCGCCCGACTATACGGGCCGCCCACCCATCTACGCCCAAGGCGACGGACCGATCCGCGCGCCGGTCGGCTCCACGCTGGTCGTGCGGGCGTCGGGCGCGTCCGTCCTGCCGCGACCGCGCTATATCGGCGAGGCGGACACGCGCTTCATCGATCCGGTCCCGCTGGGCCGGACCAGCGCGGAAGCGCGCACGGTGATCGACGGCTCCGGCGTGCTGGACTGGCGCATCGGGCCGCGCCGCAAGGTCTTCACGGTGGACGCCCTGCCGGACGCTCCGCCCACCATCGACACGCTGGACGACCCCGAAGCCGACAAGCGCGACCGGCTGGTGCTGCGATTCGATGCGTCCGACGATTACGGGGTCGAGGAAGTCCGGCTGGAGATGATCGAGATACCGGACGCGATGGATATCGCCACCGTCTTCGACGGCGACACGTCCGACGTCGATACGCAAGCGGGCGGTTTCAAGGACGCAACCGACCGGTCCGTGAAACTGGACCTGACACGCCATCCGCTGGCGGGCCGCAAGGTGGCCGCGCGGCTGGTCGCCGTGGACGGGGCCGGGCAGCGCGGGGTCAGCGAACCCTTCTTCACCACCGTGCCCGACAAGATCTTCGTCGAACCGCTGGCCAAGGCCATCATCGAACAGCGCGGCCTGGTCCTGCGCGGATCCGGCGACTACGGGCCTGCGCCGGAAGACCGGCCCGACAACGACGCCTCGGACGGCACGTTCGACACGCTCCAGACCGCGTGGCGGCTGGGCCGCGCGCCCGAACCGGTGCAGCGCGCCGCGCTATTGATCGACGCCGTGACGGAGCGTCCCGACCCGGCGATCTTCAACGATCCGGTCGTCTATCTGGGCCTGCGCCATATCGGCAAGACGCTGCGCTACGCCAAGTCGGCCGAGGCACTGAACGGCCTGCCCGACCATATGTGGACCCTGGCCAACCGGGCGGAGTTCGGTGTGCTGGGCACGGCCCTGCAGGAGATGCAGGAAGCGCAGGCCGCTTTGCGCGAAGGCATTGCCCGCCGCGCGCCGCAGCGCGAGATCGACACGCTGTTCGAGCGCTACAACCAGGCCGTGGACGCCTATATGGAAGAGCTGCGCAAGAACGCCGAGATCGCGGACCCCAGCGGCGGCGGGAGTTCGCCCATGGGCTCGACCGACGAGATCCAGGCGCTGCTGGACGCGATCGAGGAGGCCAACCGCGTCGGCGACACGGAAGGGGCGCGACGCGCGCTGGAACAGCTGGCCGAACTGCTGGAGACGATGCAGATGCAGATCACGCCGGGCGGCGGCGGGGGCGGGGACGGCGACAGCGAGGACGCGATCAGCGAGGAGATGCGCGAAGCGCTGGAGGAACTGGCCGAGAGCCTGGGCGAACAGCGCGACCTGCAGGACCGCACGCGACAAGCCGAACGCGACGAACTGATGCGGCGCTTCGGCGAACCGGGCCGCGCGGGCGAACCCACCTCGCCGCAGGACCTGGCCGACCGCCAGGCCGAAATCGAACGCATGGTCGAGGGTCTGCGCGAGCAGCTCCCCGGAGCGGGCGACCGGTCCGCCGAAGCCGGGAGCGAGGAGGGCGACGCCGGATCGCCCGAGCCCGGCCAAGGCGGGACTAGCGAAGGCGACCCCAATCCGAACGGCACGCCGGAGAGCGGCGGAGCGAGATCCTCCGGCGACGCGCTGGGCCGGGCGCTGGAGGCGATGGGCGAGTCGGAAGAGGCGCTGGGCCGGGGCTCGTTCGGCGAGTCGCGCAACGCCCAGATGGACGCGATCCGCGCCCTGCGCGACGCGGGCGATGCGCTGGGCCGCGAACTGGCCGAACGGCGCGAGGCTTCCGGTGAAAGCGCGGAAGGAACCGATCCGCTGGGCCGGGGTCTGGACGGGATGGATTCGGACAATGCCCAGGCCGATCTCGATCCGCGCGACAATGCGGAGCGGTCGCGCGAGATCCTCGAAGAGCTGCGGCGCAGGGCCTCGGAGGCCGAACGCGACCAACAGGAACGCGACTATCTGGACCGTCTGTTGCGTCGCTTCTAGGACGCCAGCGACAGAAGCTAGTCCATCGTCTGCGCGCCCCAGAGCGCCGCGCGCGGGGCGAACCCCTTCACGCCGTTATCGGTGCGGATGCGGCAGTAATCGCCCGCATCGCAATGATCCAGCCTGACCAGCACGTTCGGGTCGATTCGGGCGATCGTCGCGCCGTCCGCGTCGGGACGGGCGCGGACCGCCGTTCGCACCGTCAGCAGGGCGAAACGTTCGCCGGACAGGGCCGGCTTGCGGACCCAGGCTTCGTCGCCGTCCACATCGCGCACCTTGCGCCACATTTCGGTTTCGGCCACCACGATCAACGGCAGGCCGCGACGGCGGTACTGATAGGCGATGGAATGGTTGCGCGACGGACCCGTGCGCGCATTCACCCGGCCGAATTTCAGGCTCACGAAGCGCGGCACGTCGAACCCCGACGGTGTGCGCTCACCCTCCACCCGGTACAGACTGCCCAAGGGTGCGGACGCGTGGAGGGGCGACGCCGGCTTGGCGACGTTCATGGCCAAGGTCCGCGTCTGCGGGACCGGGTCGGTCGCCGATGCGGGCAAGGCGACGAGGAGCCAGGCCGCGGCCAGACTCCCGACCAGACTCCCGACCAGACCGCCGACAGGGCCGCCGAAAGGGCCGGTGATTCGCTTTGCCAGACCGGTGCCGCGCATGGAACGGGACGGAGCTGTGGATGGGGTCCGCATGGTGTCACCTATTGCGAAACGTCGTTAAGGGGTCATTAATCAGACTGTTTATGCCCGGAATCCGCGCCTGCGGCACGGGCAGCCCTTGCGCCCGCCCCCCCTGCCGCGCCAAGAGAGCCCATGTCGTCCAAGCAGACCGATGCCGGAGCCGTGTCCCGTCCCGTCCGTCCGCGCGTCTGCCTCACCCGCAAACTGCCGGATGCCGTCGAAGCGCGGATGAGCGAATTGTTCGATGCCGTCCTGCGGGATGACGACACGCCCATGAGCCAGGCCGAACTGATCGCCGCCATCGCCGATTGCGACGTGTTCGTGCCGACCGTGACGGACGACATCGGCGCAGACGTGATCGCGGCCGCCCCCGACCGGCTGAGCCTGATCGCCAATTTCGGCGCCGGCACGGACCATGTCGACGTCGCCGCCGCGCATGCGCGCGGCATCACCGTGACCAACACGCCCGGCGTGCTGACCGAGGATACGGCCGACCTGGCCATGGCGCTGATCCTGGCGGTGCCGCGCCGCCTGGTCGAAGGCGACCGCCGCCTGCGGGCGGGCCAATTCGACGGTTGGGGTCCGACCCACATGCTGGGCCACCGGGTGCGCGGCAAACGGCTCGGCATTCTGGGCATGGGCCGGATCGGCAGCGCGGTGGCGCGCCGCGCCCACGCGTTCGGGCTGTCCGTCCATTACCACAACCGCACGCGTGTCCCCGAAACGATGGAACGTGCGCTGGACGCGAACTGGCACGACACGCTGGAAGACATGCTGGCCGAGATCGACATCCTGTCGATCAACGCGCCGCTGACCCCGTCCACCCGTCACCTGATCGACGGGCGCACGCTGGCCCTGATGAAGCCCGACAGCTATCTGGTGAACACGTCGCGCGGCGGGATCGTGGACGAAGCCGCGCTGGCCGACGCGCTGGCCCAGGGCCGCCTGGCCGGGGCGGGCCTGGACGTCTATGCCGACGAACCGCGCCCGCATCCGGACCTTCTCGGTCTCGAAAACGTGATTCTCGCCCCGCATATCGGATCGGCGACGCATGAGAGCCGTCGCGAAATGGGCGAGAAGGTCCTCATCAACATCCGCGCCCACATGGACAATCACGCCTGCCCCGACCGGGTGCTGCCGCCCGGCGCGCGGCTCTCGCTCGCCTCATAGAAAGAGACATCATGACTCGAACCGCCTTGCTGTGCACCGCAATCCTGCTGGCGGGCCTGACCGCGCCGACGGTCCAGGCCCACGACCAGCATTCCCACACGACCGAGCGCCCCGCGCCGGAAGATCCGCAGCTGACCGTGGAACGCATCACGGACAATCTGCATGTCCTGTTCGGTCCCGGCGGCAATATCGGCGTCAGTTCCGGACCCGACGGGGTGGTGCTGATCGACGACAAGTTCTCGCGAAACGCCGAGGAGATCCTCTACCATGTCGGCCAGATCGCGGGCGAGAACGACGAATTGCTGTTCGTCATCAACACGCATATCCACGGCGACCATACCGGGTCCAACCCCGAAATGGCCGAAGCGGGCGCGATGATCATGGCGCATGAGAATGTGCGCATCCGCATGGGCGAAAGCTACATGAACAAGGCGTTCGGGCGGATGAACGAAGCCAAGAGCGAGGATTTCTGGCCGGTCGTGACCTTCACCGACGAAGCCAGCCTGCACTTCAACGGCATGACGGCACGGGCCGTCCACATGCCCGCCGCCCATACGGACGGCGATTCCATCGTCGTGTTCGAAGAACCGAACGTCATCCACATGGGCGACAATCTGTTTCTCGGCATGTTCCCCTTCGTCGATGTCGATAGCGGCGGGTCGATGCAGGGCATGATCGCGGCCCACGACAAGGCCCTGTCCCTGTCCGACCCGCGGACCGTCATCATTCCCGGCCACGGCCCGATCACGGATGCGGCCGGACTGCGCGAGGCGCGCGACACGCTGCAGACCATTCTCGAGCGTGTACAGCTGCGCTTTGAGGCGGGCGACAGTCTGGAGGCGATCCTCGCCGCTGCGCCGCTGGACGACATGGCGGACATGGACGGCTTCATCGACCGGGCCGGCATCATCACCGCGGCCTGGCGTTCGCTCGGCGGCGCGTTCGAAGGCGCCTCCGCCGAATAGGCGGATCACCGCTGACATATCCGCGTCACGAAAGCCGGGCAGGGACGAAGCGGAGACACGGGAGGAACGGAATGCGGATTTCGAGACGCGGCGCGCTGAGAAGCGGACTGCTCGGCGGTCTGGCCACGGGCCTGGCCGCCTGCACGACGACGGGCGCGACGCGCGGTGCGGCGCTAAGCGGCGCGGAATTCCGTCACGGCGTCGCGTCGGGCGAACCGGCGACGGACGGCTTCCTGATCTGGACACGCGTGAGCCCGCCGGCGGGCACGACCGGACCAGCCGACCTCGCCTGGCAAGTCGCGACCGATGCAAACTTCGCCGACGTGATCGCGGACGGCACGGCGCGAACCAGTGCGGCGCGCGACTGGACGCTCAAGGTGGATGTCACCGGGCTGGAGCCGGGGCGCCTCTACCATTACCGCTTCCACACGGACGATGCCGCTTCGGAAACCGGGCGCAGCCGCACCTTGCCGACGGGCCGTCTCGACGCCGCGCGCTTCGCGGTCATGTCCTGCTCCAACCACGCCTTCGGCCATTTCAACGTCTATGACGCGGTGTCGCGCCGCGGCGACATCGACGCGGTCATTCATCTGGGCGACTATATCTACGAATATTCGACGCAAGGGTATGGCGGCGAAGTCTCCAAACGGCTGGGCCGCGAACATGCGCCGGATGCCGAGATCGTCACGCTGGACGATTACCGCACCCGCCACGCGCAATACAAAACGGACCCTGGCAGCCGCGCCATGCACGCCGCCCATCCGCTGATCCCGATCTGGGACGACCACGAAACGACGAACAATAGCTGGGAGAATGGGGCGGAGAACCACGATCCCGACATGGGCGAAGGCGATTGGGACACGCGCCGGGCCGCCGCCCTGCGCGCCTATTACGAATGGATGCCCGTGCGCGATCCGGCGCCCGGCCGCGCGGCGGAGGATTTGCTGCGCGACTTCCAGTGGGGCGACCTGGTCACGCTGGCGACGCTGGAAACGCGGCTGATGGCCCGGTCCGAGCAGCTGGACTATGCGGTGATCGGCCCGACGCTGGCCACGCCGGAAGGTCTGGCGCAGTTCAAGGAGGTCGACCTGCCCGACGATCGGCGCGAGCTGCTCGGCCGTCCGCAGGCCGAGCGGCTGGCGCGGACCCTGGCGGCGTCGGTCGAGGACGGCACGCGCTGGCGCGTCATAGCCAACCAGATCATCATGGCCGAAGTCACGGCGCCGGACCTCACCCCGTTGGCGAACTCCCCGGCCATCGCGGAGATCGAGAAGGTCTTCCCTCAGATCCGCGACTTCATCGCCCTGTCCGCCCTGGGCATTCCGCTGAACCTGGACGCGTGGGACGGCTACCCGGCGGCACGCAAACGCTTCTACGCCGCCATGGCCGAAGCCGGGGCGACGGACCTGATCGTGCTGACGGGCGACACGCATGAATGGTGGGCCAACGAGCTGCGCGACGCTTCGGGCCGCCGCATGGGCGTGGAACTCGGCACCAACGCCGTGACCTCTCCGGGGGCGTCCACCTATTTCGGCGCGGAAGGGGCGACCTATTCGCGCCTGCTGGCGGAAGCCAACCCGATGGTCCGCCACCACGATCCCGAAGGCAAGGGCTATATCGACCTGCACCTGACCCGCGACGGTGCCCGCGCCGAATTCGTCGCCGTCGACACCGTCCTGACCCGCGACTACAGGGCCGCCTCCCGAGCCGCTTTCGACATCGTGCGCGAGGACGGCTCGCTGGCCTTCGGCCGGATGGAGACCTGAGCCAAGCCGCCTTCCATGATCCGGCACGACGAACAGGGCGCGGACGGTATCCGCCTGCATTGGCGCGAGTGGGACGGCGGGACGCGCGGGACGCTTCTGTTCCTGCACGGGCTCGGCGCCGATGGACGCCAGTTCGAAGGGGACGCCGCGCATTTCGCGGATATTGGCTACCGCGTCCTCGTGCCGGACCTGCGCGGACACGGACGGTCGACGCCGCCGGACCCGCTCGCCTTCGGGACTTTGCGGGTCGCCAGACTGGCCGCCGACCTGTCTCCCTTGGTCGTGGAAGCCGCCCCTCCCGTCCATCTGATCGGCAATTCGCTGGGCGGGCTGGTGGCGCTGGAGCTGTGCGGTCGGCATCCGGACCGGATCGCCTCTCTCTGCACTTTCGGCACCGCTTACCGCCTGGCCTACCCGCCCGGCGTCGCCGCGCTGCAATACGGGTTGGCCCGGCTGCTGGGACGCAAGCGTCTGGCTGCCTTGGTCGCCCGGCAGGCGACGGAGCGGGCCCGGCCCTTGCTGCGCAACATGTACGAGACCGCCGATCCAAAGGTCATGCGCGCCGTGCAGCAGACCATCCGCGCCTATGACTACCGCGAAACGGCACGGCGTTTCGACGGGCCGATCCTGTTCCTGTCCGCCGAGATGGACAAGGCGATCAACCGCCAAAGCGCCCCGACCCTCGACACGCTGAGTGGAAAGCCCGGCTTCCGCCATGCCGTGATTCCGAGTGCCGGACATTTCGCCAATCTGGACCGGCCCGAGACGTTCCGGGCCGTTCTGTGCGGGTTTCTGACCTCTACCGAGGCCTGACGGACGAAGATCCCGTCGGTCTTGCGTCGCGACGGCTCCAGGATCTCGCCATCGAAACCGGAGTGCCCCACTATCATCCCTCGCGCGGGACGAGGGGAAAGGCGGCGCGCCGTTTGACCTGGCCGTAGGCGAAGCTGGTGTCGATGGAGGCGACGCCGCCGATGCGCTGCAGCTCGCGGCGCACGAAGCGTTCGTAATCGGTCAGATCCGCCACCATCACCCGCAGCAGATAGTCCGCCTGGCCGGTCATAACATGGCATTCCACGATGTTGTCGTTGGACCGCACCTTGGCTTCGAACCCGCTCACCGTGTCCTCGTCATGGCGTTCCAGCCGGACGCGGATGAAGACCGTGATCGGCAGGCCGTAGAGCTCCGCATCGACCTCCGCATGATAGCCGCGGATCACGCCGTCCCGCTCCAGCGCCTTGAGGCGGCGCAGGCAGGGCGAAGGCGACAGGCCGACATGGTCGGCCAGCTCGCGGTTGCTCATGCGTCCGTCGCGTTGCAGCGCGCGGACGATCCTGCGGTCGATCGCGTCCATTTCCGATACTTTCTGCCAAGACTTGGTGCCGAAGCGCTTCATTGGCACGAAAATGCCAAGCCGGACAGCATATCCTGACACCATGTCAGGCAAATACGATAGTGTGGAAACCGGCTTCGCCACGCGCGCCATCCATCATGGCTACGATCCGCTGGACCATGAGGGCGCGCTCGCCCCGCCCGTTCACATGACCTCCACCTTCGTCTTCGACAGCGCGGAAACGGGCGGGGACATTTTCGCGGGCGAGCGCGCAGGCCATGCCTATTCCCGCATTTCCAACCCGACGCTGGACCTGCTGGAGCGGCGCATGGCGTGCCTGGAAGGCGCGGAAGCGGGGCTCGCCACCGCATCGGGCATCGGCGCGATCACGGCGAGCCTGTGGACGCTGGTCGGACCGGGCGACGAAATCATCGCGGACGAAACCCTCTATGGCTGCACCTTCTCCTTCCTGCATCACGGTCTGGAACGGTTCGGCGTGACCATCACCCATTGCGATCTCGGCGATCCGGAGGCTCTGGCCGCGGCGATCGGGCCGCAGACCAAGCTCGTCTATTTCGAAACCCCGGCCAACCCGAACATGCGGCTGGTCGACATCCGGGCCGTATCCGGCATCGCCCGCGCCCACGGCGCGTTGACGATGGTGGACAACACCTACGCCACGCCCGTTCTGACCCGGCCCCTCGAACACGGCGCCGATCTGGTCGTGCATTCGGCGACCAAATATCTCGGCGGTCACGGCGACCTGGTCGGCGGAATCGTGCTCGGCGAGGCGGAGACGATTGAGCGCATCCGGCTCTACGGCCTGAAGGACATGACCGGTGCCGTCATGGCACCGATGACGGCCATGCTGGTCTTGCGCGGGTTGAAGACGCTGGAACTGCGGATGAACCGCCATTGCGCCAGCGCGATGACCGTCGCCCGGGCGCTGGAGGCGCACGCATCCGTCGCGCGCGTGCTCTATCCCGGCCTGGACAGCTTCCCCCAAGGCGGGTTGGCCCGGCGGCAAATGAAGTCCTCCACCGGTGCGTCGTTCGGCGGCATGATCGCGCTGGAACTCCACGGCGGAATGGCCGCGGGCCAGGCGCTGATCGACGGTCTGTCCATGATCCACTGCGCCGTCTCGCTCGGCGACGCCGAAACCCTCATCCAGCACCCCGCCTCCATGACCCACAGTCCCTACACGCCGGAAGAGCGGATGCGTCATGGCATCTCCGACGGCCTGGTCCGCCTGTCCATCGGGCTTGAAGCGCCGGAGGACATCGTGGCGGATCTGACGCGGTCGCTACCCTCGACCCCGGCCCCCACAGGTTTGCGTCCCGCCATGCGGGTCTAAGATTGCCAAAGGCAATCGTCGCAAACCTTGTTCCGCAGGAACACGCGTCCCAAAGGACGCGAAGGCAACGCCGCCGCGAAGCCCATGAGTGGTCCGCCTGACGGCGGGCTTTTTCGTATGTCCCCCTCCGCCTCACTGCGTTCGGCACCTCCCCCTCGCGGGGGAGGAACTTGGGGTCAGGCCATCTCTCCATCTAAGTTCCTCCCCCGTGAGGGGGAGGTGGGCGCGCGTCAGCGCGGTCGGAGGGGGACCCGTTGAAGAAGCCCGCCGCAGGCGGCCCATCCCTACGCGGCCCATCCTCCACCACTTTGCAACCTGTCGTAGACCCATCCTCGTTATAGCGCTCTTGCGCGCCGGAAAGTTCACCGCCCTTTCAACCGCTTCCACGATTTCTGCGGAAATTATATCCTCGTCATGCCCCACCGGGGGTA
>NZ_CANMJB010000003.1 GCF_947498175.1 uncultured Algimonas sp. | reverse complement strand
CGGGCCCTGCCTTCGTGAAAATGGTTCTTGTTTTCCCTTCCCCGTCACGGGGCAGGGCCCGCGCCTCGTGTCATCCGGCACGAACCAGGACGCGACACACACCCCGCCGTGGCCCCGATGCCCGGTCGCACGTGGAGGCGTGCGCGATGATCGGAGGCCAGAGGCCATGGACCACGCATGACGCACCTTGCACGACATCCGCCCCGATCTCACACATCCCCACAGCCCTCTCACCCATCCCCGTTGGCTTTCAACTCGGACATCCCACCAGCCCTCACCCCGGACTCGACCCGGGGTCCATCGCCCGACCCTTGCAGCCAGACGAGACGGCAGGAGATGGATCCCGGATCAAGTCCGGGATGAGGGAGAGAGGGCGAGACAGAGACAGGAGAGGGAGCCCGGGTCGAGCCTCGGATGAGGAAGAAAGGAAAGGAGGTCCCCGGCACTCATGGCCGGTGATCAAATAAAGGAACTTGTAAGATGTCGGGAACGCGTCCGGGCGGACGGTCTGGCATTTTCATGATCGCGTCGAAGTCCCGCAGGATGCGGCGTGTGCCCTTCCATCCGGCTGAGAAGACGCGCCTGGGCCTCTACCCGATCTCCGCCCCGAGCGTGCGCATGTGATCGAAGAAATCAGGATAGCTGGTGTCGACCATGGCGGCGTCGTCCACCGCGACGGGCGCTTGCGCGACGAGGCCGAGCACGAGGGCGCTCATGGCGATGCGGTGATCGTGACGGGTGGCGACCGTGCCGCCGCCCGGCACCGTCCCCGCGTCCCTGCTCAAGCGCGGACCCAGCCCGTGCACGGTCAGGCCGTCTTCGCGCTCGTCCACCCGGACGCCGTTGCCGCGCAACAGAGCGACGGTGGCGGCGATGCGGTCGCTTTCCTTGACGCGGAGTTCGTGGATGCCGTCCATGACGGTCGGCCCGGTCGCAACGGAGGCCGCGACGGCCAGAACCGGATATTCGTCGATCATGTCGGCGGCCCGGTCCGGATCGACGACGATCCCGGCAAGGCGTGAATGGCGGACGTGTATGTCGGCCACGCGCGCGCCGCCCCCGACCGTGCGGTCGTTTTCGAACGACAGATCCGCACCCATGGCGGCCAGCGCATCGAACAGCGCCGTGCGGCGCGGATTGAGCATCACGCCCGCCACGACCAGATCCGAACCCGGCACGATCAGCCCCGCCACGACGGCGAAGGCCGCGCTGCTCGGATCGCCGGGCACCTCGACATGGGTCGCGCGCAGGTCGGCCGGGCCGTCCAGCGACACGGCGGACCCCTCGCGCCGCACAGGCACGCCGAAGGCCGCGAGCATGTCTTCCGTGTGGTCGCGGGTGGGGCGGATTTCGCGCACGGTCGTGCGGCCCGCCGCGCGCAGGCCCGCCAGCAGGACGCAGCTCTTGACCTGCGCGGACGCTTTGGGCGGACTATAGTCGATCGGGGCCGGTGCGCCGTCCGAGCGGATCGTGCACGGCAATCGTCCGCCTTGCGCCGCGTCCGCCTTTGCGCCCATGAGGCGCAGCGGGTCCAGCACCCGGTTCATCGGGCGCGACCGCAGGCTCGCATCGCCGGTGAACGTCGCGGACAGCGCATAGCCCGCGGCCGCCCCCATGATGAGGCGCACGCCCGTGCCCGCATTGCCGCAGTCGATCTCGCCCTCCGGCGAGCGCAGTCCGGCCGCGCCGACGCCGTCCACGGTCCAGGCGCCCGGATCGGTGCGGGTGACCGTCGCGCCGAGCGCGCGCATCGCATCCGCGGTCGCCAGGATGTCCGCACCCTCCAGCAGGCCCGTCACGGTCGTGCGGCCGTGCGCCAGCCCGCCCAGGATGATCGCGCGGTGGGAGACCGATTTGTCGCCCGGCGCCGTGATGCGTCCGCTCAAGGGCGCGGCGCGGCGGCTGACGGCAGGTCTGGCTGGTTTCACGCTGCGATCCCGATGGCTGGCCGAGGCCCAAGGCGCGGCATGGGCGTGTTGACAGGGTGTGCCGGGCCGTTAAAGACCCGCCAATTCAATCCAAGGCAGGGCCGTAGGCCCGACGCGTCCGGACTGCAAGACGGTTGCGAACGTCCCACCCTAGAAATTTCAAGGCCCGTCGATCCATGGCTGCAGCGAAAACCAAAAAAGAAAAGCGCGCCGAGAAGCTCGGCACCAAGCGCATCTGTCCCGAATGCGGGTCGAAATTCTACGATCTGAACAACGATCCGATCATCTGTCCGGTCTGCAAGACGCAGTTCGATCCGGCCGATCTGGACCAGCAGGGTCTGGTTCCGGCGTCCGAGATGAAATCCTCGAAGCCGGATCCGGAAGACGAGGACGAAGAAGAAAACGCCGAAGCCGCGGTCGACGAAGAGGATATCGACGAGGAAGAGGCCGAGGCCAAGGAGCTTGAACTCGACGGCGACGATGCGGCCATCATCGGCGGCGGGGACGGCGACGACGAGGAAAATCCCGACCTCGAAAACATCGACGACGACGAGGACGAAGATGCCGCGCTGGTCAGCGACGACGATGCGGACGATCTTCCGCCCGGATCCGGGGACGATGACGACGACGATGATGACGACGACGAAGACGGGGACATCGACCTCAACACCTGATCGGTCGCCGCCAGGCAAAGCGGTACGAAAACGCAGCAGGAAAAGCGGCGCAAGCCGCTTGACCATCCCGGCGGCGCAGTCCTATGACGCGCCGCCCGCCGCATGCGCGTCCCGGCCGGGACCGCGCGGCACACAGGACTGACCCGTCACACCGGCACGGGGCCATAGCTCAGTTGGTAGAGCGCTTGCATGGCATGCAAGAGGTCAGGGGTTCGACTCCCCTTGGCTCCACCAGTCCTCGGACCGGACATCCGGCACAACCATGACGCGTTACGTTGATCGAAGGATGGCAGTCTCCAAAGGGCTGGAGGATGCGGTCCAGCCGACCGTCCAAGTCGATCACATGCATGATTATCAAGTTCGGCGACCCGTGTAACAAAAGGCAAAGTCACCGGCTTTTTCCGCAATCCAACCAGAGGTTTAAGAAACGGGCTTAATGTTCCCGCACCGTTCGACGTCCGGGCGAAGGCTTCGTCAACCATAGTTACGCAGGAAACCTTATCGAGTGCCCGCTATTGATTAGGGGTGAACAAGACCGTTCAATATCAGGCGTTTATCGCATTGGGTCTCCTGATCCTGAGCGGTGGGACAGCCATGGCCTTCGATTCGGCCGACCGGTTCCAGTTCCGGTTGAAGGCGAAAGTGTCCGTCGCCTGCAGCGTTGCCGATGTCAGGGCATCGCCGACCGGGCAGGCCACGCGGCTCATCATCAGTTCGTCCTGCAACGCCGATAATTTCAGAATAAACCTGAACGCGTCGTCCGACCTGGATGTCGATTTCGCCTTTCTCATGTCCGGGGGTTCCGCGAATGCGGTCGGGCAGACCGTCATCATCAATCCGGCCAGACCGGGCCATCAGATCCTGGTGGTCTACATAGACGAGCCGTATGGAAACCTTGGCAGCTTGAACGTCTCGATGAGCGCCATGTAACCGCTCGGCCCGGGAGTTGGATCCTTTAGAAGGCCGAGAAACTCAATGTCAGTACGTCGCGGTAGTCGCCCGTATACAATCCCGATGTCTTGCCGAGCACGACGATCAACTGGCCTGACTCAGGGCCGTTCGTGGTCGGCACGATCCGGATCCGGCTGTTGCCACTCACATCGAGACGCTTGCCCATGACCCTGACCTTGTAGGGCACGGCACCGAAAGACCGCCCGTCCTCATGTACCAGATACCCGCCATTGTCGGATTTTGCCGTGATCGTCATGTTGGCGTTGGTCTGGTAGAAGAACCGGGTGCTGCGTCTCAAGCCCCGTTCCAGTTCGCCGAATTCGATCGTCCCGGTACCGGATGCGGACTGCCCCACCAACTTCACGCCGGCCTGCACGGACAGGACCAACTCGGTTCTGTCCTGGCGGATGCCATCGACCCAAACGTCGACGAAGTTCGCATAGCGGCCGGGTGTCGGAAAGCGTCCGGGCGGCAACTCGACGATTTCGAGATCCAGCCTGCCATTGGCGACCAGTTCCGCCCGGCCTGCGGGCGTGAGTACCAGCCTTTCCCTGACACGGGCAAAGGGTTTGGCGGCATCCGAGCCGACACCCGTGAAGCGCGACCGGCCGGAAATGAAATTCCGGATATCGCCGGACCGACTGCTTATTTCGACCGGGAGGCGCCGACAGGATTGCGGCAGGGCGGCCGGGTTCGTCACCAGCGATATGCTCACGATGCCGGGCAGATCGTCTTCCGGCGCATAGGTCGTGTGGCCGTTCTGGTAGATGGAGATATCGTAGCCGGGACAGGCCGCGGCCTGCGCAGGCAGGAACAGGCCTGCCGCAGCAAGCCACAGGATCGACAGGACTGGTTTCATCAGGGTCTTCATCGGTCCAACTCCACCGTTCCCATGTCTATATAGGCTTCGGAGTTTTCGGAAATGGCGAATCGGTATTCCAACTGCTCATTTGGCAGGTCCAGCCTGTAGGATCCCGGCGTCAGATCCGTGAAGATCATCCGGCCGGACCTGTTGGAAAACGCGGTGGACCGTTCCCCGGTCTGCTGGTTTTCCAGCACGCCGGACACCAGCGAAAGCGGCTCGCCGAGATAGGTCAGCGTTACGAGACGGCTGCGGTAGGCGGCGTCGCCGACGACGATGTCGAACCCCGACAGCGCTCCCGGAAGCGTTGCGTAGCGTCCTTCGCCGATATCGTATCCGATCGGTGCGTCGGATACGCGGATCTGGATGACTTCGGGTCGGTAAGGCGAGAGCGTCGGCGCCACGGCCGGTCCGAGACGGCTGGTTCTGGCGCGGACATTGTCGAGCGTTCCGCTCGAAACTTCGGCTTGAGCGTCGCCCAGGCTCGGATGACGGCGGACGGCATAAAAGCCGCTGCCGGGATTGCGGCCGATGGCGAAGGTCCCGTCTGCAAAGGCCAGTCCGGTCTGGACCCTGAGCGTCCCCGTCGTGTCGCCGTCTAGGAACCCGCCGGCCGATCCCTGCCGGAGTTCCGCGCGGCCTCTCCAGCGATTGGCCAGATAGTCGGCCCGCGCGTCTAGTCCGGACCCGTCGTCCGATACGCGGCCGATCATGTCGTAGGACAAGGCGCCCAACCGGTTGGCCTGGAACTTGCGGGCTTCGATCGTGGCCGTGCCGGACAGGCTGTCATAGCTGCCGCCCACGGATACGCGGTCTCCGAGCTTCCGGGTCAGCGACAGGAACACGCCCACATCAGCGTCTTCGAATTCGGTGTCGATGAAGCGCACACTGCCGTTCACGATGGTTTTCGACAAGCGATAGCTCATCCCGGCCGAAGCGAGCAGCGAGCCTTCGCTCCGGTCGTGATCGCGCCGCCAGGATCCGCTGACGAAGCCCGTCAGTTTCTGTGTGAAATCGTGGCGGTAGGCGCCGGTGACGTCCCATTCCACCTGCTGTCCGATCAGGCTTCCGGCCGGGGCGAAATCCCTGGACTGGTGTTCGACCCGGACATCGAAGGACCGGCCGCGACCGAATTGGTTGAACCGGTCGGTCCGGTAGCCGAACGTCGCCGCATAGCCGTTGCCGGATGCGGAACTGTCGGAAACCGCGCCCTCCAAGGCTGCGATACCGCCCAGCAAGGCGAAGGCGCCATCGGCCCCCGCCAGCCACGCGTCCCTGCTCGCATAGACGTTGGCGCCTGCAGTGACCGAAGAGGAGATGCCTTTCCTGTAGCGGCCCGCCAAAGCCCATTCGTCCGTATAGTCGAAGCCCGGTCGGGTCAGGTCCCGCACCACGCCTGCCGCGACATCGAATTCTTCCAGGCCGTCTTCCAGAAGCGCGATGTCCGTGGCCAGCCTGAAATCGTCGAGGACGCGTTCGCCCAGTTCGTCCTCGACGACGATCCGCACATTGTTGGATATGTCGACCAATGGGATGTCGTTGAGGTTGACCGCCCCAGCGGGGGCGGCGAAGCGCGTGACCCTCTGGCCGTTAACGAAGACCGAAACCTCGCCGGGGCGATCGAGGATGAAGGAGCGATTACCCAGCGGTCTGATGGCGCGGTTCGGCTGCAATTGGGAATAGTCGCGCGACCAGGACAGGCCGAGCATGTCGGTCGCCCCCGTCAAAGGCGAGAGATTGGTGAAGACATCGCCAAGAGACCACCGCGTCGCCTTGTCGGGATTGTCACGGAATGCGACGATGCGGTTGCGGCGGAAATTGTCGCCATTGCCGCCTTCGATCGTGAAGTCGCCCCCGTAGGCGACATATGTGCCGTCCAGCCCACCCACATTCAGGAAGCCCGACGCGCGGCCTCCGATGGAGCGACGGTCGGTGTCGGAAAAATTCTGGGTGAGCGAAAACTCCGTCGTGATTCCGGCCGCCAGTTCCGCAGGCCTGATGAACGCCTGTCCGGAACTGAACGCATTGGCCTGCAAGGTCACGTCCAGCGGACCCGAGACCGCGGCCGGACCTTCGATGACGATGCTGAGCGTCGCCATGTCCAGAGACGCAGTAATCGAAAGCGCCGCCAGGTCCTCGACCGTGATGAACGGCGTATCGACATCCGCGAGACCGGCGATAACGGCCGGATCCAACGCGCCGTCGAGACTGTCGGCCAATTGCAGCGGGCTGACTTCCAACAGCGCCTGCGTGGTGATCCTGACCGGCACGGAAGGATAGGAACGCCCGCCAAAGACGACGGGCAGGTCTATCAGTGTCGCCGGAAAATCTTGATCGTCAGCCTGGTTCTGCGCTGCGGAAGAAGGGGATGGATCGGCCGCCGGATCCTGCGACAGGGCGATCGGCGCATGCCAGATCGCAGCCGCGACCAGCAGGCCCGACACGAACCACGGTCTTGCATGACGGATGGTCATCATCGGCTCTTTTCGGGACCATCGGATCAATCCCGGCGGATCAGTCCCGGGTCTCGCGAAGCCTGATGTCGACCGGTCCGTCCGGCAGGTCCAGATCGGACACATCCAGGCGGACGGTGCGGCTCATAGCCGGAGGGATCATCGGGTTTTCGAGCCGGGACATCAGCGTGTCGCCTTCGAGTACGGTGACGTCTTTTCCGTCGCGCGTTTTCAAGTCGAGACGATCATTGGTGAGACGGCCGAAGTAACGGCCGTCATTCCTGAATTTCACCATGAGGACATCATCCGCCACGGTCGCATTCTCGATGGTCAGGTCCGACTCCGCCTTGTCGGCCCTGACATAGACGGCGACGCCGAAATTGTAGACGAACCTGAAACCGCTGAACCCGTCGAGCTCGACCGGGATCTCCCGCACGTCCAGCACGTAGCCGCGGCTGACCGGATCTTCGATGTCGCCTAGATATTGGAACCTCACGGCCTGCGACTGTCCAGGCTCGATGAGGGCTTGCGGCGGAAAGACGACGAATTCCGAATCGTCCTCAACGAGCGTCTGCTCGCCCTCGTCGTCATAGGTGCGCCGCATGACCACGATCTCGACCGGCAAAGGCTCCGATCGTGTGTTCGTGATCGTAATCAAACCCGTATTGACGCCGCGCGACGGCTCGATCACCTGTCGCATGGGCGAGACTTCATAGGCGGACGCGCCACTAGCAGCCGATAGCGCCATCAACAGGACCGACAGGATTGCGAAGATTTTCATGCCACTTCCTTGTGGGACCGCGTCAGTGTCGGGGGTGTCTAAGATGCAAGACCTGCGACAATTGCCGCGCGCGACGCGTGAGAAGCTTAGTTCGCGACGAGCGAAATCGTCACGACATCGGAATAATCACCGGCAAAAGCCGTGACCGTGTCGGAACCCTGAGGCCCCGTTCCCTGGCTGAGGACGCCTTTTATCTTGAAGCTGATATCGGCTCTGCGGCCCCGTGTGGAGCGGCGCCTTGCCGGAACGCTTCGAACGATCGGGGAGGCGAGCGACCCATCCCTGACGCGAAGCCGGGATCCGCCCGTCGAGTTGATCGTGTAGTCGATCTGGTTGCCGACGCCGCCGGACGTTCCAGTCCTCACCAGCCTGCCGCCGTTCAGGGACGTGATCGTCGTGGTGAACCCGTCCGGATCGTTGCAGACATATCTTATCGCCCCGCGCGGATTGACCGTGATCTCCTGATTGACCGGCACCAACGCCAGATCGCCGAAATCGACGACAGTCTCGTTATTGCGTGTCGGCTGGATGCCGCAGGACGGCGAGACCGTTCCGGACAGCGTCAAGTCCATGGATTGAGCTCCGGCATGGACAGGTTTCGTGCCGAACAGGCAAGCGAACACTACCGCACCAATGAAGAAGCTGTTTTTTGACATGTTGCGCAGGATCAGATCGATCGGGCGCCCAATTCCGGGCGCCCGCTTTGGACGTCTAGTTCGCTGTGACGGATATCGTGACCGTATCCGTGTAGTCGCCGGCGAAGACCTGGATCTGGTCGGATCCTTGCGGCCCCGTACCGGCACTCAGGACGCCGTTCACCTTGAAACTGATGTTCGTGTTCTGACCGGTCAGGAAGTTAGATCCGCTGAAGGAATTGGAAACCGGCGATGTCAGCGACTGATCCGTAAAGCCGAAGCCACCCGACGACGTCATGGTGTAAGGAATCTCGTTGCCCTGGCCGCCACTCGAACCCGTGCGAACGAGAACGCCGGCATTGGCCGACGTAACCGTACGTGTGAAACCGTCCGGATCGTTACAAACATATGCGATCGAACCTTGCGGATCGACACTGTTGGTCGCGGTGGTTGCCAAAGTCGACAAATCGCCGAAATCCACATCCGTCAACGTCGATCCAGCAGCGGAAGCAACGCCGCAATAGTCGCCGACCGTGGCCTGAAGGTTGTAGTCGATCGAGGGGTCGACGGCGTGAGCCGAGGTCGCGACAGCCATCATGGCGGCCGCCGATAGTGCAATCTTTTTCATTTATGTCTCCGATGGGGCGAGGCCCAGAATCATGTTCGAGCAGGTCCGCCCTGCCTTTGAAGCCATCCAAAACCGAGCATTAACCGGTTCTGAACAGAGGCGCATGAATCGACCGAGCCGAGATCCGAAACGACAGGACGTCAGTTTCATGGCGAATTGTAAAACGCTGTGATGGATTGGCACGATGCATGTCATGCGTCGATGAATCAGTATTTAACCACTACTTAAGCATGTGTCCACCCCAGCATGACGTTTTTATTGCGACATTTTGTCTTTGACACAAAGCATTGTAATCAAACACCTATTCTGCAACCGGCCTTTACAGATACCTATTTAAGATATGTTATAATGAATGGATGCCAAGCTACATTGCTCCATTTTGGCACAACATGTTTCACAATCATGGCACCCTTTGAGTCTCGTAACCCCAAACCGTGAAACTCCTTCTGCAAATCGACGTCCAAACCCAGATATGCACGGGTCCCAGGCATGCACGGGTCCGGCCAGGACAAGTCGCTTCATGAAGTTATGGGGTTTCGCGGAAGCGGCCAGATGGAAAAACCCATCGAACTGGTATGATTGCGGCAAAGCGTCGCCGCTCAAAAGCTTTGGTTGCGTTGATACGGCCGGAAATCGGGAGTTTCGGGGGACACGCTATCTCGTGCAACGTCGAGTCCGGACGCGGACTGACGCACTGTTCATTTCATTGTGATGGCAGTGTTCGGCACCACCATGTTAGCGCGTCTCGGTTTTCGGTCATCCAGTCTCGACAAATGTCGGGTCCCGGCGATCGAAACATTCGCCGAGTCAAGGATGCCTCATGCCCTTCGTCAATAGCGCCTTACCCGGATACGCCACTTCCCGAACGAACAGGCTTGTGAATAAAGCAAGCACGATCATGGCCTGGGTCTCCCTAATCGTCTTCTTGTCGACCTGCCCGGGAATGGCTCAATCGGACGCACCGGCCGTTGTCGTCGAACCCGTGCAGCAATCCACATTCGCCGACACGCTGGAAGCGGTCGGAACGTTGCGGGCGGCGGAAACCGTCGTGATCAGCTCGACCGTGACCGAGCAGGTGGAGCGGATCGGTTTCGACGACGGCGATCGGGTGACACGCGGACAGATGCTGATCCGGTTCGAGGCACGCGAAGAAGAAGCGCGCTTCGACGAAGCCGAAGCCACGATCGGGATTGCGCGGGAAGAGATGGAACGCGCCCGACGCCTGTTCGACCGCGGCGCCTTGTCGGAAAGCGAATTACTGTCGCGGCAGCGCGATCTCGCCTTGGCAGAAGCCCAGATACAGAGTTCGCGCGTGCAACGCTCGGACAGGGTCATCCGGGCACCGTTCGACGGGGTCGTCGGTCTGCGCCAGATCAGTGTCGGGGCGATCGTGCGGCCGGGCGACCCCATCGTTCGCATCGACCAGACCGATACGCTGAACCTTGATTTTCCCATGCCGGCGACCCGCCTGTCCGCATTGGCGCCAGGCCAGACGGTAACCGCGCGCGCATCCGCGCGTCCGGACCGGGTTTTCAGTGGCGAGGTCACGACGCTGGACAGTTTCATCGACCCGGTCACGCGGTCCGTTCTGGTTCGCGCCGAATTGGACAATCAAGACGGGCTTCTGAAGCCGGGCATGCTGATGACGGTCGAAGTCGCATCCGCGCCGCGAGAGGCGTTGCTGGTGGATGAGAGCGCGGTCGTGCCGTTCGGACGCGACGTGTCGGTCTACAGGATCGTGGAGCGCGACGGCGAACAGGTCGTTCTGCAAACACCCGTCACGCTTGGCAACCGCAGGCCCGGACAGGTCGAGATCCTGTCGGGCTTGTCCGTCGGCGATCTCGTCGTCACTCACGGCACGCTGAAGGTCAGACCCGGTCAGACCGTTGAGCCGATCCGGGTCGATCCGGGCGAAGATGCACTGGCGCGCTATCTCGAAATCCAGGGAGGGTAGGCGTGCTTCTCTCCGAATTTTCGGTCAAGCGCCCCATGGTCGCCGCCGTCATGTCGCTGCTGCTCGTTGCAGGCGGGATCGTCGCGTTCCTGCAACTTCCCTTGCGCCAATATCCGGACATAGACCCGCCGGTCGTGTCTATCGAAACCGTTTATCCCGGCGCGGCGGCCGATATCGTGGAGACCCGCGTGACGGAAATCCTCGAAGAGCGGATCGCGGGTGTCGAAGGCATCGAGACGATTTCCGCGACCAGCGAGGACGGTCGCTCCAATATCGATCTGACCTTCTATATTTCGCGCGATGTGGACGCAGCCGCAAACGATGTGCGCGACAGGGTGTCAGGCATCCTGGACGACCTGCCGGTCGAGGCCGATCCGCCGGAAATATCCAAGGTCGATTCCAACCAGGATGTCATCACTTGGCTCAATCTGGTCGGCGAAGGCCGGACGGTGCCGGAACTGACGGATTATGCCGAACGCTTTCTGGTGGACCGGTTTTCCGCCATAGACGGCGTGGCGCGCGTACGCGTCGGCGGCGCCCAGAGCTATGCCGTGCGCATCTGGCTCGACCGCGCCGAAATGGCGGCACGTGGTGTCACGGCAGGCGATGTGGAAGCGCGTTTGCGAGCCGAGAACGTCGAATTTCCGGCCGGGTCGATCGAATCGGTCAATCGCCAATTCACCGTTCGCGTCGACCGGGCCTTTACCGACATGACCGACTTTGCGGGGCTGGGTATTCTCGAAACACCGGAGGGATTTCAGGCGCGTCTGGGCGACATCGCTCGCGTGGAGTTCGGCGTCGAAGAAGAACGAAATGTTTTTCGCGGCAATACCATACCTCAGATCGGGCTGGGCATCGTGCGTCAGAGCACGGCCAATACGGTCGAAGTCGCGCGCGACGCCCAAGCCGAAGCGGCACGCATCAATGAAAGCCTGCCGGAAGGCATGCGGATTTTCGAGAGCTTCGACACATCCGTCTTCATCAGTGGGGCGATCAACGAGGTCTACAAGACCCTCGGTCTCGCCGCCTTCCTCGTGACGCTCGTCATCTATCTGTTTCTCGGCAGTCTGAGGGCCGCCTTCGTTCCCGCCCTGACCTTGCCGGTCGCGTTGATCGGCGCATTCCTGGCCATCTGGGTGCTGGGGTTTTCGATCAACCTTCTGACACTGCTCGCACTCGTCCTCGCCATCGGCTTGGTCGTGGACGACGCCATCGTGGTGTTGGAAAACATCTTCCGGCGTATGGACGAATATGGCGAAAGCCCTCTGCTCGCCGCTTACCGCGGCGCAGGTCAGGTCGGTTTCGCTGTGATCGCGACGACGATCGTGCTGGTTTCCGTCTTCGTGCCCATCGCCTTCCTGCAAGGCGACGTCGGAAGACTGTTCTCGGAATTCGCCCTGACAATCGCCGCAGCGGTCGTGATATCCAGTTTCGTGGCGCTCACCCTGACGCCCGCGCTGGCGTCCAAGGCACTGAGGCCGACTTCGTCGAGCAATCAATTGCAGCGCGCGCTGGACAATGGCTTCAAACGTGTGCGCGGCGGCTATGCCCGCCTACTCGACCTCGTCCTGCGGGCTCCCCTGGTCGGGCTGGTTCTGATCGGTCTCGGCGCGGCGGGGAGCGTCTGGTCCTTTTCGCAGCTCCCCCAAGCCTTTGCTCCGGCGGAGGATCGCGGCGCCTTTTTCGTCATCGTGCGCGGTCCGGAAGGGGCAAGCCATGATTACATGACGGGGTACATGGACGAGATCGAACGGCGGATGATGCCGCTGGTCGAAGCGGGCGAAGTGCAACGGCTCTTGCTCCGCACACCGGCGGGTTTCGGCAATGTCGAGAATTTCAACACCGGCATCGTCATTACCGTGCTGACCGATTGGAGCCAGCGCCGCAACGGGTTCGAAATCATGAACCAGGTGCGCACCGATCTATCGGACCTGCCAGGCGTCCGCGCCTTTCCCGTCATGCGGCAGGGCTTCGGCGGCGGCGCAGCGCAAAAACCGCTCCAGATCACGTTGGGCGGCGGCAGCTGGGAGGAATTGAGCGAATGGCGCGCGACCCTCTTCGAGGCCATGGCGGATCGCGGGCTCGACTATCCCGGCCTCGATTGGGATTACAAGGAAACCCAGCCGCAAGTCAGGGTCCAGATCGATTATGACAGGGCCAATGCGCTCGGCGTGCGCGTTGCGGAGATCGGACGCACTCTGGAAACCATGCTGGGATCGCGCCGGGTGACGACTTTCCTGCAAGAAGGCGAAGAATACGATGTCCTGTTGGAGGGTGAGCAATCCGATCAGCGCACACCGCTCGACATGACGAACATTTTCGTCCGTTCCGACGATTCGGGACGCCTCATTCCCTTGGCCAACGTCATCACCTTGCGCGAAACGGGCGGATCGCGTGTCCTGTCACGCTATAATCGCGTGCGCGCCATCACGGTCGAAGCCAACCTGCCCGAAGGCGTGTCGCTGGGCGATGCGCTCGCCGATGTGGAGTCCGTCATCCGCGACGTCCTGCCGGAGCAGGTCATCGTGGACTATAAGGGCGAGTCTCTCGATTTGCGGCAGACTGGATCGTCTGTCATGCTCGTTTTCGCCGCAGGCATCGGCATCGTCTTCCTTGTGCTGGCCGCACAGTTCGAAAGCGTTCGCCATCCTCTGGTCATCATGTTGTCCGTGCCGGTCGCAACCGTCGGTGGATTGATCGCCTTGCAGATGGCCGGGCAGTCGCTCAACCTTTATAGCCAGATCGGCTTGATCATGCTGGTCGGATTGGCCGCCAAGAACGGCATTCTCATTGTGGAATTCGCCAACCAGTTGCGCGACGAGGGACAGGAATTCCTCGCGGCCTTGAGCGAAGCCTCGCTGACGCGTTTCCGGCCGATCGTGATGACTGGCGTGACGACGATTGCGGGGGCGACGCCCCTCGTCATCGCCAGCGGCGCCGGAGCGGAAACGCGCTACGTCATCGGCCTGGTCATCGTCGGCGGCGTGTTGACGTCAACGATCGTCAGCCTGTTGACGGTTCCCGCAGCCTACGCGTTGATCGCACGCGGCAGCGGCTCGCCAGGCGACACGGCGCGCCAGCTGGAAGTCGAATCCGAGCGCCACGCGCGAGGCGGTCTCCCTGCGACCGAGCCAGCCGAGTAAAATCATGCCTTTACGCCGGACCTTGCCATTGTCGTGCGCCGCTGCCGTCCTGCTCACGGCCTGTATCAGCGTTACCGAACCTTATGCACCGCCGCAGCGTGCGAACCCGGACAATGCGGCCTTTTCCCTGGATGCGGCGCTATCTCCGGCGCCGCAAGAGCCCGCTCACGATTGGTGGGGCGCTTTTGGCGATCCGGCGCTCGAAGCGCTTGTGGAGACGGCCTTTGCGTCGAACCTCGACCTGGACGTAGCGCGCGCCAATCTGCGCGCAGCCCGGGTGGCGCTCGGATTGCAGCTTACCGCCCAGCGGCCGACCGGCAGTTTGACCGCCGATGGCGACTACGGCCAACCGGCTCTCGCCGGCGGTCCGGTCCAGGTCGATGTGGATCCGCAATCCGTCATCACGCTGGGAGGGTCCACGCTGTGGGAGATCGACCTGTTCGGTCGGCTCGACGCGCTGGAGGCAGCGGCGCTGGCAGATGTCAAGACGCAGGACTGGACGCGCCGCGACATCCAGGCGGCTCTCGCCGCCAATGTGGCTAGGGCCTGGCTGGACTTGAGAACGGCGGAAGATGCGTTGGCGCTCACGCGCGCCAACATCGCCATACAGGACGATACGCTGAGGCTGACCCAGATCCGTCTGGAGGAGGGTTTTGCGACCCGGCTGGAAACCTCTTTGGCGGCTTCTCAGCTTCGTACGACGCGTGCTCTGGTGCCCCCACTCCAAGCAGATCGGACGGCCGCGCTGAACCGTTTGTCGCGTTTGACGGCGCAAACGGTCGAAACGATCGAAACCCTCATAGACGATACGGCGGCATATGGCCTGCCTGACGAATTGCCCGGCGAGTTACCGCTGGGAGACGTTGCCGGACTGATACGCCGCCGTGCCGACATCCGTGCGGCCGAACAGGCTTATGCCGCCGCTTTCTACCGGACCGAAGCGACGCGCACCGACTTTTTCCCCAGACTGTCCTTGAACGGGCGGTTTTCGGTCGTCGGCACGTCGGTTGGAAATCTGACGGGTCCGAACTCCTTCGGGTTCGGAATGGGGCCGCAGCTGATCTGGGAGGGGCTCGACCGTCCGCGGGTCCAGGCACGGCTGGATGCGGCGGATGCGACGACAGAGGCCGCCTTGGCCACCTACCAGATCGCGATCCTGGACGCCCTGGAGGAGACGCAAACGCAATTCTCCGCTTTCTCGCGCCAGCGCGAACGCCTGGCCCTGTTGGGCGAAGCTGAGACGGACGTGGATGTGGCCGTTCAACTGTCCCGCATTCGCTATGAGGAGGGCGAAGACGACTTCCTTACCGTTCTGGATGCCGAAGCGCGCCTGCTGGAAGTCAGCCGATCGACGCTCGATGCCAGACGCGCGATCTATACCAGCGCTATTTCGGTCTATCAGGCACTCGGTGCCGGTTGGGCCGGATAGCCGCTCAATGAAAGCGCAAGACCGGACCTGGCAGCTTGTGAGGTGCGCTTCTCCGAGAACGGTTTTCGAGTAGCGGCGCTGAGAAACCAGAAATACGGACTATCCGTTTCGTGATTTGTACAATCGAAGCGCGGAGTTTCGCGCGTATCCATCACCTGCGTCGCAAGTCCAGCCGTCATCATTGCAGTTATATTCATGCCGGTCGCCGCCTATCATCTAGCGCCGCGAGCGAGACTTCGGCCAGCTCAGCCAAGACGAAGATCGAGCTGATGTGCAAACGGCATGGACCGGGGTCGGCGGGACGAAATAACCCGCAAACATTGTAACGCGCGGCGCATAGGGACGCGCGTTACGGATAGACAACTTCCACGGACGGTGCCGCGATACCCGCCGCCTTTACGTCCGGCGCAAACGCGCGGCCATGGCTGTCAGTGCATTGCGGAGATCCGTGACGCGAGCGGCCGACGCCGTGTCGGTCGTGTCGAGACCGGACGCGAGAGCGGCAAGCTGTGTCGCCAGCGCATCGCTGCGCGCGTTACGGTCGATCGCCTCTCCGGCTTGGCCAACGGCTGTGCGCAGCGCGGTGAGCCGGTTGCCATCCAGGGCTCCGGCCCGCTCCAGCTGATCGACGAAAGCAAGCGCGACAGCGGGTTCGGCATCAGGCCAGGTCACTTCGAACTGCTGTTGCGGATTGAACAGCTCGCCCTGGTCGGCTGCGAGAGCCGCTTCGATCTCGGCTTCGCTGACATGCGCGCTGGGTTTCAGTTCGAACACATCCAGACCGCGCACGATCTCGGTGCCGTAGATCCGGCCGTCATACCAGTAAGTGGACCAATAGCCGCCAAGTACGAGCTTGTCCTCATGGACGGGGCCGCGGTCGAAATAGGCGATCTCGGTCGGGTTGGAGCTGTCTGTGAAGTCGATCAGCGACAATCCGCCCTGATACCAGGCTTGCGCGAAGATATCGCGGCCGGGAATCGGCACGATGGAGCCGTTATGGGCGACGCAGTTCTCCGCTTCGCTCTGCGGCGCGGGGATCTTGTAGTAGCTGCGGAATTCCAGCTTGCCGTCCACGATGTCGTAGATCGCGTTGGCGCCCCAATCCTTGGGATCGGACGGACGGCAGCGCGGACGGCTGCCGCCGCCCCATTCGTCGGTGAACAGCACCTTGGTGCCGTCATTGTTGAAGGTGGCGGAGTGCCAATAGGCGAACTTCTGATCGACGACCGCATCGATGCGCTTGGGTTTGTAGGGATCGGAGATGTCGAAGATTACGCCATTGCCCGAACATGCCCCGGCCGCGAGTTTCTTGGACGGGAAGACCGTGATGTCATGGCAATGATCCGTCCGGTTGGTGCGTTGCGTGTCCTCGCCGTGATCGCCGCCCTGCCACAGGCCGGAGATATTGCCGGTTTCTTCGTCGGCGAAGACGGCCGGGCTATCGACGATGCGTGCCTTGGAGGGGTCATCGACGGGGATTTCGATCACGTCGATGCGGAACAGCGCCGTGCGGTTGTCGCCCGCCACCGCGCCGACGCAGCCGTCCAGTTCCTCGCCGTCTCGGATCGAGGCCGTGCCGGAATTGTAGACGACGATCTTGCCGCCTTCGTTCGAGACGACCGAATGGGTGTGCGAGCCGCGACAGGTCTGGACCTGCCCGACCTGGCGCACGCGGGCCAGATCCTTGATGTCGAAAATGCGCAGTCCGCGGAAACGCGCCTCGCTGACATCTTCCGACACGCCCTCGCGACCGCAATCGACGCGGCCGCGCGTCTGTTCGACGCTCATGATCAACAGGTCGCCGACGATGGACACGTCGCCCTGCCCGCCCGGGCAGACGACGGAACCGACCAGTTTGGGCGCAGCATCGTCTGACAGATCGTAGATGTTGAAGCCGTGATAGTTGCCGACCACCAGGCGGTCACCGGAAAAGGCCATGTCGGTATTGGAGAAGCTGAGCTGTGGCGAACGTTCGCCCCATTCCGTTTCCTCATTGGACTGCTCGTCATCGCGCTCCGGATCGAGGGCTGCGCTGGCGGCCCTTTGCCTCGCGTCATGGTCCGCGCCGTGACCGGCATGATCCATGGCGGGACCCTCCGCCTCCTCCTCCTCATCATCGGGTTCGATAATGGGCGGCAGGCCGGACGGATTGGCCGGATCGAAGAAGCCGCGCGGCTTGGGCAGGCTTGCCACCTTGACCAGATTGGAGATCGCCTCCCCCGCATCCGCAAAGCCGGCGGACAGGGCCGCGCGCGGATCGGGCGACAAATCTTCCAGCAGACCGTTCATGCGCTTGATTTCGGCGGTCTGATCGTTGGTGATGTCGTTGACGAATTCGTAGAGTACGGGATCATAGGCCGAACCGGGCTGGCCCAGCAGATCTTCGACCATGTCCACCGCACCTTCGTGATGGCGGATCATCAGGGTCAGGAACATTTCGTCGAAGGCGGTGCCTTGCAATGTCGCCAGCTCCGCCATCTGGGCCGGTGTCGCCATGCCCATGTCTGCATGCGACATGTGCGTGCCGTGATGGGCGTGTGCACCTGGAAGCGCCTCTCCGCGTGTCCGCAGCCAATTGCGCATGAACTCGATCTCGTCGGCCTGGGAGGCATCGATCCGCCCGCCAATATCGACCACGTCCTCATTGTTGCTGCGCGCCTCGATCAGCGCGACCATCTCTACGGCTTGCGAATGATGCGGGATCATGTCCTGCATGAAGCGGACATCGTCGCGCGAATAGCTGTTCTTGGCGATCGTCGCCGCCTGTTGCGTGTTGAGAACCTGGCTCGGCTGTCCCGGTGCACCGGGCTGGACGATGACGACGTCCTGAGCGTGAGCCGCCCCGAAACCGAGAACGAGAAGTCCAAGTGCCGATGAAGCGACAAGGCGGTTTCTGTAATGGGTCATGGACGACGCTCCTGCAAGATAAACTGTGACTTTATAACCAAGATTGACGCGGTCAAGCCGCTCTAGAATGTCGGTATGATGAACGCGCTATCTTCCGTTTCGCCTTCCGGCCAGCGCTGGGTGACCGTCTTGACCTTGGTATAGAAGCGCAGTCCTTCCATGCCGTACTGGTTGGCCGACCCGAAGGCGGAACGTTTCCAGCCGCCGAAGCTGTGGTAGGACACGGGCACGGGGATCGGCACGTTGATCCCGACCATGCCGACTTCGACCCGGTCGGCGAACTCGCGCGCGACGCGGCCATTGGCGGTGAAGATGGCGACGCCGTTGCCGTATTGATGCTCGGACGGCAGGCGCAGCGCCGCTTCGAAATCCTTGGCTCGCACGATCTGCAGGACGGGACCGAAGATCTCCTCGTGATAGGTCTGCATGTCGGGCGTGACATCGTCCAGCAGCGTCGGACCGACGAAGAATCCGTCTTCATGTCCCTGCAGGATGAAGCCCCGCCCGTCTCGTACGACCGTCGCACCTTCCTCGACGGCACGGTCGATGTCGGCTTCGATGCTTTCCTTATGGGCCTGGGTCACGACAGGACCGTAATCGGCGTCCGGGTCCGTCGAAGTCCCGACCGTCATGGCGTCGATCTTGGGCAGGAGCGCATCGAGGAAGCGCTCCGCCGTGCCTTCGCCGACCGGCACCACGACAGGCAGCGCCATGCATCGCTCTCCCGCCGAGCCATAGGCCGCGCCGAGAATGTCCTTGGCGGCCTGGTCCATATTGGCATCGGGCATGATGATGCCGTGGTTCTTCGCTCCGCCCATGCACTGGGCGCGCTTGCCGTTGGCGGTGGCTCGGGAATAGACATATTGCGCGATGTCGGAACTGCCCACGAAGGACACGGCCTTGATCGTTTCGTGGTCGCAGATCGCGTCCACGATCTCCTTGTCGCCATTGACGCATTGCAACAGCCCGGCCGGGCCGCCGGCTTCCACGAACAGTTCACACAGGCGCATCGGCACGGACGGGTCTTTTTCCGACGGTTTGAGAATCACCGCATTGCCCGCCGCGATCGCCATGCCGAACATCCACATCGGGATCATGGCCGGAAAGTTGAACGGGGTGATCCCAGCCACCACGCCTAGCGGCTTGCGCATGGAATAGACGTCGATCTCCGGGCCCGCCCCGTAAGTGTGCTCGCCTTTCTGGGCGTGCGGCACGCCGCAAGCGAATTCGATCACGTCCAGGCCGCGGATCACGTCGCCGCGGCTGTCGGCCAGCACCTTGCCGTGTTCGCGGCTGAGCAGGTCGGCCAGTTCGTCCATATGCTGATCGACCAGCGCCTTGTAGGCGAACAGCACGCGCGAGCGGCGTTGCGGGTTGGTGTTGGCCCAGGCCATTTGCGCCGCGGCGGCAGACGCGACGGCGGCATCCAGCTCGGCCGGGGTCGCCATGGCGACACGCGCTTGTACGGCGCCCGTATTGGGATCGTAGATGTCCTTGAACCGCCCGGAGCGCCCGTCCACGCGTTTGCCGTCAATGAAATGACCGATCGTCTTCATGAAATATGTCTCGTCGTGCAAATGTTACGGAGTCTAATCCTATCTCGGTCGCACGCCGGACGAAACCGTGCAATCGCTTCGAATCCGCATGCCAAAGGCAGGCTTTGCCCCGTCACCCACGAAGGGGAGGTAAGAGTTGCGAGTCGGGAGAGACGACGCCCTGCTCGGGCCAGCCGTGAAGTGAAGGCCTTAGACGAATTCGCCGCCGAGGCCTTCGAAGCGTTCCATCATGGTCAGGACGAGGGTTTCGACCGGGAAGAGGCGGCGGCGTTCCCGACCCATCGGCCCGTTCCAGACGCAATCGGCCATCTCCAACCCATCTTTGGCCCGCAGGTTGCGCACCGTCATGACAGGACCGCGGGAGCGCAACCGGACTTCCATGCCTTTGACGATGTCGCGTTCGGGCGCAGGGCGGGGAAAGACATCGATCGTGTTGACCGGATGACGGCCGTAACGCAGGCAATCTTCCGTATCGAACCAGATGCAGTCCAGCACGACGCCGAATGTTTCGAGCCGCGCGGATTCGACCGTCATGAGGTCGATCCGGTCCTGCAGAGTGACGACATCACCGGTTGTGACTGTTCCGTCGAGAGATCGTTTCGTTACGTTCACGCGTTGCGCTTTCGTGCGACCCGCGCCATGATCGGCATGAGGGTCAGACCTTTCCTGGTCATTCGACTTTGGAAAGGTTGTCCTCACATATTACAAACGCCTAAGTCTGTCCAGTTCTCAGGCCAGGTTCCCACATGCGACAAATGGTCAAGAACCGAAAAGAATCAGTTTGATAACATAGGTTAGTGGCCATCCGTTTCATCCATACCGCCGATTGGCAATTGGGCAAGCGCTTCGGCCGGTTCGAAGACCGCCTGTCAGGCCGCCTGACGGCCGAGCGGCAAGAAGCGGTCGCACGCATCGCGCACGCCGCCCGGTCTCACGGCGCGGCGCACGTGATCGTCGCCGGAGACGCTTGGGACAATGCCAACCCGAACGATTCCGTCCTGCGCCAGCCCTTGGAGATCATGGGGGAATCCGCCGACGTGACGTGGTGGCTCCTGCCCGGCAATCACGATCCCGACGGGGCGGAGGGGCTCTGGGACCGTATCTCGGACGCTGCACCGGACAATGTCCAGCTGCTGCGAACGGCGGAGCCAGTCGAGATGACCGAAAACGCCTGGCTGCTGCCCGCGCCCTGGCAACGCCTGCATCATGGCCGCGATCTGACGGCGTGGATGGACACGGCCCCGACCCCGGAGGGCGACATTCGCATCGGCGTGGCGCATGGTTCGATCCGCACCTTCGGCACGAAGCTGGACGGGCGCGACGACGGTGACAGCGACGCCGTCATCCCGCCCGACCGGGCAGCGCGCGCCCGGCTCGATTATCTCGCCTTGGGCGACTGGCATGCCCGCACGGCCGTCAATGCGCGCACCCATTATCCCGGTACGCCGGAGCCGGACCGCTTCAAGCCTGGACGACGGGGCCAGGTGCTGCTGGTGGAGATCGAAGCCGCCGGCGCCGAACCCGTCATCACCGATTTGCCGACCGCCGCCTATGACTGGCCCGTCATCGAAGCCGCATTGCGCGTGGACGGGCTCGACGAGGCGGTGCAGAGAATCGGCCACATCGTCGGCGAAGGCCGCGCCGCACGTCATACGCTGGCCGAGATCCGTGTTTCGGGCGAAACCACCCTTCAGGAGTGGAGCGAGTTCGAGTGGTTCATCGACACGCTGACCGATCGCTGCGCCCATATCGATTTGCGCGGTGGATCGTCGGTTGCCCTGAAGGTCGTGGCCGAGGACATGGACGCCCTGGATGCGCAAGGCTCCGTCCGGCGCGCGGCCGAAACGCTGAAGGCACGCCGCGAGGACGGGGCACTCAGCCAGGCCGACCGGGAGACCGCCTCCGAAGCGCTGCGGCTGCTCTTTTCCTTCGCCGCGATCGATGAGGCGTCGTCGTGAAGCTCGATGCGTTCCGCTTCCGCCATGTCGGCCCGTTCGGAGCGGACGGCATCGCCGTGAGCGGGCTGCAGCCGGGCCTGAACGTGGTGGCCGAGCATAATGAGCGCGGCAAGTCGAGCCTGCTCACAGCTCTGGAGACCGTTCTGTTCCTGCCGCATACGAGCTGGCGGGGCGATGCCAAGCGGCTGCAACGCGACGGCGGCACACCGGTCGGCGAGGTCGATTTCACCCATGCGGGCCGCGCCTACCGATTGAAGAAAAGCTTCGTCAAAAGCCGCGACGCGCAGCTGGCCGACCGCGAGACGGGCGCCGTGATCGCGACCAAGCGCGAAGCCGAGGAAAAGCTCGCGGACATGCTCGGTCTGGGTCCTGCGCGCGCGCGCGGTCCCTCCGGACTGCTCTGGGTCCGCCAAGGCGACAGCATGGCGCGCGCCGAAGATGACGGCCAGGTTGCCTCGAAGTTGGAAACCGAATTGTCCACCCTAGTCGGCGGTGAACGCGCTCGTGCCTATTTGGACCGGACGGAAACGGATCTCGGCGAATTATTGACCCCGACGGGCCGGGTCAGGACCGGCGGGCCGCTGGCCTTGGCCGAAGACGCTCTGGCCGCCACCGAAGCCGCTCTGGAGGCGGCCCGCACCGCCAAAGCCGCCACGCACCGGATGAGCCTAGACCTGTCGCGCGTGCGCGAGCGCATCGCCGCGACCCGGGCCCAAGGCGACCCCGAAGCCGAGGCGGATGAGCTGGCCGAGGCGCAAGCGGCGCTCGACCGCGCCAAGGTCGCCCGCAGCGAGCTGGACCGTAAGCGAGAAAAGCTCGCCCGTCTTGAAGCCGAGCGCGAGCGCGCCGCCGAGAAGCTCGCGGCGCATATGAGCGCCGTCCAGGCCCTGGACGAAGCACAGGCGGAGATCGCCGCGCTCGAAGTGCAACGCGCCGGTCTTGCGGAGCGCCGCGCTGGTGTGGCGCGCACGCTGGATCAGCTTGACGAAACGCTGATTGGTTACGAGCGCGACCGCGACACCTTGGCCGCGCTGGACTCCCGCCGGGCCGCGCGCGGCCGTCTGGCCGACCGAAACGCCGCCTTGCAAGCTATCACCGCCAATCTGGAGGCGTTGGACGGCGAACTGGACCGACGGGCCGGCCTGGTCGCCGAACGCGATGTTTTGCCGTCCGTCACCCGTGACGTCGTCGATGAAATGGACCGGCGATCGCGCGACGTGCAACAGGCCGATGTCGCTCTGGCGGGCATGGATGCGGTGCTGCTCCTGACCTTGGAGTCGGGCCACAAGGCGCGATTGGACGGCCACCCCGTCGGAACCGGACAGGTCAGACTGGATGCATCGCGCACTTTGACGATCGACGGTGTCGGCACGATCCGGCTCGATGCGCCGGAGGCGGAGACGCTGCGCCGCCAGAGAGACGAAGCCGAAACAGCATTGTCCGACATTCAGGACGAATACAGCGTCGAGTCGCAGGAGGAGGCCCTGCGCATCCTGCGGGACCGGAAGGCGCTGTCCGACAATATCGCCGTGATCGACCGCCAGATCACGCTGATCGCGCCCGATGGCCGCGACGCCTTGCTGGACGCACGGGAACGATTGCACGCCGATATTGAGCGGCTCCGGATCCAGCTCGAGGACGAACCGCGCGACGAGACCCCGATCGACGCCGACGCCTTGCGAGACCGCCTGTCGCAAACCCGGGGCGAGCGCAACGCGGCGCGGTCCCAGCTGACCGAAATCGACCTGGAGCTGGCCAGAACCGGCGAGCGCCTGTCGGCCCGGCGACGTGCACTCGCGGCGGCGCCCCTGACAGCGGCGTCCGACCGGCGCGGCGCGGCTTACGGAACGCTGGCGGCGCAGGCGGCGACCCTGGCCTCGCAGATCGACACCGCCGAAGCCGCCCTCTCGCAGGCCGAAGCGCAGGCACCGACCGACCCGGCCCTGATCGAAGCGCGCATCAAGCGTCTCGGCGACATTGCGCGGACACGCACCGAAACCCTGTCGCAGCTGCGCATGGAGGAAGCCGAACTGTCGGCCCGGAGACGCGAAAGTTTCGAACAGCGCGATCCGGACGCCGAAGTCGCACGATTGGAGGCCCGCGCCGCCCGCCTGCACGAGGATTTGGAGCGTCATCGCCGCAGGGCCGACGCCCTGAGCCTGTTGCGCGACACGCTGCGCGAGTCCCAGGCAACGCTGCAGGAACGCTACACCGACCCTGTCCGGCAGGAGCTGCAGCCGCTATTGCGCATGGTGATCGACGGGGCTGACGTCTCGCTGGACGAAACGCTGGGGGCCCAGGGACTGATCCGCGACGGGCGTCAGGACGATCTGGAGCAGCTGTCCGGCGGCACACGCGAGCAGATCGCGATCCTGACCCGCTTTGCCTATGCCCGGATGCTGGGCCGCCAGGGACAACCCTCACCCGTCATCCTGGACGATGCGCTCGTCTATGCCGACGACCAGCGGCGGGCGCGCATGTTCGACGTCATGCATTACGTCACCAGCGGGTCCGATCCGCTGCAGCTGCTCTATCTGTCCTGCCATGAGGCCAACGCCGTGCAGCTGGGCGGCCATCGCCTGACGATGCGGCCTTGGCCGGAAAACTAGGGCCGGAAGACTAGGCCCGGAAGACTAGGGCCTGAAAGCTAGCGGGGCGACAGGACCAGCGCTTCCAGCGCCGTCCCGATCCGGCGCAAGGCCGGTTCCAGCGCGCCGACCGGCATGGACAGGACCGGCATGCAGGTCTTGTTCACGTCCACGATGTAGGGCCGCCCTGCATCAGGATAATCGCGCACCACATCGACGGAGCCGAAATCCAAACCGATCCCGTCGCAGAAACGCGCGATCTTGGACAGCTCTTCGGTACTGAAACAATCCTGCGCCTCGCGCACTGTGGTTCCGAGATAGGCTGTGCCGAAACGCGCGGCCGCCGCCTTCTCCTTGCGGAACACCAGGACGAGCCGGCCGCCGACGCAAATACAGCGCAGATCTTCTGTCACGCCGTCGCGCACCGTGCTGTCGGCCAAGCGCTGATAGAGGCAACCGGGCCGCGGTGCCGTCAGCGGCCCCTGGACGATGCGCCCGTCATGCACGCCGTTCTCCTCGGATTTCTCGACCATGACCCCCGCATGCCGCACCGGATCGACCGTCACCGGATAACCGAACACGGTTTCGAACACATCGCCGACATGGCTTTTGGAAATATCGGTCGCGCGGGCGTTCAGAAGGCGTGCATCCGTATCCGGCAGGGCGACCGTCGTTTCGGTCCGGTCGTCGAAGATCATCACCGCATCCGCCGCGCGCAAGTCCCGCGTTTCGCGCAACGATGTGCTGCACAGGGCCAGCGGCATGGTGTACCAGGGCGCGCCCGGTTGCGGCCAGTAGGCGATCGTGCCGCGCTGGGCCGGACGGCCGCGTCGCCCGCGCCAGTGCAGCCACGGCACGGTCCACGCGCCGCGCAGCAGGCTGCGGTCCCATGTGATGCGCCCGGACACGGCGCGCCAGTAATCGACCCATCGGCTCATGCCGCGCCCCTACCCGGCCCGGTCTTTACGGTCGAGGCATGGAATATTTCAAACCGGATAGCCGCGCCAGCGCTTGACCGTCTTCATGACCAAGCTGCTCTGGATGCGGATGACGTGCGGCAAGCCGGAAATGACGCGGCGGTGTATGCGCTCATAGTCTTCCGTGTCACGCGCCGCGACGCGCAGCACATAATCCGCCGGCCCGGTCGTCAGGTGGCATTCCAGCACCTCGTCGCGGGCCAGGGCCGCCCGTTCGAAATCGCCCAGCACGGTCTCGCTCTGCCCTTCCAGCGTGACTTCGACGAAAAAGCTCATCGCGTAGCCGAGCGCGTCGGCGTTCAACCGCGCGCCATAGCCCTCGATCAGGCCGCGCTCCTCGAGCAATCGGATGCGGCGGTGGCAGGCCGAAGCCGACAGGCCGACGAGCTCGCCGATGGTCGCGGCGGATCGGCGGCTGTCCTGCTGCAATTCCCGGAGGATCTTGCGGTCCGTCGCTTCGATCATCGAAAACATCCCGTTGCTGAACGATATCGTCGGACATTAACGCGCAAGACCGGATGCGGAAAAGCAAAATTCGTGACTTTTCGAGGAACGAGCTATCTATGAGGCGCCCAATCCATTCGCTCTTCGCCGGAGAACCCCCATGCGCATCGGTGTCCCCAAGGAAATCAAGAACCACGAATACCGCGTCGGCCTGACGCCGGAGTCAGTGGCCGAGCTGGTCGCCGACGGCCACGACGTCTGGGTCGAAACCCAGGCCGGGTCCGGCATCGGATCGGACGACGCCGAATACGAAGCCGCCGGGGCGGCCATCAAACCCGATGCCGCCAGCGTGTTCGAAGGCTGCGAGATGATCGTCAAGGTCAAGGAGCCGCAGGCGGTGGAGCGCGCCATGCTGCGCCCCGGCCAGATTCTCTACACCTATCTCCACCTCGCCCCCGATCCCGATCAGACGCGCGAACTGATCGAGAGCGGCGCGGTCGCCATCGCCTACGAAACCGTCACATCCGACCGGGGCGGCTTGCCTCTGCTCAAGCCGATGAGCCAGGTCGCCGGGCGGCTGTCGATCCAGGCCGGCGCGAACGCGCTGCAGAAGGAAAACGGCGGACGCGGCGTGTTGCTGGGCGGCGTGCCGGGCGTGAACAGCGGCAAGGTTCTGGTGATCGGCGGCGGCGATGTGGGCTACAATGCCGCGCTGATGGCGGTCGGGATACAAGCCGACGTGACCATCCTCGAACGCTCCAACACGGTCATGGAGAAACTCTCCTACGAATTCGGCGTACGCGCCAACATCGAACGCTCCACCCCGGCCGTGCTGGAAGCCCGCTTGGCCGAAGCCGACATGGTCATCGGCGCCGTGCTGATCCCCGGCGCTGCCGCTCCCAAGCTGGTCACGCGCGACATGCTCGGCGGGATGAAGGAGGGCGCCGTGCTGGTCGACGTCGCCATCGACCAGGGCGGTTGTTTCGAAACGTCCCGTCCGACCACCCATGCCGACCCGATCTTCGTCGTGGACGGCATCGTGCATTACTGCGTCGCCAACATGCCCGGCGCCGTGCCGCGCACCTCGACCTACGCGCTCAACGCCGCGACCATCCATCATGCCAAGCGCATCGCCCGGCTGGGCTGGAAGGATGCGATGCGCGAGGATCCGCATCTGCTTGCCGGGCTGAACGTCTGCGAGGGCCGGCTGACCCTCGAAGCCGTCGCCGAAGCGCAAAGGCTGGACTGGGTCCCGGCGAAGAGCGTTCTTTAGATCGTCCACTCCCATTTTCGTCCCCGGCAATAAATGCCGGGGACAACGCGTCGGTAGGTGCTACTAGTCCGACCGTGCCCACGCTCCATCTCTCCTGCGCCGTCTCCGCAGACGGCTATCTCGACGATACGTCGCCCCAGCGCGCCGTGCTGTCTTCGCCCGAAGACCTCGATGCCGTGCTGGCCTTGCGCGCCCGCATGGACATGATCGTGATCGGGGCGGAGACGCTGCGCCGGGACGATCCTTCGCTGGCCACGCGCGGAGCGGCGCACATTGCCGCGCGAGCCGCGGCAGGGCGCGCGCCCGACCCAATCAAGGTCGTCATCACCCGGTCCGGCGACATACCGCATGACCGCGCCTTCTTTCGCACCGGGACCGCAGAAACGATCGTGCTGAGCGCGAGTCCGACCCACGCGCCCCCCGATCGTGCGAAAGCCACGGTCGAACATTTCATGGGCGACCCGATCGAGGCCGTTCTAGGGATCGCGACCGCGCGCGGTCTGTCCGACATATTGATCGAAGGCGGCGCGCAAATGCTCCGCCTCGCCCTGCCCCGCGCGCGCCGATTACGCCTCGCGGTCAGCCCGCGCGCATTCGGCGATGCTGGGCACGCGCGCCTGTTCGGCGATCTCGACGCGTTTCTCGCCCCGCTCCATATCGCCAGCACCGAACGGCTCGGCGACACGACCGTTCACCATATCGATCTGCTATTGTCGCGCGCCCGGCCCCTCATGGGGCGGGCGTTCGACCTGTCCGCCCAATGCCCGCCCAGCGCCACCGCCTTCGCCGTCGGGGCCGTGGCCTGCAGCGAGGACCTGTCTGTCCTCGCGACCGGCTATAGCCGCGAAACCGGGCCCACGGACCATGCCGAGGAAGCGCTGCTATCCAAGCTAGACGGCTCTGCTCATACCGTCATCTGCACGCTGGAACCCTGCCTGACCCGCGCCTCCAAGCCGACCGGCTGCGCGGAACGCCTGGTCGCATCCGGCCTTCGCCGCCTCATCTACGCCGTGGCCGAAGACGAGACCTTCACCCGCCAGACCGGCCTCGCCTTCCTGCGCAATCACGGCGTGGACGTGCTGCATCTGCCCGGCTACGAATCCCGGTTCCGTGCGCTCAATGCGCCTGTATACGCCGCCTCATGACCGCCCTCATCGTGATCCCTGCGCGTTACGCCTCCACCCGCTTTCCCGGCAAGCCGCTGGCCGAGATCGGCGGGGTGGCGATGTTGGCGCGCACGGCGTCCGTCGCCGCGCAGATCGGCGACTATGTCGTGGCGACGGACGACGTTCGCATCGCGGAGTTCTGCGACGCCGAGGGCCTGCCCGTCATCATGACCGACCCGGACCTGCCGAGCGGATCGGACCGGGCGAAGGCGGCGGCCGACCTGTTCGCGCCGGACGCGGACATCGTCGTCAATTTGCAAGGCGATGCGCCGTTCACTCCGCCGGACTACGTCCGAGCTTGCCTCGACGCGCTGGCCGCCGACCCGGACGCCGACATCGCCACGCCCGTCGTCCCGCTGTCCTGGACCGCGTTGGACGAACTGCGCGTGGCCAAGCGCACCACGCCGTTTTCCGGCACGACGGCGATCGTCGGAACGGACGGGCGCGCCCTCTGGTTCTCCAAGGCGGTCATTCCGGCCATCCGCAAGAAAGCCCGGTCCGAAACCGACATGTCGCCCGTGCTGCAGCATGTCGGCCTCTACGCTTATCGCCGCGCAGCGCTCGCAGACTTTGTCGCCCTGCCGCCCTCGCCCTATGAACGGATCGAGGGGCTGGAGCAGCTGCGCGCGCTGGAAGCGGGTCTGAGCATCACCTGCGCGCGCGTCGCGGCCCATCCGATGAGCCAGGCCGGGATCGACACGCCCGAAGACCTGGCCCGCGCCGAAGCCAGGCTGGCGGAGCTAAGCCGATGAGGCAGATCGTCATCGTCCGACACGGCAACACATTCGATCCGGGCGAGACCGTGCGCCGCGTCGGGCGCGGCACGGATCTGCCGCTATCCTCTTCGGGCCGGACACAGGCCGCCGCGCTGGCCGCGCATTTCACCGGCACGGCGTTCGACCGCATCGTCAGCTCGCCTTTGCGGCGGACCCGCCAGACCGCGCAACTCATCGCGGCGGAAATGACCGGGCCTGACATCCTCTTCGACGACCGGTTGCTGGAAATCGACTACGGCCCGGACGAGGGCCAGCCGGAAGCCGCCGTGATCGCCCGTCTCGGCGCGGACGCCATCGCCCGCTGGGACGAGAACGCCGTGCCGCCGCGCGACTGGCTGGTCGATCCGGAAACGATCCGCACCGACTGGGCCGATCTGCTCGCCCAATCCGTCGGCCGGACGCTGATCGTGACCAGCAACGGCATCGCCCGCTTCGCGCTCGACGTCGCCCGCCATGACGGGGCGGAACGCAAGCTCAAGACCGGCGCTTACGGCATCATCGACGAGACTCCGGATCACTGGCGCGTGACGGAGTGGAACATCAGGCCCTAGACGACCCCCTCTCCGAGGAAGTCGTGGACGTGCAGCAACCCGACCGGCGCGCCGTCCCGCACCACGAATAGTGCCTGGATCTGCTTGCGGTTGAGCAGGCCGAGCGCGTCGGCGGCCAGCGTGTCGGGCTCCACCGTCACCGGCCCCGGCGTCATGATGTCGGACGCGCGCAAGTCCGTCATGTCGCGGCCGAAATTGCGGCGCAGATCGCCGTCCGTGACCACGCCCACCAAGCGTCCGTCCTCCACGATCCCGGCCGTGCCCGCCCCGCCTTGCGTGATGAGGGCGACCAGATCGTCGATCGGCGTGTCCGGGCCGGTCAGCGGCATCGGCCCGTCGCGCATCACGTCCCCGACCCGCCGGAACGCCGCGCCCAGCTTGCCGCCCGGATGGTAGGTGCGGAAATCGTCCGGCCCGAAGCCGCGTCCGCGCAGCAGCGCCACGGCCAGCGCGTCGCCCAGCGCCATCATCAGCGTCGTCGAGGTCGTCGGCGCGCGCGTGACCGCGCAGGCCTCGGCCGCATTGGGCAGCAGCAGCAAATGATCGGCCGCGCGCCCCAGAGTGCTGCCCGCGACCGAGGTCATCGCGACCAGCGGGATGTCGAAGCGGGCGCAATAGTTGACCATGTCGGAGAGCTCGCGCGTCTCGCCCGAATTGGACAGGGCCAGCACCAGATCGTCGCGGTCGATCATGCCCAGATCGCCGTGACTGGCTTCGGCCGGATGGACGAAGCTGGCGCGCGTGCCCGTGCTGGCCAAGGTCGCGGCGATCTTGCGCGCGACATGGCCGGACTTGCCCATGCCCGACACGACGACCCGGCCCGGCGCGGTGCGGATCGCCGCGACCGTCGCCAGAACCGCCTCGCCCAGCGGCGTGCCGGGCGTCAGCGCACCGACCAGCGCGTCCAGCCCGTCGCGCTCGATCGCGACCGCCCCTCGTGCGAGGTCCAACGTGTCGGGCGCGGAAGTCATGAAGCGGGTCCGGTCGGCATGGCTCCGGACCTAGCCCGCACCCGATGGGGCGTAAAGCCGGTTCGTGTCCGTAAGAGGTCCCACGTTCTGCGTTCTGGTCCGGCTGGCACGGTCGGGTGAGGGAACGTTGATCTTCGCGCGCGCTTCTTCGTATAACCGGATGTCCTGATCCGGCGGAGAGTGCAGTCTGTGCCTTGGCTCCGTTGGGCAGTGGCACGAGGCGCGGGCTTCGGTCCCGCGAGGCACCGAAAGAGAGGTTACCGTTTCACGCAAGGGCGAAGCCCGCGCGTCCGGCCGGCGCACCGGTCGTCAGCGCCGTGATCCGAACGAGGATCGGTTTGCGTTTTTGCAAGCGACTGAAAGGGCCGGACGTTCCAGATGGACAAGGAATGCATTCTAAAGGAGTCCGAAACAGACATGCCCGAAACCCGTGCGAGGCCTTCCTGGTCTTGCCTTAGCTACCTTCATAGTTTCACCCCCGGGCAGGGGCACGATGGCGCGGTCCCGTGGGGTCCATCACGGGACGGCTGGGCTGGGCGGAACCGTTGGGAGATGGATCCCGGGTCGAGCCCGGGATGAGGAGAGGCAGGCCGACAGGGCGCCGTCCGGGCTTGCGGGGCGGCGTTCCCTTCGCGTCCTTTGGGACGCGTGTTCCTGCGGAACAAGGTTTGCGACGATTGCCGGTGGCAATCTTAGATCCGCACGCGGGACGCAAACCTGTGGGGCCAGGTTAGAGGTGGGGACGCATCTCCGACAGCACGGTGCGGAGCGTCTCCATCGCTTCTCGCACTTCGGTTTCGCCGATGATCAAGGGTGGGGCCATGCGCAGCACGTTGTCGCCGGCGGTTCCGACCATCATCTTGTGGTCGAGCAGGCGCGTCTTGGCCTTGAGGTGATCGCCTTCGACGGCCATTTTCAGGCCGATCAGCAGGCCCTTGCCGCGCACTTCGGCGATCAGGTCGGGGAATTCGTCTCTCAGGCCTTCGAGCGATTGGCGGAAGGCGTTGGAGACGTCGCGGACGTTTTCGAGGAAGGCCGGGTCGCTGATGCGCTCATGCACGGCGATGCCCGCCGCCATGGCCAGCGGATTGCCGCCATAGGTCGTGCCGTGCGTGCCGGGCACCATGTGCTTGGCGGCCTCGGCGCTGGCGATGACCGCGCCGAGCGGGAAGCCCCCGCCGACGCCCTTGGCGACCGCCATGATGTCGGGATGGCCGCCGTCGACCCACTGATGCGCCCAGAGCCGGCCGGTCCGGGCCGCACCGCACTGCACTTCGTCATAGATCAGCAGGGCGCCGTGTTCATCGCACAGCTCCCGCAGCCCCCGCAGGCATTCGGGCGGAAGCGCCCGCACGCCGCCTTCGCCCTGGACCGGCTCGACCAAGACGGCGGCCGTCGTCTCGCCGACCGCATCCTTCAACGCATCATGATCGCCGAAGGGCAGATTGACGAAGCCAGGCAGCCTCGGCCCGAAGCCTTCCAGATATTTCGGATTCCCGGCCGCATTGACGGCGGCGAAGGTGCGTCCGTGAAAGGCACCGCCGAAACCGATGATGTCGTACTTCTCCGGGCGCCCTTCGCCGTACTGATAGCGACGCGCCGTCTTCATGGCGAGTTCGAGGGATTCCGTGCCGGAGTTCTGGAAGAACACCTTGTCGGCCCAAGGCAAGTCGTCGCAATAACGGCGCGACAGTTCGATCTGGCCCGGCACCTTGAACATGTTGGACAGATGCCAGACCTTGCCCATCTGCGCGGTGACGGCCTCGGCCACGTCGGCAGGCGCGTGGCCGAGCGAATTGACCGCGATGCCGGCGATGAAGTCGAGATAGCGCTCGCCCTGGTCCGTCCAGAGATAGGCGCCTTCCCCGCGTTCGAACACGATGTTCGGCGGATTGTAACAGTCAAAGAGGTGGTTTCCCTCGGCCATGGTTCACTCCATTCCCCGCATTCCGGGGGGCCTTAGCTTTTGATCCGCCAGCCTGCGCGCAGCACCAACCAGACGGCCAGGAAGAGAGCGATATTCAAGGCGGCGATGAATACAACCCCGAACAGGAGATTGGCGTCGGTTTCGCCCGTGAATCCGTAGCGGAAGCCGTCGATCAGGTAGAAGAGCGGGTTGCCCTGGATCAGCGTCTGGAAGATCGGCGGCAGGACGTCGATGCGGTAGAAGGTGCCCGACAGGAAGGAGAGCGGCAGGATGATGAACTGGTTGACCACGGCGAGTTGGTCGAACTTCTCCGCCCAGATGCCCGACAGCACGCCGATCATCGCCATCATGACCGAGGCGGAAAGCCCGAAATAAAGCACCGCCCAAAGATGCATCGGGATGAGGGGCGTGAAGAACGACAGGGCGATGGCCGTGACGATGGCGACGAGCACGCCGCGCGTGGCTGCCCCGCCGATCCAGCCCAGCGCCAGTTCCGTGTGCGACAAAGGCGGCATCAGCACGTCGGTGATCGATCCCATCATCTTTCCGGTCATGATCGAGGAACTGCTGTTCGCGGCCGCATTGTTCAGAATGCCCAGCATGACGAGACCGGGCGCGAGAAACGCCATGAACGCCGACGGGTCGGGCCGGAGCGCGGCGAAGGCGAGCACGAAGACCGTCATGTAGAGCAGGTTGGAGATGATCGGCGCGAGCAGGGTCTGCGGCGCGACCCGCATGAAGCGCTTGACCTCCTTCTTATAGAGCGTCGCCAGGCCCATCCAGTTGACGGGGCCCAGAGACCGTATTTCGGGAGAGCGCGCGGCCATTTCGGGAGCCTGCGCGACGAGGGTTGATTTCGGGATGTGGGACATGGTCCCGCCATAGTCCCGCGCCGGAGGACTGTGCAACACCGCATCCCGCCTGAAAGCGCTATGGAACTTCGGGGACTCTCGCGGATTCAATCAGGCGACGGCCTGTGGATGAAGATGCCACAATATCTTGATTGCTGTGGATAGGCAGCCACCCATATTTTGTGGCTCGCCGCTCGCTTGCTACAAGATTTTCGTCAGGGAAAACAATATATGGTGTGCGGGCTCCCGGTCCGCGCCCGCCGATAGGAGATCGTCCATGGCTTGGACCGAAGACCGCGTCGCAACCTTAAGCAAACTCTGGGCGGACGGCCTGTCCGCCTCCCAGATCGCCAAGCAACTCGGCGGGGTGACACGCAATGCGGTGATCGGCAAGGTCCACCGCCTCGGCCTGTCCGGACGCGCCAAGCCCAGCCGTCCCAAGCCGGCCGCCAAGGACAAGGCGGCGCGCATGGCGGCCAAACCCAAACCCGCCGCGAAAGCCAAGCCGGCGGCCGCGGCCAAGCCCAAGGCCGTTCCGGCGCAATTGCCCGTGCCGACGCAGGCGCCGCTCGATGCCAAGCCCCTGAAGGACGGCAACTACGCCACCATCCTGACCCTGACCGATCACATGTGCAAATGGCCGATCGGCGATCCGGGCGGGAACGAATTCCGTTTCTGCGGCCGCAAGACCGATCCGGACGAACCCTATTGCACGGCGCATTCCATGGTCGCCTACCAGCCGTCGCGCCGCCGCAACAGTTCCGGCAAGATGATCAGCATCGGACCGGCTCCCACGTCGCGCAAGCGCTTGCGCTAGGATCGGTCGCACATCACGATTTTTGGGGCGCGTCTTGCCGGACGCGCCTTTTTCTTTCATCGGTCGCGAGTGCACCGCTTCCTGTCCCGATCCCTGTCGGCCCGATTGCTGCTGCTGACCGTCGGCTTCGTGCTGGCGGCGGAAATGCTGCTGTTCCTGCCGTCCATCGCCTATTTCCGCCAGGAGGGGCTGGAAATGCGCGCCAAGTCGGCCGGGCTGGTCGCCGAAGCGCTGATGAGCGAGCAGGCCGGGCAGCATTCGCGCGAAGCTTCCGACATGCTGGCCCGCCAATTCATGAAGCAAACCGATGCGCGGCTGCTTGCCGCCTTCCAGGACGGACAGACCTTCCTGATCCTGGGCGAGCCGCCCCTGGCCGACATCGTCGCGGTCGAGGATCTGCGCACGGATACGCGTTTCCCCGACTTCGTCGCCACCGGCATGGATTTCTTCGCCCGCGGCGATGGGTACCTACGGCTGATCGCTCCCTCGCCCATCGCCGGGCAGGATCGGCTGGAATTGCTGGTGCCCTGCGCGGCGATCGGGGCGGAACTGCGCGCCTATGCCGGACGGATATTGCTGCTGAGCATCCTGATCGCGGCGTTCGTCGGCGCGTTGATCTATCTGTCCATGCTGCGCCTGATCGTGCGGCCCGTCCAGAAACTCGCCGACGACATGACCGCTTTCCGCGAAGCGCCGGAGCGGCGGCGGCGCTTTGCACCAGCATCCGAGCGGCGCGACGAGATCGGCCAGTTGCAGCGCGAATTCCACGCCATGAAGCAGTCGCTGCGGTCTGCCTTCCGCCAGCGCGAACGGCTCGCCTCGCTCGGCCTGTCGGTGACCAAGATCAACCACGATCTGCGCAACGTGCTGTCCACCGCCCTGCTGATGGCCGACCGCCTGTCCGCCAATCCCGATCCGGCGCTGGCGGAGATGGGTGAACGTCTGGCCCGCACGGTCGAACGCGGCGTCGGGCTGACGGACGAGGTGCTGGAATATTCCAGCGCCCGCGAGCCGGAGCCGGTCTTCGAGACCGTCCAGTTGGGCCGCATCGTCGCCGACGTGCAGATGGATATGCGCACCGCCTTTCCCAGAGTCTGGATCGCCAACCGGATCGGGCGCGATGTGCGCGTGACGGCCGACCCGGAGCAGCTGCACCGCATCCTGAGCAATCTGCTGCGCAATGCCGCGCAAGCCATGAGCGGACGGGACAAACCCGCCATCGATGTGTCCGCCGACCTGGTCGCGGATACGGTCATCACCCGCATTTCCGACAACGGTCCCGGCCTGCCGGAATCGGTCGAGGACCGGTTGTTCCTGCCGTTCACCCGCGGCACCAGCGAAGGCAGCACCGGGCTCGGCCTGTCGATTTCCAAGGAACTGGCCGAAGGAATGGGCGGATCGCTGGAACTGCTGGAGACCGGGCCGGACGGCACGACTTTCATTCTGGGGCTGGCGCGCGCTGCAGACTGACGCCTGCCTGCGGCATTTTGTCGGAACGAAGCGCGCAGGCAGGGATACGGTCAATGATGGACTGGTTGACCGATCTCCCTTTGCTGCCGCGCGTGCTGATCGCCACGACCGCCACCTATCTGTTCGTGATCGCGCTCATGCGGATATCCGGCAAGCGCACGGTGGCGCGGATGAACAGCTTCGACTGGATCCTGAACGTCGCCATGGGCAGCTTGGCGGCCAGCGCGATCCTGACGCCGCACGACCTGCCCGCCTCCCTGCTCGGCATGGCGGCCATGGTCGGGCTTCAATGGATCCTGACCGCGCTAACCTTCCGTTTTCCGCGTTTTTCCAAATGGATCAAGGAAGAGCCGGTGCTGGTCATCAGTAACGGCGTCATGGATAAACGCGCCATGGCGCGCGCGCGCATCAACGAAGACGAAATCATGGGCGCCGTCCGCATGGCCGGACTGGACGACATAGGCGATGTCGGCGCGATGACGTTCGAGCCGAACGGCACGATCACCGTCATCGAGTCGGACGGCCATCTGCCGCGCGAGGCCATCCCCCGGGCGAACGAGAATGACGGCTTCACCATGCATGGGGATGCAGGCGGCGACGCCTGATCTGCGGCACCCAATCTGCGACGCCTAATCCGTGTCAACGGAGTCCAGGTCCACGGCGATGGCCACGCCCTCGCGGCGAGGATCGGCGCCGCCCTGTAGCGTGCCGTCCGGCAGAACCCGGATGATGTGCAGGCCGCTGATCTCTCCGCGCGAGCGCACCACCTCGTGGCCCATCGCTTCCAGACCCTCGATGATATCCGAATCCAAACCGAATTCCTCGGCCGGACCGGCGCGCTGGACCTCGTCCGTGTCCTCGTCCGGCAAGTCCTTGGCCTCCAGTCGCACCGTGCCGTTCCGCGCGATGACGTTGGGCAGCTCGATGGCGGCTTGCGCGGACAGGTCCCAATCGATGAGCCCGACGATGGATTTGGCCGTATAGGCGAGGATGGCGTTGCCGCCAGGCGAGCCGGTCGTGAACGCCAGCGCGCCGTCGGGGCCGAAGACGATATGCGGCGCCATGGAAGACCGCGGCCGCTTGCCCGGTTCGACCCGGTTGGCGATCGGACGCCCCTGATCGTCCTCGGGCCTGAAGGAGAAATCCGTCAGTTCGTTGTTCAGCATGAACCCGCCGACCATGCGCTGGCTGCCGAACGGTGCTTCGACGGTGGTGGTCATCGAAACGACAAGCCCGTCCGCATCCACGATGGTGAAATGCGACGTTCCCGGCACCTCGCCGGTCGCGTCCGTACCCGCATCGCCCAGATCACCCGCAGCGTAGCGGGTCAGCGCCGCATCCCTGTGGATCAGGTCGGCCCGGCCCGCCAGATAGCCTTTGTCGAGCAGATCGTCGACCGGGACGTCCACGTAGTCCGGATCGGCGACGTAGCGGTCCCGGTCGGCATAGGCGAGCTGGCTGGCTTCGACGAAGAGGTGCCAGCCCTCCAGGCTCGGTCCGGCCTGCGCCATGTCGAACTCTTCCAGCAATCCCAGGATCGCCTGCACCCCGACCCCGCCCGACGAGGGCGGCGGCGCGGAACAGAGGCGGTGATCGCGATAGGACGAACAGAGCGCGCTTTTCTTGATCGGGCGGTAATCCGCCATGTCGTCCAGGCTGAGCGTTCCGGGCCGTGGGGCTTCGCGCGTCTTGTCGATGATGGCTTGGGCGATGGGACCGTGCAGGAGCGCGCGCGGATCCGCCTGCAAGGCGCGCAAGGTCTGGGCGTAGGCGGGATTGTCGCGCGTGAAACCGGCCGGAATGGGCCGCTCCGGATCGCCGTCCACGAAGAAATAGGCCCGCGCATCGTCGTCGCGCGGCAGCACATAGGCCCCCATCCGTTCCACCAGCTCCGCCATTCGCGGACTGACCACGAAACCCTCTTCCGCCAAGGCGATCGCCGGATCGAGCGTGTCGGCCCATGGCAGCGTGCCGTAATCTTCATGCGCCATGCCGAGCATGGCGACCGCGCCTGGCACACCGGTGGACCGGCCCGAGGCGATGGCATCGAAATAGCGCAGGGGCTTACCGTCATCGCCCAGGAACAGCGCGGAGGTCGCCGCCGAGGGTGCGGTCTCGCGTCCGTCATAGGTCCAGGTTTCGGTCGTGCGGGGATCGTGCAGGACGAGGAAGGCCCCGCCGCCCAAGCCGGAGCTTTGCGGTTCGACCAAGCCCAGCACCGCCTGAACGGCGACGGCCGCATCCACGGCCGAGCCGCCCGCGCGCAGGATTTCCGCACCCGCCTCGGCCGCGTAGGGATTGGCGGCGGCGACCATGGCTTGCCGGGGCGGAGCGACCATGACCTCGGACTGGGCGACTGGATCGTCGGTCCTCGGATTGGTCGGCTCGGGCGTTTCGCCGGAGGGTTGGCACGCCGCGAGGACGGCAGCGGAAAGAACAGGCAGGGCGCGTAAGGACATGGACCCGGCTTTCGCGCGTCCCGGCGGCGCGCGCAAGATGCATGGTCCAAACCGCATTGTCGGCTGGACCGCGTCAGTCCATCAGGCACCAGCTCAGGATCGCCTTTTGCGCATGCAGGCGGTTTTCCGCTTCGTCCCAGACCGCCGATTGCGGCCCTTCGATCACGCCGTCCGTGATCTCCTGGCCGCGATAGGCGGGCAGGCAATGCAGCACGGTTGCGCCCGTCGCGGCCTTGGCGAGCCGGTCTTCGTCCAGCGCGAAAGGCGACAGGGCGGCGACGCGTTCTTCGTAATCCAGATCGCCCATCGACACGAAACAGTCCGTGACGAGGGCGTCGGCCCCGGCCGCGGCGGCGTCGGGATCGTCCACGATTTCGATCGCCGCCCCGGCTTCGCGCGCGCGCGCCACGTCGGCCTCCGGCAAGCGGTAACCCTTGGGGCTGGCCACGACCAGCGTGTAGCCCGCCAGCGCGGCCGCATTGACGAAGCTCATCGCGACATTGTTGCCGTCGCCGATCCAGGCCAGCCGGGCGCCTTCCAGGGTCAGCCCGCGTTCTTCCAGCGTCATCAGGTCGGCCACGATCTGGCACGGATGGTTGTAGTCCGACAGGCCGTTGACGATGGGCACGGTCGCATGTTCCGCGAATTCGGCCAGCGTGTCGTGCGAATTGACGCGCAGCAGGACCGCATCGACGTAGCGCGACAGCACACGCGCCGTGTCCTTGACGGGTTCGCCCCGGCCCAGCTGCATCTGGTCGGCCGTCGCGACGATCGCGCTGCCGCCCAGCTGTCGCATGGCTTGCTCGAATGAAAAGCGCGTACGCGTCGAGGATTTCTCGAAGATCATGGCGAGCGTGTGACCGGCCAGCGCCGCATCGTCGTCCGGCGCGCCTTTGGGACGTCCGGCGCGTGCCGTCTTGCGCGCATGGGCGGCGTCGAGAAGAGCGCGCAGATCGGCCGCGGACAGATCGGACAGGGTCAGGAAATGTTTCATGGACTGTGCATGGCGCAGCGCAGGCGCGGTTTCAACGCTCCGTGAAGAGACACACCGCCAAACCCGTTGCCAAGACGTCTCCGATCCCTTGTTCGCCGATCCCTTTTCCAGTGAAGAACCAAGCAAGTCGGGGGGTCTGATGCCGGGTGCTTTACACGGTGTGGCGGACCCGTTCGGGGATCCGGCGGGACGGAACGCCAAACCGAGCGACGCGGCGTTTCTGCGCGGCACGGCCTGTTGGACAGAGGCCGCTCAACGGGCAGGATTCGCAAAGTGGCGTGTCGTGACGGCAATAGGTCTGGCCTAGCCGCTTATAACGGCGGTGATGGTCGTCAATGTCCTCCGCCGACCATTCCGACGGCAGAAGCGGCATGATCGTGTCATAGGCGCGGACCGTGTCGCAGCCCGGTCCGATCAGACCGAGGCGGCGCAAGGCGCGCAGATGATGCGTGTCCAGAACCAGGGCGCGTCTTTGCAGCACGCTGGCATTCAGGACCGAGGCGGAGGCCTTGCGTCCCACGCCGGGCAGGCGTTCCAGCCATGCCATGCCGTCCCGGACGCTCCAGCACGCGAGGAAGGACAGGTCGATCCGACCGCGCTCGCGCTTGATCTGCCGCAGGCTGGCACGGACGTACGGGGCTTTGGCTTCGGAAAAAGTCACGGCGCTGATATAGCGTTCGATCTCGCCGATGGGCGTGTCGCACAGGCGCTCCCAAGAACCGAGACCCTCCTTGAGATGGTGCAGGGCCGCTCCGGCGACTTCGCTGCGCGTACGACCGCCTATGATGCCCTTGACCAATTGGCCGACCGGATCGTGGCGGGTGGTGATGACATGCAGGGCGAAGCGGGCACGAAGGCGCGCATCGATTCGAAGCAGGGCATCCGCGCGCGGATCGATTTCCAGCGTCAGTTGCACGGCTAGCCGAACGCGCCGTCGGCCGCCGCGCTCGGGCAGAGATCGTTGAGAGGGCAACGGTGGCAATGCCCGACGGAATGACGACAGGTCACCTGCCCCAGCCGCTTGAACAGCATGTGATGCGTGTCGATCCGCATGGGACCCCAATCCTGTGGCACGAGCGGCATGATCGTCCGATAGGCCTCGACGAAATTCGCATTGCGTTTCAACAACCGCAACCGTTCCAGAATGCGGATGTGATGGGTGTCGATGACCAGCGAGCGCCGGCGAAGCGTGCTCGTGTTCAATACTGCTGCAGCCGTTTTCGGCCCGATCCCGTTGATCGCTTCAAGCCGGCGATGGCCTTCTTCGACCGTGAGATCCGAAAGCCAGTCGAGATCGGGGGTCCCGTCATCGTCCGTGAAAGCGCGCAGAGCCCGTTGGAGTCGTTCGGCCTTCTTCTTCCAATGCGTCACGGGCCGGATAATGGCTTCTATATCGCCGATCGGCGCGTCGCGGACATCCGACCAGTTGTCGTATGTGGCGACAAGGCGAGCGTGAGCCGCACGCGAAACCGGACCGAAGGTCTTCCCGCCAAGCAGGCTCATGACCAGTTGGCTGACCGGATCGAGCAACCGGTAGCGGGGCGGAAAGCCGGTGAAGTGTCGCCTCAACCTCGCATCGACCCGGCGAAGCAGGCTCTCGCGATCATCCATGTCGAATGTGAACTGCATGCATGGATTGAAGCCGATGCACGAGAACAAATCAAGAACATATTCCTAACGACCTGTGGATGGCGCGCTTGGAAGGTCGCGATCCGATGGCCTTCGTCCAGCAAGAGCCGGAACGCCAAATGCCCTTTGAAGCCGGCCAGCAAAGGCACGTCCGCCTCTTCGAGCGCGTCCATCACCCCATAGGCTTTGGTACATTCGCGGCAGGTGCCGTGCATCGCGGTTTTCGATTCCATCCAGGCCCGGTGGAGGCGGTGGGCCGGGGCGAGGATCTTCGACAGGGATTTCGCGCCGCTGGCGTCGAAGATGAGCCGGACGTCGTCTCCGGCCGTGAGCAGTTCCTCGGCGAAATTGAGCGCCCTGAAATTGGTCGACAGGCCGGGCCCGTTCAGCCCGAACAGATGACGATGCCGATCTTGTGCATGGCGAAGGCTTCGGCAGTGTCGGACATCCATAACACGGACCCAGTCATGCCCGAGGCACATCGTCGTGAGTTCTGCGAGAGACCGTCCGGACCGGCGCGGCAATCGTTCGCGCAAACCTTTGTCCAGAAACGACAAATCCCGCCGGAAAGGCGGGATCGCGGTCTTGGTTGCGGGGGTAGGATTTGAACCTACGACCTTCAGGTTATGAGCCTGACGAGCTACCGGGCTGCTCCACCCCGCGCCAAGAGAGCTGGCATATATGGAAGAGAGTGCGGGCTTGCAAGCGTCCTGTCGCAAAAATGACAGACTGGCCGGGCATCAGACGCTGCCGACGCAAGGCTCCATCGGGCCGTCCGGTTCCGGGATCAGGGTGCCGTCTTCACTGACCAGCCGGAACATCATTTTCGTCTCCATGTCCCGAACCTCGCGAGGCGTTCCGTATCGCAGTTCAGGATGATAGATGAAATGGCGGACCGCTTTCGCAGAGGGGTCGCAGAATATCTGTTCCGTGCACTCCCGCGATCGGACATCCACGGTATCGCCGTCTTCCGCGACCGTGAATGCCACGACGCAATGTCCACTGCGTTCGGCTTCCGGCGGCATCATGGGTGGCACACGAACACAGTTGCTGGCCTCCCGGCTGGCGACCGATTGGCGGATAACCTCGAACTCGGCCCGGCATTTCTCCCGCACGAGCTGATGATCCACCTCGTTGAAAGGCAAATAGATCGGATGAGGGTCATTGGCCTCGTGATAGGATTCGGCCGTTACATGAATGGGATCGGATCCGAAGCGGTACAATTGGACGATCAGACCGCGCTGGAGCGGCGCGTCTAGGGAACAGGGTGCGGCACAATTCGCGATCGGCCGGCCCGTTTGAGTCTCATGCAATGTCACGATGAAGGGTGGAGAATTTCTTCGGGACGCGCTCAGCTTGTCCTCATCCGAGAGATCGAACCGCAACGGATATGTCTGCTCTTCTATTGGTGGAAAGGTTTCCAGCGTTCTGACGAGACGGAATTCCGGCACCATGTCTTGTATCATCGCCTCGTAATCCTGCTCGACTCCGAGGATCCGATTCTGGGTTCGCTCGGTGAGGCCGTAGCCATCATCGGTCTGCGCCAACGCCAGCGTGACCGGAAGGATGAAGAAAAGACAGGTCAGTATGCCACGGATCATGGCCGCAGGATACACGTCAAAAGCGATCCGGCAATAGAGCGGCTTTCGCCGTCGTCCGACGGGCATCAGAATGCAGGAAGCGCCGAACGTCCGCCGTTTCGGCCGCGCTGAGGTCGATATAGACTTGGCGGGCCTGGTGCGCCCTGATCAATCGGCCCTTCAGTCCCGTGACATCATAGAGAGGGCGGCCCTGGCCCGTCGGACCGGCGGGGAGTATCAGACGTGCTTGCCTAAGAAGACGCAAGCCGGTCGCCCGAAGGTCCGCGCCATCGGGTCGCTTTCGAAAACCAGCCCGTCTCGCAAGGATCCCGCGTCGCGGTTCAGAATGTCTTGGCGCGTGTCGATCAGAACCGTTCCGTCGGGCCGCAAGGGGTCATCGATCATCATCATGCGCAGACCGAGCGACAGACAAAAAAACCGATCAGCAGCACGAGGCGCAGGAGCAGCGTGCCGACCCGGCCGTTCCAGCGCGCGGCGATGACGGTGAGTGCGTAGAGCGCCGAAAGGCAGGAGCACAAGAACAGGAGGGGCCAGGCGGTCTGTCCCGCGAGCCAGCCCGAACCGATCGCTCCGAACGCGGCGATCTGTTCCGCGCAGGCCGCCGAGGAGACGGAGTAGACTAACAATATGCGGTTTCAGACCAGGCCGAGACAAGTCAGCAGGACGAGCAAGACGTAATCCTCGACCGCTAGACCTGTCGTGTCCGCCCTGTCCCGGAAGCCCGGCTTCATGCGAGACGACGAGACCTTGACTGCTTCGCTTCCGTCATCCCTTGCCAAGAGAGCGTGTATCATTCTGAACCCGCAAAACAAACGCAAGGGTCGGCCAGTATAGTGGGATCCAAACGCAAAACGCCCCAGGCGCGAGCCGAGGGCGTTGAATGTTTCTTGTGTAATCGGAGGATGAACCGCTGTGATCGTGGCCTGGATAAACCGGGCGGTGACCTACTCTCCCGTGCCTTGAGACAAAGTACCATCGGCGCTGAGAGGCTTAACGACCGAGTTCGGAATGGGATCGGGTGGGGACCTCTCGCAATAACCACCCGGTTAATGCAGGCCACGAAAAGCGGTATAATCTGAATAGTAAAGATATCGTCTGACGATGCGTCACACACGGGCTGGCAAGCCACGCGCATGAGCGCCTTCGAGATCGAGTTGAATCAAGCCAATCGAGTTATTAGTACTGGTAAGCTTCACGTGTTGCCACGCTTCCACACCCAGCCTATCAACGTCCTAGTCTTGAACGACTCTCAAGGGAGCTCTCGTATTGAGGTTGGTTTCCCGCTTAGATGCTTTCAGCGGTTATCCGTTCCATTCATAGCTACGCTGCAATGCCGCTGGCGCGACAACAGCTCCACCAGAGGAATGTCCACCCCGGTCCTCTCGTACTAAGGGCAGATCCTCTCAAAACTCCTACTCCCACGGTAGATAGGGACCGAACTGTCTCACGACGTTCTAAACCCAGCTCACGTACCGCTTTAAATGGCGAACAGCCATACCCTTGGGACCTTCTCCAGCCCCAGGATGCGATGAGCCGACATCGAGGTGCCAAACAACGCCGTCGATATGGACTCTTGGGCGTCATCAGCCTGTTATCCCCAGAGTACCTTTTATCCGTTGAGCGATGGCCCTTCCATGCGGGACCACCGGATCACTATGACCGACTTTCGTCTCTGCTCGAGTTGTCACTCTCGCAGTCAGGCTGGCTTATGCCATTGCACTCAACGACCGATTTCCGACCGGTCTGAGCCAACCATCGCGCGCCTCCGTTACTCTTTAGGAGGCGACCGCCCCAGTCAAACTACCCACCAGACAATGTTCCGGACCCGGATAACGGGCCGCGGTTAGACATCCATAAGAACAAGGGCGGTATTTCAAGGACGACTCCACGTGAGCTGGCGCCCACGCTTCAAAGTCTCCCGCCTATCCTACACAAATTCTTACAAATGCCACTGTCAAGCTGTAGTAAAGGTTCATGGGGTCTTTCCGTCTAGCCGCGGGTACCTCGCATCTTCACGAGGAATTCAATTTCACTGAGTCTCTGCTGGAGACAGTGGGGAAGTCGTTACGCCATTCGTGCAGGTCGGAACTTACCCGACAAGGAATTTCGCTACCTTAGGACCGTTATAGTTACGGCCGCCGTTTACTGGGGCTTCAATTCGTGGCTTGCACCACTCCTTTTAACCTTCCAGCACCGGGCAGGCGTCAGACCCTATACGTCGTTTTGCAACTTCGCAGAGCCCTATGTTTTTAATAAACAGTCGCCACCCCCTGGTCTGTGCCCCTTACCGATGGTTGCCCATTGGCAAGGCCTCCTTCTCCCGAAGTTACGGAGGTAATTTGCCGAGTTCCTTCAGCAGAGTTCTCTCAAGCGCCTTGGTATTCTCTACCTGATCACCTGTGTCGGTTTGGGGTACGGTCATACATGGGAGCTATTTCCAGGGACTGCTTCGCTGCCCATCCAATCCAATAAGGATGAACAACACACGCAATCCGTCACTACCCAATGGCCCAGTAATATTAAACTGGTTCCCATCGCCTACGCGTTTCCGCCTCGGCTTAGGGGCCGGCTAACCCTGCGCTGATTAGCATTGCGCAGGAAACCTTGATCTTTCGGCGAAGGGGTCTCTCACCCCTTTTATCGTTACTCATGTCAGCATTCTCACTTCCGATACCTCCAGCCGACCTCGCAGTCGACCTTCACAGGCTTACGGAACGCTCCGCTACCACGCATATAAATATGCGTCCGTGTCTTCGGTAAATCACTTGAGCCCCGGTACATTTTCGACGCAGGAGCGCTTGACCAGTGAGCTGTTACGCTATCTTTAAAGGATGGCTGCTTCTAAGCCAACCTCCTGGTTGTCTAAGCACTCTCACATTCTTTACCACTTAGTGATTATTTAGGGACCTTAGACGACGGTCAGGGCTGTTTCCCTTTCCACTACGGACCTTAGCACCCGCAGTGTGTCTGCCTGATAGTACTCCTGGGTATTCGGAGTTTGGTTAGGTTTGGTAAGACGGTGAGTCCCCCTAGCCCATCCAGTGCTCTACCCCCCAGGGTATTCATCAGACGCTCTACCTAAATAGATTTCGCGGAGAACCAGCTATCTCCAGGTTTGATTGGCCTTTCACCCCTAGCCACATGTCATCCCGTCATTTTTCAACATAAGTGGGTTCGGTCCTCCAGTGCGTGTTACCGCACCTTCAACCTGCACATGGCTAGATCACCTGGTTTCGGGTCTGATCCTACGAACTCATTCGCGCTATTAACACTCGCTTTCGCTACGCCTACACCTAACGGTTTAAGCTTGCTCGTAAGACCAAGTCGCTGACCCATTATACAAAAGGTACGCCGTCGCGGGGCAAGCCCGCTTCGACAGCTTGTAGATTTCCAGTTTCAGGGACTGTTTCACACCCCTCGTCGGGGGACTTTTCACCTTTCCCTCACGGTACTTGTTCACTATCGGTCGCACAGGAGTACTTAGGCTTGGAGGATGGTCCCCCCATATTCAGACAGGATTTCACGTGTCCCGCCCTACTCTAGGACTAAAACAATCAACACACCTACGGGACTGTCACCCACTTTGGTCGTGCTTCCCAACACATTCGGTTTAGATTGTCATAGCCACTGGCCTGATCCGCGTTCGCTCGCCACTACTAACGGAGTCTCGGTTGATGTCCTTTCCTCCGGGTACTGAGATGTTTCAGTTCCCCGGGTTCGCTTTTTTAACCTATGTATTCAGTTAAAAATAACTCGACCAATATCCGATGCGAACATGACCAAGGTCATGAAAGCATCAGAATTGGTAAAGTTGGGTTTCCCCATTCAGAAATTCCGGGGTCAAAGGTTGTTCGCACCTCACCCGGACTTATCGCAGCGTACCACGTCTTTCATCGCCTCTGTGCGCCAAGGCATCCACTAGAAACCCTTGTAACGCTTGATTCTTCGATCTCGAGAGGGCCGCAACGCCAGAAGATGTTGCGGCCTCAATGTTTGGCGCTCATGCGCGAGGATTGCCGGCTCGATGTGGGCCGACGCTCGCGTCTGAGCATGCCAGACGATATCTTTACTATTCAAAGCTCATCCTAAGAGAATGTATGTACCAGCTTCCTCCCGGCTAAGGGAGTTGAATGAAGCCGGAGTTCTGGGCGGATGAGCCCTCCGTTTACGATGTCAAAAACCTGCCGGCTTGCAATGTGCAGCGGCAATTCTTTCTTCATTGTCGAGACAGTGATGAAGTCCTGGTGGAGCCTATCGGATTCGAACCGATGACCCTCTGCTTGCAAAGCAGATGCTCTACCAACTGAGCTAAGGCCCCTAGGACGTTTCCGCGAGGAAGGTCGGGAACCAGGAAAGCTGCGGTTGGTAGGCCGAAGAAGACTTGAACTTCCGACCTCGCCCTTATCAGGGGCGCGCTCTAACCAGCTGAGCTACCGGCCTCCAGTTGCAACCGTCTCAACAGCCAACGCCTGTAACAAGCCATATTGCTTGAGGTCGACGATGACCAAATGGGAAGAGAAACGAAGACAGCGTCTGACCGCTAATGATCCAATGCTGAACGAACAGCTTGGGCGTGAGCCCTTGGACCTAAGTTTATTCCAGGCTTCCGAAAGGATGCGTGATGGACAAGCCATCGAAGATCCTCAGGGAAATCCTTAGAAAGGAGGTGATCCAGCCGCAGGTTCCCCTACGGCTACCTTGTTACGACTTCACCCCAGTCGCTGACCCTACCGTGGTCGCCTGCCTCCGGAAAACCGGTTAGCGCAGCGCCTTCGGGTAGAACCAACTCCCATGGTGTGACGGGCGGTGTGTACAAGGCCCGGGAACGTATTCACCGTGGCATGCTGATCCACGATTACTAGCGATTCCAACTTCATGTCTTCGAGTTGCAGAAGACAATCCGAACTGAGACGCCTTTTAGGGATTAACCCTCTGTCAGCGCCATTGTAGCACGTGTGTAGCCCTACCCGTAAGGGCCATGAGGACTTGACGTCATCCCCACCTTCCTCCGGCTTAGCACCGGCAGTTCTTCTAGAGTGCCCAACTAAATGCTGGCAACTAAAAGTGAGGGTTGCGCTCGTTGCGGGACTTAACCCAACATCTCACGACACGAGCTGACGACAGCCATGCAGCACCTGTGCACGGTCCAACCGAATTGACGAAATCCATCTCTGGAAATCTCGACCGGCATGTCAAGGGTAGGTAAGGTTCTGCGCGTTGCTTCGAATTAAACCACATGCTCCACCGCTTGTGCGGGCCCCCGTCAATTTCTTTGAGTTTTAATCTTGCGACCGTACTCCCCAGGCGGAGAGCTTAATGCGTTAGCTGCGTCACCTACAAGCATGCTTGCAGACAACTAGCTCTCATCGTTTACGGTGTGGACTACCAGGGTATCTAATCCTGTTTGCTCCCCACACTTTCGTGCCTCAGCGTCAGTATCTGTCCAGTAAGCCGCCTTCGCCTCTGGTGTTCCTCCTAATATCTACGAATTTCACCTCTACACTAGGAATTCCACTTACCTCTCCAGAACTCTAGATCGACAGTTTCAAATGCAGTTCCAGGGTTGAGCCCTGGGATTTCACATCTGACTTTCCGATCCGCCTACGCACGCTTTACGCCCAGTAATTCCGAACAACGCTAGCCCCCTCCGTATTACCGCGGCTGCTGGCACGGAGTTAGCCGGGGCTTCTTTACCAGGTACAGTCATTATCTTCCCTGGCGAAAGAATTTTACAACCCTAAGGCCTTCATCATTCACGCGGCGTTGCTGGATCAGGCTTGCGCCCATTGTCCAATATTCCCTACTGCTGCCTCCCGTAGGAGTCTGGGCCGTGTCTCAGTCCCAGTGTGGCGGATCATCCTCTCAGACCCGCTATAGATCGTCGCCTTGGTAGGCCTTTACCCCACCAACAAGCTAATCTAACGCGGCCCCATCCATCGGCGATGAATCTTTCTCCCGGAGGACGTATGGGGTATTAGCAGTCGTTTCCAACTGTTGTCCCCCACCGAAGGGTAGGTTGCCACGCGTTACTCACCCGTCTGCCACTGTCCCCAGGAGCAAGCTCCTGGTTCTCGTTCGACTTGCATGTATTAAGCACGCCGCCAGCGTTCGTTCTGAGCCAGAATCAAACTCTCAGGTTGAGAGCGTCTGACCGTCACATTCTATCACTGACGTTGTAAGACCGAAGCCTCACAGCGTTTGTGCGTTTCAAAGAAATCACGAGTGCTCTAATCTTTCCCTCGCTAGAAGGATCGATCAAGCGATCGTAACTTCATGAAAAGAAACGTCTTGTGACGTTCGACTAGTGTGCAGCTTGTTACCAAGTCTGCGCGCCGCCAAACGCCGCCTGCGTCTCTCTTCCCAATATTCACGATGTCAAACAACCCGGACAGAGACGAGGTCTCCATCCAAAACAAAAGGTCTCTCGAAGGAGACCCCCTCGCTGTGGCTTTCGCCGTGAAGACTTGTTCGTCTTCAGCGAGGCGCGCTACTTAGAAAACCGAAATTCTCTTTGCAACACCTTTTTTGCATCGATCTGCAGTTTGTTGCGTTGGCAACTTGCTGCGGATTTCCGCGAAACCGGCATGCTTCACGAGGGAAGCGTTAGTGCCTGTTTCCCGCCCCAATGTCAACACCTTAATCGGCGAGAAGAGTTCAGCGCGCCGGAGCGGCCTGCGTCGTTCTTGAGACTGTGGGGCGACCGAGCTGCGAGCCTTGTGAGCGTCGCCGTTCGATGAGCGCTAAGTAGGGTCATCCGCTGGGAACGCAAGCGCGATCTTCACATTTCCGCAGAACCGTCCCGCCGACAAGTGTGGACGACCCTGTGGATATCGCCATCAAGACCCGCTTTCATTGGGTTTTCCGCGCGCCGGACCTGGCCTGCGCATCAAACGAGAAAACCTGCGGATCCGCGCCGCCCAAAAGGATGTCGGCCAGAAGTTCGCCCGATCCGGCACATAAGGTCCAGCCCATGTGGCCGTGTCCGGCATTGACGAACAGGCCGGGGTGGGGCGTCGGACCTATCACCGGGCCGCCGCGCGCGGACACGGGCCGCAAGCTCGACCGGATCCGGTTCGGCCCTGTCTCGCTCAGAACACCGCGGGGCAGAATGTCGGACCAACGCGAGAGCAGCCGGTCCGGCGACGCGTCCCCCCATGTTCCCGATAGCCGCAAGGTTCCACTCAAAAGGGTGAGCGCCGAGCGCGTTGCGGCGTCCATGACGGGTTGTGGCGGAAGATCATGATCCGGCGGCACGTCGAAATCCGCCGACCAGCCGCGAACCCCCTCAATGCAGGAGCCGAGACCGACATGACGCAGGAGCGTCGTCGTCTGCGCCCCGCAAGCCAGCACGACGGCATCGGAATCCAGTGGTTCGCCGTCGATGAGGGCGCGCACGCGCGCGCCGCCCGCATCCAGAGAAACGTCACGGCCCAACCGGATCGTCCCGCCTCGCACGCGAACCGAATCGGCCAACGCCAGACCGTAGGCATATGCGTCGGCGGAACGGTCCTGCGCAAAGAACAGACCCGGCCGGCCGAAAGTCGCGGGTCCGGGCGCCACGCCACGCACGTCGATCCCGCGTAGGGACAGGCGGTCACAGGCCGCTTGCGCCTGTGCGGCATCGTCGAAAATCTGGTAACAGCCGGCCGGCCGGTCGCGCAGGTCCGGCAGGCCGAGCTCGGTCATGTTTCGTTCCAGTAGACCGACCGAGTGAAGCGCCAGGCCATGGACGGCGGCGTCCATGGCCGGGTCGTTGGCCGGGCCGGACCAACTGCAGGCCTGCGACGGATGGATCATCCCGGAATTGGCGAAGCTGGCCCCGCGCATGACCGCGCCACCGCGTTCGAGCAGCGTCACGCGCGCCCCGCGCCGCAACAGCGCATCCGCGCTCGACAGGCCGATCAGCCCGGCGCCGAGGATGACGATGTGAGGAGACGGCGCCACCGCAGCGCGTCAGAGCGCCTGGTCTTCGAGGAAGCGATCGATGATGTCGAAGAATTCGTCGCGCATCGGGTCGCGTTCGAGGAACAGTTCGTGCTTGGCGCCCGGAACGACGCGGTACTCGCTACCGGCCCGTTGGGCGAACCGTTCGACCGCGGCCGGATCCACGATCTGGTCGCCGCCCGCCGCCACCATGAGGCCCGGAATGCCGAGGCGCGCCGCATTGCGATTGACGAAGGCCATGGACGACAGCGCGGCCGCGATCCAGCCGAAGGTCGGCTCGCCCACGCGCAGGCGCGGCGAGTTCTGGAAGAAGGACGCCCAGCGCTTGTAGCGCTCCCGGTCCGAGGTCAGCTTGTTGTCGGCGAACGCGACCGGCAGGCCGCCCCGCTGTTTCTGGAACGGCAGGTTGCGCCGGGACAGGCCGAGCGCCGACAGGCCGCGGATCGCCGCGCGCATGAATTCGTTGTCGATATCGAGCAATCCCAGCATCGGCGCCGAGGTGATGACGGCCGACGGGCTCAGCACGCCGGACAGGATCGCGTGCAGCACGATGGTCCCGCCCATGGAATGACCCATGGCGACGACCGGTTTGGGGCAATGCGGCGCGAGCGTATCGCAGACCCAGCCCAGATCGTCGGCGTAATCTTGGAAGGTTGCGACATAGGAGCGGACCCGGTCGTCCAGCATCCGCTCCGACAGGCCCTGCCCGCGCGGATCGACGATGACGACGCAGAAACCGCGCCGGGTCAGATCGTCGATCGACTCCAGATATTTCTCGATGAATTCGGTGCGGCCCGGCGAAAAAAGGATCGTTCCGCGGGCTTCGTCGCGAGCCGGCATGGCCAGGGCGACGCGCAATCGTTGGGCCGGGCCGTGATCGCCTCCGGGACGGTCGAGGAAATAGAGCGACAGCCGTCCCTGCAATCCGTCGGGGACGGCGTGGCCGCTCGGCTGGACCAGCTCCGCCTGTTCGTAATCCAGCATGGCGGCGAAATGGTGCGGACGCCCCGGCTATGCAAGCGCAGGGACGCCCGCCAAGGCGACTACATGTTGGAGAAGATGGACTGGAGACCCATGGCGACGCTCATGTCGCCGGCCACTTTCAGCTTGCCGGACATGAACGCCATCATCGGATCGAGATTGCCTTCGGCCAGGGCGATGAAATCGTCCTTGTCCACGCTGATCGTGCAGTCGGCTTCCTTGTCGGACCCGACTTCGGTCTCTGTCCCGTGGGCGTAGACGGAGCCGTCGCCCCCGAAATCGAACTTGACGGACTTGTCCAGACCGCCGGCCTGTTCCAGCGCGCTCTTCATGCGGGTGGCGATCGTTTCGTTGTCCATGGGTCTCTCCGGAAAAAAGTGGGGGTTCGTGTCCGGGCTATATGGGGCGACGGGCCGGGCGCGCCAAGGGAAAATTCCCGGGCTGCGCCCATGCGCGAACGTCGATCGAGCCATGCGCCGGTGCGGATTGGAACGCCTCGCTCAAGCCCTGTCCTATTCCGGCTTGCGGAATTTCAGCGTGGCGCGGTCGGACTCGCCGATGTTGCGATAGAGTTCGGCGTCGAACCCGTTGGCCTCCGGCGTTCCGTCTTCCGGCACGCGCGAGCGCGGCGGCAGGGTCCAGACACCGAGCGGATGGTCGGCCGTGTCCAGCGGATTGGCGTTGACTTCGGAGCTTGCCACGAATTCGAACCCGGCTTCCTCCGCCAGAGCCTTCATGTAGCTTTCCTGGACATAGCCCGTCGCGCCATTCGGGTCCTGCGTGCGCGTTTCGGGCAGGCGGTGTTCGACCACGCCGAGCATGCCGCCGGGCTTCAGCGTGCGGTAGAATTCGGCGAAGGCGTCTTCCGCATAACCGCCGCCCATCCAGTTATGGACATTGCGGAATGTCAGGATCGTATCGACGGACCCCGTCTCGAGCGATAGGCCCGTATCGCCGGAGAAGGTGCCGTAGGCGATGTCGCCGAATTCGTCCGTGTCGGCGAAACGCTCGCGGAAGGCGGCGTTGCGTTCGGCTATTCGCTCGCTGACGTCGTCGGGGAACAGCACCGCGACATAGGCACCGTCATTGTCGGCCAAGTAGGGGGCCAGGATCGGCGTGTACCAGCCGGGCCAGATCTCGGCCACGGTCTGGCCGGGGCCGATATCGAAGAAGTCCAGCGTCGCCGCCGGATTGCGGTATTCGTCGCGCGCCGCATCGTCGCCGCGGCGCGGATGAGCGATGACGTCCGCCAGCGTGAGCGTGGCCGCCGCCGTTTCGGTCGCAGTCGCCGGGGCCTCCACAGTGTCGTCGGGCGGGGTGGCCGTGTCCGGCGTCTCGCCGTTGCAAGCCGCTAGGGCGAGTGCGAAAGGAAGGAGGAGTGGTATCAGAAAACGTTTCATGACCCCGTTGTAACGCCGAATCCGCAGGCGTGAACCTAATTGTTTCGTAATCCGGGACGGGCCGGAGCTCGGGTTTGCATGGCCGCATGAAGGCGCGGAGGCGACCTCTTGATATCAAGGAATAGATTCCTACATATACTCTTGCACGGTGCCGCAACGGGCCGTGCATTCCATCATCAACTGCATTGCTTGAAACGAGGATGTATCATGAGAGCTACAACGAACCGGGCGTACGACCTGTCGCCCCTCTACCGGTCCTTCGTCGGTCTGGACCGCATGGCCGGCCTGATCGACGCGGCCAGCACGCAGGCCCAGAACGCCGCGACCTATCCCCCCTACAATATCGTCCGCCTGTCGGAGGACGCCTACCGCATCGAGCTGGCCGTCGCCGGTTTCTCGCATGACGACCTGAGCATCGAATCCGAGCAGAACCGCCTGACGATCACGGGCCGCATCGAGGACAAGAGCGCCAATGACGAGGCGGACTATCTGCACCGCGGCATCGCGGAGCGCGGGTTCGAACGCCGCTTCCAGCTGGCCGACCATGTCGTCGTGGATACGGCCGACCTGGCGAACGGCCTTTTGTCGATCTCGCTGCGGCGCGAACTGCCCGAAGCGCTGAAGCCGCGGACAATCGCGATCGGCGGCAGCACTGGCGCGGCTGCAAGTGGCGAAAAGTTAATTGCTCCGAAAACTGGCGGAAAGAAGAAAGCCGCCTAAATATGTCGTCGCGGACCCGGCTCCCCTTTCCTCCCCCTTGAGGCGCGCCGGACGCAACGACGCGGCACCGTGCGATACCCCCTCCCAGTCGCGCGGTGCCGCCATCGTCTTTCACGACAGGAACAGCCGTTCCATGTCCGCCCCGCTCAGCCTGGGCGTTTTCCTTTGCGCGAACGCGTCCTGCGTCGCGCACATCACGGCCCGGTTGACGGGGGCGCCGATCCCGTGCGCCTCGGCCCGCCGCACGATCTCTCCTTGCAGGTAATCCAGCTCCGGCCCGCGTCCCGCCTCCAGATCGTCCAGCATGGAGGACCGTGCCGTGCGGTCGATCTTCGCGATCCGGTCCATGACGATCCGGTACAGCCAGTCGGGCCGTGCCATCAGCCGGATCAGCGTTTTGGGGTGGCGGCCATTGAATGTCGCCACGTCCACATCTTCGGCAGCCGCAACCGCCAGGCCTTCCTCGATCATGGCGATCAGCACGCGGCGATAGCCGCGTTGCAGCAGCCCGTCGCGCAACGGCCCGCCCGACAGGGCGTTCAGCGCATTGTTCAGATTGACCAGCAGCTTGGCCCAGAGATAGGCGTCGATGTCATCCACGATCCGCACGCCGACCCCGGCGGCGCGCAGCGCACCGCTCACGATCTCCGGCGCGCCCGGTCCGATGACGAGACCGCCGTCCGTGCCGCGGTGGAACCGCCCCGGCCCGGGCGATGTCACATTGAACGGCACGACCGCACCGCCGATGACGGCATCCGGCACGCCGTCGCGCAAGGTCGCCAGATTGGAGATCCCGTTCTGGAACGACACGATCCAGGCGGTCGGCGCATGCTGGCGGATCAGCGCGGCCGCGTCGGCCGTGTCCTGGCTCTTGACGCAGAGCGCGACGATGTCCGAGCCCGCCAGCGCCACCGGGTCGCTGGCGAAATCCACCTCGTCCAGATGGATCGTCGCGCGCCCGTGCGCGCTGAGCGTCAAACCCTTCTGCGCCATGACCTTCGCCAGCCGCTCTCGGCCGAGCAAGGTCACCGCCGCGCCGCCTTGCATCATCCGGCCACCGAGATAGCAGCCGATCGACCCGGCGCCCAATACGGTGATGCGCGGCTTGTTCATGAAGCGGGCGCGTGCGGAAGCGACCCGGTCGGCGCCGCGCCGAACATCCAGCAATTCTCCTTGCCGAAATACAGGTCCGTGCCGCCTTGCACGAACCAGCTCGGCAGGCCGAACAGGCCGCGATCGACGGCGGCTTGCGTCGCGTCCGCCAACGATTGCTTGACTGCAGGCTCCGACGTGCGGGCAACCATCTCCGGTCCCGGCAAACCGGCTTCGTCCAATACATCGGCGAGGATTCCGGGATCGGCGATGTCGCGCCCCGTCTCCCACATCGCCGCCTGCACCGCCGGAACGAAGGCGTCAGCGACACCCTCTTCATGCGCGATCATGGCGGTGCGCATCGCCAGCAGCGTATTGACCGGGAAATGCGGGTTCATCCGGAAGCCGGACAGGCCGTACAGTTCCGCGAACCGGTCGATCTCCACCATCATGTAGCGCATCTTGGCCGGGACGCCGGAAAAGGCCGTCCAGGGCGGGAGGTTATTGGCGCTCTTGAAAAGGCCGCCGATCAGAACGGGCTTGAGATCCAGCGCCAGCCCGTCCACCTGCGACAGCGCCTTCCAGGCCAGATAGACATTCGGGCTGCCGACATCATAGTAGAAATCGAGGGTCGTCACGGGCTCCACTCCATCAAGTCGCGCTTCGTCACTGGAGGAGCCGCCCGCCCGGCACAAGCGGTTCATTCCCGCACGCCGCCCAAGCTCGATTGGGTCTGGCACGGCCCGGCCCGGCGGATTAGCCGGATGGGATGGACCCGACTTTTTCCGCGCTCGCCGACCAAGCCGCAACCGGATCCCCGGACATTCCGGAGACTTGGAAACAAGGCCGGACGGCGTATGGCGGTCTCAGCGCCGCCTTGCTGCTGGCGCGCGTGCGCGGCGAGCATGACGAACTGCCGCCGCTGCGCTCCGCCCTGGTCAATTTCACCGGACCGGTCGCGGACGCACCTGACATGACGACGGAGTTGCTGCGGCGCGGCCGCAACGTCACGACGGTGCAGGCCCGCGCCGACCTGGGTGGACGCGCCGCCTGCACGGCGGTCTTCTCCTTCGGCGGGGCGCGCGACAGCCATGTGCGCGTGGATCGTCCCGCGCCCGGCACGCCGCCGCCGGACCGGTGCGAACCGTTTACGAAAACGGAGTCGCCGTTCATTCCGGCATTCCTGCGGAACTACGACGTCAAGCTGATCGAAGGCACCCGCCCGATAGAAGGCGGCACGCGCGGATATCTGCGGTGCTGGGCCCGCCATTCCGATCCGGCGGCCCGGTCCGGAGAGATCGCCCTGCTGGGCCTGGCCGACATCCTGCCGCCCGCCACCTTCCCGATCATGACGCAGATGGGACCCGTCAGTTCGATGAGCTGGATCTGCAACATATTGCGCGACACGGACACGACCGACGGCTGGTACATGGTCGAATCGGAGCTGAGCGCCGCGCATGACGGCTATTGTTCGCAGGTCATGCGCATCTGGAACCGCGACGGCGCGCTCATCGTGGACGGGATGCAGTCGATCGCGGTTTTCGTCTAGCTTGGCCATTTGTCCAGCCTGGCCATTCGTCTAACTTGGCTAGGGGCCCGTCAGCTTCGCAGCCATTCCCGTTACCAGCAACCCCAACCCGGCGCCCGCGACCATGCAGGCGCGGAACAGCAACGCCCCGATGGCGGCGGGCGCGACGGCGATGCCCAGGCCCGCCAACACGCCGACCATGCCGCCCTCGCGCAGACCGACATTGCCGGTCGGGCTGGGTACGGAACTGGCCAGATTGCCCGCGGCCAGCGCGGCCAAAGCCGCTAGCCAGCTCACATCGATTTCCATCGCCAGCAGGCAGAACCAGGCGATCGTCGCGCGCAAGCCATAGAGGGCGAGCGTGTAGCCCAGGACCCGCAGCATCTGCGCGCGGGTCAGGTCGGCCGCCTCGCGGAACACATGGCGGATCAGGCGCGCGGCCAGCGATATGAACCGTCCCCAGCGTCCGGAGCCCGTATCGTCCGCCCGCGCCACAAGACGGCCGACGAAAGCAGGCGGGTTTTGCGACGAGGCCAGCAGCCAGAGGATCACGGCGGCGAGCAGCGGTCCGATCAGGGGCCAGACACTGTCCAGCACATAGACGCCCGCCAGCCCGGCCAGCGTCAAAGTCGTCGAAAAGCCGATCATGCGGATCAGGAAGGTCGCCGCAGTCGCGTCCTTGGGGTCGGCGCCGCATTCCTCCAGGCGCATGACGCGGTAGAGATCGCCGCCGACCGTGCCGACAGGCAATTGGGCGACGCAGGCCATGCCGTAGACGATCCGGGCGTGGCGCAGACGACTGTCGCGAACGCAGGGCACGAGCTGTTCCATGCGGCCGACCTTGAGCAGCTCATGAGCGAGAACCAGCGCGACGGCGGGAACCAGCCAGAGCGGGTCGGCCTCCGCAAAGGCGCGCTTCCACTCCGGCCAGGGCGCGACTTGGAACAGCGCCCAGACGAGCGCCGCGCCCATCAGGGCGATCACCCACGGGCTGCGGAGCCAGCCCTGGACCTTGCGGAATAGCGCCGTGCGCCGTCGCGTCGCGGAGGCGCCCGGCATATCGCCATGCGGGGTGGGAACCGGCCCCGGCACGTCGGGCCCGGCCAGATCCGTCATGCTACGCTTCGAGTTCCGCGCCGGCCATGTCGGCACAGGATGCACAGCAGAAAGTGCGGTCGTCGACGGTTTCACGGCCATGCCCGATGATGCGGCAGCCGCATTGCGCGCAGGACGGAGCCATCTTGGCGATGGCGCATTCGAAACTGTCGAACGTGCCCGTTTGGCCGTCATGCAAGGTCACGGTGAAGGCGCGGTCGTAGTCGTTTCCGCATTGGTTGCACTGAGCCATGATCGTCTCTCCGGGTCGTCTGACCGTTATGTGACGCATGGATGACACATCGGGTTCCGACCCGATTGCCCTCTCAACCGGACGGATCGGTGCCGTTTGAGAGATCGTAGAGGTCGGCCATGACGGATTCGGTCGTCGGCCAGCGGCCCGCGCCCTTGCCGCGGATGACGTAGCGGTCGCCATCCGTGAAATCGAACACGGCATGGGCGTCCTCGCCGTCGGCCTGGGCCAGGAAATTGTTGGGCGACAGGGCGCGCAGGCGCAGATCGGCGACGATCTCGCCCGTATCGCCCGACACGCGCGCGACCCGTTTCAGAACCGTGCCGGGTTCCTGCTGGCCGGTCATGTCGGACAGCGAGTCGCGCGGAATGTCGGCCGGATCCAATTCTTCGCCGAAGCCGAGCAGGCTGACGAGGCGGATCTTGGCGGCCGCGTCGTGGCCGTCCACATCGGCGGTCGGATCGGCTTCGGCATAGCCGCGGTCCTGGGCAATCTTCAACGCGTCGTCATAGGACAGACCACCCTCCATTTCGCCCAGCATGAAATTGGTCGTGCCGTTGAGCAGCGCTTCGACACGCGCAATTCTCCCGCGTTCGCGTACACACATTTCCAGCATCGGCATGCCGCCGCCCGCCGCGCTGGAGAAGAGCAGCCGCGCGTCCGACCTTCTTGCATGGTCGAGCAGCGCCTGCCCGCCCGCCGCGACGGCCTGCTTGTTGGCCGACACGACATCCACGCCGCGCGCCAGCATGTCGCGCGTCAGGGGCAGCGCCGGTTCGATCGGACCGGAGACGTCGATGAAGATGTCGGGCTCCGCCGCTAGCAGGTCTTCGGCCTTCGTCGTCAGCAGATCTTCCGGATAGCCCTGGTCGATATATTTGTCCGGGTTGCGGACCATGACGCGCACGATCTCGAAGCGGTCGGGATGTTCGGCCACGCGCCGCCAGACCCCGCCGCCGACAATGCCGAGCCCCATCATGGCGATACGCAGCTTGGGCGGCATCGCGGTTTCTTCGGGCAGGCCGGACACATCGCCGACGAGGGTCGATCCGGCCACGCCGGGTTTGCCGATGCGGAAGCGCTGGCCCGTGCTTTCGGCGTAATCGATCGCGCGGTCCGCGATCAGCGGCCCGGCCTTGCGGCGCAGATCGGCATAGGACACCCGGGCGTAACGTCGCGGCGGCGTGTCGGACGCCTCTTTCGGATCGCGGTCATAGACCCCGTCCACATCCTTGAGCAGCAGCGCGGGCGCGCCGAGTTGGTCGGCGACGTAGAGCGCGGTGTAGTCCGCCCCGCCCTGGCCAAGCAGAACGGCGCGGTCCTTTTCGCCGATGGCCACGAAACCCGGCATGACGACGATGTCGTGATCCTTGAGGTCCTGCATCAGCTGCCCGGTGTCGAGGCCCGTCAGTTCAGCGCTCATCGGATCGCCCTGGGCCGTCAGGCCCAGACCGCGCGCCTGGCGCACGAAGGCGGGCGCGCCGATCCGTTCCAAGGCCAGCGCCAGCAGCGCGGCCGACCGGCGTTCGCCCAGTTGCAGCAGTTCCGGAAGGTTGCGCGCGCCGCCACCGTCCGAGGCTCCTTCGGGCCCGATGCGCCGCGCTTCGGCCAGCAGCACATCCGTCTGGTCGCCTTGCGCCGATGTCACGGCGACGATGTTCCGGCCCGTGCGGTAGTGGCGGTAGATCTCGGAAGCGGCTTCCGTATAGTCGGACAGCGAGCGCAGGACGGAATGGCCGAAATTCAGGACGAGCGTAGGAACGGGCATGGGACGGGCCTGTAGCGGGTCGGCGCGCCGGTGCAAGCCTGTTGGCGCGGCCCGGAAATGGGCTATGGGACCGCATGCGCATCATTTGGACGATCCTATTGCTCTTTCTAGGCGGCGGCATCGCCGCTTCGGCCCAAACCGGAATGGCTCAGACCGAACCGGATCCGGGGTCCAAGCGGATCGCTTTGACCTATGACGACGCTCCGCGCGGCGATGGCCGTCTTTTCACCGGGGCGGACCGGACCGAAGCGCTGCTGGACCAGTGGGACAAGGCAGGAACCGGGCCGGTCGCCATCTTCGCCACGACGCGCGGACTGGACCGGGACGGCCGCGCACGGTTGCAGGCCTACGGACAGGCCGGACACCGGATCGCCAACCATACCGACACCCATCCCTGGGCGAGCCGGACGTCCGTGGGTGAATTCATCGCCGATACCGACCGGGCGGAAACGCTGCTGGAGGGTTTGCCGAACCGCCGACCCTGGTTCCGGTTCCCGTATCTGGACGAAGGCGGCTACGGCGAAGACAGGATCGCGGCGCGGGCCAAACGCGAAGCCTTGCGCCAAGCGCTGTCGGAGCGCGGACTCCGCAACGGTTATGTCACGGTCGATACCTATGACTGGCACCTCGACTCGTTGCTGCAACAGGCGTTGAAGGACGGTCGGGCCGTGGATGAGGATGCGCTCGGCCGGGTCTATGCCGACATGGTCGTCGACGCGGCCGCGCATTACGACCGCATGGCGATGGACGTTCTGGGCGCGCGGCCGGCGCAAGTGCTTCTGCTGCACGAAAACGACATCGCCGCTCTGGCGACGCACCGGATGGTCGCCGCCCTGCGTCGGGCCGGATGGACGATCATCGACCCGGACGAGGCCTATGCGGATCCCGCCTTGCAGGCGGCCCCGGATACGCTGTTTTCCGGCATGGGGCGCCTTGCGGCGATCGCCCGCGAGTCCGGGCGCGCCGGGGCGGACGATTTCGATCACTGGTCGGCGGACGAAGCCGGGATCGAAGCGCGGGTCGCGGCGGAAAAGGCGTTCGGCGAGCAAGGCCGGGACGCCGCGCCCTAGAGAATGCTGCCGTCCAGTTGCACTTCGAGCGCGTCGATCCGTTCACCAACGGATCCGAGCGTCGGGTGCAGGCGCGCGGCTTCGCGGTAGGCATCCAGCGCCTCTTCCTGGCGACCGAGCCGTTCCAGCACATTGCCCAGCGTCTGCATGGCATAGAAGTGGCGCGGCTCCAGCGTCAGGGCGCGCATCGCCTCGGACACGGCACGGGCGAAGTCGCGCTCTTCCAGCGCCAGCCGCGACGAGCGCGCCCAGCCCTCGGCATAGTCCGGTTGCAAGGCGGTGACGTGATCGAACATCAGCCGCGCCGTCGCAGTGTCGCCCAGGCCTTGCGCGGCCGCGCCGCGCCGCAGGATGAGGTCCGACGATGGGCTGCCGCTGTTCAGCCAGACGGCCCAGATTTCCTCGGCGACCAGATTGCCGGCCGTCTCGGACTCGGCCTCCGAGAGGCGGACGAACATCGCGTCCAGGCGCGCGGCGCGTTCCTCGGCCGCGGACAGGCGCGAATAGTCCGGCGCGGCGTCGGGCGTCGGCGACGTGGAAACGGTCTCGTCAGCGCCGGAGGCGTCGGGCGGATCCGCGACGTCGGGGGGCAGGTCGGGGGCGGGCAGCAACTCGACCGGCGGTTCGATGATGATGCGCGCACCATCGTCATTGGGGGGCGTGTCGCCTTGCGGTGTCTCTGGTGTGGTTTCGGGCGGTATGGTTTCAGGCGGTATGGTTTGAGACGGCACGGTTTGAGGCGGCACATCCGGCACAAGCTCCACCTGCGCGGCGGCCGGGGTCGCGAGCAGGAAAAGCAGAATGGGCGGGAAAGCTCTCACCCGCGCAAAATGAAGCCCCTCGCCCGGCAAGGCAAGAGGCCGTTCCATGACTTTGCCTTTATATTGGGCAGTCATGCCGGCGCGCCGTGCGACGCGCCGTTTCGTATCAGCCCTGGCGGGCCTTGAAGCGGGGATCCGTCTTGTTGATGACGTAGAGGCGGCCCTTGCGGCGCACGACCTGGCAGTCCCGGTGACGGTTCTTCAGCGATTTCAGTGAGCTGCGGACTTTCATGACCTCAGGTCCTCTAGGATAGAATTTCGGCGCATTTTCAGCGGAAGCGGGCATATATGGACGACGTCCGGCGAAGTCAATGCGCGGATGGCAGATGCGACAGGCTTGTCGACTCACCCGTTTCCCAACCCGGATCCTATTGCAACCGAAGACAAAGTCTGGCCAATCCGTCATGAAAGCGCCCTATCGCGGGCCTTGCCGGACTGTTAGAGTCCGTCCATGCGATTGTTCCTGCTTTCTTCCGTCTTGCCCGTTTTCCTGCTGTCGGCCTGCGCGTCCGTCGCGGCGCCCGACCCTGTTCCGGCGGCCGAACCCCAGGTTCAGACACCCGTGGTGCAAGCGCCGGTCACGCAATCCGCGCCGGCCGTCCAGCGACCGACGTTCGAGGCCTATCGCGACGGTTTGGCGAGACGCGCCATCGCGCGGGGCCACGATGCGGCCCTCGTGGCGCGCACGATCGGGGCGGCCGAATATTACGAGCGCACGCTGAAGCGCGACGCCAACCAGCCCGAGTTCACCAAGCCCGTCTGGGACTATATCCGGGGCGCCGCCTCTGCGGACCGGATCGATCGCGGCCGCGCGGAGATGGCCGAACATGCCGATACGCTGGCCGCCGTGGAGCGCGCCTACGGCGTTCCGGCCCACATCTTGGCCGGTATCTGGGGCCTGGAGACCAGCTATGGCCGGATCATGGGCGATTTTGACCTGTTCACCACCCTCACGACCTTGGGCTATGACGGCCGGCGGCGCGATTGGGCGGAAGAGCAGGTCTTCGCCGCGCTGGAGCTGATCCGCTCCGGCGACGTGCGGCCCGAACAGCTGCGCGGCGCCTGGGCGGGCGCGATGGGCATGACGCAGTTCATTCCGACGACCTTCCGCGACTATGCCGTGGATTTCGACGGCGACGGCAACAAGGACCTGTGGGGCAATGAAGGCGATGCGCTGGCCAGTGCCGCCAACTATCTGACCCGGTCGGGCTGGACGCCGGGCGTGCCGGTCGCGGGCGAAGTGGTCCTGCCCGACGGGTTCGACTATTCCGTGTCGGAAGTGGAAACGATGAGCGTCGCCGATTGGGCGCGGCTCGGCGTGCGTCCGGCGAACGGGGCGGACTGGACGCCCGGCGACGCCCGGCTGCAGGCGCGCCTACTCGCTCCGGCGGGATATCGCGGGCCGAAGCTGCTCGCCTTCGACAATTTCGACGTGCTGATGCGCTACAATCCGGCCAGCGCCTATGTGATGGGCATCGCCAGCCTCGGCGAGGCGCTGCGCGGCGGCCAGCTCGTGACGGCCGGTTGGCCCGAAGGCGACATGGGGCTGAACAAGCCGCAGAAGGAAGCGTTGCAGCAAGCGCTGACCGCGCAAGGCTACGACACGAAGGGCGTGGACGGCCTGATCGGCCCCGCCACGCGCGCCGCCATCCGCGCCTGGCAGCGCGACAACGGCTTGCCCGCCGACGGCTATGTGGAGCAGACCCTGTACCGGCGGATCGTGGGTTAGGACCGGCCTTCCACTCCCCGTGGGGGGATAGCGAGGCGTCACCATGCACCGGCCTCTCACCCGCACGCCCGCCCCTTCGCTCGACTTTTCCCGCCCTGGCACGCCAGCGGCGCGGGATTTCGGCGACATCTATTTCTCGACCGACGGCGGGCTGGCGGAAACGCGCGCCGTCTTCCTGGAAGGTTGCGGACTGCCGGACGGGTGGAGGGGCCGGCCTGTCTTCACGGTCGCGGAGCTGGGCTTCGGGTCGGGGCTGAACTTCCTCGCCACCTGGAAGGCCTGGCGCGACAGCGGGGCGGCGGGACGGCTGCACTATATCTCCGTCGAGGGTCATCCGTTCGAGCGCGCCGAACTGGCCCGCGCTCTGTCGGCCTTTCCGGACCTGGCCGACCTCGCCGCTCCGCTGCTTGACAGCTGGCCTGGCCCCGTGCGCGGCGTGCACCGCCGCCATTTCGGCGCGGTGACCCTGACGCTCGTTCATGACGATGTCGTTTCCGCTCTGGCCGGGCAGGACTTCCATGCCGATGCCTGGTTCCTAGACGGCTTTTCGCCCGCCAAGAACCCGGACATGTGGTCGCAGGACGTCATGGCCGAGGTCGCCCGCCTGTCGGCGCCCGGCGCGCGTCTGGCGACGTTCACCGTCGCGGGCGCGGTGCGGCTGGCGCTGGGAGCGGCCGGATTCGAGGTGGAGCGCAAAGAGGGCTTCGGCCGCAAGCGCCACCGGCTGGAAGCGCGGTTGCCCGGATCGCCGTCCCGTTGTCCTTCGGTCCGGATGCCGACGATCGTGGGGGCGGGCATTGCCGGGGCGTCGGTCGCCCGCGCCTTCCGACGCCGCGGTCTTTCGCCGACCGTGCTGTCGGACCCGGACCATGTGGCCGCGTCGGGCAATCCGGCCGCGCTGGTCAAGCCGAGGCTCGACCTGCAGGACCGGTCCGAGTCGCGTTTCTTCCTGTCGAGTTTCCTCTACGCCCGCGCGGCCTATCGCGGCCTTGTCCTGCAGGCGGGCGTGACGCACCGCCCGAAGGACGACACGCAAGCCGACCGGCTGCGGCGGATCGCGCGGAACGAACCGCTTGGGCCCGGTCATCTGCGCTGGGAGGCGGGCGCGCTGGAGATAAACAGCGCCGTCGTGATCGATCCGGAAGCGGTGCGCCGCGACTTTCTGGCAGGCTGCGAGCTTCAGGAGCGACGCCTCTTCGATCCGTCGGAAATAGACGGCCCGGTCATCCTCGCCGCCGGTTACGGCATCCGCGATCTATGGCCGAAGACGGCGTTCCGCTTTTCGCGCGGGCAGTTGAGCTGGGCGGACGGCACGCTCGAGCGTGCGCTGACCTATGGCGGCTATGCGATCGGGCTGGACGGCCGACTGCTGCTGGGCGCGACGCATGACCGGATCGTGGACCATGCGGACGCCTTCGAACTCCGTCCTGAAGACGACGCCCGAAACACCGCGCAGGCCCGCGACCAAGGGCTCGATCTCGGCGATCCGGTAACGTCCTGCCGCGCCAGCGTCCGGGTCAACGCGCCGGATACGTTGCCGCGCCTGATGCGTCTGGAATCGGAAACCGGACAGGAGGTCTGGATCCTGTCCGGTCTGGGATCGCGAGGGTTCGTGTTCGGCCCGCTTCTGGGCGAGGCGCTGGCGTCGGCCTATCTGGGCGAGCCGTCTCCGCTGGAGACGGGGTTCGCCGAGCGGATCAGTCTGTGTCCCAATTGATGTCGGCGGATCCCGACGCTCTTTGATCGATCGACCCGGTCAGGCGTCCCAGCGTCACGTCGCCCGCGCCCGAAGCCCTGACATAGGCATTGCCGACGGTCGCGGCGATGTCCACATCGCCGGACCCGCTATTGCGGACCACTAGATTGGGGATTTCCCCGCCGTCGATGACGACGTCGCCGGAGCCGGACTTCTCGACCTCGAAATCGCCGTCGACCTCCACGATCTCGATATTTCCGGACCCGGATTTCTCGATGTCGGCGCGACCCGTGATCAAGTCGATCTCGACGTCGCCGGAGCCGGACTGTTCGAGGTCGAACCGTCCGACGCGTTTCAGCTCGATATCGCCTGAACCGGATTTCTCGGCCGTAAACGTGCCGACATTGGCCGCCGTGAAGTCGCCGGAGCCGGATTTGTCCAGGCGCACCGCTGTCGTATCGGCGAGGGCAACGTCGAAACATCCCGAGAGATCCAGTTCCGCGCGGTCCAACGCCACGTCCGTTTCAAGCCGCACGGCGCTGCTTTCGATGGTGAGGTCGGACCCGGACGGGACGCCGATCCGCAATTTGGGATAGTCGGCCAGCCGGGTGTCCCCCGCATAGTCTCTGCCGTTCCAGTCCAGGTCGAAGGACACGCCGCGGCCCTTGCAGGCGTCGTTACGGGCCCGGTTGTCCATGCCGCCATCGACGACGATCCCCGACGGGGAGTCTCTGAAATCGACATCGCCCTTGCGGCCCTGTTCGATCAGTTCGACCCCGTCCGAACCTTCGACCAGCATGACCGTGCCAACGAAGTCGCGAATCGTGACGTCCGTCGCGAAGGCCGGGGCGGCGCTCAGTGCGGCGGCCGCGCCCATCAGGAGAGCGGCGCGCCTCACAGCCGCACTCGGATCGGGGCGGCGGACTTCAAGCGCAGTTCCAGTGTAAAGTCGGTCGTGTTCGCGGCCTTGGTTTCCAGGCCGTCCGCGTCGAGGCCAATCTGCATCCCGGCGACGCAGACGCTCACCCCGTCGATCGGGTTGGCGATATCGGGCTTCGGGACAAGGCCCGCCGGCAGGATGGCGATCGTTCCCGCCAATAAGGTGGTGGCTATGATATTCATTGTTCTTGTCTCCCTCTTCTATCGTGGTGTCCGGACGTTGGACCGTCCGGACTTTTCTTATGTCTGCGGGCCTAGCTTTCCAGGTCCCGGAAATCGCGGCGCAACCGCCATTCGCGCGAGGTCACGGACCGTTCCAGATCCTGCAGCCGGACTTCCAGCGAACGGAACTTGGACCGGACGTCCGAATAGCGCGGCGCATCGACCGGTCCGGCGTCCGGCAAGCCGTGACGGCGGGCCTTGCGATGGGCGCGCCGCTGTTCGCGGCGTTCGCGGACGTAAGGCGCTCGCTTGTCCGACGGGATGAACATCCACATCAGGAAGTAGATCAGCACCGGGAAGCCCAGGAAGATCACGGCCAGGACGAAGAAGATCCGCATCGGCCCGTGATCGATGCCGAGCCAGTCGCCGAGACCGGAGCAGACTCCGCCCAGAATGCCGTCGATCTTGTTGCGGCGCAGCTTGGGGCGTTGACCGTAGTCGCCGCTTTCGCGCGATTCCCACGTACCGTGATCGTCTTCCCAGCGTTCTTCATATTCGTAGCGGCGCTTTTTCATGATTTCTCCCTCCAGTTCGGTATCTCGTCGTCCAGAATGTTCTCCAGCACCTTGACGCGCTGGTCGAGGATGTCGGCGATGCGCGACATCTGTTCGAGTTCGGCGCGGTGGGCGCCGTTTTCCGGCGTGCCGCCTCCGCCCATGCGCTCTTTATGCTCGTAGTGGGTCTTCAGCATCGAGGATGCGATTCCCATGACGATGGCGACGATGGGGATCATGAAGACCAGGACTTCGGGTCTCAACATTGGTGTCTCTCTTTTCGTCTTGCGTTGATCGGTCGGGTGGTACGCCCGGAAGGACGGGAACCGGCACGAAGGGTTGGCCAGCCATGATATCCCGCATAATCCTCCCGGACGTGTCTGTCAGCCTTGCGGCCGATTCCGATCAGCTCGCTTTCTTGGACGGCTTTTCGGACTTGTTGGCGGCCTTTTTCGGCTTGCTCATCCGGGCCTTCAGCGCGGCCAGCTCGTCTTCCAGCTCGTCGTCGGTTTCCAGGGCGGCGAACTGGCTCTCCAGGCTTTCGCCTTCGCCGAGATCGAACGCCTCGACATGGGCTTCCAGCTCGTCGACCTTGCGCTCCATCCGCTCGTAACGGGACAGGGCGTCGTCGACGCGGGTGTCCACGATCTTGGACCGCATCTTGACCTGGCTGCGGGCGACCGTGCTGCGCATGGTCAGCGCCTTGTGCTTGGCCTTGGCCTCGTCGAGCTTGGTCTGCAACTTGGACAGGTCGCCGTCCGCTTTCGCGATGGCTTCGTCCAGCACCTCGATCTCCTTGCCGACCACGTCGGCCATGTCCTCGGCCTGGCGCTTGGCCTGCAGCGCTCCGCGGGCCAGGTCTTCCCGGTCCTTGGTGATGGCCAGTTCGGCCTTGTTCGCCCAGTCGTCGGCGCGCTTGCGATAATCGTCCTCGCGGCGCGTCAGCTCCTTGCGCTCGGCAATGTGACGGGCGGCGTCGGTGCGGACCTCGACCAGCGTGTCTTCCATCTCCTGGATGATCAGGCGGGCGATCTTTTCAGGATCTTCGGCCGCCTCGATCATGGCGTTGAGGTTGGAATTGATGATGTCGCCCATGCGGGAAAAAATACCCATTGTGTCTCGTCTCCTTTGAGAATGGTTGGATGGTCCTGGCGCCTTACGCCAGGATCGCGGCGATCAGGAAACCTGCGGCGAAGAAGCCCCAACATTCCTTGTCGCGGGTGGTGATGTATTGGACGAAGCGAGCGCCTTTGACGCGCCAGCCGTCCGGTCCTGTGTAGCGCGGATCCATCAGAGAATTTCCTCGTAGGTGTCCACGGAGCCGTGCATCGGCATATAGCCGTAGCTGCCGGTGGTGCGCACGCTCATCGCGGCGTAGCCGCGGCGGCGGCGGGCCCGGCGAACGGAGCGCGACGGCGCTGCGTGTCCGGTGATGGCGTTCAGATCATTGTCGATGGTGCGGTAGGTCATCATCGTCTCCTTTCGTCTCTCTCTATTCGTCCCGGCGAGGCGGGCTCTGGTGGGTCGGACGCTTCCGGTCCGTTTCGATGATTTGAAGATGATGAGTCCGGCGCCTTTTGTCACGAAAAACTAAATCTTTGAAAAAATTGTGTTTTCTATCTTTCTTACCGACAAACGGTAAATGGATTGGTCTATTTTCCACATGGTTTGGCTGGATTAGTCATCAAGTCTGGCCTATTTGGCCAACATGCCCATGCGTTCTCAACCGATCGGATCGAGTCCCTCCTTCATGGCGCTGATGGACCGCGTCTCCGACTATGCCTCGACCGACCGGCCCGCGCTGATCGTCGGCGAGCGCGGCACCGGCAAGGAGCTGATCGCGTCGCGCGTTCACTTCCTGTCGCCGCGCTGGGAGAAGATCTTCGTGCGGGTGAACTGCGCCGCCTTCGATGACGACGCGCTGGACCGCGAACTGTTCGGCCAGACCTTCATGGATGGACGCGCGGACACGAACGGCCGGTTCTTCGAAGCCGATGGCGGAACGCTCTTCCTGGACGGGATCGAGCACATGCCGGTCCACCTCCAGGAAAAGCTGATGCAGACGATCGAGCACGGCCGGGTCCAGGCGACGGGCGAGCTCTACGCGGAAGAGGTGGACGTGCGGGTCGTGGCCGCGACCGACGCCGACCTGCCCGGCGCGGCCAGGCGCGGCGATTTCCGCGCCGACCTGCTCGACCGGATCGCTTTCCACGTCATCACCCTGCCGCCCTTGCGCGCCCGCCCCGACGACCTGCCCGCCCTGATCGAGCATTTCGGACGGGTGGTGGTCAGCCAGCTCGGCGCGGACGCTTTCCCAGGCCTGACGGCCGAAGCCCACGAACGGCTGCGCAATCATCCCTTTCCCGGCAATGTGCGCGAGCTCAAGGGCCTGATCGAGCGCAGCACGGTCCGGGCTTTCCTGGCGGACGAGGCCTTGGGCGAGCCCATCGCGGATCTCGACCTCGACCCGTTCGACAGTCCGCACCGCATAGTCGGAGGGCCTGGGCCGGAGACCCCGCACCAAAAAGCCATGCCACGCGTGCAAGCCGCCCCGCACTTGCAAGCTGGCAAGGATGAAGACACGGAACCCGGCGACGCCCCGACCGATTTTCCCGGCCGCGTGCGCGCCTTCGAACGCGGCCTGATCGACGAAGCGCTACGCGCGACGAACGATCATCAGGGCAAGGCGGCGGAGCGGCTAGGCCTGAGCTATCATCAGCTGCGGGGCTTGCTGCGCAAACATGGTCTGAAGAAATAGAGGTCCGAAAACCCGGTTTTCCGATTACGGAAAACCGGGTCCGGGCGTTTGACGGCCAAAGGAGCCGGTCACCCCCGCGACCGGCATGTCCGCCGTCCGCCCGTCGGCCGGAGCGTTCGGAAACGAACCGCCCCGGCCACCCTCCTTCTGGCGCGGCGACACTGAACCATCACTGAACGGCTGGCTCCAACTCTGGCTGGCCCCAACTCTGGAAAACATAGGCACCGCCGATCAAAATTGACGGAAGCAACGATTGGACGAATGTAACTGTCGCGTCTAGAGATTGAGAGAACCGCCAAGAAGAGCGGCCAGAAACACCTGCAAAAGCTCTCCCGGCCCCACCGACCCGCACAAGGATCCCCCATGAACGAGATGTCTCCCCCCATCGGCAAATGCCCCGTCATGCATGGCGGCGCGACCAACCGCGCCAGCACGTCGACCAAGGATTGGTGGCCCAACGGTCTGAACGTCGAAATCCTGCACCAGCACGGCGCCCGCACCAATCCGATGGATCCGGATTTCGACTATCAGGAAGCCGTCAAGACGCTCGATTTCGACGCGCTCAAATCCGACATCAACGCCCTGTTGACCGACAGTCAGGAATGGTGGCCGGCCGACTGGGGCCATTATGGCGGCCTGTTCATCCGCATGTCCTGGCACGCGGCCGGCACCTACCGCACCCATGACGGGCGCGGCGGCGGCTCGACCGGCAACCTGCGTTTCGCGCCGCTCAACAGCTGGCCCGACAATGGCAATCTGGACAAGGCGCGCCGCCTGCTTTGGCCGATCAAGAAAAAATACGGCAACGCCCTGTCCTGGGCCGACCTGATGCTGCTGGCCGGCACGGTCGCCTATGAGAACATGGGTCTGGAGACGTTCGGCTTCGGCTTCGGCCGCGAGGACATTTGGGGCCCCGAGATCGACGTGAACTGGGGCGAGGAGAAGGAATGGCTCGCGCCAAGCGAGGAACGCTACGCCAATCTGGAAGACGCCATGACGCTCGGCCCCAATCTGGCGGCCGTCCATATGGGTCTGATCTACGTCAACCCGGAAGGGGTGAACGGCAATCCGGACCCGGCCCGCACCGCCCAGCATATCCGCGTCACCTTCGCCCGCATGGCGATGGACGATGAGGAAACGGCGGCCCTGACCGCCGGTGGCCACACGGTCGGCAAGGCGCACGGCAATGGCAATGCGGACGCGCTCAGCCCCGAACCCGAAGCCGGCGACCTCGCCTTCCAAGGCTTTGGCTGGATGAACCCGGATGCGGACGGCAAGGCGTCGAGCCACATCACCTCGGGCATCGAGGGCGCGTGGACGACCGAGCCGACCCAGTTCGACATGGGCTATTTCGACATGCTGTTCGGCCATGAGTGGGAGCTGACGACTTCGCCCGCCGGCGCCAAGCAGTGGAAGCCGGTCGACATCGAGGACATCGACATGCCGCGCGATCCGGATGACGGCTCCACCAAGACCATGCCCGTCATGACCGATGCCGACATGGCCATGAAGGTGGACCCGATCTACCGGGAAATCTGCGAGCGCTTCATGGCGGACGAAGCCTATTTCCGCGACACGTTCGCCCGTGCCTGGTTCAAACTGACCCACCGCGATATGGGCCCCAAGGTCAACTATCTCGGCCCCTGGGTGCCGAGCGAAGACCTGATCTGGCAGGACCCGGTTCCCGAAGGGCCGACCGCCTACGATGTCTCCGCGCTGAAATCGGCTATCGCCGAGAGCGGTTTGAGCCAGGCCGACATGATCGCGACGGCCTGGGACAGCGCGCGGACCTTTCGCAGTTCCGACAAGCGCGGCGGCGCCAACGGCGCGCGCATCCGGCTAGAGCCGCAAGTCAACTGGGACGCCAACGAGCCGGAGCGCCTGCAACGCGTCTTGGCCGTGCTGGAGCCCATCGCGGCCGAGCACGGCGCATCGGTGGCCGACACGATCGTCCTGGCGGGCAATGTCGGCATCGAAATGTCGGCCAGGAAAGGCGGCCTCGACGTGGACGTGCCGTTTTCCCCGGGCCGCGGCGACGCGACCGAGGAGCAGACCGACGCGGAGAGTTTCGAGCCGCTCGAGCCGAAGGCGGACGGATTCCGCAACTTCCGCCGGGACGACGTGCCGACATCGGGTGTCGAGGAAATGCTGCTCGACCGGGCGCAGCTGCTGGGCCTGACGGGTCAGGAACTGACCGTGCTGATCGGCGGGTTGCGCGTCCTGGACATCAACCATTCGGGATTGGAACACGGCGTGTTCACCGACACTCCCGGTACGTTGTCCAACGACTATTTCGTCAACCTGACCGATATGGGCTTCAGCTGGGAAACGACGGACACGGACGGCCTGTTCGAACTGCATGAGCGTGGCTCCGGCACGAAGCGGTTTTCCGCCACCCGCGCCGACCTCGTCTTCGGGTCGAACTCGATCCTGCGGGCCTATGCGGAAGTCTATGCCCAGGACGACAACAAACAGAAGTTCGCCGACGACTTCGTGGCCGCCTGGACCAAGGTCATGAACGCCGACCGGTTCGATCTGGTCGACTAGGCGGACCCGTTCTCGAACGAAATTGGCCGCGCGGGAAGGAGACCTTCCGCGCGGCCTTTTTCATGCCGGCCCGCGCATATCTGCATGACAGTTGCGCGGCTCCCCGGAGCGGACGGCCCTTTCCGGACCAGGATTGTCCCTGTAGGCTGCGTAAGCAAGGAGGTCGCCTGGATCATGCCTGAAAGAATGACGGAGTCCGCCCGATCACGCGCCGCCGCAGCGGAGCGGCGTCGCGAGGCCAAAGCCAAGTTCAAGCGCTACGCCTTGTGGTACGTCGCCATATCCCTGCCGATCTGCCTGCTTCTGATGTTCTGGCCCATGGCCGAAAACGTCACCATCCATGGGAAGCTCGCCCACTACGTCGCCATCCCGCTCGCCTTCCTCAGCGGCCTGTTCTTCATGGGCGTCATCTTCTTCTCCAGCCACAGCGGCGCCGACGAACAGCCCAACTACGTCAAGATGATGGAAGAGCAGGAACGGCGGAAGCGCGAAGGATCTTCATAGAATCACCCTTGCTCGATGTGACGGAGGAGGGCGTCCAGCATCGAATCGCCTTGTCCTGAGCCGAGAGGTCCAGAAAGAGCAAGATCCGGATAGACGGGTCCAGGCGTGGTATCGCCGTTCGGTCGGACGATCAGCGATTTCGGGAATCCGACCGTGAAACCGGATTCCGGCAGGGTGAAGGTTTCCATCGAGCCATAGGTCGTCGCGAAATCCGTCGTCGCCTCGCCCGCCAAGGTCGCCCACCCATAGTCCTTCAAGATGCTCGCCACATTGACCGCGTTGGAATAGCTGTTGCGGTTGATCAGGGCATAGACAGGTCCGGAAAATCTCTGGCCGTCACGGGGCTGTGCCATGGGCAGGTCGAAGTCGAAAGTTTCGCCATGAGGCGTTTCCGCATAGAGCCTGGCGAACTCCACGCTCGGACCCTCGGTCGCACCGGAGGCTTCGAGCCGCGCGGCATTGGACGCTTCGGCCTGCGCGCTGGACCGGACCCGGAACTCCGAATAGAAGCGGAAGGGTTCGTCCGCGATCCAAGCCAGCATCGGATCGCTGAAGCTGTTGTCGCCGCCGGGATTGTCGCGCAAATCGAGGATCAGCGTCGTCGCGCCTGCATCCAAAAATGTCTCAAAAGCAGTGTCGATGAACGTCACGAAGTCGCCATTGTCCCAGGATCGGGACAGGTCTTCGGCATTGTAGAACGGTCCCGGCTTCAGATAGGCGGTTGTCCCGATAAGGCGCGACTCGCGCAAGGACGCGCCGGCCGAGCCGCCTTCATCGCCTTCGGCATTGGCAGCCTGTTCCACCGTCGTCAGGGTCGGCACATCGATAGTGCGGACCGTACCATCGGCTGTTTCCACCCGCACCGAATGGGACGGACGCTCGCCCGTCAGCGTCCAGAGATCGCGCGGAAAGGTGAATTCCATGAGCGAAGTCGCGATGTCCCGCGTATCCGCGGAAATGTAGCGCGACATTCGGTCGACCCAATCGCCGGTCGGAACGCCGTCGATAGCGATCAACCGGTCGCCTTCGCCGATTTCGTCCAGACCCGACATGTTCGAACCGACATAGACCGCTTTACCTTCGATGCGCGGATAGAGCGGTAAGGCGCGGCCGCCCCGGTCGCGATAGGCGCTCCAGAGTTCGGACGGAAAGTCGATCCGTGCATGGGCGACATCCCCGAACGCCGCAAAGCGTTGCAACGTCTTGAACAGGTCGAACCGGCTGACCGGTTCGGACAGCGCCGCGTCCAGTTCGGCGAACAAGGCGTCATGTTCGGCTTCGCTGCGATTGGCGAAGAGATCGAAATGCGCCTCGCGCAGGCCCTCATAGAGCGCGCGCAGATCGGCTTGGGCGGCGGCGGGATCGATCGTCTCGCGCCAATAGAGTTCGGTCTCGGACAGCGCGCTGGAGAGCGGAGCGTCGTCCGTCACTGAGTTTTGCGTACCCACCGGCTCGGCCTCAATCGATGGGAGGACGCTCCCGGGCTGCGGCGCGCAGGCGAGAAGGGCCGAACTGGCAGCTAGCAGTGTGAGAACATGACGTTTCATCTTGAATGTCCATATGGCAATAAGGTGTGTGTTTGCTTCCAACTCTGACGACCGGTCGTCTGCGTGACCATGACCGAACCCTCCTTTTATCCTCCCGAAACCCTCTCCATGCCCCGACCAGATACCCATAGCGAGACCGCCCCGCCCCGCTTCCGACTGGGTCGCTGGAACGTCGATGCCTCGCGCGGCACGTTGCGCAGCGGCGCAGAGGTCAGATCGCTCGAACCCAAGGTGATGGATCTGCTCATCCGGCTCGCCGGCGATCCGGGACAAGTCGTGACGCGCGAGGCACTGGACGCCGCGCTCTGGCCCGGCGTCATCGTCGGCGAAGACGTTCTGTCCCGCACCCTGTCGAAACTGCGCAAGGCGCTCGGCGACAGCGCGTCCGATCCCATCTTCATCGAGACAATCCCCAAGCGGGGCTACCGTCTGCTCGTCCCTGTCCGTCCCATCGAACCGTCTGAAGCGCAAGCCGCGCGTCCAAGACGGCAGCGCTTGCTTTTATGGATCGGTTCGGCAGCCCTGATTCTGATCGCGATCGCCGGAATCGTCCGGATCGGAGGCGATGCGCCGTCCCTCCCGCCAGACGCCGGAACGCCGGTCGCTTCGGATATGGCTGAGGCCGAACGGCTGACCCGCCGCGCCGACGATCTCTACATGAATTTCACCCGTGCCGACAACGAAGCCGCGATCAGCCTGTATGAACGCGCCGTCGCGGCCGATCCGGCCTATGCGCCCGCGCAGGCGGGTCTGGCCAACGCGTTGGTGCAACGCGTCGTGCGCTGGAGCGGCCGTCCGGGCTCGGGCATGGCCGCCGACTCCCTGACCGAGGCAATGCGGACCGGGATCACCTCGACCGCCGAAGCGCGCGCGGCGCTGGACCGCGCCGTGCGGTTGGGCGAACGCGCCGTGCGCGACAGCCCCCGTGACGCCGACACCCACAAAGCGCTGGGCTTCGCCCTATCCGCGTCGGGACGCCTAGACGACGCTGAACGAGCGTTCGACGCCGCCATCGCGGCCGACCCCGAAGCCTGGGAGGCGATGGTCAATCTGGGCGAGATCCGGGGCATGCGCGTGCCCGGCAGCGGTCTGGCGCACTATATGCGCGCTCATGCGGCGATGCGGCGGGCCTATTCCGGCTCACCGCACACGATCGGACCGTGGCTTGCGCCGATGGGGGTGATGATCGGCGATGCCCACGCCGCACAAGGCAGACCCGAGGAGGCGGAACGCTGGTATCGCCGCGTGCTCGACGACACGCCGTTCGAACCGGAAGCCACGGCCCGTTTGGCCCGTCTGCGCCTGGATACGGGCGACGCCGTTCTCGCGCGCGAACTCTGCCGCACGCTCGCGGATCGCATCGGTCCGACCCCCGCCTGCCAAAGCGTTCTTAAAGATGCGGGTAGTTAGTGCGTCGTGGGACGGCTAAGTCCGTCGCAATGAAAACAGCGGGTCGAACATCCATTCCAGCAAGGACCGCCGGTCGGTGATGACGTCGCCTTGCAAGGTCATTCCCGGCTTGAGATCGATTCGTTCGCCATATGCCGTGATGCTCTGGTCCTCTAACGCGACTCTCAACTGATAAACGGACTGATCGTACGGTATCGGGCTTTCGATTTCCCCCGGACGGAACGGCGTGGCGGAGATTTGCGAAACACGACCCCGATGCGCGCCGAATTTTTGGTAGGGAAAGGCGTCGAGAAGGATGTTTACGGGCTGACCGACATCCGTGAAACCGACAGCTGAAGAGGGCACCAGCAAGCGCGCTTCGAGAATGGCGTCTTCTGGCACGATCACGGCGATCGCAACGGCAGGGTCCACCACGCGGCCCAGCCTTGCCTGGAGTCCGGACACGGTTCCGCTGCGTGGGGCGCGGACAATATAGAGGCTCTGGGCTTCGATGGACGTTCGTGTGTCCTGCAAAGCAGAAATTTCCTGTCGCAACTGCGACATTTCCTGCTCACGTTGCTTTGGCAAATTCCTAATTTGAAACCGCGTATCTTCAAGACTGGAGCGGCGCGCAATGAGTTGCTGTTCTATTGCCTGCAGAGCGATGCGAGCTTGCAGCTCTTGGGATTCGACCTGCTCGTATTCGAGTTGCGAGACTGTGTCGTCGGCTAACAACTGCTCGAACTTTTCCAGCCGCATCCGGGCAAGATTGGCAACGACCTGTTCCAGATCGCGCCGTTCGGACAGCGCCCCGACTTCCAGCTGAAGATTCTGGATCGCCGCATTCAGCCGTCGCCGTTCCGCTTCTGAGCGAGCCTCGATCCGTGCCTCGCGGTTGTTGAGTTCCGCGATCCGTTCGTCCGTCGATGCCAGACGACGTTCGGACACGAACCCCGCATCGGTTTCGATATCGACACGGCTTTCGAACAACGGATCGCCCTGCCGGACCGCGTCCCCTTCGGAGACGAAGACATCCGTGATCATTCCGCCCCGGTCGGCCCGTACCGTGGTCAGCCCTGTCGTCGGCGCGATGAAGCCGACCGCAGTTTCCTTGCGCGTATAGTCACGCGACGCCGCATAGATGACACCCGACAAGACGATGGTGAAAAAAAGCCCTGCCATGACGTAGAAACGCACCGGCTGAACGAGAATGACGTCACCGTGCAGCTTACGCCGCTTATTGTCGATGGCTTCCTGACGAAACAGGCTCATATATCTGCCTCCGCAACCGTTTCCAGCTCGACCACCTGCCCATTATCAATCCTGAAGACACGGGTGCAATGACGGACGGCAGCCGGACGATGCGCGACGATGATCTGCGTGATCGGCAGTTGGGACAATGTTTCGACGATGGCGGCTTCCGCATGCGGGTCAAGATTGGCCGTGCCTTCGTCGAGAAACAGGATGCGCGGATTGGCATAGAGCGCCCGCGCCAGTAATAGACGTTGCACCTGCCCGCCCGACAGCGACGACCCCATATCGCCGACCAGGCTGTGATAGCCCATCGGCATGGCCATGATATCCGCGTGCACATGCGCGGCCATGGCACAGGCTTCGACGCGCGCCACATCGATCTCCGGATCGAAGAAGCTGATATTGTCGTAGAGTGATCCGGTCAGCAATCGGTCGTCCTGCATGACCACGCCGAGCTGGCTGCGGATGGAGCGAATGCCCGTCGCCTCGATCGGCCGACCATCATAGAGCACGTCTCCTTCGACCGGATTGTGCAGGCCAATCAGGATCTTCAGCAAAGTCGTCTTGCCACCACCGGACGGCCCGGTCAGCGCGACACGATCGCCCGGCGCGATCTTCAGGTCCACGTCCCGTACGATCCAGGGATCGGCATCGCCGTACCGGAAAGACAGGTTCCGCGCCTCGACTGCGCCCGTCAACGGCGCGCCTGCCCCGACTGGCGCATCGAGACCGGGCTCCGGCTCGGAATAGATGATATCCGCCAGGCGCTCCAGATGCAGCCCGACCGTGCGGAATTGGAAGAACAGATCGATCAGCGAATTGATCCGGTCCGCAAACTGCCCCCGGTAGCTCTGGAAGGCGAAGAACATGCCGAGCGTCAGCTCGCCATTGATGACCAGCATGGCACCCAGGAAGTAGATACCCAGCTCCAGCAGCCCGAACACGCCGCGATTGGCCGCGCCGGACAGGATGGTGAAGCGTTGCAGCCGCAGATCGACATTGATCGTGTCGGCATAGGAATTCTGCCAGTGGGCATGGCGTTCGCGTTCGCGCCCGAAAATCTTGATGGCGCGGATGCCGCGCACCGTTTCCAGCGAGATGGTCTCCAGCTCTGCATCCTTCTGAATGCTTTCTTCCTCGAGCCGCAGCACATGCGGAAAGGTCGCCAACCGCACGAGAAAGGAGAGAAACACGACCCCGATCACGACACCGGCTAGTAGCGGGGAGTATAGAAACATCACGACCAGCGTGACGACTGCCATGAGGCCGTCGAGGAGTACGGTCACGAAGGACTGGGTGAACAGATCCTGCACGGGCTTTAGGCTGCCCATCCGGCTCATGATGTCGCCGATGTGGCGCTTCTCAAAGAATTCCGCCTCCAGCCGCATGACGTGGCGCAGCATGTTGGACCGCATCTGGTAATTCAGCAGCGTGCCGAAATACATCGACACCCATTCGCGCAATAGCTCCACCAGCGTGCGCGCGACCAGCAACAGGGCGAAGCCCAGGATCACGACCTGCAGGAAGTTCGTGTCGCTCTTGGCGATGGCCTCGTCCACCACGAGTTGGTTCACCAAGGGCGCGACGATGGCGAAGACCTGCAGGACGAGCGACAGGGCGATGATCTGCAGGATGATCGGAATGAACCCCGTCATCTTGTTCCACAGATCGAAGATTCGGACCCGCTCCTTGGTCGGCTTCTTGGCGAAATCGGGCGTCGGCGTCAGTTCCAGCGCGACGCCGGTGAAATGCTTCGACACCTCGGCCAGCTGCAGGGTCCGTTTGCCACGTGCCGGATCGTGGATCACGACCTTCCCGCGCCGCACGGCCTTCAGCACGACGAAATGGTTCAAATCCCAATGCAGGATGCAGGGCATGCGCAGCTTGGATAGTTCGTCCAGTTCCAGCCGGAGCGCGCGGGAGGAGAAGCCCAGCCGGTCGGCCACCTCCGACAGGCCCTGCAGGTTCACGCCCTTGATGGACACGGAAAAACGCCGCCGCAACTCGTTGAGCGAGGCCGAATGACCGTAATGACCGGCAATCATGGCCAGACAGGCCAGGCCGCATTCGGCGGCTTCGCTCTGCAGGATCAGAGGCAGCCGCGACCGCCCGGACAAACGGATGGCGTTCAAGGCATCGCGGTCCGCAGCCATACTCTGCGTCAAGGCTTAGCTTTTCCTGCAGTGTTCGCCAACGTCAACAAGCCCCATCCATTGCCCCGCGACCATTGCGCATCGCACCATAGACAAGGTCTGGCATAGGGTTCCATAAAATTCTTCTATAAATTGTATAGTATCTTTGTTCGACATGTGCAGGTGCATTTCATGTAAATGCTCGCGACAAACGATGACAATGAAATGCAAGCTGGGAGGCAATATCGATCAGGCCCGTGTTCTTCCGAAAGAGGTGAGGGTGCGTCTCGCGAGTGCAGCCGGAGCCCACCCTCACCTGCCAACAGGCCTCTCCGATTTAAGGCGTTCATGCCCGCCCTTCAAGCCCGCACCCCATTCCGGTGAAAGCCGGAATAACCCCGGTCATCCCGACCGGACCACGGCGTCCAAGCCCTGCAGCCGGAGCCGCCGTGGATTGCTAACAGGTCGCCGCTAACTCTGCGGCTACCGCATCAATATGGAGTACATGATGCGTGAATTAACAACGGATGAAATGCATAAAACAGGCGGCGCAATCTGGGCCAATGTTGCTGGCGGCGCATTGGGCGCATTTGGTGGCGGGGTTTCAGCTGCGGTCGCAGGCGGCGGTCCAAGAGCTGTTTTTTGGGGAACAGTTGGTGGAGGAGCGGCTGGAGCTATGAACCCTATCCGAGGGGGAACTTCTGCTGTTAGAGGCATCTACAGTAGCCTAGCCCTGATTAGCGCTGCCACAGTAGCTGGAGCCTAGCATAAGTTTGGCTAAAGCCAGATAATATAATTAGAGTGGGCCTACTTAAAGGCCCACTCAGCCAACATACAAAATGGAGAAGTGATTATTTATGATTAAAACTAAACATATTAACTTAATCCTAATGATGTTAATGTTTGCATTTATATATGCGATGGCGTCCGCAGGGTTTGATCTCAGCTCTAATAAAAACTTTGTACTCTATGGGCTGGCCCATTTAGGATTTTTGGTGTTTCTCCAGCTTGCAAAACACATCCTTCTGCAAAAGCTTAAAACTCAAGAATAACTTTCCAATTAAACCTAAAATGTAAACCAGTAGTAGTTAATTTTAGACTTTGAACAAGCTTCAAAGCTTCTAGTAAGGAAGATAGCTTTAAATACAGCTTTTGTTTGCGCTAGCTTCGCGGCTCTTATAAGTAAACTGTCCCGCATCGTTGAGCCGACGCGTTACCTGACCCCGCCCTTTCAGACAGTTCAGATGCGCCACGCTTTCGCCGACGGCCATGATGCGATTGCGGTCGTCGATTTCGCGGCGGAACAGGACGGGATAGACCTCGGTCGCCATTTTCGGCTCGCGGCAGAAGTCGTAGAGGCGGTCGAGGGCCTTTTCATGGTGTTCGATCAGCTTGTTGAGCCGTTTGTGAGCACCGCGGAACGGGATGCCGTGGGCCGGAGCGATGAGCGTGTCTTCCGGCAATTCCTGGATCAATTTGTGGCAGGAGCTGATCCAGTCCTCCAACGGGTTGCCTTCCGGTTCGGTCGGCCAGACGGAGACGTTGGACGAAATGTTCGGCAGGAGTTGGTCACCCGTCAGGCACAGGCCCAGTTCCTCGCAATAGAGGCAGGCATGTTCGGGACTATGGCCGGATCCGATGATGATGCGCCAGGTGCGCCCGCCGATCTTCCCCCATTCACCGTCCGTCAGCCGGTCATAGGCGTGCGGCAGGGCGCTGACCGCCTTGCCGAAGCCGCCGAAGCGTTGCTTGTAGAGCTCGATCTGCTCCGGCGTGAAGCCCGCCTTCCGATAGAACTTGATTCCCGCCTGCGGCGCGGGATGGCCCGTATCGGCGACCAGCAAGCGGCACAGCATGTATTCGCCGCGCGTCATCAGCAGCGGTGCGCCGAACTTGCGGCAGATCCAGCCGGCAAGTCCCGTATGGTCCGGATGGAGATGGGTGCAGATGACCCGGTTGACGGGCCGCCCGCCCATGAGCTCCCGAAAATGGCTTTCCCACTGCCGTTTGCTTTGTGCCATCGCGATGCCCGTATCGACCACGACCCAGCCGTCCCCGTCCCGCAGCGCATAGAGATTGATGTGGTTCAGCCCCGCCATCGGCAGGGAAAAGCGCAACCAGAATACGCCGTCGGCCAGTTCCCGCACCTCGCCAGGCTCCGGCGCGTCGTCGGTGACGAAGTCGAGCAGGCGCGAGCTTGTGTCGCGCGGCAATAGCGACGCATCGTGCGGACTGCGCGGGCTTTTCTTTTTCAGGATAGCGGGCGTCTTCATTCCGCCCCCTTACGCGGCCGCACGGCAGGCGTCCAATGACGCCCGCGCCTGGCCGCCATGCGGCCTCATTCTTCCTCGTCGCCCAGCCGCGGATCGCCGCCATTCTCCATCGCGCGCTGCTCTTCATATTGCGGTGCGTCCATGCCCTGGCCTTGATATCCCTGGCTGGCGAAACCGGGATTTTCCGGGTTGAGGCCCGCTTTCACGCGCGGATCGACTTCGGTGAAGCCTTGGTCGGGATAGGCGTCGGTCAGAGTCTTCGGCGCTTCGGAGTCGTTCGGTTTGATATTGGCCATGATATAGTCCTTGCAAAGCCCTGCCCCCTAATCACTCTCCAGGCCGCGCTTGGTTCCCACAGGAGCCGCCAATCGCGCATTGCCTTGCCCGGATCACCGCCCTACTCAGCGCCCATGCCCGTCCTGCCCAGCGCCATCGATACGACCTCTGTGGAATTCGCGCAGAACCGCGCGGCGATGGACGCGCTGACGGAAGACCTGCACAAGCTCGTCGCGCACTACGCCCAGGGCGGCTCCGAGCGCGCCCGCGACAAGCATGTCTCGCGCGGCAAGCTGCTGCCCAGGGAACGCGTGGAGCGCCTGCTCGATCCCGGCTCGCCTTTCCTGGAACTCTCCCAGCTGGCCGGGCACGGCATGTATGAATTCGAAGTTCCCGGCGCAGGCATCATCACGGGCATCGGCCGCGTGTCCGAGAGGGAATGCATCGTCATTTGCAACGACCCGACCGTGAAGGGCGGCACCTACTTTTCCATGACCGGCAAGAAGCAGCAGCGCGCCCAGGAGATCGCGTTGGAGAACCGCCTGCCTTGCATTTATCTCGTGGACTCCGGCGGGGGCTACCTGCCTCGCCAGGCCGAAATGTTCGCCGACAAGACCCATTTCGGACGCAGCTTCTTCAATCAGGCCAACATGTCGCGCCTCGGCATCGCCCAGATCGCCTGCGTCATGGGCAGTTGCACGGCGGGCGGCGCCTATGTTCCCGCCATGGCGGACGAAGCGGTGATCGTCGCCAATCAAGGGACAATTTTCCTAGGCGGGCCACCGCTGGTCAAGGCCGCGACCGGCGAGGAGATCGACGCGGAAAGTCTGGGCGGCGGCATGCTCCATGCCAGCCAGTCCGGCGTCGTCGATCACCTGGCTGCCGACGACGACCATGCGCTGGCCATCGTGCGAGACATCGTCGCCACGCTGGAACCAAGCGAGCCGCACTTCCTGCCCACGGGCCAGGGCGACGATCCGCTTTACCCGGCGCATGAACTGGGCGGCGTCGTGCCCGCCGACATTCGCAAGCCCTATGATTGCCGAGAGATCATCGCGCGCATCGTGGACGGCTCGCGCTTTTCGGAATTCAAGAAACTCTACGGGCCGACGCTGGTCACGGGATTCGCTGAGATCCACGGTTATCCGGTCGGCATTCTGGGCAATAACGGCGTGCTTTTCTCGGAGTCCGCCATGAAGGGCGCGCATTTCATCGAATTGTGCTGCCAGCGCAAAATCCCGCTCCTGTTCCTGCAGAACATCACCGGTTTCATGGTCGGGTCAAAGGCCGAAGCCGGCGGCATCGCCAAGCACGGCGCGAAGATGGTCCACGCCGTGGCCAACGCTCAAGTGCCGAAATTCACCGTCGTGGTCGGCGGCTCCTACGGGGCTGGAAACTACGGCATGTGCGGCCGCGCCTACGAGCCGCGCCTGATGTTCATGTGGCCGAATTCGCGTATCTCCGTGATGGGCGGTGAGCAGGCGGCCAATGTGCTGGCCGACGTGGCCAACGGATCGGACGACTGGAGCGAGCATGAGCGCGAAGCCTTCATGAAACCGATCCGCGACAAGTACGAAAAAGAGGGCCATCCCTATTACGCCTCCGCCCGCGTCTGGGACGACGGCATCATTGCGCCGGAGGATACGCGCCGGGTATTGGGGTTGGGGCTGGCGATGAGCGCCAATGCACCGGTGCCGGAAATGGATTTTGGCGTGTTTAGGATGTGAGGCGAGAATTCAATCTGGGAGACCGAATTTTCGCCGAACCGCGCATCCGCGCGGCAAGAGATTCAAAACCGAAAGGCCCGCGACACCGCCAAATCCAAGACCCTTCCTCACGCTCATCCCGAACCCGATTTGGGATCCAGACAATGAGAGAAGCCGATATTGGTCCGGATCTGGAACGCGCTTGTGCGGTTTCGTCGCTGGGATGAGCGGATAGTTTGAGGGAAGATAGACATGCCGGACATCACCAAGATCCTCATCGCCAACCGGGGCGAGATTGCCTGCCGCGTGATCCGCACGGCCCGTCGCATGGGCATCGCCACGGTCGCCGTCTATTCCGACGCCGACCGCGACGCTTTGCATGTTCGCATGGCGGATGAGGCTGTCCATATCGGCCCGGCACCCGCCAACGAATCCTACCTTCTCGCCGACAGGATCATCGAGGCCGCCCGGCAAACCGGCGCCGACGCGATCCATCCGGGCTACGGCTTCCTGTCCGAAAATCCCGCCTTCGTGCGGGCCTGTGAAGCCGCCGGGATCGTTTTCATCGGCCCGTCGGCCTCCGCCATGGAGGCCATGGGCCTAAAGGACGCGGCCAAGGCGCTGATGAGCGAGGCGGGCGTTCCCGTCACGCCGGGCTATCAGGGCGAGAACCAGGACCCGGACCATCTGCAGAGCCAAGCCGGCGAGATCGGCTATCCCGTTCTGATCAAGGCGGTCGCGGGCGGCGGCGGCAAGGGCATGCGCAAGGTCGAGAATGCAAAGGACTTCAAGAACGCCCTCGGCTCCGCCCAGCGCGAGTCTCAGTCCGCCTTCGGCAACGACCATGTGCTGATCGAGAAGTTCATCTCCTCGCCCCGTCATATCGAGGTGCAAATTTTCGGCGACCGCTCCGGCCACGTCGTCCATCTGTTCGAACGCGACTGCTCCATCCAGCGCCGCCACCAGAAAGTCATCGAGGAAGCTCCCGCCCCCGGCATGACGGACGCGGTGCGCGACGCGATGACGGACGCCGCCATTCGCGCCGCCCAGGCCGTGGACTATGTCGGCGCGGGCACGGTCGAATTCATCGTGGACGGATCCGGCGCGCTCAAGACCGACGGCTTCTGGTTCATGGAAATGAACACTCGCCTGCAAGTCGAACATCCCGTGACCGAAGAGATCACCGGCCTCGACCTGGTCGAATGGCAAATCCGCGTCGCGCGCGGCGAGAGCCTGCCCGACCAGGCCGAGATCGAGATGGACGGCCATGCGATCGAGGCGCGCCTCTATGCCGAGGATCCCGACACCGATTTCACGCCCAGCGTCGGGCGTCTGCACCATTTCCGCTATCCGGACGATCTGCGCGTCGATACGGGCTTCGAAACGGGCGACCATGTGTCCCGCCATTACGATCCGATGATCGCAAAGCTGATCGTCCATGCCGCGACGCGCGACCAGGCGATCGACGCGTTGCGTCGTGCGGCGGCCAAGACATCCACCCATCCGGTCAAGACCAACGCCGCCTTCCTGCAAGCCATTCTGAAGACGCAAGCGTTCCGCGCCGGCGACGTGGATACGGGCTTCATCGCCGCGCACGACCTGGCCGGCCGCGCGCTGCGCCTGGAGAAGTTGGCCAAGCGCATCGGCCCGCGCCCCGGCCCGGGGCCGTTCGGCGATGTATCGGGCTGGCGCCTCAACGGCCCGCCGCGCCGCGTCATGCATGCCTATCTGGACGGCGAACTGACCGAGCTGCCGCTGAGCGCGGGTAAGGGCAAGCACGGCATCGTGCGCGTAGGCGGTCAGGCTGTGCGCATCGGCGTGCCGTCCGACCTGCTGGACGCCGCGCTGGGCGCCGACACGGTGAGAGCTCCCATGCCCGGCAAGGTCATCTCCATCTTGGTCACCCAGGGCGACACGGTCACCGCCGACCAACCCCTCGTCATCCTCGAAGCCATGAAAATGGAAATGACCCTGAAGTCCCCGCGCGACGGCATGATCGCCGCAGTGAACGCGGAGGTTGGAGCACTGGTCGATGACGGGGAAGCCTTGGTCGAACTGCAATCTGATTAGATCAGTTTCCCAGTCCGCGGTCCGGCTCGCAGTTTTGCGTTCCCAGCTCTAAATTGGCCTCTTTTAGGTTTGCGTCCCACGTGAGGGTCTAAGATTGCCTAAGGCAATCGTCGCAAACCTCGGCGGCTTGCACGTCTATTTCCCCGCACCCTTATCCTAAGCTTGATCCGGGATGACGACTAGGAAGGAGTTCGTCCCCCGCATTGATACCAAGGAACGAAGACAGGGCTTGAAACGGTGAAGATGTGCCGGAAGCTAATGAAAGCCCGGGATAGCCTTCGCCTATGTCCGATGCGTTGCGTCGATCCGGCGGCGCAAGGCTTGCGTCACCAGACGCGGGCGCGCCAGATGGAGCAGCGAGCCGGTCTCGGGCACCATCTCGTAGGTGAAGTCCGCATGACGCTCGGCGTGACGGCGCGGCCAGTCCTCGCCCGTCGCCAGATACTCGTCCCCGACCAGCGCGTGGATCGGCAGGTGCGTCAGGCGGTCCATCCAGTCATAGGGCGAAATCTCCAGATTGAGGTCTTCGACATAGGCGTCCAGCGTTTCGCCGCGGCAGCGTTCGGTATTCTCGCGCAGGGCTTCGATCAGGCCCGGGCGGGCGAGCAGGTCGAGATCGCGCGGGCTGTCGCGATAGACGCTGCGGATATGTTCTTCGTCGAAGCCCGCATCCATCTTGGCGAAGGCGAAACGGACATAGGCGTCCAGCAAGGGCCGGGCATAGCGGCCCAGCACGAAATAGGAGCGGGTGGACGGCGATATATGGAGCATGTCGCGCATGCGCCGGACCGCAAAGGATGGCGAGGCCCAGATCAGGGAGGTGACGTCGGGGGCGCCCTCGCCGCGCCGCCGGAGCGCGTCGATCGTCGCCATGGCGTGGATGCCGCCCATATTGTCGGCCAGCGCCGGTAACGCGTCGATGCCGCGCCTCACCAGCAATTCGGCGATGTCGGCCGCATAGAGATCGTGATCGATGGAACCTCTGGGCCTGAGATGGGCGGGATGCGGGTCGGACATCGCCCAGCCGGGCCGCCACGGCATGATCAGCCGGATGTTGTCCGCCCTCAGCGCCCGGTCCAGTTCGGGCGTGATCGTGTGACCGGTGACGATGGCGTGGAAGAACAGGACCGGATCGCCCGACGCCGGTCCGGCCTGATCCACATGCAGCCGCCGTCCGTCGGGGCGCCGGAACAATTGTGGGCTGAGGTGCGCCGGGACCGGGTCCGACCCCGCATCGCCCGGCGCACCCGCAGCGTATCGCGACAGCTGCGCATAGCCCGAATAGAGCGAAGCGAGCTGGACCTGCGACCCGACGCCGGTGCGCGCATAGACCTGCTTGAGCTGGTTGCGCACCGTGGACAGCTTGCGGCCGCGCGCCTCCGCCAGCGCTTGCAGAGACTGCCCGGTCACGACGGCGCGGGTCACGGCCCGCTGCGCGTCCGACAGGCCTAGCGCGGTTTGGAAGCGGGCGCCGACGGCTTCGTCCCAGTCGATCGACACGACGCCCAGCCGTCCCAGCGCGCGGCCGTCTTCGTCGGAGACGCGCACCAACGACAGATGGAAGGTCGCCGCATCGGGATCGTCCGGCTCGGTGGCCAGCAGAGTAGCGGGAAGAGTGGCGACCATCTGGCCGACCAGCGTGTCGGCCAGGGCCGCGCAGCCCTTGCGCAATTGCTCCAGGCCTGCGCGGGAGAAGACATGGCTGTCCGAAGGGCGCAGCGGCAGGTCCCATCCGCCCTTCAGTCCGAGCCCGTCTTCGGCGGCTTCGTTGGCCAGCACGACCAGCCCGGTCGTGTCGAGCAAGGCGGCGGGTTGTCGGTCGCCGAGCACGGAACGGCGCGAGGCGAGCCCGTCCCCGCTGCGCCCGCCGCGCGCTTCCAGCATGTCGCGCGCATGGGTCAGATGCGTTTCGATGCGCTGGATGCGGCGGAAGGCCCGGTCCTCCACCTCGTAATCGTCGAACTCCGCATCCTCGATTTCCGTGCGCACATGGGTCTCGATGGCTTCGAGTAGCCTGTGCAGGTTGGACGGGTCCATCGCCGTGGAATAGGCGAGGCGGATGATGTCCGCCTCGAGAGCCGCGCTGGCGTCTGTCGGGCCGGGTCCGGGCACCGTTCAAGCCGGCGGCGGGGTTTTCGGCCGGTAGCGGCACAGATCGGCGATGACGCAGTCATAGCATTTGGGCGTGCGGGCGACGCAAGTGTAGCGGCCGTGCAGCAATATCCAGTGATGCGCGCCCATGCGGTAGGCGTCCGGCGTGACGCGCAACAGGTTCAGTTCGACTTCGACCGGGTCCTTGCCGGGCGCCATGCCGGTGCGATTGGCGACGCGGAAGATGTGCGTATCGACCGCCATGGTCGGCTGGCCGAAGGCTTCGTTCAGCACGACGTTGGCGGTCTTGCGACCCACGCCAGGCAGTTTGACGAGGTCGTCGCGCGTCGTCGGCACCGCACCGCCGAACTCCTCCAGGATCATGGCCGACAGCTTGATGACGTTCTTGGCCTTGTTGCGATACAGCCCGATCGTCTTGACATGGTCGCGCACCGCGTCCTCGCCGAGGTCGAGCATGGCTTGCGGATTGTCGGCGCGCTCGAACAAGGCGCGCGTGGCGCGGTTGACACCCACATCGGTGGCCTGCGCCGACAGGGCGACGGCGACGACCAGCGTGTAGGGATTGGAATAGTTCAGTTCGGTGCGGGGTTCGGGGTTTTCCCGGCGCAGCCGTTCGTAGATTTCCGCGATGTCCGCCCGGTTCAGTTTGGGGCGCGGAAGATCCTTGTAGAGCTTTTCCTTCGCCATGCGGCCGGCGCTATTCTTCCTCGCCGCCATCGGGCTCGCCGCCGTCGGAATCCGGCGCAGCGTGCTTGCGCCGCGCCATGCCGATAACGGAAGACAGCATCTGGTCGGCGAAGTCCGAGCTCGGCTGGGCGCTAAGGCGGCCGTCACCGTCGAATGCGTTCGCCGCATTGCCGACGCCGACCTGCGTGGGCACCACATCGCCGCCGAGCCGGCGCAGCAGGAAGGCGAGCTCGCGCAGGCACATGATCCCGCTCATCGGGCCGGGCGTGCAGGACGCGATCCCGAACGTCTGGTCCTTGATCCAGCGCGTGGATACGGTCGAGGTCCAGTCCACGGCGTTCTTGAGCACCGGCGGCAGCGAGCCGTTATATTCCGGCGTGACGATGACGATGCCGTCATAGCCCGCCAGCGTGTCGATCAGGGCCGGAACGGTCGCAGGCGTTTCCAGATCGCCGTGATAGATCGGCATGTCGTAATCGGACAGGCTGACCGCTTCGGCCGTGCCGCCATGGCTTGCGACCCGGTGCATCAGGGCGACCTCCAGCTTGCGGTTGATCGAACCGTCGCGCAAGGAACCGCAAACGAATGCGAGTTTGGGGGTGAAGTCGGTCATGGCGGCGGCCTATGCGAGAGGAAGAGTGACTGCAAGCGGGTTGAAGTGCGCCCTGTATACGTCATATCGGACGGCATGGTTTATGCCGATATCGTTCTCTGGGCCGTCTTCGGTCCCGTCGCGCTGGTCGCCCTCGCTTTCACGGTTCGGGCCGTGATCGGATGGATGGGTCTGGCCCGCGAAGCCGAAGAGGATTTCGCCTATCGCCGCGACCAGGCCATGATCCCGGCCGACATCGAACGCGACGCGTTCGTCTCCACCTATCGCCGCGTCAACGCCCCGCGCACCTCCACATATGCGGCGGCCACCTTGTGGGGCGTGCTGCTTGCCACGCCGGTGATCGCCAAGATCATGGAAGTGCTGCTGGACGGGCTGTGGCAGGTGACGGGTCGGCCGCGTGCGATCGAGCCGGGCTATCTGGTCTGGGCGTTCCTGATCTTTTTCGGCCTGTTCGGCGCCTGGGCGGGGATCGCCTATCTCGCGGCCCGCCGCTACCACCGCCGCGCGCCGGGTCGGCTGGAGGACGAGCTTAAAGCCCTGTCAGGTCGCTCATAGAATAGAGTCCGGGCCCGCGCCCTATCAGCCAGTCGGCGGCCGCCAGCGCGCCATGCGCGAACACGTCGCGGTTCAGCGCCTGGTGGCCCAACACGATCATCTCCGACTCGGACGCGATCCGCACTTCGTGCATCCCGTAGACCCCGCCGCCGCGCAGCACGGCGAAGCCGATATCGCCGTCGCGCCGCGCGCCCGTGCGGTCATGCGCGGCTTTGTCCTCCAATGAGACATCGCGTCCTTGCGCTACCGCGTCCCCCAGCATGAGCGCCGTGCCGGACGGCGCGTCCGTTTTGTGCCGATGGTGCATTTCCAGGATGTCCACGTCCCAGCCGTCGCCCAGCGTCGCGGCGGCTTGGCGGGCCAGCGAGGACAGGACGGCGATGCCGAGCGAGAAATTGCCGGAGCGCAGGATCGGCAGGCGCGTCGCGGCGTCCGCGACGGCGTCTTCTTCCGCCTCGCTCAGGCCGGTCGTGCCGGAGACGAGCGCTGTACCGTCGCGCAGATGCGCCAGCGCGGACGTCAGCGCCGGTCCGGAGGAAAAGTCGATCACGACGTCGCAGTCCGACAGGCTCGCTGGATCGGGGTCGTCCAGCGTCACGCGCCCGGCGATGTCGTAGCGGCCTTCGGCCCCTGCCGCGACGGCCCGACCCATGCGCCCGTCCGCGCCGATCAATCCCAAGCTCTGCGTGTGTCCGGTCATGGGGCTCGCTTAACCCCTTGCCGATGTTTAAGGAAGATGAGGCGCGCGTTCAGTCGCCATTTAGCTGTCTTGCGCTAGAGGGCTCTCATGAAACAGATATCCTTATGCCTGGCCGCATTCCTGCTGGCCTTCGCCGGTCCCACCGGCGCGCTCGCCCAACAGGTCGTCGCGCCGGATCCGGTGGCGCAACCCGCAGCCGGACTGGCGGCCTTCACCCATCCGCAGACCGTGCCGCAGGACCTGGCGCGCGTGGACGACTCGCTCAACCGCACGGGCAGCTTGCAAGGCCGTTTCACACAGTATGGCTCGGACGGCTCCGTCTCGGCCGGAACGGTCCATATCCAGCGGCCCGGCAAGGTCCGGTTCGAATATGACGCGCCCAATCCGCTGCTGATCGTGTCGGACGGGGTGACGCTGGTGCAGCAGGACCGGGCGCTGGAAACGTTCGACCGGGTGCCGCTTTCGGCCACACCGCTGCATTACTTCCTGAAGGAGAATGTACGGCTTCAGGAGGATGCCGAAGTGATCGGCTTCCAGAAACTGCCGGGGCAATGGCGCGTGACGGCCCGCGACGGGTCGGGCGAGATGGCCGGGACGATCACGCTGGTCATCGACCCGGAGACGATGGCGCTGCGCCAATGGGTCATCACGGACGAATTCGGCGGACAGACCCGCGTGGAGCTGTCGGACCTGCGCTACAACGTCCAGATCGATCCGCGCCTGTTCATTCTGCGCGACGAGCGCGAGGACCGGCGCGACCGCCGACGGCGTTAGATCGCAAAAGTCTTAGTGTTTTTTGCGATTAGGTCTTTGTGTAAGCGCAGATCCTGCAGCCGATTTTGCAGATTTGGTCTCATGTTTAGACTTCAGGGTTTTACTAGCCGCTGTTCCGGCAACTTTGCCTGTAACCTTTTTAGTCTTGCTCTGAGCAAGCGCAGAACCTGCAGCTGATTTTGCTGATTTGCTGGCACTTTTGCTTTTCAATGTTTTGGAAGCAGAGCTGGCTGCTTTCTTACCGGTTTTTTCTTTCGACATAATATCAATTCTCCATTGATGGAACAAACCAGAAACACGATTCATTCCGTGTGTAAAGTGAACGGGTTTGAATTGAACTTACCTTTTGTGTTCAATAGGTAAGTTAGATGAAAGTCTCCATCGCCACCTGGAACATCAATTCGGTCCGCCTGCGCGAGAAGACCGTGCTGCGCTTCCTCCAGGAGGAGCAGCCCGACATTCTCTGCCTGCAGGAGATCAAGTGCCAGAACGACCAGTTCCCGACGAAAGCGTTCCGGGCGTTGGGATACGACCATATCGAGGTCGCGGGCATGAAGGCCTATCACGGCGCGGCGACGATCTCGAAGCTGCCGCTGGAACGCCTGCCGACCGTCTTCTGCCCGCTGGACCATGCCCGCCACGTCAGTACGCGCGTGGTCGCGGATGCATCGATGGGCGATGCGGGCGACTTCGAGCTGCACAATTTCTACGTTCCGGCGGGCGGCGACGTGGCGGACCGGGAGGTCAACGACAAGTTCGGCCACAAGCTCGATTTCCTCGAAGCGATGCGCGTCTATTTCGAAGAGCGGTTCACGCAGGGCGATAGGCACCAGGTGATCGTCGGGGACTTCAACATCGCCCCGCACGAGAACGATGTCTGGTCGCACAAGCAACTCTTGAAGGTCGTGAGCCACACGCCGGGCGAGGTCGCGGTGTTGGAGGATCTGCGCAAAAGCCACGACTTTACCGATACGGCGCGCCTGTTCGCGAATGACGACGACAAGCTCTACAGCTGGTGGAGCTACCGCGCCAAGGACGTGATGGCGTCCAATCGCGGCCGCCGTCTCGATCACATCTGGGTCAGCCCTGCCCTCAAGCCCGCAGTCGAAGCCGTGGGACCGGATGGCCACACCATCCATGTCGGCGCCCGCATCTGGGACAAGCCGAGCGACCATGTGCCGGTGGTACAGGTGCTGGATCTGGGCGCGCTCTCGTCATGACAACGAAAAAAGCGCGCAGCCGTTCTTGGCTGCACGCTTGATTTCGGACCGGCCCGCGAGAGCGGACCGGAGCCGGGTCGATCAGACCTTTTCCACGACGACGGCGTCGGCCGTGCGCGGCAGGTCGAGCGCCTGTTCCGGCGTGCCCTGGGCGTAGCGCGGATCCTCGATGGCGGATTGCTGCATCGCCACGCGGGCCAGCAGGATGCCGAACACCGTTTTCGACACGACATCCGCGACCGTGTAGATCACCTGACGGACCACCACGAAGTCGGCCGACTGGTTGATGCCGGGAATGCCCGGGATCAGATAGGCGAAGCCGTAGATGAACCAGGTCACGATTAGCAACTTCCACGCAAAGCCCATGAGAGCGCGCGGACCTTCGGCGAGGCTCATGCGGCCGTCCTTGAAGGCCTTGTTGGCTTCCCAGAGCAGGTAGAAGAAGATCAGCCAGCTGATGATGCCCCAGATCCAGAACGGATTGCCGTCGCCTTCGACGAAGCCCGCGACCTGCGGCTCGTAATACTGGCCGATATAGCCGGTGATGATCATCAGCGCCCCGGCGATGGTCAGCTTGCGCCAGCGCGACCAGAAGACCGCGCCCGCGAAGCCCAGAACCACGAGGAACTGCGTCAGCAGCATCGGCACGTCGATCAGCCAGTTGGCGTAGCGGTAACCGTTGGCGAACACTCTCCCGTCCTGCAGCAGCATCGTACCCGTGGCCGCGTCATAGGCGAACGCGCCGTTCCACATGACCCAGAGGGCGCCGATCTCCAGAAAGGCGGACACCATGACGACGGCGGAGATGTAGGCCGTGTTGCGGTAGCGCGGCAGCACGGACCGGGCCGACATGGCGAAGTAGACTAGGGACGCCGCGAAGACTGCAGCGGTGAAACTGAAGAGATGCCGGATGACTTCATATTGCCAATAGTCGAAGGCGAAAAAGTTTTCGTAATTGATCATGCGGCTGCTCCCGATCTCTCCTGCGGATAAGGATTTTACGCACTGGGAGAGGGCCAGGATTGCGATATGTTAATTGTGCGACAATTCGTCCGGACCCGGGGCCGCCTGCCGCCCGAGAGGCGGTGCATACGTCCAAAGCCCGGTCCCGAACGCATATAGAGAGTGAGACTTGTGCGGACATGGTAGATCGCGCGGCAGCATCCGTCGCCTGGGGCGCGTCGTTGGGAACGATGCTCCAAGGGCTTTTCGCGGACAGGGTCGCGGCCACCTTCACCGCTCTGGCCGCTCTTCTAATCGGGGCGGGCCTCGCCTTTCCGAACGCGTTCGCCAGCGACGCGGCCGGACTTGTCGCCTTGATCCTCATCGCGGTCGTCGGCCTGCCGCACGGGGCGCTCGACATCCATCTGGCGATGCGCAGCCGCCTGCCCCGGATGCAGGCGTTGGGCGTTTACGGCCTCATCGCCCTGGTCGGCGGCATCGCCTGGCTGAGCGTGCCGGTTCTGCTGATCCTGGTCTTTCTGGCCCTGTCGGTCTGGCATTTCGCACAGGACTTCAAGGCGCTCGGGCGGCTGACCGCCTTCGGGGCTGCTCTGTCCGTCCTGCTGATGCCGATCCTCGCCTTCACCGCCGAGACGCAGGCCATCTTCGCCATGCTGATGCCGGAATCGCAGGCCGCGCTGGTGATCGGAACCGCGACGCTGTTCTGGCCGGTCGTCGCGGCGACCGGGGCGGCGCTGGCGCTCAAGAGCCTGAAACGGCCCGGGCTCGCTCTGGCGACGGGTCTGGCCATCATCGCGGGCGCGGTGCTGCCGCCGATCGTCGCCTTCGCGCTCTATTTCTGCGCCTGGCACAGTGCGGGCCATATCCGCGCCGTGTTCGCCGACGCGCCAGTGCGTCGCATCGGCCTTGGCGAAGCGGCGCTCTATGCCGCGATGACGCTCAGCCTGCTCGCGGGCCTGGTCGCCGTCTGGTCCTGGTCCGGCATGGAGGCGCCGATGGTGCGCGCCGTGTTCGGCCTGCTCGTCATCCTGACGCTGCCGCACATGGCCATCGTCGAGCTGTGGCAGCGGCGCGGCTGAGCCGCCGCCCTATTCGGCGACGTCGTCCACCAAAACGCGCGGCTTGCGGTAGTAGAGCTTCAGCCCGTTGGCCGTGCTCATCGAGTCGGACTGCGTGTTCAACACGGTGCGCAACCGGTCGAGGATCAGCGTGTCGATGGTGATGATCAGCGCCGTGACGTAGGTCGCATATTCGCCGGACACGCCCTGGCTGACGAGGATGTCCTGGAGCAACACGACCGATGCGCTGGGCGTACCGGCGGCAGCCGTGGCGAAGACGAGGCTCTGGAAACCCACGACCAGCGCGTCGCCCAGATCGACCTCGATCCCGAAGGCGCTCATCGCATAGAGGCTCATCAGCAGCAGGCCGATCAGCGTGCCGACCATGTTGATGGTGGCGCCGATGGTGAAGAACGGCGTGGCTTCGTCGCCGTTCGCGCCCATGTCGTTGCACGCCTTCTTGGTCGCGACCAGCGTCGCGATGGAGGACGAGGTCGAAAACGCGACCACGGCCTGCGGCAGGACGGCGCGAAGGATGAACCCCGGCCCCCGGCCCTGGATCGTCGAGGTCACGATCAGGATGACCAGCCACGTCAGCACCATGGCCAGCATGTAGGGCTTCAGCAGGTTGGCCAGGTCGACCAGGCTTTCCCACCCATTCGGACGGGCGAGGGCGAGCGTGATCGAACCGAACACGGCCAGCGGGATGGTGTATTGCAAGAATTTGCGGAAACCCGCGATGAACATGTCGGAAATCGCGTCGGCTTCGCGTCCCAGGCCGAGCCGTTTCAGCGCCGCCCCGAAGATCAGGCCGGTATAGATGCAGATCATCAGCGCGCTGGTCAGCACGCCGTAGATCTTTTCCGCGAACGGCGAGGACGCGATGTCCGCTCCGCTGTCGCCGACGATGGAGGGGTCGGGCAGGATGGTCTCGCCCGCGAACAGGAAATAGGCGGCGATCGCGATGGCCATGCCGATGAGGGAGAACATCAGGAAGAAGACCAGAACGCGCACGAATTTCGCGCCCAGCCCGCCGGTCGAAATGGCGATGGAACTGCCGATCGACAGGATGATCAGCGCATACATGAGCGGCCGCAAGGGCACGAACAGCGCGTCCTTGGCCAACCCTGCGACCGACTTGGACAGGAACGTGTCGCCGATCACGATCGGTGCGGCGAGCTCGTCCGCCGCACCCAGTCCCCAGAACCCGAAGGCCGCCGCCGCCGACACGATGACGAGCAGCAGCAGCGGTATGTCGTGAATGGTCTTCATGATGTCCCCGGCGAAGCGTTTCCGACCTGCTTAGCGGGCGGTGGGCGGGGGGCAAGCCTTATAGTTTCACCAGCGGCATCAACCGCGCCGACGTCAGGGATGGCGTCAGGGATGATGCAAGACCTGTCGGCCGCTTCATTTTATTCCCCGGATGAAAGGATTCCGCCATGAGCGGGATCGCTACGCGTCATCCAGCTTCGCCGCCGCTTCCTCGGTCATGTCGAAATTGTGGTAGACGTCGGACACATCGTCCAGATCCTCCAGCGCATCGTTGATCCGCATGACCTGGGCGGCGATGTCCGGATTGTCGATCAGTGTCTGCGCCTTCCACACCAGGTTGACGGATTTGGCTTCGCCGAACTTGGCTTCCAGATTGGCCGCCACGTCGCCCAGATCGTCGCGGGCGGTCCAGATGGTGTGGACGGGTTCGAACTCGTCCCATTGATCCTCGGCCTCGCTGTCATGTTCCACATCGTCGGCGCCGGCTTCGATGGCGGCCTCCATGACCGTGTCCTCGTCGGCGACGGCCAGAGGGTATTCGATCTTTCCGACCTGGTCGAACATGAAGGAGACGGAGCCGGTTTCGCCCATGTTTCCGCCGTTCTTAGAAAAGGCGGTGCGGACTTCCATGGCCGATCGGTTGGTGTTGTCGGTGCTGGCCTCTATCACGAAGCCGATCCCGCCGGGACCGAAGCCCTCATAGCGCATTTCCTCGTAGTCCGCCCCGTCGCCGCCCGCGCCTTTGTCGACAGCGCGCTGGATGTTGTCCTTGGGCATGGATTGGCCCTTGGCGTTGGCGATGGCGAGCCTCAAGCGCGGGTTCATGTCCGGATCGCCACCGCCCATCTTGGCCGCCACAGCGATGTCCTTGGACAGTTTGGCGAACAGTTTGGACCGCAGCTTGTCCTGACGGCCTTTGCGGTGCTGGATGTTCGCCCATTTGGAATGGCCCGCCATGGGTCACCTCGTCAGTTTCGTTAGGATCGGAAAATCGAGCGCCCCTCTAGCGGGCGCGGCGCGGCGCGGCAAGGCACGGACCTCACGCAGGCGTGACGGGTCGTGAACGGACGTTACTGGAATGACCGGTTCACAAGTGCTTTGCAGGATCGGCCGGAACCGAAAGACCGCCATGCCCGACAATCACATATTCTCGCATCTGCTGACCTTCCTGATTTTGGGTGGCGTCCTGATCACATTCGGCTGCCTGATCCTCCATGGCGGTGCGGGGCTCTACGCATGACGGACACGGCCGCCGAAACGATCAAGGACAGACGGCGCGGCCGTCCGGCCCAGTTCGACACAGACCGGGTCGAAGCGGCGATCGCGGACCTGTTCTGGGAACGCGGGTATGACGGCGTGTCGGTGTCGGACATCACGGCCGCCACGGGCCTGTCCAAGTCATCGCTCTACAACAGCTTCGGCGGCAAGGCGGCGCTGTTCGAAGCCGCGCTCGCCCGTTACCATGCGCAGACCGTTCGGACCGGTGCGGACTGGCTCGCCGCCCATGACGGCTCTGACCCGATGGACAAGCTCGACCGGCTTTTCTCCGGTCCGGCGGACGATGTGCACGGCCGGAACGATGCGCGCGGCTGTTTCCTCTGCAACACATCCGCCGACGGCCTGTCTGGAGACAGGAAGGCCCGCGCACCCGATATCGATACGCTGGTCGGCGACGGGTTTCAAATTCTGGAAGACGGGCTATTTGCCTTGTTCAGCCGCTACGCCCCTCAAGCGGGCCGCGACCGCATCCGCGATGCCGCCCGTCTCGCCCTGACCACCTATATCGGCCTGCGGATCCGCAGCCGGACGAAGCCCGCCCGCACCGAGATGGACGCGGTGCGCAACGCGACGGTTCAGGCCGTCCGCCTCATCCTGAAGTGAAAGAGACCCCGATGGCCTTCATCCGCAAATACGGTCCCATCGGCCTGAGCCTGTTCAGCGCCGCCATCTTTCTCGACTCGTTGCGCTTCAAGTTCACCGACGCACCGGAAACGCAGACGATCTTCGGCAAGCTGGACGCGTGGGCCACCGGCTTCGGCGCGGACGGCGTGTTCGACAAGACAGGCCTCTTTTCGCAATATGTCGTCGGCAGCGCCGAACTTGTCGCCTCCGCGCTCTTGCTCGTCGGCTTGGTGCCGCGTTTTCTCAAACTCGGCGTACTGGGCAATCTGATCGCGCTGGGCGTGATGACGGGCGCCGTCGGCTTCCACCTGTTCACTCCGCTGGGCATCGACCCCAACGACGATGGCGGTCTTCTGTTCGTCATGGCCGTGGGAGCTTGGAGCTCCCAGATCGCGATGCTGTGGCTGCGCCGGGACGCGTTGGGAGACTTGATCCGAAGACCGTTCAGCCTTTTTGCGCCGTACCGGCCGGTGTGATCGGCTCCAGGTCGCCGACGGTCAGTTCCATGACGTTGGTGATGTCCTGGCCCAAGGCCTTGACCCGGACGTCCATGGAGAAATCCGACACATAAGCGTGACCGTTGGGCGCGACGGAACATCCCTGTTCCATTTTCATGTCGTGGATCTTGGCGATCAACAGGACCGTCATGGGGCGGGTGATGTTGAACGCGGCCGACCGCATCCGTCCCGTGGGCTTGTCGAACACGATCTCGCCCTCCAGCCGGTCGGACAGTTTCTTCGCCATGGAGCGTTCCTTGCCGTCCAGCTCCCGGTCGCCCGTCTGCATGAACAGCGACACCATGCGCTCGGGCGAAGGGCGCAGCCTCGCCAGATCGGGGCGCTCCTCGATCAGGGTGAAATCATCCGGGCTCGGCACGACGCCGCCTGCATTGCACCAGAAGCTCTGCGCCTGGGCGGCCGGGCTGCGGTCTTCGTCCTCGATCTCCTCGATCATCTCGCGCAAGGCCTTTTCCATCTCGCCGCGCGCCTCGGAACTGCGGTCCAACACGGTCACGCGCTCGCCGGGCGGCTGCGACGGATCGATGCGCAGTTTCGCGCTGAGCGGCTCGTGAACCTCGTCGCCCTTGGATCCGGAGACGGTCACGTCCACCGTGTGCTTGTAGGGCACGTAGTCTGGGGGCTGCGCGGCCTCGGAGGTCTGCGCCAATATGTCGAAGATGCCCTTGGCTTGAGCGGGGGACGACACGGCCAGACCGGCGAGTGCGGAGAGTTTCAGAGCGGCGCGCAACATGAGGGCCTTGTCGGCGCAAGCCGTCCCATCTGCAAGTGAAGATGCAGCCAGACGCGGTTCATCCCGCGCTCAGGTCCTGCTTGGATTTCGCTCAGGCGTCCGGCACCTGCGCCGCCAGCTGCCCGCCGATGCGGATCGGCTCGACGCGTTCGGCCAACCCCTTGGCGTTCGTTTCGACGAAGACGCCGCACAGCGTGCCCGGACCCGTCGCCGGTTCGAACCGGGCCGAGCGCATCCGCGTGGTGAAGCGGCGCAGCGGTTCGTCCACCTCCATCCCGATGATGGAATCATAATCTCCGCACATGCCCGCATCGGTCTGGTAGGCCGTGCCTTGCGGCAGGATACGCGCGTCCGCCGTCGGGATATGCTGGTGCGTACCGACGACGAGGCTCGCCCGCCCGTCGCAGAAATAGCCCATGGCGGTCTTCTCGCTAGTCGCCTCGGCATGCATGTCCACCACAACGATGTCGGCGATCTCGCCCAGTGGCGCGGCGGCCAGTTCGCGTTCGGCGGCGGCGAACGGATCGTCCAGACTGTCCATGAAGACCCGGCCGTGCAGGCTCACCACCAGCATCTGGTAGCCGCCCACATCGTACAGGTTCGCCCCGCGCCCCGGCGTGCCAGGCGGGTAGTTAGCGGGGCGCAGGATCCGGTCGTCGCGCTCGATCAGGCCGATGCCCTGCGGCTGGTCGAAGGAATGGTTGCCCAGCGTCAGCACGTCCGCGCCCGCCTCGAACAGCTGCTCGGCCGTGCCATGCGTGATCCCGAAGCCGCCGGCCGCGTTCTCCGCATTGACGATCACGGCGTCCAGCCCGAGCCGTTTGCGCAGGCCCGGCAGATGATCGGAGACCGCCTTGCGCCCGGACCGCCCGACCACGTCGCCGAAGAAGGCGAGCCTCATTCTTCTTCGGTCGGGTCGGCTTCGGTCGTGGCGGGCGTTGCATCCGCGCCGCGCGCGATCGTCTTGGTCACGCCGTCGCGGGCTTCGGACGCTTTCACGGTGCGGGTCGGAGTGTCCTTTTCATAGGCGTCCACGATCTTGCCGACCAGCGGATGGCGGACGACGTCGGCGCCCTTGAAATGGATCTGGCTGATGCCGCGAATGCCGGTCAGGATGTTGAGCGCATGCGCCAGCCCGGACGGTTGGTGATGAGGCAGGTCGGTCTGGCTGGGATCGCCCGTCACGGCATATTTGGCGCGCTCGCCAAGCCGCGTCAGCACCATCTTCATCTGCGCGACGGTCGCGTTCTGGGCTTCGTCGATCACGACGAAGGCATCCGAGAGCGTGCGCCCGCGCATGAAGGCGAGCGGCGCGACCTCGATGTCGCCGGCTGCGCGGCGGCGGTCCACCTCGTCCCGGCCCAGCACCATGTGCAGCGCGTCCCAGATGGGCTGCATGTAGGGGTCGACCTTTTCGTTCAGATCGCCGGGGAGGAAGCCGAGCTGTTCGCCCGCCTCGACGGCCGGACGGCAGGCGATGAAGCGGTTGACCTCGCCTCTTGCGAGCAGCGACGCGCCGTAGGCCGTAGCCAGGAAGGTCTTGCCCGTCCCGGCCGGACCGACGCCGAAGGTGATCGTGTCGTCGCGCATGGCGTTGATGAAGATTTCCTGCTTGGGCGTCTTGGGCACGATGGGACTGCGGCGCGGAAACGGAATGATCGCCTCGGCGCTGGCCGCCTTGACCTTGCCTTGGCCCATGGCGCGGATCAGCGCGCGGATGTCGCTCGGCCCGCACGGCCAACCGCGTTCCAGCCGCTGGTAGATCTCCTTGACCAGCTCGCCCGCGCGCGCGCGGCTGGGCGTGTCGCCATTGATATGCACCGCACTGCCCGGCGCTTCGATATAGACGTCGAACGCGTCCTCGATCAGCGCCAGGTTCGCATGATTCGGCCCGCACAGCTTGCGCACCAATCCGGCATCGGAAAATTCGAGAATGTCTGTCTGTTTGCTCACGAATGGCAGATAGGGGTTTGAAGAAAGAAAGGCGAGCGTCTTGATGTTTTCATTGGGCCAGAGTTACGTGGTAGGCCAAAAAATCCGCGTCAGAGGAATGAGAGCCTGGGTGCTATTGTCTAGAGCGTCATAGTTTGAAAGGATGATCTCTGTCAGATCTGCCAAGGTCATGAGTTTTACCGGAAATTGGGCGCGGTCCGCTTCGTAGAGGGCATCGCGACTAAATCCTCCTGTACTAACAAAAAGGCATCTGTCTCCGTCGCGCCGTCCGCCAAGGAACGCCCGGATGTCGGGGGCGCTGATTTGTGTTCCAACTCGATGTTTAACTTAAACAACAATCCGTGGATCCTGAAAACCGAATCCATCTGGTGACGCAACAATATCTTTGCCGCGGTCGGACCCTTTTGGGCTGACTTCCGTTTTGTAGCCCATTCCTCTCAAGACACCGGCGACGAGTTCCTGCATTTCATACGGATCGAGCTGTGTCAGACGGTCAGCGATCAATTCTGCGGACTTCTCCTCAATCGATTCGAGGCTGAGTATAGTTTGCTCGACATCTTATTCGTCTTCCGAAGCGGGCTCTGACAATACGGCGTCGTCAGGGTAACCTGCAAGAACACGTTCGAGGTCTGCCTGTGCATGATCGGGAATTTTAAAAAGGGTGCTAATCGCGCCAAGTGAGTTCTTTGTACGTGACCGCAATGCGTCGCGCGGTACGTCGCCATGCCAGCCAACATCCATAATCTGCCCACCATCACTTGAATCGAAATTCACATCTAGGCGATATGATCCATGGGCTGTGCCTATCTTGTAAATACGCCGGGACGGATCATAGGTCACGATCATGTCACCCGGTTGGATGACACGTGCGAAACGGTATAGCTGGCCCGCACCCATAATAATCTTATTAGGGTGCCAAGATGGCCAGATTTTCGAAAATTTCTCTCGGAGCGTCTCTACCGTCTCGTCGGTGGAGACTTCTCCTACTTCGGTCCATCCTACTGTTGCAATACCGTCATCGATAAAGCGGTCAAACAAATGGCCCTTCAACCCGGCGCGAACCATCCATGCAGTCATACATTTCTCCAAACATCTTCTCTGACGAGCCGATTAGTGCGAAACGGTTGTGTCGACCTAATAATTGTCATTAAGACCGCTGGAACGCTTTCACAACGCCGACCGGACTTTTCATGACCGATACGACAATCGCCGCGACTTCCGAACAGAAGGGCATCCTCGCCTGGATCGAACGCACGGGCAACAAGCTGCCGGATCCGGTCTTCCTGTTTTTCTATTTCATCATCGCGCTGGTTATCGTGTCGATTCTCTGTGCTTGGCTGGGTGTCGGCGCGACATTGGACGAGCAGGTCCTGTCCGGCATGCCGGACAGCCAGAAGGCGCGGTTCGGGATCGGACCGGACGGGATCATCACCGCGATGAGCCTGCTTTCGGCGGACAATATCCAGCGCCTCTGGGTCGAGATGCCCAAGACCTTCACCCACTTCCACCCGCTCGGCTATGTGCTGGTCGTGATGCTGGGCGCGGGTGTTGCGGAACGCTCCGGTCTCTTTGCCAGCGCCATGCGCTCTGCCGTGCGCGGTGCGCCTCTGTTCCTGCTGACGCCGGTCGTGGCGCTGGTCGCCATGGTCGGCAACCACGCAGCCGACGCCGCCTATGTCGTGCTGATTCCCTTAGCGGGTGTGCTGTTTGCCTCCGCGGGCCGTCACCCGCTGGCCGGCATCGCCGCCGCCTTCGCTGGCGTATCCGGCGGCTTTTCGGCCAACCTGTTTCCCGGCCAGCTCGACGCGCTGCTCTACGGCATCACCGAAGAGGCTGCCGAAATCCTGAACGCGTCCTATGATGCCAATATCGCCGGGAACTGGTGGTTTATCGCCGTGCTGATGTTCATCTACCTGCCGATCATCTGGTATGTGACCGACCACATCGTGGAGCCGCGCCTGGGTAAATGGAAACCGTCCGAAGGCGCGGACACGGACAGCTATGCCGACGAAGATGCGCCGCTGACACCCGCCCAGAAGAAAGGCCTGCGCCGCGCCGGGCTGGCCGTGCTGGCGGTACTCATCCTGTGGGGTGTGATGACGTTCGGACCCGGCACCCCGCTTTGGATCGACGGGCCAGGCACGGAAGGCCTAGAATGGTATCAACGCGCAGGTCCGCTCTTCCAATCCCTGGTCGGCGGTTTCCTAGTTCTCTTCCTTGCAGCGGGGTGGGCCTACGGCGCGGCCGCAGGCACGATTAGGACCCACAAGGATCTTGTCGCCATGATGGCCGAAGCCATGAAGGACATGGGCTATTATCTGGTCCTATCCTTTGCCGCCGCGCACTTCGTCGCCATGTTCGCCTGGTCTAATCTGGGTCTGATCAGCGCGGTCCATGGCGCCAATGGGATCGAGGCGTCAGGCCTGCCGTTGCCGATCCTGCTCGGCATGATCGTATTGTTTTCCGCCATCATCAACCTGTTCGTCGGCTCGGCCTCGGCCAAGTGGGCGCTCCTAGCCCCGGTCATGGTGCCGATGCTGATGCTGCTCGGCGTGTCGCCGGACGGCGCGACCGCCGTCTACCGCGTCGGCGACAGCGCGACCAACATCATCACGCCGCTCATGGTCTATTTCCCGCTCATCCTCGTCTTCGCGCAGCGCTGGCAGAAGAGTTTCGGGCTCGGCAGCCTGACGGCGATCATGATCCCCTACTCGATCTTCATGCTGATCAGCGGCATCCTGCTGGTCGTCGGTTGGACTTTTCTCGGCTTCGATCTCGGACCGGGCGCGCCGATGAGCTATACACTTCCGGGTGCGGGCTAGCACGGGCGCGAGACGGGCCACGCGCCTCGCACCCCTTAAACCGCGAAAGTTTTCCATGGTGAGCACCGTTCTGCTGGACACCCGTCCTTGCCGTCCGAGTACGATTGCGCGGAGGATTGCGGCTATTGTTCCCAAAGCGCCTTTCACGACACGGGATTGAGCGCATCCCAGCTCGACAGCGAACAGGTCGTGCTGGCCCAAGTCGTGCTAGCCCAGGCCGCGACGGTCAAAGCGGACGGGTCGGAGCGCTTCTGTATGGGCGCGGCTTGGCGCAGCTCCGGAGTCCGTTTCGATCAACGCACTGGTTCCCGTGCCCGGAACGCCGTTTGGTGATAGCGATCCAGTCGAGCCTCTCGACTTCGTGCGCCTGATTGCGGTGGCGCGCATACTGATCCCCGAAAGCCATGTGCGCCTCTCAGCCGGGCGCCAGGAGATGAGCGGCGAGACGCAGGCGCTCTACCTTCATGGCGGGCGCGAACAGCGTGTTCACGGGCGACGCCTTGCTGACCACGCCGAACCAGGCGCCCAGCCGCGACGCGGCATTGTTCGAAACGCTCGGCATCCAAGGGGCGGCTGACCGGCTTGCCAATCCGGGCCGTTTGCGCGAACATCTGACTACAGGAGGGTCGCCTATGACATTGTTCCTGACCGGCCTGGCCGGTTTTTTCGGCACTCATTTCTTCTCGGCTCTGCGGTCGCGTGAGCCGGGGCACGATCTTCGCCAGCGTCTGGGCGAAGCGCGTTATATGGGGGTCTACAGCATCGTTTCGCTCGCCTTTTTCGGGCTGATGCTGGCCGGTTATGGTCGTGCGCCGGACGGGTCGCCGCTCTGGACGGGTCCTGAGGCGGCACGCACCCTGTCCTGGCTGCCCAACGGGCTGGCGCTCATCCTGCTGATCGCGGCCTATGCCCCGACCGGCCGCATCAAGCGCACTGTGCACCATCCGATGATGATCGGTACAGGACTGTGGGCCTTCGCTCACTTGGCGGTCGGCGGAGACCTGTCCAAAATGCTGCTGTTCGGGGCTTTCGCCCTGTATAGCGTGGTGTCCGTCACGGCCGCCTTCGCGCGCGGCGACCGGGTGATGGCGCGTCCGCGCGTGGCGGGAGACCTCATTGCGGTCGCGCTCGGCATCGCCGCGACGCTGGGCCTGTGGTATGGCGGGCATGCCGCCATGTTCGGGGTCGCTCCGGAATAGGCCGGTCTGACGGGATTGCGGTTGCCAATTCCGACGGATGTCGTAAAATAGATGGCCGCTTTGCCGGAGAGAAGCCATGACCTTGTCGTTTTCCACGACGAAAATTCCCGTGCCGAAATCGTCTGTGACCGCACTTCTGCTCGCCGCCTCTCTCGCGGCGTGTAAGGCAGACCCCGAAAATCCAGCCGAAACATCGGGCACGTCCGAAACCGCGATCGAAAGTGTTTCCGCGCCCCAGTCGCTTGTTCTAGCGGAACGCTGGATGCTGGACGGGTTCGACGCCCCGGAAAGCGTGATCCAGACCGCGGACGGCACAGCCTATTACGTGTCCAATGTCGGCGGGGACGGCACGGCGCGGGACAATGATGGCGCGATCTCGCTGATCAGTTCGGACGGGTTGGTCATCGACCGGCACTGGGTCACGGGAACGGGCTCCTTGCCGCTGCATGCGCCCAAGGGCATGGCGTTGCAGGATAACCGCCTGTTCGTCACCGATATCGATCATATCGTCGTGATCGACGTGTCGCAAGGCCGCGTGGTCCAGCGCCTTCCCGCTGCGAATGCGGGCTTTCTCAACGATGCGGCCATCGGGCCGAACGGCACGATCTTAATCAGCGACAGCGCCGCCGCGCGGATCTACCAGCTGGAGAATGACGACATCACCGTCTGGCTCGAAGACGACAGGCTCGGCGGGATCAACGGCTTGCAGATGCAGGACGGCCGCCTCCTGGTGACGACCATGGGCGCGGGCGAATTGCTCTCCATCGACCCCGCCACCAAATCCATCACGGGTCTCGCCACCGGGATGGAGAATGCCGACGGCATTGGGCTGAGATCGGACGGCAGCTATGTCATCAGCAGCTGGCCCGGCCAGCTCTGGCATGTGCGCGACGGCGAAGCCCCGGTTTTGCTGCAGGATACGAGCGGCGAGGAGGGCGCGGTCCTGATGAACGACATCCTGCTGGTGGACGACACCACGCTGATCACGCCGAACTGGCGGCCGGGCACGGTGCGGGCCTACCGGGTGGAGTGAAAACGCCCGCCGGAATGGCGGGCGCGCAGGCTTTGAAGATGCGACGCCGCCGCGAGGCGGTCAGGCCCGCTTGATGAGCCGGGCCAGGAAGATCAGCACGCAGGCGCCGATGAAGGCGGTGACGATGCTGCCCAGGATCCCGCCGAACGCCACGCCCAGCATGCCGAGCAGCCAGCCGCCGACGAAGGCGCCGATGATGCCCAGGACGATGTCGCCGATCAGCCCGTAGGGCCCGGCCGATTTCATTACGACTCCCGCGAGCCAACCCGCGACCGCCCCAATCAGCAGCCAGATGAGAATTGCTTCCAACGTCATGATGTCCTCCGTTCATGCGATGGGATCAGTGTAAGGGTGCGACGGGCTGTCGCACAAGGGAAATCGAGTGAGTCAAGGAGTTTGGCATTGAAACTCGCATCAAATGATGACAGATATGATGCATGAGAACGACCGTGACCCTTGACCAGGAAAAGCTCGAAACGGCTTCGAGCCTGTCTGGAATCTCGAATAGGACCGAATTGATCAACGCAGCTCTCGACGCCTTGATCGCGCATGAAGCCGCGATGCGGCTGGCGCGGCTAGGTGGATCCGAACCTGATTTGGAGCCTGCGCCCCGCCGACGCTTTTCGTGAAACTCTATGACAGTTCGATTTGGATCGACTTCCTACGAAGCGGCGATTCCGAGTTCCACAAGCGATTGGAAGCGAAACAGGTGCTCTGTCATCCATTCGTTAAAGGGGAGATTCTGCTTGGCTCGGTGTCAAACAGAGCCGGGCTGGAAATGCAATTGACGCGTCTGCCAAGATCGATCGAGGCAAGTAATGAAGAGGTGATGCTCTTCATCCGGAACACAGAGGTCTATGGCCGCGGCATCGGCTGGGTGGATGCCCACCTTCTCGTTTCGGCCAAGTTGACGGGCGTACCCTTGGCAACGCGCGACAAGCGTTTGGGTCGCGTGGCTCATGATCTCGGTCTAGCCTAGTTCGCCCACCAGCGAGTTCACGCCCGCGCTCGTGATCCGCACCGGCACGATCTGGCCGATCAGGTCTTCCGGGCCGTCGAAATGCGTGCCCGTTAAATAGGGAGAGCGACCGAACAGGCGACCCGGTTCCTTGGCGTGACCTTCGACCAGAACGTCCAGCGTCTTGCCGATGAGCCCCGCATTCCAGTCTCGTTGTTGCGTGTAGAGCAGCTCTTGCAAGCGCTTGAGCCGTTCGCTCTTGACCGCTTCGGGCACCTGTCGCGGCAGGGTCGCGCCCGGCGTGCCGGGGCGGGTGGAATATTTGAAGCTGAAGGAAGAGGCGTAGCCGATCTCGCGCACGCAGGTCATCGTCGCCTCGAAATCCTCGTCCGTTTCGCCTGGGAAGCCGACGATGAAGTCGCCACTGAGCGCGATGTCGGGCCGGGCCTCGCGCACGCGCGCGATCAGGTCGCGGTAGTGGGCGTAGGTGTGGCCCCGGTTCATGGCGTCAAGCACCCGGTCGCTGCCTGCCTGGATCGGGAGATGGAGGTATGGCATCAGCTTGGGCTCGGACGCCAGCGTTTCGATCAGGGCCTCGTCCATGTCGCGCGGGTGGCTGGTCGTGAAGCGCAGCCGGTCGATCCCGCCGATCTTCGCGACGTGACGGATAAGCTGACCCAGGCCCCATTCCGTGCCGTCAGGCCCATCGGCGTGGTACGCATCGACATTCTGCCCGATCAGCGTGATTTCGCGCACGCCCTGCCTAGCGAGCGAACGGGCCTCCAGCACGATCTGCTCGACCGGGCGGCTGACCTCGGCCCCGCGCGTGTAGGGCACGACGCAGAAGGTGCAGAACTTGTCGCAGCCTTCCTGCACGGTCAGGAAGGCGCTGTAGCCCTTGGCCTGACGTCCGGCGGGCAAAGCATCGAACTTCTCGATCGTGTCGAACTCGGTCTCCAGCACATCGCCCGCCGCGCGGCTGACGCGCGCGATCATTTCGGGCAGCTTGTGATAGGTTTGGGGACCCAGCACCATGTCCACGACCGGCGCGCGGCGGCGGATCTCTGCGCCTTCGGCCTGCGCGACGCAGCCCGCGACGGCGACCTTCATGTCCGACTTGTTCATTTCCTTATGTTTGCGGATGCGGCCCAGTTCCGAATAGACCTTCTCGGCCGCCTTTTCGCGAATGTGGCAGGTGTTGAGGATGACGAGATCGGCCTGGTCCGGCGTGTCCACCGCGGCGTAGCCGATCGGCGCGAGCACGTCGGCCATGCGTTCGCTGTCATAGACGTTCATCTGGCAGCCATAGGTCTTGATGAAGACCGACTTGGTGTTGGCCCCGGCGACGGGACGCGGCGTCGCCACCGTCGGCGCCTCGACATCGTCATGGGTGGACCGGCGAGGCGACGGGGATTTCAGGGTCGTGGCGGCAGGCGCGGGCGGACGTCCGATATCAAGGACCGTCCGGCGGGGCGCGCGGCCGTCACGGGACGCGGTTTTATCGCGCGGTGACATGGCGGAACTCCGAAACTGTGATTGGCGGGCCTTTAGTCGGCCTTTCGGTCTTCCGCAATCCGCGCGATCAGCTCCTCGCCCAACCGCACCGCGCCCTGATTGACGCCGTCCACGACCTCGGCATGGGGCAGGTAGAGATAGGGTTCGATCATCTCCAGCTCGATCAGGGCGAGCTGGCCGTCCAGCCCGCGCAGCAGATCGACGCGCGCATAGAGGGGCGCGTCGTCGAGCGTGGCGAGAATGGCGTCGGCACCGGCGATCTCGTCTGCGCTGGGCTGGTAGGTCGCTTCTGACCCGCCATAGAGGCTCTGGATGCGGTAGTCGCCGGGCTTGGCCGTTTTCAGAAGCGCGTGGCTGAACCGGCCACCGAAATAGAGAAAGCTATACTCGCCTTCGCTTTGCACGCTGGGCAGGAAAGGCTGGATCAGCGCGCCTTCGGGCGGCAGCGCGTCCGCGTCCGGCCAAGGCTCGCCTTTGCCGTAGAGCGCCTGCCGCCATGCGCCGCCCCCGACCTGCGGTTTGATGACGATGCGGTCCGTGCCGAACGCCTTGAAAGCGGCTTGCGCATCGGCGGGCGTGACGCCGTCCACCCGGCGGGTCGGGATCACTTTGGCCCCGCGCCGCGCCATCTCGTCCAGATAAAGCTTGTCCGAATTCCAGCGCAGCAGGTCCGGTGGGTTCAGTACGGGCGTCACTTCCGCAGCGCGCGCCATCGTCGCCAGAAAGCGCGCCTCATGCCCTTCGAAATAGTCCCACACCATGAGCGGCAGCAATGCATCGAAGCCGGGCGCATGGTCATCCGCCTCGTCCCACAGAACCGGGTCGAGCTGCAGACCGAGCGTTTCGAAACCCGACCGCAGGCTCGCCAGCTCCTCGTCGAACTCGAACGCGTCCGCGCGTTTCTCGCCTGCGCCGGGCAGCAGGTTGGCGGAGGCCAGAAGACCGATGCGCATCATGAAGACTTTCTCTGAAAAGGGTCTATTGTGTCTCGGTCCGACCCGCCTCAAGCGGTCAAGGTCGGGCGTCCCGGAACGCGGTCTGGGCCTCGCTCCGGCAGTCGAAGGTCGGATTGTTGGAAAAGCAGGCGGCGGCGAGGCCCAGCTCTGGCGAGGCCAGCATGTAGCTGGTGCCGTCAATATCGCCCCCGGAAAACCACAGGATCGCCGCCCCTTCGAACTCGCTTTTGACGAGGCCGAACGCATCGTTCGCCTTGTCGTGATCATAGCTCCGCGTGGACATCATCACCTCCCAGAACGCGTCGCCGAACACCGCGCCGCTCAGCATTTCGCGCTGCCAGAGCAGCCAGTCCGCCATCGACGTCATGACGCCGCTGCCACCATAATGCGGCGCGTTCCTGCGGATCAGGACCGGCCCGCCCTCCAGGCTGGCCTCGACCCCGACCGAGCGCAATTGTTCGACGAACTCTTTGGTGCGCGGAACCAGCCCCTCGGCGCGGTTGGGAATGATCCGGGTCGTGTCGTCATGGATCAGCGACGCCGTCATGCCCAGCGGATCGAAGATCTTTTCCGCCACCACCTCGCTGAACGGTCGCTCATAGAGACGGGCAATGAGCTCCGCGATCAGCTGGTAGTTGATGTTATTGTAGTCCCACCGCGAACCGGGAGGGAATTTCAGCGTCTTCTGCGCAAGGCTCGTCTCAATGGCGTCTTCGACGGTGAAGTAATGGTGAGTTGTCCACGGTATTCCGCCCGCACGCGGCAGGTCGTAGGCTTCGCTCAGCCCGCTTGTGAAATAGAGCAGATGGCCAACCGTGAGATCTTCGCCCAGATGGCGCGCTTCGGGAAAATGGGTCGCGACCGGGTCGTCCAGCGAAACCCGCTCTTCCAAAATGGCGAAGGCGAGCGCCGCCGCCGTGATCTGCTTGGACAGCGAGGCGATGTGGAACACCGTATCCGCGCCGACTTCCGCCCGGCTTTCGGGGTTCGCAACACCTTGCGCGACCAGGCTCACCCGGTCCGTTCGGTCCGTGGCGGCGACGACATGACCGCCCACGGCATTCTGGCCCCGCGCGGGAGCGGCGGCCGCGAGCAGAAGGACGATCAGCAGGATTATTCGCGTCATGGAAAGTGACCCCCTTTCTGGATTGCGACGCATGCATTGGGCAAGTTCAAGGCAGAGCGAAGCATCCCCGGCCGTCGCGCCATATCAGCTCTGCCGGAGTTTTCCAGCTCAAGCCTTTCGCCCCATCGCAACCCGGATGAAATTTTACGGGACGCGTAACGCAGGCTGCGCTATGTCCGCCGGACTGCGGCGTCGATCGCACGCCCGGAACAGTCTCCCCAAGCAGGATTTTCCACCATGTCAGCTGCTTACGATGTTGTCGGGATCGGCAACGCCATCATGGATGTCATCGCGCCCTTGAACGATGCCTTCCTGTCCGACCACGGCATGATCAAGGGCACGATGGCGCTGATTGACCAGGACCGGGCGTTGGCGCTGACTAAAGCGTTCCGGGCGAACGGCGAGACTCAGACCATCGCCGGCGGGTCCGCCGCCAACACGATGGTCGGGATAGCGGCCATGGGCCTGCGCGCCGCCTATATCGGCAAGGTCGGGCGCGACCGCACCGGCGAGGCGTTGGCGGACGGATACCGCGCGGCGGGACTGGATTTCGCCACCCGTCCGACCGATACGGGCGCGGCCTCGGCGCGCAGCATGATCGCGGTGACGCCCGATGGCGAGCGCACCATGAACACCTTCCTCGGCGCCTCGACGGAGTTCGAGACCGGCGACGTGGTCGATGCCATGATCCGCGCCGCCGACACGCTCTATCTCGAAGGCTATCTGTTCGACAGCGACGCGGCGAAGGCCGCCTACGTCCATGCCGCCGAAGTGGCGCGCGCGTCCGGCGGCAAGGTCGCGATCACCCTGTCCGATCCGTTCTGCGTCGACCGCCACCGCGACAGCTTCCGCCATCTGGTCGATCACCAGACCGACATCGTCTTCGCCAACCGCGACGAATTGCTGACCCTGACCGGCGGCAGCGATCTGGAGGCGGGCCTGGCCGAGCTGGAGCGCGACGATCTTGTCCTGTGCGTGACCTGCAGCGCGGACGGGTCCATCATCAGCGTTGGCGGGGAGCGCCACGACATCCCCGTCGTCTGGGCCGAAACGCTGGTCGACACGACCGGCGCGGGCGACCAGTACGCTGCCGGGGTGCTGGCGGGCCGCGCCATGGGCCTGTCCTGGCCCGATGCGGGCTATCTCGGCTCCATCGCGGCGGCGGAAGTGATCGGTCATTACGGCGCGCGTCCGGAAAGTTCGGTGCATGACATGGCGCTGCGCGTGGCGCCGGAGCTGATGCGCCGCGCAATGTCACCGGTCGCCTAAACCCTTTCCTAACCCTGTCGCGTAAGGCCGTCCTAAGCCTTCCGGCCTATTCCACGTCCCAAACCGGGTGCGGCGGCCGAACTGGCATGCCGCCCGTCCCAGTCAAAGGGCCGGTCCAAGGGAATGGGAGGCAGGTCGAGCATGGCGTTAGCCCCGAACATCGTCGCGCGTCAGACGCAAAGCCTGGCCATGACGCCGCAATTGCAGCAGGCGATCAAACTGCTGCAGCTGTCCAACATCGAACTCGCGGCTTTCGTCGAGGAACAGCTGGAGAAGAACCCGCTGCTGGAACGCGGCACGGGAGACGAGAACCGGCGCGGCGAGGAGGTGTCCGAAACCCCGACTCCCGATATGTCCGCTCATGGCGCCAGCCTGCAGATGGACGCCCCCGGCGCGGCACAGTCCGAAATGGATGCCCCCGAACACAGCGTCAGCGACGACAGTGCGTGCGATTCCGTCGGCACGGCGGCCGACGTGGGCGGAACGCTGGATTTCACCAAGGGCGCAGGTTCCGGTCGGCCCTTGTCGGACGGCTTCGACATCGCCGCCAACGCGGCCGCCGAAGTCACGCTGCAGGACCATCTGCGCAAACAGTTCGCCCATCTGGCCCTGTCGCCCGCCGACCGGCCGGTCGCGGATTATCTGCTCGGCCTGATCGACGATGCGGGTTACCTGCGCGAGGAAACGGAAAGCCTGGCCCTGTCGCTGGGCGTGCCGCCGTCGCGCATCGCCCGCGTGATCGCGCAGTTGCAGACGCTGGAACCGACCGGCGTGTTCGCGCGCAGCCTGGCGGAATGCCTGTCGCTGCAACTGTCCGAGACCGACCGGCTGGACGGGCCCAACCGAACCTTGCTCGACCATCTCGACCTGCTGGCGCGGCACGATCTCCCCCGGCTGACCAAACTGTGCAAGCTCGACCTGAACGAGCTGAAGACGCGCGTTCTGCATCTGCGCACGCTCAGCCCCAAGCCGGGGCTGGCCTATGGCGGAGCCGCCGTGTCGGGGCTGGAACCGGACGTGTTCGTACGCGAAACGCCGCAAGGCGGCTGGGCGGTGGAGCTGAATTCCGACACGCTGCCGCGCGTGCTGGTCAACAAGCGCTACTACCGCGAAATCAAGGCCGCGTCCGGTGACAGCGAGAGCGCGCGCGAGTTTTTGTCCGATTGCCACCAAAGCGCCAGCTGGCTGGTCAAGAGCCTGGACCAGCGCGCCCGGACGATCCTGAAGGTCGCGTCCGAGATCGTCCGCCAGCAGGACGCTTTCTTCGCCTACGGCGTCGATCACATGCGCCCACTCAAGCTCAAGGACGTGTCCGAAGCCATCGAGATGCATGAAAGCACGGTCAGCCGCGTCACGTCCGGCAAGTTCATGGCCACGCCGCGCGGCACAGTGGAACTCAAATTCTTCTTCACCGCCGCCATCGCGTCCACGTCAGGCGGCGAAGGCCACAGCGCCGAAGCCGTGCGCCACCGCATCCAGACCTTGGTCGATGAGGAAACGGATTCGAAAAGCGTCAAGTCCGACGACCGCATCGTCGAACTCCTGCGCGCCCACGGCGTCGAAATCGCCCGCCGCACCGTCGCCAAATACCGCGACGCTCTGGGCATCCCCAGCTCGGTGGAGCGAAGGCGGATCATCCGCAACCGCCTCTAGCCCCCCAGGTTTGCGTCCCGCCATGCGGGTCTGAGACCGGCGACGCCTGTGCAATGATCGGCTGTCTTCCGCCTGCCCGTCCTGTACCTCACGCCGGACCCGATCCGGGATGAGGCGCAAAAAGAAGACGGTGAACGACGGACCGCGCACGCCCGGCCTTGCGCGCGGATGTGGGAGCTGTCCCTGCCCGGCTGTCCCTACTCCGCCGGAACGGCGACGGGGCGACGTTTGGACGCGGCTTCGCCGACCAGCCCCCGGTCCGTGCCGCACACCTTGTCCCAGAACCGGAAGTAGAGGCCGTAATTGCCGGTGAACTTCGTGTGGTGCAGATTGTGATGACTCGCCGTGATGATGTGGCGGCCCAGCCAGCCTTCGATCCAGCGCTTGGGATAGACCTCCCATCCGGCATGGTTGAACACGGCGTTCACCGTCATCAGCATCAGGATCACCAGCGCGGTCGCCCAGTGGATCGGCACGAACAGCGCCATGACCGGCAGCAGCCAGGCCATGCTGGCCGCCTCGACCGGATCGAAGGAGAAGCTCGCCCAGGGCGTGGGCTGCACGCTGCGGTGATGGCCGGCATGAGTATGCTTGAAGAGCTTGGGATGATGCATGACGCGGTGGGAGAAGTAGAACCATGTGTCCTGCGCGAACAGATAGATCGCTGCGCTGGCCGGCAGCCACAGCCATTCGGCCGGACCTTGCGGCAGGCCGCCATAGATGGCTGTCCCGCCCACTTTCCACATCTCCAGCACGATGGCGGCAGGCAAGGCGTAGATGAAGGCGCTGATGACTGAGAGGCGGATTTCGTTGGCGATCGTCGCGCGGGTGGGTTCGCGCCGCGACAGGCGGACCGCCTTGCGCGGCTGGCGTTTCCACAAGGCCCAATGAACCGGCGCGACGATGAGGAAATACCGCGCGATGATGATCGCGGAGAGACCCGTAAAAGTCTCCACGAACCCCCAAAACGGTATCGGCCATCCCTCCATGGCTATCGCGCCTACGCCTTCGCCGGGTCCGCCGCAATGACACGGTGCTTGCCGCATGCATGTCACGCGTTAAGGTTCATCCATGCCGGACGCCATTCTCGCCATCGACCAGGGCACGACCAGTTCCCGCACCCTCGTGGTCGGGACGGACGGGACGATCCTGCACGCGGCACAGGAAGAATTCCCGCAGATCTATCCAGCCGACGGATGGGTCGAACACGATCCCGAAGCGATCTGGGCGACGGTCGAAGCCACTCTCACGGCCTGTCGCGACTGGTGCGCCGCCAACGCATACGCCCCGAAAGCCATCGGCATCACCAATCAGCGCGAGACGACGCTGGTCTGGGACCGCGAAACGGGCGAGTGCCTCTACAACGCCGTCGTCTGGCAGGACCGCCGCACGGCCGAGCGGTGCCGCGCTCTGGCGCGGGCGATGCCGGGACCGCAGCTCCAGGCCAAGACGGGCCTGCTGCATGACCCCTACTTCAGTGCCACCAAGATCGCCTGGATTCTCGACCATGTGGAGGGCGCCCGGACGCGGGCGGAAGCTGGCGAGTTGTGTTTCGGGACGATGGACAGTTTCCTGATCTGGCGGCTGACGGCCCAATCCGGCGGAAAACCGGTCCACGCGACGGATGCGACCAATGCGTCGCGCACCAATCTCTACAATATCCGCGACGGCCGTTGGGACGAGGCGCTGCTCGCCCTGTTCGGCGTGCCGGGTGCGGGCTTGCCCGACGTGCGCGACTGCGTGGACGATTACGGCCGCTGGGCCCCGGATGGCGGTGAGGGCATTCCGATCCGCGGCGTGGCGGGCGACCAGCAAGCGGCCGCCATCGGGCAGCTCTGCATCCGGCCTGGCGACATCAAGTCCACCTACGGAACAGGCTGCTTCGTCATCCTGAATACGGGGGCGGAGTGCCTGTCGTCGGACAACAGGCTGCTCTCCACCATCGCCTACCGGATCGGCGGCCACACGACCTACGCGCTGGAAGGCTCCATCTTCATTGCAGGGGCGGGGGTGCAATGGTTGCGCGACGAGATGGGGCTGGTCGAGACGGCCGAGCAGACGCAAGCGATCTGCGAACGGCTTGATGGAAATCACGGCGTCTATCTGGTGCCCGCCTTCACCGGCCTCGGCGCGCCATATTGGGAGCCGGATGCGCGCGGCGCCCTGTTCGGACTGACGCGCGATACGGGGCGCGACCATGTCGTGCGCGCGACGGTAGAAAGCGTCGTCTACCAGACGCACGACCTGTTCGAGGCCATGGCGAAGGACGGCGCGCATCCGAAGAGCTTGCGCGTGGACGGCGGCATGGTCGCGAACGACTGGATGGTCGGCCATCTGGCCGACGTGCTGGACCTGCCGGTGGAGCGGCCGGTCGTGCTGGAAACCACGGCCATGGGCGCGGCCTATCTGGCCATGATTGGAGCCGGAATGGCGGATGGTCTGGACGATCTCTCGGCGCTCTGGTCGCGCGACCGGCTATTCGAACCCGGCATGTCTGCGGATGGGCGAAAGACCCTCTTGGACGGCTGGGCGGACTGCGTTAGACGGCTGCTCGCCTGACGGCATGCGTGTGTCGTGGGGGGATAGCTCAATTGGTTAGAGCCACCCGCTCATAACGGGTTGGTTGGGGGTTCAAGTCCCTCTCCCCCTACGGTCGCGCATCCCCGCGGTTTCGCGGCGCATGAAAGTCCGCTCACATCATGGCGTGGCGGCGGCTGCGGTCGTATTTGGAGCATTCGGAGTCGCGGAAATGCTCGCACGTATTGCAAACGGTGCGCGCCGACATCTTCATGAACAGGCTGCCGAGGAACTGCATCAGACCAGCCTTTTCGAGGACATGGTCGACTTCCAGTTCGGTCGGGCAGGTCGTCTGCGTCGTTGCCAGGTCGCTCAGCGTCACGGCCAGCTGCGTCGTGCCGCGTAACGTGTTGATGACCGGGATCGTGCGCGGAACCGTCAGGGTCCGCGTCAGCTTGCAATCCAGCACAATGAGGTCGTAGCGCGACGTGGCCAGCTTGACCAAGCCGTCCTCGAAGGTCGTCACCTGTTCGGCCTCGTAGCGCACCGGCACGGACACGGAGAGCGTCCGCCGGACCACTGAGATTTCATTGGGGTCGCTGTCGATCAGCAGAAGCTGGAAGACGCGCGGGTTCTTGGGGATGAAGGCATCGATCTGGAACGTCATGCCGCCATAGAAATATAAATGGATTAACTAGGCGTGAAGATGGGTAATTTTACCAAGTGCAGTTACGGGTTGTGGAGCTTGCGCGGTCCCCGGTCGTGCGTTCGCGGGTTGCTCGGTTTCAGGCACTGCCGCCGAACGCGCTCAGCTGTTCGGGACTGACACCGATGCGGGCCAGCGCCTGCGTCCATTTGCCATTCATGTCGTCGCCGAAGACGAGCGCATCGTCCCCGCCCGCGACCAGCCAGGCATTGTCCGCAATCTCGGCTTCCAGCTGCCCCGGCCCCCAGCCGGCATAGCCGACGGCCAGCATAGCGCGATCCGGCGCCTGGTCGCCGACCAGCGCTTCGAGCGCGTCCTTGGTCGTGGACAGGCCCAGCGTGTCGGAAACCTTGAGCGTTTGGTCGTCCCGGAACCAGTCGGCGGAATGCAGCACGAAGCCCCGGTCGATGTCCACCGGTCCGCCGTCCAGCACGGGCGCGTCCGCGACGCGCACCTGTCCGTCCACGCCGACATGGTCGAGCAGGTCGGAAATGACGAGGCCCAGCTTGGCGCGGTTGACGATCAGCCCCATCGCGCCGGATGCATCATGCGCGCACAGAAAGATGACGGTCTGGGCGAAACGCGGGTCTCCCATGGCGGGCGTGGCGATCAGATACTGGCCGACATAGGTCGGATAATCGGCATTCTCGGAATTGGACGACTGTTCCATCCCCGATATGTGGGGACGTGTCCGAGCATTTTCAAGAATTGCCAGGCTTGGATTGGCGTGGCATTCTTATCGAACAACGATAATCCCATATACGCTTGAGAAAGAGACCGCCATGACCATCGAACCCGGACACACCCTTCCCGACGCCACCTTCATGACCATGGGCGAGGACGGACCTGCGCCGATGAGCGCATCGGAGCTGTTCTCCGGAAAGCGCGTCGTTCTGTTCGCCGTGCCGGGCGCCTATACGCCGACCTGCTCGGCCAAGCACCTGCCGGGCTTCAAGGACAACATGGCCGACCTCAAAGCCAAGGGCGTGGACACGGTCGCCTGCACCTCGGTCAACGACGTCTTCGTGATGGATGCCTGGGGCAAGGAACAGGGCGCGGACGATGTGTTGATGCTGGCGGACGGCAACGGTGCCTTCGCCAAGGAGTTGGGCCTCGAGATGGATGCGAGCCAGTTCGGCATGGGGACGCGGTCGCAGCGCTATGCCATGGTCGTCGATGACGGCAGGGTCGAGCAGCTCTTCGTGGAAGGCCCGGGCGAGTTCAAGGTCAGTTCCGCCGAACATGTCCTGGACAATCTCTAGAACGCAACAGACAACCAGGGACAGACGAGAAGGAGAGATAGATGGAGATAGGTCAGATATTGGTTCTGCTGCTGGTCGGCTTGGTCCTGTTCTTCGTGGTGCGGGCCGTGACGGTCGTGCATCAGGGCTCGGAATATACTGTCGAGCAGTTCGGCCGCTATTCGCGCACGCTCAAGCCCGGCCTGACCTTCCTGATCCCCTTCTACGAACGCATCGGCCACAAGATCAACATGCGCGAACGCGTGATCGACGTGCCGTCCCAGGATGTCATCACCAAGGACAATGCCATGGTCACGGCCGATGCCGTGGTCTTCATCCAGGTGCTGGACCCGCGCAAGGCCGCCTATGAGGTCAACAATCTCGACCACGCGATCCAGAACCTCTGCCTGACCAACGTCCGGACGGTGGTCGGCTCGATGGATCTGGACGAGGTTCTGTCACGCCGCGACGAGATCAACGCCAAGCTGCTGACCGTGATCGACCAGGCGACGGATACGTGGGGGACGAAAGTCACGCGGATCGAGATCAAGGACCTGTCGCCGCCGCACGACATCACCCAGGCGATGAACAAGCAGATGAAAGCGGAGCGCGAGAAGCGCGCCGAAATCCTGGAGGCCGAAGGGCGCAAGCAAAGCCAGATCCTGCGCGCCGAGGGCGAAAAGGAAGCCGCCGTGCGCGAAGCCGAAGGCCGCCGCGAGGCCGCTTTCCTGGACGCCGAAGCGCGCGAACGCGAAGCCCAGGCCGAAGCCAAGGCGACGCAGATGGTCAGCGAGGCCATCGCGGCGGGCGACGTCAATGCGATCAATTATTTCGTGGCGCAGGATTACGTCAAGGCGTTCGAGAAACTGGCGACCGCGCCCAACCAGAAGACATTGATCGTCCCCGCGGAGCTCGGCGCCTTGGCCGGCAGCGTGGCCGGGCTGAAGGCGCTGATCGAGAGCGGCCAAGGGGAAAGAGGAAAGGAATAAGGCATGATCGAACTCCTCTCCCAGCTCACCGCCTGGCACTGGCTGGCGCTCGGCATCGTCCTGCTCGGGGTCGAGCTGCTGACCGGCTCGACCTACATCCTGTGGCCCGCCGTCTCGGCTTTGTTCGTCGGGGTGCTGATGTTCATCGCGCCGGGACTGGGATGGGAAATGCAGCTATTGCTGTTCTTCCTGCTGTCGGTCGCGACGCTGGTGCTGGGCCGGACCCATCTGCAGCGCTTGGTCAAGGGCGGGGAGCCGTCCGACCTCAACGATCCGGGCCAGGCCATGGTCGGCCGCCAGGTCCGGGCGGTGGGCGATTTCGACGGCACGGAAGGCCGGGTCGAACTCGGCGGTACGCAATGGGCGGCCCGGCTGGACGGCGCGTCGCTCCCGGTTCCGGATGTAAAGACGGGCGACCTGTTGCGCATCCGCACCGTGCAGGGCGCCACCCTGATCGTGGAGCGCTAGACCGGAAATCAGTCCTCGCCGCCGCTGAATTTGGCGACCGTCTCGGCGTCCGGGCTCGGCGACAGGCGATAATAGCCGTCCGCGATGCGAATGCCGTCTGCGCCCATTGCTTCCAGAACGTCAACATCGACCAGGCGCGCTCCGTCATAGAGCGTGAAGGCGGGTTCGCCGATATCCGCGCCGTCCGCGGTCGCCCAGAGGCGCGGCGGGTTGTCTTCGTCGCGGCCCGCCACGGCCACGTGATCGAACTTCGGCACCATGAACCCCATCGCGCCGGCCATCTTCTTGTAATGGGATCGTCCGTCCTTCAGCCCGTCTTCGATCTCGGCCAGCCCATGCGTGCCCGGCGTGCGCAGGAACCGGATGCCCAAACCCATATTCAGCCTGTAGCCCATATCCATCGGACGCCGGCCTGCCCGGGCAGGATCGACGATGCACAGTTCGGCGGCGTCCGATGCAGCCGCCAACATCGGCGTCAGACCGGTGCTGCGATGATGCGCGTCGAAGGCGATCGGGGTGACGGCGGTGCCGTCGCGCAGTTCGGCGCGTTCCGGCAGTGCTTCGCCGTCCTGCAGATCGAAGCCGAGCGCGAACTCGGCGCCGACCGTGTCGCGCTTTCGGTCCTTCAGCCCATCGAACTTCCGCAGCATCGCGGTCATGTCCGCCGTCTCGAAGCAATAATCCCGGCCCAGCGGTTCAGGCGCGTCCTGGGCCAGAACGGGGGCGACGAAAGCGGCCAGCAGTGCGATGGCGAACGGAATTTTCATGCGATCCGTCTTGGAGGGGCGTCCGGAGGCGCAAAAGTGAAACCTTCGCCATATTCGGCATATGCCGATCCCGCCGCTCATGCCGGAGCCCCCAATGCACCTGGTCGCTATCGCGCCATTGCGACTCGACGCCGGAGCGGGGCCGCTCTATGGGCAAGACATGCCCGTCCGTATCTCGCGTCAGACCTCCCGCCTCGCCGCTCTCCTGCTGATCGCTGCCTCGCTTTCGGCCTGCGGCATCCGCGGCAGCCTGCAGACCGCGCCGCCGCTCTGGGGCGAGGGGGCGGAGAAACCCGTCGAGACGCCTGAACCTACGGAAGAAGAAGACATCATGCCTCTGCCGCAATACGGCGTGGAAGAGGTCGGGCAGCCCTGACGCCGCCTGCGCGTCCGGTCCGCTTCTCCTGTCGATTCCGCCATGCGCCACTTCGATCACCGCGACGGCGAACTCCATGCCGAGGATGTGCCTCTGTCGCGTATCGCGGCCGAGGTCGGCACGCCCGTCTATGTCTATTCCTCCGCCACGCTGGAACGCCACTACCGTGTTTTCGCAGACAGCTTCGGCGGGCTGGACACGCTGGTGGCCTATTCGGTCAAGGCCAATAGCAATATCGCCGTGCTGCAGACTCTGGCCCGGCTGGGTGCAGGCGCGGACGTGGTATCGGGCGGAGAACTGGCCCGCGCGCTGATCGCAGGCATTCCAGGCGAGCGGATCGTCTTTTCCGGCGTCGGCAAGACGCGGGACGAAATGTCCGCCGCGCTGGAGGCGGACATTCATGTCTTCAACGTCGAAAGCCTGCCGGAACTGCGCGTGCTGGACGACGTCGCCCAGTCCATGGGACGCCGCGCGCCCGTCGCCTTCCGCGTCAATCCGGATGTCAGCGCCGGCGGGCACGAAAAGATCAGCACTGGCAAGAAGGAGAACAAGTTCGGCATCGCTTGGGACCGGGCCGAGTCCGCCTATGCCGAAGCGGCCTGCTTGCCGGGGATCGAGGTGGTCGGGGTGGACGTCCACATCGGCAGCCAGATCGACGACCTGGCCCCGTTCGAAGCCGCCATCCGCAAGGTGCGCGGCCTGATCGAACGGCTGCGCACCCAAGGCCACGACATCCGCCTGTTCGATATCGGCGGCGGCCTGGGGATTCATTATGGCGACGACAACCGCATGCCCCCGCCACCGTCCGATTATGGCCAGCTGGTCCGGCGGCTGACCGCGGATCTGGGCGTGCAGATGGTATTCGAACCGGGCCGCATGATCGCGGGAAACAGCGGCGTGCTGCTGACCGAAGTGCTCTATGTCAAGGGCGGCGGCGACCGCGAATTCCTGATCGTCGATGCCGCCATGAACGACTTGCTGCGCCCTGCCCTCTACGACGCCTGGCACGCGGTCGAACCCGTGCGCCTGCCCGAACCGGACCAGGCGTCCGCGACCTACGACATCGTCGGCCCGATCTGCGAATCCGGCGACACTTTCGCCAAGGACCGAATGATGCCCGCCGTCCGTGCGGGCGACCTCGTCGTCTTCCACTCCGCCGGGGCCTACGGCGCCGCACAGAGCAGCCAATACAATACCCGCCCCCTCGTCCCCGAAGTCATGGTCCGCGGCGGCCAGTACCGCCTCATCCGCAAACGCCCCAGCGTAGAGGAGATGCTGGAACGGGAGAGATTGGTGGACTGGTCGAACTGACTAACCTGGCCCCACAGGTTTGCGTCCCGCCATGCGGGTCTAAGAACGGCGAAGCCGTTCGTCGCAAACCTTGTTCCGCAGGAACACGCGTCCCAAAGGACGCGAAGGAAACGCCGCCCCGCAAGCCCAAACGGCGTCTTGTCCAGCCATTTCCCCACCCCCTCATCCCGGGGTCAACCCGGGATCCATCTCCCAACCGTTCCAGCTGGCCCAGCCGTACCGTGATGGACCCCACGGGACCGCGCGAGCGAGTCCCTGCCCGGGGGTGAGGCTATGAAGGCAGCTAAGGCAAGACCAGAAGGCCTCGCACGGGTTTCGGGCTTGTCTGTTTCGGACTCTTCTAGAAAGCATTCCTTGTCCATCTGGAACGTCCGGCTCTTTCAGTCGCTTGCAAAAACGCAAACCGGTCCTCGTTCGGATCACGACGCTGACGACCGGTGCGCCGGCCGGACGCGCGGATTTCGTGTCTTGCGTGAGACGGCAACCTCTTTTCCTTCCCCCCTTGCCTCCGTCGCGCTAAGCCGCGCACGAAAACCACCAAGAGGCCGCTCCCGATGTCCGATCCGAAAAAAGTCGTCCTCGCCTATTCCGGCGGGCTCGACACCTCGATCATCCTGAAATGGCTGCAGGAGGAAAAGGGCTGCGAGGTGGTGACTTTCACCGCCGATCTGGGGCAGGGCGAGGAGTTGGAACCCGCGCGGCAGAAGGCGCTGGATGCGGGCGTGAAGCCGGAGAACATATATATCGACGATCTGCGCGAGGAATTCGTGCGCGATTTCGTCTTTCCGATGTTCCGCGCCAATACGGTCTATGAAGGTCTTTACCTACTCGGCACGTCGATCGCGCGGCCGCTCATCTCCAAGCGCCAGATCGAGATCGCGCACGAAGTCGGCGCGGACGCGGTCTGTCACGGCGCGACCGGCAAGGGCAATGATCAGGTCCGCTTCGAACTGGGCTATTACGCGCTCGACCCGGATATCAAGGTGATCGCCCCGTGGCGCGAATGGGATCTGAACAGCCGCAACAAGCTGATCGAATATGCCGAGAAGCACGGCATCGAGATCGCCACCGACAAGCGCGGCGAAGCGCCGTTTTCCGTCGATGCGAACCTGCTGCACACCAGCTCCGAAGGCAAGGTGCTGGAAGACCCGAACGACGAAGCGCCGAGCTATGTCTATCAGCGCACGGTCAGTCCCGAAGATGCGCCGGACACGGCGACCATCATCGAGGTCGGCTTCGAGCGCGGCGATGCCGTGTCGATCGACGGCGAGACGATGAGCCCGGCGACCTTGCTGACGCGGCTCAACGAGCTGGGCGGCGAGAACGGGATCGGCCGCCTCGACCTGCTGGAAAACCGTTTCGTCGGCATGAAGTCGCGCGGCGTCTACGAGACGCCCGGCGGGACAATCCTTCTCATGGCGCATCGCGGTATCGAACAGATCACGATGGACAAGGGCGCGGCGCATCTGAAGGACGAGTTGATGCCGCGCTATGCCGAGCTGATCTATAACGGTTTCTGGTTCAGCCCCGAGCGCGAAATGCTCCAGGCCGCGATCGACGCCTCGCAGGAACTGGTCACCGGCACGGTCCGGCTGAAGCTCTACAAGGGCAATGTCGACATCATCGGGCGCGCGAGCGACTATTCGCTCTACAGCCAGGAACATGTCACCTTCGAGGAAGACGATGTCTATGATCAGGCCGACGCTGGCGGGTTCATCAAGATCAACGCCCTGCGCCTGCGCCTGCTCAAGGCGCGCGACCGCAAGGCGGGTCTGAACCGCTAGGGGTCGTCGGCCGCCTCCGGACGCGGAGACGGCGTCGCCGTTTCGAACTCTGCGACACGGTCCAGGAAGGCGACGGCTTGCGGTTCGGTCGCGGCAGGCACGACGGTGGTCGTCGCTGTGCCAAAGGCGTAGCCCGGTGCGGGCTGGGCGGCGCGGAAGACCAGTCCGAGCAGTAGCATCAGTACGATGCCGCTCAGCACGCCCATCAGAAATGGCTTGCGATTGCCCGGTTGCAGCCTGCCTTCGGCTTGACCCAGCGCACGGATGCGGCCGATCAGCGAGGCGCGATCCGGTTCGGCGATTTCTGCGGCGTGCGGGTGCGGCGTCTGGGCGCTAGGCTCGGGACGGACCTGTCCGAACGGCGCGGAACCGCCCGGGTGGCCGGGCATTGGTGCTGCGCGAAACCGGGCATAGGCATCCGGGTGAGTCTGGCCGCCGACAGCGCAACGTGGATCGAAAGTCTGCACCGGCCGCGCAGGCGCGGATTGTGGTGGATGCGGTTGCCAGACGACCGGTCCGTCCGGCTGCTGCACAAGGTCTTCGAACGACGGCTGTTCGTGCCGGGGGATGGACGCGGTCATGTTCGGGGCTTTTTATCCTCGGCGGTTGGGGCACGGCGGGGTCGCGCTCTACCGGCACCGCAATACGACCATCCCATCCAAGCACGGCCGCCCCTAAGGCCGGGTTAAGCCGGACAACGGAAACAACGGCTCCCGGATCCGGAAACCTTGCGTCAACCCTCTTGTGTCACGCACTGGGACCATCGGCAGAAGCGCAGTCGAAAAATTTGTGCGTTTTTGCCGGGGACAGGGTGGCTCCACTCCTATATGGGGCTGCCGTCATCGACCGGGGCGATTCCCGTTTCGCGATTACCGCCCCGCCCGCCGGGGCCTGCGCAGGAGGCCCGCATGGCCAAGCACCGCACCCCCAAATCCCCGTCGGGCGAGCTGGGTTTCCGCGAATCCGTCGAACTCATGTTCAACCGGGCCGCGTCCTTCATGGACCTGTCGCCCGCCCTGATCGAGAAGATCCGCGTCTGCAACGCGACCTATATCGTGCGCTTCGGCGTGAAGTTGCGCGGCGAGGTCAAGACTTTCGTCGGCTACCGGTCCGTCCACTCCGAGCACCGCGAGCCGGTCAAGGGCGGCATCCGCTATTCCTCCCACGTCAATCAGGACGAAGTCGAGGCGCTGGCCGCGCTGATGACCTATAAATGCGCGCTGGTCGAAGTGCCGTTCGGCGGCTCCAAGGGGGGGCTCTGCATCAATCCGGGCGATTGGGAAGAGAACGAGCTAGAGCGCATCACGCGCCGTTTCACCTTCGAACTCGCCCGGCGCGACCTGATCCATCCTTCGCTCAACGTGCCTGCGCCCGACATGGGCACGGGCGAGCGCGAGATGAGCTGGATGATGGACGAGTACCGCCGCCTCAACAACACCAACATGGACAATATGGCCTGCGTGACCGGCAAACCCGTCCATCTTGGCGGAATCGAAGGCCGGGTCGAGGCGACGGGCCGCGGCGTGCAATACGCGTTGCGCGAATTCTTCCGCCATCCGGAAGATGTGGAAGGCGCAGGCCTGCGCGGCGATCTGCAGGACAAGACGGTGGTGGTCCAGGGCCTCGGCAATGTCGGCTACCACGCCGCCAAGTTCGTGTCCGAAGAGGACGGCGCCAAGATCACGGCCGTGATCGAACGCGACGGGGTGATCCGCAATCCGGACGGCCTCGCCATCGAAGCACTGAAACTGCATTTGTTGGCTGGGCGACATCTGTCGGAATTTGACGGCGGCGAATTCGACGAGGACGGCCGCGCGGCACTGTCTGACCGCTGCGACATCCTGATCCCGGCCGCGCTGGAAGGCCAGATCAATCTCGACAACGCCTATTCGGTCAAGGCCAAGCTGATCATCGAGGCCGCCAACGGCCCCGTTACGGCGAAAGCGGACAAGATTCTGCGCGACCGCGGCGTGGTCATCATCCCGGACATGTACGCCAATGCGGGCGGCGTGACCGTATCCTATTTCGAATGGGTCAAGAACATCAGCCACATCCGCTTCGGCCGGATGCAGCGCCGCAATGAGGAATCCCGCAACCGCCACCTGATCGAAGCGCTGGAGGAGAACGGCATCAAGTTCACCGACGACTTCAAGGCCGAATGGATGGAAGGCGCCGACGAGCTCGACCTGGTCCGCGCGGGCCTCGACGATACGATGCGCCTCGCCTATCAGAACATCCGCGCCGCATTGAAGGAAAAGCCGGAACTGGAAGATCTGCGCACGGCGGCGTTCTACGTGGCGATCAGCGATATTGCGCTGCACTACCAAAGCATCGGATTATAGGGCAGGCCTGGCCGTTGATGAAAACGCCCGCGCCGCAGGCGCGGTGAGCGGCAGCGAAAGCCCGCTCTCATCCTGTCTTACATCCTGGCTGGCTGAAAGCGCCTCCGAACTCGAAACTTATAATCGGTATAAGTTTACCCCCCGGCCTTCCATCGGCTAAGAGGTCCCGACCGACCTCTGATCAAGGACATGCCATGACACCGACCCGCCTGCTTGCCGGATTCGCTTCCTCGCTCGCCCTGGCCCTTTCGGCCGCACCCGCCATCGCCGCACCGATGGAAATCGAGGACATCGCTCATATCCAGAATGCGGGGAACCTGACGGTCGCGCCCGACGGTGCGACGATCGCCTACACGGTTTCGAAATATCCGGACCTGCATGCCGGAGAAGAGGATGGCGGCTCCGTCAGCCAGCTTTACATCAAGCGCGCCGACCGGGCCCCGACCCTGTTCACGACTGCGAAAGGCAGTATTTCACGCCCGCATTTTAGCCCGGATGGCCGCACCGTCTATTTCGTCACCAAGCGCGGCGACGACGACCATAATGCGCTCTACGGCATTTCCCTGGTCGGCGGCGAGGCCGGCAAGGTGTTCGAGCACGAAACCGGAATCGGCGACTATACCGTGTCGCCGGATGGCGGCACGCTCTATTTCGTCGCGGGCGAAAAGGACGAAGACGACGAGACCTTGGCCGACAAGGGCTTCGACGCCTACGCCTATGAGGAAGACCAGGACATGAATGCGTTGTGGTCGGTGTCCTTACGCAGCGGCGTGGACGCGCAAGCGCGCAAGCTGTTCGACGCCAAGCACGTCACCGGGCTGGAACTGTCGGCCGACGGACGGACCCTCGTCGCTTCGGCCGTGCCGACGGCCCTGATCGACGATTTCTACATGAAGTCGCGCCTGCATGTGATCGACGCCCGCACGGGCGGCTTGCGCGCCGAAGTCGCGACGCCCGGCAAGCTCGGCGGCTTCAGGATTTCGCCGGATAGTCGGCGCATCGCCTTCCAGGCCGGGACGGATATCGGCGACACGTCGGACGGCGTGCTGATGGTCGCCGACATTGCGGACGGCCGCTTCACGCAGCTGACCAAGGACGCGTTGCAACATGTGATGGACGTGGAATGGCTCGACGACGACTCGATCCTCGCTGTGGCCCATCGCGGCGTGGAGAGCGCGCTCGTCGCCTACGACCTGTCGGGCGGTGAGGAACGGACGATCCCGACCTCCGAGACCCTCGTCGTGCGGAATGCCGAAGTGGGCCGCGACGGCCGGATCTTCTTCACCGCCGATAGCCCAGCCCATCCAACTGAAGTCTTCGCCAGTCGTGGCAATAGCGCGCAGAAGCTGACCAATCACAATGATTGGTTGGCCGGCAAGACACTGTTCCCGCAGACCACCTTCACCTATGATGCGCGCGACGGACGCGAGATCGAAGGCCTGCTGATCACGCCGACCGGCGCGAAACCGGCCGGGGGGTGGCCGCTGATCCTGACGGTCCATGGCGGGCCGGAAGCGCATTATTCCGACGGCTGGCTGACGGCCTACAGCTTGGCCGGGCAGTTCGGCGCGGGCGACGGCTACGCCGTCTTCTATCCCAACTATCGCGGCTCCACGGGCCGCGGCGTCGCTTTCGCCAAGGAACATCAAAACGATTATGCCGGCAAGGAGTTCGACGATCTGGTCGACGGCGTGCAGGCGCTGGTCGAGGCGGGCATCGTCGATGAGGACCGGGTCGGCATCACCGGCGGCTCCTATGGCGGCTACGCATCGATGTGGGGCGCGACCGCGCAGAGCGAACATTTCGCCGCCGCCGTGCCGTTCGTCGGCATTTCCAACCAGGTATCGAAGTTCGGCACCAGCGACATCCCCAACGAGATGCATCTCGTCCATTCGCTAAAATGGCCGTGGGAGGACAATTGGATGAACCTGCTGGAACGCTCGCCCATCTTCCATGCGGGCAAGTCCACCACCCCGACCCTGATCCTGCACGGCGAGCGCGACACGCGCGTCCATCCCAGCCAGTCGATGGAACTCTACCGCTCCATGAAGGTGCGAACCGACACGCCGGTGCGGCTCGTCTTCTATCCACGCGAAGGCCATGGCAACCGCAAGGCGGCGTCCCGCCTCGACTACGCCTACCGCCTGATGCGCTGGATGGACACCTATCTGGCGCCGAACGCCACCCGCGACGACCCGATGCCGGAGTTCGATCTGGGACTGGAAGAGAAGTTGGGCTGGGACAAGAATTAGGACCGCAATCGGCACCTGGGCCTGACGGCCCGGATCGAAAGCCCCGCATCAGCGATCAAAGCCTTCAAGCCAGCGCTTGTAGCGCCGCGTCTGCAGCGCCTGGTTCTTCTGCTGCACGAGGCTTGCCAGCACTGGATTGATCTTGCGTTTGGGCGCTTGGCCCCGGCTCATGCGGCGCAGATTGGCCTTGGCTAGCGCCATGTTGGCGAGGCTGCGCAGGGCGGCATTCTTCCAGCCCACGGTCTGGACCGGTCCGGCAATGTCCTCTCCAGCCTGCCAGCGCGCGGGCAGGTCTGGCGTGACGATCAGAGCCCGCGCCAGGCCGACCAGCTCGATGCCGTCCGTTCCCACAACGCGTTCGGCCGTGTCGCGCCGCGTGATGCCGCCCGTCACCATCAGGGGCATGGTCGCGGTCGCTGCGATGTCTTTGGCGAATTCCAGGAAGAAGGCTTCGCGTTCGACCGTGCTCTGCGAAATCCGCCCGTCCTGGCTGTCGCCCATCATGGCGGCGGACTCATAGGTGCCGCCGCTGATCTCCACGAAATCGACGGCCTCCGCTCCGAGCCAGTTCACGACCTGGACCGCGTCGCTCACGTCAAAGCCACCCGTCTGGAAGTCCGCGCTATTGAGTTTCACCGCGACGATGAAGTCCGTTCCGACCCGGTCGCGCACGGCCCGAACGATCTCCAGCAACAGGCGGGCACGGTTCTCCAGCGGCCCGCCCCACTCGTCTTCGCGCCGGTTGGTCAGCGGCGACAGGAATTGCGCCAGCAGGTAACCATGCGCGGCGTGGATCTCGACCCCGTCGAATCCGGCGGACCGGGCCGCCAGCGCCGTCTCGGCGAAGCGCCTTATGATGCCGCGGATTTCGTCACCGCTCAAAGCGCGCGCGGGGGCGAACAGTTTGGACAGGGTCTCGCTGCCCATGTCGAGGCGGGAGTCGGACGCGCTGACCGCTTCCACACCTTGCGCGGCGTAGAGTTGCCGCCCTGGATGGCTGATCTGCATGAGGAGCGTCGTGCCGTTGCGCTTGCCCGCCTGCGCCCAGCGTTCGAACCGCTCTCGCACATCCGGTTCGTCCAGCGTACCCTGGCGCAACACGACGGCGCCCGGGCCGGTCAGCGCGGTCTCGCTGACCATGACGTTGCCGGTGATCAGCATTCCGGCCCCGCCATCGGCCCACTCTGTGTAAAGATTGACCAACCGCTCGCCCGGCACCTGTCCGACACCGTCGGGCAGGTTATTATCGGCGAAAGGAGGCTGGTCCGCCATGTTCTCCTCCATCGCCGCCTTGGCGATCCGGTTGGACAGGACATGGCCGCAAGGCAGGGTCAGGGGCGCGAAGAGATCGGACATAAGTCGGTTCCTAACGTCCCCCAGTCTGAAGAAGAAGCCCTCCCTGCCAACAATAGGTTTGCTCGAAGGCTAGAAAGCGAGCGATAAAGCGGAGCGAAAAGGAGGCCGACATGACAGACCCTTCCAGATTCGGGCGCCCCATTTTGCTGACAGTGTTCGCGACCATCGCCATGGCGGCGTGTACATCGACACCCACGAACATGACCCGTCCCGTTTTGCCCCCGTTCGCGGTGGAGGCGGAGAACGCCGAGGCCCTATTGCGGGATTTTGCACAGGCTTGGCGCGGGTCACGGGAATTTCCCCTGGAAGAGGCCGTGACGCTCGGTCTCTGGATCGACGGCGAGGGGCATACGATCCGGCTATCCGATCAAGGCGGAAGCCACGCGCCCGGAGCGCCGGAGGATTTCGACTGGGGCTTCGAAACCGATGGGGAGACGCTGCGCCGCCTTCACCAAAGATCGCTAAACGCTCTGACCGCCATGGGACAGGCCCGGGCCGACGATCCGACACCTCTGACCCCGCGAACGCCGCCGGATTTCGCCGATGCGGACCGCGTCAGGAGTTTCTACATTCCGTTGACCCTGCATTTCTGGAACCGGGCGTGGCCGGAAACGATCCCGTTCGGCGACGGGGCGACGCGTGAAATACACGGCGCGAACACAAGCGTGCTGATCTACGATACGGGTCTGCGGTCGGCTTGGTACCAGTTGAAACCGGGCATGCATATCAACGCCGACCCCAAGGATCAGGTCAATGAATTCGACACGGCGATCATCGTGACGCGCGGCCGTTTCGGCGGGAAGTTAGACGGAGTGGCGCGCGACTTCCGTGAAGGGGAAACCGTGCTCGTCCCCAAAGGCATGACCCATGAGTTCTTTGCTACGGAAAACCAATATGGCGAGTTCCTCATCCTGATGTATGGCAATGGAGCGTAAAGCCTTGGCTCAGCCGATTTCAGCGCGTGCGCCGACATCCGGTAGCGTATCGGTCAGATTGGCTTTCGCCGTCTCGTAGAGGAATGTGACGAAGTTTGCGTCCGAGGCCCAGACCTGAGCCTGATCCAACGTGAATTTCAGCATCAGCATCTTGGGATCGTCTTGGCCGCTGGGATACCAGCTCGCTGCGATCGGGTTCCAGAACCGCTCGACCAGATCCGGACTGCGCTCCACGTCGAGCGCGCCGGTCGCGCTGACCTGGTAGTCCTTGTCCATGAAGACCAGGCGCACATGGTCGCCAGGGCGTTCCAGCACGGTGCGGCCCAGCTCGGATGTGTTGTCGGAATAGAAATAGACGACGGCGTCCTGCCCGTTCTCCGCATCCTCGATCATGGCGGAATCGACCTGCGGGCTCATCGGCTGGAGTTGCTGTGAGGCATCCGGGCTGCCCAGCATGACGCAGCGTGCGTTTTTGATCTGTTCAAGGAACTGCCTTTGCGGTTCTGTATTCAGCGTTTCGGTATCGGTCATGGGCGCTTTCCTTCCGGAGTCATGGAACTCGCAGGGGAAACTAGCCGGCTTGCTCAAATGTTCCCAGTCTTTCGCCATGCCTTCCACAGGCCGTAAAGACTGATCGCCAGCCAGACGATTTCGATCACGAAGCTGGCCAGATTGAAGGTGTGGAACAGCGACACCATGATCAGTACGGCCCCGATGCCGTTGACGGCCGAAAAGCGCCAGTCTTCGGACGCCAGCCGCTCCGTCTGCAGCGCCCAATAGGCGAACAGCACGCAGGCCACGCCAAGCAGGCCGATCAGGTCGGGGAGTGTCATGACTGGGATCATGATGGAGCGTGTAGAGTGTCGGTCCAGTTTTGTCAGGCCGGACTTTGTGGTAAGGAGGTGATGATGAAACGGCTTTGGCTCCTTCCTGCTCTGACAATCCTCATCGCGGCCGGTCCTGTCGAGAACGACTTCGACAGGATGGCTGGCGGCTTGGGGGACGGCACCGTCATCGCTTTCGTGGGCGAAGAGGTTTTTACCCGAAGCGCGCCTGAAACGCCCTCCGCGGCTGAGTTTGATCCCGTGACCGGAGAGGAATCGATCGTCATTAGCATGGATACGGAATGGGAATCCCGCTTTCGCATTCTGAACTTGGTGTCTGGCACCCATGATCGCGACACGATCGATTTCACCGCTTTCGATCATTACGGTACGCCGCGTTACAGCGACCAGAACGGTCCCGTTCTGCTTTTCGTTCACGATCTGGATAGCGGGCGCTATCACGACAAGTACAATTTCAAACCCGTCGGCAGAACCGCCTCGGGCGGATGGGCGATCTGCGGCTCTCCCTATGCGGATGACGCAGAGAAAGAATATTTTCCCTACAATGTCGAGGGAACGGAGGCGCCGCCCCGGGCCATGCCCGTCACGTTCGACCCCCCTTTCGTGGTCGATGTCGATGAAAGACTGACGGCGCTTCCGATCGACGCGGACGAAACGATGAGCGTGAGCGAGCGGAAAGAGCTGCAGGCCGAGATCGACCTGGACAATGCCGAAATCGAAGCCTCCTTTCAGCCCCCCGTCTATGAACGCGATGGCAGACAGGCCCGCTGTGTGCAGGGCATTCCAGTCGATGTCGCCGTCCAGCACGAACTCGGAACGACATTTCGCTATTATGAGGTGGAGCGGCATTGCAAGGCTCAACTCGCCCACGCCAAGCCCGACGGTCACAGAGGGACGGGCGTTGAAAGCCTCGAAGAGCATAAGGCTCGCCGGAAACCCTATGAAGAGGCGCTGAAGACCTGTTTCGAGCGTCTTTATCCGTCCGGTTGGCCCTTCACGGATTGACGCTCAGTCCGGCGTTCCGACGACCCGCATCGTCAGATTGATCCGCCCGCCTTTGGGCACCAGCGCGCTCTGGCCATAATAGACCTTCGTCACGGCATGGTGGCAGCGCCGCGCCTTGCCCGCCAGCACAACGACGTCCCCAGACATCAGCTTGATCCCGCTCGTCTGGCCGCCCCGCTCTGGCCCACCGATCCGGTAGAGCGCCGGATCGCCGAGACTGACCGACACGACCGGCGCGTTCAGATCCCGTTCGTCATTATCGACATGATAGCCCATCCTCGCGCCTTTGCCGTCCTGTGCCTCCGCCCGGTACCAATTGATCAGACAGGCTTCGGGCCGGTCCGGCCAGTCGGTCACCTGGTCCCAGAGGTCCAGCAGGATCGGCGGCATATCCGGCCAAGGCGCGCCCGTCACCGGATGGCGGTCCTGATAACGGTACCCGCCCACCCGGTCCGTCACCCAGCCCAATGGTCCGAAATTGCTCATCACGACGGAGAGCGGCGCGCCGGTGCGCGGCATTGTGGGCTGAAAGAAGGGCGCTCGGGCGAGCCCTTCAGAGACGGCCTCGATCAGCGTCGCCTGTTCGGGCGGGCTGAAATAGAGCGGTGCGTGGAGAAATCCGGGAGGGAAAGACATATCTATGAACTTTATCCTCTTATGCGATATTTCTCGTACAAATGCATAATTTCCCTACATTCGAGACCATGGGCGCCATTCGCAATCCCTTCGTTCCCGGAGCCGGCGCGCCCCGCCCGAACTTGTCGGTCGCGATACCATCCTGCGCGATATCGACGTATCTTTGCGCTAGGTCGGCCAAGCCGGAGCCATATGTTGCTGGGTCTGCGCGGCACAGGCAAGACGGTTCTTCTCAATCACATCGCCGAAAGCGCGGAAGCGCTCACGATTGGAGCGCCTGGACCGCCATGATCGAAGCGCCGGAAGGCGGCGACCTGCCAAAGCTGACCTACCCGCTCCTGCGCGGCGTTCTACGCAAACTTTCGGCGGTCGATGCCGCCAAGGCGGGGGCGCACGACGCGATGAAGGCCCTGCGGAGTTTCGCCTCGGCCTTTCGGCTGGAATATGGCGGCGCGAGCCTGACGGTCGATCCGGAACCCGGCGTAGCCGATAGCGGCGATCTGACCATGGATCTGACGGATCTCTTCGTCAGGGTCGGTCAGGCCGCGCGCGATGCGGGCGGCGTCTTCCTCCTGCTGATCGACGAAGTTCAATATCTGAACGGCGACGAGCTCGGGGCGCTGATCACGGCGCTGCACAAATGCGCCCAGAAGACCCTGCCGGTCGTCTTTATCGGGGCCGGACTGCCGCAGGTCGCAAGCTTGGCCGGAAACGCGAAATCCAACGCCGAACGCCTGTTCCAATAACACACGATCAGACCGCTGGACGCGGATGAAGCCCGCCGCGCGGTCGAGGATCCCGTCCGGGACGAAGGCGAGGATATCGAGGAGGCCGCCCTGTCCGAAATCGTCGCCGACACGAATGGTTATCCCTACTTCCTGCAGGAATGGGCCTATCATGCCTGGAATATCGCGCCGGAGTCTCCGATCACGCATGACCATGCCGAGGCTGCCCGCCAAGCTGTCGTGGCGCGCCTGCCCGGCCCCGGCCCTTTCGGTCGGGCGATATTGCCGAACAGCTGGGCGAGTCGACACAGCGTCTCGGCCCGCGTCACTCCACCATTATCCGCAAGGGTATGATCTACAGCCCCGACCATGGCGACACGGCGTTCACCTTCCGGACTTCGCCGACTATCTGCGCCGCACCGGCTACGAGGACGCGGAGTAGATTTTCTCCCACCCCACCCCTTGAGACTCCAATTCTGTGTCCCATATCGGCCTAGAACGCTTCCGGCGGGCCTCTTTGGGGACGTGCGGAAACTCGCAATATATTGATTTCATTGGATGCTGCGAAGCGCAGGTCCGACAAGAGGAGAAACCCATGTCCAAAGTCATCGGCATCGATCTCGGCACCACCAATTCGTGCGTCGCCGTCATGGACGGCGACAAGCCGCGCGTCATCGAAAACTCCGAAGGTGCGCGCACGACCCCGTCCGTCGTTGCCTTCACCGAGGACGGCGAGCGGTTGATCGGCCAGACCGCGCGCCGCCAGGCCGTCACTAACCCCGAGAACACCTATTATGCCGTCAAGCGCCTGATCGGCCGCCCCTTCACGGACAAGGCCGTCAAGAAGGACGCCAAACTGGTTCCCTACAAGATCGTCAAGGGACCGAGCGGCGACGCTTACGTCCAAGGCCGCGACAAGGAATACAGCCCGGCGGAAGTCTCCGCCATGATTCTGACCAAGATGAAGGAAACGGCCGAGGACTATCTCGGCACGCCCGTGACGCAGGCCGTCATCACGGTCCCTGCCTACTTCAACGACGCCCAGCGCCAGGCGACCAAGGATGCGGGCAAGATCGCCGGTCTCGAAGTGCTGCGCATCATCAACGAGCCGACGGCGGCCGCGCTGGCCTACGGTCTGGCCAAGGATGAGGGCAAGACGATCGCGGTCTACGATCTGGGCGGCGGCACGTTCGACGTGTCCATTCTGGAGATCGGCGACGGCGTGTTCGAGGTGAAAGCCACCAACGGCGACACCTTCTTGGGCGGCGAGGACTTCGACATGCGCATCGTCGAATATTTCGCCGACGAATTCAAGAAAGAGCAAGGCATCGACTTGAAGGCCGACAAGCTGGCGCTTCAGCGCCTTCGCGAGGAGGCCGAGAAGGCCAAGAAGGAGTTGTCCACGGCGTCGACCTACGAGGTCAACCTGCCCTTCATCACGGCGGACGCGACCGGTCCGAAACACCTGAACATGAAGCTGACGCGCGCCAAGCTGGAAAGCCTGGTTGCGGACCTGATCAAGCGCACGATCGAGCCGATCAAGAAGGCATTGGCCGACGCTGGTCTGAAGGCGTCCGACGTCGATGATGTCGTGCTGGTCGGTGGCATGACCCGCATGCCCGCCGTGCAGAAGGCCGTGACCGACTATTTCGGCAAGGAGCCGCACAAAGGCGTGAACCCGGACGAAGTCGTCGCCATGGGCGCCGCCATCCAGGCCGGCGTTCTACAAGGCGACGTCAAGGACGTGCTGCTGCTCGACGTGACGCCTCTATCCCTCGGCATTGAGACCGAAGGCGGGGTCTTCACCCGCATGATCGACCGCAACACGACCATCCCGACCAAGAAGTCCCAGGTCTTCTCCACCGCCGCCGACAACCAGTCGGCCGTGACGATCAAGGTCGCGCAAGGCGAGCGCGAGATGGCCAACGACAACAAGCTGCTAGGCCAGTTCGATCTGGTCGGCATTCCGCCCGCCCCCAGAGGCATGCCGCAGATCGAGGTCACCTTCGACATCGATGCCAACGGCATCGTCAACGTCTCGGCCAAGGATAGCGCGACCGGCAAGGAGCAGCAGATCCGCATCCAGGCGTCGGGCGGTTTGAACGACGACGATATCGAGGCGATGATCAAGGACGCCGAGGCCAATGCCGAGGACGACAAGAAGCGCCGCGACATGGCCGAGGCCCGCAACCAGGCCGAAGCCATCGTCCACAAGGCCGAGTCCGATCTGGCGGAACATGGCGAGAAGATCGATGCGGAGACCAAGGAATCCATCGAAACGGCCTTGGCCGAGGTCAAGGAAACGGTCGCCGACGAGAACGCCGATGCGGCCGGGATCACCGACAAGGTGCAGGTCCTGACCGCCGCCTTGATGAAGATGGGCGAAGCGATCTACGCCAATGCGGCCGCCGACGAGGAACAGGCCGCCAAGGACGCGACCAAGCCCGGCGACGATGTCCCGGAAGACGACGATATCGTCGATGCCGAGTTCGAAGACGTCGACGACGAAAACGCGGCCTAAGGCGCCGACGCGAACAGGCCTCGCCGGGAACGGCGAGGCCTTTTGCATGACGGCGCACGATAGTGACGACGCGCCGGCTGCATGATGGGGACCACCACACACGATCAGCCGTTCGGGCATTCGGCCTTGCCGCCGACCCGCGAACGCATCCGCCTGCGCGCGGGCGCTTGCGCGGATACGCGGCTGGGCCGCTGGTTGATTAGCGCCCGGCGCAAACGCGCCATCCGCGGCCTGTCTGAGCCGTTCGACGTGGTCGTCGCCCCCAACGTGAAGGCCCGCCTCTATCCGTCCGGCAATCGCTGCGAGAAACGCGCTTTGGCAGGCGTCCAGATCTGGGACGCGGCGGAGCGGGGCGCCTTGCGGGAGGCCATCGGCACCGGCGCGGACCCGTTCGTCTTTCTCGATATCGGGGCCAATGCCGGGCTCTATTCGTTGTTCGTCAACGCCTATGCGCGCGCCGCATCCCGAGCCGTCCGTCTGATCGCCGTGGAACCGAGCGCCACTATGGCGGGGCGGCTGGCCTTCAATGCAAAGGCATCCCGAGCCGAAATCGAACTCGTTCGTTCCGCCGTTTCGGACGCGCCCGGACAGGCGCATCTGTCGGACGGCGGCGGCAATCGCGGCGAAGCGCAATTGGGCGGAACGGGTGAAATCGTGCTGGTCGAGACCCTTTACGGTCTATGCGACCGGTTGGGCGTCACGCGCATCGACGCCATGAAGGTCGATATCGAAGGCCATGACAAACGCGCCCTGCGCGCCTTCTTTCGCGACGCGCCCGAGACTTTGCACCCGCGCTTGCTGATCCTGGAACTGTCTGCGGAAAGTCGCTCGCCCCTCGTTGAACTGGCGTGCGCGCAAAACTACCTTCTGTCGGACGACACGGCGATGAATGCCGTCTTCAAGAAAAAGATCGATCATGTCCAAACGTGACTATTACGACGTGCTCGGCGTCTCCCGCGACGCCGATGCCAAAACGTTGAAATCCGCCTTCCGCAAGAAGGCGATGGAATGCCACCCCGACCGCCATCCGGACGATGCGGAGGCAGAAGGCCGTTTCAAGGAACTCAACGAAGCCTACGGCATCCTCTCGGACGACCAGAAGCGCGCCGCCTACGACCGGATGGGCCATGCCGCCTTCCAGGGCGGCGGCCCGTTCGGAGGCGGCGGCAGCGGCGGCTTCCAGGACTTCGGCGACATTTTCAGCCAGATCTTCGGCCAAGCCGGTGCCGGTGGCGGCGCGGGCGGGTTCGCCGACATGTTCGGCGGCAGGGCGGGCGGCCGCGCCCAGACGGTCAGCCGCGGCAACGACCTTCGCTACGAGATGGAGATCACGCTGGAAGAGGCGTTCCGCGGCAAGGATGTCGATATCGAAGTGCCGATCGCGGAAGATTGCGAACGCTGCGACGGTGAAGGCGCCGAACCGGGCGCCTCGGTCGAAACCTGCGGCACATGCGGCGGTGCGGGCCGCGTCCGCACGCAGCAGGGTTTCTTCACCATGGAACGACCGTGCCCGACCTGCGGCGGTCAGGGCGAATATGTCAGCGATCCGTGCCGCGAATGCGACGGCCAAGGCCTGGTGCGCCAGCCGACCGAACTGGACGTCTCCATCCCGGCCGGGGTCGAGGACGGCACCCGCATCCGCCTCTCCGGACAGGGCGACCAGGCCTCCAAACGCGGCGCGACCAACCGCCAGCGCGGGGACCTCTACCTGTTCGTCTCGGTCAAACCGCACGCGATCTTCGAACGCGAAGGCGCGAACCTGTTCCTGCACGCCCCCGTTCCGATGACGGTCGCTGCGCTGGGCGGGGAGATCGAGATCCCGACCATCGATGGCGGCCGTTCCAAGATCAAGGTGGAGGCCGGTAGCCAGTCCGGCCGCCGCCTGCGCCTGCGCGGCAAGGGTATGAGCGTGCTGCGCTCCAATGCGCGCGGCGACATGTATGTGGAACTGGCCGTGGAAACCCCGTCGCGTCTGAGTGCGCGCCAGCGCGAACTGCTCGAGCAATTCGCCCGCGAAGGCGGCGATGCAGTCAGCCCCGAGAGCACGGGCTTTCTCGACAAGGCCAAGCGTTTCTGGGAAGAACTGGTCGATCAGTGAAGCGCGCCTGGCCGCTCGCCCCGGCGGCATTGCGAAACAGGGCCGGTTACACGGCTTGCGCCTTTGTCGGGGCGATCCTGATGGCTGTCTCCGGCCGGTATATCGCACTATTGGCGACAGGGGGGTGGCACATGCCGTCCACCTCGTTCATCCCGGCCTTGGCACTGTCGGCCGGGTTGTTCGCCTTTCTGTCATGGCCGCGCAATGGCCGCACACAGGAGCGCATGATGTGGCGCGGCGTCGTTGTCGTCGGCCTGGCCGGCGTTACGGCGGCGGCGAGCCACACCGTTCCGCGCGCGATCAGCCTGGTTCGAAGCCTGCCGCACGGGCCGTCGCCTTGGCCGGAGAGTAGCGCGTCGGACATCGTGCTGGCGGCGATGGGAAATACGGCGATGCTGGTTCTGCTCGCCTCGTTCTGGAGCTTCTTCCTGCCTTACATCGTCGCCGGAGCGGTTTCGGCGTGTTTCCGCGATCCACCCGATCTTCGGATAGAAAGCGCAGAGAATTGACGGCAGGACATGGCCAGGGAATGATGGGCGGATGACCGACGTAAAGCCTGATTATTCCGGCCTGAAGGCCATCTTCTTCAATTGCTCGCTTAAGCCCGACAATTCGGACAGCCACACGCAGACGCTGATGAATGCCTCCATCGCCCTGATGGAAGGCGCAAGCGTGGCGGTCGAGACGGTCCATGTGCGCGATCATGAGCTTGCTTTCGGCGTGCAGCCCGACATGACGGATCAGGGTGCCGCGCGTGACGATTGGCCGGACGTGTGGGACAAGGTGCGGACGGCCGACATCCTCGTCATCGGCACGCCGATCTGGCTGGGCGAGCCGTCATCGGTCTGCCGCCTGCTGATCGAACGGCTCTATGCCATGTCGGGCCAGCTGAACGACAAGGGTCAATCGATCTATTACGGCAAGGTCGGCGGCGTGGTCGCGACGGGAAACGAGGACGGGGTGAAGCAATGCGCCACCTCGATTCTCTACGCCCTGTCACATCTGGGCTGCACGATCCCGCCGCAGGCCGATTGCGGCTGGATCGGTCCGATCGGGCCGGGGCCGAGCTATGGCGACAAACGCGACGACGGATCGATCGTTGGGGCGGATAACATGTTCACGCAGAAGAACACGACCATCATGTCATGGAACCTGATGCATTTGGCCGCGATGTTGAAAGACGGGATACCGAGCTATGGCAATGACCGCGACGCATGGAAGGACGGCAACCGCTTTGGCTTCGAAAACCCGGAATATCGCTAGTCCTGGGTAATCTCGACATCCGCCCCGACCCGCCGGAACGTCGCCGCGCCGGCCGTGATGGAGCGCCAGAGATGGTCGGCTTCGTCCTCTTCGACGATGTCGCGCGTATGGTGCCACAGCGTGCGGATGAAATCGCCGTCCTCGTCCTCGGAGAGCTGGCCCGACCAGCTGGTTATCGAATCGTAGCCGGTGAAGCTGACGGTGAATGCGATCACGTCGCCCTGCACCCAGCCGATCAGGGTGAAGGGCGCGTCCGCGTCGGGCTTGCCGAGCTCGGTTCGGTAATGGCCGGACACCGTCCCGCCTTCGGAGACGTTCAGCTCCACCGCAGACCCGGCTTCGTTGACCCAAAGACCGTTAAGATCGTGGGCGTGAGCCAGATCCGGGGCGGAGACGGCGAGCAGGGATGCGCCCAGAACGAATCTACGCATGGATGACTCCCAGGACGAGATAGATCGCGACCGTCAGCCCGCCTGCGATGAGCGCATAGGGAAGCTGCGTGCGGATATGGTCGATATGGTCCGAGCCCGTCGCCATTGAGGCGATGATAGAGGTGTCGGAGGTCGGGCTGCAATGATCGCCGAACACGCCGCCGCCGATGGCCGCCGCGATGGCCAGCGACGGATCGAGGCCGTAGCTGGCGGCCAGCGGCACGGCGATCGGGATCATGATGGCGAACGTGCCCCAGCTGGTGCCGGTCGAAAAGGCCACGAAACAGCTGATGAGGAAGACCAGGGCGGGCATCAGGGCGGGACTGAGGAACTGGCTGGTCACGTCTGCCGTGAACATGCCCGTGCCGAGATCGCGGCACAGGCTGCCCAGCGCGAATGCCAGCAGCATCAGGATGGCGAGCGGCAACATTCCGCCCATGCCCTTGAGTGCTGTGTCGGCGCTCTCCCGCACGCCCAGAATGCCCTGGATCTTGTAGAGAAGGATGGCGAACGCCACGGCGAGAGACGTCGCATATAGCACGGCGGACGACCCCGAGCCATCCTGCATCCGGGACAACCAGTCTTCGCCCTCGCCCGTCATGATCAGGAAGGCGGGCACCAACACGACCATGCTCAGGATGGGGACGATCATATTCAACGCTCGCGGCGTCGCGCGGGCAATGGGTGGAATGTCGGCAGCCTCATCGGCGATCATCGGCACGGCGCCGTCCCGCAGCGGCGTGCCGCGCGCTTCGGCTATGCGCATCTCGCCCACGTCGCGGCGGGTCAGGATGACGATCAGCAGAATGACGATGATCAGCATCGGATAGACGTTGAGCAGGGCGGCCTCGATCAGCTGGCCGAAAGGCCGGTCCAGCCCCTGCGCCGCGATCAGTCCCATCAGATAGGCGCCCCATGCATTGAACGGGATCAGCACGCAGGACGGCGCGCTGCCCGTATCCGCGATCAGGGCGAGCTTCTCGCGCGGCATGTTCAACCGGTCGGCGACCGGCCGGAACAATGTCCCGACTGTCAGGATGGATATGTTGCTTTCGATGAACAGCAGAAGCCCCGTGCCCAGCGCCAGCAATTCGACGATGACGCGCTGGTCCTTCGCTTCCGCTGTCTCGGTGCGCCGGTCGAGCCAGGCCAGCAGCCGCGCAATGAAACCCGCTACCCCGCCCGACCGCTGGATCAGGGCGATCAGCGCGCCGACGACCAGGGTGAACAAGATGATGCGCGTATTGCCAGCATCGGCGAACACGGCCACGGCGGCATCGATCGTGTCGAACGTCGCCGCGACCGGATCGCCGCCCGCCAGGATGAGGTAGCCCGCCGCGATGCCGAGCCCAAGCGACAGATAGACCTGCCGCGACCACAGCGCGAGACCGATGGCGAGAACGGGCGGCAGCAGCGACCACCACCCGGCTGTCTGTGATACATCCATAAGCGCACGCCTTGCCCGTCCGTCTGCGTCTTTACAAGCGCGAGACAGGCGGTAGGCGTCCTAGCTGCAAAGGGGGGTCTTCCATGAGCCAGCTGTTCCGCAAGGAAGCGATGGCGCGCCGCTCGCGCGCCTTGTTCGGAGAGGTCGTGCTGCGCGGTCCGCTGCCCGTGTGGGCGGTCGGAGTTCTGGTGCTCGGCGCCGTCCTGACGGTCGCGCTGATCCTGTTCGGGATCCAGGTGGACGGTGCAAGCGTCTGGAGCTGGTTGCGTGGATAATCCATTCGCGCCGCGCCTGCCGGTCATCCTGCAGACGGAGATGACGGAATGCGGGTTGGCCTGCCTGGCCATGGTCGCGCGCTATCACGGCCACGACGTCGATTTGAATTCCTTGCGCGAGAAATACCTGCTGTCGATGCGCGGCACCTCACTGAAGCAGATCATCAAGATCGCGGGCACGCTGTCCCTGTCGCCGCGCGCCTTGCGCGTCGATCTGAACCAGCTGCACAAGCTGGCCACGCCCGCCATCCTGCACTGGGACTTGAACCATTTCGTCGTGCTGAAATGCGTGCGCGAGGACCGGGTGGAGATCATCGATCCGGGCATCGGGGCGCGCACGATGACGCTGTCCAAAGTGTCCGGTCATTTCACCGGTGTCGCGCTGGAACTGACCCCGGCGGAAGACTTCCAGCCCGTGAGCGACCGCATCCGGCCGCGACTGACGGACCTGTGGTCGTCGCTGGTCGGGGCGAAACGGGCGGTGGGGCAGACGCTGGCCCTGTCCGTCGCGCTGTTGGCGACGATCCTGGTCGCGCCCTTCCTGTTCCAATTGGCGGTGGATGCAGTGCTGCCGGATGGGGATCGGGGGCTTTTGCTCGCGCTGGCCGTCGGCTTCGGCGGACTGGCCGTGATGCGCGCCTTGGTCGAGGCCGCACGCGGCTACACGATCGTCACGTTCGGGGCGCAGCTGTCGCGCCAGATGGTCGGCAACATCTTCCGCCATCTGGTGCGTCTGCCCGTGCGATATTTCGAACGCCGCCATGTCGGCGACATCATCAGCCGGATGAACTCCACCCAGCCGATCCAGGAAGCGCTCAGCCAGTCCGTCGTGTCCGTTCTGATCGACGGAGCGATGGCGGCCATCATGCTGGTGGTGATGTTTCTCTTCTCGCCGCTGCTGGCGGGGATCGTGGTCGGCACGACGGCGCTGCTGGTCGCCGCGACGCTGTTGATCTATCCGCGCCTGCGCGCCACGCAGGAGGAGGCGATCTATGCCCGCGCGCTGGAGAACAGCCATGTGATCGAAAGCATCCGCGCCTCGACGACCGTGAAGCTGTTCGGGCGCGAAGCCGAACGCGAAGCCAGCTGGGCCAACCTGTTCACCGATTTCGTCAATGCCGATGTCGGCCACCAGCGCTGGCAGGTGGCGCAGACCTTCGCCCAGACGCTTGTCATAGGACTGCAGGTGGTGGCCGTCGTGGTCGCGGCCGCCTGGATCATGACGGGCGAAGACAGCACCTTCACCGTCGGCATGCTCGTCGCCTTCCTGATCTACCGGCAGTATTTCTCCGACGCGGTGGTGCAGCTCGTGACCAAGGGCAATGAGTTCCGGCTGCTCTCGCTGCATCTCGACCGGCTGGCGGACATCGTCCATGCCGCGCCGGAACTTGCGGCGGACGGCCATGCGCCGCTTGGCGAGCTGGACGGTCGCATCGTGCTGGACGGCGTGACTTTCGCCTATTCGCCGGAAGACCCGGTGGTGGTCGAGGATTTCAGCCTCGACATCGCCGCCGGCGAGATGGTGACGCTGACTGGCCCGTCCGGAGGGGGCAAGACGACCCTGATGAAATTGATGCTGGGGCTCTACGCCCCGGACGCCGGCACGGTGCGCGTGGACGGGCGCGACCTTGCCACGATCGATCCGGGCGACTGGCGCGCGCGCGTCGGAGTCGTCATGCAGGACGACCGGCTCTTGTCCGGCACGATCGCGGACAATATCGCCTTCTTCGATCCGGAAATCGACATGCAACGTGTGATGCGGGCGGCCAGCGCGGCACACATCCATGATACTATCGCGGCGATCCCGATGAATTACCTGGCCGTGATCGGCGACATGGGGTCGATCCTGTCCGGCGGGCAGAAACAGCGCCTCCTGCTGGCCCGCGCGCTCTACCAGGAGCCGGACGTGCTGTTCCTGGATGAAGGCACGGCCAATCTGGATGTGGAAACGGAAAAAACCGTCGTGGACCTCGTCGCCAGGCTCGACATGACCCGCATCGTCGTCGCCCATCGTCCGGCCTTCTTGGAAGCCAGCGACCGGGTCATCGAAGTGTCGCAGTCATGATTGACAAAATTGTTTTTGCAATCTTGACATGAGTGATTTGACTTCTTGCCTCTGATGCGTCAAGAAAGATGAATTAACAACGTGTTAACCCTGTTTTGTTCAACTATGACACATATTTAGCTTGAACGCTTGGTACGCACTTTGCTTATGTCCGAGTGCGGTCGGATGTCCCGACCACACAACCCCCAAAGAGAGGACTCAACACAATGCGTGAACTGACTGTTGAAGAACTTGACGTTGTCGTTGGTGGATACCCCATCATTGTCGACTTTTAGAGTTAACTAAAAACCTTTATCATGTGGACCCAAACCCGTTTCTAAGATACGGGTTTCTTTTGCTGCTATAGCTAAATTTTAAACCTTTGTAGCCGACTTACCTGGTTACAATGCGTTTTCTGATCTTCATATCGTCTTTTTTTGTAAGCGTCATAGCCTTTTCTGATCATACTTACGCTCAGGATTTGGCTACAGACACAATTTCCTTTTTCGACAGCGCCAACTCACCTCAACAGCATCACGTTGTTACGGGGTCTGCAATCGAGCACGACGCCATCAAGTTCCGGTACGCTCTAGACGATGTAATCAGCCTTGGTGACAAGCAGAAACTAGTAGTGCTTCTCGATGAAGAGTATTCCGCACTTCGCTCAACGCATCCCAAGCTGGTAGAGCTTAGCAAAGTTTTTATTGAGTCCTTTGGAGATGAACAGCTGGATCAAGAACGATTGATCCAATCCCTTAAGCAATTCGATTACGAAAACGACTGGTATGCAGGGGTTTATACCAACTCTGCTCTATCAATATTGCATATCAGGCAGATGGAGCTTCTCCTAGCTAGCCAATATGCTCAATCTGCTCTCGATCTGATTCCAACCGAGATATCTATTTTGGTGACAGATGCCCAACTGATCTTAGCAAAGCAGTTGACCATGCTTTACGGAGTTAGCGCTGACCCAAATCGCATGCTCGAAGTCAGCCATACTTCACGCGAACTCCATCAAAAACTCGGGCTTCATTTCGATCGCTATGAAGCCATGACCAATTTCTTGTTAGCGTTCAATTGGAAGCGCGATCATAACGGTGCAAAAGCCATTGCGGACATGCTCAGCGACGAGCCCCGGCCGGAGGCAACGGTCGAAGGCCTTGCCGAAGTATATATGGCTGATTTGTATAATGAGATTGGAGAGCATTCCAAAGCGCTTCATTATGCAACTTCGGCTCAATTAGCTTCCGATCCTCTTATCCAGCGTCGTTCTCACGGAGAAGCCATGATCGCCTATGCGGGTCTCGGGCAACGCGACGCGGCATTGAGGGAAATGGAAAAGCTAGGTCTCTGGAACGAAAACGGGGCAACGCCAAAGGCGGATCGTAGCGAAGGCGGTCTGCATGCCCGGGCCTTGCTGGCAGCTTCGTCCGGCGATGCCGAATCTGCCGTTTCACTCATGAACCGGCGTCTCGATTTGATGATCGGCAAGATGTACGATGCCAGTGCCGCCGATACGGCATCCATGCTCAGCCATCTCGAAAACACCCGCGAACGCCAGGTCGAGCGTGAGGCGGCCTTGCAGCGCGAGGCGGAGCTCAAGGCGGTGCAGCTTGAGCAGAAGAACCGGCTCAACCGGCTGTTATGGGTCCTGATCGGGGGGCTGACGCTGGCGTTCAACCTGTTGCTGGCTTTCCTGCGCTACCGGGAGAAGTCGAACACCAAGATGCAGGCGTTGCAGGAAGAGGCGCTCACGGCGGAAAAGATGAAGACCGAATTCCTGGGGGTCGTCAATCACGAGCTGCGCACTCCGCTGAACGGAATCATCGGCATCAGCGACGCCATGATCCACCATGCCGACGACCCCGTGCTGCGCGAACAGGCGCGCACCGTGCAGCAAAGCGGCCAGACGTTGCAGGACCTGCTGGAAAGCCTCATCACCATGTCCACCATTGAGGCGGGCCACCTGTCGCTGGAGCACGAACCGATGCGCCTGACCGATGCGATCATGCCGGAGGTGTGCAAATGGGAAGTCGCTGCGAGCGAAAAGGGACTGGCCTTCACCCACTTCGTCGCGCCGGACCTGGACCGGACCGTTCTGGGGGATGCGGCGCGCCTGCAGACATGTCTGCGCTTCCTGCTGGGCAATGCGGTGCGCTACACGCAAAAGGGCCGCGTCCACCTGCATGCGACCGGGGAAAGGGACGGATCGGGCTGCCTGCGCGTGACGCTGGTCGTGGCCGATACGGGCCAAGGGATCAGCGACGCGGTGCAATCACGTCTGTTCAGGCCGTTTCTGCAGGCCGACGCCAGCACGACGCGCAAACATGGCGGCGCCGGGCTGAGCCTCGCCATCGCGCGCAAGCTCGCCCGGATGATGCATGGCGACCTGGTCGTCAATTCGCGCGAAGGCCGCGGCTCGGAATTCACTCTGACCCTGCGCCTGCCGCTCGCGGACGAAGCAGCCACGACGGCCGACCTGCAGGACGATACGGTCATCGACCTGATGCGCGACCATCCGCTGTTCGAGAACCGCACCGGCCCCGCCGCGGCCGAGCGCTCGGCCGTCTAGGCGCGTCGACGCGCGGGACGCGTCAGGCCGGCGAAAACCAGCCCGCCAAGCGCGCCTGCCAGCATCTGGAACCCGATCCCGGCCACATCGCGCGCGCCCGCGATCAGATGCACGCCGAAAAAGGCCTGCTTCATCAGCATCAGCATGACGAAAAGGGCGACCGCTCCGGCGACGGCAAAGACGACCCAACGCCCGAAACTCGCCAACCGGTATACCAACAGGCCCGCCAGATAGGCGACGAGCGTCGCGATGCCGACAAAGAGGATGTAGAGCGAGCCGAGACGGAGCAGGTCGTAGGCGCTCATCGACAGGCGCTCGCTCCAGCCGATATCCGCGCCGATCCCGTTCAGTCGCGCGATGACGTTCTGCGTCTGGAACAAGACGCCCAGCGCCGTCGTCGCCACCGCTGCGGCGATCCAGCCGCCCAGAAATGTCAGAAACGTTTTCATCCCGCCTCCTTGCCCTTCCCGCCCGGAAGATGCCTTGCGTGAGCCGTTGCTACGCCTAGTGTGACAGGCGGGTCAAACGGTCAAACGCGCCGTGCGGATCAAAGGATGTGCGATGAAACAATGGGTTCCGGGTCTGTCCTGTCTTGCCCTGATCGGCCTTGCAGCCTGTCTGGAAGCTCAGCCGGCCCCTGACCGGCCCGAACGCCCCCTGTCCGATTTCCGGATTGAGACGGTCGCGGACAGCCTGCCCGCGCCCTGGGCGGCGGCGGCCCTGCCACAGGGCGGCTATCTGGTGACGGGCAAGCTCGGGCGGCTCTGGATCGTCCGGGACGGCAACAGGCAGGAGATCACGGGCCTGCCCCGGGAGATCATAGCGCTGGCGAACAACCGCATCGCGACCGACGGCCAGGGCGGGCTGCTCGATGTCGCGCTGGCCCCAGACTTTGCGCAAACCGGCACGATCTACCTGTCCTATTCCTATGGCGACTGGGATGCCAACGGCACGGCGCTGTTGCGCGCCACGCTGGACGGGGACCGTCTGCGCGATCCGGTGACGATCTTCCGCGCCGGTCCGGCCAAGGAAGCGGGCAGCCATTATGGCGGCAAGATCGCCTTTCCGGGCGACGGCACCTTGCTGCTGAGCTTGGGCGACGGGTTTTCCTTGCGAGAAGAGGCGCAGAAAACGGATTCGCATCTGGGATCGGTTGTGCGCCTGATGCCGGACGGCGGCACGCCGACGGACAATCCGGACTTCGGAGACGGCGCGAAGTTGCAACTCTTCTCCATCGGCCACCGCAATGTCCAGGGGCTGGCGATCGACCCGGATACCGGCGCGATCTGGCAGCACGAACACGGGCCGCGCGGCGGGGACGAACTGAACCGGCTGGAAGCGGGCGCCAACCATGGCTGGCCGATCGCAACCCATGGGCGTGACTATCAGGGCGCGCGGATCAGCCCGACCGAGGACCATGCGGGGTTCACCGCACCGGTCCATGTATGGACGCCGTCCATCGCGCCGTCGGGCCTGGCGATCTATCGCGGCGATCTGTTTCCGGACTGGCAGGGCCACGCACTCGTCGGCGGATTGGCGTCCGGAGACCTGCGCCGCGTCGATCCGATCTCGGGCGAGGAGACGATCCTGCTGTCGGACGCGAAGACGGATGACGACCCGTTTCGCGTGCGCGACGTGGATGTCGAGGCGGACGGATCGGTGCTGGTGCTGGTCGAGGATGCCAAGACCGGACACCTGCTGCGCCTGCGGCCGCGCTAGCGCATCCGGATCAGCTCTTGCGGGGTTGGGAAGGTTTCAACAGCGCCGCCCGGGCGATTTCCTTCAAGGCGTGGCGCAGGACCGGGCGGGCCATCTTGGCCTGTTGCGGATCGGCCAGCGCGTCCAAAACGTCATCCATCAGGGAGATGTCGTCGGGGCAGCTGAGCGGTTTGCGGGCGTCGGGTTCCAATCCCAGACGAACCGCATCCATGTCGCTGACCGTGTAAAGGTCGCGGATCTCGTCGGTCCAGGCCACCGGATCGGACGACGCCCCGCGCCACGGGCGTATGACGTTGCTCATCACGACCTCCCGAAGCGGCCGGGCACGAAGTTGCGGTGGCTGGACGCGTTACGGTCCATCGTGTCGAAAAGCTCGATCGGCCGGATGTCCATCGCCACGCACATGTCGCGCAGCATCAGCGGGCTGATCCGTTCCTGTCCGGCCTCATATTTGCGCAACTGGCGCGGCATGACGCCGAGCATCGCCGCCATATCCGTCTGGGTCAGGCCGGCCGCCTTCCGGTGCAGGCGCACCATTCGGCCGACATGCTGATCGACCACGTTCAATTCAATATCCGATATGTTCATGCCAGCTCCCCTTTGGCTTGATGAGCTGTGGATAACACAAGGCATGATTGAGATCAAAGTGATTAAAGCAGTTGCCTCAGCCAACTGATTCACATCATTTTTTGCGCGACGTTTTGATGACTTGACAGTTGCAAGCGCAACTTTTCAAGCACGAAACACGCATAGGTTGATATTTCGGACTGCATCCGCCCTGATTGCCGACCGTATAACGTTACGCATCATCCTGCGCGCGCCGCCCAATAAAAAACCCGGCCGAAGCCGGGTTTCTGGATTGATATCCGAACCGCGCCTAATCGGCGCGCCCCCTTAATCTTCGTCTTTGCGGGGTGAGCGGCGGCGGTGAGGGCGGCGAGGCTTGTCGTCGCCGCCGTCCTCATCTTCGTCGTCGCGCTTGGACCGCTTGCGCTCCTCGACTTCGATCTCTTCACCGCTGTCCTGATCGACATGTTTCATGCTCAGGCGGACCTTGCCGCGATCATCGAAGCCCATCAGCTTGACCCAGACCTCCTGGCCCTCTTCCAGAAAGTCGGACGGATGGTTCACCCGCTCCGGCTTGATCATGGAGACGTGGACCAGACCGTCCTTCTTGCCGAAGAAGTTCACGAAGGCGCCGAAATCGACAACCTTCACGACCTTGCCCTTGTAGATGGCACCGGCTTCGGGTTCCTCGGTCAGGGACGAGATCCATTCCTTGGCGGCGTCGATCGACTTCTGGTCGTTGGACGCGATCTTGATGGAGCCGTCATCCTCGACGCTGACGCGGGCACCGGTCGTGTCCACGATTTCGCGGATGACCTTGCCGCCCGAACCGATCACGTCGCGGATCTTGTCGACGGGGATCTGCATCTGCTCGATGCGCGGGGCGAATTCGCCGACGCTCTCGCGGCTTTCCGTCAGCGCGTCGTTCATGCGGTCGAGAATGTGCAGGCGGCCGTCATGGGCCTGGGCCAGCGCCTCTTCCATGATCTCTTCGGTGATGCCGGCGATCTTGATGTCCATCTGCAGGGACGTGATGCCCTCGGACGTGCCGGCGACCTTGAAGTCCATGTCGCCCAAGTGATCTTCGTCGCCCAGAATGTCGGACAGAACGGCGACGCCGTTATCGTCCTTGATCAGGCCCATCGCGATACCGGAAACGGGGCGCTTGATCGGCACGCCCGCATCCATCATGGCCAATGAACAACCGCACACCGTCGCCATGGAGGACGAACCGTTGGACTCGGTGATCTCCGAGACGAGACGGATCGTGTAGGGGAAGTCTTCCGCCGTCGGCAGGACGGCTTGAAGCGCGCGCCAGGCGAGCTTGCCGTGGCCCATCTCGCGGCGCGACGTGCCGCCCATGCGACCGGTTTCCCCGACCGAATAGGGCGGGAAGTTGTAGTGCAGCATGAACTTGTTTTTGATCGTGCCGGTCAGCTGGTCCATGAACTGCTCGTCCTCGGACGTGCCGAGCGTGGCGACGCAGATGGCCTGCGTTTCGCCGCGCGTGAACAGGGCGGAGCCGTGCGTGCGGGGCAGAAGGCCCGCCATCGCTTCGATCGGGCGGACTTCGTCGGTCTTGCGACCGTCGATGCGCTTCTTGGTCTTGATGACGCTCTGGCGGACTGTTTCGGACTCGACCGATTTGAAGACATCGCTGAAGACAGCGTCGGTCATGCCGTGCGGGTTTTCATCTGAGACGACCAGCTTGGCCTTGGCATCGTCCTTGGCGGCGCGAAGCGCGTCCTGGCGTTCCAGCTTGTCCTTCTTCTTGTAGGCCGCCTTTATGCCTTTCTCGGCGATCTTCTTGACCTCTTTCTTCTCGTCTTCGAGATCCGGCACGACATAGTCGTAGGCGGGCTTGGCGCCGGCCTTCTTGACCAGATCGTGGATCGCTTCGATCACGTCCTGGCAGGCTTCGTGGGCGAACATGACCGCGCCGAGCATCTGCTCCTCGGTCAGTTCCTTGGCTTCGGATTCGACCATCATGATGGCCTCTTCCGTCCCGGCGACGACGAGGTCGAGCTCGGACTCTTCCATTTCGTCGAGCATCGGGTTCAGCACATAGTCCCCGTCGATCAGGCCGACGCGCGCGGCGCCGATCGGACCGGCAAACGGCGCGCCTGACAGGGCCAGAGCCGCGGAAGCCGCGACCATGCCGATGATGTCGGGTTCGTTTTCGAGATCGTGCTGCAGGACCGTGATGACGACCTGCACTTCGTTGCGGAAGCCCTTGGGGAAGAGCGGGCGGATCGGACGGTCGGTCAGGCGGGAGATCAGCGTCTCGCGCTCGGTCGGACGGCCTTCGCGTTTGAAGTAACCGCCCGGCACTTTGCCGGCGGCGTAGAATTTTTCCATGTAGTTGACGGTCAGCGGGAAGAAGTGCTGACCCGGGCGTGCATCCTTGGCGAAGCAGGCGGTGGCGAGCAGTTTGGTGTCGCCGTAAGTGGCGAGCACCGCCCCATCGGCTTGGCGGGCGACGCGGCCCGTTTCCAGGGTGAGCTCTCGGCCCGCCCAGTCAATCGTGACGGATTGCGTATCGAACATAAGTCTGTCTTTCATCGTACGGACTTGCACCCGGCTGTGTGTCTTTCGGGAGCCTCATTGCTCCCGGCGGATGCAAATTTCAGTGTTCCGCAGGGTTGCGGAACGCGGGTGTGCTTGAATGCACGAAAGCCGCCGGAGCCCTCTCCGGCGGCTTTGTCGTTGTGTGTCGGGGGCGGCCTAGCGGCGCAGCTCCAGACGTTTGATGAGGTCCTGGTAGCGGTCCTCGGACTTGCCCTTCAGATAGTCGAGCAGGCGACGGCGTTGCGTCACCATGGCGAGCAGACCGCGACGGGAATGGTTGTCCTTGGCGTTGGTCTTGAAATGCTCGGTCAGGTTCCGGATGCGTTCCGTCAGGATCGCGACCTGGACTTCGGGGGAGCCGGTATCGCCCGGCTTCGTCGCGTATTCGGTAATCAGTTCCGCCTTACGCTTGGCTGTAATCGACATCGGGTTTCTCCATCATAGCTAGATATTGAAAACCCGCTTGGGCCAGAGCCGGCCGTCGCGGGGTTGGCACAACGCAACCGGCGAACCCTCAGCCTCGGCCAATATCCATTCCCGATCGTGCGGGGCGGACGTTTGGAGAGATTGCGGGGCGGCGATGGCGCGGCCCTGCTTCAGATGGATCGCTTGCGGGTCGGTCACGGCCAGCACCGGGATGTCGTCCAGCGCGGTCGAGAGCGGCAAGCACCCCTCATCGGCGCGCGCGCCATCGCATAGTTCCGCCAGCGCGTCCAGCGTCAATGACTGCGCCAGTCCGAACGGTCCGACCCGCGTCCGGCGCAGGCGCGAGATATGGCCTTCGGCTCCCGTTGCGACGCAGATGTCGCGCGCCAGCGACCGGACATAGGTGCCCTTGCCGCAATCGACCAACAAAGAGACGCCGTCGCCATCATGCGAAACCAGGCGCAGGGCGTCGATGCGGACGGTCCGCGTCTTCATCTCGACCGCCGCACCCGCCCGCGCCAGGTCGTAGGCGCGCTTGCCGTCGATCCTGATGGCGGAATATTTGGGCGGGACCTGTTCGACCGCGCCGACGAAGCGCGGCAGCACCGCTTCGATCTGCGCGCGCGTCGGCCGCACGTCGGACGCACCCGTCACGGCCCCTTCGGCGTCCAGCGTTTCGGTGCTGGTGCCGAAAGCGATGTCGAAGTCGTAGGATTTGGGCGCGTCCATCAGGAACGGCACGGTCTTGGTCGCCTCGCCCAGTGCGATGGGCAGAAGGCCGGTCGCCAGCGGATCCAAAGTTCCGGCATGGCCCGCTTTCTGCGCGTCCATCAACCGCCGGACAGCGGCAACGGCTTTTGTGCTGCCCAGGCCCAGCGGCTTGTCCAGAACGACCCAGCCATGAATGGGCCGTCCGCGTTTGCGCCGATTGCGTCCGTTGGGATCCATGGGCAGGGCGGCTACGCCATTCCGGCCTGGAACGGAAGCCGGACGAAGTCCAGCCATGCTGAATCGCCGGAGCCGGTCTGCACTTATAGCCGTGCTCGCGTGACCCGCGTCACGCCCCCAGGCGGTCTCGATATCCATCATGGAACAAATATCGTCGCGGCCCGCCCAGGAGGGGCGGCTGGTCCCGTGGCGGTCGGAGTGCCAATCGGGAGATGCACATGTTCAAGACCACTTTCGCCGTCATGATGGGCGCCGCCGCCATGACCGTCCTGCCCGCCGCCAACGCCGCCGCGTCCGATGTGGACGATCCTTGGTTGGTGCGCGTGCGCGCCATCTCGGTCATGCCCGAAGAGGACGGCACGATCCGGCCGATCGGCGGGACGGTCGATATCGGCGACCAGATCGTTCCGGAACTCGACATCTCCTACTTCGTGTCCGAGAACATCGCGTTCGAACTGATCCTCGGCGTGACCAATCACGACGTGAACGCCAACGCCACCTCCGTGGGGGATGTCGATCTGGGCGACGTCTGGCTGTTGCCGCCGACGGTGACGGCGCAGTACCATTTCAACCCGCGCGGGGGGTTCCGGCCCTATGTCGGGGCGGGCGTGAACTACACCGTCTTCTTCGGCGAGGACGAAGGCGACGTCACCTCGATCGACTATAGCAACGAATTCGGTTTCGCCCTGCAGGCGGGCGCCGACATTCCGATCAACGACACCTGGTTCTTCAACGCCGACGTCAAGAAACTGTGGCTGAGCACGGACGTGAAAGTCGATGCCGGCGGCGTGGCCGTCGAGGCCGACGCCGACATCAACCCCTGGATCGTCGGGATCGGCTTGGGAAGGCGGTTCTAGAGTCACAGAACATATCGGCGGATTGACTGCCGCCGAGCCCGCCTCCGGTTTTCTTGATGTCTGGCGAATCCGATATATATGATCGGTTGAAGCCGGTTGGCGCCTCGAATGACGAGGGTCGTCGGTCACTGTTGGGAGGGCGAACATGCATCCAAGACATGCCGCTTTGTACGGCCTGGTTATCGCACTCGGAGGCTGCGCGACGATCGTTGCGGGCCAGAACGAGACTGTGACCATCGTCAGCGAACCCACGGGGGCCACCGTGACGTTCCGCGACGCGGCACGAAAACTCAATGACGTCGAATGCGTCACACCTTGCGAGATAGAGCTGCCGCGATCGACATACCGGACCACGGTGGAGATGGCTGGCTATTCGCCGTTCACCTATCAAATCACGCCGAGAACGACCCTAGGCCGCTCCATTTTGAGTGCCGGTTCGAGTTATGCGGCCATAATAGACAGCGATAGCGGCGCCGATAAGGCGCTTCTTCCACGGTCCGTAACCGTCGATCTCGCCCCGGCCGGAGGCCGTTCAACGGCCACCGACGAAAAGGGCGATCTGATGAGAACCCTGGATTACGGCGCGTCCTGAAAGCGGTGGCAACAGGCCGGTATCACAGGGTCGAACGGATTTTCTTGGCGACGCCCTTGTTGACCTCGGCCCCCGTCATGATCTGAGACACTTCCTCGGCCACAGCGAACACCATCTGTTCGAGATCCTTGATATGGGTGCCGGATCCAGTCCGTGCCGCCATTCCGAGCAAGCCGCTGCTTAAAACCGAGCTGCGTTCCACGAACGGATTGGATGGCTCTACAAGGTCGATCAAGACGGCGTTCGTGGCTGCATCCGTGACGTCCATGTCATAGTTTATGCCTTTGACTTCGCCGATCAACAACATGGTCGCCGCATTCGGCGTGGCGATCTTCTCTATATCGATGGTGACGTCGACGTCTCGCTCCCCGGTCAGATTGCCGCGAAGGCGGGCGGCGACTTCCTCCGCGATCCGGTATTCGAGATAGCGCTCGCCGAGCTGGTCGTCTTCGGCCCCGCGTCCGCCATTTGCATTGATATAATCGGAAAATGCCGACCGGACGATGACCGAATCGGCGTCGGCATCGAGAAGAGCGGCGACAGCCTTGTCGTAGACTCCCGGTACGGCGCGGTCTTCGGCAAAGGATACGGTGACATCACCGAGACGCAGACTGTCTTGGAAAACCGTACTGTCGATCGGCGAACTCGTGGTCGTTGCGCATGCGGTCAACGAAAGAGCGAAAGCTCCGAGAATTGCCTTTTTCATGATGAATATATCCCCCTTGTCAGATGTCCGCTAGCGGTTGATCGGTCTTGTGTAAAATGCACATCCTTGTGCTGATGTCCTCAATCGTCCGCTTCCAGATCCCGCACCACCTCCGGCCGGGACAGCAGGCGCGCCATGTCGTCGGCCGTATCGAAGGTCGTGTCGAGGCGGAAGACGAGGCGCGGCGTGCTTTTCATTTCCAGTTCGCGGCCCAGCCGTCCGCGCAGGAAACGGCCGCAGCGCTGCAACCCGGCGATGACGGCCTCGCCGTCGGCGTCGGGACCGAGCGGAGCGGCAAACACTGTCGCGACTTTCAGGTCCGGGGCGGCGCGCACCTCGGCGATGGTCACGCTGACCCCGGACAGGGCCGGGTCGCGCAGGTCTTCGCGGTTGATGATCTCCGCCAGAGCGCGGCGGATCACTTCGCCGGTCTTCAGCTGGCGTTGGGAGGGGGGTCTGTTACGGGCCATGCGGCGCTAGATAGGAGCGCTTGGACGCAAATGAAAGCGTGAGGCGTTTCGGGGTGGTGCGATTATCTTGCCTTCCGGCAAAGCGCGTCTGGGACGCAGAAACGGCAAACATAGCCGGCGGTTTTCGACCCTTCCTGGCGGTCGGGACCGGCTATTTCAAAAACCGTCCGTGATAATTCCTTGAATTCCGTCAATTCTTTCAGCGGCTTCCAGATAAATCGCCGAATAGATCCGCGACACCCCGAGCCCGTGCCATATTACTCGCGCACCAACCGGATGGCGGAGGCGGGCGGGACTCCGACGCTCCGAATATCTGGTGGGTCGCTGCGTTCGGCGGGTTCCGCGTCTTTGGCAAGACGCGGCCCGCCCGGTTTCTGCGCCCCACAAAGGCGAAGGAAACCGGCATCGTTGCAGGTCGCACACCCCCGGCGCGGCGCGGACCCGAAAGGTCTGGTAGCGCCACAACGTGTGATGACATGTGACAACATGTATCGTGCGACCCGCGGGCCTTCCCTGCCACTCTTTTCTCTCGCCAGGCCGCGAGGGCGCGGATCCGCCTGCGCGCATGACAGGTCCCGCAGATCTTCGGCCCCGGCAATGAATGCCGAGGCCGAGCCTTTTGGAGACAAGTGGCGTTCCTTTCGCCCTCCTTCGAGAAGGCGGCAAGGCATGGCAGGTGGGCGGCGCTTCGCGATTCCCGTTCCGCCCGGACCAAGGATTTTCCCTTCGGGAAAAACCTATGCGTCTTCGCTTTCGTCCTGGCTCGGGGCGACGGCACTCTCCGCTTCCATGTCGGACAGGGCCACGTCCTCGAGCGAGCGGTCGACCATTTCGACCGTGAAGCACTCGATCTGGTCGCCCTTGCGAAGATCCTCGTAGTTCTCGAAGGCCATGCCGCATTCCATACCGCTCTGGACCTTCTCGACTTCGTCCTTGAAGCGCTTGAGCGTCTTGAGCGTGCCTTCGTGGATGACGACATCGTCGCGCAGCAGGCGTACGCCCGAGCCGCGCTCCACACGTCCGTCCGTGACGCGGCAGCCCGCGATCTTGCCCAGCTTGGAGATGTTGAAGACCTCCAGGATTTCCGCGTAGCCGATGAAGGTCTCGCGGCGCTCCGGCTTGATCATGCCGGTCAGGATGCCCTCGATATATTCGATCAGCTCGTAGATGATCGAATAGTAGCGGATCTCCACGCCTTCGCGGTCGGCCAGTTCCTTGGCCTGCTTGTTCGGACGGACGTTGAAGGCGATGATCGGCGCACCGGCCGTCATGGCCATCTGCACGTCGCTCTCCGAGATGCCCCCGGCGGCTGCGTAGATGACGTTGGCCTTGACCTCCGAGTTGGACAGGCCCTCCAGCGAGGACTTGATCGCCTCGGCGGAACCCTGGACATCGGCCTTGACCAGCAAGGGAAGCTCGCTGACTTCCTTGTTCTGCAGTTTCGCCATCATCTGTTCCATCGACGCCAGAGCGGATGGCTGCGCGGCGGCGGCCTTCTTCTTCTGACGCTGGCGGTATTCGACGATTTCGCGGGCCTTCTGCTCGCCGTCGACGACGGCGAACGGCTCGCCCGGCATCGGCGCGCCGTCCAAGCCCATGACTTCCACAGGGGTGGACGGGCCGGACTGCTTCACCTGCTTGCCGCGCTCGTCCATCATGGCCTTGACCTTGCCCATATATTCGTCGGCCACGATCATGTCGCCGCGCTTGAGCGTGCCGCGCTTGATCAGGAGCGTCGTCACCGCACCCCGGCCCTTCTCGAACCGGCTCTCGATGACCAGCCCGTCCGGATTACGCTTCGGATTGGCTTTCAGCTCCATCAGCTCGGCCTGCAGCGTGATCGCTTCGGCCAGCGCGTCCAGTCCCGTGCCTTCCTTGGCCGACACCGGGATGGCCTGCACATCGCCAGACATGCTCTCGGTGATGACTTCGTATTGCAGCAGGTCGGTTTCGACCTTCTTGGGGTCGGCATCGTATTTGTCGATCTTGTTGATCGCCACGATGATCGGCTTGCCGGCCGCCTTGGCGTAGCGGATCGACTCGATCGTCTGCGGCTTCACGCCGTCATCGGCCGCCACCACGAGGATGACGATGTCCACGGCTTCCGCCCCGCGCGTGCGCATGTCCGCGAAGGCCGCGTGGCCGGGCGTGTCGAGCACGGTGATCTTGTCGCCGGACTTCAGTTGCAGCTGGTAGGCGCCGATATGCTGGGTGATGCCCCCGGCTTCGCCCGCCGCCACGTCGGTCGCGCGCAGCGCGTCCAGCAGCGAGGTCTTGCCGTGATCGACATGGCCCATGATGGCGATGACGGGCGGCCGCGGCTTGCGGTCCTTTTCCTGGCTCGGCGTATCGTCGATCAGGAAATCGTCCTCGACATCGGCTTCGGACACACGCTTCACCGTATGGCCGAAATCCTCGACGATCAGCTGTGCCGTATCGGCATCAATCACGTCGTTCAGCGTGGACATGGTGCCCTGCTGCATGAGGTATTTCACGACATCCGCACCGCGTTCCGCCATGCGGTTGGCCAGAGCGGCGATGGTAATGGTTTCGGGCACCGTGACTTCGCGTTGCACCTTCTCGCGGGATCCGGAACCGCCGGCGCGGCGCTGGCGTTCGCGTTCGCGCTTGCGTTTCACGGCGGCGAGCGAACGCTGGCGTTCGTCGTTGCCGGACAGGGCCGAAACGATGGTCAGCTTGCCGCGGCGGCGTTTCTGTTCGCCCTTGGACCGGGTCGGCGGCGGGGTGTTGCGCTTCTTCTTGATGCGTCCGCCGGCCTTTTCCAGCTCCGACATTTCGGCTTCGGACTTGCCGCGCTCCAGCGGCGAGCCGACCGATTTGCGCTGCAGCCGTTCCTGTTCTTCCTTGTCCTGCTGGCGCTTGGCGGTTTCCTCTTCCTCGATGCGCTTCAGCTCGGCTTCTTCCTCAGCCTTCTTCTTGGCTTCGAGCAGTTCCTGCTCCTCGCGCATGCGGGCCTGGCGGGCTTCGGCCTCGGCGGCCTTCTTGGCGGCGCGCTCGGCCGCCTGGGCCTGCGCTTTCTGCAGGGCGACCATCCGGACCTTGAATTCGGCGACGGACAGGCCCTGTTCCCGGGCGGCGGCGGCGATCTGCGCATCCGTCAGCGCCGCCGGCTTGGTCGGTTTGGGCGCTGCTCTGGGCGTGGATGAAGGCTTGGCTTCGGCAGCCGTCTTGATCGGCGGGGCCAAGGTCGGCGCCTTGGTAGCCGGCGCAGCCTTCACGGGCGTGGCGGCTTGGGGGCCGCTGGACGCCGCACCGTCGGGTTTGGGAATCTGAACCGCTTTGGGCTGGCTTTCGGGCGTGGCTTGCGGCTGGGGCTCGGCCTTGGCGGTCGTCGCCGGTTGGGCCGCAGCGGGAGTAGGCTTCGGCGCAGCCGGGCTCGCGCCCGCGCCGGTGCGGGGCTTGAGCTGGATCTTCGGCTTGGCCCCGGTCGCACCGGAACCGCCCGCGCCCGGCTTGACCAGGCGTTTCTTCTTCTTCTCGACCACCACGGCGGAAGACCGGGACGTCGTGCGCCGCGGCCCGCGGGTCGGTCCCCCTGGGCGTCCGCCAACAGGGCGGCGGGGTCGGTTGTCGTTATTGTCGCTCATCATCTTCTTTCAGTTCGTCATTTCGCGGGGCGAAGGTCCGGCCGTGTGGCGGCCGGGTTGCCGTTCATTCATCAATGGGTCGCGGCCCCGTCTCGTGACGAGGCGCAATCTAGCGGCAAATGCGCCTTTTTCAACCGCTGCCTGCTTTCGGCGGCTGTCTTCTTGAACGCTTGCCGGACTCAAACACTTGCAAGACTCAATGCTTGCCAACTTCAATCTTGGCCTTCTTCAACTTTCACCGGGCGGCGGTTCCAGACGGATCTCGTGACGTGCATCGGACCAGTCCGGCGGCACCAGCGGCTCGAAACCCGCCAGACGGCGCGCGCCGGCCATGATGTCCGCCACCATCGGACCCGCCAGCAAGGCGGCATGGACGACCGGATCGCGTCCCAGCGCCGCGCCGATCTCTTCGGCGGTGAAACAGCCCACGACCGGCGGGTCGGGTCGGCGCAGGCCCTGTTCGCTCAGCTCGCGCGCCGTGGCCAGGCTCAGCGTGCGCAGCTTGCCGCGCCCGTCGGCGGCCCCGTCGGACGCTTCGATGCGCAGGGCGACATCGCCGCGTGCGGCCGGTTCGCGCACGCCCGCTTCGCCGAAGACCAGCCGCCCGGCCTTGCGGGCCATGGTCAGCTGCCCCAGCAGGCGCCGGCGCAATTGCGTGCGGGTCTGCGCGACCAGCGCGTCGGCGTCTGCACGGACCTTGGCCTTGAAGCCGCGGTTGAAACCGCCCTTTTGCACAGCGGTGCGCACGGGCTCTTCCGCGGCCGTGACCCAGGCCCCGCGCCCGGGCAGCTTGCCATACACGTCCGCGACGACGTCGCCGTCCGGCGACAGAACATAGCGCACCATCGCCGACGGATCGCGCACGGCGCCACTGGCGACGCAGCGACGCTCGCTCGGCTTGTGGCCGCGCCTGTCCGCCGGGGCGGGCTCTTCAACGATGTCGGACTCGGCGCTCAACCGGTCAGGTCAAAGGCGCATTATGCGCCTTGTCCTTCTGGTTCTGCGTCGGCCGCATCCGTTTGCGCGCCGGCCGTGTCCGCATTGGCGCCCTCGCTGCTGAACAGCGCCTCGGCCGCGTCGATGGGGCGTTCCGGGGCGACATAGGCATCCGGGTCGACCGTCTCGCCTTCGCTCTCTTCCTCGGCGTCGGCATAGAGGTCTTCCTCGCTGATCCAGCCGGCATGGACGCGCGCGCGCATGATCAGGTCGGTCGCCTCCTCGGCGGAATATTTCATGCCGTCGAACAGACCCGGCTCGCGGACGCGCTCGCCGTCCTTGAACTCGGTGTAGCCGGTCAGATCGTCCGGAACGAGCCCAGCCACGTCCTCGACCGTGAAAATCTCGTTCTCGCCGAAGATCACGGCCATGGGCAGGGTCAGCCCGTCGATTTCCAGCACGCCGTCCTCGACGCCGAGCTCGGTGCGTCTGGCGTTCTGTTCCTCGGCGATCTTCTCCAGATATTCGCGCGCGCGGGTCTGCAGCTCCTGTGCCGTCTCGTCGTCGAACCCTTCGATGGAGGACAGCTCGTCCAGTTCGACATAGCCGACCTCTTCCATCGTCTCGAACCCTTCGGAAACGAGCAGCTGGGCGACCATTTCGTCCACGTCCAGGCCAGTCATGAACAGCTCGGAGCGTTCGCGGAACTCCTGCTGGCGGCGTTCGCTCTCCTGCTCTTCGGTCAGGATGTCCAGCGCCCAACCGGACAGCTGGCTGGCGAGGCGGACATTCTGGCCGCGACGGCCGATGGCGAGCGACAGCTGCTCTTCGGGCACGACGACTTCGATGCGCTCGTCTTCTTCGTGGATGACGACCTTGGCGACTTCCGCCGGCTGCAGGCCGTTGACGATGAAGGTGCCGAGATCCTCGGTATAGGGGATGATGTCGATGCGTTCGCCTTGCAGCTCGTTGACCACGGCTTGCACGCGCGACCCGCGCATGCCGACGCAGGCGCCGACGGGATCGATCGAGCTGTCGTTGGAATAGACGGCGATCTTGGCGCGCGATCCGGGATCGCGAGCCACGGCGACGATCTGGATCGTGCCTTCATAGACTTCCGGCACTTCCTGGGCGAACAGTTGCGCCATGAATTGCGGGTGCGCGCGGGACAGGAAGATCTGGCTGCCGCGCGGCTCTTCGCGCACATCCATGATGTAGGCGCGGATGCGGTCGCCCGGCTTGACGTTTTCGCGCGGCAGGGCCTGGTCGCGGCGGATGACGGCTTCGGCGCGGCCGAGGTCCACGATGATGTGGCCATATTCGACGCGCTTGACGATGCCGTTGATGATCTCTCCGACACGGTCCTTGAATTCCTCATACTGGCGGGCGCGCTCGGCTTCGCGGGTCTTCTGCGTGATGACCTGTTTGGCGAGGTGCGTCTGCACGCGCGACGGCTCGATCATGGGCAGCGCCGTGGAGATTTCCGTGCCGAGTTCGGCCGTGTCGTCGTCCAGTTTCGCCGCGCTGAGCCCCACTTGCGCCTGCGGCTCCATGACCTCTTCGTCGGGCACGACCGTCATGACGCGGCGCAAGGACATTTCGCCCGTTTCCGGATGCAGGTGCGCACGGATATCCAGCTCCGCGCCGTAGCGCATCTTGGCGGCGCGTTCGAACGCCTCCTCGATCGCGCGCAGCACGATCTGCTTGTCGATCGACTTCTCCTCGGCGACCGCCTTCGCGATCTGAAGCCATTCCAGTTTGTTTGCGGAAACGCCGGCGATGCCCATGGCTCTATTCCTCTTCTTCGTTCTTGTTGGCCGCCGCTTTGGCCGCCTCTTTTTTCTTCTGGCCTTCGGCGACCAGTTCATCGGTGATCAGCAGTTTGGCTTCGGCGATCCAGTCGAACGGGACGGACGCCGTATTCTCGTCGTCGCCGTCCAGATTGATGTCCACATGACCGTTCTCCACGCCTGCCAGAACGCCGCGGAACCGTTTGCGCCCTTCGACCATGCGGTCGAGTTCCAGCCGGGCGAGATAGCCTTCATAGGCCGTGAAGTCCTCGAACGCCGTCAGCGGCCGGTCGATGCCGGGGCTCGACACTTCCAGGACATAGGCATCGTCCAGCGGATCTTCCACTTCCATCGTGGCCGACAATTCGCGGGACAGGGCCTCGCAATTCTCGATGCCCATCAGGCCGTCGCTCTTGCGTTCGGCCATGATCTGCACGGTGCGGCGCTTGCCCGCCATGACGCGCACGCGCACGATGCGCAGGCCCAGATCCTCGGCGATCGGATCGGCGAGTTCCAGAATGCGGTCGTCGATATGCGTCTTGGTTTTCAGCGCAAAAGCCCTTCGGTCCAATAAAAAAACGGCCCGCCGTTCCCGGAGGGCCGCCTGGCTGGCAACTGCCAGAACCGGCGATGTCGAAAGGGGGATATAGAGGCGAGCGATCATATTGGCAAGAGCAGTGGTGCGCTTCGGGCATTGCGGGCGCTGAACCCCTCCGAAGCGCCCGGGGGGCAAAGCGTTCCGGCAGGATTTGACGAAGGATCCGGGAAGTTACGCTGCGGCTTTGCGGAGCTGGCCATGCGAGTTTTCGCCCTCACATTGGCGTCTTTCATCGTCGCGGCCTGCAGCGATCCCGGAAGCGATGAGGATCGCGAAAAGACCCTGCCCAATGTCAGCATGGCCAATGTCAGCGTGGACTCGTCGGAACGAGCCGCTGATGCAGTGGACACGACGGACGGGCCGAACGAAGCCGGTTTGGCGGACACTGTGTCCGATGCGATGTTTCAGGACGATTTCGCGCGCGCGGCCCGACTCATGCAGACCGAAACGGATGAATACGGACTGTTCCCGCAGCACTATCCCTTCATGGGGCGAAGCCTGGCGGACATCGATCCGGCATCCGCTCGGACACCGAAAACTTGCGCCGATGCGCATGTCGAGACGTTGCGGGACGGCGCGGTGGAGGCCGTGCTGGAAGCTGCCCGCGACCACCGCATCCTCATCGTCAACGAAGACCATGCCGTGCCGCAGCACCGCGCTTTCATCCGCCGTTTGCTACCGGGGCTGCGCGATACCGGGTACACCCACTACGCTGCGGAGACCTTCAGCCGGTTGGAGGATGAAAAGCCTATCGAGCACGAGGCATGGCAGGCGGCCGTCACGGCGCGCGGTCACCTCAGGCCCGAAGATGGATATTACACGCGCGATCCTGTCTTTGCCCGAACGGTCGCGGATGCACTGTCGCAAGGTTGGGTTCCGGTCGCCTATGAGAGCGAGGCGCAGGCTCCCGAGGGGACGAGATCGGCAGACCGGATCGCATTGCGCGAGACTGAACAAGCCCGCAATTTGTGGGAGCGCGTGCTGCAGGACCCCACCGCGAAGGTTCTGATCCATGTCGGCCACAGCCATGCCCGCGAGACACCGGATTTAAGAGGCAATGTCTGGATGGCGCAGCGGCTGAACGAAGACTATGGGCTGGATCCGTTCACGATCGCGCAGACCGGATGCGCCGATCCAGAGGATGCGCCGGGTTGGCGCTACAGCGTGCCCGCCGCGCAGAGCGGTTTCGACCTGCTCGTCCATTCCCGGCCGGAGACCTTTGATGATGGTCGGCAGCGCTGGCTGGACGGCGACGATACGCGCCGGGTCGCCAGCGACAGCTTCATTCCCCAATCGTCGCGCGACGATTGGGTCGTGATCGAAGCGGCGGCGCGCGGTGAGCCCGGAAACCTGGTCGACCGCGTGCTCGTCAGGCCAAACGAAACCGTCGATCTGATCCTGCCACACGGGCCGTTGTACATAACGGTTTATGGAGAGGGGCGGACGGTTCTGGCGGAAACGCAATATCCACCCGACTAGATGACCGCCACGCCCATCCCGGCCCGCAGCCGCGGCAACAGGGCCGCCATGTCCGGCGCGGCCAGCGCCAGGCAGCCCAATGTGGGGCGGTGGTCGGGCTGGCGGCAGTGGACGAAGATGGCGGAGCCGCGTCCGGGGATCGGCGGGTCATCGTTGTGGCTCAGGACCAGCACGACATCGTAGGCGCCGTCCGCGCGCCAGAGGCGCTCATGGCTGGCCGGGTAAGGCAGGGCGACGAAGCGGTTGTAGGCTGCATCGTCCGGAGCATCGCACCACCCATCGTCCGTGCGGATCGCATGCATCGTCAGGGCGGTGCTCGGTTCGGGCAGGCGATCGGCCCGGTAGAAGCCGAACCGCAAATGGTAGGGGCCAAGCGGGGTTTTGGCGTCGCCTTCATGGCCTTCGGCCGCCGGGACGGTGCCTTCGCGTCCGAAACCGAACGGGGCCGTCCAGTCGTCCAAGGTCGCCAGACCCGCTTGAGTATCGAACTGGACCGACCGGTTCACAACAACGTCACCTGCGTTTTACTCTCGCTCACTATTCCATGATTGGCGCATCGGCGGGCTCTGGTCTAGAGACGCCGCCATGTCTGTGAAAAAACGTATTCTAATTGTCGACGACGACGACGCGCTGCGCGAGGAGCTGACCTCCCAATTCGCCTTTTTCGATGAATTCGAGACCATCTCCGTGGCCAATGCGACCGACGGCATACAAGCCGCTGAGACCGGCAATTTCGACGCCATCGTGCTCGATATCGACCTGCCGGACATGCAAGGAACCGACGCGTGCGCCGTGATGCGCAAGCACGGCGTCGCCGCGCCGATCATCATGCTGACGGGCAATACGGGCGAGGCCAGCGAAATCCTCGGCCTGAACAGCGGCGCCAACGACTATGTCACCAAGCCGTTCCGCCTCTCCGTCCTGATCGCACGTATCCGGGCGCATCTGCGCAGCTTCGAGCAATCCGAGGACGCGACCTTCCGCATCGGCCCCTACACCTTCAAGCCGTCCGCCAAGCGCCTGACCCCGCCGCAGCCCGAAGACGGCAAAACCGTGCGCGACATCCGCCTGACGGAGAAGGAGACCAACATCCTGAAATATCTCTACCGCGCCGGCGGCAAGCCGGTCGGGCGGGACGAGTTGCTCGAAGAGGTCTGGGGCTACAATTCCGGCGTCACCACCCATACGCTGGAAACCCATGTCTACCGTCTGCGCCAGAAGATCGAACCGGTGAAGGGCCAGGCGTCGATCCTGCTGACGGAAGCGGGCGGCTACAGCTTGGCGCACGAATGAGCTCCAGCCGATAGGTTTGGGGCCCGCAAGCCTAAACAGCGTCCTGTCCGCGCGCCCCCACCTCATCCCGGGCTCGACCCGGACTCCATCTCCCAACTATTCCGGCCAGCCCAGCCACCCCGTGATGGACCCCCATGGGACCGCGCAATCGCGTCCCTGCCCGGATTGAGGGTAGTCAGTAACTTTATCAAATAATCCTGTGAACGAAAGGAAGCCGCGGACTTCAAGCGATGTGTCACACACCAGGCGGCGTCGGGCTGGACTCTCCGCGCGGCTTTTCGCCTTTGTGTCCAAGACGTGTTGTTTCCCTTCCCCGTCACGGGGAAGGGCGCGCGCCTCGTGTCGCCCGACACGAACAAGATGCGACAACCCCGTCATGGCCCGATGTCCGATGGTGCCGAAAGGGGTGCGCGCAAACCGGTCCATGCCCGAGACCGAAACACACGACCCGGGCGAGACACATATCAACCTTTTATCATTTGCAGCCCGGCGATTCGGAGCGAGTCCGGCCTCTGGCACGTATCAACAGGGTGATGCCGATCCCCGACAGACAGACCGCCCGAAACCCGGGCCTGATTCCGGATCGCATCGACGCTTGGTTCGAGGATCAGGGCTGGACCATCCGCGACTATCAGCGGACCATGGTGGAGCGGTTTGCAAGCGGAACCGATACGCTGCTGATCGCGCCGACCGGAGGCGGGAAGACGCTGGCGGGATTCCTGCCGTCTCTGTGCGACCTGGCCGACAAACCCAAGGACGCCCCGCACGCCCTGCACACGCTCTACATCAGCCCGCTGCGCGCGCTGACCAACGATATCGAACGCAATCTCATGCGGCCTGTGAGCGACTTGGACCTGCCCATCGAGATCGGCGTTCGAACAGGCGACACCAAGACCTATCAGCGCAAGCGCCAGCAGACCAAACCGCCGGATCTGTTGCTGACCACGCCCGAAAGCCTGATGCTGCTGCTGTCCTATGACAATGCGCCCGACTATTTCGCGTCGCTGCGATGCGTCGTGATCGACGAGATGCACAGCTTCACGACGGGTAAGCGCGGCGATTTCACGGCACTGGCGCTGGCGCGGCTGAAAAGCCTCGCGCTGGATCACGTCCGCTTCGGCCTGTCCGCCACGGTCGCCCAGCCCGACAAGGCCGCCGCCTGGCTCGGCCCGACGGGGCGGCCGGCGGACCGGATCGAAGTGTCGGGCGACACGCCGCCGCTGGTCACGATCATCGAGCCGGAAGGACGCTTTCCGCTGGGTGGCCACAGCCCGCGTTTTGCGGTCCGGGACATTTACGAGATCATCCGCGACCACCGCACCTCCATCGTCTTCGTCAATACGCGCGCCCAGGCCGAAGTGCTGTTCCAGCAGCTGTGGGAGGTCAACGAGGACGGCCTGCCCATCGGGGTCTATCACGGCAGCCTCGCGCGCGACCGGCGGCAGAAGACGGAGGCGCTCATATCCTCCGGCCAGATGCGGGCGGTCGTGTCGACCTCCGCATTGGAAATGGGCATCGACTGGGGCGATGTGGATGTGATCGTCCAGGTCGGCGCGCCCAAAGGCGTGTCGCGCCTGTTGCAACGGATCGGACGAAGCAATCATCGCATCGACGAAGCGTCCAAGGCCATTCTGGTCCCGACCAACCCGCTGGAAGTGGTCGAATGCGACGTCGCCATCCAGGCCATCAAGGACGGCCACCGCGACGGCGAGGACTATTCCGCCGGATCGATGGATGTGGTGGTGCAATATCTGGTCAACCGCGCTTGCGGCGGGCCGTTGAAGAAGCGTGAGGCGCTCCAGGAAATCCGTTCGGCCTGGCCGTACCGCGATCTGAAGAAGGCCGACTTCGACGCGATCCTTTCCTTTGCCGTGGACGGAGGCTACGCGCTGAAAAGCTATGAGCGGTTCCGTCGCCTGAAGAAAACCTCTCGCGGCTACACCATCGCCAGCCAGCCGCAAGCGCGCCGCCACCGCATGAATATCGGCACCATCGTCGAATATGCCAAGCTGAAGGTTCGGCGCATCCCCTCGCCCAAATCCAAGCGCGGCCGCGTCGTCGGCGAGATCGAGGAACGCTTCGTGATGAACCTCAACCGAGGCGACACGTTTGCCTTTGCGGGCGAAACGCTGCGCTATGAAGGCATTCGCGAAATGGCGGTGGAAGCCGTTCCGGCGCCGAAGGCGCGGCCCAAGATCCCGGCCTATGCGGGCGGGATGATGCCGCTGTCGAGCTATCTGGCGGAAGGGGTGCGCGCGGTGGTGGCCGATCCGGGCCAATGGCACCGCTTGCCCGACCAGGTGGAGCAATGGCTGACGCTGCAATCGCTGTTTTCTAACCTACCCGGCAAGAGCGGCCTGTTGGTCGAGAGCTTCTTCGACCGCAACGACCACATCCTGCTGGTCCACACCTTCGAGGGGCGCAAGGTCAACAATGCGCTGGGCTTCCTGCTGACCAAACGGATGGAGAAGCGCGGTCTGGCGCCGATCAATTTCACCATCACCGACTACGCGCTGACCATCACATCGCTGGAACCCGTCAACAGCCTCGATGGATTGCTCGATGCCGATATCCTGGAGGACGATCTGGACGACTGGATCGTCAATTCGCCGATGATCAAACGGTCCTTCCGCAAGATCGCGACCATAGCCGGACTGACCGAGCAGCGCCTGCCGGGTCAGCAGCGCACGATGAAGCAAGTGACGTTTTCGACCGACCTGATCTATGACGTGCTGCTGAAATACGAACCGGATCATATCCTGCTGCGGATCGCGCGGCAGGAAGCGGAGGGCGACCTGCTGGACGTCGAGCGGCTGCGCGGCTTTCTGCACGATGTGCGGCACGACACTGTATTTCGCACTTTGCCCCATGCCAGCCCCCTGTCTATCCCCGCCATGATGCAGGTCGGACGCGAACAGATTCGCGGCGACGCGCAAAACAGGCTGGTCGCCGAAGCCGGGCAAAGAGCCGGCAGCCACGTTCAGGATTACATGAACGGGATCGGCGACAGCCTGCTGGATCAGGTGAGGGATTATGTGGACAGGCGGGGGACATCGCTATCGGAAGACGCGGGAGTGGAGCACGCCTCCGCCGGTTCGGCAGGCGCCCGTGGAGCGGCTTGAATTCGCCGCGCGTTGCGGCCCCATCGTCTTCGACCACCGCAAGGGAGCGTTCCTGCCGGATTGCGAAACGCTGCTGGTCGCGGACCTGCACTTCGAGAAGGGCAGCTATCTGCAGGCGATCGGCCACGCACCGCTGCCGACTTACGACACACCCGACACGCTGGAACGGCTCTGCGCCCTGGTCGAGACGTTCCGGCCCAGACATGTCGCGGCGCTGGGCGACAGTTTCCACGACACGAAAGCGGGCGAGCGGATGAGTGCGGCCGACCTCGCGGCGATGAACGCGCTGGTCGCGCGCGTGCCCCGCTTCACTTGGATACTGGGAAATCACGATCCGGACATTCCGGACGGCTTGGACGGCGACCAGGAGGATCACATCGAATGTGGCGGCTTCCTGCTGACGCACCTCCCGACGGCGCCCTTGAAAAACGACGGCGTGAATGTCTGTGGTCACCTGCACCCCAAAGTGCGGATCTCCACGCGGCGGGCGAACGTCCCTGCCCCGTGCTGGGCCGTCAGCCGGGAGCGCATCATCATGCCGAGTTTCGGGACGTTCACAGGCGGGCTGGACGTGCGTCACCCGGCCATCGCGGACGAACTGCCGGGCGCCCGCGCTTATTTCGCGACGACCGGAAAGAGCGTGGTCGCGCTGGCGGGCTGATCGCCGTTTTCAAGGGCGGGCTGGTGCGCTAGGGGGCAGTCACATCGGGAATGAAAGGACATCTCCATGAGCATATTCGGTCTCATCATACTGGGCGCTGTCGCGGGCTTTCTCGCGAAATTGCTGTTGAGCAAGAGCAAGGAACCGCGCGGCTTCTTCGGCACCATCCTGACCGGTATCGCGGGCGCCTTCGCCTTCACCTATATCGGCGAGATGTTGGGCCTCTACACTGAAGGCGAGTTCGCAGGCTGGATCGGGGCGACCGTCGGCGCCGTGCTGGTCAGCCTGGTCTGGGCGGCGGTCACGCGGCGCTAATCACGTTAGGAAACGAGTCACGTCAGGAAACGCCGCCCCTTGGGCAGGCGCGCCGCCAGCTGCTGGGCGAGTGGTATGTCGGCCGGCACGAGCGGCAAGCGGGCGATGTCCGCCGCCCAGCCCCATTTGGTCGCCTGGCCTTCGGTCGGGCGGACCACCCCGTCCCATTGGCGACAGACATAGGTCGGCATGACGAGCTGGAACGTGTCGTAGGCGTGGCTGGCGAAGGTGAGCGGCTCCAGGCAGTCGAGACAGGGCTCGACGGACAGTTCCTCATGGAGTTCGCGCACGATCGTCTCTTCGGGCCGCTCTCCCGGTTCGATCTTGCCGCCGGGAAATTCCCACAATCCCGCATGATCCTTGCCGGGGGGCCGCTGCGTGACCAGCACACGGCCATCCGCATCGATCAGCGCGCAGGCGGCGACCCAGACGACGGGCCCGCGAAACCTCCCCGAGGCGGCTTTGTCGTTCACGAGCGGTAATCCGCATTGATGTCGATATAGCGGTGCGTCAGGTCCGACGCCCAGACGGTCGCCGCACCGTCGCCCAGCCCGAGGTCGATGGAGAATTCGATCTCGGAATTCCGCATATAGCTCGCGCCCAGTTCCTCGCGGTAGTCCGGATCGGGCTGTCCCTGCCTCGCCAACCGGTGCGGGCCGACATGGATGCTCAACCGATCGCGCTCGGCCGGTTCGCCCGCCTTGCCGACCGCCATGACGATGCGGCCCCAATTGGCGTCTTCGCCCGCCACAGCCGTCTTGACCAGCGGCGAATTGGCGACCGACTTGGCGATGGTCGCGGCGCTGTCGTCCGACACGGCACCGGTGACCTGAACCGTCATCAGCTTGGAGATGCCCTCCCCGTCGCGCACGATCTGCTGGGCGAGGTCGTGCATCACGGCCCGCAGCGCCAGCCGGAACGCGGCCAGGACGGGATCGTCGGCGCCCAGGACGCGCGGATGCTCCGCCTGTCCGCTCGCCAGCAGGAGCATCGTATCCGACGTGGAGGTGTCGCTGTCGACCGTCACGGCATTGAAGGTGGGGCCGGTATAGTCCGCCAGCAGCGCCTGGAGCACGTCTTGCGGCAGGTCCGCATCGGTCGCGACATAGGCCAGCATGGTCGCCATGTCCGGCGCGATCATGCCCGATCCCTTGGCGATGCCGTTGAGCGTGACGACCGTGTCGCCGATCAGCGCGGTCTGGGTCGCGCCCTTGGGATAGGTGTCGGTCGTCATGATGGCACGCGCCGCCGCCTCCCAGCCGTCGGGACGCATACGTCCTGCCATGTCCGGGAACTGCGCGACCAATTTGGAGGCGTCCAGCGCGACGCCGATCACGCCGGTCGAGGCGACCTGGACGGCCTCGGCTTCGGCACCGAACGCGTCCGCCGCACCTTTTGCCGTCTCCAGCACGGCATCCTTCCCGGCTTGCCCCGTGAACACGTTGGCCGTTCCGCTGTTGACGACGACGAGGCGCGGACCGTGCGTCGGTGCGTCCAGCGCGGCGCGCGACCAGTCCACCGGCGCGCCGGGACAGCGGTTCTGCGTGAACACGCCCGCAATCTGCGTCCCCGGGTCGCCGCGCAACACCCAGAGGTCTCTCCGGCCGCGATATTTCACGCCGGCTTCGGCCGTTGCCATGGTGAAACCGGCAACAGGCGGCAGGTCCGGGAAAGCGTCCGGCGCGAACGGGCTGACGATGTCGCTCATTCGCCGTCGGTCGCCTCACCAGCATCGACGGGAGCCGTCTCTTCCGGAGCCGTTTCTTCGGCATCCGCAACGTCGTCAGCCATGTTCTCGTAGAGCCGCTCCACATCGGCCCGGTCGCGCAGCCGGGAGACCAGCGCTTCGACCGCCTCGAACGTCATGAAGCGGGCGATTTCCTCGCGGGTCTGCTCGAAGGAGCGCGAATTGGGCGTGCGCGTGTCCAGCACTTCCAGCACGACCCAGTCCTCGCCCGAACGGACCGGGCCGGACCGGCCGCCGACCGGTGCGGAGAAAGCCGCGTCGGCGACCTCCTCCGGCAGCACCTTACGGCTGACCCAGCCGCGTTCTCCGCCCGCCTCGCGAGACTCCGCATCGGTCGAATGCTCGCGCGCCAATTGCTCAAAATCTTCCTCGTCATTGAGGCGGCGGACGATGTCCGTGGCCAGCGCTTCGTTCCCGACCACGATCTGGCGGATGCGGCGTTCCTCGCCCTGGCCGGCCAGTTCGCGCTGGGCGTCGTAGAGCTTGCGCACGGCCGCGTCGGTCACGGTCTCGTCCAGATGGGCTTCGACCCGGTAATTGCCCAGTATGCGTTCGCGCGCGGAGGCGAGCCGTCGCTGGACTTCCTGCGTCTGCGCCACCCCGGTCCGCACCGCATCGAGCGACAGCAGGCGCTGGTCGATCAGTTCGTTCACGGCCACGGTGAAGACGGGATCGCCGGTCGTGAGCGGGTCGTCTTCACCGATCAGCCCTTGCGCCTGGGCCGCGCGGCGCACATCCGTGCGGTAGATCGGCGTGCCTTCGACGCGCGCGACGACCACGTCGCCTGCACGGTCCAGCTTCGCCTCCGCGCCGTCCATGGGCGCGCTGGGCGGCGAACAGGCCGCCAAGGCCACCAGCAAGACGGACATCAGGGCGCTTGCCCCCATCCATTGCGCCGCTCGACCGGCAAAACGACCGTTCATCTACCTATTCCTTTCGATTCATCCTGCCCCGCTTCGTTGACTTAAGGGAGGGCCGTTCCTAAGTCACGCCAAAGCAAAAACGGCTCGCCGCCTGGACGGCAACGTGATTTTCCGACGAGCCTTTCCTGACGCCTTCAAGGACCGCCTCATGCTCGGCATCGCCAAGACGCTTTTCGGCTCGGAGAACGACCGCAAGCTCAAGAAGCTCCGCCCCATCGTGACACGCATAAACGCGCTGGAGCCCCGAATGGAGGCGATGAGCGACGCGGATCTCAAGCACCAGACGGTGCTGTTCCGCGAACGGCTGCAAAAAGGCGAAACTTTGGACAGCCTGTTGGAAGAAGCGTTCGCCACAGTGCGCGAAGCGGCCAAACGCACGCTCGGCCAGCGCCATTACGACGTGCAGCTGATCGGCGGCATCACGCTGCACCGCGGCGAAATCGCGGAGATGCGCACCGGCGAAGGCAAGACGCTGGTCTCGACCTTGGCAGCCTACCTGAATGCTTTGACGGGCCGCGGCGTCCACATCGTGACGGTCAACGACTATCTGGCCCGGCGCGACGCGGAATGGATGGGGCAGATCTACAACTTTCTCGGAATCACGGTCGATTGCGTGAACAATCACGATCCCTACGGACCGGGCCGCAAGGCCGCCTACGCCGCCGACATCACCTACGGCACCAACAACGAATACGGCTTCGATTACCTGCGCGACAACATGAAGCTGTCCACGGACGAGATGAGCCAGCGCGGCCATGTCTACGCCATCATCGACGAGATCGATTCCATCCTGATCGACGAGGCGCGCACGCCGCTGATCATTTCCGGGCCGACCGAAGATCGGGCCGAATTGTACCGCACGCTGGACGGGATCATCCCGCTGATCCCGGAGACAGGCTACGAGGTCGATGAAAAGGCCCGGTCCGCCACCTTCAACGAGGAAGGCAACGAGCAGCTGGAACAGATACTGCGCGAGCGCGAGTTGCTGGAAGGCGAGAGCCTCTACGACATCGAGAACGTCACCATCGTCCATCACGCCAATCAGGCGCTCAAGGCGCACCGCCTCTACACCGCCAACAAGGACTATATCGTCAAGGACGGCGAAGTGGTGCTGATCGACGAATTCACCGGCCGGATGATGCAGGGCCGCCGCCTGTCCGAAGGTCTGCACCAGGCGATCGAGGCCAAGGAAGGCGTCGACATCCAGGCCGAGAACCAGACCATGGCGAGCGTGACGCTGCAGAACTATTTCCGCCTCTACGAGAAACTGTCCGGCATGACCGGCACGGCGGAGACCGAAGCGGGCGAATTCGCCGAGATCTACAAGCTCGACGTTCTGGTCATCCCGACCAACCGCCCGATTCAGCGCATCGACATCGACGATGTCATCTACCGCACCGAGGACGAGAAGTTCGCCGCCATCGTGGACGAGATCGCGGAGGCCAAGAAGAAAGGCCAGCCCATGCTGGTCGGCACGGTCTCGATCGAGAAATCCGAGAAGCTGTCGCGCTTCCTGTCCGAGAAGGACGTGGAGCATCGCGTGCTGAACGCCCGCCACCACGAGCAGGAAGCCGAGATCGTCGCCCAGGCCGGTGTGCCGGGGGCCGTGACCATCGCCACCAACATGGCGGGACGCGGCACGGACATCCAGCTGGGCGGCAATCCGGACATGCGGATCGAAGCCGAGACCGAAGGCGTCGAGGATGAGGCCGAACGCGAGCGCATCGCGGAAAACGTCCGCAGCGAAGTCGCGGCCCTGAAGAAGACCGCCCTGGAAGCCGGCGGCCTCTATGTGCTGGGCACGGAACGGCATGAAAGCCGCCGCATCGACAATCAGTTGCGCGGCCGGACCGGCCGCCAGGGCGATCCGGGCACGTCGAAGTTCTATCTGTCGACCGAGGACGACCTGATGCGCATCTTCGGCGGCGAGCGGCTGAAATCCATGATGGGCAAGATGGGCTGGGAGGAAGGCGAGGAGCTGACCAACCGCTTCATGTCCAAGGCGGTGGAGCGCGCGCAAGGCAAGGTCGAAGCCCGCAACTTCGACATCCGCAAGAACCTCCTGAAGTTCGACGACGTGATGAACGACCAGCGCAAGACCATCTTCGAACAGCGCATGGAATTCATGACCGACGACGACGTGTCGGACGTCATCCAGGACTTCCGCCATCAGCTGTGCGAAGACCTGATCGAAAAACATGTGCCCAAGAAGGCCTATGCCGAGCAGTGGGACATCACCGGTTTGACGGATGCGGCGCGCCAGGCGATGAACATCGAATTCCCGTTTGGCGAATGGGCGGCCGAGGAAGGCATTGCCGACGAAGAAATGCTGGCACGGTTCAAGGAAGCCGCCGACCGGGTCGCGACCGAACTTTCGGCCGGCATTCCGGAAGACGAGATGCATCGCGTGGAAAAGCAAGTTCTGCTGCAGGTCATCGACCGCAACTGGCGCGAACATCTGCAGCAGCTCGATGCGCTGAAATCCGTGATCGGCATGCGCGCCTACGGCCAGCGCGATCCGCTCAACGAATACAAGTCCGAAGCCTTCACCCTGTTCGACAAGCTGCTCATCAGTCTGCGCGAAGACGTGACGGCGGCGATGTTCCGCCTGCTGCTCAACACGCAGGTCCAACGCCAGCAGCAACAGGCCCAGCAAAGCCAGCAACGGCAGGCCGACGCCATGGAAGCGGCACGGCAAGGCACGGAACGACTGAAGGCGCAAACCGCAACCTCGCCTGCAGGCGCACCCGCTCGGTCGCCCATGGAACTGATGGGCGCGGCCGCCGGCGTGGCCGAAGTCCAGGCCCGGAGCGGTGCGGACAACAGTCCCGCCTTGCAACCGAACGAGCTGGCGAAACTGTCGCGCAACGCCCCTTGTCCATGTGGGTCGGGCAAGAAGGTCAAGCAGTGCCACGGCAAGGTGGTCTGACGCAGCGCGACCGCTCATGCGCCGTCGCCGCTTGCGTCGGGTGCGCACTCAATCGGGCAAGACGCTTAACTTAATGCACATTTAACAGGCGTGTCTCATACGGCGTCGGGTCGATGTCTTGTGAAGTTCGCTTTCCAACCGGGCGATGCCTTTAAGTCGGCAAAGACTTGAGCAGGGAGCCCGTCATGAAACCATTCCAACTTTTAGCCGGCACCTTGTCTGCCGCTGCCGCGCTGATGTCCGTGCCGTCGGATGCGCAGGCCGATGATGTCGGCTGGTCCGTCGGCCTCGACTACGTCACCGACTATGTCTTTCGCGGCGCCAGCCTGGGTGCCGATTCGATCCAGCCTTACGTGGAAATCTCGTCCGGCGGTTTCACCGGCGGCATCTGGGCCTCGACCGGCGTCGGCGAAGGCTCGCAGGCTGCTGCCGACGAAATCGACTTCTATGGCGGCTACAGCGTTCCGCTGGACGGCTCGATCTCACTCGATCTCGGTGTGACCTACTATCACTATCCGCAAAGCGGCGACCTGCTGGAAACCGAAGACGGCGCAGCTGGATCGTACGAAGTGTCCGCTGCGCTCGGCTTCGGCGACGTCATGTTCGCCCCGTCCGTCGCCGCCTATTACGATTTTACGCTGGAAAACTTCACACTGGAAGGCGCGATCGGCCACAAGACTGGGTTCGATGAGAAAAACGCCGTGGATTTCGGCCTGACGGTCGGGCTCGTGGACGGCGACGGCACCTCCTACGAATGGGCGACGGCGACCGCCGCGCTCAGCCACGCGATCACGGAGGCGGCCTCCGTCTATGTCGGGGCGAACTATACGGTCAATTCCGAGAACGCGCTGGACTTCAACGCGCTGAACCGGCGCGACGAACTGCTCTGGTTCGGAACGGGAATTTCGACCCGCTTCTAGAGGTCTCTTCCAAGGGCAGACGGAAGGGACGGGCCGGACGGTTCGCCCGACCGGATCATTTTTTCCGTCCACATCCTATTTCGCGCCGCGCCTATTTCGCGCCGGGAAGCGTCCGGCCGATGTCGAGGAATTTCCCGCGGCGGCGCTCTCTCAGCGCTTGCGGATCGAGCGCCGACAATTCTTCCAGCCGGGAAAGGATCATCTTGCCGACCCGTTTGACGGCCTCTTCCGGCGCGCGGTGGGCGCCGCCGACCGGCTCCTTGACGATGCCGTCGATCACGCCCAGCCGTTTCAGGTCCTGCGCCGTGATCTTCATCGCCTTGGCCGCATCCTCGGCACGCGCGCCGTCGCGCCACAGAATCGAGGCGCAGCCTTCGGGCGAGATCACCGAATAGACGGAATGTTCTAGCATCAGCACATGGTCGGCCGTCGCGATGGCCACCGCCCCGCCCGAGCCCCCTTCTCCGGTGATGACGGAGACGAACGGCACGGACAGGGACAGGCCGCGGTCGATGGACCGCGCAATGGCTTCGGCCTGTCCGCGCTCTTCGGCACCCCGGCCCGGATAGGCCCCCGCCGTATCCACGAAACTGACGACCGGCAGGCGGAACCGTTCGGCCAGATCCATCAGGCGCACCGCCTTGCGGTAGCCTTCGGGCCGCGCCATGCCGAAATTGTGTTTCAGTCGGGTATCGAGATCCTTGCCCTTCTCGTGTCCCATGACGATCACGGAACGCCCGCCCAGTTTGCCCGGACCGCCGAGCAGGGCATGGTCGTCGCCGAACTGCCGGTCCCCGGCCAACGGCGTGAAGTCCGTGACAAGCTGCGCGACGTAATCGCTGAAATGCGGGCGACCGGGATGGCGGGCGACGTGCGCCTTCTCCCATGGGCCCAGCTTGGCATAGAGCTTCTTGAGCTCCTTCGCCGCGCGTCCGCCGATCTCCTTCGCCGCGGTCGGGTCGGATTCAGCCAGCGCGTCCGCCTGCTTGTCGAGTTCCGCCACGCTGCGTTCGAAATCGAGATAGGTCCGGGACATTCGGGCCTCTTAGCGTGCCGGGCGGGAAGGTCCAGCCCGCAAGCGTCCGCCCGCAATCGTCGGCAGGTTCATGGCCGGTAGTCGCGCCGCGTGATGCTGTGGCCGTAACGTTGCACGAAGCGGCGCTTGATGCGCCGGTCCCAGCTGGCCCGGTTGCCGGGCAGTTCGGCTTCCGCGTCCAGAACCGTATCCGTGAACCGTTTCGACGTCAGTGGTTTGGCGCCCTGGACTAGATCTTCGCCGCGCACGCCGGCACAGAAATCCCATTCCGCGCAGAGCGCGTCCAGCAACAGGTCGAGATCGCGGATCAGGTCCGGGTCGCGCGGGTCCTTTTTGCTCATTACGGGTGCCTCATGACGATACCGCCTCGCCGGACGTTTCCGACAGCGGATGGGCGGCTTCGACCAGCGCCTTGAGGCGTTCGTCAAGAATGTGCGTATAGATCTGGGTCGTGGAGATGTCGGCATGGCCGAGCAGGGTCTGCACCGCCCGAAGATCAGCGCCGCCTTCGAGCAGGTGCGTCGCGAAAGCGTGGCGCAGAACGTGCGGACTGATCCGGGACGGTTGCAGCCCGGCGTCGCGCGCCAGATCCTTGAGCATCTGAGCGAAGCGTTCACGCGTCAGGTGGCCGCGTGTGCCGCCGGACGGAAAGAGATAGGGCGCGGCGCGGTCGCGGGTCCCGGACGCCTTGGGCAGGGTCGCATCGCGCGCCTCGGTCCAGGCTGCCAGGGCTTGCAGCGCAGGCGGGGTCAGCGGCACCAGCCGTTCGCGCCCGCCCTTGCCCCGGATCATCAGGCAGCCATCCCGGCGGCGGGTCTGCACGACTTTCAGCGAGACGAGTTCGGAGACGCGCAAACCCGCAGAATAGAGGATTTCCAGCATGGCGGTCAGTCGCAATCCCTTGGGCGTTGTGTCCGACGCGGCTTGGTCCAGCAGGCGGTCCACATCCTCGCGGCTCAGCCGCTTGGGCAAGGGCTTTGCCGCCTTGGGGGCGCGCAGGCGGTGGGCAGGGTTATCGGGGCGCAATCCTTCGGTTTGGGCGAACAGGCAGTATTGCTTCATGGCCGAGAGTTTTCGCGCGGCGGTCGACGCGCCCAATCCAGCCTCCGCCCAGCCCGACAGGACGCCTTCCAGATGGCCGGTCGACGCGTCCAGAAGACCGCGCGGCGCGAGCGCGGCCGACCAGTCGCGCAGGTCGCGCCGATAGGCGGACAGCGTATTGGCGGCCGCGCCGCGTTCGGCGCTCATCATCTCCAGGAATGTGTCGATGCTCACGGCCGGCTCACGCGCCGCCGAGACCGCGCAGATATTCGAACGCGGCGAGCTGTCCGGCCGTATCGGCGAACCCGGCCTCGCGCAGGCTGCGAAGAACGCGGTAGAGCGCCGCTTCGTCGCCCGTTCCCGCATCGTTGAGGATATCCGCCAGCCGCAGCAGGCTTTCGGCTTTTGCGGCCCGGTCGACCGCGTGGTCCACGGCGACCCAGTCGAGAACCGGCGCGCCCTCGCCTGCGGCCATTCCGGCCTCGCGCAACCGGGTTTCGACGGGTTCCGTCAGGTCCGCGCCGAGCGCGAGCGCAAGCATCACGTCCTTGACCGCTCCGTCGCGGCCGTCGCTGAGAGCCGCGTCCAGCCCGTCGCCCAAGGGACGTCCGATGAACCCGCCGCCCAGTGCGTCGGACGCTAGCGCCAGACGCTCTTTCGCTCGCACATCGTCCGCGCTTTCGAACAGGGACCGGATCAGATCGATATCGCGGCTGATCACGGCATAGCGCGCGAACAGCGGCAAATCGGCCGCGACCATGCCCGCCGGGTCCAGAACGGCCGGAATGCGCGGCAGCACCGCGTACGGGTTCAGCCCGTCGGCCTCAGCGCGGCGCACGAAGGCTGCGGCCGCGCGCGCATTGCCGTCCCGGCCGAGCACGAACAAGCGCGCCGTGCCGATTTCGGACCGGTCGGCGATCGCGTCGGTCAAATCGTAGAGGGGGGCTGGGTCGGGGTCGGCCGCCGGGAAGAGCGGCGTGGGCCGTAACGCGGGGTCGTTGCCGGCGAGCCCGTCATCGGCGGACTGGACGCTTCCGCCATCTTGACCGTCAGGACCCAGGGCGAGCGCCGTCATCATGGCGTCCAGCCCGACCGCGTCCTGGGCGAGCGCCTCGGCCCAGAAACCGGACGGCGGATCGGGGATGACCAGTTCCGTCTCCTCGCCACGGTCGCGCAGGATATCGCGCGCCAGATCGGCGGAAGACGTTTCGCCGCGTAGCGTATGGCAGCCCGCCCGCAGGCGCACCCAGAAGGTCTCGCCCCGGCCTCGCTGCACCGTGTCGGATATATCGCAGGCCGCGGCCAGATCGCCTTGGGTGATGTGGGCTTCGGCGCGCAGGCGTGGATCGCGCGCGGCCGGATTGCGCGCGGCGAAGCGCGCATACTCGTCGGGATTGGCCAGGTCGCGTGCCGCCGCGATCCGGCTGCGCTCGAACGCGTCCGCCGCACCTTGGGGCGGAACGAGGCCGGACAATACGACCCGGCGCAACATGTCGCGCACGACGGGATGGTCGGTGTCGGCCGGCATGGCTTCGAGCAACCGCACGGCGCGCGCGGCCGAGGTTCCAGCCCAGGCGTCGGCCGCCAATTCGTCGGCAATGTCGATGCCGGGCGCGAACGCCTTGGGCGCGTCCAGTTCTTCGGTCTTTATGGATTGCGCGTGCGCGACCACCGCCGGCACCAAGGGAAGGGACAAGGTCGCCAGAACCGCGGCGACGGAAATGCGGGCTCTAATTCCCATAGCTATCGGGCAGGTCGATGGAACGAACATCCTTCGGCGCGGTTTCTGGTCCGACGGATCCGGCCAGCCAGACCATGAGGCCCAGCACCAGAACGAGGACAACCCCGCCTATGATCATCAATTTCTTCATGACGGTCCTTATCCCGTTTGAAAGTTGAGTCCGGGTTGATATGCCCATACTCTCCAATGACACCTACCACACACTGCGGCGCAGTCCGCAGCATAGAGAGAGACTTTGACAGACCTCCGGGCCGCAGCAGACATAGGGGCCTTATCCCCCAATGAGAGCCCCGACGGCAAGGGCTTGCAACCGTTCCGTTACCGCCCGCTTGCGCTTGTCGGGCTGATGGGCGTCGGAAAGACGACCGTGGGGCGACGGCTGGCCAAAGTCATGAGCCGGAATTTCCGCGATTCCGACGAAGAGATCGAACGCGCGTCGGGCCGCACCGTGGCGGGCTATTTCCGCGATCACGGCGAGGCCGCTTTCCGTGACGGCGAACGCCGTGTCGTCGCCCGGTTGCTGGAGGAGAGCGCGCTCGTCCTCGCTACAGGCGGCGGTGCCTTCATCCATCCGCCGACGCGCAAACTGCTGCTGGAACGCGCGCTGGTGATCTGGTTGCAAGGCGATTTCGAAACCATCATGGAGCGCGTCTCGCGCAAGAATACGCGCCCCTTGCTGCACGTGCCCGATCCACGGGCCCGCATGCGCGCCCTGATGATCGAGCGCGAACCGCTCTACGCGCAAGCGCATATCACCGTGCCCGTGTCCAAGGGCCCGCACATGCGCACGGTCGGGCGCATCGAGAAAGCGCTGGACATGTTCCTCTCCGCGGAAGGGAAGCCGGCATGACGGCGGACACCGTGCAAGTCGAGCTGGGACCCCGGAGCTACGACATCGTCATCGGGGCGGGCACGCTATCGCGGCTGGGCGATCATCTGCGCGCGACGACCGGATCGGACCGCGTCGCCGTCGTCACGGACGAAACCGTCCACGCCCTTCACGGTGCATCCATCGCCAGCGCCCTGTCGGATTTCCGCACTCATGTGATCGTGCGTCCCGAAGGCGAGGCGCAGAAAAGCATGGAGGGTTTGGACGCTGTGCTGGATTCGCTGTTCCGCGCGGGATTCGACAGATCGGATACGATCCTGGCTTTCGGCGGCGGCGTGATCGGCGATCTGACCGGATTCGCCGCCAGCGTCTTCAAGCGCGGTGCGACTTTCGTGCAGGTCCCGACCACGTTGCTGGCGCAGGTGGACAGTTCGGTCGGCGGCAAGACGGCAATCAACAATGCCTATGGCAAGAACCTGGTCGGCGCCTTCCATCAGCCCCGGCTCGTGCTGATCGACACGGACCTGCTGCAGACGTTGCCCGAACGGCAAGTCAAGGCGGGTTATGCCGAAATCGTCAAATACGGCCTGATCGACCGGCCGGAATTCTTCATGGCGCTGGATGACGAGCTGGGCGCGGATGTGCTGGCACTCGAACCGGCAGCCCTGCGCGAGGCGATTTCCGTCTCCTGCACGGCCAAGGCGGCGGTCGTGGCGCAGGACGAACGCGAAAGCGGTACCCGCGCCCTGCTCAATCTCGGACATACCTTTGCGCACGCCCTGGAATTGCAGGCCGGTTACGACGGCGGCCTGCTCCACGGAGAAGCCGTCAGCGCAGGCATGGACATGGCGTTCGAGTTTTCGCACCGGCTCGGTCTCTGCCCGGCGCAGGAGGCGTCGCGGATCCATCGCCATCTGTCGCGGCTCGGCATGCCCACCCGCGCCGACATGGGGCTGTTCCTGTCGGACCCTGCCGCGTTGATCGACCATATGAGGCAGGACAAGAAGAATGAAGGCGGGCGATTGACGCTCATCCTCGCACGCGGCATCGGACAGAGCTTCATCGACCGGTCCGTATCCGAACCCGACCTGCTCGACTATTTGAAGGATATCGCCGCCCCCATGGACATCCGATCGTGAGCGCCTTTCTGGAACCTCAGAACTTGATCCTGGTCGGGGTGATCCTGACGCTGCTCGTCTGTTCGGGGTTCTTTTCGTCATCCGAGACCGCGCTGACGGCTGCATCGCGCGTGCGCATGCACGCGGCGGAAAAAGACGGCGACAAACGCGCCACCATCGTGTCGCGCCTGATCAATATGCGCGAAAGGCTGCTGGGCGGCATCCTGTTGGGCAACAATCTGGTCAACATTCTGGCGTCCGTCCTGACCACGACCTTGTTCACCAACATCTTCGGCGACAGCGCCTTGGCGCTGGCGATGGCGACCGCCGTCATGACGGCGTTGATCCTGATCTTCGCCGAGGTCCTGCCCAAGACATACGCCATTTCGCAGCCCGACAAACTGGCCCTGATCGTCTCCCGGCCGATCAGCCTGATCGTGCGCATATTGGGACCGATCGTGTCGCTGGTGCAGTTGATCGTGAACGGGGTGCTGCGTCTGTTCGGCATCGACACGGATGCCAGCGCCTGGACGGCGGCCGACGAAATCAAAGGCGCGGTCGACCTGCACCTGCAGGAAGGCGGCGTGGCCAAGCGGGCCCGCGACCAGATCTACGGCGTGCTGGAAATCGGCGAACTGACGGTCGAGGATGTGATGATCCACCGCTCCAGCCTGTCCATGGTCGATCTGGAAACGCCCAACAACGAAGTGCTGAAAGAGGTCCTCGCCTCGGGCCATTCACGCCTGCCCGTCTATTCGGGCGACAGCGACAATGTGGTCGGCGTCATCCACGTCAAGGACCTGCTGGCGGCGCTGGCCAGAACCGGCGAATTGTCCGGATTGGAGGTGAAGAAGCTGCTGCGCGATGCCTGGTTCGTGCCGGAGACGACATCCGTGGTGAAACAGCTGCGCGCCTTCCAGAGCAAGCGCGAACATTTCGCGCTGGTCGTGGACGAATACGGCGCGCTGATGGGCGTGGTCACGTTGGAAGACATTCTCGAAGAGATCGTCGGCGACATCCAGGACGAATATGACGAGGAACTGGAAGGCGTGTCGCGATTGAAAGACGGCGGGGCCGTGGTGCGCGGCGATGTCGCGATCCGCGACCTGAACCGAGCCATGGACTGGAAGCTGCCGGACGACGAAGCGGTCACCATCGCCGGGCTGGTCATTCATGAATCGCAGACCATCCCGACGGCCGGGCAGACCTTCGCCTATCATGGCTACCGCTTCGAGATCCTGACCCGCGAACGCAACCAGATCCAGTCTCTGCGCGTGCGCAAGACATTCGAACCGGACCAGAGGAAGGACGGGTGAGACGCGCAGCCATTGCGGCACTCGCACTTCTGTTGACCGGCGGTTGCGGCACGGGCGTGCTGACGCCCGACACCCGCATAATCGTCGGTGCGACCTTCGTGACGATGGAAGACGGGCCCGCGCCCGAAGCCATGCTGATCGAAGACGGTCGCATTGCGGCGCTGGGCTCGGCCGACGCTCTGCGCGCTCGCAATCCCGGCGCGGTTCTGACCGACCTGACGGGCCGGACGGTCATTCCCGGCATCGTGGACAGCCATGCCCATGTCGCGGAACTGGGGCTCGATGCCGCCAAGGTCGATCTAGTCGGCGTCGCCACAGTCGAAGGCATGGTCGCGCGTATCCGCGCCCAACGGCCCGAAGCGGACCCCGGCGCATGGATCCTGGGTCAGGGCTGGGACGAAGGAGCCTTCGCCGATGCGGACGGCCCCGGCGGCTATCCGACGACGGAGGCTTTGACCACCGCTTTCCCAGACACGCCGGTCGTGCTGGAATCGTTGCATGGGTTTGCCCTGATGGCCAATGCGGCCGCGTTGGCGAAGGCAGGCATCACCGCCGCCACACCCGACCCCGAAGGCGGCACCATCCTGCGCGACGAGGACGGCCAGCCGACCGGCGTGCTGCTGGCGCTCGCGCAGAAGGCCGCGCTCGACGCCGTGCCCAAGCCTGAGCCGGACAGGGTCGAAGCGGCCATTCTGGACGGGTTGCAACGGCTGGCGGCGGCCGGCGTCACGTCTGTTCATGAGGTCGGAATGGACGACATGTCGGTCGCGGCCTTTACTGCACTGGCCGAAGCGAGCGATCTTCCGATCCGGGTTTACGGTCTGCTGGACGGCAATGATGCGACCCTGATGGAAGACTGGTTCGCGCGCGGACCGCTGGACGATCCTGACGACCGGTTGGACATTCGCGGCATCAAGATATTCTACGATGGCAGCCTGGGCTCGCGTACCGCCCTGATGGAAGCGCCCTACACGGACAGGCCTGAGGCCGCGCGGCCGGTGGCGCGCATTTCCATGGCCCGTGTGGAAGAACTGAGCAAACGGGCGCGCGACACGGGTTTCCAGATGGCGGTCCACGCCATCGGCGATGCGGCGACCGACAATGTCCTGCGCAGTTATGAACGCCGTCTGGCCACGGAAGACGGCCAGGTTGCGGATCATCGTTGGCGCATCGAACATGCGCAGGTTTTCCGGCCCGATTTCCCGGAGCGGGCGAAAGCTTTGGGCGTGATCGCCTCCATGCAGCCGAGCCACGCGCTCGGCGACAGCAACTGGGCTGAGGACCGGATCGGCTCCCGACGGATCCGCCGCGCCTATGCCTGGCGGACCTTGCACGAGGCGGGCGTCCCGCTGATCCTGAACTCCGATCTGCCGGGCGAGCCCTGGATGCCGATGCAGACCCTGCATTTCGCCACGACCCGGACGCGTTTGGACGGCACACCCGAAGGCGGATGGTATCTGGGCCAGGCATTGGACCCGGAGACCGTCTTGCGCGCCATGACCTTCGAAGGCGCTCGCGCCGCCTTCCAGGAGGAAGCGATCGGCAGCCTGGCCCTGGGCAAGTGGGCGGACTTCGTCGTTCTCAGCGGTAATCCGCTGACGCAGGATCCGCGGACGATCACGATCGAAGCCACCTATGTCGCAGGCCGGACTGTGTTCGACCGCAATGCGGCCGGTGAAAGCGCTATCCAGGCGCGCTGATGGTCAGGCGCAGCGCATGCAGCTGCGCGACTTCGTCGTCGATCACCTCCATCACGGCCCGGTGCCGGGCCAGACGCGACAATCCGGCGAAATCCTGCGCTTCGATCGCTATGTGGACATGGCTCGGCCCATCGCCGAACTCTGCCGCATGTTCGGCTGCGCCGCCATGTCCGGCATGCAGATGGGATTCGTTTTCAACCGCGAGCTGAGACAGCGTGAAAGCGTGGCGCAATTTCGCTTCGATACTGTCGAGAACATCTGTCATACGGGGCCTCTAATCTATCCCGGCGATGCTGGCGAGCCGCCATCCTCTCTTGATTTCACCCGGCTTCATCGCCATGTTGCGCCGTTCCGAATTCCACCTTCACGCGACAGACCGGAGTATTCCTTGGCTTCCTGGAAATCCAAAGGCATAGACATCAGCGCCGCCAAGGCGAAGAAAAAGAAGAAGCCCACCGAAGAGCCTTGCGATTGGGCAGGCTGCGACAAATTGGGGGGATGCAAGGCGCCGAAATCGCCGGACCGTCTGCGCGAGTACCATAATTTCTGCCAGGCGCATGCGCGCGAATACAACAAGAACTGGAATTTCTTCCAAGGCATGTCCGACGCCGACATCACGGAATGGCAGGTCGGTGCGCGCCACGGCCACCGCCCGACCTGGGACGTGCGCAAGAACACCGCCGAACGCGCCCAAGCGAACAAGCGCCGCAAGGCGGGTGCGACGGCGGCGACCGCCGAAGGCTACACCATATTCGGGGACGGCGTCGATCCGGGCAGCGTCGACAACGCGCCGCGCCGGTCCGTCTCCAAAATGGCGCTCAAAGCCCTGCACGATCTCGGTCTGGACGAAGGCGCCACCTCGGACGAGGTGCGCAAGCGCTACACCAAGCTGGTCAAGCAGTTCCATCCGGACGCCAACCAGGGCAAGCGCGACGCGGAGGAAAGTTTCCAGCGTGTGCTGAAAGCCTGGAAGATCCTCAAGAACGCCAATCTCGGCTGACCATTCCCTTATGTGATAATGCGCCGCTGCCGCATCGCCATGCTTGGATTGTGCGTAAGCAGAGGCTAGAGCGCCCCGCGCACCCTCCAGACCGGACATATGTTTCATGAGCACCGACCAGTTCCCCCTGTTCCAGCCGGATACCGAAGTCTCCGCGCGCGAAACGTTCGGCGTGGATTTCGACATGACGGTGCCGGCCTTTTCAGATGCGAGCGAATTCGTCCCGCCGATCGATGAGGCCTACCGCTTCGACGGGCCGACGACGCAAGCCATTCTGGCCGGTTTCGCCTTTGATCGCCGGGTGATGATCCAGGGCTATCACGGCACCGGAAAATCCACTCACATCGAGCAGGTCGCCGCGCGGCTGAACTGGCCCTTGGTCCGCATCAACCTCGACAGCCATGTGTCGCGGATCGATCTGGTCGGCAAGGACGCGATCGTTCTGAAGGACGGCAAGCAGATCACGGAATTTCGCGAAGGCTTGCTGCCTTGGGCGTTGCAGAACCCGGTCGCGCTGACGTTCGATGAATATGACGCCGGTCGTCCGGATGTGATGTTCGTGATCCAGCGTGTGCTGGAAGCGCAAGGCCGCCTGACGCTGCTGGACCAGAACAAGGTCATCACGCCGCATAAGGCTTTCCGCCTGTTCGCGACGACCAATACGGTCGGCCTCGGCGACACGTCCGGCCTGTATCACGGCACGCAACAGATCAATCAGGGCCAGATGGACCGCTGGTCCATCGTGGTGCAGCTCAATTACCTGCCGCATGACGAGGAAGAGAAGATCGTGCTGGCCAAATCGCCGTCCTACGACACGGCTGAAGGCCGCGACATGATCGCGTCTATGGTGCGGGTCGCCGACATGACCCGCAACGCCTTCATCAATGGCGACATCAGCACGGTGATGAGTCCGCGCACCGTCATGAACTGGGCCGAGAACGCCCGGATCTTCGATGGCGATCTGGCCCAAGCCTTCCGCCTGACCTTCTTGAACAAATGCGACGAGCTGGAACGCCCCGTCATCAGCGAATTCTATCAACGCGCCTTCGGCGAAGACCTGCCGGAGAGCGCGGCGAGCGTGATGGTCGCTTAGCGGTCATCGCCTAACGACCGTCCGGCATGACCGGTTCGGGGATGGGACGTCCCAGATGCTCCGCGAACCAGGCCAGATCGGTATTGACCTTGAAGAGCTGGAAACCGGGCTTGCGGAAGCCGTGCGGCTGTCCCGGCGCAAGATAGAGCCGCGTCGGCGTTCCCGTCGCCTGGACGGCCCGGTACATCATGATGCTTTGTGTCGGCGGCACCCGGACATCCCGGGCTCCGTTGTAGAAAAGGGTCGGCGTGGTCACGCGCGCGCTGAACGTCAGCGGCGAATGTTCGCGGAACACATCCAGATCGGCATCCGCGTCCCAGGGCGACGCCCCGAACCAGGGCGTGCGATTGTGCCTGATGTCGCTTTCGCCGTACATGGAGATCCAGTCGGCGGCGCCAGCGCCCGACGCGGCTGCCTTGAAACGGTCTGTCTGCGTGATCAGCCAATTGGTCATGTGCCCGCCGGCGCTCCAGCCCATTTTGATAAGTGCATCCGGATCGGCCAGCCCGGCCGCGATCGCCGCATCGATGCCGCGCATCGTGTCGTGCCCGGCATTGGTGAAATAGCCGCCGACCATGTCGCGGACGAAATCATCGCCATAACCCGTTCCGCCCCGATGGTTGGGAAGGAGAACGCCATATCCTTGGCCTGCCAGCACCGGAACGCCGCGCGACGTGTTCCACGACCCGAATTGCGACGAGCTGCGCGGGCCGCCATGCGTGACCGTGACTAGCGGAAAACGCAGGCCGGGTCTGTAGTCGACGGGATAGACGAGCAGCCCTTCGATCGGCACCCCGTCTCGGCCGGTCCAGGCAAACGGCTCCTGCTTCGGCAGACGGTAGCGCGACGGCCAGTCCGCATATTCATTCGTCAGACGCTGCACGCCGCGGTCGGTGTCTAGCGTGTAGACTTCGCCCGGGCTTTCCGCATCCTGGCGCACGAAAGCGTGCACCCCGCTTTGAGGAACGAAATGCCAGTCTTTCACCACATGGTCGCCCAATGTCAGTGGCGTGAGCGCCCCGGACCGGACATCGTAGCGGTAAAGCTGTGTGCGAAGACCCTTGTTTCCCAGCAGAAAGATGGTTTCTGCGTCCGCGCCCCAGGCCACATCCACCACTTCCATGGGCAAGTCCGGCAGGGCAAGCGTCGGCTTGACCTCTCCGATTCTGTGGATGAACAGATTGTCTTCGTAATAGCCCTCACCGGCCGCGTTGACGGTGGCGATGTAGGCAAAGGATCGGTTATCCGGCGAAAGCCGAGCCGAATTCTCGGCATGGGTATTTCGCGTCAGCTGGCGGGACGCCCCACTAGCCACGTCTTGCACCCAGAGCTCGCCGTCATGGCGCGCATCGCCCGTCGGCGCGGGCGCCCGCATGTGCAGGATTTGCGACCCGTCTTCCGACAGGTCGTAGCCGCGCGTGTAGAAGTCGCCGCTGATGATCTTCCGCGAAGCACGCGTCTCCAGATCGAAGAACCAGACTTCGAACGGCCGCTCGCTTTCATAGGGACGAATGGCGAAATCGTCGTCGAGCGCGGTTTGCAGGACACGGTCGCGCGGTTTGCGGGCCGTGAAGTAAAATCCACTCCCGTCCGGCGCGACCTGTACGTTGCCGATATCGGTCGGGTGCGCGGTCAGGCGCTCCAGCCTGTGAGTGCCGATGTCGTAGATCCACGCCTGTTCATCCGACAGGCCCTCTTTTTCCTCTTTCTCGTCGCCGGACGTCTCGATTTCGCGTTCCAGTACGACGATGAAGCGGCGTGAGTCGGGCATCCAATCCGGTGCGGACATGTCTTCCGTCTCTTCGCTCGGTGCAAAGATGGGCAATGCCCGCCCGGTCGTGCGGTCCATCAGCACAATCCGGTCGAATATGTCGTTCTCCGACCAATCGGTTTGCGAGCGGAGATAGGCCACATAGCGCCCGTCCGGCGACGGCACGGGATCGGACAGTCGCGGCATCTCGATGAAGTCGACGGGCGACATCGGAACCGGGCTTGTTTCAGCCAAAGCGGATGCTGGCAAAACGACAAGGCCGAGAAGGTATTGGAGCCAGGGTTTGGCCATCATGTCAGATCCCTTGAAATCTAGTTGGCGATTCCGGCTTCCATCAACGTCAACAATAGCGCCTGCTGAACGCCGAGATGCGCATCCACATCCTCCCAGGTCTCGTCGAGAGAATGAGCGCCGGACGATCGTCCGCCGCGCGCAATGGTCACGGCCGGCAAGCCCATCGAGATCGGGATGTTGGAGTCGGTCGAGGAAATGCCTGGTTCAGGCTCGACACCCATGACGCGCATCGCCGCCATTGCATTCTGGACGATCGGCATGTCCAGTGGCAGCAGCCCGGCCGGACGCTCGCCGACCTGGTCGATCTCGACATTCAGTTCGGGGCCGCGCGTGCGGGTTTCGTTCTCAACCGCCAACCCTTGCTGTACGGCTGCGCGAAAGACGGCGTCCAGCTCGCCGAGCTTCCCGATATTGCCGGACCGCATATCGACCTCCATCCAGCTTTCATAGGCGATGGAATTGATCGACGTTCCGCCGCCGATCCGCCCGACACTGAAGCTGCTCTTCGGCCCGGTCTCCGTGACCGGCAAGGCCGTCTGCGCGAAAGTCTCGATGGCCCGCGCCAGTGCGTGATGGGGATTGGCGCGCCCGAAATGACCCCAGCTGTGGCCGCCCGGCCCTTGATAGGTGATCCGGTAGCGGTTCGATCCGACTGCCCCGTGGACCAATCCGTCGAGTCGGCCGCCGTCGATCGCGATGAAACTATCCGGATGGTCGGCCCCATCGCGATAGAGATGCTTGACGCCTTTCAGGTCGCCCAGCCCTTCCTCGCCGATCAATCCGGCGAATATCACATCGTCTTCGGTCTCGATGCCGCCCGCATCCATGGCGCGTGCCAGGCTGAGCAAGGCGATGAGCCCACGCGTATTGTCGCCAATGCCGGGTGCGATGAACAGATCGCCGTCGCGGCGCACCGTCACGTCCGTTTCGATCGGAAAGACCGTATCGATATGGGCACCGAGCACGACTGTTTCCGCACCCGTCCAGCCCGGTCGGCGTGCGATCACATTGCCGACGTCGTCGAGGCTGACGTCCAAGGACAGCTCTCGAAACATGGCTGCAAGCCGTGCCGCCCGCTGCGCTTCGCCAAAAGGCGGCGCGGGGATCTCGTTAAGCTCGATCATCTCCCGATTGTTGCGTGCGCGGTCCGCTTCGATCTGGCGGAAGGCACGCCGGACATCGTCTCGGCTATGCAGACTCTGCGCCGTCAAGAGCGCAGACGGTAAAACGCCCAGATCGGAAGGTTTCGGCGGGATTTTCGTATCGGCACTGGTTTGGCATCCTGCCAAGATGGAAGTGGCCAATGCCGCTCCGCCTATTACTATACGCAACGTCATGGCCGCCCCCTCACGCAGAAAGAAGCGCCCATAGGGGCGCTTCCAGCCAGCTCTAGAACAGCACGCGGGCTCCGGCATAGAACTCACGCCCTGCAAGCCTGTTCAAATCGCTGACGATGTTCAGCGAGCTGCCATTATCGAGACCGCTCGGCACCAACGGACCGAAATTGTCGAAGATGTTGTTCACACCGCCAAAGACCCGGAATCTATCGTCCTCACCGAAGGTATAGGATGCAAAGATGCGGTGGAATGTTTCGTCTCCCAACTCGAAATATCGCTCATTGAAATATGCGGGATCATTCACGAGGTCGTCGACTCCGCCCTCCTCGAACACCATCGTATAACGAAGGCGGAGTCCGTCATTCCGCCAGCCCAGGGAAGCTCTGAACTCGTTCCGGGCATTGTTTATTTCACCAAGGTTCGTGCTCAGTAATTCAACGCCGCCAAGGCCCTCGAACACGACTTCCTGTTTGAAATAATGTGTGTAGCGCAGATCCAGATCCCAACGGCCCGGCACAGCCCCAACGTCGAAATTGTAATCAAGCGAAGCGTCCACACCTTCGACGAGCTCGTTGTTGAGGTTTTCCTGGAAGTTGATGACTTCCTCCACTGCTCCGTCAACCGGGTTCCTTGTTATGACATTGCAGAACCTATTGTCGGGGAAACCTGCCGAGGCATAACATAGATCTACTGTATTCTGCGTCGTGACCGATGTAATTGCATCGCTGATGTCGATTTTATAATAGTCGACAATAAAGGTCAGGTTTTCGACAAATGCTGGTTGGAAAATCGCGCCGACCGTGAATGTGTCTGCCGTTTCTTCCTGCAGGTTGGGATTGCCTGCGTTTGGACCTTGGACGGCACCCGGTGCGTCGAAGGCGAGCACATTTCCGTCTCCATCCACATTTTCAGGATTTGCAAAATAGGCTAGGACGCCGGGTTCAGTCAGACAGTTAGCGGATACAACGGCCGGATCGATCGGACCCAGATCGGTCCTGAAGCTCCGGCTGCCTTCATAAGCGCCGTTTGGCAACAAGCCCTCGCAAGGATCGAACAGAGGGTCGGAATCGGGGCGCGGCAGCGAAAAGAACTCTGTCAGGTTCGGCGCCCGTTGCGAGCGTGAATACTGTCCGCGGATAGCAAATTGCTCGCTCGGCCGCCAAACTGTACCAATGTTGTAGCTCGTGATGGCGCCGACAGTGGTGTAGTCTCCAATCCGACCAGCAGCCTGAAGACTCAAATCGTCGGTCAATGGTATATCGACTTCTGCGAAAGCTTCGATGACATCGAAACTGGCCTTCAGATCCGGGAACGTAGCCAATGTAGTGACATCCACATCCGGGGTCGCCGGATCGCCATCTAGGCCGCCGATCAAATCTCCATCGGGATCACCATTAGTCTCTTGTTCTTCGCGGCGGAATTCAACACCGAAAACGCCTTGAATATCCCGGTCGCGGAATTCCATGACGTCGCCCGACACATAACCGCCGGCCGAATACTGTGTGCGGGACTGGGAGGCGGAGCCGTTATAACGGATATAGTCTGCCGCTGCCTGTGTGATTGTCCCTGCACCGAAAGGGTTGAGGGGAACGCAACCATCTGCCCGTGCGGCAACATTGACACACTGGAAGCCGCCATTGCCGTCGGCTTCAATGTCGAGTGCGAATTGGGCTTTTTGAATGTTGTACTCGTTCGGGTTGGTCTGATTCTGCTCGAAATGGCCGAACGTGCCGTAAATTTCCCAATTGAAGCCGTTGTCGAACGTGCCCCCCAAGTCTCCGATCAGACGAATAGTCTCTCGGTCATTGATCCGCTGTTGTTCCCCTAACTCGACTAGACGCCTGCCAAAAGAAACACTGCCAGAACGCGTTTCTTCGACTTCAGGGGGAATAAAGGGATGATTTGCCGCTATATTCCCCAAAGTCTGGCCGTCTCCGAAGGAATCCGAGTTGTTCAGTGTTTCGAACCCGCCCGCCGTGACCGTATCAACTTGATTGTAGAGAGCCAACAGAGAACCCGTCATGGCACTCGTAAAATCATATTCGATATAAGTGCCGACATTGTAGATGTCGCGGGAACCTCGCAAGGTCCGACCTGTCCGGAAGTCAAAACCATCCACATCGCTAAAGAAGTCAGAATTGGGTGCGTCGGGATTGCCGGCTCTGTCTGCTGGTTGTAGCGACTGGTCATTGAACCAGCGCCCATCAACGAACCAGGCATCCCCGCCTTCGAAAACGCCACCAGGTGTAAAGGAGCTGCGATTGCCGAGGAAACAGTGAAAATCATTGCCCTCCGGCAAAGGGCGACAACCTGGCTGGTTTGGCTGGTCCGCAAAGAAGTCATTGGCCGCAAAAGACGGATCGTCGAAACTGATGTTGGCGACGGAGAGCGGCCGCGTGCTATCCGCGCGGATCATCTGACGTTCGTCGTAGTCGGCCGCCACCATGATATAGCCGCGATCCTGGTTGAACCTCAGGCCATATTGGCCTTCAATACGGAATTCCTCGCCGCCAGAAGCTTCTGGCGTCTCGTATCGCATCTGGACAAGACCGCCCTCGAAATCATCCTCGATCAGAAAGTTCGCAACACCAGCGATAGCGTCTGACCCGTAAATGGCGGATGCGCCACCCGTCGTGATCTCCGTGCGCTCCACGAGCCCCGCTGGAATGGTTGAAACGCTAACCCGGTCCGAATTGCCAGAGTTCGACACGGCGCGTTTGCCATTGATCAAGACGAGCGTCCGGTCGTCGCCGAGACGGCGCAAACTGACTGTCGAAAGCCCAGACGTCTGGATGAGGTTGTTGCTGTTTTCCGGCGAGATGCTTTCCGACACGCCCGGAATCTCGACCAGCGCTTCGGCCAGATCGGTCGTGCCGATCTCGTCGAAAGCCACGCTGCTGAAAACCTGTAACGGTACAGCCGAGCTGGCATTGCTGTCACGCCTGATACGCGAGCCCGTGACCACGATCTCGTCTTCAGTCGGCGCAATCTCGGGATCCGGCGCTTGCGCGTAGGCGAACTGCGTCTCCACAGCCAACATAAGAGCCGTCATTCCCGCACAGGCCAGCAGCTTACTCAACTTGATATCAGAGTGCATGGCTTTCTCCCCCATTCTCATATTGATTAACGGCCTGTAAGACGGGGGCGGGTTTTGCATTCCAGTTCATAATGTGCGACAGCCAATGCATAAATCGCAATGCATTGAAAAGGCGTTTGTTTTGGAGCTTAAGTGGGTTGAGGATTTTATCACTGTTGCAGAAAAGGGACACTTTGCCCGGGCATCTGCTGAAAGATTCATCACACAGTCCGCTCTCAGCCGACGCATACAATCGCTGGAAACGTGGCTTGGGGCCGAACTGTTCGACCGTTCGAGCCATCCTATCCGGCTGACTTCGGCGGGAGAAGTCTTCATGCCGACTGCCCGCCAAGTTGTCGCGAAAGCCTACGAAGCGCAGGCCATGACCAGCGAACTGGCGCGGCTCGGCGACAGAAGCGTCACGATTGCCAGCCTCCATACGCTGACACTGAGCTATGTGCCTTCACTTATATCCCGCTTGCAGGAGCAAACCGATCACTTTTCCGCATCCATTATCGCAGATCTGCGGTCGGTTGAAGATTACCTGATTAGCTTAGCCAACGGCAATAGCGACTTCTTTATCTGCTACGACCATCCATCCGTTCCGATGGGGATCGACCATAACGATTTCCCGAAACTCGAACTTAGCCGACACTGGATACATCCGTATCAGAGCCTGTCCCTACAAGACCCGGAATTGGAAAGGTCTATCGGACGTGATATCGATTATCTGGATTATGCTCCGGCAACTTATATGGCTCGCGTCGTGGATCATTGCCTGTCGCGCGCGCCATTTAGAAAAAGGCTTAAACCTGTTTACCGAGCTTCACTGGCTGAAAGTGTCTTTACGGCCGCACAACACGGCCTCGGTCTGGCATTTTTGCCGGAAACCGTCGCGCCTGGAACGGCTTCGGACTATGGTCTCGTGAAGATGAGCGAGAACTATTCGACTTCTGTCACGATTTGCATTTACCGCTCGTCCCGCAACAAGAACCCGATCGCGCAGACGATTTGGACGTTACTGAAAAATTCGGTCATGCCGGTTCGGGAATCCTGACGGATAGCCGCCATGTGCTGTCATTTCGCGGCGAAAAACAAGAGGCAGACCAATCGTCCCGTTTCCGGTGTCCGTCCGAAACCCGGGCCGGAATTGTGAAACATCCAGGGATTGAATAGAATAAGACGATTGAAGCGCATCGGGGCTCTGAGTGTCCGCTCCCACTTACTTGGTTGTTTTGTATCCTTGTTGACGACGTCCTCGATAAGAAGATTCGGATCCGAATAGCCGCTGGCCATTAACTTTGTCGTCGTAGCTGGTACGGCTTCGAGGCCGGTTCGCCGATGGCGGAAGAAGTCCGTGCCGCCGCGGCAATGTTCCGGCAGGCTTAGGTACAGAATGCCTGAATAATAACAGGGGTCGACATGAACGCCGCTGCGCCCTTTTTCGCCTGCAAGCGTGAGGCGGCAATGTCCGTGAGACGTACCAGGTGCGTTCACCAAATCTATCCCCATGACCTCTGACACAGTCTGTTCGATCGGCTCTACGCCGAGTGGCGATGCCGAGAGCAGACCCGGATAGTTTCCTTTTTTAAGTGCGGGGTCGTAATCGAGTTGCAAAGCCTGCTTTCGAACGTCCAGAGGGTTCGAAAGGAAATCATCGATGATCAAGAAGTCAGGGCGCATCGCGCTGTATCAGTCCGAGTCCGGTACAGGGAGGGTTATGGGCTCCGGACCTGACTCGTAGCGTGGCTGCACGAGGGGTCGTTCAGGCTCGGTCCGACTGAAACATGACAGATCGACCCATTCATCCCGTTCAGGGTGAATGCGACCATACCGGCCCTGTCGTTCATAGACGACTACACGCGTTTGCAATCGCAAAGTCCGCGTCTGTGTTTTCTCACCATTATAGACAGGTAAGTTCAATTCCTCGGCCCAGTAGACAGTCTGATTGATAATATCTTCTTCGATTATGGCCTCCTTTTCCAACTCAGGATCTATAACTTCGATATCAGTCCGATTTTGTGGAACAGACACATCAATGGACCTATCGGCAGAGGGCAGTCGCGCGCAGGAAGCGATAAGAACCGCTGTGATGATAAACCCTGCTTGGGTGGACAGCGTGGCAAAAAAACTCATGCCGAACTTTCTGCGAAACGAAGAGGGGCGCTAGCGGACCAGCACCTCTTCTTTCGTTTCAGGGTTCGCGAAGATGTCACTTAAAATGTGTAACTTACGCTTGCCCTATAGGACTGGGCATCAATGTCCGAGCGGTCGACCGTCGTATCGGCGGAAAGCGAGATCCGCGTTTGACCAAGATCGAAGCCGACTGATGCGCCGAGTTCGAACCAATCTTGGTCTGTTGCGACAATTGGAAACAGAGCGTTGACGGAACCGTTCGTTGCGGCGAACCCTGCCGTGAAGTCGTCATCGCGATCTTCGAGTTCCGCCACGAAATCACCCGTGAGCTGAAAACTGTATTGCAATGTCGGCTTCGATCCGACAGCAAGGCCGAGCCTGGCTTGCGTGCTATGGAACTTGTCGCGGTCGATATCCAAAGCGAGAGCGCCGCCTTCTTCTCGAATATCATCGAAATCAATGATTGTATTGCGAAGACCGAAGCGCGGAGACACGATGACTGCCTCCATTTCGATCGGACGAGACACGAGCAAGTCGGCTGTGAAAGCCAAGCTGCTGTCATCGGATGTCAGCGTATTGGTTCCAAGACCTGGCGCCGTGACAATGCGCGACGTCTCGGTTCCGTACGATCCCAAACTAACTAAGCCGTCCAGGACCATGCCAACCGATGATCGGAGTTGTCCGTAAACCGCCCCGGCGAAGTAATCGCTATCCGCCACATTGCCGACAGGACTGTCTGCATCCAGCGTTGTATAGTTTAACGACGCGCCGACACTCACTAGGTCGGACATTTTGCGTTCGATGCCGGCGGCGACCGACCAACCGTCGAAGTCGTCTTCCGGATTTGCGGCTTGTCCGGTCGAAAGAGTCTCTGCATCGCCGTCGATGAAGGCGCCTGACAAGAAGACTTCGTAGTCGTCCGGAATATTGGCGGTCTGACGTATGGACCCCCCATTGGCGGCGGCCATCAAAGTCTCTCCGGATACGGCGCTTAGGGCGTCCGCATTGGAAGCCAACATGATGGGGCTGCCCATGACGGTGACTTTTCCTCCCCAATTTCCGCCATTGAATCTGCTCATGCGACCCCGATGGAAGTTCGCCTGAAAATCGAGGCTTGCCTTGGCGAGGCTACGGTTTGTCGTCTCCGATACGGGCGCCCAGCTTTGTAATGTGGATTGGATCGTTTCTGCCGTTGCCAAGTCGAGCGCAGCGAATAGCGGATCCAGGGCGTCCGCCCCCCGTGATGCATCCAAGAGCTGCGCGTAACCGGACTGAACAGAACTGTTCGAGGCAATCACGTCGAGATAGTCGCCTGCTTCGATCCGCGCCATGACCGAGTTTTCACCATAGCTGAGTACGGATCGCAGAATTGCACTGACTTGATCAGTCTCGAACGTTCCGGCTTGCGTACCTCCTGTCGTCAAGAAGGTGTAGCTGTTGCCTGCGCGTACGTCAGCGTTCGGGGCGAAAACCACCCGGCCGCCGAGACTGGAGTCTCCCGTCACGAAGAGCCGGTCGTTGACGCCGTCCGCCCCGATGTCGATGATCAAGGTGGATGCGGATGCAAGCACGGCACTGCCGTCAATGGTCAAGGTGCCGATTCCACCCATTGTGCCGGGCGCGATCGCCCCCATGACATTCGTCAGAAACGGCGTCTGCACCGTACCGGATCCGGTAAGCATGCCGCTCATCAGAAGATAGTCGCCCACGCTGGACAGAGTCCCGCCGACACTCACCAATCCCGCAGTTTGTTTCACATCCATCAGGCTGGTCAACGAGCCATCGGGCGCGATGGTCAGCCCCGCATTCGCGCCGCTGACCGTCAAACGGTCGATCGTTACCGTGCTATTGAGTGTCGTCGTGCCATCGGCCGACAAGGTGACATCGAAGTAGCGGCCGTTGACACCAGCGGCCGCATCCGGGTTGCGGTTATCTGGAACGAAGTCTGTGGCACCGGCCAACCCATTGTCAATCGTGGGGGCGGGAAGATCGGCCGAGGGCGCAGCCTGTGCAACGGATGCAGAATCCACTTCCAGGTTTACGGCCCGCTGCTGATAGCGATACTCGCTGACAATACCGTCGCTGGCGATGTTTATAACGTCATCGAGGGTGATGTCACCGGGCAGAGAAGCCTCAAGCCCTTCGACAAGACCACTGGACGTTCCGGCACCCTCGACGACTCCAGTGGCGGCTTGTGCATCAGACGGTCCGGGAGGATTGTCCGTCGTGAAGTCTTCACCGGTGGACATATCGCGGCAGTTCCCGGGTTGTGACCGGTCGAACTGGACGCAAGTCGCTCCGAAGTCGCCGTCCGTGGCATTGACGCCCTGTTCCGGCACATCGGGAAAGCCGTTCACGACAGCGCCGTTTTCATCGATGATGTAGTAGTTCGGATCAAGATTCGTCACCCAGTGGGATTGATCTTCCCAATTGCCGTCGCCGGCACGCGCGCCCACATATTTGTACGGATTGTTTGCGGCAATATATTCGTAGAATGCATAAAGCGGCTGATAGAGGGTCGTGGAGCCATAGCTTGAACCTGGTTGTCCATTGAGAAATGTGGAGCCGCCGGAGAGGACGCCGATTACGATGTCCATATCGGTAATGGCGTTATTGGCCGCATCGAGAATGAGCGGGCCGCCAGAATCACCTGATGCGGTTGTGCCTTCATTGGGCAGAGCATTGTCGAGATGGACATTGAAATCAGTGCCGGAATTCTGGTTCGGGTCGTCGAAATCCGTGATGTAGAGGTTCTGCGGCAAGCCTCTATCGCCATTACCAAATAGAAATTCACTTCTCTGGTTAAGAGACGTCAAAGCGCCGATATAGTTTTCGGCGGCACGGCGACGGAAATCTACGGGCGTCGACGAACCGGTCGTCCCGCTTCCGGTTCGTCCGTAGCCCGTTATGTTAACGTGATAACCGGTTCCGCTTTCGATGGTCAGGGCGTCCGGAACAGGCAGAGCAGAGAATAGCATGGCCCAAGCCGGTACGTTGGCTGCCGGCGTGTCGAGAGTCGCCAGAGCGATGTCGGCTTCCAGAAAACCGCGGGCGGCTGGATTGTCGAGCGACCGCGGATCGTAGGATATCCGATTAATGTTGTAGACGAACAGATCAGGATTGCTGGCAAATCCGTTCTGGATCCAGTTTAGCAAACCTGGTAACGCATCTACGTCGAATGCAAACGCCGCAGCCCTCGTTGATCCATAGGCATTTTCAGGCCGATCATTAACGCAATGGGCCGCAAACAAAACCGTTCTCGGATTGATCAGAGTTCCCGTGCAGCTGCCGCCACTGAAAAACATGCCGACTCCGTTTACTCCGCCTTCCGTGTCGACGATTTCCTCGGAATTCGTATTGTCGTTCGGCACGACCGCATTCGCCAAAGGCGCGTGGATCAGGCTCGCTAGAACGAACGTTGCGGCGCCATTGGCCAGAAACTTACTGTGGCTTTTCTTAGTCGGCATCAGAATTAAACCCCTTCAATGTGACACTAAACTGAAGTTTTAGTAACCTGAAGGTTCGCAACTTGTCTATGTATTACGTCACATTGGAATTCGAAATCCTTGATGGATGCTTTACCAAAGCGGATCACCTTGACCGACAAGCACTTTTCCCTCGATAGCAGGCACCTGCCATTGGTCACATTGACTTTTCTGGGCTTCTTTCGATGTAAACTTTATGGTGCTTACAACCATGAAAATCCTGATTGCCGGCGGCGGGATCGGGGGTTTGACGGCTGCGTTGAGCTTGGTCGAGCATGGTTACACCGTGAGGGTCGTCGAACGGGCGCCGGAGATCGGTGAAGTCGGCGCGGGGATACAGCTCAGCCCCAATGCCATGCAGGTCATGAAAGCGCTCCGCCTCGACCCCGCGTTGACCGTGCGCGGTGTCGAACCCGAAGCCATCGAATTGCGCATGGGCGTCAGCGGCCTGCGATTGATCCGAACGGAACTCGGCGAGGCGGCGCGGCAACGCTGGGGCGCGCCCTACCTTCACATCCACCGGGCCGACCTGATCGAAACGCTCCAGTCCGCGCTCGACGAGCGCGCACCCGGTTCGATTCAGCTCGGGGCCAGCGTAGAAAGCTATCAATGCGATGAAAGCGGTATTCGCGCCCGTCTCCAGGACGGCAGCGAGATCGCTGGAGACGTCCTGATCGGCGCCGACGGCATCCATTCGGCCATCCGGGCACAGATGATCGGTCCGGACGCGCCTGTTTTCACGGGGAATGTCGCGTGGCGAACGGTCGTTCCCGTATCCCGCCTTGGAAGCAATGCACCGGATAGGGTCGCCTGCGCCTGGATGGGCCGCGGCCGGCATGCTGTGACATATCTGCTCAAAGGCGGCACCCATGCCAACTTCGTCGGCGTCGTCGAACAGCGCACTTGGACGGAGGAAAGCTGGAGCCAGACTGGCGACAGGAAAAGCGCCCTGGCGGACTTCGAAGGTTGGCATCCCCGGATCACGCAATTGATCGAACAGAGCGACGCCTTGTTCCGGTGGGCCTTGTTCGACCGACCGCCCTTGCCGCGCTGGACCGATGGCCGGGTCGCCCTTCTGGGAGATGCTGCCCATCCGATGCTCCCTTTCATAGCCCAGGGCGCGGCCATGGCGATCGAAGACGGCTGGACGCTCGCCCGGTGTCTGACGGAGGGTCGGGACCAGGGCGATGCGGTTGCCGTCGCGCTGCAACGTTACCAAAACCGGCGATTGGCGCGCGCGACAGCCATGCAGTCACGGTCGCGCGTCAATGCCGGATTGTTTCATCGGCGAAACACGCTGTCGCAGTTGGCGACATATGCGCCGATCTGGACAGTGGGACGGGTTCGACCGGAAACGGCGCTTCGCCGTTTCGACCCGATCTATGGGCATGACGTCACGGCTTGAGATGAAGCTCCTCGGAAAAGTGCGCCTTGAAAATCTTCGCTCGGAAATTGCTTTCTTCGGCTGTCTGGGAATCTAAAGGGCCTTGTAAGTCTTTTATTTACAATAAAGTCGGACATGTCCGCCTGTCAGGCATGTTGTCCGGCCGCCATGGGGGATGGTCGGACCGATATGCGAAAGAATCGGGCAGGGGCCATGAAAACGATCAAATTGAACAGCCTTTCGAACCGCATCACGCTTGCAGTGACGGCCTTCGGCCTCATCACCGCATGCGTCATGGCGAGTTTCAGCTACTACCAGGCCAAGTCGAGCCTCGAACAGGCCTCCAAGAACAAACTGGAAGCGGTTCTGGAGGCGAAGTCGGTCGCCATGAACGACCTGTTCGGCGAAATCGACCGCGACATCCAGACCCAGGCCCAGAATCCTGCCGTCAGGTCGGCGATCCGCGATTTCAGTCAGGCCTGGTCGGATCTCGAATCCGGTCAGACGCAGACACTGCAGTCCATCTACATCAGCGGCAATCCGCATCCGGTGGGTCAGAAAGACATGCTGGATGCCGGAAATGACGGGTCGGCCTATAGCGACGTCCACGCCGCATATCATCCCTTCTTCAGAGCGCTGCTGAAGGACAAGGGTTATCACGACGTCTTCCTGTTCGGCATGAACGGCGACTTGATCTATTCGGTCTACAAGGAATCCGATTTCGCGACCAATTTCGAAGGGGGCGCCTATGCATCATCGGACCTCGGCCGCGCTTTCCGCGAAGCCGTCAAAATGTCCGAAGGCACGGCGGTGTTCGATTTCGCTCCTTACGCACCGAGCGCGGACGCCCCTGCCGGCTTCCTCTCGACGCCGGTGAAGAACGAGGCCGGACGCACGATCGGCGTGCTGGCCTATCAGATGCCGATCGACCGCGTAAATGCGATCATGTTGCCGGGAATGGGTCTCGGCGAAACCGGTCTGATCTATGCCGTCGGCCCGAACCAGCACATGCGCTCCGGCCATATCGCTGGAGACACGGCATCCATTCTGGCGAAAAAGGTCGATACGGTTCCGGCCGCACGCGCCCTCGGCGGAGATTCCGGGTCCGGCATCCATACGGATTTCAACGGCGTCGAAACGGTCTCAGCCTTCCGACCGTTTCAGACGAATGGGTTGGAATGGGGTCTGATCGCGCAACAGGACCAGTCGGAGATCTTTGCCAACATCACGAAACTCCGCAACTATGTCGTGATCGTACTCGGTGTGTCGGCACTGATCCTGATCATTGGCGGCATTCTCTTGGGTCGCAGCATCTCTGGACCGATCTTGAAGATCAACGAGCGCATGAAGTCTCTGGCCGATGGCGATATCAAGACCTTGGTTCCCGGCGGCAAGCGCAAGGATGAGATCGGCGATATGGCGAACTCGCTGGGTGAGTTCCGGGCGACGTTTGAAAAAGACCAGGAATTCAACGAAATCATGCTGTTCAAGGGCGCAGTGTTCGACTCGACCAATAACCCCATGATGATCGTCAACCGTGACCTCGAAATCACCTATGCCAATACGGCCACGATGGAACTTTTCGACGAAAACATCGATGTTTTCCGCAAGGAATGGCCTAAATTCAATCCGGAGAAGATCGTCGGAACGAGTATCGACACCTTCCACAAGGATCCATCTCATCAACGTCGCATTCTCGAAAATCCAGCCAATTTGCCCTTCGAAACGGACATCCTTGTTGGTCAGCTCACCTTCCATTTGAGCATAACCGGTGTGTTTGACACCAAAGGCGAATATATCGGCAACATTCTGCAATGGGACAATGTGACAGGAGACCGGTTGAATGCCGGCATTCTCAACGCCATCGAACATTCCCAAGCCATGATCGAATTCCAAGCCAACGGCACGATCATCTCGGCAAACCAGAACTTTCTGGCCGCCACAGGCTACTCGCTCGACGAAATTGTCGGCAAGCATCACCGGATTTTCATGCCGCCCAAGCATGTCAACACGCCGGAATATGCTAAGTTCTGGAACGATCTGGCAGAAGGCCACACGATTCAGGACACGTTCGAGCGCCGCAACAAGGCCGGCGACGAGCTTTGGCTCGATGCGACGTATAATGCCGTCAAGAACTCGGCCGGAAAGACCTACAAGGTCGTCAAGATCGCCAGCGATGTCACGGAAGTCCGTAAATCGCGCGAGGCCCAGGAGCGCGAACTGGCGCGTCGTTCCGAGGTGCAGAGCCTCGTGGTCACGGAACTTGCGCGCGGTTTGAAGTCATTGGCCAACGGCGACCTGACGCAAACCATCGATAAGGAATTCGACGCGGACTATGAAGGGTTGCGGTCCGACTTCAACGCGACCGTGCAGCAACTGTCCAGCACGGTGAGCCAGATCTCCGGCGCGACCGTGAACATCAAGACCGGGTCGGTCGAGCTGAGCCGTGCTTCGGACAATCTGTCCAAGCGCACGGAGAACCAGGCCGCTTCGCTGGAAGAAACGGCTGCAGCCTTGAACGAGATCACGACGACCGTGCAGCAGAGCGCCAGCGCGGCCGAAGAGGCCCGGAGCGTGGTCTCGGAAGCCAAGTCTGACGCGGAAGCGGGCGGCGACGTCGTCCAGTCCACGGTGGACGCCATGGGATCCATCAAGGAATCGTCCGAGAAGATCTCCCAGATCATCGGCGTCATCGACGAAATCGCCTTCCAGACCAATCTTTTGGCCCTCAATGCCGGCGTGGAAGCCGCCCGGGCCGGAGAAGCCGGTCGCGGCTTCGCCGTCGTGGCCTCCGAAGTGCGGGCTCTTGCGCAACGATCTTCTGACGCCGCAAAGGACATCAAGGACTTGATTTCCGCCAGCTCGCACCATGTCGAATCCGGCGTCTCGCTCGTCGACAAGACCGGCGAAGCGCTGCAAAAGATCGTGGAGCAGGTCATCAGCATCGATGCGCTCGTCAGCGACATCACCACGTCGGCGAAGGAACAGGCTACGGGCCTGGCCGAGGTCAACACGGCCGTCACCGACATGGACCGCGTGACGCAACGCAACGCGGCCATGGTGGAAGAATCGACCGCGGCCTGCCATGCGCTGAGCAGCGAGACCGAGAATCTGAGCGCCCTGGTCGCGAAGTTCCGGATCGACGCATCGCAGGTCGCAGAGACACAGGCCGCACCGGTCGCCGCCAATAACGGGGCGAACCCGGTGCATGCGCAGCAGGAACGGGCCAAGGCCTATTTTTCCAGCGGGTCCGCGGCCGTGAAGGTCGACCCCGACTTTGACGGCGACCAGGACTGGCAGGAGTTCTAATTGTCTTCCGTCTCGCTGCTGATCGTCGATGATTCGGCGACCCTGAGAGCCGTTGTCAAATCCGTCGTCCGCCAGGATCCGTCCATACGGGTCGTTGGCGAGGCGGCGGATGCGATGGAGGCTCGCCGCCTCATCAAGGAACTCGATCCGGATGTCATCACGCTGGACATCGAGATGCCCGGCATGAACGGGCTCGACTTCCTCGACAAGATCATGACGCTCCGCCCCATGCCGGTCATCATGCTGTCCAGTTCGACCGCCGAAGGCAGCGACAGCGCCGTGACGGCGTTGAGCAACGGTGCATTCCACTGTCTGCAGAAACCGTCCAGTGGCAACATCATCGAGGCCCTGTCCGATCTGCCGGGTCTGGTTCGGGCCGCGGCCGCATCGTCGATCGCAGCCCGCAAACCCAGAACGTCCGGTTCGGCCGCGTCAGGCCAGGCCGCCTCCGCCCATCTGTTCAAGCGCAACGCCTTGATCGCGATCGGATCCTCGACAGGCGGGGTGGACGCGCTGTGCGAACTTCTGGCGGATTTTCCCGCAAACTGCCCCCCCGTTGTCATTGCCCAGCACATGCCGGCCGCCTTCATCCAGTCCTTCGCCGATCGGCTGGACCGCACCATCGCACCGGACGTCAAGGTGGCACGCGAAGGCGAAACCCTTCAGCCCGGACAGATCCGTTTCGCGCCGGGCGGCGATCTCGATATGGCTCTGTCCCCACGCACGGCCCATCGCATCCGTCTTGTCACGCGGTCGCCAGACCGAGCGCATTGTCCTTCCGTGGACGTCCTGTTGAGTTCAGTCGCGGCCGCCATCGGAAAAAGGGCCGTCGGCACTATCCTGACGGGCATGGGCCGTGACGGTGCGGCCGGACTGCTGGAGATGCGCGAAAGCGGCGCCCGCACCTTTGGCCAGGACCGGGCATCATCCACAGTCTACGGCATGCCCAAGGTAGCGTTCGAACTCGGCGCCGTCGGCGAGCAACTTCCCCTATCCGACCTCGCCGATGCCATGCTGGACGCCTGCTCCAGACTGGCGTCGCCACCACAGGCCGCCCCATGAGTTGGAACACGGATGGCCAGTCGCTCCGTACGGTTCACCTGACGCAAGGCGAGGTGAAGGTCAGCGACGAGTCCGGTGTCGTCATGACGACGCTGGTGGGATCCTGTGTCTCGGCCTGCATTTTCGATCCCGTCGCCCGTGTCGGCGGCATGAACCATTTCCTCTTGCCGGACGATCCGAATGCGGGCGAACAGACAGCGCTCTACGGCATCAACCAGATGGAATTGCTCATCAACCGCTTGCTGGGCATCGGCGCGCGTAAGAGTCGGCTACAGGCGAAGCTGTTCGGCGGGAATTGCCTGACCAAAGGGTTGAGCGACATCGGCGCCAAGAACGCGCAACTTGCCGAAGGATTCCTGATCAGCGAAGCCATTCCCTGCATCGGCAATGCGCTGCGCGGCACCAAAGCCCAAAGAATCCAATTCCAGCCCGCAACGGGCAAGGCGCGCGTGAAGCGGATCGCCGATAGCGCCGACGCGATTGCCAAGAGACCGGCCCCGGCTCCGATTCCGGCGCAAACGGGTGAAGTCGAGCTTTTCTAGGCCGCTATTCTCAGAACAGATCGATTTCTCCGGCAACGGGCGTGCCGCTTTCCGGTGCGACCGCGTCGATGCGGCCGATCCTTTGGCCCAGCCTTTGACGTAACTCGCCCAGGGTCAAAGCATCCATCAGTTCATCCGCGCGGTCGACAGTCTCGCATCCCGTTCGATCGGACAATAGTCCGACGAGACGCGACAGGTTTTCCGCCTTCTGCGTGACCAGGTCCAGAGCCTGGAATTCGGCCGGGCTCTTGCGCATCGCGTCCTGCGCGACATCGGCCAATGTGGCTTGCAGATTTCCTATCGTGTTCCGGACCCCGGCGAGCTCATCGGACAACCAGTCGAGAATGTCGCGCAAGTCAGGGCTTTCCGGCTGGCAGGGTCCCGACGGTACGGATTTTAGTCTGGGTTCGGACATTGTGGGTCAGAGTTTCCCGACGACGCGTTCCAGGCACGCTTTCATCTGCGCCGTCGTGAACGGCTTCGTCAGATAGTTGTTCAATCCGATCTGTACGCCTTGCTGCAGGACTTTCGGGTCCGGACTCCCGGTTACGAGAATGAAACCGGTCTTGGCCGTCGGTGTGTAGTTGCGCACCGAGTGAAGGAGCTGCAGCCCGGTCATTCCGGGCATGTTCTGGTCCGACACGATCAAATGCACGGGTTGGTTCTGCAAGCTGCGGAAAGCCGCGTCGCCGTCTCGCTCCCAGGACACTTTCTTGATGCCGATATCGGTCAAGGCCTGGATGATCAGGCCGCGACTCGTCGCCATGTCATCGACCACGAGAACGGTCAGCGCGTCTTTCAAGCTCATTTTCGGACCTCTTTCGGCATTGGCTTCGGTGACGCGCGTCGCGTCACACAGCTTGGAAAATCGTTGTGCCGACTCGTTTGAACGATTTTTCGGCAGGTCCGGACAGGCGCTCGGAATGTCCGAGATAGAGATGACCGCCCGGTTTCATTATGTCGCGGTAGCGTTTCAGGATCCGGCTCTGCCGGTCGTCGTCAAAATAGATCAGCGTGTTACGGCAGAAGATCATGTCGAATTTGCCGCGCATGGGCCAGCTGGACGCATTCAGGTTCAGTTTGCGGAAGGCGATCAGGCGACGGACCTCGTCATTGACGCGGTAACCGGGCGCATCTTCGCTGCCGCCGGCGGCGAAGAATTTCTGCAAGAGCGGGTCCGGCACGCCTTTCATGCGTTCCTGCGAATATTCTCCGTTGAACGCCGTGCGCAGAACGCTGGAGTCGATATCCGTCGCCAGGATGCGGGCGTTGCGGTCAAAAGCCTGCGGAAAGACCGACAGGAGCATCATCGCGATGCAGAACGGTTCTTCGCCGGTGGAGCACCCTGACGACCAGATGCGCAGTTTCCGACCGGATTTCAGCTCGGGCAGCATAGGCTGAACGGCCTCTTCGACGAAATGCTTGAAATGATGCGACTCGCGGAAGAAGCTCGTCAGATTCGTCGTCAGCGCGTTGACGAAATGCGTCTGCTCCACCTGCCCTTCGGGTCGTTCCAGAAGATCGCAATAGTCGCGGAATCCCGGCAAGGCCAATGCCCGGATGCGCCGCTGCAATCGGGAATGGACCAGCGTGCGCTTGTCGGCGCCCATCGTGATCCCCGTCATGTTTTCCAGACGGGCGACGATGCGCTGGTATTCCGACACTTCCAAAGGGAAGTGATTGGGCCGGGCCTGCGCAGCGTCGGGCGGTATGGCCAGTGCCGCGCTCATGCCGCGACCAGTGCCTGATGTCCGACGACGTCGGGCAGAGAAACCAGACCGATCATTTCATCGTCACGGGCGACGAGCCCTGCAACGTACATGCTGCGCGAATCTTCCTTGTAGTTCGGCGCGGCCTGGACCTCGGACGGATCGATCGTGATGATGTCCGACACGCTGTCGGCCAACAGGCCGGCCAGCTTGCCGTCGACATTGGTGATCATGATGATGCTGCGTGCGTTCGGCTCTGCGCCCGGCAATCCGAACCGTTCGGCCAGATCGATGATCGGCAGGACCGTGCCGCGCAGATTGACGACACCCAGCACGTAGTCGGGCGTGTCGGGCAGCGGCGTCGCCGGGCTCCAGCCGCGGATCTCGCGCAGCGACATGATGTCGATGCAGAACCTCTGCTCGCCAACCGTGAATGTCACGAATTCGGCGCGGTTCGTCTCTTCGCCTGTCTCACCCATGGGCCAGCTCCTTCTTGGGTTCTGTCGATGGCTGCTCCGTCAGGCGCGAGACCATCAGATCCGACAATTGTTCCGTGTCGATGATGAGGGCGAGCCGTCCGTCGCCCAGGATCGTGGCGGCGGAAATGGAATCCACATGGCCGAAATTCTCTTCCAGGCTCTTGATGACGACCTGGCGCTGATCGATGATCGCATCGACCTGCAAGGCGCACCAGCGTTGACCGTCGGCCTCCACGATGACGACGACCGTGGGCGCATCGGCCGCCCGGTCCGTTTCGAAACCCAGTTGACCCGCCAGGTCGATCAGCGGCAATAGAGATCCGCGCACATCGACCATGCGCCCTCCCGTTCCCATGCCGTGAATCGATTTCGGCGATACCAGGATCGTCTCGACGATAGACGTCAAGGGAAGAACCAGCGTTTCCTTGCCGACGCGTACCAGCATCCCGTCCAGGATGGCGAGTGTCAGAGGCAAGGTGATGGTGATGCAGGATCCTTCGCCGGGCGTCGAGCGGATGACGACCTTGCCGCCAATGTCCTGGATCGAGCGTTTGACGACATCCATGCCGACGCCGCGACCCGACAGGGTCGAGACGCTGTCGGCCGTGGAAAAGCCCGGCATGAACAGGATGTTGTCGATCTCGGCGTCGCTCATGATCGATCCGGGCTCGATCAAGCCCTTTTCTTCGGCGATGGACCGGACCTTCTCGCGATTGACGCCGGCGCCGTCATCGGCCACTTCGATCACGACCTTGCCGCCGCGGTGAGCCGCACTCAGACGGACTTCGCCGACCTCGCTCTTGCCGACTTCGGCGCGACGATCGGGTTTCTCCAATCCGTGATCGACGGCATTGCGCAGCATGTGCGTCAGCGGATCGCCCAAGCTTTCGATGATGGTATTGTCCACTTCCGTGAACTCGCCGTCCAGGACGAGCTTGGCGTTCTTGCCGACCTTCTGTGCGGATTCGCGCACGACCCGGCCCATGCGCTGGAACAGCGAACGGATCGGCTGAGCGCGGATGGCCATGACCGATTCCTGGATGTCGATGGTCAATTGCCGGAAGTCATTGATCGTGGACATGACCGTCGGGTCGCGTTCCAGTCCGGCTTCGGTGATGGTTTCGTCTAGCATGGCTTGGGTGATGACCAATTCGCCGACCTGGTTGATCAAACGATCGATCTTGTCGAGCACGACACGGATCGTCGCGGGCGGCGCCTTGCGAGTGGACGCGGCCGCCGCCTTTTTGGTGGCATCGTCGGCTTTCTCCGCTTTGACCTCATCCCCTTCGGAAGGCTCGCCGCCATTCGCCGGTTGATCCGCTTCGGATTGCGCAGTCCCGGTTTCGCCAGTCTCTTTTCCTTCCGGGTCATCAACCGGATCACCGAGCGAAGGAAGATCTGGGACGGAAATCTCGGCCTCTGTCACAGCTTCTGCTGCAGCCCCTGTCACGGCCTCTGAAAGGTCGGGCAGAGGCAGATCAGGCAAAGGGGGCGGTGCCGCGGGCAATGCCTCCTCTGTGAATTCCAGTTCGCATTTGTCGGCCGCGAAAAACAGCAGGTCCTCGACCGTACTGCGCGCGACATCCGGCGGGAACCGCATGGTCCAATAAAGGTACACTTCCTGCGGATCGAACGCATCCCGGTCGGGAAGGCCGTCGTCATGGAGCTGCAGATCCTGCGCCCCCGCCTCCATCAGGTCTTCCAACAGCCGGAACGCGTTCAGCCCCGCCTTGTAGAGCGCCGCACTCGGCGCGAATTTCAAAGTCAGGCCCGCCGTCGGCGTTGGTTCCAAGGGCAAGCCGAGATCCGGAAGATCGATCGGACCTGGCCCGCCAATATCCAAGGCCATGGGAGCGAAGACGAAGTCTTCGATCTCCGCGTCCGCATCGTCATCGCTTTTCTTGCTGCTCTCATAGGCTTCCAGCGCACTCAGCGTGGGTTTGTAGCTGTCGGGATCGATCTCGGTGCCGCTTTGCGACCATTCCACGAGGTCAGTCAGAATATCCGCCGATTGCAGCAGCAGTTCCGTAACCTCGTCGTCGATCTCCGCCTTGCCGGACCGCAGAAGGTCCAGCACGTTTTCGAAGATGTGGGCGAAGCCGACGAGGTCGGGCAAGTCGAACGATCCCGCCCCGCCCTTGATGGAATGGACCGCACGGAAGACCGCGTTCAGATCCTCGACATCGCTTGCCCCGCCTTGAATGTCCGCAAGCTTGCCGTTCAATTCGGCTAGCAAGTCCGCGCATTCCAGGAAGAAGATGTCCCTGATTTCGTCCCCCAACTCCATCAGATCACCCCGCAACCCGGTTTATGGCACCGACGAGCCTGTCCCGGTCGAACGGCTTGACGATCCAGCCCGTCGCGCCGGCATCCCGTGCCCGCGTCTTGAGTTCCGTCGAGCTCTCGGTGGTCAGCACGAGAACCGGACAGCTGCCGTGGACCGGATGGTTACGCACCCCGTCGATGACGCCGAACCCGTCGAGATTGGGCATGTTCAGATCGGTGATGATGACGTCGGGCGCAAAATCTTCCATTTTGGCCAGGCCGTCCACGCCGTCCTCGGCAATGCAGGAATCGAAGCCCGCATCGGTGAGGGTCGCGTTCATTAACGACCGGATCGTTCGTGAATCGTCGATGGCTAGGACTTTGATGGTCATGACACTTCCGCATCGCTGAGTGAGGATTTGGTAAACCGTTCGCCGAGGATCGCCTGCTGAGCCGGGCTCAGACCGTCGACGGCGACACCGATATCGTTGCTGCGGGCAAGCCTTTCGATCTGGATCAGCGCTTGCAGGTCCAGCGTGCCGAAATCGCGGTGATGAGCGGTGTCGATGACCAATCCGGACAGACTGCCGTCCGTGACCGATTGCATCAAATCCGTGAACAAGGGAACCAGGCCAGTGGCATCCAGCTCCACAGTTTTTACGTCAGCCATCCGGTCTGATTCTCCGCTCCACCCCACGGTCGCGGCTGCCCCCCGCGTTTACCCGTTCTTGAACTTCGCTTGGTGTCACCGAATAGTTAACAGGCTCTTTTCAAAATGGTTTAATATCTCAGATTGTAGAAATCGGTCACGACAGGCTGACGCGGACTAGCCTGCTGTGCCGTTTTCGCGGCCTTTTTACCGGTTCACGCGTCCGTCGATCAGCTTGTCCACCACGGCGGGTTCGGCCAGCGTGCTGGTGTCGCCCAGCCGGTCGAATTCGTTGGCGGCGATCTTCCTGAGAATTCTGCGCATGATCTTGCCCGACCGCGTCTTGGGCAGGCCGCCATCGGTCCGGGGCGTGAACTGGATCAGGTCCGGCGACGCGATCGGTCCGATTTCCTTTCGCACATGCTTGACCAGATCGCGCTTGAGTTCGTCGCTTTCTTCCGCACCGGACGTCGTGGTGACATAGGCGTAGATGCCCTGGCCCTTGATGTCGTGGGGGTAGCCGACGACCGCGCTCTCCGCGACGGCCGGATGGCTTCCCAGCGCGGCCTCGACCTCGGCCGTGCCCATGCGGTGGCCCGACACGTTGATGACGTCGTCCACGCGTCCGGTGATCCAGATCGTGCCGTCGGCGTCCCGGCGCGCGCCGTCGCCCGTGAAATAGGTGCCGGGATAGGTCGAGAAGTAGGTCTGCTCGAAGCGGGCGTGGTCGCCATAGACGGTGCGCATCTGGCCCGGCCAGGAGGCGGTGATGACGAGGTTGCCTTCCGTTGCGCCGTGCAGAACCTGCCCTTCGGCATCCAACAGCTGCGGTTCGATCCCGAACATGGGAAACGTCCCGGCCCCCGGTTTCATGTCCACCGTGCCGGGCAGCGGCACGATCATCGCCCCGCCGGTTTCCGTTTGCCACCAGGTATCGACGATGGGACAGCGCCCCTCGCCGACCGTGTGGAAATACCATTCCCATGCTTCGGGGTTGATCGGCTCGCCGACCGTGCCCAGCACTCGCAGCGACGAGCGGTCCGTGGCCCGGACGGGGCCGTCGCCGTCGCGCATCAGCGCACGGATCGCCGTAGGAGCGGTGTAGAACAGCGAGACCTGGTGATCGTCGCAGACCTGCCAGAAGCGCGACGCGTCCGGATAGGTCGGCGTGCCTTCGAACATGACGGTCGTCGCGCCGTTGGCCAGCGGTCCGTAGACGATATAGGTATGGCCCGTGACCCAGCCGACATCGGCCGTGCACCAATAGACGTCGTCCTCCTTCAGATCGAACACATAGTCGTGGGTCAGCGAAGCCCAGACCAGATATCCGCCGCAAGTGTGCAGCACGCCCTTGGGCTGTCCCGTCGAACCGGATGTGTAGAGAATGAAGAGCGGGTCTTCGGCGCTCATCGGTTCGGCCGGACAATCGTCCGGCACGTTCGCCATCGCCTCATGCAGCCAGACGTCCCGGCCTTCGGTCCAGCCTATATCGGCGTCTGTGCGCCGTACGACGATCTGGGTCTTTACCGGAACGCCCGCCTTGGCGGCAATGTCGCAAGCCGCGTCGGCATTGACCTTCAGCGGAACGGTGCGTCCGCCGCGCACGCCTTCGTCCGCCGTGATGAGCACATGGCTGTCGCAATCGACGATCCGCCCGGCCAGCGCGTCGGGCGAGAAACCGCCGAACACGACCGAATGGACCGCCCCGATGCGCGCACAGGCCAGCATGGCGAAAGCGGCTTCCGGAATCATCGGCATGTAGAGGGTGATGCGGTCGCCTTTTTTCGCCCCGTTCGCTTTCAATACATTGGCGAAGCGGCAGACTTCGGCATGGACTTCGCGGTATGTTAAGGACTTCGACTCGCCCGGTTCGTCGCCCTCGAACAGGATCGCCGTCTTGTCGCCGCGCGTCTTAAGATGGCGGTCGAGGCAGCTTTCGGTCACGTTGAGCACGCCGTCGCGGTACCATTCGATCTTGACCGGCGCGGTGAAGGACCAGTCGCAGACATGGCTTGGCTGTTCCATCCATTTCACGCGGTCCGCCTGTTCGCGGAAGAAACCCTCCCGGTCGGTGACGGATCGTTCGTAGAGCGAGCGATAACCCTCCGGCGTGAGGTTGCTTGCGCGCGCGAAGTCCTGCGGGGCCGGATAGGCCGGTGTCGATGTGCTCATGTCGGGTGCCTCTGCCATGTCGTTCACGTGCGTGCCTTCCTAGAAGCCGTATTTCGTCGAGAAGGTAAAGCGCCGAACCGCGCCGCTGGTCTCGTTCTCTAACGTCCTGATACCCCAAAGGCCCTCGACGCCGACCGTCACCTTGGGCGCGATGTCCCATAGCAGCGCGGCATAGGCGGACTGGACGGACTGGGTCGTCGCCGGGTTCAGCGTGGTCAGGAAATCGGGGTTGTCGGCGAACAGGGCGGAATAGCCGAGATTGAACCGCGTCGTCTCGCCCATCGGATGGCGCCAGGCGACCAGCCCGCCATAGGACGGGATCGCTTCCAGTTCGCCCGTGGCCGGGTCGAGCGCCGCGCTGTTGATCGCGTTCAGCCCGACATAGCGGCCCATCCCTTCGCCCGCGACCGCGTTGAAGCGGATGTCGTCGCGCGCGCCGATCTTGATGCGGCCCGATGCACTGAGCCCGAAGCCGAACGTGCTTTCATCCAGCGCGCCCGTTTCCAGACGCAATTGGCGTCCGATGCCGGACAGGGAGATATTGCCGAAATCGCCGGCCCAGTCGTACCGGGCGATCACGTCCGGAATCAGGTTGCCGTCCGCCTCGATCCGTCCCAGTCCCATGGCGGGCGTGAGAGTGGCGTTGCCGGATTCCAGGGCCAGCTGGAAGTTCCCTGTCGTGTAGCGGATCATGGGCTGGCGGATGAAGCTCATCCCGTCCGACAGGACGAGGAAGCTCGCGCTTTCCGGGATGGCCGACGTGTTCTGAAAGGTCGTCCAGTCCTGACCGACGCGCAGGCCCTTATAATCGAGAAAGGCCCGGCGCAGGCGCAGCGCGTAGGAGTTGGACACCCGCTCATTGCCCTGCAGCGATCCGAGGAAGTCCATCTCGATGAAACCCAGTGCCCGGTCTTCGTCCGTCCCGCGTTCGGCGGAAAAGGACAGACGCGACGCCTGCGCCGTCAGGTCGGTGACCGTCGTGCCGTCTCCGGCGCCGACCGGCGTGACACTGGGAATGTAGAAGTCGCGCGCGATCGATCCGGATCCGACCGATCCGTCGGTGAAGCGCGTCACATGCGCATCCAGATCGACGAACCCGCCAATCTTGAATGTCGTTTCGCCCAATGTGAACCCTTCGCTTTTGGGCGTGGTCTGGCTGCCCTTGTCCTCGGGCGGAATGGCTGCAATGCGCGATTGCAACAGGACCGGCATCTCGTCGGCGATGTCCCGGACCTCTTGCAGCTCCGTCCTGACCTCGGCCAGCCTCAGCTCCAGTTGCGCGATCCGCGCCTCCAGATCGGCGGTCGGGCTCTGCCCGAAGGCCGGGCTGGCGACCATGAGAACGAACAGGGCGCAGCCCGTGCGACGCAATGCGGTCATGTGTATCTCCCCATATCTTGTCCGCGTTCCTTCTTCCGGCCAGGCCGGCGAGGGCGGTTTGCAACGATTACTGGAGGGGACGGCGCCACCCGGCTATTAGCCATAGGTGTTACGACCTTGGTCGCATAAGGAGAGAGGCTCGAAAGGAGAGAGGAAAATGGGCGAAGCGGAGCGGCAGGACGGACCCGGCGATGCGACCCTGCTCGTGATCGACGATCATCCGCTGGTGCGCGACGCGCTTTGCGCCAATCTCGCCCGCGCGGGTTTCGACACGGTGCGGACCGCCTCGACCCTGTCCGAAGGCCTGCCCCTGATCGCGGACGGGCGACCCGATCTCGTCCTGCTCGATCTGGAACTGGGCGATGCCAGCGGGCTGGAAGGATTGTCGCGACTGCAGGGCACTGTCCCGGACCTGCCGGTCATGATCGTATCCAGCCATGACGACCCCTCGCTCATCGCCCGGGCCCGGGCGCTCGGCGCGAAGGGGTTCCTGACCAAGAACGAACCGGGCGAGGCGATCGCGGCGGCCGTCCGGACCGTACTGGAAGGCGGCGAGGCCTTTCCGGAAGCCCTCACGCCTGAACGCGCGGAGGATAGTCCGGCCCAGCGCCTGACCACCCTCACCCCGGCGCAGCGTCGCGTGACCGGCTTTCTGGCGGAAGGATTGCTCAACAAGCAGATCGCTTTCGAGATGGGCATCTCCGAAGCGACGGTGAAGGCGCATATGACGGCGATCTTCCGCAAGCTCGGCGTGAACAACCGCACACAGGCGCTGCTTGTACTGAACGCGGCGCTGAAAGCCTAGCGCGTCTCGCCGAGCCAACGGGCCAATCGGTCCGGATCGACCGGCTTGGGCAGGAGCGGCACATCCATCCGCGCGGCTCGCGCCAGAACGTCGGCGTCCTGCACGGCGGAGACGAGTGCGTAGCGCGTCGACGCGGGCAAGCGCGCGCGCAGATCCGCGATGACGTCCAACCCGTCGCCGTTGTTGCCCAGATCGTAATCCACCAGCACCGTGTCGGGAACATCCGACAGTTCCGCAGGTAGGTCGTCCGGACCGGCGAAGCTTCGCACCGTTGCCGACCACCGCGCCAACAGGGCTTCCATGCCTTCGCGCACCGGCAGTTCGTCATCGACGATCCAGATCGTCCGGCCCGACAGCACGGCTGGCGCGGTCGTCGCCTCCACACTGTCGCGGGAGTTCATGCTCGGCGCACCGGCGATGCGCGGCAGGCGGATGGAAAACACGCTGCCGTGCCCGACGACGGACCGCAGCACGACGTCCGTTCCCATCAGCCGGGCCATGCGGCGCGCGACGGGCAGGCCCAGTCCGCCCCCACGCGCGCCGAGATTGTCCAGTGCCGCATCGCGTTCGAATTCTTCGAACACGGCTTCGCGACGCTCCGGCGCGATGCCCGGACCCGTATCCCAGACTTCCACCCGGACATGGTCGGGACCGTCCCGCCGCGCGCCGATCAACACGCCGCCTTCGCGTGTGTAGCGACGCGCATTGGAGAGCAGGTTGCGCAGCACGGATTGCAGGAAATCGGCGTCGGCACGGACTGCGAGCCGGGTCGGCACGTGGCGCAGCGACAGGCCGGCCTGCGCCGCCATCGGTGCGGCCTCATCGACCAGGTCGGCGAACAGGGCGCCGAGCGCGATCCCGGTTTCCTTGAGCTGCACGGTCGCATGGTCGAGCCGGGAAATGTCGAGCAATCCCTTGAGCAGCATGTCGGCGGACGCGATCGCCTGATCGGCCTTGCCCAGCAGCGCGGTGTCGGGCGCGTCCGGATCGACCGCGCCGACGAACAGGCGCGCCGCATTGAGCGGTTGCAGCAGATCGTGGCTGGCGGCGGCGAGGAATCGTGTCTTGGATGCATTGGCGGCATCCGCATCCTCGCGCGCGCGTCGCAGCGTTTCCGCCATATCTTCGAGCGCCTGCGTACGGTCCGCGACGCGCTGCTCCAGCCGGTCGTTGGCGTCGCGCAAGGCTTCTTCGCGTTGCCGGTCCCGGGTGATGTCGGTGAAAGTGGTGACATAGCCGCCGCCGGGCGTCGGGCTGCCTTCGATGCGGAAGGTCCGCCCGTCCGGATTGGCGCGCTCATAGATATGGGGCCGTCCGGCGCGCATATGCGCCACGCGCCGCCGGGCCTGGTCGCGCGGGTCGCCGCCCGTGATCCAGCCTTCGCCAATATTGTGCTCGATCAGATCCGCCACGGGGCGGCCACGTTGCAGCAGTTCCTTCGGATAATCGAAGATGTCGGCATAGGCGCCGTTCCAGGCGACGAGGCGTTGCTGGCTGTCCACGACGGACAGGCCCTGCGGGATCGTTTCCAGCGTCGACTGCAGGAGATGGTCGTCGAAGCGCTCCGCCGGAGCACGCTGGTCGAACAGGGTGATGACATCGTCCAGGTTCATGTCCAGGTCGGACACGGCGGACGCCATGATGACCCGCGCGGACGACGCCCCGATCGCGCGGGCGAGGAGCTTTTCGGTGAACTGCACCAGCCGCCAGTCCGCCGATCCGTTGCCGATTACGGCTATGCCGGGCGTCTGTGCGGCGAACCTCTCGAACGCATGTCGTACGGCCGTGCGGTCGAGAAAGCGCGCAGCCAGGGCGGACAGCCCGTCCGGCGACATCGACGCGCTCTGTGCCGGCAGGCGGCCTTGCGGCGCCTGCCGCGGCTCCGCCCTGGCGGTGAAGACCGCGCCCTGCACCCGGTCGCGCAGGCGTTCCGACGCACTGAGCGACAGCAGGACAAAAAGCAGCATGTTGACGCCGAGGCTCCAGATCGTGCCATGCGCCAGAGGATCGCCGAAATCCTGGCCCAGCAGCGCATGAGGCTGGAGCCATCCGGAGACGACGTCCGCCATGACGTCCGGGCCGAACAGGCCGGGCAGCAGCAGCGTATAAGCCCACACCGCGAAGCCCGCGCCCAACCCCGCCAGCGCGCCCTTCCGGTTGGCGCGGCGCCAGATCACCGCGCCGATCAGGGCCGGACCGAACTGCGCGGCCGCCGCAAAGGATAGCAGGCCAGTCTGCGCCAGCGCGGCGCTGTCCCCGCCCATGCGGTAGAAACCGTAGGCCAACAGCAACAGCCCGATGATGACGCCGCGCCGGATTCGCAGCAGGGCGACGCGGCCCGCCTTGCCCGGTCCGAACCGTCCATCCAGCAGGTTGGGCACGATCAAATCGTTCGTCACCATGGCCGACAGGGTGATGGTCGCGACGATCACCATGCCTGTCGCCGCCGAGAATCCGCCGAGGAAGACGAACAGGCCCAGCGTTTCGGAACCCACTGCAAGCGGGAGTTCCAGCACGAACAGATCCGGCGATACGCTCCCTGGCAGGACCGCCAGCCCCGCCACGGTGATGGGGATGACGACCAGGCTCGTCGCCAGCAGGTAGAGAGGGAAAAGCCAGCGCGCCCATGAGACGTCGCGGCGGTGCGTGCGTTCGATCATGGCGACATGAAACTGGCGGGGCAGGCAGAAAATGGCCGCCATGGACAAAAGCAGGATCGCGGTGGGGCGGAGTCCGTCACTACTGCGCCCCGTCAGATCCCGCACGGCTTGAGCCAGATCGACGCCGTTTTCCCGGATCAGGCTCAAGGAAAGAAGGCAGACCGCTATCAGCGCGGCGAGCTTCACCAAGGCCTCGAATTGCAGCACGCGCATCAAACCGGGATTGCGGCGGGTCGCGTCAGACGCGCGCGCGCCGAACAGGATGGCGAAGGCCGACATGGCCAGCGCCGTGCCGAGCACCAGCCCATTGGCGTCGCGCGCAGGCGCGCCGACCAGCGTGGCGAGGCTGAGCCCCACCGATTTCAGTTGCAAGGCGATATAGGGCAGGCTGCCCGTGACGGCGCAGAGCGTGGCCAGCGCCGCGACGCCGCGGCTCTTGCCGTAGCGTGCGGCCAGGAAATCCGAGAGGGTCGAGATGCTCTCGCGCTGGGTGATGTCGCCGATGCGCCCGATCAGGCCGGACCAGAACAGCAAAACGAAGGCCGGGCCGAGCAGGATCCAGACATAGTCCATTCCGGCAGACGCCGCCGTGCCGACCGCGCCGAAATAGGTCCAGGAAGTGCAGTAGACACTCAGGGCGAGCCCGTAGCCGATGCCCGAACGCCATCCGGAGACATCCTTCGTCCTGACGGCGCGCCGGTCCGCTGTCCAGGCGATGGCGAACAGACCGGCGACATAGATGGCCGTGACGGCGAATACCAACCAGAGCGGCATCTCTTCCCTCCCGAAAAGAAGGTTAGGCCGAGGCCGGATGACTGGCAAGCAGGCTCCGGACGAACCACAACCTGAAAGGGCAATAGATGGTTTTAAACCATATTAACCGATTTGCAATTTTCTGCCTTTTTATTCGGTTCGAATGTTTGTCGGGGTTGAAGGGGGATAGGATGACATACGGGCCGAAAGCCGTCATTGTAGGCGCCATTCTTGGAGTCATGTTGCTTCGGCCCGGAACCGGCCGGGCCGACACGATCGACCAGGCCATGAGTTTCACGGGCGAGATCACGGCCAGCTGTGTCATCAACGTCATGACCAGCGGCCAGCTCGGTGTTTCGGCCGACCATCTGAAGATGTCGAGCAAGGAAATCGGCGGCGTCAGCGGCGTGGCCGAGATCACGACCAACATCACCGGTTCTCAGATCCAGATCGTCAATCCCAGCGCTTTCACCGTCGCCCCCAGTGGGGCCGATACGGGCAGCCTCTTCTCCACAGAATACACACTGACCGGTGTGACGATGGGAACAATGGCCGACGGCGCGGTCGCCACGACGCTTCTTCCGGGTGTCACGGCCATGACGCTGAATGTCGAGGCCGCGCGCAGCGATACGCTCTATCCGGTCGGCAATTACACGCTGAGCCCGACGGTTCGCTGCATCACGCCATGACGTATCGCTCTCCATTCTGGATCGTCACGGCCGCGCTGCTCGCGGCCTTTCCGATGACGGCTTCGGCACAAGCGTTGACACCCATGAAGCAGGTCGTTCCGGCGGACACCGACGTCTTCAAGATCGGAGTCGATGTGAGCAATCCCTACGCGCAACCACAGCGCAGCCGGATCATCGTGCGCGATACGGCGATGCTGCCTATATTGCGCGTCGCCCTGACGGCCGACGACTTCGTTCTGGGGCCCGGCCAGAAACGCCGCATCGGCGTGCTGGTCGATTTCGAACCCGGCAAACGCACGCGGATCGTCTATGTCTGTCACGCCATGCAACCCCGTATCGCGGGGGTCGGCGCATCCTATAAGGGGGAAGTATGCGGCAAGGTCTCCGCCTTTCGGTCGCGCTGATCGCAGCGCTCGCGGCGACGGGACCGGCCGCGCCGGTTCTGGCCCGTCAGGTTCCGGCGGAAGCCGACACCCGCGCGATCCTGATCCCGTCCAATCTCAGCGCCTATAATCAGCAGGGTTTCAACCTGCCCGCCGTGCCGCGCGCCACAGGTCAGGACAGCGTGCGCGGCGCGGGCGGCATCTCCTGCCAATCCTCGGTCAGCACGAGCGGTCCCGTGTTCGACGCCGGGGTGATCGGCACCAACGACGTCTATGCGCGCGATGCGGCGGCTTTATACGGGCGCATCACGATACCGCTGGGCCGCAAGCCCAAGCGCATCGACTGCACCAAGCTGTACAATCTGGAGGTCGAGCGCCTGAAGCTGGAGATCCAAATGCTGCGCATCAGCCAGGCGCGCGGCAGCGTCATGAACGAGGACCACATGCTGCAAGCCGCTTTCGAGGCTGCACGGGCGGCCGAGGCCGGACCTCGCGCGCCCATCGTGGCGACCATGTTGCCGGAGCAGCCGATCCAGATCGACGCCGCCCCGGTACCCTTGACGGTCCATCCCGAGAGCTGGTCGCCCTTAGAAGCGGACGGCGCGAAACGCTTCCTGTTCCGCTAGAACAAAAAAAGCCGCCCAGAAGGGCGGCTTCGACAAAGCGAACTTTCACTTTTTCATACAGTTTAGGCGCAGAAGGGCACATTGTGCTCATTGTCGTAATATCCTGTTCCATCATCTGTCACCTCGCCCGGCATCAGAATCGCCAATAAGATTAGGAAACCTCCTGAGACGTCTCTCATTTCTTCGGTTTTGAGTTCTCGCATTTTTTCCTCCTATTTTGCGATACACCAAATCTACCATTTGGTGTGTTTGAAGCAACAACTATAAATGCGGGCTTTCTTAGACATTGGTCTAAAAAAGCCGCCTCGACGGGCGGCTTCTGTTTTGACGTATTTCAGATCTACTCCGCTGAGTCCGGCACCAGACCCGGCATGTCGGGGGTCATGCCTACGTCCGCGATGCCGTGCGGACGTCGCGTTCCGGGGATGCGGATATCCGCAACCAGATCCTGGATGTCCTGCGGCGGCGGCGCGGTGACGAGGGACACACCGATTCCGACCACCAGCGACAGCCACATGAACACGAAGCCTATACCTTCCGGCGAGACCCCAAAGAGCCAGAGCGACGGATCCTCATTCACGAACTTGAAGTAGTAGATGTAGCTGAAGGTCGTGATCAGACCTACCAGCATGGCAGAGATCGCGCCTTCCTTGTTCATGCGCTTCCAGAAGATGCCCAGGAAGATCACGGGGAACAGCGACGCGGCCGCCAGCCCGAAGGCGAACGCCACGACCTGCGCGACGAAGGGCAGGCTGGACGCGAAGGCTCCCAGCGTGGCCGAGGCGACCACTGCCACGGCGGCAGCCGTCCGGGCGGCGAACATCTCCTGCTTCTCCGACATGTTCGGCGTGAAAGTCCGCTTCATGAGATCATGCGAGACCGCTGAACTGATCACCATCAGCAAGCCCGCCGCCGTCGAGAGCGCGGCGGCGAGACCGCCCGCCACGACCAGACCGATCACCCAGCCGGGCAGGTTGGCGATCTGCGGATTGGCCAGCACGAAGATGTCGTTGTTCGGCACGACCTCGTTGGCGACGCCGTCGGGGGCTGCGGGACCGCGATATTGCATGACGCCGTCACCGTTCAGATCGTCATAGGCGAGCAGGCCCGTGGTTTCCCACGTTTTGTACCATTCCGGCACCGGCTTGCCGCCCTCTGCGAGGATTTCGGCGGAACGGGCGTCGTAGTTCTCGTCGTCAGAAATGTAGGTCGCCTCGTTGACCGTCTCGATGAAATTGATCCGCGCAAACGCCCCGACCGCCGGCGCGACCGTGTAGAGCAATGCGATAAACATCAGCGCCCATCCGGCGGATTTCCTCGCGGCCCGGGCTGAACTGACGGTAAAGAAGCGGATGATGACATGCGGCAGTCCGGCCGTGCCGAACATCAGCGCCGCCGTGATGCAGAACACGTCGATCTTGGCCTTGGTCGTTCCGGTATATTCGGTGAAGCCGAGATCCGTGACGAGCGTGTTCAGCTTCTCCAGCATCGGCGTGTCCGTCCCCGCCGCATTGCCGATGAAACCGAGCTGCGGGATGAAATTGCCCGTGATGGCCAGGCTGATGAAGATGGCCGGGACCGTATAAGCGAAGATCAGAACGACATATTGCGCCACTTGCGTATAGGTGATGCCTTTCATGCCACCCAGCACCGCGTAGAAGAACACGATGGCCGAGCCGATGAAGATGCCGACATTGAAGTTCACGCCGAGGAAGCTTGAGAACGCCACGCCGACGCCCTTCATCTGTCCGGCGATATAGGTGAACGACACCATCAATGCGCAGATCACGGCGATGACCCGCGCGACCTTGGAATAGTACCGGTCGCCGACGAAATCCGGCACGGTGAACTTGCCGAATTCGCGCATGAAGGGCGCGAGCAGCAGCGCCAGCAGAACGTAGCCGCCCGTCCAGCCCATCAGATAGACCGAGCCGCCATAGCCGAGAAAGGCGATGAGCCCCGCCATGGAGAGGAAGGACGCCGCACTCATCCAGTCCGCGCCCGTGGCCATGCCGTTGAGCGCCGGATGGATGTCGTGGCCCGCCACGTAGAAGTCTTCGGTCGACCCGGCCTTCGCCCAGATGGCGATGCCGATATAGAGCCCGAAGGTCAGGATGACGAAGAAGTAGGTCCAGAAGGTCTGATCCATCGCTCTAGCCTCCCAGCCCGTAGCGGCGCTCCAGCCGGGTCATCTGAATGCAGTAGATCACGATCAGCAGCAGGAAGATGTAGATGGCTCCGTTCTGGGCGAACCAGAAGCCGAGCGGGGCGCCGCCGATCGAGAAACTGTCCAACGCCTCTCGGAACAATATGCCCGCACCATAGGAAGCGGCGAACCAGACGCATAGAAGCCCCAAGGTCAGCCGCTTGGCCGAGCGCCAATAGGCAGCTTTCGCCGCCTCGCCCGGTTCGTGTGTCACATCGATTTCGGCCATGGCCGTTCTCCCCCGTCTCATTGCACGGCCCTGTTGGTCGGGCTCAGCGACTTGCTGTGCCGCGAAGGCACGGGAGAAGGAAGACAGACTTTGGTCTTAGTCGGGATCAGGCCTGATGGAGGAGTTCGGGCTAAAGCGGCGGCCTAAAGCCCGGGCAGACCCGTCCGCCAAGCCATCCAGAGCGGGATCCAGATGAAGGTCGTCGTCATCAAGCCCTTGACGGTCTGGTAGGCGATCCAGCCCCAGAACAGCTTTTCCTTGCTGGGCTTGGCGATGGAAAACGCTTTCATGGACCGGCTCCGTCTGGCCTTGCGTCCGAATGACGAACGATGGGCGGGTCCGGTCATGATTGCGAATGCCGCCCAACCCGGCCGTGACGGGCGTCACATGGATGGGGCGTCCGTCAGCCCAATCCCGGCAAGGCTTGCGCGAGCTTGCCGCCTTTGTCGCGCTTGCGCTCCCGCATGTGGAAATCCTTCATGCAGCGCTCCATTTCGCGCAGGCCGAAGACGACCGATCCGGCATGCTGGGTCGAATCGTCCTGGATGTCCCGGCCTTTCAAACCTTCTTCGACCGCATCCACGGCTTGCGAAAAGTCTTCCATCCCTGCTTGTTCATCCGCACCGTCGTCGGTCAGCGCCCGGATCGCGGCCTGTCCGGCATCGACCAGATCGGACCGGTCGATCGCGGCCTCGTCGAAGTAGGAAAGCGGGCTGTCCACCCGGTCGATCAGGATGACCGAATTGTAGAGCTCCTCCAACGCGTCGAAAGTGCTGTGCAGGCCTTTCGGATCCGATGTCTTGGCCTTGCCTATCACCTCCCGCCCCGAAGACAGTGCGCCGTGGAACGCGCGGCGTGCCGCATCCGCGCCGTCACCGTCCTTTTCGTCGCGCAGGGCGGCCGCGTAGCGTTTGGCCACGGCGTCCAGCGCATTACGGCGATGGCGGCGTCCGCGCTTGACGGCGCTTTCGGGCCAGACGATCAGGCTCACGGCGATGCCGACCGCGATGCCGATGCCGATCGCGACGGCGCGCGCTTGGGCGACATCGACATCGCCGGACGTGTCCGCCAGCGCCAGCGCGACGGCGGCGACCACGCCGTAACGCCAGTTGGACCGGAAACCCGCCACGAAGTTCATGGTGAACATCACGACGGCGAGCGCGATGCCGACGCCGTAACCGCCGGGAAGCAGGAACAGACAGGCCAGACCGATGCCGCTGCCCACCAAGGTCGCGAGCAGACGTTCCCAACCTGCCGAGATGGTCCGACCGATACTGGGTTGCACGATGAGGACGGCCGACAGGACCGCGACGAAAGCTTCGTCCGAGCCGATCATCTGGATGATCGTGTAGCAGGCGACCGCAGCGACGGCGGATTGCATTCCGAGGCGGAACGCGTCGCGCAAAGTCTGTCTGTCGAGATCGAAAGGCATGTCGGGCGTCCTGGAAACGGGATGGGCGGACGGTGCAATGAGCGGCGCCGCAAAAAGTGCCGGATAAAGGCGGCTGCCCCCTCACATCTTCGCCGTCACCCTCAACATTACGGATTTTTGCGAAGCCCGGCGTGGACCCGGTTGGGAAGTCGGTCTAAGTGCACGGAATCTGCATGCCGGTCTCCATAGGGAAGCCGTCATTCGAAAGGGGATTGTCAGAGCGAACATGTCGTGTCCTGGGCCATTCAGAACTGCCTGTGCGTCCTTGGCCGGCCGCGTCTCTCTGGCGTCGCTGCTGTGGATCGGCGTATCCGGCACGGCATGGGCACAACCCGACGTTCCGGATGCAGCCGCGCCGCGCGTCGCGACGATCGACCCCGACAGCCCGTTCCAGGATCCCGATCTGATCTATCTGGAAGCCGACGAGGTCGTGAACGACGAAGCCAGCCGCGTGATCACGGCGATCGGCGAAGTCGAAGGCCGCTATGAGGACCGGACCCTGCGCGCGAGTCGCGTCGATTACAATCTCGACACGGGCGTCGTCGTGGCGACCGGCGACGTCGTCATCATCGACGGCCAAGGCAATGTGCAATATTCCGACAAGGTCGAACTGTCCGACCGGTTGGAGACCGGGACGGCGGCCAACTACCAAGCCCGCCTGGCCACCGGTCCGACGACCGCCGCCCGTCTGGTCACGCGGGGCGAGTCGGGCGAGTTCGAGCTCTACAACGTCACCTACACGGCGTGCGAATTGTGCGAGAACAGCGACGGCGACGTCAAGAAACCGACGTGGCGCATCCGGGCCCGCCGCGTGGTCCAGGACGAGGAGTCCCGGAGCATCCGTTACAAGGATGCCGTCATAGAGGTTTTCGGCCTGCCGGTTTTCTATACGCCCTATCTGTCGCACCCGGATCCGACCAAGGACCGCGCTTCGGGTTTCCTCTTCCCGATGCCCAGCATTTCCGACAGCCGCGGCATCAGCTACGCCCAACCCTATTACTGGGCGATCGACGAATATTCCGAAGCCACGATCACGCCGCGCATCTATTCCAAGGTCAATCCGTTGCTGGGCGTGAAAGCGCGCCGCAAGTTCCATACGGGCGATCTGCGTTTCGACGGTTCGATCACCTATGAGACCGCTTTTGACGACGAAGGTCGCGCATTGGATAATCCCGCGCTGTTTCGCGATCCATCCCAGGTAGAGCAAGGCCCCGAGCTTTCCAGCCATTTCTTTGCAGACGGGTATTTCAGGCCATCGACCGAGCTAAGCTACGGCTATACGGTCATGCTTCAAAGTGACGACAATTACAGGGAGCGCTACGGGCTGACATCGCGGTTCAAGTCCAGCGGACTCTTCCAGAATGTCGTCAGAAGCAACACGTCGCAGGCCTTCATCGCCGCGCAAGGCGACAATTACCGCATTTCCGGCACCGTTGCGGCATTCCAGGGTCTTTTCGACGCATTCCTGCGAAACCAGGAAACCAACCTGATCGTCGCGTCCCGTAGGGATGATGGCTTCCTGCCCATCATCGGGCCCAAGGTCGAAGGAGAGTATTTCGTCGAAGATCCGCTGGTCGGCGGACGACTGCGCCTTTACGGGGATATGAACTACGCGCATCGCGAGACCGGAAACGATTACGGCCGCGTTACGCTGGGAGCGGACTATTCCAAAACCTGGATCGCGCCGATGGGACTGGAGGTCAAGCCGTTTGCCTGGGCCCGGTTCGACCAGTACGACATCACGACGCCAACAGACACGAAGATCGACTTCAGTCGGCCAATCGGACAGGCTGGCGTCGATGTGCGCTACCCTTTCATACGTCACGGGGAAGGTGTGGACCTTGTCATCGAACCGCGCGTGCAATTCACGGAGAGCTTCGGAGACGCCAAGCTTGATCGGTTCATCGACGCGCAGACCGGTCTGTCGGCGATCGAGGAAGGGGCGACGCCCAATCTCGATGCCGAGCTTCTGTTCGAGCCCAACAAGGCGGACGGCTTCGACTTTTTCGAAGAAGGACGCCGTCTGGATGTGGGCACGAAAGTCGCCGCGCAATGGGACATGTGGAACCGGGACAGCGAAGTCTCCTTGTTCGCCGGCCGCAGCTTCTCCGACGGCGTCGAGAACCGTTTCGGCCTGTCTTCGGGACTGTCCGGGACATCGTCCGAATATGTCGCGGAGGTCAAAGTCGACCTGTCGCGCTATCTGGTCGGCAGCACTCTGGTCCGGTTCGACCCCGAACGCGACACGTTCTCGCGTATCGATTCGTCCCTGTCCGTGAACACCGAATATCTGCGCCTTCGCGCCAAATACTACCGATTGGACGATCTGCCTCAGACATTGCTCAATGGCAGGGCGCCGGGGGAATTCCTCACCAGCAACGTGATCGTCGGCCCTGTCAAGAACTGGTCTGTCGGCTATTATACCAATGTCGATCTGAGCGAGAACATCGTGCGGTCGCATCGCGCAACGCTCAGCTACCGAGACGATTGCACATTGCTCGAACTCTATTTCCTGAAACGGAATTCCAGAAACATCATCGTCAACGACACGGAAATCGGCTTCCGGATTTCGTTAAATACGCTTGCGAGCTTTGGTAGCGGATAAGGCGGAATTCATCGGTGCGCCGGAGTTGAGGAAACGCAGTCGCGCAGGGCTTTGAGCTGAGTAATCAGGCCGCGCGCCAGCGTGATCGGCAGGCAGCTCGGCCCGTCGCAAAGCGCCGCATCCGGGTCACGGTGAAATTCCAGGAAGACCCCGTCCGCCCCGGCCGCCACGGCCGCGCGCGCAATGACGGGCACACCCTCGCGCCGTCCGCCCGTGGATGCGCCCTGGGTGCGCGGATCGGCCCCCGGCAGCTGCACGGCATGGGTCGCGTCGATGGTCACCGGCACGCCGAGCGACTGCATGAGCCCGATGCCCAGCATGTCGACCACGAGATTGTTGTAGCCGAAGCTGCTGCCGCGTTCGCACATGACGATCGGCAGATCCGGAGCGGCCTCGCGCGCCTTCGTGATGATGTTGTGTACATCCAATGGCGCGAGGAACTGCGCCTTCTTGACGTGCAGGATGCCGCCCGCCGTCCCGACGGCTTCGGCCGTGGCCACGACCAGGTCGGTCTGGCGGCAGAGAAAGGCGGGCAATTGCACGATGTCGGCCACGGCCGCAACGGCCACGGCCTGTTCGGGCGCGTGCAGATCGGTGCAGATCGGCACGTCCAGTTCCGCCTTGACCTTGGCCAAGATCTCCAAGCCCGCGTCCAGCCCTGGGCCGCGGAAGGATTTTATCGAGGACCGGTTGGCCTTGTCGAAGCTGGCCTTGAAGGCATAGGACAGGCCCAGCTCCGCACAGATGGATTTCAGCTCTGTTCCGATGTCGAGCGCCAGATCGATGTCTTCGAGAACATTCAGCCCCGCAATCACGGCCAAAGGGTGAGCGCCGCCGATCTTGAAGCGGGGATGGTTCAGGGCTGGACTCATGTGAGCGTGTCCGTTCGTGGATGGATGTGGCGGCGCGGCTTCGGTCGGATGCCGTCGTCATAAAGGCCGCCAAGCCGGCTCACAAGGCATTAGCCTTGCCGCGAGAAAGCGTCCGCATAGGTGCGTTTCAGACCTTGCTGCAACGGTATCGACGCCGTCCAGCCGGCTTTCGCCAAGGTCGAGACGTCCATGACCTTGCGCGGCGTGCCGTCCGGCTTGCTTGCATCCTTGGTCAGCGTTCCGTCGAATCCGACCGACTGCATGACCGCGCGGGCGAGCGCCTCGATGGTGATGTCCTCGCCTGTCCCGAGATTGATCGGCGCAGCCCGGCTCATCCGTTTGAGGATGAAAACGCAGCCATCGGCGCAGTCGTCCACGTGCAGGAATTCGCGCCGCGGCGTGCCGCTGCCCCAAAGGGTCATGCTGGGAGCGCCGGACAGCTTCGCCTCGTGTGCCTTGCGCATGAGGGCGGGAATGACGTGCGAGCTTTCAAGATCGAAATTGTCGCCGGGGCCGTAGAGGTTGGTCGGCATGGCGGAGACGAAATCCGCGCCGTGCTGCGCCCGGTAGGCCTGGCACAGCTTTACACCCGCGATCTTCGCGATGGCATAGGCTTCGTTGGTTGGTTCCAACGGGCCGCTCAGAAGAGCGTCTTCCGCAATCGGCTGCGGCGCCATTTTGGGATAGATGCAGGATGAACCGAGGAAGAGCAGCTTCTCCACCCCCGCCGCATGAGCCGAAGCGATGACGTTCTGTGCCATGGCCAGATTGTCGTAGAGGAAATCCGCCGGATAGCGGCTGTTCGCCAGAATGCCGCCGACGCGCCCGGCCGCATGGATGACGGCATGGGGCCGGTTTGCAGACATCCAGCGTTCGACATCGGCTTGGCGGGTCAGATCGAGTTCGTCGCGGCCAGCCGTGAGGATCCCGGCAACGGGTTCGCGCTCCAGTCGCCGCAGCAACGCGCTGCCGACCATGCCGCGATGGCCCGTCACGAAGACGCGTTTTCCCGTCAGGTCGTAAGGCAGGCTGACGGTCGGTTCACTCACCCGCCGCCTCCAACGCCATGACCTTCAGGTCTTCGACCACCATTTCCGACACCAGATCGGCGAAAGGCACCGTATGCGTCCAGCCGAGAACGTCGCGCGCCTTGCGCGGATCGGCGAGCAGCTGCTCCACTTCGGTCGGGCGGAAATAGGAGGGATCGATGCGTACCAGCACCTGCCCGCTATCCGCGTCGCGGCCGGTCTCGTTCACGCCTTCGCCGCCCCACACCACGCTGCGCCCGACTTCGGAGAAGGCCCGTTCGACGAATTCACGCACGCTGTGCATCTGTCCCGTGCCGAGGACGAAATCGTCGCCCGTCTCGTGCTGGACGACCCGCCACATGCCTTCGACGTAGTCGCGGGCATGGCCCCAATCGCGGCGGGCATCGAGATTGCCGAGATAGAGCGTGTCCTGCAGACCCAGATGGATGGCGGCCACGGCCCGGGTGATCTTGCGGGTCACGAATGTCTCGCCACGGCGCGGACTCTCATGATTGAACAGGATGCCGTTGCTGGCGTGGATGCCGTAGGCTTCGCGGTAATTCACCGTGATCCAGTAGGCGTAGAGCTTCGCGGCGCCGTAGGGGCTGCGCGGATAGAAGGGCGTGGTCTCGCTCTGCGGCACGTTCCGGACATGGCCGTAGAGTTCCGACGTCGACGCCTGATAGAAGCGCGTCTTCTCCGTCAGGCCGAGGATCCGGATCGCCTCGAGCAGGCGCAGCGTTCCGACCGCATCGGAATTGGCCGTGTATTCAGGCGTCTCGAAACTGACCATGACGTGACTCTGGGCGCCGAGATTGTAGATCTCGTCGGGCTGCACTTCCTGGACCAGGCGGATCAGATTGGTCGAGTCCGTCAGATCGCCGTAATGCAGGATGAAGCGCGGATCCGCTTCGTGCGGATCCTGGTAGAGATGATCGATCCGCGACGTATTGAAGGACGAGGACCGGCGCTTCATGCCGTGCACGACGTAACCCTTGGCGAGCAGCAGCTCGGCCAGATAGGATCCGTCCTGTCCGGTGATGCCGGTGATGAGCGCGGTTTTGGTCATGGGGCGGACCCGTAAGGCTTGGCGTCGGTTCGCGCTCTCCATGTTCCCAACCATGGGTTTGTGCAAGCGTCCTAGTCGGACGCCTGCGAGAAAGCGTTTGTATGGGTGCGGCCGTCCCGGCATATCGATGCCGACCACATCCCACACGTCCGGAAGACCGGGCCGTCACATTGCCGGAGCGTCCAGACATGGCCCGCAAACCGCAGGCGCAGATCGCGCCCAACAGTTACGCTTTCGAAACGCGGCCGCTCGTCAAGCCGACGGGCTTCCGCGAATATGATGCGCGCTGGTGGTTCGGGATCCCGGGCCATGAGAAAGACCCGGAGTTGAATCTCTACGGCGTTCGCGCCTTGGGCGAAGGCCTAGGCACGCTGATGTATGAACGCGGAGTCGACCCGGTCATCGCAGTCGGTCACGACTTTCGGCACTACAGCTTGGCCATCAAGATGGCGCTCGTCAACGGGCTGATGAGCGCCGGGGTCAAGGTGATGGATATCGGGCTGGCTCTGTCACCGATGGCCTATTTCGCTCAGTTCCATCTGAATGCCGCCGGGGTGGCGATGGTCACCGCTTCGCATAACTCCAATGGCTGGACAGGCGTGAAAATGGGGATCGAGCCGCCCCTGACCTTCGGCCCCGACGAGATGGCGCGTTTGAAATCCATCGTTCTGAACGCAGAGAGCCAAGCGCGACCCGGCGGGTCCTACGGCTATGTGGACGGGGTGCGCGACGCCTATCTGGATGATGTCGTGAACGGTGTGTCCCTATCGCGCCCGATCAAGGTCGTGGCTGCCTGCGGCAACGGCACGGCTGGAGCGTTCGCGCCCGAAGCGTTGCGGCGCATCGGCGCCGAGGTGATCGCCGTCGACTGCGATCTCGACCACACCTTCCCCAACTACAATCCGAACCCCGAATCCATGAAGATGCTGCACGCCATGCGCGACGCGGTGCTGGAGCACGGGGCCGATGTCGCGCTGGGCTTCGACGGGGACGGCGATCGATGCGGCGTCGTGGACGATGAGGGCGAGGAGATTTTCGCCGACAAGGTCGGCGTCATGCTCGCGCGCGATTTATCGGCGCTCCACCCGAACGCGCAATTTGTTGCCGACGTCAAATCGACCGGCCTGTTCAACACCGATCCCGTGCTAAAGGCAAACGGGGCGAAGACCGATTATTACAAGACCGGCCACAGCTACATTAAACGCCGCAGCAAGGAGCTGAATGCGCTGGTCGGGTTCGAGAAATCGGGCCACTATTTCTTCAACGCCCCGATCGGGCGCGGCTATGATTGCGGCCTGGTTTCCGCAGTCGCCATATTGCAGATGCTCGACCGCAGTCCCGGCAAGACCATGGGCGATCTGCGGCGCGATCTCCCCATGACCTACGGCTCGCCCACCATGAGCCCGGCCTGTGCCGACGAGGAGAAGTACGGCGTGGTGGAACGCATCGTGGCCGAGATCCAAGCCGCCAAGGAAGAGGGCGAAACCGTCGTCGGACAACGCATCGTGGACGTGAACACGGTCAACGGCGTGCGCTATACGCTCCAAGACGGCAGCTGGGGCCTGATCCGGGCGAGTTCCAACACGCCGAACCTCGTCGTCGTGGTGGAAAGCCCGACCGCCCGCGAGAATGCGGTTGGCATCTTCCGCGACATAGAGCGAAGGCTGGCCGCCCATGACGAGGTCGGGGAATTCGACCAGAAGATATGAGGCGCCGCGAACGTGACGGCGCATCCGGGTCGTTGACCTTCTCTTCCGGCCTCGACATGGCCGGGACATGAGAGGCGACCCCGGTGATAGCGGCGCTTGGGTGCGCATCGCCGTCGTGACCTACAATAGCGGCGCGCATACGCAGGCCTGCCTCGACGCGCTCGCCGCCCAGAGCGATCCGGCTTTCACGGCCATCATCGTCGACAATGACAGTTCGGACGGAGCGATCGACGGTTTGCGCCTGCCGGACGCCCGGTTCACGCTGGTCAGGAACACCGTCAATAACGGTTTCGCGGGCGGGTCGAACCAAGGGGTGCGGCAGGGGCGCGAACCTTACGTCATGACCCTCAACCCCGACACCCGGCTCGATCCGGACTGCTTGGCCCGCTTGCACCAGGCCGCCCGCGACCATGCGGGAGCCGCCATGCTGAGCCCGCTGCTCTGGCAGGAGGCAAGTCCCCCGGTTCTCGACGGGGCGGGAGACACGCTCAGCCTATACGGGATCGCCTGGCGCAACGGGCATGGCCGGGCGTGGCCCGATGCGACCGGACTGGAAGTCTGCGAAGTGTTCGGTCCGTCCGGTGCCGCCGCACTCTACCGCCGCGACCGGTTCGAAGCGGTCGGCGGATTCGACGAAAGCTTCTTCTGCTATTTCGAGGATGTGGATCTGGCCCTGCGCCTGCGCGCGCGCAAGGACATCGCCCTTCTGGTGCCCGATGCAAACGGCATTCATATCGGCGGGCATTCCACCGCGGGACTCCCAGGCTTCGCCATCCGCCAGACATCGCGCAACGCGCTTTCGAGCATGGCCACGAATGCGCCGCTCGCGCTCTTGCCGGTCATGCTCGCCTTGCACGTCATCGCCCACGCTTGGTTCCAGTTCCGCAACCGCAGAACGCCCGTCGCCCGCTTCCGGTCGGACGGGTTCCGCCAAGGGCTGGCGCGCCTGCCGCAACGGCTTTGGGCCAGAACCCGGCGGCGTCCCTATCCGATCGGCGCCAGTCTCCACGTCGCTCGCCGCCTATCCTGGACGATCCGCGACGTGAACGCGCGGCGCTTCGTATCCTGGCCTGCACCGCAACGGCCGGGCAGCCCACCATTGTCCGGCGGAACGACCGGAAGGCATGATCGTGCCGAACCATAAAGCCATGGCCTACGCATGACGACGAAATGTCCACCCCCGAGCGCGGCACGCTTCCGGCGGCCTGTCCCTATGGTCGGATTTGTCTCCGGGTCCATCACTCGCAGTCTTTCGCGACCGTCGCCGCGCATTCGGCATCAAATGAAGCGCGCAGGACATCAGACGCTCTTCATGGAATGTCCGAACGGTCTGTCTGTCTGGCTATGGGCAAACGCTCCTTCGGGCAACCAAAAGCCGTTGTATTCGTTGCGGCGAAGTCATATAGCGCGGCTTTTGGACCGTTCATCCTGTCCGCGTCTATCGGATCGCGCCCAGGGTGGTTACCGAACATGCGGTCTTCCTTGCAGTCCGCCTTTCGACGCCGTCCGGAGCAAGGGAGCGGTCTCCATCCGAGGATTTGTATGTCGGCATTACCGAAGGTCGCCGTCTTGGGTTGCGGACATTGGGGCAAGAATCTGGCCCGCAATTTCGCCGAACTCGGTGCGCTGCAGGCCGTCGTGGATCCGAATCCGGAGACCGCCCGCACTCATGCCGACATGCACGGCGTCGCCGCCATGACACAGGATGAGGCCCTTGCTTCGGATGTGGATGGCATCGTCATCGCCGCACCGGCGGAACTGCACCATGATCTGGCCATGGATGTCATCGCCGCCGGCAAACACGTCTATGTCGAAAAGCCGATCGCCCTGTCGGTGACCGACGGCGAGGAAATGGTCGCAGCCGCCCAGGCCGCCGATCGCATCCTGATGGTCGGCCATCTGTTGCAGTACCACCCCGTCTTTGCGGAATTGCGCCGCCGCGTGCAGGAGGGCTCGCTCGGCCAGCTGCGCTATGCCTATAGCCATCGTCTCTCGACTGGGATCTTCCGCGTCGCCGAGGATGCGGGCTGGAGCCTTGCGCCGCACGATGTTTCGATGCTGCTGTCGCTCTTCGGCGAAGCGCCGGACAGGATCCGATAGAGCGGTCTGGATTTCATCACGCCTGGCGTGGCCGACGAGCTTCGGCTCGACATGACTTTCCCGTCGGGCGGTCGCGCGCACGTCTTCGCTTCCTGGCTGCATCCGTTCAAGGAACAACGCCTTGTCGTCGTCGGCGCGACCGGCATGGCTGTTTTCGACGATCTGAAACCCTGGTCCGAGAAGTTGGCCATCTACCGCCATACCATCGACACGAGCGGGCCGGTTCCGATACCGCGCAAGGCCGAACCCGACTATATCGACGTACCGCAAGGCGAACCGCTGAAGTCCGAATGCCGGCATTTCCTGGACTGCATCGCCGAGAACAAAACCCCGTTGACCGACGGTGAAGAAGAATTGCGCGTCTTGCGCGTCATGGCGGATGACACGCTTCCCAAGCCGATCTAGACCTATCAGGACGAACCCATGCAATTCATCGACCTTCATGCCCAGCAAGCCCGTCTCAAGGACGAAATCGATGCGGGTATCGCCGCCGTTCTGGAAAGCGGCCGCTATATTCTTGGGCCCCAGGTCAAGGAATTCGAGGAGAAGCTCGCCGCGTTCGGCAGTGCAAAGCATGCGGTGGGCTGCGCCAACGGTACGGATGCGATCCTGCTGCCGCTGCTGGCTTGGGACATCGGACCGGGCGATGCGGTCTTCTGTCCATCCTTCACCTATTGCGCGACGGCGGAAGTGGTCGCCCTTTGCGGCGCGACCCCTATCTTTGTCGATATCGACCGCCAGACCTACAATATGGACGCGGAATCGCTGCGTCTTGCCGTCGAGGGTGTCGTGAAAGACGGCGAGCTGAGCCCGAAAGCGGTGATCGTCGTCGATCTCTTTGGCCAATGCGCGGACTATCCGGCCTGGAACCGATCGCGCGCCAGCACGGGCTGAAAGTGATATCGGATTCTGCGCAAGGCTTCGGCACGACGTTGAACGGTCGGCATCCGCTGCACTGGTCGGATGTGCAGACGACGAGCTTCTTTCCCGCCAAGCCTCTGGGTTATTACGGCGACGGAGGGGCGATTCTGACGGACGACGACGCGCTTTCATCCGCGCTCGACAGTCTGCGCGTCCACGGTAAAGGCAAGGATAAGTACGACAATGTGCGCATCGGCATGAATTCTCGCTTGGACACGCTCCAGGCCGCAATCCTGTTGCCGAAGCTCGCCGTCTTTGGCGACGAGATCGAAGCACACAACCGGATCGCCGACCGCTATACGGACGCATTGCGCAGCAACGCGCTGCGCGTGCCGACTGTCATGGACGGCGTGGTCTCGACCTGGGCTCAATATACGATCGAAGTGCCGGATCCGACAGCGTTCGCCGACGCCTTGAAGAAAGAGGGTGTTCCGACCGCCCGGTATTATCCGCGCCCGATCCACATGCAGACGGCCTATGAACATTACCCCATCGGCGCGGGCGGCCTAGCGAATACGGAAGACTGTATCGACAAAATCATTTCCCTGCCGATGCATCCCTATTTGAGCGAAGCGGATCAGGACAAGATTATCGCCGCGGCCCGCACTGCCATCTAAACATGACATCGAGCCGGTCACGAGACCGGCCGGACAACGAATCGAAGGGGCGCGCGCATGGCGATCAAGGACACTTTCCTGCAGAGAATATCGGACGGCTCCATCACGGTGGGGATTGTCGGGCTGGGCTATGTCGGCTTGCCGCTGGCCGAAGCCTATGTCCGCACCGGAACCAAGGTCATCGGTTACGACATCAGCGAAGAGCGCGTCGCGCAGCTCAATTCCGGCCTATCCGGAATGCGCCATATCGCCGACGATCGCGTTTCCGGCATGGTCGAAAGCGGCTTGTTCCGCGCGACAGCCAATCCGGCCGACCTGCAAGACGCCGACGCGATCCTGATTGCCGTTCCGACGCCGCTGGACGTCCATCACCAACCGGATTTGTCCTACGTCGAAGCGACCTGCGAGACATTGGCTTCCGTGCCGCGACCGGGTCAGCTCGTCGTGTTGGAATCCACGACCTATCCCGGCACCACGCAGGAAGTCATGCGTCCGATCCTGGAAAGGAGCGGACTGAAAGCCGGCGAGGATTTCATGCTGCCCTATTCGCCGGAACGCGAGGATCCCGGCAATCCGCACTTCGAAACGTCCACGATCCCTAAGGTCATCGGCGCGGACGGGCCAGCTGCGCGTGACATGGCGAAAGCCGTCTACGACCTGATCGTCACGACCGTGATGGTCTCGGACTCCAAAACCACGGAAGCGACCAAGCTGGTCGAGAACATCTACCGCTGGATCAACATCGCCGCCGTCAACGAGATGAAAGTGATCTTCGAGGCGATGGATATCGACATCTGGGAAGTCATCGACGCGGCCAAAACGAAGCCTTTCGGCTTCCAGGCCTTTTACCCCGGCCCGGGCGTCGGCGGGCATTGCATCCGCATCGACCCCTACTACCTGTCCTACAAGGCCCGCAAGCACGGCCTGTCGACCCAGTTCATCGAGCTGGCCGGCAACATGAACACCAACATGCCGCGGCGGATCGTCCAGCGCTTGCTGGAGGAAATGTCCTTGAAGTTGCGCAAGCCGTTGGCCGGGGCGAAGATCCTTCTGGTCGGCCTTGCCTTACAAGGCCGATATCGATGACATGCGCGAAAGTCCTGCGCTCGAGTTGATCGATATTCTCAAAGCCCACGGGGCGCACGTGTCCTATCATGACCCGATGATCCCGGTCGTGCCGACGACCCGCGAATATCCCGAGTTCGCCGGTATGGAGTCGGTCGATGGGTTCGACGGCTTCGATGCCGCCGTGATCGCGACCAATCACAGCATGGTCGACTATCGCGCGCTCTGTTCCGCGGTGCCGCTGGTCATGGATACGCGCAATGCCACGGCCGCCATTCGCGACGAATTCAGCGACCGGATCGTAAAGGCTTAACGCGGATAGGATGCATTCAATCCTCGCTTTCCGGAAATCATATCCTCGCCATACCTGAACGCTCTTAAGGTTCTCCTGTCATCGCAATAGGAGAGTTCATTCATGGCACGCGACATTCCGCAGTCCCCGAACCTGGGGCTGCCCCTCATGGCACCCGCACAGGCGCAAAAGCACTTGGTGGTCAACGATGCGCTGCTGCGCTTGGATGCCCTAGCGCAGCTCCGCATATCCGCCTTGGGAGTCGACGATCCGCCGATGGTCTTTGCGCCCGGCGATGCCTTTGCGACCGGTTCCGCCCCATCCGGCATCTTTGCAGGCCATCCGGAGAGTCTCGCCTTCGCGACCGGGCAGGGTTGGCGGTTCCAGCCCCTGCGTCCCGGCATTGTCGGCTACGACATCCAAAATGACACGTTGGTGCAATGGTCCGGGACGGCCTGGGTCGCCGTCGGCGGTCAGGGCTCCGGATCGCCCGATACGATTCCGAAACTGGGTATCGGCGCTCCAGCCGATCCCCGCCATTCGTTGAGTGTCCGGGGCGCCACCACCTTATTCAATGCCGCTCCGTCCGGCGATGGTCACAGACTGGTCCTCAACCGTCCGGCAGCGGGCGGCACGTCATCCTGCCTGTTTCAGACCGGGCTGTCCGGACGGGCGGAAATCGGCATGATCGGCGATGAGACGTTGAGCTTGCAGACGAGCCCGGACGGCACGATATGGCATCGGCATGCCAGCATCGCCCCCGACTTCAAGGGCCTGAGCGCGGCCGCTCTCAGAAGCGGGCAGCAGAGCTTGGCCGTCGATTCGATGATGGATGTCGCCACCCCGGGATCGGGCGGCATCTTTGCGCTGACGCTAACGGACGATGGCGGATATCCGCAATCGCATCATAGCGCCTTGATGGTCTACGACACCGGCGCCAGCCCCGTTCTGACCACGCTTGTTGCCTTGCCGGGCATCCGCAATCTGTCCGCCGCGACCCTGACCGGCCGGTCAGGCCCCGATGGTTTCACGAACATCGCCGTGAAGACCGGTGCCTTGCAGATCGAAAACCGATTTCAGGTTCAGCGCCAATATTCGTGGACTTTCCTATGCTGATGCTAGAAGCCCCGATTTTATATTTAAATCATTCTACCTGAGATTTTCCATGGATCGTCGTGATTTCGTCGTCGCAGCTGCTGCTATGGTGGCGGTGCAGGCCTGTGGTCCGCTGCAAACCCGCCGTCCGCATCAACGCGTCGCTATGGTTCCCAGCATGATGTTACCGAAGTCTGTTCTTCGACTTGAAACCATCCCCGTATCGAGCCTGAAGCAAAACAGTTTTAGAAAAGACAGGAAGGACATTTGCCATAAGATCAGCGCTGACAGGCTGAAAAGAATGTTCACAGGAGAGTATAGAAAGTTGTCGGAGGCCGCATTCGGCCACCAGTGGGGGACCATCTGAAAGGCCATGATGACAATCATTGCCGCAGTTCCGAAGACGGCAAGCCATCCGACATTGTATTTATACGTCATGAACCATCTTCCAGAAGGCCGATTAACTCCGACATGGATTTTTACTCCGGAAGGCCGCCTTAGCGGTAATATTCCAGATACCAATCCACGAAGTTCGAGATGCCGACGTCGACCGATGTATCGGGGCGGAAACCCGTCGCGGCTTTCAGGTCGGACGTATCGGCGCAAGTTGATGGCACGTCGCCGATCTGCATCGGCATGAAATTCCTGATCGCTTCCTTGCCGAGCTTTTTCTCGAGAGTCTCGATATAGGTCATGAGCGGCACGACGTTGCTGTTTCCGATATTGTAGACCCGGAACGGCGCGACGCCGGACGTGCAGGGGTCGGGATCATCGCTATTCCAGTCCGGGTCCGGCTGCGGAACCACGTCGGCCAGTTTCACGATCCCTTCGGCGATATCGTCGATATAGGTGAAGTCACGCGACATCTGGCCATTATTGTAGATGTCGATCGGCGTGTCCTCGATGATCCCCTTAGTGAACTTGAACAGCGCCATGTCCGGGCGTCCCCATGGGCCATAGACGGTGAAGAAGCGAAGGCCCGTGCAGGGCAGGCCGAACAGATGGGCGTAGCTGTGCGCCATCAATTCGTTGGCCCGTTTGGAGGCGGCATAAAAGGTCAACGGGTGGTCGGCATGACGATGTTCGTTGAATGGCTGCAACGTGTTTGCCCCGTAGACCGAGCTCGTCGAAGCATAGAGCAGGTGCTTGACGCCGTTGTGGCGGCAGCCTTCCAGCACGTTGAGGAAACCGGCCAGATTGCTTTTTACATATTCGCGCGGATGATCGAGACTGTAGCGAACGCCCGCCTGCGCTGCGAGATTGATAACCACGTCCGGCTGGTGACGCGCGAAGGTCTCCGCCATCCGGTCGTCATCGGCCAGATCGATGCGTTCCTCGGTAAAGCCATCAAAGGAGCGCAGACGATCGAGACGCGCCTCCTTGAGGTTCACATCGTAATAATCGCTGACGATATCGATTCCGATCACCTCGAAACCGGCCTTCAAACGGTCTAGCGCGACGTGATTGCCGATGAACCCGGCGGAACCGGTTACAAGATATTTCATTGGTTTCGGTCTTCCCCGGCCATCCCTGCTCGACGAGTCCGATAACCGTCAATGCGATGCTCCTATAAGCCACCCCGAAGGCAAGCCAAGCTTACAATAGGCGGAGATTGAGCACTCTACGCGCCAACACGATGATCATGATTGTTCCGCTTGCATAGGCGATACCCGTCGCCAAAGAGGAACTGCTGGGAAAACGAGTCAGCCATAAGTCCTGCCGGATTCGCGCCTTTGGCAAGGCCTCGTCTGCAAAAGGCAATGCTGACGAAAAAAGGATTCTGCAACGGCTAAGACTAAGGCTAAGGCTAAGGCTAAGGCTAAGGCTAAGGCTAAGGCTAAGGCTAAGGCTAAGGCTAAGATGATTCCCTCGACAGACCAGTCAAGCTATAGCGCTGCACATGTCAGAACGAGAACTAGCGATGGGCGAAAAGCCTGCATGAAAGCAAGGCTGCACTCGCTCTCGTCCCGTCAGTATAACCATGGCAAGATTCACGAGCGATCTGAAGAAAACAAATGGGGCCTTAAAGCACAACGCGGCTTCGATTTTCACACTATCGAGACTGGACACGACCCTTCGGAGCTGGAAGCCCTGTTCCCGGACACGATCCGCCACAGAACGGGAATGTATGACAACATGATTGTCTTCGTGGCCGATTTCAGGCGCGAGGTAAAAAATCCCGTCTTCAAGAACGACGCCTTTATATAGCGCGACATTGTTCTGGATCTTGCAACCATCGCCGATGCGGACGTCGGGACCGGCCATGACGTTCTGTCCGAGAGAGCAATTCTCGCCGATCACCGTGCCCGGCAAGACATGGCAGAAGTGCCATATCTTCGTGCCTTTGCCGAGCGTCACGCCGTCATCGACATAGGCGCTTTCGTGAACAAATGTGTCACTCATGAATGATCTTCCTTCGATAGCCTCAGCAGGCAAGCTATGGCCGTTGTACGAGTAGCGGCCATGTCCTGACAATCGCGACGCCCGGGTCAAGCGCTTTCGCCATGCGGGTTCGCATCACGATGGGTCGCCGTCCCGTTCGGGCCGAACCCGGTCAGGACAGGAGCGTGAGGAGATATTCGCCGTAACCGGACTTCTTCAGCGGTTCGGCAACCGCGGCGAGCCGGTCGTCGCTGAGCCAGCCCTTGCGCCAGCCGACCGCTTCGGGACAACAGATGCGCAGACCCTGCCGTTCCTCGATGATGCCGACGAATTGCGCCGCAGAGAGCAGGGAGCGGTGCGTGCCCGTATCCAGCCAGGTCGATCCCTTGCCGAACAGTTCCACGGACAGCTCGCCCCTATCCAGGTAGAGCGAATTCAATGCCGTGATTTCAAGTTCGCCGCGCGCGGAGGGCGTGACGGTCCGCGCCAGGGCGGGCGCGCGGTCGTCGTAGAAGTAAAGACCCGTCACAGCGTAGTTGGAGGCAGGGTCGTCCGGTTTTTCCACGAGCGATACGGCATTCATGTCGGCGTCGAAGCCGACGACGCCGTAATCTCCGGGGTTGCTGACATGATAGCCAAAGACGGTCGCTCCGGTCTTGCGTTGCTGGGCTCTGCGCAAGGCCAGTTCGAACTCGTCGCCGAAGAACAGATTGTCGCCCAGAATCAGGGCCGACGGATGACCGTTCAGGAAATCTTCCGCGATGATCAGCGCCTGCGCCAGCCCGTCCGGGCTGGGCTGGACGGCATAGGACAGGCGGATGCCGTAGTTGGAGCCGTCGCCGAGAAGATGCTCGAAGGCCGCCTGGTCGCGCGGTGTCGTGATGATCAGTATGTCGCGGATGCCCGCTTCCATCAGCACGCTGAGCGGATAGTAGATCATCGGCTTGTCGAAGACCGGCATCAGCTGCTTGCTGACGCTGATGGTCGAGGGGTGCAGGCGCGTGCCCGTACCGCCCGCCAGAATGATGCCGCGCCTGTCCGTCATGAGGTGCCTTCCGCTCCGAGATCCGCTTCCTGCAATGCCCGGCGCATGCCGTCACGCCAATCCGGCAAAGCGTAACCGAACCCGCGTTCGAAAGCCTCCGTGTCGAGAACCGAATAGGCGGGACGGGGCGCCGGCGCTCCGAACTCAGCCGTGGTGATGGGCTCGATCCGCATCCGCTTTTCGGCTGCATCGAAAATGGCGGCGGCGAATCCGGCCCAGCTGACCGGATCGCCTGTGTTCGTGACATGATAGGTTCCGCCTGTCGACGGGTCTGTCGCGATGGTCTCCAGCGCCGCGACGGCGGCGCGGGCGAGGTCGGGGGCATAAGTCGGGCGTCCTGTCTGATCGGACACGATGCGCAACGTGTCGCGCATTGCGGCGAGGCGCAGCATGCTGGTCAGGAAATTGCGCCCTTGGCCGTCATGGACCCAGGACGTTCTGAGAATGGCCGCGTTGGCCCCACTGTCTTGAATGGCGGTTTCGCCGTCGCGCTTGGTCCGGCCATAGACGTTGAGCGGCTGCGTCGGATGATCCGGACCGTAAGGCGAGACCGCACGGCCGTCGAAGACATAGTCCGTGGAGACGTGGACGAGCGGCGCACCGCGCTCGGCGCACCAGCGCGCTATGATGCCGGGCGCAACGGCATTGACGGCATGGGCGGTGTCCCGGTCCTCTTCCGCGCCATCGACATCCGTATAGGCTGCCGCCAGGATGACGCCGCTTTCGGAGGCGGCGCCATGCGCATCGAGGGTCTTGCATATCGCAAGCCCGTCGCCCGCCAGATCGAGGGCCTCGCGGCCAAGACAGGTCGCGTTCGGCAAGAGGGCGTCCAAGGCGCGGGCGAGCTGTCCGGTGCGTCCGATGACAAGCGGTCCCATCGCCTTCAGGCCTTGCGTCCGAGCCGCTGTCCGATCGCCTTGGCCTCCACGAGCGGGCGCCACCAGTCTTCGTTTTGCAAGTACCAGAGCACCGTGTCCTCGAGCCGCGACATCCAGTCGGCGGACGGGGTCCAATCGAGTTCGTCACGGATGCGCGAAGCGTCGACGGCGTATCGCCGGTCATGCCCCGGCCTGTCATCGACGAAAGCGATCAGCGAGGCATGATCGGTGCGGCCCGTGGGGCTGTGCCGGTCCATCAGGGAGCAGAGCGCCTGGACGAGTTCCAGATTGGTGCGCTCATTGTCCCCGCCGATATTGTAGGTTTCGCCCAGCCGGCCCTGCTCCAGAACCGTCAGCAAGGCATCGACATGGTCTTCGACATGGAGCCAGTCGCGCACATTGCTTCCGTCGCCATAGACGGGGATGGGTTCCTCTTGCAGCATTTTCAGGATCGCGACGGGAATGAGCTTTTCGGGAAACTGATAGGGGCCGTAATTGTTCGAGCAATTCGTCAGGACGACCGGAAGCCCGAAGGTCCGGCCCCAGGCCCGGACGAGATGATCGGACGCGGCCTTGGACGCCGAGTAGGGCGAACTCGGATCATAGGGAGTCGTTTCGGAAAAAGCCGGGTCGTGCGAAGACAGATCGCCATACACCTCGTCCGTCGAGACGTGGTGGAACCGGAAAAGGGCTTTTGCATCCGGTTCCAGGCCTGCCCAATGGGACCGCGCGGCCTGCAGCATCGAAAACGTGCCCACGATGTTGGTCTGGATGAAGTCGCCCGGTCCGTCGATGGACCGGTCCACATGCGACTCGGCGGCCAGATGCATGACCGCGTCGGGCCGCGTTCGCTGCATCAGGGCGGCGACCGCTTGCGTGTCGCAGACATCCATCCGTTCGAAGATGTAACCATCCTCGTCCGCGACGCTGCGCAGGCTGTCGAGATTGGCGGCATAGGTGAGCTTGTCGACATTGACGACCGAATGGCCGCGCGCGACCGCCTCGCGGATGACGGCCGAACCGATGAACCCGGCCCCACCGGTGACGAGGATCTTCACGGCCGGTTCCTCAAAACGGACTCTGGAACGCATCGAACGCCGGCGCCGCCGCATCTTTTTGCGAAACGACGGCATCCACGGCATCGACACCCCAATCGATCGACAGGTCGGGATCGTTCCAGACCACGCTGCCTTCGGCACCGGCCGCGTAATAGTCCGAGCATTTGTAATGGACGACGACATCGTCGGTGAGCGTGGAAAATCCGTGCAGGAAACCGGGCGGCACCCAGAGCTGGCGGGCATTGTCCTGCGTCAGTTCGGCCCGGACGTGCTGGCCATAGGTCGCAGACCCCCGGCGCACATCCACCGCAATGTCCACGATTGCGCCCTGAATGCAACGCACCAGCTTGCCCTGCGCATGCGGCGGGGACTGGTAATGAAGGCCGCGCACGGTTCCCTTGCGCCGGGATAGCGACTGGTTGTCCTGGACGAATTCGACCGGCTCCCCGACACTGTCGTCGAAGACGGACCGGCGGAACGTTTCCATGAAATAGCCGCGCGCATCCTCGAAGCGCCGGGGGCTGAAGAGGACGGGTCCGTCGATCTGGAAAGTGTCTGTCTTCATGTTGCCCAGGAATGTCCGAGAAAGGATTGCGACCGCGCCGGCCTTCGTCAGCCGGCGGCTTACAGTCAGCGCGTGTGTTTCTCAAGCCGTGGACCGGCCATGCGGCCGATCCTGGCAACCGGCGCGGCTTTCTAGGCATTCGAATGTCCGTTATGCCACCGGTTCCGTCAAAACACCCGTCAGCCTGATCTCGCGGCCTTTCACCTCGGCGGCGATCCCGTAAAGCTCGGCCAGCGCGTCCGGCGTCAGGACCCCGACGGTCGGTCCGTCCGCCAGGATGCGGCCTTCGCTCATCAGGATCATGCGGTCGGCATAGCGGGCGGCCAGAGTGATGTCGTGCAACACGACCAGCACGCCCAGACCCGCTTCGGCCTTGGTTTTCAGCAGGTCCATGATGCGGAACGCCTGGGCCGGATCGAGAGCGGCGACGGGTTCGTCGGCGATCAGCAAGGGCGTGCGCGCACAGAAAGCCCGCGCGCAATGCATGCGGGCGGTCTCGCCGCCCGACAGCGTGTCCACACGTCGGTCCGCCAAGTCGGTCAGCTGGCATTCGCCAAGCGCCGTCTCGACGGCTTGCCAGTCCTCGCCCGATATCCGGGATGGCGAGGCCCCGTAGGCGAAGCGGCCGAGTGCCACGACGTCCCGCACCCGCGCGGGCCAAGCCATGGGGCCGCTTTGAGGCAAATAGGCGATCCGGCGCGCGCGCTCCGCAGCGCTCATCTTCGAGACCGGGTCGCCGTCGATCTCCACCGACCCCATCGCCGGGACCAGACCCAGCGCACCGCGCAGCGCCATCGACTTGCCGGCCCCGTTCGGACCGATCAGAACGGCGATCTCGCCCGACCGGACCTGAAAGCCGACATGGTCCACGAGGGTGACCCCGTCGGCTTCCACATGGAGGTCCCTGACGCGCAGTTCGGTCATGACGCGCCTCTGCGCTGCGCCGCGATCCAGGCGAAGGCCGGCGCGCCGACGAGGGCCGCCACGACACCGAGCTTCAGCTCGCTGCTGGTGGGCGCCAGACGGACGCCGATATCGGCCAGAACCAGCATGATCCCACCGAGCAGGGCGGATGGCAGCAGCACGCGGGCCGGATCGCTGCGCACCCAGGGCCGGACCAGATGCGGCGCGATGATGCCGACGAACCCGATGGCCCCGGCCAGCGACACCGCCGCGCCCGTGGCCAGCCCCGCGCCGACGACGACCGCAATGCGCTGGCGCTGCAGATCCAGGCCGAGGCCCGCCGCCGCCTCCTCGCCCACTGTCAGGGCGGACAGTCCGCGGCGCGTCAGCATCAGCACCGCCGCGCCCGACACCATGAAAGGCAGGGCCAAGGCGATGTCGTCGAAACTGCGGTTGGCGACCGAGCCCAGCATCCAGTTGATCATGTCGGCCAGCGAAAACGGATTGGGGGCCAGATTGAGCAAAAGGCTCATCGCCGCACCCGCAAAGCTCGACAAGGCGACACCGACAAGGATCAGCGTGACCACGGACTGGACGCGGATCGCGAGCAGCGTGATCAGGGCCGTCGCGATCAACGCGCCCGCGATGGCCGCGACCGGCATGATCCAGACGGCGGCGGCCGCAAACCCGTAATAGATCGCGACGGCGGCCAGCAGCGACGCCGTGGCGGACACGCCCAATATGCCGGGCTCGGCGAGCGGGTTGCGCAGCAGGCCCTGCAGGGCGGCCCCGCTGACGCCCAAGCTCGCGCCGACCAGCCAGGCGGCGAGTGCGCGCGGCAGGCGGATCGACCAGACGATCGTGACGTCCCCTGCGGCGGCCGTCCCGAACAGAGCGGTCAGAACGCGGGACGGCGGCATGGGAGTCGAGCCGAGCAGGCAGGCGGCGAACAGGACGGCCGCGCTACCGGCGATCAGCGCCGGTATCAGGGGGATGCGCCGCATCACCGTCGGTTTTCCTCCGCGCGCACGGCCGCGCGGCTCAACGCTTCGACGGCATCGACCGCGAACCACGCTCCGCAGGACATCCAGGCGCTGGGCAGATCGACCACGGGGCGGGTCTTCAATTGCGCCTGCGCGATCGGGTGGCGCATGGAACTCCAGCGGTCGTGTTTCTGGCCGGGACTGTCGAAGAAGGCTGCGGCGACGAGGTCGGGCTGCGTGTTCGCCAGCCTTTCCAGTGGCAGGGAACGCCAGCCCGCACGCTGTTCGAAATTGGCCAGGCCGGCCTCTTGCAGGATCTCGTGGACCAGCGATCCCGCACCGGTCGTCGCGCCGGACGGGGTGACGTAGAGCGTGTCGAGGCGCGGGCCCGACCGTTCACCCGTTTGCCGCAGTTCGCCGAGGCGGCGATCCATGTCGGCTAGGATTTCGGCGGCCTGCGCTTCGGCGCCCAATCCCTTGCCCATGTCTTCGGTCACGCGGCGGATACCCGGCAGGTCTCCGGCCCAGCCCACTTGCAGGACCGGCACACCGGCCCGCTCGAACATGGCGGCCGCATTCGGCCCGCCGCCATAGGAGCGAACGACAAGGTCGGGCTGCAAGACCAGCGCATCTTCGGCGATGGGCCGTACCTGCGGCAATCCCTGCGCGGCGTCGCGCATGTAGGAAAATTCCGCCGTCGCGTGGGGCGAGAGCGCGAGAATCCGGTCTGGGCCCGCCAGTTTCAGGACATATTGATCGGCGCAGAAGTCCAGGCTGACGATGCGTTGCGCGCGGTCGGGCCTGTCCGCGGACGGCACCGCCGCAGGCGCCCCGCACCCAGCCGCCCCGCACCCGGCCGCCAGGACAAGCGACAGCGCCGCCAGCACAGGGCGGAAGCGGCTCCGTTCATTGTCCTGCCGTCCAGACCGCAATGTCAAAGCTCCTTCGCAACATGCGTCCCGGAGCGCCCGCACAGGGCGACGGACCCGGAACCGAGAAGAACCGCATCCGGCCGGGCCGGGTGCGACACATCCGATATCTGTCGCGAAAAAGGAGAGGCGCACGGCACGACCCGGTGCGTCTTCCCCGCCCTCGGACACATCCCGGTCCGCAGGCGAACGACGTGATGGCCGGTCTCCTGGCTTGCCGGTCGTCGCGGGCGGGCCGCCTTCCCGGAACGTGGCGTTCCAGTGGCAACAAGGCCCATCCGCATCACGGCTTACAGTTGCGGGTACAGCGCCGGTCTTGGTTCCTGAAGAACCGCACCGGCTTCCCATGCCCCGAAGGGCGCCATCGGGTTTCGGTTCACACCATGCGCGTCGGCGAGTCAAGCATGAGAGCGTGCCGGTCGGACGGGTCTATCCCGCCGCTTCCATCGCCATGGCGCGCAGGGTGGCGCGCATCCGGTCGATATGGTCGTCCTGGCCCTCGATCCGGTAATGGTCCCGCAATGCGGCGATGTCGGTGTGGATGATGCGTGTCCGGCCGCTTTCATCCGTGTAGATCAGCATCTTCAACGGCAGGCTGAAACCCAGTTCGGGTTCGGCCTGCATCAACGGCGCGCCGCCTTGCGGATTGCCGAAGACGAACAGCTTGCTCTGGCCGATGTCGCGACCGACCGACAGCGCGCCCGCCCCGTGATCGATCACGGCGAACAGACGGAAGTTCCTAGCCGATATGGCGTCGCGCAGCCGCGTTTCGGCCGCAACGAAACTGTCCGACACGCCGACCGAAGTCCGGACCGGCAGGGGCAACCGTTCGGACAGGGGCATGGCGTCGGGCAAGGGGATCGAGTCCGGCAGGCTGGAACAGGCCGACAGCAGAAGACAGGCGGCAATCGGAGCAAAGGATTTCATGATCCGCATCATGGCTCTCCCTTGGAATGTTTCCAGCTTTTTCTCGACCCGGTCGCTAAGCGCGTCATCCGACCAGTCCGTCCAGCAGGGTCGCCGTCCAGATCGCGATCCCCGACGACAGGCCCAGCGCCAGCAGCATCAGCACGCCGTCGCGCGCGATCAGGGCCAGACCCATGACGCCCAGGATAGCCGCGGCCGGGACGACGCCGAACGGAATCAGCCCGAGCGGGATCATGGCCGCGGACAGGAGGATCGCGACCAGCGCGGCCAGAACCAGCATCGGCCCCTCCGTCGCCCAAGCCAGACGCGGCTGGATGACATTGTCGATCTTCGCCAGCCACGGGCCGACCTTGGCGTGGACCGCCGCGACGCGCCTGTGGGGCACCCGGACGCGCGCCAGGAAATCCGGCACCCAGGGATGCGGACGGCGCGCCAGAAGCTGGACGGCAAAAGCGATGTTGATCAGGCCGAAGGCGGTCGGCAATCCGGGCAAGGCGCCCAGCGGCGTCATCAGGAACAATCCGCACAGCACCATGACGGGCCCGAAAGCGCGGTGACCCATGGAGATCACGATATCGCGCATGTTGCTGTCTGCGCCGTCCATTTCGGAAAGGACATGGGTCAAGACGCCTTGCAGCGGCGCCGTCTCGATGGGCGGGTCGATATCGTCGGGTTGGCTTTCCACGGCGGTGACAGATAGGGCGGGCGCTGTTAGGGCGCCACCGCTTATTCGCGAAAGGGGCGGCACACTTGGAATTCAATGTCTGGCTGAGCCTCGTCGTGCTGTTCACGGTCGGTGGGTTGACGCCCGGTCCGGCGGTCATGCTCGTCATGGCCAGCAGTTTCCGCCATGGTTTCCGGCCCGCCATGCTGCCCGCATTGGGCATCGCTTCGGCCAATGTGTTGTGGCTGGTGCTGGCGGCCAGCGGGACGGCGGCGCTGCTGACGGCATTTCCGAGCGTCACGCTGGGGCTGAAGATCGCCGGCCTCTTGGTCATTCTCTATCTCGGCCTGTCGACCATCTTCGGCCCGCCGCCGGACATGAGCGTGAGTTCCGGCGACGCTCCCCGCCGGTCGGGGCTGTATTTCCGCGGCCTCGCCCTGCAGATCAGCTCGCCCTTGCCGCTGGTCTATTTCGGGATGCTGCTGCCGCTCTATTTCGACCCGCAGAAGGACTTGCTCACCCAATTCGGGATCATGCTGGCGACGGTGACCTGGCTGGAGCTGCAGGGGCTGGCCGTCTATGCGGCCTTCGCGCGGTGGATCCGGGCGAAGCTGCAAAGCGCGCGGGCGGCGAAGGCCTTCAATGCGGCGATCGGGGTGGTGATGATCGCCAGCGGGGTGTGGGCAATCCTCGCCTGAAAGCGATTTCGTCCGGGGGACGAAATCGAGAGGATTGCCGGAAGGCGACAGCCGGACGGAAGCGACCGAAGGTCGCTATAGAGGCCTAATCAAGAAGGCTCTATAAACCGACCGTCCCCGGCATTCATTGCCGGGGGACGACTTCAGCTACGCCGCCGCCTCGATCTCGATCGCCTGCGCCGCGGCCATCAGCACCGCGCCGATGCGGATCGCGGTCTGCACGCCGGCGGGCTTGACGCCGCCCTTGGTGACTTCGGCGACATGCGCCTCCATGCACATGCCGCAGCCGTTTATGGCGGACACGGCCAGGCTCATCAGCTCGAAGTCGACCCGGTCGATGCCCGGATCGCCGATCACGTTCATGCGCAGGTTCGCCGGCATCTTGGCGTACTCACCGCCGACCAGATGGACGAAGCGGTAATAGACATTGTTCATGCCCATCACCGTCGCCGCCGCCTTGGAGGCGGTGACGATGTCGTCTGCAACGCTGACTTCGTCCCGGACCGCGCCGATCACCGTGTGGTTCTTCGTCGCGTAGGCGGACGCGAGCGCGATGCCCGCGACCTGGTCCTTGGACAGCCCGTCCATTCCGTCGGCCGCGAGAACGCGGCCCAAGTTGAGCTTGATGTCCTTGGCGTAGTCCGGCAGCGCGGACTTCAGCTCGGCGAGGGCCATTTAAGCGGCCTTCTGCAGGTCGATCACGTCTTCGCCCTTGGACCAGTTGCAGGGGCAGAGCTCGTCCGTCTGCAGGGCGTCGAGCACGCGCAGCACTTCCTGCGGGTTGCGGCCCACATTCAGGTCCGTGATGTAGATGAAGCGCACGACGCCGTCCGGGTCGGCGATGAAGGTCGCGCGCTGGGCGACGCCTTCGGCTTCGTCGAGAATGCCGAGCGCCGTGGTCAGGTCGCGCTTGATGTCGGCGAGCATGGGGATCGGCAGGTCGCGCAGCTCGTCCTGGTGCTTGCGCCAGTTCCAATGCGTGAACTCCGAATCGGTGGAGGCCGTCAGCAGCACGGCATCGCGGTCTTCGAATTCCTCGTTCAGCTCGCCGAAGGCGGCGATTTCGGTCGGGCAGACGAAGGTGAAGTCCTTGGGGTAGAAGAACAGGACCGTCCATTTGCCCTTGAGGTCGGCGTTGGAGACGGTGGTGAAGACATTGTCGATGGTGATGTCGTCGAACGGCTTGCCGTCGACGGCGGTCAGCGAGAATTCGGGAAGTTTGTCACCGATTTTGATCATGGGGGAATTCCATCCTTTGGATGCGTTGGGACGTGGGAGATGAACCGGAAGGTCCGGCAGGCGCAGGGCCTCTAGGTCCGTTGGAACGGGGCGCCCAATCGTTTGTTCCAATCGTTTCCATAGGGCGGGCCTAAGGGTCCGAAAACAGCCGACCGACACGGCTTTGTAACCGCACTGTCACATTTGTTTCGCTTGCGGTTCAAGAACCGCAGCCCTAGGGCGCGCGCAACTTCAGTCCATTCGAAACCAGCCTGTCCCTTCCATGAATTTGTCCGCCGTTTCCGCCGGGGAAAACCCGCCCGAAGACATCAATGTCGTGATCGAGGTTCCGCTCGGCGGCGAACCGATCAAATACGAAATGGACAAGGCCAGCGGCGCCATGTTCGTGGACCGGTTCCTCTACACATCGATGCGCTATCCGTGCAATTACGGCTTCATCCCGCACACGCTGTCGGATGACGGCGATCCGACCGATGTCCTGGTGGTCGGCCAGCGCGCCCTGATGCCGGGCTGCGTCGTGCGCGCCCGACCCGTCGGCGTTCTGATGATGGAAGACGAGGCCGGACTGGACGAGAAGATCGTCGCCGTGCCGCACGCCAAGCTGACCCCCTATTACGACCAGATCAAGACCTATCGCGACCTGCCGCAAGTGCTGCAGGACCGGATTCCGCACTTCTTCGCCCACTACAAGGACCTGGAAAAGGACAAGTGGGTCAAGGTGCTGGGCTGGGGCGGCCGGGACAAGGCCCATGAATTGATCGCCAGCGGGATCGCGGCGGCCTGACATGCGCCCTGTCCGGACATATGGGTGGATCGCGGCCGGGCTGACGGCCGTCTTCGCCGTGTCCGCACAGGCCGGTCCCATGCGTTCGGACGCAGCCGGGACGGCTTCTCCGATCCATCTTCCGGGACCCCCTGTTTCGGCGCAAGCGCACGCCGACCTGTCGGCCCGGTCCGACCCTGCGACGGCGAACCGTTTCACCTGCACGCAACGCTGCGACAGGCAGTTCGTGCGCAGCCACCAGATCTGCGTCGCCACGATCCGGGCTCTGTCCGCGCACGCATCCCCCGACGAAGCCCCGCTCTCGACACCCGTCCCGACCACGGATGATTGCGACCGCGCCGCACGGTCCGGCATCGATCAATGCCGCAAAAGCTGTCGTCCTGACGGCCTGTCTCCGGCGCGCGCCGACTAATCCGTCAGCCGCGCCGTGATGCGCGGCAAATACGGCGCCAGCGTCACGGCGCGGGCCGCGTAATAGACCAGGAACGCCAACCAGATACCCGTCGCTCCGAAGACCGGCGTCAGCAGGAAATGCGCGCCGATATAGATCGCAACGGAGGCGATGCCCGCATTGCGCATCTCCGCCGTATGGGTCGTGCCGATGAAGATGCCGTCCATCTGGTAGGCGGCAAACCCGATCACGGGCGCGAGCGCCGCGTAAGGCAGATAGTCGCGCGCCGTCTGGCGCACGTCGGGATCGACCGTCAGCCCATCGATCAGGAACGGCCCGCCCAGCAGGATGACCGCGCCGAGCAATAGCGCGAAGGCGCATGAGAAGCGCGTCGTCAGCCGCACCGCCCGCATGAAGCGCGCCCGGTCGCGCGCGCCGTAAGCCGCTCCGCTGACCGCTTCGGCCGTGTGGGCGAAGGCGTCGAGCACCAGCGCGCTCATGGTGATGAGCTGCATGTGGATATGGTTGGCCGCCATGAAAAGCGAGCCTTCGGACGCGGCCGCATTGCCGAAGAAGTTGAAACCGAGCGTCAGCGTCAGGGTTCGGATGAAGATGTTCGAGTTGGCCACGCCCAACCGTTTGAGCTGGGTCGGATCGAGCAGGTTGGCGCGCGTGACCACGCCGGGCCGTAGCCCGCCGCGCCGGATGAATTCGCGCCGCATCAGCATCAATCCCATGGCAAATCCGCACCATTCCGCCACAGCCGAGGCCAGTCCGACCCCGTAGAGCCCGGCGCCCAGCACGATGACGAAGACTGGCGACAGCACGATATTTACGAGGTTCAGCACGATCTGCAGCTGCAGGGCCAGACCAGCCCGGCTGATCCCCACGAACCAGCCCATCAGCGCGATCGTGCCCAGCGTGGCCGGCAGGCCCCACAGCCGCGCCTGGATATAGGTCGCCGCTTCGGATTCCAGATAGGGTGCGGCGGTGAAGACGGCGAAGGCGGCGGGCAACAGGAGCATCTGCGCGGCGAAAACGACCGTCCCGATGACCAGGCCCAGCGGAATCGCCCGCAATATGTGACCCTGCACCCCGGCCACATCGTCGGCCCCGTCATCCTGGGCGGCGAGCCCGGCCGTGCTCATGCGCAGGAAGCCGAAGCCCCAATAGACGATGCCGTAGATTACCGCGCCCAGCCCGATCCCGGCCAGGGCTGTCGTGCCGACGAAGCGCCCGACCACGAATGTGTCGACCAGACCGACCACCGGCGCGGCCGCATTGGCCAGCATGATCGGCCAGCTCTGGTTGAAGACCGCGCGGGCGCTCAGCGGGGGATGGGAGGGGCCGGACACGACGCCCGCTCTAGTCCCGTCCTTAACCGCGACCAAGCCCGTATAAGAGGAGCGGGAACGATTCCCCGCGCTGTTCGCTAGGAGTCTGATGCTCGATCCCGAATCATGGATGGAAGTGCGCGACGGGCATTTCTACTGCAAACCGGCGGACGCCTATGTCGATCCGATGGAGCCGGTGCCGCGCGCCGTCATCACGCATGGCCATGCCGACCATGCCCGCAAGGGCCACGGCAGGGTCTGGGCGACCGAAGAGACGATGGCGATCATGGACACGCGCTACTACATCTCCGACGACACGGTGCGCGTCCCGCTGCGCTACGGCCAGCGGCACGATCTGGGCGGGGGCGTCACGCTCTGGTTCGCCAGTGCCGGGCATATTCTCGGCTCCGCGCAGGCCGTGTTCGAATATCAGGGCCAGAGGATTGTCGCCGCCGGCGATTTCAAGCGCCACCCCGATCCGACCTGCGCGCCCTTCGAGGTCGTGCCGTGCGACGTCTTCATCACCGAGGCCACCTTCGCCCTGCCCGTCTTCCAGCACCCGCCGCTGGAGAGCGAAGTCGAGAAGCTGATGCGCAGCATGCGCACCCTGCCGGACCGCACGCACATCGTCGGCGTCTATGCGCTCGGCAAATGCCAGCGCGTGATGAAGACGCTGCGCCTGGCCGGGTATGAGCACCCCTTCTATCTGCACGGCGCGCTGAAACGGCTGACGGAACTCTATGAGAGCTACGGTCAGGATTTCGGCGAGTGGCAGCTGGTCAGCGAGATCGACCGCAAGGACAAGGACCGCTTCCGCGGCAAGATCGTGCTGTGCCCGCCCGCCCAGATCAATGACCGCTGGTCACGGAGATTTGCCGACCCGCTGCCCACGGTCGCCAGCGGCTGGATGCAGATCCGCGCGCGGGCGCGGCAGAAGCGGGCGGAGATGGGGTTGATCGTCAGCGATCATGCCGACTGGAACGATTTGCTACGGACGTGCCGGGAGACGGGCGCGAGCATGGTCTGGATCACACATGGTCGGGTCGAGGCGCTGGAATATGCGCTGCGCAAGGAGGGGATCAACGCGAAGGGGCTGCACCTGATCGGGATGGACGAGGAAGCGGGCGAATGATGGGGTTTGGCGCAGCCGAAATTTTCGATTGGCAATCGAAAATACCAACATGCCGTGAGCGCATGCGAATGGATGAACCCGCTTGGAGAATGAATGGGCTGCCTGCAGCAGGCTTCTTGGTTTCGTCTCCCCCTCCGACCCGCGTGCTACGCACGACGGCCCACCTCCCCCTGTCCGGGGGAGGAACCAAAGGGTCTGGCTTTCTACGATCTCTCTGTTCCTCCCCCGGACAGGGGGAGGTGGCCGAAGCGAAGCGTAGGTCGGAGGGGGAGACGAAACGAAAAGTCTCGCAAAGCGAGACCATCCGATGAGCGACCCATCCTCCAGTTTCGCGACCTTCGCCGACCTGCTCGACGATCTCTACTTCACCAATTCCAACCTCGCCAAGGAAGCGATCCTCAGCGAGTTCCTCCGCACCACGCCGGACCCCGACCGGGGCTGGGCGCTGGCTGCCATCGGCGGGACGCTGAGTTTCGATCTGTTCAAGCGCAACCTCGTCAAGACGCTGATGGAGGAGCGGATGGATCCGTATCTGTTCCAGCTGTCGCGCCACTATGTCGGCGAGATGAGCGAGACCGTCGCGCTCGCCTGGCCGCAATCGCCCGAGCCCGTGCGCCTGAACCGCCTGCCGGACCTTCATGAGGTGATCGAGGAGTTCAAGGTGCGCGATAAATCCGGCATTCGCGACTACCTCATCGTACTGCTCGACAATATGGCGCCACATCAGCGCTGGGCGCTGCTGAAGCTCGGCACGCGCGGGCTTCGGATCGGGATGAGCGCGCGGACGGTGAAGAAGACGCTGGCCAACATGAAGGGCGTCGATGTCGGCGTGATCGAGGAGTTGTGGCACGGCATCACGCCGCCTTACGAAGAGCTGTTCGCCTGGATCGACGGCAAAGCGGAAATGCCGGACATTTCCAACGTCATGACATATTCGCCGGTCATGCTGTCTCATCCCATCGACGAAGACGCTGACCTGGACCGACTGGCCCCCGACACCCACACGGCGGAATGGAAGTGGGACGGCATCCGCGTGCAGGTCGCCGGTATGGGCGGCGAGGCCCGGATTTATTCGCGCACCGGCGACGACATTTCCCACAGCTTCCCGGACCTGGCCGCGACCGTGAACTGGGACGCGGTGATCGATGGGGAGCTGCTGGTTCGGCCGGACGGAAACATCGGCAGCTTCAACGATCTGCAACAACGGCTCGGCAAGAAGAAGCCATCGGGACCATTGATGAAGCGCCTGCCCGCGCACCTGATCGCCTATGACATCATCAGCCAAGACGGCGTGTCATATCGCGACCAGACGCTGGACGAACGGCGCGGGCGGCTGGCCGACTTCATCGGCAACCGCAATCCGGATCACTATTCGCTCTCGGAACTGCTGGACTGGCAGACGGTCGACGATCTCAAGGCGCTGCGCGAGGAGGCCGCCGCATCCGAAGGCCTGAAGGAAGGGCTGATGATCAAGCGGCGCGATTCGCTCTACGTCGCGGGTCGTCCCAAACACGCCTGGTACAAATGGAAGCGCGAGCCGTTCCTGCTCGATGCCGTGCTGATGTATGCGCAGCGCGGTACGGGCAAGCGGTCGTCTTTCTACTCTGACTACACGTTCGGTCTTTGGAAGTCGGTCGAGGGCGAGGAGAAGCTCCTGCCCATCGGCAAGGCCTATTTCGGCTTCACCGACGAAGAACTGAAGCAGCTCGACAAGTGGATCCGGAACCACAAGGTCGCCCGCTACGGACCGGTGCAGGAAGTGGACAAGGAACTGGTCTTCGAGGTCGCGTTCGACAGCGCGCATCGCAGCCCGCGCCACAAGTCCGGCTACGCGCTGCGCTTCCCGCGCATCAGCCGCATCCGCTGGGACAAGCCCGCGCATGAGGCCGACCGGCTGGAGGTGATGGAAACATTGATCGGGAAGTAGGGGCCTAGTCCGGCAAACTCGCCAAATGCGACAGCCAGCGGTCCGGCGCCTCATAGGCGATGAGATGCCCGGTGCGCGGGACCACTTCCATCGTTGCAGTGGGCAATGTCTGCGCGAACCGGTCCACCGCGGCGGGCGGGAAGGCCGTTTCCTCCTCGCCGACGAAGAAGCGGATCGGACACTCCAAGCCCTGGAACAGATGATGCCAGTCGGAGCCGAACAGGCCCAGTTCGTCGATGAACCCGTCATAGCCCTGGCAGTGCGTGTCCTCGTAGGCGGTGCGGAACGCTTCGATCGTTTCCGCCTGGCGCGTGAATTCCAGGTCGGTCCGGCTGTCCTTGAGGTAGTGGCGGATGAATTCGACATCGTATCCCGCATCCACGCGCGACAGGAAACCGTGGGCGATCAGGCGGCCGACACGCGGGGCTTCGCGCGACAGGAAGGAGCGCAATTTCTGCGCCGCGCCGATGTGGCGCAGATGCGGGCCGCGCACCGTCGGCAGGCCCGGCGCCAGTGCGACGACGGCGGCGATGCGTCCGGGCAGGTGGTGCGCGGCCGCGAAGGCATGCATGGCGCTGGTCATCTGTCCGACGACAGGCACGCGCGGCAATGACAGCGCGTCCAGCAAGGTCTCGGTTTCCCGGGCGGTGTCGCGGAAAGGGTCGGCCGACGGCTCGCTATTGTAGGATTTCGAAAAACCGGGCCGCCACGGCATCACCAGCTTCACATTGTGACGCAGCAATGCGGCGTGCAGGGCCGCCGTCACGACGCGGCCGCCCAGCATGCCGGGCAGATAGAGCACGGGCCGGCCGCGCGGCGCGCCCGCGACCGTATAGTCGATCACATGTCCGCGCCCGACCATCAGGGCCGTCGGCGGCACGGTCTGCGCCGCGGCCCCTTCCGTTTGGGGCGTGCTCTCCAGGCTGTAGCGCGAAAAGCCCGAATAGAGACAGGCCAGTTCCGTCTGGGAGCGCACGCCCAGCTTCTTCAACAGCGCCTTGGTCTGGTTGCGCACGGTGGACAGCTTGCTGCCGCGCTGTTCGGCGACGGCGGACAGCGGCAGGCCCGTGACGATGGCGCGCGTGATCTGCAGCTCCGCCTTGGTCAGCTTCATCATGTCGCGGAAGCGCTGGCCGACATCGGGATACCAACTGATGTGCAAGGCGGACAGCAGGCCGACGGGCCGGCCCTGCCATCCGGTCGTGCGCGACAGCGACATCTTGACCAGCCCGCCATCGTCGGCCGGATGGAAGCCGAGAATGGTGAGGATGGTGTTTTCCGGCTGGGTTTCCAATCGCCCCAGATGGTCGAGCAATTCCGCATGGTGCCCGGTTTCGAACTGGGCGGGATCCAGGCGACCCGTGCCGGACAGGCCGAACAGGCTTTCGGCCGCCGGATTGGCGTGCAGGACCTCGCCGCGGCCCGACAGCGTCATCGCTGGCTTGATGGATGCGTTGAGCGTGCGGATCGCGCTCGACGCCGACAGTTTGCGCCGCCCCTGCGAACGCAGAAGAGTGAGGGCGTTCTCGAAATGGGCTTCGAGATCGGCAAGCCCGTCGAGCTGGCCCTGGCGGAGCCCCGGAGCATCGTCCGCTTCCTCCGAGAAGGCGGTGTCGAGGATATCGGCCTGATGGACCTGCAACGCATCGAACAGGGTCTCGAACCCTTCCGGCCCGACGACCAGGCCGTAGGCCAGCTGGATCAGCGATTCCTTGCTGGGCGGATCACCGTTTTTGCGGGCAGTCGTCATGGTGGGCGGTTTTCTCGCTAAGACAGGCGGGAAGGCCGTGTGCGGGCCAAACTCTCTTTGCGGCAACATTCTGTCCATGTCCAACGGGATGTTGCGGCGATCCGTCCGAAACCCTGTTGCCGTTGATTCCGGCCCGCCCTACAGGACAGGCCGTCCGGTCGTCGGCCCGATGACCGGCCCGGTCCGAAAGATGGGAGCCAGTATGAGCGAAAGACGCGATATCGCCGTCATCGGCCTGGGCACGTTCGGCAGCGCCGTGGCGCGCGAAATGGCCCGCATGGGCGATCGCGTGACGGGCATCGACCGCGACGCGGCCGCCGTTGCGGCCATGGACGGCGAGATCGACGCCGTCATGCAAGCCGATGCGACGGACCCGAAAGTCCTCAACCATGCCGGGATCGGCCAGTTCGACAGCGTCATCGTGGCGATCGGCGACGACATGCAGTCGAGCCTCCTGACCACGCTGGGCGTGATGCAGGCCGGTTGCCAGAACGTCCATGCCAAGGCCCAGACGCCCGAACATGCGCGGATCCTGAGTGCCATGGGTGTGCGCAACCTGCTGGAACCCGAAGCCGGGTTTGCCCTGCATCTGGCGCAGCTGTTGCACAATCCGCACATGGTGGACTTCCTCAATCTGGGCAACGGCAATTATATCGCGTCCATGAACGCGCCGTCCGGCTCGGCCTGTACGACGGTCGGCGATCTGCCTTTGGCGAAATACGATCTGTCCTGCGTCGGCATCGATATCGGAGAACGCATCGTGACGGACGACCTGGCACGCCACGAGCTCAGCCTGTCCGACAAGCTTATCCTGGCGGGCAAGCGCTCCGACCTGCGGCGTTTTTCGAACGGCGGCTGAAGCGCGTGAGCAAACTGTCGATCCCGGCCTGGCTGGTCATCGTCTACGGGGCGTGGATCGCGTCGGGAACGGCCCTGCTGAAACTGCCCATCGCCTCGACCCAGCCGATCAGCTGGGTGGACGCTTTGTTCACGGCCGTCTCCGCCGTGACCGTGACGGGCCTGATCGTGGTCGATACCAGCACGGCCTGGACGCTGTTCGGCCAAGGCGTAATCATGGTGCTGATCCAGTTCGGCGGGCTCGGCCTGATCACCTTTGCCGTCTTCGTGCTGTCGGCGGTCGGCGCGCGCATCGACGTCTCCAAACAGCGCTATCTGGCCGAGGAATTGAACATCGACACGATGGGCGGGCTGATTCCCTTCGTGCGGCGCATCCTGGGCATCTTCATCGTCTGCGAACTGGTCGGCATGGGTCTGATCGCATCGCAATTCGTGCCCGAATATGGCTGGGGCATGGGCTTGTGGCACAGCCTGTTCCATTCGATCAGCGCGTTCAACAATGCCGGTTTTTCGACCTTTTCGGACAGCCTGATGGGGTGGGTCGAGAACCCGGTCATCATCTGGACGATCAGCTTGCAATTCATCCTGTCGGGGCTCGGCTTCCTGGTCCTGTCGGAGCTGTTCCGCATCCGGCGCTGGCGGCGCCTGTCCCTGCATACGCGTCTGATGCTGATCGGCACGCCGCTGCTGATCGCGACGGGCGTGGGCGGCTACGCCCTGCTGGAATGGACCAATCCGGCGACGCTCGGCCGGTTCGACGGTGGCGGTCTGGGCGGCGTCTGGACCAAATTGCAGGCCAGCTGGTTCGAAGGCGTCACGCCGCGTACCGCCGGGTTCAATAGCATGGACACGGCGGGCGTGACAGACGCGACCGCCCTGCTGACCATGGTGCTGATGTTCATCGGCGGCGGGGCGACGTCCACGGCGGGCGGCATCAAGGTGACGACCGCCTTCGTGCTGCTGCTCGCCACGATCGCCTTCTTCCGCCGCTCGGGCGTGATCCACATCCAGCAAAACGAGATCGGGCCCTCTTCTGGCCTGAAAGTGATGGCGCTGCTCTTCGTCGGGCTGATGCTGATCTTCACGGCGTTGTTCGTGCTGGTGCTGAGCCAGGAGCTCGACTTCCTCGACGCCGCCTTCGAGGTCTTCTCCGCCTTCGGCACGGTCGGGCTGTCGCGCGGCGCGACCGGGGAGCTCGACACGCTCGGCAAGCTGACGATCTGCGTCGTCATGTTCCTGGGGCGGCTGGGCCCGCTGACGTTGGGCTTCCTGCTCGCCACAAAGACCCCGCCGCGCCTGCACTATCCGGAAGGCAAGGTCTATCTGGGCTAGCCCAGAATGCGGGCCAGCACGATGATGAGGACGAGGGAATAGACCGCAACCGACCCGATCACGAGGAAGGTGGACGGGTTGCGGCTGAAGGTGGCCGAGGCGATGGACTTCATCTGGTACATCAGGTCCGGCCACGTGTAGGAGACGAAGTCGCCTTGCGTGAAGACGGCCTTGATGCGCCCGTCCGCATCCACGACCGGCAGGCGCCGGAACCGTTCATTCGACATGATGCGCAGCCAGTTCAGCATGTCGTCCGTCTCGCGCGCCAGGCGCGGGTTCCTCGTCATGATGTCGGATAGCGGGGTGGCCTTGGCGTCGAGGCCCCGGCCGACCACCTTGTTCATGATGTCGCGTTCCGTCACCACGCCGATGACGACGTCGTCGGCATCGACCACGATCACGGATCCGTAATTCTTCTCCGACATGCGGGACACGGCCTCGAACACGCTGGCGTCCGGTCCGGCCGTCAGGGGCTGGGGTTTGGTCGCATATTCGGGACGGTCCATCAGGCGGTTGCCCTTGCGCGGCGCGTCGCCCGTGCCTGCGGGCGGTTCGACTTGGTTTCTCACGGATGTCATAATCGTCCTCAACGTGTAGCCGGGCCACGACTGGGTCTTTCGCCTCAAGCCCGTCGAAACATTGGTTACGGCACGCCCGATCGGCGCGATTGCAGACGCGGCTGATGCGCTTTGACGCAGGCCGGATTCGGATTGTCGCAAAAGAGTCTCGGAACATTGGCCCGGGGTTCCCATTGATAAGGTGAACCCACACGGGCGCGCACGCCGCCATGTCGCACGCCCCCATCCCCAAGGAGACACGAATGGCCATCAATAATCTGAAAGAACTCTACCTCGCCGAACTCAAGGACCTTTACGACGCCAACGAGCAAGCCAACGCCACGATCGAAAAGCTGATCCCCGCCGCCAGCGACTCCGGCCTGAAGGACGCCCTGAAGCAGTCCATCACCGGCACCAAGAAAGGCAACGAGCATCTCAAGTCGATCCTCGACAGCCACGGCGAAGGCGTCGGCAACGTGACCTGCAAAGGCATGAAGGGCCTGACGAAAGAAGCCGAAGAGCATGTCCTGAAGGAAGAATATGGCGATGACAGCGTGCGCGACGCCATGCTGATCAGCCAGTACCAGCGCATGGCCCACTACGCCATCACCGGCTACGGCTCCGTCGAAGCCTTCGCCAAGCGCCTCGACCTGCTCGAAGACGCCAAGAAGCTGGAAACCTGCAAGGAAGAGACGATGGAAGGCGACCTGAAATTCACCAAGCTCGCCCAGGACGGCATCAACAAGGCCGCCAAAGCCGCCTGATGAAGCGATCCGTCCGCCGGTCCCGTCCGTCCGGCACGACTTCGAGACCGTCCGTGCCCTGCACGGGCGGTTTTCGCTTATTCAGCCCTGTGACTGGTGCGGAACCTGCCAGCATGGCAGGACACGGGCCATGAGCGACAGACCCGACGATGCGGCGCGTGATCCACGCCTGCAGGACCCATATGCGGAAGAGGCCGGGACGGAACAGGCCGGGGCGGAACGGGCCAAGACGGATGGGGCCAAGACGGATCGAGCCAGGTCGGACATCGCAGAGGCCGTTCTGCATGGCCAGGCGCTGCGCCTGGACGATGCGGAGAACATGCTCAAGTCGAGCTTTCGCACCATGGCGCTGTTCGAATTCTTCGCCGACGTCAAACGTCCGGCCTCCATCGGCGAGATCGCGGACAATCTCAACATGCCGCAATCCTCGGCGTCCGCGCTGACCCGGTCCTTGCAGGAGTCCGGCTTCCTCGAACGCGACACGGAGAGCCGCGCCTTCTACCCCACATTGCGCGTGGCGTTTCTCGGCGACTGGTTGCTCCGCATGGCGGGCCTGCCCGACGGGTTCGCCGACAATCTGGCGCGGTTGTCGGAAACCATCGGCGAGACGGTTTTCCTGGCCATGCGCAACGGCATCTATTCGCAATACATCTACACCCACCACCGGCCCGGCCCCGTGCGCGAACATGTCGAGACCGGCTCCGTCCGGCCGCTGGTCTGTTCGGCCACGGGCTACGCCATGCTGACCGGCGATACGGATGCCGACATCGGCAAGCTGGTCCGGCGCACCATCCACGAGGTCGGAAACGATTTCTGGAAGGAATCCGCCGTCCAGGCGGTGGACGGCGTGCGCACGACCCGGGCCAAGGGCTACGCCGTCGCCGTCGGCCCGTCCTATGAAAGCACGGGCGGCATTGCCGTTTCCCTGCCCTCGCGCGGGGTCAGGCGCCATCTGTGCGTCGGCGTCGGCGGCCCGGCCGAGGTAATCCGCGAGCGCGCCCCCGAAATCGCGCCCGTCCTGCGCGGCTTCGTCGCCGGTCTGCCGCGGTCCATCGAGGACGCGATCATGGGCCGAGCGGCACTCGGACAAAGCCAGCCTCCGGCAACGGCGCCCGACGCTGGCGTAAATGCCCGTGCCGAGCGCAGCGAGGGGCTATAGCGATGTTCTTGCCATCTGCGCCGCAGGCGTAGGGAGCGGCCGCGTGACTGTTGTCACGGGTCAAGAGTGGATGCCCGTTTTTCCGCAACGGTCCGGGTCCGCGTTCGAGCCTCTTTCCGGATGGCGAAGGGCGAATGTTCGCTCTGATGCCGCTTCGGCGCATGTCGGTCGAAGACCCTTATCGGGACGCAAACCTGTGGGGCTGAAAGAGAGGTTGACGGTCCCCACATGACCCGTGGCCGCTTAAAAATCCTCATGAACCTCGATTTGAGGTGGGTGCCGGAAGTAACTGGACCACGGTCCAGACAGAGCCAGCTCCCGAAGGATACAGTAAGGTCCGGTGGATTAGTGCCGCTCACGCAGCCCGCAGGAACCGTCCACACCTATGTGGGACGCAAGGACCGCAAAAGCAAGCGGCTAACCGGCCGCGTCCGATAGTTGCCCGGCCAGGCGCTCGATCCGGGACGCCGCCTTCAGCAGCGCCTCCGTCGCCTCTGTTTCGGCCGTTTGCTGGGCTTTGGCGGCCTCTTCGACGTCGCGGTCCGCCGCCTTGAGCCGTCGTTCGACGCGCGCTTCGGCGGATGCCTTGGGGTCTTCCATCTCGTCCAGCAAGGTGATCCCGGCCATGACGAGCAGGCGCAGATCGCCGATCTGGCCGAATTGCTCGGACATTTGCGCAACGCGCCGGTCGAGCCGCTCGCCGAGCCTCTCCAGCCGCTCCTCTTCGCCGTCTTCGCAGCCCAGCGCATAGGCGCGCCCGTTGATGTCGAGATTGACCTTACCCATGGCTGGCTCCATCGCCTGCGCCCCCATTGCCCGAACCCCCATTGCCTGAATCCTTGTCTTTCAGAGCCTGCTGCAGCACCTGGATCGTCAGATCCAGTTCCTCGCGCGTCTGCTTGGACAGGGCCTGGAATTCCTCTTCGCGCTGGCGTCGCGTTTCCAGCGCCTCGTCCAGCTGGGCGGCGAGCTTGGCGCGGTCGTCGCCGAAGCCGTCCGCTTCGCGCAATTGCGTGTCCTGACGGGCGAGCTTTGCGAGAACGGGGTCGAGCGCGGTCTCGAGCGCGCCGAGGGCGTCGGCCAGGGCGCGCGCCGCCTGGTCGAGGCCGGCCTTCTTGTTGGCGCTGTCAGTCATGGCTTGCGGATAACATCTTCATTCGCAATATGAATGGCGCAAGATCGCCCTTGCGCCAAGCGTCTTTTTTCACAGCGATTATTGCGCTGGCAGGCGGTTGCGCGTAACCGGCCCCTCCATTCATCGGATGCGCGCGAAGGGCGGACGGCCTTTCGCCTTTCCGAACGCCAGGATCGTTTCCCACGCCATGACCCTCAAGATCGCCATTAACGGGTTCGGGCGCATCGGACGCCTCGTCGCCCGCGCCTTGCACGAATACGATATCCGGGACGTCGAACTCGTCCTCATCAACTCGCCCGGCAAGATCGAGACGTCGGCCCACCTGCTGCGCTACGACTCGGTGCATGGCCGCTTCGACGCGACCGTGGAGGAAGGCCCGGACTGGATCGATTTCGGGCGCGGGCGCATCGCCATGACCCATGAGCGCGATCCGGCCGACGTGTCGTGGGACCAAGCCGACCTGGTCATGGAATGCACCGGCCTGTTCCGGTCGCGCGAAAGGTGCCAACCGCATTTCGACGGCGGGGCGAAGGCGGTCCTGATCTCCGCGCCGGGCGAGGATGTGGACCGGACCATCGTCTACGGCGTCAATCACGACCTGCTGGGTCCGGACGACCGGCTCGTCTCCTGCGCGTCCTGCACGACCAATTGCCTGGCCCCGATCGCCAAGGTCATCATGGACACGGCCGGGATCCGGCGCGGTTTCATGACGACCGTCCACGCCTACACGCAGGACCAGCGCATCCTGGACAATTCCCACAAGGACCTCTACCGCGCGCGGGCCGCGGGACTGAACATGATCCCGACCTCGACCGGCGCCGCCAAGGCCGTCGGCAAGGTCATCCCGGAACTGGACGGCCGCCTGTCGGGATCGGCCGTGCGCGTGCCGACCGCCAACGTCTCCATGGTCGATCTGGCCTTCCAGCCGGAAGAGTCCATCACGGCCGAAGCCCTGAACGCCGCCATGCTGGAAGCCGCCGAAGGCCCGATGCGCGGCATCATCTCCTACACGACCGAGCCGTTGGTCAGCTCCGACCTCAACCACGATCCGCACAGCGCGACTTTCGCCAGCCCGCTGACCAAGTCGATGGACGGCAACCTGCTGAAAGTCGTCGCCTGGTACGACAATGAGTGGGGGTTCGCGAACCGCATGATCGATGTCGCCCGCACCATGGGCGAGCGGCTGGATCTCGCCTGACATGGACATCCGCCGACTGGAGGAAGCGCCCGGCGATCTCGGCGGGCTGGACGGCAAGACCGCGCTGGTGCGCGTCGATTTCAACCTGCCGCGATCGGACGACGGCGCCATCGCCGACGACACCCGCCTGCGCGCCGCCCTGCCGACGATCCGCTTCCTGCGCGAGCGCGGCGCGGCCGTGATCCTGCTGTCGCATTTCGGACGGCCCAAGGCCGCGCCCGATCCGGCCTTGTCCCTGGCCTTCGTCGCGGACCCGCTCGCCGCGGCGCTGGGCGCGCCGGTGCGGTTCCTGGACCGGGCGGACGGCAGGCCCGACGGCGTCATTCCCGGCGACGTCCTGGTGTTGGAGAACACGCGCTTCCTTCCCGGCGAGACCGAAAACGACCCAAGCCTGGCCGAAGAGCTGGCCCGGCTCGGAGACCTGTTCGTGATGGACGCGTTTTCCGTCGCGCACCGGGCCAACGCCTCGACGGCCGGGCTGGCCGACCATCTGCCGACCTATGCCGGGCTTTCGATGGAACGCGAGCTGGACCACATCGCCCAGGCGCTGGACCACCCGAAGACGCCGGTCATGGCCATCGTCGGGGGCGCCAAGGTCAGCACCAAGATCGGCCTGCTGGAAAACCTGGTCGAAAAGCTCGACCGTCTGGCCATCGGCGGCGGCATGGCCAACACCTTCCTGCTGGCCAAGGGGGTCGATGTCGGCCGGTCGCTAGCGGAAGCCCATTTGATCGGCAAGGCCGCGGACATTCTCAAGGCCGCGGCCCGCCATAATTGCGAAATCATCCTGCCCGTCGATGTCGTGACCGCGACGAAGTTCGAAGCGGGCGCCGAGACGCAAGTCCGCGGCCGCGACGGCGTCAAGCCAGGCGAGATGGTCCTGGATGTCGGCCCGGACACGGTCGGCGAGCTGATGGACGCGATGGACAAGTCGAACACGCTGATCTGGAACGGGCCGCTGGGCGCGTTCGAAACGCCGCCCTTCGACACATCGACCATCGAGGCGGCGAAGTATGCCGCGCGCCTGTGCCGGGCCGACAAGATCGTCGCGGTCGCGGGCGGCGGCGATACGGTCGCGGCGTTGAACGCGGCGGGCGTGGCGGAGGATTTCACCTTCGTCTCCACGGCGGGCGGGGCGTTTCTGGAATGGATGGAGGGCAAACGCCTTCCGGGCGTGCAAATCGTGACGAGAGGGAGCGCGTAGGCGAACATGGAACGACTGGACGAGATGAAAAAGGTGGCCCAGGCCATGGTGGCCCCGGGCAAGGGGATCCTGGCGGCCGACGAAAGCACGGGCACGATCGGCAAGCGCCTAGCTTCGATCGACACCGAGAACACGGAAGGCAATCGCCGCGCCTGGCGCGAAATGCTGTTCCGCACGGACGAGGCCATGAGGGAGCGGGTCTCCGGCGTCATCCTGTACGACGAAACGCTGCGCCAGAGCGCGTCCGACGGCACGCCGCTGGTCGATCTGATCCGGGACGCCGGCGCCGTTCCGGGCATCAAGGTGGACAAGGGCGCCAAGCCCATGGCCCTGCATCCGGGCGAGACCATCACCGAAGGGCTGGACGGGCTGCGCGAGCGGCTGGCCGAATATCATGATCTCGGCGCGCGCTTTGCGAAATGGCGGGCCGTCATCACCATCGCCCATCCGGACGCCGACCACCAGACGCCGACGCGCGGCGCGGTCCTGGCCAATGCGGAAAGCCTCGCGCGCTATGCCGCGCTTTGCCAGGAAGCGGGCATCGTGCCGATCGTGGAACCCGAAGTGCTGATGGATGGCTGCCACACGATCGATCGCTGCGAAGCGGTGACGCGCGACGTTCTCGTCGCCGTGTTCGATGCGCTGCGCCGTCACAATGTCCGGATGGAGGCCATGGTGCTGAAACCCAACATGATCGTGTCGGCCGCCGATTGCGACGACCGGGCCGACGTGCAGACCGTCGCCGCCCGGACCCTGTCGGTGCTGAAGGACATCGTGCCGTCTTCCGTGCCGGGCATCGCCTTCCTGTCCGGCGGGCAGGACGACGTGACCGCCACGGCGCATCTGGACGCCATGAACCGCAGGGGCGACCTGCCCTGGTCGCTGACCTACAGCTATGGCCGCGCCCTGCAGCAGAGCACGCTGCGCACCTGGTCCGGCAAGGCGGAGAACGTACCGGCCGCGCAGGAAGAATTCTCGCGCCGCTGCCGCATGAACGGCCTGGCCTCGACCGGCGAATGGTCCCAAGAGATGGAAGCCGGCGCCTGACCGGCCCGCCGGTCCAGATCGACATCGTCCGTCTGGACGAGGGCTGGCCGGATGTGTCGGGCCTCACCGCCCCGGCGGTCGCGGCCGCGCTGGCCGGCCTGGACGACCCGCATCTGGGCGAACTCTGCGTCGTGCTGGCCGACGATGCCCGCGTCCGGACCCTCAATCGAGATTACCGGGACCGGGACCGGCCGACCAATGTCCTGTCCTTCCCGCAAGCGCGCGCGACCGGACTGATGGGCGACGTGGTCTTCGCCCGACAAACGCTGGAGCGCGAGGCCGTCGAACAGGGCAAGGCCTTCGCGGACCATTTCGTCCATCTGCTGGTCCACGGCGTCTTGCACCTGCAGGGTTTCGACCACGGCGCGGACGACGACGCCGCGACCATGGAAGCCCGCGAAATCCGCGCGCTGGCGCGGCTGTCGATTGACAATCCCTATGGGTCGGATAATCGCTGAGGCGCTATGACCACCGACCCTGCGTCGCCGGACGACCCGGCCGCCCACACCCCGCCCCCGGCCGAACGTCTGTCCGAACGACCGTCCTTCTTCGCCAAGGTCTTCCGCCGCCGCATGACCGAAGCCGACAAGGATGTGGAGAACGTCTCCCCGACGGAGAAGGCGGCCGCGCGCGAACGCATGATCGATGCCGCCGACCGCTTCCACCTGCTGCGCGTGGACGATGTCATGGTGCCGCGCGCGAATATCGTCGCGATCGACAAGAACGCCTCGCTGAAGGCGCTGACCAAGGCGTTCCGCGCCGCCGGTCATTCGCGCCTGCCCGTCTATGAAGACACGCTCGATAATCCGGTCGCCATGGTCCACATCAAGGATCTGCTGCCCTACCTGATGTTCGACGCGCGCGGACGCACGGCCAAGACCTATCCGGACCGCAAGGTCATCCGCACCATCCGGCGGCCCGTCCTCTACGTCCCGCCCTCCATGCTGGCCCAGGATCTGCTGCGGCGGATGCAGGCGCGCCGGATCCACATGGCCGTCGTGGTGGACGAATATGGCGGCACGGACGGGCTGGTCACCATCGAGGACCTGATCGAGCCCATCGTCGGCGACATCGAGGACGAACATGACGAACTCGAAGACGCGCTGAAGAAGCTCACCCTGGAGGACGGCAAGATCTGCTGGGACGTGGATGCGCGCATGAGCATCGACGATTTCGAAGCCGCCATCGGCCGCGACTTCGCGACCATCGACGAGGAAGAGGAGGTCGACACGCTGGGCGGGCTGGTCTTCACCCTGGCCGGGCGCGTGCCCGAACGCGGCGAGATCATCGTCCATCCGAAAGGGGTGGAGATGGAAGTGACCGATGCCGATCCGCGCCGCGTCAAGCGCCTGCGCATCACCCTGCCGCGCAAGCCCGGCACCGTCGCGATCGACGTCTCCAAACCCCAGCCGGACACATGAACGTGACCGGACCCGGACGGGTCTGGGATGCCAGAGGGTGGGGGCCGCGTCTGCTGGTTCCCCTGGCCGGCGCCCTGGCGGCGCTGGGTTTCGCGCCGTTCCACATCTGGGGCGTGACGCTGCTGGCGCTGGCCGTGCTGTTCGTCCGCCTGATCGGCCTGTCCGGCTGGGAGCGCCCCGGCCGGGCGGGGTTCCGCACGGGGCTTCTATTCGGGCTGGGCTGGTTTTCGGCCAGCTGCTTCTGGATCGCGTCGGCTTTCATCGAACGCGGCCCCGAATTCATTCCCATGATACCGCCGCTGGTCGGCGGGCTGGCCGTGCTGCTGTCGCTGTTCTGGGGCGCGGCCGCAGCCGTCACCGCGAAAGTGGCCGCGACCGGCTACCGAGGCTGGGCGGCGACCGCCTTCGTCGCCGCCTTCACCCTGGCCGAGCTCGCCCGAGGGCACGTCCTGTCCGGCTTTCCCTGGAACATGGCGGCCTACGCGTTCGAGCCGGGCGGATGGATCAGCCAGTCCGCCCACTGGATCGGCGTCTACGGTCTGACCATGGTCGCCTACGGGATCGCCGCCGGTCTGGGCCTGGCCTGGACGGCGCGCCGGGTGAGGCCCGCCCTGGCCAGCGGGCTGGTCCTGGCAGGCTTGTTCGGTCTCGGCGCGCTGAGGCTCCAGGATGCGACGCGCGACATCCAGCCGGGGGTCGTGCTGCGCTTGGTCGCCGTGCCGTTCCGCCAGTCGGAGAAGATCGACCCGGCCACGGCCGGTCGCATCACGGACGCTCACATAGCGATCAGCCTGGCCCCGGGTCTGGACCGGGTCAGCCATCTGGTCTGGCCGGAAGGCGCGGTGAACGGGCTGGCGACGGAGAATGAAGGCCTGCTGCGTTTCGTCGGCGCGAACCTCGCCGCCGTGACGAACGATCCGCCCGTCTGGCTGATGAATTCGCTGCGCGAGGAGGTCAAGCCGGACCGCAGCGGCACACCGCGGCGGCACTATTACAACAGCTCCGTCGCCATCCTCTTCGACGACGACGGCAATCCGGCCGTGGCCGGGGTCAACGACAAGAAGAAACTCGTGCCTTTCGGCGAGTTCATTCCCGGCGGCGAGATCGTCGAGCGCATCGGCGCGCGGATCGTCTCCACCGCGCTCGGGTCCATCACGCCCGCGCCCGAGAAGCGCGTCGCGCACTTTCCCGGCCTGCCGCCCATTTCTCCGCAGATCTGTTACGAGGTCATCTTTCCCGGCCTGACGCCCGGCGGCGAGCCCCGCCCGCAGGCCATCCTGAACCAGAGCAACGATGCCTGGTTCGGATCGACCACCGGCCCGGCGCAACATGCCGCCATCGCCCGCTACCGCGCCATCGAGGAAGGGCTGCCCCTGATCCGCTCGGCGGCGAACGGCATCAGCGGCGTTTTCGACGCCCATGGCCGGGCCGACCGGATCCTGGACGGAAAAACCGCCGCTCATATCGATGTCGTGCTGCCAGTTGGCACGGATCGTGCAGCATCGATGCTACATATCAATTCGGCACTGCTCTTGATTAATGTAGGTTTACTATTACTAGCGTGCCTCTGGGCAGGACACTACGGCCGGAAGGGTGGACCGGGTTCGGCCCGCAAGCCAAATGTGGAGAAACAGGCCCCGTGACGAACAAACCCGCGACCAGCAAACATGCCCCGCGTTCCGCCAATCCCGTCGATGTCCATGTCGGCGCCCGGGTTCGGCTGCGGCGCCAGATGATGAAAATGAGCCAGGAGAAGCTGGGCGACCAGCTCGGCGTCACCTTCCAGCAGGTCCAGAAGTACGAACGCGGCACCAACCGCGTCGGCGCCTCGCGCCTGTGGCGGCTGTCGCAAGTGCTCGAAGTGCCGATCGGCTATTTCTTCGAAGGCATGACCAACGAGATCGAGGCGGGCGAGTTTTCCGACAACGACCAGATGCCGATCGTCTACGATTTCATCAACAGTTCCGACGGCGTCGCACTCGCCAAGGCGGTCTCGCAGATCGGCAACAAGGCGGTCCGCCGCCAGATCCTGGAACTGGCGCGCAGCCTGGCCAAGGACAGCGTGGATCGCGGCCCCGCCTAAGGGGGCGGCCGCCCTTTGGCGGCGTTCCGGCTTGTCATCGCCGGGCGCGGCCTCTAGGCGCCGCTGCCCCGAGTTCGACCGATGAGTTCCGATCCATGATTTTCCGGTCCGTGAGTTTCAGACCATGAGTTTCGATCCGGCCCGCGACCGCTTCCGCACGTTCGGGCGGGCCAAGGGGCGCACCCTGTCACCGGCCCAGGCCGCCTTGATGGAGGCCCACTGGCCGCGGCTGGAGCTCCGCCCCGGCGACGCCCTGCCGCCCGGCCCGCGCTGGCTGGAGATCGGCTACGGCATGGGGTCGCATCTTCTCCATCTCGCCCGAACGCATCCGGATGTGTCCGTCATCGGGGCGGAACCGTTCCTCAACGGCACGGCCAAGGTCGTCACGGGCGTCGATCACGAAAAATTGAACAATGTCCGGCTGTTCCGGGGCGACGTGCGCGAACTGATGGCCGCTCTGCCGGAAGCGTGCCTTGCGCGAGTCTTAATTCTGTTCCCAGATCCCTGGCCGAAGGCGCGCCACAACAAGCGGCGCCTGATCCGCACCGCCTTCGTCGAGGAGTTGAGCCGCGTGATCGAACCGGGCGGGCGCTTGCTGTTCGCCTCCGACATCCCGCATTACGTCGACTGGGCGCTGAGCCGCTTCCGCGCCCATGCGCGCGACACCGGACACGGCTTCGACTGGACGGGCTTCGATCCGGAACGGCCGCCCGAAGGCTGGCCCGGCACCAAATACGAAGCCAAGGCCCGGCGCGAAGGCCGCACGCCCTACTGGTTCGAACTGGTGCGCGCTGACACTTGATCCGACCGGGATCTAGACCGGTTCGCGCGCCCCGAACAGCGCGCTGCCGACACGCACATGGGTCGCGCCGAACGCGACGGCCGTCTCGTAATCCGCGCTCATGCCCATGGACAGGCCGTCCAGGCCGTGCGCGTTTGCCAGCTTTTCCATGCGCCAGAAATGCGGCGCGGCGGGCGCCTCCAGCGGAGGAATGCACATCAGCCCCTCCGGCCGCAGCCCGTATTCGGCATCCAGCCGGTCCAGGAACGTCCCCAGATCGTCGGGCGCGAGTCCGGACTTCTGGTCTTCCTCCCCGATATTGACCTGCACCATCAGTCGCGGCATCCGCCCGACCCTGTCGGCCGCTTTCAGCAGGGCGCGGGCGAGCTTTTCCCGGTCCAGCGTCTGGATGACGTCGAACAGGGCGCAAGCCTCCTTGGCCTTGTTGGTCTGAAGCGGACCGATCAGATGCAGTTCAAGCCGGTCGCGCTCGTGCGCGAACCGCTCGCCCCAGCGCCCTTGCGCCTCCTGCACGCGGTTTTCGCCGAACACGGTCTGGCCCGCCGCCAAGGCGGCGCGAACGCGGTCGTCCGGCTGCACCTTGGACACGGCGATCAGTTGCGGCTCGGGCACGCCCGCCTGGCGCGACGCGGCCGCGATCCGGTCCAGGATTTCCGTGCGGCGCGCGGCCATGGTAGAGGCGTCCTTCATGCCCGCGCCTTATGACAGTCCGCCGGAGGGTGCCACCACTTCGCTGACCACGATGATGAACATGGCCGCCGATCTGCGCAGCGCCCATGACGCGGCGGGCCGGCGGCCCTGCCGCCTCGCGCCGCTAGTGCTGATGAGCGACCGCGACCGCACGCCCGACCTCGAACAGCTGGCCCGGCGCATGCCGACCGGCAGCGCGCTGATCTACCGCGAGGCCGTGGGCGGTCACGATCTGGCCCTGGCCGAAAGGCTCGGCGTCATCACGCGCGGACGCGGCGTGCAATATCTCATCGCGGGCGATCCGCGCGTCGCCGTGGACTATGCGGACGGCGTCCATCTGCCGCGCGGGGATCCGGGGGCTGCGAGCCTGCGGCGCCGGGCGCCGCGCTCGCTGATCACGCGCGCCGCCCACAAGGACGGCACGCCCGAAGGCGGAACCGACCTTCTGGACGCGCTGTTCGTCTCCAGCGTTTTCCCCAGCCGAAGCCCGTCCGCCGGAACGCCCATCGGGGTGGCCGCGTTGACTCGCAGAGCGGCTCTGACGCCTTGCCCTGTTTTCGCGCTGGGCGGCGTCGGACCGGAAACCGCGCCCGCCCTTCTGGGGTCGGGCGCCGCAGGGTTCGCGTCGATCGACGGCCTTGCCGCAGCCCTGAGAAACGAAGCCCCAAAAAACGAAACCCCGAGAAACGAAGCCCCAAGAAACCAGACCCCGAGGACAGACGCCATGACCAAAGCCCCCGACACGACGACCGAGCCCATCGAGGCGCGGCCCGACGGCCATGTCAGCATTTCCAAGCAGGAAGGCGGCGAACGGATCGTCTTCACCGCCGACGTTACTGGCGCGTCCGCGACCGGAGAACTGACCCTGCGCCGCGTGGCGGACGGGGTGTGGAACGCCAACCATACCGGCGTGCCCAGCGAGATCGGCGGGCGCGGCGTCGGCAAGGCGCTGGTCAAGGCCCTGGTCGAGGATGCGCGCCGACAAGGCTACCGCGTCGTGCCGGGCTGCCCGTTCGTGGCCAAGCTGTTCGAACGCCATCCCGACTGGGCCGAGGGCGTCGCGGCCTAGTCGCCACCATCGTCGCCGGATCCTCCATCGTGCCCAAGACGCGCATCATGTATATGGAGGATAAATCGGGCGGGCTGGTCGGACCCGCTCGGATCGGCCGCGTGACCTTCTCCAAGTCGGGGAAATCCATCCGCTATGGTGGCCGCCTGTTCCTCAGGCTGGGCGGTCAGGGCTGCAAGGCCAACTATTTCGATGCCGAAACCCGCGAGCCGTTCTGGATTTCGGGACCGCGACGGGACGGCAAGGATCAACTCTATCCGGACAAGCCGAACAGGACCGAAATCGATGCCGACGTGGCGGACGAATACTGGTCCGAAATCCGGGGCAAGACGCCCGGTGCCTAGAAGGTGATCCCGCCTTCGATGAAGAGCGCGGTCGCCTTCTCCTCCCCGATCTGCGCCGTTCCGGCGACGTCCCGCACGCTTTCGCGGTCGGTATATTGCACGCCGGCTCCGACGCGGATGCGTTCGTTGACGTCGTAGCTGACGCCGCCCACGAACTGGTCGGATTTCAGGCGGACCAGATCGTCGGTGGCATGACCGTAGCCGACCGTGAAGCCGAGCATGGAGGGTTTCCAGGTCAGGCCGACATCGTAGGCCCGGTAGTCGCCATTTTCGAGCCCCTGGTTCGAGTCCAGATAGGATCCGCCCAGCGTCCAGTCGCGCATCTTCAGTTCCAGCCCGGCGCCGAACGCCTGCAGATCGTCCAGTCCGGCCAGCCCCGATGTCTCCGAGCCGCGCGCGAATGTGCCGGTCAGCTCCGCGCTCACGCCCGGCGCGAAGGTCCGGTCGAGCGCGATCCCCGCTTCCATCACGTCCTGGATGTCGGGCGCGACGACGTTCTCGATGTCGTTCAGATCGACGCAGTAATCCACGCCGCAGGCGCTGGCATCGGGCGCATAGGACACGCCCAGCTGGACGCCCAGCCCGACCTGGTCGCCGAGCAGGCGCGGGCTGGTATAGGTGACCTTCTCCGCGAAACCGGACGCGTCGTTGACGGTCTTGACCGCATCCAGGCCCGTATAGTCCACCGGCGAATTGCTGGCCCCAACAGTCATCAGGGTCGGCGCGCCGAGACTGAACAGGAAGGCCGACCCGTCGTCGCGGCCCAACGTCACGTCGCCGTAGGCCGACCGTACGAAAAGGTGAGCCGATTCCAACGCGACCTGCGCGTCCTTCGCCACGTCGGGTCCGGCGGTGTAGAATTGCGAGGTGTGGCCGCGCACGGCAACGCGGCCGGGCAGACCCGCCACGGTCAGGCCGGGACACCCGGGCGTGGTCGGCGGACAATCCGGCAGGCGCCGGGTGAAGCCCTTGCGGCCTTCATCATACTGGGCGCGGACCTGGCCGTGCACGCCCCATTCGATGCCGTTGCGCGTCACCGTGCTGAGTTCGGCTTCCACATCGGCGTCGCCGATGAACGCCTCTTCCCAACCGTCGGTTTCGCGGGCCGCCACGCCGCCCCTGACCGCGCCGCGCAGCAGCGTCTTGATGCGTCCGAAAAAGCCGGGTTTGGCGGACGGGTCGGGCGGCCAGGGGGAGGCGTCGTAGGGGCCGGCCGGACCCGGGCCATTTGGGACGGGCTGGCCATAGGGGCCGGCCTGTGCGGGGCTATGCGGATTGCCGTAGGGCCCGGCACTTGCCTGGGGCTGCGCCACCCATTGTCCCGGCAGTGGCGTCGGGCCGCTTCGGCTCCCATACGGTCCCGGTGCCGGGGCGCCCGGCCCGGCATGGAGCGGGGCCCGGCGCGGCAATTCGTGGATCGTCCAGTCCGTATCGTCCTGCACCTCCGCCTGACGCGCCCCCCGGTCCGGCGCGCTGTAGGTGTAGGCCGGCGACGGCACCGCGCCGTCCAGCGGCGCGGGTGCCGGAACGGCCGGTGCCGGTGCGGGCATGGCCGCCCCGGCCAGGGGCGGCGGGGCACCGGCCGTCTCGGCATCGAGGGCGCGGGTGCGCAGCTGCAGGGACGGCGCGGAGGCGCCCGCCGCACCGCTTGCCGTGGCGCCGGGCGCGCCCTCTTGCGGCACTTCCCAAGCCTGCACGGTCTTCTTGTTGGCGAACGGGCTGCTCGACTGCGCCGACGCCATGACGGTGGCGCCCATCGCCAGCACGAGAGTCGGGCCGATCGCATAGGTCAGGCGGGTGCGCAGACGGGCCCGCGCGGCCGCGCGCTGGTCCGCGCGGGCTTGCGCACGGTCTTCGGCGATCATGCGGTCCGCCAGCGGACTGTGGGCTTGAAGGGATTTGGAGGCGCGAAGAGGGGCGAAGGCCCGAAGAGGCCCGGAGGCGCGAAGGGGTCTGGAGCCATGAAAGGGTCTGGCCATGAGCCGGGGCTCCGCGAGTTGCCGGGTGACGGGCCTGGTGATTGGCCAGGGATGAAAGGTTCAGGACTCGCGTGGCACGGCAAGGCTGAAAATAGGGTTAACGCCGTTAACGGTTCGTTCACGCCGTTTTCCTCACGCCGTCTCCCGGCAGACGAAAGCGTTTGCAGGCTTGCGCTTACGGGAAGTTTATGAAACCGGCTCTTTACGCCGCGCGGGCCGTTCCGGCATAAGCGCGCGAACAGTCCCGGAAGACGCCCTAGCGCTTCTTTCGTCCAGTCGAAGGTTGCCCGCCCCATGGCCAAACGTTTCATATCCGCACAGCTTCCGCTTTGCGCCGCCGCTTTGATCGGCCTGTCCGCCTGCGGCACGCTCGGCATCGGCAAGTCGAAATCCACCGACACCCGGCAGGCCGCCGCCATCGCACCGACGAACGGGGTGAACTCCTTCCTGTGGCGCGCCACGCTGGAGACGCTGAACTTCATGCCGCTGGAACAGGTCGATCCGTTCGGCGGCGTGGTGATCACGGATTGGCGCGCCGATCCGGAAGCGCCGGATGAGCGCCTGCGCGCCACCGCCTACATCCTGGACCAGAACCTGCGGGCGGATGCGTTGAAGATCAGCGTCTTCCGCCAGGTCCGCGACGGTAGCGGCTGGGCGGACGCGCCGGTCGATGCCGACACGGCGCGCGAACTGGAAGACGCGGTGCTGACCCGCGCCCGCCAGCTCTACATCGCGACCGTCGACAACGCCTAGACCGCCCTTAGAAAACCGGTTTGACGATGGCGAGGATGACGATCGCCACCGTGACCAGGGCCGGGATTTCGTTGATCCGCCGGAAGAATTTTTCCGAGCGCGGCCGGCCGCCGTTCAGGAAGCCTTTTCGCGTCTTGGCCAGAAAGCCGTGATAGGCGATCAGGCCGAACGCCAGGCCGACCTTGATCAGCAGCCAGAGCGGCGGCGGCATGTTGTAGTGCAGCAGGACGAGCCCCAGCAGGAAGGCGACGATCATGGCCGGATTCATGATGATGCGCAGCAGCTTGACTTCCGCCTCTTCCATCTTCGCCTCCAGCTCTCCGCCGGGTTGGGCCCCCGAATGATAGACGAAGAGCCGCGGCAGATAGAGCATGGCGGCCATCCAGAAGATGACGGCGATCAGGTGGAACGCCTTGATCCAGAGATAGAGGCTGTCGGGCATGGGTCGGTCCTATATCCGGGAAGACGGGTCGGGGAAAGCGGGCCTAGGCATCGGGCCTGTCCGCGCGGCCGAACCACCAGGCCAGAGCGATCAGGGTCGCGCTGAACCCGGCGGCGACCACACCCATGGGAATGCGTTCGCCCGCGGCACGGTCCACTTCGACCCCCAGATGGTAGAGCGCGGCCGCCGCATAGAGATTGGCGATGCCCCACGCCGCATTGACGATGGGCGATGAAGGCCCGCGTCCCGGCGGCCGGGCGAAGGGCGTCGGAAAGCGGCGGCCCGACGCGCCGTTGATGATGTGCGGCAGGCTGTTCGCAATCAGCGCGCCGATGACGAAAAAGGCAACCGTCTCCATCAGGCTCGGGCGCCTTCGCGGATGCGCCGGATCACGGCGTGGACGTCGTCGATTTTCACGTCGGGCGTCACGCCGTGGCCGAGGTTGAAGATATGCGCGCCGTCCCGTCCATCGCGCAGCACCTGATCCACGGCCCGGTCTAGCGCCGCGCCGCCCGTGCGCAGCGCCAGCGGGTCCAGATTGCCCTGGATGCACATGCCATCCGGAATGGTGGCGCGGAAATCGTCGAGCGGCACGTCCGTCCCGGCGGCGATGGCGTCGATCCCCGTCTCGTGGGCGTAGCGGACCGCGTTCAGCCCCGCCCCGCGCGGAAAGCCCAGGATCGGGACGTCCACGCCCGCCGCCCGGATCCGCGTCACGATGTCCGCGGTCGGGCGCAGCACCAGCCGGTCGAACAGTTCGGGCGACAGGCCTTCCGCCCAGCTCTCGAAGATCTTCAACGCATCCGCCCCGGCGCGGGCCTGGCGGATCAGGTAATCGGCCGACGATACGACCAGCGCGTGGAGCAAGGCCGCCATCGCGTCCGGCTGTTCATAGGCGAAGCGTTTGGCCTGTTCCTTGTCCGGCGTGCCGCGTCCTTCCAGCATGTAGGTCGCGACCGTCCAGGGTCCCCCGGCGAACCCGATCAGCGCCTTGTCGGGCGCCAGTTCGGCCCGGACCTTGGCGACGGTCTCGTAGACGGCGGACACCCGGTCGGCGGCGCCGTCGATGGTCAGCGCATCGATGCCAGCCGCATCGATCGGGTCGAGCGTCGGGCCGACGCCCTTGACGAATTCCACACGCCGTCCCAGCCCGATCGGGATCAGCAGGATGTCCGCGAACAGGATGGCGGCGTCCATGTCGTAGCGGCGCACAGGCTGCAGCGTGACTTCGGCCGCCTTGTCGGGCGAAAAACAGAATTCGATGAAGCTGGATGTGGTGGCCCGCACCTCCATATATTCGGGCAAGTGCCGTCCGGCCTGGCGCATGAACCAGACGGGCACGGGATCGACCCGTTCGCCTCGGAGAGCCCGGAGGATGGGCGCGTCGGGGCGGGCCCCGTTCGGTTCGGTCTGCATCGGATCGGTCTTCATCGCCGGTTCTATAAACGAAAACGGTCCCGTCGCGCCCCCTCCCTTTCAACTTATTTTTTAAAGTTGAGGAGGTAGTGGAGCCTGTGGATCTGGGGACGATCTTAAGGGTTCGGTAAGAAGTCTTAACGCCCCGCCTCCGGCCTGTGGATCTGGAAAGGACCTGTTATCCATTCCACAGCCTGTGTGTCCCGGTCCGGAACGCACGGCCATGCCCGGCCGGGGATAAGGAACGGTTCTGTGGACGAAATCCCGCCTCGCGCATTCATCCCCGTTATTCACGGGATTGTCCGTTAACGCGGTCCGGCCGTGCATGGAATCCGGGACGGACGCGATTCCATGCCCGACTCGACTCCCCGGTCCGGGGATGGATGCATGATCTGTGGACAGGGGCGGACAAGTGACGGTAGGACAGGCGTCGCTTCTGAACGAAAGGCCCGATCATCCGCTGCCGCCCGCTCGCCGGGCGATCGACATTATGGCCGACCGCAATCCCAACATCTCGACCTGCTTCCACGTCCATCTGGTCAGCGATTCGACCGGCGAGACGCTGGTCGCCATGATGAAGGCGTCCACGGCGCAGTTCCGCAACGCGACCGCGCTCGAACATCTGCACGCGCTGGTTCGCTCCGACGCCCAGATGGAGCGCACGCTGGACGCGATCGAGAACAAGCCGGGCGTCGTGATCTACACGCTGGTCGATCCGGAAAAGCGGCAGATGCTCGAGTCGTTCTGCGACCGGCTGCACATTCCGCACGTCTCCATCCTGGACCCGACGCTGGCCATGATGGGGCGCTATCTGGGCGTCACCACATCGTCGGAAGTCGGCGCGCAGCGCACGCTCGACAAGGCCTATTACGACCGCATCCGCGCGCTCGACTTCGCCATGGCCCATGATGACGGGCAGCAGATGGACGGGCTGGTCGATGCCGATATCGTGCTGCTGGGCATATCGCGCACGTCGAAGACGCCGACCTCGATCTATCTGGCCAATCGCGGGTTCAAGACCGGCAACATCCCGCTCGTGCCGGTGGAACCGCACGGCATCCGGCTGCCGCCGGTCGTGGACACGCTGGAAACGCCGCTGGTCGTCGGCCTGGTGGCGTCGCCCGACCGGATCGTGGAGATCCGCACGAACCGGCTGAAGAGCTACGATATCGCAAAGGGCCGGGCGGCGGGCCGGACCGACTATACGGATCAGGGCTCCGTGCGCGACGAGGTGCGCGAGGCCAAGCGCCAGTTCGCCAAGCGCGGCTTTCCGGTGATCGACGTGTCGCGCCGCTCAATCGAGGAAACCGCCGCACAGATCATCAATCTCTACAAGCTGCACCGGCCGGAACAGGCCGCCAAACGGAGGCTGGTATGACGGAGGCAACCCGCCTGATCCTGGCGTCCGGCTCCGCCATCCGGCGCGAGATCATGGACGGGGCGGGCCTCGACTTCGAGGTGATCGCCCGGCCCGTGGACGAAGCCGCGATCAAGGCGGCGATGCTGGGCGACGGCGCCCGCCCGCGCGACATCGCCGACGCGCTGGCCGAAGCCAAGGCGCTTCGCGTCTCCCGGCAGGAACCGGGCCTGGTCGTCGGGGCCGATCAGGTGATGGTGATGGACGGCACGCTGTTCGACAAGCCGGAGACCGCGGCCGCCGCGCGCGATCGGCTGCGGGCCATGCGCGGGCGCAGACACGAGCTGGTCGGCGCGGTCGTGGTCGCGCGGGGCGGTGCGCCCGTCTGGCGCCATGTGTCGGAAACCCGCCTGTGGATGCGCGACTTTTCAGACGCGTTCCTCGAAGACTATCTGGCGCGCGAAGGCGACCTTGTGACGAAAAGCGTCGGGGCGTACCGCTTCGAAGGGCCGGGCGCGCAATTGTTCGACCGCGTCGACGGCGATTTCTTCTCCATCCTGGGGTTGAGCCTGCTGCCCCTGCTGCACTATCTGCGCGATTGCGGCGCGATCCCGGCATGAGTGCGCCCGTCACCCGACTGGCGGGCGTGTGCGGCTGGCCGGTCCACCATTCCCTGTCGCCCACGCTGCATGCGCACTGGCTGCGCGAAGCGGGGCTGCGCGGCGCCTATGTGCCCTTCATGGTCAAGCCGTGGGAGGCTCGGTCCGCCTTCGCCTCCCTGAAACGCACGACCATCGCGGGCGTGAACGTGACCCTGCCGCTCAAGACCCAGGCCTTTAGCTCCGCGGACGAAGCGACCGAGGATGCCCGCCGCATCGGGGCGGCCAATTGCCTTTACGTCCGCGGCGGTCGGCTGATCGCCCACAATACGGACCTGGAAGGTTTCACCGCGCCCTTGCGCGCCCGGCGGTCCTATGCGGATCTGTCGGACATGACGGTGCTGGTCGTCGGCGCGGGCGGCGCGTCGCGCGCGGTCATTGCGGGACTGCTCGGCCTCGGCGTGCCGGAGATCATCCTGTGCAACCGCACGGACGCGACCGCCGAAGCCCTGGTCGCGCAGGTCGGCCTGCCGTCCTTCTACGCCTTGCCCTGGGCCAAGCGCGGGCTGGCCGTCAAACGCGCCGACCTGATCGTCAATGCCAGTTCGGCCGGCATGGCCGGCTATCCGGCGCTGGACCTTTCGCTGGTGCGGGCGCCGCGCGGCGCCCTGGTCTATGACCTGGTCTACACGCCCGAACGCACGCCGCTGCTGGCCGATGCGGCGGAAGCCGGGCTGGAGACGATCGGCGGGCTCGACATGCTGATCGGACAGGCCCGGCCCGCCTTCCACCTCTTCTACGGGCAGGCCGCCCCGGACACGGACCCGGCGCCCGTGCTGCGCGAGGCATTGCGGACCGGCACGCGCTGATGAAGACGATCGGATTGACGGGCTCGATCGGCATGGGCAAGTCGACCACGGCGGCCATGTTCGAGGCGCTTGGCGTGCCGGTCTTCGACGCCGACGCCGCCGTCCACGCGCTCTACGCGCCGGGCGGCCGCGCCGTGCCGCTGATCCGCGCGGTCTTCCCGGATGCGATCGGCCCGGACGGCGGTGTCGACCGCGCTCGGCTCGGCGAGCATATGCGCAGCGATCCGCTGAATCTCGACGTCCTGACCAGCTTCGTCCACCCTTGGGTCGCGGAGATGCGGCAGGAATTCGTTGCGCAAGCGGAACGAGACGGAGCCAAGGCCGCGCTGTTCGACGTCCCGCTCCTGTTCGAAACGGGCCTGGACGCGCAAGTCGACGCCACCGTCGTCGTCACCGCCCCGGCGGCGGTCCAGCGCGCCCGCGTCCTGTCCCGCCCCGGCATGACGACCGCACTGTTCGACAGCCTGCTCGCCCGCCAGATGCCGGATGCGGAAAAACGCGCCAGAGCGGACTATGTGATCGATACGTCCAAAGGCATGGAGGCGGCGCGGGAGCGGGTGGCGCAGGTGTTGAGTTGTATACTAGAGGATCAAAACGGCTCATGTATTTAGGGTGGTCATTTGGACCTGTCCTAAATTGTACTGCGATTTGTCGAATAGGCGCTACGGACATGAAAAACCGAGGTTTATGGGCGTTCTTCAGCAAGGCAGTCGTGATGCCTTCAGCGATCATAGCTCTTTCGTCGTGCGTACTTTTACAAGATGTTTATGACGACCAAAGAAGAGATGACTGTGAGCCAAGACCTGGTCCTACAAGACCGGAATGCTGAATACGCTATTCCCCTGGTAGTTATATATCTACCTTATCCTTTGTATGAAGAACTCGTAAATATGTCGGCACAAGCCTTGACTGTGTAGTTGTTTGTTGAAAACTTAAGTTGTGGCGTTTCTGCCATTTACCTTGGAGGCTGATATAATTGAGATTAAACATAAAGATTTTGCTCTTGTTTCTGGCGGATCGAAATCAAAAAAGGATAAAGAAGCTATTGAAAAGGTCCGTCGTATCCGCAGTCAAGAGTTGAGAGACTCTTTCGGTGATCGCAACAGTGGTGGCGGTCGTGGTCATGATGGCAGTTCCAGATACAAAGTCCGCCCCGCTATTGTCGGAGGACATCCTGGTATAAAGATTACTAAACCAAGCAAGACACGATAGTTACAACGATCTATCTAGACTAAACTGGCGGCTTGCAAGGCGAGCCGCCAGAATTGGAGGAAGATTGGATTTCTATAGATTAATCTCCACCGTCCTCTTGGGTGGCTTTGCCTTGGGAGCTGAGCCCGTCGGGAAAAGTAGAATTTTGCTGTCTCCGCAGAATATCGCTTCTACGACCTTTATTCCTATCGAAATATATTTGAACAAGTCCGGGCCGCTGATTTTCATGTTAGATAGCGGCTCCTATATGTCGTCGATCAGCCATAGCTTTGCGGAGAAGGCCGGCTATCTAGACAGCTCTGACAAGAAAACGAGTGTCCGTATAGAACAGATTGATGGGCCCGCTGAATTCGAACTTTCGAGGGAAGTTGCTTTAGAAGCGGAGTTCTCCAGTGACGTCGTTTCCACAAGATTGCTTGTCGAAAGTGGTGTCGACGATCATTTTCCGCCAAATGTCGTGGGGATTATAGGTCGTGACATTCTCGCAGGAACAAAACTAACAAACCATCCAGACAAAGGGATTTCGCTTGAAGAGGTTCTGCCGGGCGGCCAGTGCAATATCGCGAACAGGTCCGACCGTTGTGAAGAGCTCCGGAATAGCCATCCGATCATCGAAGGCGAATGGCTGGGTCATCAGACCGATTTCGTTCTCGATACGGGAGCTCTGGACGTAGATGATTCCATCATTCTTAAATCGCCTATCAGCGAACGTACATGGTATTCTGATGCGTCCCGGTTACCTATCAGATCCGACGAGCGTCTATCGAATTTGAGCTCGAGACAGTTACGCAGTTCTGCCGAGACCATTGGTGATTTATCGAATTGCTTGCTCCAGTCTTACATAAAGGATCCTGAGGACTCTTCTTCGTCCTACGATAAAAGCACGATTCTCTTGGGTTTTGAATTTCTCAAGCATGTAGCGTTTACAATGGATTTTTCCACTCAGAGCATGAAGTTTGAGAAAGCGGATTGTCCCGAATTTGCCAGAGATACGTCCGGTATCATCCATTTCAATGTCGAGCCGGACGCCCCCAAGAAAATCTTCATCCAACACGTCGACATCGGCTCTCCATCCTGGATGTCCGGCGTTCGATCAGGCGATACCATCGTTGGTGTCGAAGATGCGGAAGGCCGATATTGGACGCATTTCGATAGTGAATTCTTCGAAGCGGCGGAAAACCATTTTGCCGCACCTGCGGGGAATAAAATACTTCTCTACATATTGCGAAACGGTGAAATTATTGAGCGTGAATTCATAAGCGATGATTATATGAAAATCTGATCGTTTGAACTGCGACTTTTTCTGACTAGGTTACTCCAATGAGGCCTTTCCAACCAGACCACAGAGCCTTCGTCTTCCCCACAGGCCATTCGTCCGAACCGTTCGGTCATCCGCCACACAATCTCTAGATTCGCCCCATGCCTCCTTGTGCGAAACCGTGCTCAATGTAGACATTGCCGGAGGCGACAACCAAGGGGCGGAGCGGAAAACTATTTGGCGACCCTATGCGCGCCACCGCAAGCGTACAGCCGCGCGCAAAGCGGGTCCGTTCGGATGTCGAGTCGATGACTCGCAGCTCTGCACGCATGGCCTCAATCCAATCGGCGCGATCCGCATCGATCATCCATTCGGCCAACCGCATCCAGCTTTCGGCCCGAAACATCACGCATTCCCCAACCGGGCCGTTGCGGCCCGCTTCGGCGCGGCCTCCGCGAGCAGGTCCCGCCTAAGGGCCTGACCATTCGGCGTGAGGCGGTAGACGTGACGGGCTGGACGACCGGGTGCGGAAGATGCCTCCCACTCGGAGGCGACCAGGCCTGCATCCGACAGACGCATGAGGATGGGATAGAGCGTGCCAGATCTCAGTCCCGTCTGCCTCATCAGGGCATAGCCATGCGCGGGCGCGTCGTTCAACACATCGAGAATGGAGCGCGTGGCGCGCGAAGGTGTCCGGGACCGTGCCATGGGTTAAATCTACATATGTAGAGTTTGGAGCCAATATCCGATGCGCCACCGGTTCGCGCCCTTCCTGGGTCTTTTCTCCACAGCCCGAATCGGGTTCGGGTCTCTGGCAATTTTGTCTCCTTTCACTAGATTCGCCCCATGCCCCCCTTGCGCGAAATCGTGTTCGATACGGAGACCACCGGGTTCGACAGCCAGGGGGCGGACCGGATTACGGAACTGGGCTGTATCGAGCTGGTCGACTGGTTGCCGACGGGCGAGCAGTTCCATGCCTTCATCGATCCCGAACGCGACGTGCCGGACAAGGTGGTGGAGATCACCGGGCTGACGACGGAATTCCTGCGCGGGAAGCCGAAATTCGCCGATCGCGCCGACGCGTTTCTCGACTTCATCGGCGACGCGCCGCTGGTCGCGCACAATGCGAAATTCGACATGGGCTTCATCAATGCGGAGCTGCGGCGGATCGGACGCGCGGAGATCCCGGAACGCCGCTTCATCGACACGCTGGCCATGGCCAACGCCGCCTTCCCGGGCAGTCCGGCGTCGCTCGACGCGCTCTGCAAGCGTTTCGACGTCAGCCTGTCGGGCCGCGACAAGCACGGCGCCATCATCGACTCCGAACTGCTGGCGCGCGTCTATCTGGAGCTGCGCGGCGGGCGCGAACGCTCGCTGGCCCTGGAACCGGACAGCGACGCGACGCCGGCCTCGCGCACCGGGGCCTATGCGGCGCCGGCCCGGCCCGAACCGCTCCCGCCCGCCCTGACGGAGGACGAAAAGGCGGCGCATGCGGCCTTCATCGCCGATATGGGCGGATCGGATCTGTGGGACCGGGTGTTGCGGCGGATGGACGGGCTGCGCTGAGCCCTGCGGGGCCGCGCGTCCCGGTTCAGCGTTCCAGTTTCGGATAGAGCCGCCGCAAGGTCTGCAGCAGCGTGTCGCCGGTCACGGGTTTTCGCAGGACGCGGTCCTCGGAATCGATGAATTCGACATGGTCCTTGTTGTAGGCCGTGATGAAGACGTAAGGGATGTCGCGGTCCTTGAGGATTTCCACGACCGGCTTCGACGTTTTCCCGGATCCGAGATTGACGTCGAGGAAAGCGATATCGATGTCCTGTTCCTTCGCGGTCTTCTTGGCGTGGTCGAGATGGATGCTGGGGCCGACGACCTCGAAACCGAGATCTTCGAGAATGTCCGCCATTTCGAAGGCGACGATCACTTCGTCCTCGACGATGAAGATGCGTTGGGGTCGGTCGGTCATGTCGCGTCTTCCGTTTTGGTATCGGTCGTATCGGTATAGGGCGTATCGGTGTCTGGCGTATCGGAGTCTGGTGCGGGGGGTCCGGGGTCCGGCATGTCGAGCGTCCAGACCAGACCGGTCGGCCGGTAGTCGGCGTGGGCCTCGCCGCCGGTCTCCAGAGCGACCGCCTGGCCGGTCAGGAACGACCCGAAGCCGGTGTCTTCGGAAACAACAGGTGGCGGCCCCCCGTGTTCCGTCCATTCGAAGATCAGCCGCGTTTCGTCCGCATCCGGTCCGCTCTCCGTGTCTCCCCGCCTCTCTCTCCGGGCGATGCGCCAATCCAGCGTGACCGTTCCGCCCGGCACGGACAGGGCGCCGTATTTGACCGCATTGGTGGCCAGTTCGTAGAACGCCATGGACAGGGACAGGCTCTGGCGCGACGGCAGGCTGACGACGGGACCGCTCAGCCGGATATGGCCGTCGCCGATGCGCTCCAGCATGTCGGCGGCGATGTCGCGGATCGTCAGCCTGTCCCACGACCCTTCGACCAGCTTGCCATGGGCGGCGGCATAGGCGTCCAGGCGACCGTCGATCGCGGCGCGCAGCGGCTGCGGCGAGCCGGACTTGCGCAAGGACTGGCCGACGATCGACTTGACCACGCTGAAGGCGTTCTTCACCCGGTGGTCGAGCTCGCCGATCAGGATCCTCTGCGTGTCCTGCAGGCGGCGCTCGCGGTCGATGTCGAGCAGCGCCACGGCGGCGCCGATGCGTTCGCCCCGGTCGTCGAGAACCGGTTGGCCGATGAGGCGCATCCAGAACCGGGTGCCGTCGCCGCGCTGGTAATGGACGTCCAGCTCGGACCGGTCCTCGCCGTCGCGCAGAACGCGCGATAGCGGATATTCGTGGCTTTCGACCTGGCGACCGTCTTCGTGGAACGAGACCCACTCGGCGTAACCGTCCACATCCTTGGAATAGAGGACGGGATGGCCGAGCATCGCCTCGACCTGGCTGTTGCCGTGCAGGATCTGTCCGGCCTGGTCGGCGATCACCACGCCGACCGGCACGGTCTCCATCACGACTTCCAGCAGGCTCAACCGGCGGGCGGTCTGGCGGGCGGCGTCGGCGGCGGCCTCCATGTGGCGGCCCTGGGCGGCGAGCCGGTCCTGCAGGCGGACGATCTCTTCTCGCAGTTCGCTTTCAGTCCTGTCCGGCATGGCGCAATCCGTGAATGGGAAAAGTCCGGGCATAGAGCGTGACGGCGCGATTGGAAGCGCTTTCCGGGCATGACGTCATCAGGAGATGCCGAGCCGTTTCAGGAAAGTCTCGAGTTGATCCAAGTCTTTGTATTTAAACCGGATTTCTCCGCCCTTGGCTTTGTGCCGGATGTCGGCCGCATAGCCGGTGAGGTCGCCGATCTTGCGTTCCAGCGCGACGATGTCGGCCGGTTTCGCCCCCTTGCGGGCCGGCACCTCCTGCGGCGCCTTTTCCGCCCGGACCCAGCGTTCGGCGTCCCGGACGCTGAGGTCGTTCTTGACGATGGCTTCGGCGAGGGCGTCGGGGTCTTCGGCGGCCAGAAGCGCGCGGGCATGGCCGGCCGTGATCTTGCCGTCGAGCAGCAGCTCGCGCGCGCGTTCGCTCAACCCCGTCAGGCGCACCGTGTTGGCCACATGGACGCGGCTCTTGCCAATGGTGGTCGCGATCTCGGCCTGGGTGCGGCCGAATTCGTTGATGAGCTGTTCGTAGGCGAGCGCCTCTTCCAGCGGGTTGAGGTCCGCGCGCTGCACGTTTTCCACGACGCCGATCTCCAGCACGTCGCGGTCGGACAGCTCGCGCACGATGATCGGCACCGAGGTCAGCCCGGCCTTCAGCGCCGCGCGCCAGCGGCGTTCTCCGGCGACGATCTGGTAGTCGGCGCCGTCACGGTCGCCGGCGTCCGCGTCTATCCTCCGCACGAGGATGGGCTGGAGGATGCCCTTCTGCTGGATGGAGGCGATCAGATCGTCCAGCTGGGCGGTCGCGAAACGCTTGCGCGGTTGGGCCGTGTTGCGGACCAGGCGCGAAATGGCGACGTTGCGCACGCCGGGCTGCTCGCGCGGGGCGTCTTCGTCCCTGGGCGGATCGACGAGAGCGCTCGTCTTGTCGCCGGGCGGATCGATCGGATAGTTCATGGCAATGCCCAAGCCCTTGATTTCCAAAGGTCTTTCATCGACATCGCCCTGCGTCTGGGCGGTGTTTGCGTCCTGCAGACCGGCGTCGTTCATCAGGGCCGACAGACCGCGGCCCAATCCTTTCCTGCGGGCCGGACCCGTCTTGCGATTCGGTCCCGTCTTGTGTTCCGTCCCCTGTTTCCGGTCCGACATGGGGCTCTCCTTCTACTTCTTGCGCGCCGCATGCTTGCGCAGGATTTCCCGCGCGAGACGGCGATAGGCCTTGGCGCCCTGGCTGGCGGGTTCGTAAGTCGTGACCGGCTCAGCGAAGCTGGGGGCTTCGGCGATGCGGACATTGCGCGGGATGACCGTGTCGAACACGGCGCGGCCGAGATGGCGGCGGACATCGTCGGCCACTTGCGCGGACAGACGGTTGCGCTTGTCATACATGGTCAGCACCACGCCATCGATGGCCAGTTTCGTATTGATCCCGGCCTTGGCCATCTCGACCGTCTTGAGCAGCTGCGACAGCCCTTCGAGCGCGAAGAACTCGCATTGCAGCGGCACGATGATCGACCGGGCGACGGCGAGCGCGTTCAGCGTCAGCAGGTTCAGCGAGGGCGGGCAATCGATTAGGACATAGTCGAAGCCCGACTCGGCCGCCTCGACCGCCTGCGACAGGATGCGCGTGCGGCCTTCGCTGGACCCGATCTCCATTTCCGCCGCGGCCAGATCCGGATGGCTCGGCAGTATATAAAGTCCGCGAACGCGCGTCGGCCGGATGGCCTCGTCCAGCGGCATTGTCTCGGTCAGCACGTGATAGGAGGATTTGGAGCGGTTGTCGCGCGGTACGCCCAAACCCGTCGAGGCATTGCCTTGCGGATCCATGTCGATCAGCAGGACACGCTGATCGAGTTCGGCCAGAGAGGCGGACAGGTTGATCGCCGTGGTCGTTTTTCCGACGCCGCCTTTCTGGTTGACGACGGCCATGATCCGTTTGGGTGTCACGAAAGCAGTTCCCGGTCTGGAAGTTCAGGTCTCAGAGCTCCGGAATGCGCGCGATCGGTAACGATGTCTATATGGGGATGCGGTGTATAACGATTGTTTCACGTGAAACATTCACACGATGTTTCACGTGAAACACTCATGCCGTTCCAAATTTTCGATGATGAGGAGCGATGCCGTCGGATCCGTCAGGCTTTGCACTGACCGCATGTTGAAGGCCCAATCCCGTTGCGCCTGTTTGACTTCATTGGCGAAATGCGCGCCTTTCAGCAAAACCAACCTGCCGTTTCCGGCCATATGGCGCTTTGCCATCGGCAACATCCGATGGAGCGGGGCGAACGCCCGCGCCGTGATGACATCAGCGTCGAGCGGATCGAGCGCCTCGATCCGGTCGGAACAGACGGTGACGGGAAGATGTGTTTCACGTGAAACACTCTTCAAAAAGCTGGCTTTCTTTCCAGCCGACTCGATCAGCCAGACATGCTGGTCCCGGCCATTATGCTTGGCGTCTATCGCGACGGACAGGCCTGGAAATCCGGCGCCCGAACCGAAATCGACGATCTTTTCGGCGAGGTCCGGAATGTGCGGAACGATCTGCGCCGAATCGAGCGCGTGACGGTTCCAGAACGATTCCAGCGAATTCGGCGCGACCAGATTGATCCGCGCATTCCATTTGCAAAGCCTCTGGTGCCAGAGGCGGTAATCCTGAAGGCTGTCGGGATGGATCGGCGCCTGTTCGGCAAACTGTTCAGGCGTCACGGCTCAGGCGGCTTTCGATTTTCGAACATAAGCCATGACCGCCATCAGCGCTCCGGGCGTAACGCCCTCCAGGCGCGACGCCTGGCCGAGTGTCGCGGGACGCGCCGCTTCCAACTTCTCGCGGACTTCATTCGATAACCCGCCAACGCTTCCGTAATCGAGTCCGTCGGGCAAGCGCAATCCTTCGTCGCGGCGAAAAGCGTCGATGTCGGCCTGCTGGCGGTCCAGATAGCCGGCATAGGTCGCATGGATCTCGGCGAACGCCTTCGAGCGTTCCGACAGAGCTCGGAGGCCCGGGAAAAGGGGGAGCAGGTCCTCCATCGCAATGTCCGGATAGGCGAGCAGATCCTTCACCGAACGGGGTTGGCCGTCCTGGTTCACGACCAGCCCGGACGCTTTCAACTCGGTCGGCGACTTGGACAGCGACCCGATCAAGGCTTTGGTCTGTTCGAACTCCGTCTGTTTCACGTGAAACATCTCGGCGCGGGCCTTCGTGATCATGCCGAGATCGCCGGCGATCGGGGTCAGACGCATATCCGCATTGTCGGACCGAAGATGCAGGCGATATTCGGCCCGGCTCGTGAACATGCGGTAGGGCTCGGTCACGCCTTTCGTGACCAAGTCGTCGATCATCACGCCGATATAGGCCTCGCTGCGATCCAGCAGAAGCGGGTCGCGGCCCTGCGCGGACAGGGCCGCGTTTGCGCCCGCGATCAGCCCTTGGGCGGCCGCTTCCTCGTAACCGGTCGTGCCGTTGATCTGCCCCGCCAGATAGAGCCTCGGCAGCGCTTTGGTTTCCAGCGTGGGGCGCAATTCGCGCGGATCTACATAGTCATATTCGATGGCGTAACCATAGCGTTTGACCCGGACGGATTCCAATCCGCGGATCGTGCGCAGGAACGCATCCTGCACATCCTCCGGCAAGGACGAACTAATCCCGTTCGGATAGACCGTGTCGCCGTCCGGATGGCCGGGCAGGCCTTCCGGTTCTAGGAAGATCTGGTGCCGGTCGCGGTCGGCGAAGCGCACGACCTTGTCCTCGATGGAGGGGCAGTAACGCGGGCCTTTCCCGGCGATAGACCCCCCGTAAACCGCTGATTTCCCTATGTTCTTCTCGATGACGGCGTGGGTGCGCGCATTGGTGTGCGTGATCGCGCAGGCGATCTGCGGAACCGTGATCGCGTCCGTCATGAAACTGAACGGCACCGGATGCGCGTCCGCTTGCTGCAGGTCCAGCGCGTCCCAATCGATGGAGGATTTCTCCAGCCGCGCGGGCGTGCCGGTCTTCAGCCGCCCCATTCGCAGACCCATGCCGTAGAGCCGCTCCGACAGACCGTCGGCCGGGGCCTCGCCCCAGCGTCCGGCCGGTGTGCGCCGGTCGCCGACATGGATCACGCCCTTCAGGAACGTGCCGGTCGTCAGCACGACCCGCGTGGCGAGGAATTCGCGCCCGTCCTCGGTGAGCACGCCCGCCAGACGCCCGTCCACCACGATCAGGTCGCGCACGGCGCCTTCCTCGATGCTCAGCCCGTCCTGGGCCGCCATCTCCGCCTGCATGGCGTTGCGGTAGAGCCAGCGGTCGCTCTGCGTGCGCGGCCCGCGCACGGCCGGACCCTTGGACCGGTTGAGCAGGCGGAACTGGATGCCCGACGCGTCGGCCACCCGGCCCATCACTCCGCCCAGCGCGTCGATCTCGCGCACCAGATGGCCCTTGCCGAGCCCGCCGATCGCCGGATTGCAGCTCATCTCGCCGATGGTCGCGGCGCGGTGGGTCAGCAGCAGCGTCTCCGCCCCCAGCCGCGCGGCCGCGCTGGCCGCGTCGCAACCCGCATGCCCCCCGCCGATGATGATGACGTCGTAAGCCTTCATGGGCGGGATATAGGCGGAGTGCGGCGCCAGGGAAAGCCGGGCGTTCAGGGAAGGACAGGGCTTGACCGGACCTGTTTCAAAAAGAAGCCGTTCCCGGCCATGAGTGCCGGAGACGATCGCTCATGAAGCCTTAGGCTGGACGAAGCACCGCGACGGAGAAAGCCTCGTCCGGATCCGAATGCAGCGCCTCGACGGACCACCCGGCGCGCGCGCAGAGCGCTTTCATCCGCTCCGGCGTGAATTTGCGTGAATCCTCCGTGTGGATCGTCTCGCCCGGCGAGAAGTCGAAAGTCTGCCCGCCGACGCGCACCGTTTGCGCGCGATGGGCGACCAGATGCATCTCCACGCGCGAGGCCGCGTCGTTCCAGCGGGCCTCGTGATCGAAGCCCGACAGGTCGAAATCCCCGTCCAGCTCCCGGTTGATCCGGCGCAACAGGTTGAGATTGAAATCCGCGGTCACGCCTTGGGCGTCGTCATAGGCCGGTAGCAGGACCGAGAGCGGCTTGACCCGGTCGAAGCCGAGAATGAAGCGCCCGTCCGCGCCTAGCATGCGCCGGGCCTGACGTAGGAAGCGGTCGATATCCGCGTCCGACAGATTGCCGACGGTCGATCCGGGGAAGAAGCCGACCCGCCGCCCGGCCGGATCCGAAAGAGGCGGCAAGGCGATCTCGGACAGGAAGTCCGCCACGACCGGGCGGACCTCCAATATGGGATAGTCCGCCCGCAACCGGTCCGCCGTCTCCAGCAGGAAACCCTCGGACACGTCGATCGGCACATAGGCCCGCAGGTCTTTCGCCGCGTCCAGCAGGATGCGCGTCTTGACCGACGCTCCGGCGCCGTATTCGACCAGCACGGCGTCCGGCCCCATCATGGCGGCGAGGTCCGGGGCGACCCGCTCCAGGATCGCGGTCTCGGTCCGGGTGAGGTAGTATTCCGGCAGGGCGGTGATGCGCTCGAACAGGGCCGAGCCGCGCGCATCGTAGAACCAGCGGCAAGGCAGCGACTTCTGCGGCTGCGACAGGCCGGACAGCACATCGTCCAGAAACGCGTTCGGAAAGTCGTCCTGCGACGGGGCAGGCGCGGAAGCTCGGGTCATGGTCGAAGGGTCCGTGCGATGTATTCAGAGGTCGCGGGCGAGGCGCAGGCCGGAGAACTGCCAGCGTTTGTCGGGATGGAAGAAATTGCGGTAGGTCGCGCGGACATGGCCGTCCGGCGTGACGCAGGATCCGCCGCGCAGCACGCTCTGCCCGCTCATGAACTTGCCGTTATATTCGCCCACGGCGCCGTCCGCGGCGCGGAAACCCGGATAGGGCACGAAGGGGCTGGCCGTCCATTCCCAGACATCGCCGAACAGGCCGCGCGGGCCTGCGCCTTTTTGCGGCAAGGGGCGCAAGGCGTCCGAACCGAGCGTGTTGCCGGTCGGCGCCTGCGAGCGGGCGGCGTGTTCCCACTCGAACTCCGTCGGCAGGCGCGCCCCGTCCCGGGTCCTGGCGGCCCAGCTGGCGAAGGCATCGGCCTCGTAGAAACTGACATGGCAGACCGGCGCGTCCATCGGCACGGGCCGCAGTCCGTAAAGCGTCATGCTGTGCCAGACGCCGTTGAGCCGTTCCCAATAGAGCGGGGCGGACCAGCCTTGCTGTTGAACCACCGCCCAGCCGTCGGACAGCCAATGGCGCGGCGTGTCGTACCCGCCATCGTCCATGAAATCCCGCCATTCGCCATTCGTCACGGCGCGGTCCGCCAAGGCGAAGGGCCGCAGCAGCACCTCATGCGCCGGGCCTTCCGAGTCGAAGGCGAAGCCGGCTCCGTCATGGCCGACACGGACGATGCCGGGCGCCTCGAAGGCCGTCCAGCCGAGCGGGTCGACCGCTCCCACCGGATCGTCCTTCACGGCTTCGCGGTAGGTGGGGCGGAGCGGGTTGCGCGAGAACAAGTGCAGCAGGTCCGTCAGCAGCAATTCCTGGTGCTGCTGTTCGTGCGACAGGCCGAGCGTGACGAGGGCCCGGGCCGCTTCGGCCGCACCCTCCAGCGCCTCGGCCATGCGCGCATCGACATGGGCGCGGTAGGCCAGCACATGGTCGAGGGCGGGCCGCGTCAGCAGGCCGCGCTCGGCGCGCAAGTGCCGCTCGCCGACCGCGTCGTAATAGGAATTGAACAGGTACTGGAAGGCCGGGTCGAACCGCTCGCCCTGTCCCAGCGCGCCGCACAGCACGAACTCCTCGAAGAACCAGCTCGTATGCGCCAGATGCCATTTGGCGGGGCTGGCGTCCGGCATGCTCTGCGCCGTGCAATCGGCGTCCGACAGCCCGTCCGCCAGCCGGACGGACGTGTCGCGGACGGCCGCATAGCGCTCGGCCAATGAGGATCCGTCATCCGGCCGATCGCCGGACTCCGCCTGCAGATCGCAATCGGGAAGTCTGTCCGGCACGGCATCCATGATGGCCCGACCCTATCAAGTCGCCCTGCAATTACAAATGACGCTTGCGCGACTCATTTGCCGACGCAGAACTGGCTGAAAATGCGGTCGAAGACTTCCTCGATGTCGCTGCGCCCGGCCAGCTCGTCGATGGCGCGCAGGGCGCGGCGGATGTCCTCGGCGGCCAGTTCCGGACCCGCGCCCAGATGAGTGCGGGCGGAACGGGTGGCGGCCAGGGCGCGGCGGGCGCAGTCGGCATGGCGCGCGCGGGTCAGTCCGGCCGGTTCGCGACCCGAGAAGCGCTCGCGCACCAGCGAATCGATGCGGGACAGGAGCCGGTCCACGCCATGCCCTTCCAACGCATTGATTTCATTGATGTCTTCAGGGTTTCCGTCGACATTACCGATGACGAGATCGCCGTCCTGGACCGGCGCGTCCGGCGCGGGGCCGCGTTGCAGCACGATGCGCAGATGAGCCTGGCGCGCACGGTCGCGGGCGCGCCGCACGCCTTCGGCCTCGATGGCGTCGTCGGTCTCTCGCAGGCCGGCCGTGTCGGACAGGGTGACGGGCATTCCGGCGATCACCATCTGCGCTTCGACGATGTCGCGCGTGGTCCCGGCCTGCGGCGAGGTGATGGCCACGTCGCGCCCGACCAGCTGGTTTAGCAGCGTCGACTTGCCCGCATTGGGCGGCCCGATGATGGCGATGTCGATGCCGGTCCGCACGGCGCGGCCTTGCGCGGCGCGGCTCAGCGCGGCCTCGATATCGTCCGCCACCCGGTCCAACGGCGCACGCGCGGCATGGGACAGGGCGTCGGGCACGTCGGCCTCGTCGGCGAAATCGATCTCGCCCTCGATCTGCGCCAGCGCGTCGAGCAGCCCTTCGCGCCAGCGCCCGTAAGTGTCACGCAGATGGCCGTCCATCTGGCGCAGCGCCTGTTCGCGCTGGCCTTGCGTCTGGGCGTCGATCAGGTCGAGCAGCCCTTCGGCCTCGGTCAGGTCCATGCGGCCGTTCTCCACGGCGCGGCGGGTGAATTCCCCGGCGCGGGCCTGGCGCAGGCCGAGCGACAGCAGCGCCTCCGACAGCGCCTCGATCACGGCGTGGGAGCCGTGGCACTGCAGCTCCACGACGTCTTCGCCGGTGAAACTGTTGGGCGCGGGGAAGAACAGGACCAGCGCTTCGTCGATCACGGTCCCGGCGCGCCCGAGCCGTCGCAGCACGGCGCGGCGGGGCGGCAGGTCGCGCTCTTCGGCCAGGTCGCGCTCTTCGGCCAGGTCGCGCTCTGCGGCCAGGGCGCGGGCGGCGGCATGTGCCTCCGGCCCGGACAGGCGGATCACGGCGACGCCCGCCCGGCCCGGCGCGGTGGACAGAGCGAAGATCGTGTCGCCAAACTGTGTTTTGACACTCATGCGGGCGGGCTTATAGCGCGGCCCCATGTTCGCCAAGCCATCCGCTCTCTCCCTGTCCCTCGCCGCGATGCTGTTCGCGGGATGCACCAGCGCCGTCCCGGCGCCGCCCGCGCCCTTTTCCGACCTGGACGCGCTGCCGCCGCTTCGCACGACCCTGGCCTGCCTGCCGGACGAGGCCGCGCTGGTGGCGGCGCACCGCGCCACGTCGGACGGCTATGAGGAGGCGGAGAACTCGCTGAGCTCGCTGGAGCGGCTGATCGGTCACGGCATCATGATGGTAGAGGTCGACATCGCCTCCATCGCCGACGGCACGCCGATCCTGTTCCATGACGGGGTGTGGGAGGAGCATGCCTCCGGCACCGGCCCGGTCGTTGCCACCGCGCCGGCGGATTTCGCCCGGCTGCGCCTGAAGGACGCGCAGGGCCGCGTCGGCGGCGAAGCCGTGCCGACCCTGGCCGACCTGCTGCAGGCCGCCCAAGGCCGCATCTATCTGGAGCTGGACCTGAAGACCTCGGCGGACGTGGACCGGGTCGTTGCCCTGGTGCGCGAGCGCGGCATGGTCGATCAGGTCCTGCTGATCGCGAGCACGGACGAGGAGGCGGAGCGCTTCCACCGCGACTATGGCGACGAGTTCCTGCTGTCGCTGCCGCGATCCTTCCGGCCCGGTCCGGGCGCGCCCCGGCAGGCTCTGTGGATCGGCGAAAGCTGGGAGAACGGGGCGGAACGCCGCCTGCCGCCGCGCCACTACGTCATCGGCGCGCAATGGCAGAAGAACGCGGACGCCCTGCCCCGCGCCGCCCGGGCGCTCGACATCCTCGTGACGCGCCAGGCCCAGCGCTACCCTGCCGTGGCCGGATTGAAGAAAGGCGCCGCCTTCCGGGCATGTCTGCGCGAAGGGTAGAGTTTAAAGCCGGTTCTTCAGGCATATACCCATTCCTCATCCCGGACTTGATCCGGGATCCAGCACAGGACCGACAGGCGGGCCGGACCGGCTGGGAGATGGATCCCGGATCAGGTCCGGGATGAGGGGGAGAGAAGGCTAGGTAATCCCCGTCTCCGACGCCATGTGCACCACGCGTTGCGGGAACGGGATCTCGATCCCGGCTTCGTCCAGCGCGCGCTTGATCGCGATGCGCAGGTCGCTGGCGCGGGCCAGCCACGTGTCGCCCGGCAGCCAGCAGCGGCAGGACAGGGTGATGGCGCTGTCGCCGAACCCCATGACGTAGACTTCCGGCGGGGTCGGGGCAGAGGTGCCGTCGTCGGCGACGGGCAGGACGCCGTCGTGGTTCGCCATCGTTTCCAGCAACAGGGTCCGCGCCGCCTCCAGGTCCGTGGCGTAGCCCACGCCGATCTCGATGACCGCCTTGCGGTGGGCGTGACGGCCGAAATTCTGCACCCGGTTGCCCCAGATCACGCTGTTGGGCAGGTAGATGGCGATGTTCTCGATATTGCGGATGGTGGTGGTAAACAGGCCGATCTCCTCGACCGTGCCGACCGTGTCGCGACCGATATCGACGAAATCGCCGACCTGGAGCGGCCGCAGGATCAGCAGCATCACGCCCGCGGCGATGTTGGACAGCGTGTCGCGCAGCGCCAGGCCGATGGCGATCGCCGCGCCGCCGAAGACGGCCAGCAGGCTCGTCGGCGGCACGCCCAGCTTCACCAGCACGGCGTAGAGCGTCATGGCCAGCACGAGATAGAAGACGACCGAGGCCAGCACGGGGCGCAGCGTCGCGTCCAGATGCGACCCGCCGAAATGGGACGTCCGCAAGCGCCTGGACAACCAGCGGCCGAAAAACACGCCGGCGGCGAAGATCAGAACGGCGGAGACGACATTGCCGCCCAGCACCAGCAGGAAGGGGAACTCCGCCTGCGCGCGGGCCCAATAGTCGGCGATCATGTCCATGGGGGCGGTCCTTGAAAAGCGGGGATCAGGCGAAAGGCGGGGATCAGGCGGCGCGGCGGCGCGCGGCGAACCGGGCGAGGCCGAACAGCAGGCGTTGGGTCAGCGCTTCGGCCGGGGCGCCCGTGCTCTTGAGCTGGCGTTCGACCGTCTGGCATTGCGACAGGGCCGAGCGCAGGGCGCGGCCGTTCCAGCGGTTCAGCGTGGCCACGAAGGCGTCCTCGGCCATGCGGAAGACGGGCGGGCGCAGGGACCGCGTCGCCGCCTGGGCGCTGTCGCCCCGGTCCATGCGCGCGCTCGCCTCGCACAGGCGCAAGATGTGGCGTTGCAGGGCGAAATGGATAGCGACGGGGCTGGTCTTGGCCTCGACGGCGCGGCGGTAGCGCGCGTCCAGGCTATCGAGGCGCCCGGACAGGGCGTCCTGGATGATCGGGTCGATGGCCGAGCCCTGCGCCCCGGCGGCGAGCGCCCGGACGTCCGCCGGCGTCACGCGGGCGCCCTCCTCGGTGCCGTAGCCCTTGTAGAGCGCCATCTTCTCGACCTCGCCCTCGGCCAGGGCGTGGTCGCCTTCCAGCAGCGGGATCCACAGGTCGAGCGCGTCCGGGGTGACGCCGATGCCCAGATCGTCCAGCCGGTCCTTGATCTGCTGGCGGCGGTCGCGCGCCCCCATCGGGTAGCAGCCGATCGCGGCGACATGCTTGGCGGCTTCGGCCGCCTTGCGCACGGCCGACCGGGTGGACAGATCGCCCGCCTCGATGACCAGCCTGGCTTCGACCCTGGAAGGATCCGCATCCAGCGCCTTGAGGATCTTGGCGATCGCCGCGCCGGAACGTTCATGGTCGAGCCGCAGGCGCACCAGCCGCGTCCCGCCCAGCAGGCTCATCGCGCTCATCTCGTCCTGCAGGCGGGCCGGGTCGGTGGCCAGATCGTCGGCCGTCAGCACGGTCGCGCCGAAGGCCGGGTCGATGTCGGGCGCCAGCGTCTGGATCAGGGCGGCCGCGCGCGCCTTGACCAGGCCCCGATCCGGCCCGAACAGCAGCGCGCCCAGCAGGTCGTGCGGCGGTTGCGACAGGAACCGGGTCTGGCGGGCGCCGGTGACCTTCATGAATGCGGGGCTTTCATGCGTGCGGCACCTTCACCGGATCGTCGCCCTCGGACCTTTGCGGCTCCGGCGGCGTCCGCCCGCAGCCGTCACGGCTTGGCCGGGTCGGGCGTTCCGGTCGGCCCGGGCGTTTCCGGCCGCGGCGTCGCGCCAGGTCCGGTCAACCCCGTCTCGGCCTCGGCTTCGGCTTGGGCTTCGGCTTGGGCTTGGGCTTCGGCTTCGGCTTCGGCTTCGGCTACGGCTTGGGCTTGGGCTTCGGCTTCGGCTACGGCTTGGTCCTTGTCGAAGTCGGCCAAGGCCATGGTGAGTTCCTGGATCAATTCGTTGGCCACGTTGCTCGCGGCGCGTTCGAGCGCGGCATCAGCCGTCGCCTGCAGGCGGCTGGGGTCGATATTGGCGGAAAAGGACGACGTGCTGCTCGTGCTGCCGGAGGCGATGCGCTGCCCGTCCCTGCGGCGGGTCAGCGTCCACTGGGCCGTGACGATGCCGTCGAAGCGCGACGCGGCGTCCAGGGTCGTCAGGCCGACGCCGGCGCGTTGCTGCGTCGGCTCGATATGGACGGTGTAGGTCGGGTCCGCCGGGGCGTCGATCCGGTCGGCCAAGCTCTGGCGGATGACGAAGCCGGCCAGGCGGTCGGCTTCGTCCCGTCCGGGGCCGACGCTGACGCCCAGATCGCTGAACACGGTCCCGGCGGACGGCATGGCGTGCATCGGCTGGAAACCCGCGCAGCCGGACAGGGCGGCGGACAGGAGGAGGCTCAGGGAAAGAAGTATCTGTTTCATTGCGCCACTATATTGACGATGCGGCCGGGCACCACAATGACCTTTCGGACGCTCAGCCCGTCCAGCGTCCGGGCGACGTTGGGCTCCGCCAGGGCGGCGGCTTCGGCGTCCGCCTTGGACACGTCCCTGGGCACGGAAATCTCGCCCCGGCGCTTGCCGTTGACCTGCACCGGCAGGATCACCGCGTCCTCGACCAGCAGGGCCGGATCGGCCTGCGGCCAGGGCGCGGCCGCACACATCCCCTCGCCGCCCAGCCGCTCCCAGCATTCCTCGGCCAGATGGGGCATGAACGGAGCGATGGAGCGGACCAGGATGCCGAGCGCTTCCAGGCGGGCGGCATCTTGGCCCTTATATTTCGACAGCGCGTTGGCGAGCTCGTAGATCTGCGCGACCGAGGTGTTGAAGCGGAACGCCTCGATGCCTTGCGTGATTTTCTCCAGCGCCTTGTGAGCCTGACGGCGCAGGGCGAGACCGTCGCCTTCGGCCTCCGGATCCGCGGCCTCCGGACCCGCAGCCATCGGGCCATGGTCCGGCACATCGGTGGTCTCGACGATGCGCCAGACTTTCTTCTGGAAATTCCACGCCCCGCGCACCCCGTCCTCGGACCATTCCACGTCGCGTTCGGGCGGAGAGTCGGACAGGACGAACCAGCGTGCCACGTCCGCGCCGTAGGTTTCGATGATGTCGTTGGGATCGACCGTGTTCTTCTTGGACTTGGACATCTTGATGACGTCGCCGCGCGTGACGGACTTCCCCGTCGGCATGTGGATCAGCGCCCCGTCCTTGTCCGCCACGTCGGCGGGCAGCACCCAGCCCTCGTCGGTCTCGTAGGTCGCGTGCGTCACCATGCCTTGCGTGAACAGTCCCGCGAACGGCTCGCCGGACGGCAGATCCAGCAGCCCGCAATCGCGCAGGCCCCGGGTGAAGAAGCGCGAATAGAGCAGGTGCAGCACGGCGTGCTCCACCCCGCCGACATACTGGTCCACGGGCAGCCATTGGCTCGCGGCTTCACGGTCGAAGGGCGAGCCGTCCTTGCCCGCGAACTTGGCGAAATACCAGGAGCTGTCCGCGAACGTGTCGAGCGTGTCGGTCTCGCGCTCCGCCGGCCCGCCGCATGTCGGGCAGCTCGTGTGCTTGAAGGTCGGATGGCGGTCGAGCGGATTGCCGGGGGAGTCGAACTCGATGTCGTAGGGCAGCTCGACGGGCAGCTGGTCCTCCGGCACGGGCACCGCGCCGCATTTCGGGCAATGGATGACCGGGATCGGGCAGCCCCAATAACGCTGGCGGGACACGCCCCAGTCGCGCAGGCGGTACTGCGTGGTGCCGTACCCGGCATCCAACTCTTCGATTTCTGCGATGGCAGCTTTGATGGCGTCTTCCTTGGACAGGCCGTTCAGGAAGCCAGAATTATAGAGCGTGCCTTCGCCCGTATAGGCTTCGATCATCTCCTCTTCCCGCTCATCCCGACGAATGTCGGGATCCAGGCTGGAGCTTTCGCCGTCGGCTGGGCCCCGACGTTCGTCGGGGTGAGCGGAGGGTTTGATGACGGGGATGATCGGAAGGCCGTATTTCTTCGCGAACTCGAAATCCCGCTGATCGTGCGCGGGCTGCCCGAACACCGCGCCCGTGCCGTAGCCCATGAGAACGAAGTTCGCGATCCAGACAGGAAGGGTCTCGTCCTCCTTGAACGGATGCTCGACCAGGAGTTTCGTATCGAGGCCGAGCTTGGGCGCTTGCGCAATAGCTTCTTCGGATGTGCCGATCTTGGCGCAGTCTGCGCGGAATGCGGTTACATCCTCTCGCGTCTCGGCCAACGCCTTGGCCAGAGGATGGTCGGGCGATACGGCCAGAAAGCTTGCACCGAACATCGTATCGGGGCGGGTCGTGTAAACGCGAAGGCCGCACTCGCCATTGTAGCCCTGTATGGCCGCATCTTCTGGGAGGCTATCCAGGCCAAGACTGTCTAGCGTCTGGCAGTGCTCGGGATGGCGCGTGCGCCGTTCCTCAGCATCCGCCACCATCATGTTCCTGTATTCCGCTAGCGTTTCTGGGGTTAACGGCTCGCTGCTCGCAACGATGCTAGCTTCAGGGTCGCCGCACCCGACCCAGTCGAATTCAATCTCCGCGCCCTCGCTCTTCCCGATCCAATTGCGCTGCATCAGCCGCACTTTTTCCGGCCAGCGGTCGAGCGTCTCCAGCCCCTCCAGCAACTCCTCCGAATACGCCGTGATCTTGAAGAACCACTGCTCCATGTCGCGTTGCTCGACCGGCGCCCCGCTTCGCCAGCCGCGCCCGTCGATCACCTGTTCGTTGGCGAGGACCGTATTGTCGACCGGGTCCCAGTTGACCTTGGCAGTCTTGGAATAGACGAGGCCCTTCTCCCAGAACTTCAGGAAGATGCGCTGCTGCTCGGTGTAGTAGCCGACGTCGCAGGTCGCGAATTCGCGGCTCCAGTCCAGCGCGAAGCCGAGCCGTTTCATCGGTGCGCGCATCTGCTCTATGTTGGCGTAGGTCCAGTCCTTGGGGTGTCCGCCCGTCTCGATGGCCGCGTTCTCCGCCGGCATGCCGAACGCGTCCCATCCCATCGGGTGCAGCACCTCGAAGCCTTGCGCGCGTTTGTAGCGCGCCACCACGTCGCCCATCGCGTAGTTGCGCACATGGCCCATATGGATCCGCCCGCTGGGATAGGGGAACATTTCGAGGGCGTAGAATTTCGGCTTGGGCGAGGCGTCGTCGGCCTCGAACAGCCCGGCCTCGTCCCAGCGCGCCTGCCATTTCGGTTCGGTCTCAGCCGGATTATACGGCGATGTGATCGTGTCTCCCATTGGCGCGCTCTAGCCGGGTGCGTGGGAAGGGTTAAGCCCGAATGCGAGAAATTGTCACCGATGCGCCCCTGCCTTTACACAGAGCGGTCTTGCCGCCAATCTGAAGACGGCTGCGGGATCCATTGCGGAATTGGCAAAGGGCGGGATTGGCAAAGGGCGGGATTGGTTGAGGGGACGATCATGGACGACATCATCGAGACGCTGGGCGGACCGGCCTCGCTCTACATCCTCGCGGTCGCCTATTTCGGCATGGTGATCGCCGAACGCCTCTGGCACCTGTTCCGCCGCAGCCCGGATTATGACGACCGGGACGCGCTGTGCAGCATCGGGCTGAACCTGATGAACAGCGCAATCGGCATGGTCGTCGGGCTGATCCTGCCGCTGGCGCTCTATCTCTGGGTATTCGACACGGCGCGGCTGACGACGCTCGACGCGCTGTGGCTATCCGTCCCGGTCGCCTTCGTCCTGCACGAACTGGCCTATTACGTCGAACACCGGATGGGCCACCGGATTGGTCTGCTCTGGGCGTTCCACAGCATCCATCATTCGTCCAATTCCTTCAATCACACGACGGCGGCGCGCGGTTTCTACCTCGACGGCAAACTCCAGATCATGGGCGCTCTGGCGGCCGCGCTGCTGGGCGTTCCGCCGGTCGTCTATGTCGCCGTCGCCGTGGCCAAGAGCCTGTACGGCATCTGGAACCATGCCAGCTATGTCGGTCGTCTCGGCGGGCTCGACCGGATCTTCGCCACACCGATGAACCACAAGATCCACCACGCCAACCAGCCCGACTATATCGACCGCAATTACGGCCAGGTGCTGATGATCTGCGACGATCTGTTCGGCAGTCGCGCGCATTACACGATCGAGCCGGTCGTGGGCCTGGTCGAACCGGTCACGGACAACAATCCGCTCTCCGCCCAATTCGTCGGGCTGCGGCAGCTCGCCCGCAAGATGGCGTCGGCGGATCGCTGGTCCGACAGGCTGGCCTATCTGTGGCGGCCGCCGGAATGGTCGCATGACGGGCGTTGCCACGGCGTCTGCCCGAAATATGCGCGCCGCGCCGAAGCGGCCGCGAACCTCTAGCATGACGGCCCGTCCACGCAGGCGGACTGGCGCGCAGGCGGACGGGCGCGCTCATCCGGCCGATCAGAGGTCGCCGATGGCGACATGTTCGATGTCGGTCCAGCGGGTTTCGGCCTGGTCGATATGGGCGTCCCGCTTCTTCAGCCATGTCTTGCGAACGCGCTTGCTGACGTTCAGGTAGAGCCTGCCGTCCACCACCGTATAGGCTTCCGGATCGGCGTCGAACTTCTTGCCCTTGGACACGCCGTAGGCACAGAAGCCGCCGTAAGCCGGGACGAAGCGCGCCGGATCGGCGGTGAAGGCGTCCAGATTGGCCTGATCGGAAAAGCGGTAGGTCGCGCCGTCATGGTCGGCGCTGAATCGCGCCAGCCCTTCGACGGGCTCGCCCGGCGTCTGGTAGGACACGACGTCATAGCCCTGCACGGCCAGGGTCGGGGCTTGCGCGGTCGTCGTGACGCTGATTTCGTCGGCGGCGAAGGCGGGCAGGGTGATCATCGCGCCCGTCGCGCCGAGCGCCAAGGCTGTCGCCACGATCGGGGTCTTGAGGAAATTACGCATGTGGGTCTCTTTTCAGTCCTGTGATGGCCCTCGACGAGGCCGCAGGAACCGCTTATGGACCGTCCGGTTCAAATGACAGACACGATGGTCTCGCGACATGTCACGAGCCTGTGAGAATATCGATATCGAGCGAAGATCCATTCTGGTCACCTGCGGGCCGATATGAACCGTTGCCTGTGACAATGCGTTGATCGGTTGAGCGGGAAACGAAGGTCTACCGGAAGGACAGATGATGGCAGGCGGATGGTCGAAGGACGGGGCGATACAGGAACAGATCGACGACAGCGTCAAGGACGCGGTGCGTCACGCGGCGGCCCGCCTGCCCAGGGGCGAAAGCGCCAGACTGTGTGTTGAATGCGCGGACCCCATTCCGGAAGCGCGGCGCGAAGCCCTGCCCGGCGTGAAGACCTGCGTGCCCTGCCAGACGGAACGCGACGGCACGACGACGCTCAGCCCCTATAACCGCCGCGGCTCCAAGGGCAGCCAGATGCGCTGAGCCGACTTCGGCCGGCTCATGAAAAAAGCGCCCCGCGGGGCGCCGTTTCGTGATCTGATTGAGGTGAGGCCGGACGGCCCAGCCGCCCGGTTCCTCTGAAATCGATCCCCCGGATCAGTCGCCTGCGTCATCCGCCAGCTTCTGCAGCAGATAGACATGCTGCAGCGCCAGGCGGTTGGCCGTTTCCTTGAGGTTAGCCGCGGCGCTGTGGCCGCCGTCGATGTTCTCGTAATAGAGGAAATCGTGGTCCTGGTCTTCCATGCGCTGGGCGAATTTGCGCGCGTGGGCGGGATGGACGCGGTCGTCCTTGGTCGAGGTGACCAGGAAGACTTCCGGATAGTCCACGTCGGCCCGGATGTTGTGATACGGGCTGATGCGGCGCAGGAATTCGCCTTCGACCGGATCGTCCGGATTGCCGTATTCGCCCATCCAGGAAGCCCCGGCCAGCAGGGTGTGGAAGCGCTGCATGTCGAGCAGCGGCACCGCGATGATGGCCGCGTTGAACAGGTCCGGGCGCTGCGTCGTCATCACGCCGGTCAGCAGCCCGCCATTGGAGCCGCCCTCGATGCCGAGATGATCCGGGCTGGTGATGCCCTTGTCGATCAGCGACTCCGCCACCGCGATGAAATCGTCATAGATGCGCTGGCGCTCGGTCTTCAGACCGGCCTGGTGCCAGTTGGGTCCGTATTCGCCGCCGCCGCGGATGTTGGCCAGCACATAGACGCCGCCCTGCTCCAGCCACAGCTTGCCGCGCGTCGCCGAATAGCTCGGATTGAGCGGGATCTCGAACCCGCCATAGCCGTAGAGCAGGGTCGGGTTCTCGCCGTTCATCTCCGTATCCGCCGCGCGGACCACGAAATAGGGCACGCGCGTGCCGTCCTTGGACGTGGCGAAGAACTGCTCGCTGACCATGCCGTCCGTGTCGAACCAGTCCGGCAGCGACTTGGCCGCGACCGGGGTAAGATCGTCCGCCGACGTGTCGATCGTGTAGAGCGTGTCGGGGGTCAGGAAATCCTCGGCCGACAGGAAGGCGATGCTTTCCTTCGGATTGGTCGCGCCGACATTCGCCGCGCCGTTGGCGGGCAGGTCGATCGCCTCGGACGTCCAGCTTTCGCCGTCCCAGTCGAAGGCCAGGACAGAGCCCTTCACGTCGGTCGTCTTGGCGAGCAGCACCTTGTCGGCTGTGACGCCGTAGCCGCCCAGCGAGCTGCGCTCGTCCGGCGAATAGACCAGGTGGACGTCGGCGATCTCACCGTCCTCCATGAAGTCGTCCACGGCGAAACTGACCAGATCGCCGGATTCGAAGCCGCGCCAGTCCTCGTTGAGCGACAACATCATCTGGCCCTTGAATTCGGCGCCGAGGTTGGACTTGGTCGGGACCGGCACCTGGACGGCCTCGCCCACGCTGCCGTCCTCGTTGCGGGGGAACCAGAACGTGTCCGTGTCGTAGAAGGTCGTGCTTTGCGACACGAAGATCTCGCGGCGGCCGTCGCTCAGCTCCAGAACGCCCGGCCAATAGCCGACATCGGTCTGATTGCCCCGGCCGATCTCGACCGCGTCGTCCAGGTCCTGGCCGCGCGTCCAGAGGCGCGCCGTGCTGGGATAGCCGCTATCCGTGAGCGTCCCTTCACCGAAGTCGATGGCCACGACCATCGTGTCTTCGTCGACCCAGTCCATCGTGCCTTTGGATTCCGGCGTGACGAAGCCGCCTTCGCTGGCGGGCACGAATTCGCCGGTTCCGGCGTTGAATTCGCGGCGCACGACCGCGTCCTTGCCGCCGTCGGACAGGTTGACGATGCACATGTCGTAGTCGGGGCTCAGGCAGTTATTGCCCTTGTAGACCCAATTGGCGTCCTCGTCGGCCGCCAGCTTGTCGAAGTCCAGCACCGTTTCCCATTCGGTCTCGTCGGACAGATAGCTGTCCATGGTGGTGCGGCGCCAGATGCCACGCACGCTGTCCTCGTCCTGCCAGAAATTGTGGGCGTACCCGCCGCGGTAGGAGACGTAGGGGATCTTGTCCTTGCTCTGCAGGATGTCGAGCGCGTCCTGGTAGAGCGTCTCGTAGCGCGGATCGGCCTTCAGCCGGTCGAGCGAGCGTTCGTTCCATTCGCGCACCTGGGCGAGCGCGTCCTCGCCTTCGACCTCCTCGAGCCAGAGATGGTCTTCGTCGCGCTGGCCCTCGGTTTCGTAGGCGACGGGCACGTAATCGTCAGCCGTCGCGTCCGCGTCGACCGTTCCGGCGTCCGCGCTTTCGGTCACGGGGGTTTCGCTCGCATCGGTCATGGCGGTCTCGTCAGTGTCGGAACAGGCGGCCAGCAGGGCCAGGGCGCTTGCGGCCAGAAGCAGGTGTTTGGGGGTCATTGCGGTCTCCAGTCAGAGTGTCTGGAGACGGTGTAACGCCGTCGTGGGGGAAGGCAAGTCGAACCGAGCGGGCGCCCGCTCATTCCTGCGGCGCGTCGTCGTCCAGAAGGTCGGGCCCCGTCCGGCCGGCCGCCTCGGCGATCTTGCGTTCCTCAGCCATGTGCTCGATGATGGTGAACTCCGCATTCGTGTCGAGCGCTTCCGCCAGCATGGCCTCCGGCACGGGCCGGGCTTTCGCAGGCTTGTCCGCCGGAACCGGCGGGGCGGACCCCGTATCCACCCGCACGCGGTAGAGCGGTTCGGGCAGGGAGAAGCCCTGGTCCTCCAGCACGGTCTTGACGTCGCGGATGGCCTGGCTGCGGGCGGAGAAGAAGCCGGTCTCGCGCTGGTCGATCCAGGCCATGTAGTCGATCAGGATGGAGCTGTCGCCGACCTCCACGATCCGGCCGGCCGGCGGCGGGTCGGCCAGCACGAAGGGCAGCTCCGCCATGGCCTGCGTCCCCACGGCGATGGCCGCGACGGGGTCGTCGGCGCTGTCCACGCCGACCCGGAAACCGAACCGGCGCGTGGGATTGGTCGTGTAGTTCAGGATGTCGGCCTTGAAGACCTTGGCGTTGGGAATGCGCAAGTGGTTGCCGTCCAGCGTCATCAGAATGGTCGCGCGGGTGTTCAGCCGCACGACGATCCCCTCCTGCCCGTCGATGACGACATGGTCCTCGGCCCGGAAGGGCTGGCGGATCGACAAGAGCAGCGACGCGACGTAGTTCTCCACCGTGTCGCGCACCCCGAAACCCAAGGCGATGCCGATGATCCCGGCCCCGCCCAGCACGGTTCCGACCAGTCCGGTCGCGCCGAGGATGTTCAGCGCCACGACGATGCCGATCAGCACGAAAGCGATGCGAATGGCCGTGGCGATCAGTTCGGCCAGGAACGGATTGCCCGCCATGCGTTCCAGCAATCTCTTCCGCCCGGCCAGGAAGCGGCCCAGCAGATAGATCGCGACCAGCGCCGTCAACGCTGCCGCGATCAGCGGCAGCGCGCGCACGAACTGCGTGCTCAGTTCCGCCGTGCGGTCCACCAGCGGGGTGACGTTGTCCGACACATCCAGCGTGCGCACGATCTCGTCCTGGACGGCCACGACCCCGTCCACCCGTTCGGCGATCCCGACCGCCCGCTCGGCCGCTTCGGTGTTGGGCGCTTCGCCCGACAGGGTGACGACGCTGCCGTCCACGCCGATGGCGACGCTTTGCGTATCGGTCATCTTGGACAGGATGTCCGCGATCCGGGCCTGGATCTGCCTGTCGGTCGGACCGGACTGGACCGTGATCGGCGCGACATCCGCCGGCGCGTCCTGCGCCCAGGACACGGTCGGCGGGATCAGCACGTAGAGCAGAGCCAGCACAAGGGCGGCGATGTAATGCAAGGGACGCATGATGTTCGAACGGCTGGGCGCGCCTGCGGTTTCATCTTATAGGCGGAGCCATGGACTTCCTCATCATGAACGGGGCCGGCAACCGGTTCGCCGTGTTCGACGCGCGGTCGCGCCCCGGCTTCGTCCTGTCGGACGATCAGGTCCGCGCCCTCTGCGAGCCCGGCTCCGCCGCCATGGGACCGCTCGGCGCGGACCAGCTGATCGTGCTGCGCGCCCCGGCCTCCGCCGGGGCGGACGTCTTCATGGAAATCCGCAACCAAAAGGGGTTCGAAGTCGATGCGTGCGGGAACGCCACGCGATGCGCGGCCTGGCTGGTCATGGAGGAAACGGGCCGCGACGCCGCCGTGGTGCAGACCAATGACGCGCATCTGCCCTGCACGCGCACGGGGCCGTTCTCGGTCGCCGTGGATATGGGCGAACCCAAGCTCGACTGGGCGCAGATCCCCTTGAAGGAGCCGATGCACACCCATCATATCGATGTGAAGCTCGGCCCGATCGACGCGCCCGCTCTGTCCAATCCGGGCGCGGTCAGCATGGGCAATCCGCATGTCGTCTTCTTCGTCGAGGATTTCGACACGGTGAAGCCGCATCTGGCCGGGCCGATGGTGGAATTCCACCCGCTTTTCCCGGAGCAGACCAATGTCGGGTTCGCGCGCATCGACGCGCCCGACGCGATGCGCCTGAAAGTGTGGGAACGCGGGGTCGGCATGACGCAGGCCTGCGGCACCGGCGCCTGCGCCGCCGTCGTCGCCGCCCACCGCCAGAAACGCGCCGGCCGGTCGGTCGCCGTCCAGGTGGATGGCGGCACGCTCCATATCGATTGGCGGGCGTCCGACGGCCACGTCATCATGAGCGGGCCGGTCGAACTGGAGGGGCGCGGGACGCTTTGAAGCCGCCAAACGAAAAGGCCGCCCTCGCGGACGGCCTGCACTCGGTCGAAGGGCGGGAGCGTCAGCTCTCGGCTTCGGGCAGCCGGATCGTCGGGCCGAGATTGGCGATCACTTCGCGGGCCGTAAAGGCGTTCGGCGCCTCTTCGGGCTTCGGGCCGTTGCCGAAACGCACTTCGGCCGTGGTGCGGTACTTGTTGATCTCGCGCACGTCGAAATCGTCGAAGCCTCTGCCGAAGCCCCCGTGGAAGCCGGGACGCCCGAACCGACCGAACCCGTAATAGCCGCCGAACCGCGAATAGCGGAAGCCCGGCCCCCAGCCGAAACGCGGATGGAAGAAGCTGTAATCGAAGAAGGGATCGTAGAAGTTCGGCCCCAGCGACGAGCCGCGATAGCGGGTCTTGCTCTCCGTGTCGCGCTCGACCAGCTCGAACCAGTCATAGCCGCGTTCCAGCGTGGTTTCGGCCGCGCGGTAGAGCAGGTAGTTCTCGACCGTTTCGCGCTTGGTCAGCGAATTGCCCGCAAAGGTGATCCGGGCGCGGTCGTTCTCGATCATCTGCTGCGAAAACCCGTCAAAGGCGCCCGGCTCGCTGGCGGGCTGGTACGGGGTCGCCGTCGCGCAGGCCGCCAGCAGGGCGGCACCGGCGCACAGCAAGGCGTGCCGAAGCGTCTTATGCGTTGTCCTGATTTCCATCCTGTGTCTCCTTATCTCGCTCGCGCGTATAACGCGGCGTTTCTGAACCGGCGCTGCACGAAACATAAACTTTCCTTATGTTCCAAGCCTATCCGGTCTGGCTGTCCGCAGCCAATCACAACTGCGTGGCAGGGGATCAAGCGCCGGACCGGCCCCGTCGTTCCAAGGCGATCGACACGATCGCCCAGATCATGACCGGGATTGCGACCAGCAGCGGACCCGCGCCGAGCCAGGCCGGCAGCCAGTCCGACCGGGCCGCCAGAGTGGCCAGAGGCAGCCACGGCGCCATCAGGAACACGGTCCAGAGGCCGTAAGATGGCTTGAAGCCCCGCCTCCAGGACCGCCACGCCAGGCGCATGACCACCGCGCAAGGAATGATGGCGAACGCACCGAGCCCCAGCGACAGGAGCAAGGCCGAGCTGGCGGGTGTGAAGCCCGGATCGGTTTCGAAGAAGCCCGCGAAGAACCACAGCGTCGCCGCGACCGAGGCGGCCAGGCCGATGGCGGCCAGACCGGCCGACAGGCGGTCGGCGGGCCGTCCGCGCGGGGGCGTAGGCGGGGTGAGGGGTGCGGGGCGGCGCATGGCCCGTAGGAGTATGACACGGAGGCGGCCGGACTCGCCAATCGATTTTCACGGGGCCAATCGATTTTCACGGGGCCGATCGATTTTTCGCAAGGAATGCATTGCGCCGGTCCGCCGATTGCCGCAATCTTGACGGGCAAAGGACTTGCGACAGAGAAGAGGAGGCCGACATCGCCACGCTCCGCAGGACCGCGCCGGATCCCGCCCGTCGCCGCCCGCGCAGGGGGGTCGCGAGAGGTGCGGTCGCGGGATGCGCGGCCGGGGCGCTGCTGAGCGCGCTCGGCCTCTCCTTTGCCGGGGCGGCTGGGCCGCCTTCCTCCGCCTCCCCCGGACAAGGTCCTCCCGAGCGGTCCTCCCCCGACCGAAACCCGCCCGGCAGTCTGTCGCATGACCATCTGAGCCCGCCCGTCCCGCCGTCCGCGGCCGCCACCCCGTCCCCCGCCACCCCGTCCCCCACCACTCCGCCGCAAAGGTCGCTGCACTATCTCGGTTCGGTCGAGCTTCGGCCGGAAACGGGATCCTTGGCCGCCGGTTGGACGATCCGCATCGCCGACCCGGATGCGCGCGAGATCGCTTTCGCCCTGAACGCCGCCTTCGGCGCGGCGCGGGTCGGCGGCGCGGATGTAGTGTCGGTCGCAACGGCCCCCGCGCCCGGTCTGGACGGCCTCGCCCTCATCCATGCCGTTGCCCTGCACCCGTCCCGGGACGGGGCGGACCGCATCGTCAAGATCGCCTATGCCGGGCCGCTTTTCCCGGACCGGTCGTCGGTCGCCGTCAATACGCTGGATGCGGACAAGGTCGAACTGACGGCGGACAGTTTCTGGTTCCCGTTCGATGCGAGCTTCGGCGCGCGTCTGACGGCCGACATACAAATCAGGGTCGCAGGCGACTGGCAGCCGGTGGCGGCAGGGCGTATCGACCGCACGCCGGTCGGCTACCGGCTGCGGCAGGACCGGCCCGCGCTGGACATCGCGGTCTCGCTCCTGTCGTCGAGCGTGCGGTATCCGGCGCAGGACTGGACCATTTTCGATGCACGCCGCGAACCGGGCACGAAGATCCCGGAATTGAAGGCGGCGCTGAACGGCTGTGCGGCCTATCTGAACGCTCTGGCCGGTCCGGCCGGGCCCTTGCCGCCCGCCTCCATCATCGTCACGGGGCGGGCCGAGGCCAGCTATGCGCGCGGCACGCTGATCTCGCTCAGCGACATCGAGAACGAAGGCGAGGAAGCCCTGCGCCAGTTCATCTGCCACGAGCTCGCCCATTATTGGAGCCGCGCCCACATTGGCGGGCCGGACAACTGGATCAACGAAGGCGTGGCCGACCATCTGGCCAACATGGCCGTGCGCGAGGCGTTGGGCGAGGCCGTCTATGCCGCGCGGCTGGTCCGCTACCGGGACTGGCTGAACGGCTACGACCTGCCGCCCGTCTGGACGGCCGGAGCCACCGTCCGTCCGCCTCATCTGGTGCTGTATCGCAAGGCGCCGCTTCTGCTCGCGGAGCTGGAAAACCGCGTGGGGCGAAAGGCTTTCGCGGCTTTCATGCAGGCCCTGATGGCCAACCCGCCGGTGACGACGCGCGATTTCCTGAATGAACTCGAAAGGGTCGCAGGCACGCCGACCAAGCACTGGTTCGAAGCGAAGCTGGCCGAATAGGGCCGTCCGGTCATGAGAAAAGGCGTGTCCGGACAGGTTCGCGCTTTACCGGCACCCGGTTTTACGGCTCTTTTCCAGCAAAGACGCAAGGAGGCAGTGATGAAGACGGACCCCACCCCGGAAAAGAAAAGCGAACGGTTCGAAGTCCGTCTGGGCTTTGCAGAAAAGCAGAGCTTCATGGAGGCCTGCGACAGCCAGGGCGACACGCCGTCCTCGGCGATGAGACGGTTCATTCACGGCTATACGCGACGTGCTGTCGAGCGCTTGGCGCAGCGCCTCCCGGCGGCGGGGCACCAGGGCAGCCATGTTCGCTGCGATTTTCGTCGTGGTGTTCGGACTGTTCTACGCGGCTTTCATGCGGGAGCGCACTCTCGACGATGCGGCGGTCTTCGCGGCGCGCGACATCGATGGGAACGGCGAGTTGAGCTTGGCCGAACTCGATCTGCCGCAGGTTTCCGGGGATGGTCCGAACAGCATCATGCAGGTGCTCGATCTGGATGCTTCGGGCACGATCACGCGCGACGAGTTCATCGCGCGGCCGGATGGTCTATCTGATGGAGGATTCCGGAGAAGCCGTACTGCCCGCAACGGAAGATGGCAGCCCGTCCATGACGTTCGTGGAGTTTTCGTTCGGCGAGGACAAGGCGACGTTCGGCACGTTCGAGAATTCCATCGTCAATGCGGATGATCTGGACCGGATGGTGATCTGGTATGCCGACGGCACCAATGCGAGGTTCGAGGACGACATATCGATCCAGAGTGGAGAGACCATGACGATTCTAGCGGACTCAGCCACCTTCCCCTCTTCCGTCCAAGTCGGTCAGGAAGACAACCGTGCTGTTGCGACGCGGTCCCCCGGATAGAAAAAGCGGCCTTGGAAAGACGGCCTTTTGCGGATTTCGACACGCGCTGCGATCAGGCCGGCAGTCGCAACAATGCGACGGTGTCGATGACTTCTATCATCGGGCTCGCGGCGGACCCGGCGACCGGTGCGGAGCTGGAGACTGTCAGTCGCGGGTCGTCAGCACGCGCACGTCGTAGCCCTTGTCGGCCAGCATGACGGGGACGCTGTCCGGGCCGAGCAGGTGACCGGCGCCGACGGCGACGAAATCCACGCCCGCGCCTTGCAGCTCCTGGTCGAGCCGGTCCGCCCAGGCCGCGTTGCGCCGGGTGAACATGGCGTCATACATGTCGGGGATGAGACGCTTGGCTTCGAGGACTACGTCGTCTTCGAGCATGTCGACCCGTCCGTGCGCCCAGCTTTCGGCCATCCGGGTCATGGCGACGACGCCGCCGTCCAGCTCGTCCAGCGTCCATTCCAGCATCTCGATCTGCGTCTGCTGGTCCATGCCGGCCAGGATGCGCAGCTGTTGTTCGGCGGTCTCGAAGGCGCGTCGTTCCAGCTTTTCCACACGCGGTTCCAGAACGGCCTCGGCTCCGGCCGCCGGGTCGAAGCCCGCGCCCACCATCTGCATGATCGGCAGGGTGATCGCGGCGAGCCAAGGCTGCAACTGGTCGAGCATTCCCACGCTCATGCCGAGCTTTTCAGCCTCATGTGCGAGTTTGGCGCGCGTCTTGTCGTCCAGCAGACTGGAGAGGGGCGCGTCGGCGGCACCCAGTTCCATCGTGATCCGCTGCAGGTCCGGATCGTTCTGCGCGTCCTTGGGCAGTTCGAACCAGGCTTCGTCGGCCCGCGCGATGGCGTCGGTCAGAGCCTGCGACTGCCATTGCGTGTCCGGCAGCAGGAGGTGGAAGGTCCCGAACAGGATCACTTCGGAATCCGCATCCGTAACGGAGAACATGACCGGTTCGTCGCGCAGCGTAGCCTCGTCGAGATCGGCGAGGTCGAACGGCGCATCGGCCGCATTGGCAGGGATGCTGATCAGGAGCGCCAAAAGGGCGGCGTGAAGAGGGCGGATCATGTCTTGTCCTTCGAAGGCTGCATGACGTTGCAATGCCCGCAAGCCGGGTGCGAGACAAGCAAAAGGCCGCCCCGTCCGGGGCGGCCTCGCAAAGCTCAGCTCCGGGCGGCTCAGTGCGCCACAACCGCCAGCAGCAGGAGCGCGATGATGTTGGTGATCTTGATCATCGGGTTCACCGCCGGGCCGGCCGTGTCCTTGTAGGGATCGCCGACCGTGTCGCCGGTGACGGACGCCTTGTGGGCTTCGCTGCCCTTGCCGCCGTGATGGCCGTCCTCGATATACTTCTTGGCATTGTCCCACGCGCCGCCGCCGGCGGTCATGGAGAGCGCCAGGAACAGACCGGTCACGATCACGCCCATCAGCATCGCCCCGAGCGAGGCCAGCGCCTGTTCGGTCCCGGCGATGAAGTAGATCGCGAAATAGAGCACGATCGGCGCCAGGATCGGCAAGAGCGACGGCTTGATCATTTCCTTGATCGCCGCGCCCGTCAGCAGGTCGACGGCCCGGGCGTAATCGGGTCGCGACGTGCCTGCCATGATGCCCGGATCCGACTTGAACTGGCGGCGTACCTCCTCGACGATCGCACCGGCCGCGCGGCCGACCGACTGCATCGCCCATGCTCCGAACAGATAGGGCAGCAGGCCGCCGATGAACAATCCGACGATGACGTAGGGATTGGTCAGGCTGAAATCGACGCTCACGCCGGACAGCGGATTGCCGGGCTGCGCGCTGAAATACAGGATGTCCTGATAGTAGGCGGCGAACAGCACCAGCGCCCCGAGACCGGCCGAGCCGATGGCATAGCCCTTGGTCACGGCCTTGGTCGTGTTGCCCACGGCGTCCAGCGCATCGGTCGTCTTGCGCACGTCCGGGTCCAGATTGGCCATTTCGGCGATCCCACCGGCATTGTCCGTCACGGGACCGAACGCGTCGAGCGCGACGATCATGCCGGCCACGCCGAGCATGGCCGTCACCGCGATGGCGATGCCGTACAGGCCCGCCAGGCTGAAGGTGATGATTATGCCCGCGACGATGATCAGCGCCGGAACGGCGGTGGCTTCCATCGACACGGCCAGGCCGGCGATCACGTTCGTGCCGTGACCGGATTCGGACGCGGCCGCGACCGACCGGACCGGACGGTATTTGGTGCCGGTATAATATTCGGTGATCATCACGATCAGGCCGGTGATGACCAGGCCGACGACGGCGCACCAGAACAGGTCCATGCCGGAAAAGGCCGCGCCGACGATGTCGCCGTTGCGGTCGAACGTCTCCGTCCCCACGACCTCGCCGAACCCGCCGAGCACGAAGACCGTGACACCGGCGATGGCGGCGATGGACAGCACGCCCGTCGCGATCAGCCCCTTATAGAGCGCGCCCATGACGTTGGTCGAGCCGGACGACAGCCGCACGAAATAGGTCCCGATGATCGAGGTCACGATGCAGGCCGCCCCGATCGCCATCGGGTAGAGCGCCAGAACGCCCACGCCCGCGAACAGGATCGAGCCCAGAACCATGGTGGCCGCGATGGTCACGACATAGGTCTCGAACAGGTCGGCCGCCATGCCGGCGCAGTCGCCGACATTGTCGCCGACATTGTCCGCGATGGTGGCCGGGTTGCGCGGGTCGTCTTCGGGAATGCCCGCTTCGACCTTGCCGACCAGATCGCCGCCGACATCCGCCCCCTTGGTGAAGATGCCGCCGCCGAGGCGCGCGAAGACCGAGATCAGCGACGCACCGAGGCTAAGGCTGACCAGCCCGTCGATGACGCCGCGCGCGTCCGCGCCCATCGGGCCCGTCAGGACCATGTAGTAGACGGCCAGACCCAGCAGGGCGAGACCGGCCACGAGCATGCCCGTGATGGCGCCCGCCTTGAAGGCGATGTTCAGGCCCGCGCCCAGCGAGCCGCGCGAGGCTTCGGTCGTGCGGACGTTCGCCTGCACGGACACCAGCATGCCGACATAGCCGGCGATGCCCGACAGGACCGCGCCGATGACGAAGCCGAGCGGCGCGATGAAGCCGCTGGAGCCCCAAAAGAGGGCGAAGAGGATGACGGTCACGAACACGCCGACGACGGCGATCGTCTTGTACTGCTTGTTCAGATAGGCTTTCGCGCCTTCCTGGATCGCGCCGGCGATCTCGTTCATGCGTTCGTTGCCGGTGCTGGCCTTCATCAGGCTGGCGCGGGTCACGATCCCGTAAAGCACGGCGAGCAATGCCGCGCCGATGATGATGTAGAGTGTCATTGTCTAGTGGCCCCGACCCTTGGGCAAAAATGTTTCGGGCCGGGTCTCCCTCAGTTCGGCCGGGCGAACGCGCGGCGTGCATGTCTGAAGTTGGCCGTCCGGTGCGCCGCCCGCGGGTAGGGTCCCGGGTGCGGTCTTTCGGACGCTTCCCCTCGCGATGTTGTGAAGTTGGCCGTCTCTGCTTGGTGGACGAGGACGCTTCCCTTCGCGATGAAAACCGTCTGGCGCAGATGCGGCTCCATTTCAAGGGAAAGCCGTTCGCCGTTAACCGGATGTCAACGACTGACCTCCACCGATTGATCTGTTAACCCCGCGCGGCGGCGAAACTGTGCCATTTTGGCAACGCGAGACGGAAAAGCGGGCGAAACGAGGCGGTTGCGGCGCAATGGCACTGGCCGGACGGTTCGGCCAAGCCTTAGTAAGCGATCAATCAATAAGACAGTTCGGGAGACAATCATGACAGGTTCATTTGCCGGCCGCGCCAGCGCGCTCGCCCTCATCATGGCGCTCGGCGCGTCATCCGCCTTCGCGCAGGACCGGACGTCCAGCAGCGACGTCTTCATGGACGAGGTCGTCACGACGGCGACCAAGAGCGCCGATGTCGAAACCGTCCAGGACGTTCCGGTCGCCGTCACCGCGCTGAGCGCGGACACGCTCGAAGCGCTCAAGGTGCGCGATCTCGAACAACTCGCTTTTGCGGCGCCCAACGTCACGCTCGACGATATCGGCACGTCGCGCGGCACGGCCAACTTCTCGATCCGCGGCCTGGGCGTGAACAGTTCGATCCCTTCGATCGATCCGACCGTCGGCGTCTTCCAGGACGGCGTCTATCTGGGCGTGAACACCGGCGTCGTGTTCGACATCTTCGATCTGGAATCGGTCGAGGTGCTGCGCGGACCGCAAGGGCTGCTGTTCGGCCGCAACACGACGGGCGGCGCGGTCCTGATCAACACGACCAATCCGACGGACGAAATGCGCTACCGGGCGCGTTTCGCGGTCGAAAGCCCGCTGGACGGGGACCGGGGCGGCCCCAGCACCTATGCCATGGGAACGCTCACGGGCCCGATTGTCGCCGGCAAGCTGAACGGCAAGATCGCCGCCTATTACAACAAGGATGACGGTTATTTCCGCAATGGCTTCGACGGATCCAACCACGGCAAGGCGCAGACCTATATCCTGCGCGGCGGTCTGGAATGGAGGGTCACGCCCGATTTCACGCTGAACGCCAAGGGCGAATATTTCGATTCCGACGGCGACGGACCGGCGGCGCAGAACCGCGGACTGTTCGAGCGCGACAGTTTCGATTTCTCGATCGACGAGCCGGGCTCCTATCGCAACAGGGTGTATAACGGCACAATCCGCGCCGATTGGGATGTCGCCTTCGGCAACGGCCAGATCACCAACATCTTCGGCTATCGCCAACTGGACGCCAACACGCTCGGGGACATCGATTCCTCGCCGTTCGACGTCTTCCACTCCACGACGCAATTCGAACAGGAGCAATTCTCCAACGAACTGCGCTACAACGGCACGTTCGGCGCCGCCGAAGTCACGACGGGCCTGTACTGGTTCGACCAGGACGTCGCCTATGACGAAGTCCGCTTCCTGTTCCGCTTTGCCGGCGCGGGCGCCCCGCCGACCTTCTATGGCGGCGGCCAGCAGAGCCACCAGGTGCTGGGCGCCTTCGTCAATGTCGATTACGCGATTGCAGACAATTTCATTCTGACGGCGGGTCTGCGCTATTCGGACGAGGAAAAGGACGCCGGCATCACCTATGTCCAGCCGCGCCTGGCACCTTGCTCCATCGTGGCGGGAACCTGCCCGTTCGACGGGCTGAACTTCACCGGCGCGCCCAACGGCTACACGGATGACGACAGCTGGTCGAACTGGACGCCCAAGCTCGGGGCGCAATATTTCTTCGACGATGACTGGCAGGCCTATGCCACTTACACAAAGGGCTTCCGGTCGGGCGGATACAATTTCCGCATCACCAACGTTCCGGTCTTCCTGGCGCAGGTCGCGGCCAATGGCGGGCAGTTCTCGTTCGATGAGGAAGAGGTGGATGCGTTCGAGCTCGGCACCAAATGGACATCCGACGACCGCCGCGTCAATGTGAACGCCGCCGGCTTCTATACGGATATCAGCGACATGCAGCGCGAAGTGAATGTCTCGGATCCGGCCGCAGGCGTGCTTCAGAACATCATCAACACGGCGGACGCCTCCATTCTCGGCTTCGAGGTCGACGGGCGCTTCACCCTGTCGGACATGTTCACCCTGACCGGCAATCTGGGCGTCATCGACGCCGAATATGACGATGTCCGCGCCGACATTTCGGGCGACGGCGTCGTCTCCGCCGCCGATCTGGCGCTCGACCTGCCCCGCGTCCCGGAAGCCACATACGGCTTTGGCGGCATCGTCGACGTTCCGACGGGCGAGCGCGGCCTCGTCACCATGCGCGGCAATTTCCAGCATCGCGACCGCTTCGCCTACACGGACAGCAATCTCGGCTGGGTCCAGGCGCTCGACCGCCTCGATGCGTCGCTGACCTATTCGATCGAGAACCGCAACGGCCAGCGCATCTCCATCTCTGCCTTTGGCCGCAACCTGCTGGACGAAGTCCAGGTCGGCGGCGACACGCAATTGCCCGGCACATTCGCCGCCCCTTATGGCGGCCAGTATCCGCGCCAGACGGGACAGCCCGTGCCGTTCGCGGACAATCCGCAATTCGGCACGTTCAGCCCGCTGAAGAAGGGCAAGGTGTTCGGCATCGAGCTCAACATAGAAGGCTGACCCGGCCCATGACCCGGCCCGTGACCCGGCCCATGGGTCGCGCGTTCAAGCCCCGCTTCGGCGGGGCTTTTTTCATGGCCGTCCATCACGCTTCGGTGAAAATCCGCGCGACCGGTTGAACGAAAGGCCGGATGCGGCGTAACAACAAGGCAACCTTCATCCGTTTGTTTCGGAGACCACCATGACCCGACCGTTCCGCCTCGCCCTCCTGTCCGCCGCCGCATTCGCCTTGCCGCTCCTTGCGCTTCCGGACGGGGCAATGGCCCAGACATCCGTCACCGGCACGTCCGGCACGACGATCCAGATGGAGGAACTGGCGACCTTCGACGGAGCGTGGGCGATGACGTTCCTGCCGGACGGCCGCGCGCTGGTGACGGAAAAAGCGGGGACGATGTGGCTGCTCAGCGACAAGGGGGCCAAGATCGGGCGCATCGATAACGTCCCCGAAGTCACGGAACGCAACCAGGGCGGCCTGGGCGACATCATCGTCGATCCGGATTTCTCGGACAACAACACCGTCTATCTGTCCTATGTCGAACGCGACGCCGACGATGACGACCTGTCCGGCGCCGCCGTGGAGCGGGCCACGCTGAACCTGACCTCGAACGGCGGATCGTTGGCGGACCGCGAGGTGATCTGGCGGCAATTCCCCAAAGTGACCGGCAACGGCCATTACGGCCATCGTCTGGCGATTTCGCCCGATAACGCCGAAGGCGGCGGGGGCTATCTGTTCATCACTTCGGGCGAGCGGCAGAAATTCACCCCGTCGCAGAACATGGACATGAATCTCGGCAAGATGATCCGGGTGGCCAAGGACGGCTCCGCACCGGAAGACAATCCGTTCTACGGACAGGCCGGCGTCACGAACCAGATCTGGTCGCTCGGCCATCGCAACCCGCTCGGCATCGATTTCGATGCGGACGGCCGCCTTTGGGTCCACGAAATGGGTCCGGCGCATGGCGACGAGTTGAACCTGATCGTCCGCTCGGAGAATTACGGCTATCCGGTCGTCTCCAACGGGGATCACTATTCCGGCACGGAGATCCCGGACCACACGTCCAATCCCGTCTTCGAAAATCCCGCCACCTGGTGGGACCCGGCGATCAGCCCCGCCGGTTTCGTGATCTATGACGGCGACCTCTTCCCCAACTTCACCGGCGACGGCTTCATCGGCGGCCTGTCGAGCCAGGCGCTGGTCCGCGTCGTGTTCGACAAGGACAAGATCGACAATGTCGGCGGCAGCCCGTCCAAGACGGACCGGCGCGAGACCATCGCGACCGAAGCCGAACGGTTCGAATGGGGCCAGCGCATCCGCGAAGTGGAACAGGGTCCGGACGGCGCGCTCTACGTGCTGGAAGACAATGAGGGCCGGTTGCTGAAGCTGACGCCGGGCTAGCGCGCGGACTCACCCCGGTTCGAATGCGGGACCTTGGGCCTCAGGTGGACGCGGCCCGCGCGGGAGCGCTCAAGCGCCAACCAGCGGATAGGTCGCTTCCAGATCGTACCGGTTCGGACCGCGCGTCTGCCGCCAGCTGGAATAGAGCCCGAACTGATCGACCAGGAAGGGTCCGACCATCGTGTCGGCATGCTTGCGCTCATACTCCGCGATCCTTTCCAGATCCGGATAGGGCTTGAGATAGGCCAGCGTCAGATGCGGGCGGAAATCGCGGCGCTCCATCGGAATGCGCAGTTCGCGCGCCACGCGCTTGCAGTGATTGTGCAGCCTGGTCAGCGCCGGGTCGGGATCGACCTTCAGATGGATCTGGTGCGGTTCGGCGCGGCCAAAATGGCTCATGCCGCGCAAGGTCAGCTCCATCGACGGCAAGGGCCGCCGCGCCAGTTCCGCGTCCAGCTCCTCGGCCAGCGTCTCGCTCACCTCGCCAAAATAGCCGACCGTGACGTGCAGCTTCTCAGGCGCGCTCCAGCGAGCGCCGGGCACGCCTTTCTGCATCCGGGTGACGGCCCGGATGACACCCGAAGGCGGCCGGATGGCGGCGAACAGGATCATCGGCGCCCCGCTACCGTCCGAGCGGGCAGCGATAGGTCCTGTGCAGCCGGTCGGCCTCGCGCTCCATCTCGTCCGTCCAGTCGATCGCGTGCGCGTCGATGTTTTCCGACAGCTGCTCGATGGATGTCGCACCGATGATGTTGGAGGTGACGAAGTCCCGGCTTTCCACGAACTTCAACGCGAACTGGGTCGGCGTCAGGCCGAGCTTGCGCGCCGTCGCGTTCGCGTCGAGCCAGCTCTCCTCGTGCTTCATATAGTTGGACATGAAGCCGTCGAACAGCGCGCCGCGCGAGCCTTCGGGCGCCGTCCCATCGTCATACTTGCCCGTCAGCACGCCCATGGCCAACGGGGAGTAGGCGAGCAGGCCGACCTTTTCCCGCATGGCCACCTCTGCGCGGTCATAGTCGAACCGCCGCGCGATCAGCGAATAGACGCACTGGTTGGACTGCATCCGCGGCAGGCCGTGCGCCTCGGCCAGGGCCACGAACTTCATCGTGCCCCAGGCGGATTCGTTGGACAGGCCGACATGGCGGATGCGGCCGGCATCGACATGGCGCTGCAATGTTTCCAGAATCTCCAGCAGCGGCACCATGTCGTCCGCATCGTAATCGTCATAGCTGTGCATGCCGAAGGCGGGGAGGTCCCGGTCGGGCCAGTGCAATTGGTACAGATCGATGTAATCGGTCCGCAGGCGGCGTAAGGATTGCTCCACCGCCATGTCGATCTGCTCGCGCGTGTGGCGGCATTGCTCGACCTGGTCGTCACGGGTCCAGACCATGCCGGAGCGGCCCACGACCTTGGTGGCCAGCACGACATCGTCGCGCTTGCCCCGCGCGGCCAGCCAGCTGCCGATATAGTCTTCCGTGCGGCCTTGCGTCTCGCGCTTGCCCGGCACGGGATACATTTCCGCCGTGTCGATGAAGTTCACGCCGCGCTCGGAGACGGCGTAGTCGAGCTGGTCATGCGCCTCGTCTTCACTGTTCTGCTGGCCCCAGGTCATGGTGCCGAGGCAGATCGAGGTCACGTCGATATCGGTCGTGCCGAGTTTGCGAAGTTCCATAGGATCAGAGTCCTGCAAGAGTGGAGAAGAGCGTCGTTGCGTGGGCTACCGCACGTCGGCGCGATGCGCCAAGGGGAAACGGATCGCGACCCCTAAAGTCACGCCCTATGGCGCCCATAGGCAAAATCTTGCCGCTTCCAGCCCGTCTGACCCGCTTGTCATTGGCAAAATGAGTGAATTGCACCTATATTGGAGGCAACTGCCGCCCTTCCTCCGCGTTGGGATGGTGATACTATCAACGGAGTTCACAATGAACGATTTCAACAGAGGCGTCATCGGCGGCAATGTCGATACCGAGGTCGGCCTCAAGAGTTTCATGCTCGGCACCTACCGGTGGATGATGCTGGCCATGCTCGTCACGGCCGGCGTGGCTTATATGACGGGCCAGGCGATACTGTCCAACGAAGCCATTGCCGCCTTCCTTCGCAATCCGCTCGTCGTGCTCGGTTTCGTGATCGCGATTCCGGTCCTGTTCGGCGGCGTGGCGCGCAAGCTGCCCTCCATGTCCATGGGCGGCGTGCTGACCTTCCTGTTCGGGTTCGCCGCTCTGATGGGTGTGTTCACGGGCGTGTTGACCATCGCCTATACCGGCGCGGTTCTTCTGAAGATCTTCTTCATGACCGTGGCGCTGTTCGCGGCCCTGTCCATGTTCGGCTACACGACCAAGACCAATCTGATGCCGTATCTCAAATTCGCGGCGATCGGTTTCGTGGTCTTCGTTGGCTACATGGTGCTGTCCATGTTCGTCCCGGCGCTGGCGCCGACCGGCATGATGCAGACGGTCATGATGGGTGTCGGCCTGGTGCTGATCTCGGTCATCACGGCCGGCCAGACCCAGGGCTTGAAGGCCATGTATTACGGCCTCGGCAACGATCTGGAGATGATTAACAAGTGGAGCGCCATGGGCGCGGCCAGCCTGCTGCTTTCCTTCATCAACATGTTCCAGTTCCTGCTGGCCCTGTTCGGCAGAGACTAGGCGCGACGCCTCAGACGGAACCCGGAAGGCCCCGCCGTCGCGCGGGGCTTTTTTGTGGCCGGCATGGGTACGGTCTCGCTTTAGGGCTGCCTTCCAAGGCCTGTCCGGGCGTCTTCATCCACCGCAGCGCCGAACTTGTGGGACACAGCCCCTATCCGACCAACGGGGTTCGTGCGTATCAAGGCCCTGATGAGCGTCTATCTCCACGGGCTATCGACATGCGTGCCGCCCCACGCCTTGCCCCAGGACGAGGTCGCCCGCCGCGCCCATGAAATCCTCGGCCCCCGTTTCAAGGGGTTCGACCGTCTCGCCCCCGTCTTCGAGACGTCGGGCGTGAAGATGCGCTACAGCGTCGCGCCGTTCGACTGGTTCGAAAGCGCAGGCGGATGGACCGACCGCAATGCGCGCTACATGGATGGGGCGGCCGATCTCTATGTCGATGCCGCCAGACAGGCGCTGGACGATGCGGGCTGGAGAGCAGAGCAGGTCGATATCCTCGTGACCGTATCATCGACCGGGATCGCGACGCCGACGCTGGAAGCCCAAGCCAAGAGCCGGATGGGGTTTCGCGACGATGCCTTGCGCGTGCCGCTGTTCGGTCTGGGCTGTGCCGGAGGCGTGTCCGGATTGAACGTGGCGCGCGAACTGGCGCATGCGAACCCGTCCGCCAAAGTGCTGCTCGTCGTGGTGGAGACCTGTACGCTGTCCTTCCGCAAGGCGCGGCCCAAGAAGGCCGACATCATCGCGACCATCCTGTTCGGGGACGGTGCGGCGGCCGCCGCCCTGTCGTCGGAAGAAAGCGGTGTCCGCGTGGACCGCGGCGCGTCCAAGACCTGGGACGACACGCTGCCCATCATGGGCTGGGAGGTGGACGAAGACGGGCTGGCCGTCGTGTTCGATCGCTCCATTCCGGACTTCGTCACCGAAGAGATGCGTGCCGCGACCGATGCGGCCTGTGCGCAGATGGGGCTGGAGCGCGACATGTTGGGCCGCGTCGTCGCTCACCCGGGCGGAGCGAAAGTCGTCGATGCGCTGGAGGCGTCGCTCGGCCTCGGCGGGGGTTCGCTCGACATCGAACGCGACATATTGCGGGACTATGGCAATATGAGCGCGCCGACCGTTCTCTTCGTGCTGGACCGGGTATTGAAACGCGGCGATGCGGAAGGCACGGGCCGCCCGCTGCTGGCTTGTGCGCTGGGACCGGGCTTCTCGGCCGCCTTCGCCCCGGTCCATGTCGCCTAGGGAGCGCGCACGATGAGCCTGTTCGCCATTCTCTTCCTCGCCTACGTCGTCTTCGAGCGGCTGGTCGAACTGCCCATTGCGACGCGCAATACCAAACGCCTGATCGCCCAGGGCGGGGTCGAACATTCGCCGCGCCATTATCCGCTGATCGTCGCCGTCCATGCCGGCTGGATCCTCGCCATGGTCTGGTGGGGCCACGACAATCCGCTCAACATGATCTGGCTCGGCGTCTATGCGGTGCTGCAGGTCCTGCGCGTCTACATCCTCGGCACGCTGGGCCGCCGCTGGACCACGCGCATCATCGTCCTGCCGGACGAGGCGAAAGTGACCAAAGGCCCCTTCGCCCTCGTCCCGCATCCCAACTATCTGCTGGTCATCTGCGAAATCCTCGTCGCCCCGCTCGTGCTGGGCCTGTGGGAGGTCGCGGCCATCTTCGGCGCGCTGAACGCCATGATCCTGGTGATCCGCGTTAGCGCGGAAGAGAGAGCCTGGGCAAGCCGGTCAACCGGTTCGGAATAGGCGTCAGACAGACGCGAAACTCGACAGCCTACAATTCAGGGTCGGTCATTCTCCAATCTCGCGACGAGCCGATGAAGCCAGGGACGCAGAACGGCGTGTCCGAATTCGGATGATGCGGCCCGCGAGGCGTGGACGCGGTCGTAGGTCACAAAATCGCGACCGCTAGGTGTGTAGACGGCGCACTCTACGCCGGGACAGTAGAAGGCGTTTCGGCTTGCCCACTCGACGTTGGGCGTCTGCTCCGCGAAGCTGGCAACGGCGTCGTCCAGCGAAAACGTCATCGAATAGATCTCCTCGTCCGGAATCGTCGCGCCCCGACCCAGCGGGATGTCCCTTGCAATATCCACGAACCGGCGGTTCAGGATCGTGCCGTTGCCGAGCAGCAAGATCTGCACATCGGGATTGAGGGCCCTCATCCGGCTTAGCGTGTCCTCAAAGAATTCGACCCGGATGGGACGCCAGAATGTCGAGACGACGACGATATCGACCTGGCTGAGGATTCCGCCGTCCGCGAAGATCTGCCCGTTCCAGTCTCTGCACTCGGCGGCGAGGTCGGGATTGGTGTAGATCCCGGCACGGTCCTGATAACCCTCTATGTCGTAGACGGGTGCACAGCCCCTGAAGCTGGCCGGGATGACATTGGCGTCGGGAAGAGCCGCGCTCACCGCGTTGAAACCGTCGACTCCGAGACTGTCGCCGAGGATCGCGATATTGATCCGGTCCGGCGAGACGGTCAGGCAATCGACGCTTTCGATGTCGGGGCAAACCTCCCGCACCTGCGCGTAGCGCACATCATTGACGTCCGTGCGCGCCAGCAACGCTTCGGGGCTTGGCAATGTGGACTGCGCCGTCATGTCGGGATTGGCCGCCATCGGCACTTGCGAGACCGGTTGCGGCGCGCTCAGGACGGAAAATGCCGCCAAGCTCACAGCCAGCGTCGTCACCCAACCCGCCCCCATGACACCCGCCCCCATGACTCCGGCTGCGCCCGCCGCGTGGCGCGCCGAATGGGAGGGTGCCCGCAACGGTGTCTCGACCCAGCGATAGAGCGCATAGGCCAGCAGAAACGATGCGACCGCAACGCCGACGGTTTGCCCGACCGTCAAATCGGGACCGAACCGATACTCCATGAAGACGATGAGCGGCCAATGCACCAGATAGAGGCTGTAGGACATCTTGCCGATCAGAACGGCCGCGCCATTCGTCAGGATCCGGCTCGAGACCGGAACCCGGGCCGCAAGGATCACCGCGACGGTCCCCAAGCAGGGCAACCAACTCGACAGACCTGGAAAACGGGTGGCCGGATCGTAGAGGATTGCCGCGCTCAGGATCGCACCTAGGCCGCCGAAGAACAGGAGCTGACGCAACCCTGTCGGCAAATTCACACGGTAGTAGCGCAAGCCGACGGCCGTCAGCCCCCCCAATGCGAATTCGGTGATCCGGAACGGCATGAGGTAGAAGGCGGCGGCGACATAGCGACCCAACGCCCACTCAGCGGCGAGCAGGCCAATGACGGCGATGGCGGCCATGCTGAGGAGCGCGACATGCCGGGGAATTTTGAGAGCTATTCCCGCCATGAGCAGGAGGGGCCAGAGTAGGTAGAACTGCTCTTCGACCCCGAGCGACCAGGTGTGCAGAAGCGGTTTCAGTTTGCTGTCCACATCCCAGTAGCCCGCTTCCAGCCAGAACCCGAAATTGGACAGCGACGCAAGCGCCAGCAGGGCCGACCGCATCATCGCGATCAGATCGGCGCGTCCGAAGATGAACCATGCGACGAGCACGGTCACGGCGACGGTTGCGAACAAGGCCGGAAACAAGCGCCGCGCCCGACGCAGATAGAAGGTGCGGAGTGAGAAGTCTTCGCCTTGCTCCAGGATGATCCCGGTGATCAGGAAGCCGGAGATTACGAAGAAAACATCCACGCCGATGAAGCCGCCCGAAAAGGGCGGCAGTGAGAGGTGGAAGGCGAGGACGAGCAAGACCGCCACAGCGCGCAATCCATCGATCTCGGCTCTATAGGTCATGCTGGATCAGCCATACTTGTCGATCGACCGAGGGAACGAGTCTGCCCAGCGAACCTTTGCCATTGCTGCGGCGCACATGTCACCCCCGTCTATGAACTGATGCGCAAATCCATGAGGGGCAAAGAATCCTCAGTATCCTTGGCCCGCTGAGCTGGTTGTATCAGCGCAAGGCAACGCGAGAGGTCGGTTGGGCGAACATCTCCTGCGCCCTCAACGCCTTGGTTCCGGCGATGCGCAGACACGCGGAAGCGCGGGCCTGGGAGTCGCACTAATTGTCAGACTTGGATTCTGGCTTGAGCTGGTCGAGCAGAGCCCGCTCCGGGGCTGACAGATTGGCTGGGTTGCCGATCAGCAGCACGCCGCGCGTGCCGTCCTCGGCTTCCAGCAGGTAGAGCGTGGCCTCGCTGCCCGGATCGGTTCCGGCGTCCACGAACCACATGTCCTCGACCCGGATCGCGCCGAGGCCGTAGGCCGTGTCGGTCTCGCGGCAGTAGAGCGCCTTGGCCTGAGTCTCGAAGTGATGGGCGAAGCCCTTCGCGGCGGCCTTCTCCAGAAGATAGGGGATGTCTTTGACGGGATCGGGGGCCATGGGGTCTCCTGGTCTCTCGGTAAGAGGTCTCTCGGTAAGTCTAGTCTCTCAGCAATTCGTTCACGCCCGTCTTGGCGCGGGTCTGCGCATCGACGGTCTTGACGATGACGGCACAAGCGAGGCTGTGACGGCCATCCTTGGCGGGCAGCGAACCAGGCACGACGACGGAAAAGGACGGGACTTCGCCGTAGGTGATCTCGCAGGTCTCGCGGTCGTAGATCTTCGTGCTTTTGGAAATGAACACGCCCATCGCCAGCACGGCGCCTTCGCGCACGATCACCCCTTCGACCACTTCGGAGCGCGCGCCGATGAAACAGCCGTCCTCGATGATGGTCGGATTGGCCTGCAGCGGTTCCAGCACGCCGCCGATCCCGGCGCCCGCGCTGATGTGGCAGTCCTTGCCGACCTGCGCACAGGAGCCGACGGACGCCCAGGTGTCGATCATCGTGCCTTCGCCGACGCGCGCGCCGAGATTGACATAGGACGGCATCAACACCGCCCCCGGCGCGACATAGGCCCCGCGGCGCACGGCGCAGGGCGGCACGGCGCGGATGCCGGCGCGTGCGAAATCGTCCTCGGTCCAGCCGGAAAACTTGCTCGGCACCTTGTCGAACCAGGCCCCGTCCGCCGGCCCGCCCGACATGAGCGTGTTGGCGTGCAGGCGAAAGCCGAGCAGCACGGCCTTCTTGAGCCACTGATGCACGATCCAGTCGTTGCCGCTCTTCTCGGCGACGCGGAACGTCCCGTCGTCCAGCCCCGCAATGGCGGCCTCGACGGCGTCGCGCCGCTCCCCGGTCGTGTCGGGCGACAGGCTGGCCCGGTCGTCCCAAGCGGATTCGATGGTGGATTGCAGTGCGTCGGTGGTCATGGACGGGCGCTTAGGCCAACCCCCATGAAACCGTCAACGCCGGACCTTGCGTTCCACCATCAGGTGGAGCGCTTCGAGGAAGCGCGACCGGTCCCTGGGCGCGAATGGCGGCGGCCCGCCGATACCGGGTCGGTCCGCCCCGTCCCGGAGATCCGCCAGGATGGCGCGCACGGCGATCTGGGAACCGATCGTGGCATCGTCCATGACCTTGCCGTTGGGGGCCAGGACGCTCGCACCCGCCTTCAGGCATCGCTCCGCGAGCAGGATGTCGGCCGTGACGACGATGGCGCGTTCGTCGGCGCGTTCGGCGATCCAGTCGTCGGCGGCGTCGAACCCGTCCGTGACCCGCTGGAACGCGATGGCTGGCTCCGCCGGGGTCCGCAGCCACTGATTGGCGACGACCGTAACGGGAACGCCGTGCCGCCGGGCGACCTTGTAGGTTTCTTCGCGCACCGGACAGGCATCGGCATCGATATAGATGTGCGTCCCCACGGCACGCGCCTAACGAGCGCGGCGACGCGTCACAAGACTTTCATGCCTGAATGACTTGCGTCATTTCCATTCATGTTTAAATGGGTGGCATGAATACGAACTGGTCCGACTATCCCGTGTTCCTCGCCGTCGCCCAGGCAGGCTCGCTGACGGCGGCGGGCAAACGGCTGGGCATGAGCCAGCCGACCGTGGGGCGGCGCATCCGCGCACTCGAAGACCATTTCAACACGCCGCTGCTCAAGCGCCAGAGCGGGCAGCTTGTCCCCACCACGTTCGGGCAGAGCATGCTCGACCATATCCGGCGCATGCAGGACGAAGCGGCCGCCATCGACCGGTCGTCGGCCACGCTGGAAGACAGCCTGTCCGGCGTCGTGCGGTTGAGCGCGACCGAAGGGATCGGCACGGCTTGGCTGCCGGGCGTGATGCAGCGCTTCCGGGCCGAGCATCCGGACGTTCTGGTCGATATCGGCATCGGGTTCGAGAGCTTCAACCTGGCCCAGCGCGAGGCCGATATCGCCCTGCGCTGGAAGAGCCCGGGCGAGCAGAATTCCCTGATCGGACGCAAGGTGGCGGACGTGGCGTTCGGCTTGTTCGCCAGTCCCGAATATCTCGATCTGGCGGGCGCGCCCGAAACGGTCGACGATCTGCCTGGCCATGACGGTGTGATGGCCATGATCATGGACGGCAAGATGCTCTGGCTGATGGATGAGCGGACGGACGAGATGATCCACATGCCGGGCCGGATCACGTTCCAGTCCAACTCCATCTGGGCATTCTACGAGGGGCTGGAACAGGGTTACGGCATCGGCATGTTGCCTCTTTGCGGACAGACGACGCGCAGCCGGAACCTGGTGCGGGTCATACCGGACCTCGAACAGACGGAAGCGCTCTACCTCGTCGCGCATCAGGATCTGAAACGCTCGGCCCGCATTCGCGGCGTCTTCGACTATCTGGTCGAAGCCTTCCGCCAAGACGCCGCCTTCTTCGCCCATGGCGGCGAAAGCGTCTTCTCGCCCGGCCGGTTCGACATCGCGCCGCCTTCGTCCCGCCATGAAGACCGCAATCTTCCGCATCTCTCCGCCGCCGCGGAATAGACCTCGACCTGCCGGGCGCACGCGTTAAAGCGCCGTCATGTCCACAGCGTCGAGACAGACCGGCTTTTCCTGCCCGCTTTGCGATGCGGCCGGGTTCACCCTGCTGGAAACGCAGGCCGACTGGCTGTCGCGTGCGGCCGGGACGGCTGACGAACGCCGGCAGATCGGCGGCATCGTCGCCGCCGATCCGGACCTTGCCTTCGGCGGCATCGTGCGGTGCCGTGAATGCGGATTGGCGACGGTCCGGACGCGGCCGTCGCCGGACGCGCTCGGGCGCTTCTATTCGGCCTATTATGCCTCGGCGAGCTACGGCACGAAGCGCGACAAGAAAATCAAGCGCGCCGCGCGCCGCGTCCGCCGCCTGTCGCGCCGGATCCGAAGCAACGGTTCGAACGCCAAGCGGCGTTTCCTCGATGTCGGGGCCAATCTCGGCTATGCGGTCGAGGGGGCGAGGCAGCGAGGGTTCGACGCGACCGGGATCGAGATCGACGCCGAAGCAGTCGCGCGCGCAACCGCCGAATTCCCCGGCAACAGCTATCACGCCACGACCGTGGAGGCGTTCGCCGCGCGCGGCGAGACGTTCGACCTGGTCTACTGTTCGGAAGTGATCGAACACGCCATCGACATCCGGTCCTTCGCTTCCGCCCTGATGGACCTGGTCGCGCCGGGCGGCGTGCTGTTCGTGACCACGCCCGCCGACGGCCACCGCGCCACGCCCGACCCGCTGGTCGGCTGGGTGCAGGTCAAGCCTCCGGAACATCTGCACTGGTTCGCAAAGGCGCATCTGCTGCGCCTGTTCGACCGGCCGGACTTCGCCCCGCGCTTCCGGTTCAATCCCAAGCCGGGCCACAAGCTGGTGCTGAGGCGCGCGCTGCACTGAGCGCGATGTTCGCCTTGGCGAACGCGACCCGCCCCCATATAGCCGCCCGCGTGAGCGATGCGCGCAAGGATACGATCGATTTCGGCTTCGAAGAGGTCCGGACCGCCGACAAGCAGGAGCGCGTCCGGCAGGTCTTCGACTCCGTCGCGCGCGATTACGACCGCATGAACGATGCGATGAGCGCCGGACTGCACCGTGTCTGGAAGGACATGGCGATCACCAAGCTCAACCCCCAACCCGGCGAGCGACTGCTCGACGTGGCGGGCGGGACGGGCGACATCGCCCGGCGTTTCGTTCGTGCGGCCGACAAGGTGCGCCGGCGCCGCGGCGGAGCCCCTGCGCGGGCCGTCATCTGCGACATCAACGACGAGATGCTGCTGGCCGGGATCGATCCGCGCAAGGATTCCGGGCTGGACCTGACCCGCGTCTGCGGGAATGCGGAAGCGCTGCCCTTCGGCGACGCGCAGTTCGACGCGGTGACGATCGCCTACGGCATCCGCAACGTGACCGACCGCAGGGCGGCGCTGCGCGAGTTCCACCGCGTGCTCAAACCCGGCGGGCGGCTGGGCGTGCTGGAATTCACCACCCCGCCGGAACCGCTGATCCGGAAGGCCTACGATGCCTACTCCTTCGCGGTCATCCCGCGGCTGGGCGGGGCCATCGCGGGCGACCGCGACAGCTACCGGTACTTGGTCGAAAGCATCCGGCGCTTCCCCAAACAGGACCAGTTCGCGCAGATGATGCGCGATGCGGGGTTCGCCGGCGCGAACTGGACGGATTACAGCGCGGGCGTCACGGCCTTTCACACGGGATGGAAAATCGCATGAGCTCCGATTCCGGAAAAGACAATCGTCCGAACGATCCGAAGGAGACGCTGGAAGCGGTCGAAGCCGCCAATGCCGCGCAACTGCCGGAAGGCACGGGCGGCAACAATCATTTCTGGCTCGATTTCGGGCCGCTTCTGATCTTCTTCGTCAGCTTCCACTGGATCCGGCGTAGCGACCCTGACGGCGCCATGCTGGTCGCTGCGGGAATCTTCGCCGTGGCGGCCGTCGTCGCCGTCGTTTTGGGATGGCTGCGCTACAAGTCGGTCTCGCCCATGCTGATCCTGTCCACGGGCATCATCGTCGTCACGGTCGTCCTGGCCCTGCTGGCCGACAACCCGATCATCTTCTACATGAAACCGACCATCGTGAATTCGCTGTTCGGGATCGCGGCGATCGGCGGCGTTTTCATGAACCGCAACATCATCCGGCTGATGGTCGGCAATGCGTTCACCCTGCCGAACCGGATCTGGGACAAGCTCGCCGTCCGTTGGGGCCTGTTTTTCTTCGCCATGGCGGCGCTGAACGAATTCATCTGGCGCACCCAGTCGGAAGAGTTCTGGGTCAATTTCAAGGTGTTCGGCTTTCTGCCGCTCACGATCGCCTTCACCCTGACCCAGATCCCGACGATCAGCCGCCATGGCGGATTGGCGGGCCTGTCCAAGGACGAATCGTAAACCCGCCCTTAACCGTGTTCTCCGGCCGGGCTGGACCCGGCCGGGAAAAGCCTTACGCCGCGTTTCGACGAACGGTCGGGGCCGACCGGCTTCGGTGCGATGAGCGGGCAGGAAGCGACCTCATGCGGATCACACATTTGCGCGTGGCTGTGGCCATCGCCCGCCTCGAACCTCCAGCCTCCTACGCCAAGGCGCAATCGGAGGCGGCGGCCCATCTCTACCGGATCGGCGCGGCGCAACGGCACGGCCTGTTCGAACCCTTCGATCCCGACGCCCGCGAACTCAATGAGTGGCTGGCCTCCGTGCGGGCCGGGCGCGCGCTCTGCCGGGAAGCCTGGGACATGTTCATGGACGAAGGCGACCGGCGCATCGCGCTGACGGCCTGAAGAACCGGGACGCCTTCCGGGCTGCCGCTGTCCGTCGGCATTGCCCTTAGACATTGAAAACGCGCCCACCCTTGCTATAAGCCGGTCGAACCTCTTCCGCGCGATTTTCAAGGACACATAATGGCATCTCTGGACAGTTTCGGCTGCGAACGCGAGCTCACCGTCGGCTCAAAGACCTATTCCTATTTCGACCTCGCGGTCGCGGAAGCCAACGGCCTGTCTGGCATCTCGAAACTGCCGCGCTCCCTCAAGGTGCTGCTCGAAAACCTGCTGCGCTTCGAAGACGGCAAGACCGTGACCAAGGCCGACATCGAGGCCATGGCCGGATGGCTGACGGAACGCCGCTCATCCCACGAGATCGCCTACCGCCCGGCGCGCGTGCTGATGCAGGATTTCACCGGCGTTCCGGCCGTCGTCGATCTGGCCGCGATGCGCGACGCCATGGCCAATTTCGGCGCCGACCCGGAAAAGATCAATCCGCTGGTGCCGGTCGATCTGATCATCGACCACTCCGTCATGGTCGATTATTTCGGCACCGAAGACAGCTACGAGAAGAACGTGGCGCGCGAATATGAACGCAACGGCGAACGCTACGACTTCCTGAAATGGGGCCAGACGGCGTTCGACAATTTCGCCGTCGTGCCGCCGGGCACCGGCATCTGCCATCAGGTCAATCTGGAATATCTGGCGCAGACGGTCTGGACCAAGACGGTCGGAGCCAAGGAATACGCCTTCCCGGACACGCTGGTCGGCACCGATTCCCACACGACCATGATCAACGGCCTGGGCGTGCTGGGCTGGGGCGTGGGCGGCATCGAGGCCGAAGCCGCCATGCTCGGCCAGCCCATCTCCATGCTGATCCCCGAAGTGGTCGGCTTCGAACTGACGGGCAAGCTGCCCGAAGGCGCGACGGCGACGGATCTGGTGCTGCGGGTCGTGGAAATGCTGCGCGAAAAGGGCGTGGTCGGCAAGTTCGTGGAATTCTACGGCAAGGGGCTCGATTATCTCTCGCTCGAAGACAGCGCGACCATCGCCAACATGTCGCCGGAATACGGCGCGACCTGCGGCTTCTTCCCGGTCGATGACGACACGCTGCGTTACTTGCGCGCGACGGGCCGCGACGAAGAGCGCGTGGCGCTCGTGGAAAGCTATTGCAAGGCGCAGGGCCTGTTCCGCACCGACGATGTGCCGAGCTTCACCGACACGCTGCATCTGGACATGAGCACGGTGCGCCCGTCCCTATCCGGCCCGAAGCGTCCGCAGGACCGGTTCGACCTGGAGGGGTCGGCCGATACGTTCAAGCTCATCATGACCAAGGATTTCGAGAAGGCGGGCGACGCCTCCAACCCGATGCCCGTCGAAGGCCATGACTTCACCATCGATCACGGTCACGTTCTGATCGCGGCGATCACGTCCTGCACCAACACGTCCAACCCGTCCGTCATGATGGCGGCGGGCCTGGTCGCCAAGAAGGCGAACGAGGCGGGCCTGATGGTCAAGCCCTGGGTCAAGACCTCGACCGCGCCGGGTTCCCAGGTCGTGGGCGAATATCTGGAACGCTCCGGTCTTCAGGACGAACTCGACAAGATCGGATTCGACATCGTCGGTTACGGCTGCACCACCTGCATCGGCAATTCCGGACCCCTCGCCCCGCCCATCGCGCAGGCCATCGCCGACGGCGATCTGGTCAGCTGTTCGGTGCTGTCGGGCAACCGCAACTTCGAAGGCCGGATCGGCCCCGACATCAAGGCGAACTTCCTCGCCTCGCCGCCGCTGGTCGTCGCCTATGCGCTGGCCGGGACCATGCACCACGATTTCGAAAAAGATCCGCTCGGCCAGAACAAGGACGGCCAGGATGTGTTCCTGCGCGACCTCTGGCCCACCAGCCAGGAAATCGCGGAGGCGGTGCGCGGCTCGGTCACGCGCGAGCTGTTCGAGCAGGAATATGCCGACGTCTTCAAGGGCGACGCCCGCTGGGCCGACATCGATGTGACGGGCGGCAAGGTCTATGACTGGAACCCGGCGTCGACCTATGTGCGCAACCCGCCCTATTTCGAGGGCATGGGCATCGACCCCGATCCGGTGCGCGACGTCGAAGGCGCCAACATCCTGGCGTTGCTGGGCGATTCGATCACGACGGACCACATCAGCCCCGCCGGTTCGATCAAGTTCGACGGACCGGCAGGCCGCTACCTCCAGGAACGCCAGGTCAGCCGCGAAGCGTTCAACTCCTACGGCTCGCGCCGCGGCAATCACGAAGTCATGATGCGCGGCACCTTCGCCAACATCCGGCTGAAGAACCTGATGGCGCCGGGCACGACGGGCGGGGTGACGAAATACGTCCCGACCGGCGAAGTCATGTCCATCTTCGACGCCGCGCAGCGCTACAAGGCCGACGGGCGCGATCTGGTCGTCTTCGCCGGCTCGCTCTACGGCAACGGATCGTCGCGCGACTGGGCGGCCAAGGGCACGATCCTGCTCGGCGTGCGCGCGGTCATCGCGGAGAGCTTCGAGCGCATCCACCGCTCCAACCTGATCGGCATGGGCGTGCTGCCGCTGGAGTTCATGAATGGCGACGGTTGGCAAAAGCTCGGACTGAGCGGCGACGAACAGGTCAGCATCGGCGATATCGACGACATCAAGCCGATGGACGAACTGCCCGTCACCATCACCATGACGGACGGTTCGACCCAGACGATCACGACCAAGGTGCGGATCGATACGGAAAACGAAATGGAATATTACCGCAATGGCGGCATCCTCCATTACGTGCTGCGCAATCTGGCGCGCGAGGAGCGCCTGGCCGCCTGAGAGCGGTCAAGCCGAGCCGACAACGGACAGGCCCGCTTCGGCGGGCTTTTTCTTTTGCCCTGCTTATTTGCAGGGCAGCCCTCCGGCATGAAACTGTAAATCAGTCGCATTTCCTGTTGTGGATGAGAACTGTTCTCACTAAGGCGCCCCGGTTCAACTCCAAGGGGATCCTCTCATGCGCCTATCCGCGCTGCTGCTCAGCACCGTTCTTTCACCGCTTGTCGCCACCAGCGCCCTGGCCGACGACACGCCGTTCGAAGACGAAATCGTCGTCACCGGTCAGTACCTCTCGCTCGGTCAGGTCAATGCGGTGAAGACGCCGACCCCGATCATCGACATCCCGCAATCGCTGACCATCGTGACGGCGAGCGACATCGCCGAGCAATCCTTCCTCAGCCTCGCCGACGTGACGCGCTACACGCCCGGGGTGAACATCAGCCAGGGCGAAGGTCATCGCGACGCCATCATCATCCGCGGCAACCAGACGACGGCGGACTTCTTCCAGGACGGGCTGCGCGACGATGTCCAATATTACCGTCCCCTCTACAATCTGCAGCAGGTCGAGATCCTGCGCGGGGCCAATGCGCTGCTGTTCGGCCGGGGCGGCGTGGGCGGCATCGTCAACCGCGTCACCAAGCGCCCGGACCTGCGCGACGGGTTTACGGACGTAACGGTCAGCATCGACACGTTCGGCGCCCATTACGGCGCGGTCGACATCAACGCGCCGGTCGGCGACACGGTCGGCATCCGGCTCAACGGGTTCTACGAAGGTCTGGAAAACCACCGCGACTTCTTCGATGGCGAGCGGTTCGGCCTCAACCCGACCGTGGATGTCGAACTCGGACCGCTGACGACGCTCGGCCTGTCCTACGAATATCTGGACGATGACCGCGTCGTGGACCGCGGCGTGCCGTCCGTCGCGGTCGCGGGCGGTCCGGATGTCCCGCTCGAAGGCTTCGACGACACCTTCTTCGGCTCGCCCGACGGCAATTTCACGACTCTCCAAGCGCATATCCTGCGCGGGCGGCTCGACCATCGTTTCAACGATGATCTGCGCGGCAATGCCTCCATCCAGTACGCCGATTACGACAAGGTCTATCAGAACCTCTATGCGAGCGAGTCCGTGGTCCTGACCAACGGCGCATTCCCCGAAGTCGAGCTGGACGGCTACCGCGACGCGACGGAGCGCGACAATTTCCTGGCGCAGGCCAACCTTGTCGGGGAGTTCGATACGGGGTCCATCGGCCACACAGTCCTGTTCGGTCTGGAATATGCCTCCCAGCACACGGATAACGGCCGTTTGGACAACCGTTTCGCCTCGAACGGTGACGACCAGTTGTTCATCCCGTTCACCGATCCGCTCGCCATTCCGGCCTTCGCGTTCAATGTCCCGGCGCGCGAGCGTCGCTCCAACGTCTATGTGTTCTCGGCCTATGCCCAGAACCAGATCGACTTGACGGACCAATTCAAGATCGTGCTTGGCGGCCGCTACGACAATTTCGACATCGACGTCACCGATATCGCGGGCAACGCCCAGTTCACCCGAACGGATGAGGAGATCACGCCGCGTCTCGGCGCGATCTACAAACCGGTCGAAACCGTGTCGATCTATGCCAGCTACAGCGAAACCTTCACGCCGCGCTCCGGCGATCAGTTCCTGACGCTCAATCTCGACACGGCCTCGACCCGTCCGCAATTCACGGAAAACCTGGAAGGCGGTGTGAAATGGGATGTCCGCCCCGATCTCAGCGTCACGGCGGCCGTCTTCTCGCTCGACCGCAAGGGCTTCACCTCGATCGACCCGGACAACCAGCAGCAGCTGATCACGATCGACGGGGCGACCGTCAACGGCCTGGAACTGCAGCTGATCGGCGACCTGACGGATCGCTGGTCGGTCAATGCAGGCTATTCCTACATGGACGGCGAAGTCGAAGATCTCAGTTTCGGCGGGGGAACCGTAGGGGCGGGCACGCTTAACGGCAACAGAACGCGCCAGACGCCGGAGCATACGCTGTCCGTCTGGAACAGCTACCAATTCGACAGCAGATGGAGCGCCGGCCTCGGGGCGACCTATCAGGACAGCTATTTCGTGCGCGAGGACAATAGCGTCGAAGTGCCGGATTTCGTGCGCTTCGATGCCGCCGTCTATTACGACATGTCGGATACGCTGCGCCTGCAGCTCAACGTCGAGAACCTGTTCGATACGGATTACTTCCCGGACGCGCACAGCAACGACAACATCTCGACGGGCGAGCCGCTGAACGCCCGGCTGACGATGCAAAAGCGCTTCTAGGCGTAGCGCGGCAAGGTGCGGGGGCGGGTGCCGGCGGATTGGCAGCCCTCGCGCCGGCACGGGCCTTCCGCCTCGTGGCGCAAGGTGCCGCATCCTTCGCAACAGGTTTCGAACACTTCCGCCGGGGAGTCCGGACCTGCCGCGTCGCACCCCGCTTCGACCCGGGGCGGCAGGATAGACAGTCCGGGCACGGGGTCGCGGCGGCGATAGATGCTGACGTCGCAGCTCGGCTCCAGCACGACCAGATCGATCTGGCCGAGATTGCAGATCCCCCTCAGGCGCAGCAGCTCCATCAGATCGTGCAATCCGATACCGGTCTGGCGCAACTCTTCCGTCAGGACGATGCCTTCGCTGATGACGATGCGAGGCCGGCCTTCCACGCGCGCCCGCAGAGCGGGATTGCGGTCCGCCGCAACGGTGATCGCCTTGTTGACCAGAACGATCACGGTGATGACCAGCAGGCAGTGCAGGATCGGCACTTCGGGATAGAAATTTCCGTCGCCCACGGCCGATCCCAGCGCCAGGATCACCAAGATGTCCAGAATCGACAGATGCGACTTGGACCGACGGCCGAGCAGCCGGATCAGCGTGAACATGTAGCCGTAGATCACCACCGTCCGGAACAGGATTTCCAGCAGGTAGAAGGGCGGCACGTCCCCCAGCAGCATCCGGCCGAGATCGAAGGGTATGATGGGATCGCTCATGGCACGCGTCTAGCGGAGCGCGCCGCGAGATGCACCGGCCGTGTCGCCCCGGACCGGCGTTGCGCAGCGCCCCTCAAGGTCAGGCTACACCGCGTCGGCGGTCTCGCGCTCCGGCACCTGTCCGCCATACATCTCGTCCATGAACAGGGTGAAGATGCGGCGCCCGGCACTGGTCTTGCCGCCCCCGTCGAGGGCCAGGGGCTGGCGGTGGATGGCGCGGGTCAGGGTCGGCAGCAATCCGGACGGAACCGGTTCGTAGGCCATCTTCCAGTCGGAGAAGGCCCGGTCCTTGATGTCGCCTTCATGCAGGATCCGCAGATCGGTGTGGCGCGGATCGTTCTGGATGGTGTGGAACAGGTCCAGGATCACGTCGGTTTCGCCCTCGATGATCTGCAGGAATTGGTGGCGGTCATAACATAGCAGACCGGTCACACCGGCTTGCGCGTTGTTTCGGCGCGAATGGTCGAGCAGGGCGCGCACCTCCTCTGAGCCCATCGGAACGGGCGTCTCGCTGCTATAGACGATCTCCAGAAGGGCGGGGCGGGTGTCGGGCATCAAATCTCGGATCCGGGTTGAAAGGCGCGGTTGCGCGTCAGCATAAAACACATACGGACGGAACGGGAAGCGGGTTTGCCCGAAATAAGGGCCGAATGTCGCTTTTTCAGCGCAGATGGCGGCCGATATCGAATACCCCCAATTGCGAAGACCGCGCCTGCCCGGAAACGCACCAGCTGACGAAATGTTCGCAGTTGCGGACCAGCGGGTTGTAGCGTTGGCCCATGCGGCCGCGAGCGCGCACCACCACTTCGGGTCCCGACAGGGGCGACGCATAGGCCACGCGCCGCGCCGGCCGTCCGCCAGTGAAATCGTCCATGTCCGTTTCCATGACCCGCCCGAACCGGGCGGAACTGTGGATGACCGTGCCGTAGCCGGTCGCCAGACCGACGTGATCGAACAAGCCGCGCACGCGCACGGCCAGCAAGGTTCCAGCCGGATGGACCCGGGCCGTTCGTTCGAAGGGATAGCGTTTCATGCCCTACAGATAGAGGGCCGAACGCCCGAACGCAAAACACCCGGCTCCGCGATGGAGCCGGGTGTTCAAACGCATCAGACGGCAACGGACCTAGCCGCTGCGGTAATCGCCATTCTCGAAGAAGGTGCGGTTGGTGCCCTTCTCATAGTAGTAATAGCGGCCATTGGCGTCCTGATAGCGGGTGGACCGGTCAAGATCGGGCGCGTAAATCGTGCCGTCTTGCATCCTCTTGTCCTTGTTGCTGCCGTGGATCGCGCCACCGATCGCGCCGGCGCCGGCGCCGACTGCGGCCCCTTCGAGAACGCCGACGTCGCCGGAAATGGCGCCGACGCCGGCGCCGATGGCGGCCCCGATTGCCGTTCCGCGCACTGTGTCCCGCTCCACATTATCCGTTGTTTCGCAAGCCGCGAGTGAAACAGCCGCCACACAAAGCAAGCTGGTTTTGATATAGGTATTCATTGTGATCTCCATTGACCCGATTGTGGGTGGCCCCCGCAGGACCCGTAGGCGATAAAAACGCCGAAGCGGGTCTAGAGTTCCTGCGACCTGCGACATAAACGCAAGATGAGCTGCGCATTAACAAACGTTTCGCTTCCAAAAAGGCCGCGCCATGACGATCGAGCCGATCCACCAGACATTGCTGAACCTGATCCATCTCGCCGTGCTGCCGGGCTGGGTCCTGCTGATCCTGGCGCCGCGCTGGCGCTGGACCGACAGGATCGTCCATAGCGGGCTCTATCCCGTGCTGCTGGGTCTGGCCTATGTCGGCTTCCTCGTCTGCGCGCTGATCTACGGCCCCGATGCGGGCGCGGCGGATTTCACGACGCTGGAAGGCATCGCGACGATCTTCGCCCATCCGTTCGGCCTGCTGACGGCTTGGGTGCACTATCTGGTGTTCGATCTGTTCGTCGGCCTGTGGGAGGCGCGCGATGCGCGCCGCCGCGGCATGAGCCATTGGGCGCTGGTGCCCTGCCTGTTGCTGACGTTCCTGGCGGGCCCGGCAGGGCTGCTGCTCTATTTCGCGCTCAGGCGGAAATGGTCGATCGACGGAACCTAGCCGCAGAGCGAGCGGGATTTCCGCAAGGCAGCCGTCACGCCCTTCAAGCTGAAATTGTAGGTCACTTCGGTGCCGCGTTCCGAGACCGCTTCCACCGTCATGTTGGCCCCGGCCCGCATCTGCTTGACCAGGCGGCGCTCGTCGGCATCTTCCGCGATGAAGGCTTCGTTTTCCGCCCCGTACATGTTGACGCCCGTCGATCCGACGCGGGCCATGGGCGACCGGGCGGGCTTTAGCGGGAAGCCCGTCATCAGGGAGGGCTGTTCCGTCGCGTCGCCGTTCGCCCAATTGGACACCAGGAAAAAGACGTCGCCGTGACGGACGGTCTCCGGCGACAGGGCGGTCGGGCGGCTGACGGCGTAGCAGGTCTTCGCCGCGCCGTTGCCGCGCGTGTAGACGGTCCAGTCGCCATGCGTGCTGTCCAGCCGGGGCTGGTTGGCCGCCGCCGGTACGGGAACCAGGACGGCCCATGAGGCGATGGCGATCAGGGCAGGAATGAGCAAGCGTTTCATAAGGCTGGTATAGACCGTCTTCAGGCTTAATTGTCGCTTAACGTCAGCACATTTTTAACAGTGCGGCCGTGTCGGCCAGCACGGCAGGGTTTGCCGGTGAAACCGTTCGACCATCAGCCGTTCCGCCCCAGCCCCGTCTTGCGCTTGCGGTCCTTCTGCACGAGCGGGCGCGGGGCATGGCCGCCGAACAGGATGGACCGGTCATAGAGCGCCAGGGCGGCCGCCAACCCGACATTGACGCAAAACGCCGTCGGGATCTTCACGATGTGGGCGCAGGCGTCCTGAACGGGTTGCGACAGCGATCCTTTTTCCGGGCCGAGAATGTAGGCGGCGTTGAGGGGGTGGCGGAAGCTGGGCAGATCGACTGCGTCGTCCGTCAGTTCCACGCCGACCAGCACGCAGCCTTCGGGGAAACGTGCGGGATCGAAATCCGGCCAGCGGTAATAGGGCAGATGGGTGCTGGACCCGGACGTATCGGTCTGCCGGACGCTCCTGTCGTCCAGGTCGGACCCGATGGTGAAGGCGAAACTCGCGCCGAACGCATGGGCCGTGCGCAGGATGACGCCCAGATTGTGCGCCTTGGACAGGCCTTCGCTGCCAATGCCGAAATAGCCGCGCATCATTCGGCCGCCACGCCGGGATGGGGACGCTCGACCAACCTGACCGAACGGTACATCGCATAGCCTGCGACGAAAGCGCTGCCGACGATGATGATCAGGAAAGGCGTCTTCGGGCCGACATTCATGGCCGCCAGTCCGATCAACCCGAAAGTGGTCAAGTTGACGAACAGGTTGAGCAGGACCGAGCCTGCGCTCATCAGCCGGGCGCGGATGGCCGGATCTGACCGGCGCTGCGCCATGGCTTGCAACGGGACCAGAAAGACGCCGTTGCACAAGGACGCCCCGACCAGGCAGGCCAGGAAGAGAGGGGTGAGCGGATCGGACAGGAAGTCCGACAGCGGCCCGATGGCCTCGGTCCCCGCATAGGTCGGGCTCGGCAGGGCGTAGAGGCCAAGCGTGAATAAAGCGACCCCGATGATGCCGACCGCCGACAGTCGTACGGCCTCCGGACCCCAGACCTTCCAATCGCCGATGAGCATGGTCAGCAGGGACCCGACCAGGATCGCGAGGGTCGAGATCGCCAGAATCAGCATCAGGACCAGGTTTTCGAACCCCATCACCGAGGCGACATAATCCGGAAAGGTCGTCACGAACACGGTCGACAGGCCGTAGAACCAGCTCACGCCGAGCAATGGACGCAATACGTCGGGATTGGAAAACGCCGTCTTGAGGATGGTCCATGTCGCGCTGACGGGCTCGTAATTGACGTTCAAGTCCGGCATCGGCGCGGGCGCGGGAGGGCATTGTTCGGCTGCGAGCCAGCCGAACAATGCCATCACGAACAGCACGATCGCGATCGTGCCCGTGCCGGTCTGGATCACCGCCGTGCCGACGATCGTGCCGATCAGCAGCACGGCGAACTGGACCCCGCTCATCAGCGCATTGCCGGTGATGAGTTCGTCCTTGGTCAGCCATTGCGGCAGAACGGCGTTCTTGGTCGGGGAGAAGAAGGCCGATTGAGCGCCCATCAAGCCCAGGCAGAGGGCGAGGATGCGCACGTCTTCGAGCAGGAAGCCGAGCCCGGCCAGCGCCATGATGAGAATCTCGGCGCGCTTGACCCAGCGGAAGATCACGCCGCGGTCGACCTTGTCCGCGATCTGGCCGGAAATGGCGCACAGGATCGTGAACGGACCGGTGAAGATCAAGGCGGCGACCGGCACGCGGATCTGGCTCGGCAGGTCGGACAGGAAGGCCACGCCGCCGAACGTGATCAGCGCGATCAACGCGTTCTTCAGCGTGTTGTCGTTGAACGTGCCTGTCTGGAACAGCACGAAAAGCGGCGCAAACCGCCGCTGCCGCAACAGATGTCCGGCGGCTTTCGCGCTCACGCGGGGGCCTTGTTGCGCGCGGCACGGGCCTGGGCGGTCTTGTTCAGAGCGAGTTTGCCGATATCGTCCGGGTCGAGCGCGCCGGGGACCGCATGGTCGAGCAATTCGAGCGAGCGCGTCTCGATCCGGTCTTGCAGCCGCGTCATGAACGCCTCTTTGCCGAGACCGGGCGGGATCGGGTCGAGGAATTCCACCTTGGCAGGCCCCGGATGCTTGATCCAGTCCCTCTGGTTCCAGCGCTGGCCCAGATTGGTCGCGACCGGCACGACGGGGCAATCGAAGTCCTGCTGCAGATGCCAGACCCCCTTCTTGTAGGGATGATGGGTGCCGACGCGGCTGAGATGGCCTTCCGGGTAGATCAGGATGCGCCGGCCCTGTTCGCGCACGATGCGGGATGTCTCGGCCATGCGCGCCCATGTCCCCGCCCCGCCGCAGCTCTCCACCACGACAGCATTCATCTTGGCGAGGATGACTTTGATGAGCCAGAACTTCTCCAGATGGTCGCCCGTGACGAAGGACAGGTCGTCGAACTGGTGGAACATGACGATGCCGTCGCCATAGCTCTGATGCTTGGCCGCGATGATGACCGGTCCGTCGTCCGGCACGCGTTCATGGCCCGTGACCTCGACCGTGACGCCCGCAATCGTGCGCAGGCCCCAGCGGACCAGCTGCGTATAGCGCCGCAAGGACGTCATCAGCAACGCCCGTCCGGGCACGAGGCTGAACACGACGCCGATCACCGCATAGAGCGCGGTGGCCGCATAGAAGAACAGGTTGAACAGGGTGGACCGGATCATGATGGCGAGAGTGGCGGGCGGACCGCGCCTTGTCCAGCGGCGCGACGAAACCGAAAGCGCGCCATGCGTGAGCGGAAGGTCGACTTGGGGGAGGATCGCCGCCGGATCATCCGTCCCACACACGCGATGCCGCCACGCCTCACCTTGCGCCGGCCTTGCGTGCGTCCTAGCCATGGGACCGTGGAGACCGCATGAAGAAAGCCCTGTCCGCCGTTCTGGCCATCATCGTCCTGGTGATCGCCTATCTCCTGCTTTGGCCCGTATCCGTCGCGCCCGCGGCCTGGGACGCGCCGGAAGACACGGGCTATGTCGGCGACTTCGCCCCTAACCGCGATCTGGCCGACCTCACCCATATCGACCTGGCCCCGCATCACGGCCCCGAAGACATCGTCGCGCTGGATGACGGCCGTCTGCTCACGGCGACGCAGGAAGGCTACATACTGCGCGTCGATCCCGACACCGAGACCGTGTCCGTTCTGGCGGAAACGAACGGCGTTCCCTTGGGATTGGAGATGGACCCGGCCACGAACCGGTTGATCGTGGCGGACGCCTATCGCGGATTGCTGTCGGTCGGAATGGACGGATCGGTCGAGACATTGACGGACAGCGTTGACGGGACGCCGATCCTCTACGCCGACGATCTGGACATTGCGGATGACGGCACGATCTATTTTTCCGACGCCTCCACCAAGTTCGGCGCGCAAGATGCCGGGTCGACCCTGGATGCGAGCCTGCTCGAAATCATGGAGTCCGCCGGGACGGGCCGCCTGCTTGCCTACGATCCGGCCACGCGAGAAACCCGTATGGTCGCGGACGGTTTCGTCTTCGCCAACGGCGTCGCCATGGCCCTGGACGGAGACGTGATGATGCTCGAAACGGGCCGCTACCGCCTGCTGAAGATCGACCCGGACGGCGGCGCTCGAACCGTCCTGATCGACAACCTTCCCGGTTTCCCGGACAATATCAATCGCGGCCCGGACGGCACTTACCTCATCGGCATCGTCAGCCCGCGCTCCGAGTGGCTGGACGCCAATGCGGGCAATGTCCTGATGCGCAAGATCGCCATGCGTCTGCCGGAATCCCTGCGGCCCAGCGCGCAGCCCTATGGATTGATCCTCCAGGTCGATGCGGATGGCGACGTCCTGCGCAGCTGGCACGATCTGGACGGACGATATCCCACCACGACCGGCGCCGTCGTCGTGGGCGACCGTATGTATGTCACCTCCCTGCTGTCGCCGACCCTCGGCTACCGCCCCTACCCTTAGAAGGACCCCGCATGTCTGATCGCTTCTACGAACTCGTCGTCTATGGCAGCACCGGCTATACGGGCCGCCTCGTCGCCGAATATCTGCACGCCGAATATGGCGACGATCTGCGCTGGGCGATGGCGGGCCGGTCCCAAGACAAGCTGGAAACCGTGCGGGCCGAGATGGGCCTGCCGGACAGTGTCGACCTCATCGTCGCGGACTCATCCGATCCCGACAGCCTCGCTGCGATGTGCGAGCGGACGCAAGCTGTCATCACCACGGTCGGCCCCTACCAGCTCTACGGCGAACCGCTGGTCAAGGCCTGCGTCGCGGCCGGGACGGACTATGTCGATCTGTCGGGCGAGCCGGCCTGGATGCGCGACATGATCGACCGCTACGACGACGCGGCCAAAGCGAGCGGGGCGCGCATCGTGCATAGTTGCGGTTTCGATTCCATCCCCTTCGACATGGGCGTCTATCTGTTGCAGCGCAAAGCCAAGGCGAAGCGGGGCGAGCCGTTTTCGCGCGTGCGCGGCCGCGTGCGCAAGATGGAAGGCAAGTTTTCCGGCGGCACGGCCGCCTCGCTCGGCCATACGCTGGTGCGCGCGAAGGAAGAGCCGCACATCCTCGACTGGCTGAAGGATCCGTTTTCGCTATCAGACGGCTTCACCGGACCGAAACAGCCGACCGGGCACAAACCCATGGAAGAACCGGACCTCGGCAGCTGGTCCGCGCCTTTCATCATGGCCGCGATCAACACCAAGAACATCCACCGCTCCAACGCGCTGATGAACCACGCTTACGGCGAAGATTTCACCTATGACGAAATGATGTTCACCGGCCCGGGCGATCAAGGCAGACAGACCGCCGAAATGGTCGCGTCGCAGGATCCCTTCGGCAAGACCCCGCCGAAACCGGGCGAAGGCCCGACCCAGGAAGAACGCGACAACGGCTTCTACGAGATCGCCTTCTATGGCGGAGACGGAAACGACGCCATGACCGCCGTCGTGACGGGCGACAAGGATCCGGGCTACGGCTCGACCTCGAAGATGATCGCCGAAGCCGCCCTCTGCCTCACGCGCGACGTGGACCGCGACGTCACGCCCGGCGGCGTCTACACGCCAGCGCCGGCGTTCGGCAACGCCCTGATCGAGCGGCTGGAGGCCCATGCGGGGCTGACGTTCCGCATGGAGGGATGATGCGCTGATGCGCCTCCTTCGAACGGCCTTGTCGAGTCTGGTCGTTCTTGGCGGCCTCCATCTTTTTTGAAACGCTGCTGCCGGGTCCCCGCGCGGTGCGGCACAGTTGGAAGACTGCCTGCTCGAATTCTGCGAGGCGCTCATGGGTGGCCCGGTCATGCTGCGATCCTGTCTGACATCCGACAGGGCCGAGCCGGAGCGTCAGGCATTGGCCAACAACATTCGCTCGAGCATGGAATCGTTTGCATCCCAGCCGCCCGGCCTGTGCGGGCCTGTCTGGAACCGGCATGCGGCCAAGGCGAAGGCCCGCCTCGACGACACACACGCCTGTGGCAGCACACTTGCGGCGCAGAGCGGACCGTTGGCGCGCGAACTGCTACGGCGATGTTCCTGGGACCAGCACCTGCTGGGCCTCACCTCCGACGGTCTTTCGATCGAAGCATCGTCATGCGCCCCGGGCGCCGCCCGCATTCCGGTCCTGCAGACCGCCGTTGTGCGCATGGAGAATGCGAGCTGGCTCGACCGGCTGAGCCGCGAGCAGATCGTGCGGTTCTACAGGTCCGACAAGACGCGCGAGGCGATCTACGTTCTCGTTCAGCATGCGGAAATGTTCCAAACGACGCAGCGATCCGTTCTCGATGCGCTCCTCGCCGCGCATGAAGCGGAGCCGGATCTGGGCCAGCCGATTGCGGCGCTTCACGACAGATTGCAGATCGCAAGCGATGGAACGCAGACCTACGGCACGCATACACACTGTCCTGCACCGGGTCCGGCCGTGCCGGGTTTTCCGATCGATCATCGCCCTGTCGCCGGGTTTCCGACGCGTGAAAGCCTGGGGCTTGCAGCGCTAGATGACTTTCTCGCCAAAAGATGCCGACCCTCCGAACAGGACGGGGAATAGCCGGAATCGATCAAGAAGCGACGCTGACCGTGTCGGGCAGGCCGTCGCGGATGATGGCGGCAACGCGCTTGGCGAGGATGCGGCGCGATGTGCTGCGCCGAACGGTCAGGTTGATGCGCCGCGCCGCGCCTTCGTCCTCCAGGGTGCGGTCCTGCAGGCCCAGCTCGTCCGACAGGCCGCCCATGGCGAGGGCCGGGACAAGCGTCACGCCCTGGCCTTGCGCGACGAGGTTGATGAGTGTCTCCAGCGAAGTGGCGCGCAAGGAGGCGGGCCGGGCGGGCGTGTCGCAGATGGCCAGGGCCTGATCGCGGAAACAGTGGCCTTCGGTCAGCAGCAGCACGTCGTCGCGGTCCACGTCGGCCATGCGCAGATGCGCGAGCGAGGACAGGTCGTGCCCGTCCGGGAAGACCAGGCGGAACGGCTCCGTATAGAGCGGGATGGCTTCGAGTGCGTCGGATTCGGGCGGCGTGGCCAGGATTGCGGCGTCGATCTCCCCGGCTTCCAGATCCTGCACCAACCGTTCCGTGATGTCCTCTCGGTAGATGACGGACAGCTCCGGCAGCGCGTCGCGCAGCCGCGCCACGAAACGCGGGATCAGATAGGGCGCGACCGTCGGGATCAGGCCCAGCCGGAATTCACCGGCGAACGGATCCTGCGCGGCTTGGGCGATCTGGCGGATTTCCCCGGCCGCGCGCAGGGCCAGCCGCGCCTGCTGCGCCACGGCGCGGCCCGCTTCGGTTGCGCGCGCGCCGCCGCGGCCCCGCTCGAACAGCAGGACGCCCAGCTCCTCTTCCAGTTTCTTGATCTGTCCCGACAGGGTCGGCTGGGACACGTGGCAACGCTCGGCGGCCTGTCCGAAATGGCCGGTCTCGGTGACGGCGAGGACATATTCCAGATCGCGCAGATTCATGGCCCGCCTATCGGGCCCGCCGCCGGGGCTTGCAAGGACCGCCGTCACACTGCGCCGCCGTCACGGAAAATCTTCAAAGGCCGACGACCCACCCCTCTTCGCGCATGACGGCCCGGCGCTCGGCCCCGGCGAGGCCGGGCGCGCTTAGCGCGTCCCGCATCCGGCCGCTGTCGTTCCATAGCTGGAAGTCGCGCAGGACGGCTTCGACCTGGCGGCGGTCCTTCACGTCCGGCCCGTCCGGCACGCAGTGCGCGGACGGGTAGATCTCGGCCATCACCACCGGGGCGGCGAGCGCATCGGCAAACCCGGTTTCGAACGGCCAAACGGCGATCCGGTCCGCATGGCGTCGCCGCAATCCTTCCAGCCGGGCGATGCCCAGCAGGGCCTGGCTGCCGACGCTGCCCGTATAGGCCAGCTTGAATACAGGCGAGGCGCTTGGCAGGCGGCGTTCCGCAGCGCGCAGATAGCCGAACGCGTACGGCCAATCGCCTTTCGTTCCATCGGGATAGCGCTTCGCGGAGAGCCCCTGCGGAAGGTCGCGTCCGACATGGCCCCAGAACGGGCCATCCGCGGAGCCGAGCACGCGATTGGCTCGGGCGGCGACCGCAAACCGGTTGGAGCGGTTGTCCGGTCCGTCCTCGACCCTGTCGTGCAACCATGCCCAGACGCCGTCCCAGCCGCTCAGGCCCAAGCCAGCGGCGAAACCGGCCGGATAGCCGAAAGCGAAGTCCCAGCCGATCAGAAGGCGCTCGCGCCGTATCCGCGAGGCTTCCATGACGGTTTCGACCGCAATCATGGCGGCGTCGCGCGTCGCCGGATTGAGGGTCAGGCCGTGACTGTCGGCGATCCAGATCGAATCCGCGCCAGTCTTGGGCGAATTGGCGGCCGACCAGTCCACGACGACGATGCGGTCGAACAAGGTTGCCGATGGAGAATCGGTCACAATTCCGCCCTTCCTAAATCGCCGTCGATGATTATCCTGACGCATGAACGGAGTTATCGCATGACCACGAACCCCTATCTACGCAATGCCGCAATCGCGGTCTTGGCGGCGTTCGCCCTGTCGGCCTGCGCGACGGCGCAGAACAATCCGACGGCGACGGACGATATCCGCACGGCGCAGGACCGCGCGCAAACGGACGCGCGAACCTATGAGCAATCCGAGATGGTCGCGGCGATCTCGACCCATCTGGGCGTCACGAGCGAGTCGGCGGCCACGGCCATCGAGCGGCTGTTCCGCGACCGCGGCAAGCCCGTCGGCTACATCACCGGGGAGGAAGGCGGCGGTGCCCTGACCATCGGCGCGCGCTTCGGCAAGGGCACGCTGTGGATGAAGGACGGGACCAGCCGCGAGATCTACTGGCAGGGTCCGACGATCGGGTTCGATGTAGGCGGCGAGGCCAGCAAGGTCTTCACGCTGGTCTATGACCTGCAGGACGTCGACGACATCTATCGCCGCTTTCCGGGCGTGGATGGGTCGGCCTTCCTGATCGGCGGCATGGCCGTGAACTATCAGAGCACGAACGGCATCACGCTGGCCCCCGTGCGGACCGGTGTCGGCGTGCGCCTTGGCGCCAATGTCGGCTACACGCGCTATACGAAAAAGCGCGCTTTGCCGTTCTAGCCGGTCCCGACCGCCTCTTCGAGGGTCGCGAAGCCGTCTGCGGCCAACCGCGCAGAGAGGTCTTCGCAGATCTCGCCCACGAGCTGCGGCCCGTGGAAGACCAGCGCGCTGTAGAGCTGGACCGCCTTCGCCCCGGCGCGGATCTTGGCATAGGCCTGGGCGCCGGAGCCGACCCCGCCGACGCCGATCAGGTTGATCCGGCCTTCGGTCGCATCGAAGAACTGGCCCAGCAGCCGGGTGGATTTCCCGAACAGGGGCTGGCCGGACAGGCCGCCCGCCTCGTCCTTCCACCGCGCGCCGATGCTGTCGGGCCGGTCGATGGTCGTGTTGGACACGATGATGGCGTCCAGCGCGTAGGTGCGGACCTGTTCGACCACGCGCGGCACGGCTCCCTCGTCCAGATCGGGCGCCACCTTCAGGAAGACGGGATAGTTAGGGCCGCCCGCGGCCAAGCCGCTCCGGGTCTGGGCGATCCGTTCCAGCAATTCGTCCATTTCGTCCGCGCCCTGCAGCTTGCGCAGGCCGGGCGTGTTGGGCGAGCTGATATTGATGGTGAAATAGTCGCACAGACCCCAGAGGCGCGTCAGCCCATCCACGTAATCGGCGATACGGTCGGGGCTGTCCTTGTTGGCTCCCAGATTGGCGCCGACGATGCCCGGCCGGTCCTGGCGGGCGCGCAAGCGACGGGCGAACGGGTCCAGCCCGTCATTGTTGAACCCCATCCGGTTGATGACGGCGTCGTGCTCGGACAGGCGGAACAGGCGCGGACGGGCGTTCCCGGCTTGTGCGCGCGGCGTGACTGTGCCGCACTCCACGAAGCCGAACCCGCTGGCCAGCATGGCGTCCGGCACGTCGGCATTCTTGTCGAACCCCGCCGCCAACCCCACCGGGTTGGGCAGATCGAGCCCACCGATGCGTGTTCGAAGCTCGGGCCGGTCGATGGCCGGGCCTTGGGGCCCGAACCCGGCCCGCAACAGCCTGACGGTGGTCGTATGGGCGGTTTCGGCCGGAAGACGGCGCAAAAAGGCTGTGCCGGTCTTGTAGAGCAGGCTCATGGAAAATTGTCCGATCCGGTCGTTGCGGCGATCGACCGGACCGATAGCGCCGCCACGCCTCGATGGCCAGGCCCGAGCCCAAGCCGTTTGGCATGATGCACCGATAGAGGTAGGAGAAGGCATGAGCCTGTCTCCGACAATACACAAAGGTTTTATCGGGATCGTGGCCGCAGGGTTGGTTACGGGAGCCTGTGCGGCATCGGACATCTCCCCCAAGGTTCTTTCCACACCCGCCGCAGTTGCCGAATATCTGAAAAGCAGTGAAGTCTCTCCCTTCGACTGCCTGGACGAGGAAGCCCGCTATTTCTTCGTCAACAGCCTCGTCTTCGGTGATCGCGGCCTGACAAGTTATGCTTACATCTACCTGTCGGATCTGAACCCGGAGGAGAGGCAAGCCTTGCTCGGCCTATTCGACGCGGAAGCCGATCCGGCGCGTCCCCATTGCCCCGTGCGCGAAAATGACCTGTCTCCGCCGAGCGAGCTGGCCGCCCGGCTCGTCTCGTTGCAAAAGACGGAGGCGGGCGATTTCGATGAAACCTCCCAGGATCGCGTGCGCGCGCGATTGGATTCGCATCTACCTCGCGAGCAATGGGAGGCTCTGTTGGGCGCAGCCGGGCCTTGGGCCATCCGGACGCTCATGCTCGAAGCCGGCCAGGCGGGCTACGGTCCGGAGACATTGGAGGGGCTGTTCCGCCGATTGGAGTCACGAGAACAGGCGCGTCCGGAAGATGCCCGCCGGCTGCACCGAGCCTATATCGACCGCCGTGACCTAGCCGCGGCGGAGCGCTTCTCCCAAGCTCGGCCACATTATGAACTCATCACGCCGAGCTGGCCGGAGCGGGTCGATCTGAAGCCCGGAGAACGACGTGTCCTGACCTTGGCGCGGGACGGGACGTTGCGGGAACGGGCCGTCGATTTGACCGATTACGGCCTATTGGTGTTGAGCAGCCCGTCCTGCGGCTTCTGCCATCGAGCCCGCGCCGCCATCACGCGGGACGACGCGTTGTTCGCGGCGATGTCACGGTCGTCCCTTTGGGTGTCCCCGCCATCGGAACTGCCCAGCGACGCTCCGCAAAGACGCTGGTCGGACGAGGAGCCCGAACTGGCGCATCATATCGCCTATGCGCGCGAGGACTGGCCCGAAGTCGAACTCTGGGCGACGCCGACTTTTCTGTTTCTGGAAGACGGAAAGGTCGTCGGCCGTCTGACGGGATGGCCGGAGGACGAAGCCATGTCCCGCTTGGCGGCTTTGCGCGGCCATCTATTGGACTGACGAAAGAAGCCGGGGCGTCACCCTATGGCGGACACGTCGTATCGTCCATCGGACCCAGGCCGTAAAATCCAGTGCCGCCGCAAAGCGGACCGAGGCAAGGAGCCGTAGAGATGCGGGAAAAGAGCTCCACCGCGCGACGACTCCCAGCATAACTCAGAACCATTCAGAGCTGTCCTGTCGATCTCGGCCAGAACGATCTGCGCGGCAGTCGCATAATGCCTGTCTAGCGTTCCCTGGAGCTGGCCGATTGTCGAAAAGTGGATGAAGCCGTCCGTCTGGTCGAGCACGCTGCCGTGCGTCAGACCATCACACTGGAAAGTCGCCCAATCCGCTGGGCTGAAGATCTTGTAGATGAAGGCAGGTTCCGATGGCGTGGGTGTCGGGTCAATCGGCATGTGGCCTCATGGCGAATGCACAGTGTCGGGGCAATAGGCGGCGGCGGACGCACAGATATTGCTCATCGCCCCTGCCGACCGACCCAAGACGAGAGGAAGGACTCGCTGGCCGATCGGATATCGTCTCCGGTCCACCGGTCTTGAGATGATCTGGAGGGACAGGCATGGGCGGAATTGGCGGACGCAACTGGATGAAGATGAGAGGGGCGGCCATCGCAGCGGGTTTGGCGCCTGCGCTGTTGCCCGGCATCGCCACGGCGCAGGACGCCGTCGTCGTGGTTGAGGCGGCCAATTCGACGCAATTCGTCTTCAATACGCTGCTGTTCCTGATCGGCGGCTTTCTCGTCATGTGGATGGCGGCGGGCTTCGCCATGTTGGAAGCCGGATTCGTGCGGACCAAGAACGTCTCCATGCAGTGCCTGAAGAACATTTCGCTCTATTCGGTGGCTGGGCTGGTCTTCTGGGCGATCGGCTACAACGTCATGTACGGCGTGGGCGAAGGCGGCTTCATGGGCGCACCCTTGCCTTACGCGTTCACCGACGACGATCTGGCGACGGGCTATTCGGCCTATTCAGACTGGTTCTTCCAGATGGTGTTCTGCGCCACGACGGCTTCGATCGTGTCGGGAACGGTCGCCGAACGGATCAAGTTCTGGCCGTTCATGATCTTTGTGGTCGTGCTGACGGGGCTCATCTATCCGATCGTCGGGGCGTGGGAATGGGGCGGCGGGATGCTGAATTCAGACGATTTCGTCGCCTTTGCGGGCTCGGAGTTTTCCGATTTCGCCGGGTCCACGCTGGTTCACAGCACGGGGGGCTGGGCGGCCTTGATGGGGGCGTGGATCCTCGGCCCGCGCCTGGGCAAATATGTCGGCGGCCGGACCGTGCCCATCGTGGGCAGTTCCATTCCGCTCGCCACGCTCGGCATGTTCATCCTGTGGCTCGGCTGGTTCGGCTTCAACGGTGCGTCCCAATTGGCCATGGGCACGATCAGTGACGCTGACGACGTCGCGCGCATCTTCGTCAACACCAATACGGCCGCCGCCGCCGGGGTCGTGGCCGCCGTGCTCTATACCCAGCTGCGCTACGGCAAGGTGGACGTCACGTTGGCCATCAACGGCGCGCTGGCCGGCCTCGTCGCCATCACGGCTGGCCCGCTTGACCCCAGCGTGCCGCAGAGCATCCTGATCGGCGCGGTCGGATCCTTGCTGGCTTGCCTCACCGTGCCGCTGCTCGACAGGCTGAAGATCGACGACGTTGTCGGCGCCATTCCGGTGCATCTGGTTGCGGGCATCTTCGGCACGCTGGTCGTGGCCTGGACCACGCCGGAGATCGCATTCCTGGCACAGCTGATCGGCGTGCTGACGGTCGGCCTGTTCGTCAGCCTCGTCTCCGCCGTAGTCTGGTTCGCCCTGAAAGCCACGATCGGCCTGCGCGTGTCGGAAGAGGACGAGATCATCGGCCTCGACCAAGCCGAAATCGGCGTTCCCGCCTATCCGGAGTTCGTCACGCCCTAGCGCGAAGCTGTTTCCCTCTGCTTTCCCCCTGCGACGCCTGGTCGGCCTCGCACACCTCTCCCCGTCCTGCCTGTGGCAGCGACGGGGGTTTTTTTGCAAAGGCGGTCCGCGTTGACAGCGTCGTCCGAGCCCGCAAAGGCTCGCGGATGAAAAGACTGAACGACAAGACCGCCATCATCACCGGCGCGGCGCGCGGGATTGGCGAAGGGATCGCCCGGGCCTTTGCGGCCGAAGGGGCGCGGGTCGTCCTGACCGACATCGACGAGGAGGGCGGCGAAGCGCTCGCGCGGGAGCTGGAGGCCGGTTTCATGCGTCTCGACGTCAGCGACGAAGCGGATTGGACCGCGCTGGCCGCCGCCTATCCGCAGATCGACATCCTAGTCAACAATGCCGGGATCACCGGATTCGAAGACGGTCCCGTGCCGCACGATCCGGAACATGCCTCGCTGGACGATTGGCGCGCGGTCCACGGCGTGAATACGGACGGCACGTTCCTGGGTTGCCGCTACGCCATCCGGGCGATGCGCGGGAAGGGCACAGGCGCGATCGTCAACATTTCGTCGCGCTCCGGCCTGGTCGGCATTCCCGCCGCCGCCGCCTACGCCGCGTCCAAGGCGGCGATCCGCAACCACACTAAGACGGTGGCGCTCTATTGCGCACAGCAAGGTCTGGATATCCGCTGCAACTCCGTCCATCCGGCCGCGATCCTGACCCCGATGTGGGAGCCGATGCTGGGTCCGGAAGACCAGAGCGACGAAGCGCGAGAAGCGGCCATGGCCGCGCTCGTCAGGGAGACGCCGATGCAGCGGTTCGGGACCGTCGAGGAAGTCGCAGCGCTGGTGGTGCTGCTGTCTTCCGACGAAGCCCGCTACATGACGGGCGCGGAGATGACGATCGATGGCGGATTGCTGGCCGGATCGGCGGCCACGCCGGAATAGTCCGGCGCTGCCGGCGAAAATTTTCCCTCACCCCGCTTGACGGCATAGGGATATCTTCCTAACGACCTTAACCTATGTTCTCCCATACCGATATCTGGAATGCGCTCGACCGGTTGGCGGGCGCGCTGTCCACCAGTCCGTCGGGTCTGGCGCGCCGGGCCGGGCTCGATCCCACCACCTTCAACAAGTCCAAGCGCTGCTCGCCGTCCGGCAAGAACCGTTGGCCGTCCACGGAAAGCCTGTCCAAAGTCCTCGGCACGGTGGAGATGACGTTCGAGGATTTCGCCCGCTTCGCCGACCAGTCCCATGCGCGCGGGCCCAGCGTGCCGCTGATCGGCCATGCCCAGGCCGGCGATAGCGGCTTCTTCGACGATAGCGGCTTTCCCATCGGCGGGGGTTGGGAAGATGTGCGCATTCCGGGCGTCAAGGACCCGGGCACCTATTGCCTGCAGATCGCGGGCGACAGCATGGCGCCCGTCATGCGCGCGGGCGACCGCGTCGTCGTCAGCCCGAACGAGCCCGTCCGCCGCGGCGACCGCGTGGTCGTCAAGACGATCGAGGGCGAGGTCATGGCCAAGGAACTGTTCCGCATGAGCGAAACGCAGATCGAACTGGTCTCCGTCAATCCGGAATATGACGACCGGGTGCTGCCGCGACGGCAAGTGGCGTGGATCGCGCGGATCGTCTGGATCGGGACGTGATCGACGGGAAATACCCGCCCCGAGCGGGTGTTTTCGCTGTGAGCACCCTTACAGATCGGTTCGAGGGCAATGCGCCCGCAACCACCCCGCCAGATCGTCCGTCACCGCATCCACCCAATCCGCCTGGCGCGCCGTGCCCGACGTGCGGTTGACCGACACGCCCCGGCCCCAATCCGCCTCCTCGCCGACCAGCACGGTCGTCATGCCCATCTGTTTCGGCACTTCCAGATTGCGCGGCGTATCCTCGAAGAAGATCGCCGTCGCCGGATCGACGTCGAACACGTCGAGGAAGGTCTCGTAGGCCGGGCGCTTGGGCTTGGGGATGTAATGCGCGTCCTCGATGGCGAACCCGCCTTCGAACAGATCCAGCAGGTCCAGATGGCCGGCCACGTTGCGGATGTGTCCGCGCGAGCCATTGGTGAAGATCAAACGCCGACCCGGCAGCGCGGCTATGGCGTGCCGCAAGGGCGGATTGGGTGCCAAGACCGACAGATCGACATCGTGGACGTAGTCCAGGAACTCGGCCGGATCCATGCCGTGAATGTCCATCATCCCCGACAGGGTCGCGCCGTAATCGTGAAAATATTCTTCCTGCAGCTGACGCGCCTGATCGGGCTGCAGCGCCAGATAGCGGGAGATGTAAGCCGTCATCTTCTCCCCGATATCGGCGAAGAAGCTCACATTCGCGCGGTAGAGCGTGTTGTCGAGATCGAAGATCCAGGTGCGGATGCCGGAGAGGTCGATGATCGGTTCGCCGCCCCCCGGCCTTGCCCGAACGGCGTCTGTCTGGGTCAACGCCGCAGCCCGCCGGGACGCCGTTCCGCGAAATCCGCATCCGTCAGGCGGACGCGGGCCCGGCCCTCTTCAGTGGGAAGCGGACGGAAGGATGCGACCGTGTAGCCCCGGTCCACGCACATATCGTTGCCCGGCGCATCGAAGCGGGATTCGGCGATGCAGAACTGCGCCGGGGTCGTGGCGACGGTGCGCAGCCACAGATCGGTATCGCCGTCGCTTTCCTGCAGGGCGAAGAAATGCGCGTCGGTGCCGATCAGGGAAATATCGAGCGGTTCGACACAGCTGTTCGGCGCCGTCCGCCACCATCCGCGCGAGCGCCACGCATCGTCCTCGCGCGTGGCCACGGCGGCCCAGACGGGGGCGGAGCTCTGATTGCAGATTTCCAGCCCGACCGTGGCCTGGGCGCGCTTGGCGGCGTCGACCAGGGCGCGCATCAGCGGCTCGCCGGTGACGGTTGCCGCGAGCCCATTATCGTCGCGGAAGGTGCGCAACAGGCGCGAGGTCCGGCGTCCCGCCACACCGTCGACGCGGCTGACGGCGTAGCCGGCGTCGCGCAACAGGCGCTGCTGGGCCGCGACCACGGCCCTTTCGCGGCCATAGTCGAGCGGTTCGACCAGCGTCGTGACGGGCTCGCCGGGCCGGACGGCGAAATAATCGCGCTCCGTCCGGTTGGCCAGGCGGCAATCCTGCGTCGCCGGGGCGGCGAAATCGGCCACATCGTCCACGCAAAGCGGGGTCGTGCCCTTCCACTCGCGGACGCCGCCCTGATAGGCGTCGATGCTTTCGGCGAACAGGAAGCGCGGCCCCATGACCGGCGTGGTCAGAGCGATGCAGCCGCCGGGCAGGATTTCGTTCCACCCCTTGGCCGTCATGCCCGCCCCGCGCGTGAACGCGCTGGCCGTGCGCAGAACGTAGGAGGTCTCGTTGCAGATCCGCCATTCCGTCGTCTGTCCGATAAGGGTGGGGTCGGGCGGCACGACCGTGATGTCGGACACCCCGTCGGTTTCCGCATTCCCTTGGGCGGCGGCGAAGGTCGCGGCCGCAAGCGCGACCCCGATACCGGACAGAAGGCGGATCAACGGCTCACGCATGGACCGAGCCTTACGCATGGATCAGCGTTCCCGCGCCTTCGTCGGTGAACAGTTCGACCAGCAGACCGTGCGCCTTGCGCCCGTCGAGGATGACGACGGCTTCGACGCCGTCCGTGACGGCGTCCATGGCCGTCTGCAGTTTCGGAATCATGCCGCCTTGCGCGGTGCCGTCGGCGATCAGAGCCTCCACGTCGACGCGCGACAGATCGGTCAGCAAGCGCTTGCGGGTGTCCAGCACGCCCTCGACATCGGTCATCAGCATCAGGCGTGTCGCCCCCAAGGCCGCCGCCAGCGTTCCGGCGGCCGTGTCGGCGTTGATGTTGAAGCCGTCTCCGGCGGCGTCCGCCGAAATGGGCGAGACGACGGGGATGAAGCCCGCATCCGTGAGGGTCGTGAGCACCTTTATGTCCGTCGCGACCGGGACGCCGGTGAAGCCCAGCCCTTCGCCCTTGGGCGCGGCCGTGATCAGATTGGCATCGCGGCCGGACAGGCCGACGGCCAATCCCCGTTTCTGGCCGCCGGCGCAATTGATGGCCGAGACGATCGCCTTGTTGATGGCGCCGGACAGCACCATCTCGGCGACGCCGACCGTTTCCATGTCGGAGACGCGCAACCCGTCCTTGAATTTCGTTTCGATATCGAGACGGCGCAGCATGGAGCCGATCTGCGGCCCGCCGCCATGCACCACGACGGGACGAACCCCGACCTGGCGGAGCAGGACGATGTCGCGGGCGAACTCGGCCGTCAGCTCCGGCGTGCCCATGGCGTGTCCGCCGAATTTCACCACGATGGTGGCGTCGGCATGACGCTGGATGAAGGGCAGGGCGCGCGACAGGGTGGCAGCGGAGGTCCAGCCGCCTTCGCCGGGACGGCGGGAAGCGTCGCTCATATCCAGACTATCCGTGGGAGCATCCATGGACGGCGTTATAGGGCGTCTTCGGACAGCGCCAAGTCGGCAATTTCAGCCCGCAGCTCCGGCAGGCCGGTGCCTTTTTCCGAACTGGTCACCGCCACGACCGGATAGGCGGCCGGGCGTTTGGCCAGCGCGGCCTGGGTCGCGCTCAGGACGCGCTCGCGCTGGCCCTTTTTGAGCTTGTCGATCTTGGTCAGCACGACCTGGTAGGTCACGGCCGTTTCGTCCAGCATGTCCATGAGGTCCAGATCGACGGGTTTCAGCCCGTGACGGCTGTCGACCAGCAGGAAGACGCGCCGCAGGGTCGCGCGGCCGCGCAGGAAGTCCCGCGTCAGCCGCGTCCAGGCCGCGACCTTGTGCTTGGGCGCCTTGGCGAAGCCGTAGCCCGGCAAGTCGACGATGAAAAGACGGTCCTGGGCGTTGAAATAGTTCAGCTCCTGCGTCCGGCCGGGCGTGTTGGACGCCCGCGCCAGACCCCCGTGCCCGGTCAGCGCATTGATCAGCGTCGACTTGCCGACATTTGATCGTCCGGCGAAGCAGACTTCCGGCGGACCCATGGGCGGCAACGTGTCCAGCGACACGGCCGATTTCACGAAATCGACGGGCCGCGCGAAAAGCAGACGCCCCGCCTCGATGCGGGAGGCGTCGACTTGCGGGTCTGACGGGCCGGGCTCCACCTCCTCAGATCCTCTTACTCGGCCGCATCCACAGGATCGGGCTTGCCGGTGATCTTGCGGAAGAAAGCGTCGATCGGCGTATCGACATTGTTGCGCTTGGTGACGAACCATTGCTGCATGAAGGACAGGACATTGTTCCAGCACCAGTACAGCAGCAGGCCGGCGGGGAAGCTGGCCAGGATGAACATGAACAGCCACGGCATGAACTTGAAGATCTTGGCCTGCATCGGATCGCCCGTCGGCGGGGTCAGCATGTACATCAGGCTCATCGACGCGCCGTAGAGGACCGCCAGCGGGCCCAGCGCGATGAAGGCCAGCAGCCCGCCGGGCCGCGGATCGTTGGGCAGGAAGCCGAAGCCGTTGAGGATCGAGACCGACTCCGGTGCCGACAGATCGTCGATATAGCCGATGAACGGCGCGTGGCGCAGGTCGATGTCGATGAACACGGCCTTGTAGAGCGCGAAGAAGACGAAGATGGTCGGGATGATCGGCAGGCAGCCGGCGGCCGGATTGACGCCTTCCTTCTTGTAGAGCCCCATCATTTCCTTTTGCAGCTTCATGCGGTCGTCCTTGTACCGCTCCTGCAGCTTCTTGGTCTGGGGCATGACCTTCTTCATCTTGGCCTGGCTCGCATACTGCTTGTTGAACAGCGGGAACATGAGCAGCTTGATGATGAAGGTCAGGGCCAGGATGCCGAGCCCGAAATTGCCAAGCGCATTGCCGAGCCAGGACAGCAGCCACATGATCGGCCGCACCAGCAGGCCCATCATGCCCCAGTCGATGGCGCGGCTCATCCCGACGATGCCGAGCTCGTCCTCATAGGCTTCCAGCACGGGCCGTTCCTTCGCCCCGGCATAGAGGTAGGCGGTGGAGTTCAGCGTGGCGCCGGGCGTCAGGGTCATCGCTTCGGTCGTGTAGGCCGAATCCCAGACCGCGTTGCCGTCGATCTGGCGGTGCGTGTAGTCGACGGTCGTCGTGCCGTCCTGAGGGGCGATGGCGGCATGCAGCCAATAGCGGTCCGTGATGCCTGCCCATCCGGCTGCGCCCGAATTGGACCAGTCTTCCTTGGCGGCCTTCTTGTAGGTGAAGTCGTGATAGCTGTCGTCCTGGACGGAAACCGGGCCTTCCTGGATGATGAAGAAGTTCAGCAGGCCTTCGGGCAGGTTGACCTGCCGCGCGACGCCGCGCCGGTTCAGCGTGACGGGCTGCGCGCCGTTATTGGTCAGGACGTCGTCGGCGGTGATCAGGAAATGGTCGTCCACGGTGAGCGTGCGGGTGATATCCACGCCGCCGACGGTTGTGCGCAGCACGACCGGGCTGTCGGGGCTGAGCGTCGTGCCGGACACGACGGCCCAGGGCGTGTTCAGCCCGAGCGTGTCGCCGGTCATGCCGGGCATGACCCAGTTGTCGGCCACCAGGCCGGACCGCACACTGCCTTCCGGGGACAGGAGCTCCACCTGGCCGTCGGCCGGATCGAGCGTCTTGTCATAGTCGTTAAGCGTGACGTCGTCGAGGCGCGCCCCCGTCGTCAGCAGGCTGCCGCGAATGCCGGGCGCGTCGATCCGGATCCGCTGGCCTGTCGCGACCAGGACCTCGCGCGGCTGAGGGGCTGGCGCGACCGTTTCGGCCACGGGCCGTTCGTTGGCCAGCCGCTCCATCTCGCGTTCGGCGTCCGCCTTGGCGGCCTGTTGCGTCGGCAGGACGAACAGGAACCAGTAGGCCATGAACACCACGGCGGACAGGGCCATGGCGGTGATGAATCTGCGCTGGTCGTCCATAGGGTCTTCGCTCAGATGAGAAACAAGGGGTCGTGACGCATGAAGGGCGCTACGGCTTTCGCGCGGGGCTTTGCCCCGGACCGGGTAGGGATTGCAAGGCCCGTCGCGCGTCGGACAGCAAACGATCCCAGTCGCAGGCCGGCGTCCGGTCGCGCGCAATCAGCACGTAATCATGGCCGGGGCGTCCCAGTTCGGGCAGAAGCGCCTTCGCGATCTCGCGCAGGCGGCGCTTGGCGCGGTTGCGGGTGACGGCATTGCCGATGCGTTTCGTGGCCGTCACGCCGTAGCGGACCGCGCCGTGCGCCGGATTGGCGCGGACTTGGACGACGACCGCGCCGCGCGCCGCGTAATCGCCGTCCCGCACATGCAAAAACTCGGAACGCTTCCTCAGCGTTCCGAGCTTTGCGGGATCGGATATGGTCATGGGCTTGCGCCCGAAGGTCAGCCTAGGCCGACAGGCACTTGCGGCCTTTGGCCCGGCGGCGCGCCAGGACCTTGCGGCCGTTCTTCGTCGCCATGCGGGCGCGGAAGCCGTGACGGCGGGCGCGAACGAGATTGGACGGCTGGAATGTACGTTTCATCGGACTACTCTAAGGATCAGGGACATGTCCGCGCAGTTCGCGCCGGGCCTGTCGAAATTACAGACGCGGGCATTATGAGCGCGGCCTGGGGAAGTCAAGCGGCGGCTTCAGGGACGGCCGGCCATGCCCGTGACCGCTCTCGAAACGCTCGCCAAATCCTCTCGCGGATGTGAAGGGACGTGTAAGGCGCACCCGCCGGGAACGCGCTAGCGGGCCGGGCAGTCAGTTCGAGGATTTTTTTCATGTTACGTTCCACCCTGATCGCGGCGTCGCTTGCGCTCATGCCGTTCACGGCGCCCGCAAACCCAGGATCGCCCTTCAAGGAGGTCTCCATGACCGAGGCGCCGTCACGACTGTCGCCCGTCTCGCAAGCCTATGCGGCGGTGCTGTCCCGGCACATGAGCCCGGGGCCGGACGGGGTGGCCCTGTTCGACTACGCCGCCGTGAAGGACGGCGGAGATCATGCTCACGTCAAGGCCTTCATCGCCGAACAGGCCGCGCGCACACCCTCCGCCATGAGCGCGCCGGAGGCGACCGCCTATTGGGCCAACCTCTACAACGCCGTGACGCTGGATGTGGTGCTGGACGATTATCCGGTCAAGTCGATCCGCTCGCTCGGGCCGTTCACGACCGGCCCGTGGAAGCGCGATGTCGTCACGGTGGAGGGCGAAAGTCTCAGCCTCGACAATATCGAACACGACATTCTGCGCGTGGATTACGCCACGCCCTACATCCACTACATGGTCAATTGCGCCTCGATCGGCTGTCCGAACCTGCGCGGCGAATTGTGGACCGCGGAGGGTCTGGAAGGCGATCAGCGCGCCGCCGCCGCCGCCTTCGTCAATGCCGACCGCGGCGTGCGGATCCGCGACGACGGCCGGATCGCCGTCTCCAAGATCTATCGATGGTTCTCGGAAGATTTCGGCGATACGGAAGCCGGTCTGCGCGCCCATCTGGCCGAACATGCCACAGGCGAACGGCTGCAAGCCCTGACGTCCGGCGCCAGCTTCAAGGGAAGCCATTACGACTGGACCCTCAACCGACCGAAATAGCGGGCCGGACGAGGCCTACGGAACGAAGATCGATGACAGAAACTCCCCTGACCGATGCGCCGCCGGCAGCGCCCAAACCCTTGTGGAAGCGCCTGCTGCCGCTCGGGATCATCGCTGCGGCCTTGGCCGCTTTCTTCGCGCTGGGGGGTCCCGGCTACGTCTCCATCGACGGCCTGCGGGACAATCGCGAGGCCCTGAGCGCGCTGGTCGCGGACAACTTCCTGCTCGTCTGGCTCGGTTTCATCGCCCTGTATGCCGTGCTGGTCGGGATCAGCTTTCCCGGGGCGAGCTTCCTGTCCATCTTCGGCGGCTTCCTGTTCGGCACCTGGGTCGGCGGCCTGGGCGTGGTGGTCGGCGCGACGCTCGGGGCGACCGCCATCTTCCTGGCCGCCCGCTATGCCTTCGGCGACGCCCTGGCCCGCAAGGCCGGACCCTACATGCAGAAGTTCGAGGCCGGGCTGAAGAAGAACGAACTGTCCTACCTATTCATCCTGCGCCTGATCCCGGCCTTCCCCTTCTTCATCGTCAACATCGTGCCCGCCCTGTTCGACGTGCACTGGCGCAACTACGTCCTTTCCACCTTTTTCGGCATCATTCCGGGATCTCTGGTCTATGCCAGTGTCGGCGCGGGCGTCGGCGCGATCTTCGACGCCGGCGAGGACGTGGAGCTTTCCGGCCTGATGCTCCAGCCGCAGATCATTCTGCCGATCCTCGGACTGATCGCGCTCTCCCTCCTTCCCATTCTCTACAAGACGATCAAAGGCGCGCCTGCGGGCGCGGCATAAAATCATGTCCAAAACAGTCCACACGGTCGATCTTTGCGTCATCGGCGCCGGATCGGCCGGTCTGTCCGTCGCCTACGGCGCCTCCCATCTCGGCCGCTCGGTCGTCTTGTTCGAACGCGAAGACATGGGCGGCGACTGCCTCAATACGGGCTGCGTGCCGTCCAAGGCGCTGATCAAGGCGGCGAAGGTCGCGCACGGCCGCCGCCACGGGTCCGAATACGGCATCGCGCCGAGCGAGCCCGGCATCGACTTCGAGGCGGTCAAGGCGCACATCCAGGGCGTGATCGACCAGATCGCCCCGGTCGATTCGGTCGAGCGCTATACGGGTTTCGGCGTCACCGTCATCAAGGAGGACGCCCGTTTCGCGGACGACCGGACCATCGTGTCGGACGGTCATGAAGTCCGGGCCAAGCGCATCGTCGTGGCCGCCGGGTCGCGCGCGGCCATCGTTCCGATCCCGGGGCTCGACACGGTCGACTATCTGACGAACGAATCCATCTTCCAGGTCGATCGCCTGCCGGATCACCTGATGATCGTCGGTTCCGGGCCCATCGGTCTGGAACTGGGGCAGAGCTTCCGGCGTCTGGGGTCCGAGGTGACGATCATCGACATCGCCGAACCCCTTGCCCGCAACGATCCGGATCACGCCAAGGGTCTGATCGAGCGGCTCAAGGCCGAAGGCGTCGCCTTCCGCGCGCCCGCCAGGACCGAACGCATCAGCCAGGCTTCCGGCGGCACGATCACGGTCGAGTTCGAGAACGGCGACCCGATCACCGGGTCGCATCTGCTCATGGCGGCCGGGCGCGCGCCCAACGTCGAAGGGCTGGACCTGGAAAAGGGCGGCGTGGCCTATGACCGCCACGGGATAGGCACGGACGACGCGCTGCGGACGTCGAACAGGCGCGTCTATGCCGCCGGCGACATTGCGGCGGGCAAGGGCGGCCTGACCCACGCGGCGGGTTTCCACGCGTCCGCGCTGATCAAGAACCTCTATTTCCTGCCGCCGGGCCTGGGCGGATTGTTCGCCAAGGCGACCACCGACCGCATGCCCGCCGTGATCTACACCCAGCCCGAACTCGGCACGATCGGCGCCAGCCACCGCGATGCCGCCAGGACGCTGCACTTCGCGTTCGACGAAAACGACCGCGCCATCGCCGAGCGGGACACGGACGGCGGCGTGAAGCTCTATTTGGACGCCAAGGGCAAGCTGATCGGCGCATCGGTCCTCGGCAGCCATGCGGGAGAGATCATCAACACGATCAGCCTGGCCATGGCGGGCGACCTCAAGCTCAGCCAGATCGCCGGCATGATCTCGCCCTATCCGACCCGCACCGAAGCGGTGAAACGCGCCGCCTCCTCGTACTTCACCGACGCCGTCTTCGGCCCCAAGGCCAAGGCCCTGTCGGGCTTCTGGACGAAATTTCAATAGACGCTGCATCCGCCATAAAACTTTAATGTTCGAACGGCTTGCCCGCGCTATAAGGCGGGGATGTCGAGCGCGCGTCCAGCCCTGTCCTACGCCTTCGCCCGTCAGCACGGGGTGATCGCCGTGCCGGACGAGGCGGGCGCGGTGACGTTGGCGCACAAATCGTCCACGCCGCGCGATGCGCTGATCGAGGCGCGCCGCGTGATCGGCCATCCGGTGCGGCGCGAAACCCTCAGCCCCGAAGCGTTCGAACAGCGCCTGTCCGGCCTCTACGCGCAAGCCGATCTGGCGGGCGCGTCCGAAGACGCGCTCGGCGCGCCCCAGGACCTCTCGGCGCTCGCGGACGGGCTGCCGCGCACGTCGGACCTGCTGGACAGCTCCGACGACGCGCCGATCATCCGCCTCATCAACGGCATCCTGCAGGAAGCGATCCGCTCGCGCGCGTCGGACATCCATATCGAACCCTATGAGGAACGGCTGGCCGTGCGGTTCCGCATCGACGGCCAACTGTCCGAAGCCCTGTCCCTGCCGGTGCGCCTCGCGCCCGCCCTGACATCCCGGGTCAAGGTCATGAGCCGTCTCGACATCGCCCAGAAACGCATTCCGCAGGACGGCCGCTTTTCGCTCAATCTCGGTGAACGCGCGATCGATCTGCGCGTCTCGACCCTGCCGTCGCGCCACGGCGAACGGGTTGTGATGAGGATCCTGGAAAAGGACAATCAGCGCATGGCGCTGGAAGAACTCGGCATGGACCCGGACGTGCAGCAGGCGTTCGCCGCCGCGCTGGCCCGGCCCAACGGCATCATCCTCGTCACGGGACCGACCGGGTCGGGCAAGACGACCTCGCTCTACGCCGCCCTGTCACGCCTCAATGACGGGTCGCGCAACATCCTAACGGTCGAGGACCCGGTCGAATACGCGCTGGACGGAATCGGCCAGACGCAGGTCAACAACGCGGTGGGCATGAGCTTCGCGGCCGGCCTGCGCGCCATCCTGCGCCAAGACCCGGACGTGGTCATGGTCGGCGAGATCCGCGATCCCGAAACGGCCGAAATCGCGGTGCAGGCCTCGCTGACGGGACACCTCGTGCTCTCCACGGTCCACACCAATTCCGCCCTCGCCTCGGTTGCGCGGCTGCGCGACATGGGGGTGGAGCCGTTCCTGCTATCCTCCACCCTGACCGCGCTGGTCGCGCAGCGGCTGGTGCGCCGCCTCTGCGACAGCTGCAAGGAAAGCTATACGCCCAGCGCGGCGGAACTGGCCGAGCTGGGCCTGACAGGGAGCGGATACACGTTCTACAAGCCGGTCGGGTGCCCGCACTGTTCCGGCGTGGGTTATTCGGGCCGTCTGGGCCTCTACGAGATCGTGCCGATGGACGAGACGCTGCGCGCCATGATCCACGAAGGCGCGACCGAAGGCGACATGGCCGCCCATGCGTTCGCGACGCGCCGGACGCTGCTGGCCGACGGGGCGGAAACGGTCGCCGCCGGGCAGACGAGTTCCGACGAGGTGCTGCGCGTCTGCCGCCGGGACGAGGTCTGAGCCTTGGAAGCCTTCGACTACAACGCCCTCGACGCCAGCGGAACCCGCCGCAAGGGGACGCTGATGGCGGCATCGGCGCGGGCGGCGCGGGACCAGTTGCGGTCGCGTCGGCTGACCCCGGTCGAGATCAGGCCCTCGCGCACCAAACGCGCCGCCAACGATGCGCAGGCGCCCTCCAAAGGGTCGCGCATCAAGCGCAGCCACATCACCCGCGCCGCGCGGCAGCTCGCCATCCTGATTTCCGCCTCCACCCCGGTGGAGGAAGCGCTGCGCATCACCGCATTGCAGTTCGAGAAGTCGCGCATGCGCGGCGTCTTGCTGGATGCGCGTGCCCGCGTGGTGGAAGGGGCGCGCTTGAGCGAAGCGCTGGCCGCCCACCCGGCCGTGTTCGACGCGCTGACCACGGCCATGGTGGCGGCGGGCGAGACGGCCGGGCAGCTCGGCCCGGTGCTGGAACGCCGCGCCGACGATCTGGAAGCCGCCGACGCGGTGCGGCGCAAGGTGCTGGGCGCGACCGTCTATCCGCTATTGCTGCTCGCGATCGCGCTGATCGTCACGGTCATCCTGCTGACGCTGGTCGTGCCCAAGGTGGCCGAGCAGTTCACCGTGCTGGGCGAGGAATTGCCGCCTCTGACCCGCGCGACAATCGCGGCGTCCGAATTCCTGCAATCCAACTGGTGGGCCGTGTTGATCGTCATCGGCGGGACCTGGCTGCTGTTTTCGCTATGGAAGCGGTCGGTGGGCGGCCGGCGCCGGTGGGATGCGACGAAACTGCGCCTGCCCGTCATCGGGCGCATCATCCGCAATCTGGAAGCCGCGCGCTTTTCGCGCACCATTGCCGGGCTGATCTCGGCCGGGACGCCTGCGCTCGCCGCCATGGAAACGGCGCGCCACACGCTGCGCAACACGGTCATGCGCGCGGCCGTGGGCGATGCGACCGCGCGCGTGCGCGAAGGCGCGCCCGTCAGCGCCGCGCTGAAACAGACCGGGGTCTTTCCGCCGATCGTCGTGCAGATGGTGCTGGGCGGCGAAGCGTCGGGGCAGACCGGCGCCATGTTCGCCAAATCGGCCGACTATCTGGAATCGGAATTCGATGCGGCGACGCAGGTCTTTCTCAGCTTGCTGGAACCGCTCATCATCATCGTGCTGGGCGGGATCGTGCTGCTGATCGCCGCCGCCATCTTCCTGCCCATCCTGCAGCTCAACACGCTGTCCTTCTAGGAGTGTTTCACGTGAAACAGAACGAGAACACCGACGACCGCCCCCGCACGGGCGAAGACGGCTTCACCCTGACCGAAGTCCTCGTCACCATGGCCATCATCGGCCTGCTGGCGACCGGTGTGGTGCTGGCCGTGCTGCCGCGGCTGGGCGATGCGTCCGTCACCAAGGCGCAAGCCGACATCGCGTCCTACGAAACCGCGCTGGAGTTCTTCCGGCTGGACCATTTCCGCTATCCGGACGAACAGGCCGGATTGGCCGCGCTGGTCGAAGCGCCGCCCGGCGTGGACGCCGCCAAATATCCTCCCGAAGGCTATATCCAGAGATTGCGCGACGATCCTTGGGGCAATCCCTACATCTACCGCAATCCGGGCGAATTCGGTCCGATCGACATTCTGAGCTACGGCGCCGACGGTGTGGAAGGCGGGGAAGGGGCCGATGCCGATATCGGAAACTGGCAATAGGCGCACCCGCGAAGCCGGGTTCAGCCTCGTCGAGTTGCTGGCGGTCCTGGCGATCCTGTCGCTGATGGTGGGCGCGGTCGTGATGAACCTGCCGCAGCCCCGGGCCGACGCCGACAGGGCGTCGGAGACCCTGACGGTGCGGTTGAACGCTTTCCTGGACGAGGGCGCCATCGCCGGGGAAATGCGTGCGCTCGGCGTCGATGCCGACGGGTTGGTCCTGTTCCGACATGACGGACTGGCCTGGCAGCGCGCCGAAACGATGCCCTGGCCCGAAAACCTGTCGGTCCGGATCGACGTCGCGGGTGAACCGCTGACCCCGGGCGAGGCGGCGGAACCGGCCCTGCTGTTCGAACCTTACGGCCTGGTGCCCGATTTCGCTTTGACGCTGCGCGGGTCTGAGGCGCGCTATGTGCTGAGCGCCGATGAGCGCGGACGTGTCCAGCGTGTGGCGGACCGATGAGGGCGCGGGCGGCGGATGAAGGTTTCACCCTGGTCGAAGTGCTGGTCAGCCTGGCCATCTTCAGCCTGGCCATCGTCGGGCTGAACCGGGCGGCGACGCTGGCCGTGTCCGGCACGGCCGACCTGCAGGTGAAGACCCATGCCGGCTTCGTCGCCGACAATGCCGTCGTGCTGTCGCGACTGGACCCGGTGGAGACCGGAACCGAGCGGTCCGAAGCGGAGTCCGGCGGCCTGGACTTCGACGTGGTCGTCGAGACAGCCGCCACGCAGCAGGCGGATTTCTACGAAGTCGTCGTGCGCGTCAGCCGACGCGACGGAGACCGCGTCTTGACGCAACGCCGGGCCTTCCGCTACGATCCGCCCGATCGTCCCGCCGCACCGGGCTCCACGCCGGACCCCGCATCCGATCCTGCGCCCGATCCTGCGCCCGACCCCGCCCCCGATCCGACACCGCCGTCGGACGGAGCGGACGAATGACCGCGCGCGACGCCGGGTTCACGCTCGTGGAGGTGCTCGTCTCCATGTTCGTCTTCTCGCTGATCAGCGTGGGCGCGCTGATCGCGCTCACCGCGACGCTGGATGCGCGCGAGCGGTCCGAAGCGCGGATCGAGCAGGTCGAACAGCTCGCCGCCGCCCGCCGGATCATGGCGGACGATTTCGCCCATATGGTGCGGCGGCAGAACCGGGACGGGCTGGGCGGAATTGTGAACGAATCCATGAGTGCTGCGCTGACGGATGGGTTCGAGCTGACGCGTCGGGGTCGCCCAAACCCGGAGGGTATATATCCGAGAGGAGACTTGTTGCGGGTCGGATGGCGGGTCGAAGAGGGGCGATTGATCCGCGCGTTTCTACCTCATGAAAATCCGGCCTTCGTCGAACCGCCATTGGATCGGACTGTGTTGGACGACGTCGAAGCAATGAAAGTCATGCCCATGATTGGCCAAACTTCATTCAATAGCATCATGATTCCATTAGATCGCGCAGAAGCGGTCTCCATCGACCTGGTTCATGCAGACGGCACCACGACGCGCCATGTGTTCGAGATCCCCGATGTGTAGCCGCTCTGCTCCACCTAGCCGCGAAGACGGCACCGTCCTGCTGAGCACCTTGCTGGTGCTCAGCCTGATGAGCGCGGTCGCGCTGGCGTTGCTTGCGACCTTGCGGAGTTCCGTCACGCGCACGGCGGAACTGGACGCCGCCGCGCAGGCCGACCTCTATGCGCGCGGGGCGGCGGATTTCGTGCGGAGCCAGATCGACGCGGTTTCGCAGGTGGACGGTGCGGCGCTCGGCGCCCGGCTGGCCGTGACGGAGCCGGTCATCCTGCCGTTCGAAAACGGTTTGATTTCCGTGGCCGTGTCGGACGGCAGCCATTGCTTCCGCCTGTCGGGGCTGGTCGATAGTTCCGGGGTGGGATCGGATACGGCGCGGCAGCAATTCGAAGCCCTCATGCTGGCCCTCGGGACGGATCCGGTACAAGCAGCCCGCGTGGCGGGGGCGGCCGTGGACTGGATCGACGCGGACAGCCAGCTCAGCGCGAATGGCGCGGAAGACGGGATCTACATGTCCCGCACGGACCTGCCGCACCGCACGGCCAACGTGCCGATGCAGTCCGTGACCGAACTCCGGGCATTGGAAGGCATGGGCGAGATCCTGTTCCGCACCCTCCTGCCGCATGTCTGCATCGGCGAGGACGGCGTGCCGACCCGGTTCAACATCGACACGGCCGAACCCCGGCATGCACCGGTCCTGGCGGTCATTCTGGGCGGCGGTCGCGAGGCGGAACGCGTCGCACTGGAATTGATCCAGTCGCGCCCGTCCGGCGGCTACGGCTCCCGGGACGCGCTGAATGCGGCGCCCGTCCTGGACGGTTACGAAAACAAGGCAGCGCGGTTGGGCGACATCGTCTACACGCCGCAGCGCATCGTCGCGGAAACGACCGTGCGCTTCGGCCCGGTCGAACGGGCGCAGCTTCTGGCCTATGAAGGGCTGGACAAGCCGCCGCCCCGTCTCACATACCGCGCCTGGGGCCGGGAAGAGTTTCCGTCCCTCATCCGGGCGGACCAGCCCGCCGAGGAGCCGCCGCGGTGACCGAAACGCTGCTCATATTGCCCGGCACGACCGGAGGCGAAGCCATTCTGGCGCGCCGCGAACGCGGGACGGTCGAGACGGTGCGCGGCGGTGTCGATGCGCTTTCGCCCCCCACGGCCGTCCCCGACATCGTCGTCCTGCCGGGCCAGCATGTGCGCGCCTTCGTGACCGATATTCCGGACAAGGTGCGCGGGGCGGACCGCCTCAACGTGGCGCGCTTCGCCCATGAAGACCGGATCGCCACGGACCTGCAGGACCTGCACGTCGTTCTGGGGCCGGACAGTCCGGCCCCGACCCTGATGGTGGCCGACACCGTCATGACCCGCCTGCTCGACCGCTTCGACGCGCCGCAGATCGTCGCCGATTTCGATGCGCTGGCCGGTCTGGGTCCCGATCCCGTCCGCCTGCTCGACCGCGTGGTGACGCCGGGCCTGGACGGCGATGCGGTCGATGCCGACTGGTCGGAGACCGGCGGCCGGGTGCATGACGACGGGACGGTCGCGCGCGCCATCTTCGCGCGCCTCGACGATGGCGGCGCGCTGAACCTGCGCAGCGGGCGCCATCGCCGCCGCATCCGCATCCAGGCCGGATCCTGGGCGCGCGTCGCGGCCGCCGCGCTGGTCTGCGGCCTGTTCGGCTTCGGGCTGTCGCTGGCGGAAGCCCGCGCCACGGCGGCGCAGGCGGACCGGCTGCAGGAAACCGCGCGCGCCCTCTACACGCAGGCGACCGGCCAGCCCGCGCCGCCCGACCTGGCTCGCGCCGTGCGCGCCGCCCAACCGTCCCAGAGCGATCCGACGGCGTTCCTGGACCTGTCCGATCGCCTGTTTGGCGCCTTGGCCGCCCATCCGGACATTTCGGTCGAACGGCTGTCCTTCGACACGCAGGAAAACAGCCTTCGCCTGCGCCTGGTTTATCCGGGGTTCGAGGCGGCCGGAGCGCTGGAACAAACGGTCGCGACGATGGGGGCGGATTTCGTCACGGGCGGCGTGCGCGAACAGAACGGCCGTTTCGTCGGCGATGCCGCGTTCAGCCTGGGAGACCCGTCATGATGTCCGGTCTGCCGAATTGGTGGATGGCGCGCGAGCCGCGCGAACAGCTGCTGCTGGGCATTCTGGCCGGCCTCGCCGCGGTCTTCCTGCTGGTTTTCATCCTGATCCTGCCGGTCCAAGCGGCCGGCACGTCCGCGCGGGCGGATTTCGACCGGGCGAAATCGGATCTGGCGCTGGTCTCCCGTCTTCCGCAGACGGGCAGTGGCTCCGCCTCGCGCGCCCCCTTCGACCGCGCCGCACTCGTGGCGGTGGCGAATGCGCAATCGGTCAAGCTCACCCAGGTGCAGCCGAGCGGCGACGGCGCTTTTTCGGTCTGGATCGACGATGCGGAAACGCGGCGGCTCTACGGGTTTTTCGAAACGCTGTTGGGCGACTATGCGGCGACGCTGGAGCGGGTCGTGGTCAGCGCGGACGCGAACGGGCGGCTGTCGGCGCAATTCACGGTGCGGTGAGCGTTTCCGATATCCGGCCTGGGGCCCGCATACAGCGAACCGCCGCGAGCGAGAGTGAGCGAACGCGCGCTTTGCACGCTCTGCCCGGCGGCAGTGACGCAAATGCCACGACAGCCCCTTCGCCAGCGGCTACGGAGCGGATGTTCCCGTCAGTTTACGCGTATTTCTCGCCCAGATAGACCCGGCGCACATCCTTGTTGGCGCGGATTTCTTCGGGGGTGCCTTCGAACAGGGCTTCGCCCTGGAACAGGATGCTCGCCCGGTCCACGATATCGAGCGTTTCGCGCACCCGGTGGTCGGTGATGAGGATGCCGATCCCGCGCTGCTTCAGATACAGAACCAGTTCGGAAATGTCGGCGATGGCGATCGGATCGATGCCGGTGAACGGCTCGTCCAGCAGGATGAAGGAGGGGCGGGACGCCAGCGCGCGGGCGATCTCGACCCGGCGGCGCTCCCCGCCGGACAGGGCCAGCGCGGGCGATTTGCGGATATGGCCGATATTGAGTTCGTCGAGCAGCGCATCGACATTGTCGTCCCACTTGCTCTTGTCGCGTTCGGTCAGTTGCACCACCGCCTTGATGTTCTCCTCGACCGACAGGCCGCGGAAGATGCTCTGCTCCTGCGGCAGATAGCCGACGCCCAGGCGCGCGCGCTGATACATGGGCAGGCCGGTAATGTCCTGTCCGTCCAGGGTGATGGTGCCGCGATCGGCCTCGATCAGGCCCATGATCATGTAGAAGCTGGTCGTCTTGCCCGCCCCGTTCGGGCCCATCAGGGCGACGACCTCGCCGCGTTGCACGGTCAGGGTGATGTCCTTGACCACGACGCGGCCGCGATAAGCCTTGCCGATGCTGTTGGCGGCCAGGCCGGTGGCGGGCACGCGGACCGGCTGCGCCGGTTCGTGCGGCAAGGTCCGGTCGGTCGGGTGCGGGCTGATGTCCATCGGGGCGCTGTCCAAACTGTCTGTCATGCCAGAGCGACGCCGGGCTAGCTGCCCGCGGCCTCCGCTTCGGACCCGGCCGGCGTTCCGGTCTCGGCTCCGGCCTGCGACGTGTCGCGGATCAGGATGGCGACGCGCTCCTGGGTCGGGCAGCGCCGTCCCTGGCAATCGGTGACGACCCGGGCTTTCTGCGTATTCAATTCGTAGATCAGGCGCGTGCCGCGCACGACGCTGTCTTCCTGCGTCAGGATGACGTCGCCCGTGACGACGAACGTGTCGTCGGCTGCCGTGTAGACGCCCTGGTTGCCGCGCACTTCCTGTTCCGGGGTGATGTAGAAGAAGTTGCCGGTCGCGATGACCCGGTCGATATCGTCGGCGACCGTGCCGACCGACGGGCCTGCGCTCGCGCCGCCGTCCTGGCGGCTATGAATGACGATTTCGTCGGCCAGGATGCGCACGTCGCCCTGTCGCACGTCCGCCTGCCCGGTCAGCGTGATGACGCCGTCGACCGATTCCACATCGTCGGCATAGAGCAGCGTGTCGCCGCCGGCCCGGGCGAACTGCGCGTTCGCCGTCTGCGCCCCGCCGATCAGGATCACGAAGAGGCCTGCCAGCGCGCGTTTCATCCGATTGTCCATAAGTCCCACCCTGTTGGCGTTCCGGCCTATTCGCTTCCCGGAATGACGATCCGGGTGCGGCCGTCCGGCCCGCAATCGCGGCCCTGGCACTGGCCGGAAAACCGAACCGTCTCCGTCACTGTGTCATAGACGAGGCGATTGGTCGAGACCGTGTTGCCGTCCGGCTGGACGACTCTGACATCGCCCGTCACGGTCAGGGTGGACGTATCGCGCTCATACACGCCGGTGTCGCCGCGCACGTCGTTCTCGTCCGAGACGTAGCGGAAATCCCCCGTGGCGATGATGTCGCGCACCGCGCCCAACTGGATCGACCCGGCGGCGGCATTCGTCGCCTTGTCGCGCAGGATCTTCATTTCGTTCGAATAGATGGTGGAATCGTCCTGTTCGACCACGACGCTTCCCAGCAGGTCCGTCGTGCCGCCATTGTAGGTCGCCGTGTCGGCCTTGACCGCGATGGGGCCGTCCCCGTCGAAGCCGAAGATCGGGCGGGGCGCGTCCGCTTCGTCTTCGGGCGCGGCGCGAAGGCCCGTCGCCGCCTCGTCGTCGCGGTTGATGATCCCGTCCATGCCGTCCTTGAACACGAAGGTGCGGTAATTGTCGGTGATTTCGTAGGCTTGGCCGCCGACCACGCCGAAATTGCCCGTGCAACGGATCGGCGCGTCGCCGACGATGCGTTTCTCGCGCGGATAGATGCGGGCGTGAGCCGTGACGCAGCGATAGCCGTCATCCGTCTCCAACACGACGTTCTGCCGCTCCGTCTGCGGCAGGCTCATGTCGGCGCGCAGATCCAGGATCTTGTTGATGTCGTCATATGTGCCCAGATCGGCCTGGACGGAGCTGCTTTCCGCCCCTTCCGCCCGGATGAATTCCAGCACGGGCTCGGCCAGGGCGACTTCCGTGCGGTTCTCCAGATCGCGGGTCGCCGTCTCGGACGTCAGGTAGAAAGGCAGGCTGTCCGACGTGCGCCCGCTATAGCGCGGTTTGATCATGTGGACCGACGTGTCGGGATCGTCCTTGATCACCATCTCCCCGCCTTGCGTGGCGAAATAATAGGCCAGCAGCGCGACCAGCGCGGCGGATGCCCCGATCAGCATGCGCCGGATGAAGATGATGCGTTCCGTATGCTTGCGCGCCGCCGCCAGGGTCAGGGTCCGCTTGGGCTCCCACAGGCCCAGCGCATCGCCATGGGCGCGCGAACGGCCCATCGCGCCAGGCGATGCCGCCGGATTGGTCTGCAGGGGCATATCGGTCATCTCCGCGCCGCTATAGCGGCGGCTTGGCGGCTTGGGTAGGGGCAGGCTGCGCGGATGAGAACATTGTAAGGCGGCCGGTTATCCGAAGCCGGCAGAAAGCCTCTCTTTCGCCTTCATGGCGAAAGGCACGCTGTGCCGGCGAGGTCTGAGACCCGGTGCCGGATGACCCCAAGGCCTGGAGCGCGACCAAGACATCCGTGAGTTTGAAAGAGGTCTAGCGCTTCCAGGTGAACGACAGCGCAGCCGCGTCTTCGTTGAAGCTGACCCCTTCGGCCTGGGCTTCGCGGCGCAGGTAGGAGAGGGAGACGTCGGCGTCGCCGATGCGGTAGCCGACGCCGGCCTGGGCGTCGCCGACGATGATGCGGTCCTGCAGGTGGAAACGGCCCGAGGAGAGGCGGTCCATGCTGTCGGGGGCGTAGGTCAGCGCTTCGGCATCGGCGCCGGCGAACAGATACCACGTATCGGTCTTGTAGTCGGAGCCGCGGCGCAGGTCCTCGCCGATTTCGACCACGGCGCCGACCAGCGCGGAGCTGCTATGGTCGTCGAAGCGGAAGCTGGCGCGGGGTCTCAGCACCAGATCGATGCCGTCATCCTTCTTGGCCGTGATGTATTCCGACACACCGAGCGAAAGACGCTCGGACCGGCGCTCGCACCGGTCCGCGCCGGTCAGGCAGGTGGGATCGGACAGATCCAGCTTGAACAGGGTGGAGCCGACTGCATCGACCGGCAGGTCGAGCGGGGCGATGGAGAACGAATCCAGCCCGTCCAGATCGGTGACGGATCTGAAGGCCGGATCGGACAGGTTGAGCGAAAGCGGCGGCATTTCCGCGACCGGATCCGCATTCTGCGCATGAGCGGGAGCGGCCAGGGCAAGCAGGACAGGCACGGCAAGAGCAGCCGTCGCGGCGCGTCGCACCCCGGAACGGATCCGGCGAGCGGGTCCGGCATTCCTCGAGGGATCGTTGGACATGGCCAACATCGTCAATCCTCTACCCTTCGCGTCCGGGCGGCGAACATGCCGGGCCGGTACAGTGTCCCTAAGCCTCCGGAACGCGGAACGGTTCCCGCGAAAGGACACATTCCATAGTCCGGAGAAACATCGTGTTTTGCAACTGCAAGAGTCATTCCAGCCGTTACCTGCGCGCAGTTTGCCATCCGATTGTGGCAATCTTGTCACGGTTTGCCTACCGGAACGCGACAATCCGGTCCAAAGCAAAAGGCCCGGATGGTTAATCCGGGCCTTCATATCCGCTAACCCTGTGCGGGCGCTACTGGCAGGCCAGGCACTCGTCGTAATCGGTCGGAGCGGCCGCTTCCATGGCCTGCTCCATCTCGGATTTCTCCGCCGTCTTGTCCGCCTGGCCGGCGAAGCCCGCGCGTTGCACCGATTTGGAGCGGCAGTAATAGAGCGATTTGACGCCCTTTTCCCAGGCCTGCCAGTGCAGCATGTGCAAGTCCCACTTGTCGATGTTTCCCGGCAGGAAGATGTTGAGCGACTGCGCCTGGCAGATCAGCGGCGCGCGGTCGGCGGCGTGTTCGATGACCCAGCGCTGGTCGATCTCGAACGCGGTCTTGAAGACGTCGCGTTCGTGATCCTCCAGGAAGTCGAGATGGGCGACCGACCCTTCGGCCTCCAGGATCGACGCCCAGATGCCGTCCGTGTTCTTGCCGTGGCGCTCCAGCACGTCTTCCAGGAACTTGTTGCGCACGGTGAACGACCCGGACAGCGTCTTGTGGGTGTAGATGTTGGCCGGGATCGGCTCGATGCCCGCGCTGGTCCCGCCGCAGATGATGGAGATGGATGCGGTCGGCGCCACAGCCATCTTGTGGGAGAAGCGTTCCATCTTGCCCGCGTCAGCCGCATCGGGGCAGGCCCCGCGCTCTTCGGCGAGCTTTCGGCTCGCCGCGTCCGCGCCGGAGCGGATATGGTTGAACAGGCGCATGTTGAGCGACTTGGCCATGCCGCTCTCGAACGCCACGCCCTTTTTCTGCAACAGCGAGTGGAAGCCCATCAGGCCGAGCCCGACGGAGCGTTCGCGCATCGCCGAATAGACGGCGTCGGCCATGCCGTCGGGCGCGCGGTCGATGAAATCCTGCAGGACGTTGTCCAGCATGCGCATGATGTCCTCGATGAAGCCGGGCTCGTCCTTCCAGGCGTCGTACATTTCCGCGTTGATCGAGGACAGGCAGCAGACGGCCGTGCGATCGCGGCCGAACTGGTCCTGGCCGGTGGCCAGCATGATCTCGGCGCACAGATTGGATTGCTGCACCTTCAGGCCGACGTCGCGCTGATGTTCGGCCAGCTGGCGGTTCACCGTGTCGGAGAAGATGAGATAGGGCTCGCCCGTCTGCAGGCGCATCTCGATGATCTTCTGCCACAGGGCGCGGGCCGGAACGGTCTTGATGACCTCCTGCGTCGCCGGGCTGCGCAGGGCGAAGTCCTCGCCGTCGCGCACGGCCTCCATGAACTCGTCCGTGATGTTCAGCCCGTGATGCAGGTTCAGGGACTTGCGGTTGAAATCGCCGGTCGGCTTGCGGATCTCCAGGAACTCCTCGATCTCCGGATGGTGGATGTCGAGATAGACGGCCGCCGAACCGCGGCGCAGCGAGCCCTGGGAAATGGCCAGCGTCAGGCTGTCCATGACGCGGATGAAGGGGATGATGCCGGACGTCTTGCCGGCGCGGCCGATCTTCTCGCCGATGGAGCGAACGCCGCCCCAATAGGTGCCGATGCCGCCGCCGTTCGACGCCAGCCAGACATTCTCGTTCCACGTGCCGACGATCGATTCGAGGCTGTCGTCCACGCTGTTGAGGAAGCAGGAAATCGGCAGGCCGCGCCCCGCCCCGCCATTGGACAGCACGGGCGTGGCGGGCATGAACCAAAGCCGGGACATGTAGTCGTAGAGGCGCTGGGCGTGGGCGTCGTCATCGGCGTAGACGGTCGCGACGCGGCTGAACATGTCTTGGTAGGACTCTTCGGGCAGCAGGTAGCGGTCCACCAGCGTCTTCTTGCCGAAATCGGTCAGCAGCGCGTCGCGCGACCGGTCCTGTTTGGGCGGACGGACATTGCGCACATTCGTCGACGGCTTGGGTTTCTGGCGGGCGCGGGCGGGCGCGGACGGGCTCGCCGTCATGCGGGCGATCGCCTCTCCGGCCATATCGGCGGCCAAGTCGGCAGCCTGTTCCAGTTCCGCCGTGTCCAGATCCTTGCCGAATTCGTCTTCACTCATGATCACGCGCTCTTTCTCCCGTTTTCGGGCCTGATGGATCGGACACTGAACCTGCCCGGTTCCGCAAGGGACCGGACGATCGCCCTTCAAGCCGCGGCGGCGACGATAGGGCTATGTCCGACTACATATAGTGTTCGAAGCCCTGAACACGTCAACACCTTGTAGGGTTCCCCGTGAGAGAACAAGCCTAACAAGTGCTTAATGCTTTGGATTCGCGACGAAGATTTCGCGCAGGCGTCATGTGGATGTCACGAAACCGAAACGGCGCGTCCGGCTAACCGCCTGACTCCATTGATGGAATCGAAACCGGAACGAAACGCGTCGCGTGCCGCGCCATTGTGGACGGGGCTGTATAACTGTTCCGGGTCGGAAACGATGTCGCACCCTGCGGCGATATGGCCGCGCGCGGATCGGTATCGGCAGGCAAGCATCCGCGCTTCTGCGCCCGGGCCGGCGGCTTTGTCTGCAGGCAAGAAAAAGCCCTTCCCGTGAGGGAAGGGCTCGATCGGACGCTATCGCCGCAATCTTGTCCCGACCTAGAAGGTCGCATTCACACCGACGAAGAAGAAGCGGCCGCGCGGGCCGACCGGCCACGCGGTCTGGGTCGCGAACGGCTTCTCGTCGGCGATATTGTTGACCCCGCCATAGATGCGGTAGCGATCGTTCAGCTGATAGCTGGCATTCGCGTCGAAGATGAAGGTCTCGTCGAAGAAGGCATTGTCGCCGTAATTGGTGGTCGACAGGACCGGGTCTCCGATCACCGGCTGGCTGATGACCGTAATGGAGTCCACGCTCTGTTTGGACTGATAGCTCGTCTGGAACTGTGCCGACAGGGGACCGCGCGCCCAGCTCAGTGTGACGTTTCCGCTATATTGCGGCAATCTGATCTCGCGGATGTCGGGATTGACCTCCGAGAAGTTGAGCGGGTTGAAGAAGCGGTCCAGCTTGTCCTGATAGCTCCCGACGAGCGCGATGCCGAAATCGTTGTCGCGCCAGTCGAACCCGTAATTCGCCGAGACGTCGATGCCCGAGGCTTCGAGGCGGGCGAAATTGAGTTCGCCGCTCTGAAGATCCGCAAGACCGCCATCGCCACGACGCTCGAATTGGCCGCAGAACGGCACATTCGGAAAACTCGCGGAATCGAAACACCCTTCCAGAATGACCTGAGAACTGATCGAGCTGATCGCATTGTCAATGTCGATGTCCCAGAAGTCGACCGTCAGGGCGAAGTTTTCGACGAAGCGCGGCTGGAGCACGAAGCCCATGGTGAACGTGTCCGCCGTCTCGACTTCGAGATCGGGATTGCCCCCGGATGTGCCGGTGAAACGCCCTGTCAATGGATTGACCCAGACATATTGCCCATCACCATTCAGGATCTGCGATTGCGGAACGCCGGCAGCCTGCAGTGCGGCAATGCAATTGGCTCGGCGATTGGCCGTGCCGGTATCGACGCGGTTGGGATCGCAAGGATCCTGCGTCGCCGAAATCTGGATCGGCAATTGCGGGTCGAACAGTTCCGACGTGTTCGGCGCCCGGACCGCTTCGGACAAGGTCGCCCGGAAGGCGAGACCGCCGAACGGCGAATATTTGCCGCCGACCGACCAGGTCGTCGTCGAGCCGAGCGTGGAATAGTCGGCATACCGTATGGCGCTGTCCAATGAGAGCTCCTTGAAGACGGGCCTGTCGATCAATATCGGAATGCGCAGTTCGCCGTAAACCTCCCTGACGTTGTAGGACCCGCTGGTGTTGAACTGTTCGTCATTGTCGATGCTGGTGACGGAATTGACGACGCCGTTCGTCACGGCCGTGATGTCGGCTCCGGCATTGGGAGACCCGGCCGGCAAGATACCCAGAACGATCGGATCCAATGTCTGATCGCTCGTTTCGCGGCGATATTCGAAGCCTGTCGCAAAGCCGACCTGGTCGGGCAGAAGGAAGTCGAACAAACCCGTTCGTCCGACGACGCTGGCCGAAAGAACGGTTTGCGTTTGTTCAAATTCGTCCTCGTTGGCGACGTTGATGAAGGACCGGGCCGCATCACTGACGCTGTTCGTGCCGAACGGATTGAGCGGCTGGCACTGACCGTCACCGGGCGTGAACGTGTAGAACCCCGGCGCAAACCCGTTCCTGCCGGAAAAGAAGTCCACGCCGTAGAGCGCCGTCGGATCCACGCTGGAGCGGCAGACGATCTCTCCGTTGGGCCCGCGGACGGCGTCGAACGCTGCGAACTGGCGGTCCAGCAATGTCCGGTTCAACCTGTCGGTCCGTTTGAAGCGGCCATGATTGACCGAGAGGTCGAAAATGCTTCCGCTTTCGTTCTCCCAAGTCAGTCCGCCGACCAGGCGGATCGTTTCGCGTTCGTATTCGATGCCCGTATCGTCGAAATCGACGGGATCCTGTGTCAGCAGGAGCCCGCCCGTCGCATCCGCCACCGGTTGCAGCTGGGCCGGGATGAAGGGGTTGTCCGGTTGGATGAAAAGCGTGTCGTAGAACGTATCCAGTTCGTTGAAGACGAATGTGTTGGCCTGGACGTATTTGCTTTCGAAATAGGCCGTCAAACCCGGCGAAAGTTCGTAGCGTCCGTTCAGGTTCGCAGAGAACGTGTCCGTCTCCGGCAACAATGTATCCCGGTCGCGCGTCACCACGCCGCCGTCTCCACCGGACCCCCATTGACCTCCCGTGACGATCAGGCCGTCTTCGAACAGTCGGACCGAGCCGTCCGGATTGGTGACCCAGCACCCGGCCAGATTGCCGTTCCGCCCCACGAAGGATTCCTGGCAGTCGGCGATGCCGTTATTGTTGAGATCGACATAGGTCACGGCGCGCGCGGCGCCGCCAAATTGACCCGGCGCGATGGATCCGGCCTGCGACGTCAGCCAGAATGTGGGGCGGTCCGTCACCGCCAACCGGCTCGCCTGGCCAGCCCTGTCGATCAGGGCGCGCTCCCGGGCGGTCAGGTCCAGACCGGCCAGGCGAGGATCGCCCGCGGCGGGGATCGCTCCGCCGTAGAACCCGAACAAGGTGTTGAAATTCGGAGTGTCCGCTCCGAGTTCGCCCGGCTGGAACCGCAGCAAGGCGTTTCCTGGAGGTTCGGAGGACGAGATGCCGTTATTGCGCGACCAGTCGCGGTCTCCGGCCCGCAGGATGGAGTCCTCGGTATAGGACAGGGCAAGGGTGACATTGCCGCGGTCATTGTCGAAATTGCGGCCGAAGATACCATCCAGCGTGAAGTTCTCGGCGTCGCCTTCACCCGAAATGCCGGCCCGCGCGTCGAATTCCATCCCATCGAAATCGTCCATGAGAACGAAGTTGACGACACCGGTCACGGCATCCGCGCCGTAGATCGCGGAAGCGCCGCCGGTCGAGACTTCGACGCTTTCGATCAGGGCGCGCGGAATGGATCCCACATCGACGGAGGACGAGCCGCGCACACCCGATACATGGCGGCGGCCATTGACGAGCGTCAGCGTCCGCTCCCCGCCAAGACCGCGCAGATTGAGCGTGCTTTGACCGGTCAGGGAATTCTCGCCGGACAGGGAAGACACCAGGGCGGGAATGTCGTTGACGATTTCCGCGACATTGATCTCCCCGGAGAGACGAAAGGCTTCTTCATCGAGCGCTTGAACCGGTACGGCGCCGATGATGTTCGGATCCTGCGGGATCCGCGAGCCGGTCACGATGACGACGTCTTCTTCGTCGTTGACCTGGGCATGGGCAGGCAGGGCGATAAGCGCGGCGGTGCTGGAAGCGAGTAAGAGAGCTCTGATTGACATGACATCCCCTCGAATGTGTCGGACTTATAAACCTCCCACTCTTGACATTAAACTTGTGTAAGCAAGTCCTTTTCTCGCCATAGCCACTTCGGCAAAAGATTTTGGCGCAAACCTCCATATTATGATCGATCTAGGGTTGAAACTATGCGTTGTTGCACAATCCTTGTGCTGCATGAAGTCTGGCGTGCGACCGGGTGACAGGGACCCGTTCATGCCATAAGCCGGAACCGAACCCGGCGATCCGCCATGGCGGCGCCTGTGCAAGAGGCTGTCCGTGCTGTGAAGATCCTGCTCGTGACCGATGCGTGGCATCCGCAGATGAACGGCGTGGTGCGCACGCTGGACAAGACGGTGACGATCCTGCGTCAGCGCGGACACGAGGTGGAGGTGATCGCCCCGTCCGACGGTTACTGGACCATGCCGCTGCCGACCTATCCGGACATCCGCCTGGCGCCGTTCGCCAAAGGGGACGTGGAGCGGCGCATGGTGGGATTCGCGCCCGAAGCCGTGCATATCGCGACCGAAGGGCCGCTGGGCCAGGCGGCGCGGTCGCTCTGCCTGCGCTGGGGCATGCCGTTCACGACCAGCTACCACACCAAATTCCCCGAATATATCAAGGCGCGCCTGCCGGTCCTGCCCATGGCGGCGACCTACAAATTCGTGCGCGACTTCCATAATAGCGGCGGGCGCACCATGGTGACGACGCCTTCCATGGCCGAATTTCTGGAAAGCAAGGGCTTCACCGGCCTCGGCGTCTGGGCGCGCGGGGTGGAGACGGACCTGTTCCATCCGGACAAGCGGTCCGAACCGGGCAGCGAGACCGATGTGTTCGAGGATCTGCCGCGGCCCGTCTTCGTCAATGTCGGGCGCGTGGCGGTGGAGAAGAACATCGAAGCCTTCCTGGAGCTCGACCTGCCGGGCTCCAAGGTCGTCGTCGGGGACGGGCCGCAGCTGGACGAGCTGAAAAGGCGCTACCCGGGCGTCACCTTCACCGGCGCGAAGTTCGGGGAGGACCTGGCGCGCCACTTCGCGGATGCCGACGTTTTCGTCTTCCCCAGCAAGACCGACACGTTCGGCCTGGTCATCATCGAGGCGATGGCAACCGGCACGCCGGTGGCCGCCTATCCGGTCAGCGGGCCGATCGACATCATTCCGGGATCGAATGCGGGCGTATTGGACGAAGATCTGAAGACCGCCTGCCTCGCCGCGCTGGCGCTGTCGCGGGCCGATGCGCGCGCCCATGCGGAACAGTATAGCTGGGACGCGGCCGCCGACATTTTCTTCGGCCATCTGACCCCGGAATACGAACCCGTCGCGCGCAAGCGCTGGCGGCGCATCCGGCGCCTGGGCAAGATCGCCGGCTCGCCCGCCCATGTCGCCCGCCGCGAAAGCCGCAAGCTCTGGCGGCTGGTCCGCGGCAAGAGCGTGCCGCATTGACCGACAGGACGCTCGGCCAACTCTTCCGCGCCTACCGCCTGAGACCCCGCGTCTTCGCCCTGCCGCTCTCGGCCTTCGCCGCGCTGATCCTGACCAGCCTGCTCGCGCCGGGGCCGTTCCTGGGGGCGGCGACGGCGCTCAACACGGCCATCCTGAACGTTTTCAGCCACGGCTTCACGGTCGCGGCCTTCCTCTTCCTGATGACCTGCGCCTGGGCGGCGCTGTCGCCGCTGGGCCGGGTGCGCATCGGCGGGGCGAAGGCGACGCCGATCCTGTCGCGCTGGAACTGGGCGGCGATCACGCTGACCACGACCGTCGCCATCGGCATCCTGTTCTGGGCGACGGCCGAACCGATCTATCACTTGAGCGAGCCGGGCGGGCTGGACGTCGCGCCTGGCAGCGCGGCGGCGGCCGACTTCGCCCTGTCCTCGCTCTATCTGCATTGGTCGTTCACGCCCTATGCCATCTACACCGTGCCGGGCCTCGCCTTCGCGCTCGCCTATCACAATCTGCGCCTGCCCTTTTCGCTCGCCAGTCCGATTCAGGCTGCGACCGGGCGCGGCCTTCCGGACGGTGTTCGCGACGCGCTCGACGGTTTCGCCCTGCTGGCCCTGCTGTTCGGACTGGCGGCCAGCCTCGGCGCGGGCATCCTGTCGCTGTCCGGCGGGCTGGACCGCATTGCGGGCACCGGCACCGGGCCGGTCGCGACCTTCACGGTCGCGCTGGCCGTCGTCGGCGGGTTCGCGGCCAGTTCGGCCAGCGGGCTGCACCGCGGCATCCGCGTGCTTTCCGACATCAATACGCGTCTGTTCATCGTCGTGCTTGTGTTCGTGTTCGTCGCCGGGCCGACGGGGCGGATCGTGACGACGAGCCTTGAGGCACTGACCAGCTACGCCGGATCCTTCATCCAGCGCTCCCTGCTCCTGCCGCCGCACGACGACATGGATTGGGCCAAGGCCTGGACCGTCTTCTACTGGGCGAACTGGCTGGCCTGGGCGCCGCTCTCGGCCATGTTCCTGGGGCGGATTTCGCGCGGCTACACGGTCCGGGCCTATGTGCTGGTCAACTTGGTGCTGCCGGCGCTGTTTTCCATCGTCTGGATGAGCGTGTTCGGCGGGGTCGCCTTGTCGATCGAGGCGGAACAGGCGGGCCTGCTGTCGGAGCTGCTGCGAGCGGGCGGACCGGAACATCTGCTCTACGAGGTGCTGGGCCAGCTCTGGCTCGGCGGCGTCCTCGTTCTGGCTGTCCTGCTGCTGACCTATCTGTCCTATGTCACGGCCGCCGACTCCAACACCAGCGTGCTGGCGGAGCTGAGCGCGGCACATGAGGACCTCGCCCCCGACGCGCCGCAGCCGCGCCGGCCGGTCGTGAAGATCGTCTATGCGGCCGCCGTCGGCCTGGCGGCCTGGTCGATGGTGAGCCTGTCCGGAATCGACGGCGTCCGCATGCTCTCCAACCTCGGCGGCCTGCCGGCCCTGTTCATCGTCGGAGCGTTCAATCTGGCGCTGATCCGGATGGGAACGAAAGGCTTGAACGCCTTGCGGGAGGCTTGAGCGTCACGTCTCCCGTTTCGGGCGGGCCTGCCCCCATGGCTCCTAGCGCGGGCGTTTCAGATAGAAGATCGTCGGCAGGGTGTTGCCGTTGACGGCGTAGCATTCCCATCCATCCAGTCCGAGCCGGTTGAGGATGTCGGTGCTGGCGTCGCGGATGCTCGCGCCGCTCATGCCCTTGCCGCCTTCGACGATCCTGTATTCCCATCGTTGTTTCATTCCTCGTCTCCATCACCGTTGTCGTTTGGTTTCAGCCGACCGCTCTTTCTCAACGCGTCGCGCAGGACATATTCGATCTGTGCATTGAGCGAGCGCAGCTCGTCGTCGGACCAGCGCCGCATCGCGTCGAGCACGGGGGCGCTGATCCGTAGGGGATATGACTTCTTGTCGGCCACGTCCCGCTAGTAGAGGCTGCCCGTATTCACGACCGGCTGGGTCGCCTTGTCCGAACAGAGCACGACGAGCAGGTTGGACACCATCGTCGCGCGGCGTTCCGCATCAAGATCGATGATGTTCTTGGACTTCAGTTCCGCGAGCGCGTCCTCGACCATGCCGACCGCGCCTTCGACGATCTTCTTGCGCGCGGCGATGATGGCCCCGGCCTGCTGGCGCTGCAACATGGCCCCGGCGATTTCGGGGCTGTAGGCCAAGTGCGAGATGCGGCTCTCGATCACATGGATCCCGGCTTTGGCCAGACGGTCTTGGATTTCGACGCGCAAGCGCTCGGAAATCTCGTCCGGATGGGAGCGCAGGCTGATCTGCCCGTCCTCGTGTTGGTCGTAAGGGTAGCTCGTCGCCATGGCACGGATGGCGGCTTCGCTCTGGATCTGCACGAAGGACTCGTAATTATCGACATTGAAGACGGCTTCGGCCGAATCCGACACTTCCCAGACCACGATGGCCGCGATCTCGATCGGCGAACCGTCCAGCTCATTGACCTTCAGCTTGCCGGACTCGAAGTTGCGCACGCGCTTGGAAACCTTCTTCTTGGTGTAGAAGATGTTGTTCCAGCGCAGGCCCTGCTCATCGACTGTCCCGACATATTTGCCGAACAGGGACAGCACGGCCGACTGGTTCGGCGCGACCGTGTAAAGGCCGGCCAACAGCGTCGCCGCCAGAGCGACGAAGGCGAAGCCCGCGATGATGAGGATGAGCGCATCGTCGCCGATGCCTATAGCGATTTGATAGAGGCCCGCCGCGACCAGAACGAGCAACACAAGCACCATCGGTATGCCTGAAATCGATTTCGTATCCTTTTCCCTTATCTCGACCATATCGTCATTTCCTTTCCTAAACTATGATATCAATATGATATCTTTTTATGGATTGTCGAGATAGTCGAGGTCATTGGCGACATAGCGAATTGATTGATTTGAGAATTTTGGTGACGGCCCTCACGGATTCAGCAGGCAGATGTTCTACTCGCCATGCCCCGAACGCCGGTCAGACAACGATGGCCCAGTATGGGGTCGGCCCTCAGCCCCATCCGTGAAATTCCCCTCATCCCGGATCAGGCCGGTATGAGGACAGGGGATGGATCGTGCCTTCAGTCGCCCAACACCTCTTCCAGGAAGTCTGCCTGGACGCGCTCGTACCAAAGCCGGTTGGACAGCTTGCGCCAGCCATGGCCTTCATCGGGAATGAGAACATAGTCGGCCCGAATGCCGTTGTCGCGAAGCGCACGGACCATCACTTCGGTCTCGTGCTTGTCGATGCGCGGATCCATCGCCCCATGGCTGTAGAGGACCGGCACGCGGATATTGCCGGCCTTGGCTATGGGCGAAATCTCTTCGTAGAAGCGACGCCATTCCGGATCGGCGATGTCGCCATATTCGATCAGGTCGCTGGCCTTGAGAGCGGGGCTGGCCACTTCCAGCGCCGTGACCCAGTCGCCCACGCCGAACAGCGCCACGCCCGCATCGAAGGCGTCGGGATAGTCGGCCAGCACGGCATTGACCATGTAGCCGCCATAGGACCCACCCTGCACGGCGGCGCGCGATGTATCGACGCGCCCGTCCGCGTCCAGCCAGTCCAGCATGTCGACCAGGTCGCGCACACTGTCGAGGCGCTTGCGCTGGTCATCCAGCGTCACATAGGTCCGGCCGAACCCGGTCGAGCCGCGCACGTTGGGCTGGAACACGGCGATGCCGCGCGAGAGCAGATACTGGACCGTGGCGTTGTAGGACGGCCGTGACTGCGCCGTCGGCCCGCCATGGACCATGAAGACCACGGGCGGTTGTCCGGCGACGCCGTCTGGCAGGTAGAGCAATCCCTGCAGCTCGACGCCGTCGCGCGCCGGGATACGCACGGATTGGGGCAAGATCAGCGAGGCCGGATCGAGATCGTCATAGTCGGAGGCGAAAACACGACGCGGCGTCAGACTGTCGAAATCGACGGCGTAGAGATCGCCCGGAATGTTCGACGCGGAAATGCGGACCAGCAAGGTCTCGTCCGTGCAGTCGATCGAATAGACGCCCTGCGGCAGGCCGTCGACATTCTGCTCCACGCCGCCCTGGATGAAGAGCTCCGAAAACCCGTCTCGGTTGAGCGTGTAGGCAATATGGTCGTCGCAAACCTCCAGGCCGTCCACATCGGCGTCGCGTGCGACCAGCTTGCTGGACGATCCGTCGGGCTCCAACGTTTCGATGGCCGCATGTTTACCGCTGCGATTGGTCGCCAGCACGATACGGTCGGTCGTCAGATAATGCACGCCCGCATCGGTGTGGTTGGCCCGCGGGTCCGGATCGGACAGCACGGTGCGCTCGCCCGTTTCCAGATCGAGGACGAACAGCCTGTCGCTGTCCTCGCCGACCGTTTCGCTGATGATGGCGGTGGATCCGTCCGGCGCGACGGCTTGGACGAAATTGCCGTAACGGCCTTCGAACACGAGCGCCGTCTCACCCGTCGCTACATCGGCGGTATGGATATCGTAGTCGAGCCCGTTGCGCTCCGTCGAACTATAGACGACCGTGCCGCCATCGGCCGTGAACCCGCCAAAGGACCGGAAGCCCTGATCGGTCGCGGGCAGGAGCAGGCGCGGCTTCGTCCAACCGTCCCCGTCCGGTTCGACCAGCCAGTAATTCTCCCGTTCGTCGCCATTATTGTCCGCGCCGTAGATCAAGGCTCCCGTCGGCGAGAATTCGAAAAAGGTGATCCCGGAGCCTTCGGAGATCTGTAGCAGCGTCGTTTTCGGATCGTCGGCGGTCGCGTCCATCACGTAGAGCTGGCGCGTGCCGGTCAAAGAGAGGCGCGTGGCGATGGTGCGCCCGTCCGGCGAGAGACGCGACGGCCCGGCTCCGCGCGCCAGGACATAGGGCGCGACATCGCTGTCGAGATCCGCGTCCGACGGTGATGGCTCCATATGGGACAGCGCGGTCGGTTCCGCCGCAACGGCGGCGTCCGGCTTGTCCTGCATGTCCGCGCCGCTCTCCGGCGGCGCCTCCGCGGTGCACGCGGCGGCGAAAAGAGAGGCGCAAAGCAGGGTCCGTATCTTCATGACCCTCTTGCAGCATGCGGAAGGCAGCCATGCAAGGGCGGGACGGCCACAAGGCTTGCCGCGACCGATGGCCGCGACTATGGGGCCGCGCATGTCCGCCTGGTTCGACATGGCCGTTTTCGCGTCCGCCTTTGCGACGCTGTTCGTGATCATCGATCCGCCCGGCTGCGCGCCGATCTTCGCGACACTGACGCAAGGCACGTCGAAGGCGCACCGCCGCGCCATGGCCTACAAGTCGGTCGGCGTCGCGGCCATCATCCTGTTCGGTTTCGCCTTCGTCGGCGAATGGCTGTTCGGCAAGCTGGGCATCAGCCTGGACGCGTTGCGCATCGCCGGCGGGGTCATGCTGTTCATCATCGGGCTGAACATGGTCTTCGAAAAACGCACCGAAAAGCGCGAGGACCGGGCCGAAGACCTGCTGGAAGACATCGGGGATCCCGAAGACATCAGCGTCTTTCCCATGGGAATCCCGATGATCGCCGGACCGGGCACGATGGCGTCCCTGCTGTTGCTGATGAAGGGCGACGATGTCGGTCCGGCCGGCGAGATTTCGGTTCTGGTCGCGCTCTTGACGGTGCTGTTGATCACGCTGGTGAGCTTCCTGCTGGCGGGTGGGTTGATAAAGCTGATGGGCAAGACGTTCACCAATGTGCTGACGCGCGTGCTGGGCGTTCTTCTGGCCACGCTGGCGGCGCAATTCGTGCTCGACGGCATTCAGGGCGCCTTGTTCTAGCTTTTTAACTCCCGACTCCGAATCCGGGCGATGACGACTTGTCGCTGCAACCCTTCGCAGGGGCTTTCCGTTATCCTTTCAACCGGCCGTGCCAGGCCGACAGACAAGGAGACGACAATGACCCCCAACCGCATCGCACCCGATGAACAGACGGCCTATTCGGCCGCCCTGCCCGACAATCCGACGAGTGATTGCGCCGACGGATCCTGCGCCATGCCGCGCAGCCTGTCCAAGGAACTGGGCGATTACGCCGAAGGCGACTATGCGGTCGCGGCCAAAACCAAGGACGCCCCGTCGATGCAGGACAGCCAGTTCAACGCGATCGTCCGGGACGGAATCGCCTAGACCGGCATTACAGGCTTGCAGGACGTGGCAGTCATTTGACCTGCCGCCCGCCTGCCCCCAAGCGGGCGCCATGCGCCCGTTTCTCACTGCTCTCGCCGCCCTCTCGATCGCGGCCTGTACCGCCGCGCCGGACCGCGGCCCCGTCCTGAACGCGCCGCAAGGCCCGGTGCAGGGCATCGTCTCGCCCGGCAATTCCGCCAACGTCAGCTATCAAGGCCTTCCTTACGCCGCCCCACCCGTCGGCAATCTGCGCTGGGCGCCGCCCGCGCCCGCCGCGCATTGGACCGAGATCCGCGACGCGAGCCGGTTCGGGACGCGCTGCATGCAGGCGACCGACGTGGAAGGGGACTTCTTCGACCGGTTGATCGACGGGCACGGCCTGTCCTGGATCAAGAGCGTCGCCATCAAGCGCGTCGTGGCCGCCATGGACCCGCCCCCGGTCAGCGAGGATTGCCTCTATCTGAACGTCCGCGCACCCAAGAAGGCCGAAGACTTGCCGGTCATGGTCTGGATCCATGGCGGCGGGCACCAGTTCGGCTCCGGCGATTTCGACTATTACCAGGCGGACGGCCTGCCGGAGCGCGGGGTGGTTCTGGTCACGATCAATTACCGCCTCGGCGCGTTCGGCTATTTCGCCCACCCGGCCCTATCTGAAGCCGATCCGCGCGGCGTATCGGGCAATTACGGTACGCTGGACCAGATCGCGGCATTGGAATGGGTGCGAGACAATATCGAAGCCTATGGCGGCGACCCGGACCGCGTCACGATCTTCGGCGAAAGCGCAGGCGCCTGGTCCGTCACCGAGTTGATGAGCACACCGATGGCCGACGGCCTATTCCACCGCGCGATCCTGCAATCGGGTGCATCCACCTATCACATGAGCCAGCTGGACGATGACGGTCTGGCAGCAGAGACGGGCTGGCCGTCCGGTCACGCGACGGGCGTCAAGGTCGCGGACGCGCTGGGACTGGACGATCCGACGGCGGCGGAGCTGCGCGCCGTTCCGGCCGACGACATCCAGGCCGTCATCACCGAAGAGATGGCCGACGGCTTTCACCATGTGCGCGACGGCGTGGTCTTCCCGCTCAATGTCGGGAAGGTCTTCGATCAGGGCCGCATCAATGCCGTGCCGATGTTGGCGGGCTATAACGCCGACGAAGGCACACTCTTCTTTCCGAACGATCCGCAGCCGACCGTCTGGCTCGAAACCGTCATACCGGAAGACGCGGACGATACTGCAGACGCGCTGGTCGCAAAGTTCAAGGACGTCTTTCCGACAGGCGCGGAGTCGCTCGTTACCATGTATGGCTTCAACATCGATTTCGAAGAGGCCGGCACGCAGATGATGGGCGACGAGATCTTTGGCGTGAATGTCCGTTTCGCGGCGCGCAAGGTGGCAGACACGGGCGCACCGAGCTGGACCTATTTCTTCTCCCGCGTGCCGCCATCGGAGGACCAGACCGTCGGCGCGTTCCACGCCGCCGAAATCCCCTTCGTGTTCGACAGCCACGAAGCGGTGCTGGGTCTTTCGGAGGATGACGAAGCGCTGACGGAGTTGATGGCGGATTATTGGGCCAGCTTCGCGAAAGACGGCGACCCCAACGGTCCGGGCCTGCCGGACTGGCCGCAGCATGCCGGGGAAAACTGGATGCACTTTTCCGCCAATACGGACCGCCCGGTTGCCGAGGTCGAAACCGACATTCGCGGGAAAAAACTGGATGCGCTTTATGAAGGCTTGCGGATCAAGCTGGATGCGCTGGCGCCCATGACGCCCGCGCAGGACAGTCAGGCCACGACCGAAGCCGTGGCGGAAGAATAGCGCCTAGCTGTCGTAGACGCTGTCCTTGCCGAATTCCTTGGTCAGCAGATAATAGACCACGGCGCGGTATTTGGTCCGCGACTTCTCGGCATACATGTCCATGACCTTCTTCAGGCGGCGGTCCAGATCGTCGCTGTCGTCCAGGCCGAGCTTGCCCATCAGGAAGTTGCGCTTGACGGTTTCGACTTCCTTGGGATCGCTGGCCGCGACGCGCGAGGCGTCGGCATTGTGGATGGACGGGCCTAAGCCCTCGGCCACCTTGCGGATCAGGTCCACGTCGGGCTCCAGGCCCAGCGTGCCTCTGACTTCGTCGATATACTGACCGACCTTTTCGTCGAGCTTGCTCATGATCGTCCTTTCGGGTTTGCGGAAGCGTCCTGACTCCGGACTAGGGATTTCTTAACGCGGCGCAACATCAATCGGTGCCGTCGTCGAACCGTGCAAGGCTCTGGCGGGTGCGGTCCACATGCAGACGGGTTACGTCGGGCCGGGAGTAATGGCCGCTGGGATCGAAGTTCTGGCGTTCCTCGCGCACGCGTGCCGCGTCGATCTCAACCGTCTTCACGCCAGTCCCGTCCTTGCCAGTCCCGTCCTTGCCGACCCAGGGTTCCAGCAGGAACGACCCGTCAGGCGCGCAGACGCAAGACCCGCCATCGGCCGACATGTCTCCGACAGCCTCCCGCACGAAGTCCGCCTCCGGCATGTCGTCGCGCACGTCGTCGCGCCGCATCACGCCGCAGACGCTGACCACGAAGGACCGACCTTCCTTGGCCAGGACCGGTGTCAGGTCTTCGGTGTTGCGGCGATTGCCGGGCCAGCCCGCCACGTGCAGATCCTCACCCTGCGCGTAGAGGGCGGCGCGCGTCAGCGGCATCCAGTTCTCCCAGCAGTTCAGCCCGCCCGTCGTGAAGGCGCCGATCCGATGCGTGACCAGCCCGTGTCCGTCCCCGGGGCTCCAGACCAGCCGCTCCTCATAGGTCGGCTGCAGTTTGCGGTGGACGGAGCGGACCCGGCCCTCAGCGTCGATATGGACATAGGAGCAATAGAGCGAATGGCCCGACCGGTCGCGCGGCCGCTCCACGATGCCCAACCACGCCGCCATGTCCGCTTCGCGCAAGGCGTCGCAGATCGGGTCCAGATGGCCGTCCTCGATCGTCACGGCCTGATCGGCATAATGGGCGAAGAGACGCTTGTTGCGATCGTCGTCGAACCGCGCGCCGTGGCCGTCCGACAGCCAGAACGGATAGCCGGGCAGGTAGGCCTCGGGAAAACAGATCAGATCCGCGCCCTGCGATTTGCCATCTGCAATGGCGGACAGGACGCGCTCCATCCCGGCCCGCCGGTCGAGCATGACGGTGGCCAGCTGTGCCACGGCGACACGGAGCTTGTCGGGGGAAGAGGGCATCGGATCGGTCATGGATCATTCATAGCCTCTTGCGTGCCGCTGCCCAGTCAAAACGCCGTGACGGGCCGATTGTCTGGCGGCGGATGGCCAGCCCGGCTAAGCGGGCCGTCATGGGGTTCTACAGCACGACCATCCTGCCGCGCCTGCTCGACTTGGCTTGCGGCACCAAGCCGATCGCCCGGCAGCGCGCGAAGATCGTGCCGCAGGCCCGGGGCGAGGTGGTCGAGATCGGCATCGGATCGGGTCTGAACCTGCCATTCTACGACGCGTCGACCGTTACGCGCGTCACGGGCATCGATCCGGACGATGCGATCTGGGCCAAGGCGGCGGCGCGCCGCCGCCTGCGATTTTCCGGTCGACCGGCTCGGCCTGTCCGGCGAAGCGCTGCCGCTCGGCGACGCCAGCGCCGATACGGTCGTCGTCACCTACGCGCTCTGCACCATTGCCGACCCGGTCGCGGCCTTGCGCGAAATGGCGCGTGTGTTGCGCCCCGGCGGCGAAATCCTGTTCACCGAACATGGCCGCGCGCCGGATCCGGGCGTGGCGCGCTGGCAACGGCGCATCGACCCGCTCTGGACGCGCATCGCCGGCGGTTGCCATTCGGGCCGCGACATTCCGGCCCTGTTCGCCCATGCGGGCCTGAGCCTTGCAAGACTGGAACAGATGTATGTGCCGGGACCCAAGGTGCTGAGTTACAATTACTGGGGCGCGGCGACGCGCGGGGAGTGAAAATGCCGATACCGAAGACGATTCGCGGGGCGATCATCGGGCTGGTTGCCGGGCTGGGGCTGACTGTTCTGGCGGCCTGCAACGGGTCGGTCGGACCGGACCAGGACGGGCTGATCGGCACCTGGGTGCAGGACGGTGCGGCGCAGACCGACGCGGCACTGGTCGTCGAAAACGCCGTCGTGACCTACGCGCCTGATGGCCTGTCTGATTTCGAAGCGGACATGACCCTGACCCAGCCGGGCACTGCACCGCAGACTTTCGGCATCGCGGCCGACGTCACCTGGACGCTGGAAGAAACCGTGTTGACCCGTACCTTGCGCGACGTCCGGGTCAGTCCGAAGACGGCGACGCCGGAGAGCGAGGCGGTCGCCCGCGCTCTGGAAGAGGCCTACCGTGCCAGCCCGCCCGGGCGGCTGATCGTGGAAGACCTGGACGAGACGCACCTCACCCTGTTGGACGCCGATACGGGCGCGACGCTCCGCTATACGCGCCGGTGACTCAATTGCGCTTGGGCAGGTCGGCGAACGTCCCGTCGCGCTTCTCGCCCTTGGCGGCCATGGCTTCCATCATCTCCGAGGGGATGAGCATGGACATGTTCCAGACCGCGATCCGGTCCAGCGTGTCTTGCGTGCCGTGGTTGCGCGAATAGGTGATGATGCGTTTGCAGCCATAGACGGCGAGCGGCGGCTTGGTCGCAATGTCGCGCGCCATCGCCATGGCGGCATCCATCAGCTCGGCTTCGGTCGCGTAGGTCGCGTTGAATAGTCCGCGCCGTTCGCACTCCTCCGCCCCCATGCGCCGCCCCGTATAGGCCAGCTCGCGCACCACGCCTTCGGGCATGTGGTTGAGGATGCGTGGGAACGTGCCGACATCGGCCGTCATGCCGACATTGATTTCGTAGATGGTTATGAACGCATCGGTCGAGCCGAGCCGGATGTCGCACGCCGTGATCAGGTCCACGCCCCCGCCGATGCACCCGCCATGGATGGCGGCGATGACCGGAATGCGGCACTCTTCCAAGGCGCTGAAACTATCCTGCAGACGCCGGACGTTCTGATAGAAGCCGGCCCCGTAGCCGGGCGCGTTCTTGTCGTGACCCGCCACACCGCCGGAAGCGAACATGGAGACGTCGATCCCGGCGGAGAAGATGGGCTTCTCATCCGTCGTGTCGGCCGAGATGACAATGACGCGCGCCTTGGCGGTATCGTCGATATCGCGCACGATCTTCGGCAGGTCCGCCCAGAAGCTCTCGCTCATGGCGTTGCGCTTTTCCGGGCGGGAAAGACGGATATGGGCGATCCGGTCCTCGATCGAGATGTCGAAACATTCATAGGACATGGAAGTTACCCTTTCAGGGTGAAGAGCGAGGCCCGGCGGGGATCGACCGCGCCCTCCAGCAGGTCGCGATAGGCTGCCATCATCGCATCCGCCCTGCGCGGCGCGCCGACCTCCATCCATTGGGCCGCATCGTTCAGGAAGGGAATCCAGCGCTCCGACAGGCGTTCGGTGAAGCCTGCCATGCCCCATTCGGCGATGCGCGACTTGGCATAGTCGGGCGCGAAGAACATCGTCATCGGAGCGCCCCCACTCTTCTCGATGGCGGATCTGGGCGCGGCGTCGCCGTCATGATGAGACTTGCCGACCGCGCAGCCATATTTCACATTGCCGCGCAAATGCGCGTAGAGGCGCGACAGCAGCGCGCCGTTCCCGGCCATGTCCACGATCACGGTCGGCACCTTGTCCAGCCCTTCGATCATTTCGTAGGTCACGACCGTGTCGTAATATCCGGTGCCGGCCACGAAGTCCCGGTTGCGCGCCGACGTCAGGCCCAGCACTTCGACGCTGGCTCTTTGTTTCAGGCAATAGGCCGTCCCCAATGCCGTCTTTGACGACGCGCTTGTCAGCACGACGCGCTGCGCGTCGAAAAAGGATCCGGATGCGAGGAAGTCGTCGATCAGGAAGCTGGTCAGAAACAGCGGGCGCAGGACCGGCTGGATGTCCTTCTGCACCGCGTAGGACGGATCCGTCGCCGTATAGCTGTAGCTGTTATAGACGGGATGGAGCGCCACGCGGTGATCGGCCACGTCCTGGAATCCCTGAGGCGTGATTTTGCCGGGCCGAACGGTCAGTTCGTCCGCAACCGGGAAGAAGCCGTACACTTCCGTCCCGGACGGCACGGCTTCGCAGCGCGATTCACTCACGGTCGCAAACCCCCAGACCGGCATGCGGCCCTGATGATCTTCGCCGAACCCATAGGCTTTCGGGTCGAAATAGCGCCAATAGCCGATCTGGTCGCCGAAGATCATGTAGGTGACGTTGTTGGCGGTCAGCGCGAAACTGTCGAGGCTCAGCCGGACCTCGCCCTCATCCAACGGCGGTGCGTCCTGCGTGACGAGGCTGACGTCGGAGGGATCGGATCGATTGACGAGGAGGGTCTGCATGTTGTCGCCTCTATCATGACCGCGCGTCCCTCGTCAGCCCGCGGCCTCGAATAGCGCATATGCGTCGCGCCGCTACGCCCCGCGGTGGATGCCGAGGCGGGCGACCGTGCCGTGCCGTTCCCCGCGCGAGCCCGGCCGCCACCAGGCCGGATCGCCGGCCCAGAGCTTGGCCGTCGTCGCCGAGAACAAAAACCAGCTGAAGCTGTTCTGTTGCAGGATCGCGGATTCGGACAGGGAGAAGAGCAGGAAGAAGAACAGGCTCAGCACAAGCCAATAGGTTTCCACCCCGCCCGTCTTGATGCGGACCAGGCTTTTGATCGCCGTGATCGCCGTCATCAGCGCGAACAGGCCCACGATGACCACCCCGCCCGACAGCCAGACGTCCAGCCAGCCATTATGCGCGGTCGGCACGTTCCATTGCAGCACGGTCCGGGTCTCGTAGCTCGGACCCAACGGATCGCCCCAGAAGGTGCCGTAGCCGTAGCCGAGCCAGTAACGCTGTTCGATCGCCCGGAACAGCAACGCCCAGATATCCGTCCGTCCGGTCAGGGTCGGGTCACGCCCGATCAGCGACAGCGCCCATTCCAGCCCTACGGTCAGCAGCAACGACAACCCGACCAAGCCCGCCACGACCGCCCAGATCAGCGGCAGGCGCAGCACGGGATGACGGCGGAACAGGCGCACCAGCAGGAACAGGCCGAAACAGCCAATCGCCGCCAACAGCGCGGTCTTGGATGTCGAAAGCAGCATGATGACGACGCATAGCCCCCCGGTCGGGAGCCAGAGCCAACCCCGCCCCGGACGCATGGCGAAGGCGCAGAGGCAGATCGCAAACCCTTTGGCCATCAGCCCGCCGAGATAGTTCTTCTCCACCCATGGCCCGCGCCAGGCGCCCGGATGGATGTCCTGCATGATGCCGCGCGCCGGGTTGAGCAGGACGACGGCCACGGTGATCAGGCAGAGGATCAGCACGGCGACGCCCAGACGCTGTATCATCTCGCCCCAGTCGTAACGCGCGGCGAACGCGATTCCGGCCAGCGTCGTCATCATCAGCGCGACCGACCGGCGCAAGGTCACACCGGGATCGACCGACCAGAAAAACGTGATTCCCATCCACAGCACGCACAGGACCAGCAACGGGTTGCGCGACACCAGCCGAAGCAGATGGGGCAGGCGCATCACGGCAAACCCCGCCACGATCAGATAGACCGGATACCAGAGCATCCGCGCAAACGGGCTTTCGCCCGCATCCATCGCTTCGGCCGAAGCGAAGGTCAGGCCGATGACGGCCCCGGAAAAGAATAGGATGACCAACACCCAGACGGCCGTCTCCAGCGCGCGGCCGAGACCGCGCAGCGCGAGGTCGCGCTGCTGCAACTGGGCGGGGCTGTAGCCCGAAGCGTAGGAAGCGGTCGCCATGGCCCGCTTTCGCCGCAAAAGGGTTAGAGCCGCGTTAACCATGCGTGGACCGGGCGGGGCGCTTCCGTTCCTGCCGGGTTCATGCCATCGGACGCCGCATGATCCAGCGCCGCACGACCGATCTCGTCATTTTCGATTGTGACGGCGTGCTGGTCGATTCCGAGCCGATATCCAATGCGGTGATGGCCGAGCACATCACCCGGCTGGGCTGGCCGATGAAGGGCGCGGAATCGGTCCGCCGCTTCAAGGGACGGACCATGGCGCAGGTCCACGCCGTGATCGAATGCAGGCTGGGACGCGCGGTCGATCCGGCCTGGCGAGCGGCTTTTCACCGCGAGCAGGAAGACCGGATGCGCACCGAATTGCGGCCCGTGCCGGGCATAAAAGCTCTGATCGGACGCGTCCACGCCGCCGGTCTGGACAGTTGCGTCGCCTCTCAAGGCCGGCACGAAAAAATGGCGATCAGCCTCGGTGCGACCGGTCTGTTGGAGGTGTTCGCAGGCCGGATCTTTTCCGCGGTCGATGTGGCGCGTCCCAAGCCGCATCCGGACCTGTTCCTGCACGCGGCCCGCCAGATGCAGGCCGACCCGTCCCATTGCGTGGTGATCGAGGACAGCCCGACCGGGATCGAAGGCGCCCTGGCGGCCGGGATGCACGTGATCGGATATGATCCGGACCGCACCGGCTTGCTGGATGCGGACGGCGTCACCGTCGTAAAGGCGATGGACGGCATCCGGATCAGCTGACATCGTCCGCCCCGCATGCCTCTGGCGACGCCTGGATACCAAACCTTGCATCTCGGTCGCCGCGGCGGAAGCGTTCCTGTAGCCGGTCGTGCATGCCGCGCCCGAGACCGACAGGACCCTACGGCTTCGCCTCCAATGCGCGCCTCACGAGCGCACTTACATCACCGGCGATGTCCATCACCGCTCCGTCCGGCAGGGCGCAGGTGAAACCGTCCGCGTGCGCTGCGATCTTCCACGCCTCCAGCGACTGGCAGGCCGAAAGGATCGCAGGATAGGGGCGGTCCGGTTTCGGGACGAGGAAACGTTCCGGGTTCGTGAGCGCCGCCCGGCATTCGGCGAGGACGCGATCCACATCGGGTTCGTTCCCGAACAGATCCACCTCCTCTGCGATCACGCGCGGCACGGCGCGCAGCAGATCCGTCATCGCGCTTTGCGGATCGGCCGCGGCAAGCCCCAGAAGGTATTCGTAGATCTCCAGGCCCAGCGCCGATGCATGACCGCTCTGTTCGTCGTCGTCCAGACGGCCGGAGCCGCGCAGCAGGCTGTCGGCCAGCGCCAGCCGCAGCCCGTCGCCGCGTTCGTCCATCTGTTCCAAGGCGCGCACGCGTTTGGCGAATGACTTGCTATCGGGCTTGTCCGGGTCGCCGACCAGCACGAACCGCGCATCGCGCTGGCCGCGACCGACCCGGCCGCGCAACTGATGCAGCTGCGCCAATCCGAAACGGTGCGGGTCGAAAACCAGCATGGTGTTGGCCGACGGCACGTCGATCCCGGTCTCAAGCATGGATGTCGCGAACAGCATGTCCACCGCGCCCGTCCGGAAATCTTGCAGGGCCGCGCGGTTGCGCTTGGCCTTGCGGCGGCCATGGACGGTCGCCGCCGACGCGTCCGGAAACAGGGCGCGCAGGCGCCGCCGCACCGGTTTCAAGTCCTTGATCCGGCTGCACAGCACGATGAGCTGCCCTCCGCGGGACAGTTCCGCATCGACGGTCTCGCGGACCGCCGAATCGCTGCCGTCGCAGCTCCGCGTTTCTGTCGCGCCCCGCCCCGAAGGATAGGTCTCGATCAGCGATATATCGGCCAGTCCGACCCGGGCTTCGGCCAGGGTGCGCGGGATCGGCGTGGCGGACAGGCGCAGCCGACGGCCCGGCCCGTCCGTGGCCGCCTTGAGCTTCGCGCCGAATTTCTGTTCCTCGTCGATGATCGTCAGGGCAAAGGCGGACGCATCGAACCCGTCCGACAACAGGCCGTGCGTGCCGACCAGCACATCGATCTGCCCGGCGTCGAAGCGCGCTTTCGCGTCCGCTTTCTGCGCGTCGGTCAGGTCGCCCGACCAAAGCGCGCAGCGCAGGCCCAGCGCTTCGGTGCGCGGCGCCACCGTCTCGAAGTGCTGCCGGGCGAGAACGCGGGTCGGCGCCACAAAACGCACGGCCTGCCCGGACAAGGCCACGATCAAGGCGGCGCGCACCGCGACTTCCGTCTTGCCGCAACCCACATCGCCGACGATGATGCGGTTCATGGCCGTCGCCGCACCCATTTCTTCCAGCACATCGTCCAGAGCCGACAGCTGATCCGGGGTCAGCGGGTGGGCGAACCCTTCACCCGCCCGCTCGCGCAGGGCGGCATCCACAGGGATGGCGCCTACGGGACTGTCCAGCCGCGCCCGGCGTTTTTGCAGGATGGCGGACAGGCTGCGGCCGAGTTCGGCCATGCGTTCGTCCTGGCGCTCGCTCCAGTCCTTGGAGCCGATGGGATCGAGCCCGCTCTTGGGCAGGCTCGCCCCGTAGGCCCAGATCCGGACGGCGTCGCTCAACGGCACATTGAGCGTATCGCCGCCGCGAAACCGCAGCTCGACCGTGTCGAGCGCGCCGTCCGACAGCTCCACCCGGCGGTGCGGCCCCAAACGGCACAGGCCGTAATCCAGATGCACGACCGTCTCGCCGCGCCGAGGCGGACGGGATCGCAAGGCGGGCGGCAGATCGGTCTGGGTCATGATGGTCCTTCGGGCGGGTACGGCGCCGACCCTCGCCATCAACGGTTCTTGCTGCAGCCCGGTTCCCCTTGCGCTTTCGCTGAGCCGGAGAGCCTGCTAGGCGCGCCTGAAGACATCATGTCCCCGACGGGGGCCGCTTTCCAAAGGACCCCGCCATGAAAATGAACGGCAACGAGATCAAGCCCGGCAACATCATCAAGCACCAGGACGGCCTCTGGGTCGCGGTGAAGACGTCCCATGTCAAACCCGGCAAGGGCGGGGCGTTCAACCAGGTGGAGCTGAAGAACCTGATGGACGGGCGAAAGCTCAACGAACGGTTCCGCGCCGCCGAGACGGTGGAGCGCGTCCGGCTGGACCAGAAACCGCACACCTACCTGTATGACGAGGGCGACATGGCGGTTTTCATGAATTCGGAGAGCTACGAGCAGATCATGCTGGAGCGCGATTTCATCGGCGAGCGCGCCGTCTATCTGTCCGACGGCATGGAAGTGAATGTGGAGTTCTTCGAGGACAAGGCCATCGGCGTCTCCCTGCCCGACCAGGTCACGCTGGAAGTCGCCGAGACCGAACCCGTGGTGAAGGGCCAGACGGCGGCCAACAGCTTCAAACCCGCCATCCTGACGAACGGCGTTCGCACCGCCGTGCCGCCCTTCGTCGGCACGGGCGAGCGTCTGGTCATCAATACGGAAGACGGCTCCTATGTGACGCGGGCAACGGATTGATGCGCTGGCTTTCGGCCTTCATTCTCAGTGGCGTCATCTATGGCGGCTTCATCTATGGCGGCCTCATCTATGCCGGCCCCGTGGGGCTTTTCAATGCGCATCGATCCGGAGACCCGCTCGACTGGACCCACGCCCTCGTTATGGGCGGCGTGTCCGGGGCTTTCATGATGGGGCTCCTTTATTGGTATCAGAATAGAAAAAGGGAAAAGGCCGAATAGCATGACTGAAAATCTCGGCCGCCGCCTCGCCATATTGCGCTTCATCCCGATCGTCGTTCTGGTGATCGTGGCGTTTGGTCTGGAATACATGTTCGGCGTCGGGCGGCTCTGGGCGGCGGGGGCCGGGCTGGTCGTTGCCGTCCTAGTGCGGCTGGTCCTGCCGAAGATTTGGGCGTCGTGAGCGCTTGGCCGTGAGGTTCCAGTCATGAGCGAGAAAATGAAAACCGCACTGGCGGGCGCGTTCGGCGGGGTCATCATCGCCGTATTCATCTTTCTATTCTTCCGCGACGCGGAAGCCGGGTTCATGGGCAACGTCCTGTTGCTGACGCTTGCGCCGCTGGGTGGATTCGCGGGCGGATGGCTGGGGTACAGGAAGAAATAGGCAGTCGGCGGATGCCGAGGCGTGAAGAAGCGGCTCGCGCTTTTTCGCGGCGCTGCTATAGGCCCGGCTTTTCTCGAAGCTGGAAACGGATTGGAACGAACGCGATGAGCGGAATGTCGGCGATCATGGGCGTCATGCAGGCGGCGGCGCGCAAGGCGTCGCGCAACCTGTTGCGCGACTTCGGCGAGGTCGAAACCTTGCAGGTCAGCCGCAAGGGTCCGGCGGACTTCGTGTCGCGCGCCGACCGCAAGGCGGAGCGGACGATCCACGAAGAACTGAGCCGCGCCCGGCCCGGCTACGGCTTCCTGATGGAGGAAGCGGGCGCGATCGAAGGCACGGACAAGTCCCACCGCTTCATTGTCGATCCGCTCGATGGAACGACCAACTTCCTGCACGGCATCCCGCATTTCTCCATCTCCATCGCGCTGGAGCGCGAAATCGACGGAGACCCGCGCGAATTGGTTGCGGGCATGGTCTATAATCCCGTCACCGACGATATGTGGTTCGCCGAAAAGGGTCGCGGCGCCTACATCAATGACGGCACGCGCGGCGGCGGCGACCGGCGCCTGCGGCCTTCCGGACGGACGGATTTCGCCGACTGCATTTTCGCCACGGGCGTTCCGTTCAAGGGCCGGCCGGGCCATGCCAAATTCCTCAAGGAACTGCATCAGGTCATGGGAACGTCCGCCGGCGTGCGCCGCTTCGGCGCGGCATCGCTCGATCTGGCCTGGGCGGCGGCCGGGCGCTACGACGGCTTCTGGGAACGCGGCCTTACACCGTGGGATGTGGCCGCCGGGATCGTGATCGCGCGAGAAGCGGGACTACAGGTCGAAAGCCTGTCCGGCGGCGACCCGCTGGACGGCGACATCATTTGCGCGAACGAGACGATCTTTCCGCTGTTGAAGGAGCGGGTGACCTAGCGGTCTTGATTCCGCATCCGTGTCCGCCTATGTGCCCGCCTTCGCGGTGGACCGACCAAAGCAAAGCCGTACCCAACATAGAGAAGACCCATGAAAAAAGACGGACATCCCGCCTACCATACCATCACCGTGAAGATGGTCGACGGCACGACTTATGAAACGCGCTCCACCTGGGGCAAGGAAGGCGATACGCTGAGCTTGGACATCGATCCCAAGACGCATCCGGCCTGGACCGGTGGCGAAGCGCGGATTTCGGACCGTGGCCGCGTGTCGAAGTTCAAGGACAAATTCAAAGGCTTCGCCTAGCCTCATCGGAAAGAATGCCCGTTTCGGCGCCTTAGGCGACGAGGCTGTAGCGGCATTTTAACCGGGCCGGAGCGGAGAGCGGCCGTCAGGCCGCATGAAGACATCGGTGTAATCGAGACGGCCCTGCGGGGCCGTTTTGCATTGTGGGCTTGCAAGCATGCGCCGCGGCTTTCCTTCTCGTGCCGCGGCGCGAGCGCCTTATGGGCTGGATCGGCTTTCGGTCCGCTCCGCGGCCCGGTGACAGGGACGACGAAGCCGATGCGTAGGGCTAATCCCGTATGGGCTGCGTCGCGAGCACCTTCCCGTCCTTGCGCATCTGCGTGTAGCCGTCGCGACGCCAGGCGGAGAGATCGCGGCGGTTCTTGCGGAACTTTTCGGACCGGAGATATTCCTCGCCGGTGAATTCCACCATGGTCACGACGATCTCGTCATCATCGACCTGGATGTGGTTGAAGGCGGGATTGTTGTCGCGGCGGCGCGTTGACAGGGTGCCGGACGAAATGGACAGCAGTTCGCTGCCGCCGGGTTCGCGTTCGACCACGAAAGGCACGTGGACGTGTCCGGACAGGACCACGTCGCAATTTCCGTCAGCCAGCCGCTTCAACCCTTCGGGGCCGTTATCGGTCTCCTTCTGCAGCGGCGATTCCGGCGGGTAGATGAAGGGATGGTGGACGTTGAGGAAGCGCAGCTTTTGCCAGTCGGATGTGTTGAAATCGGCGATCTTGGCGTCCAGTTCGTCGAGATCGACGACGCCGACCGACCAGTCGAGTTTCATCTGCACACCTCTGGCCGTATTCTTGGACAAGATGACGACATCATCGTCTTCGTAACGACCGACATCCAGCGGATCGATATAATCGGCGTAACGGTCGAAAGGTTTGAGAATGCGGTCGAGGATGCCGTACATCGGCGTGTCGTGATTGCCCGCCGTGATGACCTTCGGCCCGGCCAGTCCCTCGATCCATTTGGCAGCGGCTTCGAATTCCTCTTCCGACCCGGTCTGGGTGACATCGCCCGAAATGACGGACACGTCGGGCTGAAGACGCTCGATGGTCGCGTCCAGCCGTGCGAGGGCGTCCCCATCCTCGACGCCGAAATGAATGTCGGCGAAATGCAGGATCGAGGTCATGCGGGCCTTCCTGGCATGGCTTTGGCGGAAGGAAAGCTCATGGCCGGCCAAGGCGCCATGACCTGGCCGCACGCCTTGTCGAGCCGGATCGTGACCTCGCCGTCGAATGTATGCGGTTCGCCGTCCAGAAGGGCTTCCATGGGTCGGTCGGCGCGCATGCGGAAGCGATCGGTCTGCACGGTCTCGACCTCCTGGCTCTGGCGCAGATTGCCGAGCATGGCCGACAGGCCCAGGGACAATGTCGCCCCGCCGGTCACCGTGTCGAACAGGGTCAGATCGAACGCATCGGGGTCGAGCGACTCGCCGTCCATGAACGGGCAGGTCACGTTGATGAGTTCCAGGGGCCGGCCGTCATAATCGCCGTCGTTGAGCGCGAAATAGAGCGGCGCGGAGTCGGACGTCCGTTTCAGCGCATCCACCGCGCCCTTGGCCGCCTCCATGACGCGGCCGTCTCGCAGTTCCTCGCGCGCTTCGCTCATGCGCGTGGGCTTGCCCATCATGCAACCGACCAGGAAAGGATGATCCCGACCATCCGCGTCGGTCACGACGCCTGCGGTCATCGGCCGGGGCTGGGCGACGGCGAGCCCGCGCATCAGGCATTCCTGCCAATCGTCGGAGCCGTAGAGCCCGCCCATGAGCATGTTCATCGTGCCGCCAGGCAGCGCGATGAACGGCACATCCTGTTCGCGGGCGATAGAGGCCACGGCGGCGGCCGTGCCGTCCCCGCCATAGGAGACGAGCAGATCGCCGCCCGCCTCGCGCATGCCGTCCATCATCGAGCCCATGTCTTCGGACCGGCCGACGAACATTTCCGGGCGGCCATAACCGAACCGTTCGAAAATGGAGGTGAGCGCGCCGGATATGTCCTCGGAGGACGAGGAGGACAGATTGGTCAGCACGACGGGTTTGCGCGGGGCGGATTGGAAGTTCAAAGCAGGGGGCTCACAAGACGGAGGATGTTCTCTTTCCAACGGAGGAACGGGCCGCGCTGTTCCCATTTCTGCGGGTCGAGCATTTCGGAGTCGCGAATATAGTCTTCGATCAGTCTGTTGATCTGGTCGGCGAAGTTTCTATCGTAGACGCAGAGCGTCATTTCCAGATTGAGGTAGAAGCTGCGCATGTCGACATTGGCCGTGCCGATCATGGTCATCTGGTCGTCGATCTGGACCAGCTTGGTGTGCAGCATTCCGCCAGTGAAGCGGTGGATTTCGATTCCGGCGCCGATGAGGCTGTCGAACGTGCTTTCGCCCGCATGTCGCGCCATGATGGAATCGACTCGGCGCGGCACGATGATGCGCACCGTGACTCCCCGGTGGGCCGCATTGATCAGGGCCAGCTGGATCGTCTCGTCAGGTACGAAATAGGGCGTCACGACGGTCACGGATTTGCGTGCGCCGAAAATCGACGCGGAAATCAGCTCGTGGATGACGGAGCGTTCCATTTCGGGGCCCGACGGGACCAGCTGCATGACGGCGCCGTCGTCGAAGACCGGTGCGTCGTCGCCGTCATCGGACAGTTCCGCCAGATCTTCCTGCGAATAATCCATGCCCTGGCTGTCGAAGATATAGTCCGTATTGAAGACGCAGGACAGGGACGACACGATATGGCCTTCCAGCCGCATCATCACGTCCACCCATTCGCCGAAGCCTTCGCCCTGCTTGAATTTCACCGGGTCGGTCAGATTGAAGCTGCCCGTATAGCCGATGTCCTGGTCGATCACGATCAGCTTGCGGTGGTTGCGCAGGTCGGTGCGCTTGGAAAACGCCTTGAGCGGATTGACCGATAGCGAATGGACCACGTCCACGCCCGCCTTCACGAGGCGGTCATCCCAGTCGGACTTGAAGAAAGGGCGCCCGCCGAAATCGTCCACCATCAGGCGCGTATCCACGCCGCGGCCGGCCGCGCGTTCCAGCGCTTGCAGCACGTCCACGATCGATCCTCGCGGTTCCACGATGTAGAATTCCAGATAGACACTGTCCTGGGCCGCATCGATGTCGCGTATCATGGCCTCGATCAGAGGCGGCGCTTCGGTGTAGAGCTTGTAGCGGTTTCCGGCGGCCGGGAAGAAACCGGTCTGGATGGACAGCATCCAGGACATTTCCTGCAGATAGTCCGCGACGGGCAGGTCTTCGCGGTCCACCCGGCGTTTGCCGATGCCGAAATCCCTTTGGTAGTATTGGCGGATCGCCCAGCCCGCTTTGCGGCGCTTGCGGCCCAGCGACTGGCTGCCGAACAGGAAATAGAGCACCGGCCCGACGATCGGCAGGACCGCCAGCAGGATGATCCAGGACAGGGTGGTGGCGACATTGATCTGCCGGCCGATGACGATGAGCGACAGCGTCACCGTCACGATGATGTGCGCAAGCAGCAGGAGCGGGCTTGTCGGCAGCATTTGTCTTTCCCCGTTCCAGCTTTCACCCTATCGGATGCATTCATCCTCCAGGACCCGGACGGAACGGCTGGCCGCGCCACGGGTTCCTCATAGATCCGGACGCGCCCCTGAAAAGTGGCGGGCGGCAAGTCGAGAAGCAAAGGTGTCCGGACCCGTCAATGAGCCAGACCTTCTCGATATTGTCCTACAACATCCAGGCGGGCATCGGGACCCAGCGGGCGCACCATTACGTCACGCGCGCCCATCACCAGCTCATGTCCACCAAGGCCAAGAAGCAGCGCCTGCGCGCCATCGGCAAGTTCCTGGCGGCCTATGATGTCGTCTGCTTGCAGGAGGTCGATCCGGGCGGGCGACGCGCCGGGTTCGAAAACCAGGGCGAATTGCTGCGCGACGCCAGCCGCCATCCGCATCATGTCTTCCAGGAAAACCGCGCCGTGCGTGCCATTTCGCGGCACGGCAACGCCATCCTGTCGCGCGTGCCGATCGTCAGCTGCGAAGATCTGAAACTGCCGGGGCGAATCGGCGGGCGCGGGGCATTGGTCGTGGAACTGGATATGGAGCCGGCAACCGTGGTGGCGTGCGTGCATCTATCACTTGGTCCGGAGGACCAGACCGAGCAGCTGGACTTCCTCGCCGATCATCTGAATCTGCCGCGCTACGGGCGGGCGCGCAGCATCGTCTGCGGCGATCTGAACTGCACGGCGCGCTCGGCGCCTTTGAGCCGTTTTTCCACGATGACGGGATTGCGGCCGATCACGGTCGGACCGCACAAGACCTTTCCGTCCTGGGCGCCCCGGCTTGGGCTGGATCATATCCTGACCGACGACATGTCGCACGATCACGATGTCAGCGTCGAAGATGCAGACTATTCCGACCATCGCCCGGTCTCGGCGGAGTTCCGGGCGTCCGTCCTGCGGTCCTAATCCAGGATCTCGTAGTCGATCGGCTTATAGGTGAAATTGTTGCTCTGCCCGGCGGAGCAGGCCGTCATGGCGACGACGAGATCCATCAGGGCTTCGAACTCGACTGCGTCGCCGGGTCCGCTTTTGGGCGGCAGGACCTTGATCTCGCCGGTCTGGCCGTTCACATCCACGTGCATGAAGACGTTGAAGGCAATCGGCACGCGGTCGGGCGAAATGCCGTAAGGCGCGAGCGCGGTTTCGAGATTGCCTTGGCAACCGGGCAGGATCGGATGGTCGTCGTAAAGCAGCCGGAACGTATCGCGGCTGCAGGGCGTCAGGGTGAAATCGTGGCGTCCGACATCGTCGCGGCCGATCCTGAACATCGGATTGGAGCGGTTGGAATAGAGCAGATCGCCGGTGGAGAGGAACATCTTCGAGGCGTAATCGATGGAACGACCCGAGGAGATGAATTCTTCCCGGTCGTGGGCATTGTAGGCGACGAGGTCGGAAACCTGCTGCCCGTCCGGATCGATGACGCGCAAGGTCTGCCCGGCTTTCATCTCGAAGGCGGTTCCGCTCTTGGGCGGGATCCTCTGAACGCTCATGAGGCCGCCTTCATCAGGGGCTCGTTCGGCAGTGGAAGATCCGGTTTGAGCGGTAGCTCCACGGGCTTGCGCGCGCTGAAGGGACATTGCCAGTCCTCGCCGACCTGGCGTCCGCTATATTGCGCGGCTTCCGAGCCTTGGCCGAAATCCCTCAGCATCGGGTTGATCGATCCGGCCAGCGCCTCGTCGCGTTCGCGTATGATCCGCTTCATCTGGTCGTAGCGGCCGTCGGCGCGCAAAGCCTCGAACTGGGCATTGGAATTGAAGACGAGCGCCGCATGGTCGAAACGGCGGGCCGGGCGGGACGCGCCGGGATGCAGGCCGATCACGAAGAAGCTCTCGCCTGCGATCGACAGGGAAAAATTGTTCGTTCCGGGGTCGTCGGACGTGTCGTCGGACCATTGCTGGCCCATTTGCGTGTCGATATAGTGCAACCCTTGCAGTCGTGCCCATAGCGCATGTTCGAACGCCGTTTCCGACAAGTCCGGCGTATCCGGGAACATCACGACGAAAGACTGAACCACCATGCATCCCGGTTCCAGTTGTGCGGCGAAGTCCGACAGGGCCAGCCAAAGTGCCAGATCGTCGGCGTTGGATTGCAGGTTGCCGAGCGTCTTCGTTTCCAGCGCGCCGCGTACGAGGGCGGCTTTCGCCCCGACGCAAGGGAAGGCCTTGTCCTGGACGAAGGACTCAAAGCGCGTCTCGCTATCGGGGGCTGGCGGATTGTCGGACGGTCTGGGCACGCTTGCGTCTCCTTATCGGGCTGGCGCCCCTATGATTTGCATCCGGAACGTTGGAATCCGTCAACGGGAAGCAATGCCGCTTCGTTCCGAAAGGGTTGCATCAGTTCCGACTCTCGCAACTTCGATCAAGTCGGGAAGGATCGAGTCTGCAGGAAACCCTGGTGTTGGTGGGTGGAAACGAAAGCGGGCCCGGCTTCCGCCAGGCCCGCAAAAGATGGAACTCGAAAGGGAACGGGGAAGGCCGTGACGAGTCCCGTATCAGCTAGCGTCGCCACTTTCGACTCAACTGACCCGTGTTGTCTACGAAACCGCACAGAACATTGCGATAACCGCAGCTATTATATTTCAACGACTTAGTAAAATGCCAAGGTTGGGATCGAAACTGACTCCCGAATTTAAAGTGTTATAAAACATATCTGTCAGTTTTTAACTGCAATCATTGGACTCAATCTCCGCGATTAACATTAGTTAAACGTCCGATCTCCAAGTCATGTTATGAAGGAATACGGTCGAAAGTCCTATTCCGGGCTCGATTATGAACAGAAATGCCGACATTTTCCTTGAGGACGGGCATCGCCAAGACATGGTGTGCAAGGAGGGTGCGGGGAACGAAACACTTATGCCTACAACACGCCAGAATTTCACGCCCACCATCGTGGAGCCCGCTTCATTTCGAAAACTTGCATCCCTGTCGGACATTTCGCGTGAGGATTTGCAAGCCCTGTCATCCATACCGTTCAACGACCTGACCATCTCGCGCAACCGGTCCTTGGTCGATCCGCTCAACGACCCCTTGAAATGTTTCATTATCGCGACCGGCTGGGCCTATTCCTTCGCCGTCATGCCCAATGGCCGCCGTCAGGTCTTCCAGATCTACCAAGAGGGCGACGTCATCGGCTTCGAGGATCTGATGTTCAAGAAGAACGTCTTTCCGGTCACCGCCATAACCAATTGCCGCCTTGCCAACATATCGACGGACCAGATGCGGTCGTTCCTGGCCCGCAACGTCCGGCTGTCGTCCTATCTCTATGCCATGAACAATCTGAACCACGTCGTCCTGATGGACCGGATGCAGGTCATTGCCAGGTTGGAACCCAAGCCGCGCATGGCCCACTTCCTGATGGAAATCATGAGCCGGACGCGCGTGACGTCCGATTTCCACAATGGCCGGAAGGCCGATTCGATGGTGTTCAACCTGCCCATGCGTCAGGGCCTGGTCGCCGATTGCATCGGCATGAGCGCGGTCCATGTGTCCCGCACATTGTCCTGGTTCGTGGACGAAAAGATCATTTCCCGTCCGGCCCGCCATATCTTCGAAGTCCACGACGAGCAGCGCATGATGGAAATGAGCGGCTTCAGGAACCGGTACGAGACGATCACCCGGATGGGTTGAGCGTCCACGATCCGGCGTCATAATCCGGGTTTCGAAGGGGCGTTATACAATTTTACTGCGAAATGACTGCATGATTGCGCTAACTTAAAGTGCGACAAATTATATCTGCAAGCAAATCATGCGTCTTAACATGCTATAACGACATGGAACCGATATTGGGGCACGAACAGCAAGCAGATTGAGTGCGGTCGGACGGAGATGGCTCTCAGGACATACGAGAAGCAAAGACACCATGCACCCGTTTATCCGGAAAATTTCGAATTTCGCCGATATCAACGCCGACGAAGCGAATATGTTGCTCGCCCTTTTTCACTATGAAAAATCCTATGACGATGGCGAAGCCGTCTTTGCGAACGGGACCGATCAGTCGACCTTCTTCGTCGTTCTCGAAGGCTGGTTCTACTCCTATGTCATCCTTCCGGACGGCTCCCGGCAGGTCCACGATGTCTACCATGCCGGCGATGTGATCGGCCTGGACCATATGTCATGGGCGGTATCGACGACCTCGGTCGCGGCCGCTTCGAACGGACGCCTCGCCGTGGCACCCTTGCTTCCCGCACGCCGCATGTTGCTGCGCAATCCTCATCTGTCGGCGATCTTCTATAGCCTGCACATGCTGACGAACGTGCAGCTGCTCGACCGTATCACCGCCGTGGCGCGTTTGGGGGCGTATGAAAGCCTCGCCTACTTCCTGTCGGACGCGATCGCCAGGCGGCGCGTGCTGGAAGCGGACTTCCCGTCCGAACTCTACCTGCCCCTGTCTCAGAAGTTCATCGCCGACTGCCTCGGACTGAGCGCCGTTCATGTTTCGCGTCAATTCAACAAACTTATCGAAAACAAGCTGTTGCGGCGCCTGTCGCGCTCCTCTATCCAAATTCTCGACGAGGATCGTCTTCGCAAGATCGCAGACTATAATGACCGTTACGCCAATCTCGACCGCCAACGTTTCGAACGCGAACTGAGCCGTGCTCTGGACGGCCAGACCATGTCCGCCGAATAGGCCGTCATGGCCGTGAGCGGCCCGCGCGATCTGATGCTGGATTCCGATCACCCGGATCTGGGCGTGGACATGACCGGCTTTTTCCGGGCGACATCCATTTCCTTCGTCGTGGCCGACCCCAACCGCCCGGACACGCCTATCGTCTATGTCAACCGCGCTTTCGAACTGACGACGGGCTATTCGCACCGTTTCGTCGTCGGGCGCAATTGTCGGTTCCTGCAAGGCCCGGATACGGATCCGCAGGCCGTGAAGAATATCGCGATCGCCCTGTCGCGCAATGACGGCGTTCGCCAGAAGATCCTCAACTACAGAGCCGACGGATCGACGTTCATCAACGATCTCGTCATCACGCCGATCAAGGACGCCGACGGCGAAGTCGCCTATTTCGTCGGCGTGCAGCGCGAAATCGCCTCGTCGGAACAGGACGAGGACAATGCGTTGCGGCAAAAGACGATCGACATCATCAGACAGCAGGTCCAGATCCATCTGTCGGTCGTCATGGAAATGTCTCGGATCCATGCCGAGAACAGTGAAGACGACGGACCGGTCGACTTCATCAGCCTGCTGCGCCGTCTAGAGATCCTCGATCTTCTCTATGAAAATCTCAACGAGACATCCTTGCGCGAAGAATTGCTCGATGTCGGCGCCTATGTCAGCCAGATCGCGGCGAAGCTCGTGGCCAAAAGTCCGCGTCCCGGCGTGCGTATCAATATCTCGACGGAACCGGCTGTCGTGCCGCTCGATATCGCCGTGCGCCTCGGCGTCGTCTTGGCCGAACTGCTCGAAGCGTCTCTCTCGACATCGTTCGAGGGCATGGACTCCGGTCATCTGGACGTCACGTTGCGCAATGAGGGGGAAAGCGTCGAGCTGTCCGTCTTCGATGACGGCCACGGCGACCCCAGCGCGGCGCAATGGTTGGCGTCGGGCGACCTCACATTGCGGGTGATCCGCAAGCTTCTATCCGACATGAACGCCAATATTCTCGCGCCCGATGTCGATCACGGGCGTGAAATCAACGTCAGCGTTCCGATTACGCCGACCGTGAGCTCATAGGGGAGATATCGTCGCTGGCTTTGTCCTGCGCCGCATCCGAAATCTCCTCCGGATCCATACCGCAGATTTCGGACAGGGCGTTCGCGTCCTGCACGACGATGCGGTTGCGGCCGTAATCGATCAGCCCTTCCTTGCGGAAAGCGCTCATCAGTTTGGAGATCGATACGTTCGTCAAGCCCAGCATATTGCCGATCTCTTCCTGCGTCATCGGCAGCCGGATCGTTTTGTGAAGACCGGAATCGCCTGTCTGTTGCGCCACTTCCAGTATGCGCAGCATGGCGAAGGCAAGACGGCCGCGGGCAGGAAGCTGGCCGAGCGCGGTCAGGTGGCGCTGCGTCCTCTGCGATTGGCGCGACAACGTGTCCGACAGCCAACGGGAAACGGTCTCGTCCTTGGCGCTGATGTCGTGCAAGGCGTCGATGTCGATCCGGTAGGCCGAAACGTTCTGCAAAGCGATCGCCGAATAATCGTGGGACCCCATTTCCTCCAGGCGCGTGATGCCGGCAAAGCTGCCCGGGCCCAATATGTCGAGGATTTGCGTATCGCCCGTATCGATGGACATCTTGGATACGGCCCACCCTTCGGAGATCAGGAAGACGGCCGTGACGGGCTGGCCGTCAGCGATGATCGATCGCCCGCGAGCGATATCGGACCGCATATGCTTTGTCAGCCGCAGGCCTTCGACGAAAGTTTTGGGCAATCGCGCCAGAACTGGGTCGGAAGCAGAGGTCTGGTCGGTCGGGGTCATACGGCGCATTCATGTAGCGGCTTCGGACGAGCGGAAGCAAAAGTAGGAGCCGGATTGTCTCAGCATCTGAGTGTTGATGCAAGTCATTCCGGTCAGCACAGACGTGCAGGACAAGCGACGGGACGGTCAATCGCTTTGTGAGCAAACCTGACCTGGATTGGGCCTATTGCAGCATTCATCAGGCAAGCCGCGATTGCATGGAACGGCCTGACGATCGCAAGGCCTGGTCCAATCCCAAGACCTGGGTGCAAACTATTCTTCTTCGAAACGGTTGCCTTTGGGCAGGGTCTGATCGCCAGCGCCGCCGCTATCGGTCCCTGCATCGTCGTTCAAGGCTGGGGAGCTTGTCAGGTCGGCTTCGTTGGCCCGGTCGCGCATCTTTTCGAACTCGGCGTCCTGTTTCTTCTTCGTAGTCTGTTTCGGGTCGCTCATGATCGTCTCCTGCATCTTTTCGGACCTCATCAACGGCTACCCCGGGTGTGCGGTTCCACTTTCTCGCCTCTGCGAAGAGGAGCGCGTCGCCTTGCCTTCAGTCAAGATATTCGGATTTTCATGCGATCGAGGGAATTGGGGCGTTCGAGGCCGATTGCTTTGGGGGTCGGAAGGCGGCAAACCCGGCGGGCATATGAGCGGACGCACACCCTATATGAAGCATGGAGACCCGGACCGGTCGGACGATCGCCACGTCGACGTCGCGGCCCGGCCAGCTCTGGAGGGGGCGGATCCCGGCAACTCTCAAAACTGCCTGGTGGAAAAGCTCTCCCATTATGTCGATCTCGACGCTCTCGAGACCGATGCGCTTCGCGAACTCCAATCGTCGGACCGCTCCTTCGGAAAAGACGAAACCGTGTTTTCGACGATGGATGAGAACCAGGACCTCTACATCGTCCAGCAAGGCTGGCTGTTCAACTATATCGACACGCCCGACGGGCGCCGCCAGATCGTCAACATCTATCTTCCGGGCGACGTCATCGGCTTTCCGGACGTCGCCTTGCCCGAACGCACGACCAATCTCTACGCGGTCGAAAAGGGCTCTCTCTGCCCGTTTCCGAAGAACGGTCTGGGGTCGATCTTCAAGAATTGCCCGCGTCTGGCCGCCTTGTTGTTGACCATAGCCCTGCGCGAGCAAACGGTCCTGATCGACCGGTTGCGGATATTCTCCCGGATGAGCGCTCGGGCGCGCGTCGGCTACCTGTTTCTGGAATTGAACGCCCGGGTCAGGCTTGGCGCCGCGTCGACCGAAGGCAGTTACCATATGCCGCTCAATCAGCAGGAAATAGGCGACATGGTCGGACTGACCAATGTCAGCGTGTCGCGCGCCGTCACGGCGATGGAAGAGGCCGGGCTTCTACGCGTGGAGAATAAAACCGTGAACTTGATCGACATATCGGCGCTGACGCGACTCTGCGATTTCAGAAACCGCTATGCGACGATGCAGACGGACTGGCTTCCATAGGGGCGGAAAAAGCTCCGTCGGGGTGACTCCCCCAAATCAACCTTCGTTCTGATCCGAGCCTATCCCAGCAAGGAAAGCTGGTCGCTGGAAGTGTGCCCGCCCGTTGCCGAAGGCGCCCTGACGCCCATGGCGGCGACAGGCAAGTCCAGCGCGGAACCGCCGGACGACTTTCGCCAGCTATAGACCTTGGCCAGAGCCGATCCGGGCGGACAGTACCAACGCCTGACGGAGGCGTCCCAGCGCGCGCCCAACCGCTTGGCCATCTCGCGGTCCTTGTAGGCAACATTGATGTAACGTTTGGTCATGTCGATTCCCGTATCCAGAAATAGAACATAGGAAGAACACGTAGCTCATTCAAGGAATTTATTCTTATAATGCATCAAGGTTTCATCTAGACGAGATCGGTTCGTAGTAAGGGTCGTCAAAGGTTCGACATTGCCGAAACCTCCGAATTCGTTGGGGTTTATAGCTTCTCTAAAAGCTGTGCATTCGCATCCGGTAGGTGGGAAGTCGCCTATGTGACCGTTCCGAGACATTCCGCATGGTTTTGTGATACACTCACAGGTAATACGGAACGGTGATTGCTTAACCACTTGTTTCAGTTTTAAATGGTTAAAACCCGACTGGAACAGTTTTGCATTTTGCGCTATGGCAAATGCTCTGACGAAGCGAAAAGATGATGACACTGCCCCTTGAAGACATTGAGAGCAAAAGCCCGGTCGGCAAACGCGTTCTCGTGGTCGAAGACGAGCCGTTGATCGCTTATGATCTCGTGTCGGAAATCGAGTCCGGCAATCATGTCGTCATCGGCCAATGCGGCGTCGCGGCCGAGGCGGTCGCGCTCACCGGCGAATTGAAGCCCGACGTGGTCGTCATGGATATCGGACTGCTCGGCAAGCAGACCGGAATCGACGCGGCGCGGGAGATCCGGAAACGTTTCGGTATCGGTTGCGTTTTCGTATCCGCCACGCTCGACCGTGTCGACCCGGACGTGTGGGGCGACATCCAGCCTCTTGCCTTGATCCGAAAACCCTATCGCGACAAGGCGCTGAGCCGGGCCATCGCCCAAGACGACGCGGCATGAGCCGGACTATCCGCCTCGGTGGATAGCGCAGCCGACCAAGGTTTCGAAATTTAAACCAAAAACAACTTGTAAAATTAACTTGCGATAATATCTCGTGTCCGAAATCGATTATCGAACACGTTCGACATGGTCAGCCGGTCGATCGGAAACGACCGGGACCCTCATGGACGACGCGAAACTGCAATTACAAGCGCTTCTGCCGACCAATCTCCGGCATCGCCCATGGATCGACTCCGTATCGTTGCGCCTGCACGACCTGGGCGCGCGCGAACCCATCTTCCGGGCCGGCGAGCCCATGCAACGCCTCTATTTCGTCGCCAAAGGGTGGATCCACGAGTCGACCGTTCTGTCGTACGGCATCAAGCCGATCAGCACGCTGAGGATTCGCGGTGACGCGCTGGGTCTGACCTGGCTCGAACGTGCCAACCGGATGGAAGACGTGGGTACCATCACGCCTTGCGAGCTGATCAGCGTTTCCGCAGAGGCGTTCCGTGACTGCATGCGCCAGGATCCGGTCCTGCAGGCGTTCGTCCATGACGAGCTGGTCCGGGACATGATGAATTTGCGCATGATGAGTGCCGTTGTCGGTCAAATGAAGGCGCCGGACCGTCTCGCCTATTTCCTTTTCATCATGCTCCACCGGTGCAGGCGCACCTATCCGAACACCCTGCGGACCCTGCCTCTGCCGCTGACCCAAGAAGAGATCGGCCGCACTCTGGGTCTGACCAACGTCTCCGTGAACCGGGCCTTCCGGGCCTTGGAGTCCGAAAACCTGATCCAGACGGGACGTCAATCCGTGACCTTCCTGGACGAGCAGAACTTCGCGTGCCGCTTCGACATGGACAAGCGCGAAGACCTAGTCGAACAGCTGACCGTCCCGCTTTCGAAGAGATCGCAAGCCGCTTAGACCTTTTTTAAAGTTTGCTGCGAGTTATCGTTCGCGCTTTATTGAAAAACGCGTTATGGATCCGCACATATAGGGGTGACCCGGTATGGGTTCTCGCCTTGGCAAGGCGGCCTGGCCGGAACAGAGGTCTGGGTGGGAAGACCGCTAATGTGAAGGAGCCCGTGTGCCCGATGAGAGGGACAGTCGCGCAGAACAGGAACAGCTCGAACGCCGCAGGCTTTCGCGTCTGATCGACGCCCTGCCTGTCTTTTCGGGCTTCACCTCGCCCGACGGGCATATCATCCAATCGCGTCCGGAAACTTCGGAATCGTTTCTCTGGGCCGTTCCGAGCTTCGCCTATTCCCACGATTCCATTTCCCAAATCGTCGATCTTTGCGAGCTGGCATCGAAGGGCGAACGGGTCCAGGTCGAGCGGGCCTACCTGAAGGAACGAACCGGGCCGAGCGACATATACGGCCGGGGCCTGCTGACGCTGACGCCGGTCAGGGACGGCAAAGGCCATGTCGACGAACTGGCCGTGACCTTCATCGATTGCGACGATAACGGACTGACGCCGCAGGATCCGTTCGCCAAGTCGCGTCTCACCGAAGCCAATGCCCGCATCGAATCCATGCTCAGCCTCGCCCAGACCGTGATCGAGAATTTCCGATCGGCGGACCGGCCGCAACAGGACCGGGACAAGCTCTCGGACCGGTTGGACGCACTTGCATCGGTCATCGACAGCGTCAGCGATCCCGACATCCAGAGTCTTGGTCTGAATGCGTTGCTCGCGACGGCGTTCGAGACCGTGCCCGCAGCCATGCGCAAGACGCGTCTGAAGACGCTTCTGGACGGCGGGAATGTCCCCGTTGCATCCGTACCGCTGATGACGCTGCTTTTATCCGAATTGGTCGACAATGCCCGTCGTCACGGGGCTTTGCGCGACACGGATGGGCCGTATTGCGGATCCGTGTCCATCCAGTCGGACGTCCTGGATAGCGCGCAGGGCCGGGTTCTCCGGCTGCACTGGATCGAGGATGGCGGCCCCCGCGTCTCGGCCGCGCTGGGCCGCGGTTTCGGTCTCGTTCTGGGCGAACGTCTGTTCCCGCAGATCACGGGCGGGAAATCCCATCTCCTCAATCTCGAAGACGGGTTGAGCTGGACCTTCGAACTGCCCGTGCCGGACGGGGACGATTTCGACTTTGACGGCATCGACGCATGAGCGGCCCGACCGTCGTCCGCCCCAGCGCGTTTCATTCACCGGTCCGCAAGACGCGCCTCCTGCTGGCAAGCTTGCCGATCTTCGCCGGTCTTCTGTCCGAGGACGGCCAGGTTTTGGAATGCAATTTCGGGCCTCTGGGCGGACCGCTGGAAGACCGCACCGACTGGATCGGACGGCCTTTCGAGCACGGTCCGTGGTGGGATTATTCGGAAGGGTCGCGCGCCGCCATCCTGATCATGCTGGGCCGCGCGAAGAACGGCCATCCCGCATCCGAAGAACGGCTCTATCGCAAACCGAATAGCGACATGGGCGTGATGGCCCTTACACTGACACCTCTGTTTGCCCCTTACGGACAACCCGACGCCATCCTGGTCACGGCCGTGGACGTGACCGAGCGGCGACGCGAAACCGACACGGCCGATCACATCGCCCACGACATGGCGCACCGCCTGCGCAACAGCTTCACCATCATGCGGACATTGGCCACACGGGCGGATCCGGATGAGGCCGCGCATCTGTCGCGGCGCCTGTCGCGCGTCCGAGACAGCCATTCGCTGTCTTACCGCTATCTGTTCTTCGATGTGCCCATACAGGATCTGGTCGAGGCGACGATCGACGACCGGAGTCAGTTGACACGCTACGAATTCGATCCCGTCGGAATACCGGCAGAGCATGCAGAGACCCTGATGCTGGCCTTGGGCGAACTGGCCTTGCCCGGTCACAAGGCCGAACTGGTGGCTCAACGCATCGGCGCCGACCGGTTGACGCTGCATTGGACGGAGTCCGCGCCCCGCCCGGAGGCGGACATGCCGCAGGGGCTGTCGCATGTGCTGCTCAAGACCGTGCCGGAGCAGAAGATGCAGGGCACGGTGACGATCGATAACGGCTCCAGCGGTTTCAGCTGGTATCTCGATTTCCCGCTTCAGACGCGGGACGCTGCGGAAACGGCCTAGAAGTTCGGCAGGGAGGGGCTGATGGGATCGGTCGCGATCTGGCTCGCTTGCGGCCAAGCGCAATAGTCGGCTGCGTAATAGGCACCGGGGCGGAAATTGCCCGACAGGCCAGGCCCGCCGAACGGCATGGAACTTGCGGCCCCCGTCGTCGGCTTGTTCCAATTGGCGATCCCGGCGCGCAGTCGCGGCCGGACACGCTTCCACAGCTCTGCATCGTCGCTGACCAATCCGGCGGCCAGACCGAAGCGCGTGGCGTTGGCCTTGGCGATCTGATCGTCGATGCCGTCGATGCGGTGGACCTGCAGGAAAGGGGCGAAGATCTCCTCGTCCGGGGCGTCAGCATAGGTCACGTCCATCAGGCCCGGCCGCAGGAAAGCGCCGTCGCGTTCCAAGGCGACCAAACTGCGCCCGCCTCGCTCGCGCAGTTTCGCTTCGAACTCCATGGCGGCTTTCGCCGCATCCTTGGATACGACGGACCCGATGAAGACGTCCTCGTCCGGCGTTCCTATCTTCATTTCGTCGATCCTTGCGACGATCCGGTCCAGCACGGCATCGCCGAACGCGCCGGTCGGCAGGATCAGACGCCGCGCGCAGGAACAGCGCTGTCCGGCGGAAATGAAGGCGGAGACCGTCGCTATGTCGGCGGCCGCGTCCACATCGGCTGCGTCATGGACGATCAGCGGATTGTTGCCGCCCATTTCCAGCGCGAGAATGACATTGGGCCGCCCGGCGAAATGCTTGTGGAAGAATGTTCCCGTCGCCGCACTGCCCGTGAAAAGCAGTCCATCGATGTCGGCGTCGAGCAAGGCCGCACCCGTCTCGCGCCCGCCCTGCACGACATTCAACACGCCGTCGGGCAAACCGGCGGCCTGTCCGAGTTCGACGAAAAGCCGGCCCAAGCTCGGCGCGAGCTCGCTCGGCTTGAACACGACCGTGTTCCCGGCCAGCAGCGCCGGGACGATATGACCGTTGGGCAGATGGCCCGGAAAGTTGAACGGCCCGAACACGGCCATGACGCCGTGCGGACGGTGATGCAGGCTCATTGCCTCGGACTCGGCCGACCCTGCCCGTTCCGCCTGAGCGCGAATGCTGTGCGCGACCTTGCCCGCCATTGCGCCGGCTTCCGTACGCGCTTCCCACATCGGCTTGCCAATCTCGTCCGATATGGCCCGGGCGATCTCCTCCTTGCGCACCGTAACGGCCTCGGCCCAGCGTTTCATCATCGCCACGCGTTCGGATAGGGGCGTCAGGGAGAAGCCATGGAACGCCTTGCGCGCCGTCGAGACGGCGGCATTCACGTCCGCCGCCGAAGCCGCCGTGCCTTCCCAGACGATCGCGCCTGTGATTGGATTGGTGGATTTCACGACATCAGTCTCTTGATTGCGGGACCGTCCATGCGGCCGTCGGCGAGGCGGTTGAGGATCAACGTCGTCAACCCGGCCCGTTCGCTCAGGCTGTCCACGACCATGAATTCCTCCGCCGAATGAATGCGCCCGCCGCGAACACCCAACGTGTCGATATTGGGCGTCCCGGCAGCGAAGACGTTGTTGCCCTCGCACACGCCGCCCGTATCCTTGAAGACCAGGTCCAGCCCGATCCCCTTGGCCGTTTCGCGCACCTCGCCGATCAACCGGTCCTGCGCGGCGTTGCGGGGCTTGGGCGGTCGGTAAAAACCGCCATGCACATGGGCCGTTATGCCGTCGCGCTGCAGTGTCTGTTCCAGCGCCGCCATGATCTGGGCTTCGGCCCATTCGGCGGCGTCCGGATCGGGCGCGCGGCTGCCGACGCGCAGCACCGCATTGTCCGGCACGATGTTCACGGCCGCGCCCCCGTCCACGCTGCCGACATTGAACACGACGCCGTCGCGCACGCCCATCAACGCTTCGACCTTCAGCGCCATCTCGCACGCCGCCCAGACGGCGGAGCGCCCTTTTTCCGGCTCTCGCCCGGCATGGGCGGAGCGGCCCCGAAAGACGATGTCCCAGATGCCCGAACCCTTGCGCGCCCCGGCCAGAGCCCCGTCTTCCATGGCGGGCTCGAACGTCAGGCCGACATGCGCTTGGGCGGCGGCTTCGCGCAGGAAGGAGTCGGACGCGAAATTGCCCGTTTCCTCGTCCGGCGTCAGAATGACCGTGTAACCGAGCCGGTCCTTCTGGCCGTGCGCTTCGCCCACGGACTCGAAGGTTTTCAGCGCCTCGATCATGACGGTGATCCCGCCCTTCATGTCGGCCAGGCCCGGCCCGTTCAGCTTGCCATTGCCGATCTCGGTGATGTCGGTGAAGGTCTTGGGCGGAAAGACCGTGTCGTAATGGCCGGTCAGCACGATCTGGATGGGGGCGTCCGGACGCTGCACGGCGCGCAGGACCGGGCCGGTGTGGAAGGCGTCGGTCTCGCCCTTGGCGTTGATCTTCTCGATCGGCGGGGCGTCGACGGTTTCGACCGCCGCCCCGGTTTCGCGCAAGGCGTCGGCAATGTCCGGGGCAAGCCGCCTCAGCCCGTCCGCATTCCAGCTGCCCGTATTGATCCGGGCCCACCCCAGCACGCGCTCCAACATCGCATCTTGGCGCGTGGCGACATGGTCGAGCGCGGCGTGATCGGCGGCATTCAGGTCGGACAGCATCAGGCAGCCTCGTTCTGGAAATCATACAGTTTCGGCAAGTCGAGCGCGCTGCTCAGCGCGTCGAGCGCACCGCGCACTTCGGACAGAAAAGCCGCATCGCCGATATCATCCAGCGTCAGCCGGTCGCGATAATGGTCCGTCACGACACGTCGCAGCGCGTCGATCCTGTCTTTCGTCATGATCACGCCCGGATGGACGGCATTCATCGCGTCCTCGCTCATGGCGACGCGCAGGCGCAGGCAAGCCGGTCCGCCGCCATTGCTCATGGACTGGCGCAGATCGAGGTAATGCGCATCGCCGATCATGCCGTCGGCCAGCAGGCGGTCCACATAGGCTTTGGCGCTCGGCGTCTCTTGCGTCTCGGTCGGCAGGATCATCGCCATGCCGCCCTCCGGCAAACTCACGAGCTGCGAATTGAAGACATAGGATGCGACCGCATCGCCAATGGGCATGTCGGCGCGGGCGAAGCGCGGCGCGAAGCCGAGCGGTTCGCAGGCCTTGCGCAGTTCCGCCTCCATTGCGTCCGGATTCTCGAAAGCCAGGGCGTGATAGAGCATCGTGTCTTCGTTCACGACGCAGACCACGTCGTTGTGGAACGCGCCTGCATCGATGGCGGCGGGGTTCTGGCGCAGGAAACGGGCGTGGCTCACCGCGTGGCGCCGTGCGAGCGCCTGGACGCTTTCCAGGGTCTGGCGCGCCGGGAATCGCGGATCGTCACGGCTGGGATTGAGCGCCGCGCGGCCATGGACGAAGACTTCCAGTCCGGGCTCGCCGTGCCTCCGGCACAGGCGATTGTGATTGGCGGCCCCTTCGTCGCCCATCATCGGGTTCATGGGCAGCGCGTCATGGACGGCGAAGTGGGACTCGTCGGCGAAGATGCGGCGCAGCATGCGGGTGGTGAGGCCGTGCTCCAGCGCACGGTGCGGCATGGAGATCAGGTTGGCCGGCGTGAAATGGACGCGTCCGTCTGCCGTATCGGGCGCGGGCGAAACGGTCGCCGCATTCGCGGTCCACATGGACGACGCCGAACTGACGTTCGCGAGCAGCGCCGGATTGGCCTTGTAGGCGGCCGCGACGATATCGCCGTCCGTGCCGGTGAAGCCCAGCGCGCGCAGGACGCCGGTGCGCGGACCGTCATGCGGGGGGATCACCCCTTGCGGCAGGCCGAGACCCAGCAATCGTTCCATCTTGGCCAGACCTTGGAGCGCGGCGGCGCGCGGGTTCGACACGCGCCCCTTATGCGCAGCCGAAGCGATATTGCCCCGGCTGAGGCCCGCATAGTTGTGCGTCGGGCCGACCAACCCATCGAAATTCGTCTCGCGGACCATCAGCCGGCTCTCTCTTCGGCCAGGGCGATGCGTTCGGCCCCGAAGCCCCGGGCGCTTTCGTCCAGAACGCCGGTCGCGATGTCGCCGGTGCTGAGCGTCGCGCGGAAATCCGGGCCTTCGCCGCGGAAGGCCAGGACACGTTGCGTGCCGCTACCATGGAAGGACAGGGTTCGGGCGGTGCGCGCGACCAGCGTTTCCTCGGCGCGGCACTGGATGGCTGGACCGCCGTCGAAGATGTCGCAGAGTTCGGTGTCCTCGAAGCCCGCGCCCATCAGCAGGTTCATGGCCCCGCGCGACACGTCGTGAGGCCGGCCGACGCAGATCCGCGCCGCATCCGGCAACAGGTTCATCAGGATCGGCAGGGACGGCATCAATTCCATGATGAAGCGTCCGTCGCTGGCCGACAGCCGGTCGGCGACGTCGAAATCCGTGGCGATGAACTTGCTCGTCAGATATTCCCAGAACGGGCTGACCCCGCCTTCGTCCACCCAGCCGCGAATGTCGGCCATCAGCTTGTCCGCGAACAGCGCCCGATGGGTTTCGACGAAACAGAGCCGGCCCAGCGACAGCAGGCGCGCCACGCCGCGTCCGCGCGCTTCCGGTGCAAGATAGATCGAGGCCAGTTCGGTCCAGCCGTCGAAGTCGGTCGTCAGCTGCAAGGTTTCGTAGTCGACGCGCAGATCCAGCTGTGAAGAGCGGCGTGCATGGCGCGAGCGCTTGAACGAATAGAAAGGCCGGTCGAGGCCGAGCCGCGGGATGATTCCGGAAATACCCATGACGGCGCCGCCCCGTTCGACCACGAAGAGCAGGCGGTTGGCGTCCGTGTCCCCGCTCAGGAATGCATGCGTGGCATCGATGTAACCGGCGACGCGGTCGGCGCTGCGCGGCACGGTCGTCAGGCCGGTTTCGGCGGACCGGGTGAACCGGGTGATTGCAGCGGCATCGTCCGGTGTGGCGAGGCGGAAGACGTCCAGGGTGGCACTCACAGGGGGGCACTCATTGCTTGCGCCCGCAAGCCGGTCCGTCGGGGCACAGCAGTCGCGAGGGCGTGCAGCGTGTCTAACGCTCTCGCCGGGCGACTTCAAGAGGCCCCGTTGCACGCGCTGTCATCACGCGCGCTGTCGTGACCCCTGTCACGGTCCGATCATAATCCCAGCCTATACTTGCAATTCAAGGTTTGGATTTCATGTGGCCGAAGTCTTCGGCCATGATGGGGTCACCGCAGCCCGCCCCACAAGCATTTGCCAGGAGTCAATCATGAGGCAGTTTTCCAACGTTCTTTGCGTCATCGAAGAGGATGACCCCCGCACCGGTCTCGAGCGCGCGATTGCGTTGACGAAACGTAATGGCGGGGTGCTGACGCTCGTCTCCATTATCGAAACGATGATCAGCGCCGCGTCCGCCGGGCGGTTCCATGACGAATTGTCCGAAGCCTTCGACGCCCTGCGCACCAAGCGTCTGTCGCATCTGAAAGAGCTAGCCGCCAACGTGCCCGACGACATTAAGACCGTGTGCGAAGTGATGGACGGGCGGGCCTATATGGAAGTGATCAAGCGCGTGCAGCTCTACGATCACGATCTCGTCGTCGCCCATGCCCGCGAATTCGGCGGACCGTTGAAACGGCTCTTCGTCAGCGAGGAAATGCAGCTGCTGCGAAAATGCCCTTGTCCGCTGCTGCTCGTGAAGCGTTCGCAGACCAAACCGTTCGAGCGCGTCTTCGCCGCCATCGATTTCGACCGGGACGACGACGAAGCCTCCGTCAAGGTCAAGGCTGGACTGAACGCCAAGATCGTGGACATGGCGGCGACCATCGCCGATCAGGACGGCAGCCGCCTGGATATCGTCAACGTCTTCACCGTGCCGGGAGAGGGCGCCATGGTCGCAGGTTGGATTCCGATGACGCCGGAAAACCTGTCCGATTATTCGCAGACCTGCCGCGCGGAGGCCGAAAAGCATCTAGAGGCGGCCGTAGCGGATGGCGGCAAACGGCTGGACCTGCCGATCTTCGATACGGACCGTATCACGACTCACGTGGTCAAGGGCCGCGCCCGGGTGGAAATCCCCGAAATGGTGCAGGGCATGCAGTCCGATCTGATCGTCATGGGCACGGTCGGCCGCGTCGGCGTGCCGGGCTTCCTGATCGGCAATACGGCCGAGACGATACTGGGATCGATCGACTGTTCGGTGCTGGCGCTCAAGCCCGACGGGTTCGAGAGCACGGTGACGGTGGATCGATAACGGCGTGCAGGCCGCCAATCGGCTCTGGCGCATCGCGATTTTCGATCCTTGGTCTGAGGATCCCGCCTGTAGGACGGATTGCGATACGCGTACCGGTGGTCGGACTCGAACCGACACGTCCCAGGGACACGGGATTTTGAATCCCGCGTGTCTACCAATTCCACCACACCGGCGCGCGGGACAGGGCTTTAGCCGCGATTGCGCGCTGGTCAACGGGGAACGTCACGTCGGCCCGTCCCGATGGGACTCTTCAAGACCCGATTGAGCGATTCAAGGCCAATCGAGAGCCCGAAGCCGCGGGAATCCGTAATCCGCGAAGGCAGCCGCCCGCGCCGCATCCGTGTTCGGCGCCGTCAGCCACGCCGTGCCGTCGATCGACGGCACGCGGCGCGGCGCGTTCATGCCGGACAGCAGGCTGTCCACCCGTCGGGCCACGGCGTCGCCGCTGTCGATCCAGTCCACCGGATAGGGCGCGGCCGCGACGAGTTCGTCCCGCAGCAGCGGGAAATGCGTACAGGCGAGCACGACCGCGCTGATCGGCGAACCCCGAAACAGCGGCGCGATCTCCGCGGCGATCACCGCCGGGTCGGCGGCCTGGCCGCGCAATTTGCGCTCGGCTTCCTCGACCAGCGCGACCGAGCCGCGCAGGCGCACCGCGCAATGGCTGGCATAACGGTCGATCAGCGCATCGACATAGGCGCGCCGCACCGTGCCCGGCGTTCCCAGCACGCCGATGCCACCTGCGCCTTCTGCGCTCCCTGTGCATAATCCCGCGGCCGCCGGCTTGATCGCCGGCACCACGCCGACGACCGGCATGTCCAGCGCCGCGCGGATCGCGGGCAGTGCCGTGGTCGAAGCCGTGTTGCACGCCACGACCACCAGATCCGGCTCTATACGGGCGCAGAGGGTACCAAGCAGGGACGGGATGCGCGCATGCAGCTGCGCCTCGGTCTTGTCGCCATAAGGACGGAACGCATCGTCGGCCAGATAGGTCTGGGCCACGTCCGGCAGGCGCGCCCGGATGGCCGCACTGACGGACAGGCCGCCCACGCCGGAATCGAAGACCAGCACATGCCGGTCGCACGGGTCGCTCGTCCTATCGGGTCGTGAGGGCGTCATGGACGCATATCTAGACACATCATCGCACCAACATGCAGCGAAATTAAGTTTATTTTATGCAAACGACCCCGTAGCCCGAAGCCATGAGCGAGGGGGCGTCCATTCCGGAGCGGCGTTACGGCGCCTGGGCAGCGGGCCTGATCGCCGGTTTGCTGATGTTCCGCATCGCCCTGCTGTTGTTGAGCCCATCGGGCCTGCACGGGGACGAGGCGCAATATTGGACGTGGGCGCAGGATCCGGCTTTCGGTTACTATTCGAAGCCGCCCATGATCGCTTGGATCATCTGGACGACGACCACCCTGTTCGGCGATGCGGAATGGGCGGTCCGGCTGGCTTCGCCCATCCTGCATGCGGGCACGGCGGCGATCGTCTTCCTGACGGCGCGGAGGCTCTACAGCGCCAAGGCGGGATGGTGGGCGGCTGCGCTCTACGCGCTGATGCCAGGTGTCGCCCTGTCGTCGGCGCTGATCAGCACGGACGCGGCGCTGCTGCTGTTCGTGGCACTGTTCGTCCACGCCTGGGTCCGGCTGCGCGACGAGGCCGGATGGGGCTGGGCCATCGGTCTCGGAGCCGCTCTGGGGCTGGGACTGCTGGCCAAATACGCCATGATCTACGTGCTGCCCGCCTTCGGCCTGGCGCTGATCTTCGACCGGCGGACACGGCAGGCAATGCTCGGCCCCAAAGGCGTTTCGGCCGCACTTGTGGCCGCCGCCCTCCTCGCGCCGAACCTCTTGTGGAACGCGCGCAACGATTTCGCCACGCTGGTCCATACATCGGACAATGCCAACATGCAGGACGGGTTGCAGTTCGATCTGGCCGAGTTGGGCGAATTTCTGCTTGGCCAATTCGGCGTATTCGGACCGGTGACGTTCCTGCTGCTGCTCGTCGCACTCTGGCAATGGCGACGGCGCGCACGGCGCGACGGGTTCGAACCGTGGCTGATCATCCTCGTCCTGACGCCTTTGCTGGTCATCTGCGTCCAGGCCCTGCTCAGCCGCGCCAACGCCAACTGGGCCGCCGCCGCCTATGCCAGCGCGCCGGTCCTGCTTGCGGGCTGGGCGGTGCAATGGCGCGTGGCGCAACGCTGGCTGATGATCGGCGTCGCCCTGAATTTCGCCGTCGGCACGATCGGTGCGATGATTCTGATATCGCCGGCCCTCGTGGACCAGGTCGGGTTGGCCAACGCCGTCAAGCGCCTGCGCGGCTGGCCGCAAACCGTCGTGGCCGTGCGCGATCTTCACGAAAGGGGCGACTATGCGGCCATTGCCGTGGACAATCGCCTGCTGTTCTACAACCTGATCTATTACGACATCGAGGCGACCGCGCCGCTGCGCATGTGGCGTTACGAACCGCGTCTGAACAGCCATGCGGAGCTGACATCCGCCTTGCCCCTGAAAGCGGCGGCGGCGGACGACCGGCCCGTTCTGCTGATCTCCCATTTCGAGACCTACGCGCCCTATTTCGAGCGCGACTTCGATCGGACCGAACGGCTGGGCGAAATCGAAATCGAGCTGGGAGGCGGCCGGGTGCGCCGTCTCACGGCCTATGCCGTGTCGGGCTATCGCGGCCCGGCCTGGCGCGACTAGGGCGGTCTCTTTGCCGCCTTCGGCTCGTCCCTTCACTTGCCTCCGTGAGCGGCATCGCCCCATAGGCGCTTCAGCGTCGCATCGCGGCGGCAGCCGAGCCGGTAGGCGCGGTAGCGGATGGGGTTCTTCTTGTAATAATCCTGGTGATAGTCTTCGGCGTCGTAGAAGGTCACGGCGCTCAGCACGGGTGTGACGATATCTTCGTCGAACGGTTTTGTTTCCTGCAACCGCGCCAGGCTGGCCTCGGCCGTCTCCCGCTGTTCGGGCGTGGCGAAGACGGCCGTGCGGTAGGACGATCCGGTGTCGCAGAACTGTCCGTCCGGATCGGTCGGATCGACCGTCGTCCAATAATAGTCGAGCAGCTGCTGGTAGCTGACCTGCGCCGGATCGTAGAGCACTTCGGCCGCTTCGTAATGACCGGTCTCCGTATTGCTGACGGTCTTGTAGTCCGGATCGGCCAATTGCCCGCCCGTATAGCCGGACACGACCTCGAGCACGCCCGGCAGGACTTCGAAATCCTTCTCCACGCACCAGAAACAGCCCCCGGCGAAGATCGCCGTGGCCAGACCGTCCGGCGCGTCCGACAGATAGGGCGCTTGCGGACCTTCCACGGCCGCCGCGACCATGGTCTTGGGTTCGGAGCGCGGTTCCGTCTGTTCGCCGTCCGTCTGGACGCGGCTCGGCGCTTCGGCGCAGGCGGCGGCAAGGGTCAAGACGACAAAGGCGGCGAACAGGGGGCGGTGTGTCATGATGATACTATGGGATCGGGCGGGAAACGGTTCCAAGAAGTTGCGGTGAGACTCGAGTGAAGCGTTCGCGACCGTCTGTCCTCACGCTGCCGCGCGGGCCTCCTTATAGGCGGCCAGGACGCGCTCGCGCGCTGCGCCGTGCTCCACGATCGGCTCCGGATAGGTCTCTCCCAGACTCACGCCGGCGTCGGCCAGAACGTCTTCGGGCGCCATCCAGGGCTGATGGATGTACGCATCCGGCAGATCTTTCAGCTCCGGTACCCAGCGCCGGACATAGTCGCCGTTCGGGTCGAACTTCTCGCCTTGGCCGAACGGGTTGAAAACACGGAAATAGGGCGCGGCATCCGCCCCCGTGCCCGCCACCCATTGCCAGGACGCGGCGTTGGAGGCGAGGTCCGCTTCCAGCAGCGTATCCCAGAACCAGTCCTCCCCGTCGCGCCAATCGATCATGAGATGCTTGATCAGGAAGCTCGCCACCACCATGCGCACCCGGTTGTGCATCCAGCCCGTCGCCCAGAGCTGGCGCATCCCGGCATCGACGAAGGGATAGCCGGTCCGGCCTTTCGTCCACGCCTCGAATGCCTGTTCGTCGTGATCCCAGGCCATCGCGTCATAACCGTCGGCGAAGTTCCGCGTCGCCAGTTGCGGGTTGTAGTAGAGCAGCGTGTAGGAGAATTCGCGCCAGCCGATCTCCGTCAGGAATTTGCGCGACGTGTATTCATTGTCCTTGCAGGCGTCCCAGACGGCGCGCGGGCTGATTTCCCCATGCGCGAAGTGCGGCGACAGTTTCGAAGTCAGGTCCTTGTCCGGCCGGTCGCGCCCCTTGGCGTAGTCCTCGATCGGCCCGTCCAGGAAATCCGCCAGCCGAGCCTTCGCGCCCGCCTCGCCGGGCGTATGGTGGTCCATCATCTTGGACCCCCAATCCGGATCGGTCGGCAGCAGTTCCCAATCGTCCAGATCATCCGAGCCGAGATTGCCGCCGACACTGTCGAGCCGATCGGGCGCAGGCAGCGGTTCGCCCACATCCATCCCCTCCTTGGCCCGGCGCCAGAACGGGGTGAAGACGCGGTAGGGCGTGCCGGATTTGGTTTCCACCTCCCACGGCTCGACCAGGAGATTGCCCTTGAAGCTCTCAACGCTCAGGCCGCGTTCTCGCAAACGTTCCTGTATGGCCGCCTCGCGCTTGCGGTCGGGTTCATGGTAGCGGCGGTTGAAGAACAGCGCGCCCGCGCCCGTCTCCTCGACCAGCGCGTCGATCACGTCTGCCGCCGGTCCCCGGCGCAGGGCCAGCCGCCCGCCGCGGTCTTCGATGTCCGCAGCCAGCGCGGCCAGGGAATGATGCAGCCAGACCCCTCGCGCGCCGCCATGGACCCGGTCCGCATCGTCTTCGAGCACGAACAGCAGCACCAGCGGCCCGCCGCGCTCGACCGCGGCGTGCAGCGCCGGATGATCGGACAGGCGGCGGTCGTCGCGGAACCAGACGATGGAGGGGGAGGTATCGGTCATGGGATGGATACGGCTGGACCGGAGGAATTGTTTCGGAACGACCGCCAAGTTGGGTCGACAGGCCGACCGACCGTGCTTGCCGTTATCGGGCGGACCGGTCGCAGGGGCGTCGGCCGGGACGACTCGCTTCTCCTGTCACGCGACTCCAACCATGGCTCTCCGACGCCACATCACTGTATTTCCGCCACCCGCTTTTGCGACCGACAGTCCGTTTTCAGGATCTTCATCGCCGGGTTCGACCTGGGGTCCACTACGGGACGGTCGGGCTGGCTGGAACCGTTGGGAGATGGATCCCGGATCAAGCCCGGAATGAGGATTGTGGGGATATTGGATGGGCGAACGGCCGTTTGAGCTTTCGGCGCAGTGTTCCCTTTATCGTCCTTTGGGACGAACGTCGGGCCGACGAGCTTTGCGACGACCGGCTGCGTCGGTCTCAGACGCGCATGCAGGACGCAAATTTAAAGAGCCCATCTTATCTGACCTGCACCCACCTCCCATCCGTTCGCCATGCCGTCAGCGGTCCGCCGGCGCGGCGGGTGAAGTCGGTGCAGACGACGTTGGGGGCGCGGTAGGGGGTGTCGTCGTCCAGGCCGTAATGGCCGAAGACGACCGTCGGCGCGTCCGCCGGATAGGCGGCGTCCGTGTCGAGGGGTGGGACGCCATCGCCCAAAGCCTTGCGGTCGGACGGCCCGGCGATCTGCGCGGCGAGGTCGGACGCCCCGGCCGCGTCCCACCAGGCCAGGCGCGCCGTGTCGCGGATAAAGCCGGTCTTGTCCGTATAGGTCCGGCCCTCCGGCAGGGGGAAGCGCGTGCCCTTGGTCACGCGTTCGACCGCCGCGCGCAAGGCGGCGTCGCGCGGCCAGCGGTCCGTCCAGTCCGGCGGCAGGCGGCCTTCGCGGTCGCAGATGCCGCGCAAATAGTCGATCGTGCCAGCGTGCCATTCGGCATGGACGAGGCGGAGGCCGTGCGTCTCGTGAAAGAGCGGCAGGCGCGCGAACCAGCCGATCACATCGGCCGTTTCCGGCGCGCCGACCGGATAGTCGCGCAGGAAGGCCGCGTGCTGTGCAAATGTCTTGGCAGAATGCTCGCGCAGGGGGGCGCCGTCCGGTCCGCGCGTGTGGAACAGCACGGCGTTCAGTTCGTGATTGCCCATCAGACAGGTCGCGCGGCCCGCCCTGACCAAGGCGCGCACGGTTTCGACAACGCCGCGATTGTCATGGCCCCGGTCGACCAGGTCGCCGATGAAGACGAGCTCGTCGCCTCGGCTGTCGTCGTCATGGCTGTCGTCATCCAGGCCATCGTCATCTGACCCGAAATCGTCGTCGATCCGCGCAAGCAGCCTATCAAGCAGGTCCGCTTCGCCGTGAATGTCGCCGATGACGGTAAGATGCCGGGTCGGATGACGGGCCATCAGAATCGCTGCGGCGGCTCCGTGCGGAAGCCGATGCGCGCATGACTGCCATCGCAGAAGGGTTTGTTGGCGCTCGCCCCGCAGCGGCACAGGCGGCAGGTCTGCGTCCGTTCCACGCCGCGGCCCGTGCCCGTGAGGATCTCCAGCGGGCCGGACACCATCAGCGGACCGTCCATTTGCGGATCGATGCGCAGCGGTCCGCCGCGCACGTCCAGCGCGGTCATGTCGCGCGTTACCGGTTCGCCGGATGCGGCGAACGGCTCCACGCCGCCCTCTGCGTCGCCTTTATGCGAGCCGTCGCAATAGGGCTTCTCGGAACTGAGCCCGCAGCGGCACAGCACGCGCCGCGTCCCGGCGGGCTGGCCGTCCAGAATGATTTCGGCGTTCACGGCATAGGGGCCGTTTTCATAGATGCGGGCCGTATTGACCTGCGGCGGCACCTCGTCGGGGCCGTCGTCGCGCCGTTCGATCTGGATCGCGCCGGACGGACATTGCTTGGCGATGTGGACGAGATGTTCGGCGTCGGTCTTGTCGGGATAGAGCCAGTCGCCCTCGACATTGGCGAGGAAGGTCTTCGGCGCGCCCGTCACGCAGTAGCGGGCATGGATGCAGCGCGATCCGTCGAACCACAGGACGACGTCCTCGCCCTCGATGCGCTCCGTGCCCTCGCCGACGATGCGCTCGATGGCCGGGGTGTAATCGGGACCGCTCACGCCGCGCGCTCCGCATCTGCGCCGCAGATGATCGCGACATGGCGCGCGAACGTCTGCGCGACCCCCTCTAGCATGTCGAGCGAGCGGTCCACCTTGGGATGCAGGCCGCGCATCGCCGCCCCGCCTTCGACCAGTTCGTTGAAGCGGCAGTTCAGCACCTGCCATTCCGTGCCCATCGGCAGCGGGGCCAACCCCCGGACCATGGCAAAGCTCATGCCCGCATGGCAGTCCGCCCCGTCATGGGCCGGATACGTGGTCAGCGCTTCGGCCGCCGGGGTCATGGCATGCATCAGGTCGGTCGCCGCATTGACGAGGACGCGCTTCTCGTACGGGTCGCCCGGCCCCGTTTCCGGACGGCCGAAAGCCTGGCTCAGCAGGCGCAGCTGCTGCACGTAGAGCGCATTGGCCAGATCCAGCACCTGCGCCGCGTCGTGATGGGTGATCCAGACCTTGCCGTCGGGCGTGGGCGGGCGCCGCATGACGGGATTGTCCGCGACGGGACGTGCCGGGATGAAGTCGGGATCGTCGGCGAGCAGGTCGCGCCATTCGCTGCGGATCTTGCAGAAGCGGTCGAAATGGCTGTTATCCGTATGGTGGTCCGCGCCCTCCCCCTGTTCCTTGATGATCTCGACCGCCTGTCTGGCATCATCGAGATTGCAGATCGTCATCAAGCCGGGCAGAGGCGTGATGTCGGGGCCGACCTGGCGCGACTTGTCGCCGACGAACAGATGTCCGGCGCCGTAGCGCTCCTGCAGCGTCTCGAGACTGCGCACGATCGTGTCGTACAGCTCGCCGACCGTTTCGTAATCATAGGTCACGGGCATGAGCTGCGTTTCGGGCAGGGGACCGCGTTCATAGTCGCGGTCGCCGCCAAAACCTTCCCCATCGGGCTCGTCGCTGTCGAGCGGACGTTCCAGGAAGATGAAATGCTGCAGCGTGTCCGGCGTGAACCGGGCCAGGCGCACGCACATGGCGGCGGGCAGAGGGCCCGGCGCGATGGGGAAGTTCAGCCGGTTGAAATGGGCCGGGCCCCCGACCGCGACCGACAGGTTGGCGACGATGGCCAGGTGGCTCATCTCCTCGACCGCGACGCGGATGATCGAGGCGCGCCAGCGCCGCACGGCGTCCAGCTGCCGCGCCGTCAGCCCGTCCGCTTCCTCCGTCTTCAGCGAGAAGGCCGCATAGAGATAGGTGCACATCAGCGTGTGTTCGACTTCCGCGGCCTCGCCCAGCATGCCGATCAACTGTTCGCGCGAGGTGATGTGGCCCGCGCCCATGACCGGGATGCCTTCTACGGGGTGTTCTTCGTCCGTGCCGGACCGGTCTCTGCCGCGTTCGTTCTTGTCGAGTCGATCCATGCGTGCCGCCTTGTCTTCGCGCGGGCCGTCCCCGGAACGTTCCTGCCCCGGAACGTTCCTGCAATGTGTCCGCCCATAACAACGCGCCTGTCCCTTGCAGGTTGCGGGGGCAGGCTCAGGAGCGGATTGCGGCCGCCAGGCCGCTCACGGCTTTGTCACGCGGAATGGCTATCGCCGGATACGCTTTCGGTGCATGCCGGGGCGTGAATTCTTCCACACCGACAGAGGCGACGACCGGCACGAAACCGGCGGCGGGCGCAGGTCCGGACGTTGCCGCCAAGCGATCAGGCGCCCGGGTGGACCTGACCCAAGGCTCGATCCAGGGCCACATATTGCGCATGCTCGGCCCGTTCAGCCTGGCCGTGATCGCCCTGATCAGCACCGGACTGGTGGACAGTTTCTTCCTCGGCAATCTCGGCGGGGAGGAAAATCCCAAGGCCGGGACCATCGCGCTGGCCGCGCTGGGGATCGCCTTCCCGCTGACCTTCATCGGCAACAGCGCCAATATCGGACTCGGCGCCGGCACGATGAGCGCGATCAGCCGCGCATTGGGCGAGGGCGAAACCGATCGTGCGCAGCGCCACGGCGCGGCCGCGATCCTGTTCGGGTTGCTGGTGATGAGCGTGCTGGTCACGCTGATGATCCTCGCCGTGCCGAGCGTGACGCGGCTGATGGGGGCGAGCGGAGACGTGCGCGCGGGCGCGCTGTCCTATCTGGCGATCTCTCTGCCTGGTCTGGTGATCGTTTCGGTCGCGTCCATGTGCAACAATACGCTGCGCGCCCACGGCGAAGCGTTGCTGCCGTCCTCGATCATGATCCTGGGCGCGCTTCTGAACATGGCGATCGATCCGTTCCTGATTTTCGGCATCGGGCCGTTTCCGCGCATGGAGGTGGCGGGCGCGGCTCTGGCCACCGTGATCGGCAACGGCGTCGCGGCCCTGTACGGGCTCTATCTGGTGCGCTTCGTGCGCGATGCGGTGCATTTCAGAGGGATCACGATCGCCACGTTGCGCCATGCCTGGGCGACGATCGCGGCGGTCGGTGTCCCGGCCATGGGCACGAACATCATCGTGCCGGTCGGCACGTTCTTCGCGACTGTGGCCGTCACGCGCCTGACTTCCGAAGTCGGGCTGGCCGCGTTCAGCCTCGCCTCGCGGCTGGAACTATTGTCGGTCGGGCTGCTCTACGCCCTGTCGGCCTGCATCGGGTCCGTCACGGGCCAGAACGGCGGCGCGGGACGGACCGACCGGGTGCGCGAAGCGTTTGGCGTCTCTTACAAGATCTGCCTCATCTGGAGCACGTTGATGGCCGTCGTGCTGGCTTTGGCGGCCCGGCCGCTCCTGTCGCTATTCTCCAACGACCCGGCCCTGATCGAGATGGCGGTGCCCTATTTCTACATCGTGCCCGTCACGGTCTTCGCCTACGGCTTCGTCTTCGTCACGGCGGCGGGCTTCAACGCGTTGGGGCGGCCGAAATACGGTTTCGTCTTCACCTTCCTCCGATCGCTCATTCTCTATGCCCCGCTCGTCGCGATCGGTGCCTGGACCTACGGTCTGTTCGGCGCCTTCGTCGGCATCGCCGTGTCCAACATGCTGTCGGGTCTGGCGGCGCGCTACTGGGCGCTCAACCGCGCGCCGATGACCGCGCGAAAGAGCTGACGCCCCCCGTTGACGGCTCCGCTCCCTTCGGACTAAGCGCGCGCGCCGACGCACCGTGCGGGTGTGGTGGAATTGGTAGACACGCCAGATTTAGGTTCTGGTGCTCATCGAGCGTGGAGGTTCAAGTCCTCTCACCCGCACCATCCGGAAATCTGACTCCCTGTATTGCACAGAACGCTGCGGCGTCGTAACTCCGTAACATGGATATGGATTTATGGTGGATGGATCGTTGGCAAGGGAGGGCGCGCGCCCTGTCGGCGACGGGGTTGGTTCTCTTGTTGGCGGGTTGTTCGGACGCCGCCGAAAGGGAGGTTCCGGCGGATGCTTCACAAACCGATCCCGTGGCGACGGAGGCGTCCGAGCCTGCGCCGGAAGTCCGGCCCGATCCGCAAGCGGCCGAGCCGTCCGAGCCCGAAATCCGGCAAGCCGACAGCCATGTTCACGGACTCGCCTCGCTGGCGCTGGCGCTGGACGGCCGCAACCTGGCCATCGAGCTCGAAACGCCGCTCCATAACCTGCTGGGCTTCGAACATGCGCCCGAAACCGAGGCGCAGCACGCCGCCGTCCGTGAGGCCCAAGAGATATTGGCCCGACCCGAAACCCTGTTCCGGTTCGATGCGGAGGCCGGATGCACGGCGCAGCCCGCACAGCGTGTCGATCTGTTCGCGCAAACAGGCCATGATGATGCGGATCACGATCACGATCATGACGAGACGCATGATGCGGATCACGAACATGACACGGACCATGGTCACCACCATGACGACGCGACGGATCATGATCATGAAGATGAGGCCGATCACGATCACGATCACGATCACGAACACGCCCACCGCGACGCATTGCTGAGCTATCAGTTCGTGTGCGAACGACCGGACCGGCTTGGCATGCTGGAATTGGAGCTCTTCGCCGCATTCGAGGAGCTGACCGAATTGGACCTTGTCTATCTCGGCCCGTCGCGACAGACGAGCCGGACTGTCACGCGCGACGAACGGCGCATCGCCCTGGACGGATAGGCCATGAACACACGACTCCTTCTGACGGGCGCGGCCCTTCTCATGCTGGCGGCCTGCGCCGAGAGCGACGCGGTGGTCGAGGACGACACGCCGCTGGAGCGTGTCGTCGAAACGGCCAATTCGGAAGCCGTGCAGCGCGCCGACGAAACCGTGTCCCCGGAAGCGACCGCCACACGCCCGGCGAGCCGGACCGATGCCGGGACCGAGAACGACGCCGGAGACGAACCAGTCGCCTCCGAGGACGGCGCGACCGTCCTGGCGTGGGAAGACCTGATGCCGGCGGGCGAAGAGGAGAAGCTGGCCGAGCTCTATGCCGATTTCTTCGCCGAACTCGAGGCGCGCATGGCCGCGACCCAAGCGCCGCTATCCTCCATGCTGGAGGAGGCCGAGGAATTCGACCTGACAGCCATCGACGAAGGCAGCGACTTGGACACGATGACGCAGATCGGCACGTTCAACGTGGTCGATGATCTGGACGGCATGCAAGTGCGCCTGCCCGGCTATATCGTGCCGCTGGATTTCAGCGTCGATGCCGAGCACCGCGAGTTTCTGCTCGTGCCTTACTTCGGCGCCTGCCTGCATTCGCCGCCGCCGCCGCCCAATCAGATCGTTTTCGTCACGGCCGAACCGCCGGCCCAGATCCCTGACATCTACGAACCCGTCTGGCTGGAAGGCGAGATGAAGACGGGCCGGTTCGACACGGACATGGCCAATAGCGCCTATGAGCTGAAGTTGGCCTCGCTCGAGCCCTATGAATACTGAACCTCATGAGTGCTGAGCCCGTCCTGTCGTTGCAGGACGTCACTTTCGGCTACGCTCCGGGCGACACGCTGATCGATATCGACCGCTTTTGCGTCGCGCCGGGTGAAAGCGTGTTCCTGCGCGGGGCCTCCGGCACGGGCAAGAGCACGCTGCTGGGCCTGATCGGCGGCATACTCGTGCCGCGTTCGGGCCGGATATCGCTGTGCGGAACCGATCTCACGACCCTGTCCGGTGCCAAGCGCGATGCGGCGCGGGTCGATCATCTCGGCATCATCTTCCAGCAGTTCAACCTGCTGCCCTATCTGTCTGTGCTCGGCAATGCCGCTCTGCCCTGCCGGTTTTCCGCCCGCCGCAGACGCCGTCTGGACATGAGCCCGGACACGGCCGCGCGCAAGCTCGTGACCGCGCTGGGCCTGACGGACCGGGAGCTCGACCGGCCGGTCAGCGAACTCAGCGTCGGGCAACAGCAACGGGTCGCGGTGGCGCGCGCCCTGATCGGCGGGCCTGACCTGATCGTCGCCGACGAGCCGACCTCGGCTTTGGACCATGACAATCGCGACCGTTTCATCACCCTGCTCGATGCGCAGCGAAAGCGCTTCGGTTCCAGCCTTCTTTTCGTCAGCCACGACGCCACCCTGGCCGGACATTTCGACCGGGCCGTAGACATGGCGGAACTGACCGGACCAGAGAAGGCGCAGGCGGCGTGAGCGGGTTCACCATCATCCGACTGGCCCTGCGCTCGCTCTGGGCACGGCGCATGACGGCCTTGCTGACGATCTTGTCGATCGCGACGGCCGTCATGCTGTTCGCGGCCGTCGAATCCATTCGCCAAGGTGCGCGGACGAGCTTCGAGCGCACCATCACCGAGACCGACCTGATCGTCGGCGCGCGCTCCAGTCCGATCAATCTCGTGCTCTATTCCGTCTTCCAGATCGGCAACCCGACCAATAACGTCACTTGGGCAACCTATGAGGAAATCGCGGCCCGGCCGGATGTCGGCTGGACCGTACCGATCAGCCTCGGCGACTCGCACCGCGGCTACCGCGTGGTCGGCACGACGGACGCTTATTTCGCCCATTACCGCTATGGCCGTTCGCAGGAAATCGCGTTGGCGGACGGGGTGCTGTTCGACGATCTGTTCGACGTCGTGCTGGGCGCGCAGGTCGCGCGGGAACTGGATTACCGCGTCGGCACGACCCTGACCCTGTCGCACGGGCTCGGCGCGACTAGCTTCGTCAATCATGACGACAAGCCGTTCCGCGTGACCGGCGTGCTGGCGCCGACAGGGACGCCGGTCGACCGGTCGCTTTACGTCAGCCTCGGCGCGATCGAAGCCATCCATATGGGCTGGCAGGACGGCACGCCGACGCCGATGAGCCGGTTGGCGACGCCCGAACGGTTGCGGCAGATGCGGCTGACGCCGGAATCGATCACCGCGATCCTGGTCGGGGCGAAGTCGCGCGTGCAGACGCTGCGATTGCAGCGCGACCTCAACCGCTACGCCAGCGAGCCGTTGCAGGCGGTCATTCCCGGCGTGGCATTGAGCCAGCTCTGGAACATCGTTTCGGTCGTGGAACGCGCCCTGGCGGCGATCGCGGGTTTCGTCGTGGCGGTCGGGCTGATCGGCATCCTGACGTCGATCCTGACCAGCTTGAACGAACGGCGACGGGAGATGGCGATCCTGCGCTCCGTCGGGGCGAAGGGGCGCCATATCGTTGCGCTGCTGGTCAGCGAAGCGTCATTGCTGGCCATGATCGGCGCCGGGCTCGGCATCGCCCTGCTCTATGGCGGACTGGCCCTGTTCCGCCCGCTTCTGGAAGCGCGGTTCAACATGGGCGGGATCGCCCGCGTACCGGGTCTCTACGATCTGGGGGTGATCGCCGTCGTGACGGGCGTGGCGGCTTGCCTGGGGCTTATCCCGGCGCTTCTGGCGTTACGGCGTAGCCTCGCGGACGGGTTGAGCGTCCGTTTCTAGGGCGAGCTCGGGGGCATCAGTTACGGCGTCATCCGGCCGGTCGGCATTGTCAGGCCCGGATCGCATCAGACGCAGCGCCATTGCCGTGCGGGACGCCCGGTCGGCGGCGTTGGAAAAGCTGGGCTTCTTGCGCTCGGGCGCGGTGAATGTCTTGATTTCCGGATCCGTCACATTGTCATGGAATGCCGGGTCCACGGCAGTGCTTCGCGGCGAGAAATTCATCCAGCTGGAGCTCGACGTCCAGAACATCCCGTTGGGACCATGCATATCGCAGGCCGCCGCAGGCATGGCGACGGCACAGGCGCAAAGGATCAAACAGGTTCTCAGAACATATTTCACATAACCCATATAGGCGGAATAGGCTGGAATGTCAAAATTCGGTCACTCCAGCGGCGAGGACCTAGCGGCGTAGGTGCACATGGGACCGCATCCGGATCCGCGTCAGATGGGCGGCCGCGAGACACGATGCGCCGACGACGGTCAGCACGGTTTCGTAATCATGTAGCGCTTCGGCGAAAGCGCCAGCGACCAGCAGGGCCGCGCCCAGAAGCGCAAAGCCGCGCATCGCATATCCGAAGCGCAGCCGGACCGGATTGACGAAAGCGACCGCAGATAGCGGCAATGCGGCGAGGACGAACGCCTTGTGAACCCATTCATTCTCCGCCCACAGTCCGAGCAGGGGCAGCGTCGTGGCCAGGATCGGCAGAAGCAGACAATGCACGACGCAAAGGGCGGACAAGGTCACGGCAATCTTGTCGACAGTGAGGGCAGACGATTTCATGATGGATCTCCGAATGGATCTGGCTTGTTAACTCAAAGGGTCTCGGCAATCTTTGCGGTCGCAAAGTCCCGTGACTTCGATGACGATGTCTTCCTGCTTGAAATTCAACGATTGCGCCGTCTCGCTCAGGACTTGGCCGAACGGCGCGATGTCGACGACCCGGGCCTGTCCGCAATTGCGGCAGAGCAGATAGGCGACGTCGTCACAATCGTCGCCAGCGTGCCGGGCGACGAATTTGGACAGGCTGGCAACGCGCCGGACCAGGCCCATTTTCGTCAGCCAATCGAGGGTCCTGTAGACGGTCGGCGGCTTCTGCGACCCTACGCCTTTCATGGTTTCGAGCAGTTCGTAGGCGCCCAGCGGTTGGCCCGATTCCACTAGCGCGCGGTAGATATGTTCGCGGATCGGCGTCAGGCGCGTTCCCGACCGTTTGGCCAGACGCCGCGCTGCGTCGACGGCAGTATCCGAGGGCGGACCTATGTTGCATCTCCACTGTCGAAAGCGGGCAGGCCGTCCGCGTCTTTCACCGAAAAGTCACGGTCCTCGAACAAGTTCGGATAGTGCCAGGCCCGCAGCCGGGCATGGTAATCCCGCACGCGTGCTTCATAGGCGAGCGAAGCCCGGACATCCGTTTCCGCCAGCCGCTCCAGCCCGCGCTGCAGCGCGGTCGCGGGCGAGACGAGAGAGGCGAAACCGACGAGGCGGTCGCGTTCGGCCCGGCCTTCGCGATAGGCGCGGCTTAGCGGTTCGACCGTCTGGTCGCCGACCTGCTGGAACGCGTAATACCATTTCCATTCGAACGGGCGGTCGATCCCGGACTGCGCTTCCCATTCGGGATGCCGGTCCAGGAAAGCGGACATGGTGGCGTCCTTGGGCAGGTCCCAGGCATCGTTGACGGCCTCGCGCTGCGTCAGGACGATGTCACCGCCATCCGGCAGCGGAACGGCCCCGTCGATCGCCTGTGTCAGCATGGCAGGAATAACGGCGCAAATCAGCAGCCAAAGGCCGAGCAGGATCGTCAGATTGACCGACCCGGTATGCGCTGCCGACCCGGCCGTGCGCGAAAGCCAGGCCCAGAAGGCGAGATAGAGGGTCACGGCCAGTGCGGCGGCGAGCAATGTGAAGACCGACGTGCCCGCCACGGCCCCACCGATCCAGAGCGGCAGGATGAGGGCGACCGCCAACCCCCCGACGCGCAGGATCGTCCGCGTCCGCCAGACGCGCTTCGCGCCAGCACCGCTCGCCTCGATCAGTTCCAGCCGCCCGGCCGCCCGCTCGCCGGACCGAAGGTCGAACAGCAACAGGATGAGCAGCAGAGGCGCAATCAAGGCGGCGACGAAGGCGAAGTCGAACCGTCCTGTCAGGGCGAAATCCGGATTGGTCGCATCCGTTTCGTAGATCTGTCCTTCGAGAGCGAGCATGCGGATGCGGTGCTTCCACGGGCTGACGTCACGCTGGCCCAGCGCGGCGAAGGCGAAGTCCGATGGCGGATCCGACGTCAGATGGAAGGTGGAGTAGGCCGCGCCGCCCCAGTCGGATTGTTCGGACAGAACCTGCGCGCGGTCGGCTCGGTCGAGCCGGTCGATCTCGGCGAGTTCGGCCTGCTGTTGCCGCACTTCCGCGAGGCCCAGCGTCACCGCCGTCGCCGAAAGGATGAAGGCAAGCGCGATCCACAGCATGGCGGCGCGGTCGCGCAGGAGAAAACGGAGTTCGCGGATCATGGCGACATCCTCCGCGCTGCCCAAAGACCGAGACCGATCAGGGCGAACAACCAGACCGTCAGCGCCAGCAGGCTGTCGGCAGCCCGGGCGATGCGCACGTCCGCCGTGTCCGGCGTAAACCGGAAATCCCTCAGGACTTTCCAGTTCTTCGGATCGACCCGCGTCCGCCGCTCGGCTTGCGGATCGCTGCTGCGATTGATGTCGTCCGAATAGGCGAGCTGTTCGGCATGGACCGCGTTGAGGCCCTGGACGAAATCGAAACGCACGCCTTCCGCTTCGCGCAGGAAACGGTGATGCGTGGCGAGGTCCGTTCCGGCCAGAGCGCGGGACGCGGCGCCGACGGCGATATAGGGCGACAGCCAACCGAAGGCGGACAGGCCGTCCGATTGCGCCCGCTCTCGCGCCATGCGCTGTTCGGCATAATCGTTGAGCGTGTCGGTCAGCCGGGCTTCGGCGGTCGAGGCGACGACGCCGCGAAAATTGACGGGCAGTTCTTCGACCGTGTCCACGCCGTATTCGGCGAGCATGTTGGCGCGCAGCTGCGCAAAGGCCGGATCGGCGGCGTTATGGCCGTCACCCGCTTTGCGGATGTCTTCCTTCATGCGCATGTCGGAAACGATCTTGCCGTCCGCCGGCAGGCTCGTCCCGACCGCCGTGACGCCGATGCGCGGGATGATCAGCGCCGTCACGAACCAGACGAGCAATAGCAGGCCGAGCGCGACCCCCCGGCTTCGCACGATGGCGGAGACAAGCACGATCAATGCGCCCCAGACGCAGAGATAGAGCAACTGCCCGGCATAGAGTCCCAGCGCCGTCGAAACCGGCTCGCCCATGGGGATCGCGGACAGGCTGGCGATCAGGGCGGGGACGGAGAGCAAACCGATCATCGCCAGCAGCGCCAGCGACTTGCCCGCATAGAGCTGCCGCCCCGTCACCCCTTGGGACAGGAGCGGGCCGAGCGTGCGGGCTTCGCGTTCGCGCAATATGACGGCGTGGCCAATCGCGATCAGCAGCAGCGGCAGGAAGAGATGGTAGAGCGCGGCGGGCGACAGATCGCCGAACCCGCCCGCCCGTGCCTGCGCGCGCGCATCGGCGAACATGGCCCCGTTCTGACGATGGCCTTCGAGAAAGACGGACTGTCCCGTGACCGCGTCCACGCCCGGATCGAACACGGCCAGCGGGGCGGGCGCACGAAACACATAGTGACCGTAATGCACCATGCGGTGCGGATGACGCGCGGGCTGGTCGAGGAAGGTCGCTTCAGCGTGCGCCTGCTGGTGCAGGCGGTCTTGCCGGGCGTCGAGCATGTCGCCGGCCGTGAGGACGCTTGTTACGATCAACAGAACGCCAAAAATCGTCAGGGCCGCCACCGCCAGGCGGGAGCGTCGCCATTGCCGCCATTCCTCCCGGGCGATGCGGATCGCGGCATTCATGCCGCAGACCGTCCGGTGAAGGCCGAGTGGACCGTTTCCGTGTCGATGCGCGCGCCCTCTGGCGCGTCGAACGTCCCGACCATGCGGCCGCGCCTGAGCAAGCCGATCCGGTCCGCGACCTGGCAGGCACCGTAGACATCGTGCGTCACCATCAGCACGGTGCGCCCTTCGTCGGACAGGCTGCGCACGAGCGCGTTGAATTCGTCGATGGCGACCGGGTCGAGACCGGAAGTCGGCTCATCCAACAGCAGCACCGGCGTGTCGCGCAGCAGGGCGAGCGCGATGGCCACCTTCTGGCGCATGCCCTTGGAATAGGTTTCCATCCGGCGGCCGCGGGCCTCCGCCTGCAAGGCGACGCGGTCCAGGGTCGCATCGACGGCGCCCTGGTCCACCCCCGCTCCGGCGAGGTCGAGGAAATAGTCGAGGTTTTCGTAAGCGCTGAGATGCGGGTAGAGCGTTGCGGCTTCCGGAAGATAGGCGACGGACTGGCGAACCGCCGCCGTATCGGCGGCCACGTTATGTTCCAGCACGCGGGCCGACCCCCCGCTGGGTTGCAGGAAGCCCAACAGCGTGAGCAGCGTCGTGGACTTGCCCGCCCCGTTGCCGCCGAGCAGCGCATAGACGCTGCCTGCCGGCACTTCGAACGACACGCCGTGCAAAACGGGTGAGCCGGCGCGCGAGACATGGAGGTCGTCCACCACAATGGCGGGGGCTGCTATTGTCATGGGCGCTCTCCTAGAAGCTGTAGCGGGCGGTCACTCGAAAGCGGCGCGGCGCTCCGGGCTGCACCCAGACGTTGGCGAAGGAATCCGTATAGTAGGTCTTGTCGAACAGATTATCGACGCTCACCCGAAACGCGATGTTCTCCACCGGTTCGATTTCGCCGAACACACGCATCGTCAGATAGTCCGGCAGGGTGAAATCGGTGCCGAGTTCGCCCGAACGGTCACCGACATAAAGCGCACCGCCGCCCAGTTCCATGGCCATGCCGCCCAGCTCGAACCCCTTGGACAGTTGCAGGCTGAGCTGATGGTCCGGCGAATTGACGAGCGGCGTTCCGGCCTCGAACGCCGTGAAGGTCGACGAGTCGGTTCCGGCATTGGTGTACTCTCCGTCCGTATAGGCGTAGGACAGCCAGAGACTCAGGTCATGCTCGAACGAGACATTGGCGTCGAATTCGAGGCCGCGGCTTCGGGCCTCGCCGGCCGGAACCACCGAACCCGCCGCCTCGGGCCGCGTATCGAACACCAGGATATTGCTCTGGTCGACCTGGAACAATGTCAGAGATGCGGAGCCCTGGACCTGGCCGAACAGCCGTCCGAGATCGGTCTTCAGCCCTATCTCCGCCGACTTCGAGCGATTGGGCTCAAACGACGTGCCTTCGAAGTTCGTGCCCGACAGCTGCCGGATGCCCTCCCCGTAGGATGCGTAGAGGCTGACGGCGTCGCTCGCCGCATAGACCGCCCCGAGCTGCGGCGAGAAATGGCTGTTGGACGACTCGCTACGCGCGGTGGGCGAGCGCCTGCGATTGTCCAGTTCTTGGTCGAAGTCGTCGAAACGACCGCCGATGCGCAATTGGAGCCTGTCGGTCAGATCGATCTGGTCCTGGACGTAGAGACCCAAGCCGCTCAACGTTTCGATCCGGTCGATCTGCGGGGCGGCATCCGGCCGGGCATATCGTCCATAAACGGGGTTGGACACATCGAGGAGCAGATAGGTCTGCGGGTCGAGCGTGCGGCTCGCCGCACCGCGGATGCTGGCTTGCCGGAATCGGGTGGCGACCTGATCGTTTTCGAACCTGTCGTAATCGATACCCGCGATCAGACGATGGCGGAGGCCGGCCGTATCGAACTCGCCCGTGATTTCGCCGCGCATGACGAAATAGTCGGTTTCGTAGTCGCGGGACCGGAAAAACCGCGAAATCGCCTGGCCGTCGACCAGATAGGGTTGGCGACTGCCAAAATTGGTCTCGTAGGCATCGCCGAAGAGTGATGTTTTCCGGTAGCCCGCACCCAGCAGGATCCCCCAATCCTCGGAGAAGTCGTGCTGAACCTCGAAACGGTGACCCAGCACTTCGGTCTCGATCAGCGCGTCCGGTTCCCCCGTGAAAAGCCGGCGCGAGGAGAAACCGAACGTCTCGGAGAAGATGACGCCGCGATCCTGCGGGCGCGTCTGTTCGGTGTACTCCAGCTCGTAGCCGATCGTCGTCGCCGCGTCCGGTGATACGAAGGTCAGGGACGGGTAGAAACCCAGCTTTTCGGTCTCGACTTCGTTGCGGAAGCTTTCCGCATCTTCGTAGAACCCGACGAAGCGGAAACCCAGATCGCCGCCTTCGCCGCTGACGCTATGCTGCGCATCGGCTTCGAAACGGTATTGATCCCAGCTGCCGATCGTGCCCTCGACATAGCCGCCCGTTTCGAAGGTCGGGCGTTTGGTCACAAGATTGATGGTGCCGCCGGGTTCCCCGCGGCCATAGAGGGCGGAGCGCGGTCCCTTGAGCACTTCGACGGATTCGATGCCGACGATGTCGCGCGGCCCGGCAAAGCCCCGGCCCGCATTGAACCCGTTGACCAGGAATCCGCTTGGCAGGTTGATGTCGCCGGAGAAACCCCGGATGGAGAAGCTGTTCCACAGCCCGCCGAAATTGTTCTGCCGTGCGACGGATGCCGACAGGTCCAGCGCATCGTCCAGCGTCACCGCGCCGACGTCTCGCAGGAGCTCCTCGTCGATGCTCTGGTTGACCTGCGGTATTTCCAACGGCGCGAACTCGCCCTGATAGGCTTGGCGCAGGCCGGTGACGACGACTTCGTCCCGGACGGCGTCTCCCGGAACCTGCGCCGAAACGGCTAGGGGAAAAGTCAGAAGGCTCGTGCCCGCAAGCAGCAAGGCAGTATAGGAGATCGGACGCACAAAGGTCCCTTTCGGATTTCGGTCGTGGAGGATGAGGCCGTGCGGCGCAGGGCGTCGCGGTCTTTTTTTTCCGAGCCGGCGTGAGCCGTCCGGATTTGGGTCTGGGAACTAGCGCGGCGGCGCGCGGGAGTCGTCCGGGCAGCGACCGGGATCGCGCGGCGGGCCTTGGCCCGAGGCGGGTAGGCCGGTACCGTGCCCGGACCGGACTTCTGGGCGGAAGATGCGGTCTGAGACGGCAACGAAAGAGCCGACGTCCGGACCGGATCCGGTACAGGCCGCCACGACATCGTCATCGGCTGTCGCGACGAGACAGACATCGCAGACTTCATGTGCCGGATCGTGATCCGGACCGTCGTGAACATGGCCGGCAGACAAGGCCTGGCCATGGAAAAGCGCCGCGATGAAAACGACCAACAAGACACGAAGGATCGGCATGCGAGCGGATGTGAGAAGCAATCTCATGACCGCTCATTATCGCAATATTGTAACATTCACAACCCGGTGTTCAGAACGAGTGTCCGATACGGCACATGCTGGATCAACGACACTCCGGCCCGTTTGCAAACGCCTTCAGCACCGCATCGCCGTTCTGTCAGAATGCCGGAGACGGACCGCCCGTTTCGTCCGTTGCGACCCTCCTGACACGTTTGCGGATAGTGGGGCGACCTTGGGGGAGCCACCGCGCACTCAGAGCTGTCAGCGCGGCGAGCCCGATGAGGCAGGCCATGACGGACTGCACGTCGCCCCGTCCTGACGGCCAGCCATGGACGGCGAGGTTGGCGGTGACCGATATGACAGCCAGTCCGGCCAGACCCCACAGGCCGCGGCGGACGGCGGCATACCCATCGGTGTGGAGCAGGGCGAACAGGACGGTGAGCAGAACGAGACCGAAATAGGCCGTGCCCGTCCAGACTGTGCGCGCCGCTTCGGCGCCTGCATAGAGCGCGTCGAATCCGAGCAGGCCGATGGTCGCGGCCGGAAAGCCCAGACAGATGCCGATGTTCATCCGGCTCAAAGCCTCGTAGAACCGATCGGACTTCGTGCCTTCGGAGCCATAGCGCCTGCGTTCGATCCACAGCATCGTTCCCAGCGCCGTCATGATGCACAGGCCGAGTCCCAGCACGCCGTAGATCCATTTCAATGCCATGCCGCCATAAGTGCCGAAGTGCAGTGGGCTGAGCGCATTGACGATGCGGTTGGCCGGACCCGGATCGGTCAGGCGCGGCGCATCGACCGGCGCGCCCGTCGCGCCGCCGACGGGATGGATTTGGGTGGTCGCCAGATCTTCGGTCTCGAAAAACAGCACGTCGAACCGCGCCGCCGCGTCGCCGTAATGATTGGCGATGACGCGGTAGGGACCGTCCTCCAGACCGGGCACGCGCATGGCTTGGATGTCGGACAGGGATATCATCGCGACCTGTTGTCCAACCGGTTCGAGCGGGGCGCCGACCACTGCCTCGACCAGCGCGTCCGTATCGCCCTTGAAGGCGATGACGGCGATGATCGGCGCAAGGATGGCGATGATGCCGAGATAGGCCCCCGTGAAGGCGATCATGGCCGAAAAGGGCAAGGTGATCACGCCCAGCAGCTTGTGGCTGTCCTGCCATTTCAGGCGCTGGGAGCGCATCAGACGCAGGGTGAAGAATTCGCGGATCAGCTTGCCATGAATGAAAAGACCTGTGATCGCCGCCAGGCCGAGCACGATCCCGGCCAGCCCGACCAGCGTGCGCCCCAGCGGATTGGGCAGCATCAGATCGGTGTGGAATTCCAGGATCCAATGCGCCGCTCCGTCGCCGCGCACGGGCAGGGGCGCACCCGTTCCGGGATGGAACTTGCGTTCGATCTCCCGCAATCCCTCGCCTTCGACGACCGCACCGCCGCGGATCCAGTAGAACGGCATGCGGTCGCGCGGAAAATCAACGATCAGATAGTCGATCCGGCCCAGCGCCGACAGCTCCGCATGGGCGGCGCGCAGATCGGCGTCGATATCGGGTGTCGCGTCTGCCGGCACGGAGTGTCGCAGGGTCGGGTCTTCGAAGGTGACGATATCCTCGACGAACACCGCCGCCGTGCCGGACCAGCAGACCACGAAGAGGAACCAGGCGAACAGGATGCCGGACCAACTATGCAGACCGTAAAGGCGTTTATGGCGATCGCGAGCAAGAGGCATGGTCAGACCTGAGGCGCGGCGGATGTGAGGACGAGGGCAATGCCGAGCGCGGCTGCGCCCGACGGCACCGCCACCGTGCGCCAGCGCCGTTCGTCCCAATAGGCGTGCAGCATGAAGCCTAGCCAGATCAGTGGCACGGCGAGCGAAACCCACAACGCCTTCTGGTCGAACGGGCCCGGGAGTTTCAGCAGGATCGCCGCCGACAGAAAGATCGTCGCGAGCGTGGACAGAAGCAGGCAGCTCAGCAGGCGCATCACGATGCTCCCGTCAGGGCCGTGCCGACCAATCCCGCGCCGACGAGCAGGCAGGACGCCATCAATGCCGACTTTTGCGCACCGGGCCGGATCCCGGCAAAGAAAACCATCGTCATGCCGGACAGGGTCAGCACAGCGAAACCGACGAAGATGCCTCGTTCGATCCCGTAGGCCCGCATGCAGAGCATCAGGGCGGTCGCCGTCAGCAAGGCCCCGGCCCCGCGCAGCCATGCGGCCCCGCGCCGCGTCCGGTTGAGCGCCAGTCCGGGCCAGCGGCGCGGATGGGCGGCGTGGACACCGCTCCAGGCGAGATAGCCCAGTCCGAATGCGGCAAGCTGGATCACGCACCGAACCGTTTCGTGAGGAGAATGCCGTATTCGGTCGGCGAACCCGCCCGTTCGATCACCTGTCCGCGGCCGCCAATGCCCGCGCCGCGGAACGTCGTGTAGCTTTCATCCGTGATGTTGCGCCCGAACAGGGCGACCTCGAAATCGTCGGTCGCATAGCCGGCCTTCAGATTGAGCAGCATCACGCCTTCATTGGCGAATATCCGCGTATTTTCCACGTTGGAGAAGGAGCCGTCGCGGTAGTTGGCGCTGCCGCTGACATAAAGGCGATCGGTGATGTCGAACCGCCCGCCCAGGCTCGCCGTGATGTCGGGCGACATGGCGAAATCGTTGCCTTGCAGATCCGCGCCGATCACACCGTTGACCTCGCAACGCGGCAGGGCTTGGCCCGTGTCGCTACCGGTCAGGCAGAAGGTCTCGAACTGGGTCAACGCATAGCCGACGCTGGCATAAAGAGTGGTGCGGTCATTGGCGCGCAGTCGCGCATCGACCTCCACTCCGGCGATGGTGGACTCACCGGCATTCTGGACGTCCGTATTGAAAATGTTGCCGTCCTGCGGCACCCGGATCTGCTGGTCGGTCCAGATGCCGTAATAGGCATTGGCGTTCAGGACCAGGCGCCCGCCTGCTCCCGTATGGCGCAGCGCCAATTCGAAATTGTCGAGGAATTCGGGATCGTAGAAATCCTGCTCGCCCGAACTGTTCACCTCGACCCCGCCCGCGCGGTAGCCGCGCTTGTAGAACCCGGCGATGGTCGTGCTGTCCGACAGATCGTAAGTCAGGCCGAGTTGCGGCAGGAATGCATCGAAGGACAGGCTGGTCTCCGGAAAGGTGACCGGTGTCAGTTGCGACGACAGTCGGGCGTTCACCCCGGTGACGAAGGCGAAGACCTGCGGACCCGATCCCGGCGCCAGCTGTTCGGCCCGGGCGGCGGCATTGGCCGGATCCGGCAGGGCCGCACCGCCAAGCAGCCTGTTGTCGATGCTCTGCGTCAAGGACTGTTCTTCATTGTCGTAGCGTAATCCCGCCGTCAGCCTCAGCCGGTCGGTCAGGTCGTAATCGGCTTCGGCGAAGAGCGCATAGTTGCGCGTCTGCGTATCGGCGAGATTTCCGGGCGATATCGCGAAATTATCCGGATAGAAGGGCAGGATCAGTTCCGGAACGCCGAGATTGGCGGGCGCGATGTTCACCAGGCCGCCGGAATCGTTGTAGATGTCGATGTCGGCGAAATAGGCCCCGACCACGCCGCGCAGACGCTCGCCCTCGTAATTCAGCCGCAGATCCTGGGTGATGTTGCTGTCGTCGAGAATGCGTCCCCGGAACGCCTGGCCGCCACCCGGACCCAGATCGTCATCGTCACGGCGAATATAGTCGCCGTCCAGGAAAGCCGTGATGGAGCGCAGCGTCCAGCGGTCGTCGACGGCATAGCTGATGTCCAGCGCAGCGGACAAGGCTTCGTAATCGTCGAAGGAGTCGAGATTAGCGACGCTTTCGCGGCTTTCAGATCCGGTCAGGTCGGCGCGGTAGAGGTCTTCGCCGCCTGACGTGTCGGCATATTGACCCATCAGCAGGACGGATAGGGCGTCCGTCGGCTCCCACAGCAACTTGGCGCGGTAGGTCTGGTTGCTCTGGTCGTCATAATCGTCTTCGTTGCGTACCGCGTTGGTGACGAAGCCGTCCGATTCGAAATGCTCCGCCGTGACGCGCAAGGCGAGGTTCCGTGTCAGCGGCAGGTTGACCATGCCTTCGGCCGAATAGGTCTCGGCATTGCCGATCTGCCCGCGCACGGCCGCGCTGAACCCGTCCAGCTGGGGCCGCGCGGTCGTGACCTTGACGGCTCCGGCCAGCGCATTGCGCCCGACATTGGTGGATTGCGGCCCGCGCAGGATCTCGATGCGCTCCACATCCCACAGATCCTTGGGGCCGAACCGATTGGACAGACCCGTATAGGCGACCTCGTCGATATAGAGCTGGGCCAGTTCACCGGCGCCGCCACCCGTACCGAAGGAACTCTGCGTGATGCCGCGCAAACCGAAACTTTGGTCGCCGTTGAAACTGTACACGTTCGCCGTGGCGGCAAAGGCATCTTCGAGGTCCAGTAGCACCAGATCGTCCAGCTGGGCCGGGCCGAGCACGGCTATGGACTCCTTCGTTTCCTGCAAAGTGCGCTCGATCTTCTGGCCGGTCACGATGACTTCGTCCAGAACTGCCAGATCGCCTGACCCAGGCGCTTGGGCCAGCGCCGATGCGCCCGACAGCAGCAATGCCGGCAGCGGCGCGAGCGACAAGCACCGAATCCGGCCCTTGCATGAAGTGAACGACATGTGGATTTCCCTTTAGTTGCGAAAGGCTCGCAAGATTGGGCTTGCCTTTATTGTTCCTGCAATCCATTCGCAACATAAATCCGCAAGGGATTTCAGAAAATGTGAGAGGCGGAAAAATGTCACAGAAACGGTTCGTCCCGGATTGCTGGCTCTCAGATCTCGGTTCGGGCGCAGGCCTGACAGTGTGGGGCTTCCGGATGCAGGCGACCGGGCGCGACCGATGCCGCTGTCTGGTCAAGGCATACGACGACCAACTGATGGGCGCCGGACCTGACACGCTCGAAGCTCTGCAGGCCTGCGTGCGCCTTCTCGGCACGAAAGGGCGGCGCACGATCGCGTTGGCCCATCCGACCGTCAACTGGATCACATATGACGAAGCGGCGATTCTGGACCTCTTCGCCGCCGCGCAAACGGACCGGGAGATCGTGGCGCGCACGCGGTCGCGGCATCTGCTGGGGTGCGACGATACGGCGGCCCTGTGCGGGCTCGCCAATGCATATGGCGACCTGTTCGGCGGGGCCGGGCTTTCCGTCCGATCGCCCTATCCGGTGACGGTGCCGGAAACCTCCGCGTCACGGCGGGCCGGCAAGGCGACCGACCGGTCCTGGTGACCGCCTTGTTCTTTGTCCAGCGTGTCAGGCCGGGCCGGATCTCATTCTAAAATGTCGCGCCAGCGCGCGACCTGTTCGCGGACCCGGTCCGGCGCGGTGCCCCCATAGCTTGTGCGGCTGGTGGCCGAAGCCAACGGGCTGAGCACGGAGACAACGTCGTCCGTAATGCCTGACTCCACACTCTGCATGTCGGACACTTCCAGCGCGTCCAGTGTCACGCCTTTCTCTTCGGCCATTGCGACGATCCGTCCCGTGACGTGGTGGGCGTCGCGGAACGGCATGTCCAGATGCATCACCAGCCAGTCGGCCAAGTCGGTCGCGGTGGAGAACGCCGCCCCGGCCGCCTCGGCCAGCCGGGCCTCGTCCGGCACCATGTCGCGCACCATGCCGGCCATGGCGCGCAAGGCCAGTTCCAGCGCGTCGAACGCTTCGAACACCGGTTCCTTGTCTTCCTGCATGTCCTTGGAATAGGCCAGCGGCAGACCCTTCATCACGACCATCAGCGCGGTCAGACTGCCCAATATGCGACCGACCTTGGCTCGGACCAGCTCGGCCGCATCCGGATTGCGCTTCTGCGGCATGATCGAACTGCCGGTCGTGAACGCGTCCGACAGGGCGATGAAGCGGAACTGGGCCGAGGTCCAGATCACCATCTCCTCGGCCAGGCGCGACAGATGGGTCGCGCAGATCGACGCTGCTGCCAGCGCTTCTAGCGCGAAGTCGCGCGCCGACACGGCATCGAGCGAATTGGCCATGGGCGCATCGAATCCCAAGGCGGCCGCCGTCATGTCGCGGTCGATGGGGTAGGGCGTTCCCGCCAGCGCCGCCGCGCCGAGCGGACTTTCGTTCAGCCGTTTGCGACAATCGCGCATCCGGCCGCGGTCCCGGGCGAACATTTCCAGATAGGCCATCATGTGATGGCCGAAGGTGACGGGCTGGGCGCTCTGCAAATGGGTGAAACCGGGCATGATGGTGGCGGCGTGCGCCTCCGCCTGATCCAGCAACGCCGCCATCAGGTCGCCCAGCAGGCCGTCGAACAAGTCCAGATGCTTGCGGGTCCAGAGGCGGAAATCCGTCGCCACCTGGTCGTTGCGCGACCGGCCCGTATGCAGGCGACCGCCCGCTTCGCCGATCCGCGCCTTCAGCCGCGCTTCGACATTCAGGTGGATGTCTTCCAGCTCTTCGGAGAACGGAAACTCGCCCGCCTCGATCTCGGACAGAATGGCGTCCAGCCCCGACAGGATCGCGCCGCGGTCGGACGCCGTAATGATGCCTTGCGCGGCCAGCATGGTGGCGTGCGCCTTGGATCCGGCAATGTCTTCGGCGGCAAGGCGCTGGTCGAAGCCGATCGAGGCATTGATCGCCTGCATGAGATCGGACGGTCGTGCGCTGAAACGACCGCCCCACATGCTCTGGCCTTTCGCGCGCTGGCCACCTATTTCATCATCCATGCTGTCGCACTCCGTCCTGTCCTTGGCAAATGCCATCAAACTGATGATCTTCGGCGGGCTCCTAACCTTTGCCTTCGCCGGCGTGAAGGCCTGCCAGCAACCGGAAGGCGCGCTCGACCGGTTCGCCGTCGGATCGCTCGGCAAGCTGACGTCGCTGGACGCCCCGCCCACCCAGCCGGGGCTGACCTTCGTGACACCGGACGGCGAGATCATGCTGGCCGATTATCGCGGCAAGGTCGTGCTGGTGAACGCCTGGGCGACCTGGTGCCCGCCCTGTGTCGCCGAAATGCCCAGCCTGGACGAATTGCAGCGCTTGCGCGGCGGGGACGACTTCGCCGTCGTCCCGGTCAGCCTGGACCGCACGATGGAAGAGGCGGCCGACTTCTACGACCGGACCGGACTGACCGATTTGCCGCTGGTCCATGACGGCAGCTTCGCCATCAATGCACAGCTGGAACTGCCGGGGCTGCCGACCTCGGTCATCTATGACGAACATGGCCGCGAACTGGCGCGCCTGCCGGGCGAAGCCGACTGGGCGAGCGAGGAAGCGCTGGCCCTGATCGACCATCTGACGGGCCGGTGAGCGGGGTCGACCCTGCGATATGCGCGCTGTGCGACCGGCCGCTGGGCCGCAAGCGGGAGCGCCATCACGTCGTGCCCAAGAGCAAGGGCGGGCGGGCCGTGGTGGATATCCATCCGATCTGCCACCGCAAGATCCACCGCGTCTTCACCAATGGCGAACTGGCCGGGCTCGGCACGATCGAAGCGCTGAAGGGCTTTCCCGAAATCGCCAAATTCATTCGCTGGCTGGCGAAGAAGCCGCCGGATTTCCATGCGCCGACACGCTAGGGGCGACTAGCGTCCGGGCACCACCACGATCGAACCGCTCGTCCGGCCGCGACGAGCGCGCAACGGGCTGTTCGCATCGCGGTAGAGATAGCCCTGGTTGCGCACCCGTTCGCGTTCGATCCAGAGCCTTTGCGCCTGCAACCGCGCCTGCCGCGTCGCCAGGGCGTGCCGGGCCGCCAGGCGCTGTCGTTCCAAGGCCGCCTGCTGGCCGACCGCAAGGTCAAGGCGCGGCAGCGCGCCCGGCGACTGCCGCACGACCCGCACGCCCTGTTCGCAGGACACGCTGGCCGATCCGGCCGAGGACGGCAGGCAATGGGCGGACGCGGAAAGCGGAACCAAGGTCGCGCCGAGAGCGGCGATCAAAAGGGTTTTCATGACGGACCTCCAGAACATCTGGTGGCCATCATGGCGCAGCACGGCCCTGATTTCAAACCGCTTCGCCCGTGGGGGGAATCGACGTCCCCGCTTCCAGCGCCAACAGGCGCGCCTTGCGGTCCACCCCGCCCGCATAGCCGCCCAGCCCGCCGTCGGAGCCGATCACGCGGTGGCACGGAATGACGATGGCAAGCCCGTTGGCACCGTTGGCGGACGCGACCGCGCGCACGGCGCGGTCATTGCCGACGCGCCGCGCCAGATCGGCATAGCTCCACGTTTCGCCGTAGGGAATGGTGCGCAGCGCCTCCCACACGTCCGACTGGAATGCGGTCCCGGCGGTTTCGATCGCGACGGAGAAATCGCGGCGCGCGCCAGAGAAATATTCGGCCATCTCCCGCCGGATCGTGTCCGTCACCTGCGTCGTTCCCGGCACGACGGCACGGCCATGAATGCGGCGCAGCCGCTCGAACTGGCGCGGCAGGCGGACCCGGTCCACGAATTCGACGAGATAGAGCGCGCGGTCGTCCGCCACGACGATCATCCGGCCCTCCTGCGTCTCCAGCCAGTCCACGAAGAGCGGATCGGGCCGCCCCCTGGACGGCGCGACGCCGAACGTCTTGGCGAACGCCGCACGGAAGCCCGACGCGCTCTCGAACCCGGCGTCGAGCTGCGCATCGATCACGCTGGCGCCCCGTTCCATCGCCTGCGCCGCCAAGCCCAAGCGCCGCAGGCGTCCGTAATCGGCCACGCTCATGCCCAGACGGGCCTTGAAGCGGCGACGCGCGGTGGACGGATCGATCCCGGCTTGGCGCATGGCCTTTTCCGTCACGCGTCCGTCCGCGCTGTCTTCGACCATCTGGATCAGGGCGCGCACCAGCCTGTGGTCCTCGCCCGCCGGATGGCAGCGTTTGCAGGCGCGGTAGCCCGCCCGCAGCGCGGCTTCTGCGCTGTCGAAAAATTCGCAATTCCCGAATTTCGGCGCCCGCGCCGGGCAGCCCGGACGGCAGAACACGCCCGTCGTGCGCACGCCGATGATCGCGCCGGGACCCTCATGGGCCAAAGCGGTCCGGGTCAGGAACGCCTCGTAGATATCGCGGTCGGTCGGCATGCGCATGAGGGCGTCTAACATGGCCGCGAACACCGTGGCGCCGAAAATCGGGCATTGTTGTTGCGCGCCCGAGCCATTAGGCCGCGCGGATGACCAACCATCTGCACAAGCACGACCTGCCGGACGGCCTCGACTTCGGCCGCGCCGTCGCCATCGACACGGAAACCCAAGGCCTCTCCCTCGTGCGCGACAAGCTCTGCCTGGTGCAGCTCTCGGCCGGGGACGGCGACGCCCATATCGTCCAGATGGACCGCGACCGCTACGACGCGCCGAACCTGAAGGCGCTCATCCAGAACGAGGACGTCACCAAGATCTTCCACTTCGCGCGCTTCGACGTCGCCATCATGCAGCGCGATCTGGGCGTGGACACGCAGAACATCTTCTGCACCAAGATCGCGTCCGGTCTGGTGCGGACCTATACGGACCGGCACGGGCTGAAGGACATCTGCCGCGAACTGCTCGGCGTCGACCTGTCCAAACAGCAGCAGAGCAGCGACTGGGCGGCCGACGAACTCACCGACGCACAGCTCGACTATGCGGCGTCCGACGTGCTGCACCTGCACCGCCTGCGCACCATCCTGACCGCGCGCCTGATCCGTGAAGGCCGCCTCGACGTGGCGCAGAGCTGCTTCGACTTCCTCAACACGCGCTGCCGCCTCGACCTGATGGGCTGGAACGACGTCGACATCTTCAGCCACCGCATGCGCCGCGCGGATTGATCGGATCGGGAAAACCCCTGAGCCGAGAACACCGACTTGGCCCCCGCCTTCAACACCTCACCAATCCCTTCGCCATAGTCTCCGTGCATGAGTGCATCGGACGGACTTCTTCTCACGCTTCATCCCGGACCCGACCCGGGCTTCCTCTCCTGCCGTCTCGTCTGGCTGCAAGGGTCGGGCAATGGACCCCACGGGACCGCGCGAGGGCATCCCTATCCGGGGTCAAGGGGCTGATTGATCATAATGCATGTTTCATCGTGCGACCGGGCATCGGGGCCCCGGCGGGGTGTGTGTCGCGTCCTGGTTCGTGTCGGGTGACACGAGGCGCGGGCCC
>NZ_CANMJB010000002.1 GCF_947498175.1 uncultured Algimonas sp. | reverse complement strand
TCGCGGCACAAACGCAACCCCGCCGTGGCCCCGATGCCCGGTCGCACGATGACACTCGCCTGAAGATCAATCAGCCCTCACCCCATGCCCTCGCGCGGTCCCATGGGGCCCATCGCCCGACCCTTGCAGCCAGACGAGACGGCTGGAGAGGGAGCCCGGGTCGAGCCCCGTGATGAAGGCTGAACGAGGACAGTTTGGAACAGGGTCCAAAGACCGGAGCCTTCGACACAGGACCCTTGTCGGATCATTCCGAAATGAGCCGCCTAGAAGCCGGCCTCATGTCAGAAATCCCGTTCGAACGGCGCCACGTCGACCAGGTATCCGTCCACGTCCGGATCGATCCGGAAAGTCACCAGATCGACCTCATGGGCCTTGGCGGCCAGGGGCGTTCTGCGGATCAGGCGGCCGGCGAGCGACTTGGCGCGGCGGGCGATGGCACCGTCGCGTTCGTAGAGCGGGTTCAGACCGGCGAAGCGGCGCAGGGCGGCGTTGGTCATCATGGCGGCGTTCTTGGTCGCGCTTTCCGGCGTCGAATATTCCGTCGTGACGGACACGCAGAAGGTCTCGTTATCGACGCGGTGCGGCGCGTTGAGCGGCCAGGTCGCGCCGTCGCCCGGCTCCAGCCGCAACGGGGTCGCGTCCGCCTCGAAGCGCTCGCAATAGGGCAGATCGTCGTCCAGCAGGTTGGTCAGCTTCGCTTCGTGCGCCGTATCGGGAATGAAGTCCTGCGTCACCGGCCAGGCACGAATGGTCTTGCGCCCGCGCACATGCCACAGGATCACTTCCGTCTTGTCGAAATGATAGGGCACGCGGGCGACGGGCGAACTGATCAGCAGGCTGCCCTTGGGATTGTAGGCGCGGTTGCCGGTCGCCTCGGCCAGTTCGCCATACATGCGCTCCAGCACGGCGCGGTAGTCAGCGTGGATGTTCATGGCATTGCGCACATTGATCCAGACGCAGCCCGCCTGGGCCGCCGCGAGCAGGCCGGCCGGGGAAACGCCGCGGAAGTCGCCCGTGCGGAACCGGTTGGGATAGAGCGGATGGTCGGTCGCGCCCATCGTGCAGACGTCGAGCTGCTCGGCCGGGTGCCGCGCGAGCAGATCGATCAGCGCATCGTCCGTGAACAGACCCGTCTCGGCCAGCCTGTGCCGGAAGGTCATGATCTCGGACTGGAAGCGGCGCGTCTGCGCGGCGGTCCAGCCGTCCAGCATCGGCCCGGCGTCGGACAGGCCCGCATCGGTCGGGGCGGCCGTGATATCGAGGGACATTGCAGCAAGCTCCTTCACGGGTCGGGCCAAGGCGCGGGGCCGGAAATGGGCGAAAGGCCAAGCCAAATCCTGACGCAAACGGGTTAAGGAAGCGCCACCGGCCTCTTAAGCCGGTGCAAACCATGAGCCGTGCCATGCCGGGACGGCACGACGGTCAGGCGAAGCGCCCGCGAGCGAAGGCGTAGAAGGCAAACAGCAGTGTCAGCCCGCCGGTGATCGCCGCCGCCGCGACGGCCGCCGGCCCCCAGGCCGCCAACAGGTCGGTCGCACCGCGGCCCATCAGCATGGCGCTGAAACCGACGAGCGATGCACCCAAGGCCATGGGGATCCAGAGCCCCCCGCCCGTCCGGCTGGTCCGCCCGGCTCCGGACTGGCTGTCCAGATAACGCAGCGCGTTCTCGACCGAATCGCCGACGGGATCGTGAATGGCGTTCGCGGGGTCGCGGCTGGCCCGCAGCACGTCGTCGGCGGCCAGATTGTCGATCACGACGGACCGCTCGGAACCGGTCTCGTTGGCCGCGACGGGGGCGTCTGCGGATGATCCCGGCTCCGCTTGCATCTCTGGCGGCCGGATCGCGACGACCCTATCGGACCGGTCGGACGCATCCTCTGCCGGGGCCGAAACGGGCGCAGACACGGGCGCTGCAGACACGGGCGCGGTATCATTCGCGCCCTCTTCGTTCGAAGCTATTGGATCGGGTGCCTTCGGATCGGATGGGTCCGGCTCCGGCATGAGGCGTTCGCGCGACGGGAAGGAGACGAGATTGGAGTGCACGGTCTCGCGGCGCGGCGTCACGACGATGTCGGACGCCAGGACCCGGTCCGGCCCTGTGGCCGGCATCGCGGCGGCCATGGCCGCCAGTCGGGGCGGTTCGCTCACATCGTCCTGTCTGCCGCCTTCATCGGCGTCGAGCAACGCGCTGAGCCGGCTGCCCAGTGAATCGGCCGCTTCCGCGATCGCCGAAGCTTGGACGGGGGCTGCTGCGTCGGTGTCGATCCCGTCCATCGGATCGAGGTCGGCCCCTTCGGACGCCCTCCCGGCGTCCTGTCCGTTTTCGGCTGGGTCCGCTATCTTGTCGGTGGCGGGAGGCACATCTGCGGTCTCATCCGCGACGACATCCGCTTCGGCCTGTCCGTCGATCGCCAGCGGCGCGCCGGGATCGATCGTGCGCAGGATGTCGCCTGCGTCAGGCAGTGGCCCCGGCAACGTTCGTGCAGTGCCCGCGACCAGGTCGTCGCTGTCCAGAAGGAAGGCCAGAGCGTCGGCGCCGTCCTGCGCCCCGAGGTCGGCCAATCCCGGACCCTGATCGGCATTCCTGGTGCAATCGCGGGCTACGCCCTGCGTTTGCGGATCAGACGCCAAGTCGTCATCGCCCGTATGGGAGAGTGTATCGGCGCCCGTGCCAGGCTGGGACAGCGAGCCCGCTGCCGGGGCGATGGTCGCCGCGGAAACGACGCCGAGGCCGACCCGGTCGGCTTCGGGCCGCAGGCCGTCATCCGTCTCGGTCCGGGCCGCATCCGCATCGCGGCGAGGCACCAGCAGGGCGCTCGGCGCGGGCACGGCCGGTTCGTTGCGCAGGAAGAGCGACTTCTCCGCCGTGCGTCGGCGCATCAATGCATCGACCACGAAGGTGCGGCCGTTCACCTCGGCCTTGCGCCAGACGTCGAACCCGTTCGCGGCATCCAGCACGCGGCCGTTATTGAGCGCCTGCAGGATGTCGGAGGCGCGGAAAGCGTCCAAACCGATGTTGAAGACCAGCGAGCAGAGCGCATCGTACTGGCCCTGGGTCAGCGGGGCGTGCACGTCCTCGTTGACCATCAGCTCGACGGGTTCGAGATCCTCGAGCAGGCGTTCTTCCGCCTCGTTGCGGCTGAGATGGACCGGGTCCGCGTCCGCATCCAGCCGGTGGCCGTATCCAACGACCCGCACGCCGGTCGCCAGCGTGCGGTCGCCGGGGCGGTAGCCTTCGAACGCCTTGATGAGGCGAAGGCCGATATCAGAAATTGCCAGGGTCCGGGTCATAGGGGCACTCTTGCGCTGTTCACACGGGCTGAGGTGCAAGCCTTGTGCCGATTCCCCTATCGCGGGAGTCGCGCCCTGCCCATGCGGTTAACGCATCCTTAACGCGCAGCCTAGCGCGTTTCAAAGCAGGATCAATGCCGCAAAGCCGAGAAACGCCGTGAACCCGACCACGTCGGTCACGGTGGTGACGAAAACCGAACTGCTGACGGCCGGGTCCGCTCCCGCGCGCTTCAGTCCCAGCGGGATCAGGATTCCGGCCAGTCCGGCGAAGACGTGATTGATGATCATGGCGACGAAGGCCACGCCCGCCAACCGCGCATCGCCAAACCAGACGAAGGCGATGCCTGCCATCGCGACCGCGAAGATCAGGCCGATGATGAGCGCCGACACCCCTTCGCGCCGCACCGCCCGCCAGGCCGTCGCCGAGGTCAGATCGCGTTCGGCCAGGCTGCGCACCGCGACCGTCAGCGCTTGCGTCCCGGCATTGCCGCCCATGCTGGCCACGATGGGCATCAGCACGGCCAGCGCGACGATCTGTTCGATGGCATAGTCGAACCGCGCGATGACCAGCGAGGCGAGGATGGCGGTCGCCAGATTGACGAGCAGCCACGGCGCGCGCGATTTGACCGTCTCCAGCGCCGTATCGGTGATGCCCGCTTCCGAGACCCCGGCCAAGGCGAGGATGTCTTCCTTGTTCTCGTCCTGGATGATGTCGAGGATATCGTCCACCGTCATCATGCCGACGATGCGCCCCTGCCCGTCCACGACCGGCGCGGAGATCAGGTGGTATTTCTCGAACAGGTAGGCGGCCTCCTCCTGGTCGAGCGACTGGTCGATGGTCCGGATCACGTCGATCATCAGGCTGGACAGGGTCGTGTCCCGCGCCGCGCGCATCAGCTTGGAGACGGGCACGTAGCCGATCGGCTTGAGACGCGGATCGACGATGTAGATGTTGAAGAACAGGTCCGGCAGCTCCTCGCCGGCCTCGCGCATATGGTCGATCGTGTCGCCGACCGTCCAGAATTCGGGCGCGGAGACGAATTCGCGCTGCATGAGGCGGCCGATGGTCTCGTCGTCGAAAGCGAGCGAGGCTTCGACCCCGGCGCGCTCGGTCGGCGCCATGGCGTCCAGAACGGTACGGCGCTGGGCCGCATCCATCTCCTCCATGATCTGGGTGACGTCGTCGCTGTCCAGTTCGGTCAGCGCATCGGCGATCAGGTCCGGCTCCAGCAGCGGCAACACGTCCTCGACGACTTCGTCTTCAAGCTCCGCGAGGAGTTCGCCCGTGATCAGCTCTGGCGCGCGACCGACCAGGGCTTCGCGCTGACCGTCCGTCAGCGCTTCGAAATAATCGGAGAAATCGGCCGGGTGCAGCGCTTCCAGCCGGATGCGCATTTCGCCGTCGTCAGCCAGGTCGAGCGCCAGGGCGATCGGATTGAAGGCCATGTCCGCATGGTCGGGCCGGTCGAGGAGATCGGGCGTGTCGGGCATGCGCGCCTCCCCGGCGATGAAAGACCGGGACTCACCCGGCGGTCAGGACGCCTCGCCTATGGCGGAATTCGCCTCTTCCGTCCAAACGCTTTTCGGATAAAGCCTGCGGCGTGATGACGATCATCACCATACTTGCAGGGCTTGTCCTGATCGGCGCGCTCATCCAGCTCGCCCGCATCGACTGGGCGACGCAGCGCCTGCCGAACCTGATCACGATCCCGCTCCTGCTCGCCGGGCTCGCCTGGGCGTTCGGCACGGCAGACGATGTCTATTTGCATCTGTTGGGTGCTGCGCTCGGCTACGGAATATTCTGGGCGGTGGAGACGATCTACCGTTTGGTGCGCAAGCGCGACGGGTTGGGCCGGGGCGATGCGAAACTGCTTGCCGTCGGGGGAGCTTGGTGCGGGGCTTGGGCGCTGCCCGCCATCATCCTGGCAGCCAGTGTCAGCGCGCTGGTCTATGCGCTTCCCAAGGGCGGCGCGCGCGACGCGCGCATTCCGTTCGGCCCGTTCCTGGCGATCGGCATCGGCGCGGTCTGGCTGTCGCAGCGTCTCTTCTAGGACGCGGCGCCAACGGGCTGGCACATTTGCAAAATCGCCACAGGCTGGACCCGGGTGAAGCCATCGTCGAGCTTTTGGGTGATGCGCGCGGACGCATAGCGCAGCGAGTCGTTCACTGGCTCTTCCGGGCCGAGGTCCAACTGGACGGGACCGTAATCCTCCGCCGGAAAGGGACCGGATGGCGACAAGGTCATCGTCTGCGACCCGTCATGGTAGAGCGCTTTTTCCTCGGTCGCAAAGAACACGAAAGCGCGGAAGGGCGACGCATCCCAACCGAACAGGCCGCATTCGCCCGGTGCAAGTTGTTGCGCCGCCAGACCCGCAAGAGGCGCCGGGGCCGATGCCTGGACCGTCTCGGCGTCCGGCGTGGTCGAGCAGGCCGCCAAACCAGTGGCCAGCCAAGCGCAGACCGGTAACAGGCGCTGGAAATCATATCGTCGCATCATCGCCAGCGCCCTTGCTCCGATAGGTTGAAAGTGCCGTCATCCGCTGGCACGAACCCAAACAGGCTCAGCGCGTTTCCGGCGGCGGCATCGCCCGTGATGACGCGCATGTCCGTCTGATAGACGCCGTCGAGGCCGGTGATTATCGTCGCCGATACGGTCTCGCCGCCGTCCGTTCCGCTCAGGCGTAAGCGTAAGCGTCCGTCAGCGCAATCGACAGGACCGTCAAGGGACGGCCCGGCCCAGCCGAACTGGCCGCCATTGACGGCCAGAACATCCGTCGCCGCCGTTCCTGTCGCCGACAGGCAGTGTCCGTCCGCGATCTCGGCTTCGTCTATGCGCAGCGAGACGCGGCCCGACAGACCGGCCAGGCGCGCATCCGTCGTCGGCAGGCGTGCCACCGGCATGGACAGGACCAGATCGTCCACACCGCCCGGTCCGATAGTGCCGGACAGATTGACCTCGCCCGGCGGCGTTTCCAGACGGATGCCGCCCAACACGCCTTTCACGGCGACCGTTCCCAGCAGCGGCAAGTCGTGCGCCTGCCCGTTCCACACCGTTCCGCTCAGCGTGGCGACGTTCTCCGGCACGGCCGCCCCGGCCCAGGCCAGAGGAAAATGCCGGACCAGCGAGGCCAGCCCGGCCAGCAGCGCAGCGACGATCAACAGCAGCCGCATCAGCGGTTGGGATCCACGGGCAGCGGCGGCACGGTTATCACGCTGGCGGGCGGAATGACGGCGACGGGCGGTGAAACCGGGTCGACTGGAACCGTATCGATCTTGGACACGTCGCGTCCGCTCTGCTGCATATCTTCCAGACGCATCCGGTTCAGACGGCGTTCAGTCAGCGGACGGGCATCGTCAGCGTTGCGGATAATGGTCGGGCGCAGGAAGACCATCAGGTTCGTCTTGTCGCGGCTGCGCCCGCGCGAGCGGAAGGCGTTGCCGATGACCGGAATGTCGCCCAATACGGGCACCTTGGACATTTCGATCTGTTCGTCGTCCTGCAGCAGGCCGCCCAGCACGATGATCTCGCCGTCATTGGCCAGCACGGTCGTTTCGATCTGGCGCTTGTTGGTGACGAAATTTCCGGCCGCCGATGTCAGCACGCCGTCGATGGAGCTGACTTCCTGATTGATTTCCAGCCGGATCACGTCGCCGTCCGAGATCTGCGGCGTAACGTCGAGCTGGATGCCGACCTCTTGTCGTTCGAAGGTGCGGAACGGATTGACGTTGGCCGCGCCGAGCGTCTCGCCCGTCACGATCGGAATTTCCTGCCCGACGAGGAACGTCGCCGGGCGATTGTCGAGGGTCGTGACGAACGGCGTGGACAGGACATTGCTGTCCTCATCCGTTTCCACGGCATTAAGGATCGCCCCGAACAGTATGTCACCGCTCTGCCCGCCGATGCCGATAGTGCCGCCCTGCAAGCCGATCAGGCTGTTGATGGCGGCGGTCCGAGTCGCCGCGTCCGTCGTCGCCCCGGTCAGCGCCCCCGCCAGCGCCAACAGGTTCGGTGCGCTGCGCGTATAATTGGTTGAAATGAGCGGTGTCGTTGAACCCGACGTATCGCCGACCGCGAACTGCACGCCGAGTTCCTTGGAAACATCTTCGGAGACTTCGACGATGAGAGCTTCGACGAGGACTTGCGGCCGTCTCACGTCGAGCCGTCGGATCAGGCTGGACAGCTCGGCCTGCGTTTCGCCGTCCGCGGAAATGACCAGCGTGTTGGACCCGATATCGTAGGCGACGGCCGGGATCGCTTGGCCTTCGCGGGCATAGCTCGGCAGCAAGCCGGTAATCATGTCCAACAGGTCGGCGCCGTTGGCGAAACGCAGCGGCACCACGCTGACCGCGCCGCGCGGCGTGACGCTGCCGACATCCATGGAGGCGAGCAATTGGCGCAAACGGGCAAGTTCTTCCGGCGCGGCTTCGATGATCAGCGAGTTTGTCGCCGGCAGAGCGGCGATGCGGAAAGGCGGGGTCGGCCCGCCCAACGCCGTCAGCGCTTCCTGGGCATCGACGACGGAAAGCTGTCGCAGCTGGATCGTCTCGCGCGTCGTGTTGGACGTTTCCATGGCGACGGCGATCTCGCGCGCCTTGCGCAGATTTTCCGGGAAATCCGTCACGACCAGGACGCGACCGTTGGGATTGGCCGTGACCTGTCCCTGCGTGTGCATCACCGGTTTGATCAGGCGCGCGGCTTCGGCTGCATCGGCTTCGCGCAGCTTGATGATGGCGGTGCTCATCTGTCCGGTGACGCCGTTGCCGGTCGTCAATGGCGCGTCCTGCGCGCTACCTTGCAGCAGGGTGACGCGGTATTCGCCGCCAGCCGTCGGCACGAGCGTGTAGCCGTGAACGCGCAGCACTTCCTTGAAGACGTTGAAGACCTCGCGGTCGGTGAGCGCCTGCTCGCTGCTGATGGTGACATTGCCCTGAACGCGGGGATCGACCAGGATCGTCCGGCCCGTGACCACGGCCACATCGTCGATGAAATCGCGGATGTCGGCTTCCTGCAGGCTGATGATATGGTCATCGGCCGCCCGGACGGCCGTCGCGACGGGCAGTATGGCCAGGGCCGCGCCCAGCAGCAGGCTTCGCACAAAGGTCATGAGGCGGATCCAATCGTGATCGTCATGGGTTGGCCGTCGCGGATGATGTCCACCGCCACAGGCTGTCCGTTGGACAATTGCCGGCGGAGCGAAACAGGATCCGGCATGCCGGTAACGACATCTTCGCCTGCGAACCGCGTGATGACATCGCCGTCGCGCAGTCCGTAGGTCGAAAGTTCGACCCCGGCGGAGCGCGGTTGCACGGTCACGCCGTTACGGGCGCCGTTATCGTCGAAGCTGGGCCGGATGTCGAATTGCGACAGCAAGGTCGCCGCATCGGCGCTTCGCAATGTCTGCAAGCCGGGATCGGCCGAACGTCGCGGCGACGATGACGAAACGGACGCCTTGCTGTCATCCATCGTCAGGCGCTGGGTCTGGCCGTTCACCTCGATCAGGACGAAGCCGGGCAGCACGCCGCGCAGAACGACATTCGGCATGATCTCGTCCGAAAGGTAATAGTTGCGGTCCTGGCCGTCCGGCGTGCGGACGAAGGCGGTGCCGTTCTCACCGGAGCGCAGACCGACCAGTTCCAGATCCAGCGTGGTTTCCGGCGCATCGTCCCCCATGTCAACGATCGGTTCGATGTCCACATTCGCGTCGCCCGCTTCGAACGGATTATAGGTGAAATCGTAAGCCGTCGCTGAGGCGGACGACCCTGAAGCCGCAACGGGTCCGGCCACCAGCACGGGGTCCCACCGGCTGGACGGCGCCGCCAGAGCGAGCAGCAGCTTCACGCCCAGCCATGCCGCCAGTCCCGTCAGACAGAGGAGCAGCGCGCGCCGCAGCCACAAGAGCGGCGTCGCGGACGCGATCATCGGGTTTGCGGCCGAAAGGCTCATCCCTGTCCATTCCCCTGTTTCCATCCGGACCTCGTGGTCCGGACCGTGCCCGGCGTTCAAACGCGCGCCCTAGCGGAGCTTTGCGACCGGTTTACGACACTCCTGCCGTTTGCCGGGCCGGGCCGGACATGTCCATATCGCAGTCCATACACGCCGTATCGCCCTGCCGACATCGGCTTTCTAAATAGGCATACTGCGTCTATAGCCACACCTGCACGGCAACGACCCTTTCCGGGGCATGGAGAATCGGACATGAACGGCACCCTGATCGACGGCAAGCAGGTCGCCGCACGTCTTCGCGACCGTGTCGCTAAGTCCGTTGCCGCACTTCCGTCAGCACCGACATTGGCTGTCGTTCTTATCGGCGACGATCCGGCCAGCCAGGTCTATGTCGGCAGCAAGATCCGGTTCACCCGCGAAACCGGGATGCGCAGCATCGAGCGGCGATTGCCCGCCAGGACATCCCAGCCCGATGTCGTCGAGACCGTCCGCGCTCTCAGCGCCGATCCGGATGTGGACGGCATACTGGTCCAGCTGCCCTTGCCCGCCCATATCGACAGCGCCGCCGTCATTGCCGCCATCGACCCGGCCAAGGATGTGGACGGACTGACGCAAGCGAGCGCTGGTCGGCTGATGCTCGGCCAGCCGGGGCTGCGCCCCTGCACGCCGACGGGGTGCGTCATCCTCGCCAAGGAGACGCTCGGCGATCTGAGCGGGAAGCATTGCGTCATCATCGGACGCTCGATCCTGGTCGGCAAACCGGCGGCGTTGCTCTTCCTCGAACAGAATTGCACGGTGAGCGTCGCTCATTCGCGCACCGACAACCTGCCCGTCATCTGCCGCAGCGCGGACATTCTTGTCCCCGCCGTGGGGCGTCCGAACCTGGTCAAGAGCGACTGGATCAAGGCCGGAGCCTGCGTCATCGATGTCGGCATCAACCGGATCGACGATGCATCGCGCAAGTCCGGATCGCGGCTGGTCGGCGACGTGGATTTCGAAGACGCCGAAGCCGTGGCCGGCGCGATCACGCCCGTGCCCGGCGGGGTCGGGCCGATGACCATCGCCTGCCTGCTGCGCAATACCGTGTTGGCCGCGTATGCGCGGCGCGGCCTGGATGTACCGGACGGTCTGTCGATCTAAGTCCCGATCCCGCAATCGCGCGAAAATCACCACCGAATGGTCCGGGCGGAGCCCGGCCTTCGCCTTATTCCGCCGTCATGCCACCTGCATGACAGAGCCATCGATCCGCCGCCTCTCCTTCCTCGCAACGATCGTCATCGCCGCCTGTCTCGGCATCGTGGCAAGGATCGATACGCCGAAGCCGGAGCTTTACCCGGCGGAGATCCGCAACGCCGTTTCGATCGATCTGGACCGGTTGGCCGAACAAGGCGCCCCTGTGGACCAGGCCAACACGGACGGCATCGGGTTGGACGCCGGGGCAGAAGCCTTGAGCTGTCAGCGCGTGTAAAAGCTGCCCGTCCGGGTTTCCAGCAGGTCCGAGAGCGGAATGTCTTCCTGTTTCAGGAATCCGTTGCTCGGCAGTTTGCCCGCCTTGACCATTTCGATCACGGCGACGACCGATCCGGCCGTCGTCCAGGCGATGGCCGTCCGCGACCGGCCTGCGATCTCGAGCGGCTTGTAGGCACCGACGAATTCCTTGCGCGACAGCTTGCCGCCGATATGGCCTTCCGCCGCGACATGGACGAAGACCACGTCCTGGTCGACGGGCGGTTTGGCGTTGACCAGGATCCTGCCCGCCTTCTCCCGGTCCTCGCGCATCAGCAATTCGTGGAAGAAGAAGTTCATCAGGTCGAAATGTCCCGGATAGCGCATGGTTTTGTAGTCCATGTTGTGAACGCGGCCATGGTAGGTCTCGCACATCGTCCCCAATCCGCCCGACGTGGTGAAGGCTTCCAATTCCAGCCCGTCGATGAAGACTTTCTCCTGCCATTCCATGGCCGAGACCATCTTGCGCTCGCCTTCCTCGATCACTTCGCAATCGTTGAGATATTCGTTGACCACGCCTTCGGGCGACCAGTTGAAGGCATAGCCCAGCAGGCCCGTCGGGTTCTGAGGCAGCGCACCGACGCGCATGCGGCAGGACCGGCATTCGTCGAATTGCGCGATTAGGTCGGCCCCCACGATGCCGACGAAACCCGGGGCAAGGCCGCATTGCGGCGCCATCAGGCCCTTGGACGTTTCGGCCAGCTTGCGGACATGGTTCGTCGTCGGCACGTCTTCCGTCAGGTCGAAATAGTGGATCCCCGCCGCATGGGCGACATCCGCCACGCCGATATTCAGATGGTAGGGCAAGCAGGACAGGACTGCGTCCACGTCGGCGAAGAGCGTCCCGAGCGACGCGGCATCGGTCACGTCGATGCGCTCCACCTTATGGGTATGTTTGTCGGGGTCGGCCTGCATGTCCACGCCGGTCACGACGAACCCGCTATCGACAAGAAGTTGCGCGGCAAGGGTTCCGACCTTGCCCAGACCGAGGACGGCAATGCTGTTCATGGGACGCTCCGAGACTGAAAGCGGGCGCTTTGCCGCGCAGGCAGGCATTTGTCATGGCCGAAATTGCGGCCTTTACAGATTTTTTGCCCTTCGGCATGGCGGACGCATGACTATTCCTGCCGACCATCTGCGCGCCGCCTTCTCCGACCGTCTGTCGGACCTCTACCGCCGCGAAGTGCCTGCTTACGGCACGTTGCTGGACATCGTCGCCGCGATCAATGGCGACGATAGCGGCACGCGGCTCGGTTCGGAACGCCACGGGGCGATCCGCGTCGGGCAGCCGTCGGAGCTGCGCGACATCGCCCGCCTGTTCGGCGCGATGGGGATGCATCCGGTCGGCTATTACGATCTGTCCGTCGCGGGGCTGCCCGTGCATTCCACCGCCTTCCGGCCCGTCGCGGCCGAGAGTTTCGCGATCAGCCCGTTTCGCATGTTCACCTCCCTGCTGCGTCCCGCAATGATTGCGGACGACGAGTTGCGCGCCAAGACGTTGGATACGCTCGAAGGTCGCGACATCCTGCCCGAACGTGGCCGCGAATTGCTGGAAAAGGCCGAATCGGATGACGGGCTGCGCGAGTCGGCGGCGCATGATTTCGTGGACGCCGCCGTGAGCGTCTTCGCCTGGCGGCCGCGGGCCCGGGTCGGGCTCGCTCTCTACCGCGACCTGCTCGACGTCCATCGGTTGATCGCGGACATCGTGTCCTTCCAAGGGCCGCACATGAATCACCTGACCCCGCGCGTGAAGGATATCGACGCCGCGCAGGGCGCAATGCGCGATGCGGGACTGGAGGCCAAGGACATCATCGAGGGCCCGCCCACGCGGCGCTGCCCGATCCTCCTGCGCCAGACGGCGTTCAAAGCCCTGTCGGAACAGGTCGAGTTCAAGACGCCGGATGGTTGGGAAAGCGCCGCGCACACGGCCCGGTTCGGCGAGATCGAACAGCGCGGCGCGGCCCTGACGCCCAAGGGCCGCGCGCTCTACGACGAATGCCTGGCGCGAGCGAAACGCTCGGACCGGGACCATGACCGCGCCATGGCTGACGCATTCGCGGACTTCCCGGACGATTGGGAAGCGCTGCGCGCTTCGGGCCTGGCCTATTTCGGGGCGAACGGCCACGCCCTGACATACGAGGATTTCCTGCCCGTCAGCGCCGCCGGGATCTTTCGCAGCAATCTGCGCAGTGCGGATGACGGATTCGGTGCGGGGCATGGCGACCAAGCCGGGTTCGAGCGCGCCATGGGCCGTGAATGCCTCGACATGTTCGCGCTCTACGCGGCCGACGCCGCGTAGCGGAAAGCGTTGATCTCGTGCGTCTTTACTGCAAATAGCAAAAGACCATAACGAGAGAGAGACGCTCATGACGCCCCATCTGTCACGCCCCTTGCTTCTGGTCGCCAGCGTCGCCGCTCTGATGGTTGCCGGGCTTTCTACCGACGCCTTCTCACAGGCCCCAACCGTGGAGCGCGTCGAACAGGGCAATCTGCAGATGGAAAACATCCCGGATATCCCGGCGGAAGTCAGCGAACGGTTGCGCCGCTATCAGAACGTGCGCGGCCACGGCTTTCTCGACTGGGTCGGCGACGACATCCTGATTTCGACGCGCTTCGGCGAGGTCTCGCAGATCCACCGCGTCGATCAGCCCGGCGGTGCGCGGCAACAGATAACCTTCTACGACGAACCCGTCGGCGGCGCGTCGGTCAGCCCCGACGGCAGCGCCTTCCTGTTCGGCAAGGACACGGGCGGCGACGAATTCTACCAAGGCTACCTCTACGACTTCGAAGGCGGCGACGTGACGGCCTTCACCGAACCCGGAACGCGCAACATTTCGCTCGTCTGGTCCGACGACGGCTCTCTCGTCGTCTGGGGCCGGTCGCGCGAAGGCGATGCGGACACGGACATCTTCGCCGGCGACCCGGCCGATCCGGGCAGCGCGCGCATGATCCACGAAGGGCAAAGCGCCATCCGGCCCGTCGACGTGGACGAGACGGGCGACACCGTCCTGCTGCAGCAATATCAGTCGATCACGAAAAGCCGGCTATTCATCCTCGACGTCGAAAACGAAACCTTCACCGAACTCAATCCCGATCTGGACGTGGCCTATCGCGGCGGAGAATTCCTGTCCGACGGAACGATCCTGACGGCCTCGGACGCGGACTCCGAATTCGTGAACCTCGTGCGGCTCGACCCGAAAGACGGCGAAATGACGTCCTTCACGGACGCGATCGACTGGGACGTGCAGGGCTTCGATCTCTCTCCGGACGGCAAGACGGTCGTGTTCGGCGTCAATGAAGGCGGGCCCGGCACGCTGAAGCTGCTCGATCTGGATACGGGGGCCGTCCGCAACGGCCCGGATTTGCCGATCGGGATCGTGTCCAATCCGACCTTCAACGACGACGGCTCGGCCGTGGGCTTCAGCTTCCGCTCCGCGACCGCGCCGACCGATGCGTGGTCCTTCGACATGGACACGATGGCGCTGACGCGCTGGACCATGGCCGAAGTCGGCGGTCTGGATACGTCGACCTTCGTCGAGCCCGACATGTTCGACTATCCGAATGCGGACGGCATGGACATTCCGGCTTTCATCTACCGACCGTCGGGCGACGGGCCGCATCCGGTGATCGTGTCGATCCACGGTGGTCCGGAATCGCAGTCCCGTCCGGGCTTCAGCTCCAACTTCCAGTATTGGGTCAATGAGCTCGGTGCCGCCGTGGTCGTGCCGAACGTGCGTGGATCGGCCGGATACGGCAAGACCTATGTCGGGCTCGACAATGGATTGAACCGCAAGCGCTCGGTCGAGGACATCGGCGCCCTGCTGGACTGGATCGGCACGCAGGACGATCTGGATAGCGACCGCATCGTCGTCTATGGCGGCTCCTACGGCGGCTACATGGTGCTGGCTTCGATGATCGACTATGCGGACCGCCTGGCGGGCGGGATCAACATCGTCGGCATTTCCGACTTCAAGACGTTCCTGCAGAACACGCAGGATTATCGCCGCGATCTGCGCCGCGCCGAATATGGCGACGAACGCGATGCGGAAGTCGCCGCCTTCTTCGAGGAGATTTCGCCGCTGCGCAATGCGGACAGGATCACCAAGCCGATCTTCATCATCCAGGGCTATAACGACCCGCGCGTGCCCTACACCGAAGCCGAGCAGATCCTGGAGGCCGTGCGCGACAATGGCGGCGAGGCTTGGTACCTGATGGCGATGGACGAAGGCCACGGTTTCCGCAAGAAGTCCAACCGGGTCTTCCAGCGCGAAGCCGAGACGTTGTTCCTGGAGAAGATCTTCGGACGGGACTGAGCTGAGTCGGGCCTCAGGACAGGCCTGCCTTGCGTTCCGCTTCGCTCAGCCCGTCCCACCAATCGGCATACCGGGTATTTTTCGGCGCCTTCCGAAGCACGTCTTCCGCGCCGTCATCCCACCAGACGGGACCGCGTTCGCCCAGCGCCACTTTGGCGGCATGGACGCGAGAGCGGGCGTCTTTCAGCTTTTCCGCATCGTCGCGGTCGCGATACACATCGCGCCGAGCTTTCATCAACGCCTTGACCAACCGTTCGCGCTCCGCTTCGGGCAGTTTCGGATTGGTGGTCCGCCAGAGGCGGCCCTTCGAAACGAAGTAGCGCCCGTCCGGCGTCTGTGGAAAGCGGCTCACCAGTGACCGCTATTGTCCATTTCGGCCCAAGGTGATCGCGGCGGGAGCGCCTCGTCCTTCTGCAGCAATTCGATGGAAATGCCGTCGGGCGAGCGCACGAAGGCCATGCGCCCGTCGCGCGGCGGGCGATTGATGGTGACGCCCTTGGCCTGCAACCGCTCGCACGCCGCGTAGATATCGTCGACCCGGTAGGCGAGATGGCCGAAATTGCGGCCCCTTGCATAGATTTCCGGCGGGCTGCCGTCTTCGGGCGGCCAGTTGTAGGTCAGCTCGACCATCGGCGCCTTGGTCTCGCGCGCGGCCGACGCATCGCCCGGAGCCGCGAGGAAGATCAGCGTGAAACGGCCGCCTTGACTGTCCTTGCGGCTGATCTCCTCCAGGCCGAGCGCTCCGCAATAGAAGTCGAGCGCGGCATCGATATCCGCGACCCGGACCATGGTGTGCAGATAGTCCACCGGCTATTCCTTCCGCGCTTCGAGCGCTTCCATCACGAGTTCGGTCACGCGGGCGGCCGAAGCCGGGTTCTGTCCCGTCACGAGCAAGCCGTCTCGCACGGCGAAAGGCTGCCAATCCGGGCCGGAGACATAGTCTGCGCCAAGCTCTTTCAGCTTTGTTTCCAGCAGGAACGGCATGGCATCCGTCAGGCCGACACCATCTTCCTCGCTATTGGTGAAGCCCGAGACCTTGCGCCCCTTCAACAGCGACACGCCGTTCGCATCCGTGGCGGTCGTCAGACCAGCCGGACCGTGGCAGACGGCGGCCATGACCGTCTCGGTCGTCAGCGCATGTTCGACGACGGCTTTGAGCGTCCGGCTTTCGGGATAGTCGAACATGGTGCCGTGCCCGCCGGGAAGGAAAATCACGTTGTAGGCTTTGGGATCGACCGCTTCGACGGGCGGCGTGTTGGCGAAAATGGCCCGCAGCGCTTCGTCCTTGCGGTAGCGCAGAACGCTCTTGGCCGTCTCTTCGTCGCTCAAGCTGCGCGGATCGACCGGCACCTTGCCGCCGGCGATGGTGAAGACTTCGATGTCGAGCCCTTCGTCGGCCATGGCGTAGTAGGGCGTGGTCAGTTCTTCCAGCCAGACGCCCGTCGGGTCCGCGTCGGGTCCGTTGCCCATGCTGCTGGCGGATGTGACGATGATCGCCACCTTGATACCGTCCATCATGTCGGTCTCCTTCATCGTGAATGTTCCATCTGCATACGTGTGGGCCGCCGAAAAGCCTCATCTTGCAGATTGCCCGCACTCATAGATATTTCTATGAGGGGCGATGTCGCTCGACCGCTTGCGCACTTTTCTTCATGTCTATCGCGAGGGCTCGATGGGCCGCGCGGCGAAAGCGCTCGGCCTGACGCAACCGGGCGTCAGCGCGCAGATCAAGGCGCTGGAACACGAACTCGGCGCGCCTTTGTTCGACCGTCGCAGCCAAGGTGTCGTCCCGACCGATGCCGCCAACGGACTGGCGCGCGATGTCGCGGCCGGGATCGACAGGCTGGAGCAATCCGTCGCCCGCCGTGTCGCCCGCACCACGGATATCGCCGGAAGCCTGCATATCGGCGCGCCGCCCGAGCTTTTCTCCGTCTATGGTCCCGTCCTGATGACGGCGCTGGATCATCCCGGACTGGACATTCGCGTCCGGCTGGGCAACCGTTCGGCTCTGCATGGCGGCCTGTCCGACGGATCGCTCGACCTCGCGGTCACGGCATCCAGACCGAAGAACGCTTCCTTCGGCGCGAAGCGGATCGGGGCGGAAAAACTGCAGCTCATCGGGCAGGCCGACGGCCCGCTGATCGCCTATGACGACGACCTCTCCCTGGTCGCGGAGTGGTTCGCGGCGCATCGCCCGGACGATAATCCGCCCCGACCGAAACTCATCGTCGGCGACCTGCGCAGCGTGCGGGATCTGGTCGTCGCCCTGAGAGGCTGGAGCGTTCTTCCGGCCTATCTGACGACAGCGCTGAGGATTGAGGACCGGCTTGCCGTCATCGATCGGCGGACCGTGGATAATCCCTTCTATCTCGTCTGGAAGCGCAGCCGCTTGCGCACGCCGCGCATTGCGTATGCACGGGATGCGTTGGCTGCGACCGAACTGGGAGAGACGGCTATTCGCGCCGCAGGATCCATTCCGTGAGGGCGTTGCCGGTCCAGTGGCTCATGAAACGGCTTTTGACATCCGCCGGGTCGTACGGGCCGCGCACCCAGTCTTCGAAGCTGACATCCGGATGGTCGGACTTGTAGGCAAGATAGTCCTCGAAGAAGAAATCCAGCATGCCCGTCTTGCCGTGGCGCACATGGAGATATTTGAACGAAAGCTGCTCCATCGCTTCCTCGATCGAATCGCCCATGCGGAAGTGGCGGTAGAGCACGCCCATGATTCCGGTCCGGTCCGCGCCGCTCTTGCAATGCATCACGGCCGGATATTCGATCCGGTCGAACAGATCCTTCGTGCCCAGCAGACGCTCCTTGGAATGCACGTCGCGCGAATACATGCGGTAATTTTCCAGCGCGATGCCGTGGCGGTCGCAGGCCTCCTGTTCCAGCAGGTAGAAGCCTTTGGGGCTGGGTCCGCGCAGATTGACGATGGTCTTGATGCCTTCGTCGGCCAGCACTTCGATGCGCTCCGGCGAGGGCTGGTTTTCCCGGTACATGCCGCCGCCGATGTCGTGCCGGTTGGCGAAGCGTTTGCGCAAGAAGCCGTGATCGCCCCAGGTCAGGTCGTACCGCGCCTGCTTTCTGTCCTTTGGATCGTTGAGATCGAGTGCTTTGTCGCCTAGGTCCGCCATAAGGCTGCGCCGTTATCAGGGAGGGCCAACGTGTTCAAACGCTTGATGCGCTCCAGTGCCATGCAGGCCGTCATTGGCGGGCTGGTCGCGCTGTGGATGACGCTGGTCAAATACACGACCCGCTGGGACGTGCGCCACTCAGAACGCGCCGCGCCTGTCATCGATAGCGGCGAAGGGCTGATCGCCCTGACCTTCCATTCGCGCTTCCTGCTGCTGACCAGCGCCTGGAAGCGGCGCTTCCAGCACCCGCACGTGCTGATCTCGCGCTCGCGCGACGGCGCCGTCGTGGACTGGACCTGCCGCTGGCTCGGCCTGTCCACCGTGCGCGGATCGGCCAGGAACGCCGCCAAGACCAAGGCCAAGGGCGGCGGCAAGGCGGGGCGCGAAATCCTCGACGCGCTGGAGGCAGGCGGATGCATCGTCATCACGCCGGACGGCCCCCGGGGTCCGCGCCAGCGCGTGCCGATCGGGCCGTTCCGCCTTGCCCGGATGAGCGGCGCGCCGGTGTTGCCCTGCACGTTCGCCGTCGCCAACCGCAAGCAGTTCGACAGCTGGGACCGGTTCGTCCTGCCCCTGCCCTTCGGTCGCGGCCGCATCGTCTGGGGCACGCCGCAGCGCATTCCGGCGGATGCGACGGACGCGGATCTGGAAGTCCGCCGCCTAGGCGTGGAGACCGAGATGAACGCGCTGATGGCCGAGGCCGACGAGTCGCTCGGCCACGTGGCGGTGGCCCCGGCGTGACCTCGCCCTTCAAATCGCTGCTCGCCTATCGGACGCTCGTCTCCCTGCTGGCGCCGTTCCTGCCGCTATGGATCAAGCGCCGCATCCGCACCGGCAAGGAAGACCCGCAGCGCTACCGCGAACGGTTCGGGCGCGCGCAGGCGGTCCGTCCGCCAGGCGAACTGATCTGGCTGCACGGTGCCAGCGTCGGCGAAACTCAGATGCTGCGCCCGGTGATCGACCGCTTGCTGGAAAAGCCGGACCGGCACGTGCTCATCACCAGTGGCACGGTCACATCGGCCGACCTGCTGGTCGAACAGCTGCCGGAACGGGCGCTCCATCAATATGTTCCGCTCGACACGGCGCGGGCCACGGCGCGGTTCATCGCCTATTGGCATCCGGATCTCGCCGTCTTTGCCGAAAGCGAGTTGTGGCCGAACCTGATCCGAACGGCCCGGCGCGCCAACGTTCCGCTGGCGCTGATCAATGCCCGGATGAGCGATACGTCCCTGGAGGGTTGGTCCGGACGCCTGCCCATGGCGCAATCGGTGATCGGGTCGTTCGACACCATCCTGGCCGCCGACCGCCGCACGGCAGACGGTCTGGCCAAGCTAACCATGCGCAGCGTCCCGGACGTGGGCAGCCTGAAATTCGATGCGCCCGCCCTGGATTTCGATGCGGCGGAACGTGATGCCCTGCGCGCGGCCATCGGCGACCGGCCGGTCTGGCTCGCCGCTTCCACGCATGAGGCGGAAGAGGAAGTCTTCCATCGCCTGCACGATGCCCTGCCCGACGCCTACATGATCTGGTTGCCGCGCCATCCGTCGCGCGGCCCTGCCATCGCGGACCGGCTCGGCACGGCGGCGCGTTCCGCGGGCGGACAGCCGACAGGCGGCGCCTATGTCATGGACACGATGGGCGAGATGGGGCTGGCCCTGTCGCTGGCGCAGGTCTGCGTGCTGGGCGGATCGTTCGACCCGGCCCTGATGGGTCACAATCCGCTCGAAGCGTCCCGGGCCGGCGTTCCGGTCATCACCGGACCCTATCATGCAAGCTTCGTCGATCTGTATCGCAAGATGAGCGATATCGACGCCGTGGCCATCGCCGACGAAGCCGAAGCGCCCGATCTCATCCGACGGGGTCTGGCGGGAGAGCTGGACGACATGGCTGCCAGTGCCCGCACTTTTGCCTCGGAAAGCTCTGGCACGCTCGACCGGACGGTGCGCGAGCTGGAACAGCTTCTAAGACGGCGCAGATGAGTTCGCCCGGATGAGACCGCCCGAATTCTGGAATATCCGAGAGGGCCGCGACGGTGCGCCGGTGATCCGCACATTGCTGCGTCCGCTCGCAGCGCTCTATGCCTGGGCCGGTCGGCGACGGCGACGTCGAGCCGACCCGCTCGACCCCGGCATACCCGTCATCTGCGTCGGCAATGCGACGCTCGGCGGCACCGGCAAGACGCCCGTGACGATCTATCTGCTCAAGAGCCTGCGCCGCATGGGCGTGAATGCGCATGGATTGACGCGCGGCTATGGCGGGCAACTCAAAGGGCCTGTGCCGGTCAATCCGCGCCATACGGCCGCGGAAGTCGGCGACGAACCCCTGCTCATCGCGCGGTCCGCCCCGGTCTGGGTCGCTGCCGCGCGCAACGAAGGCGCCGTCGCGGCCGTGTCCGAAGGGGCGGACGCCATCGTCATGGATGACGGCCATCAGAACCCGGCGCTCGCCAAGACGCTGTCTCTGCTGGTCGTCGATGCCGAAGTCGGGTTCGGCAATGGCTGCGTCTTTCCGGCCGGGCCCTTGCGCGAACCCCTGACGGACGCGCTGGCCCGCACCGATGCGGTGATCCTGATGAAGCCGTCGCCCGATCATGACATCGGCGCCGTGCTGGCGCGACAGCTCGCCAACCAATTGGTCATACCGGCCTATCTCGCGCCGAGAGCCGAGCCGCCGCGCGGCAGGCTCTACGCCTTCGCCGGGATCGGCCGACCCAACAAGTTCTTCGACCAGCTCCGTCGCATGGGCGCGGACCTGGTCGAGGAAATCCCGTTCGCCGACCATCACAAATTCACCGACACGGAAGTGGAAAGCCTGTTCACCCTGGCCGCTGAATATGGCGCCTCGCTGATCACGACGGAAAAGGACCATGTTCGTCTGCCGCCCAGATATCGCAAGGGCGTGTATGCGTTTCCCGTCGAAGTCCGGTTCGAAGACGAGCTGACGCTGCAGCGCCTGCTGCACCCCATCATGCGCAGCGCCGCGTCGCAGCCGGGCAAACAGCTGTGAGCGAACGCACCGGTTTCACGCACCGGATCGAGGCGGCGGGGTACGACCTGCTGACGGGTCTGCTGCGCCTGTTGCCGTTCCGCTTGGTGTCCTGGCTCGGCGGGGCGCTGTTGCGGCTGATCGGCCCGCTGACGTCCAAGCACCATATCGCGAAAACCAATCTGCGGATCGCCTTCCCGGAGGCGGACGCAGAGCGGATTGCGCAGCTGTTGCGAGACCAATGGGACAATACAGGCCGGACGTTCGCCGAATTCGCCCTGACCGACCGGATCCGCGCATTCGACGACACGCCGCCGATGAACGGAACGACCGTGACGGTGGAGGGCCTCGACATCTTCCTCGACAATGCGCCGGGCATCCTTGTTTCCGGCCACTTCGCCAATTGGGAGGTGATGGCGACCGTGCTGACCCAGTCGCCGGAGCCGGTGCGCGTGACCTATCGCAAGATCAACAATCCGCTGATCGACCGGCGCGTGCGCGAACAGCGCGAAGCCTACGGCACGAAGTTCCTCGTCCAGAAATCGACCCATCGCGGCGGACGCGAACTGTTCCAGGCGCTGCGAAGCGGCGAATCGATCGCGATTCTGAACGACCAGAAATTCAATACGGGGCTGAAAATCCCGTTTTTCGGCGAAGACGCCATGACGGCGCAGGGCGCGGTGCGGCTGTCTCTGAAGACCGGACGGCCGATCCTGCCCATGGTCGTCGTGCGGCGCGGCGCGCGCTTTCATGTGCGGTTCTTTCCACCGCTGGACTGGACCCGGACCGGGGACCGCGACACCGACGTCGAAGCCGGTGTGCGCGCCGTCACCGCCTTCATCGAAGACCGGATCCGGGACAATCCGGCGCAATGGTTCTGGGTCCATCGCCGTTGGCCGAAAGCGCTCTACAGGCAAGATTCCACGGATTAGACCACTCCGGAAGGCCCGACTTCGAAACATCGGACTTGCATTTCGGACAAAATCTCGCCCTATTCCGGTGGCCAGTTCGCCCGAGCTGGGGCTAAATTTCGGAGAAATCCATGACCAAGACACTACTTTCCGGCGTTGCCGCCGCCACGTTCGCGTTCGCCGTACCCGCTTTCGCGCAAGACCCGCAGGTCGATGCCGACACGCAGGCCGAGATCGAGACCAAGCAGGCGATGGACGCGATCGATGACGCCGCCGACGAAACGGCCGAGGCCGCCGATGCCGCGGCAGACGCGACCGAAGAGGCTGCTGAAGACGCCGCTTACGAGACAAAGCAGGCTCTGGACGAGGCGGCCGACGAAACCGAAGCGACCGTGGAAGACGCCGCTTACGAAACCGAGAAGGCCATGGACGACGCGGCCGACGAGGTCGAGGAAACCGCCGACGATATCGATGAAAGCGTGGATGTCGATGCCGATGCCGAGGTGACTGCGGACGCCGAAGTCACCTGTCCCGAAGGCACCGCAGCCCAAGCCGATGGCAGCTGCATGATCACCGGCGAGTGGGCACCGGAAGAGTAAGCGTCTCGACCCCGCAAATCATGACGCCCCCCGGCTTCGCGCCGGGGGCGTTTTTCGTTCAAGCGGACCGCTTTTCGCGCGTCGCGTCCCACCTGTCGAACTCGTGCGCGATACAGCGTTCGATCAGGAGACGCCAGACCGGCTCGGCGATATCGGCGGACAGTCCCTGTGCGCGCGCTTCGACCAGCACCTTGCTCACCACATCCTCGATGCGGTCCGCGTCATAGACGGCCTCGCGGCTCGGCTTGATGCGCGCCGCCGCGTCCATATAGCCCTGGCGGCGGACCAGAAGGCGCACCAGCTCGCGGTCGAGCGCATCCACGCCCTCGCGCACCTCGGCCATGGTCCGGCAATCCTGCGGTGATTTAACCATCGCGACCGGGCCACTCCGTCAGCAGTTCGGGATCGAGATTGCGCCCCCGCCATTTCAGGCGCCAGCACAGATGCGGCCCCGTGGAGCGTCCGCGCGACCCGACGGTCGCGATCTGTTCGCCCTGTTTCACGCGCTGGCCTTCCTCGACCAGCACGTCCTCATTGTGAAGGTAGTAGCTGATCAGCCCCTGCCCGTGATCGATCAGGATCAGCGAGCCCTCGAAATACATGTCGTCATCGGCGAGGCTGACGATCCCGTCCGCCGGTGCGACGATGGGCGTGCCCTTGGGCGCGGCCAGGTCGACCCCGAAATGCGGCCGCTTCGGCTCGCCGTTGAGAATGCGCTGCGCCCCGAAATTGGTCGTCTTGCGATGGGGCTGCACCGGATAGATGAACCCGTCGCGAAAGCCGATCTCCTCGACGCGCGAGGCGAAGCCGACCTTCTTGCGCGCCGTTGCCGCGCGGATGCGGGCCAGCTCTTCCTCCGTATAGTCGTTGACCATATTGGACGGCAGCCCGTCGATCCGCGAAATATCGTACTCACGCGGCTCGATGTCGAAGTTGACCCGGTGGCCGTCCACGCGCGCGAACGCCGCCGGTTCGTCGCGGTCGAATCCGATGATGATGACGCCGTCATCGTCGGCGCGCTGGACGTAGGTGTCGTCTTCCGCCCGGCCGATCTCCACGGCCGCATTGGGCGCCGTCCGGCAGATCACCATGCCGCCCTGTTTGGTGACGCCGTGGCAGTCGATTTTGGCTTCAGTTGAAGTGCCCAAGACTTCGGCGTGCGATATTGCAAAGGTCGAGCGCAAGCGTTCATCCAGTTCGTCCTGTGTCAATGGTTTGCAATCGGTCTTGCCTTCGCAATCGCGTCTTATACCGAATGTTTCGATACCGTTGACTTTACCGACATACTCGACTTTCAACTCGTCCGAACTGACAGCTTGAGCGTTCGACAATACTTTAGTCGGCGCTTCAACGACCTCGGTCTCGACATGAGATTGAACAATCTCGGCCTTTGAGTCGTCCGCCTGCGCGAGCGACTCACTACTTTGTGCACAGGCGGCAATTCCAAACGCCGCAATCAATGAGGCCGCCCTCATACCGCCCCCGCCCGCTTGAAGCCTTCCAGCGCCGCGGCCGCGTCCCGGTAGGCTTCCTGGCGGTCGTCATTCCAGTAGCGCAGTTCCTCCAGCGGAATCTTCTCCCGCGTCACGGCACAGACGACATAGGCGCCGCCTTCGAGAATGGTGAAGTCGGACGATCCGTAATGGAGCTTCGCTTCGCCCTGCTGCTGGAAGAACATGTTCATGGTCTCGACATAGGACGGATGGGCCCGGATTAAAACAGGCTCTGCTGCGGTGTGTCGGAGGGAGAGGCTTTCTTGCGGGCGGGCTTGCGCCGCGCCGTCGCGCCGTCGATCACGGCCGCGCGCTTGCCGTCGGCGAAGGCGAGCGTGACGGCCTGTCCCAGGTCGGGCGTCTCCGCCGAGCGGATCACCGCCCCGTCCGCATCCGTCACCAGAGCGTAGCCGCGCGCCAGCACGCCCTGATAGCTGTAGGCGTCGAGCAGCGAGGCCGCCCGGTCGAGCCTTGCGCGCTCGGTTTCCAGCCGGGACTGCCCGGCGCGCGCCAAACCGGATGCGGCGCGGTCCAGCGCCACCGACCGATCGCTCAACCCGCGTCGCAACGGCACAGGCGACAGACGCGCGCCGACCGACGCCAATCGGTCCGATCGCCGCGTCAGTCGCGACCGGCCTGCCGCCGCCAGCCGATCCACCAGACCGTCGAGCCGGGACCGCCCGGCCTGCGTCAGACGCCCCGTCGGCGGCAGGCGAAGCCCCGCCAGGCGCGCGGATTTGGCCTGGATCAGCCGCGCCGGGGTGGGCAGATATTGCGCCGCCAACCGGCCCCGCTTGCCGTCCAGCAGGCGAGCGGGACCGGGCAGGCGCGCGGCGTCCAGCCGCTGCGAAACCGGGCCCAGCAGGACGCTGACCGACGGCAGGCGCGACGCCCGCAACCGGATCGCCCGGTCGTTCACGCTGCGCCGCAGGCCGCGCACCGCCCGCAGGCCCAGCTCGGCCACCGTTTCCAGCCAATCCTCGCGCACCGGCACGGCCACTTCCGCCGCGCCCGTCGGCGTCGGCGCGCGCTTGTCGGACACATGATCGATCAGGGTCGTGTCGGTCTCGTGTCCCACGGCGGAGATCAGCGGGATGTCCGAACTGGCGGCCGCGCGGACGACCACGTCTTCGTTGAAGCACCAGAGGTCTTCGAGCGATCCGCCGCCGCGCGCCACGATCAGCACGTCGGGCCGGGGAAACCCGTCCGCATGGTTGAAGCCCGTAATGGCCGCCGCGATCTGGGCGGCCGCCTTGTCGCCCTGCACCAGCACGGGCCAGACCAGGACATGCACCGGAAAGCGGTCCTCGATCCGGTGCAATATGTCGCGGATCACCGCCCCGGTCGGGGACGTCACCACGCCGATGGTGCGCGGCATGAAGGGCAACGCCCGCTTGCGGTCCGCCGCGAACAGCCCTTCGGCGGCGAACGCCTTCTTGCGCTTGTCGAGCAGCGCCATCAACGCGCCCTCGCCCGCCAGCTCCATCCGGTCGATGATCAGCTGATAGTTGGACCGCCCCGGATAGGTTGACATCTTGCCCTCGACGATAACCTCCATGCCCTCTTCGGGACGGATCGACAGGCGCGACACCGTGCCTTTCCACATGATCGAATTGATGACGGCGCGGTCGTCCTTGAGGTCCAGATAGGCATGCCCCGACCGCGCGATCGTCACCCGCCCCAGCTCGCCCCGCACCCGCACGCGCCCGAAGCTCTCCTCGATGGTGCGCTTGATGTTCCCGGCCAGCTCGGAAACGGTGAATTCGGGGGCATTGCTCACGCGTCCGGGTGTAAGGGCAATCGCCCGCCGGGCAAAGCCGTTTGGCAAGACGGGCGGACGATGCTTTTATGGTGGGTTGTGTTGAGTGGCGTTTCACATAATTTCGTCTCTGTCATCTTTGTTTATTGCAACTTCCATTTGTCTTCTCCCTCATCCCGAGCTCGACCCAGGGTTCATCAGAGGATTACTGTGTTAGCCTATATGGTTAGCCAATAGATTCCGGGTCAAGTCCGAGATGAGGGGTGTGTGGAGATGGTTGGGAAAGCTATCGTCAGAACTTACGGCGCAGCGTTCCCCTTTTATCCTTCGGGACAAACTTCGGGCCGATTAGGTTTGCGACGATTGCCGGTGTCAATCTTAGACCCGCACGCGGGACGCAAACCTGCGGGCTAGTATCGAACTGCGACTAGATTATCGGCTTGAACAGACCTTGCCTCGAAAACCCTCTCGGCGCCAACCGCCCGGCCTGTCCGCGGATGCCGACATGTTGGGGCCAGTCGGGGACGTCCTTGCGGCGGCCGGCGCTGTCGATGAAGGCGAGGCCGTCTTCGGTCGCGAAAGTGATCACGTCCTTCATGCCGCCGTCCTTGTAGCGCTGCAGCTTGACCCCCTTGCCGCGCGTCAGTTCGGACACTTCTTCCAGATCGAAGACAAGCAGTTTGCGGTTGTCGCCGATGACGGCGACGCGGTCGCCGCGCGCGTCGATCACGCGGGCGGTCTCGGCCCCGCCCTTGAGGGTCTGGACCTGCTTGCCAGTCTTGGTAGAGGCGACGACCTCGGCTTCCTTGACCTGGAAGCCGTAGCCTTCGCTCGAGGCGACGAGCAGCGTGCGGTCCGGATCGTGGACGAACAAGGCGATCGGTACGTGGTCGTTTTCCAGGTCCAGCAAAAGACGGATCGGCTCGCCGTTGCCGCGCCCGCCCGGCAGCTTGTCACCCGCCAGCGTGTAGGCCTTGCCGTTGGAGGCAAACAGGATGATCTTGTCGGTCGTTTCGGCCGGAATGGCGAAGGCGAGACTGTCGTTTTCCTTGAACTTCAGCGAATCCAGATCGTCCACCCGGCCTTTCAACGCGCGGATCCAACCTTTTTTCGACAGCACGACCGTGATCGGTTCCTTCTGGATGAAGGCGGTGGACAGGTCGATGTCGAGGTCCGGCGCCTCGGCGAAAGTGGTGCGGCGGCGCCCCTCTTCCGTCTTGGGACCGTGAAGGTCGCGCAAGTCGCGGATCTGTCCCGAGATCCGCTCCCATTGCAGCGCATCCGATCCGACCAGTTCGGTCAGGTCCGACTGCTCGGCGCGTAGGGCCTCGCTCTCGGACTTGATCTCGATTTCCTGCAGCTTGTTGAGCGCGCGCAGCCGCATGTTCAGGATCGCATCCGCCTGACGCTCCGTTACGCTGAAAGCCCGGATCAGTTCCTCCTTGGGCTTGTCCTCGAACCGGACGATGCGGATCACCTCGTCCAGGTTCAGGAAGGCGATCATGTAGCCGTCCAGCACTTCCAGCCGGTCGGCGATCTTGCCCAGGCGCTGGTTCGTGCGGCGCAGCAGCACCTCGCGCAGATGGTCGAGCCAGGCCTGGATGACCTCGCGCAGATCCATGACGCGCGGCACCCCGGCGGCGTCCAGCACGTTCATGTTCAGGCTGACGCGGCTTTCCAGTTCGCTGATCTTGAACAGGCTTTCCATCAGCACGGCCGGGTCGATGGTCTTGGATTTCGGCTCCAGCACGATGCGGATGTCCTCGGCGGATTCGTCGCGGATATCGGTCAGGCCAGATGCCGTCTTGCTCTCGATCACGTCGGCGAGCTTCTCGATCAGGCGCGACTTCTGCACCTGATAGGGAATTTCGGTGACGACGATCTGGTACTGGCCGCGGCCCAGATCCTCCTTCTCCCATCGGGCGCGCACGCGGAAACTCCCCTTCCCCGTGCGGTAGGTCTCCAGCATCGACTCCCTGGGCTCGACCATGATGCCGCCGGTCGGCAGGTCCGGGCCGAGCACGTGGTTCAGCAGCGTCTCCACGCGCGCGTTCGGCGTCTTGATCAGATGCAGCGCGGCGTTGCAGATTTCGGCAACATTGTGCGGCGGAACGGAGGTCGCCATGCCGACCGCGATGCCCTGCGCCCCATTCGCCAGCAGGTTCGGAAACCCGGCGGGCAGGACCACCGGCTCCGTGTCTTCCTCGTTGTAGGTGTCCTTGAAATCGACCGCGTCTTCGTCGAGCCCGTCGAGCAGCAGCATCCCGGCCGGCGTCATCTTGGCTTCGGTGTAGCGCATGGCGGCCGGGCTATCGCCGTCGATATTGCCGAAATTGCCCTGCCCTTCGACCAGCGGATAGCGTGTGGCGAAGGTCTGGGACAGCTTGACCAGCGCGTCGTAGATCGACTGGTCGCCATGCGGGTGGTACTGGCCCATCACGTCGCCGACGATGCGCGCGCTCTTCTTGTAGGCGCCGTCCGGGTTCAGCTTCAGCTGGCGCATGGCGTAGAGGATGCGGCGGTGGACCGGCTTCAACCCGTCGCGCACGTCTGGCAGGGCGCGCTGCGTGATGGTGGACAGGGCGTAGGCCATGTAGCGGTTGGACAGCGCGCTATCGATATGCTCCTCGATCACCGGTTTGGGCGGCGGAGCCTTTTTCGTCTTCGGAGGTGTCTTGGTGCGGGCCATGAGCAGGATGTCTAAGCAAATCCGTCCCGATGCCTAGCGGAACAAACAGTGAAAGTGTGAGAGCGGCCAAGCAGAAGAACGGTCCGTCACACGTTTGGACCGTCCCCGTCATTCATTGCCGGGGACGAAGACCTAACTCGCCGCCAATCCGTCCGCTACCAGCCGTTCCACCATCACCCGCCTTGCATCCGGCAGCGTCCTGTTGCGCTCCCATTGCACGCGCGTCTCAAGGAAATGCCCCGTCAGGCGCAGGCCGTCGGCGATGTCTTGCGGCGACGCGACCGGCTCGCCGCGCAGGAAGGGCGGCAGGGCGAAGAGCTTGTCGGTGTAGGGTTTCGCCGCCTCGGCGCTGACGGCGCGCCCCGACCGCGGGCTGACATGGGTCAGGTTTTCGGTCGTTTCCGTCGCCGCGCAAGCCGACAGATCCAGCCCGTAGCCCAGCGCCTGCAGCAGCACGCTTTCCCAGCGCACATAGAGGGCGGGCCAGACCTGCGGATCGTCCAGCCGTTCCAGCACGATCTTCGTGACCGCGTAGAGGTCGGGCAAAGGCTGCTTTTCCGGCAGCATCTCGCGCAGAAGCGCGGCGACCGCGTTCAGCGCGGCGAGGCTGAGCCGGTCCTCCATGAAGGTTCCGGCCAGCGCCTGATGGATCTCGACCGTGTAGTAGCCGAGATGTTCTTCCAACCGGCCGCGCCATTCGACTTCGACGATATTGCCGGGCTGCAGCAGCGGTCGCATGCGCCGTCCCGCGCCGCCGCGCACCAGACCGTTATGACGGCCCTGCTCACGCGTGAAAGTCTCCAGGATCGCCGAAGTCTCGCCGTGTTTGCGGGCCTGTAGCACGATGGCTTCGGAGGTGAACTCCACGGCTCAGACGTCGAATTCGAGACCGGCTTCGCGGTACCGGGCCGGATCGTCCATCCAGTTCTCTCGAACCTTGACGAACAGGAACAGATGGACGCGGCGGCCGAGCCAGTCTTCCATCTCCTTGCGCGCGGACGCGCCGATTTCCTTGACCGTCGTGCCGCCCTTGCCCAGCACGATGCCTTTCTGCGTGCCGCGCCGGACATAGACGACCTGGTCGACCCGCACGGAGCCGTCCTTCTTCTCGGTCCATTTCTCCGTCTCGACCATGGAATGGTAGGGCAATTCGTCATGCAGGCGCAGAAACAGTTTCTCACGCGTGATTTCGGCCGCCATGAGGCGCAGCGGGATGTCGGCGGCCTGATCTTCGGGATAGAGCAGCGGGCCTTCCGGCATGGCATCGGCCAGATAGGTGGCGAGGTCGTCCACCCCGTCGCCCGACGTGGCCGAGACGACGAAGATGCGGTCGTAGTGAGCGGTGCGGTCGAAATGGGCGATCATGGGCAGGACGAGATCGGTCGGGATCGTGTCGATCTTGTTGAGCACCAGCGCCGCCTTGCGCTCGCGCTGCGCCAGACCCGCCATCACCCGTTCCGTGTCCTCGGACGCGAGCCGGTCCTGCGCCGAGCCGGTCTGGTTCTGGCGCCGGTGCCAGGCGCCCGCATCCACGACATGGATGACGGCGTTGGCGTCGTCGGCGCCGGACCAGGCAGCATGGACCATCGACTTGGCCAGGCGGTCCTGCTTGCGCGGGGCGAAGATGCCGGGCGTATCGACCAGCACGACCTGAGAGCGGGTGCCGGCGGAGTTGCCGAGCATGGCGATGGCGCGGATCTGGAACCGCGTCGTCTGCACCTTGTGGGTGACGATGGAGACCTTTTCGCCGACCAGCCGATTGGTCAGGGTGGACTTGCCGGCGTTCGGCGCGCCGACGATGGCGGCAAATCCGCTGCGTGTGACCTCTATTGCCATATATCGATAAGCGCCTGCGCGGCGAGACGTTCCGCCTCGCGCTTGTTTTTACCTTCGCCCCGCGCCGATCCCGCACCTGTCACGGCGACTTCGACGCTGAAAACCGGATCGTGATCCGGCCCGCTGCGCTCGACGACCGTGTAGTCCGGAAGACCGCAGGCCCGCGACATGGCCAATTCCTGCAACAGCGTTTTCGGGTCCTTGGCCGACCGCGACGACACGTCGTCCAGCTCCGACATCCAGAACCGGTCATAGAAAGCCTGCGCCGCCGCCAGTCCGCCGTCGAGATAGAGCGCGGCGATCAGCGCCTCGCACGCATCGCCGAGAATGGATGTCTTGTCGCGCCCGCCATGCTTGTCTTCGGACGGCGAGATCATCACGGCCTGGCCCAATCCGATCTTGCGGGCGACCTTGGCGCACATCTCCTTGCGCACCAACGCATTGAGCCGACGCGCCAGCGTGCCTTCGGCTTCGCCGGAATGGTCGAACAGCGCATGCGCCGTCATCAGGCCGAGCACGCGGTCGCCGAGGAACTCCAGCCGTTCATTGTTGGGTTCGCTGCCTTGCCCGTCGCCATAGGAGCTGTGGCGCATGGCGCGCATGGCGAGCGCCCGGTCCTCGAACCGGTAGCCGATGCGCTCTTCCAGCTTCTCGACCCGGCGGTAGCGCTGTGCGTCCAGCGCGCTCACCCAACCCCCATGAAAAAGCGGCCGCCGCGGAAATTGCCCCAGGTCCAGGGCTTGTAGAGCACGAAATCCTCATCTACCGACGCCAGCACGAATTCCGCGCGCCCGATGATGTTTTCCGCCGGGACGTAGCCCGCACCCTGACGCACGACCGGCACGCGCGAATCGCCGGAGAAATCCCGGTTGTCGCCCATCATGAAATAGTGCCCGGCAGGCACGGTGAAGACGGTCGTGTTGTCGGCGCCGTTGTTCTCGATGCCATCATAGATCAGATGGGATTCCGACATGCCCGGGAGGGTTTCCGCATAGAGCGCGGCCTCGTAGCTGCCCAGCACCCGGCCTGCGCGGCGGTGCGTGTAGTTTTCCGTGCCGAGCAGCTCCATCCCGGCCGCTTCGCCATTGATGTGCAACACGCCGTTGATCATCTGCAGGCGTTCGCCGGGCAGGCCGACGACGCGCTTGATGTAGTTCTGGTCTATCCCGTCCGGCCGGAAGACGATGACGTCCCCGCGGTCCGGCCCGCGCGCGAACAGGCGCCCGTCCACGTCCGGAAAAGGCAACGGCATGGCGGCGTAGCGGCCATAGCCGACGGAATATTTCGACGTGATGACATAGTCGCCCTCCATCAGCCCCGGATACATGGACCCGGACGGAATGGTGAAAGGCTGGAAGACGAAGGTGCGCAGGACCAATGCGATGCCGATCGCCCAAGCGATGGTGGAGAGGATCTCCCACACACCGCTCTTTTCGGCCTTGTCGGCATCTTCGCGGACTGCGTCCGATTTGGCCTTGCGCGTCAACATCGTTGCGCCCTAGCAGCCGGGCCGCGCTTCCACCACCGCAAAGGCGACGGCGTAGTCCCGCTCGTCCGAAAGGCTGATCCGGATGCGGGCCGCGTGGCCCTCCGGCAGCAGGTCGCGCAACCGCGCCGCCGCGCCGCCATGCAGCAGCACGTCCGGACGGCCCGACGCGGCATTGATCACTTCCACATCGTGCCAGGACAGAGCGCCGCTGAATTCCGTGGCGAGCGCTTTGGCCACGGCTTCCTTGGCGGCGAAACGTTTGGCCAGGCACGGCACGGGATCGGGCCGCGCATCGCAGACTTCGCGTTCGCGCGGCGTGAATGCCTTGGCGGCGAAACGCTCCGGATGCTTGTCGTGAAGCGCGCGGATGCGGCGGACGTCGCAAATATCTGTGCCGATGCCGAGAATCATGCGGCCGCTCGCGCGTCGGCGATGATGTCCGCCATGCGCCGGATGGCCGGGCCCAGTCCCAGGAACACGGCCTCGCCGATGATGAAGTGGCCGATATTGAGTTCTCGCGCTTCGGGGATGGCGGCGACCGGCCGCACATTGTCAAAGGTCAGGCCGTGGCCGTAATGGACTTCCAGCCCGGCCGCATCGGCCGACCGGCCCCCGTCGCGCAGTTGCTCCAATATCGCCTGCGCCTTGTCCTCGTTGCCGTCGTCCAGCGCGTGAGCGTAAGCGCCGGTGTGGAACTCCACGACTTCGGCCCGCGTGGACGCGGCGGCGTCGATCTGGTGCGGAGCCGCTTCGATGAACAGCGAGACCCGGCATCCCGCGTCAGCCAGGCGGGCGATGGCGGGCACCAGGCGGTTATGCTGCCCCGCCACGTCCAAGCCGCCTTCGGTCGTGCGCTCCTCGCGCCGTTCCGGGACCAGGCAGGCGGCGTGAGGCTTCAGCCGAGCCGCGATTTCCACCATCTCTTCCGTCGCGGCGAGTTCCATGTTCAGCGGGACGTCGCGGTCCTCGCAAAGCGCGGCAAGCCGGTCCATGTCCCCATCCGTGATATGGCGCCGGTCTTCGCGCAGATGCGCCGTGATGCCGTCGGCGCCTGCCTCGATGGCGGCCATCGCCGCATCGACCGGATCGGGATGCGTTCCGCCCCGCGCGTTGCGCAGCGTCGCGACGTGATCGATGTTCACGCCCAATCTCACCGGCTTGTCGTGAACGGGCGTCACGCCAGCCCCCGGCTACCCGGCTTGACCGCCTCCAGGCGCGCCAGGTCGTCCGGCAGGTCGTTCGGGTCGTAGTCCGGGAACCGTTTGGCTGCGAGGCTGATGAGCGGCACGCCGATGTCGGCCTCTCCGCCGGAACGGTCGAAGATGCAGCAGCCTGCCACGACCCGCCCGCCCGCCGCCGTTATGGCGGCGATGGTTTCGCGCGACGACAGGCCGGTCGTGACGATGTCTTCCACCATCAGCACGGTCTGGCCGGGCTCCAGCGCGAAACCGCGCCGCAGGACGAAGTCGCCGCCTTCCCGTTCCATGAACATGGACTCCAGGCCGAGTTGTCTCGCCATTTCGTAGCCGGGGATGACCCCGCCCATGGCCGGGGCGACGATGACATCCGGCAGCGCGCCGAGATGGTCGCGCACCGTGTCGGCCAGCGCGGCGCAAAGCTTCGCCGTCAGGACCGGGTTCTTGAAGATCAGCGCCTTTTGCAGGAAGACCGGGCTGCGCCGCCCCGACGACAGGATGAAATGGCCTTCCAGCAGGGCGCCCGCTTCGCGGAACACGTCCAGAACGTCGTCGGTCTTCATCTAATCGTCGTCCTTGTCATGATGCGACCGGGTCCGGTCGGCGGCGACCACATAGGTCGAAGTGCGCAGCGCGGCAATGATCGCCAGAAGATGCCGGTTGTCGCGCACTTCGAGGTCCAGCAGCATGTCGAAGAAGGCCGGGCTGCGCTGCAGCGTGCGGATGTTGATGAGGTTGCCTGCATTCTCGCCGATGATGCGCGTCACGTCGGCCAGCGCGCCTGGGACGTGTTCGACGGTGGCGGTGACGCGCGCGGTGGACGCCGTCTTGTCCGCCGCCTGCCGCCAGCCCAGATCGATCCAGTCCTGCGGGTCCGATTCGTGGTCGGCCAGTTCCTCGCAGTCGATCGTGTGAACGTCGATGCCGCCCTTGGCCGACTGGATGCCGATGATGCGGTCACCCGGAATGGGTGAGCAGCAGGACTTCAGATGCAGCCCGATGCCAGGCCGCAGGCCCCGCCCCTTGATATAGAGGCGCGCCGTGCCGTCGCTGATCAGGTCGCGATTGGCCATTTCCGTGTCGGGGTCGCGGTCCTTCATGGCCGGGAAGACGGACTGAATGAAAACGTTCATGGACAGGTCGCCGCGGCCCAGCTGTTCGTAGATTTCGCCCACATCCGACAGGCCCATGCGCTTGACCACATCGTCGAGGGCTTTTTCGGTAAAGGTCTGGCCTTCGCGCGTGAACGCGTGGTCGGCCAGCATCGCACCGATGCGGCGGAACTCCTCCGTTTCGCCTTCGCGCGTCAGCCGCCGCAAGGCCGATCGCGCCTTGCCGGTCACGACCATGTGCTCCCAGCCGTCCTGCGGCTCAGCCGTGCCGCCGCGCACGATCTTGACGACATCGCCATTGTCCAGCCGGGTGCGCAAAGGCACGCGGCGGCCGTTCACCACCGCGCCGATGCAGGTGTCACCGACCTTGGTGTGGACGGCATAGGCGAAATCCAGCGGCGTCGCCCCGCGCGGCAGGGAGATCAGATCGCCCTTGGGCGTGAAGGTGAAGACCTGGTCGGAAAACATCTCCAGCTTGGCATGTTCGAGGAATTCGGCCGCGTCGCCGCTCTGCTCCATCATCTCGACCAGCGGCCGGATGCGCCGCAGCGGATCGCCGCCTGCCGCCTGCGCACGTTCCGGATCGTAGGCGTAGGACTGGTCCTTGTAGGCCCAATGGGCGGCCACGCCCCGTTCGGCCACGTCTTCCATCAATTCGGTCCGGATCTGGATTTCGACGCGGCGATTGTCCGGCGTGCGGATGGTCGTGTGCAGCGAGCGGTAGCCGTTCGGCTTGGGCACGCTGATGAAGTCGCGGAAACGGGCCGGGACGGCGCGGTAGGTGCGGTGCAAGATGCCCAGCACGCGGTAACAATCCGCCTCGTCTTCCGCCAGGATGCGGAACGCATAGAGATCGGCGACATCGTCGAAGCTGATGTTCTGCCGCTGCAGCTTGCGCCAGATGGCGAAGGGGCGTTTTTCCCGGCCGTAGATGCGCACATTGATGTCTTCACGGTCGAACAGGTCGCGCAGCGCCGTGGACACTTCGCTGATCGCCTCGCCCTGGCTGGTGCGCCAGTCCTCGAGCCTCCGCATGATGCCTTCATAGGCGGCCTCGTTGAGGTGGCGAAAGGACAGGTCTTCGAGTTCCGAACAGATGCGGTCCACACCGATCCGCCGGGCGAGCGGAGCGTAGATGTCGAGCGTTTCGCGCGCGATCCGCTCGCGCGACGCCTTCTTGGGATGGTATTGCAGCGTGCGCATATTGTGCAGGCGGTCGCACAGCTTGACCAGCAGCACGCGGACGTCCTTGCTCATGGCGAGGACGAATTTCTGGAAATTTTCCGCCTGCTGCCGCTCTTTCGTCGCGCTGGGGCTGAGTTCCAGCTGCGACAGCTTGGTCACCCCGTCCACCAGCTCGGCGATCTCCGGCGTGAACATGTCGGCCAGTTCCTCGCGCGTCACGTCCGTGTCCTCGATGACGTCGTGCAGCAATGCGGTGCAGATCGATGCGACATCCAGATGCAGATTGGCGAGGATGCCCGCGACCTCGATCGGATGGGCGAAATAGGGATCGCCGGAATGGCGCTTCTGCTCCCCATGTGCCTTGACCGTGAAGATGTAGGCCTTGTTAAGCAAAGCCTCGTCGGCGGAGGGGTCGTAGGCCTTGACCCGCTCGACCAGCTCGAACTGGCGCAGATAGCTCTGCTGGGCGCTCTGCGGCGCGGGCATGATCGGCGTATGGTCGTTCACGATCGCCGTATAGAGCGGCCCATACGCAAAAGCCACCGGCGAGGACCGATGGCTTGCAAGGCGGCTATGTCGTCGAAACCCTAAAAGCGGGTCGAGCTGTCATTGTCGCGGTCGCCTTGCAGCGCGCGCAGCAAGTCGGCTTCGGACATTTCCTTGGGCTGGCTGTCGCCTTGCTCGATGGCCAGGACGGGCGCCGCTTCGTCGGGAGTCTCGTCCGGCATGTCGTCATCGGTGATGACGCGCTGCAGATTGGAAACCAGGCTTTCGCGCAGATCGTCCAGGTCCAGATTGCCTTCGGCCAGTTCGCGCAAGGACACGACGGGCGTCTTGTCGTTGTCTCGATCCACGGTCAGTCCGGCACCGGCCGAAATGTTGCGGGAGCGGTGGGCGGCGAGCAGGACGAGATCGAACCGGTTCGGGATCTTCTCGACGCAATCTTCAACGGTAACGCGGGCCATAGGGAGCTCGAAACATGTGTGGAAATCGGAAGAACGGCCTTTAGGCGCACGCGCCGGGCAAATCAAGCCGAACGGTCAGCCGTCCACGACGGCGAAAAGTTCCGGCTGGGCGCTGGCCGGGTCGGCTTCCTTGGGCAGGTAGCAGGACACATGCGTGCCCTGCCCTTCGACGCTGTCCAACTCGACCCAACCGCCGTGCCGGTCGATGATGCGCTGCACCAGGGTCAGGCCCAGCCCGACCCCGCCGCGCGAGCTCTCGAAGCTTTCGAACACGGCCGCCTGCCGGTCGAGCGGAATGCCGACCCCTGTATCGCGCACCCAGAGCCGGATGCCGCCTGCGGCCGAGCGCTCCGCGCCCAGTTCGATCAGTCCGCCCGGCCGGGTGAAGCGCAGCGCATTGGCCAGCAGATTGTACACGACCTGCTTGAGCCGCGTTTCGTCCGCGCGCACCATGCCGATGGCCGGGTCGCAGATCAGGTCCAGCGTCACGCGAGTGTCTTCGGCCTTGGTCGCCACATAGTCGAGCGCATGGTCGAGCAGCGCGAATATGTCCACGTCGCCCAGTTCGAGATCCAGCTTGTCGGCTTCGATGGCGGCGATGTCGAGAATGTCGTCGATCGCCTTGGCCAGGTCTTCCGACGCGCTCTGTATGGCGAAGACATATTCGCTCTGTTTGTCGGACAGCTCGCCTGCCCCGCCATTCTGCAGGAAGTCCGAATAGCCCGCGATGGTCGTCAGCGGCGTGCGCAACTGGTAGGAGACATGGCCGACGAATTCGCTCTTCATCTGGTCGGCTTCCTCCAGCGCTTCGGCGCGTTCGCGCAACGCCCGCTCCGTGCGCTTGGACGCGGTGATGTCGTCCCAGGCGATCAGGGTCGCCCCGTCGGGCAGCGGGCGCGACAGCCAGCTGAGGATACGGTCGTCCGAACAGGTGATCTCGTCGGCCACCTGGCGGCGCACATCCGGGTCGGGGTCGGTCGCGCGCGCTTTCAGATCCGACCAGAATTCGGCGTCGTGATAGAGCGGCAGGCACATCTCGATGATCTCCGAGAAACGCGGATGATCCTTCAATTCGTCCTCCGAAAGGCTCCAGAGCCGCGAGAAAGCCGCATTATGCAGCCGCAGCCGCCCGTCCGTGCCGAACACGGCGATGCCTTCGCGCAGCTTGTCCAGCGTCGCGCGCTGCACATTGATCAGCGTGCCGAGCTTGCTCTTGAGCGTCATCTTGTCGGTGATGTCTGAAAACAGCATGCTGATCCCGCCTTCGGCATCGCGCATCCGCACCACGCGATAGAGATTGCCATTGGGAAGGGTCCACGTCTCTTCGGGTATTTCCGCCGGCCATTCCGTATAGAGATCGAGTTCGTCCGCCTTCCATTGGCGGTAGTCGGATTTCTGCGGCAGCTGCTCGCTCTCGCGCAGCCGGTCGAGCAGCGCCGAATGGCTCGGCCCGCTTTGCAGCCAGCTTTCGTCGAACTTGAACAGGTTCGTGAACGCCGGATTGTAGCTCCGCAGAACCTGATCGGGGGCGAACGAGATGACGGCCTCGCCCGTCTTGCCGAGCCAGGCTTCATAGGCGGCGACGTGGCGGTCGAGCATGCGCTTGAGCGTATCGGCTTCGGACGAATCCATGGCGATGCCGGCGACCCCGCCGCTGACCGGGAACAGGTCGATGCGCATGGCCATGCGCTGGCCCTTGCCGGTGACGATGGGCCGGACCGTGCGCGTCGGCTCGCCGGTCTCCAGCACGTTCATCGCCTCCGCCTGGGCGGCGGCGTCGAGGTGGAGCTGGCGGTCGATCACGTCGGCCAGGTCGCGCCCGCCGACCGTGCGCACATAGACCGGATTGGCCCAATTGATCTTGCGCGTGCTGGACAGGCGCCAGACCGGATGGGGCGCGCGGCTCATCATCTCGACGAAGGCGACCGGTTCGACTTCCGCCGTCAGGCGGCTGATTTCGAAGCGCGAGATCGCCTCGCGCTCGTCCTCGCCTCGGATCGAGGCATCCTGCAGCCACAGGACGACCTGCGACCCCGCGACGCGGCCGTCGGCTTCGATGATCTCGCCTTCTGGCAGCACGATCGAGGCGGAAAAGCCCCCGCCGCTGGCCCGCAGCGCGGCCAGCAGGGTGCGCAAGGTCGGCGGCTTGGGCTTGTCGGACATGGTGTCCAGATCCGCCAGGCCGGACAGGATGCGCATCGGCAGGGCGCGCGCCGGTCCGGGTTCGGAAAAGCGCATCATCGAGGCCAACGCGGCCGGGCTGCCGAAAATGCGCGGCTGGCCGAATTCCCCGTCCGAAGCGAATGCGCCCGCCTTGTTCTCCCAGACCAGAACCAGGCCCGGATAGGCGCCGAACACGGAATCATAACCGCCGATCTGGCGGTCGAGCTCGCGCGCGCGCGCTTTCCAGCGCAGTTCCGACAGGCCAAGTCGCCGCAGCAATATGACGACCAGCCCGCCCATCAAAAGGGCGAGCCCGACGGCCACGCTCGTCACGGCCAAGTGGATATCGACAAACTGCAGCGGCACGGTCGTGCAACCTTCTTCCCGTATGAGCCCGGCCGGATCGCCGGGGGCCTTCATCCCTGAGCCATAGCGTTAGCCGCCTGAATCGGGGATGAAAAGCGCCGAGCGCGACTATCGGGCGGCGGAAGCCACCTCTTTGCAGACTTCTTCGACCGTAGCCGAAACGAGCTGCGGGTCGGAGCCTTCCGCCATGACGCGGATGAGCGGCTCGGTGCCCGATGCCCGGACCAGAAGGCGGCCCGTGTCGGCGAGCTTGTCCTGCGCCGACCGGATGGCAGCCTTGACGGAGTCGGTTTCCAGCGGAGACGGGCCGGAATAGCGCACATTGCGCAGGATCTGCGGCAAGGGATCGAACAGGCGGAGCCAGGACGCGCTCGTCGCGCCCGATGCGGCGAGTCCAGCCAGAATCATCAACGCCGCAAGGCTGCCGTCGCCCGTCACGGCATGATCGGTCATGAGCAGGTGGCCCGACGGCTCCCCGCCCAGGTTGGCGTCCAGCTCCGCCATGCGGGCCGCGACGTGACGGTCGCCGACGGGCGTGCGTTCGAGCGCCAGTCCCAACCGGTCGAGATAATGTTCGAGGCCGAGATTGGACATGACGGTGGACACGACGGCCCGGCCGCGCAGCCGGCCGCTTGCCTGCCAATCCGTGGCGAGCCGTGCGATGATCTGGTCCCCGTCCACGACGGCGCCGTCACTGTCCACGAGGATCAGGCGGTCCGCATCGCCGTCGAGCGCCACGCCGACATCCGCCTTCGCCTGCCGGACTTGGGCGACAAGCGCGTCTGTGTGGGTGGAGCCGCAACCGGCATTGATGTTGCGGCCGTCGGGCGCCGTGCCGATCAGAACCGGATCGGCGCCCAGCGCGCGCAAGGTGGCGGGCAACGTTCTGTAGGCCGCCCCGTTGGCCGCATCCACGACGATGGACAAGCCGGACAGGTCCGCACCGCCTACGGCGCGGTAGGCTTTCTGCAGGGTTTCGACATAGACGTCACCCAGCCCGTCATCCGTTCGGTGCTCACCGGGCCTGCTTGCAGCGGGGAGTCCGTCCGACAGGCTTGTCCTGATCAAAGCCTCGATCGCGTCCTGATCGGCGTCCGAGATCTTGCGGCCGTCGGCGCCGAACAGTTTCACGCCGTTATCGTGCCATGGATTGTGCGACGCCGTGATCATCAGGCCGAAATCCGCGTCCAGATGCGGGACCGTCATGGCGGCCGCCGGGGTCGGCAAGACGCCGAGCGCGGTCACGTCCACGCCCTGCCGGACGAGCCGTTCCGTCATGACGGCCTCCAGGCCGGGGCCGGATTCGCGCGTGTCGCGGCCGATCACCGCCTGCGAGCCCGGGCCGAAATGCGCGCCGATGGCGTCGGCCATGGCGGCGACCGACGCCGCCGACAGCTTGCCCTCGCCCGCGCGGCCGCGGATCCCGTCCGTTCCGAAGTACCGTGTCATGTCAGAGCTTGTCCATCCGGCCGTCGGCCTTGAGTTGGGTCACGATGTCCTTGACGTCCTGCGAAGCGTCCAGATTGACGACGAGGATGCGGCCGTCGCGCACGATCACGCCCACATTGTCGAGCCCGACCAACGCCACGAGCGGTCCGTCTGTGTCGATCAGGCTGTCCTGGCTGCCATGGGCGTAGCCGTCGCCGAGGATGACGGTGTCCGTACCGTCCGCATGGAGCGCGCGATAGGACTTGAAACTGCCGATGTCGCGCCACCCCAGATCGCAGGGCAGGACGGCTCCGAGGCTGGTCCGTTCCATCAGCGCAATGTCGATCGGTTCGGGCTTGCAGCGCGCAAACGCGGCCCCATCCAGCGTAATGGTCTGACCGTCGCGCATTGCCTTGACGTAGGATTTGCGCGCCGGATTGGCACAGTCCGGCGCCAAACGCAGCATCTCTTCGATCACCAGGGACGGTTTGAGCAGGAATATCCCACTGTTCCAGTAGTAGCCGCCTTCGGCCAGATAAGTCCGCGCCGTCGCTTCGTCCGGCTTTTCTCGGAAGGACGCGACCCTGAAGGCTTCGTCGGCTAACGCCTCGCCGCGCTGGATATAGCCGAACCCGGTCGCCGGCCGGTCGGGCGCGATGCCGAACGTGACATGATGACCGTCGGCCGCAATGGGCGCTGCCGTGCGTACGGCGTCCAGCAACCGGTCCGGCTTGCGGATGACGTGGTCGGCCGGACAGAGCAGCAGCAGCGTGTCCGGTCCGTGGGTCGAAGCGTGCAGCGCAGCCACCATGGCGCACGGCCCCGTATTGCGGCCTTCCGGTTCGACGATGATCGTGCCGATATCGTCGATCTGGGCTTGGATGGCCGGAATGTGGCTTTCGCTGCAGATGAAGACGGGCGGCAGGAAATCGTCGTCGCGGAAGCGGTCGGCGGTGTCGCGGATCATGGTGCGTTCGCCCGACAGGGCCAGGAACTGCTTCTCCGCCGATTGGCGCGACAGCGGCCAAAGGCGGCTGCCGGCACCGCCGCTCACGATGACGGGAAGGATCCGCATGGCTGGAGCCTACCCGCCCAAGCTGACCGCGCCCATGCGGTAGCGGACCAGCACCCGGCAATCCGTCAGCGCCCCGCCGCGCGGCGGTTCGAACGTCCAGGTCCGGACGGCCCTCTCGGCCGAGGCTTCGAACAATCCGACTGGCAGGGCGCGTTCCGTTTCGGCCGCGGCGACCGAGCCGTCCGGTGCAATGTCCAGGCGCAGCAGGACCCAGCCCTGACGGCCGGTGCGGAACGGGCGTTTCGGGTATTCGGGAAGGTCGAGATCGATCGCCGCCAGCGCTTCGCCGCCGATGCAGTCGTCAGGGTCGGCATACCCCTTCACATAGGGATCGGGCGGATATTGGCTCTGCGGGTTGAAGACGCTCGTCGAGCCGCACCCGGCGAGCCCGATGGCGCTCAGGCCTAACGCCATGATCGCCGCGCGTCTCATTCGCCTTCCCCGAACCGTTCGCCGACCAACCGGCTCAGCGCCTCGATCACGGTTTCGGCCTCCCGGCCTTGCGCGGTCAGGGTGATCTTCTCCCCGCAGGCCGCGCCGAGCAGAAGCAGTTCCATCACGCTGTCCGCCTCCACGGTTTCAGCGCAGACGTCGTTGTGGCTGCGCACCCAGACGCGCGCGTCGTGCCGGCTGACCACATCCATGAACTTGTTGGACGCCCGCGCGTGCAGGCCGCGCATGTTGCGAAGCTGCAGCGTGGTGGACGCCGTGGGAGCACCGTCGGCTTCGGGTATGCCGCAGCCGAGCGGCATCAGCCTTCGCCGGCCAGGATGCGCGACGCGATGGCGATATAGCGCTGCCCGGCGTCCTTGGCCTTCTGCGAAGCTTCGGACAGGGTCGCCGTGCGGCGGGCTTCGGCCAGCTTAATCAGCATGGGCAGATTGACCCCGGCCAGCACTTCGACCTTGTCGTCGCGGAGCATGGAAATGGCGAGATTAGACGGCGTGCCGCCGAACATGTCGGTCAGCAGGATGACGCCGCGCCCCGCCTCGACCTTGTCCACCGCCTTGCGGATATCGTCGCGGCGGCGTTCGATATCGTCATCGGGGCCGATGCAGATCGTCTCGATCGCGTCCTGCGGCCCGACCACATGTTCGGTCGCGCGCTTCAGCTCGATGGCGAGTTCGCCATGGGTGACGATGACCAGTCCGATCATATGACAATCCGGCAATGCATCTGCCGGGTAAAACCGGATTTTCGCGCCGCGTAAAGCGCTTTCTGACGTGGAACTGCGTCTGCCGCTCCGGCACGCTAACTCCGCATGCGCCGCGGTGCGGACGGTCCCCCGCCCTGTGTCTGTCGCGGAAGCTCCACGGTAAAACGCGCCCCTACTACGTTGCCGGACGCATCCATGCGGTTTTCGGCCCAGATGCGGCCCTTGTGGGCGGCCACGATCTGGCGACTGATCGCCAGTCCCAGCCCGGAATGCGAGCCGAACGTCGCGCCTTCCGGGCGCTGCGTGTAGAATCGCTCGAACACGGTTTCCAGATTGCCGGGCGGGATGCCGGGGCCTTCGTCCGTGACGGAGATGCTCACGGTCCGTTCGTCCGCGCTGGCCCCGATCCGCACCGTGCCGCCCTCTGGCGAGAAGGTCAGCGCATTGTCGATCAGGTTGCGCAGCACCTGCGCGAACGGCGTTTCGAACGCGCGGATATAGACGGGCGCACCGAGCGCGCTTTCATCGACCACCGACGGGCCCGTGCCCGAGCGGGTCTGGCGATAGAAGGCGGCGATGTTGCCGACGACTTCGCCGACATCAAGGGTCTGCGCCGTATCGCGGGCCAGGTTGGCATCCACCCTGGAGGCGTCGCTGATATCGGTGATCAGCCGGGTCATGCGCGCCACATCCTGGGAAATGATCGCGATCAGCTTCTCGCGGTCCGCATCCGTGCGGGCCACGCGCAGCGTATCGGCGGCCGACCGCAAAGACGTCAGCGGGTTCTTGATCTCGTGCGCCACGTCGGCGGCGAAATTGGCGATGTCGTCCACCCGGTTGTAGAGCCCGCGCGTCATGTCGCGCATGACCACGGACAGATCGCCGATCTCGTCGCGGCGGTAGGACAGGTCAGGAATGACGTCGTAATTCTGCGGATTGCGCGCCACCCGTTCCGACGCCTTGGCCAGACGACGCATCGGCAGGGTGATGAAGAGGATCAACGCGAACGACGATAGCAGCGCCATGGCGAGCGCCAGTCCGATGATCGGCGCCAGCGCGCGTCGCTCCGCATTGACGATGCCGCTGACGTCCCGGCTTTCCACCGTCACCGCACCCAAGACCTGTTGCACGCGCGTGACCGGCAAAGTGGCCGACACGACCAGCGTATCGGCCTCGTCGTAATGCGCGCCGGTCACGGGGTCCCCGGTCAGGGCGGTGCGAACGTCCGCCTTCAGGTCGCGACGCATGCGGTTGCGCCGGGCCTCGCGCCAGGGCAAGTCTTGGAAGACGGATTGCAGCCAAGCGTCGGCCGAATCGCGCCAGCGATCGCGACGCGGCGCGGGCGGCGTTTCCTCGGTCTGGATCGGGTCGAGCGCGCCGACTTCGATATCGTCGTCCAGCTGCGCCGTGTCGGCCACGACCTGGCCCGACCGGTCGTGCAGTCGCACGCGCCAATCGCGCGGCACATTGACCCCGCGCAGAACCTGCCGAGCATTGTCGATGTCGAGTTCGGACGCCTGTCCCTGCCCGGTCGCGCGTTCGCCCATCACCGTGGTGATGGTCGCGGCGAGCGAGGCGAGATTGTCCACCTTGCCCTGGATCAGCCCGTCCTCGAACCGGTTCATGGCCAGCGCGCCGGCCACGAGGATCGCCAGGCCAACCAGATTGGCTGCCAGGATCAGCTGCGTCAGTCTCGAGGACAGCAGAAAACGCCGGGGCGTGAAGCGCCGGCGTTCTCTTTTCCGCCGCGCCGCCCGTAGGCCGAGACGGCGCAAGGGACGGAAACGGGGACGGGACGCTCGTCCGGAAACGGTTCGCGTCTCAGCTTTCCTTGTATTTGTATCCGACGCCATAGAGCGTTTCGATACCGTCGAAGGTGCTGTCCGTCTTGCGGAATTTTTTGCGAAGCCGTTTTATGTGGCTGTCGATGGTCCGGTCATCGACATAGATCTGGTCGTCATAGGCGGCATCCATCAGCTGGTCGCGCGATTTGACGTAGCCCGGACGCTTGGCCAGCGCCTCCAGGATCAGGAACTCCGTCACCGTCAATCGCACCTGGTCGCCGTTCCAGGAACAGGCGTGGCGATTCGGATCGAGCAGCAGCTTGCCGCGGCGGATGACCTTGTCGTCGCCCGCTTCGGGCATCGGATCGGCCGTGGACGTCAGCTTGGCGCGGCGCAGTATGGCCTTGATGCGCTCGCCGAGCAGACGCTGCGAGAACGGCTTGGTGATGTAGTCGTCCGCGCCCATGGAAAAGCCGATTGCCTCGTCTAGCTCGTCATCCTTGGAGGTCAGGAAGATCACGGGCAGATTGGAGGTCTGGCGCAAGCGGCGCAACAGTTCGATCCCGTCCATGCGCGGCATCTTCACGTCGAACACGGCCAGGTCCGGCGGGCTGGCGCGCAACGCGTCGAGCGCGCTCGCCCCGTCATGGAACTTGCGGACCTCGTAGCCCTCGCCTTCCAGATACATGGAGACCGAGGTCAGGATGTTCTCGTCATCATCGACAAGGAAGATTGTGGCCATGGACCGGGCTCCGACGCGGCGGGAGGTGTAGTTCCGGTCTTTGACTAGGCTCAATGTCTGCATGTGTAAAACCCCAGCGTGTGTTGCGATTGATAGAACCCTAACGCCGGGGTTTGGCAGGAGTGAGGCGGAACGCCGCCTCGTTTTCGCAACAATGTGGCGCAAATGCGGCCGATCATTCGCGGCGGAGCCTGTAGCCGCCGCTCACCACTTCGATAACCCGGCCCGCATCGTCGCGCACGAAGCGCAGGGGTTCGCCGTCGGAACCGTCCTCGCGCTGGCGGCGGAACAGATCGCCTTCGACAGGCTCGAACGTTTCCATCTCGTCCTGCGGTTCGTCGTCATGCAGCGGCACGCGGAACAGCCCGTCCCCAGCCAGGCCGATATAGACGTCCCAGTCATAATTGGGCCGGCTGTAATGACCTTCATAATCCGTCAGGTCGCGGGACTCGTCCGACGCCGCGTCTTGCGCATCCTCGCCGTGAACGGCCTTCACGTCCTCCGACGTCATCGCGTAGATCATGCGCGCCAGTCCGCCCGCGCTGACATCGTTGGCGGTCGCCATGGCAATCACGCCGATCCTGTCCGGATTGCGCATCATGAATTCGGTCACCGTGCCGGGGCAGTATCCGCCGTGTCCCCAGAGGGTCTTGCCGTCCAGTCGGCGCGTCGCATAGGCAAGGCCCCAGGCCGGTTCGTCGAAGTCCTCACCAGTCCAATGGACCCGCTGCATCGTCTTCAGCGTGGCGGGGTCGAGGATCTCGGCGTCGTCCGCATCGCGCAGGCGGAAATGCCAAGCCATGAAGTCGGCCATGTCGTCGATGCTGGACGCGACCCCGGCGGCGGACGCGTAAGCGTCGAAGCTGTGCGGCGCGACCGGTTGGCGCTGGCCGCGTCCGTCGCGGACATAATAGCCGCGCGCGAATCCCTGCCCGACCCTGTCGAACGGCATGTCGGTCGTCGTGTTCTCCATGCCGAGCGGGTTCAGGATTTCCGCCTGGACATAATCGTGGAAGGACCGCCCGCTCGCCGCTTCGATCACTTGGCCCAGCGCCGCCATGCCGAGATTGGAATACTGCCAGTGGTCGTAGGGCTCGTACCAGTCCTCGCGCATGGACACATTGGCGCGCAGCGTGCCGTCGTCCGGAAATGCATTGTTGAACCAGAAATCGGCGTTTTCGCGCGGCAGTCCCGATACGTGCGACAGCAGGTTGCGGACCGTGACATCGTCTGCGCCCTCACCCGCATCGTCGCCGAGATAGCGCGACAAGGGCGCGTCCAGATCGATGCGGCCGTCTTCGACCAGATCCATGACCGAAATTCCGGTGAACAGCTTGGAAACCGAGCAGATGCTGAACGCCGTATCGTCCGTCACGCTGCGCCGGGTCTGCAGATCCTGAACGCCGTAAGTGTGTCTCCAGACCGTGTCCTGGTCGGCGACGATGGCAAAGGCCGCGCCGGGGACGGCCTCTTTGGCCAATTGCGCGTCGATGATGGTTTCCACGGCGCGCAGCTTGGACGCCAGCACCTCCTGAGGGGTGGCCGCCTGAGACGGCAGCGCCCCGGCCACGAGCGCCAGACAGGCGGCGGAGAGGAAAAAGCGGGAACGGGTCAAGGCAGCCTCCATGCGTGATATGGCATGATCCATCGGGCACAGGGGCGGTCCGGGTCAAGCCGGAACGAAAACGCCCCCGCATCGGCGGAGGCGTCAAGAAGGGAGACGCGCGATGAAGCGCGTCCGGATTTGGACATGCGTTACTTGCCGGCGCTGGCCGAGACGTCGGCTTCGACGCTCAATACTTTCTCGGCAGGCTTCACGGTCTTGCCCCAGACGACTTCGACCGTGTCGTCGCGGCGGACCTTGCAGGTCACTTTGTCCTTCTCGCCGTCGGCTTCGATGCGGAATGACAGGGTCTGGACGCGGGAATTGCCCTTGACCGTCTTGAAGTCGAGATCGGTCTGGGTCGCGTCCAACTGACTCTCGATTTCGGCCTTGCAGGCGGAGATGTTGTCGGCGGTGGACGTGCTGGCGAGGGCGGCGCCGGGCAGGACGATCAGGGCGGCGGCGGCAAGGAGAGTCAGGGTTTTCATGGATCGGACTTTCGGGTTCAGAACAGGTGCGTTGACGGTATGGCGGGGGAGTCGCCACGCCCGCGCCCTACCCGGCACGCGCCGCGAAATGGGTCACATGAGGCCATGCAGGAATGAATGAAGCGACACTGGGCTGCATGATCCTGTATGACGCATCCTTGATGGCAGGACGGACGCGTCGGCAAAAGGGGTGAAACTTCAAACGATTACGGGGCTGGTGACGCTCGTCCTGCCCGCTGGACGCAAATGACGGGCCTGCCGAAAACCCGGCCAGTCATAATTGCAAGACAGACATGGCGATATGCAAGCCCCGGAATTGGACGGCTTCGGTGCAATGAAGCCCAAAAAACGTTCATGGCGGGCTTCCGACCCGCCAGCGGCGCAGCGCTGATTTCGTCGGCGTTGCTGCGACGAAGACATGCGTCGTGTGTGGCGTCACGCTAATAGATGCACTCCGTATAACATCGCGAAATGTCGCCGTTCCAGTCGCCCAGATAGGCCGCGATCAGGCGGTCGGCGTTGGACTGCCCCGTGCGGACCATGGCGTCGAGCGGTTGGAGGAAGACGCTTTCGTTCTCGCCGTGCCCGTTCATGCGCGCACGTTTGTTCAGCGTCTCGCGGGCGATGTCGAGCGTCGCTTCCGCCAGATCGCGCACGGACCGGCCGCGAATGACGGCGTCGAACCCCTGTGCGGGCACATCTTCGCGCAATTGTTGGCGCTCTGCCTCTGTCCAGCCCTTCACCAGATCCCACGCCGCGTCCAGCGCGCCGTCATCATAGAGCAATCCGACCCAGAAGGCAGGCAGCGCGCAAAGCTCGTCCCACGGCCCCGTATCCGCGCCGCGCATCTCCAGGAAACGCTTCAGCCGGACTTCCGGAAAGATGGTCGAGAGGTGATCCTCGAAATCGGACAGGGTCGCGCGCTCGCCCGGCACCAGGTCGAGCTTGCCGTCCAGAAAGTCGCGAAAACTCTTGCCCGACGCGTCTAGATAGGTGCCGTTCCGGTGGACGAAATACATCGGCACATCGAGCGCGTAATCGACATAGCGCTCAAACCCGAACCCGTCCTCGAACACGAAAGGCAACATGCCGGTCCGGTCAGCGTCCGTGTCCATCCAGACGCGCGACCGGTAGGATCTAAAGCCGTTCAGCGTGCCGTCGGTGAAAGGCGAATTGGCGAACAACGCCGTGGCGATGGGCTGCAGGGCGAGGCTGACGCGGAATTTGCGCACCATGTCGGCCTCGGACGAAAAATCGAGGTTGGTCTGCACCGTGCAGGTGCGGAACATCATCTCCCGGCCCAGCGTGCCGACGCGTTGCATGTAGGCGCGCATGATCTTGTAGCGGCCCTTGGGCATGACCGGCACGTCCTCCAACCGCGTGTCGGGCCGGAAACCGAGCGACAGGAAGCCCGCACCGATCTCGTCGGCCACCGTCTTGACCTCGCGCAGGTGGCGCGTGACCTCGGCGCAGGTCTGGTGGACATGTTCGACCGGGGCGCCGCTCAGTTCGAACTGCCCGCCCGGTTCCAGGCTGACCGAGGCCCCGTCGCGCTTGAGCGCGATCAGCAGGCCGTTCTCTTCCACCGGATGCCAGCCGAAGCGGAGCAGCCCTTGCAGCAGTGCGCGGATCGAGGTTTCGCCGTCATAAGTCAGCGGCGCGTTATCTGCCGTCGCGAACGCGATCTTCTCGTGTTCCGTGCCGATGCGCCAATCTGCCTTGGGCTTGCAGCCCTCGGCGAGATATTCGACCATCTGCGCGTGGTGTTCGATCGGTTGGGGATTTGGGGAAGACGGGCCGCTCACAAACGCCGCCTAGGCCTGGCCGCACCGACACGCAAGGCCGTAGCGATCACGTCTCGGGTCAACCGTCCGTGAGCGATCGCGCGCGTTTCCGCACAAGTTTGCGGTAGCGCGTCGGGAACAGACGGTTCCAGAACTGCATGAAGCGGGCGTCCGGGCCGACGATGATGCGGGGTTTGCGCCGCGCCGCGCCGTCCAGAATGATCTCGGCGGCTCGCTCGGCGCTCGTTGGCGTGTGCTTGTCGAAATTCTCGTCCATCATGGCCTTGGTGACGCCTGGATCGCCTATGTGATCGACCTGAGCATTGCGGGCGACATTGGTCTTCACTCCGCCGGGATGGACACACGTCACGCTGACGCCGTGTTCTTCCATTTCCATCGACAGCGATTCGGAAAAGCCGCGCACGCCGAACTTGGACGCGCAGTAGTGGGCCTGCCCCGGCCAGCCGACGATCCCGAAGATGGAACTGACATTCACGAGTCCGCCGCGCGTTTCGATCAGCTGTTCGAGAAACGCCTTGGACATGCGCACGACGCCGTAGAAATTGACATCCATGATCTTTTCGTAGCTCGCAGCCGGTGTGTTCCTGAAATCGCCGACCCGCGTCAGACCGGCGATGTTGAAGACGTAATCCGCCGGGCCAAGCGCTGCCTGCACCGCGGGCGCGTAGGCCGCGATGGCGTCGGCGTCGGCCATGTCCAGCCTGTCCACCTTGTGCCGGTTGGCCCCACCGATCATCTCGACCGTCTCCGTCAGCCCATGTTCGTCTATGTCGGACAAGGCCAGCGTCGCGCCGGATGCCGCCAGCTTGCGGGCCACAGCGCGGCCGATGCCCGATGCCGCGCCGGTCACGACACAGACCTTTCCGTCATAGTGCGGCAACGTCTTCATTCGGCGGGCTCCGGCAAGGCGGCCTTTGCCTCCACGCGCGAAAAGCGCAGCGCCTCGTCCGCCAGCGGATCTTCGATCAGCACCTGGCAGTCATGGCGGTAGTCCTGGACGTTCAGCCAAGGCATGCGGTCGCCTTGGGCGGGCATGGTGTGGATCGCGCGTTGCAGATAACCGGCCTGGAAATCGAGGATCGGCCGCCGTTCCATGCCTTCGGGCGCGACCGGTACGACCCGTGTCATGCCGGTTTTCTGCAGATGCCGCATCAGCCGGATCATATAGCGCGTCATCAAATCCGCGCGCAGCGTCCAGCTGGCGTTTGTGTAGCCGAACACCGCCATCATGTTGGGCAGGCCGGACACCATCACACCCTTGTAGGTGAACCCCTCGCTCGGATCGCGCGGCGCGCCGTCGATGGCGATGGGATAGTTGGTCCCGAAATTCAGCTCCAGCCCCGTTGCGGTGACGATCAGATCGGCCTCGACCGACGTGCCGTCCTGCATCAGGATCCCGTCCGTCGTGAACCGCTCGATACGACCGGTCGCGATGCTGGCGCGCCTTGCCTTGAGCGCGGCGAACATGTCGCCGTCCGGCACCATGCAGAGCCGCTGGTCCCATGGATTGTAAGGCGGGTTGAAATGCACGTCGACCGGATAGTCAGCGCCGACGGCCTTCAGCGTGCGCTTGCGCAGATTGGCGCGTGCCTTTTGCGGGTCCGCCTGGGCGCGGCGGTAGAACCAGCCCGTCAGCTTGACGTTCTTCCAGCGGTTCAGCCTGTATGACCAGTCGGACGGCAGGATCTTCGACGTCAGTTTGACGACCGGGTCTTCAGACGGGATGGACGCGACATAGGACGGCGTGCGCTGGACCTGCACGACATGGGCGGCGGTCTTGGCCAGTTCGGGCACCAAGGTCACGGCGGTCGCGCCGGACCCGATCACGGCGATCCGCTTGCCGGAATGGTCAAGCTCCTCCGGCCAGAATTGGGGATGGATGATGTCGCCCGCAAAGTCCTCCCGGCCTTCGAACGCCGGATCGTGCCCCTTGTCGTAGCGGTAGTAGCCCGCACAGGACAGGACGAAGCGGGCGCGCACCTTGCGCCGCCGCCCGTCCGTTTCGACCGCGACGGTCCAGAGATCGTCACCGGTCGAGAAATCAAGCCCGACGACGCGGCTGTCGAACTCCACTCGTTCGTCCACACCGTACTCGGCCGCCGTGTCGCGTACGTAGTCGCGGATGGCCGGACCGTCGGCGAGCGTCTTCGCTCCGGGCCAGGGCCGGAAATCGTAGCCCAGCGTCAGCATGTCGGAATCCGACCGGATGCCCGGATAGCGGAACAGGTCCCACGTCCCGCCGATGGCGTCCCGCGCTTCCAGGATGGTGAAACGGCCGTCTGGGAAGGCCGTGACGTAGCGGCAGGCCGCCCCGATCCCGGAGAGGCCCGCGCCGATGATGACGAGATCGAGCGGGGCTGTCATGCTGACAGCCTTATCAACATGCGCCGATGAATAAAGCCCTCGCGCCTGCACCGACCGCCATTCAGATTTGTGCTTCGAGGCCGCACTCCCTGACGCGATGTCGAGTTTAATAGTTACAGCCCTTGTGGCCATCCAATTGAAAATGATGATCGCAACCAGGGTTCTCTATGGTGAGACCTCGGAGCCGGCTTCGGACCCGTCATCAGCCTCCAGACAGATACGCCAATCGGCAATCCCCGATCGTCGCCTGCACGATCATGAGCAAGCCGACGGCGGCCGTGTCGGCGCGCAGGATGCGCGGGCCCAGCGAAACGGGAACGGTATCGAGGCGCGCGCGGATCTGCGCCCGCTCATCCGCGCTGAAGCCGCCTTCCGGCCCGATCAGGATGTCGACCGGCAGGTCGATGCGCGACACCGCACCGACGACGCAATCACCGCCCGACTCGTCCGCAAAGACGACCGTTCTTGTCCCCGACAGCGCGTCCTCCAGCGGGACCGGTGCGCGCACGACCGGCAGGTCCAACCGCTCCGTCTGTTCGGCCGCCTCGACGATCTGCGCTTCCGCGCGTTCGACGTTGAAGGCCGGGAACTGCGTGTGATGGGTGATGACCGGTTGCAGCGTCCGCACGCCGAGTTCGGTCGCCTTTTCGAGGACGATCGTGGTGCGGTGCTTGCGCAGCGGGGCGAAAAGCAAGCGGATGTCCGGCACGCGCTGCGGCGCGCGCAACTGTTCCGTGACGGTCAGCCGCATCGCTTTGCGGCCCTTCTGGACGATCTCCGCCGCCCATTCGCCGTCGCCCGCGTTGAAAAGCCTGACGCGGTCGCCCAGCGATTTGCGCAACACGCCGCCGAAATAATGCGCCTGTTCGCGGCTCAGCTCGATGTCGCCGGACAGGGCACGGTCGAGATAGAGGCGCGGCAGCGTGTAGTTCGGTCTCATAAAGGCTCCTAGGCGTCGCTCACCGCTCTTGCGCATAGGCCGCGCGCAGGCGTTCGGCCTGATCGACAGGCCCGCCGATACGGTCCAGCGCGGCATGAATGGCGGGAATCTGTCCCGCGTCGATGGCCGCCCGCGCCCGGATGCCGAGCGCCGCGACGCGGGCCGTATCGGCCTCGCCGCCCGCCACATCGCCTGCGTCCAGATAAGGCACGTCGAACAGGCGCACGCCATGCGCGACGGCACAGATCGCCAGATGGCTGCGCACGTGCAGCAAGCTTTCGAACGCCATCGGGATGGCCATGTCGGCAGTGTAGTCGCCGCCGCCGAACAGGGCCATGGCGACATCGCCGCGCGCCATGATGGCTTCGGCCGCCAGCACGGCGCGCGCACTTTCGATCACGGGCATCAGCGGCGCATCGGCGGTTACGGCATCCAGCTGTCCGGCCCGGTCGATCTTGGGCACCATGACGAAGGGCACGTCCAGCGCCGCGGCGGCCTCGTCGTCGTCGGCGAAAAAACCGGAGGCGGGACCGTTGATGCGCAAACCCACATGCGCGTGATCCGTGCTCCTCAAAAAGCCCGTCACCGCGTCGCGCGCGGCAGGCTTGTCCGCGGCGGGAACCGCTCCTTCGAGATCGAGGCAGACCAGGTCCGAGCCGGACGCGCAGGCTTCCGCAAAACTTTCGGGGCGGTTTCCGGGGACGAGCAGAAGCGAGCGGTGTTCGAGCATGTCGGTATCCTTGGCTATCAAGCCTGCAACGGCTTCACGCCGGGATCGTTTCCAATGCGGCCAACAAGGCCTCCACGCTTTGCCCGCCGACCGGATGGCGCCAGTCCGGGCCGGCCACTTCGGCCAGAGGCCGCAGGACGAAATCCCGTCTTGCCATGCGCGGATGCGGCAGGATGCAGCGCGGGTTGTCGCTGAGACGCCCGGCATAGTCGATCAGGTCGAGATCGCACACACGCGGGGCGTTTCGAACCGTGCGGACCCGGCCGAGGGCCGTTTCGATGTCCAGCAACAGCGCCATCAGAGCTTCGGGCTCCAGCATAGTCCCGACGGCCAGCACCGCATTGCGATAGTCCGGCGCCCCGGTCCCCGGCGGCCAGGCCGGACTGGCCCACAGATTGGAGACGCGGTCGATCACCACGCCCGCCTCGCCCAGCTTCGTGACGACTTGCATCAAAGTCTCGCGCGGGTTGGACAAGTTCGCGCCGAACGCGATATAGGCGCGATTCATATTTTCCTGCGTTTCAGACACGGACTTCCAAAAATGACGTTTCACCCCGGCGAAAAGATCGCCATCTTCATCGACGGCGCCAATTTCTACTCTACCGTCAAATCGCTCGATTTCGACATCGACTATAAGAGCCTGCTGACCCATTTCAGCGCCAAGGGCCGGTTGATCAAGGCGTTTTACTACACGGCCTTGCGCGAAAACGACGACTTCTCGCCCCTGCGCCCGCTGCTCGACTGGCTGGACTATAACGGTTTTCACATCGTCACCAAGAAGGCCAAGACCTATACGGACCGGGACGGCCGGACCCGGATCAAGGGCGATATGGATATCGAGATCACGGTCGGGATGCTGGACCTCGCGCCGCATGTCGATCACATCCTGCTATTCTCCGGTGACGGCGACTTCCGCGCCGCCGTCGAAGCGGTCCAGAAGCAAGGCGTGCGGGTGAGCGTCGTGTCCTCCATGGCGGTCAAGCCGTCCCTGCTAGCTGACGAGCTGCGCCGCCAGGCCGACCATTTCATCGAGATCGACGATCTGGAGCGCGAGGTCGGACGGCCCAAGCGCGAGCCTGCGCCCCGCGACGATGACGATTACGAGGATGGCGACGACGATTACGGTTATGAGTGAGCCTATCGCGGGATCGCAACCGCCCTATTTCTGCCGCCGCTGCCCACGTCTGTTCGGTTTTCTGGAAGAGTGCCGCGACCGCCTGCCCCGTCATTTCAACGGTCCCGTACCGAGCTTCGGCGACCGCGACGCGGCGCTGCTCGTCGTGGGCCTGGCGCCGGGACTGAACGGGGCGAACAAGACGGGACGTCCCTTCACCGGGGATGCGGCCGGAGACTTGCTCTATCCGGCCCTGGCGAAGTTCGGTTTTTCCAACGACCGTTTCGATGCGAGGATCGACGACGGGCTGGCGCTCCGCCGCGCCATGATCACCAACGCGGTACGGTGCGTCCCGCCGCAGAACAAGCCCATCGGCGCGGAAGTGAACACGTGCCGGGACTTTCTGATTGGCCAGATCGCGGCCCTGCCCCATCTGAAAGTCCTGCTCTGCCTTGGAAAGATCGCCCATGACAGTGTGGTTCGAGGGCTGGGCGGCAAGGTCGCTCGCGAGAAATTCGCTCATGGCAGCGAGTACGAACTGGGCGGCTATACGGTCCTGTCGAGCTACCACTGTTCGCGCTACAATACGAATACGGGGAGGCTGACGGAGGCGATGTTCTTCGAGGTGTTCGCACGGGCGCGGGACTTGGTGGAAGGCCAGCCTTCGTTTTGCGCAGCCGCCCATGTGCGACCGCGTGTCCTGCGGCGGAGGAGATGAGCGCGGAGGGCGCCCGCGGGGGCGCGTAGCGTCTTCGATCGGCCGTCCGGGGGACGGACGATAGCGTAGCGCCGTGCGCTTTGCGCACGGTCCGCACCGCGATGCGGTGCGGCACTTCGCTGCAAAACATCCGAAGGGATGTTTGTGCGGTCGCTCCGTGCCCCGCGGCGCGATGGTGACGGTCCGGACCACCCTCTTTCTCCAAAGGTGTGTCTAGCGGTCCGGACTGGTCCGGACTGGGGTGCTACCCCCGGTCTGGACCCATCGCGATCTTCGGCTCAAAAAGTCAGGATAGCGCGCCTGTCCCGCCCTCTGCATGACCGAAGATACGAGGAGGAAGATAGGGCCGAAGAGGGAAGGCGCGGATACGATTGTCGGGATTGCGCTCAGAGTGGCGTTTGCGAGTCATGTCGGCGAGGATGGAATCGAAAAGCGGTCCCATTCACCGTCCCCGGCACCTGTTGCCGGAGACGGTGGTATAGGAAAGCGATACGAAAAATCTCTGCCCTACCCGCGCTCCCGCAGGATCCGCGCCTTGTCCCTTTGCCAGTCGCGTTTCTTTTTCACGTCGCGCTTGTCGTGGGCCTGCTTGCCGGTCGCGACGCCGATCATCAGCTTCACCCGGCCGTCCTTGTTGAAATAGATCCGCAGCGGCACGATGGTGCGGCCCTTGCGCTGGGTCTCGCCGATCAGCTGGTTGATTTGCTTGCGTTTCAGCAACAGCTTGCGATTTCGGGTCGGGCTGTGGTTGAACTGCGCGGCCGGCTCGTAGATCGGGATGTTGGCATTGATGAGCCAGGCTTCGTTGCCGTCCACATCGACATAGCTCTCCGCGATGTTGGCCTTACCGGCGCGCAGGGACTTGACCTCCGTGCCTTGCAGCTGGACGCCGGCCTCCATCGTCTCCTCAACGGCATAGTCGAAGCGCGCGCGGCGGTTTTCGGCGATCAACGCGCCGTTCTCGCCCAGTTCTGCTTTCTTCTTCGCCACCTAGAACGCGATCCCCGCACGGACCATGGCGGATCGCACGCGCTCTTTCGTCTCCTCACGGCACGGCGTGATCGGCAGGCGCACATCCGGTGCCATCCGGCCCAGCAGGGACAGGGCGTATTTGGCCGGGGCCGGGCTGGGATCGAGGAAAAGGTCCTTGTGCAACCGGTCGAGCGTGGCGTTGAGCTGCCTAGCCCGGTCGTAATCGCCTTGCATCATCGCGTCGTGGAACGCGGCATATTGCTTCGGCGCGATATTGGAGCCGACGCTGATCGTGCCGCGCCCGCCATGAACGAAGTGGCCGAGCCCCGTCGGATCGTCGCCCGACAGCTGGATGAAATCCGCCCCGCACCGATCCGTCAGCCCCTGCACGCGGGCGACGTCCCCGGTCGCGTCCTTGCAGGCGAAGACGTGCGGCAACTGCGACAGGCGGCCCATCGTCTCATTGGTGATGTCCACCACGCTGCGCCCCGGAATGTTGTACACGACGAGGGGCAGATCGACGGCGTCCGAGATGGCTTCGAAATGACGGTAGATGCCTTCCTGGCTCGGTTTGTTGTAGTAGGGCGTGACGATCAGCGCGGCGTCCGCGCCGCAGTCCTTGGCGACCCGGGCATAGTCGATGGAGACGCTGGTCTCGTTGGATCCGGCTCCGGCGACGACGGGCACGCGCCCGGCGGCGACTTCGACGCAGAGCCGGATGACGCGCTTATGTTCCTCATGGCCCAGCGTCGCGCTTTCGCCGGTCGTGCCGCACGGTACGAGCCCGTGAATGCCCGATCCGATCTGCCATTCGACATGATCTTGGAACGCCTGCTCGTCGAGCCCGTTTTCCATGAACGGAGTGACGAGGGCTGTTATTGCGCCTTTCAGCATAATCGCCTTTCTCATAGCCAAAATTTAATCATGGCCGGTCGTCGCGGGCTTTGACCCATTGTCTCCGGTCTTGCAAGCATGGCACAAGCCCGGTCTTCGCGGCGCGCGTTAGCAAATGGAGCGATCTGGGTGAAAACGGTTTTTACGGCTCTATTGGCAGGCGCGGCGCTCCTGTCACCCGTTCCGGCCGTGATGGCCCAGGCACAGACAGGCGTCGCACCCCTACCTCGTCTGAAACCTCCGCCCGCCGTGCTGTCCGAATATATCGGGACGCAGGATTCGCTGCAGCTGCGCAAGGGGTTCTCCGCCGCAGAACGCGGCGACTGGCAGGCCATGACGCAGGCGATGAGCGCGATCCAGGATCCGACCGCGCGCGATCTGCTGCGCTGGCTGCGCGCCGCGCGCGATCCGAACGTGCCGACGGCCTGGCTGACCAATGTGGTGCATGATCTGCCCGATTGGCCGCGCATGGTCTCGATCCGCGCCAAGGCGGAAGGCCGCCTGTTCGACGAACCGGTCAATCCGCGCGAGGCCGTCGCCTGGTTCCGCGGCGAAGAGCCCGTTTCCGGCGAGGGGCGCGCCGTGCTGGCCAACGCCTTCTACGCGCTGGGCGACCCGACCCAAGGCGACCGATGGCTGAAATCCGCCTGGCGGGAGGCGCGCCTGACCCGCGACCGCCAGCAGACCCTGTTCGCCCAGCACCGGTCACGCCTGAACGCGCAGGACCACTCCGTGCGTGCCGACCATCTGATCTGGCTAGGCCGTAGCCATTTCGGCAAGGCGCGCGCCTTGCTGCCCCACATGAGCGCGGCCGACCGCGCCGTAATGGATGCGCGCATGAAGCTCGCCTCCAACGGCTCGGGCATCACGGCGGCCATCAACGCCATCCCGGCCAGCCGCGCCAAGGATCCGGGATTTCTGTACGAACGCGCACGCTGGAGGCGCCAGAACCGCACCCGCGAAGAGGCGCTGCCGGTCTATCTGCAGATCGGCGCCCCGGCCGCGACCGAGCGCGGGCGCGAGCGCATGTGGACCGAAAAGCGGCTGATGGCCTATTGGCTGTTCGCGGAAAAGCAATGGGGCGACGCGTACCGCATGGTACAGAATATCGGCGCGGATGAAGGCGCGCCGTTTTACGAGTCCGAGTTCCTCGGCGGGTGGATCGCCCTGACGAAGCTGGGCCAACCGGCCCGCGCGCTGGAACACTTCCGCCGCCTTGAAGCAGGCGTGAATTCACCGATCAGCCTGGCCCGCGCGCTTTATTGGCAAGGCCGTGCGCACGAGGCGATGAACAATGCCCCGGCGCGGGCGGAGGCCTATCAGGCGGCGTCGCGATATCCGAACACCTATTACGGGCAGCTCGCCACCAAACGGCTGAACGGGACCGATGCCCGGCTGTCCCTGCCCGCGCAGACCATCTCGGCACAAGCCAAGCAACGCTTCGACGCGGACCGCCGCGTGCGCGCCTTGCGCCTGCTCGGCGAAGCGGGCGAGGAACGGCTGTTCTCGACCTTTTCCTACGCGCTGGACGATCAGCTGGAATCGCTGGACGAACTCGCCCTGTTGAGCCAGCTCGCTGCCGATTACGGCCAGATGCGCGCCTCGATCCGGGCGGCCAAGCAGTCCGGTCGCTTCCGCTCCATGCTCACGGATGCGGGCTATCCCATCGTCGGGCCGATCGAACGGCTCGACCCGGCCCTGTTCGACATTCCCTTCGTCTATGCCATCGCGCGTCAGGAAAGCGAATTCTCGGCCAATGCCGTCTCCACGGCCAGCGCCATGGGCATGATGCAGATGATCAACGCCACGGCCAGCGCCACGGCCCGGCGGCACGGCATCCCCTATGACCGCGACCGCCTCATCACGGACCGCGATTACGGCGCCATGATGGGCGCGTTGCACCTGAACGACCTGTTGGAGGATTTTGACGGCAACTACATCATGGCCGCCGTCGCCTACAATGCCGGCCCGCGCCGCGTCGGCCAGTGGATCGAACGCAACGGCGACCCCCGCACCGGCGAGATCGACCCCATCGACTGGGTCGAGAAGATCCCGTTCTCCGAAACCCGCAACTACGTCATGCGAGTCATGGAGAACATGCAGGTCTACGAGGCCCGCCGGAATGGCAACGTCGCGCCGGTCACGATCGACCAGAAACTACGCTTCGGCCAACGGGCGACCCGATAGGTTTGTAAAAAATACTTTACAAAACGCCGTGCCCTTCTATGTAAGAAATATCTTACAGGGAGTGTTGCCATGTCTCTACCCAATCTGACCCGTTACACGATCATCGGAATGTGGGTGCTCTATGTCATCGCGCTAATGCGGATCGTGCCTTTGTTCTTCGGCGCCGCCGATCCGACGCAGAACGCTCTGGCGGCCTTCCATATCTTTTCGCAGACGTTCCTAATCCCCGTCGGGGTCTGGATCGCGATCGTGATGGGATTGCAATTGCGCCGTCCGGCGCGAGAGCGGGAGATCCATCGCAAGGACGAACGCAGACGGCAGCTGGCGGCGAAGAGTGCGACTGCAGGCTTCTGGATCCTGCTGTTCGGCAACGTTCTGGCGCTGACCATCGGCCTGCAATCAGGCTGGCACCTGGCCATCGTCGTGACGGCCACAATTTTGGCTTTCGGCGCGGGGCTGCTGCTGGCGGCGGCGGACGAGTTCGACATGATCCGGCTCGAAGAGAGCGCCGACTGACATGGGCGGCAAAGCCACCACCATCACCAATGCCGTCAAGGCGCTGCGCAAGGAAGCCGGTCTGTCGCAGCAGGCCTTGGCCGATGCGGTCGGCGCGACGCGGCAGACGATCCTGACGATCGAGGCCGAACGCTACGGCCCTTCGCTAGAACTCGCCTTCCGGATCGCGCATGTGCTGGAAAAGCGCGTCGACGAGGTCTTCATCTTCGCGCCCGACTGGACATGAAAAAGCCCGGCACGGGGCCGGGCTTCACAGGTCGGGAATTTCGAGCGGACGCTAGTCGCGGAGGCTCGGCTCCATCTCCTGACAGTCGGCGATGATCTTCTCCACGGCCGCGACGGAATTCATGAACATGTCGCGCTCGTCCTTTTTCAGGCGGATGTTCATCACCTTCTCAACCCCGCGCGAACCGATCATGGCGGGCGCGCCGACGTAAAGGCCGCGCACGCCGGCGATCTGGCCGCTTAGCCTCACGGCGCAGGGCAGGATGCGCTTCTTGTCGCGCAGATAGGACTTGGCCATCTCGATCGCGCTCTCGGCCGGAGCATAGAATGCGGAGCCGTTGCCGAGCAGGCCGACGATCTCGCCGCCGCCCTTGCGGGTGCGCTCGACGATGGCGTCGATGGCCTCCTGCGTGGTCCATTTCATTTTGATCAGGTCCGGCAGCGGCACGCCGTTTACCGTGGAATAGCGTACCAGCGGCACCATCGTGTCGCCATGCCCGCCCAGCACAGAGGCGTGGACATCCTCGACCGAACAGCCGAACTCGTCAGCCAGGAAATAGCGGAACCGCGCACTGTCCAGCACGCCGGCCATGCCGACCACCTTGCGCGGCTGCAGGCCGGAGAATTTCTGCAAGGCCCAGACCATGGCGTCGAGCGGGTTGGTGATGCAGATCACGAAGGCCTTGGGCGCATGTTCTTTGATGCCTTCGGCGACCTGCTTGATGACCCCCAGGTTCTTGCCGATCAACTCGGACCGGTCCATGCCGGGCTTGCGCGGAAAGCCCGCCGTGATGATGCAGACGTCGGCGCCGGCAATATCGGCATAATCATCCGTTCCGACCAGTTTCGAGTCCTTGCCGATCACAGGCGTGGCTTCGTTCAGATCGAGCGCCTTGCCCTTGGCCGTGCCTTCGAAAATGTCGAACAGGACGACGTCGCCCAGCTCCTCGCGCGCGCAGATATGGGCGAGCGTGCCACCGATCATGCCGGCTCCGATGAGGGCGATTTTGGCGCGGGCCATAGACTGTCTCCAAATGTGGGTAGAATGTGGCCGCCCCATAGCGCCGTGCCGGGCCGTTGTAAAACGGCTTGCCGGGAGCGGAGCGGCGTTCGTTCCACTTTTCCCCTTGCGCCGCGCCGCGCCATTCGCGACACGGCGCGCCGAGGGGCTTTGACATGAGGGATGGGGCCATATGGAGTCCGTTTTCGACAGTCTGGCGCGTGGCTTTCCCGTGCTGGTCTTCTATCTGCTGGCGGTGACCGCCATCTTCGTCGTCGCGCTCTACACTTACGTGAAGCTGACGCCGCACCGGGAATTCGCCCTCGTCGGGCAGGGCAACATGGCGGCGGCGATCCATCTGTCCGCGCTCATCGTCGCTCTCGCCCTGCCGCTGGCAGCTTGTCTCATCAACAAGGTGTCGCTCCTGGATGTCGCCGTCTGGGGCGTCGTGTCCACGGCCCTGCAGCTGTTCCTGTTCCGCATGACGGATATGATCTTCCGGGGCATTCCGGACCTGATCGAACGCGACGTGGCCGCGCCGGCATTGGTGCTGGCCGCGTTCAAGATCGCCGGGTCGATCATCCTGGCCTTCGCCATTGCAGGCTGAGCGGTGAGGTCATTCATTCCGGACTGGGTGGTCTATGGCGGCATCGTCGCCGCCCTTTTGATCTACGCCAACCGCGACCGGCCCGTGCTGCCGCCTGCTCCGCCCCTGCCCGATCTCGGCGGGTTATTGCCGTCCGAGAGCCCGCGCGACGAACGCATCCTGGTGCAGATCGACGCGCCGCGCTCCGGCATCGGCACCGCGTTCGCCAGTTCCGATACGGGCGATTGGGTCACGGCGCGCCACGTCGTGGACAGCTGCGACACGATCGGCATCAAGGTGTCGGCGCGCCAGCTGCTGCGCATGGAACAGGCGGAGATCTTTCCCGATGCCGATCTGGCGAGGCTGACCGCACCCTGGCCGCGCGACCCTCTGCCGACCGATCTGGACGGACCGCGCACGGTCGGCGAGACGGGCTATTTCTTCGGCTATCCGCAGGGTCAGCCCGGCGAAGTCGTCGCCTCCCTGCTGTCGCGCGGACGGATGGAGGTGCGCGGGCGCTACGACACGGATGAAGGCGTGCTGATCTGGTCGGAGTTGACCCGGTCGCGCGGGCTGCTGGGGTCGCTGGGCGGGTTGTCGGGCGGGCCCGTGCTGGATGCCGACGGCGAGCTGATCGGGGTGGTTGCAGCGGAAACCCCGCGCCGGGGACGGATCTATACCGTCTCGCCCGCCAATCTGCGGCGCGTGGTCGGCGCCACGGACGGAAGCGCGATGCCGCTGGATCTGCGCGACTATGCACTGCAGGCCGACCGGCTGCGGCGCGACCGGCGCATCGCGCAGGTGATCTGCCTGAACGACGACTCCGGCTGAGCCCGTGCGCTGGGGCGGGGACGATAAGGATTGGGACCGCATCGGGCGCTGGCTCCGCGCTGCCTTGGTCCTCTGGATCCTGATAGCGGTTCTGTGGACGTTCAACCGGATCATTCCGAACCAGCATCTGCCTTGGCGCCCGCTCGATCCGGATGCGCCGATCGGCATGGCGACGCGCGGGCAGCTCCTGCGCCTGTCCGTCTCCCCGCCCGAGGTCTGCATGGATCTGGCGCGTGACATCGAGGCCTTCCGCAGCATTCCGTCCGAGCCCAAGACCGCGACCGAGCCGTGCGGCTGGGACGTGGCGCGGCTGGTCTACGGCAGCGGTGCCACGGTGCTGAGCCCGGGCGAGGCCAACATGCAATGCCCGCTTTCGGTCGCGACCTTCTTGTGGCTGCGCGAAGTGGATGCGTTGGCCCGCGACCGGTTCGGACAGCCACTCGTAAAAGTGCATCACATGGGCAGCTTTTCCTGCCGCCGCGTGCGCGGCAACAGCTCCGGCCGGTGGAGCGAACACGCCTTCGCCAATGCCTGGGACGTGGCGGCATTCGAACTGGCGGATGGACGACTGATCCGGGTACTCAGCGGCTGGGACGGTGAGGACAAGGACGACCGCCGCTTCCTGCGTGACGTCCGGCAAGAGGCCTGCCGCGTGTTCAACGTCGTGCTGTCACCGGATTACAACGCCGCCCATGCCGACCATTTCCACCTCGATATGGGGCCCTATACGAGCTGCCGATGAGGCGTTAGGTTTCAGCCATGCACATTATCGCCCTGATCCTCAGCACGGTCGTCGGCCTTTTCTTCATCATCAATCGTCTGGGCCGCGGCGCGAGCGAGATCGCCGATGCGGCCGAGACTTTGTCCAACCTGCCCCGGCGCAACCGGCACCGCCGCGCCGTCAATCGCCGCGGATTGGCGCTGGTCGAAACGCCGGCCGAAGCGGCGACGGTGCTGATGTTGTCCGATGCCCACATGAGCGAAGACCGGCGCCTGTCGGATGAGGAGCGCGCCCGGATCGAGCGGGAGCTGGTCGTCCACATGCAGCTGGACAAGGACGATGCGGACGGTCTGATCCGGCAGATGGAAATGGTCCATCACGACGTCGTGTTGCCGGAATCGGCGCTTTTTCCCATGGTGGATATCCTGCTGGGCGCCATCGGCAAGGACGATGCCCGGCGGCTGTCCGGCATGATGCACGCGGTCGCCGAAACCCATGGCCGGACGCATGAGCAGCAGGATTTCATCCGGCGCTACCGCGAGCGTATGGGCATCGGCTAGCGCTTTCGCCGGAGACGCGCATGACGTTGACGGTGGCGTGCTCGATGCCGTGCCGCTCGCCGAGCCGGGCCTTCAGCGCACGACCGATCGACACCGGCTCCACGCCTTCGCCGACATAGGCATCGAGAGTCAGCATCGGGCGTTCGGGCGTCAGGCTCCAGACGTGGACGTGATCGACCGCGTCCAGCCCGTCGATCGCCGCGACCAGGTCTTGGGCGACGGCCCGGACATCCACGCCTTTCGGCGCCCCTTGCAACAGCACATGCGCGCTGTCCCTGATCAGGCCCCACGCAGATTTCAAAATCAGCAACGCGACCAACACGGACAGGACCGGGTCGGCCGCGACCCAACCCGTCATCAGGATGATGAGTGCCGCCGCAATGGCGGCCACGCTGCCGAGAAGGTCCCCGAGCACGTGCAGCATGGCACCGCGAATGTTCAGGTTTGCCCGGTCCGCGCCCATGAGGATCCAGAAGACCAGCACATTGACGACCAGACCGGCAACGGCAACCCAGAGCATCGGCCCCGCCAGGATGTTGCCGGGTTCGGACAATCGCTCGACCGCTTCCCAAACGATCCAGCCCGCGACGGCGAACAGGGTCAAACCGTTGACGAAGGCGACTAGGATGGCGACGCGGTCATAGCCGAATGTGTGCCGCCAGGTCGCCGGGCGCTGAGCGATGACGAACCCGCCCCACGCCATGGCCAGCGCGGCGAAATCCGTCACCATGTGTCCGGCATCGGCCAGCAGGGCCAGCGATCCGGAGACGATCCCGCCGACCACTTCCACGACGACGAACAGACCGGTCAGCAACGCCGCCAGCCCGACCCGCCGACGATTGGCCGCATCCACTTTCGGCGCATGGCTGTGGCTATGACCGTGATGGTGATCGTGGTCGTGATCATGACCGGGTGAGTATTGCGTCGTCATGGTCTCGTTTCGCGTCATGTGCAATGCAGCGCAAGCCCGTTCGGATGACGGCTTGATTTAAGAACGCCTTAGCGGTTGCACGCTAGGATCCGGCCCGCATGGATGCCGCCTTGACATATGAGACGGTCGCTTTCGGCGACTTGTCGGATGAAGACCGGGCGCAGTGGTTGTCGCTGCGTGCGGGCGATCCAGCCCTTGAAAGCCCCTATCACCACCCGGACTATCACGCGATGGTCGACGATCACCAAGGCGGTGTGAAGGTAACGTTGGCACGGCAAGACGGCGAGATCGTCGCCTTGCTGCCCTGGCAGGGCCGCGTCTTTGCCCGGCCCTCCGGCGCGCCTTTATCCGACTATCAGGCCGTCATCGCGAAGCAGTGCGCAGACATAGACGCTGCCTCGCTCTTGTCCGGACAAAAAATCGGCGCTTTTCATTATGCAGCCATGCCGAGGAAGGACGGGCGGGACACGGCACGTTTGGAGATCGCGAGTTCCAAGGACTGGCGCGACGCGCGCGACGGCAGCTATCGCCGCCATCTGAAATCCACGCGCCGCCGCATCCGCAAGACCGAGGACGAGATCGGCGCGCCTTGCACCGTGTTCCAGAGCCGGAACATCGACGCCTACCGGACCCTCATCCGATGGAAACGCGACAAGTTTGACGAAACGGGCAAGTTCGACGTGCTGGGCAATCCCGGCACGTCCGGTCTGCTGCGCGCGTTATGGGAGCGCGGACCGGAGGCCGGGCTGCGGGCGGATCTGCACGTGCTGTATTTCGGCGACCGGATCGCGGCTTGCGATCTCGGCCTGACGGACGGCCGCGTCTTCCACAGCTGGATCATCGGTTACGACCCTGATCTGCAAGCCTATGCGCCCGGCATCCAATTGCTGGAAAGGCTGATCGATGCCGCGCCCGATATCGGCTACCGGGTCATCGATCTGGGTCCAGAGACGGACGGCTACAAACGTCATTACGCAACCCATCCGCGCCGTGTGGGCGCGGGTGTCATCGCCCTGCCCCGCCCGTCCGGACGCCTGGCAACGGGTTACGACCGGATGGAAGACGCCCTGCGCGAGCACACGCACGACGCGCTCGGAAAGCTGCGCCGCCGTTACAGCCAGATCGCCGCCTGCGAACCGCATCCGGCCGCGCGGTCGCGCGCCTTGGCGATCGCCATCGCCCGTCATTTCGGCGGTCGCTCCGCCTGAGCCGAAGCCGCATCGACAATGCGCAAAATTCATAACTGCATGGAGGCCCCGCCTGCAGCATGTTTGCGGGCCTCCGTCGTTTGGTCTAAGGTATTAACAAATCAATCAATAAGACTTCAGGGGAGCGCGACATGGTCCGCATCAATCCGGAAAAGCCTCAAATAGACAGCGATCTGACGAAAGACGATCTGCAGGCCGCGCTCACCGTCCAGAAGGATGCATTTCTGCGCAATCCCTATCCGGCCTGGTCCGAGCGCAAAGTGCGACTGGAAAAGCTGCGCGACGTCATCCGCGCGCACGAGGACGACATCAAGCGAACGATCAGTGAGGATTTCGGCAGCCGCTCGCTGATCGAGACCGACTTCGCCGACATCGTGTCGAGCTATAACGAGATCGCCGATTATCTGAAGAACGGTGAAAAGTGGATGGCGCGGCGCAAGGTCAGCATCGAGCTGGCGCAGAAACCCGGCAAGGGCGAGATCATTCCGCAACCCTTGGGCGTCGTCGGCATCATCGTGCCGTGGAACTACCCGCTCTTCCTCGCCGTCTCGCCCATGATCGGCGCGATCGCGGCGGGCAATTCGGTCATGGTCAAGATGAGCGAATACACGCCGAAATTCTCGAACCTGTTCAAGCGCATCATGGCGGAAGCTTTCACGCCGGAAGAAGTCTTCGTCGCGACCGGCGGCGTCGAGGTGGCCCAGGCTTTCTCCGGCCTCGGTTTCGACCATCTGCTCTTCACCGGCTCGACTTCGGTCGGCCGTCACATCATGCGGGCTGCGGCCGAGAACCTCGTGCCCGTCACGCTGGAACTGGGCGGCAAGTCGCCCGTCCTGGTGCAGGATGATGCCGAGATCGAGGAGATCGTACCCCGCATCGCGCTGGGCAAGTTGATGAACGCGGGACAGACCTGCATCGCGCCGGACTATGCCTTGATGCCGCAAGCCAAGATCAACGCCTTTTCAGAGGCCATGATCCGGCAGGCCGAAACCATGTATCCGGCCTTTGCCGGAAACGACGATTACACGACCATCATCGCCGACGCCCATTATGCGCGTCTGCAGGATCTGCTGGACGATGCCGAGGCCAAGGGCGCGACGGTCAGGACGGCCGGCGATGACGACAAGCAGCAGCTCGCCCAAGAGCGGCGCATCCCGCTGACGGTCGTCACGGGCGTCAATCCCGACATGAAGATCATGCAGGAGGAAATATTCGGCCCCCTCCTGCCAGTCGTGGCGTCCGATACGCTGGACGACCAGATCGATTACGTGCAGCGTCACGCCCGTCCGCTCGCTCTCTACCTGTTCACCAAGGACGACGCCAAGACGGACCGCGTCCTGCTCGAGACCCATGCGGGCGGTGTCACGACGAACGACACGATGTGGCACATCAGTCAGAAGGAATTGCCCTTCGGCGGCGTCGGCCCGTCCGGAATGGGCGCCTATCACGGCAAGAAGGGTTTCGAGACCTTCAGCCACATGAAGAGCGTTTTCCATCAGCAGACTGACGGCTTTCTCGCCAGGCTGAAGGCTAGGATGATGGCCCCGATCATGGCCCCTCATGACGGAAAATCCGAGAAACTCGTCGTGCGGGCCAAACGGTTCGCGGGCGTAAGATAGGTGACGGGCCGCTACGACTACATCGTCGTCGGCGGCGGCTCCGCAGGGGCCACGATCGCGGCGCGCCTGTCGGAAGATGCGGATATTTCGGTGTTGCTGCTGGAAGCGGGGCCGACCCATCGCCATTGGACCGTGCGCATCCCCATGGCGACCATTGCCGGATTGATCCTGAAGGCGCGCAACTGGGCGTTCGAGACCGTGCCGCAAAAGGCACTGAACGGACGGCAAGGGTTCCAGCCGCGCGGCAAGATGCTGGGCGGGTCCTCCGGTTCCAACGCCATGATCTACATTCGCGGTCACCGATACGATTACGACAATTGGGCGGCAATGGGGGCCGAAGGCTGGGATTACGAGTCCGTCCTGCCCTACTTCAAGAAGGCCGAGCACCGCGAGGCGGGCGCGGACGACTATCATGGCCAAGGCGGCCCGCTCAATGTCGCCCCCTTGCGCAGCCCGTCGGAGATCAACGAGATCTTTTTGGAGGCAGGCGACCAGCTGCAGCTGCCGCGCAACGAGGATTTCAACGGCGCGGAACAGGAGGGCCTGGGCTATTATGAGGTGACGCAGAAGGATGGCGAGCGCTGGAGTACGGCGCGGGCCTATCTCGACCCGGCAGAAGACCGGTCCAATCTCACCATCATCCCGGAAGCGCTCGTCGAGCGCGTGCTGATCGAGGACGGCCATGCCGTCGGCGTGCGCTACCGGACCGGCAAGGGCCGGAAAGCGCAGAGCCGCAACGTCCTGTGCGACCGCGAAGTGATCCTGTCGGGCGGTGCGTTCGGCTCGCCGCAGATCCTGTTGCTGTCGGGCATCGGCGCGGCCGACAAGCTCGCGCCGCACGGGATCGAACAGACCGCCGACGTGCCGGGCGTGGGCGAAAACCTGCACGACCATATCGACATTATCTGGGGCTACAGATCCAAACTGAAGGATCTGATGAATACCGGGCTGGGCGGGACGATCCGCACGGTTCGGGCGATGTTCGAATACCGCAAGCACCGCACCGGCATGATGACGACGAACTTCGCCGAGTCCGGCGGTTTCCTCTATACGGACCGGTCCGAACCGGCGCCCGATGTTCAGCTTCACATGGTCCGCGCCATCGTGGACGACCATGGCCGCAAGATGCATGCGGGCGGCGGGTATAGCTGTCACGTCTGCGTGCTGCGGCCCAAAAGCCGCGGCACCGTCGAACTGGCCAGCGCGGAGCCGGGCGATCCGCCCCTGATCGATCCGGCCTTCCTGGAAGACGAGCGCGATCTGGACACGCTGTTGCGCGGAGCCAAAATGTTGCAACGCCTTTTGCGCGCGCCAGCCTTCGACCGCGTCAAGGGCAAGCCACTTTACGCCACGGACTCCGACGACGACGCCGAGATCGTCGCCGACATCCGCGCCCGCGCCGATACGGTCTATCACCCGGTCGGGACGTGCAAGATGGGCGATCTGGATACCGATCCGCTGGCCGTCGTGGATCCACGCCTGCGCGTGCGGGGTGTGACGGGCCTGCGCGTTGTCGATGCATCGGTCATGCCGCAAATCGTGTCCGGCAACACCAATGCGCCGTCCATCATGATCGGCGAAAAGGCGGCGGACATGATCAAGGAAGACCGGGCAGAAGCTCATCGAAGCGCGTCTTTGGCGGCAGAATAGGCCTCGGCATTTCCGCACCAGTCGTGCCCGTTTCCGGCGTTGCCAACATCCCCGCCCTGACGCATGAGCGCGGCATGGACCTCTCCGGCTTGACCTGGCTCGACAATCCCAGCGTGATCAACACGCTCAGCCTGATCCTGATCGCCATCGTCGCGCGCTTCCTCCTGGTGCGGATGATCCGGGGCAAAAGCGAGACCTTGTCGGACAGCCGCCGCCGCTGGGTCTCGGTGGTGCAGAACACGACCATCCTGCTGGCCTTGCTGGGCCTGGTCTATATCTGGTCGCCCCAGCTCTCCACTTTCGCCCTGTCCCTGACCGCTTTCGCCGTGGCCACGGTGATCGCGACCAAGGAATATCTGCTTTGCCTGATGGGCGGGCTCTACCGCACCACCGCCTCGCCCTTCACCATCGGCGACTGGATCGAGGTGCAGGGCCTGCGCGGCGAAGTATTGCTGGAGGGCATTTTGTCCACCCGGCTGCAGGAACTCGGCACGGGCACGCGCCAAGCCGACTATACGGGCCGCATCCTGGTCGTGCCCAATTCCGTCTTCCTGACCCACACCATCTTCAACGAATCCTACCGCAAGAAATATCTCCACCACAGCTTCACCGTCACGGTCGAAGCGGGGGTGGACCCGATGCCGATCCTGGCGGGCATCCGCAAGCGCCTGCCCGCGCTCTGCGAGGACACGGAACAACTCGGCGAACGCTATTGGTCCATGGTCCGGCAGAGGCTGCAGACCGAACTGCCGAGCCGCGAGCCGCAAGCCGGCGTGGAGACCACGCTGCTCGGTAAGGTGGCCTTCGTCGTCACGGTGTTCTGCGCGACCGCGCGGGCCGCCGCCATCGAAGGCGAGATCACGGTCTACATTCTCGAAGCCGCCGCGAAGGCCGCAGCCGCCAAGTGACGATCGAGCCCTATCTCGGCCCGACGGCTTTGGCCCTGGCCATCATCTTCGCGACCGGATTGCTGCTCCACCTGATCCGGCAGCCGCATGTCATCGCCTATGTCGTGGCCGGCGTGCTGCTCGGCCATTCGGGGCTGGGCCTGATCGAAAACGGCGAACCGGTCGAGCGGCTCGGTGCGCTCGGCGTGACCTTGCTGCTCTTCTTCGTCGGCATGGAGACGCAGCCGAGCCGGCTGATCCGCGGGTGGCGGGTGTCGGTCGCTGGAACGCTGATGCAGATCGGAATCTGCGTGGCGTTGAGCTTCGGCATCGGGCAGCTCTTCGCCTGGCCGGCCGAACGCGCGCTGCTGCTGGGTTTCGTCATTTCCCTGTCCAGCACGGCGGTGGCGCTGAAACTGCTCGAAGCGCACGGCCTGACCGGCAGCCAGTTCGGACAGGACACGATCGGCGTCCTGGTCGTCCAGGACATCGCGGCCATCGGCATGATCATCGCGCTGGGGATATTCGTCGGCGGCGGCGCGGCGCTCTCGCCGCAGGCGGTCGCGGCGCAACTGATCGGTGGGCTCGCCCTGATCGCGCTGATCGTCTGGATCGCGCTCGACCGGCCCGTGCGGCTGCCTTTCGCCGACCGTCTGACGGACGCGCCGGAGCTGCAGGTCTTCGGCGCGCTGACGCTCTGTTTCGGGCTGGGCTGGCTCAGCTCCGCCTTGGGGCTCTCGACCGCGCTCGGCGCTTTCGCGGGCGGGCTGATCGTCGGTGCGGCGCGCGCGACGCAATGGGCGTCCGGCGCGCTCGCCCCGTTCCGAACCGTGTTCCTCGGCCTGTTCTTCGTGTCGGTCGGCCTGCTACTGGATCTGTCCTTCATCGCCGAACGCATCCTGCCGATCGCGCTGCTGGTCGCGCTCGTCCTGCTGTCGAGCATGGTCTTCAATTCGCTGATCTACCGCGTCGCCGGCTATGGTTGGCGGCAATCGGTCTATGCGGGCGCATTGTTGGCCCAGCCCGGCGAATTCAGCTTCGTGCTGACGGCGATAGGCGCGACCGCGGGCATCATCACCGGCGTCGGCTACCAAATGTCTTTATCGGTCATCGCCCTGTCGCTGGCGCTCAGCCCGCTGCAGGTCGAGCTGACACGCCGCTTGCTGCGACCGGTCGTGACGCCTCCCTAACGCTGCGGAAGGCTCGGCCTTCTGTTCGAGGAAGGCCGGGCGTCAGAGTGTCGGAGCGTCGTCTCAGCCCATGCTTTACAAATACAGGACTGAGAGCCAGTGTTGGCCCATGGTCCTTTTGGAGATCGAACTCGCGCAGCATGTCCTGCGCCGCTGGCTAACCGGTCACGCCTGAGCCCGCGTTCCCTTTCGGAAACGTTGGATTAAGAGGAGTGACGGCAATGGACAGACAAGCCTACGAGAAAATGATGCGCGGCGATGGCCGCCTGGACTACGAAATCTACCTGAAGACAGGCGAGTTGCTTGCCTTGCAGAAGGACACGGACACGCTCTGCCATCCGGACGAGCTGCAATTCATGGTCGTGCACCAGATTGAGGAATTGTGGATGAAGTTGATGGCGGCGACGCTGCTCGACATCGATGACGAGATGCGCGCGCGCAACAGTTTCAAGGCGCTGACCCTGTTCCGGCGGGTGCATATCTGCCAAGAGTTGATGTCCAAGCAATTGACCCTGCTGGAGACCATGTCGCCCAAAGACTACCAGCAAATCCGCCTGTTCCTCGGCAACGGGTCGGGCCAGGAAAGCCCGGGATTCCGCGTGCTGCTGAAAATGCCGAAAGATCTCTGGAGGACATTCACCGACATCTATCTGGAAGGCGACGACCGGACGCTAGAGCAAGTCTACGACACGGATTACCGCCACGACGACGCCTACATGATCGCCGAAGCGCTGGCGGAGTTCGACGAACAGTTCCAGAAGTTCCGCAGCGATCACATGCAGCTGATCTACCGCTCCATCGGGGTCGGAGCGAACTCGCTCAAGGGGCGTCCGGTCGAAATCCTGAACGAAGGGCTGCGCCACAAGATGTTTCCCGAACTCTGGCAGGTCCGCGCCGACATGACCGACCGGTGGGGCGCGGAGTACGGAACCGTGCGCGACAAGCTGCCCGTCAGCCCGCATGGCTGAGGATCGCATCCGAGACCGGTTCGACGCTCCGGCCCGCTATTTCTTGTCGCATAGCGTCGGATGCCTGCCCAAGGCGACGGCGGCCGCGCTGGGCGCGGACTATCTGGAATCGTGGCGCAACGGGGCGAGCTGGTCGGACTGGATGCCGCAGCTCGACGGTTTCCGCAAAGGTCTGGGGCGATTGCTGGGCGTGGATGCGGCCACGATCTGCCCGCAGACCAACGTGTCGAGCGCGCTGACCAAGATCGTTCATGCCCTGCCCTTCGACGCGGCCCGGCCGGAAATCGTCCTGTCGCGACAGGATTTCCCGACCATCGGCTTCGTCCTGAAACAGGCGGAACGCGTTGGATACCGCATGCGTTTCGTGGAGGGCGATCCGACCGATCCGGCCCGGTGGCAGGAGATGATCGGCGACAAGACGGCCATCGTCCATGTCACGCACGCTCTGTCGAACACGTCCGGTCTGCTACCCGTTGAGGAGATCTGCGCCCTGGCGCGTCAATCCGGCGCGACCTCCATCGTCGATATCGCCCAGTCCCTAATCGCCGTGCCGACTGCCGTGACCGATTGGCGCGCGGACTTCGTGATCGGCACGGGCGTGAAGTTCCTCTGCGCAGGACCGGGGGCCTGCTTTCTCCATGTCCGGCAAGACCGCATGTCCGACATGCGGCCGCTGGATGTGGGATGGTTCAGCCATGAAAACCCGTTCGAGATGGATATTGCGGATTTCCGCTATGCCGACGACGCCATGCGTTTCTTCGGTGGGACGCCGTCCCCGGCTCCGTTGATCTGCGCGAATGCGGCAATGGCAGAGTGGGACACACTCGACCTGACGGATTTGCAGACCGGCATTCAGGACCGGCTGGATCGGCTTTCGGCCGCCGTGCCGGAAGAGTGGCATGTCTCGCCGACCGACCGCGACCAGCGCGGCGCGACCTTCGTCATGGATCCACCCAATCGCGACGGCCTGATCGAAAGGCTCGACAAGGCGGCGATCCGTCATGATGTCCGGAACGAAGGGTTCCGCTTTTCCCTGCATGGCTACACGCCGGCCGCCGATGTCGAAGCGCTGGCCGACACGCTGCGCGATCATGCGGGCTGATACGAAAAAGCCCGCCAACATGGCGGGCTTTCATTATGGGATCATACGCGCGGCGTCCTGCTACCAGATTTTCACGCGCTCTTCCGGCGGCAGATACATCGCATCGTCCGGGCCGACATCAAACGCCTCGTACCAGGCATCGATATTGCGCACGATGCCGTTGGCGCGGAATTCGCCGGGGCTGTGCGGACCGTTCTTGATCTGCTGCGACAGTGCTTCTTCCCGCCACTTGATGGCCCAGACCTGTGCCCAGGCCATGAAGAAGCGCTGATCGCCGGTGAACCCGTCGATGACGGGCGCTTCCTCGCCGTTCAGCGAACGCTTGTAGGCATCGTAAGCCATGGTCACGCCGGTCAGGTCGCCGATATTCTCGCCCAGACCCAAATCGCCGTTCAGGAACTCACCCGGCAGCGGTTCGAATTCGCTATACTGCGCGGACAACTTGGCGGCGCGCTCCTCGTAACGTTCGGCGTCTTCAACCGTCCACCAATCGCGTTGCACGCCGTCGCCGTCCGACTTGCGGCCCTGATCGTCGAACCCATGCCCCATTTCATGGCCGATCACCGCACCGATGCCGCCATAATTGACGGCCGGGTCGGCATTCGGATCAAAAAAGGGCGCGTCGAGAATGGCCGCCGGAAAGACGATCTCGTTGAGAATCGAATTGTAGTAGGCGTTCACGCGCTGCGGGGTCATGCCCCATTCGTCGCGGTCGATCGGTGCGCCCAGATCCGAAAGCTGGTCGTTCCACCCCCACGCGCGCGCGCTCTTGACCGTGCCGTAAAGATCGTCGCGGTCGATCTGCAGACCCTCATAAGTCTCCCACACGTCCGGATAGCCGATCTTCGGATTGAACTTGGCGAGCTTGTATTGCGCCTGTTCCTTGGTTTCGTCGCCCATCCATTCCAGATTGTCGAGGCCGTCCTTGAAGGCGGCGCGCAGGTTCTCGACCAGATCGTCCATCTGGTCCTTGGATTCCTGCGGGAAATAACGGTCGACATAGACCTTGCCGACGACGAAGCCGAGGCGGTTGTTGATCTGCGAAACGGCCCGTTTCCAGCGCGGACGCTGCTCTTCCTGTCCGTTGAGCGTCCGGCCGTAGAAATCGAATTGCGCATCGTCGATCCTCTTGGGCAGATAGGCGGCATTGTTCGAAAGGAGCGACACGGTCAGATAATCGGACAGCACATCCACATCTGTGTCGGCGAAAACCCGAGCCGCATTCTCGACCGCTGTGTTTTCGCGCACGATGAGTTCGGTTTCACCGTCCAGACCGAGATTGGCGAAGAAACGGTCCCACGGCATGCCACCGGCCATGTCGGACAGTTCGGACTTGGTCATTTTGTTGTAGACCGCATCGCGGTCGCGGCGCTGGACCGGGGTCCAATGACCTTCGGCCAGCGCGGTTTCGAACGCCATCACGGCTTCGGCGCGCTCGCGCGGATTGTCCGCCCCTGCTTCGGTCAGCATGGTTTCGATATAGTCGACATAGGCCGCGCGGATGGTGTCCGCCCGCTCGCCTTCTTCGAAATAGGCGTCGCGATTGGGCAGGCCGAGCCCGGACTGGGTCAGATAGACCCGGTGCTCGTCGTTCTGCTTAGCGTCAATATAGATGTAGGGCGAAACCGGCGCGGACAGGCCCAGTTCGGCGTCCGACATGAGGTCGATGATGTCCTCGCGCGTTTCCGCACTGCGGATGCGGTCCAAATCGGCGCGGATCGGGTCAAGCCCGGCGGCTTCGATGGCGTCAGTGTCCATGAAGGCGTTGTAGAGGTCGGCAATGCGCTTCTCGTCGGCACTGGGATTATCACTGGACGCTGCATCTTCGATGATGCCGCGCACGCGCTTCTCGGCCCGGTCGCTCAGCACGTTGAACGCACCGTAGCGCGACCGGTCCGCCGGGATCTCCGTGGTCTCGAGCCATGTGCCGTTGACATATTCGAAGAAGTTCTCACCCGGATCGACGTTAGTATCCATATTGTCCAGCGACACGCCGAACGTCCCCAGCTGTGCCGTTTGCACGACGGGTTCCGGCACTTCGGCGGCCGGAACCTCCGCTACGGTTCGGTCATCGGCGACAGGCGCAGCATCTCCGCAAGCGACAAGGAGGAGGGCAAACAGGCTGGCGCCTGCGGCAAGGGAATGTCTCATGGGGGGTCCTTCTGCGAATGCGGCCTCTATTCGGCGGGCCTTGGCGTTGCAGACGTGTTGCCGATGGCCGGGGGTTTTTCCAGTTCGAAATCGTCCAGAGCAAGGGCCAGTTCCGGGTCATAACGCGTTCCAAGGGGCGGATATTTCGTTCCGTTCCAGAGACCGCGGAAGAAACGGCTCATATCGACCCCGATGCCGTACATGGCCGGGACCAGCATCAAGGTCAGGAAGAAGTCGAACAGGACGCCGAAAGCCAACGCCACGACCATGGGCTTGAGGAACTCGGCCTGCGGGCTTGTCTCGAACAGGATCGGGACCAGACCGACGAAGGTCGTGACCGAAGTCAGCAAGATCGGCCGGAAGCGCGCCACGCAAGCGTCCAGCATGGCCTGATAGGCGCCGACACCCTTGGAGCGCAGCCGGTTGACGTAATCGATCAGAACCAGATTGTCGTTCATCGCCACCCCCGTCGCGGCGAGGAAGCCAAAGATCGAGAACATGCCGAACGGCACCCCGGTGACGATATTGCCGAAAATCATGCCGACCCAGGCAAAGGGAAGTGCGATCAGGATCAGAAAAGGCTGCGCGTAGGACCGGAAGGCGATCGCCAACAGCACATATGTCGCGATGACGATCGCGATCAGGCTGATCTTGAGTTCTCGCATGAAGTTCTGTTCGATCTCGTCGTCACCGACATTGACCTTGCCCGCCCGTGGATGGCGCATCTCCCATTGAGGGAAGAAGTTTTCATCCATGTCCTTGCGGATCTCAGCGACGCGGGATTGTTCGCCCCGGACGCGCGCGCCCGTATATTCGACCCGTTTCCGATCGCGCCGGTTGATGCGGCCGATGCCTTCCGCGATCTCCACATTCGCGACGGAATAAAGCGGGACTTCGACACCGTTCGGAGCCCGGACGCGCAGATTGTTGAGGCTGTCGAAGCTTTCCCGCGCCGCCTCCGGATAACGGACCATGACGCGCACATCTTCGCCATTGCGCGGCAGGCGTTGCACTTCGCGGCCGAAGAAGGCTTCGCGCACTTGTCGCGTGACATCCTGCAGCGTTATGCCGAGCGTTTCTGCACCCGGTTTCAAGGTGAAGCGGATTTCGCTGGCCGAGCTTTCCAGCCCGTCCCACGCATTGGTGATATCGGGATAGCTTTCGATCTGGGCTTTGAGGTCCAGCAGGGCGGCGCGCAAGTCGTCTTCGTTGGAAGCCGCGACACCGTAGAACAACCCGCCGCGGTTTTGCCCGCCCCCTTCCGTGAAACCGTAATTGACCCGGAACGCGTCCGGGATCGGCCCGACATATTCTTCGAGCTTGTCGGCGATATCCTTGGATGAAATCTGACGCCTTTCATCGCTGGCAGCCAGTCCCAGATAGCCTTCGACCCGCGTGCCTTCGGCAATGGTCCCGGGCTTGTCGATGATCGGTCCGGGAATATCGAAGTCAGCCATTGCATTCGCGTTCAACTGCTCGATGCCGGCATCGACCTGAGCGCGGGCTTGCTTGATGCGTTCGAAGGATGTGCCCTCCGGAAAGCGCGCACTGACTTGAATCATGTCGGCTTCGACTTCCGGGATGAACGCGGTCGGTGCGACACCCGATTGCAACAAGGCGAAAGCCGAGGCCAGCAGCGCGACGAAGACGCTCAGCGTGACATAGCGCCAACGGATCAATGTCGCCACGAACGGCCGGAACACCGTCTTGGCGAATGTCACTAGGCTCTCCGCGATACGGTTCTGCATGGCGAGGAGCTTGTTCGAACTCGGTTCGACGTGCTGCAAATGCCGCAAATGGGCCGGCAGGATGAAGAAAGCCTCGATCAGGGAGAAGACGAGAACGGCGATCACGACGAGGCTGATCTGACTGAAGATCGCCTGGATCGGACCGCTCATGAACAGGAACGGCAGAAACATGATGATGGTCGTGACAACCGCGAAGAAGACCGGCTTGGCGACCATGTAGGCGCCGCCGACGGCCGCGCGTTCGCCTTCGATACCGTTTTCATTGTGCAGATGGATGCTTTCGCCGACCACGATCGCATCGTCCACGACAATGCCGATCACCAGCAGGAAGGCGAACAGCGAAATCATGTTGAGCGTGATGCCCAGGGACGGAGCGATGGCGATGGCACCCATGAAGGCTGCGCCGATGCCGATCGTCACCCAGATGGCGACCTTCGGGCGCAGGAACAACATCAGGATGATGAGCACGAGGATCATGCCGGTGATGGCATTCCCGCCGATCAGATCCATTCGGTCGTCGAACATGGTCGACCCGTCGAACCAGATGGCGAAATTGAGATCAGGCGGAAGCAGCTCGCGAACGTCCTTTTCGAACTGGCGGACCGCCTCTCCAGACTCGGTGATGTTCATCGTATCCGGCGACTCGACGAGAAAGATCGCCGTCGGTTTGCCATTGAAGCGGGCATCGAAATCGTCAGTGTCGAAACCGTCGATGACGTTGGCGATGTCGCGCACCCGCACGGTGCCGCCATTCGCGGTCTGACGGACGATGATGTCCCGGAATTCGTCCGCGGAATTGGCCAGGTTCCGGGCCCGGAGCTGCAATCTCCCGCCGGTCGTTTCCACGGTTCCGGCCGACAGATTGACCGATGCGCCGGAAATCGCCTGCGCAACCTGGGTGAACGTCATGCCGTAACGCCGCAGCGCTTCTTCGGAAATTTCGATCGTGACCTGTTCTTCCTGCTTGGACACTTGGCTGGTCAATTGCAGGCCGGGCAGTTTGGACAGCTCCTGCCTGAGCTGGGTTGCCTCACGCTGCAAGGTCAGCCGATCCATGTCTCCATACAGGGCCAGGTAGAAATCGTCGTTGCGGGCGTCCCAGCGGAAAACCTGTGGCCGGAAGGCATCGGGCGGCAGGTTCTGAATACCATCGACGCGGGCTTTGACCTCGTCGAGCATCTTTTCATAATCGATCCCGATCTTGGTGCGGACATTGACGTTCGCCGCGCCTTCGCGCGCATTGCTTTCGATATAGTCGATCCCGTCGAGACCATCGACAGCCTCCTCGATGCGCACGACCAACTGCTGTTCGACATCCCGGGGGCTGGCCCCTGGCCACGAGACCGTGACCGACATGCCGTTGATCGTGGTCTGCGGGATGAACTCGCGCTGCAGGTTGAAATAACCGAAAATGCCCCCGACGACCATCAGGAACATGAGCAGGTTCGCCGCAACCGGGTTGCGGACGAAATAGGCGATGAGCTTCTTCATTCTGAAGATCCTCCGCTTTCACCTGCAGTGTCCGACGTCTCGCCGTCGGTGTCATCTGACGTTTCCGTGTCGTCTCCATCGCGGTTCTTCATCCAGGCCGGTGGTTCCGGCTCGACCAGAACGGTCTTGGGATCGTTGACGTCCAGAACCTTGAGCGGGATGGAGACGCGCGAACGCTCCATCGGCGACAGCACGACCAGTTCGCCTGCTTCGACCCCCGCCGACAACACGGCCCGCTGCGGATTGGCGTCGATCACCGAGACCGTGCGGATTTCCGCCTGACCCTTATCGTCCACGACATAGATTTCGTCGTCCACGCGCAAGCCGTCGCGCGGAATCACCAGCGCATCCTCGAAAATACGCCCCTCGATTTCGGCATCGAGGAACAGGCCGGGCGCCAAGGGCACGCCATTGTCCGACGCACCGGACCCGTAGGGATCGGCCACTTCGACGATCGCGAACAAGGCGCGCGTCTGCGTGTCGTAGGCAGCGTCGGTGCGCATGATTTCGCCGTTCCAGACCTGCCGCACGCCGCCGATCGTGGTCGAAAGCCTGACCTTGGGCGCGCTGTCGCGGTCTTTCGCCACATAGGCGATTGGAAGATCGACCTTTGCCAGATCGGCATCTGTAAAAGGCAACCGGACCTCCACGATGTCGATGGAGAATATCTGGCCGAGACGCGCACCCGGGGAAACGAATTGCCCGAGATCGGACGATTTGCTCCGCACCCGGCCGGCGAACGGCGCCGTCACGGATGTCCGGGTCAATTGCAGTTTGGCATTGTCCAGATCGGCTTGGGCCGCCTGGAGCGCGGCTTCGGCCTGACGGCGTTGCGGCAAGCGCAAGGCCAACGCGCTGGGCTCCCCGCGTCCGAGGTCTTCATAATCGCGGCGCGCGATCTCGCCTTCGGCGATTTCACGGTCGAGCACTTGCTGCGCCTGGGCCACGCCGGCTTCCGCGCGCACCACGGCGACATTGTAGTCGCTCGGATCGATGCGGACCAGCGTCTCGCCGCGCCGGAAGATGCCGCCCTCGACGAAATTCGGGGAGACGTAGACAACTTTGCCGCCGACCTGCGGGACCAGATCGATTTCGGTCTGCGGCCGCGCCTCGCCTTGCGTGGTGACGGTCAGGCGGACATCCTGCCGCTTGGCATAATCGGCCATCACCGCAAGAGGCGTGAAGGGTCGGCGCTGTTCTTCGGGTTTATCATTGGCCTTGATGACGGCGAACGTGCCGCCGCCGATCACGGCCAGGCCGAGCAACGAGAAGATGACGGTCCTGAAGATCGGATAACGCTGACGCCCGCCATCGGTGTGGAGGGCGGGCGCAGGGTCGGCGGAACCGAGAGTGCGGGCGGGAGGGGTCATGGCAATTCGATTCCAAGGACGCGGACCGGGTTTCTGTCCAAAAGTCCGGGCGGTTCGGCATATCCCGACCCCCCTAGCGCGACGTGAAGGCGGATGCGATTGGCCAGCCGCTCGGCCCGGGCGGCGATCAACTGACCTTCCGCATTGAGGCGCCGGGTCTGGGCATCCAGCAATTGCAGAATCGTCGCCAGCCCCTCCGTATAACGCAATTCCAAGCGCTCTTCGGCCATGACGGCTTCATCGCGCGCGACACGCAAGGCGGCTTCGCGCGCTTCCAGTCGCTGCTCGGCGTCCAGCGCGTTTTCGACTTCCTCATAGGCGGTCAGCACGGTCTGCGCATAGTTCTCGACCTGCACTGCGAGCTGGGCCCGCTGCGACTCGACCTGGGCGCGCAGGCGCCCGCCCTGGAAGATGGGCGCGGTCAGCGATTCCGTCAGGCTGTAGGCCAGGCTCTTGAGGTCGAGCACGTTGCCCAAAGAGTTCAAGGACTGATCGCCCAGCGTGCCGTCGATCGACAGGCGCGGATAGAGCGCCTTGCGCGCGACATCGACGTTCAGTCCGGCTTGGGCGATGCGGCGTTCGGCGGCTATGACATCCGGGCGGCGCGCCAGCATGTCGACAGGGCTTCCCGCCCCTTCGAAATCGGGGAGGCGCGGCAGATCGTCCGGCAAGGCGATATCGGCGTCGGGATAGGCGCGGATTTGCGTCTGAATCAACCGCAGTGTCGCATCGCGTTGCTGCAACCGCGTCTGTTCCAATGCTTGCGCGTTGGCGACGGCGGACCGTGCCAGACGCACGTCGGATGATCCCGTCAAACCTGACTCGAACCGACGCTGTGTCAGCCGCAACGATCGTTCCTGCGTGGCGATGTCATCAGCTGACAGTTGCACCAGCAATCCGGCCTGAACCGCATCGAACCAGCTTGTCGCGACACGGCTTGCCACACTGAGTTCCAACGCAGCGACATCGGCAGCCGAAGCCTGCGCCCCGGCGCCGTCTGCGTTCACCTGGTCGCGAACGCGATTGACTACGTCGATTTCCCAATTCGACGCCACGCCGATATTGTAGTTCGTCGTCCCGGCATTGAAGCCGACACCGCCTTCGGTCCGGCGGACCGATGCGCTGAAACCCAAATCCGGATAGAGTTCGGACCGGCTGATCCCGCGCTGGGCGAGCGCCTGGTCGAGCTGGGCCAGCGTGCGGATGAGCGATGGGTTGTCGGCCCGCGCCCGGGCGACCAGCGCTGACAGGCTCGCATCGTCGAAACTTTCGATCCAGTCGGTTTGCGGCAGACCATCCGGCGCCGGTTCGGCCCAATCCGCCCGCACAGGCACGACAGTGCCGAGATCGACGACGGTGGGATCGACCGGGTCGATGATGCTGGCGCAGGCGCTCAGGCCCAGGGCAAGCGATGCGATGGCCGCTTTGGATGTGTTCCGCCGAGCTTTCATGACGCGTGTCATCCTCATTCCCTGACCCCGACTCGCGGATGCTGGATTGCAACCTTAGGCCCGCTCCGCATGCCGTAGGTGACGGACCGGCACCTGTAGAGCGAATTACTTTCCGCGAGTCAATGAAATATTATCGAAAAACGATAATTCGTTCTGGATCCCTCTTGGTTCAGGTTAAACCGGCCCGCAACAATTACGAGTGGGCATTTGGTCATCTTGATCAAGCCTTTGTGTATGACGGCCATCGTCAACGAGCCGTTTCGATCCTGCGCTGGACGCTCTGAGCCGTTTCGGCCACAAAGGATCCATGGCCGGAGCGGATGCGACCGAAGACGAAAGACGCGATGCGTTACGCGAGTCCGATGTCGTTATCATGTCGGTTTTCGCGATCGTGGCGATCGCGGGTTTGGGCGCGCTCGCCCGGGTGCCGGTCTTGGCCGGACTCGCGGCACTCGCCGGTTTCTGGTTGGCCGTTCTTCTCTTCATCAAGCTGAGCCGGGCGATCCGGTCGTCGCGACCCGACCGGCAGGATGCGCAGAACGAATTTCTCTCCGGTGCGCAGTTCGCCGTCACGCTGACGGATGCCCTGCCGCAAGCGATCGCCGTTCTGGACCGGGACGGGCGCGTCATCCATGCCAACCCATTGGCGCGTGAGCTTGTCGATATCGAAACGCTGGGCCGCCCCTTGAGCGTCTATGTCCGCGACGCCGGAATCACGGACCGCCTGGCCCGGGCGCTGGCGGGTTATACGCCCGAGCCGCTGATGGTGCACCGCGAAGTGCCGACGGAAAGCTACATTTCCCTGCTTTTTTCGGCCGTGACGCCGGTCGAGGACGGGTCGGGCCGAACGATCGTGCTGGTCGTGATGAACGATGTAACGGAACTGGTGCTGGGCAACCAGCGGCGCGCCGATTTCCTGGCCAATGCCAGCCATGAGTTGAAGACGCCGATGGCGTCTATGCTCGGTTACATCGAGACCTTGCGCGGCCATGCCAAGGACGATCCGGACGCGCAGGAGCGCTTCCTCGCCATCATGGCGCAGCAGGCGGAGCGGATGCAGCGCCTGATCCAGGATTTGCTGTCCTTGCGCCGGATCGAACAAGAAGAACACATTCCGCCATCCGAAACCGCGGATCTGGACCTGTCGGTCCGCGCTGCCATCGAATCGGTCGCTCCCCTGGCCGAAAGGCGCGGCGTGAAACTGAAATACAAGAAGAAAAAACGCGCCATCGTGCCGGGTCACCAGGACGAAACGATTCAGCTCTGCCTCAACCTGATCGAGAATGCGACCAAGCTGTCGCCAAAGGGTTCGATCGTCCATATCGTTCTGTCACGCTTCGAACAATGGCAGCCAGGCATTCCGTTCGCCGACGGCCGGCTCCCGGACACGGCCCTGACCCGGACGATCAATACGGCGCCGACACGTCCCCTGCCGCTCTACACGATCACGATATCGGACGAGGGGCCGGGCTTTTCCCGCGCCCACCTGCCTAGGATCGGGGAGCGGTTCTACCGCGTCGCCGGCGACCTATCGTCCAAGGAAAAAGGCACGGGGTTGGGTCTTGCCATCGTCAAACACATCGCCCGGCGCCACCGGGCCGGACTTTACGTCCGCACGCAAGACGGCGCCGGAACCGAATTCTGCATCATCTATCAGGAGAGCGAAGAGGCCCCGTCAGAAACCGCGACACCCGAACCGCAGTCGATTGCGACAAGCGAAACACGATAGTCACGCGACAGTCACAGGGCTGTCACAGGCGAGGACCATAGGCTGGCACGCGAATCGCGGTACCGGCAGGACGCGCCGAAAGGATCCGTCCGAATGAACAGCATGGCAGACCATATCGTCAGTGGCTATGACAGCGATCTGAACGAGCTGGCCACCAGCCTGTCCGATCTGGGCAGCTTGGCGGAGAGCATGGTGGCGGATGCCGTCCGCTCCTTGGGCCGTCGCGATGACGGCCTCGCGCGCTCCGTCATCGAACGCGACGTGTCGGCCAACCGATTGCAGGCCAAGATCGATGGCGACGCAATGCGCATCCTTGCGCTGCGCAACCCCATGGCGACCGACTTGCGCCGCACCATCGGGGCGATCCGTGTCGCAACGGATCTCGAACGCATCGGCGATCTGGCGGAAGGCATTGCCAAACGCGCGATCAATCTGAACGATGAAACCCGGCTCGACATGGCCGACGGCGTCCAGCGCATGGGCCGGCAGGTCAAGACGCAGCTTTCCGCCGCGTTGAACGCCTTCCTGAAGGACGATACGCAGGCGGCGCTCCAGATCTGGATGGCCGACCGCGACGTCGATGCGATGTACAATGTCATCCTGCGTGGCTTGCTGAACGAAATGGCCGGCCATCCCAACCGCATCAACGCATCGACCGCGCTGCTCTTCGCCGCCAAGAACCTGGAACGGATCGGCGATCACACCTCCAACGTCTGCGAGGTCATCTATTTCACCCGTCACGGGCGCCAGCTGATCGAGGACGACACGGTCAGACCCGCCCTTCACAAGCCCGCGTGACGGCGCCCATCGACAAGCCTAGCCGAGAGTAATCGCCATGAAGCCATTTGTACTGATCGTCGAGGACGAGGACGCGCTGGCCACTTTGCTGGAATATAATTTCGGCAAGGAAGGCTACGACACCGCCTTGGCCATGGACGGGGAGGAAGCGCTATTGCTCGCTTCGGAACGCACGCCCGATCTGATCGTCCTTGACTGGATGCTGCCCAAGCTTTCGGGTGTGGAGGTCTGCCGCCGCCTGCGCCGTCGCAAGGAAACGTCCAAGACGCCCGTCATCATGCTGACGGCGCGCGGCGACGAAACGGACCGGATCACCGGTCTCGATTTCGGCGCCGACGACTACATGATCAAGCCGTTTTCGATGCCGGAACTGTTCGCCCGCACTCGCGCGCTGATGCGCCGCGCCAAGCCGAGCTTGCTGGAAGACATCATCCGGGTCGGAGATATCGAGGTGGACAGCCAGGCCTTCCGGGTCAAACGCGACGGCGAATCCATCCATCTGGGCCCGACGGAATTCCGGCTTCTCGACCATTTCGCGCGCCATCCCGGCCGCGTATTCTCGCGCGAGCAACTGCTCGACGCCGTCTGGGGCCGGGACGTCTATGTCGAAGCGCGCACCGTTGATGTCCATATCGGGCGGCTGCGCAAGGCGCTCAAGAAAACGGGCAAGCCCGATCCGATCCGCACGGTGCGAAGCGCGGGCTACGCTTTCGAAGCGGTCGACTGAAGCGTTCCTCGCGTGTCAGCTGGCGCGTTTCTGACGGCGCTCGGCCTGTTGCGCCAACCGGCGGGCGCGTATGCGCTCATAGCTGTCGAGTGAATCCAGTTCGTTGCGAAGCTCGACGGCGATGTCCGATGTCTGCGACACGATATCGTCCAGCGAACGCCGCAAATTGTCTTTGCGCGAGATGACGGACTGCGCGTAGCTGCCGTAGGCGACATACCCTTCGCGGTGTTCGCTCGCATCGACGCGGTCCTCCGGCACGCTGTCCGCCAATTTTCGGATCTGCCGCTCGAGGTCTTCGCGCGTGGCTTCCAGAACCGCGATGCGCTTTTGCAATTCCCCCACGCGGAACCGCGTGCGCTGGATCTGTTTTTCAGACGCCTGTGACATGTCTCACTCCATTACCCACTTTTTTCCGTCCCTTGCCGGGACGCGTTTGATCGTCAGATACACAAGCAGGCTTTCGGTCGCGTGAAGGAACAGGGTTAAGCGTTTCGAACGCACGGGCTCGCACGTTTGGATTGCGTTAGGAGGACTGCAGCGGGACTGAATCGTCCCGGAAGCGGTTCGGATTATGCTGCATGAGAAGGGATAAGTGGCGTTAACTTCCGGTTTACCCGTTTCCATTAGCGATGAAGCTCCATTAACCATGAGCCTCAAAGGCAGTCGGGTTAAGTGAATTGCCTGGGAGGGTACACAATGCGGGTTCTTCTAATCGAAGACGACATGGCGACGGCCCAAGGCATCGAATTGATGCTGAAGTCCGAGGGCTTTAACGTCTATACCACCGACCTCGGCGAAGAGGGGGTCGATCTCGGCAAGCTCTACGACTACGATATCATCCTGCTCGACCTGAACCTGCCTGACATGCCGGGTTTCGAAGTGCTCAAGACACTTCGCCTCGCCAAGGTCCAGACGCCGATCTTCATCCTGTCAGGCACCAACGACATCGAAACCAAGGTCCGCGGCCTCGGCACCGGCGCCGACGACTACATGACCAAGCCCTTCCACAAGGACGAACTCGTGGCCCGCATCCACGCCGTCGTCCGCCGCTCCAAAGGGCACAGCCAGTCCATCATCACCACGGGCGACATCAAGGTGAACCTCGACGCCAAGACCGTCGAAGTCGGCGATCACCGCGTTCACCTGACCGGCAAGGAATACCAGATGCTGGAGCTGCTCAGTTTGCGCAAGGGCACGACCCTGACCAAGGAGATGTTCCTCAACCACCTTTACGGCGGCATGGACGAACCCGAACTCAAGATCATCGACGTGTTCATCTGCAAGCTGCGCAAGAAACTCGCCGCCGCGACGCAAGGCGAGCATTATATCGAAACCGTCTGGGGCCGCGGCTACGTGCTGCGCGATCCGGCCAAGGACAAGATGAGCGCGTAAATCCATCGTCGCCACATCACGACACGAAGACCCTGCCGTTTGGCAGGGTTTTTTCATTGCGCGCTCAAGGGTTTCCCTAACGGGGCTTGACTGGTCGGAACGGCGATAGCCGTTTAGTGAAGGTTCAGACACACCCAGGCAAGGCCGCCCCATGCGAACGACCTCGATCATTATCCTGTTTCCGGCCCTGATATGCCTTGCCGCGTGCAGCGGCGGCGATGGCAGATTGAATGTGGAGTCAGACAGTCCCGCGCCGCCACCTGCGGCAATCATGTATGATCTAGAAGCCAGCGATGTTCGAAGCGTGAAGCGCGGGCGGCGGCAGGTTGACGAAATAGGCGGCGGGGAGATCGATAGCTCGGCCTCCATGCTTGCCTATCGCTATACGTACGGCGTTACCTTGCCCGCGCCGGCCGTGGAACCCGCCATGCGCGCGCACATGCAGCGCTGCCTCGATACAGGACCGGCGACCTGCCAGGTGCTCAACGCATCGTCGCAAGACAGTTCGGAAGATTATTCTAGCGCCTTCCTGTCCCTGCGCGCCGCGCCGGGCTGGCTGGATGCGTTTCGAAACGGTCTGGAAGAGTCCGTGCAAGCCTCCGATGGTCGCATCTCAAGCTCTTCCGTATCCGCCGAGGACCTGACCCGGCAGATAGTCGATGCCGATGCGCGTCTAAAAGCACAGACGGCCTTGCGCAAACGGTTGCTCACCCTGCTGGAAACGCGCGACGGCGAGCTGCAAGACCTGCTCGCGGTCGAACGCGAGCTGGCTCGAGTGCAAGCCCAGATCGAAAGCGCGACGGCGTTGCTCAAGACGCTGCGCCAGCGCGTTTCCATGTCCGTGCTCGATCTGCGCTATGAAAGCCGTAAGCGCGCCGTCTCGACATCGGCCGTCTCGCCCATCGGCGATTCCTTGCGCAACTTCGTGCGCACAGTGTCGCAAGGATTGGCTGCCGTGATCGGATTTATCGCGGTCGCCCTGCCCTGGTTGGTCTTCGTGATCCTGCCGGGGTTGCTACTGCTGCGATGGCTCTTGCGGCGATGGCGGCGCCTGGAACGTTCGGCAAAGCCGGATTGACCGTCAATGAGCGTGGCCGTGATCCCTGCGCTCCATGAATGACTTGGCCATCATCCTGGCCAATTCGTCGTCATTCTCCATATCGCCCACATCCGCGAAATCGACGAGCGGGTAATCGTCCCGTTCCCGAAATGCCGCATCGATGGCATCCCTGTCGAAATCCAGCGCGACAAGGCTGATGGTTGCCCCGTATGTCCGGCGGTAGGCCATGAGGTCGAGTTCCGTCAGATAGGCGATCCGGCCGAATACCGTATGACGGTCGGCCAAGGCAGTGCACCCTTCGCCCGATGCTTCCGCGTCGGGACGAACGGGCGCGAGTCCCGACAGAGCCGCCCAGTTCTGCGCGCCTGTGACACTGAGCAGATCCGAGGGCTCATATTCGATGCCGCGTCCGTAATCGTCGAAGAAACGCGTGTGCACGATGCGGTCATTCGGCAAACGCCGCCAATATTCGGCCAGATCAGGTTCGCGCCCTACATGCAGGACTTCGTTCGCGCGGCGGTAGAGATCGAGCATGCGGGTCTCCCCGCCTGCGGCGATCCGGTAGCGGGCATGCAGAAACGCCCTGTCGTCCGGACAGACGGACGGCACACCGACGGACGCGGGCAGCACGAAAGGAGCATTGCCGACCGCCGCCGGGCTGTCAGCTTCGCTACATGCCGTCAGGATCAGAACTGCGAAGACTGCGGACAGGTTGGATTTCATGAGGGGAGAAAATTCGTGCATTCGTCTTGTCGGCTAGCGTTTAGCCGCCCGCCCGCGTTACCAGGTTTGCGGCCCGGTCCATCACGTGAAAGATGGCGTTCTGCTCCTGCGTTCCGGCAACCAACTCTGCACCCGGACCGGTCGCGTAAACCCCGACATCTTCGCCGGAATGGGTCTCGGATCCCGTCGGCACGAGCGCTTCCTGATGAAAGCCCGGCGCCAGCGTGTTGACCGATGTCAGGTCCTTTCGGCCCGTGTCGATCGGCAAACCATAGGACGCGTCCGGATTGGTGTTGTTGCCCAGATCGCGGAAACCCCGACCGTTGGAATAGGTCACGGTCGTATGCGGTAGGTCGTCGGCGGCCAGATGCGCGTCCGTCTTGCCGACTCGCACGACCTTTCCCAAGATCGGATTGCCGCGCTTGGGATATCCGCCAAGCGTCATGACGTGGCCATGGTCGGCCGTCACGATGATCAACGTCTCGTTCAGATCGACCAGATCGACGGCTCGCTGGATCGCCTCGGAGAAGGCGATCGTGTCGCGCAACGCGCCGTGGGCGTTGCCCGCATGGTGGGAGTGGTCGATGCGTCCTGATTCCACGCTAAGGAAGAAACCGTCAGGGTCGTTGTCGAGCCGCTGGATCGCCGCCGCCGTCATTTCGGCGATACTCGGCTCGCCGCGTACGTCGTTGGCCCGGTCGATCTCGTATTGCATATGGCTTTCGTTGAAGAGCGCGAAAATCTTGTCCGCCGTCTCGACGTTCAGCGCATCGAAACCTGCCTGATCGAACACATATTCACCGGCCGGGTAGGCCGCTTGCCATTCCGTCACCAGATTGCGGCCGTCCGTCCTGTCGCCTTCGACGGAACTGCGGGCGTCCGGCGAGTTGGCGGCCGCGTCGCGCGGCAGGAAGTGACGGCGTCCGCCGCCCATGACGACCTCGATCCCGTCGACGTCGCGCCCGGGGAATTTCGATTCCAGATTGGCTTCGAAACTGACGAGCTGATCGGCTATGTCCTTGCATCCCGCCGTGACGGCCGCTGCCGGCATGTCCGAAATATCCTCCCAATTCCGGTTCGCCGCCTTGGCGTACGTTGCCGCCGGTGTGGCGTGGGTGATTCGCGCCGTGGACACGATGCCCGTGCTCATGCCCGCTAGTTCGGCCAGCTCCAGCGCCGTGACGAGCTCATTGGCCTGCGTGGCTTCGCAGGTTCCGCGCACGACATCCTCGTCATACCCGATCGTGCCGACATCGGTCTTCACGCCGGTCACCATGGCTGTCATCGTCCCGGCGCTGTCGGGCGTCTGGGCATCAACATTATAGGTCTTGGCCAGGCCGGTGAAAGGAAAGCGGCCGAAAGACAATTGGTTTTCCTCGCCCGGCATGCCCTTGTCCTGGCCGTCCAGGATGCGGGCCGCCGTCACGGTTGAAATTCCCATCCCGTCCCCGACGAACAGGATCACATTCTTGGCCCGGCGGTTGGATCCGGCGCGCGCATCGACGGCGGCGCGGGTCGCGGCAACCGTTTTCCGACCGCCTGAAAAATAGCTGTTCGATAATGACGCGTTCAGTTCCGCGGATGTCAGCACAGTACGGCCGGGACGGCAGTTGAAATTCGTCGCGGTAACTTCGGAGTCAGCCAGAGCGCCATCACTATCCGTGTCGATTCCAGAATTGATCGCCGTGCCACCATTGGGGCAATTCGCATCGCCGACAGTCAGTGCGTCCTGACGCACCAGGCTGACCTGCCCCGGCGCACCGTCGGCGCCAGGCGTGCCGGGAGCACCGTCGTCGCCGTCGCAACCCGCGAGGGTCGCGGCAGACGCCAGAACCGTCGTTATCAGCAATTTTCTCATGATCACGCTCCCTACTCGACCAGCCCGAGGGCTTCGTTCATGATGTGGAAGACCACGGATTGTTCGACCGTGCCTTGTGCCAGTTGCGATCCGGGACCGGTTGCGAACAGGCCTATGTCTTCGGCGGAATGGGTTTCGGACGATAGCGGCACGAGCGCTTCCTGGTGGTAACCCGGTGTCGTCGTGTCGATCGCGGCCAGATCCTTGCGTCCCGCATCGACCGGCAGGCCGTAGGACGCGTCGGAGTTCGTATTCGCCCCCAGGTCGCGGAAGCCTCGACCGTTATTGTAGAGCAATGTCGTCACGGGCAGCCCGTCTTCCGCTGTCGCCGGGTCGGTTTGTCCGACCAGCACGATCTTGCCGAGAATCGGATTGCCCCGTTTGGGATAGCCGCCGATCGTCATGACATGGCCATGGTCGGCCGTGACAAGAATCAGCGTTTCCGCTGGATCGGTCGCGTTCACGGCGGCCTCGATGGCGTCGGCGAACGCGATCGTGTCGGACAAGGCACCGGCGGCGTTGCCGGCATGATGGGCGTGATCGATGCGGCCGGACTCCACCATCAAGAAGAACCCGTCCGGATCGTCGTCCAGAATGTCGATGGCCTTGATCGTCATGTCGACGATGGACGGCTCGCCCGACACATCGTTGGCGATATCGGCCGCATATTGCATGTGGCTTTCGTTGAACAGGCCGAGAACCCGTCCGGCATCCGCAGGCAGCGCGTCGAAACCGGCCTTGTCGAAAATGTAGACCCCATCCGCATAGCGCTCCGCCCATTCGGTCGTGAGGTTGCGGCCATCCGTCCGGTCGCCTTCGACTTCGCTGCGCGCGTCCGGCGAATTGGCGGAAGCCTCCTTGGGCAGGAAGTGACGCCGACCACCGCCCATGGCGACTTCGATCCCGTCCACATCGATGCCGGGATAGCGTTTCTCCAGCCATGTTTCGAATTCGACAAGCTGTGTCGCGATGTCGATGCAGCCTGCAGCGACGGCTTCATCGGACATGTCGGACACATCTTCCCAATTGCGGTCGGGCGACTTGGCATAGGTCGCCGCCGGCGTGGCGTGGGTGATGCGCGCCGTTGACACGATGCCCGTACTCATGCCGCGGATTTCCGCCAGTTCCAGAGCCGTCACGACTTCATTGCCCTTGGCGCTGGCACAGTCGCCGCGTTCCACGTCGGCATCGACGCCGATCACGCCGACATCGGTCTTCAGACCGCTCATCATCGCCGTCATCGTCCCGGCGCTGTCAGGCGTCTGGGCATTGACGTTGTAGGTCTTGACCAGCGCCGTGTTCGGCCAGCCTTCGAAAGACAGCAGCCCTTCTTCGCCCGGTTGACCGGCGAGCTGGCCCTGCCGGATGCGCGCGGCCGTCTGGGTCGAAATGCCCATGCCGTCGCCGACGAACAGGATGACGTTGCGCGCGCGTTCGGGCTGGAAGGCGGACATCTGCGCGGCCTTCGCATCGACTTTGGCGCGCGCATCGGTGTACCAGCCGCTACCGGTCTGGTTCGCCGGAAGGACCGCGCTCTGGGCGAACGATTCCGCGGCGGTCAACAGCGCGATCGCGCTAGCCGCATAGACAAGACGTGACATGTGACTTCCCTTCAGTGACGATTCTGCCGATCGTGAACGGGTGTTAACCGTCCAGTTTGACACTTCGTTCGCAGCGGGATGACAGCTCGCCGAAGGTTCGAAGATGGTTGGGATTCGCTTTTATCACGCTTTCATGGCGGTCCTGTCATAACCGTTACACAATCACGGACCCTTGCGGCTTTCCTTTCCGCACGACACGTGGCACCAGAACAAAGATGGAACCTGTTCTGACATTTGCCGGCGCCGAACTGACGGTTCTCGAACTCGTCATGGGGTTGCTCGTCCTACTGGTCGGGATTGTTTCGGGCTTTCTACTGCGGCGCCGGGACCCTTCGGCGCAAGCTGAGCTTATGGCGATGCGCGGACAGCAGGCTGAGCTGCAGGGGCGGATTGCACAATTATCCGAGGAACAGGCCACGCGGGGCGACCTCTTCCAAAAGAGCCTGGACGAACGCCTGTCCGCTATGACGGAGCGGCTGGGGCGAAGCCTGTCGGAACAGTCCGACCGCTCGACCGAAAATTTGAAGAAGCTCGACACGCGGCTGGAGGTCATCGACCGCGCGCAGACCAATATCCGCGAGCTGGCAGGCGAGGTTTCATCCTTGCAGGCCGTGCTGTCCAACAAGCAGGCGCGCGGGGCGTTCGGCGAGACGCAGATGCAGTCCCTGATCGAACAGTTCCTGCCGCCCAGCAGCTACAGTTTCCAGCATACGCTTTCCAATGGCGGGCGCGTGGATGCGCTGATCCATCTACCCGGGGATCATTTGGACGTCGCCGTGGACAGCAAGTTTCCGCTGGAGGCATGGCGCCGCTTTGCGGAGACGGAAGAAAGTCTGGGAAACGATCTTGCCCGGCGTCAGTTCGCCGCCGACTGCCTGCGCCATATCCGCGACATCGCCGGAAAATACCTGCTGCCCGGCGAAACCCACGAAGTCGCGCTCATGTTCCTGCCGTCCGAGGCCATCTATGCCGAGCTGCACGGCCGCTTTCCCAAAGTGGTGGAACGCGGTTTCACGGCACGGGTCATGATCGTGTCGCCCACGACCTTCATGGCCACGTTGCACACGATGAAAGCCGTTCTGCGCGATGCGGCCATGCGCGAACAGGCCACGGTCATTCTTGACGAGGTCGGCAAGATCGGCGAGGATGTCAGGCGTCTGGATGAGCGCATCGCCAAACTGCAGTCCCATCACGAAGGCAGCGCGGAAATGATGCGGCAAGCGCGCATCAGCACAGGCAAGATCACGCGGCGCGCCGACCGGATCGATCAGCTGGACATGGATGAAGATGACGTAAGCGCGGTCGAGCCGCCGCATCCGGCCGGATCGCTGGCATGATCCATTACGGCGAGCGTCTGTTCAGAGCCGTCCGCACCGAAGGCGACGGCGATGTCGGTGGCGACACCGTGTTTCGCTACGACCAACGCGACCAGATCCTGATCGGCACTTACAGCGGCGGCGATGTGGAATATGGATCGTTGTTAGGCCGCGTCGAAGCGGATGGCTGCCTCGATTTCCTCTATCACCATATGACCAAGTCCGGCGCGCTACGGTCCGGTCGATGCGAAAGCCGCCCCGAAGTCCTGCCTTCGGGCCGGATCCGGCTGCATGAACGTTGGGAATGGACAACCGGTTCCGGCAAGGGCCGGCGGGGCACGAGCGTGCTCGAGGAAGTCTAGAGCAGACGTCGGCTCTTCATGGCGGCGGCGATGGTGCCGTCGTCCAGATAGTCGAGCTCGCCGCCGATCGGCACGCCATGCGCGAGCCGCGTCACTTTCACGCCGGTCTTTTCCAGATGTTCGGTGATGTAATGCGCCGTGGTCTGACCATCGACCGTCGCGTTCATGGCCAGGATCACTTCCTCGACTCCGGTCTCCTGCTCTCGCGAGTTGGCGACCCGGCCGATCAGCGACGCGATGTTGAGGTCTTCAGGGCGGATTCCGTCCAACGCTGACAGCGTTCCGCCCAGCACATGGTAGGTCCCGCGAAAAGCCCCCGCCCGCTCCATTGCCCAAAGATCGGACACGTCCTGCACGACGCAAATGGACGTTCTGTCCCGTCCGGGCGCACGGCAGATATTGCACGGGTCGGTCGCATCGACATTGCCGCAGACCGAACAGGTGGCAATGCGTTCGGCAGCCGTGTTCATCGCACTGGCCAAGGGCGTCATCAACCGGTCGGGCGCCTTGAGCAGATGCAAGGCGGCGCGTCGCGCGGACCGCGGACCCAACCCCGGAAGCCGCGCCAACAGCGTGATCAGGCGGTCGATTTCAGGCGATACGGAAGGACCGGCCATGTGCCACCTTTGCAAAGAAGATCCGGCGGGCGGATCCCGGCCTGCCGTACCACGGATGTGGGGATTGCACCGCCTGTTTCAACCATCCGGACGGTACGGCGCACCGCACATGTCCGATGCGCAGCCTGCTCCGATTGACCCGCATCCAAGGGCCCGTCAAACAGATACCATGCGAGCCGCCCACGATTTCCAGGACGAATGCGACGCGATCGACACATTGCTGTCCGATCTGACGCCTCGGAATTTCGGCCAACCCACGGCCTTTAAGGGATGGACCGTCGGCGAGATCGTAGAGCATCTGCACCTCTTCAACATCGCTGCCGACGAAGCCCTGAAGGGCGCCGAGGCCTTCGCGGCTTTCTGCCAGAGGATCCTGCCCGGTATGGACCAGGGGCACAGGGCGCTGCAGCGGTCCTGGTTTGGCAGCACGCCACCCGCGCAGACTTACAAGGCTTGGCGGGACTTCTATCCCGGTACGGCGCAGCGCTTCGCCCAATCCGACCCTGAGGCGCGGCTGAAATGGTTCGGCCCGGATATGTCGGCCCGGTCCTGCGTCATCGCGCGACAGATGGAACATTGGGCGCATGCCCAGGCCATCTACGACCGGCTCGGCGTGGCCCGCCTCAATACGGACCGGTTGAAGAATGTCGCCCACATCGGCGTGACGACCTACAGCTGGTCGTTCAAGGTCAACGGGCTGGAGTCCCCTCGCCCCAAACCTTATGTCCGGCTCGTCGCTCCCAGCGGCGCGGTCTGGGAATGGAACGCGCCGCAAACCGATAATCGCATCGAGGGACCGGCGGAGGATTTCTGCCAGGTCGTGACACAGTGCCGCAATATCGGCGACGCGGATGTGGATTTGCAGATGACCGGAAAGACGGCGCAGCAATGGATGCGTCTTGCGCAATGTTTCGCCGGGCCGCCCGAAACGCCGCCCGCCATCGGCCTGCGGAGGAAAGTCGATGCATAGCTTCAGAACCGTTTCCGACATCCGCATCGAACCGGGCGGCACTGCGCGGCTCGATGCTCACGTGAAAGGCCTGCCGCGCAACAAGCGCATTGCCATTATTACCGACCAGGGCGTGCGCGCGCTCGGACTGATGGATGCTGGCCTCGCTGCTCTGCGGGATGCGGGATACGAACTGATGGTTTTTGACGATGTCGTCGCCGACCCGCCCGAAGACATCGTCATGCGCGGCGTGGAAACGGTAAAGCAATTCGGGGCGAGCCTGGTCATCGGCTTCGGTGGCGGTTCGCCCATGGACACGGCCAAGGTCATCGCATTCCTGGCCGATCACGACATCGCCTTGCACGACATATATGGTGTGGACGTGGCGCAGGGCTCGCGCCTGCCGCTGCTGTTGGTCCCGACGACTTCCGGCACGGGCAGCGAGGTCACCAACGTCGCCATCATCACGACGGGCAAGGGCAGCAAGAATGCGGTCGTGTCCGATCCGCTCTATGCCGACCGGGTATTGCTGGACGCCGATCTGACGCTCGGCTTGCCGGGCCACATCACGGCGGCGACCGGCATCGACGCGATGGTGCACGCCATCGAAGCCTACACCTCCGTCCACCGCAAGAACCCGATCAGCGACGCGCTCGGCCTGTCCGCGCTGCGTAAGCTGACACGCGCCATCGGCAGAGCGGTCAACACGCCGGACGATGTGGACGCCCGAAACGACATGCTGATCGGGGCCATGTTGGCCGGGCAAGCGTTCAGCAACGCACCCGTCGGAGCCGTCCACGGACTCGCCTACCCGCTGGGCGGTTTCTTTCACGTACCCCATGGCCTGTCGAATTCGCTCGTCATGGTCGAAGTGATGAAATTCAATGCACAGGAGGACCGCGCCAGGCGATGGTACGGCGAAATCGCAGCCGACCTCGGCGTCGGCGAAACTCCAACCGCGCTGATCGACGAAATCCTGCGCCTGCAGGACGAAACCCGCGTCCAGCGCCGCCTGCGCGACGTGGATATCGCCGAAGACGCCATCCCCATGATGGCCGACGACGCCGTCCTGAAAGACCGTGTCTTGCGCAACAATCCGCGCGAGATGACGCGCGACGACATCGTGAAGATTTACAAGTCGATCGCATGAGCCGCCTCGCCCCCGACAGCCGCGCCGACTACCCGCACCAGCACGCTCTGCCGACGCGCTGGAATGACAACGACATTTACGGCCATGTCAACAATGCCGTTTATTACGCTTTGTTCGACACGGTCGTGAACCGTTGGCTAATCGACACCGACCTTCTCAACCTAGGCGAAAGCGACACGATCGGCCTCGTCGTCGAGACGGGCTGTCATTATTTCGCACCTCTCGCCTTTCCTCACGCCGTGACGGCGGGTCTGCGCGTCGGCCATGTCGGGACGAGCTCTGTACGCTATGAGATCGGCCTGTTCGGCGAGAACGACACCACGGCGGCGCGCGGCCATTTCGTTCATGTTTATGTGAACGCGGAAGCACGGCGCCCCGTCCCCATTCCGGACCGGATGCGCCGCGCCCTGCAAACGCTCATGCGCGGTGGCGGCTACTCGTAGCGGCGATCGAAAACCACGGTCGATCCATCGCTCAGAACCATTTCGCGGGCATAGACCTCGCGCCGGTTATCGTCATCGACAAGGCCGCGCACCGTTACCCGGTCGCCGGTCTGGGCCGGGACAAGGTTCGGCCCGACATAGACCTTGATGTGCCCGCTATCGTCGCGCAGGCGGAATTCATCCTCGTCGAGAATGCGGTCCACCGTGCCTTGCAACACGACGGACGTCCCGCGTTGAACGCTGCGGATCGGCGTCACGGTTTCGCCCGACGGGGTCTTCACGACACTATGCGGCTCCGAAACGGACGCGGTCTGGGCACAGGCCGGCAGAGCGAATGCGGCAATGAACAGCACCGGAATGGCTAATCTGATCGTCATTGTCCGTCCTCCTAATCGATCGCAACGAGCAATAGCGCCGCTGCGACAAACGCCGCACCGACAAGGCCGTAACGCGGCACGGTCAGCTTGATCTCGTCCCTCAGCCATTGACTGAGCGGACGGTGATCCTCGTTCGTGGTCTTGGTTTCAGTCACATCCATCACATTTCTCCTTTTAAAAGGCTCCGGCGCGGCGATGGGCACATCCACGCATGAGCGGTGTATGTCTCTTCGTAGCGAGCCAAGCTGACGGAACGCTGACGAGATGAAAAAATCAGTTTTCGCCGTAGATCAGGCTGAATTCCGCTCCGCCATCCGGATGATTGCGCGCGGCTAGCCGGCCATCATGGGCCCGTTGGACCCGTTGCGCGATGGACAGGCCCAAACCCGCGCCCGTGGCGGGTGCGTCCGGACCTTGGCGAAAGGCCTCGAACAAAATCCCCGGATCGCCGTTCGGCAAACCCGGCCCGCGGTCATGCACGCTGAGTTGCGGGCCTGGGCCGACTTTCACCGTGATCCGTCCGCCTGCGTGAATGATGGCGTTTTCGACCAGGTTCGTCAGGGCGAGAATCACGGCATCCCTATTGCCCCGGATGCCGGGAACGGACCGGTCTTGATCCAGCTCCAATTCCGCGCCCGAACGGATCGCGACCGGAGCCAAGGCGGAGACGACGGACATGGCCACGGCTTTCAGATCGACATGGCTGTCCGGTTCGATGGCGATCATGTCCGCCTTGGCGGAGTCCAGGATCTGACGCACGGTGCGCGACAATTGCGCCATGTCCTTTCGCAAGGCGCGAGACGCCTCGCCGTCGGGCAGGTCGTCCAAACGCGCCACCAGGGCCGCCAACGGGGTGCGCAAGGCGTGGGCCGCTTCGGCCGCGCGGCGCGTTTCCGACGACAGGGCCGCCGTCAGACTATCGAGCGCACGCCGCGTCGCGTCCAGAAGGTCGTCGATTTCGCGCAGACCGGTCTCAGGCGGCGACGAAGTGCGGCGCGCGCCCGGGCGAAGTCTGCGCGCCCAGTCGGCCGCCCGACCGACCGGCATCAGGCTGCGATGCACCATCAGCGCGTTGATTCCGAGCAAGAGCAGGATCGCCGGGATGAGCGGCACGGCGATATGGCTGACGAATTCCTCGACCACGGCCCGCCCTAGCAGATTGGCCGGATCGCCCCGCGCCGCGAAGACGAGCCGCAAGCCCGCATCCGCCGGACCGACGGCATGCGAGGCCAGCAAGCGCGGCGGCTTGTCCTGAGGGTCGCGCACGATCCAGTCGTCGGCAAAGCGACCGCTGGTCAGGGCGGCCGGCGGAACGAGTTCGGCATTCATCGCATCGAGCGGCGTTCCGTCCGGCCCGGCCAGGACGAAACCGTAGGCGCCCGGATGCGCTTCGAACAGATCGCGCGCGTCGTCACCGATCCGGTAGTCCGGCGCACTCGAGCCCGTCAGCGCCGCTTCCATGTCGGACATTCGCGTCTCGACCACATGGTCTTGCAACGTTTCCGGGTCGGACCCGTAATAGGCCCAGATCAGGACCAGATTGGCGAGCAGGACTGCAAGCGCGATCCAGGCGAGACGGCGCGTCAGCAATCGCGCCATGGGCAGCCCGTTACGCCTCATCCGGATGCATCCGCAGTGTCGTCCAACAGCCATCCGACGCCGCGCACCGTGTGGATGTTCGCCGCGCATCCGGCTTCCGACAGCCCTTTGCGGATGCGCGAGACCGCGGCTTCGAGCGCATTGGGCGTGACCGCGTCGTCGAGCGCATAGACGGCATCTTCAAGGACGGCGCGCGGCACGACCTGGCCTTTGCGGCGCATGAGTTGCTCCAGAACACCGATATCGCGCCGGCCCAATGCGATCGTCCGGCCCGCATGAGCGACCCGCCTCTGCGTCGTGTCGAGCGTCAGCCCGGCGGTTTCCAGGACGGTGCCGAGACGCCCGCCCGGACGGCGCATGACGGCCCGGCAACGCGCGACGAGTTCGAGCATGTCCACCGGTTTGACGATATAGTCGTCTGCCCCGCCGTCCAGTCCCGCCAGCCTGTCCGGCAAGGCATCGCGCGCCGTCAGAATGATCGCCGGCCAGTCATGGTCGCGGCGTATCTCGCCAAGGAGGTCAAGCCCGTCTCCGTCCGGAAGACCGAGATCCATCAGGATGAGGTCGTAATCGGCGACGGCCGCGAAGTCTTGGGCTGCCTCAACGTTGGCGGCATGGTCGACGGCGAATCCCGCCCGTTGCAAGGCGCGGCTCATGGCATCGGCCAGCGAGGCATGGTCTTCGACAAGCAGAAGGCGCATCCGGCGTGAATAGCGCCCCTGACCGATCATGGGAACGCCGACTTGCAACGGATGGATATGATCGCAGAAAATTCATCCGCCAAGGCAATCTTGTCTGGTAGAGCGGAACCGCCATGCGATGGAGTTGCGATATGGAAACCGATGCATTGGTCGTGCAAATTCGCCTTTGCCCGGACATCGCACGCAACATGTCGCGTTCGCTTTGATGAAGGCCTGGACGCGAATCATGGCGGTTGGGATGGCCAGCTTTGCCTTGGCGAGCTGCACGACATCGTACGACCGGGCAACGCCCGGGTCGCTTTCCTGGCCCGCATACGGACCGGACACCGGCGTCTTGCGCGTCGATGCGGGACTGGACCGCAATGACGGGCTGACCAATGCGGTCCCGGACATCGTCGGCCCGGTCGACGGCAGCGCAGCGCTGACCATCTTCACCGAAGGCAACCACTATCCGGTTTTGCTGCCGTTGTTGCTGGAGGCGTTTCCCGCCCACTGCGCCGATACGGGACTGTGCGACGTGACGGCGGAAGACATCCTTGTCGTCACTCTGCCCCAGGTCATGATCGTCGCCGGTCTGGAACGGGGTGGGGCTTTCGCTTCGGCAACGCCGTCTTGCCCGTCGGTCCTGACAGTGCCGTCTATCCCGATCTGCTGATGCTCGGCGCCGGACCAATGGACCGGTTGCGCGAAGCCGGTATCGCCAGCGGTCCGGGCGAGGTTTTCGCCCGTCACAAAGGCCTCGGCCTGTTGGTGCGTCGCGGCGTCGGCGATGAGATCGACAGTCTCGAAACCTTTGCCGCATCGGATCTGCAATACGTGATGGCGACCCCGCGCGAACGCGGCGCCCGTGCGCAATATCTGAAAACGCTGAAAAGCTTGATCGGCCGCGCACGGACCGAAAGATTGCAAGCGCGAGAAGTTTCGGATTTTCCAGGCCGTATCGCCATTCAGCATCGCGACATCCCCCATGCGGTGATGAATGACATCGCGCCCGTCGGGATCGTCTTCACCCATTTGGCGGCCTTCTACGCCGATCGCTGGCCGGAGCGGCTGCGCCACGTCGCCGTGCCGGAAGCGGAAAGCTTCGGGACGGAAATCCGAATCTCTAAAACGGTCAGACCCGCCGCAAACCCCTCGCTTGTCGAAGCCTTCAACGACTTCCTGATGCTCAATTCGCCGGTCGTCTATCCGGCTGCCGGTTTCAGCGATATGGGAGACGGACAGCGCGATCGCGGGGATTGAAGAGGCCCGCTCACAGAAACCTGAACGAATCCCCGCACTTCTTGCATCGTAAACGGGTTGATAAGCGTTAGGGCAGGATGAGCTTTGACTTCATGTGCTGAAATCCGCACATGACGGCATTCGCGATTGCCGTACTGACCAGAAACCCCGGACCTCCCCCTTGTTGAACACGACTTTCTTTCCGCCCGTTTCCGACTGGAACGAAGTCAATGCGCTGACGCATATGCTCAAGCTGGCCGAAGGGCCGCGGGCCGATGCCGCGCTGGAGCTGTTCCTGGAAGATCCGCACAGGCCCGCGCTGCTGCGCGATGCTTGGCGCATGACCTATGCCCACAAACCCGCTTTCGTCTATGACCGTTTCGATCTGAACCATGACAGCGCGCCCGAAGCGCTGGCGGCCCGGATTGCGAAGATGGAAGCCCAACGCATGGTCTGGGGCGACGATCCGTTGCGCTGCCTGCTGATCGCCGCGGACTTTCCGCGCCAGACCGATCTGGGCGAAACCGTCACCATCTGGCGTGGCCTCGCCTCGCCGTGGGAGGAAGGGCGGCTGGACCTGTCCTGGTCGCTGGACCGCAACACCGCCGCCTGGTTCGCCATGCGCCGCGCCGACTTGCGCGACGCCGCGCCTCATGTGGTCGAATTGGAGGTTCCCGCCTTGTCGATCCTGTGGCGGTCCGACGAACGCGGAGAGGCGGAAGTCATTCCGCGCCTTCGCGCCGGAACCTATGAGCCGAAGACCATCGGCACCTACGACCAGGTCGCCGAGTGGGCCGAAGTCGAGCAGCAGGCCCGCAAGGCCGGCAAGTCGCGCTTCACGTCACCGCCGAGCGGGCTGGACAGAAGCGACGTGAAGACCGCCACGTCCGCCTGAAGCCGGAGCCCGGCGCTGGAAGCTGAGTCCGGCGTTCATGTAAGAAATGGCGCACCTGACAGGATTCGAACCTGTGACCTCTGCCTTCGGAGGGCAGCGCTCTATCCAGCTGAGCTACAGGTGCCGGTGAGCCGCGCTATAACGGCGATGGACGCGCACGGCTAGGAGTTTCGGCACGCAGATCGTGCATCAGCGGTTCCAGACGGTCTTCCCAGACTTGCTGCGTCACCACGCCTGTATGCTTGTAGCGGATCCGCCCTGCCGCATCGATGACGAAGGTTTCGGGCGCGCCGGTCACGCCCAGATCGATCGCCAGGTGCGAATCGGGATCGAAAAGGATCAGGTCGTAGGGATCGCCATGACGGCGCAGCCATCGTTCCGCCTTCTCGCGCGTGTCGCGCCAGTTCACCCCGATCATGCGCACATCCGGCCGCGCGGCGAGTTCCATGAACAAGGGATGCTCGGTCAGACACGCCACGCACCAGGATCCGAACACGTTCACCAAGGCCACCTCGCCCAACAGGTCGTCCGTCGTGACGATATTCCCCGAGAGCGTTTCGATCTCGAAATCCGGCAAGGGCCGGTCGATCAGTTCCGAGGGCAGAATGGTCGGGTCGCGGGTCAGGCCGATCGCGAAAAAGACGCCGAGTCCGGCGAAAACGAGGAGCGGTATCATACCTTTCAACAATCCGGGCATGGGCCCGGTTTAGGCGATCCGGACCGGGGCGCAAGACCGGGCGGGCACCGATAACCGCCACACCGTCTTGCCCGGTCCGGCGAAGCGGACCATAAGCGCTGGCATGAACTGGCTCACCAAGCTTACGCCGCCCGGCGTCAAATCCATCTTCACCAAGCGGGACACGCCCGATAATCTTTGGATGAAGTGCCCCAAGAGCGGGGAGATGATCTTCACCGCCGATCTGCCGGGCCTGCTGCATGTCACCCCGGCCGGGCATCACATGCGCATCGGTCCGGAGCTGCGCTTCGCCTACACGTTCGACGACGGGGCCTACGAGACGTTCCCGACGCCCGGCGTCGCGACCGACCCGCTGAAGTTTAAGGACGACCAGAAATATACGGACCGGTTGAAAAAAGCGCGCGCCAAGACCGGAAACGACGACGCGATGAGCATCGGCGTCGGCCGGATCCACGGCGTCGAAGCGACGGTCCTGGTCCAGAATTTCGCCTTCATGGGCGGTTCGCTCGGCATGGCGGCGGGCGAAGGCTTCGTCGCGGCCGCCGAAGTCGCCGTGCAGAAGGGCTTGCCCCTGATCGCCTTCACCGCTGCCGGAGGGGCCCGCATGCAGGAAGGCGCGCTGAGCCTGATGCAAATGCCGCGCACGACCATCGCCGTTCAGCGCCTGCGCGAAGCGGGCCTGCCCTATATCGTCGTGCTGTGCGACCCGACGACGGGCGGCGTTACGGCCAGCTACGCCATGCTGGGCGACGTCCATCTGGCCGAACCCGGCGCCATGATCGGCTTCGCCGGTCCCCGCGTGATCGAGGAGACGATCCGCGAAAAGCTGCCCGAAGGATTCCAGCGCGCGGAATATCTCGAAGAAAAGGGCATGGTCGACAAAGTCGTGCCGCGCGCGGATCTGCGCGAGACGCTGGCGCGTCTGCTATCCGTTCTGATGCAGACGGATCATGCCATCCCCGACACCCCTGCCCCCGCGCCCGTCCCGGCGTGAGCGACATCGAAACTGCGTTGGAGGAACTCCGGCGCCTTCATCCCCGCAAGATCGACCTGGGCCTGTCGCGGATCGAACGCGTCCTCGACGCGCTCGGGCGGCCCCAGGACAGGCTGCCGACAAGCGTCCATGTCGCCGGAACGAACGGCAAGGGATCGACGGTCGCATTGCTCCGCGCCATGCTGGAAGCAGCCGGGGCCCGCGTCCATGTCTATACCTCTCCTCACCTCGTGCGTTTCAACGAACGCATTGTGCTGGCGAGCCGGGAGATCGACGATGCAGCGCTGATCGACGTGCTGAACCGCGTGCGGGACGCCAATGCGGGCCGTCCTTTGTCCTTTTTCGAAGCGACGACGGCGGCGGCTTTCCTGGCGTTTTCCGAAACTGAGGCGGACTATGCAATCATCGAAGTCGGATTGGGCGGACGCTACGACGCCACGAACGTGTTCGAGCCGGATGTGTGCGCCATAACGCCGATCGACTATGATCACGCAGAATTCCTGGGCCGGGAACTCGCCGGGATCGCGCGTGAGAAAGCGGGCATCATCAAGCCTGCCGTCCCGGTCTTCGCCGCCCCGCAACAGGAGGCCGCCGATGCGGTTCTGGACGGGCAAGCCACGAAGGTGGGAGCACCGCTGCACCGCTGGGGCCGCGACTTCCGCGCCTATCGCCAGCAAGGGCGGTTGGTGTTCGAAACCGGGACCGAATTGCTCGATCTGTCCCTGCCCGCGCTGGCGGGTGAACACCAGATCCTCAATGCCGGGCTGGCCGTGGCGGTCGCCCGCCGGCTGGGGCTGTCGCCGGACGCCATATCGTCCGGTCTCGAACGCGCAGTCTGGCCCGCACGGATGCAGCCTTTGCGGAACGGCCCGCTCGTGGACCTTGCAGGCGAGGCTGGAGCCGAAGTCTGGCTCGACGGCGGTCACAACCCTCATGCCGCGCAGGCATTGTCGGCCCATATGGCCAGCCTGGAAGCCCGGGCGCCGCGACCGCTCATTCTCGTCATGGGCATTCTGGCCAATAAGAACGCCGGTGCGTTTCTGGACTATTTTCAAGGTCTGGCGGCCGGGCTCGTCGCCATCGACATCGCGGATCACGCCAGCCTGTCGCCGGACGTATTGATGGAGTTGGCGGACATCCGCGGTCTGGCCGCTGTCGCCGCGGACAATCTGACGGACGCCATGCAGAAGGCCGTCAATATGGGCGAGGCCTTGTCGCGCCATACGGCGGAGCAACCCACGGTGCCACCGCGTATTTTGATTTGCGGTTCACTATATTTGGCGGGCGAAGTGCTCGCGGCGAATGTGAAATGATCGACATCTGAAGAAGTCGTAACTGTTGTTTTATAACATCGCGAACGACAGAGCCGCCATGAAAAAGCTTTCTTCCGCACTCATGGCCGCCACATTGCTGTCCGCCTGTTCGACCATCGACCGGGGCACGAACGATCACGTCCGCGTCGATAGCGTTCCGCAAGGCGCGCAAGTCACGGTTACGACCTTGAACCGGGTCGATCGTCAAGGCCGCAAGGTCTCCGGCACGAAAGGGTATCTGCACGACAACCAGACACTCGTTTGCCGTGCCACGCCCTGCGCGATCGAGGTTCCGCGCCGCACCGACATGGTCGTAAGGGTGGAGGCGGACGGGTTCGAACCGGTCGAGTACTATGTCGGCCCGTCGAAACTCCGCGGCGGCGTTGGCACATCGGTGGTGAAAACGGCGGCTGCTTCGGCTGCGACGGGCGTCGCCGTCGGCACGATCACCACGTTCGGCATCATTGCCGTGCAGCAGATGGTGAGCGGCTTCTTCTCGGCTCTGACGTTAAGCGCGACTCCGACGGTCGGCGCATCCGGAGCGACTGCGGCGGGGACCGGCGTCGGTCTGGGCGTTGCGGCAGCGAGCCTGCTGGTCGATGCGGGCACGGGCGCCAATCTGAACCTGTTTCCCAATCCGGCTGTTCTCGGGCTCGCGCCGAAAGGCACCACCGTCATCGAAGACGATATGGCGACCGCTTTCTGGAACCTGACGAGAGCCCAGAACAATATGGCGGAGGCGTGCCATCGCAATCGATCCAAGCCGGACTGCGAAACGGCCAAGCGCGCAATGGAACTAAGCGAAACCACCTTCAAATCGCGCAAGAAGGAGATGGAGGATTTCATCATCGAAACGGCCAAGGCCGCGCGCGACGAAGCCCGGAAAGGCTAGACCCATGATCAAAAGAATTTTCTTATGCCTGCCGCTCATCGGCGGTCTCGCCGGTTGCGCCACGATGACCCAGGGGTCGAAGGAAGGAATCCGGGTCGAATCCCAACCGCCCGGGGCTACGGCTGTGACCAATATACGCGCGTCGGGGTCCAATGCGGTGAACGGATATCTCGGATGCCGTCCGACGCCGTGCTCCATCAGTGTTCCGCGCAAACGCGAACCCATCGTCACGGTCTCCATGGATGGTTATCAACCGATCAAGTTCAAGGTGACATCGACCGTGGCGACGGGATCCAGCGCCGTCCGGGCGGGATCGCTCGTCGCCGGACTGCCGCCCGGCACCCATGTCTACGCCGGCAAGGCCGACCTGCTCAACCGCATCCCGTCGGGCAGCCGGGTCGTGACCGGGGCGATCTTCAGTTTCGGAACGGGCGCCGTGTTGGACATGGCGACCGGCGCGAACAAGAACCTGGCTCCCAATCCGGTCACGGTCGTATTCGCGCCAGTGGACTCCGCTCAGGCAATAGACGTTCCGCGCACCGGATAATCGTTCTTGGCCGCGTAGTTGAGGCCGGACACCAGGTCCTTGACGTCGGGACGGCCGAACGGCGTGTTCTGCACGATCTGGGCATAGAGCGTGCCGTCCGGACGCACGACGAAAAGGCCCGGCTCGGTGAAGATGTGCGGCTCCTTGTCGGAGATGCCGTCCGAAATGAACAGGCCGAGCGCCTTGGCGTCCAGCAGCTCCAGATCGTAGGCGATAGGCAGCTCGCTCACGTCCCATTCCTCATGCGCTTTCCGCGCGCGCTCTTCCGTATCCATGGACAGAGCGACGATGTCGTGCCCGTCGGCGCGGATGTCGGCCACCATCGGCTCGATCGCCTCCAATTGCTCTTTGCATTTGGGGCAATGCACGCCGCGATAGGCGACGATGATCTGAAAATTCTCGGCGACGATGTCGCTCGTGTCGAACGCGCCGCCGCCGATCAGCGGCAGCTCGAATTCGGGGATGCGCGACTTCGGAGTCATGAGGTTGGTCATGCGGATTTGTCCTGTATCTGTGTTCTCTTGGGGCTTGCATCGTCCAGGGATGCATTGCCCAGGTCTTGCATCGCCAAGGGCATGCCTTGGCCCGGGATCTGCGCGAAGCGGATTAGAGGTTGTCCGGATCGACCGCCGTGTCCTGCAGGCGCATGACGTCCGGGTCGGCAAAGCCGTCGCCGTCTTCATTCAGATAGGCGAGCCCCTCGTCGATCTTGGCGATCAACGCCTGGGTGTCGTCCAGCGTATCGGCGCTGTCGCGCGCGACCATTTCCTGACGCAGCTTCTGCAGGGCTTCGATGCGCCCGGCCAGCGGCACTTGCGGATTGGAATAGAGGTCGGTGATTTCGTCGGCCGTGACCGGGTTGGCCAGGCCGGGCATGTAGCCGTCGCTGTCGATTTGCGTGTCAACGGCCAGGGTGGTGTTTCGGGGGTCGAGGTCGGGCATGGGTCTCTCCTGTTTCAAGGAGAGGAACTCATGGATGCGACGCGCCGTTCCGAAAGAAATGGCGCGTCTCTCAGCGCGCCGCTCAGCGCGCTTCAGGCATGCTCGGCCAGCCACTCGGCCAGCTTGGTCTTGGTCATCGCGCCCATCTTGGTGGAGACGACTTCTCCGTTCTTGAAGATCATCATCGTGGGCACGTTGCGGATGTGGTAGCGCATCGGCGTATCCGGCGCGTCGTCGATATTGACCTTGGCGATCTTGACCTTGCCGGCCATGTCCTCGGACACGGCTTCGAGCGCGGGTGTCATGGCCTTGCAGGGGGCGCACCATTCGGCCCAGAAATCGACCAGGACGGGCGTGTCGGATTTCAGGACTTCGGTCTGGAACGTGTCGTCTGTAACGGCGATAGTGCTCATGATGGGCCTCTCTCTTCGGTTGGTCCGGAGGTAGGAAGGCCGTTCACCTGCGTCAAGACGGCGTCCATCACGTCATCGGGAAGCCACATCAGCGACGGCGCGTCCGTCCACAGCAGACCGCAGCGCACATGGCGGTCCGGCCAGATGGCGCGCGCCAACTCGCGATAGGCCGCCATCTGCGCCAGATAGGCGTCGTCCACATCGTCGGCATGGTCCGGCGGCGACGGGTTGGACTTGTAGTCCACCAGATAGACCGTGTCGGTCGTGACGTGCAGCCGGTCCACCTGCGCCGTCAGGAAGACATCGCCGCCGCGAATGGTCTCCACTCGTCCGGCCAGGCTGACCTCGGCGCGCGATCCTTCGGCGAAAACGTCCGCGAAGTCCGGATCGTCCAGCACGCCGAACACTTCGCGAAGGATGGCCTCGCGCTCGCTTTGCACGAAATCCGGATAGTCGCCGACGATCTTCGCAGCCAGATCGGGACGGCGCGCGGGCGGATGGTCCGGCAGCATCTCCAGCAGCTTGTGGATCAGGATGCCGCGCAGGAACCGCCCGCCGCCGGGGCCGCGCCCCATCGGCTCCGCCCGGTCCAGAAGCGCGCTGGGCGTGGCGGTTTGCGTGATCCGGCGCTCCGGCGCCGCCGGAACGTCGATCCAGTCAGGCAAGGCGGCGACCCCGACCGGGTCCGATGCATGAGTCTCCGCGCGGTCCGGACGCCGCCCGTAGCGCAGGCCTTGCCGCCCCTCACCGTCGAAAGCGGTCGCGAACGCCGTCACCCCGTCAAGATGCGGGAGCGTCCGCAGGAACCAGTGATACCAGGACCCTTCCGCGAACCCCTCCTCCGCCTTGCCGTGCGCATGACCGCACAGGACGAGGCGGCTCTCGGCCCGGGTCATGGCGACATAGAGCAGGCGCATATATTCACGCATCGCTTCCGCATGATCCTCCCGTTTCAGCGTGTCAGCGAGATCGAAGCTCTCCGCTTGGCTGGGCGCAAGGATGAACCCGTCCTCGCCGTCCGGTATCAGTCCGCCGGACCGGGCCGTCGGCACGCGGGTCGTGTCGGGCAGGAACACGACCGGGGCTTCGAGCCCCTTCGCGCCGTGAACCGTCATGACGCGGATTTCGCCGCCCGCCGGATCCTTGTCGCGCTTGATCTCGATCTCGTCCGCCGTGAAGGCCTGCAGGAATCGCTGCAGGCCGGGCGCCTGGCGCTGCTGGTGCGACAGGGCAGTGGCCAGGAAGGCTTCCAGCGCCTCGTTCGCCTCCATGCCCAGCCGCCGGAACAGCGCCTCGCGATAGGTCGAACCGGCCGGGTTGCGGCGGTCGAGCAGGCGAGCGTAGAAATCGTAGGGCGCCAGCGCCGCGTCGTTGCGCATGGCTTGCAGATGCGTTGCCAGTTGGGGCGCCCGTGCCTGCACGGCCTGCCACAGCGTCATGTCGCCCCGGTCCACGCAGAGCGCGAAAAGCTGGTCGTCGGTCAATCCGAACAGCGGCGATTTCAGCGCTTCGGCGAGACTGAGGCAATCGCCGGGCAGCAGGACGAAGCGCGTGATCGCCAGCAAGTCGCGCACAATGGTCGCGTCCTGCAGGACAAGTCGGTCCGCCCCCGCGACCGGCAGCCCTTCCTCCTTCAGCGCCTTGATCAGCGCATCGAACAGACCGCCGACGCGCTTCTGCACAAGGATGAGGATGTCGCCCGCATGCATCGGGCGGTGCGTCCCGGCCTTGCGGTCGAAGACGGGTTCCGCGCGCTCCAGCCAATGCGCGATCTGCTCCGCGATCGTCCGCGCCAGCACGATGCGCGGATCCCCGTCGCTGCGCTGGTCGACGGGCGTCGTGTCCCAGGGCGCCTTGTCTTCCAATGGCTCGGCCCTGGGCGCCAACGGCCAGAGTTCGACCAGCCCCGCATCGTCGCGGTGGGCGACATGGCGGACCGGATCGGCCGCATCCGGCACGATGTGCGCATCGAACATGGCCTGTATCCCGCCCTGGTCCACGAACAGCGCGTCCACCACGTCCAGCACGTCCTGCGCGGACCGGAAGGACATGCGCAGCCGAACTTCGCCTTCCTCCCCGCCGCGCGTGCGGATGCTCTCGGTGAAGATGGACGGCGCCGCGCCCTGGAAGCGGTAGATGGATTGTTTCGGATCGCCCACGGCGAAGAAGGTGCGCGGCGGAGCGTCCCGGTCGGGTGCGTCATGCGCGAACGGCGCGGTGACGGCGTCGATGATCTCCCACTGGGTCGGTGAGGTGTCCTGAGCCTCGTCGAGCAGGACGTGCTCCACCCCGCCGTCCAGCTTGTAGGCGATCCAGTCGCTGACGTCCTTGCGGCGCAGCAGGTCGCGCGTCTTGACGATCAGATCGTTGAAATCCAGCCCGCGCGCTTGGTGCTTGGCCCGCGCATGATCCGCGCCGAGCGCGTAACCGAGGCTCAGCACAGCCTCCGTCCTGTCCGCGAGCCGCGCCGCCTGCAGCAGGGCGCGCATCCTGGCCACGCGCCGTTGTTCCGGACTGTCCGGGCCGATGAAGGGATCGCGCTCCTGGAATCCCTTGGCGGGCAACTGGCTCGTCAGCGTGCCCTTCTGGGTGAAGAACGGCTGGCTGTAGAGCGCGAACGCCGTGACGGGATCGTCGGCCAGCAAGGCGGCCTGTATGGCTTCGCCGAACTTCTTCGCATGACCGCCCGCATCGATCGCCTCTTCGGCATAAAGCGCGAGATGATCGTGATCCATGCCGGTCCAGGCGAAAGCGGACAGGCTCTCTTCCGTGTCGCTCTCTTCGAGTCCCGCCCTACGGCGGAAGTTCGAAAGACCGCCGCTGCGCTGCCAGGCTTTCGTCCGGTCGAAGTCGCGCGCGACCCCGTAAAGCAGATCGTCCAGCGTGGAGTCGGCCTTGAGCCGCGTCAGGCGATGCAGCGCGGCGGACAAGCCGTCGTCTTCGCGCGCGCGCTCCAGCAGACGCATCCGGCTTTCGGCCAGCATCTCCCGGCCGTCCGCATCGTCCAGCGGCGAAAAGCCCGGCATGATCCCCGCTTCGATGGGAAACCGCGCGATGATGCGTTCGCAGAAGGCGTGGATGGTCATCACCTTGAGCCCCTCCGGCGTCTCCAGCGCGCGGGCGAACAAGGTCCGGACCCGGTCGATATCCAGCGCCGGACGGACATCCGGATAGGGCATGCCGTGCAATTCGCCGAGCGCCGCCTTCAACACCGCATCGGGCGCGATGGACCATTCCGAGAACTTGTCGAACAGCCGTTCCTGCATCTCCGACGCGGCCGCGCGGGTATAGGTCAGGCAGAGGATCTTGTCCGGATCGGTCCCTTGCAACAGGATGCGCGACACTCGATCCACCAACACCTTGGTCTTGCCGGATCCCGCATTGGCGTTGACCATGCGCGGCGCGGACGGGTCGGCGGCGATGCGTTGCAGCCGGGTTGCCTCCTCCAGCGTCATATTGAGCGTCGGGCGGCTCATGCCTCGCCCGCGCCGGGCGTGACGGACGACCATTCCGCGCGGCGGGCCAGATCGTCATATTCCCCGTAATCATGGGTGTATTGCGCGCGCGGTTGGCTGGGATAGCCGGTCTCCGGCTTGTCGAAGGTGTCGATCAGCGCGCGAAGCGTCTCGATCGCATCCTCCATCAGCGCGTCCACTGACTTGGCGTCCTTGCGCCGGCTGACCGCCGAAACCGCCTTGAAGTCGTCATTGGATCCCTTGAGCCGCACATAGCCCATCGCTTCGGTTGCGCCGGGGCCGTGACCTTCCAGGGCGCCCTCGCCCGCCAGCCATCCGGCCAGCGGCAGCTGCAGGTCGAACCCGGCCGCGACCGTATTGGCCGTCGGCGGACTGCCCGTCTTGAAATCATGGAACGCGTAGCCCGTGGGCGAGCGCTCCACCAGATCGAGCACGCCCTTCAGGGAGAAATCGAGATCGTCGATCCGGTGGCGGGCTTCCACTTCGGTCCCCACGACGTCGTAACCCAAGGCCGCACGCTGGCGGAACCAGTCGATCAACTGCCCAGAGAGAGTGTTAAGGCGAGCCTTTTCCTTGTGGACTTCGGCTTCGGTCAGACCGGCATCCAGCAGAGCGTCGGCGAAGAACCGCTCGAGCCGGTTCCGATTGGCCGCCTCGCCCGGGACGTCCACCGCGTTCAGATAGTCTTCCACCGCCTTGTGCATGGCCGTGCCGAAATGGCGGGCGTCCATCGGTGCATCAAGCGGATCGAGGCGCTTGAGCCGCAGCACTTCGCGCCCGAACAGGCTGTAGGGATCGCGGATCCAGGTCGAAACGCCAGTGATCGAAATCTCCCGCCCCTGCCGCGCCCAACGCTTTTCGACGGACGGCTTCGGATTGGGACGATCGACGGGTCGGGCTTGACCGATCCGGTCCATCGAGCGCGCCCAGTCGAGATAGCGTTGGCCGGTGCCGAGCAGCGCCTCCATCTGCGCTTCGGGCAGCGCCCCGCGCAGCAATGTCTTCAGTCGCCAGACCCAGCGCGACGCGACCGTCGGGCCGCTATCGTCCTTGCGGCTGCGGGTCAGATAGACCGTGCCGTTGGCGGCAAGCTCGGCGAAGTCGTGCGCCGCGAGGCCGTAGCGGCGTTCCGGCAGGGAGAGTTTCATCGTCTTGCGCATGCCGCGCGACAGGAACGGACCGGTTTCGACGCCGCCCGGCCACGTGCCTTCGTTCAGGCCGCCCAACACGATCACATCCGCTTCCAGCAGACGGGCTTCGAGTGGGCCGAGGATGGACAAGCGCGGATGCACGCCCTGCGCGGGACGCACGACTGCGCCCTGCAGCAGCGAACCGAGCAGGCGGGAGAATCCTTCGGCATCGGTTTCGGGCAAGGTGCCGCCATGGGTCGCGATACTGTCCAGGATGTTGGCGGCCTGCCGTCCGGCATCGCTGCCCCACAGGCGGAACGCGCCGAGCGTCGTGTCGGTGCTGGACACCGCTTCGGCCGCGGCGATCAGCGACGAACCCCATCCGTCGGGTCGCGCGATCAGGCCGTCTTCGCGCAAGGGCCGGATCAAGGCGGCCAGATCGACCAATATGTCCGAGTCGCGATAGACCTCCGCACCGGTTGCCGGACGAAGCCCCCGGAACGTCTGTCGCTCCAACGTTTGCCAGACTGTCTTGACCTGCCCTTCGGGGCGATCCAGCGCGCACAGATCGTGATTGAGCACCGTGCTGATCTCCACGGGCCCGCCCGGGTCGCGCGCCAGGTCCAGCAACGCGGTCAGGAAGACGCCGACGGGCGTCTGCTCCACGGGCACGCCCTGGCTCATCGCCACGTCCACGTCCCAGCGCGACAGGCGCGCCCGCACGCGTTGGGCCAGCAACTGGTCCGGCGTCACCAAGGCGGCGGTCCGGTCCGGTGTTTCCAGCGCCTCGCGCAGGATCAGAGCGATGGCGAGCGCTTCCTCCGCATCGGTCCGCGCCTCGATGAGCGACAGGCCCGACAGGGCGGTGTCGAATACGTCCGCGCCCTCGCCCCCCGTCAGCGCCGCGATACGGCCGAGCCAGTCGCCCGTCGCGTCCGCCGGGACGAGCGCTTCGGCGAGGATGCGGCGGCGTTTCTTCGCGACCGTCCGGTCGGCACCTCCGACAACCCAAGGCCAGACCGGCACGGCATCGCGCGGAACCTCCATCGTTTCCAACAGGCCCTTGAGCGAGCTTTGCGGATGGCGCGCATCGATCGTGTCCCACACTCGGTCTGGAAATTCCTCCTGCAGACCGGGCAGCACCACCATGCCGTCCGGCATGCCGGCGACCACATCCATCAACCGCGCCGTCGCCTTCAGCGTCCCGGTCGATCCGGCGACGATGACGGGGTAGCCGGGCGGGGTCTCGGCCCATATCCCGGCCAGCGCATCCAGAAGAGCGACCCGGCGCGCGGACGGCTCCATCATGCCGATCTCGGCCAACCGCTCCGGCCAATGGGTTTCGATGATCTGGTAAAGGCGCCCGGCATGCTGGAAGTGGGTCGCGGCCTCGTCGCAGACGCGTTTCCATTCCGCTTGGTCGGAAATGCCGACTTCCTCCAGCGCCGCATCGTCCATGATCTCGATCAGTGGATCGGCCATGTGCAGCGCGGCGGCCGGGTCGAGGGGCATGTCCGACGTGCGTTCGTGGTAGCGGGCGACCAGCTGGGCGATTTCGAACCGCCGTTGGACCGGATCGATACCCGGTGCCACGCGGCCCGCCAGCTCGCCGGGCTCGAAGGGCGGTTCGTCCGGATTGACATCGGCCAGCGGGCGCAGGCGCGGCAGCAGCGCCGCCGACAGGCCGCGCTCCGCCGCCTGACGCACGAAGGCGAATTCCAGCGCCCGCGCCGCGCGCCGCGTCGGCAGCAGGACCAGCCCGTCCTGCAAAGCGTCGCCGTAGCGTTCATTCAGTCCGTGGGCGAGCGAACGCAGGAACGGCACGCCGGACGGCATGTTGTAGACCGTCTTCACGGCGTGCGCGCTTTCACAAGGCAGCCGTCATACGGGAACGTCCACGCGACCCGACAATATCTCTTCGGCCGCTTCCCGTGCCCGCGGATCGCCGATATGCATCCAATAGCCGGGGATGGGCAGGCCGAAGACGCGGCGGTGATCGATGGACATGTCCCAGATGCGGGTGCGGGAGAACTTTTCCAGCGGAAACCCTGCGGCGCGCGCCGGGGTGAAAATCTCCACGCCCGCATAGACCCAGAATGCCTTGTCGCCCGATTTCCAGGACAGGCGGCCGTCGCGGTCCATGTCGAAATCGCCGACGCCCGGATAGCCGAGTGTGCGCGGTTTGGGCGCCAGCAGGAACAGGTTGTCCATTTCGTCGGGATCCCATGCGTTCCACATGGCCTTCAGCACCGGCGCGAATTCGATCCACACCGCATCGATGTTGCAGATGAAGACCGGGTCGTCTCCGAGCAGAGGCAGCGCTTTCACAACCCCCCCGCCCGTCTCCAGCAGCCGGTCGCGTTCGCAGGATATGACGATCTCCGGCCCCGTGGTGCGGGCCTTCAGATGGGCTTCCAGATCGTCGGCGAAAGCGTGGACGTTCACGACGGCGCGCTTCACGCCCGCCTCATCCATCCGGTCGAGCGTGTGGTCGATCAGCGGCTTGCCCCCGACCTCGACCATCGCCTTTGACCGGTCGTCGGTCAGAGGCGCCATCCGCGTGCCGTGCCCGGCCGCCATCACCATCGCCGTTTCGATCATTCTAGCACCTCGGGAACGTGGGTCGCGAACCAGCCGCGCAGCCCGTCGCAGGCGGGATGGGAGAGATCGCGCTTGAAATGGGCGCGCACGCGCGGGATCAGCGTGCGGTAGTGCGGCTTGCCGTCGCGCTTGGCCAGACGGACGAAGATGCCCAATATCTTCGCGTTGCGCTGAGCCGCCGTGACGGCATAGGCGGCATCGAACGCGTCGTCCCGCGCCAGGCCCGCCGCCGCGCAGAAGCGGGTGATGAGCGGATCGTGCAGCTCGGGCGAGACATCCCGCCGTGCGTCTTCCAGCAGGCTGGCCAGGTCGTAGGCCGGATGCGCAAACAACGCGTCTTGGAAATCGATCAGGCCGACTTGCGCCTGTCCGGTCCGGTCCGGCAGCCAGAACAGGTTCTGGGCGTGGTAATCGCGCAAGGCTAGGCCCGGTGTGTGCGCCCGCAGTGCCGCGATCGCCTTGCCCCAATGGTGATGCCAATCCGATCGGGCCGCATCGTCTACGCTCCGACCGATGTCTGGCGCGAACCAATCGATCAGCAGATCGGCTTCGGCCATCAAGGCAGCTTCGTCATAGTCGCGAATTGTCCAAACTCTGTCGTCGAACGAAGACCGTCGTGGAATCGTGCTGCGATAGATCGCAGCCAGAACATCGACGGCCGCTTCGTAAAGCGGGGTTTCCAGCTCTGGCATTTCGTCAAGCCGACAAGCGTAGTCGCGTCGGCCTAGATCTTCGAGCAGCGCGAAACCCTCTTCCGGGTCGGCGGCAATGATCCGGGGCGCGGAAAAACCGCGAACGTAGAGTTGCTCCGCCACCGTCAGAAAGGCTTCGATATTCGGACCCGCGACCCGGGCCATGGCATTGTAGCCCAGGCGTCGACGCAGTTCGACCGTCGCGCCTTCCGGTTCGCCGGGCGCTTCCTCGCCCTTGGGCGCGTCCATCAACACGGCCTGGATACCGCCCCGTTCGAGCCGCGTGTAGCGGCGCGTGGAGGCATCACCCGGAACGGGCGTGCACGCCGCATCGGCCCACCCGGCCCGGGCGAGAAAAGCGTCCATAGCGGCCTGTCGCTCAGACATCGCGTCCCTCCCATCCGCTCAGCAGAGCCGCGCGTCCATCGCCTTCGAAGTCCAGTTCGACCGACAGCGCGTCGGCGGGACAGAGCGGGCCCAGCCGATCCGCCCATTCCAGCAGCACGACCGCCTCGCCCATCGCGTCGATCAATCCCAGCTCATAGGCATCGTCCGGCCGCTCCAGCCGGTAGAGGTCGCAGTGCCACAGTTCCTCCTCGCCCCAGTCGTAAGCCTGGACCAGCGTATAGGTCGGCGACGGCACCTCGACCGCGCCCAGCCGCGACTGGATCAGCCCGCGCGCCAGCGTCGTCTTGCCCGCGCCCAGCCCGCCGGACAGGCGCACCGTGTCGCCCGGCCGCAACACGGCCGCGAGACGGGCGCCGAGCGCCAGCGTGTCCGCTTCGGATTTCAACGGGATAGGCTTCACCGGGGCCATCATCTAGCGCCTTGCCTTTTGAGGGCAAGCGCTTAACTACCCTGCAATGCAGTCCGAACGGACATCCCACCCAAGTGACGAGGAGCAAGCGTGGCCAAAGTCATCTTCCACGACCATGAAGGCAATACTAAGGAAGTCGAGGCCAAGATCGGCACCTCCGTCATGGAAGCCGCCATTTCCAACATGATCCCCGGGATCGACGCCGATTGCGGCGGCGCCTGCGCGTGCGCGACGTGCCATGTCTATGTCGGCCCCGAATGGGTCGGCAAGCTCAAGCCCAAGGACGACATGGAAGACAGCATGCTCGACTTCGCCGAGAACGTGCAGGACAGCTCCCGCCTGTCCTGCCAGATCCTTCTGACGGACGAGCTCGACGGGATAGAGATCACGACGCCCGAAAGCCAGTAATTTGGACTACCTTCTGGTCGTCGGCGGGCTCGCCCTGCTGGTCGCCGGCGGGGAGGTCCTCATTCGCGGCAGCGTCGGCATCGCCGAACGGTTCGGACTGTCGCGCGCCCTGATCGGTGTGCTGCTGCTGGGTTTCGGCACGTCCATGCCGGAATTCGTCGCCACCTTTGGCGCGGCGGCCAAGGGTGCGGACGACATCGCCTTCGGCAACGTGCTGGGCAGCAACATCGCCAACATATTGATGATCCTGGGCGTGTCGGCGTTGATCCTGCCGATCGCGACGCAGATGCGCGAAGTGCGCCGCGACGCGGTCTTCGTCATGGCCAGTTCCGTGGGCTGCATGGCCTGGATCCTGGTCGGCGGCATCCCGACCCTTGGCGCCGCCGCGCTCGTGGCCGCCTTCGCCGCCTATCTGGTCCTGTCGATCCGCGCCGACCTCGCCCTTCCGCCAGACGCGGCGGACGCGTCGGCCACGCCGAAGCCCGTCCTGCTGTCCCTGGCCATGGCGCTGGCGGGGGTCGCGCTGCTGGTGGCGGGCGCGGAAGGGCTGATCCGCGGGGCCGGCGCCATCGCGCGCGGCTTCGGCGTCTCCGAAGCCCTGATCGGCATCACGGTGGTCGGCATCGGCACGTCCCTGCCCGAAGCGACGGCCTCGATACTGGCCTCGATCAAGCGCGAGAACACGCTCGCCTTCGCCAACATCGTCGGGTCGAACATCTTCAACGGGCTGGCCATCCTGGGCGTGACGGGCCTGGTCTTCCCGCTCGGCTTCGACGTCAGTGCGGCCGGCTTCTCCGCGCTCGACGGCGTCGTGCTGCTGGCCGCGACCGCGCTGATGTTCGTCTTCGCCGTGACCCACCGCAAGGTCGTGCGGTGGGAAGCGGCCGTGATGCTGGCGGGCTACGCCGCCTATCTGGCCTGGTTGGTCAGCCGGGCGCTTTAGAGCGTCAGCTCGCCCTCTTTCCGGCCGATCCAGTAATGCACCCGGTCGGCGTCGACGCGGACCAGCGTCAGCCCGTCCGTCTCCAGCCCGTCCTCGAACCAGTTGGACAGCTCGTCCTTCCAGTGCTCCTCCAGCGTGTCGCGGTCCGTGTGCAGGCTCGCCGTGCCGGTCAGGACGATGAAGGTGTCGTCTTCCGTGTCCTGATAGGTCACGCTGACGCGATCGTGCGCCTTGATGTCGTCCACCGTCGTCGTGTCGGCGCGGGTGAAGAAATGGGTGTCGCCGTCGAACTCCACCTCGCGGTTGTTGGACATGGGCCGCACCGCGCTGTCGTCGCCGTGGCGAGTCACCAGCATGGCGATGTCCTGCTTGGCCATCATCTTGGACAGCTTTTCGATGGACAATGTTTCGGCGGACTGGCTCATGGGGCGGCTCCTTGTATCTAGGGGATGAACCCGCGCAACGGCTTGCGCGTCCGCCCGGTTCCGAAGTGCGGCGTTTCGCTACGCCGCGGCCAGCATCGCATCGACGATGTCGAATACGGCGCCGACCTCGTCCAGGATCGCCTGCGTGCGCTCCGGCCGGGCGAGCGGGCTGAACATCGACCCAGCCTCGAACTGGTTGCGCGTTTCCACCGCGATGAACAGCGTGTCCGCATCGAACCCGTAGCGAATGTTCTTGCCCGACACGGCGGCTTCCAGATCGACCATGCGCTGCATGAAGGCCGGATCGAGGATGACGCGCCCTTCCACCTGGTCGGTCCCATAGGCTTCGAAGATCTTCTCGAACACCGGGTCGGCCAGCCCGATCCGTTTCATGTCGCCGCGCTTCTTGCGCTGGAACAGCCCTTTTTCGCGCAACACGATCGTGCGGCCGTAAGTGCGGGTCGGAAACTGGATCTGCATCAACTGTCCGCGAAAGATCGTGGACCACCGGGTCTTGCCTTTGCTGTCGCGCGTGCGCCGTTCGAAATGCGCTTCGACCGCGTGGAACTGCGCGCCATGCGCCTGCCCGCTCAACCGGTCTTCGAAGGACGACCGGTCGATCCTGTTCGGTATCAGGAACAGTTCGGCAAAGGGGCGTATGTCGTAGTTTATGACATCCGCGTCGAACGTCCAGCCGATATATTCGACGACGGACGAGACGATCCGACCCTTGGTCTCCTTGCGGATGGAATTCGTCGAAGCCCCGAAAACGACGAAACCACTCATCATGGCCAAGCCGACGAGGAATATGCCGAACATCGGATTGTCGAAGTAGAGAATGATGAGCGAGGAGACGGACAATAGGACGGCGGTCGACAGGACCGCACCGATCAGGCCCTTGCGCACGGCAGCCTGTCGCACCGCGTCGCGGTCCTTCAATATGGGTCGAACGTCACGTGCGAAATATTCGGAAAACCCGTCAAACTCCGCATGTTTGGATCGAAAGGAATGCATCATCCGAGCGCCGCGCGCGCGTCCGACAATTTGGCCAGCTCGTCCGCATATCCCGCGCGACGGTCCTTCTGCTCCTGCACCACGGCAGCCGGTGCACGGTCGGTGAAGTTGGCATTGCCGAGCTTCTTGTCGATCTTGGCGACCTCGCCTTCCGCCTTGGCGATGGACGCGTCGAGTCGCTTGCGCTCGGCGTCCACGTCGATGAGGCCGTCGAGCGGGATGGCATAGGAAACCCCGTCCACCACCGTCTGCAGCGCGCCGTCAGGGGCTGCCTCGGCAAAGGTCACCCCGTCCACCCGCGCGAGCCGCCCGAGCGCCTCGCCGAACGTCTCGAAGCGTTCGTCCTGCGCACCCACCACGACCAGCGGCGCCTTGCGCGAAGGCGGCACGTTCATCTCGGCCCGGACCGAACGCAGGGCGGAGATCAGCCGGATCAGCCAGTCGATGTCGTCGCCCACTTCCAAAGGCTCGATCTCCGGCCAGTCGCTCAGCATCAGGAAGCCGTCACGATCCCCCGTCTGCGCCCACAGTTCTTCCGTGATGAACGGCATGAAGGGGTGGAGCAGCTTGAAGCTCTGGTCCAGCACCCAGCCCAGCGTCGCCTGCGTCTCTTCCGGGTCGGCGCCGTTCAGGTCCGGCTTGGCCAGTTCGATATACCAGTCGCAAACCGTGCCCCAGACGAAGCTGTAGACCGCGTCCGCCGCATCGTTAAATCGGTAGGCGATGATGTATTCCGTTGCCGTCGCCGCCGCCTCAGCCGTCTTGGCTACAATCCAGCGATTGAGCGCGGACTCGACGCGCGCCGGGTCGAAGTCCCCACCCCCGCGACAGCCATTCATCTGCGCAAAACGTGCCGCGTTCCACAGCTTGGTGCCGAAATTGCGGTAGCCCGCCACCCGATCCACGGAGAGCTTGATGTTGCGTCCCTGCCCCGCCATCGCCGCCAGGGTGAAGCGCAGCGCATCCGCGCCGAACGCCTCGAACCCGTCCGGATAGGCCTTGCGCGTCGCCTTGGCGACCTGCGGCGCGGTCTCCGGGTTCTTCAGCCCGCGCGTGCGTTTCTCAACCAGTTCCTCGACCGACACGCCGTCGATCAGGTCGAGCGGATCGATCGTGTTGCCGATCGATTTGGACATCTTCTTGCCGGCCTCGTCCAGCACCAGCGCATGGATATAGACGTCGCGGAACGGCACCTCGTCCATGAAGTACAACCCCTGCATCATCATCCGCGCCACCCAGAAGAAGATGATGTCGAACGCCGTGACGAGGACGGAGGTGGGGTAGAACTTTTCGAGATATTCGGTTTCGTCCGGCCATCCAAGCGTCGAGAAGGGCCAGAGGCCGGAGGAGAACCAGGTGTCAAGGACGTCGGGGTCGCGAATGTAATCAAATGTAAATCGACTTCCTGATCGTAGAAGAATTTGTGCTTTTAAATACGTATAAACACCAACTTCTGTTGGCCCTTGCTTCAGACTAACATCAATAACTTTTGAAATGATGGATAACTCATCAAGATGTTTTCGAAACTTGACCTCAAGTTCTGTTTCATCTCCAACCACAAATGGAGTTGCTGTAAGCAGATCGTAAAGCTGATCTAGTTCAAGTATGATCCTTTTATGTTCTTCTGATCCAGTCTCGGTTGCGGGACCAGACAACGAAGCGAAAATCCAAGCCGGAATCCTATGCCCCCACCAGAGCTGGCGGGAGATGCACCAGGGCTGGATGTTCTCCATCCAGTGGTCGTAGGTCTTCTTCCAGTTTTCGGGGATGAAGCGGGTGCTTCCCTCATTCCCGCCTTCGCCGACTTGAACAGCCTGCCCCGGACTTGATTCGGGGGCGAACCCATCACCTGAACCATCGGTCGTTGGGAGATGGGCAGGCCGATCAAGTCGGCCTGAGCGGGAAGAAGTCAGAGCTGGCTTGATGCCTTCCCCCTTCCCTCCGCTCATCCCGGACTTGATCCGGGATCTAGGCTGCTTGCCATCGCCGTCGACTGGATCCCGACTTTCGTCGGGATGAGCGGAGGGAGGAGAGGCATGTCCTCGAGCCACCGCCGCCATCGCCTCGCCCGCCAGCTTTTCCGCATCCACGAACCATTGGTCCGTCAGCATGGGCTCGATCACTGCGCCGGAGCGGTCGCCGAAGGGCTGCATGATCTTTTTGTCCTCGACCTTGATCAGCAAGCCTTCCGCGTCGATGTCGGCGACGACGGCCTTGCGCGCCTCGAACCGGTCCATCCCGACATATTTTTCCGGCATGATGTCGCTGGCGATCATCTCGCCCTTAGTCCCCATCAGCGCATACATGGGCAGGTCGTGCCGCTTCGCCACCTCATGATCGTTGAAGTCGTGCGCGCCGGTGATCTTCACCGCGCCGGAGCCGAAGTCCGGGTCCGGATAGTCGTCCGCGATGATCGGGATCAGCCGGTCGGCGAGCGGCAGGCGCACCTTTTTGCCCACGATCGGCGCGTAGCGGTCATCGTCCGGATGGACTGCCACAGCCCCGTCGCCGAGCATGGTTTCGGGCCGGGTCGTGGCGATGGAGATATAGTCGCGCTCCTCGCTCAGCGTGACGTTTCCGTCCGCGTCCTTTTCGATGTAGGTGTAGCTCTCCCTGCCCTCCAGCGGATATTTGAAGTGCCACATATGGCCGTCCATGTCGCGGTTCTCGACTTCGAGGTCAGAGATCGCGGTTTGGAAATGCGGGTCCCAGTTCACCAGCCGCTTGTCGCGGTAGATCAGACCGGCTTCGTACATCTCCACGAACGCCTTGGTGACGGCCTCGGCCATCTTGTCGCTTGGGTCGTCCGGATCGCCCAGCGTGAATTTCTCCCGGCTCCAGTCGCAGCTCGCGCCCAGACGGCGGAGCTGTTCGGTGATGATGCCGCCGCTCTCGCGCTTCCAGGCCCAGACCTCGTCCAGGAAATCCTCACGGCTCATGGAAGAGCGCGGGCGCTGTTCCTCGGCCAGCTTTCGCTCCACCACCATCTGGGTTGCGATCCCGGCATGGTCGGTGCCGGGCTGCCACAGCACGTCGTAGCCGCGCATGCGGTGGAAGCGCGCCAGGATGTCCTGGATCGTGTTGTTGACCGCGTGACCCATATGCAGGCTGCCCGTGACGTTGGGCGGCGGGATGACGATGGAGAAAGGCGGCTTGGCCTCGTCCATGTCCGGCCGGAAACAGTCCGCCGCCTCCCACGCCGCGTAGAGGCGACCTTCCGCTTCGGTCGGGTCGAAATGCTTGGGCAACGTGCCGGGGGGGAGCGTTCCGGGGGGGAGCGGTCCGGGCGGCGGAGCGTCTGGGTGTTCGGGTGTCGGGTCGGACATGGGGGGCTCAAAACAAAAGGCCCGCCTCTGCGGGAGACGGGCGGGAAGGACGGGTCAAGCCTTAGCGCGGCGTCCGGCGAAGCGTCAATCGCGGGCCGGACGGAAGAACCAAGACGGGTCGGCGTGAAGGGGTTTTCGCGATGACACCCTGTTTATGGCCCCGTTTCGCCCCGGCGCGGATATGATTGCCGGTATGAAACCCGAAGGCCTTGCGCATCAACGCGTTGGAAGATGATGCTAAAGCGGTTCGGCGCGGATGGATCGCCCGCTACTTCCCGTTGGCGATGCGTTTGACTTCCTTGGCGACGGCGCGTTCGACGATGCCTTGCAGGTTTTCGTCGAGCCATTCCTTGATCATCGGCTTGAGCGCTTCGTGGACCAGGTCGCCGACGCGCGGGCCGCGTTCGGACAGGATCGCCTTGTCTTCCACGACCTGGTTGAGTTCGGCGAACGCGGTCATCGTCGCCTCCTCGGTCACGTCGTCGAGAATGGTTTCGGAGCGGACGGCTCGCGGCATGGAAGTCTCCATTGAGGTCGGGGCAGAGGCAGAGGGGGCGGAAGCGGGTGCTGGGGTCGTCGGCATAGGGGCGGGCGCCGTGACGAGAGCGGGCGCCGGCAAGGCAGGTTCGGGATTGGCCGGCGCAGCGGCGTCGGAAAACGCATGCAAGGCGGCATCATTGACGGGTCCGTCGGCACCGGGAGCGTCGTGGTCGGATCGTGCGTCATCGAGTCCGTCTTCGGACGACGCGGCGGGCGCGGGATCGTCCACGCTCTCGGTATCGCCCACAGGTTCGACATCGTCCACAGGCTCGGGCGGAGCGAACGGCGCGACCGCATCGGCTTCGGCCGCTGCGGCGATGTCCGCCAGGGACGGTCCGCCTGAGTGAGTGTCGGAGACGGGCTCCTCGTCCGGCATGGCAGCCGGTTCCGGATCAGGATCCGGGATGGCGAGCCCGTCCGTGTCGAGGGCCGGGGCTTCGTCGTCCGTCGTCATGTCGAGGATGGTGTCGAAGATATCCTCTTCCATCGCGTCGAGCGGATCGACCGGCGCCGTGTCCCGACCGGAATCGGGCTGTGCGATCGCCTGCGGCACCGTGGAGCCGGAGTGGGACGGATCGGGCCGAGCCGAAAGCTCGTCCGGCGCAGCGGCCATGTCCGTGTCGCCCTCATCCGCGTCGGTCAGGTCTTCCATCAGGGCGCGGACCAGATCCATGTCGTCCGCATCCTCTATCTGGGCCGTCTGACTTGAGGCCGTCTCGGACATCGGACCATCGACCGGCGCGGCTGGCGCTTCATCCAGGCCGGCGTCCGGACTCAGCGTGGCGGCGGCGAGCGGGCCGTCCGGAACGGGCGCGTCGTCCGCCTCGTCCATCCCGATCATCAGGGCGTTCATCAGCTGGTCCATATCGTCTTCGGCGCTGCCGCCGACATCGCGGTCCATCGCCGTGGATGAAACCGCGCCGGAACTTCCGGTGCCAGCATATTCAGTCTCGGCAGTTCCAGGAAGGGACATGTCCGGCATGGACACTTCGGACAAGGACGGATCGGGGGACAGGACCGGATCGGGAGCCGGAATGGCGAGATCGTCCTCGCCCACCGCAGCCGCGTCGGGCACGGGCTCGATCACGTCGAAATCGGTCAGCAGCGACTCGATGTCGAAATCGCCGTCTCCCGAAACGACCCGTCCAGACGGGCCCATCTCGGCCCCGCGCATCTCCGACCCGCTTTGGGGCAGCGCCGGAACGGCGGCGGGATCGTCCATGGGACCGTAGGCCCCGCCCGGTCCATCCATCGGGACGGGATCGGCATCGTCGGCGATGATCTTGCGAATCGACGCCAGAATGTCTTCCATGCTCGGCTCTGTATCGCCGTCGGCGAAGATGTCGCTCTCGGCGGCACTCGCGCTGGAATCCGGTGTCTGCTCCGACATATGACTCTCAAATCCCCAATCATCGTGCGCGGATCGGCGATCCGTTACACTTAACAGAGGGTTAAGCGAAGGCTCGCCCCTTGTCTAGGCGAGCGCGCGGACAATCCACCGCGGATATGGAAACCGGACGAAACCGCGAAAACGGCCTAGGCAAAACACTGTAGTTGTAATGGCTTGCGTCATATTTTGAAAGCGCGCGCCTGACCGTCGCCACGCTGCCCGGGGAGTCCCGTCTAGCTCAGCGCCTGTCGGGCCGGAGGCGATACGTTCCGCTTGCGGAATGCAACGCCGGATTGATTCGGATCGGGCCGCCCGCCCGTCAGGGGGTCTCGATCAGGATGACGGGTTCGTCGGCGGGAGCGGCGATCCCGGCTTCGATCGCGCGCAGGTCGCCGGCGATCGTCGTGCCGCCGCCCAGCCTTTCGGGCAGGATCCGGTCCGCGACGCGCTTCAGACCGTCATCGACGGCCACCGCCAGATGGATGTCGGGATCGTACTCCGCGACCGGCAGGTTCAGCCCGTCCACATCGAACACGCCGATCGTGGCGAGCAACTGGAAAGCGGCGGTGTCGAAGCCGCGTTGGGCATCGATCAAGGTCAGGCGCGCGTCCAGCGTCTCCTGCTCCGCATCCAGCACGTCCAGCTGCGTGCGCGTGCCGACCTGCTGTTCCAGTTCCACCCCTTCGAACGCGGTCTCGGCCGCGGCGACCTGGCGGCGCCCGGCTTCCACGATCCGGCGCGACGCTTCCAGCTGCGCCCAGACCTGCGCCACGGCTTCGTGGACGGCGCGTTCCGTGTCGCGCGCTTCGAACCCCAGCCGTGTCCGGGCGTGGCGGGCCTGACGCACGCGCGATGCGTTCGCACCGCCGCTGAAGATCGGCACGCTGAGCTGCGCGCCCAGGATGGCCTGGTCGCCGTCGGAAAAGCCGAGCAGCGACCCGCGCGACCGGCCGACCGATCCCTGCAGGTTGACCGTCGGCCGTCCCGCCGCCTTGGCGACGTCGATCGCCGCCTCGCCGCTCAACTCGTTATAGTAGGCCGCCAGGAGCTGCGGATTGTTGGCCAGCGCCAGGACCGTCGCCGCTTCCAGCGACCCCGGCAGGGCGACCTCCGGCACAGGCTGCAGCCGGTTCGGCATGCGTCCGACTAGGCGCACGAAGCGCGCCCGGCTCGTTTCCAGCTGGGCGTCGGCCTGGGCCAGACCGGCTTCGGCGGCGGCCAGGCGCGACTGGGACTGGGCGGTATCGGTGCGCGTGCCTTCGCCGACTTCGAAGCGCGCATCGGCGGCCGAGAGCTGGCGTGTCAGCACGCGGACATTGTTGCGCCGGATGCGGGCCGCTTCCTCGTCGCGCAACACATCCACATAGGCCTGGGCGGCGGACAGGAAGACGTTGTTCTCCGCCCCGTCCAGCCCGGCGCGGGCCGCCAGGATGCCGGCCTTGGCTTGGCGTTTCAACGCCTTGACCCGGCCGCCCTGATAGATCGGCTGCAACACGTTGAACTGCGCCGAGCGCGGTTCCGTGCCGACCCATTCGCCCTGGTTCGGATTGAACGGGTTGGGTGTGTCGCCTTCGACGCCTTTATCCGCTTGCAGCGACGCCGACCCGCTGAGGCTCAGATTGGGGCGGCCCTGGGCGCGGGCCTGGACGTAGTTTTCGTCCACCTCGCGCAAGCGCGCCCGTTCGGCCAGCAGCTGCGGATTGCCGCGATAGACGCTGGCCAGCACGCTTTGCAGCGTATCGCCCGCCTCGGGCGGCAAAACCTGCGGCAGGATTTGGGATTGGGTTTGGGTTTGCGGCACGGTTTGGGTCTGCGCAGCGGCAAGGGTCGCGCCCGCGCTCCATAGCAGGGCGGCACAGACCGCGGCGGCAGAGGCGCGGCTGGATTTGGGCATCAAGGTCATGCGTGGCTTTCTCCCCCGCGCCCGGTGCTACAGGGCGAAGCTCCGCGCCGGCTCGAAACCGGGCAGGAAAGGCGCATGAGCGTCGAATTCGATCCGGTTGCCGATCGCCTGGCCGGATTTGGTGAACAGGGTGGCGCGGCCCACAGGCCCCGACCGGACGATCACCGCCAGACGCCCGCCATCGGCCAGCTGGTCGAACCAGCTTTGCGGAACGTCGGCCACCGCACCGCCGACGACGATCACGTCGAACGGGCCGTGTTCCGGCGCGCCGCGTTTCAGGTCGCCCTTGACGATGGCGGCATTCAGCACACCCAGATCGGTCAGCAGGCCGGTCGCGCGGTCCACCGTTTCGTCATCCGTTTCCAGCCCGACGACCGTTTCGGCGATCTGCGCCAGGATGGCGGTCGAATAGCCGCGGGCGCAGGCGAGATCGAGCACGACCTCGTCGCGTTCGATCTCGGCCGCCTGCACCAGCTTGGCGAAGTCGCGCGGGCGCAGCAAAGCGCGCCCTTCGCCGTAATCCAGCACGGCGTCGCCATAAGCCAGCGCCATCTTGGAGGCCGGCACGAAGGCTTCGCGCGGCGTGCGGCGAAAGGCGACCAGCAAATTCAGGTCCGTGACATCCGCGGTGCGGATCTGGCTTTCGACCATCGTTTCGCGCGCGGCGCCGAAATCGAATTGGGGCATGGAAGGCGGTCCTCTGGCATCGGGGTCGGCGCGGATGGCGCGCGTCGGCCCGACCCCTACTCCTGCTGTGCGCGCCCCGCAACGGTCGTTGCGCGCAAGACCGCCATGCGCGGATCGACGCCGAAACGATTTTACGGCAGGGTCGCGCCGACATTCCCCATTGCGCAACCGCCCCTCCTATTGATAGAGGCGCGTTCGCTTGGACGGTACCATGGCGGAGTGGTGACGCACCGGATTGCAAATCCGTGAACCCCGGTTCGATTCCGGGTGGTACCTCCAAGCCAGACAAGGCTCCCGATCACCACCGGAGCTTTCCCGCCCGTCACAGACATGACAGGATTCCGCGCCAAGCGCGCCCTTCCCCTTCCCCACCCACGCCGCTACACCGCCCGCATGGACTTTGCCCTCGCCCTTCTTCTTGGCTATCTGCTCGGCTCGGTCCCGTTCGGCCTGTTGCTCACCCGCGCGACCGGCGGTCCTGACATACGCGAAATCGGCTCGGGAAACATCGGGGCGACCAATGTGTTGCGCACCGGCAACAAGGGCATCGCCGCGCTGACGCTGCTTCTCGATGCCGGCAAGGCGGCGGGAGCGGGCTGGTTGGCGATGGCGCTGTTCGGCGCGCCTTTTCACCTCGTCGCGGCCGCGGCGGCGCTGCTCGGACACTGCTATCCGGTCTGGCTGCGCTTCAAGGGCGGCAAGGGCGTGGCGACTTTCTTCGGCGCGCTGCTGGGCCTGGTCTGGCCGATCGGGCTGGTCGCGGCGGGAACCTGGCTGCTGGTGGCTTTCACCACGCGCTACAGTTCGGCGGCGGCGCTTTGCGCAGCGCTGTTTTCCACGGCCGTGTCGCTGCTGTTCTTCCCGTGGCCCGTCACGGCGATGATCGCCTTCATGACGGTGCTGATCGTCTGGCGCCATCGAGAGAATATCGGCCGTCTGCGCGCCGGGACCGAGTCGCGCATCGGCCGGAAAGCCTGACCGCCGCGCGATGCAGACGCATGAACTGAGTTTCGCGGAGCGGCGCGACTGGTTGCGGCTCTACCGCACGCGCACGGTCGGCCCTGTCGCCTTCTGGGGCCTGATGCAGCGTTTCGGATCGGCACGCGACGCGCTGGACGCTCTGCCCGGCCTGATCCGCAAGAAGGACATCTGCCCGCCTTCCCCCGAACAGGTCGAAGCCGAGATGGAGGCGAGCGAGCAGGCGGGCGTACGCATCCTCTGCGCGGTGGAACCGGACTATCCCGACCTGCTGCGCGCGCTCGACCCCGTCCCGCCGCTGATCAGCGTCTGGGGCGATCCGAGTCTGGCGACCCGGCCCTGCGTCGCCATGGTCGGGTCGCGCAACGCGTCCGCCATCGGGCAGAAATTCGCCGCCACGCTGGCCGGAGAGCTGGGCGAGGCGGGCTTCACCATCGTCTCCGGGCTGGCGCGCGGCATCGATGCGGCCGCCCATGCGGCGGCGCTGGAGACCGGCACGGTCGGCGTGCTGGGCGGCGGTGTGGACCACATCTATCCGCGCCAGAACACGGAGTTGCATCTGGCCATGCGCGAGCGCGGGCTGCTCGTCTCCGAATCGCCGCTGGGCTACCGCGCCACGGCGCGGGACTTCCCGCGGCGCAACCGCCTGATCTCCGGATTGTCGCTCGGCGTCGTCGTGGTCGAGGCGGCGGAGCGCTCCGGCACGCTGATCACGGCACGCTACGCGCTGGAGCAGAACCGCGAGGTCATGGCCGCGCCGGGCAGTCCGCTGGACCCGCGCACAAAGGGCTGCAACCGCCTGATCCGGCAGGGCGCCGCCCTGGTCGAGACGGCGCAGGACGTCATGGATTGTCTGGAAGGGGCGCGTCGCGACGCCGTGCCGTCCAGCCTGTTCGACCCGGCGGGCGGGTTCGACGCGCCCGGTTTCGACCCGGACAGGCAGGCGGCGGAAATGGCAAGGGCCAAGGACAAACTGAGCCGCGCCTTGTCGTTCACGCCGACCCATCGCGACGACCTGATCCGCGCGTCGGGCGTGCCGGTCGGCCTCGCCGCGGCGGCGCTGCTCGAAATGGAATTGAATGCCGACATCCTGGTGGAGCCGGACGGACGCGTCGGACGCGCGGGATGAGCGCCTAGTCGGCGTCGGGGCCTTCGCTCAGCATGCCGGCGACAACGACCAGCAACGCCGCCGCCTCCGCCTTGCCGGCCGACATGGCCATGTCGGACAGCTCTCGCGCCGATGACGCGATGTGGTTGGCGATATCGGCGTCCGATGCGCCGTCGAAATCATTGACAGTCTTGTTCTTCAACACGGGTTTCCTCCAGCCTGACACATCCCGTAAAAGTAGAAAACTATTTGATCAAACGCCTTGAAGTTGCAAACGATTATCATCGTTAAAAGAGTTCCCCCGGCTAAGCGTCTGGACGGTCCGATTGACATGACCGGGACGACCGCCCAAATGGCGCGCCGCTTTCGCCCTGATCACTGAACGGATTTCCATGAACCTTGTCGTCGTCGAATCGCCCGCCAAGGCGAAGACCATCGAGAAATATCTAGGACGTGATTACCGTGTCCTGGCCAGCTTCGGCCATGTGCGCGACTTACCCTCCAAGAACGGGTCCGTCGATCCCGACAATGATTTCGCAATGAGCTGGGCCGTGGATACGCGCTCGCGCAAACGCATCAAGGACATCGAAGACGCGCTGAAGACCGCCGACAAGCTGATCCTCGCGACCGACCCGGACCGCGAAGGCGAAGCGATCAGCTGGCACCTGCTCGACGTGCTGGGCAAGAAGAAGATCATGAAGGACATGCCGATCGAGCGGGTCGTGTTCAACGCCATCACCAAATCCTCCGTCATCGACGCGATCAACAATCCGCGCCAGCTCGACCAGGAGCTGGTCGACGCCTATCTGGCCCGCCGCGCGCTCGACTATCTGGTCGGCTTCACGCTGAGCCCTGTCTTGTGGCGTAAACTGCCCGGCGCACGCTCGGCCGGCCGGGTCCAGTCGGTCGCCCTGCGCCTGATCACGGAACGCGAAACCGAGATCGAGCAGTTCAATCCGCGCGAATACTGGTCGGTCGCCGCCGACATGGAAACGGCGTCCGGTGCGTTTTCTGCCAATCTGGTGCGGCTGGACGGCGAGAAGCTCGACAAGTTCAGCCTGAACGACGAGGAAAAGGCCCGCGATGCGGAAGCCAAGGTCAAGGCGGCCTCGCTCTCCATCAAGTCGGTCGAAGCCAAGCCGATCACGCGCAACCCGCAGCCACCCTTCATGACCTCGACCCTGCAACAGGAAGCCAGCCGCAAGCTGGGCTTCTCCGCCACCCGCACCATGCAGACGGCGCAGAAGCTCTATGAGGGCGTCAATATCGGCTCGGAAACGGTCGGCTTGATCACCTATATGCGGACCGACGGCATCTCCATGGTCGGCGAGGCGGTCAGCGATTGCCGCGCCACGATCGCCAAGGATTACGGCGACGACTACCTCCCCGGTTCGGCCCGCCTTTACAAGTCCAAGGCCAAGAACGCGCAGGAAGCGCACGAAGCGATCCGCCCGACCGGCTTTTCGCGCACACCCGGCAGCCTGCCCATTTCCGGCGACGAAGCGCGCCTGTATGAGCTGATCTGGAAACGCGCCATGGCCTCGCAAATGGCCTCGGCCAAGCTGGAACGCACAACCGTTACCGTGGTCGATGATCGCGACCGGCTCGCCCTGCGCGCCACCGGCCAGGTCGTGCGCTTCGACGGCTTCCTGAAACTCTACGAGGCGACGACACCCAAATCCGACGACGAGGCCGACAGCAAGGTGTTGCCGCCGCTCAAGCAGGGCCAGGATGCGACCGCCAGGAAAGTGACCGCGGAGCAGCACTTCACCCAGCCGCCGCCGCGCTATTCCGAGGCCAGCCTGGTCAAGCGCATGGAAGAGCTCGGCATCGGTCGCCCGTCCACCTACGCCTCCATCCTCAAGGTCTTGCAGGACCGAGACTATGTCACGCTCGACAAGCGCCGCTTCACGCCCAGCGACAAGGGCCGCCTGCTGACGGCATTCCTGGAGGAATTCTTCTCCAAATATGTCGAATACAACTACACCGCCGATCTGGAGGAACAGCTCGACAAGATCAGCGCGGGCGATCTGGACTGGAAGCGCATGCTCCATGATTTCTGGAACGAGTTTTCCGCCACGATCGACGGCACCAAGGATCTGCGCGTCACCCATGTGCTCGACGCGCTCAACGTCGCGCTGAAGACGGTCGCTTTCCCGGAGAAGGAAGACGGCTCCGACCCGCGCCAATGCACGAACTGCGAGGACGGCGTGCTGAGCCTCAAGCTCGGCAAGTTCGGCGCCTTCATCGGCTGCTCCAACTACCCGGAATGCAAGTTCACCCGTCCCTTTGGGGCAGCGGACGGCGAGGACACGGAGGCGCAGGATGCGGAGCTTGGAAAACACCCGGAAACGGGCGATGCGATCTGGCTCAAGACCGGCCGCTTCGGCCCTTATGTCGAACAAGCGCTTCCCGCCGACACGGATCCGGACGCCAAACCCCAGAAAGATAGAAAGGGGCCAAAGCCCAAACGCGCCAGCCTGCCCAAAGGCTGGAGCTGGCAATCCATCGATCTGGAAAAGGCGCTCCGCCTGCTCGAACTGCCGCGTCCCATCGGCAACCATCCCGAAGACGGCGAGCCCATCAAGGCGGGCATCGGCCGCTACGGCCCCTATGTCGTCCACGGCAAGACCTTCGCGTCCTTGGACGATGTGCAGGAGGTCTGGGACGTCGGCCTGAACCGCGCCGTGACCTTGATCGAAGAGAAGAAGAGCAATCCGCGCGGCCGCGGGCGCGGTCAGACCGTGCTGAAGGATCTGGGCAAGCATCCGGGCGACGAGGCCCCGGTGCAGATCCTCGACGGCCGCTATGGTCCCTACGTCAAATGGGGCAAGATCAACGCCACCATCCCCAACGGCCAGGATCCGCAGGACGTCAATATCGACATGGCGCTGGAATATATCGCCGAAAAGGAAGCCAAGGGCGGCAAGAAGAAAGCCCCGGCGAAGCGCAAGAAGGCTCCGGCAAAGAAGAAACCGGCAGCGAAGAAGTCTGGCGCGAAGAAGCCGGCCGCAAAAAAGAAAGCTCCAGCGAAGAAGTAGGTCCGGCGCGACGTTCGCTTCGTGGGACGAACAGGTAAGGCTTGCAGCCCAAGCCCGACCGTCCTCGTTCCTCCCGCTCACCCCGACTCAAGCCGGAGTCCGGATCGACGCCGCAAAGCCCCGCCCCGGCTCGCCCGGTTGTCCGGCAATGAACCGCGTGGGACCGCGCCCATCAACCCGGCCTGCGGCGGACAGGCGCAGGGTTCAGACGCGGCCCTGTCCCAACCTTTTGGCGTGTCGCGCATTGGGTCTCCATTGCACCCCAAAACATATATAGCTGACGACATATGACATTATCCCGCGATTCCATCCTCGACGCCGTGCGCGAGCGGCCCGACCATTACGACCGCAAACGGCTGGCGCGGCGGTTGGGGGTCAAGGGCGACGATCGGCGGACCCTGCGTCAGACCTTGCGCGAACTCGTCGATGACGGGGCACTGGTCTACACGCCGGAGAAGACCTACCGCATCGCCGACGCCCTGCCCGGCGTGATGGTCGTCAATGTCGTGCATATCGACGAAGACGGCGACATGTGGGCCGATCCGGAGCGCGAGCTGAAAGGCGGCGTGCAGCGCTCCATCCTGATCCGGGACACCGTGGACGGAAAGAGAGGCGGCAAGCGCGACGATGGGGGGGCGCTGGGCATTGGCCACCGCGCGCTGGTGCGCATCAAGGAGCGCGAGGACGGCACCGCCGTCGGCATGGTGATGAAGCGCCTCGGCGCGGGCGCGCAGACGCATATGGGCGTGCTGCACAAGACTGATAAGGGCTGGCGGATTCAGCCCGTGTCGAAGAAGGCGCGCCACGATTACGGTGTCGATCATGTCCCCGACACGCTGGAAGACGGCGCCATCGTCATGTTCCGTTCGACCCGCAAGAACCGGGGCCAGCTGCGTTTGGCGGAAGTGCGCGAGACCATCGGCAACATCAAGGAGGCGCGCTCCGCCTCGCTCATCTCCCTGCACGAAAACGATATCCCTCTGGGCTTCCCGCCTGCCGCCATCGAACAGGCCGAACAGGCAACCATGCCCAAGGTCGGCGAGATCGGCCATGAGGATCTGCGCCATTTGCCGCTGCTGACCATCGACCCGGTCGACGCCAAGGATTTCGATGATGCCATCCTGGCCGAACCGGACGACGATCCGAAGAACCCCGGCGGCTGGTCCGTCTGGGTCGCCATCGCCGACGTCGCCGCCTTCGTCACGCCGGGCAGTCCGCTCGACAAGGCGGCGTGGGAGAAAGGCAATAGCGTCTATCTACCCGACCGGGTCGAGCCGATGCTGCCGCACGAACTCTCCTCCGATCTGTGCAGCCTGCGCCCGGACGAGGACCGGGCCTCGATGCTGGTGCGCATGACGTTCGACAGTGGCGGCAACAAGCAAAGCCACAAATTCCACCGCGGCATCATCCGCTCGCGCGCGCGACTGACCTATCGCCAGGCGCAGGATGCGTTCGAGGGCCAGAACGGGCCGGAGAGCCAGGACGTGCTGGGTGAGCTGAGCAACCTCTATTCTTGCTACAAGGCGCTGCGTAACGCCCGCGCCCAGCGCGAACCACTGGAGATCGAGCTGCCGGAGCGCCGCGTCAAAGTGGACGAGGCCGGCGATGTGGTCGACATTTCGGTGCGCGACCGGTTCGACGCGCACAAGCTGGTCGAGGAATTCATGGTGCAGGCCAATGTCGCCGCCGCCGAGGCCCTCGCCATGCCCAAATCCGGCAAGGCCGTGCGCACGTTGATGCGGTTCCACGACAATCCGGAACGCCAGCGTGTCAGCGATCTGTCGGAATTTCTGCCCGCGCTGGACCTGAAATTCTCCGCCGGCGAACGTATCACGCCCGCACGGTTCAACAAATTGCTGCGTCAGGCCGAGGACAAGGACCTGACCGAGACGGTCGGCATGGCGGTGCTGCGCACCCAGGCGCAGGCGATCTATTCGGCCGAGCGGATGGGGCATTTCGGCCTCAACCTGACCCATTACGCTCACTTCACCAGCCCGATCCGGCGCTATTCGGACCTGGTCGTCCACCGCGCGCTGATCAAGCAGTTCAAGCTGGGCGAAGGCGGCACGACCCGCGAAGAGGAAAGCCGCCTGAGCGAGACGGCCGAACATATCAGCACGACCGAGCGCCGCGCCATGGTCGCCGAGCGTGACGCGGTCGACCGCTACATCGCCGCATATCTGCAGGACCGCGTCGGGGCGACCTTCAAGGCGCGCATCACCGGCGTGACCAAGTTCGGCCTGTTCGTGACGCTGGCCGAAACCGGCGCCGACGGACTGATCCCGATCAGTTCGCTGGGCCGCGAATATTTCGCGCTCGATGAGCGGACGAAGAGCGTGATCGGCACGGAAAGCGGTGCGACCTTCAAGTTCGGCCGCGAGGTCGAGGTCAAGCTGAAGGAAGCGACGCCGGTGACGGGCGGGCTGATCTTCGACATGGTCAGCAAGGGCGAACCGGGAAAGCCGCCCAAGGGCGGGCGCGCATCCGGCGGAAACCGGTCCGGGAAAAAGGGCGGTCGTGGCGCGAAGCACAAGCGGCGGCGCAAGGGATGAGTCCGTTCCGAATGGATTCGAAAGCCCTCGGCCTCGCCCTATGCCTCTGTGCCGGTTTGGCGGCGTGTGCGACGCCGTCTGAACCGTCGGATGACCGGATTGGCGTGCGCGGTGTGGCTGCCGGTGCGGCTGCCGGTAAAACCGGCGGGATCCATCTCCATCCGGATTACGCTATCGATGCGGCGGCGTCGGAGCGGATCAACCTCCTCTCCCGCAGGGTCGAGACCGCCTATCCGAATGCCTTCACGCATGTCGAACTCGGCCCCGACCGGAGCGTCATCGTCGGACTGTCCGAACCCGGAATAGACATTACGCCTCTGATACCGGCTGGTCTGTCGAACGTGACCGTCAGGCGGATGGCGCTGTCGAACAGAGACTTCGAGCGGTTTTCCGACAGGCTTCGGCACGAACTCGCCGCGGTCGGCCTAGAGAATGTCAGCTTCGGCATCGACATGAGAGACGGATCGGTCGAATTTCTGACGATGAGCAAAGGCGCGGAACTGGAGGCGGCCATCGCAGCGGGGCGGATCACCGTCGGCGACTACAGGGTTTCCGCAGACGAGATCATCCCGACGGCGTTGCATCGCAGGGATCGTTGAGGGACATGTGCTGGCATCGCGGACAGCCATATCCCTCCAGCTTTCGCAGCGATCCCTGTCGTGGCCAGGTTGTCCGAGCCGACAGGACGGCGAGACAGGGGTCGGATGACAGCCGGTGCAACCTGATTGCGCGGATGGAATCACTCCGGACCAAAGTGGCTGTGCCGGTCTCTTCGCGACGAACTTGCCCGACACACGCTTTCGGCCCGTGACCGTTCCCGTTCGCCCCGCCAAAGTCTCCAGCCTGCACCTGACGGACCGGGAGCGGTCCGCCCGGAAGACGCTGGACCGCGCGCCGCGCCCGCGTATCGCCGCGACCGTCGCGTTGACGATCGGCGATCCGCGGGACCCGAAGATCCTGATGGGCCAGCGCAGTTCACGGCACGATTTCATGCCCAGCGTCTATGTCTTTCCCGGCGGGCGGGTGGACCGGATCGACAGCTACGCGCCTTATGCAGGCGATCTGTCGGCGCGGACCGAGCGCGTCCTGGAGGCCGCCGTCAGTCCGCGCAAGGCCCGCGCCATCGCCCTGTCCTGCATCCGGGAAACCTATGAGGAAACGGGACTGATGATCGGCACGCCCGCGGACGGGCAGGTGCGCAACATGAAGAATCCGACCTATGACGCGTTCCGCCAGGCCGGGATGTTGCCGGACATTTCCAGACTGGAAGTGTTCGGACGCGCCATCACCCCGCCGCACCGGCACAAACGCTTCGATGCGTGGTTCTTCCACCGACATCTCGGCGACTCACTGGATCCGGAAACCCCGCCGGAGGTCAATGACAGTCACGAATTGCTCAATGTCGGCTGGTTTTCGTTCGAAGACATCAAGACACTGAAACTGCAACGCGCGACCGTCATGATGATGGATGTGTTCCGGGATCATGTCCGGCGCGACACTCCGGACCCGGCCATCTTCTTTTCGCGCGCCAAACACGGCACATACCGGGAAGAGCGTTTCCCGTGAAACGGCGCATCGCCTGAGTGCCGCGCATGCTTGACTTGGATCGCCCCCGCCCCTATCCGCCGCGCTTCGAATTACCACCCCTATACTGGACGAGTCCCATGGCGAAGCCGACAACCATCAAGATCCGCCTGAACAGCACTGCTGGCACGGGTTATTTCTACGTCACCAAGAAGAACGCCCGCACCATGACCGAGAAGATGGTCAAGCGGAAATACGACCCCGTCGCGCGCAAGCATGTAGAGTTCAAGGAAGGCAAGATCAAGTAAGCCGGCCTATCGGTTCAGATCTCCCGTCGGGACCTTGAGAACGGCGATCCCGTTCGTCGCAAACCTCGCCGCAACGGCGCTCGTCCCAGAGGACGAAAAGGAAGCGCTACGTCAGCCAGGCCACCCTTTCCCTGCCGCCTCTCCGGGCGGCTTTTTCACGCCGCGTCCGCCGATGCCGCCCCGCCTTGCATCACCGCGCCGACCACCTTGTTCCGTCCGCCCCGCTTGGCCTCGTAGAGCGCTCCGTCCGCGCGCCGGAAGACGTCGCGTAGCTGTTCGTCCGCCCGCACCTGCGCCGCGCCGCAGCTGATCGTGACCGACAGGCACTGCCCGTCCACGAAGATCGGCGTTCCGGCGATGGAGGCGCGCACCCGTTCGGCCGCCCGCAAGGCTTCGTCCTGTCGCGTCTCCGGCATGGCGATCATGAATTCCTCGCCGCCATAGCGAGAGACGACATCGACAGCGCGCATGTTCGTGACGAGCCGCGCGGCGATTTCCTTGAGGATCTGGTCGCCCATATCGTGGCCGAGCATGTCGTTGACGCGCTTGAAGTGGTCGATGTCGAAGACGAGGATCGAAAAGTCCCGCCCCTCTTCGCAGAGTTGCTGGAACAGCGGACCCACCTGCCGGTCGAAGAAGCGGCGGTTTCCGAGCCCCGTCAACGGATCGGCGATCACCATTTCCAGATCCTCGTTGAAATTCTCCTTCAGCGAGTCGGCGTAGAATTTCCGCCGCAGCAACGTCGTCATGCGCGCGTGCAGTTCCTGGCTTTCGATAGGTCGCATGATCGAATCGTTCACGCCCAGGTCGAAGGCGCGGACGAAGCCGGACTGGTCTTCCGGATCGCCGACGATCAGGATCGGCGTGTCGCGTGATTCCGCGTTGAACCGCAGCGAGGCGCAAAGACGCAATCCGTCGAAGGATTTGGCCACAAGGCTGACGATGATCAGGTCGTAACCGGCCTTGGCCTTGCGAATGGCCGCGGACGGGTCGCTTTCGACCTGCACATCGTGGCTGTCGCCGATCATGCGCCGGATGCGCGCCGGTTGCCCGCCCGCATCGCCGACCACCATGACACGACCGCGCCGATCCTTTATCCGGTCGAAGACGGGACGGCAATTCTCGGCCGTGTGGCCGGTATGGGTCATGATCTGGTCCGTCGTCATCTTCAGACGCAGCAGCGAGCGGACCCGTGCCGTCAGGTTGAAATCGTCGATCGGCTTGGTGATGAAATCGTCGGCGCCCGCTTCCAGTCCGCGCACGCGGTCGCGCGCCTCCTCCAGCGCCGTGACCATGATGACGGGCACGTGATAGAGCGCCGGATCGGATTTGAGCGCTGTCGTGGCTTGGAACCCGTTCATTCCGCCCGGCATCACGACATCCATGAGAATGAGGTCGAGTTTTTCGCGGCGCGCGATCTCCAAGGCTTCCTCGCCGCTGGCGGCGGTCAGAACGTCGTAATATTCGGCGGCGAGTTTGACGCCGAGCAGGTTGCGGTTGGGGGCGAGATCGTCGACCACCAGGATCCGGGCGGACATGGCGGTCCTTCCCTACGCGGCCTGGCTGTACTTCCTCACGGTGGCGAGAAAGTTGCTGACCGTGATGGGCTTGGCGATGTAGCCGACGCAGCCGCCGTCGCGGATGCGCTTTTCGTCGCCTTTCATGGCGAACGCCGTGACGGCGACGACCGGGATTTCGGACAGGCCCTGTTCGTCCTTCAGCCACTTGGTGACTTCCAGTCCGGACACTTCCGGCAGCTGGATGTCCATCAGGATCAGATCGGGTTCGAATTCCTTGGCGATGGAGATCGCTTTCAGACCCTCGCGCGTCTGACGGACCTCGTAGCCATGCGCATCCAGAAGATCGCTGAACAGTTTCATGTTCAGCTCATTGTCTTCGACGATCAGGACCTTCTTGGGCATCACTTGCAGCATTTCTTCCCGTCACCTGTGGCGCCGGTCCTGCGCCGGACGTTCGGTGAACATGCGGCGGGCCGGTGTCTTGTCTGATGCCACGCTTCCTGCCAGACCATCCTTAAGGAACCATGGAACCGGCCTTCAGCTTGACTTAACCATGCTGCTCCGGCGACTATGGAACATAAGGTGAACACATTAAGGAGTCCCTAAAGTTTGTCCAGTGACGTTCCGCATAGATACGCACCGGCCCTGTGCCGCGATTGCGGACGGGCGCGCGACATCGTCCAGGGTTGCGAGAACGCTCCCCGCCCTGCCCCTTGCCCCGCCTGCGGCGGGTCGCGCCTTCTGTCCCATCCGGAACTTGCGGACCTGTCCATCGCCCATGTCGATTGCGACGCCTTCTATTGCTCCGTCGAGAAGCGCGACGACCCGTCCTTGCGCGACAAGCCCGTCCTGGTCGGCGGCGGGCGGCGCGGTGTCGTCTCGGCGGCCTGCTACCATGCGCGGATCTACGGCGTGCGCTCGGCCATGCCGATGTTCAAGGCGCTGAAGCTCTGCCCCGACGCCGTCGTGGTCAAAGGCGATATGGACAAGTACGCCTTTGAGGGGCGGCGCATCCGGATGCTGATGACGGAGCTTACGCCGCTGGTCGAGCCGCTTTCCATCGACGAAGCGTTCCTCGATCTGTCGGGCACGCGGCGTCTGCATGGCCGCAGCCCGGCGCAAAGCCTGATCGCGCTGCAGTCGCGCATCATGGACGAAGTCGGCGTGACGGTTTCCGTCGGTCTGTCCTATAACAAGTTTCTCGCCAAGACGGCGTCCGATCTCGACAAGCCGAACGGTTTCGCCGTTCTGGGCCGCTCGGACGCGCCGGACTTTCTCGCGCGGCAGCCGGTCGGCTTCATCTACGGCATCGGCCCGGCCTTTGCGTCCAAGCTGGAAGCGGCCGGATTGCGCACCATCGCGGATGTCCGCCAATGGAGCGACAAGCGACTGGCCGAACGGTTCGGCGACCACGGTCTGCGGCTGGCACGCCTGTCGCGCGGCGAGGACCACCGCCGCGTCGATCCGGTCCACCAACGCAAGTCGATCAGCGCCGAGACGACCTTTTCAGAGGATATCGAGGAACTGGAAGCCTTGAAGGACAAGCTCTGGCAGGTCTGCCTGAAAACGGCCGACCGCAGCAAGGCCAAGGACATGGCCGGGTCGGTCGTAACGCTGAAGCTCAAGACCGCGAACTTCAAATCGGTCACGCGCCGCCGCACCCTGCCGCAGCCGATCCAGCTCGCCGACGCCTTGTTCCACGCGCTGGAACCTCTGCTCGAAAACGAGGCGAAGGGGCGGCCCTACCGCTTGATCGGTGCCGGGATCAGTGGGCTCTGCGCCCCAATCGGCGACGCGGCCGACCTGCTGGACATGAAGGCTGCCAAGCGCGGCAAGGCCGAACGCGCCTCCGACATCGCCCGCGCGCGTTTCGGCGCGGACGCCGTGCTCACGGGCCGCGGCCTGCGCCTGGCCCGCGCCAAGGAAAGCCAAGCCACCTCCCTGCCCGGCAAGATCAGGGACGATCAGTTGTAGGCCCGTCGGACGTCTGGGCCGGTCAAACCGCCACGGTTGTATCGATCAGACGGCGGCAAGGGTCGCCGGAGCGTGATATCCGACAAAGGCGGAGTTGCTTGCCTCGTCGCGCTTCATTCCATCTCGGCGAAGCGCTCCAGTTCGTCGTAGATCTCGTCCTCGGTCCGGCTGGCGGCATTGCGCCAAGTCGGCGCCGTGTCGCGGTTCAGCACCGTGCCGTCGCTGTCCGCGATGATCACGGTCGGCGTGCCGAGGATATCGTCCAGACCAAAGCGGCGCGCGATGTCCAGATTGCGGTTCTTCCGACCGACATCGACATAGACCAACCTGTAGTGCTCGGCGAGCAACGGCGTGAACCGGTCCCCGCGCAGGGTTCCGGCCAGGGCGCGGCTGTCATGGCACCAGTTCGCGCCCATCACGATCAGCGTCTTCAAATCCTCTCGCGCCGCGACCTCCTGGGCGATGCGGACATCCTCTCCCGCATCGCGGGTCGCGTCGAAGGCGCAATAGTCGCCGGACGGCAGATTGGAGCAGACGGCTGGTTCCGGGGCCTGCGTGGCGCAGGCACTCAGCATGGCCGACAAGACGATGAGGAATGTTCTCATAGACCGTCTCTAGCACAGACCGGCCGCACCGCACAGCCGGATCGCGCGACGGCGACAATCCGTGGTTGTCGGCAACCCGGAAGGGCGGCATGATCCGGACGGACCGCCCCGCGAAAAGGACGAACGCCATGTCGAAATCCGCCCGCCGCCCGCAACGCATCTACCAAATCCTGATGTGGGTCCTGTCGATCGTCTTCGCCGGCTTCCTCATCGGCTTCGGCAATCTGGTCATTCGCGACCTGCCCAAGGTGGACCGCCCGCTCATGCTGGAAGAGTTCGTGGCCCCCGACGCCCTGAACGCCGTCGATGCCAGGATCGAGACCCTGGACGATGCGTTGACGCCACTACAGCGCAATGTCGAGGACGCGATGGCGGAGTCGCAATCGGCCACGGCGGATTATCTGGCGGCCAAAGGCGCGTTCGACAATTGGATCAGCACGCGCAACGCCACCGAAAGCGACGCCCAGAATCCGGAAGTCGTCCGTCGCACCCGGGCGCTCGACGACCTCCGCCTGGCGCAACGGCGCGCACTGGGCGAAGTCGAAGCTGCGCAATCGGCCATGACCGAAGCCCGAAGGGACCTGTCCGATCAGCGGCAGGCGCGGACGGCGATTCTCGACGCGGGACGCGACGATTATGAACGGGCCCAGCGGGCGCAAGAGCTCCGGGTGTTTCTCTACCGGCTGGCCCTGACCCTGCCGCTCCTGCTGGTTGCGGGATGGCTGATCCTGCGCAAGCGTGAATCGGCCTATTGGCCGCTCTATCGCGGTTTCGCCCTGTTCGCGGCCTTCGCCTTCTTCGTGGAGCTGGTGCCCTATCTTCCCCATTATGGCGGCTATGTGCGATATGCGGTCGGCATCGTCGTCGTGCTGATCGCCGGGCATTTCCTGATCCGCGGCATGCGGCGCTATCTGGACCGCAAACGCGCCGAAGAAGCGCGGTCCGAAGTCGAACGCAGGCAATCCATCGAATACGAGACCGCGCTGAAGAAGATCGCGGCCAAGACCTGCCCAGGCTGCGACCGCGCCATCATCGAACGCGACGGCGTGGCGACGGATTTCTGCGTCCATTGCGGCATCCGGCTGCAGGACCAATGCGCCGCCTGCGGGCAGAAGAACATCTCCTTCCACCATTACTGCTTGGCTTGCGGCACGCCGAAGCCGGAGCCGGTGGCGGGCGAACTCGTCATGAGTTGATCTATTTCTTGAAACCCGGGTCTTTAGGGACTCAGGGTCGCATTCTACGAATGCGCTCCCACATGACGTCGGAGACGGCTCAGACCGTCGGTCAGCGCCAGTCGCGCGTGACCGCCATGCGGTCGCGCGCCATTTCGTCGGCGACTTCGGCGGTCGTGCGGTCTTCCGCCACCGCGCGGTCGAACACCTCGCCAAGCGTCTCCTCCAGCTGGTCGAGCTTGGCGTTCACCCAAGACGGATCGTAATCGCCCGCCACTTCGGCGGCGACGTTGATGATCCCGCCCGCATTGATGACATAGTCCGGCGCATAGAGAATGCCTCGCGCCTTGAGCGCGTTATCCATATCCTCACTAGCCAGCTGGTTGTTGGCGGCGCCCGCCACGACCTTCGCCTTCAGCTCCGGCAGGGTCCGGTCGTTGATCGCCCCGCCCAGCGCGCAGGGTGCGAAAATGTCGGCATCAACGGAATGGACGGCCTCCACCGGCACGACGGTCGCGCCGAGTTCCGCTTCCGCCTTGCGCAGGATGTCCGGATTGATATCGGCCACATTGAGCGTCGCACCGGCATTCGCCAGATGACCGGCCAGCGCGTAGCCGACGCTGCCCAGCCCTTGAACGGCCACCGTCATCCCGGACAGGTCGCGCGTGCCGAACCGACGCTCCGCCGCGACGCGGACGCCGCGGAAGACGCCTTCCGCCGTTACCGGCGACGGATCGCCCGACGCGTTCTTCCCTTCCGGCAGACCCGCCACATGGTCGGTCTGCGTTTTGATCGTCGTCATGTCGCGCGGCGACACGCCGACATCCTCGGCCGTGATGTAGGTGCCGCTGATCGTGTCCACGGCACGGCCATAGGCGGCGAACAGAGCATCGCGGTCGAAGGGTTCGTCCGGTTTCAGGATGACGGCCTTCCCACCGCCCAGATCCAGCCGGGCCATGGCGTTCTTGTAGCTCATGGCGCGGGAGAGGCGCAGCACGTCGGCCAGCGCGTCGGCGTCGCTCGCATAGTGCCAGAAGCGCGTGCCACCGCTGGCCGGGCCGCGATTGGTGTTGTGCACGGCGATGATGGCGCGCAGGCCGGAGGCCGCGTCGCAGAAGACATGCACGGCCTCGTGGCCGTCGAAATCGGGATGGGAGAAAATGCTCATGACGTCGATCGTGATGATGGGGGCCGCAAACTCGTATGTCCGCCGTCATAGCGGCAAGATTTTGGAATGGCTTGCCCTATCTAGCCTCCATCGAGGCTGGACAGTCCCGAATTGGCCGATTGCAGCAGACCCAAGGCAAACACACCGCCGGTTCCGTCGCCGATATTGATATCCAGGTCGAGCACCGGATCGAGATCCATCCGGTCGAGCAAGGCGCGTTGGGCGGGCTCCGCCGTGGCGTGTCCCGCAATACAGTGTGCCACCGCGTCCGGGTTGAGCGCATGCACGACCGCCGCTGCGGCGCAGACGACGTAACCGTCCAGGATGACGGGGATGTGCTGATGCGCGCAAGCCAGGATGGCCCCGACCGTTCCGGCCAGATCGCGCCCGCCAAAGGCGCGCAACACGCCCAGCGGATCCGACAGAAGCTCCGCATTGGCCTGCGCGCCCGCCGCGACGGTGTCGATGCGCACCGCCGCCTTGTCGCCTTGACCACCGGCCCAGTAATCCGCCGCGCCGCCGTAAAGTCCGCGCGCAATCGCCGCGGCCGCCGTCGCCGACCCGTAGCCGGCATTGCCCAGCACGATGACATCAGCCCCTTCGGCGACCACTTCCATGCCGAACGCGATCGCGCCGGCGCAGTCTCGCTCCGAGAGGGACGGTCCCTGGCGGAAGTCATCCGATGGATGATCGTTGCCGAACTCATAGACCTTGAAGGCCGCGCCGGCCTGCTGCGCCGCGCCGCGCACGGCGGCGCGACCGCTCGACAGGGCGGCGACGCGGTCCGCGACGCGGGCTGAGGCATCGGCCACCGTAGCATGACTGCCCGTGAAGACGGCGACGAGAGGCCGCGTCACGTTCGGCGACGACTGCCCCTGTATGGAAGCGATCCGGGCGAGCGGGGCGGCGAGCGATCCCAGCGGGCACAGATCATGCCCCAGACAATCCGCCCGCGTCATGATGTCGGCATAAAGATCGGTATCGCGGCCGGGAACGGATCCGGCCAGATCCCGCACATCGTCGAAAGGGCGGCGTTCGGTCATGAGCGCCACATAGGCGCGTTCGGCGCAGGCGTCACCGCAAAATTATGTGACGGCGGACAGGTTCCGCCCGGCTGGGCAAGAGGGTGAATTCCAAGGCCTCCCGCTCGTCCTTTGGCGCCGTATATTGCTGTCAGGCCCGCGTTGGCCTCTCTGCTCCGCGCTGGTCCGATGGGCACCGTTAGAACAGGCCGGCCTTGCGCGCCATGTTGAGCGCGACGAGGGCGAGGCAGATCCCGAAAATGCGCCGCAGCGGCACGGCTTTCAACCGATGCGCCGCCACCGTGCCCAGCGGCACCGTGAACCAGGCACTTGCCACAATCACCGCGAAACCCGCCAGGTTGACATAACCCAGCGACAGCGGCGGCCGACCCGCCACGTCCCAGCCCGACAAGACGAAGCCGGCCGTGGCCGGGACGGCGATCGCCAGTCCGAACCCGGCGGCCGTGCCCACGGCGCGGTGGACCGGTACGCCGCACAGGGTCAAGAGCGGCACGCTGAGCGATCCGCCGCCGATCCCCATGATCGCCGAGAGTGCGCCGACCGATCCGCCGACCAGCGGCGGCGCGGCCCCGCCGGGGACCGTCTCCCTGAGAGTGAAATCCGGACGACCGATCACGAATTGCAACGCGACGATGAATGCCACGACGGCGAAGATGAGCGTCAACATGTCGGAGCCGAGCCGTGGTGCCAGCCACCAGGCCCCGACAAACGATCCGACCCCGATCCAGAGGCCGTAACTGCGCCACCAGGCCCGCGGCCAGAGCAGATCCATATCCACGCTGCCCCGTGCCAGATGGCTCCGCGTGGAGCGGTAGCCATTGACGATGATGACCGACGCACTGGTCGCGACAGCGCAATGCATGATCACGTCTGGATCGACACCGAACGCAGTGAAGGCGTAGAACAAAGCGGGCACCATGACGGCGCCGCCACCGATCCCGAACAGCCCGGCGGTGAACCCCGCCAGCGCGCCGACCCCCAGCAATAGCGCGACCAGCGGCAACAATTCGGTCAAGCCGCCTGCCCCGTCGTCATCACACCAAGCCCCGAGGCCAGAATATCGGACGGCGCGAGCTTGGCGGTCAGTCCTTCCGACAGGGTCCGGCGCCAAAGGCGGGCGCCTGGCTGCCCCGCGAACAGGCCCATCATGTGCCGGATGAGCGCCTTGGCCGTCCGGTCCGTGTCTTGCACGCGTTCCAGATAGGCGACCATGTCGCGCGCGACGGCAGCCCGGTCCGTCGCGGCGGGCGGGTCGCCATAGGCCGGATCCACCGCCGTCAGGCTCCACGGATCGTTATAGGCCGCACGCCCCATCATGAAGCCGTCCAGATCTTGCGCGACGTCCAACCCTTGCGAAACGGTTTCGATCTGACCGTTGACGATGATGCCGAGGTCCGGAAACGCCTCTTTCATCCGGGTCACCAGAGCGTAGTCGATCGGCGGGACCGTGCGGTTCTGCTTGGGCGACAGGCCTTGCAGCCACGCCTTGCGCGCATGCACGATCACGGTGCGGCAGCCCGCGCCCGAGACGGTTTCGATGAAGTGCGGCAAGGTCCGCTCCACATCCTGATCGTCGATTCCGAGCCGGCACTTGATCGTCACCGCTGCGTCGCCTGCACTGTCGCGCATGGCCTTGAAACAGTCGGCCACCAGACTGGGTTCGGCCATGAGGCAGGCTCCGAACCGTCCGGACTGGACCCGGTCTGACGGGCAGCCGACATTCAGATTGATTTCGTCATAGCCATAGGCGGCGCCGATCCCGGTCGCCTCGCGCAGCTTGTCCGGGTCGGACCCGCCCAGCTGCAGCGCGACGGGGTGCTCCAGCGCATCGAACGATAGAAGCCGGTCGCGGGGCCCGTATATCACCGCATCGGCGACGACCATCTCGGTATAGAGCCGCACGCGCCGCGACAGATGCCGGTGGAACAGGCGGCAATGCCGGTCCGTCCAGTCCATCATGGGCGCGACGGAAACGGCGAAGTCGGGTTTCAGGTCGGAATCGGACACGGCGGCCCGATAGCATGGCTGCGCGGTCCGGACACCCTGTCCTTCCTCCATGTCAAATCCGAAAAAGCTGTGATTTGTCGGTGCCCGACGCCCGTTCCACGATGTCGATGCGCTCGCCGTTCCAGTGATAGCGCAGATGGTCCGTCTGGACGGGGCCGGTCATGCCGTCCACGCGGAAAAAGGCCGCGCATTCCCCGCCGTCGCGCCGCACGCTCGGATAGACGATGCCCCGCTCGTCCCGGGCGCGCATCTCTGCGGCCAGGGCTTGCGGGGCCGCATAGTCTTCCAACTGCCTGAGCAGTTCCAGCGCCGCACCGGGTCCGCGCGCATCGCGGACGATCATGTCCGAACTCCCGACCAGGATCCGGAAAGTTCCGGTCCATCCGGCCGGTTCGGCCGTGGCGCGCAGGAACACGCCTTGATGCCAAGCCACTTCGGCCAGCGCCGTTTCGAACGTCTTGGCGACATAGAGCGCGCCGTAGCCATCGGCATGATAACGGCCCGGCCGGTCGGGCGTGGCATGCAGGAAGGGCGACACCAGATAGGACGCGCCCGGCCCGCTCGCCCGATGATCCGGCGGCAGCTTCGCCAGATCGCCCAATGCCGTGTCCAGGCGCGGATTGGTCAGGCTCGCAATGGACGCCAGCGTTTCCCAGTCCTCCGGGTCGCCCAGATCCTCGAACAGGTTTACGGGCGGGAATTGGCTCGGCACGAGCCTGTGCCAGCGCGACCAGCGCAGGCGCACTTTCGGCAGATCGTCCGGGGACAGGTTCATAAAGAAACGGGCGGCCGCGTCCGCTATCCGCCGCGCACGGCGTCGAGATAGCGGCGCACGCGCATCAGACCGATCAGGCGACCTTCCAGCATGATCTCCAGCGCGCTGCGCCCATCGAATGCCGCATTCGGCTTGCCGATCCAGGCATCCCGCTGGCTCTTTTCCTCGAACAGGATGCCCAGCGCCTTGTGAATGCCCAGCAGGTTCGAAATGCGCTCCAGCGTGTCGATCGTGAGCGGGCGGCCATATTCGCCCGCTTTCCAGCGCTGATAGGTCCGGACCGCCGCATGGCCGAGCAAGGTCGACGCGTCGCTGTCGCGCAGCCCCCACAGCGCCATCAAGCGCACGAAGGCCCGTTTGGCGACACGGTCCTGGTCCTTGTCGAGATCGAGCGGGACCAAAGGCGTGGAGTCCGTGGGTTCGACGAGTTCGAGCATCATGGGGCGAAGATAGCGGGCATCCGCCAAATGTCAATGTTTAGCGCCTAGACGTCAACTGTCATGCATATGCCCCGCATCATTCTGAGACCGCAAGGCACGATGAGACGCGCGCCTGACCAGTCGGCATCCGACAATGCGCCTTTCGCGCTCTGCTCGGGAGGCGCAGGCTCTACCCAGCAGCAAACCGCTGGTCCTTCCGCGTTCGAGACTGTCGATGTCGTGGGACATGGTGGGCGGTGACGGGATCGAACCGCCGACCCTCTCGGTGTAAACGAGATGCTCTGCCAGCTGAGCTAACCGCCCTTCCACATGGTCGGCGCCTATGCCAAGCTTCCGCGCGGATGGCAAACGGGACGTTCAGACAATGATGACGGATGCTGACATCCACATGGCCGCGACCGCCTTGCCTTGCGTCTTCATGACCGAGCAATGGATGGGCAGCCATGTCTACAAGATCGGCGATCCGGAAACGTTCAAGATGTTCGCCATCCTCAATCCCGGCAAGAGCCAGCTGACGATCAAGACACCCGACCGCGAGACGGCCAATGTCCTGATCGAGGCGGGCGTGGCGCAACGGCACACCCATATGCCGCGCGGCAGCTGGGTCATGCTGTTGCCGGACCGGTTGGAGCGCGACGATGTGGAGGAACGTCTCGCCACCTCCCATTCGCTCTGTGCGGCCAGCCTGACGAAAGCCGCGCGCAAAAAATTCGGCCTCGACTGATTTCTTGTTCCTTTTCGCGTTGACGGCCCGCAACCGCTCCCCTATCTGGCCGCTCTCGCTTCTAAGCGGGTGTAGCTCAGTTGGTTAGAGCGCCGGCCTGTCACGCCGGAGGCCGCGGGTTCGAGTCCCGTCACTCGCGCCATTTCCCCCAAGACATCAACGCGATTGTAGGACGCCTTGCACGGCCGATCTTCCCGATAGGATCTCCGCCGCAGGCGGAGGACCAGCCTGCACAATGAGGCGCCGAACGGCAGCGGGATTTGCCGCTCCTGCAAAAGATCTTCCCGCATAAAAAAAGCTCCCCGAAGGGAGCTTTTCGCAAGTGTGAGGCGTGAGCCTTAGCCCATCGAGATCGAGTCGACGGCTGTCTTGCCAGAGCGCTCGTTGACGGCCGTGTTGAACTGGACCTTGTCGCCCTCGTTCAAGCTGTCCAGGCCGGCACGCTGCAGCGCCGTGATGTGGACGAAGACGTCGTCGCCGCCACCTTCGGGGGCGATGAAGCCGAAGCCTTTGGTGGCGTTGAAGAACTTAACGGTACCTGTTTTCATATCCGACATAATGTAATCCTTTGATCGTCGGTTCCCGTTCGACGACGTGCCGAACGGACGCTCCTTCGCTATGATGCAAAAGAGCCACTCTCGACGTCTGGTAGGAAAAGCATTCTGCGCCGGTCCGCCGATGAACGACAGGCAAGCGGCAGGCCGATATTCTGGCCCTTGGTCGATAGGCCGTAAATGGGGCCTGCGCCCCGCAATAGCAAGTGAAGTCTGCGTGACGCTATTTTTGCGCGACCGTGACATGCCGCCGGTTAAGGGATCACGTCGGCCCAGTCGGGATGACGCGCGATCATCGCCTTGTAGAAAGGGCAGAGCGGTACGGTCTTGTACCCGCGTTCGCGCGCCAATCCGACCATGCGCTCCACCAGCGCCAGGCCGACGCCCTCGCCGCTCATCGAATCGGGCACACCCGTATGGTCCACGATGACCAAGGTCGGGCTCGATTTGGAGAAGGTGATCTCCGCCGTGTCGTCATGACCCGGAACATGGGCCACGATGCGGCCTTTGGTTTCGGTGTCTTGGACGGTGAAAGTGATGTCGGTCATTGCGGTGTCTCTGTCATGGTCTCCGGCACGCTAGCATTCCCCTCCCCTCAACCCCAGCCTTCTGCCGGACTCGATCCAAGTTGGGGAGGGGTATGCGGTATCCGAAGTCTCTTTCAGCCGAACAGGTCCCCCTGCCCGGTGACGCTTTCCGGCACGCGAAACTGCGAGCCGTCCAGCGGCACCCGGTCTTCGCGTGCCGTGATCCCGAAGCGCTTCTGCGCCATGTAGTAGCGCTGCGCGATCAGCTTGCGGAACGGCGTCCTGACCTCGCTATCCTCGCCGCGCGCCCAGGCGGGATCATAGTCCCGGCCGCCATTGATGGTCCGGATATGGTGCATGATCCGCCGCGCGCGGGTCGGCGCAAACGCCGCCAGCCATTCCTGGAAGATCAGGCTGACCTCCTGCGGCAACCGCAGCACGGTATAGGCGCTGTAGGTCGCGCCCAGATCCGCCGCGCGCGCCATGATGCTCTCCAGCTCGCTATCGTTCAGCCCCGGGATCATCGGGCCGAGCATGACGCCGGTCGGAACGCCCACCGCGGCCAGCGCGGCGATCGCCTCGAACCGCCGCTCCGGCGTGGGACAGCGCGGCTCCATCGCGCGGGCCAGCCCCCGGTCCTGCGTCGTGATCGAGATCATCGCCCGCGCCACGCCGCGCTGCGCCATCGGGGCCAGCAGGTCGATATCGCGCGTGATCAGGTTCGACTTGGTCAGGATCGAGACCGGATGAAGGAAGTCGGCCAGCACCTCCAGGATGCCGCGCATGATGCGCCGCTCCCGCTCTTCGGGCTGATAGGCATCCGTATTGGTCCCGATCATGATCGGGACCGGCCGGTAGCGCGGGGCCGACAGCTCGCGCCGCAGCATGTCCGCCGCGTCCGGCTTGGCGAACAGCCGCGTTTCGAAGTCCAGCCCCGGCGACAGGCCGTGATAGGCGTGGGTCGGCCGGGCGAAGCAGTAGACGCAGCCATGTTCGCAGCCCCGATACGGATTGATCGAGCGGGTGAAGCCGACATAGGGCGACACGACCTTGTTGATGATCGTCCGGGGCCGCTCCACCGTGACCGTCGTGCGCCGCGCCCGTCGGTCCTCGTCCGGCAGCGCGTCCCAATCCTCGTCGGTCTGCTCGCGGGTCAGCGGCTCGTACCGTCCCGTCGCATTGCTGCGCGCCCCGCGTCCTTTTTCCCGCAAGCGCAGATCGCGCTTGGGCTGGCGGTAGGGCAATAGGGTGTGACGGGCCATGGCGCTCTCTTTCGCAACGCTCCCATTGGCCCAAAGGAGGCAGTTGTGTGCCCTAAGGAATTTATTCCTGTCTTGCAAGAGCGGTATGGATTTGGCTTGGGGACAAACCCCTCAGGCTTTTCAGACCCCGAATGTGACAATCCGGCCATCTTTTATGACCGATCGGTCGCATCAGCATCATAAGGCTGTTGCTCATCCCCACTAGCGGCGCCCTGCAAATCGCACCGCAGAGGGAACACAATGACCACCACAACGAAACTATGCCTCGGCGTAGCCGCTCTTTCTCTTCTTCCGGCCTTGGCCACCGCTCAGGCGCCGGCAGAGACTATCTATCTGGATGCCGGAGCTGACGAGATCATCGTCACCGGCACGGCCCAGACCTATTCATCCTCCGACACGACCGAGGAAATGGCGCTGCAGCAATCGCCCGTCACCTCCGTCCTGTCGCAGATCGACAGTCTGCCCGGCGTGCTGGTCCAGGAAGGCGACACGTTCGGCTTCGACGATTGGTCCACCGGTGTCGCCCTGCGCGGTTTCCAGACCAATCTCGGATCGCAGGAGATCGGCATCACCGTCGACGGCATGCCCAATGGCGGGTCGAACTACGGCGGCGGCTCGAAAGCCAACCGCTTCATCGACACGCAGAACCTGGACGGGATCGAGGTTTTCCAGGGCACGGCGGACATTGCCACGCGGTCCAACGAAGCACTGGGTGGCACGCTCAACTTCATGACCTCCGATCCGCTAGACGATTCGCGGCTGCGTTTGTCGGGCACGCTCGGCGACTTCGATGCTCAACGTTTCTATGCGCGCTACGATACCGGGCTGTTCCTCGACGATACAACGAAGCTCTGGGTTTCGCTGTCGAGCCAGACGGCGACCGATCATGTCAACCAGTCGGCGGAAAACCGTCGCGACCATATTGCCGCGAAGCTTACTTCCGAAGTCGTGGGCGTGAACCTGACGGCCTACGCCTCGTTCGACGACAGCCATGAGGACAATTACCAGCGCCTTTTCTCCGCAGCCGACTTCGCGTCCAATCCCAATAGCGACCAGCTAACCGCCGAATGGACCGGCCTGCCCTACGTCGATCAGCTCTACCGCAAGGGCTGGTCCACCTTGCGCGAGAATTTCTTCACCTATCTGAAGGCCGACAAGGAAGTCGTGCCGGGCCTGCTGCTCCAAGCGTCCGTCTATCGTCACGACAATGATGGCCGCGGCGACTGGGTGCCACCCTACATCGTCGATGTCACGGCGGACGGCGACGGACAGCCGCAGAGCGAACTGACCGACCGATCGGTCCAGGGCGGCGCCGCGCTCGGCCGCATCTATTTCGTCAACGCGGCGGGCGTCGCGCTTAGCCCGCGCGACGGCTGTGTCAGCTCGATCACCTTTCCCTATGGCGGCGCGGGTCCGGAATACGATCCGGCCTGTTATCCGGCTGGCGCCATACCCGTGCAATCCTACCGCCACACCCATTACCAGAAGGAGCGGACCGGCTTCACCGCCGACGCCGAATGGGAGGCCGAGTTTGGCCAGTTCCTGAACACGTTGCGCGGCGGCATCTGGTACGAGGACGCGACCCGGTTCGAATATCGCGACTGGCACCGCATCATCGACACGCGCGTGGGCTTCGAGTTCGACGAACAGGCTTACTGGACCCAATACAACCGCGTCTTTCCGCAAACGACCTTCAAATGGTATATCGAGGACGTCGTCACCTTCGGCGATCTGACCCTGCGCGGCGGCATCAAGCAGTTCAGCAACGAGCTCGAACGCTCCGATGTCTTCGAGCCCGGCCGGGCGGACCGAAATTTCTCGATCGATGTGGAGAGCGACGTGCTGTTCTCCGGCGGCTTCACCTACGCGCCGAGTCAGATCGAAGGAGTCGAGCTGTTCGGTGGCTATGCCGAAAACTTCAAGGCGATCCCGGATACGGTGCTGGAAGTCATCAATTCGGCGGCCGGCGTGCCCGAGAGCGAAACCTCCGAGAACATCGAGATCGGCGGCCGTTACGATGGCGAGCGGTTCAATGCCGCCTTGACCTGGTTCGACACGAATTTCGACAATCGGCTGTTCCCGGCGCCGACCGAGACCGTGGACGGAATCGACTACCTCGAAGCGTCCAACGGAGGTTTCATCAATGGCGGCGGCATCGAATCGAGCGGCATCGAATTCGCGGGCGGCGCCAGGCTGACCGATACGCTGAGCCTCTACACCTCGTTCACCTATATCGACGCGAGCGTTCTCGGCACGGGTGACGCCACGCTCGACCGGGCGGCGGGTATCTTCGTGGGCAACCGCGTGCCGGGCATTGCCGAGACGATGGGCGTGGTCAGCCTGGACTATGCGAGCGACACGATCTTCGCAGGCTTTTCGACCAAGTTCGTCGGCGACCGCGCCGTCAATCTGTCTAACACATGGGAAGCGGACGGCTATGTCGATAGCGACCTGTATATCGGGGTCAATGCGGGGCGGATTTCGTCGGAACTGGACGCGCTCGACCTGCGGCTAGTCGTGAACAATGTGTTCGACAATGACTGGCTGGCCGGCATTTCCGGCAATGGCGCCTGGGTCTCGGCACCGCGCACCGTCACCTTCACGGCCACCGCCGACTTCTAATCCACGTCCATGAGGGCAGGCTCCGGCCTGCCCTCATCCTCTTTCAAAGGAGCGCCCCATGCCGACCCTCAACCGCCGCGAAGGCGTCGCCCTTCTCGCTGCCGGGACGCTCAGCGCCTGCGCGACGACCACCGGAACACCCGCGCCTGTAGCCCCGCAAGTCTTCCGCCACGGCGTCGCCAGCGGAGATCCGCAGACCGACAGCCTCGTCCTCTGGACACGCGTCGAGCCAAGCTCTGTGCGCGAGACGGTTGAGTGGATCATCGCCGAGGACGCCGCCCTGACCCAACCCGTCCAGCGCGGAACCGTCACGACCGACGCGTCGCGCGACTTCACGGTCAAGGCCGTCCCGCACGGGTTGCAGCCGGGCCGCCGCTACCATTACGGCTTCACCTGCCGCGGCGAAGCCTCGCCCACCGGCCGCACCCGCACGCTGCCGGACGGCCGCGTGGAACGGCTCGGCATCGCGCTCGTCTCTTGTTCCAACTATGCGTTCGGGCATTTCAACGCCTACGGGCTGATCGCCGAAGACCCGGAGATCGACATCGTCCTGCATACAGGCGATTATATCTACGAATATGGCGCGGACGGCTGGGGCGCGGATACGGCGAAGGTGCTGGGCCGCGTGCATGAACCGGCGGGTGAAATCATCACCCTGGCGGATTACCGCACGCGCCACGCCCAGTACAAATCCGACCCGCAAAGCCAGGCCATGCACGCGGCGCACCCGTTCGTCGCCTGTTGGGACGATCACGAGGTCACCAACAACCCTTGGACCGGCGGAGCGCAGAACCACCAGCCTGACGAGGAAGGCGACTGGGAAGCCCGCCGAGCGGCGGCGCTCCAGGCCTATTACGAGTGGCTGCCGGTCCGCGATCCTGGCACCGATTTGGGCCGACGCGCCTTCTGGCGCGGCTACCGCTTCGGCGATCTGGCGACACTCGTCACGCTGGAATCGCGCCATACGGGCCGCCATGAGCAGATCGACTATGGCGACTGGGAAGACCGCATCACCGACGCCGCGTCGCGCGACCGCTTCATGGCCGACGTGGTCAACGACCCCGACCGCCGCATGCTGTCGGACGAGATGCACGCCTTCCTCGGCGACGCGCTCACCGCGTCCACACGCGACGGCCAGCCTTGGCGCCTGATCGGCAATGCCAGCCCGATCGCGCGCATGCTGGTCCCGGACGTAACCCCGCTCGCGGCCAAACCGTCAACATTCGAGACCGAGGCCGCCCGCAAAGCCTTCGCCCATGTGGCCTGGAAGGGGCGCTGGGGCCTGCCCTTCTACACCGACACGTGGGACGGCTATCCGGCGGCGCGCGAGCGGGTCTACGATCTGGCCGCAGGCGCAGGCGCCCGCGATCTCGTCTTCCTGACGGGCGACAGCCACAGTTTCTGGATCAACGATCTGTCCGACGCCTCGGGCACACCGATGGGCGTTGAGCTGGGCACGGCGGGCGTGTCCTCACCCGGCGACTTCGTGGAGAGCGGCTACGGCGAAGCACTCTCCGCCGCGCTCGACCGGCACTTCGAAACCGCGCTGCCCGAAGTCGTCTGGACCGACAATTTCCACCAGGGCTATGTCCGCGTCGTGCTGACCCGGGAGACAGGCCGCGCCGACTTCGTCGCCTCGGGCGACGTGCTCGCCCCGTCCCGGCGCTCCACGGTCATCCGCACGACGACCTTGACGCCGACCGGCGGACGGATCGCGCTGGGTTAGGTGTCGGTCGGAGTCATTTCCATCATCATGTAGGGCATCCAGGTCTCGCCGCCATCGATGCTGGCATCGACGTCATAGTCGATGACCGGCCCGGTCATGTCCCAGACCAGGCGGAAATGGACCTTCATGTCGCCGTTCATGTAATAGGTATCGGTGCGCAGATTGTCCGCGCTGAGCACGCCGTCCTCGACCGTGCCTTCATAGATGTCGAGCAGGCCGCTCATATTGTCGAGCACGGCGATCCGGTAGACATTCCGATATTGGTCGTAGGCGAGCGTGACATGGGTCGTGATGGGCTGGCCATAGCCCGCATTCACCGCCGTCTTCAGCAACAGCCCCACCTTGCCGACCGTCGCCTCGCCCGTGGCCCGGCTCGGCACGTGGGGGGTGACGGACCCGTCCGCCTCGTTCTGCGTCCCGGTCACGACGAATTCGCCCATGAGCGGCTTCAGTTCCGCCATCGCGGCCACGACCGGATGGACGGGTGCGTCGGCCGCCTCGGTCTCGTCCGCCGCCGCCAGCGGATAGGTCGCCATCGCTCCGACGATCATCGCGCCGAGCATGAATGATCTGGTCATGCAAAATCCCCTTTTCTTGAACTCGCCAACCTTAAAGGCACCGACGAAGATGACAATCGTTCAGTATGTGCACGACGCCCCATCATTCCCCTGTCTCCCTTTCCTCGACCCGGGGTGAGGGCTTACAGGATGGGTAAGGTTGGACGGGCGGCGCGTCGCCCGCACTCGGTGGTGCGTGGTTTGTGGTGTGTGGTCTGCGACATGCTATCATCGGACACGACCTCAGGTGCGACCGGGCGGCCTGGCCCGGCGGGAGTGCGGTCGGTGCCTTGGCTCCCATCGGGAGTGGCACGGGGCGCGGGCGTCCTCCCAGCGATGGAAGAACAGAAGAGTTACCGTTTTACGCTTGGGACGACGCCCGCGCGGTCGAACGAACCAAGCTCCGCTCTGTCGCCGATCCCCTGTCTCACGCCGGTCGCGATTGACCCCTTTTGGGGGCGCCGCGGCCTCCCCCGGATCGGGTTCGAAAACGAAACCCGCCCCGGGATCTTAAGCGCTAACGCGGTCGAAACCGGCCAGCGACAGGGTCGACGAGGATCGGAAGGGACATCCGCGCGGTACGATCGCACCTCAGTCCCGCCCCGGGGATCCGCCGCCCCGACCGGGGTGCGGGTCGGTGGTCTGCTACACCACGGTCCACGCGCCTCAGCCGGGAAGCGATGCGGAAGAGGCCGGAAATACGCACCCAGAGCGTCCCGTCCTCCATTTTCGTCCGCCACGGGCCCCGAAGCCCTCGCTCATCCATCCACCGCACCCGAAGAGCTCGTACCTCTCCCCGTGCCGCGCAGTGGACGGGAGTGAAAATAGGGGCAAAGGGCGGTGGCAAGGATATGATTGTCGAACTTTTTCGGAAAGGCGGGAGAAACAAGAGGCTACGCCCGCCCCTTCGCGTGGATAGGCGAGGATGGGTTTATGGACGGACGGTCGAAAGCGAAGATAAGCGCATCTATTTCCCGCTCATCCCGACGAAAGTCGGGATCCAGCTACCGGGGAAGCGCAAACGTTAGACATCGCTCATAAAACTCCGGAAACACCTGCGCATCCGGCAGCGGCCAAACCGGAGACGCCAGCACATCGATCCAATGCGGATTGAAACGCTCGATCAATTCCAGCTTCCAGCTCCGCCGCCATTCCTTGATCCGCCGCTCGCGCACGAACGCCTCGTCCCGCGACACATGCTCCTCAAACCAGACGATATGCCTGCACCCATATCGCTTGGAAAACCCGTCGAACGTGCCGTGCAAATGCTGGAGACCCCGCATCCCGATATCGTCGGTGTGACCGGTATAGAGCGTGCCGTTCCGCTTGTTCGTGGCGATGTAGGTGCAGAAGCCGGAGGTCAGCATGAAGAGGGTAATCCTGGATTCCGGCGTCCGCCAGAATGAGCGGAAGATTTAGAACGATATCCCATCCCTACTCCGCTCACCCCGACGAAAGTCGGGATCAAGACCTGATTAAGGTGGAGCTCTAAAAAGCCAGAAAGGTTGCTTGGCAGCTATCTGGACTCCGCTCACAATCGCTATCGACAAAACCTATAAGGCTTAGTCGCAGACATCTATCATGATAGACAAACGAGGTAGTGATAGGGTGACGGATCATGATAAAAGTTACTGCTCCAGCAAAAACTATAAAATATTCAATAGATAGCATCAACGGAACGATGCCTTTAAAATAAAGCAGCCTTTAAAATTCTAAGACAAGCATCTTTAGAGCCCAGCATCAGACATTAGCTATTTTCAAAACATTACTGATGTTGTATAATGAGCTACTACAAGGATACATTATAAGGTGTTGCTATGGGAAATCTCGATGCAGACGGCGACGGATATGTATCTTTTGAAGAGCTGCAAGCGAGTTTCCCTTCTATCTCTGAAGATACCTTTGCCGCCGCTGACACAGACGCGGATGGTCGCTGGAGCGACGAGGAATTTCAAGCATTTGTAGACATGGAACGCGATGCTGTAATCGCAACAGGAACATATGGTGGATATGCTGGAACGCATAGCTTGTTCATAAATTGGGACACCGGTTTAGACACGCTAGATTATGAATCGGGTGACTGGTATTATGAAAGCCCCCCGCAAAAAGATAATCATGACCTGAGCGATGCTAAAAATCTTGCCAAGGTACTCGAAGCCATTGTCGAAACGGCCAAAGACAAAGTTTCCGAGATCAAAATAGGAGATAGATTCTTTAAGACAACTGATGTACTTAAAGCTTTAAAAACAATAAATTCCGCCGGTGATGTTGCAGACGTGCTCGTTGCTTTAAATTCGGGAAGCGCAGAAAACGTTATTAATGCCTTAGGGGATATTATAGTCGGAGCCGGCGTGATTGCTTTGACCTCTCCTTTTATACAGCTGCCTGGTGCAGTAGTGCTATCTGTAGCCATTACTCAAGAGTTCGAATTGTATTCAACGCTTGAAGAAATAGCTCAAATCCCTGGAGATGTAACTCGCGCAATTGAATACACGGGGAACGCAATCGTATCTTTTGATCAATGGCTCTTAAATGTCTATAGGCCAAGATAGAAATTAGCTATATATTAGATATTTATTATGAATACGGCATTTAAAACTACAGATAAAGAATTTACTGTTTTTAAACCCTTAGGAATCTTATCTCCAATAAGTTATGTTATGGGTGATCCGAAATCCGAACTATATGCCCGTAAAGTTTATAAAATAACGGGCTCTTTAACTATTATACTCGCACTGGCACACTATTTCATATGGAACGATCAGGTTAATTGGATAGGACGACTTACATTGCTTCTTTTACCTTTTGGATATATTTTTTCTACTCATATCGCGCTAATAGCAGGTAACTATCATTTTGAATATTATTCTAGTCAGCGACATGGAAGCTTCAAGAGACAACAAACGCGTTGATCAGACTTACTGACCACATTAACTTTAGAATTAGAGTCAGTTAACTCATATTTGACACCAACTTCGACTAAGATCGAAGCTATTTAATAATATAAAATCTCAAATAACATTTAAAATACTTACGTTTGAACACCTCTAGAGTTATGTTTGATTTAAACTTGCATTTCGAGCAAACACAAAAAGGTTTTGCTGATAGCTCAACTGTACAGCTTTCCACCTCTATCTTTAAACCGCTCCGACATCTCCCACATCCCTTCCTCCGCGGTCTTGCCGGCCTCATTCTCCAGTCCCAATGCCTTTCGCTCATTCTCCCCCAGCCCGGCCGCATATTCCCGCACTTCGCGCGTGATCTCCATGCTGCAGAACTTCGGGCCGCACATGGAGCAGAAGTGGGCGGTCTTGTGGGCTTCCTTGGGGAGGGTCTGGTCGTGGTAGTCGCGGGCGGTTTCCGGGTCGAGTGACAGGTTGAACTGGTCTTCCCAGCGGAACTCGAACCGGGCGCGGGAGAGCGCGTCGTCCCTTACTTGCGCAGCGGGGTGGCCCTTGGCGAGGTCGGCGGCGTGGGCGGCGAGTTTGTAGGTAATGACGCCGACCTTGACGTCGTCGCGGTCGGGCAGGCCGAGATGTTCCTTGGGCGTGACGTAGCAGAGCATGGAGGTGCCGAACCAGCCGATCATCGCCGCGCCGATGCCCGACGTGATGTGGTCGTAGCCCGGCGCGATGTCGGTCGTGAGCGGGCCGAGCGTGTAGAAGGGCGCTTCGCCGCATTCGCGCAGCTGCTTGTCCATGTTCACCTTGATCTTGTGCATCGGCACGTGGCCCGGCCCTTCGATCATGACCTGGCAGCCTTTCTTCCAGGCGATCTGTGTCAGCTCGCCCAGCGTTTCCAGCTCCGCGAACTGCGCGCGGTCATTGGCGTCCGCGACCGCGCCGGGGCGCAGGCCGTCGCCGAGGCTGAACGTCACGTCGTAGGACCGCATGATGTCGCAGATCTCTTCGAACCGCGTGTAGAGGAAGCTCTCCTCGTGATGGGCGAGCATCCATTTCGCCATGATCGATCCGCCCCGGCTGACGATGCCGCAGACGCGGTCGGCGGTCAGGTGGATATAGGCCAACCGCACACCGGCATGGATGGTGAAATAGTCCACCCCCTGCTCGCACTGCTCGATCAAAGTATCCCGGTATACTTCCCAGGTCAGGTCTTCGGCGACGCCGTTCACCTTCTCCAGCGCCTGATAGATCGGGACCGTGCCGATCGGAACGGGCGCGTTGCGGATGATCCATTCGCGCGTATTGTGGATGTTGCGTCCCGTGGACAGGTCCATGACATTGTCCGCGCCCCAGCGGGTCGCCCAGACCATCTTCTCGACCTCTTCCTCGACGGATGAGGCCACGGCGGAGTTGCCGATATTGGCGTTGATCTTGACCAGGAAGTTGCGGCCGATGATCTGCGGCTCCAGCTCGGCGTGGTTGATGTTGGCGGGGATGACGGCGCGACCGCGCGCGATCTCGTCGCGCACGAATTCGGGCGTGACGAAGGCGGGAATATCCGCGCCGAAGCTCTCGCCAGCGTCCACGCGGTCTTGCGCGCCGTCCACGGCCTGCTGGCGGCCCAGGTTCTCGCGCTCGGCGACGTAGATCATCTCCTTCGTGATGATCCCGGCTTTGGCGTATTCGTATTGCGTCACCGGACCCGTGCCGTCGCCGACGAGCGGGCGATGGCGGACGGGGAATTCGCGGGCGAGATAGCGGCCCGTGGCGTTGCCATTGTCTTCGGGCTTGACGTCGCGGCCGTCATATTCGCGCACATGGCCGCGGGCCTTGACCCATTCCGTCCGGGGCCGCGACAGGCCCGCTTCCACGTCGATTTTGACATTGGCATCGGAGTAGGGCCCGGACGTGTCGTAGACCGGCACGGGCGGTTCTTCCGCCGTCGGGTGGAGCGAGATCAGCCGATGCGGGACGCGCAAGGTCGGATCGGCGGCGGGTGCCGTGTAGACCTTCTCGGACGCGGGCAGCGGTCCGGTCGTGACGGTCGGCGTGACGAATTGGGACTGGTCGATGGGCTTGTTCATGGGGTATCCTCTAGCGGTCGAGCGCGCGGAGCGCAGGCGTGAAGTCGATGGGGCTGATGAAGGCGAATGTGTCGCGCGAGCCGTCGCGGCGGAACAGAAGGGCCGGCGCGCCTTCGGCATAGCCGGGCTTGATCGAGGTCACGCGGTTGCGGGGCAGCGACACCGTGTGACCTTTGTCGTCGTTGATCAGCAGGATGCGCCGGTCGGTGATGACGCAGGACAGGAAAGTGCGGGTTCGGCCGACCAGTGCCGTGGCGAGTCCCGAAACCTGGAAAAGGCGTTCGATGAAATAGCCTCCGCCCAGGAATATGGCGGTAAACGCCACGACGGAGACGACGCTTTGCGCAAGTCCGGTCAGCTCGAAGACGCGTATGGTCAAGGCCGCGGCCAGACCCACAAGCACGAGCACGGCGGACGTCAGAGGGGACAGGTTCTGCTGCCACAAGGGCATATCGACTGTGCGCCTGGACGGCATGGCGGCATTGCCGGATCCGGTTTGCGCCCACACGATGCGCTCACCCAGATGCAGGTCGATACCCTCCGGCCATCCGGACGGGTCAACATCGTTTCCGGGGTCGGCCACCCGTTCCATATCCGTCCTTCCGCCCCTTCATCGGGGATCAAGTTCAAAGGGTGCGTCTCGACCGTGGCGGAGTCTGGAGTGCCGCGTTCCCTGCCGCGTCGTCGCGCTATGCGCGATCCGCAATCTGAAAGTCGCGGCACCTTCGCTATTTTCGATTTCATCGAAAATTCCGGCCCCTTCTGGGAGATGAAGCCGGACCGCCGCGGTGCCCCTCGGATGGCTCTACATCTGACGTGCAGCCGAGCGTTTGGCAAGGGGCGCGCGCGCCAATCGCAGCAGCGGGCGTTCCAACGCGCGGTAGAGGAGGAGCGAGGCGGCGACGCTGAGCGCCGTGCCGATCAGCACGAAGGCGGCGAAGGCGGCGGGGCCGGTCACCTCGCCCCATCCGGCCGCGATCCAGGCGCGCTTGAGCGCCAGCAGCAGGATGAAGTGGGCCAGATAGAGCGTGTAGGAGGCATCGCCGATGCGCAGGAGCCAGCCGGGCTGCCGGGCGCGCCCTACCCGCTCCCATCCGACCGCGCCCAGCAGGATCAGGGCGGACGGCACGCCGAAATGGAGAATGCGGGCGGTCTGGGTCAGGCCGCTGCCCGTATCGGCGAGCACCGTCATGGCGACCGCGAACAGAACGGTCCCGGCGGCCAGGGCGCCGATGGCGGCGGGTGCGGGCAAGGCTCTGCGGCGCAGCCAGTAGGCCACACCCGCGCCGAACAGGAACTCCAGGCAGAGCGGGTCGAGGACCGTGCCGAGCCAATCATGCGGCAATCCCGGCGCCACCGCCCCCCAGCCCCAGCGCAAGGCAAGCACGGCGCCCCATAGTCCCAGCGCCCAGGGCCGCCAACGCGGCGGCAGCCACAACAGGGCCGCGAACAGGGCGTAGAAAGCCAGCTCGTAGCTCAGCGTCCATCCGACCGGCAGCACCGGCATCTGCCCCTGCGGCCACAGCGCCATGGAGCGCAGGAAGGTCAGCCATCCTGGCCCGGCTGTCGTCGCAGCGGCGGGCGCCGGTGCGGCGGGCTGGCCGTAGACCCACAGGAAATATCCCGCCATCACCGCGCAGAAGACCCACCAGAGCGGATAGACCCGCGTGGCGCGGTCGAACAGGAAACGCGCGGCTATGCGCGGCCCGGCCGGCCGCTCGCCCGCCACCCAGACCATGACGAAGCCGCTGATGACGAAGAACAGGTCGACTCCGGCCCAGCCCTGGTCCCAAGGTCCGCGGAAAACATCCGCACCGACAGCCTCCCGCCAGATCGCGGCGGCGTGGAAGACGACAACCAGCAGGGCCGCGACGGCGCGCAAGGCCTGCAGCGATTGCAACCGTACCGGGCCGGGTGTGGATTCGATGCTCACGCGTCCGGCGCTAACGGGCGTGTCCCGCAAAGGGAAGGTGTTAGCTTAATAATCCATGCTCACGCGATTAACGGCGCATCAAGGAGTCCGTGGCAAGACTGGACTCACAACAATGCAAGCGGAGATTGTAAGGGGGATCCGGTCGTTCGAACGTGGGAGACATCGTGTTCCAGCTCATCTATCTATCCAACCCCGCGACCGGACTGACGCGCGATGGCGTGCGCGACATCGCGGTCCGGTCCCGCCGGTTCAATCGGGAACGCGCCCTGACCGGCGTGCTTGTCCTGTCCGGCGAAACGATCCTCCAATTCCTCGAAGGCGACGAGGAAACCGTTCGCGCCCTCTACAAGCGCATCCTGCGCGACACCCGACATGTGCGCTGCGACATGGTGATGGCCCGGCATACGCGCCTTCGCAGCTTCCCCGGACATCCGATGGGCTATTGCATCGCCGACGACGGGCACGCCTGTGATCTGAACCGGCTGTTGGACGGGCTGAAAGCCTACGATATCGGCGCTGCCGAACAGATGCGGCTCGCCGGCTAAGGCCTATCGGGTTCGGCGGTCAGGGCGATGACCGGTCCCAGCATGCCGCCCCCCTCGTCCCGGCCCAGCTCCGGCGCGCGGATCCGGCTGATGGATCCGTCCAGATAAAGCGCATTGTCCGCGCCCAACGCATCCCGGAACAACCGGCCGAAATGGTAAAACGTCACGGGGGCGTCGCTGATCGCGAAGACCACCCGCTCCCCGGCGATGCCGACGCCGTTGCGGCGCTTGCGGCTGTCGCTGTCCGGCAGGAAGCGTGGATGCAGCGCCCCGTCGATCACCAGCATCGGTCCCGACTGCGTCGCGAAGTCCGGCTCCGCGTCCGTCGCGTCGAACGCCAGCGTTTCGGTGACATGGGCTCGTTCTCCGTCGTTCCAGAACACGCCATTGGGCAGCAGTCCGAAATTGCCCGGCCCCGCCTGTGTCACCAGTTGCGTGACGGTGTCTCCATCCTCGATGTAAAGACCGACGGGCGCACGATCCGCGTGGTACATGCCGCCATTCATCATCATGAGAGCCGGCCCGTCCAGCTGCGCGGCGACCGCGTCGAACCGGCCCAGCGTTTCGCCGTCTTCGCCACGCAGATGCAGGCTGATGCGGGCGTCTCGCGCCACGTCGCAGACGATGTGCGCCACGTCTTCGAACAGGATGCGTTTGCAAACCGGTTCGGTCGCGTCTGCCCGGCAGGCGGCCAGACCGACGGCAATGCCGATCAGGGCGCGCATGTGCCGCGGTCCGAACCGAGCCCGTCGATGAAACGCATCATGTCGCGCTTCAATGGGCTGTCATCATCGAAATGGCGCGACAGGACCCGTACCGGATCGATATGGTTCATGCCGTCATAGAGCGACAGGGTGACCGATCCGCCCACCGCCCCGATGGCCGCCGCCAACGCTTCGGCGTTGCGGTACCCGACCGTCTCATCCGCGCGGCCATTGACTAGCATGACCGGCGGCAGGGCGACCCGGTCTTCCACACGCGCCAATGGCGCGTCCCGTCCGGTGAAGCGCTCGGGGAATATCGACGTATAGGGCGCATCGGTCATCGGGTAGGCCCCGGTCGGCGCCGCCAGGCTGACCAGCCCCGCCACGCGGTCGCAGACGGCAAGCCCCGACAGATCGGGCGCCAGCGCGGCCATCAGGATATTGTAGGCTCCGGCCGAGTGCCCCGTCAGCACGAGCATCCGTCCGGGAAAGAGGTCCGTGGCCTTGCGTATGGCCGACCCCGTATCCGCGATCATGTCGGGATAGGTCGCCTGGGGATAGAGGCGGTAATTGGGCACGACCACGTCGAAACCGTCCTTGGTGAAGCCCTCGGCGACGAATTTGTACATGTCCTTGGACCCGCGCGTCCATCCGCCGCCATGGACGAAGACGATGACGGGCGCTTCGGCGTCCGGGTCCTCCGCGCGGTAGACGTCTAGCACCTGCCGTTCCGCCTCGCCGTAGGCGACGTTCCGATCGCGGTCGAAAGTCGAGGACGGCGTGACGCCGTTGAGCACCCCGGCCGCCGAGCAGCCAGCCAGAACCAGGGGCAGGATCACGGCCATCCCCGGCAGGGTCAGAAATCCGAGTCGTTTTTGGGAAAACAGGGTCATCATAGGCTATCTACGCATAAAAGGCGTCAAGTGTTGGGCGTGTCCGTGATGGCGATGTGTCCGGGCCGTCTTGCAAACCGGTCCAACCAGGCGCGCACGGCCGGATAATCGCCCAGGTCGAACCCGCCTTCTTCCGCGACATGGGTGTAGGCATAGAGCGACACATCGGCGAGCGAACAATCCCTGCCGACGAACCAGTCGCGACCGGACAGATGCGTCTCCATCACCGACAGGGCCGCCTCGCCCTTGGGCATCAGGGCGGCCAGTTCGTTGGCCCGGCCTTTCGCCTCATAATTCACGATGAACCGCGCCACGGCGATGGCGGGCTCGTGACGGTATTGTTCCCAGAACTGCCATTGCAGCATCTTCGCGTGGTCGTACGGATCGCGCGGCACCAGATCGCTTCCATCGGCGAGATAGCGGATGATGGCGTTGCTCTCCGACAGCGTGCGGCCGTCATCCAGGACGAGAAGCGGGATCTGACCAGCCGGATTCATCGCCAGGAACTCCTCCGTATGGGTTTCGCCCGCATGGATATCGACCTCGCATCGGGCATGGTCCAGGCCTAGCTGCGCGCAAACCCAGCGGACCTTGTAGCCGTTGCCGGACGGGAGATAGTCGTAAAGCTGCATGGGCCCCGTGTAGGGCATCGCGCTTTCCTCGCAAGCAGCCATCGTCTAGGCGGCGATGACAGATTCTTGAAGGAACCGCCTTGATCACCGCTATCGGATCACTCGACCGCAAACGCCTGCCCGCCGGCGCGGTGCTGGTCGTCGGCGCCGGGCTGGCCGGGCTTTACCTGGCGCTGAAGCTGGCACCCCGGCCCGTCTATGTGCTGACCTCGCGCCGGTCGTCCAAAGGGGCGGCGTCGGCCTGGGCGCAGGGCGGCATCGCGGCCGCCCTGTCATCCGACGATAGCGCGGAAAGCCACGCCCTGGACACGGTCGCGGCAGGCGACGGTCTGGTCGATCCGGCCATTGCGCGTCTGGTCGCCGGTGAAGGCGCGGCGCGGGTGCGCGATCTGGAAGCGATGGGCGTGCCGTTCGACCGCTCCGATGCCGGAGAGCTCTATCTGTCGCTCGAAGCCGCCCACTCGCTGCCGCGCGTGGCGCGCGTGAAAGGCGACACGGCCGGGCGCGAAATCATCAACGTCATGGTGCGGCGCGCCCAGGACGCCGACCATGTCGAAGGGCTGATCGGCTGGCGCGCGGAAAGCCTGCTGCTGGACGCGCAAGGCGGGATCGCAGGCGCTTTGGCGCGGCGCGACGACGGCGCCCTGCTGTCCGTGGAGGCGGACACGACCGTGCTGGCGACCGGCGGGATCGGCGGGCTGTTTTCCGTCACGACCAATCCGCGCACGGCCCGAGGCGATTCGCTGGGCATGGCGGCGGTCGTCGGAGCGACCTTGCGCGACATGGAATTCGTGCAGTTCCACCCCACCGCCATCGACATCGGCCGCGATCCGGCCCCGCTGGCGACCGAGGCACTGCGCGGCGAAGGCGCGACCCTCGTCAATGCGGACGGGCGGCGCTTCATGGACCGCTACAGCCCGCAGGGCGAACTGGCCCCGCGCGACGATGTCGCCCGCGCCATCTTCGCCGAGATCCAGGCCGGCCGGCCACCTTTCCTCGATTGCCGCGACAGCATCGGCGCACACTTTCCGGACGAGTTTCCGACCGTGTTCGAGAGCTGCATGAGCGCCGGGATAGATCCCCGCACCGACCTCATCCCCGTCGCGCCCGCCGTGCATTACCATATGGGCGGCGTGGCGACGGACGAGGATGGGCGGTCCTCCCTGCCCGGCCTTTACGCGGTTGGGGAATGCGCGGCGACCGGGCTGCACGGCGCGAACCGGCTCGCGTCCAACAGCCTGCTGGAAGCCGTGGTGTTCGGGGGCCGCGCCGCTGCGCACATCAACGAGGCCGACCCGGTGGAACGCCGGGCCGAAGGGGTTCGGATCCAGCCCTGGCTGTCTATGGGACCGGAGGTGAGCCAGTCGCTTCGACACTCCATGACCGAACATTGCGGCGTGCGCCGAAATGCGGCAGGTCTGAACCGGCTGATCGACATCATCGGCGGGCTGATCGACCAGGTCGGCCGCGCCAACCCGCTCATCGCCAGCCATATGATCGCCGCCGCCGCCCTGGCGCGCGAGGAAAGTCGTGGCGGTCATTTCCGGGAGGACTTTCCGGACGCGGATGCGGCGAGCCGGTCGAGCTATCTGACCTATGAGAGGTTGGAGTGAAGGGTAGTCTCGCTTTGCGAGGCTTCACACAGCCTTCCGATGCCACAGCAGCGAGAACAGGAACAACGCCCAGAACGCGACCAACAACACCCCGCCTGAATAGGCGCTGTAAAGCGGCGTCTCGGCATAGATGTGGCTCACCCCCATCGCGTCGAACGTGATGGCAAGCCCGTCCATCATCATGGACGGCATCGCCATGATCGCCATCGGGACCAGCATGTCGTGGCGCGTCCGACCCGTAAGCCTGGCGATGGCGATCAGGGTCGGCGGCGCGGCCAGCACGGCGACCGCCAGCATCAGCAGGTGCAATGCCAGGTTCGGATAGGCTATAGGATGGAGGAACCGGATCAGCGCCACGCCGATCAGCCAGACAATGATGCCATAGACGATGAATGTCAGTTTGCGATCCATGAGAGCCTCCATATGTAGCGGGTGCTACGTATGTAGCGCCTGCTACAGACACGTCAATCCTGAAAGTGCTCGGCCATAGAGAAACGCCAACATACGGACGCGCTGGCCGACTATGTGCTGGCGCACGGCATGGCGGCGTCCAGCCTGCGGCCGATGGCGAAGGCGGCGGGCACGTCCGACCGCATGCTAGTCTATCATTACGGCTCCAAGGCGGGCGTGATGGAGGCGGCCCTGCGCGAGATCGCGGACCGCAACATGGCAATGCTCGACAGCGCCCTGCCGGCGGAGCCGGTCGCGGCGGAACGGCTCATGGCCGTGATCGGCATGGCCATGGAGAACGGCCTGTTCGACAGTTCCGTCGCCGTGTTCCTGGAACTCGCCGCCAATGCGCTGCGCGGCGACGCCCTGTCGCGGGAGATCGGACAGGCCATCGCGGAGCATTATCGCGACTGGGTCGCGGCGCGGCTGAACGATCCGGCGCGCACGACCGAGCTGCTGATCGCGCTGGAAGGCTGGAGCGTGCTGAACGCGGTCGGCCTCGACGTGCCCTTTCCGACCGGATAGGACGCGCTCATGCCGAACCTACCGCCCCTGCCCCGCACCGTCATCGAACCCATCGTCCGGCGCGCGCTGGCCGAGGATTTCGGTGTGTCGGGGGACGTGACGGCGAACCTGCTCGTGCCTGAAGCCGCGACCGGATCGCTCATGATGCGCGCGCGCGAAGACGGGGTGATCGCCGGAATGGATGCGGCGGAACTGACCTATCGTCTGGTCGATCCGGCCATGGATTTCAGCGTCCAGATCAGTGACGGCGGCGCGGTGAGCGCGGGCGATATTGTCGCGCGCGTGGACGGGCCGAGCCGGTCCTTGCTGTCGGCGGAACGGGTCGCGCTCAACTTCCTCGGCCGGATGAGCGGGGTCGCGACGCTGACCGCGCGTTATGTCGCTGCGGTCGAGGGCACCGGCGCTCGCATCGCCGCGACGCGCAAGACCACGCCGGGCCTGCGCGCGTTGGAAAAGCGCGCCGTGCTGGCCGGCGGCGGCTACGCCCACCGCGAAAGCCTGTCTGCCGCCATCATGATCAAGGACAACCACATCGCGCTGGCCGGCGGCATCCACGAAGCTCTGACCACGGTGATGGAGCGGCGCGACCATATGAGCATGGTCAGCGTCGAAGTGGACACGGTCGCCCAGCTCAAGAAAGTCCTGACCTACCGCCCCGATGTGGTGCTGCTCGACAATATGGACTTGGACACGTTGCGCGAAGCCCAGCTCGTCTTGCGCAGCTTCGACATGGATCGGCTGACCGTGGAAGCCTCGGGCGGTGTCAATCTCGACACGGTGCGCGGCATTGCGGAAACCGGCGTGGACATCATCAGCGTCGGCGCCCTGACGCACAGCGCGCCGAACTTCGATGTGGGCATGGACGCGGCCTGAGCGGGCTTTCGCTCGAAGATCGATCCCGGAGCAAATCCGGGATGAGGGAGCGGAGTTGCGGGCGATCTCCAATATTAGTTCGGAAGACCCCGCACGATCATCCAACAGCGACTAGCGCGAGCGGTTCGGCGTCTCCCCACGCAGACCGATCGGAATGTCCGCGGCTCCGGCCTTGCCGTCCAGATGCACTTCCACCTCCAGCGGTCGGCTGACGCCGTGTTCGATCAGCGTGTCGTGCAGGGCTTCGATGACACGGGCGCGGGTTTCGACCACGTCGGCGCGAAAAGCCCGGCTCCACCAGCGGCAGCGGATGACGAGCGCGGTCGCCTGCATGTTCCAGGACAGCACGTCCGGTGCAGGTTCGGCGACGACGCCGTCCGCGCCTTGCATCGCCGCCATCAGCATTTCGCGCAGATCACCGACGCTTTCCTTGAAGCCGACCTCGAAATCGACCTCGCTTCGGCGCAGATCCGCATTGGTCTTGACCAGCACGGCGTCGCCGTAGACTTCGCTGTTGGGAATGACGACGCGCTGGCCGTCATAGGTGCGGATCATGGTCGATCGCGTCTCGATATGCTGGACGGTGCCCTCGAAGTCGCCGACCTCGATCTGGTCGCCCGGCTCGAACGGGCGGCGGACCAGCAGGAGCAGACCGGCGAGCCAGTTCTGCAGGATGTCCTTGAAGGCGAAACCGACCGCGACCGACCCCAGCCCCAGCCCGGCGAACAGGTCGGCCGGCATCAAGCTGGGGAAGACCAGGGTCGCGCCGAAGGCCAGCGCTCCGGCGATCAGGCCCCATTTCAGCAGGCTTCCCATCAGCTGGCCCAGATCTTCGCGGTTGCGCGCGGCGAGACGGCGCCGGACGAGCGCGTCGACCCCCTTGCCGAGGAGCCAAGCCAACAACAGCAGAACCAGCGCGAAGGCCAGATTGGGCAGGGCGTAGGTCAACGCGTCGAGCCAGCCGTCCAGCTTCTCCGTGAACAAAGACGGGTTGGCGTCCACCTGTCCGGTGACGTCGGGCCGCTCGGTCGCGACCTGTTCGGCGTCCTGAGGCTCAGATTTCATCGGACATGAACAGGACGCGGCGCACGACGGAGCGCGAATCCGCCGATCCGCCGAGCGAGCCGGACAGCACGCCGAGCCCGGCGAGGAAGGCCGACAGGCGCAGGTGATCGCCGAGGGAGCTCGCATCCTCCACCGTCGGCCAGCTTTCCATCAGCGGTTCGGGAAAGATGGTCGCGGCGAAGAAGAACATCAGCCCGGCGAACAGGGCGAACATGACCAGCAGAGTCAGGAACAGGGTGATCAGGGTCGCCGCCGACGTCACGATGGTCGATTCCATGGTGCGCCCGTCGCGCGCGGAGACGGGCGCGAAAGAAAAGGCGCGGTAGAGCACGAACGTGCCGATGGCAAAGCTGATCAACGTCAACCCCGTGACCTGGGCGGTGCTGGCCATCGCCGCATAGTCCCAGATTTCGGCACCGAACAGCAGCAGCGCGATCACCGAGAACGCCGTCGCCAACATGGTCGGCATCCGCCCGACCAGCTTGATCGGATTGGCCCGCCATACGGCGTGCAGGATGGACGGCAGGCGGCGACCGATCGTAGCCGCCGCAAAGCCGAATTTGCTGGACCGCGTGGATTGGTCGAAAGCTTCGCGCGGCAGGGTCTCGCGGATCTCGCTCAGCTGTTCCGATGTGAATTCGGTCATCCGGTCCAGCGTCTCCACGCCCTTGATCGGCGCCATGACATTGTTCGGTTCATCGGAGTGGTTCAGATTTAGCAAATGGCCGAACGCATGGATCAGCACGGTGGACAGGCGCTCGCGCGCCCGGTCCGTGTCGCGCGTCTCGCCCCAGAAATCCGGGTTCAGGCGCCGTGTCGTGACCAGCGCGATATTGGTGATGCGCGATGGCAGAGCCAGAGTATATGACGTTTTGGATGGCGACAGGTCCACATCGGTGACGATGATCAGGAAGGAAAGCCCGCGCTCGGCCTTCTCGCCCAATCCGAGCTGCACGAAATCCAGTGCATTGTAGCCGCCGCCTTCGGGCACCAGGTGCGGCGTGGAGAAGGTCGAGGTCTCGACGGACAGGTCCGGCAACTGGTCGGCGATATCGCGCGAAAAACGCTTCAGCGCGCCGTCCACCAGTTCGGTGAAGCCCTGCGGGTCGCCTTCGCCCAATTGCGCGCGCATCACGCCGACGCGGTATCGGGCGGCAGGCATTGAAGGATCGTCCATTCAGGCTCCGGATTTTAACTTCCGCAAAACAACGACTTGGCGCAGAAGCGGTTCCGGAGCAACAATTCAGTGTTCGTTCAAGGACCGTTCAGGCGTCCCGGGCGAATTGCCGGTCATGATCTTTGCCTTGCCCTCTACCTTCACCCGATGAGATCCAACATGAAAACCCCGCTTCTCAGCCTTGCTGTCGCACTCGGTCTGGCAGCCTGCCAGAGCGCCCCGATCCAGTTGCCGAGCGCGCCGCGCGCGCCGGTCACGGCCGAACCGGAACCCGCGAATTGGCGGCAATTGCTGCCGGACCAGATCGAGCAGGTCCGCGCTGCGGCCGCCCGCTATCGCGACTTCGACGTCGCCCAGCGCGACGGCTGGAAACCGTTCGGTGACGAGGAACCGCTGATGGGCCGCCATTACTATATCGAGAATCCGGCCTACGATTACGTCGCGGGCGAGCCGATCGATTTCTCCCGTCCGAACAATCTCATCTATGCCGATTTCGGCGCCGGTCCGACCCTGACGGGCGTCGCCTATGTCGTGCGGCTTGGACCGGACGATGCCCTTCCGGCCGGGTTTGCCGGGCCGCAGGACCGTTGGCACGTGCACGATATGGTGGGCATCATCAACGCCGCGACGGAGGAACGTCCCTTCATCCGAGGGCTGGCGCAGCGTTGGCTGAAGGACCGCTATTTCAAGCGCGGTGACGACCGGGCGCGCCTGGCCATGGTCCATGTCTGGACCGAAACGGACAATCCGGACGGCCTGTTCGCCGATTACGACCGCACGATCCCCTACCGCAAGCTGGGCCTGACGGCGGACCATTGGCGGGGCCGGTCCGTCACCGCGGCGCGCGGCCTGCACCTCGCCACACCGGACGGGTGCGAACAGACCTACGAAGCCAAGGCTTGGGTCGCGGATACGTCGGGTAAGCAGAACCGCACCATCATGTCCGCCTGCCGCGACGCCGCCGGCCGTTTGCGCGCCGTGCTTGCGGGCGGCCCGTCGCCCGAACGGCTGGACGGGGCCGCCTTGCGGGCGTGGGACGATTATTCGCGGGCCTACGACACGGTGCTGAGCCCGGCGCAGAAGGCCCGGATCAATGCGATGAGCGAACACGGTCCGGACGCCCATCACGGCCACTCACACGACAGACCCCGACATGACGGACCCCTGCATGAAGGGTAATGGCCCCTAGCGCCTCCGGCCCCACGCTAGGATGAGCAGGCCGACGGCCCAGCTGACCCATTTCTCCGCGATCTCGGCGACAGGTCCGGGGATGTTGTAGGCGATCACGGCGACCGCGAAGCCCGCGACGATGGCGGCGAGGACCGCGCCGCCCTTGACGTGCCAGCCGAGACAGCGCGTCAGCAAGCTAGGCCCGAACGCCGCGCCCAGCGCGACCCACGAGAACAGCACCCGCGTGAAGATGTCCTTGGGCGCGAACACGGTCAGCGCGACGGCGAGCATCGCCACTCCGACCATGGCGAGGCGTCCCATCAGCAGGGCCCGGCCCGGCGTTCGCCAGCGCAGGCCGCTATCGTGCGACACGGCGGATGCCGCCGCCAGCAGCAGGCTGTCCACCGTGGACATGACGGCCGACAGGACGGCGGCGATGACCACGCCTGCTATGGCGGGCGGGAGATATTCGCGCGCGGCGGCGAAGAACAGGCTTTCGCCGCCCGTATCCACGGCCATAGCGCGGCCCGACAGCGCCAACGCCACGAGACCGCTATAGATCAGCACGCCCCAACCCATTGTGATGGACGCCGCGCGCAGGCGCTCCGTCTGGCTGCGCACTGCCATGATCCGGTTGAGCAGTTGAGGCTGGCCCAGCGCGCCGAGACCCGTCCCGAGCAAGCCCATCGATAGGCCCAGCCCGGCCATGCCGATCGATCCGCCGCTCAGGCTGAAGAAGGCCGGCGCCTCGGTTGTGCGCAGCGTGTCGATCACGTGGCCCAGCCCGCCTGCGGCCGTGACGGTCGCGACGGGCACGATCAGGCAGGCGATCACCATGACGCTCGCTTGCAACGCATCTGTGATCGAGGCGGCGAGGAAACCGCCAAGCAGACAATAGGCGACGATCACCGCCGCGCCGAGCAGGATGGCTTCGGTAGCGCTCATCCCGAACACTTCGGTGAGCGCATTGCCCGCCGCCTGGAACTGCGCGGCGATGTAGAAGACGAAACAGAAGAGGATCAACGCAGCCGCAACCCCGCCGATCAGACGCGCCCAGCGCCCGGCATCGGACGTCAGGAAATCGACGATCGTTATATGGCCGCGCTCGCGCGTCTCCGCATTCAGTCGCGGCCCCATGACCAGCCAGGTCATGACGTAGCCGCCGAAGATCCCCGGCACGAGCCAGAGCGCGACGAGGCCCTGCGTGAACACCATCCCCGTGAAGCCGAGCAGCACCCAGGCGCTGGAGGTCGAGGCGGCGTAGGACAGCCCCGCCGTCCATGCGCCCAGCCCGCCTTCCCCGGCCAGAAAGAAGTCGCCTTCGCTCCCCACCCGGCGGCTGGCCCAGACCCCAATGCCCAGCAGCAAAATCTTGTAGGCGACCAGTGTCGCGATGATGACGACGTTCCCGTCCATGAGCGTTCCTCCCCGGTCCGCCGCTAGCGGGTCGGGACCGACTTGTCAGTCGGCGAATGGCGAGAGTGGGCGCTTTCCCAGGCCGGCGAAACCTCACGGAACATCCGATTTGCCACCGCCGAAAACCGCATGGTGACACCGGAATATGGGACCGTACGAGATGCATGAAGCGCGCGTCCGAAAGGATGACGCCGACTGTCAGGCACAAATCACACTGACAGGATATTACATGAGGTATTCCATCTAGAATATTGTCTTATATTGGTCTATAAGTTTCTTATCTCAGCTTATAAGTTTTACTGATAGGCTTTTCGGCTCCCTTTAAGCGCCTTCGGTCTGGCCGAACTCCAAACATCGCATCGCAAAATCCGGTGCAGCCTCTATAGCGACGCAGACGCTTCCCCCTTCCGTTTCCAAAGGACGCAAACCCATGACGGACATGCTCGACATTCAGATAGGCGACGATCGGATCGCCCGCCTCACCCTGTCGCAACCGGCGCGGCGCAATGCCGTGACGGCCGCCATGTGGGCGGCCCTGCCCGGCACGCTGGACGACCTGGAACGCGCCGGGCCGAAGGTCCTGATCGTCCAGGGCGAGGGCGCGCACTTTTCGGCCGGGGCCGACATCAGCGAGTTCGGCACGCTCTATGCCACGCCCGAGTCGAGCGCGCGGATCAGTGCCGACATCTTGGCCGCGCTGGACGCGTTGGCGGCCTTCCCCGTGCCGACGGTCGCATCGATCCGCGGCGCCTGTGTCGGCGGCGGGCTGGGACTGGCGCTGGCCTGCGATATCCGGTTCGCGGACAATACCGCGCGCTTCGCGATCACGCCGGCGCGGCTCGGCCTCGTCTATCCGTTTTCGGATCTGGCGCGTCTGGTCGAGGCGATCGGCGCGCCCCATGCCAAGGACATGCTGTTCAGCGCGCGGACCATCAAGGCGAAGCGGGCGGAGAAGACGGGCCTGGTCAACAAGGTGGTCAAGCCTGACGAGCTGGAGACCGAAGTCGCGACATATGCCGCCGGGCTCGCCGCGCAATCGACGCAGAGCGCCCGCGCGATGAAACGGCTGTTCGCCGCCTATGCCGCCGGCCAGCGGCAGCAGAGCGACGAGACGCGCACCCTGTTCCGGAACGGCTTTTCCAGCACCGATTTCCGGGAGGGCTATACGGCTTTCATGGAAAAGCGTCCGCCCGCATTCTGACTTCGGCGCCGCACGGAACCGAAGATTAACCTGATTGATGTTATCTCTGGGCAAGTAATCCGGAACGGAGTCAGATCGGCAGGTATTTCGCTATTGTGTCACTTCCGGCACGAACCAGGACGAACGGGCATCCCATGGCGTACCGCGTGATGATATTGGAGGACGATCCCTTCATCGCGCTCGACATGGAAGGTGTCATGGAAGACGCAGGCTTTGACATTGTCGGCCCTGTCGCCTCCGTTCCCGAAGCCTTGAAGCTGCTCAACGATAACGACAATGCGCCGGATTGCGCTCTGCTCGACTTCTACGTCACCGGCGGCACGTCCGAATTCGTCGCCCGCGAACTGGCGCGCCAGGGCGTGCCTTTCATGTTCCTGACCGGCAATGCCGCCGATGTACGCGACGCGCTGGCCGATCACGATCCGCTGATCCGCAACAAGCCAGTACAGATCCAGCGCATCGTCGAGGATGTCGAAACCCTCCTCGCCTGATCCGGTTCGGCGCAAGCCGGATGCAGTTTCCGCAAATCGCCTCATTGCGGTGTTTATCGAATGCAGGGCCTCCAGAGACTGCCCTCATGGCCATCCCCGGAGATAGAGGCTAGGACTGATGTCTCCTCTGGAGCTCATCCGCATCAAGACCGGGATGGGGGACTGGAGCCGGACAGACCGAACGTCCGCTGGATCTGCACCGATGCATTCCTTTTTTTGCTCTGTCTTTTTGCTTTGTGCCAATCTCCTCACTGTCACAGGTCCAAAGACCAGGGCGCCCGGCCTCCGAAGCGGTCGGACAGCCGCTCGACGAGCGCCCGGACACGCCGCGGCAAGTGCCGCGTCGGCGGCCAGACGGCATAGACGGACGGTGCTTCGAAAACATGATCGGGCAGGAGCACGACCAGTTGTCCCGACCGGACGGCGTCGCAAAGGATGAAATCCGGTTCGACGACGACACCAAGACCCCGGATCGCCGCATCGCGCAGGAAGTCGCCATTGCCCGCGCGCATGACGGGGTCGAGCTGCAACATGCCCGTCGCACCGTCCGGCATACGGTAGGCCCAGCCCTGCCCTTGGCGCAGCCCATAAAGCAGGCCGGGCGCGCCGTTCAGTTCGTCGATCGAGCGCACCGGGCCATGCGCCGCGAGCCAGTCCGGCGATGCCGCACAGATGATCCGTACATCGCCCAGCTTGCGCGCGATGAGCGCGCTGTCATCCAGACGCCCGATCCGCACGGCCAAGTCGAACCCCTCGGCGACGAGGTCGACCTTCCGGTCCGAAAAATCGACGTCGAGCTGGATATCCGCATGGTCCAATTGGAAGTCGATCAGCACCGGGCCGAGCTGTGACAGACCGAAGGAGAGCGGCGCTGCAATCCGGATCGGACCGGCCAATGCGCAATCCGCGCCGCTCGCATCGTCTTCCATCTCCCGCCAGGCGCGCAGCAATTCCTGAGCGCGGGTATGATAGGTCCGTCCCGCTTCGGTCAGGGACAGCGTGCGGGTGGAGCGGTTCATCAGCGTCGTGCCGAGCCGCGCTTCCAAAGCTTTGAGTCGGCGCGAGACCGCGGACTTGTCCACCGACAAGGCCTTGGCGGCGCCCGTGATGCTGCCCGCCTCGACCGTCTGGACGAACATCTCGGCTTCGGTGAAACGATCCATGCGTTGCGATTAATGCAACGATGACTTGAGATCAATCGCCCTTATGCATGAAACCGGCAACACCTAAATCGCCATCATCGGACCCACCCCTTCTCCGATCTCTTCAAAGGATGCCAGCCATGACCCAACCGCTCAACATACTCCGGATCGACAGCTCCGCCTTGCAGGACGGGTCGGTCACGCGGGGTCTGACGGATCTCTATATCGACAATCTGGCGAAAACCGGCCCCGTGCGGGTCGAGACGCGAGATGTGAGCGAGCCCTTGCCCGTCGTCACACCAGCGTGGATCCGCGCCGCCCACACTGCGCCTGAAGGCCGCACGGCGGAAGACCGCGCCGCGATCGCCATCTCGGAGACACTCATCGGCGAGATCGAGCGTAGCGACGTGCTCGTCATCGGCGCACCGGTCTATAATTTCACCATCCCGGCTTCGCTGAAGCTCTGGATCGATCAGATCGTCTTCGCCGGGCGGACCTTCCGCTACGGCGAACAGGGTTTCGAAGGCCTACTGCACGGCAAGCGCGCCGTCGTGCTGCTGGCGTCGGGCGGCACGGAAATGGGCAGCGAGGTCGATTTCCTCACGCCCTACATGCGTTTCATCCTGGGCTTCATCGGCATCACCGACGTGGAGATCGTCGCCGCCGATGCACTCAAGACCAGTCCGCCCGACAAGCTGCAACGAACCCAGGAACAAGTCCGCGCGCTTGCGGCTTGACCCTCCGACCATCAGGAGACGACCATGACACGATTATCCAACACGGCCCGCAAAGGAACGCACATGATCGAAACCGGACTCGCCGGGGGCCTGAAGCTACGCCCGGCGGAAGCCCGCGGCACCGCCGATCACGGCTGGCTGCGCTCCGCGCACAGCTTCTCCTTCGCCAACTATCATGATCCCGGCCATATGGGCTTCGAGGCCTTGCGCGTCATCAATGACGACTGGGTCGCGGGTGGCGGCGGCTTTCCGATGCACCCTCACCGGGACGCGGAAATCTTCTCCTATGTCCTCGAAGGCGGGTTGCAGCACCGCGACAGCCTGGGCAACGGATCGACCGTCCGGGCCGGCGGCGTGCAATATATGAGTGCCGGTTCCGGCGTGACGCACAGTGAGTTCAACCCGTCGCAAGACGAACCGATGCGTTTTCTGCAGGTCTGGCTGATCCCGAACGTGTCGGGCGCCGCGCCGCGTTACGACACGCTCGACATCGCGCCGGACGACAAGGATGGAAAGCTCGCTCTATTCCTGTCGCCGGACGGTCGGGACGGATCCATGGCGATGCGCGCCGACGCCGACATCTACGCCGCGACGCTCAGTGACGGCCAGACACTCGACCACGCGATGGGCGATGGGTCGCGCGGCTGGGTGCAGGTGGCCGACGGGTCCATCACGGTGAACGGTCAGGCCCTGCGCCGCGGCGACGGTCTGGCCATCCGCGAGAACGGGCGTTTGGAGTTCCGCGAAGCCGAAGACGCCGAGCTGCTCTATTTCGAGTTCGAGTGAGGGCGACCGACTATAGCGAGCGCGATCCCGGCCAGGATGATCGCGCTCGCCGCAACCAAACGCATCGTAAGAGGTTCGCTCAGCAGGACGACCCCTCCCAGCGCGGCCATCGGCGGAACGGCGAGCTGCACGATCCCGGCGCGGCTGGCCGTCAAACCCTGCAGCGCCCGATACCAGACCGCATAGCCAAGGCCGGACGTGACAGCTCCGGAAAGCACGGCCAGGCCGACGCCGGTCGCAGTCAGGCTCGTGTCGCTTCCTGTATACAGAGCGAGCCCGACGAGCGGCGCGCCGAGAAGGCTGGCCCGCATGAAATTTCCGGCCGTTACGTGAAGCGCTCGACCCGGACCTCGCCCCAACAGCGAATAGACGCCCCAGCACACGCCCGACGCGATCATCAGAAGGGCGGACAGAATGTCCGGCCGTGCTTGACCCGGCAGCAGCAATCCCACCAAACCCCCAAAGGCCAACAAGACACCCACACCGGCAATGCGGCCGAGCCGTTCCCCCGATCTCGCCCCCCATCCGATCATCGTGATCTGCACACTCGCAAACAGGAGCAGCGCGCCCATGCCTGTATCGAGCTTCAAGTAGGCCAATGTGAATAGGGCGGCGTATCCGAGCAGTGAGGCCGCTCCGCCCCAGCTGCCGGACCGCAGTCCGGACGCGCCGCCGACCAAAGCGGCCAACACGACCGCGCCCGACAGAATGCGGATCGCCGTGAACGGAACGACCCCGATCATACCGTCGATCAGCGCCGCACGCGCCAATACGGAATTTCCCGCAAACGCAAACAGGGCGAAGCCGGTCAGCAGGATAGTCGCGCGAGCCGTCATCCGGCGCGCATAGCGCCGGAAACGATTGACGTCGCCCCGGCATTGATAAAGGCGTGACCGCGATCATCGGAAGACCCACGACCCCAATGGAGACAGTCATGAAACTTTACACCATGCCCGGCACTTGCGCCCTGGCTCCGAATATCGCGGTCGCTTGGGAAGACGCTCCGATCGAGATCGTGAACCTGCCCTATGGCGATCATAAGAGCGACGCCTATCTCGCCGTCAATCCGCGCGGCCAGGTGCCGGCGCTGGTCTTCGACGACGGATCGGTCCTGACGGAAGGTGCGGCCATCCTGGCCTTCATCGGCGCGAAGTTCGGCGGAGACGCGTTCGCGCGCGATACACCGCTTGGCTATCGCGAGGCCGAAGCCCTCTCCTACCTATCATCCGAAGTCCACGCCGCCTTCAAGGGCCACTTCTCCCCCGGCACCTTCGCAGAGACACCGCAGAGCGAAAAGATCGTGCGTCACAAGACCTACGCCCGATTGGACAGCCACTTCAAACGGCTGAACGACTGGGTCGCAGAGAGCGACGGCCCGTGGCTGCTGCCCGAACGCTCCTACGCCGACGCCTATCTCTACATCGTCATGCGCTGGATCGAACGCACTCCGCTCAAGTTGGAAGACTATCCGAAACTGGCGGAGCATCAGCGCGAGATGGAAAAGGATGAGAGCGTGCAGCTGGCGCTGGAGCGGCAGGGGATGAAACCTACCAAGGCTTGATCGTCTGGAGAAACGTCAATGGGCGCCGCATCATGTGATCTTCGCAAGTACCGGACCCCGGCATTTATTGACAGGATCTTCCGACGGCGTTCTTCACAAGGTTATGGCAGGCCCTTTCGCTGAGGCCTTCACCTGATTTCAGCAACCATAAAACTGCGGCATCCTCCGCTCGCAGCGCTCGCGAGATTTCCGGCTGCACCGGTTCGCTACAAAGCCTTGATGATCTCCTCGACCATCTTCTTGGCCTCCGACAGCAGCATCATCGTCTTGTCCTCGTAGAACAGGTCGTTGTCGATCCCGGCATAGCCGGGCGACAGAGACCGCTTCACGAACAAAACGGTCGCAGCCTTGTCCACGTCCAGGATCGGCATTCCGGCGATGGGGCTTTGCGGGTCGGTCTTGGCGGCCGGGTTTGTCACGTCGTTGGCACCGATGACGAAGGCCACATCGGCGTTGGAGAATTCACTGTTGATGTCTTCCAGTTCGAACACCTCGTCATAGGGCACGTTGGCTTCGGCCAGCAGCACATTCATGTGGCCTGGCATCCGTCCCGCGACGGGATGGATGGCGTAGGCCACGTCGACGCCCGCCTCCTTGAGCGTATCGGCCATTTCGCGTGTGGCATGCTGCGCCTGCGCCACGGCCAGGCCGTAGCCCGGCACGATGATGACCTTGGACGCATTCTTCATGATGAAGGCCGCGTCTTCAGCGCTTCCGCGCTTGATCGGACGCTCTTCGCGGTCGCCGACCGCGGCGGCCGCGTCGCCGCCGAACCCGCCGAGAATAACGGAGACGAAGCTGCGGTTCATGCCCTTGCACATGATGTATGACAGGATCGCGCCGGAACTGCCGACCAGCGCGCCGACGATGATCAGCGCCAGATTGCCCAGCGTGAAGCCCAGCGCCGCCGCCGCCCAGCCGGAATAGCTGTTGAGCATCGATACCACGACCGGCATGTCCGCGCCGCCGATCGGGATGATGAGCGTGAAGCCAAGAATCAGCGTCAAGCCGATCAGCGCCCACATCATCCACGGATCCGCGCCGCCCGTGCTCATCATCATCCCGACAAGGAAGAAGAAGGCCGCCGCCAGCGCGATGTTGATGAGATGCCGCGCCGGCAAGAGGATCGGCGCGCCGGACATGTTGCCGTTCAGCTTGGCGAAGGCGATCAGCGAGCCCGTGAAGGTGATCGCGCCGATGCCTGCCCCGAGCGAAAGTTCGAGCAACGAGCCGGGCTTCATCAATCCGCCGTCGCCGACGATGCCGAAACTCTCCGGCGAGAAGAACGCCGCCAGCGCGACCAGGACCGCCGCCAGCCCGACCAGGCTGTGAAAGGCCGCGACGAGCTGCGGCATGTCGGTCATGGGGATCTTGCGCGCGATCACCGCCCCGACGCCTCCACCGACCGCAAGACCGGCCCCGACGAGCAGCAGCCCTTGGCCGCCCAATCCGGCGACCAGTATGGTCGTGACGATGGCGACGCCGATGCCGACCATGCCGTAGAGATTGCCGCGCCGGGACGTTTCCGGCGAACTGAGCCCGCGCAAGGCGAGAATAAAGAGGATGGCGGAGACGGTGTAGAGAACCGCGGCTAGATCGGCGGAGAGAGTCATGCCGACCTCCCTTCGGTGCGATATCCGGTGACCGGAACAATGAAACCGAAGAATATGGTCCCCACACCTATGAGAAGCAGATCGGTCAAATCGAGAGGTCTCGCGCCAGCGTTGGTCGCGTAGGCGGACATGAAAGGCGCAACCAATACAGGCGTCACGGCGAAGGGCGCGAGTCGGAGCAGCCCTCGCCGCCAGTACAACAGAAGCCAGACAACGCCGGCAATGGCCAGCAACAGACCGGTATATTCGGGAAAGCGCTCCATCCTAGCGCTCCTTCTTTTTGTACATCGCCAGCATGCGCTGGGTGACGAGGAATCCGCCGAAGATGTTCACGGCACAGAGCGCGACCGCGATCACGCCAGTCCAGGTCGAGATGGGCGATCCGCCTTTCGTCCCGGCCGCCACCGCGATGAGCGCGCCGACGATGATGACGGAAGAGATGGCGTTGGTCACGGCCATGAGCGGGGTGTGCAGCGCGGGCGTCACCGACCAGACGACATAGTAGCCCACGAAGATCGCCAGCACGAAGATGGCGAGCTGGAAGACGAGCGGGCTGACGGCCGCGCCGCCTGCCAAGATGATTGCGAGGGTCATTGCCCTACTCCTTCAATCGGTCGTTCACGACGGAGCCGTCGCGGGTGAGCGCCGCCCCCCGAATGACTTCATCGTCCCAGTCGGGCGCGAAGGATCCATCGTCGGCAGTCAACAGAGGCAGAAGCGCCTTGAGATTGCGCGCGAACATGCTGGACGCATCCGCCGCCATGCGGGACGGCCAGTTGAGGTAGCCGACGATGTGCACCCCGTGTTTCGTGGTGACGATCTCGCCGGGCTTCGCACCCTCGACATTGCCGCCACGTTCGACCGCCAGATCGACCAGCACGGAACCGGGCCGCATCGTGTCGAGCATCGCCTTCGTTACCAGTATGGGCGCGTCGCGGCCCGGAATCAGCGCTGTGGTGACGACGATATCCTGCTTGGCGATGTGGCTGGCAGTCAGTGCCGCCTGCTGGCGCTGGTAATCCTCGCTCATCGACTTGGCATAGCCGCCCGCCGTTTCGGCTTCGCGGAACTCGTCGTTTTCCACGGCAATGAATTTGGCGCCGAGCGAGGCGACCTGCTCCTTGGTGGCGGGACGCACATCCGTCGCCGTCGTCACCGCCCCCAGCCTGCGCGCCGTGGCAATGGCCTGCAGTCCCGCCACGCCGACGCCCATGATGAAGATCTTGGCCGGGGCGATGGTGCCCGCGGCCGTCATCATCATCGGCAGGGCGCGGCCATACAGACCCGCCCCTTCGACGACCGACCGGTAGCCTGCCAGATTGGACTGGCTCGACAGGACATCCATGCTCTGCGCGCGGCTGATGCGCGGAATCCACTCTAGCGCGATGGCCATCACTCCGGCCTTGGCAGCGGCCTCGACATAATCCAGCCGGTCCGTCGGAGCGAGGAGTCCGGTGATGGCCGCGCCCCGCTTCATTCCGGCCAGCAGTTTCGCCGTGCCTCCCGTGACGGACATAACGAGGTCCGCCGCCTTGACGGCCGCACTGTTCGATGCGGCCAAGCTCGCGCCGACCTCTTTATACAAGGCATCGGCGTAGGTCGCGGCTTTGCCGGCGCCTTTCACGACCGTGACGTCGTGGCCGGCCTCGACATAGGTCTTGACGGTATCCGGGGTAGCCGCGACGCGGGCCTCGGCCCCGGATGCGTCTTTCAGCACGGTGATCTTCACGACACTCCCCCTCGCGATTGCGTCATCGAGTCGGTACGACTGTTAGACGGAACGAGGACGCATCCGCAATCGGAAGGCAGGGTTCGGGAAAACTTTTTTCCGAATACGGGCTTCGGATGAATATATATGCCGCGGTCTGGCGCGTGCAGACGCTCTAGAAGATCAGCGTCAACAACCCGACGATGACGGCCAGCAGGACCGAAACACCGATCAGGATCGCGTACCATTGCGCCTTGAACTTCATGACGACGCCGATGATGACGCCCAGCACGACGGTGACGATCAAGGCTGTCAGCCAAGACAGATTGACGCCGAACACGAGGATCGGGAACAGCAGCGCCACGATGATCGACGCGCCGCCATAGACGGACATGTTCATGAAGCCCGAAAAGGTTTCCTTGTGATCGTCGATTTCCATCGCACCACGATCGTAATTCGAACCAGCCATAGCGCTCATATCCTTGTCATGCAGGGCGCGGAGCGTGCAACGCCCGCCGCCCGGTCCTGTCCCGCGCCACCTATCAAAGCGTTCGGCCGGGTTCAACTCTCCGATCGTCATCACTGCTCTGCTGGCATCGCGGTCGTCATGGCCGGTTCATCCGGCCCGGACTGAACTTCACCCTCCCTTTACCCTCTTTGCTGACCCGGCCTTCATCCCTTTTCGGCACAGATGGATCGAAACAAGCCAGGCCGCGATTGCACCGGCTAGCAAATCCGCAGGAGTCCCATGTCCAAGACCGTTCTCATCGTCGACGACGATCCGACCCAGCGTCGACTGTTGCAAGCCGTCGTCGAAAAAAGCGGCTTTTCGGTGCTTCAGGCCGGGGACGGCGACACGGCGCTCGGCATGGCGACCGGACCCGACGGCCCGTCCGTGGACATCATGTTGCTCGACCTCATCATGCCGGGCCGCGGCGGGATGGACGTGCTGACCGAATTGGCGAAACAGCGCCCGGAGCTGCCCGTCATCGTGCTGACCGCCAAGGGATCGATCGAAGCCGTCGTGTCGGCGATGAAGACCGGGGCGCGCGATTTCGTCGTCAAACCGGCCTCGCCGGAACGCATCGTCGTATCCATCCGCAACGCGCTGGAGATGAAGACGCTGTCGCGCGAAGTGACGCGCCTGAAAAAGGAATCGAGCGGCGGCCTGACCTTCGACGATCTGATCGGCAGCAGTACGGCCATGCGGCCCGTCGTGGCCATGGGCGAACGCGGCGCCAAAGCGACCATTCCGATCCTAATCACCGGCGAGTCCGGCGTCGGCAAGGAAGTCATCGCCCGTGCCATCCAGGGCGCGTCCGACCGGGCCGACAAGCCGTTCATTTCGGTCAATTGCGGTGCCATTCCCGAAACGTTGGTCGAAAGCATCCTGTTCGGCCATGAAAAGGGCAGCTTCACGGGCGCCAACTCCAAACATCTCGGCAAGTTCCAGGAAGCCCATACCGGGACGCTGTTCCTCGACGAAGTCGGCGAACTGCCGCTCGACATGCAGGTTAAACTGCTGCGCGTGCTCCAAGAGGGCGAAGTCGACCCGATCGGATCCAAGCGCCCCGTCCCCGTCGACGTCCGCATCGTCTCGGCGACGAACCGCGACCTGTCGGACTGCGTGGCGGACGGGACGTTCCGCGAAGACCTGTTCTACCGCCTCAACGTCTTTCCGATCGCGGTGCCACCCTTGCGCGACCGCGCCGAGGACATCCCCGCCTTGGCCGAACACTTCATCGCGCGCTTCAATGCGCAAGAGAACATGTCCGTGTCCGGCGCGACCTCTGAAACGTTGCAGATGCTGCGCGGCGAAGCCTGGAAAGGCAATGTCCGCCAGTTGGAGAACATGATCTTCCGCGCCATGATCCTGTCCGACGGCCATCAGCTGCGCCCGCAGGATTTTCCGCAGATCTCCGGCCTGTCGCCATCCTTGGCACCGCAGCCCGATCCGCTCGACCGCGATCCGCTGGACCGGCTCGTCCCGGCCAATGAGAGCGAGGACCGCACGGCCGTGTCCGTCATGGACCGGGAAGGCCATCTGCGCACGCTCGAAGATATCGAGCGCGACCTCATCGCGTTTGCCATCGAGACCTATCAGGGACACATGTCCGAAGTCGCCCGACGGCTCGGGATCGGCCGATCGACCCTTTACCGCAAGGTGCGCGAACATGCGCTGAACGTGGAGCAAGTGCGCTCCGCCTAACGGAATCCTTACGCTTATGCGTCAAGGCGGCATGGAATCTTGTGGGGAAGATGATGGGAAAGCTGAAGACAGGCTTGCTGGCATGCGCCGCGATCGGTGCGGCCGGCCTGCCGGTTCTGGCGGGTTACGGTCAGGAACAGCCCCTGCGCGGCATGTTCCAATCGTCCGGTGCGAGCCAGGGCGTCTATCTATCATCCCAAAGCTGGCAGCGACAGCGCCTGCAAGGCGGCCATTACCAATATGCGCAATCCGGACCCCATTACGCTCCGGCGGCCGGACCGGTCGCGGGCCTCGGCCTGCGCGGCTACGGCGATGCGCACGCCGTCACCTATTCCCCGGCCGCCGCGCAATCCTTTTACCGCGACCGTAATCTCGATTTCGGCGGCTTCAACATACGTACGTCGGTGCGCAACAGCCGCGACATGCTGGATTGGCAGGAAAACACGACCGGGCGCACGCTAACCCTGCTGGTCAACCGTGCCAACGGCGTCTTGCAACCCAATTCGCTCTATCTGGGCGGCGCGGTCCAAGGTGCGTTCATGTACCAGAAGACCGAAGTGGACGGGCAGTTCCCCCTGCTCTCGCGCTTCCCCTTCTTCTCCAACCGCACGGACGACGAAGCCGGCGTATTCGCGATCAACCATGCCGCCCTGACATTCACCAGCACGTTCGGCGACTGGACGACCTTGTTCCTGCAACCCGAATATTCCGAGACGGAATATCCGCGCGAACAGGACGAATTCCAATTGCGCAAGGCCTTCGTCGTCTTCGGCAATCTGCAGCGCTCGCCCTTCTATGCCGCCTTCGGCCGCAAGACGATCGATTTCGGCAATTTCGACAGCTACAACGCGTTCACCAACAATGAAGGCCACCACTATTTCTGGGCCGTATCCGACCAGCCGGTCGGCGAAATCGGCTATTACAATCAGGGTTGGAAATTCGCCGCTTCGGCCTTTTCCGGCGGGCGCCAGCTGCGCGTCGCCCTGGCCGACGAGGAAAACAACATCGCCAACTATGCGGTCTCGGCCGAGAAGGAATTCCTCCTGCCGCGCGGCGGGGCGTTCACGGTCGGCGGCGGCTACCTGCACGACACGATCTATCGCGACAACTGGACGGCCCATACCTTCTTCGGCCGCTCGACCGGCAGGCCGCCGACCAACTTCATCCGCTATCGCAACAGCCTAGTGAACGGGTTCGCCGAGTATAACAGCCCCGTTTTCGACGCGATGGTCGAATATACGACGACCACGGAACCCTGGGCGGCCGCGATCCCCCAGACGGTGGACGGCGTCCCCTTCCCGCAATTCCTGGTCGATCCGGCCGAATCCACGACGGACCGGGACAACATCGCCTTTGACGAAAACCTCTCCGTCCTGGTGGCGCAGTTACGGATCAAACCGATCGTCAACGGTCGCCGCATGTCGATCGCGGCGTCCGGGTCCTGGGGCAATCTCAGCGACGATACGGGCAATGTGAGCCGACGCGGACAACGCACCACTTTCGCGGACAACGAACAGCATGCGCTCAGCGTGGAATATCCGCTCGGCGACTTCCTCGATATCGGCGCCGAATATGTCTACAATCGCGGCTTCATCCCCTTCGTCGCCCCGCAGCAGGTGTCGAACGACGAAACCGTCGCCCATGCGATCAATCTCGGTTTCAAGGCCCGGTTCTAGACCTTGCGTTCTGCTTCGGCGTTTCGAACATGGGACTGTTGAGCACCAAACACGTACCGCCCATATCGCCAAGGATGAGCTTCGCTTCGCCGCCAAGGCTGCGTGCATAAAGCGCAATGATGCGGCCGCCCAGCCCCTTGGCCGCGCGCCAGTCGAACCCGTCGGGCATGCCGCACCCCGAATCGGAAATGACAAGCCGGAGCCGGCCGTCATCTTGCTGCAAACCGACATGAATCATCCCGCCCTCGGGACAGTCCCGGAAGGCATGGCGTAGCGCATTGATGACGGCTTCCGTGACGATGAGACCCAGAGCCGTTGCGTGACGGGCGGGGAGTACGACATCGTCGATTTCATGCAGGAGCGTAATCCGTTCGCCGCCCAGATTATCGACCAGATCGACGGTCAGGGACTTCAGGAAAGGCCGGAGCGCAACGTGTCGCTCATTCGGGCCATCGCCCAGGTTTCGCAGGTTTTCATGCACGCGCCCGACGCTCATGATGCGCCGGGACGCAGCTTCCAGCGCGTCGCGCACAGAGCCGTTGTCGCTTTGGCGGGCCTGCAGGCTCAGCAGGCTGGAGACCGAAGCGAGCGAATTCTTGATGCGGTGGTCTGCCTCACGGCCCGGCAGATCGATCGGGCGCGTGGCGGAAACGGGTCTGGACAGACACAAGACGCGCTCGACCGTTCCGTCCTCCCCCCGCACGGGCGAGAGCTGGAACAACCAGTCACGATGGCTGCCGTCTTCGGAACGGATGCGCCGCTCGACCGCGCGCATCGTGCCGTTCAGGGCGGAGGCAAAGCTCTCGGACAAGGGATTCCGGCACGCGGCGGGATAGAGCTCCAGCCAATCCGTGCCCGCCATGATGTCGAGGGGGGCTAGCGTCTTCGGACAGCGTCCGTTGGCGGAAACGAAGGAGACGGTGCGGTCGCGCTCGATCAGCATGGCGCAGTCGGGATGGGCGTTCAGGACGGCAACAAGGGCGGATATGGAGGTCGACGACAGCGCCCCGTTCGGCGGCACCGCCGATCTGCTCTGCGCGGGCGAGGATACCGCATGCTCCGCGAAGCTCTCCGCAGTCGCTTGCCTGAACTCCATCGCCAATCCCCTCCGTGCCCCAAATGAAAAATAACACAGATGAAAGGATCAGAATTTGATCGAGGTTATGAATTGGCGACCCTGCGCGCCGGTTCAACCTTGGAGGACGCGCCGCGCTGCCGCGCGACCGCTTAGGAAAGCGCCCTCCACGCGTCCGCCCAGGCACCAATCTCCGGCCAGGAGAATGCCCGATGCGTCGTCGCTCAGGCAGTCCCGGCCGACACCGCCTTCGGCATAGGCGTAAAGCCAGCGGTGCAGGTCGATATGCGGCGCACCATCCAATGCGCGACCGCAAAGCGTGGAGGCCGTATCCAGCATGAGCGCGCGAACATGGTCCCGGTCACTCTCCACGTGAGCGTCCGACCAATCCGGAGCGGCGTGGACGACCAGGCTTGAAATGTCGGCGTTACGGCCCGGCTTGGCCTGGTTGCGCGCGATCCAGCTGACCGGCAAATCCGGCGCGCGTAGCGTGTCCCAGTCAGGATCGAACGGCTCCGGCCAGCCGACCATCAAGGCGAAACAGGCGTGCATGCGCACTCTGGCAAGATCGGCTTGCAGAGGCGAACCGTCGGGCAACAGCGCCGCCGCCTGCGGGGCGGGTGCCGTGCAGATCACGCGGTCGAACGGGCCTTCGGTCGCGCCGTCTTCGAATTGCAGTTGCAAGGCGCCCGCGCTTCCCTGGACGCTGGCGATACGGCGACCGAGACGGATGTCGAGTCCAGCGGCCAGAGCCTTGGGCAGGCTGTTCATGCGCGGTGCGCCGACCCAGCGCGGGCGGCCGGTATCGGGCCCGGCTCTGCCGGCCTTCATGTAGAAGCCGCGGCTGTCCCACAGCACGGCGGAGGCGTCCTGGCCGGCGGTGGCGACCGCCTCACGGAAAGCGGGATCGGTGATGGTGAAATATTGCGCGCCGTGGTCGAACTCGTACTCGCCTGCATAGCGCGTGCTCATGCGTCCGCCGACGCCCCGGCTCTTGTCGAACAGCACGACCTCATGGGCATCGCCAAGACGGCGGGCCGTCGCCAGACCGGCCATCCCGGCCCCGATGATCGCGATCTTCATGCCGCCCCCATGTCCATCGGTCATGATCCAGTCACGCGAAGTTAGCCGCCCGACACTTCGTCCAGACGCAGCGCGGACCGTCTCGTCTTGTTCCAGAAGCGGAAGAACCGGGTCATGTCGGTATCGTCCGGCACGACGGATAACGGTTCGTCATCCACGATCCGGACGTGTCCGGACAACCGTTCCGCCACGCCCCTTATGTAGGGATCGGGCGACGCGGCCAGAAATACGTCGTCCGCATCCAGGACGTCGGCCGGATCGCCCGGCACCAGCTCCACATCCATCTGCTGGAGGCACTCCAGGACGAAGACGCAGCGCTTCAGCGACCAGTCGCGGCGGGCGAGCTCCTCCGGATCCCATACATGGATGCGGCGCGCACCGTCGGGCGCCGCCGCGAAGACGGGATGCGCCATCGACAGCGCGTCGAAATGGACCCAGATCATGGCGCTCATCGTCGGCTCCCGCGGCGCGGGCGCGCCGGCTTTCGAGGTTCGGGCGGGTCGAGATTGGGGAACAGACGCAAATGCAGATCCTCGTAGCTGCCCGCCAGAACCACGTTGTGCTCATAGCGCGTATCCACCACGCCGTCCGCGAAGCGCTGCAGGTTTTCGAGGTTGAAGTAGTAGGGCTTGTTGGAAAAGGTCGAAGCGACCCATTGCCAGGATAAATTGTTCGACGCCGGATCGCCGTCCAATAGATGACGCAGGAAGAAACGCGCGCCCGCCTGCCACTTGACGCGCCGGAAATGGCAGACATAGGCCGCCAGATAGAGGCGGGCATGATTGTGCAGGCACCCCGTGGTCACCAGCTCCTCCACGAAAGCATCGATCGCCGCCACGCCGGTCGCCCCGGCCTTAATGTCGTCCGGCAAGGTGTCTGCATAGTCTTCGGGGCCGAAACCGGTTTTGTAGTCTTCCAGATCGTCCCAGATGCGCATGCCGTAATCGCCGTAGAGGCGCCGCCAATAGTCCCGCCAGGCGAGCTGCTGCACGAGCTTCTCCGCATCCGTCGGATGACCGACGGTGGCCAGCGCGGTGTCGCGCACGTCCGGCAGGGCGACAACGCCGTGGCGGATATAGGGACCGAGCAGCGTCACGGCGCCGTCCAGATGGTTGCGGGTGCGCGCATAGGCGACCGGGTCGATCGAGGCCATCCTGTCCATTGCGGCCTCGCGTCCGCCTTGAGTGGGGGAGACGAGCTGGTCATCCGCCCCCAGATGCGGGCTCAGGGCGCGCGCCAGGACCGCGAGGTCGCGGCGGTCGGCACAGGCCGAGAGAACGGACGCACCCTGTCTGTCGGTTTCAGTAGAGGCCATGGTTCCTGCTTACGCGTCAGCCGGGCGCGGGTTGCGCCGCTATGACCTTATGTCCCGGTTTATGAACCCATCCTTAGGACCTGGCTTCAAGGACTGGCAAGGCGGCAGGACGTTAAACGGGCGACATGTTGGGAAGTGGCATATTGAAAGGTGACAGGCGCGAATGCGGCGCTATGGGCGATCCATGGAATTCAATGCGCTCAGCCTCGATGTCGCCCTGGCTTTCCTGGACCGCTTCGGCGTGCTCGTCTTCGCCGTCTCCGGCGGGATCGTCGCGGTCCGCGCCAAGATGGACTGGCTCGGCATATTGGTCCTGTCCTTCCTGCCGGCACTGGGCGGCGGGACGCTGCGCGACCTGATTCTCGATGAACCCATCTTCTGGCTGACCGACACGACATCGCTGCTGATGGTCCTGCTCGGCGCAATCCTCGCCGCCCTGTTCACAACCCGCATGGAAATGTCCAAGCCGATCCGCTGGGCCGATGCGATCGGCCTGTCCCTGTTCGCAGTGGCCGGTACGGCCAAGGCATTGGGACTGGGACACAGCGTCACCATCGCGGTGATCATGGGCGGGGTGACGGCCTCGGCCGGGGGCTTGCTGCGCGATATCGTCGCCAACCGCGAACCGCTGCTGCTCAAACAGGACATCTACGCCACGGCGGCCCTGCTGGGCGGGTTGGGATACGCCGTGTCGTCGCGGGCCGGACTGTCGTTCGAAGTCTGCACCCTAGTCGGGTTTTCCATGGCCTTCGCCATACGCGGCTGCGCGATCCATTTCGGCTGGTCTCTGCCGCGACCGGACTAAAAGCCCTCCCCGGCCCGGTCAGTCCGCTAAGACGTAGAGCCACGCTCCGCGGCCGCTGGCGAGCGTCACGGCGACGCGCTCGTACTCGTCCACCTCATAGGCATCGGCACGGGCCAATTGCGCATCGCTCAATGTGAACACGGTCCCGCCCACCCTGTCATGCGGATCGCCTGTTCGGATCACGGCCGGATGGAAGCGTTCGCCGCTCAGCGCAAGCACGGCCGGATCGGTGATCTCGACCTGCGTCCGTGCGTAGCCGACCAAGGCGTCGGGCTCTGATACCAGCTCACGCCCGAACAGGTCGCGCTGCACGCGCAGGATCCGAAGCGTGCCGTATGAAAAGAGCCGGGGCATGAGGCTCGCCTAGCCGATCTCGCCCGATCGCCATACCCGCATCGCTATTGGCTCAGCCTATGGGCATTATCGAATATCGATATTTCGCATTGTTATTCGATATGTGTTATGCTTTAACGAGATGAAACGGTCTGTGACCGCGCTGAAGGGACCCATGATCATGCTCGAAATCCGCAACCTGACCAAACAGTTTGGCGATCTGAAAGCGCTCGACGATGTCTCGCTATCGCTCGGCCCGGGCCTATTCGGCCTGCTCGGCCCCAACGGCGCCGGGAAGTCGACGCTGATGCGCACCATCGCGACACTGCAGGAACCGAGCGCCGGGACGATCCACTACGGCGGCGTGGACATCACGGAAGATCCGGACGCGATCCGTTCGGTCTTGGGCTATCTGCCGCAGGATTTCGGCGTCTACCCGCGCATGAGCGCGCTGAACCTGCTCGATCATATCGCGGTTTTGAAAGGCCTGACGGACAAGGCGGCCCGCAAGGAACAGGTCGAGACGCTGCTCAACATGGTCAATCTCTGGACCCACCGCACGGCCAGCGTGGCCAGCTATTCGGGCGGCATGCGGCAACGCTTCGGCGTGGCGCAGGCCCTGCTCGGCGATCCGCAGCTCATCATCGTGGACGAACCGACGGCGGGTCTCGACCCGCTGGAGCGCCAGCGCTTCCTCGACATCCTGTCGCGCGCCGGCGACGACAAGATCATCATCCTGTCCACTCACATCATCGAGGATGTGCGCGATCTCTGCACCGACATGGGCGTGATGGGCGACGGCCGCCTGATCGTGCGCGGCGAACCCGAAACGCTGGTCGAGGAGATCGACGGCCGGGTCTGGATCCGCCCCTTCGACACAGACGAGGAGGTGGAGCGCGTCAAGGCAACCCTGCCGGTCCTGTCAACGCGCCGCCTGCGCGGAACGAGCTTCGTCGCGGTCCTGTCCGACGGTAGCCCCGGCCCAGGCTGGGAGCGGCGCGATACCCTGTTGGAAGACGCCTATTTCGCCCACCTCAACGGCCTGATGAACGAAGGTGTGCGCCGTGCTGCGTAATCTTCTCGCCTTCGAGGCGAAACTCCAGTTCCGCCAGATCGGTTTCTGGGTCACGATCGGCATTCTGGTCCTCATCGGCGTACTGGCCGGATCGTCGGACTCCCTTACGATCGGCGTGGAGGGCGGCGAGCGGATCAAGACCAACAGCCCGTGGGTCATCGCCACTTTCGTCTCGACGATGAGCGTGCTGACCATCTTCTTCGCGGCCGTTTTCGTCGTCACCGGCATGATGCGGGACGATCTGCACAAGTCGCTGGAAATCATCCACGCCACGCCCGTTTCCACCGCATCTATGATATCCAGCCGGATGCTGATCGTCTGGCTGACGACAGTCCTTTGCGCGGTCGCGGCCGTCGTCGGTTACGCGTTGGGCCAGTTCATGCCTTGGGTGGATGCGGAGAAGTACCAAGCGTTCAACCTTCTGCACTATCTGCAGCCGACATTCCTGTTCATCGTCGTCAACGCCTTGCTGGTCACAGGCTTCTACACGCTGGTCGCCATGGCGACGCGCAACCGCGCCATCGTCTATGTCAGCGCCGTCGGCCTGTTCATCGTGTCGATCACCATCTCGGCCATCCTCACGACACAAGCCCCGGACTGGGCGCGCGCCTTGCTGGAGCCGTTCGGCGGCGATGGCTTCTTGGTCGAAACGGAATTCTGGCCAGCCGCGGAAAAAAACACGCGCTTGGTCCCCGTGGATAATTGGTTCGGCGTCAACCGACTGCTGGCCACGATCATCGGACTGGGGCTGTTTGCGCTCAGCTTCGTGCTGTCCAAACGCGGCATCGTCGACCGCGGCACCAAGCGCCGCAACGATGTGCCGGCCGGCATTCCGCCGATGCGCGTCGACCCCGTGTCCCCACGGCTCGGCTTCGGACACATGATGGCCTCGATCGGACGTCGGTCCTGGTTCGAATTCACCGCGACGATGAAGAGCGTGGCGATCATCATCCTGGTCAGCCTGGCCGTGGTGATCTTCGGCATCAACATGGTCTTCGGCGACATGTTCAACCCAAGCCCGACGCTGCAAACCTCCAGCACCGTCGTCAACCTGGCGCTTGGATCCTTCACCCTGTCGATCATCATCGTCATGGTTTTCTTCGGCAGCGACATCGTCTGGCGCGACCGCACGGCGGGCATGCACGGCATCATCGACGCCACGCCCGTCAAGAGCACCGCCTTGCTGATCGCCAAGTGGAGCGCTCTTGCGTTGCTCCTGCTCAGCCTGATTGCGATCGGCCTGGTGATGGCGTTCGCCACGCAGCTTTTCTTCGGCGAGACCGGTGTGGTGCCACGCACCTATCTGGCGCTCGGCATCATGAATTTCTTCATCGTCTTTTTCTTCCAGGGCATGCTGGTCATGTTTGTCCAGAACTTCATGCCGGGCCGCGTCATCGGCATGCTGGTCAGTGCTGGCGTCCTGATCGGCCTGGCCGTCGGCCTGCCGCAACTGCCCTTCTACCATCCGCTCATGGGGTTCGGCTCTGCGTCACCTGGCCAATTCTCCGAAATGTCGGGGTTCTCGAACATGAAGAGCTTCGTCTGGGAATTCGGCTACTGGTTCAGCCTGATCGTCCTGCTGGCCGTGCTGTCGATCTGGCTCTGGCGTCGCGGCTTGCAAGCCGGGTTGCTGCACCGTCTGCGCAGCATGGGCAGCCGCCTGACGCCTGTTACCGGCGCGGTCGCCGCCCTGTCGCTCGCCGCCTTCATCGGTCTCGGCTTTCTCGGATATCAGGACTATGTGGCGCGCGACTACATGAACTCCGATCAACGGGAAGCCCATCTGGCGGAATTCGAACGCCTTGTTGGCGACAGTTATGATCGCGACCTGCCCCGCATCACGACCGTATCGGTCGACGCCGACTTCGACCCAGGCGCCCGCACGGCCGAATTCGAAGGCCGCTACACGATCGACAATCCCTATGACCGCGCGATCGAGCGGGTGCATGTCTCTTCCGGACGCGAGCTCGAGGATGTCCTGCTGCTGGAGATCGAAGGCGCCACACCAATCGAGGGCGACGATCTCGTCGACACGCTGAGAGCCGAATACGATGTCACGGAATTCCGTTTCGATCCGCCATTGGCGCCCGGGGAAAGCCGCGACGTTCGGTTCCGCACGCGCTACACCGCCCCGACCATAACCAGTGGCAGTGCCATTGCGGCCAACGGCACATTCGTGGACAACGCCTCCGCCCTGATCCGCTTCGGCGGGCTGGAGAATGCCTTTCTGAACAATCCGGACACCCGCCGCAAATACGATCTCGGCGAGCGTCTGGAGTGGCCCGAACGCGACGACGAAGCCGCACGGCGCTACCACTTGCTGACCTCGTTCTCCGGCTATAGCGATTATGTCGATTTCGACGCCCGGATCTGCACCGACCCGTCGCAGATCCCCGTCGCGCCCGGCAAGCTGGTTCGCGAATATGAAGAAGACGGCAAGCGCTGCCGCGAATACCGGGCTATCAACCCGATCCACAACTTCTTCAGCTTCCTGACGGCCGACTACGCCAAGGCCGAGGATATGTGGGACAATCCGGATCCGTCCGGAGCGGACGTCGCGCTGGAGATCTACTATCATCCCGAACATGATTACAATGTCGATCTGATGATGGAGGCGATGCAGACATCCTTCGACGTCTACACCGAGAAGTTCAGCCCCTATCAGTATGCGCAGCTGCGCATCATGGAGTTCCCCTACAGAGCCTTCGCGCAGGCTTTCGCCGGAACGGTGCCGTTTTCGGAAAATATCGGCTTCGTGCAAGATCCGGGTAGCCGCGACGATCCCAAGACGGTCGATTTCGCCAGCTACATCACCATGCACGAAATCGGGCACATGTGGTTCGCCCACCAAGTCGTCGGCGCCTATGCCAAAGGCTCGAACCTGTTGTCAGAGGGGCTGACCGAGTATGCGACCATGCTCGCCTATGAAGAAGCGTTCGGTTTTCCGGCAGCGCGGCGCATGCACGAGGTGCGTGCCACCCAGCGCTATCTCATGGACCGCACGACTGACCGCGACGACGAACCCGTCCTCGCCGAGGCCGAAGGCCAAAGCTATCTGGACTACAACAAAGCCAGCTGGGTCTTTTGGGGTATGCGCGGCATCATGGGAGACGACGCCGTGTTGCGCGCCGTGCGCCGCTTCCTGCTGGAACATCATTCCAGCCAAGGTGCGCCCTATCCGACGACGCTCGAACTGATCGAGAAGTTCCGCGAGGAGATCGATCCGCGCTATCACGGCCTCATCGAGGACTATTGGAACGCGATCACCTTCTGGGAGCTGTCCTTCGACGGCGATCCCGTCGTCACGCCCCTCTCCGATGGCCGTTACGAGATTGCCCTGCCGATCGAGCTCGACAAGAAATATGCAAGTGAGGAAGACGGCGCGGAAACGTCCGTGTCGGAAATCGACGATGCGTCGCTCGACGAATGGATCGTGGTCGGCGTCTATGGCGAAGACCCGAAGGACGACCTCGGCGCGCAACCGATGCACCAGGAAACCGTGCGCCTCGATAAAGCGCAGCATACCGTCACGATCACGGTGGACGAACGGCCGAGCCATGTCGTGCTGGATCCGCACCGCTACCTGATCGAGCGCAACATTGGCGACAATGTCACGGCGTTGGATGTGCCAGGCGCGGACCAAACCGAAAGCTGAACCGAGGCGTCTTCCTTCGCGGCCCCGAACGCGCGTAAGAGACCCCTTCCATACCGCCGGGGTCTCTCGGCGTGGGCCTCAAGAACATCGCGCACCGGTTCCGGAGCTTCGTGCAACTGGCATCCAGCGAATTTCCGACGAGACTCGCAAAAGCGATTTAGAGCCTAGCGAGGCTGATTTTTGCCTGGCCGCCAACCGATGCCGATCGATTGGAACGGTATGCGATGATGGAAGTTGATTCCGCCGCCTTTCTTGGAACGGAAGCATTCCGGGTCCCGTTGCACCTGTCCCAGCAACAGGAGATCCCTTTTTTCATGAATGATTTGAACACTGCCCATCTGACAGCCAAATTCGAAGACCCCATTGTCCGCATGACCGTCAACGGTCCGATCAGCGAGACCGAGAGCACCGCCGCTCTGGAGTGGTTCAAGCAACTCGGCGAAAGCCAGGACGAATACCAACTCTATCTCGAACTGGCGAAAATGGATTTCCCCGATCTGGGATCCATCCGCAATAGTTTCCTGTCTCTCGCCAACATCATGCGCGGGCTCGAAGATTGCGGGAAATGCGCTGTCGTCACCGACAGCCCGTTCCTGCGCTCGACCGCCAAGATCGAAGGAACGGCCATCCCGCAAATGGAAGTGGACAGTTTCGGCATCGTCGAACTAGCCGAAGCCGAGACCTGGCTGGAAGCCGCGTAAAGCTCAGCGATATGACAGAAGGCCCGGCCGCAGTGCCGGGTTTTTTTTTGCCTCCCAAGACATCATGGTTCCGTCCCCGGCAGGGCGCGGATATTCGTGCGCTCTTCTTGCGAGACTCTGATCCGGGACGGAAAAAATCAAACCCGTCAACAAGGGCGGAACGCGGCGAAAGCGGCCTTGCGGTTAAAGCTTTCCCTGGAAGTCGTCGGCGCTGTGCCGTTCGGCGATCCCTTTGTCGTCCCACGTCCGGTTCACGAGTTGCCCGCGCCGGAAGGCTGGGCGCTGGGACAGCTGTTTGGCCCAGCGCTGCACGTTCTCGTATGTTTCGACCTGCAGGAAGTCCGCCGCCTCGTAAAGCAGTCCTCGCGCCATGCCTCCATACCAGGGATAGATGGCGAAATCGGCGATCGTCAGATCGTCGCCGGAGATGAATTCATACGTCGCCAAGCGTTTGTCCAGCACGTCCATCTGGCGCTTCGTCTCCATGGCGAAGCGGTCGATGGCGTATTGGATCTTGACCGGGGCATAGGCATAGAAATGACCGAACCCGCCGCCCAGATAGGGCGCGCTACCGACCTGCCAGAACAGCCAGGACAGGCATTCCGCCCGCGCCGCGCGGTCGCTCGGCAGGAACGCGCCGAATTTTTCCGCCAGGTAGGTGAGGATCGCGCCGGACTCGAAGACGCGCAAATGGGGATCTTCCGAATGGTCCATCAAGGCGGGGATCTTGCTGTTGGGATTGACCTCCACGAACCCGGAGGAGAACTGATCCCCCTCCCCGATATTGATCAGCCAGGCATCGTATTCCGCCCCGGGATGACCGGCGGCGAGCAGCTCCTCCAGCATGATCGTGACTTTCACTCCGTTAGGCGTGCCGAGCGAATAGAGCTGCAGCGGATGATCGCCGACCGGCCGGTCCTTCTCATGGGTCGCACCACTGATCGGGCGGTTGATGTTGGCGAAGCGTCCGCCGCTTTCCTTGTCCCAGCTCCAGCTTGCGGGCGGGGTCCAGTCTGAAAGTGTCTGATCGGTCATGGAGCGCGAGTAACGGACGGGCATCGGCAGGGAAAGTCACGTCGGCGAGAGCCGAGGCGTGATTTCGCCCACAAAAAAGCCGTCATCCGGGGACGGTCCGGATGACGGCTTTCGTATCAAACGGCCGGGCTCCTCCTTGAGGGTTGCCCAGACGCTCAATCTCATTTGTGTTTACGCAGCGCGTTTCATATCGGTTTTGAAGCTGCGTTCGTGACGGCCTTCCTTGATCTCTTCGACCAACTTCTTGTTGAAGGCGGGAATGTCGCTAGGTTTGCGGCTTGTAACAATGCCATTGTCGGTGACGGTCTCGCTATCGAACCAGTTCGCCCCGGCATTGCGCATATCCGTCTTGATCGAAGGATAGGACGTCATGTTGAGTCCCTGGACGATATCGGCTTCGGCGAGCAACCACGGACCGTGGCAGATCGCGCCGATCGTCCTACCGCTTTCTGCGAAGTCACGCACGATTTTCACGGCATCGTCCTGTTGGCGCAGCGTGTCGGGGTTTTTCAAACCGCCCGGAATGATAAGGGCGTCGTATTCACCGACCTTGACGTCGCTGAAAGTGAGCTCCGGCGTATATTCGCGCCGTTCCTGGCTATCGGCCTTGATCGGCTCGGTCGTCATCGAAGCGACATGAACCGTCGCGCCTTCGTTGCGCATGTGGTCCATCAGCTCGAAGAATTCTTCCTGCTGGAAGCCGTCGGCGGCGATGATGAGAATGGTCTTTTCGTTTAAATTCGTCATGGTACTCCTGGGTCGTCTATTTCAACCGCGGCGCACAGCCTTTCGGAAATGCGCTATTGTCGTCGCGGCGAGCCATAAAATGCGCTCGTCTTGCCAGATCAATGGTCAGAACGGCCAAGTGTTCCGAAAAATACTGATTAAACAGCAGCCTATCAAACTCAATTAATCTTTCCGGTCATGTTGCGGAAGCACCTATTGTCCGGACTGTTCCGCGTACCCGTCATGGAGGGCCCAGCCGTGCGGTGCGACGATCGTGAAGCCGTGCCGGCCGTCCGGCGGCAGCGGCGTCCCGGCGTCCCGGCGTCCCGGCGTCCCGCCCGATGCGCCAGCTCTGGCCGATCTCCAAGCGGCGCCGCAAAGGGCCGCTTGCGGTCATTGCCAGCCCGCGCGCGAAGCCGCATAGCCTTGGCCATGAAAACCGATGCCGCTCCTGCGCCGACTCGCCTGTCCGACTATGTGCCGTACAATTTCGACCTTGCGAGCGCACATTTGGATTTCGGGCTCGATCCCAAACGCACCCGAGTTCGGTCCACGCTGCAGCTGACGCGTACCGCGCCTGGGCCGCTCGTGCTGGATGGGGAGGCCATCGACCTGGTTTCCGTCCAGATCGACGGACGGTCGCTCAAGCGCACGGAATACCGCCTGACCCAGGACAAGTTGATCCTGGAAGACGTGCCGGACGCGTTTTCCCTGACCGTCGAGACCGTCTGCGATCCCAGCGCCAATACGACCCTGATGGGCCTTTACGTCTCCGGCGGGCGGTTCTGCACCCAGTGCGAGGCGGAAGGCTTCCGCCGCATCACCTACTATCCCGACCGGCCCGACGTGATGAGCGTCTTCACCGTGCGGATCGAAGCCGACAAGACGGCCTATCCGACGCTGCTGGCCAACGGCAATCTGATCGAGTCGGGCGAAACAGAAAACGGGCGCCACTACGCCGTCTGGCACGACCCCTTCCCCAAGCCCTGCTATCTTTTCGCCCTGGTCGCGGGCGAGTTCGACCGGCTGGACTATAGTTTCACCACGATGAGCGGGCGCGACATCCCGCTGGAGATCTACGTCGATCCGGGCGACGCGCCCAAGGCGGCCTACGCCATGGACAGCCTCAAGCGCGCCATGGCGTGGGATGAACGTGCGTTCGGACGCGAATACGACCTGGACCGGTTCATGATCGTCGCCGTGCGGGACTTCAATTTCGGCGCGATGGAGAACAAGGGGCTGAACATCTTCAACTCCGCCCTGTTGCTGGCGGACGGCGAAACCGCGACCGACCTGAATTTCGAGCGCATCGAGTCCGTCGTCGCGCACGAATATTTCCATAATTGGACCGGCAACCGCATCACCTGCCGCGACTGGTTCCAGCTTTGCCTGAAAGAAGGTTTCACCGTCTTCCGCGACCAGGAGTTCTCCGCCGATCAGCGGGGCGCGGCGGTGCAGCGCATCAAGGACGTGCGCGCCCTGCGCGCGCGCCAGTTCGCCGAAGACAATGGCCCCCTCGCCCATCCGGTGCGCCCGACCGAATATCTCAAGATCGACAATTTCTACACGGCCACCATCTACGAAAAGGGCGCGGAGCTGATCCGCATGCTCAAGGCGTGGCTGGGCGACGAGATGTTCCGCAAAGGCTGCGACGTCTATTTCGACCGGCTCGACGGCACGGCGGCGACCGTCGAACAGTTCCTGGCCTGTTTCGAAGAGGCATCCGGCGAGGAAATGAGCCAGTTCATGCAATGGTACCGCCAGGCTGGGACGCCGCGCCTGACCGTGCGCCGTCACCAGACGCCGACCACGCCCGTCATCAGCCAGGTCGTCTCCTTCCATCAGGACACGCCGCCCACGCCCGGGCAGGCGCACAAGGAGCCGCTGCTCATCCCGGTCCGTTGGCAGGCCATAGGCGATGACGGCCCGCTCATGGAGTCGCAGCTGACCGTCATGACGACGGCGGACGAAGACGTGTCCTATCCGCGTTTCGACGTGCCGCATTCGCTGTCGGTCCTGCAGGGCTTTTCCGCGCCGGTGATCCTGAAATCGGATGCTTCGACGGCCGACCTGGTCCGCCTGATGGGCAACGACCCGGACGCCTTCAACCGCTGGGAAGCCGGGCAGACCCTGGCCCGCCGCCTGCTGACGGATTTCGCCAAAGCGCTGGAATCCGGCGCGATGCCCGACAGCGATACGGCGCTGCGCGACTATGTCCGTGCGCTCGGCAAGACGCTCGCGAACCCGGACTTCGACAACGCGTTCAAGGCGCTGGTGCTGACGCCGCCGGGCGCCATGGAAGTGCTGATGGCGGCCGCGCCGGTCGATCCCATCGCCGTGTACGAAGCGGGCAACTGGCTGTCCCGCGCCGTCGCGGACGGCCTGCGCGACGATCTGGTCGCGACCTACAAGGCGATGCGCGCCGACGGCGCCTTCTCTCCCGATGCGCACGCTGCGGGACGACGCGCGCTGAGGGGCCGCTGCCTGGCGCTGCTCGCCGCGCGGTTCGACCCGCTCGCCGCGCCACTCGCCACGCAGCAGCTGGACGAAGCCACCAACATGACGGACGAAATGAACGCGCTCGTCATTCTGTCGCGCCTTGGCGGCCAGCGCGTGGAACAGAATATGGAAGCCTTTTTCGCACGCTGGAAGGACAAACCCCTCGTGCTCGACAAATGGTATTCCGTCCAGGCGATGCGCCATCATGCAGACGGCATTCACGCCATCACGCGCCTGGCCGAAACCCCCACATATGAGCGCAGCAATCCCAACCGGGTGCGCGCCCTGGTTGGCGGGTTCTCGATGGGCAATGCCAAGCTGTTCCACAAGATCGACGGGTCGGGCTACCGCTTCTTCGCCGACCAGGTGCTGGACATGGACGACCGCAACCCGTCCGTCGCCGCACGCCTGCTCGGCGCCTTCGAAATCTGGCGCAAGCTGGATGCGAAGCGCCAGGCCCTCATCCGCGCCGAGCTGGAGCGCATCGTCGCCGCCGAGCCGAGCAAGAACGTGCTGGAAATTGCACAACGGACGCTGGGGTGATAGGTCAGGGTCGACGATAGCCAATTCCGGGAGATGCCCCATGTCGAAGTCGAAATGGTCCAAGAAGATCTATAGCAACAAAGATCTTGCGATCATGGGGCTGATCTTCGCCTTCTTCTTCCATTACAGCGTCCCTTTGGTTGATGGCGTCATCGCGGGCGTGACGGAGGCGATCGCGGAGTTCTAGGGATCGCGACCGCCCGCCAAGGGTTCGGCCGCTTGCCGGTCACGATGACGGAGTCCGGCTCGCCCGGCGATTGCCGCTTGTCTCTTTGCAGAGGCGATGAGCTTTCATGCCGATCAGACACTTGCGGGACATGTCCATGACCAAAGCGCAAACACCTTTCATCGCCGCGCGCCTCAAGGCCGGGCTCCGGCTGCTGCTGGTCTGGGCGGTTGTCGGCGCAGCCGGTCCGGCGTCGGCGCAGTCCGGCACGGACGATGTCACGGTCATGGTGCTGGGCACCTACCATTTCTCCAATCCCGGACGGGATCTGAACAATCTGGAGGCCGAGGACGTTCTGGCGCCAAAGCGGCAGGCGGAACTTGCAATCTTGGCGGACGTCCTGGCCGAATTCGAGCCGACCGCCATCGCGGTGGAGCGTGTCGCCGAGCCGCCTTATGACGATCCGGTCTGGGCCGAGTACGAGCCGTCCAAACTGTCGAGCGTGCGCAACGAGCGTATCCAAATCGGCCATCGCCTGGCGGCCCTGACCGGCATCGAACGGGTTTATGCCGTCGACGAGCAACCTGTGGACGGCGAACCCGACTATTTTCCCTACGGCCCTTTGTCGGAATTCGCCAAGGACGCGGATCGCGAGGCCGAACTGTCGGCCCTGTCGAACTGGGACGGCTTCAATGCGGAATTCGAGGCCTTGCAGAAAACCGGCACGATACCGGCCCTGCTGATGCTGATGAACGGCCCGGCCTTCACTGACGATTTCTACTGGAACGCCATCAAGCTCGGCGCGGGCGAGCGACAACCCGGGCCCGAGCTGGCCGCCTATTGGTTCCTGCGCAACGCCAAGATCGTCAACAAGCTGGTGCAGGTCGCGGAGCCGGGCGACCGCATCGTCATGGTCTACGGCGCGGGTCACGGGCACTGGCTGCGGCACATCATCGAGGAGATGGACGGCTACCGGCTGGAGCCGGTGCTGCCCTATCTGCAACGCGCGGACCGGCTAAGCCGCGAATAGCTCCTCAGGGCTTATCGCAGCTGTCCACGCGGTCCGGCCGACCGGTCCGGTTCATTTCCGTGACCCAGCAGCGGTCATAGACCGAGCAATAGCAGGCGGTTATCGTCAGATCATCCCAGACCGACGTGGCCGTCGATGCCGCCGCCCTTGCCGCCCCGTCTCGAACCGGATCCCAATCCACTTCGAACATCAGCAATGTTTCGCCGCCACCCAGGATCTGCCCTTCGAGTCTCGATGTCCAGAACGCTGCGTCACCGGCGGTGTCGGCGATAAGAGGACGGAGCGCTTCGATGCTCTGGAGAGACTGGCCGTTCCAGCGAATGTCGGCCTTGTCGATGAAGGCCGGGCCGACGCCGACATTCGAGACGTTGATCCGGAAACTGCGGTCGGACGCATCGTTCATGAAGGGCGTCGCGATCTTGATGATCGGCAGGACTGCGGCCGCCTGTTGGCGCCGCACGCTGTTGGCCTCGTCCCATGCTACGAAGAGCGAGGCGACCGCCACGACCATGGCGCTGATCGACCCGACGGTCTGGAACTTCGGGAAGCGGAAGCGGGCTTTCCGTGTCATGGTTCGCGTCTCCCCATCGAGCCTGTCCGGCGATCTGCACCACCGGACCTCGCCTCTGTCCGTCGCCGCCCTCATTGCCATGTGAAGGGCAAAACGATAGGAAAAGCAACATCCGCTTTTCCGATCTGACGGAGCACGACCGATGAAATCTCTGAATGCGATCTGGAAGACGTTCAGCAAAAAAGGCTTCGTCATCGGCCTGGCGGTGTACGGCTTCCTTTCACTGTACGGCGAAGCCTTCCTGGATGGCTTTGTCACCGGAATGGCGGCGCTCTGACCGCCCTTCGCCTACGACCCGGCCGGCATCTATACCGTTCACCACATTTTAGCCTCTTCCGGTCAACAGTGCCGGAATGCCCGAACGTTCCAATGTGCTGACCGCTGCGGGCTTTCGGGCCCATGTGTCCGAACAGCTTTATACCGTGATGCGCCAGCCCATTGTCGATCTCGGTGATGGCCATGTGCATCATTACGAATGGCTGGTCCGGTTCCAGGGACAAGGCACGCCGGGGGTGTTGCGCCCGGCGGAGATTTCGGGCGTCATCCGCGATCTCGACCTGTCCATGCTGGCCCAGGCCATCCTCGTCCTGAACGCCGACCCCAGCGGTCCCGGCATCGCCATCAACCTGTCGGGGGCGTCCGTGGACCGAGAGACGTTCATGCCGTCCGTCATGGCCTGCCTGACGGCGCTGACGGCCGATCCGTCGCGACTGTTGATCGAATTGACCGAAAGCTGGGACATGGACCGGCTGGACCTGGCCGAAAGCCTGTTGTCCGAACTGATCAAACGCGGCCATCCCGTCTGCCTGGACGATGTGGGCGCTGGTGCCGCCTCGATCCGTTACTTGCGCGCCCTGCCCGCCAGCTGGCTGAAGATCGACGGCGGGTTCGTCGCCGCCGCCAGCGCGAATGCGCGCGATCTGGCGATCCTGAAAGCGCTATTGTCCCTGCGCGAACCGCTCGGCGTGCGTTTCATCGCCGAAGGCATCGAGACGCAGAACCTGCTCGATTTCGTCAGCGCATTGGGCATCGATGCGGCGCAGGGCTACGCCATCGGCGCACCGGAGATCGAAAGCCGCATCTGAGCGCGTCGCATTTGAGCCGTCGGTTGCGGCGCCCGGCCGCCGGACTTACCGGACTGTTAACCTTGTTTTGGTTCGACAGTGCCATGGCGGCCCGTTACTCATTTGGGGTGATTCGGCACGGGGAGGCTCACTGTATCCAATGACAGCGGCCAACCGCACATATCCCCCGGGCCCCGCCCCACGAAACGCCCCCAGCGACGCCCAACCCGCAGGCCGGACGGCCGACGCCCATGCGCCGCCAACCTCTGCGCGCCCCTCATCCGGCCCCGCAGCCCCGCAGGCTCCGTATACCCCGCCTCCTTACACGAGCCCGCCCAATCCCTATGCGGCCCGCACCGGCTTGGCGATCCAATCCGCAGGCGGTGCCGGTCCGGATAGGCCGGGCGAAGACCGGCCGGACCATTTTCCGCAGCCCTATGCCACCGCGCCGGGGGTTGCGAGCCAGGGTCCTACCGAACGCGTTCCCGTGCGCAGCCAGGTGCCGGTCGGCGGTCGGCGCACCTTCGCGCCCACGACGCCCGAGACCGGCGACGCCACGATCAAGCACAAGCTGTCCGACACGATCGGCGGGGGGCGCGGCTTGCGGCGATTGATGATCGCGGCGGCGGCGTTTGCCCTGCTCTTCGTTATCCTGTTCACCACCAAGACGCTGACCGACTATAATCGCTACAACAATCAGACGCAGGCTGCCCTGACGTCGGATCTGGACGTCAGGGCGCAAGGCGTGTCCGCCGCCATCGACGCCCAGACGGGGTTGATGACCCTCGCCTTGACCATGACCGGCGACCCGGCCGTCATCGCCCAGCTGGTGCGGCAGTCCCAGACGGTCCGCGGCGTCGCCGTGCTGAACGCGCAAGGCGAGGTGCTGGCCGAGACGGACGGGGCCGGACCGGCGCTGGCACAGATCGACCTGAACGGCATCGGCGCGGGCCAGACCCGCATCGCCTCCCTGATCCAGCCGGAAAGCGGCGAAACGACGCCCGTCATCGTGCAACGCGCGCGCGATCTCTACGTGCTGGCGGCGTTACAGCCCGGAACGCTGATCGGGCCGTCGGCCCGCGACGGCGCGCTCGTGCTTTCCAACGGACGGCTGATCGACGCGCCCGCCCATATCGGCAAGGTCGGCGCCTATTCTCACTTCGGTCTCGGCCCGGCCAGCATGAACCGCTATGCCCGGTTGGAAGGCACCGAAGTGCTGCAGGCGCAACGGGCCGGGGCGCCGGTCTGGCTCGGCGCGACCCCGGTTCCCAAATCCGGCGGATCGATGCTCCTGCTCGACCAGCAGGACCGCAGCATGCCGCATTTCCTCGGTCAGAACATCCTGATGTTCGGCCTGCTGTTCGCCGGGCTGGTCTGGCTCGGCTGGATGCTGGTGGACCAGTTGCTGGCCCAGATGCGCGCCTTGAAGGAACGCAGCAACGAAGACGAAATCTCCAAACAGCGCTACCAGGCCGCCGTCGAAGGATCGGGCGGCGGGGTCTGGGAAATCGACCTGACGCGGAACATGGCCTATGTCAGCACCTCGCTCGGCAAGCTGCTCGATACGGGCGACCGCGAAAAGCTCATCACCCTGTCGGAATTCCTCTGCCTGTTCCAGGCCTCCGACCGCGACCGGCTCTACAACACGATCCGCCGCGCCCATGTCGCAGGCGCGTTCGACATGGAATTGTCGCTGGAGAACAGCGACATGATCGTGGCCTGCCGGGGCGTGCCGTCCACGCGCGGCTACGACCAAGCCAAGATCATCATCGGCATGGCCATCGACGTTACCGAAGCCCGCAGCACGCAAAGACGGCTGCAGGCGGCCGAAGCGCGCCTGTTCGATGCCTTGCGCTCGATGAACGACAGTTTCGTGATCTGGGACCAGATGGACCGGCTGGTGCTGTGGAACCGCAAGTTCGAGGACTTTTTCGGGTTCGAGGCCGGCAACCTGCAGCCCGGCATGGATCACGCCGTCGTCGCGCACTACGCCCTGCAGGCGGTCGAAGCCAGCCGCGAGACGGAGGACGGCACCGGGCAGGAGATCATGCTCGCCGACGGGCGTTGGCTGCGCTACATCGAAACGCGCACCGTCGACGGCGGCCGGGTCTCCATGGGCACGGACGTGACAGCGATCCGGACGCGCGAAACCGAACTCGAAGCCAATCGCGACCGGCTCCAATCCACGATCGACATCCTGCGCGAATCCCAGACCCGCATCGTCGAGCTGGCCGAAAACTACGAGCAGGAAAAGATCCGCGCCGAGGAAGCCAACCAGTCCAAGTCGGAATTCCTCGCCAATATGAGCCACGAGCTGCGCACGCCGCTCAACGCCATCAACGGTTTTTCGGACATCATGAAAAAGGAGATGTTCGGGCCCTTGGGCGATCCGCGCTACCGCGAATACATCTCCGACATATTGTTCTCCGGCCAGCACCTGCTCAGCCTCATCAACGACATTCTCGACATGTCCAAGATTGAGGCGGGTAAAATGTCGATGAATGCAGAGACGCTCTCCATTTCCGACATCATCACCCAGGTCTTGCGCATCGTGCGCGGGCGCGCGGACGAAAACCGGCTGAAGCTCGTCTATGACGACATCGAGGCCCGCGACATCGAGGCCGACCCGCGCGCCGTCAAGCAGGTGCTGCTGAACCTCACCACCAACGCCATCAAGTTCACGCCCGAAGGCGGCACGGTGACCCTGTCGGTGGAAGAGAGATCGGCAGGCATCGTCGTGCACGTGTCCGATACGGGCATCGGCATTTCCGAAGAGGACATCGCCCGGCTGGCGCAGCCCTTCGAGCAGATCGACAGCCAGCATTCGCGCAAGCACGAAGGCACGGGACTGGGCCTGGCCCTGTCCAAGTCGCTGGTCGAACTGCATGGCGGCGATCTCAGCATCTCGTCGGATCTGGGCCAGGGCACGACCGTCACCTTCACCCTGCCCAACCAGCCGGTCAGGCGCGAAACGGTCGTCGAGCAGACGGAAGTCGGCGACGAGATCACCCGGCTGGCACAGGATATCGCCAACGTGCTGGGACAAGGCGACCATCCAAGCGGCCATGACAGTCGGCCAGGGGACAATGGACAGGTTGCCAGAAAGCAAAGGGGCAGCCAGTCCTCACCGGTGCCGCCCAAGCCGATGCGGAATGGGACGATCCGGCCCGGCCCGGCTGACGAAGCCGCCTAGCGGTCCGCTGGCTGAGTCTCCCGGGCGCTGCCCGCCTTGGCCGGTTTCGCCTTCGGGAAGATTAACTGCACGCTCAGCCCCGGCTGTTCGTCCGTGGTGCCGAGACCCGCATCCAGCCGCAGCTCGGCCTGATGCAATTCGGCCACCGCATCGACCAATGCCAGGCCGAGGCCCGAACCGGGCAGGGTCCGGCTCTTGTCCAGGCGCACGAAACGTTCGCGCACCCGCTCGCGTTCGAAGGCCGGGATCCCGGGACCGTCATCGGCCACGGCGATTTCGACCTGCCCGCGCGGACCCTTGCGCGCGATCAGGGCGATATGGGTGCCGCCTCCGCCGCCCGCATATTTGATCGCGTTTTCGAGCAGGTTGGACACGGCCTGGGACAAGAGCCCGCGATCGGCCAGGATCGTCAGCCCGCTGCCGATATCGTGCGAAAACGTCAGTCCGGCGTCCTCGCAGGCCGGTTCGTACAGTTCGGCCAGATCGTCCAGAACCGGCTTCGGATCGAGCGGCTGCAGCAATTCGCGGCGTTCGCCCGCCTCCAGCCGCGCGATGCGCAGGACGGCGTCGAATGTGCCGAGCAGTTCGTCCGCATCGGCGGCGGCGGCGTAAAGGACGTCGGATTCGCGCCCTTCGCCCGCTTCGACGGCCGCCGTTTCCAGCCGCGTGCGCAGGCGCGTCAGGGGCGTGCGCAGATCGTGCGCGACCGAGTCGCCGGCATATCGCATCGCCTGCATTAACCGGTCGATATGGTCGAGCATGCCGTTCAGGTGCCCGGCCAGCCGGTCCATTTCGTCCTCGGAATAGGTGCGCGGCGCGCGGCGGTCCAGATGACCGGCTTGAACGTCGCGGGCCAGCTTGTTCAGACTGTCCACGCGCCGGGCGAAACGGCGGGCGACGAAGATCGAGGACAGGATGCCGAGCAGCACGGCGATGAGCGAGGAGGTCGTGATGGCCGCGCGCATGCGCTCGCCGCTCCGTAGGATCGGCTCGATGTCGCGGCCGACCATGAGGATGCCGATCCGCTGGTCCATGTTCCAAAGCACGAGTCCGAGCACCTGGATGCGGCTGTCCTCGATCTCACCCGTCGTCAAATTCATATTGGATGACACTGCCCGGTAGCGAAAGGGATTCTCGCTTTTGAACTGTTCGAGAACATCGGCCTCGATCCCTTCTTCCAGGATCTCGTCCGTGATGAGTTTACCGACCCTGACTTCGTCCAGAACGAACATCGAGTATCTGTCCTCAGCCAAATCGCGCTGGGTCAGCCTCTCCGAAACCACTTCGCGCGCGATCCGTCCGGAGATTTCCTGGGCTTCCGGCGATTGCAATGTAGCGTCTGCGGGAAGGAGTCCGCGCTCCTTGGCTCTCTGGATGGCCACTTGCGAGCTGATGACGAATAGCCGGTCGATCTCGGCTAGATCGTCGCGCAACCCTTCATCGACCAGACGGAGTTCCGACGTGACGATCCGGTCGTAGACGATCAGTTGCGCGACCAGCAGCGACACGCCGAACAGCAACGACCCGACCAGAGTAAGCCGGAAGACCGTATTGCGGAACAGACGCCCGAGCGTCCGGGCGAAACCGCCGGACGTCCGGGTATCGTGACGATTGTCAGGCTTGGGCAATCCGGACGTCGCCTCAGGGCTGCAGGCGGTATCCCGCCCCGCGCACCGTGTGCAGCAACGGCGTGTCGAACTCCTTGTCGATCTTGCCGCGCAGACGGGAGATATGGACGTCGATCACATTGGTCTGGGGGTCGAAATGGTAATCCCACACCTTCTCCAGCAGCATGGTCCGGGTCACGACCCGCCCTGCGTTGCGCATCAGGCATTCCAGCAAGCGGAATTCGCGCGGTTGCAGCAGGACTTTCTGTCCGGCGCGGTGGACCGTGCGGGCCAGAAGATCCATTTCCAGATCGCCGACCTTCAATTTGGTCACGGCCGCAGTCGGGTCGGACCGGCGGCCGATCGCCTCGACGCGGGCCAACAGTTCGGTGAAGGAATAGGGTTTGGCGAGATAGTCGTCGCCGCCGGCGCGCAAGCCCTCGACCTTGTGGTCGGTCTCGCCGAGCGCGGAGAGGATCAGCACGGGCGTGGCGTCGCCCGCCTCGCGCAAGTCCGACAGCACTTCCAGCCCGTCGCGCTTGGGCAGCATCCGGTCCAGGATCAGCGCGTCGTAATCCGCCGCGTTGGCCATTTCCAGGGCGACCTCTCCGTCGCCGGCCAGATCGACGACATGCCCGGCCTCCGTCAGGCCTTTCTTGACGTATTCGGCCGCGACCTCATCGTCTTCGACTACCAAAATCCTCATCGGACGGTCTCCATCTACCCTCCGGACGCCAATGCCCGGTAATGCTTTGTCCATGTGGGTAAAGCACGCCTCGGCAAAAAGATAACGACCATTCGGTAAGGTTGGGGCCGCCAAGATGTAAAATCGGCAATCCGGCCCTCTCGGCCAGCGCGAGCGGCAAAGACCCTATAAAGGCAGGTTGAGGGTCGCCTCGCCGCCTTCCTTGCGGCGCAGGCGGATGCGGAGCCCGCCTTTCTTGGCCAGTTTCGCATTCAGCACGATGGAGCGCCATGCATCCGCATCCGCGATCGGCGCGGCCTCCGCCGCCAGCAGGACCTGCCCGATCTTGAACCCGGCCGCTTCGGCTTCCGACCCCGGATCGACGCTTTCGACATAGACGCCGGTCTGGTTCGCCCTCATGCCGATGGCGGTGCGGAATTCTTCGGAAATGTCCAGCACGTGCACGCCCGTGTCGATATTGACCTTGGCGTGGGGCGCGGCCTTGGGCGCGGGCGGCGGCAGGCCGCGGCTCAGCGCGGCGGCGCGCTCCACATCGGCCTTTTCCGGACGTTCGCCGATGGCGACCTGCACTTCGTACGTCTTCTTGTCGCGCTCATAGATGATCGTCGCCACGTCGCCCGGAGCCAGTTTGCCGATGGCGCGGGTCGCCTCGACCGAGTTGCGCACCGGCGCGTCGTCGATGCGCAGGATGATGTCGTCGATCTTCAGGCCGTAGACTTCCGCCGGGCTGCCCGGGACGAGATTGTTGACCATGGCGCCGGATTTGAAAATGCCGGGACGGCCGTCCATTTCGAAGACGGCGTCGCGCAGCCCCGCCCCCATGTAACCGCGGCGCACCCGTCCGTCGCGGCGGATCGCCGTGACCACGGTCTCGGCCGTTTCATGCGGAATGACGAAGGCGATCCCGACCGATGCGCCGGTCGGCGAATAGATCGCCGAATTCACGCCGACGACCTCGCCGTCCAGATTGAACAGCGGACCGCCGGAATTGCCGCGATTGATGGTGGCGTCCGTCTGGATGTAGTCCACGAAGGACCCGCTATCGACGCGCGTGCGCCCGATGGCGGAAATGACGCCCAGCGACGTGCTCTGCCCGATGCCGAACGGATTGCCGATCGCCACGACCCAGTCGCCGATGCGCGTCGGCGCCCCGCGGTGGAAGGCGACATGGGGAAAGGCCCCGGCCGCATCGAAGGTCAGCAGTGCGAGATCGGTCTCCTCGTCCGTGCCGAGGATGCGCGCCGGAAAGCGGCGGCCGTCATTGAACTCGACCTCGATCGTCTCCCCGCCCTCGATCACATGGTAGTTCGTGACGACTTCGCGGTCCGCGCTGATGATGAAGCCGGACCCCTGCCCTTCGGACAGCATCTCGCCGGTCGCCGTGGTCACGATGATGTTGACCGTGGACTGGCTGACCCGTTCGACCAGATCGGCAATGGACGGCAGGCCGGAGATCGGCGTCTGCATCAGGGACTGCGGAATCTGCGGCTGCCCGGTCAGCGCTTGCGGCACGGTCTGCGGCGCCGCGACGGCCCCGCCGGCCCCGTCGCGCAACGGCTCATAGGCCTGCGGCGCGGGTGGCGTGCGGATGTCGATCGTCGGGACGGTCTGGGCGTGGCCCGGCCCGGCCCAGCCGATGAGACTGGCGGCGACGATAAAGGCGGCTTTGCGGAAATGGCGCATCGCGGGCTCCGTGAGTTTTCAATGCCGCGATAGCCTCACAATGTGGTTGTTGCGGGGCATGTCATGGCGTTCGGCGCGATTAAAGCCCGCATTCCGAAAGATATGCTTAACGCTTTCCCACTCCCGCACACCCCAGCGCGGGTCGCGCCGCTTCAGCGACGCGTCGAATTCCAGATTGGACGGCGCGCTGTCGCCGCCGAACAGGAACGGCCCGTAGAGCATGACCGTGTCGGTCAGCTGCGCCGCCCCCGCCGCCAGGCCCTGCGCCGCCTCGATCGGCGCAATGTGGATCATGTTGGCGCAGAAGACGGCATCGAACCGCCCCAGTCCGGACCACCACGCCTCCTGCGCCAGATCGAGCGCGAGCGGTTTAGGCCATCCCTCCCGCGCCCATGCTTCCTGGCTGGCGCGCGACGCGGCGTCCGGATCGCTATACTGCCAGGTGATGTCGGGCCGTCGTTCGCCCAGCGCCGCTCCGTGTTCGCCCGTGCCGGACCCGGCTTCGAGCACGCGCGCAGCGGGCGGCAGCTGCGCCGCCAACCAGTCCGCGATGACCGCCTTGTTGCGGCCCGCGCTGGGCGAGAACAGCCGGTTCCCCTCCTGCGCGCGATTTTCCAGCGCGATCGGCTTATCCGTCATCGTCCGTCCTTCAAGGCGCGGGGAAGGTGCAGTTCGGCCTGCAAGCCGCCCAGCATGGAGCGCCGCAGCGACAGCGTCCCGCCATAGGCTTCGGCCAGATCGCTGACGATGGCCAGGCCGAGGCCGGAACCGGGCGTGGCTTCGTCCAGCCGCGCGCCGCGCTTCAACGCCGTTTCCAGCTCTTCCTCCGGAATGCCGGGACCGTCATCGTCGATGGAAATGCATAGATCGGGACCGTCCCCTCGACGGACCACGTCGATGCGCGATCCGGTCCATTTCGCCGCATTGTCCATCAGATTGCCGACCATGTCTTCCAGATCGCGCTTGTCGCCACGGAAGCGCAACCCCGCCTGGCCGTCCACCTCGATGATGAAGTCCTTGTCGCGGTGGATACGCGGCAAGGTCCGGGCCAGTGCGCCGATGACGTCGTCCACCTCGCAGGACAGGCCGATGGCCTGACCGCGCGCGGCCGCGCGGGCACGGCGCAGATGATGATCGACCTGCGCCGACATGGCCTCGGTCTGGCGCCGCACGACGTCGGCGGCGACGGTCGGTTCCAGCCCGGCTTCGTTGCGCAATACGGCAATGGGGGTCTTCAGCCCGTGCGCCAGATTTCCGACATGGGTCTGCGCCCGTTCGACCACGTTGCGGTTATGGGCGATCAGGGAGTTCAGCTCGTCCGCGACGCCCGCGATCTCCGCCGGGTAGCGGCCTCCGACACTGGTCACGCGCCCTTCGCGCACGGCGGCCACGCGACTAGCCAGCTCGAAGAGCGGGCGCAATCCCAGCCGCACCTGTGCATAGACGGCCGCGAGCAGTCCGGCCGTCAGCAGCCCCATCAGCAGCAGCGCCGCCCCGGCGAAGCGCTGGATCGAACGGGTGGCCGGGCGGCGGTCGGCCGCCGCCAGCACCGCGACCGGCGCCGGCATTCCGGACAGGAAGACTTCGCGCGCCACGACCCGGAGCGGCTCGTCCGCATTGGGGCCTTGCGCGGAGACGCGCACGGGTTCGCCGCTGGAGGCGGCCAGTTCGGCCCGCGCGTCCGCCGCCAACCGCACGCTCTCGCCGTAGAGCGACCGCGAGGCGATGACGGGCACGACCGTCCCGTCGGAGCCGACCCGCCCGATCAGCCAGTACCGTCCCGACAAGGCGCGTTGATAGCGCGGGTCGAGCGGCTGGCGCGTCAGCGTCAGCCCGCCATCGTCCGGTGAGACCTCGACCGACGCGATCAGCGCCGTCACGGCCGATTCCAGCGGATCGTCGAAAGAGCTGTAGACCGTATTGCGATAGAACCAGGTCAGCAGAAGCAATGTGATGAGCAGCGCCGGGACGGTCCATAACAGCGCCGCCCGGACGAGCCGGGAGACGAGCGACGGATTGGGGCCGTCCGGCACCCTATCCGGCGGCAGGCGCGTCGTCCGGCGCGTCCGGATCGACCAGCCTATAGCCCAGGCCGCGCACGGTCTCGATCCGGTCCGTGCCGATCTTCTTGCGCAGCCGTCCGATGAAGACCTCGATCGTGTTGCTGTCGCGGTCGAAATCCTGGTCGTAGATATGTTCGACCATCTCGGTGCGCGAGATCACCCGGCCCTTATGCGCGGCCATATAGGCCAGCAGGCGGAATTCATGGCTGGTCAGCTTGATGCCCATGCCCCCGACGAAGGCCCGCGCCGCCCGGTTGTCCACGACCAGGTCGCCCAGCTCGATCGTATCAGTCGTATGCCCGGCCGCCCGGCGCAGCAGCGCCCGCAGGCGGGCCAGCAATTCCTCCGTGTGGAACGGCTTGGTCAGATAGTCGTCGGCCCCGGCGTCGAACCCGGCGACCTTCTCGCTCCACTGGTCGCGCGCGGTCAGGATCAGCACCGGCATCTTGCGGTCGTCGGCGCGCCATTTCTGAAGGATCGACACACCGTCGATCTGCGGCAGGCCGAGATCCAGCACGACGGCGTCATAGGGTTCGGTATCGCCCAGGAAATGCCCTTCGACCCCGTCCGTCGCCACGTCCACGGCATAGCCCTGTTCCTTCAGCACCTGCTTGAGCTGGCGCGACAGGTCGGGATCGTCTTCGACGACGAGAATACGCATGTACGGTCTCCGCGTTGGGATGGGTCGGCGCCCACCGGCTCCGCTATCGGACGCGGCCGGTCCGGGCGTCAACCACGATATCGACCACGCGGCCGTCGCGGGTGATGATGCGCACGCGGTAGGCGTCCGGCAGACGGCGGATATCGACCACTTCGCCGCCCGGGACGCGGCGCAGGGCGATGGCCCGCGCCTCCTGCGGGCTGATCTCGCGCTGGGCTTCATGCCAGCTGGCCGCCGCCGGCGCGGACGCACGTTCGCCGGGGCGGTCCCATTGCGGGGCCGCCAGCGCGGGAGTCGCGCTCAGCAGAGCCAGCAACGCGGCGGTTATGAAGGTCGAGCGAGTCATGGGAATTGCCTGTAGGACCGGGCCTCTGAACGAAGACTGAATGCGGTGTTTACCCCGTGTTGAGCAACCCCTATCTGCGTGGGACAAACCCTGTCCGCGCGCGTCAAATCAGCCCGTCGCGCAGGCCCTCGCCGCCCTCTTCGGGCAGGGATCCGGCGATATCGGACGCCTTGTCCAGCTCGGCCTCCGTCAAGGTCACGACCAGCTCCACGATCAGGTTGCCGCGGGCCTTGCCCTTGCCCGCACTGGGCGCACCCTTGCCTTTCAGGCGCATCTTCTTGCCGGTGTTGGAGCCCGGTGCGATCTTCAGCTTGACCGCTCCGCTGGGCATGTCGAGCCGGACCGTGCCGCCGCTCAGCGCCTCGTGCAGGCTGATCGGCAGGCGCAGATGCAGATCGTCGCCGCGCCGCGTCAGATTGGGATGGTCCTTGACCGAGACCTTGACCAACGCGTCGCCCGCCGGACCGCCGCCCGCGCCGGGCTGGCCCTTGCCGCGCACGCGCAGGCTCTGGCCATCGCGCACGCCGGCCGGGATTCGGACCTTGGTGCCGCTGGGCAATTGGCGCATTCCGCCTTTTAACGCTTCGGACAGGTCGAGCGCGACCGTGTACTGGACATCCGCCCCCTTGCGCGGCCGGTTCATGCCGCCACGCATTCCGCCCGCGAACGGGCCCGTATTCATGCCGAACAGCGATCCGAACAGATCCGACATCTCGTCCTGGCCCATCTGCGTCCCGCCGCCGCCGCGTGCGCCGAAGCCTTCGAACCCGCCGAAGCCGGTATCGAACCCCGGCCCGCCGCTGCCCCCTCTCTGGCCGAAGCCGCCGGCCCCCGCGAACGGGTTCTTCTGCTGACCCTGTTCGTCGATCTGGCCCGTATCGTACTGCTTGCGCAGATCCTCGTTGGACAGCAGGTTGTAGGCGGCCGTGACCTCCTTGAAGCGTTCGGCGGAGGCCTCATCATCGGGATTGACGTCCGGGTGCAGTTTCTTGGCGAGCTTGCGATAGGCCGAGCGGATCTCCTTGTCCGTCGCGGTCTTCTTCACGCCCAGCAGGTCATAGGGATTCTTCGTGGCCATGGGGGCCTATTTAGTCACCCGCCCGTCACATTCAACGCCGCCGGGAAAAGACTCTCGCGGCCATCCGGTGCCAGCTGGACGATTTCGGCCCGGTCGAACGGCTGAACGCTCAGTGCGGTCAGCGCCGTGTCGATCGTTTCCGTCACGCCGCCACGGACCAGGCGCACGCGGTAGCGCAGATGCGATGCGTCCTCTGTCCAGTCCGTGAAGCTTGAATCGCGCCCGGTCCAGGACAGCGCCGCGCCGTTCCAGCGCGGATGAACGGGCGAAAGCGGCCAGCCGTTCCGGTCCGTCCAGACCAGCTCCGCCGGGCGGGCCTCCCGCCGGTCCGTCTTCCCGAGGACTTCGACAGTGCTCCCGCGCCAGTCGTCCGCCCCCGATAGGGTCACCAGACCCGCGACCAGCCAGAGGATGCGCGCGCCCGGCGGCACATCGCCGTCCATGAACGCGTCGCTGCCGTCCAGACCGCGCAGCAAATGCGACAGGCGGTAGGTCTGCGGGGCGCTCAGCACGGCGTCGCGCGCGGCGATTATCTCCCATCCGGTCGCGGTCTCCACGGCGAAACGGTTGCCGCCCGCCAGGAAGGCGTCGTCCTCCAGCGAGGCCAGGGCCAGTCCTGGAAGGCGCACCTCCAAAACGGTGCCGCGGTCGCGAAGATGAGGGGGCCGGGCGGGCAGGTCGCTCAGCGTCGCGCCGATGCGCACGGGCGCGTCCAGCGTCGCCTCCCGGCCGTTCCAACGCACGGTGACCGGCTCGAACGGATCCAGCAGCGCGCCGACCGTGATCCCGGCCCGGTCCGGCAGGTCGAAGGCGAGCAGCTGCGCCGCGCCCGCATAGGAGGGCGGCGGTCCGGCGATCGGGGTTGGCCCCGCTATCCAGGCTGAGCCTGTCCCCGCATCGCGCCGCACCGCGTCGATGCGGTTTTCGGTCTCGACGGGGGCGACGAAGCCGCCTTGGCCGTCCGCCGTGGAGAGCGACTTGAATTCGCCCAGCGCGGCCTCGTCGCCGGTGCGGATGAAGCGCGACCAGGCGGTCTTGGACTCAGGCTCGGCTGCGGGCGCCCCGCCCGGGGCCGAGAGGCTGACGGACAGCGTCTCCAGCCGCTTGTTGATCCGGTCCACCTTGGCGTCGAGCAAGGGATCGGCGGCGGCCTTCTTCTCGATCTCGTCGAGGCGTTCGTCATTGGCGCGCCGGAAGGCGGCGAACGTGGCGGCGAAGTCCTCCGAGAAGGTCGGGGTCGCCATTTTGGTTTCGATATGTGTCACGCGGATATCCTTTATGTTGCGTGTGGGTGTGATGAGTGGCCCGCGCCTTCAGGCGCGGACATGTCTTGTGGTGTCCCCTTGCGATCCGTCGCGCGTCAGCGAGCGACGGAAGCGGAGACGTCATGACGCCGAGCGCGAGCCGCGACCATCTTGTCGATCCGGGCCGAGCCCAGCATCGGGAAGGCCACGACCGAGACCTCGGAGAGATCCAGGTCGAGCAGCTCGCGCGTGGGCGGGCTCGTGCCCGGCCGTCCCTCGACCGCCGCGTGCGGTAGCCGATGGACAGGCCGCCGACCTTGCCGGACCGGATCAGCCGGGCCAGCGCGGCATCCTCGACCTCGCCTTCGACGCGCAGGCCCGTCTCGTCCTCGACCACGCGGGTCCAGGTGCCGACCCGGCGCTGATGGTCCGACAGCATGGGCAGCGCCCCGGAGCGCGACAGCAGCGAGGCGGCGAACGCCCCGCGCCGCACCGTGTCCCCGCCCGCGTCGCGCTCGTCGAAGCGAGACGCGTAACCGCTAATCCGCATCGTGGAGCGCCTCCTCGATGCGGCGCAGCGTGTGCGCCATGACGGCCGTTTCGCCCTCCAGCCGGGCGAGCCGTTCGCTGATCGCCCAGCTGGTCTCGACTTCGCGCTCCAGCTGCTCGATGCGCGCTTCCGCCGCCCCGACCCAGATCAGGGCGCCCGCCGTCTGCAGGAAGACGGTCGCGATCAGGCCGAGCGTCACCGTGCGCTCCAGACGCACGCCGCTCATTGGATCGTTCCCCCATTATGTTTGGGATGAGGCGGCAGCCCCGCGAAGGCGCGGCGCTCGTCTTCGTCCAAGAAGCTCGCCGCCTCCAGCCGCGCCCACAGCGCCGAGCGTTCGCCCGACAGGGCCGGCACGGCGTCGAGGTCCGGCGAGAGCGCCGCCTCCTCTCCGAACGCCGACAGCCACACCGACAGGGCCCGCGCCGTGCGCGCGACCAGCGGCAGCACGGTCTGCCGCCAGAAGGCGCGGTTGGCCTCCGCATAGTTGGCGTAGGTGTTGTCGCCCGGAATGCCGAGCAGCATGGGCGGCACGCCGAAGGCCAGCGCGATGTCTCTGGCCGCCTCCCGCCGGCCTTGCGTGAAGTCCATGTCCGACGGGCTCATCCCCATCGTCTTCCAGTCCAGCCCGCCTTCCAGCACCATGGGCCGCCCGGCCCGCGCCGGACCGGTGAAGCCCTGTTCCAGCTCGGCCTTCATCGACTCCAGCTGTTCGCGGGTCAGCGTCCCCGCCCCGTCATAGACGAGCGCCCCGGACGGCCGCGCCGAATTGTCGAGCAGCCCCTTGGCCCAGCGCGTGCCCTGATTGTGCAGGTCCACGCTGGTCGCGGCGGCGCGCAGGGGCGACTGGCCGTTCGCCTCGTCCATCGGATTGAACAGGGCGAGCCCCATCACCGCGCAGCGCCCGGTCAGGGGATCGCGGCGGTGAACGGCGCGGCCCCTGTTGGATCGGGACAGGTCGGCGGCGACCTCGTATCCGGCCGGGCGGCCCTGCGCGTCGCCAAGCGCCTTGACCGTGTCCGGCCGAAGGGCGCGCAGCGCCACGACGTCGCCGTCCAGGACCACCGCCTGCAGATAGGCGGCGCCCGCGACCTGCAGGTAGCCGTGGAAGCGCTCCAGCGCCTCCATCGCCCCATTGGGCAATTGCGCTCCGGTCAGCGGGACGGACGCCGCGCTTTCGGCGATCATGCGCACGCAGCGATAGACGACCGGATTGTTCGCGAACCCCTCGCGGCAGAGCGAGGCGAAGTCCGGCGCGGTGAAGGACGCCTGGCGCGCCAGTTCCAGCGCGACCAGCGGGGTGGATTTGGTTTCGCCGGCTCGTCCGTCCGGCAGCGGAAAAGGCGCGGACGCGCTGGCGCGCCCGGTGAAGGGAAGTTTCATGAGAGAGGTTCCTGTCGTGCCCAAACCTTTTGAGCAGCGATAAACTCTTTATAGGACCACTTTCCTATAACCCGGATCTTTTTCCCGGTTTTTTCGTCATGCGTCTGTTATCGCAGGATTTTCCAAACGCATTAACGAGGATGGATTATCGAAGGGACGCTGCGAGCGGCGACAAGCGCCAGCAGGATCAAAAGGGACACGCGGCAAAGCCGACCGACGACCGGCCGTCTCCAGCAGTCAGAGCATTTCGCTTGTGTGGAAACAGGGCCGGACCCGCGTCCCGGCCCCGCGCCCCCTCATCCCCTAATCCCGGATTGATCCGGGATGAGGTCTGGAGACAAGGCCGCGGAGGAGGGTCGGTTCATCGGACCGGGCATGTGCCGTCTGTCCGCACCGTCCGTTTATTCGGAGTGTTCAGAGCGCTCAGGGGCGCTCGCGGCGGCTTTGCCGGATCGCTACGCCACCCGGAACAGAGGCGCCGTCTTGGGCGCGTCGCCGAGCAGGGCCAGCGTGATCTTGTAGGTCGCGCGCAGGTCTTCGCGCAGCGCGTCGTCCGACAGCAGCGAGGCCAGCGTGATCGCGCCGCGATAGGCGTCGCGGGCACTGGCGAGAGCGTCGCGGTCGTCCGTGCGCTGGCCGAGGACCAGCAACGTGTCGGCGAGGCGTTTCTGCACCAGCGCGTGTTCGCGCGGCGCATCCTCGAACGTGTAGTAGCGGGTGGCGGAGCGCAGGGCCTCGACGGCTTCGATCAGGGCGGCGGGGTCATTCGTTTCGTCCGACAGGCGGATCAGTTCGGTCGCCAGATCCCAGTTGAGCTTGCCCAGCTCGCGGTCGGTCTCGCGCAGCTCGATCTGCAATTCGGCCATCTGCCGCCGCGTGTCGGTGGTCCCCGCCGTCTTGCGTTTGCGTGCAATCATGATTTGCCTCCCCATGCCTGCTTACCGGACGCATCCTGCGGCCAGCCCCTTATGCGGTCCAGCCCTGCACGAACAGCGTAAATGCGACGTTAATAAGGAGACGGGCGGAAAGTTCAGGGCGCGACCGTCCCCTCTCGAAACAGCGGTCCGTTCCCATCCCGGGTCCGACCCGGGACGGGGGGTCGCGTCAGAACAGATGCACCTTGGGCGCGGGCCGGTCGAGCAACAGCTCGCTCACGGCCCAGACCAGCGCGTCCATCCGGTCCGGACTGCCCGACGCGTGGGGGCCGCCGAAGCTGCACAGCTCGTCCTCCAGCGCGTCCATCCGGCCGACGTGACGGACCCGGCCGCGCGCATAGAGCAATCCCACCGGCACGGCGCGGCCACGCTTGGAGCGGCGGGCATGGCGGCGCAGGACCGGCACGTCGGGACCGACTTCGCGGATCACCGCTTCGATCATCTCCCCACCCTGATTGGTTTCGGCCAGGATCGCTTCGGCGCCGAATTCGCGGTAGGCGGCGACGGCGCGCTCCGCCCAGGCTTGCGGGGTGGCGCCCGCCACGCTGGCGTCGTGCAGGACGTAGGCCTGCGCCTTGCGTCCCCGGCCCGCGGCGCCTGCGACGACGATCCCGCACGCATCGGCCTTCGGGCCCGACGTGGCGGGCGGGTCGAGCGCGACGAGGATGCGGTCCAGCGGCGGCGCTTCGGCGACCCTGTGCGCGTCGATGTCGGTCCGGGCGAAGACCGCGCCGGGATGGTCGCGCACGATCTCGCCGTCCAGTTCCTGGCGCCCCAGCGCCGTGCCGCCGTACGTCTCCTCCATCCGTTCGACGAAGCCGGGGGCGAGATGGTCCGCATTGTCGCGCGTGCGCGAGCGCACCAGCCGCGTTCCGGACTGCGCCGCCAGCCGGTCGAGCGCGGTGCCCGGCTTGGGCGTGGTCGTCAGGCACAGGCGCGGCCTGGCGCCCGTCTTCGTGCTCAGGCGCAGGCCCAGCCGCAGATTGGACAGCACCGCGTCCGGATCCTTCCAGGCACAGAATTCGTCGCCCCAGGCGCAATCGAATTGCGGGCCGCGAAGGCTGTCCGGCTCATGCGCCGAAAAAAGGTGCGCGACGGCGCCCGGGCCGTGGTCGTCGTCGGGGAAGACGACGCGCCGCCGGGTCGGCTCGAACCGCGGACGCAGATTGGCCTGCGCCACGCGCATCAGCCCGCTCTGCCCGCCCAGCATGACTTCGCGCGCATCGTGCAGGGTCGGCCCGACCAGGGCGATGCGGCGCGCGCCGCGCCGGACCCGGTCCAGAACCCATTCGGCGCCGGTGCGCGTCTTGCCCGACCCGCGCCCGCCCAGCACCAGCCAGACGGCCCAGTCGGGGTCGTCCGGTTCGACCTGGTCGGGCCGCGCCGAGCCGTGCCAGTTGGACGCGACATAGGCGCGGTGTTCCGGGGACAGGTCCGAGGTCCGGAACCGCCGGGTCGAAAGGCCGCTATGCATCGGTCCGCCCCGGTTCGTCCAATTCCCGGAGCACGCCGTTCTCCACCATGCGCTTGATGCGGCGCAGCAGGTCCAGCCGCGACGGCGCGCTGAGTCCGCCGCCCGGCGCGGGCGGGGCGTGGCGGCGCAGATAGCCGTCCGCCTTCTCCAGGCTGGTGATGAGTAGGTTGATCGACTTGGCGGTCGCCTCGATCTCCTTGGCGGGCAGCGTGTCCACTGCCCGCCCCAGCGCGATCAGCTTGCCTTGCAGCTGGCCGATGATGTCGCCCACATCGGGCGTCGGTGTCGTCGTGTCGGACATGATCGTCTCCCCTCACCCGGCCCGGCGCTGCGCCAGGGCTTGCGGCACGTCGACTGGCGGCGCGTCGACTGGCAGCGCGTCGACTGGCGACGCTTCGCCCGGCACCGTGCCGTAATGGACCACGAGCCGGTCCAGCGCGATGCGCAACACGGTCAACCCGGTGCCGCGCGACCAGTCTTCGGCGCGTTCGATCGCCTCCAGCCGTTCGTTCGCGCCGCAGACGGCGTTCAGCAGGCGGCTCATGCGCGCCCCGAGCATCTGGCGGGCCGCGCGCAGCGAGCGGCTGCCGTCGATGCGGGCGATGGCGGCGTCTTCGGCGGCGTCATGCCGGCGCGTGCCGTCCACCCGGGGCGCGGCGACGTCCGACGTGCCGATACGGCCTTCCCCGGCGCGCATCAGATCGGCGGTGTAGCGGTGGGCGGCCGTGATCTGCGCGTCGCTCAGCAGCGGCGTGCCGTCCCGGTCCTGCCGCCTGGCCAGCCGCAGCACGACGGAGCCGCGCACATTGCGCCGCACGGGGCGTTCCGCCCCGCCGCGGACATATTCGGTGCGTTCGACCACTTCGCGCGCCGACTGGCCGTAGAGCAGGCGGCGCCGGGTCGGCGGGGCCAGATCGACGCCGCGATCGGTCACGACCAGGACCCCGTCCCGGATCAGATCCTCCACGTCGGCGCTGTTGACCCAGAAGAGCGCGCGGGTGCGCCGGTCGCCGCCCCGGTAGGCCGGCCAGAGCGCGGCCCCGGCTTCGCGCCGGATCAGGGCGCGGCCTTTCAGAAGGCTGCGGATCAGCTGTTCGGTGTGCAGCCGGTGCTGCTCGCCATTCATGGCCGCACCGCCTGGCCGAGCCAGCGTTCGAGCCGGTGGAGCTGTTCGTCCAGCACCGGATCGGTGCGGCTCTCCTCGATCACCTCGATGGCGTGGCGCACGGTGCTGCTGTGGCGCCCGAACAGTTCGCCGACCCGCGCCTTGTTCATGTCGTAGCTGCAATAGGTCAGATACATGGCCGCCTGCCGGGCGAAGTCGCACAGCGGACTTCGCGTGCCGGGCCGGCTCAGGGCCAGTTCGGGAACGCCGAATTCCAGCGCGACGGCGGCGGTCGCCAGCCGGGCGCAGGCCGGATCCAGCGGGTTGATCTCTCGTTTACGGGCCAAGTCATCCTCCAATTCCATTTGAGGGCATCATAGCCCACAAAGCGGATAGCGAGGATTATATTCCTATATCTTTTGCACGCGCATGGCGAGTCATCTCATGTCGCACGTGAGAACAAAAGTGGAACGGATTGATTTACGCGTAGATTTTCTGGCGCGCGACCTGGGTCTGGGCGGCGGATTCCAGCGGACAGATGTGATCGTAACCGAGGATGGTGTCCACATTGCGACCATCGGAGGAGAGCGGAAGCCGAATCCAGAACTGCGCCATGTGCGAGCCGATCGGCGTGTTGGGCTTGGTCACGCCGCAGAAGGGCCGGGCTTCGTCGACGACCATGTCGAGCACGCGGTGCCAGTAATCCGCGCGGCAGCCGATCGGCAGCTCGTCCACATGGCGGCCCTGGATCTCGTCATTGTAGAAGCGCCAGAAGCCGGTGCCCGCGAGGCGGAACTTGTAGCGATGGCCCGCCGTCGTGTCCGGCGCGGCCCGGCGCTCCGTCAGCGTGATCATGGGAAGCTGGGCCTTGATTTCGCGCGGGTCGATGTCGCTGCGGGCGGGCAATCGCCCGCCGACGCATTTGGCCCGCCACATATCGTAGAATTCCTGTTGCTGCGGAAGCACCATCTGGTGCCGCAGCGATCCGTCATTGATCACGCCATTCCCCTTGTGTCCCGATTATCGCACGGCCCCCACGAATCAGACCATCAGGGTTCGGGGACTCCGCAGCAAGGGTTCGTTAACCATATCGGGATGCAAACACAGCGATTGGCCGGGTTTTTCGATTCGGGGGCGATTCGTTCCGGGGGCGACGCGGTCTTCGGAGGCGCCAAACCTTTAAAATGCGATAAATTCGATAACGGCGGTTGCGGTTTCAGGGCTATCTTTTTTTAAAAGCCGCCGATCCGACACTTGCCCATCATGGCCGGTTCCGACCGGTCTTGCCCAGTCCGGCGCGCTTCGCCAGCGCGCTGCGCCGCCGCGCATAGGCCGGGGCGACCATCGGATAGTCCGGCGGCAGGCCCCATTTCCGGCGGTAGTCCTCCGGCGACAGGCCGTAGGCGACGCGCAGATGGCGTTTCAGCGACTGGTAGGGCTTGCCGTCTTCCAGGCAGATCAGGTGGCTGTCCGTGACCGACTCGCCGATCGGCACGGCGGGCGCCTGCCCGGTCGCGGCGGGCGGGGCGTCCGCCGCCTCGGCCAGCGCGCGCCGGATCGTGCGCGCCAGTCCGGGCAGCGCGTCGGGCGCGACCTCGTGGTTGCGCACATAGGCCGCCAGGACGCGCGCCACCGCGCCCAGCAGCGGGTCGTGCCTATCGTCCGGCGACATAGGCGAACACCAGGACCAGGGCGAGGACCGTCACCGTCATGACCGACGCCAGTCCCGACGGGGCGGCATGCGACAGCGCGCCCGCCGGCGAGAAGGCCTGGTAGAGCCGCCGCCCGAGCCGCCGCGCGGCCTTGCCGCGACCGAGCGACATCCGCGCCGACAGGCGCGTCCAGACCGCGTCCGCCCAGACCGCCGCGCCCCGGCCGATCTTTCGGTAGAGAATGTCCATATCGACGATCTCCGCCCGCCGTTCGGCCGGGTAGAGACGGAACCGCTTGAGCAGCGTGAAGGCGAAGATGGCGGCGAACAGCAGCTGCATCTGGAAGACCACATGGTCCCAGGTGTAGGGCTTGTAGTCCGTCGGGTACGGCATGATCGAATAGAGCAGCTCGTACCCGCCCCACGGCCAGGCCAGCACGATGCAGAGCAGCGCGGCCAGGCTCATCGCCAGAAGCATGTTCCACGGCGCCTCGCGCACGCGCCGCCCGCTATCGTGGGCGAAGAAGGTGAAGTGCGGCACCTTGATGCCGCTATGTTCCATCACGCCCGCGGACGCGAACAGCATCATGGCGAACGGAACCCAGAGATGCTCCTCCAGCGCCGCGCTCAGGATCATCGCCTTGGTGACGAACGCCGCCAGCAGCGGGAAGGCCGCGATCGAGCCCGCCCCGATCAGGCACAGCACGGTCGTGTAGGGCATGGACCGGAACAGCCCGCCCAGCTCGGACGCCTTGGCCGTTCCGGTGCGGTAGATCACCGCCCCGATGGACATGAAGAGCAGCCCTTTGAAGATGACGTGGACGAAGACCTGCCCGACCACCCCGTTCATGGCCAAGGTCGTCCCGATGCCGATCCCCGCCACCATGAAGCCGAGCTGGTTGTTGAGCGAGTAGGCCAGGACGCGCCGCAGATCGTTCTCCACCACGGCGAAGAAGACCGGGAACATCGTCATGATGCAGCCGATCCAGATCAATATGTCCGTGCCCGGGAAGGCGCGGGCGAGCGCGTAGATGGCGAACTTGGTCGTGAAGCTGGCCAGGATGACCGTGCCGGTAATCGAGGCCTTCGGATAGGCGTCCTGCATCCACATGTGCAGCATGGGAAAACCCGCCTTGATGCCCATGGCGATGAGCAAGAGCCAGCCGCCCGGCGCGTCCAGCCCGACATAGTCGAACATGAAATCGCCGCCGCGCGAATTGGCGAACATGACGGCGCCCGCGAGCAGCAACACGCCGGACAGCACCTGGATGACGAGGTAGCGGATCCCGGCGTGATAGGCCCGGTCGCCCCCCTGCCAGACGAGGAAGACGCTAGAGATGGCCGTCAGCTCCCAGAACAGGAACAGGCTCAGCATGTCGCCCGACAGCACGCCCGCGATCGCCGCGCCGGTATAGACGAGCGCGGAGCTGTCCGTGATCCAGCTGTCCTCGTGCAATGCGTAGATGGCGTTGATCAGCCCGGCGAGGCAGAACAGATAGCCCCAGACGACCGACAGATTGTCGATGCGCAGGGTCGTCAGCTCCACCCCCATGATCTCGAACTGCCCGGCCAGCACTTCGGTGCTGTCGTAGATGTCGAAGATCATGACCGCCGCGAAGAGCGGCGCGGCGATGGCCAGCGCCTTGCGGGCCGGGCCGACGGGCAGCAGCGCGGCGAGCAGCCCCGCGAGGATGACCCAGAGGCCGGGGTTGATCTGGGCGAGGAGGGGAAGCGCGTCGGTCATGCGGCGGTCCCTTCATGACAGGGCGCGCGTTCAAACACTCCCTCATTGCGGGCTCGATCCGCAATCCATCTCCGGATGTCTCGGCTAGCCGATGGGACAGGAGATGGATCCCGGATCAAGTCCGGGATGAGGACTTCATGGGAAGCCGTCATCGTCCGTCCTCCGGCAGATCGTCCACGCTGTGCGCTTTCCCGCTCAGCGGCTGCGGCGGGAAGTCTTCTGCGTTCTTGCCCACCGGCGCGTCTCCTGCCGGCGGGACCAGCATCGGGTCGGTCGAATAGTCCGGGTCCGGCAGGCCGCCTTCGCCGTAGAAGTCTTCGCGCCGGCCGAGCAGCCGGAATAGCGGCCCCGCCGCGAACACGATCAATGAATAGGCCAGGAAGCCGAAGATCGCCCAGCTGCCCGGGATCGGCGTGCCGCCGATCGTTTCCCACGGCGCGGGATGCTTGGCCGGATGGAACACGCCCAGGACCGACGCGATGACCAGCCCGGCCAACGGCAGCCAGATGAAGTTCCGCTTCACCTTGGCCTCGCCCAGGAACAGGAACGGCCGGGCGGCCGGGTGGACATAGTCCGGATCGTCGGACGCGCGGCGTCTTGGAGTGTCGGTCATAAGATCGGCTCCAGGAAGCGGATGATCCAGGGCGCGGCGAAGAACAGCACCAGCGTGCCGACCGCGGTGATGACCGGCGGGATGACGACCCAGCGATGGTTGCGCGCCTCCAGCGCGAGGGCGGCATCCCGGGCCGGATCGGCGGGCGCCTTCATGAAGCCCCGGATCGCGATCGGCATGAGGTAGAGGATGTTGAGCAGCGACGACACGATCAGCGCCGCCATCAGCACCGCCTGCCCGCTCTCCAGCGCGCCCCACATGAGGTAGAATTTCGGCCAGGACCCGCCGAAGGGCGGCACGCCGATCAAGCTGACGCTGGCGACCAGGAACGCGCCGAACACCCAAGGCAGGCTCCGTCCGAGCCCGTCCAGCTGAGAGACGCTGTCCCGGTGCGCGATGGTGTAGATCGCGCCCGCCACCATGAAGAGCGTGATCTTGCCCCAGGCATGCATGACGATCTGAAGTCCGCCGCCCAGCACGCCCCACGACGTCGCCAGCATCGCGCCCAGCGTGATGTAGGAAAGCTGCGAGACGGTCGAATAGGCCAGCCGCTTCTTCAGATTGTCCTGCCGCAGCGCGATGATGGACGCGACCACGATGGAGATCGCCGCGATCCAGGCCAACCAGTCGGACGACGGCGTGATCGACGCCACGTCCGTGCCGAACGTGTAGACCACGACCTTCAGCATGGTGAACACGCCCGCCTTCACCACCGCGACGGCGTGCAGCAGGGCGGAGACCGGCGTCGGCGCGACCATGGCGTTGGGCAGCCAGGGATGGACCGGCATCAACGCCGCCTTGGCGATGCCGAAGGCGAACAGCACCAGCAGGATCGACGTCGCCGTCAGCGAGACGTCCGGCCCGAACACGCCGCCCGGCACGAAATCGGTCGTGCCCGCCACGACCTGCACGCCGATGATGGCGGGCAGGAGCAGGCCGAGCGACGTGCCCATCAGGATCAGCGTGTAGATGGTCAGTCCGCGCCGCGCCTTGGCGTCGCCCTTGTGGCTGACCAGCGGGAAGGTCGAAATCGTCAGCGCTTCGTAAAAGATGAAGAGCGTGATGAGGTTCGCGCTCGCCGCGATGCCCATGGCGGACGCGATGGCGATGGCGACAAACGTGTAGAAGCGCGTCTGGTTGGCTTCCTTGTTGCCACGCATATAGCCCAGCGTGAACATGGAATTGACGATCCAGAGCGAGCTGGCGATGGCGGCGAACGTCGCGCCCAGCGGCTCCAGCCGGAAGCGGATCTCGAACAGGCCGGCGAAACTGCCGATCAGCAGCTCCGGCCGCGCCCCGCCCGCCACCAGAATGCAGAGCTGCACGACGACGAACAGCAAGGCCAGGCCGGCCGCGAAGGTCACCCCTTCGCGCAGGTTCGGCGCCCGGCGGCCGACCAACGGGATCAGCGCGGCCGCCGCCAGCGGGATCAGCATCATCGACAGGATGAGGAGTTCCGCGGACATCGTCACAGCCCCGCCCCCGGAATGAGCACCTGCGCGGCGGTTTCGCTGACATGGGTCAGCACCACATTGCCGCGCATGCCGATGAGGACGGAAACCGCCGCCAGTCCGACCATCGGGATCAGCATCAGGGCGGGGGCTTCGCGGCGTTCGACCGTGCCGTCGGCACGGCGGCAGCTGGCGGGCGGGTCGCTGAAATAGGCGACCATCATGATCCGGCCCATGTAGAAGAGCGCCAGGATCGAGGTGATCATGATGACCCCGACCGCCCACCACCAGCCGCGTTCGGCGGCCGCTTCGGCCAGCGCGACCTTGGAGACGAACCCGGCCGTGAACGGCACGCCGATCAGCGAGAAGGCCAGCACGGTGAAGGCGGCCGTCGTGACCGGCATGGTCTTGCTGATCCCGGCCAGGTCGGCGGTGCGCGTGATGCCGAAGCGGTACCACATGGCGCCCAGCGCCAGGAACAGCCCGCCCTTGATGACGGCATGGTTGATCAGGTGCAGATAGGATCCGGCCAGGCCCGCCGTGGTCAGGATACCGATGCCGAGCAGCATGTAGCCGACCTGCGCCACGGAGGAGAAGGCCAGCGTGCGGCGGACGTCGGTCTGGAAGAAGGCCTGCAGCGAGGCGAAGATCATCCCCGTCACCGCGAGCCCCGTCACGACATAGCCCAGCACCACGGCGACATAGTCGAAGCTCGGGTCGAACACGGTGAAACAGAAGCGGTAGAGCAGGTAGAGCGCCGCCTTGGTCGCGGTCGAGGCGAGGAACGCCGTCACCACGGTGGGACTGTAGGCATAGGCGCCCGGCAGCCAGGTGTGCAGCGGGAACAAGGCGAGCTTCAGCCCTAGCCCGACGACGATGAAGCCGAAGGCGACCTGCGAGACGCGCGATCCGCCCTCCATCGCGGCGAGGATGGTCCGCATGTCTTCCATGTTGAGCGTCCCGGTCTCGGCATAGAGGAAGCCGACGCCGATGACGAAGAAGGTCGCGCCGATGGAGCCGAGGATGAGATAGTTGAACGCCGCCGAGAGCGCCCGCCGGTCCCGGTTCGCCCCCATCGCGACGAGCGTGTAGGTCGAGATCGAGCTGACTTCGAGGAAGACGAAGACGTTGAACGCATCGCCCGTCACCACCATCCCCATCAGCCCGGCGACGCAGAGCAGCAGCGCGGCGTAGAACGGACCCCGTCGCTCCGGCGCGATTTCCGCCGCGACCGCCGGTTCGGCATAGAGGAAGCTCGCCAGCGCCATCGCCGCGATCAGCAGCAGGATCGGCGCGTTCACCGCGTCGATGCGCAAGGAAATGCCGTAGGGCGGTTCCCATCCGCCCATGCGGTACACGATCTCGCCCGCGTCGGCCTGGGTCAGCAGGACGGCGATGGCCGCGATGGTGACGGCCGTGACGACGGCCAGCGCCACCGTCCAGGCCAGGTAGCGCGAGCGCGGCAGCATCGCGACCGCCGCCGCCATGAGCAGCGGCAGGACGATGGCGAAGGCGACGCCGTGTTCGAACAGCCAACTCACGAAGCTGGCCGATCCGGGGATGTCCGCGCGGCGGCGCGGTCTTCGTTCAGCATGTCCCCCTGGTTCGGGATGCCCCCGTGCGAGACCGCACGAAACCCGCCTTCGCCGCGCGAAACCCGCCCCTGAAACCGTGCCGCACTCATGTCCCGCGCTCAGGCATCAGCGCCAGCAGCGCATCTTCGTCCAGCCCTTCGAGATTGTACTGCAGGTCCTGCGCGTCGATTTCGTCCATCTCGATGGTCTCGTAGACTTCCCGGATGCGCACGATCAGCGCCAGGCCGATGGCGAGCGTCGCGACGCCGACGACGATGGCCGTCAGGATCAGCACGTGCGGCAGCGGGTTGGAATAGAGGATTTCGCTGCCCTGTCCCGGCAAGGCGTAGGACTTGCCCGACGCCGCCAGCAGGACCGGGTCGACATACGCCGTATGTTCGTCATAGCCGGATTTGGTCGCCGGGTCGTATTCCAGGATGGGCGGCTGGCCCGAAGCGATCTTGCCCAGCGTGATGTAGAACAGGAAGACCGACGTCTGGAAGGTGGACAGCCCGACCAGCTTCTTGATCAGGTTGCGCGAGGCGAAGACGACATAGAGCCCCGTCATCATCAGGATGATCACGACGACATAGTTGAAGTGCGAAAACAGGTAATCCACGCTCAGCCGCCCCTCACCAGTCCTGGTCTTCGATCGAGGGCTGGCGCGACCCGAACGCGTAGAAGATCGCCAGCATCACCGATGTCACGGTCGCGAACACGCCCAGCTCGACGGCGATGATGCCCCAGTGCTGGCCGTGGATCGCGTCATGCGCGAGCACCGAATAGTTCAGGAATTCCCCGCCCTGGATCCAGGTCAGCACGCCCGTGCCGCCATAGAGCAGCACGCCCAGGCTCATGCCGATGCGGATCAAGACGGGCGGAAAGGCCCGCTTGGCCGCGTTCAGCCCGAAGATCAGCGAATAGAGGATGACCGAGGCCGACAGGATCACGCCCGCCTGGAACCCGCCGCCGGGGCCGTATTCGCCGTGGAACTGCACATAGAAGGCGAACAGCGCGATCAGCGGGATCAGGAACTTCGCGATCACGCGCAGCAGGACATGCGGATCGCCGTTCATGTCGCGCCCTCCCCGCTCGCATCGCTTTCGCGCGGCACGACTTCGGTGCCGGCGTCGCGCTTGCGCACGCCCGACGGCGCGGACGGATCCGACAGGCGGCGGCCCATGACGCGGGCGCGGAACGTTCCGGCCAGACCGTCGAAACCGAGCAGCAGCAGCACGCCCAGCCCGGCCGCGAAGATCACCACCACCTCGCCGAACGTGTCGTAGCCCCGGTAGGAGGCGAGCACCGCCGTCACCACGTTGGGAATGTCCACCTCGACCGCCGTGCGCGCCAGATAGTCGGTCCCGACATAGGCGTTGGCCGGGCTGTCCGCGTCGCCGTAGGCCGGCAGGTCCGGCACGGCGTAGAGCAGCGCCGCCCCGGCGACGAGCACCGCGACGAGCGGCCCCCATTGCTGCTTCATCGGCACGTAGGAGGTCCGCCGCTGCGCCAGAAGGATCGCGGCGAGCATCAGCACGGTCGACACGCCCGCCCCGACGGCCGCTTCGGTGAAGGCCACGTCCACCGCGTCCAGCGTCACGAACCAGGCCGCCGCGACCAGGCTGAACACGCCCTGCAGCATGACGATGGCGAACAGCGAGCGCATCCGAACGATGGCGAAGGCGACGATGACGAGCAGGCTCAGCAGCGCCAGATCGAGCAAGAGCGTGGAAATCAGGGGGGATGTGGGGACGGCCTGGATGGGAAGCGCGAGGATCATGCGGGCAGCTCGTCCGGTACTGTGAAAGGATCGTCGGCCCGATCGAAATCCTTGCGCCAGACCCAACCGGGCTTCACCACTAAAACGCTCGCCAGCGCCGCCACCGCAGGCACCCATTCGATCGCGGGAAAGAACCGGCCGTCGAAAACGTAGCTGATCGGCCGACAGAACAGGGCCGACCGGATGACGGACTCTTCAACCAGTGCCAGGTAACAGGATGAAAGCGGCTCGGATATCAAGATCATTCCGCAGCTCCGAAAAACCCGTCCCCGGCATTCATTCCCGGGGACGAAGATATGGATACACTCCCCCGCATCGCGCTCACCCTTCGTCCTCCAGCGCCGGTGCCTTCCAGCGGCCCAGACGCGGTTTTTCGCCCGCGCGCCAAGCGGCGTGGGCGACGGCGTGGGTGGCGGTGGGCGAGGTCACGAACAGGAAGAAGGCGACCATCAGCAGCTTGGCGACGACCTGCCAATTGTCGGCCTGCAGGATCAGGGCGAACAGGATCAGTTCCGCGCCCAGCGTGTCGGTCACGCCCGCCGCGTGCAGGCGCGTGTAGAAATCCGGCAGGCGCAGCACGCCGATCGACCCGGCCAGCACGAAGAACAACCCGCCCAGCAGGAAAGCGACGGTGAAGACGTCCAGCGCGTTCTCCACCAGGACGGCCCAGTCCAGCCCGGCGCGGACGGCGTCCGCCGCGACCGGTTCGGCCGCCAGGATGAGCGTCGCCAGGCTCATGGCGGCCCCTCCGCATCCGGCGCCTCGCGCGCCGTGTCCACGTCGCGCAGGTCCACGGTCAGCGCGCCGTAATTGAAGAATTTCAGCACGGCGATGGTCGCGATGAAGTTCATCAGCGCATAGAGCAGCGCGATGTCGATCCCGTCCGGCCGGTCGATGATGAAGCAGAAGACGCAGAGGAACAGCACCGTCTTGGTGCCGAAACTGTTGACCGCCAGCAGCCGGTCATAGAGCGACGGGCCGCCGATCAGCCGCGCCAGCATCAGCACCATCGCCACGACCAGCAACAGCGTTGCGCCGAGCATGATGTAGGGCATGGGGTCGCGCATGCTAGAGCCCCTCGCGCACGTGCGGGTCGTCCGGTTCGCCGACGGCCCAGGCGGAGCGGTCGCTCATCTCCGCGAAATCCTCCGGCGCGCTCATCTCTTCGAGCAGGGCGTGGACGACGATATGATCGTCGGCCACGTCGAGCGAGACCGTGCCGGGCGTCAGCGTGATGGAATTGGCGAACATGGTCTTGGCCAGATCCGTCTTGCCCCGCGCCGGGATCCGCGTCAGCGTCGGGCTGACCTCCATGTCCGGCGAGACGATCTGGCGCACCACGGCGATGTTGGCCTTGATGATCTCCACGAACAACCAGCCGAAATAGGCCAGCGTCTGCGGCACGGTCATGTAGGGCGCGGTTTCGCGGTCCAGGATCCGCATCCGCGCGCAGATGACCAGCACCAGCGCCAGGCTGATCGCGCCCAGACTCAGCAAGAGCGGCTTGGTATAGCCCGACAGGACCCACCAGGTGGCCGCCAATGCGAACAGGAGGATGGTGGCGAAACGCAACATCGATAGCCGCTTAGCGAACCGCCGTCAGGCCGGAAAGGGGGTTTGCGCCGAAAGTCATGGATTAAGCGGGATTTGCGTCCGTCCCCGATTGGAACTCAGCGGCCCGCCTGCGACGCTTCCATCCCGCGCTTGGCGTGGTCCATCGTGCTCAGCATCACGCTGAAACCGTTCGAACCCGGCGACCGGATGAGGCTGGTGCAGCTTTCGTGCGTGTCCGAGCAGTGCGCCGCTATGAACTGCCCCGTATCCGTGACCTCGAAGCGGACGCGCCGATAGGCCCGGTCGAACGTCTCGACGAGGCGCGCGAGGTCCGCATCGTCCACCTGGATGAGCACCGCGTCGACATGGCTGTCCGTCGGGTCGCAGTGAAGTTCGGCGCCGGTCACATGGTCCTGCCCGAACGGCGCCGCGCCGAGGGTGGCCTTGCGCGCGCCCGAGACCTCGCTGGTGCCGGTCTCCTGCAGGACGCCCGTCCGTCCGGCCAGGTCGAGGGCGTCGTCGCAGGACGTCACGCCGATTTCGATGGGGCCGAGCGCGATCTCGCCGGTGTCCTGCGCCGGGTTCAGGGCGAGATATTCGCCGCCATTCGTCATGTTCAGATAGTAGCGCGACATGAGGGACAGCGTCGCCGTGCCGGGCGCCTCGCCCTGATAGAGCAGGACGCCGAGCGATCGGCCCGACGAAGAGAAGAACGTTGCATTGCCCTGCCCGCGGTCCAGCGGGGACCGGTCGGTCTCGATGTGCGCCGCCTCGAGCTCCCTTACCGCGCTGGGGACATCGAGGTGGGGGACGACGACATGTATCGATTCGACCCGGCTATCGTCGCCGTCGCACGACAGGAGGACGCGCTCGGCATAGTCCACGCCGAACGGGCGCTCTCCCAGGTCGAGCTGGGTGCCGCCCGTGAAGGCATCGACGCTGCGGTTGGCAACGACCGCGTCGCGCTCCGACATCCGCACCGCATCGTCGCACGAGGTGGCCCCCACCTCCAACGGACCGAAGGTCATTTCGCCGGCAGAGCCGCTCATCGGGCGCAGGATGCAGATCGCTGCGACAATCGCGATGGAAACCCGTCTCATGTCCCGCCTCCTCTCGCCCTCTCCCTTCGCTCCTATCGCCAGGCCGCCCCCGCCTGTAAAGGCGATTTGCCGCCGCGCCGTGCCCGATGGCGTCGCATCTCAGCCTGTGCATAAGTGGCGAGCGCGGGCGCCGCTTTGCCTCTATACGGCCCTTATGGAGAAATCCCTCCGATCCCTGCTCGACTGGTACGAGCGCGCCGGCGTCGATGTGCCGGACCTGCCGCCGGCGCGGTCGGTGCGGCGCGTGCGTCCCGTCAAGGCCGAGGCCCCGCCTCCGCCCGCGCCCAAACCGACCGCCTTCACCGCCGCCGACCCGGCGCCCGTCGCGGCCGCCTGCAAGACCATCGCCGAATTGAAGGCCGCGCTGGACGCGTTCGATGCGGGCCCGCTGTCGGACGGCGCGCGGCAGGCCGTGCTGGCGCGCGGCAATCCGGACGCCGACCTGATGGTGATCGGCGAAGCGCCGGGGCGCGACGAGGACCGCGAGGGCCTGCCTTTCGTCGGCCGATCGGGACAGTTGCTCGACAAGATGCTGGGCGCGATCGGGCTGGCCTCCGGCGGCGGCGACGAGGACGACGTCTATGTCGGCAATGTCTGCTTCTGGCGGCCGCCCAACAACCGCAAGCCCGACCCGGCGGAGCTGGAGCTCTGCCGCCCCTTCGTCCACCGCCACATCGAACTGGCCCGGCCCAAGGTCATCCTGCTGGCGGGCGGCACGGCGATGCAGGTGATGACGGGCGTGAGCGGGATCATGAAGAACCGCGGCCAGTGGCAGAGCGTCAATGTCGGCACGGGCGACATCCCGGCCCTGCCGATCTACCACCCGGCCTTCCTTCTGCGCCAGCCTGCGCTGAAGGCGGAAGCCTGGCAGGATCTGCTGACGCTGCGGGAGCGCTTGGCGGAGGGGTAGGGCCGCCTGCGGCGGGCTTTCTTATTGCGTCCCCCTCCGTCACTCGCTGACGCTCGTGCCACCTCCCCCTTGCGGGGGCACGGAGCGTCTTCGATCGGCCGTCCGGGGGACGGACGATAGCGGAGTGCCGAAACGCGGATGCGTTTCGGTCCGCACGGCCCAAGCCGTGCGGCACTGCGTTGCGGTCGGCCCCCCGGGCCGCCCACGGCCACTCCGTGCCCCCGCAAGAGGGAGGTGGCCGAGCCATAGGCGAGGTCGGAGGGGGACCCGATTGAACAAGTCCGCCGAAGGCGGTCCTTTTTCCGCCCCGCATCCTTTGCTAACGCCCCTGCCATGACTCGCGCTCTTCTTGCCACCACCCTCCTCCTCGCCGCCTGCAACGCCGCGCCACCCGAGCCGGTTACGCCGGAACCCACGACAAGCGAACAGGCGGACACCTCCCTCTCCGACCTCCTCGTCCACTACCCCGTCACCCTGTCGCCCATCGCCGAGGGCGTCTGGGTCCACACTTCCGTCTACGTCTTCCCCGGCCAGATGCCCTATTCGTCCAACGGGCTGGTCGTGGTGGACGGCGAGGCGGTGACGCTGATCGACGGGGCCTGGGGCGAGATCGCGACCCTGTCGCTGCTGGAGGCGGTGCGGGCCGAGACCGGCAAGCCGGTGACGCGCCTGATCGTCACGCACCACCATGCCGACCGCAATGCCGGCGTGGACGTGGCCGAGCGCGAAGGCATCGAGGTCTTCACCCATCCCGACACGCCGCGCCTCGCCGTCGCCATCGGCCAGCCCGTTCCCGACACGTCGGTCGCCGCCTTGAAGGAAAAGGGCGCGCGCACTCGCGTCGGGCGCATCGAGGTCGCCTATCCCGGCCACGGCCACGCGCCGGACAATCTGGTCGCCTGGCTCCCGGACGAGAAGATCCTGTTCGGCGGCTGCGCCGTGCGCGGCGGCGAAGCCCGCTCGCTGGGCAACATCGCGGATGCCGATCTGGACGAATGGCGCGAGGCTATGCTCTGGACGAAGACCACCTATCCCGACGCCGACATGGTCGTCCCCGGCCACGGCAAGGGCGGCGGGATGGCGCTGCTGGATGCGACCGTGTCGATGATCGATGCACGGCTGGCGGCGCAAGAGACCGACTGAACGATCTCATCGTCCCTGTCGTTCATGGCCCCCGACGTTCATTTTCGGGAGCGGCCCTATGGGTTCAATGTCTCCCGGCCCGCCACGCCGCCAGCCCTTGCGCGTCGTCCACATCGCTCAGCGTGCGCAGCCGCGCGATGGGCCCGTCCAGCCGCGCTTCCAGATCGGCCAACGTGTGCTCGCTCGACCAGCGCACCCCGTCGAACGTGCCGGGCGGCAGCGGCGCGACCGCGCCCATCAGCCAGAAGCCCCCATCGCGGGCCGGACCGAAAACGAAAGGCGCGCGACGCAAGGCGGCGAGCGCGTCGGCGATGTCGCGCGCGCCGACCTGCGGGCAGTCCGTGCCGATGACCAAGACCGGGCGGCGCGGGCCGGAAAAGGCGGCCGCCAGGCGCGGCGAGAGCGACCCGCCCGGCTGCGGCCGCTGGTCGAAGCCGTCCCACGCCGGGACCGTGCCGATGGCGTTAGCGGGCGCGGCATAGACGACCGTGTTCCAGCGCGGATCCCGCACCTGGCGCAGGATCCGCGCCGTCATGGCGCGGTAGAGGCGCTGCGCGTGGGCGGGCCCGATATCGCGCGCCAGCCGCGTCTTGGCCGCGCCCATGGCCGGCCGCTTGGCGAAGACATAGAGGTCCGGGGTCACCGCTTGTACCGCGCCAGAAGGTCGGCCACCTCCGCCCCGCGCTTGTAGCGCCACAGCAGGCCGAGATTGCGCGCCCCGCGCCGCCAGATCCCGTCGCGCTCATGTTCGGAGATATCGGTCGTCAGGGCCAGCGGCAGCGGCCGCAAGCGCGCCACGCGGCGCAGCCGTTCGACCAGCTCCACATCCTCGAACAGGTCCATGTCGGCATAGCCGCCGACCCGCTCATAGAGCGCGCGCGACACCAACAGCCCCTGGTCGCCATAGGGCAGACCGAGCGCGGCGCAGCGCAGAGCGACCATCGCGTCCATCAGCCGGGCTTTGGGACCGTCCGCATCCGCGCGAAAACCGAAATAACGCGGATCGCGGTCGCCCATGGCGGCGTCTATGGCCTCGCGCCACCCCTCGGGCAGCCGCGAATCGGCGTGCAGGAAGAGGAACCAGTCCTCAGCACGTCCCGACAGACCGGCAAGCCTCGCGCCAAGGGCGAGCTGAGCCCCCCGCCCGCGCGCGCCGACCGCCAGCACCGCGCCGTGGCGCAGGGCCACACCCAGCGTCCCGTCATCCGAGCCGCCATCCGCCACGATCACGCGGTCGCCCGACAGCTGCGGCAGCAACCGGGCAAGACCGGCTTCGGCTCGGTAGGTGGGAATGACGACGTGCAGCACGCGGATGCGATTAGGGTTGTGCTGCATCCGGTCAAGCGGCTTGCAGCCGGGTCGCTTCGCTACCCGCCCGGATCCGGTCTTGAAACACGATCCATACAACCCCGTCCCCCAATCCCCTCACCCGGGGCCTGACCCGGGGTCCATCACAGGACCGTCAGGCTGGCCGAGACCATTGGGAGATGGATCCCGGATCAAGTCCGGGATGAGGTGAGAGAAAGGAAAAGACCGTGGCACGACCTTTTGCCCCTTCCCGCTCAGGCCGACTTGATCGGCGTTTCGATCGCTTGCCCTATCTCCCAATCCCTCACCCCGGGCTCGACCCGGGGTCCATCGCAGGACCTTCAGGCTGGCCGAGACCGTCGGAAGATGGATCCCGGATCAAGTCCGGGATGAGGTGAAGGATCGGTGCACAGCTCCGGACAAGTCCGAGGACGGGAAACAGGCAGGCACGACACCCTCGGTCCTGCAAATCCGCTCGACCGGGCTGCCTCCCTCCTGCCGTTTCAGTCGGCCGGAACGGTTGGGCGATGGGCTCGCCGGTCAGGCCGGCGAGAGCGGAGAAAACGCCATGGCCTCCATCGCCCCTACAGGCTTGCCCTATGCTCTCGTTTCCCGCTCAGGCCGACTTGATCGGCCCGCCCATCTCCTGCGCTTTCGTCCGGCTGAAACGGTTGGGTGATGGAGCCCGGGATAAGGATGGGTTGGACGTTGTAGAGCGCCCACGAAAAAGCCCGGTCGCCGGGACCGGGCTTTGACTGTCGAGTGCGCAACCGCGCCCTAGTTGGTGCCTTCCAGCTCCGCCTGGGTCATGGCTTCGAGTTCGGCTTCGAGTTCGGCGCGCGTCTTGAGCTTCTTCTTTTCCGTCAGATAGACGTTGCAGAAGCCCGGCGTGGTGGCGGACACTTCGTTGGGGAACGCGCCGTTGCCCGCGCAGCGGATCACGCCGAGGCCCTGGCCGTCATAGATCTTGGTCGAGGCCTCTTCGCCGCGGATCTGGATGAAGCAGACCGTGCCTTCGCGCAGTTCGGCGATGGAGCCGCCTTCATATTCGCAGGACGTGCGGTCGGTGACGACGCCTTCGGTGGACGGCGCCTGGATCAGCTGGGCCTGGGCGCGGGTTTCGGCATCGGCCTGGATCTCGACGTCGGCGTCGACGGTCGCGTCGACATCGGTTGTCTGGGCGAAGGCGCCGGTCGAGAGGGCGAGGGCGGCGGCCGCTATGATGGCGGTGAATTTGAAGTCGGGCATGGTTGTCTCCTGCGGGAATCCGGTTAGGCCCCTATTAGAAAGTTTAACGCGGCACGCAAAGCCCTGCAATCATGGAAATCATGTGCAGGGTCCGTGCCGGATCTCGAGGCCGCCCATCCCGACCCAGCCGGACCACGCGCACCAGGACGCCGCCCGCGCGAAAGGGTTTTCGCGCATTTGCGGCGTGGACGAGGCCGGTCGCGGGCCGCTGGCGGGGCCAGTGGTCTGCGCGGCGGTCATCCTGGATGCGGCGTCCGTCCCGGAAGGTCTGAACGACAGCAAGGCCTTGTCGCCCACGCGCCGTGAACGACTCCTGAACGCGCTGGAATCGCGCGCCGAAATCGCAATCGCGGTTATCGAACCGGTCGAAATCGACGCGATGAACATCCTCTGGGCCAGTCTGGCCGGAATGCGCCGGGCCGTCGGCGCCCTGCAGGCCGACTACGCCCTGATCGATGGAAACCGCTTGCCGCCCGGCCTGACATGCCCCGGCGAAGCGGTGGTCAAGGGCGACGCGCGCAGCCTGGCCATCGCAGCGGCGTCCATCGCCGCCAAGGTCGCGCGCGACCGGCTGATGGTCGAGGCGGACCGGCGCTGGCCGGGCTACGGCTTCGCGCGTCACAAGGGCTACCCCACCCAGGCGCACCGCGAAGCGCTGATCCGGCTGGGACCGTGCGCGGTGCACCGGCGGAGTTTCGGGCCGGTGAGGGGCGCTTGGCAGCCTGTATAGAAGAGGCGAGGATAGAAGAGGCGAGGGGGAAACGGAAAGCGGCACGTCCCGAAGCTCGGGTCTCTTTCCCCTCACCCCGAGCTTGACCCGGGGACCATCACGCTAGGGCCGGACCGACCTTATCGGTTCGGCGATGGATCCCGGGTCAAGCCCGGGATGAGGAAAGAAAACGGATTCCTTTTTTGGCAGCCGTCCGATCCCCGGGGAAAGCGCAGCCCTTCACCCGCAGCTCACCTCCTGCACGTAACCGTCCCGGTCGAGCGTCAGGGTCAGCCGGTCCGTATCCTCCGGGCCGATCGTGATGCGGTCGGTGATGGTGCCGATGGACGGGGCGTAGAGCTGTTGCCCGGCCTGGTAGGTCTGCACCTGCACATAGGTTTCGGACATCATCTCGCCGTTCAGGAAGTCGTTGTCCGGCCCTTCGAACACGGCCGGGCGGATGATGCGCTTGCGGCCCGGCAGGCCGGGAATGTAGATCGCGCCCTCATTGACGCCCAGCAAGGCGGCGTAGAGTTGCGAGCGGCAGGGGTCGGCCGCCGGGATGCGCGGGGTCGCGGCGGGGCGCAGCCAGTCCGGGCGGACATACTGCCCTTGGGCTTGAGCGGGCCGGGGCTGGAAGGCCGCAGGGGTCGCGGCCGGACCGGACGCGCAACCCGCCAAGGGAACCAAGGACAAGGCAACCAGGGACATCGCCGTCCACGCTATCAGGACCGCCGGGGCGCGCATGGCTGCGTCAATCGCCGATCAGGGTTAACCGGGCCTTAACATCCGCCCCTGCGTCCACACGCTCCGGAGGATGTTAACGACATGGCAATCCATCTGACGAAGCCGTGACCAAGATGTCATGGGACAGGATGCGGATTTGCGCTAAGAGCCGTCGCGAGCGGCCCGGTTCCTCCCCTTCTTCCGAGGCCGCCCACATCCCGGAAGGGCGAAGCCCGACTTCCCTCCCCCGTTTGGTCCCGCTTCGCCCTTCCCACTCTTCCCTCCACGTCGCGTTGCGCCTACAGCGCCCCTCCCATGACCGATGCGGCGAAAATAACGTGGCGCGCCACCGTGCTGAGCCTCTACCCCGACGCCTTTCCGGGCGTGCTGGGAACGTCCGTCATCGGCACAGCTGAACAAAACGGACTCTGGCAGCTGGAAACGGTTGATATTCGCGACTTTGCCGTTAATAGGCACCGCACTGTCGACGGCCCTCCGGCGGGGGGCGGCGCGGGACTGGTCCTGAAGCCCGATATCTCCGCCAAGGCCATCGACAGCGTGGTCCGTGACGACCGCCCGCTATTGTACATGACCCCCCGGGGCCGGCCGCTCACGCAAGACCGCGTGCGGCAGCTCGCATCCGGGCCGGGTCTTGTTTGCTTTTGCGGACGGTTCGAAGGCCTCGACCAACGCGTCATCGAATCGCGCGGCATGGAGGAAGTCTCCATCGGCGATTTCGTGCTCGCGGGGGGCGAAGTCGCCGCACAGGCCATGATCGAGGCGTGCGTGCGTCTGCTGCCCGGGGTTCTGGGCAACAGCGAAAGCGCGCTCGATGAGAGTTTCGAGGACGGCTTGCTGGAGTATCCGCTCTACACCCGTCCGCGCGAGTTCGAAGGCCGGGCGATCCCGGCCGTGCTGACGTCCGGCGACCACGGGGCCGTGGATCGCTGGCGGCGGACGCAGATGGAAGAGATTACGAAGGCGCGCCGCCCCGACCTGTGGGACGCGCATCTGGAACGAAAGGGCGAAAGCCCCTTACGGAGTGAAGACAATGAACGTGATTGAAAAGCTGGAAAAGGCCGAAACCGAACGCCTCCTGTCGTCGGGCAAGACCATCCCCGACTTCTCCGCCGGCGACACGCTGGTCGTGCAGGTCCGCATCACCGAAGGCAGCCGCACCCGCCTGCAGGCCTTCGAAGGCGTCTGCATCGCACGGTCGGGCGCCGGCCTGCATGAGAGCTTCACCTTGCGCAAGATCAGCTATGGCGAGGGCGTCGAGCGCGTCTTCCCGCTCTACAGCCCGCTGGTCGAGGAAATCGAAGTCAAGCGCCGCGGCCGCGTCCGCCGCGCCAAGCTCTATTACCTGCGCGAGCGCCGGGGCAAATCCGCCCGCATCGCCGAGCGCACCACCGGCCGCGGCATGGAAAAGGGCCGCGCGAAGACATAAGGCAGCCCGGCGCGCCTCGGACGAGGCGTCGGTCCCGAATGAAAGGTCCGCGCGTAGCGCGGGCTTTTTTGCGTTTTCTGGTTACTGTTTCCTTCACCCCGGACTTGACCCGGGGTCCATCACGAACCCTCTAGGCCGACCTGACCGTTGGGAGATGGATCCCGGATCAAGTCCGGGATGAGGGAGAAAGGAAGCAATTCGGGCCTTTCGTCACGCCGACCCGTCCTCACACGCAATCCCTTTCCCCGTGCCTTTGGGAACGAAGATGAACGTGGATGGGAGCTGCGGGATGGCGGACTGTAGTCGAAGAGCGAAGCGCACACTCCAAACCCCTCGAGCACCCTCACCCCGGGCTCGACCCGGGGTCCATCACCTGACGTCGCGCCAATCCAGACGGATTTCCTCCCAGTCGGGATTGCCTTCTTCGATCAGCGCGATCTTCCACTGGCGCTTCCAGTTCTTGATCTGCTTCTCGCGCGCGATCGCCTCGCTGACGAAGTCGTAGGTTTCCAGATGGACCAGACGCGTCACGCCGTACTTCGCGGTGAAACTATCGGGGTCGGCCTGTGCCTTGTGTTCGGACAATCGCGCAAAGATATCCTTGGTCACACCAACATAGAGCGTGCCGTTCTTGCGGTTGCAGAGAATGTAGACATAGCCTTTGACCATGCTTTCGATTGTTGGGTGATGGACCCCGGGTCAAGTCCGGGGTGAGAAGACTAGAACCATGTCGCGCGAAGCGCAGACCGTTCCCTTACATTGCGTCCTTCAGCGCCCGCCGCCGGCCGAGCTCCTTCGCGCTGCCGGCCAGCCAGAACGGGTTCGTCGCCCGTTCCACCGCGACCGTCGTCGGCACGGTCGGTTCGCCGCGTTCGCGCATCGCCTCGTACCGCGCCACCGCCTCTTCAAGCGCGGGCAGGCCGCCATCGACGCTTTGGGCGAACCGCGCATTGCTCAGCGTGTATTCGTGCGCGCAGTAGAGCTTCGTCTCCTCCGGCAGGCCCAGGATCTTGCCGAAACTCTCCCACATCTGCTCCGGCGTGCCTTCGAACAGGCGCCCGCAGCCCAGCGTGAACAGCGTGTCGCCGACGAAACAGGCGGTCGCGGCTTCCAGATGGAAGACGATGTGTTCTTCCGTATGGCCCGGCGTTTCCATCACGCGCACCGGATGGTCGCCGAAGTCGAACCTGTCGCCCTCGCCCAGCTTCACGTCGATCCCCGGAATGCGCCCGTCGACCCGGCCAGGGCCGTAGATGGTCAGCCCGTAGCGCTCCTTCAGCAGGATGTTCCCGCCCGTATGGTCGGGATGCCAATGCGTGTTCCAGATCTCCGTCGGCCGCCAGCCCTTGGCGTCCGCCTGGCGCGCGATCTCCTCGCCGTCGGGCGTGTCGATCACGGCCGTGCGGCCCGAGGCGCGGTCATGCACCAGGATGCCATAATTGTCGTTCAGGCAGGGGAAGAGGTGGATGTCGATATCGGCCATGGCCGGACCCTAGCGGAGCCGGGCGCGTGAACCAAATGACGCGCTCATGCGTTCTACTCCCATGCTGAAACTGACCCGCCTCACCTCCTCCTCGCTCGCGCTGATCCTGGCGCTGTTCGCCGGTTCCGCGCACGGCCAGATCGTCGAGCCCGACCCGACTTTCGACGTGCAGACCGACAATGCCGCCGTGATGGAAGAGCTGGAAGAGACCGAAGAGGAGCTGCGCGACTTCTTCGAGGACCAGGACGAGACGGCCATCCGTCCCGACCGCTACACTCCGGCGCCCGACCTGACCGCCCGCGAGGAATCCGCCCTGCTGAAGCGGGCCAACCGCGAAGCGACCGAATTCAACGACATCGACGACGACGATCTGGCGGAGCTGGACCGCAAGCGCACGATGGGCGTCGCCCCGCGTCTGGAAAAGCCCGGCCAGGTGGAAAAGGACGTGCCGATCACCTGTCCGCTGGGCACGGTGGCTCTGGCCGGGGATTGCGTGACGCCGGATTAAGGACCGACGCGCTATCGCGCGGAGCGACCTATCCACATCCCTCATCCCGGACTTGATCCGGGATCCATCTCCCGCCCGTCGAGCTGGCGGCGGCGTTCCGTGATGGATCCCCGGATCAAGTCCGGGATGAGGACGAGAGGGGATCTTTCAGCACGTCTCAATGATGGACCGGCGACGGTAGGTCACTCTCGATGCCCCGCGGACAGAATGAGTCGCCGCGAAGGAGGGACAGCCAAATCAGCCGCGCGCCAGCGCGCCCTTTCAGGCTTTCCGCCACGTCGTCCCGTCTAGCCCGTCCTCGAACACGATTCCCCGCGCCGTGCCTTCGTCCCGGATGCGGTCGGCCTCCGCCCAGTCCTTGGCTTGGCGAGCGGCTTGGCGAGCGGCGGCGAGCGTTTCGAACTCGGCGGTTTCGTCGGTGGAGGCGTTGCCGCGGAACCAGTCCTCTGGGTCGCGTTGGAGGAGGCCGAAATTCTCATTTACAAACAAGATTTGGCCAATTGCCCTTTTGATAAAGCTGTAAGCCTCCTCATCTGAGGACCAGTTTCGGTCAATAGAGTAGAATTTCCGGAGTCCTTGTAACTTCTGTTCCAACAGCATTGCAGACCCGATCATATTCAGGTCATCGAAGAGAAATGTAGTTGACCACTGCGTGTAGATTTTATCCATTTCTCCGGGATTCAAAATTTCCCCATCATTATTTCTCAAAACTTTGGTTTTGGTTGCAAACTCCATGGGGTCATGAAATTCATTCAATTGTACACCCGAATTCGAAGCGGCCTCATGAATTAGCATTTTAGCCCGATACCACCCATCCAACTGCGTCTTGCTCTCCCGCAACAAATCCTCGCTCCACACCAGCTCATTCCGGTAATGCGCCTTCAACAGCGCCAGCCGGATCACTTCCCCGTCCCAGTCCTTCAGCAGGTCGTGCACTAGCACCACGTTCCCCAGCGACTTGGACATTTTTTCTTTATTGCCGTCGGGCCGGGACATGTTGAGGAATTCGTTGTGGACCCACCAGTGGGCGAGTTTTTCCCCGGTCGCGCATTCGCTTTGCGCGATCTCGTTCTCGTGGTGGGGGAATTTCAGGTCGATGCCGCCGCAGTGGATGTCGATGGTCTCGCCCAGCACCTCGCGGATCATGGCGGAGCATTCGATGTGCCAGCCGGGGCGGCCCGGCACGTTGGCGAAGGGCTTGTTGGCGTGATTGCGCCAATCGACGCGGTAGCTGGATGAGCTTTCCTGCTGGCTCCAGCCCGGTTCGCCGTCGCGGGCCGGCTTCCACAGCACGAAGTCGGCCGGGTTGCGCTTGACGCTGGCCACTTCGACCCGCGCCCCGGCGAGATTGTCCTCCAGCCGGCGGCCCGAAAGGTCGCCGTAATCCTCGTCCTTCGTCACGTCGAAATAGACGTGGCCGTCCATTTCGTAGGCGACCTCTTTATCCAGCAGCGTCACGATCAGGTCGGCCATCTGCTGGATGTGTTCCGTCGCCTTGGGCTGGTGCGTCGGCGGCAGGCAGTTCAGCGCGGCGAGGTCTTCATTGTAGATGCGGGCGTATTTCTCCGTGATCTCGCTGATCGGAACGCCCTGTTCTATTGCGGCGGCGATGATCTTGTCGTCCACGTCGGTGATGTTGCGCGCATAGACGACGGCCTCTTCGCCGTAGATGTGGCGCAGCACGCGGAACAGCACGTCGGCGACGACGGCGGCGCGGGCATTGCCGATATGGGCGTAGGAATAGACGGTCGGCCCGCAATTATACATCGTCACGCGCGACGCGTCCTGGGGTACGAAGGGGCGGACATCACGCGATAGTGAGTCGTAGAGGCGCAAGGGGTGCTCTTGGTCTGACATGGCGACCCTCCCTATATGGGGTCGGTATGAGTTGGAACCCCGATGATCGCCCCCGCAGCCTGGACGGCCGCCCCGGACACAGTCCGCGCCGCCATTCCGGCCGTCCACGCCCCGTGCAGACCCTCCATGCCCGCCGTGACGCCGACGACTGGACGGACAGCTGGACCGAGCCGATGCCGCGCCGCAAGCGCTCACCGGTCGGGCTGCTGATCGGCCTGCTGATCGCGGTCATCTTCATGTGGGAGGCGGTGCAGCCCCGGCCCGACCCGGATGCGCGTTTCAACCTGGTGGTCGAGGACACCATCGCCTACGCCTACGGCGGCACGGATCACCACAGCTTCGCCGATGTGCGCCGCCAGCTGGACGAAAACCCGCAGCTGGAAACGATCGTTCTAAAACACGTGCCCGGCACGACCCATCTGGGCGAGAATACCCGCATCGCGCAGATGATCCGCGCCCGCGGCCTCAACACCCATCTGGAGTCCACCAGCTTCATCGCGTCGGGCGGGGTGGACCTGTTCCTGGCCGGGCGGGAACGCACGATGGAGTGCGGCGCGCGGCTGGGCGTGCATAGCTGGCAGAACCAGCACGGCGAGAGTCCGCGCACGCTGGGCCACGATCCGATCCAGGACCGGATGGAGCGCTTCCACGCCTCGCTGGACGTGGATCCGGACTTCTATGCGTTCGCGCGCGACGCCGCGCCGCACAGCACGCTCTATTTCCTGTCGCGCGACGATCTGGAACGGTTCGGCCTGCTGACGGACGGGGCGTGCGAACCGGCGGACTGGTTCGGCTTCCTGCCCGGGTGGGATTAGCGACATGCGCTGGGACTGGCTGGCCCTGGGCGGCGTGATCGTCGTGCTGTTTATCGCCCTGCTGACGCAGCGGCCCAATCCGGACCTGCTGCGTTTCGAGGTCGAGGGCGAGCGCGCCTATGGCTACGGGTTCACGGACGGCCGGTCGCAGGGCGTGGTGGACCGGTTGCGGCGCGATCACCCGGACGTCGATACGCTGGTCTTCGTGGACATGCCCGGCACGCGCGACGTGACGTCGAACTACCGGCTGGCGCGCGACATCCGCCGCGCCGGGCTGAACACGGAGTTGCGGCCTGATTCGCGCATCGCGTCGGGGGCGGTCGATCTGTTCCTGGCCGGAACGGAGCGCATCGTCGCCTGCGGCGCGATGGTCGGCGTCCATGCCTGGGGCGGGGCCGGGTTCGACGCGCAGGACGCGGTCTGGGACACTCACCGTCGCCATTCGCGCGGCTTCCTGTCCGACATGGGCATCGACCCGGACTTCTACGATTTCCGCACCCAGGCGGCCGGGACGGACGAGATGCACTGGTTGAGCGCGGACGAGATCGAGCGCTGGCGCGTGGCCACCGCGCCGGTCGATTGCCGGTAGCGAAAACGAAAAAACCCCCAGCACCGAAGTGCCAGGGGCCTCCACTCCTCCCCTTTAAGGGTCGAATGGGAGTTTCGGGATCGTCTAGTTCGTCAAGTCGGGGGTGTAGTCGCCGGTGATCATGCAGGTCATGTCGGGCTGGGCCGTCGTGCCCGCCGGGCAGGTGACGGTGGACAGTGTGTCGTTCGATCCCGGAACGACGATGGCATTGTCGGCGATCATGCCGTCATCGTCGGCGGCGCGGAAAATGGCTTCGTCGACCGTATCGTCCATGACGATGATGTCGTCGTCGGACTGCATGCTCGGCTCTCCGTCGGCTTGCAGGATCTCGCCGACCGTATCGTTGACCTTGGACGGATGCATCCCGTCCTTCATGTTGGCTTTGATGCCCATTTCGGCCCGAACCCGGGCGTCCATCTCGGCCTTCATCCTGGCCTTTCTTTCCGCGACGCTATCCGACTGCATCATCTTGGCTTCGGCGTCATGGTCGACCTTGACCGGGTCGGGGCCGGCGAATGCGGGGGCGGCGAGCGCCAAAGCGGCGGCGCTGGCGAGAGCGGTTTTCAGAAAAGTCATGGTCGGTCCTTGAATATGGATACGCGAATATCGGTTCGTGGTCGGGACGACGCGCTTTTTTCGCGCATTCACATGCGACCGAAAGCCCGTCATTTCCGTATCCGATCAACGGAACCGGGCGGCACATGTTCCGAAAAACCCTATCGCGCTCCCGCCCTTCGAACGCCCATCGTCGCGGCGAGCGCATGGCCGACCGGCGGTATTTCGCCCTTACGCGGATGCGGGGCACCCCCTATATGCCCGCCATGACCCATCCTTCGATCCATCCGGCCAAGCAGGCTGCGACCCTCAAACCCGTTCCCGCCGCCGAACGCCCCACGCCCGAAGCGGCGATGGAGGCGGTGCGCACGCTGATCGCCTGGGCCGGGGACGACCCGGACCGCGAAGGCCTGCGCGACACGCCCAAGCGCGTCGTCAATGCCTACAAGGAGTGGTTCCGGGGTTATGACGAAGACCCGGCCGAATTGCTGTCGCGCACCTTCGAGGACGTATCGGGCTACGAGGACATGGTCGTGCTGCGCGACATCGACGTGGAGAGCCACTGCGAACACCATATCGCACCGTTCCTCGGCAAGGCCTGGGTCGCCTACCTGCCGACGGACAAGGTGGTCGGCATTTCCAAGCTGGTCAAGGTCGTCGATGCCTACGCCAAGCGCCTGCAGACGCAGGAGACCATGACCGCTCAGATCGCCGACGCGATCGAGGGCGCGCTACGCCCGCGCGGCGTCGCCGTGATGATCGACGCGGCGCATCAATGCATGACCACGCGCGGCGTGCACCATCCCGACGTGTCCACCATCACCACGCAGTTCACGGGCGAATTCAAGACGAACCCCGCTTTGCAGGACCGGTTCCTGCGGGTCGCCGGGAAGTAGGGACGCGCAGTCGGAAAAAGGCTTTGCCGCTTCCTGCGTGAAACGGCTGCAAGCGCACGAACGAAAAAGACCGCCCCACGGGCGGCCCTCATTCACTCACGGTCGGCAATAGGCCCTCTGCCTGTCGGAATTGCGCGAACAGGCCCGGCGCAGCTTGGCCATCCTCCCTCGCAATCCTCCGGCATTCCGGGTTGGCGGTCGAAAGGCATGTTGCCCGTAGGCGCAGCGCATAGGCCCTCACATGTGGCGCCGGAGTGATTCCGGCGGGTTCCTCCCGACAACGCCCCCGTGTCGGGCATGTTTCGTCCATGCGACGATTCGGTAAAGTTTGGTTAATTACGGTTAGGACTTTTTTCGAAGGGGGCGCCCGCGCACCTAAGTTCTGGCGTCTCCAACCCGCTGGCCGGATAAGTCCTGAAACACATGACGGGTGTGCCGCGTAGATAGGTCGACCCTAGCGGGAGATCGCCGCTACCGTCGCCCGAACAGAAACCTGACACCAAGAGAGACACCGAATGACCACTCACACTCCTTACGTTTCGCGTCTGGATGCGGAGACGCGCAAAACCTCCATCGACCTGCTCAACAAGGCGCTGACCGACGCGATCACGCTCGGCCTGGCCATCAAGCAGGCGCACTGGACCTTGAAGGGTCCGAGCTTCATCGGGCTGCACGAGCTGATGGACGAGGTCGGACACCGCATGGGCGACGCCGCCGACATGCTGGCCGAGCGCTGCATTATTCTGGGCGGCCATACGCATGGCACGCTCGAACAGGTCGCGGACGGATCGAGCGTCGAGCCCTATCCCGGAGACATCACCTGGCAGGGCAAACATGTCGAAGCCCTGATGGACCGCCTGATGGCCTTCGGCGCTTTGATGCGCGATTCCATGGAAAAGGCCAGCGAAGCCGGTGACGAAGACACGGCCGACCTGTTCACCGAAATCAGCCGCACCGTGGACAAGGACGCCTGGTTCGTCGGCGCCCATGCCGAACGGAAATAACAGAACAACAAGCGTCGATCCAAGACCGACCCGGCCGCCCTTCGGGGCGGCCTTTTTCTTTCCTCTGGCCCCTGCCGGACGGCCCGGCTAAGGGCGGCGCCATGAAAATTCTTCTCATCGGATCGGGCGGCCGCGAACATGCGCTGGCCTGGAAACTGGCGCAAAGCGAGCGCGTCTCGGACGTGACCGTCGCCCCGGGCAATGCGGGCATCGCGGAGATCGCCAACATCGCGGACGTGCCCGCCGACGACGTGATGGGCATCGTCGCGCTGGCGCAGCGCGGTCGGTACGATCTGGTCGTGGTCGGGCCGGAACAGCCGCTGGCGCTGGGGCTGGTGGACGAACTCGCCCTGCGCGGCATCCGGGCGTTCGGGCCGACCCAGGCGGCGGCCCAGCTGGAAAGCTCCAAGGCGTTCACCAAGGATCTGTGCGACCGCCACGACATTCCCACGGCGCGCTACGGCGTGTTCACCGACGCGGGCGAGGCCAAGGCTTACTTGCGCACGATGGAGCCGCCTTATGTCCTGAAAGCCGACGGGCTGGCGGCGGGCAAGGGTGTGGTCATTCCGGAAACGCTGGACCAGGCGGAACGCGAATTGGACGCCTTCTTCTCCGGCAAGTTCGGCGAGGCGTCATCGACCGTGCTGATCGAAGAGTTCATGCGCGGCCAGGAAGCGAGCTTCTTCGCGATCTGCGACGGCACCACCGCCGTGCCGCTGATCGCCGCGCAGGACCATAAGCGCGCCTTCGACGGCGACGAAGGGCCGAATACGGGCGGCATGGGCGCCTACAGCCCCGCGCCGGTCTTCACGGACGAGGTGTTCGAGCAGACGATGGCGCGCATCATCCAGCCGACCCTGCTCGGCATGGCGGCGGATGGACGCCCCTTCACCGGCATATTGTTCGCCGGGCTGATGGTCACGGAGGAAGGCCCGAAGCTGATCGAATACAATGTCCGCTTCGGCGATCCGGAATGCCAGGTCGTGATGCGCCGGATGCAAAGCGACCTGCTGGAGCTGATGCTCGCCGCCCAAGCCGGCGAGCTGTCCACCGCCGAGCCGCCGCGCTGGCTGACCGACCCGGTCGTCAACGTCGTGCTGGCCGCCCAGGGCTATCCGGGGTCCTACGACAAAGGCACGGTCATCGAGGGCGTTGAGGCCGCGAACGCGCGCGACGGCGTGGTCGTCTTCCACGCCGGAACGCGGCGCGGACGCAATTGCGGCAAGCTGAAAGCCAATGGCGGGCGCGTGCTGAACGTGACCGCGTCGGGCGAGACGCTCAAGGACGCGGTCGATCTGGCCTACCGCGCGATCGAAGACGATATCGACTGGCCGGACATGCAGTACCGCACGGACATCGCGCACCGGGCGCTTTAGGCGAATGCCGGGGGTGGAGGAGTCGAGCGGTCCATCCTGCACGGAGTTCCGGCCATAACGCTCTGGACCTCCCCGAGCGTTTGCGTCACTTTCCGGACAGGGAGAGACATCATGAAAAAACTGCTACTCGCGACCGCCGCCTTGCTGGCCCTGCCCTTGTCGGCCACGGCGGACGATACGGACCACACCCTCATCCACGCCGGAACGCTGATCGCCGTGCCGGGCGAGACGCCGTTGCGCAACAAGACCGTGGTCGTGCGCGACGGCAAGGTCGAACGCATCGCGGACGGCTTCATCACCGAACGCGGCGCGGACGTGGTGGACCTCAAGGACATGACCGTCCTGCCCGGCCTGATCGACAGCCATGTCCATCTGCGCGGCGACAGGGCGACCGGCAAACCCGACGACGTCGTGAAGCTGGAAGCGGGCGACGTGGCGTTGCAGGCCGCCGCCCATGCGCGCACCACGCTGATGGCGGGCTTCACCGCCGTGCAGGATGTGGGCGGGCCGCCGGAAATCTTCGCCCTGCGCCGGGCCATCGACAAAGGCCTCGTCCCGGGGCCGCATATCCGGGCGTCCGGCGGCGCGATCAGCGCGACGGGCGGGCACGGCGATTTCCACGGCTATCGCGGCGACGTGCTGCACATGTTCCGCTCGCCGACCATCTGCGACGGCGTGTCCGATTGCCGCCGCGCCGTGCGCCAGGCCGTCAAGAACGGCGCCGACGTCATCAAGATCACGGCCACCGGCGGGGTGCTGTCCAACACCAATGCCGGCACCGGCCAGCAGCTGATGGATGACGAGCTGGACGCCATCGTCCAGACCGCCGCCACGATGGGCCGCAAGGTCACGGCCCACGCCCACGACAAGGGCGGCATCGACGCGGCCCTGCGCGCGGGCGTGGATTCGATCGAACACGGTTCCTTCATGGACCAGGAGACGGCGCGCCTGTTCCGCGACAACGACGCCGTGCTGGTCCCGACCGTGCTGGCCGGGATGACGGTCGCCGAATGGGCGGCCGATCCCGACACGTTCCTGTCGCCCTTCCAGGTCGCCAAGGCGCGCGCCGTCGGCCCGGCCATGCAGGACATGGCCACGCTGGCCTGGCGCAACGGCGTGACCATCGCGTTCGGCACCGACTCCGGCGTGTCCGCCCACGGCGACAACGCCAAGGAATTCCAATACATGGTCGCCGCCGGGATGAGCCCGATGGAAGCGATCCAGAGCGCCACCACGGTCGCCGCCAGGCATATCCGCATGGACGACATGATCGGCAGCCTGGAGCCCGGCAAGCATGCCGACATCATCGCCGTGGACGAGGACCCGCTGAAAGACGTGGCGGCCCTCATGGACGTGGATTTCGTCATGAAGGGCGGGGTGGTCTACAAGCACGAGAAGTAGTGCGGCCCTTCCCTTCCCTTACGTTCCTTTCCGCTCGTCCTGGCAAACAGGACCGCGCAAGCGCGTCCTTTGCCCCAGGCTTGATCCCGTCCCTGACCTCCGACCTGGATCCCGACTTTCGTCGGGATGAGCGGATATTGTTGACTATGCTGTCTTTTTTTCCAACGTGAACCCCTTCGCCCTCATTCTCGCCGCCGCCTTCTTCACGGCCGTCATCTCCGGCCTGTTCGGCATGGCGGGCGGGCTGGTGTTCATGGGGGTCATCGCCGTCTTTCTCGGCGTGGCCGAAGCCATGGTGGTGCACGGGGCGGTGCAGTCCGTTTCCAATTCGTCGCGCGCCTGGATGCTGCGCGGCGACGTGCGCTGGGACATCCTCGGCTGGACGGCGGTCGGCGCGGTCCCGGCGGCCGGACTGATGCTGGCGGTGGCCTTCCTGCCCTCGAAAGCGCAGCTCTATCTCGCGCTCGGACTGCTGCCGCTCCTGCTGTGGCTGCCGCGCGGCTGGCTGGCGGGCGATGCGGAGAAACCGGGCCATGCGGTGCTGTGCGGCGCGATGGTGATGGGGCTGAACCTGAGCGCGGGCGTGGCCGGTCCGGCGCTGGACTTCTTCTACGTCAAGACGCGGCTCACCCGGCAGCAGATCGTCGCGACCAAGGCCGTGACCATGTTCGCGTCGCATCTGGTCAAGATCGTCTATTTCGGCGTGCCGCTGGCCAAGAGCGCCGGGCTGTCCGGCCTGCCGCCGCTCTGGTTCTTCGTCGCCGCCGTGCCGGTCTCCATCGCAGGAACCTATGTCGGCACGCGGTTGCTGCGGCGGTTTTCGGATATGGGGTTCAAACGCTATACGCGCTGGCTGGTCACCGGGATCGGCGCGGTCTATGTCTGGCGCGGTCTCTCTCTCTTGGATCTGGCGCTGCTATAAGTGTAAAGTCCGATCCCGAGCAGGGTGATCGCCGTGCCGATCCCATCCCAGAGACCGAACGGCTCGCCCAGCACCACGATCGCCGCGACGATGGTCGCCAGCGGCCCGACCATGCCGAGGATCGCCACCGCCTGCGCCCCGATCCGCCCGATGGCGATATTGATGAAGAAGCTGGGAACCAGCGTGCAGAAGACCGCCAAGGCGGCGGCGATGACCCACATTTCGCGCGGCAGCCGCAAGGCGGCGACCATGCCCGCCGGACCGCCGCTGGACACGAAGAAGTGGAGGAACAAGGCCGTCGCCGCGCCGATCATTGCCAGACAGGTGAAGACCCGGGCCCCGATCCGGTCGATGAACCCCTTGGCGATCAGCTGGAACAGGGCGAACAGCGCCGCGCAGAGCAGGATCAGCCCGGCGCCGAGCCAGAGATTGTCCGATTGCGTGATGTCCCCGCGCAGGAACACGACGGCCAACCCGCCATAGGCCAGCACGACCGACGCCAGCCCCGCCCGCGTGATCCGCCCGCCGAAGAAGAGCGCCCCGAAGATCACGACGAAGGCCGGATAGGTGAACAGCAGCAATCGCTCCAGCTGCGCCGTGATGTATTTCAGCCCCTGGAAATCGAGGAAAGTGCAGACGTAATAGGCGAGCACGCCCGCCGCCATCGCGGCCAGGGTTTCCCTCGTCCCGATCCGCCCTTCCCCGGCCCGGCGCGCGATCAGCAGGATCAGCACATAGGCCGGCAAAGACAACCCCATGCGCAGCACCATCAGCGTCACGGCGGGCAGGTCCGGCACGACGTCGTAGGCCATCTTCACCAGGATCGCCTTCATGGAGAACAGCACCGCGCCGATCATGCCCAGCGCGATACCGGCCCCGTCGAGGCGCGGGTCGCTCCCGTTCAGCGCCGCCGCGCCTTGCACTTCGCGAAAGGACGACTTCACGAGCGTCGCCGCGCCCGGAAGAAATTCCGCAACTGATCACCCGCCCGCTCCGCCTCCAGCCCCGACACCACGTCCGGCCGGTGGTGGCATGTGGGCTGTTCGAAGAACCGCACGCCGCTCTCCACCGCCCCGCCTTTCGGATCGGACGCCCCGTAGACCAGCCGCGCGATGCGGGCATGGGCGATGGCGGAGGCGCACATGGTGCAGGGTTCCAGCGTGACGTAGAGCGTGTGGCCCGGCAGGCGGTAGTTTCCGGCGGCCTCGCAGGCCGCGCGGATCGCCAGCACCTCGGCATGGGCGGTCGGATCGCTGAGCCGGATCGGCGCGTTGGCGGCTTCGGCCACGACGAGGCCGTCCGCGTCCACGATCACCGCGCCGACCGGCACTTCGCCGGCCGCGGCGGCGGCTTCGGCGAGCCCCAGCGCGCGCCGCATCCCCTCCTCGTCCGTCATGGCTCGACCCGTCATGGCTTGCCATCGCGCCGGGCTTGGCGCAGGTCAACCGCCATGGCTGCAAAGCAGATCGCCACGCCCGACATTGCGAGCCAGGTGTTTCTGCGCGATCCCGCCGCCGGTGTGCTCGCCCTGCAGGCCCAAGGCCCGCTGGTTCGGATCCGGCTGCCCCTCATCGGCCGGGCCTGGGTGACGACGACCCACGCGGCGACCAAGGACGTGCTGAAACGCGACGAGGATTTCCGCATGACCAAGGCCGGAAAACGGCCCGCCGGGCTGCAATGGTGGATGCCGCGCAGCGTGCGGCTGCTGGCCGACAACATGCTGGGACGCGACGGCGACGCCCATAGACGCTTGCGGGGCAAGGTGGACCGGGCGTTCGCCAAGCGCGGGATCGAAGCGCTGGAGCCCAGGGTTGCGGCCTGGGCCGACCGGTTGCTCGGTCCATTGGCGGAGCGGCGCGAGATCGACCTGGTCGCCGACTATGCCCGCCCTTTCCCCGCGGACGTCATCGCGGACCTGCTGGGTGTGGGGGCCGCGCGGCGCGACGCCTTCGTCGCCCGCGCCGCCGGTTTCGCCGATACGTCCACCCCGATGCGGACCCTGTCTTCCGTCCTCGGCACGGGCGGGTTCGTGCGTTTCGTGCGCGCCATGGTGGGGGAGGCGCGGAAGACGCCCCGCGACGGCCTGCTGCGCGACCTGTTGTCGGACGACGACCCGCTGGGCGAGGCCGAGCTGGTCTCCATGGTGTTCCTGCTGATGTTCGCCGGGTTCGAGACCACAACCAACCTGATCTCCGGCAGCGTCTTGGCCTTGGAACGCAATCCGGCCGCCAAGGCGGCTTGGCTGGCCGATCCCCATCCGCGCGGGATCGAGGAACTGGTCCGCCATGTCAGCGCCGTCGCCGGATCGAAACCGCGCTTCGCCGCGCGCGAGGCCGTCGTGCAGGGAATCACCGTGCCCGCGGGCGCATTGGTCATGGCCTTGCCGATCGCGGCCAACTATGACCCGGCCATGTTCGACGCCCCCAAAAGACTGGTCCTGGACCGCCTGCCCAACCCGCATCTGGGGTTCGGGGCGGGCCCGCATTTCTGTCTCGGCAACCAGCTCGCGCGGCTGGAACTGCGCGTGGCGCTGCAGCGCCTCTATGCCCGCTTTCCGGACCTGCGCCTGACGGACGACCGGCCCGCCTATCATGAGCGTGCCGGCCACCGCGCCCTGAAGTCCCTGCCCGTCAGGCTGGCCGCATGACCGACGACCGCGAACGCATCGCCAAGCGCCTCGCCCGGGCCGGGGTCGCGTCCCGCCGCGAGGCCGAGCGCATGATCGAGGCGGGCCGGATCAGCGTCAACGGCAAGCGGCTCGACACGCCCGCCTTCACCGTCACGGCCCGGGACGCGATCGAGGTGGACGGCCAGCCCCTCGCCGCCAAGGAACCGCCGCGCCTGTGGCGCTATCACAAGCCGCCGGGCCTGGTGACGACCCATAGCGACGAGCGCGACCGCAAGACCGTGTTCGACGCCCTGCCCGAAACCCTGCCGCGCGTGATCAGTGTCGGTCGGCTCGACCTGACCAGCGAAGGCTTGCTGCTGCTGACCAATGACGGCGAATTGGCCCGCCAGCTGGAACTGCCCAGCACGGGCTGGAGCCGCCGCTACCGCGCCCGCGCCTATGGCAAGACCACCCAGGAAAAACTGGACGGGCTGAAAGAGGGCATCGAGATCGACGGCCGCCGGACGGGGCCGATCGAGGCCACGCTGGAGAGCGAAAAAGGCGACAATGTCTGGATCGAGGTGATGATCCGCGAAGGCAAGAACCGGGAGGTGCGCCGCGCGCTGGAAACGCTCGACCTCAAGGTCAACCGCCTCATCCGCACAAGCTACGGCCCGTTCCAGTTGCTGACCTTGCAACGCGGCGCGGTCGAGGAAGTCGGGCGCAAGCAGATGCGCGACCAGGTCGGCCACCTGGTCGACATTCCGCGCGAGCAGGACCGGCACAAGCGCAGGCCGCCCAAGCGCGGGACGCATGCCAGCAAGAAGGCGAAGACGGATGCCCAGCCCGGCGCGCGCAAACAGGCGGCCGCCAAGGACGCCGCGGCGCAGAACGCGAAACGCCCGCCCCCGAAGAAGGCGCAAGGCGGGCGGAAGAAAGGACCACCGAGGCGCCGAAAATGAGTCCCCGCTCCAACCCGATCTCGTCTCCGGCATTCATTGGCCCTGGCATTTCATTGGCCCCGGCAACAGGTGCCGGGGACGGACCTTGTTGAAATGAGGATCGTTTCCGGCACCCATCGCGGGCGCACCATCGCCACGCCCGACGGGCGCAATACGCGCCCCACGTCCGACCAGACGCGCGAGTCCATCTTCAACATCCTCGACCATGCCGATTGGGCGCCGCCCTTGGACGGCGCGCACGTGCTGGACATCTTCGCGGGATCCGGCGCGCTGGGCCTGGAAGCGATCAGCCGCGGGGCGGCCTTCTGCGTCTTCGTGGAACGCCATCCCGACGCGCTCAAAGCGATCCGCCGGAACATCGACCATTTCGGCCTGGGCGACGAGGCGCGCCTGCACCGGTTCGACGCGACCCGCCTCAAGCTCGCCCCGGCCAATCGTCCGGCGCCGTTCACCCACGTCTTCATGGATCCGCCCTACGGCAAGGGATTGTGGGCGCCCGTGCTGCGCCGCCTGCCGCCCTACCTCTCCGAGGACGCCGTCATCATACTGGAGGAAAGCGCGGAGACGGACATCCTGCCGCGCGGCTGGATAGTCCGCGCCGACAAGGTCTGGGGCGCCTCGCGGGTGCTGTTCCTTCAACAGATATAAAATGTCGCAGGCCCGTTAAGGAGTTTGTTGCGTTTGCGTGATAGCTTCGACGACAAGGAGGGCTGAACGATGAACGATCTGATCGAACAGGCGACCCTGCTGATGCTGGCCGAGCGCCAGCTCCGGGCCGAACAACCGGCTTCGGACGAGGACGAGGACACGCCCCTCTTCATCTGAGTCAGACTGTCGCACAGGCCGCATTCCACGCAACGCCCATAGGGCGGCGGCGTTGTTCGCCTGTCACGAGAATTTGCACTCGCATGACGATCCAGATTCGCTTTGACGAATCCGGATCCGGCACGATAGGCTCCTGTTAAGAGAGGAGCGGCATATGCAAGGCATGAGGACAAGACAGATGAGCCAAGCCCTGACAGACCTGATGGCCGCCGCGTCGAAGCTAGAAATGTCTCCTGCCGATGCGGAGGCGCAACGTCGCAGTTTCGTTTACGGCAATACGCGCATCGAGAACTCGCACATCACGCGTGACATGGTGGACGAAATCGCCGAAGATATGGCGGATCGCGCCTCCTAGCTCTCGGAATTTTTCACCATGGGTGACGATCGGTCATCACAGGCCGAAGCGCCGAAACTGCTCGACGATGACTCGGAGATTGCCCGCCGCGAGGTCGAAAACGGCTTCCGCCAGTGGGAAGCGACCCTAGCAGAGATCGAAACAGAACTGGAACGCGGCGGCGCGTACAGGTTGCGCCTATCCACGATCCTCGCTTTGCACCGTCTGGCCGTAGATGGGCTGGAAGCCTTCGCCGGAGCCTTCCGGCCCGGACCCGTGAAGATCACGAAAAGCCGTCATGTTCCGCCAGAGGCCGCCTTGGTGCCGGAACTGGTCGAAGAGATGTGCGACACCGTCAACGACAATTGGCAAAACTGGAGTCCGATCGAACTGGGAGCCTACGTACTTTGGCGCATGTGCTGGATCCATCCCTTCACCGATGGAAACGGCAGAACGGCTCGGGCGCTTTCCTATCTCGTCCTGAACGTCGCGGCTAGGGAACGGCTATCGGGAACGACGACCATTCCCGAACTGATCGAACGGAACAAGACACCCTATTATGAGGCCCTGGAAGCTGCCGATGCAGCGCTCGAGGCCACAGGCGACATCGATGTGGCTGCAATGTCGAACCTGTTCGAAGCCTTGCTCGCCGAGCAATTGCTCAGCGCTTTGAATAGAGCCAAGAATAAGCCCGCCCCCTAACGCCGCCCGAACAGCCGCTCTATGTCCGCCAGCTTCAGCTCGACATAGGTCGGGCGGCCGTGGTTGCATTGGCCACTATGGGGCGTGGCTTCCATCTGGCGTAGCAGGGCGTTCATTTCCTGACTGTTGAGCCTTCGCCCGGCGCGGACGCTGCCGTGGCAGGCCATGGTGCCGCAGACGTGCTCGAACCGTTCCTTCAGGCTCAGCGCCTCGTCATATTCCGCGAGGTCGTCGGCGAGGTCGCGCAGCAGCGCGCCCGCGTCCACCTTGCCCAGCAACGCCGGGGTTTCGCGGACCAGCACGGCGCCGGTGCCGAAGGGTTCGAGGATCAGGCCCATCTCGGCGAACTCATCGGCGCGGGCAAGGACGCGCGCGGCGTCGCTCTCGCCAAGCTCCACGATGTCGGGGATCAGCAGCGCCTGGCGCGTCACGCCCTGCCCGGCCATGGCGCGCTTCATGTCCTCGTAGACCAGCCGTTCGTGAGCGGCGTGCTGATCGACGATGACGATGCCGTCCGCCGTCTGCGCCACGACGTAGGTTTCGTGCAATTGCGCGCGGGCGAGGCCAAGCGGATGGTCGGAGGTCTGCGGCGGCGGGGCGATTTCGCCGGTTTCAGGATCGAAGGCGGGTGGCGCGTCATAGCCTTGGAGCGGGTCATGGGCCTCGACCTTGGCGCTCTGCCCGTCCAGCAGCCGCTGCATGTCCGGCGGCGGCGCGGCGTGGGGCTGAGCGCGGTAGTCGCGCTGATAGGCATATTGTCCCTGCCCCGCCTGTATCTTGCCGAGCGCGTAATCCGACACGGTCGTGCTGGCGCGGTGGCCCGCTTCGGCCAGGGCATGACGCAGGGCCGAGACGATCAGGCCGCGCACGACGCCGGGGGCGCGGAAGCGCACTTCGGTCTTGGCCGGATGGACGTTGACGTCCACCATTTCGGGCGGAACGTCGAGATAGAGCGCGGCGACCGGGTGGCGGTCGCGGGCGAGAAAGTCCTGGTAGGCGCCCCGGATCGCGCCGAGCAGCAGCCGGTCGCGCACGGGCCGGCCGTTGACGAACAGGAACTGGTGCTGGGTGTTGCCGCGCGAGAAGGTCGGCAGACCCGCGAAACCGGACAGGCGGATCTCGTCGCGCGTCTGGTCCACGGGCACGGCGTTTTCGCCGAACGCCCGCCCCAGCACATCAGCCAGACGCGCCAGCCGCCCGTCATCGTCGTGGGTTCGTCCGACCAGCTTCAGCGAGGTCCGTGCCTGAGTGCCGGACGTGAAGCCGACGCCCGGATTGGCCATGGCGAGGCGCTTGACGATGTCGGAAATGGCCAGTGTTTCGGACCGCTCGGACTTGAGGAATTTCAGCCGCGCCGGCGTGGCGTGGAACAGGTCGCGCACCTCGATGCGCGTGCCCGGCAGGCCCTGGCGCGGCGCGGGACGCACGCGGGACGCCGCGCCCGCATCGACCTTGATCTCGGCCGCCTCGTCGGCGTCCGCCGTCTGGCTCATCAGGGTCAGGCGGGAGACGGACGCGATCGACGGCAGCGCCTCGCCGCGAAAGCCCAAGCTGGCGATGTTCAGCAAGTCCCACTCGCCCGCGTCGGTCGGTCTGAGCTTGGACGTGGCGTAGCGCTCCAGCGCGACGGGAATGTCGTCCGCGCCCATGCCGTGGCCGTCATCGGTCACGACGATGAGGGTCCGGCCGCCATCCTCGTAGCGGATGTCGATCTGGCCCGCGCCCGCGTCGATGGCGTTCTCGACCAGCTCCTTGATGACCGACGCCGGGCGTTCCACCACCTCGCCCGCCGCGATGCGGTTGACGGTCTGGGCGGGCAGTTTCCGGATGGATGGGCGGGAGGTCACGAGCGCGACCCTAGGTCAGGAGACGGGCGCGCACCAGTGGGGAGGCATGCCCAGGCTGCGAATGGCTAGAGCCCCGGCAGCTTGGCGCGGGGCGGACGGCGCGTGACCGTGACTTCGCCGCCGCCCGTGACGTTGCGCACGGATTCCAGGCGGCGTCGCTCGCCGTCCGCATCGAGCGGAACGGGATTGCCGTCGCCGTCGAACTGCTGGCCGTCGCGCCAGAACAGGATGCGGTTGGTCAGCGAATCGGATTTGCGTTCCACCGAGTTCTGACCGTCGATCTTCAGGCGGATTTCCTGGTCGGCGCGGGCGGCCCCGGCACGGGTCAGCAGCATGATCTCGCCCTGGCTCGGCTCGGCCGCGTCGATGTCGCCGATCAGCGCTTCGCGCGCGCTGGCTTGCGAGTAATTATCGTCCAGCGAGCTCGCGCCCGGGGCGGGCGGGCGCAGATTGTACTCCGGCGGCACGATCAGCGGCGCATTGGTCAGGATGTTGAACTCGTTGGGCGCTTCCTTGGTCAGGCCGAGCGTGCGCGAGGCGGACGCGCAACCCGACAGCATCAGGCCCGCGGCCAGAACCGCAGTCAGGGACGGGGTGCAGGCTTTCAGACGGGAAGCGTTGGGAAAAGTCGGCATGAAGGTGTTCCGTTGCTTTGATCCCGGTCCTATAGAAGAGAGGGACATGTTGCGGCAACGCCTTAACGGCCCCGTCGCGGGCCGCCAAGTGAGCAGATCGTCATTTATCAGCGGCCCGGATGTCAGCGGCCCTGATGTCATCGGCCTTGGCGCGCCGCTTTGCTCTCCGCCATCCAGTCGCGCACCGTCGCCAGCAGCAAGCCGGCGATGCCGATCGTGATCGCCGAGTCGGCCAGGTTGAACACGTAGTTGAACCCGATATCGGATGCGTTGACGAAATCCGTCACCGCGCCGAACAGCGCCCGGTCGATGGCGTTGCCGACGGCCCCGCCGATCACGAGCGACAGGCATAGACGCGTGAACGCGTCGCGCGCGCCGGACAGCGCGCCGAGCAGGACGAACACCATCACGACGGCGAAGGCCAACAATCCCCAGCGCTTGATTGCCGAATCGCCTTGCAACAGCCCCCAGCTGACGCCTTGGTTGCACAGCAGCGTCAGATCCACGACCGGGCTGATCTCGTGCGTGACCGTGATGTAGGGATCGTGCGCGCAGACGCTCATCGGCCGGTCGAAGGCCCGCGTCGCCGCCCATTTGCTCAGCTGGTCGGCCGTGACGATGGCCGCGGGCACCCACAGGCCCCAAAGCGGCGGGATGCGGCGGATCGCGTGTCGGATTGTGGCGGGCAGGCTCATGCGGGCGCGACTGCCACGCTTGTTGCGCGACGGCAAGCAGGCGTGCCGACGGCGCGCCGGCCGAACTGCGTTGATGACCATTCTTTCATTGGCGGGGACGGGGCCGCAGGCTAAAGCCGGTGAAACGACAAGGCCGAGATGTCCGCACGCCCTGACGGCGATGGACGGTCGCGATGGGCCGAAACTTTGCAGGGACAGACATTATCATGGTTCGCCACACCCGCCCGATCTCGATCCGGCCGTTCCTGCTTTGCAGTGCCGCGCTCCTCGCAGCCACGCCCGCCTTCGCCCAGGTCGAGATCGCCGACGACCGCACCGCGCCCGTCAGAACGTCCACGGCGGGAGACGGCGGCGCCCCGGCGGACGTCACCATCACCTCGGACGGATCCGTGGTGCTCACCACGGCCGGTCCAGCCGTCACGCTGGATTCCGCCAACGACCTGACCAATGCGGGGCAGATCCGCATCACCGATGTGGACAACGCCACCGGCGTGTCGCTGGAAGGGGGCGCGGACCGCAACTTCACCAATTCCGGCACGATCCGCATCGACGAGAATTTCGACGACGCCAACACGGACGCCGATCCCTTCGCCGATACGCCGTTCGCGTCCGGCACCGGCCGCACGGGCATCCTCGTGTCCGGCGCCTCGCCGTTCCAGGGCAACATCACGCTGGCGGAAACGTCCAACATCATCATCGAAGGCAACAACAGCGCCGGCGTCGATCTGTCCAACACTCCGCTCGGGGCCGGGCTCGACGGCAATCTTGCGCTGAACGGGCGCACATCCGTACGGGGCAACAACAGTACAGGCGTACGCGTCGGCAGCGCGATCACGGGCAACCTCACCAGCGACGGCTTAGTCGAAGTGGTCGGAGCGGGTAGCGGGGCGTTCGATATCGGGGCCGACATTGGCGGCGGGTTCGCCTCCACCGGCTCGGTCACCAGCAACGGTTTCCGGTTTGGAACACGCCCGGCCTTCAATCCCAATGCGGCCGCTGACCGGACCGATCTGGGAGCCGAAGATCTCGGCCAGGCGGCTTCGGCCATCGCGGTGCGCGCCAATATCGCACGCGGCATCAATCTGACGGAACGGACGACCACGGCCAATGACGCACAGGGCAATCCGGTCACAACCGTCGCATCGCGCAGCGCCGTGACGCAGTCCGGATCCGCGCCCGCCATCCTGATCGACGGCGACGGCACCCCGCTGATGATCGGAACGGTCTCGGCCATCACCGATCCTGCCGCCGCGGGCTACGACGCCGACGAATTGTTCGCCTTCATCAATCTGGGCACGGTGCGCGCCAACGGCATCTACAACGATTTCGACGCGACCGCAGTGTCGATTTCCGATGCCACGCTGGACGGCGGCATCCGCAATGCACGCACGATCCAGGCCGAAACCTTCGTCGGATCCGTGCGACGCCCGATCGACGGCGTCGACCTCGGAACGGGTCTGGCGCGCGTCCTCGTTCTGGGCGACAACGCCATCGTCGAACGGCTCAACAATAGCGGCTTGATCATCGCGCAGGTCTCCGAAGCGACGGATGAAGTCTATTTCGACAGCGACAATGTTCCCGCGCCCCGCCCCGTCGTCGCGACCGCCATCGACATCGGCGCCAATGCCAGCCTTCCTTCGATCGAGAATGACGGTACGCTGTCGGCCATCCTGATCGGACGCAACGGCACGGCGACCGTGGTCAACGATGCGTCGGGCAGCTTGTCCAACATCGTCAATCGCGGCAGCATCGCCGCCGTCGGTCGGAATTCGGACGCCACCGGCGCGCAGGAAACGGATTTCACGCTCGTAGCACTGGACCTGTCCGCCAACACGTCCGGCGTGACCTTCCTGCAGGAACAGCGGCCCGATCCGGACACGACGGACACCGCCACGCCGAACCCGCCCGCGTTGCGCGGCGACATCCGTTTCGGGTCGGGCAACGATACGCTGACGAGCACGGCCGGAACCATCGCGGGCAACGTCGATTTCGGCGCGGGCGACGACCGGCTGGCCTTGACCAATACGGAATTCTCGGGCGCCATCGCCAACCAGGGCGGCCTGGCCATCGAGGCCGTGAATTCGACCGTGACTGTCCTGTCCGAAGGCCCCGTCGGCATCACATCGGCCAGTTTCGATTCCGGATCGACCTTCCGCCCGCTCGTGGACGGCGCTTCGGGTCAGGCCGCCACCTTGCAGGCCACCGGCGCGATCAGCTTCGCCAACGGCGCGCAGATCACCCCCGTCCTTCGTAATGCCGTCAATACCGGCGTGGTCGGCGGCGAGGCGGCGTCCTTCGCGCTTGCGTCGGCCAGCGACCTGACCATCGGCGATCTCGGCGCGCTCAACGCGGTCGACGACGGCAGCTTCCTGTTCGACACCAACTATTCGGTCACGGGCGAGACGCTGTTCATCACGCTGGATCTGCGCAACGCCGAACAGCTCGGCCTCGACCGGACGCAGACCGGGTTGGACCAATCGGCCTATGGCGCGACCCTGCAGGCGCTTCAGACAAATACCGCTTTGGGCAACGAAATCGCCAACCTGGCCACGGCCGACGAATTTTATTCGGCCTACAACCAGCTGCTGCCCGAATTCGCGGCCGCCGCGCGCCAATTCGTCATCGCCAATTCCGACGGCGCGATCGGCGCGGTCGGCAACCATCTGGACGCGGCTCGCCGGTCCCCGGACAAACCGGGCGGCGCCTGGATCCAGCAATTCGCCTATTTCGCGGATCGCGACAAGGCGGGCCTGTCGGAACAATATCGCGGCGAAGGCTTCGGTTTCACTGGCGGTCTGGACACGGCCTGGGGGCCGTTCCACGCGGTCGGCGTCAATCTGGGCTTCGCCTCGACGGAAATCGAGGACGTGGTCGGCGTGGACGAACCGCTCGACGTGACGTCCGTGCTGGCCGGCATCTATGCGGGCTACATGTCCGGCAAGCTCGGCATCGACGCCTATCTGGGCGGCGGCTTTAACGATTTCGAACAGAACCGCCGTGTGCGGATCGGCGACTTTTCCGGCCGCAGCTCGGGCGACTGGAACGGCACGCACTTGTCCGGGTCGTTGCGCGCCGGTTACGACATGGATTTCGGCAAGCGCTATTGGGCGCGCCCGGTCGTCAGCCTCGACTATGTGCGTCTCAGCGAAGACGGCTACCAGGAAACCGGCGATGTCGGCGTGGCGCTGAGCGTCGAAGACCGCACGTCCGAAATGGGCGCCGTCTCCGGCATCTTGAATTTCGGGGCCGAATTCACCGGCGAACGCACTTGGATCCGGCCGTCCATCCGCATCGGCTACCGCAACGAGTTCCTGTCCGACCCCGTGCTGACCAGTTACAGCTTCTCCGGCATCACCAATGCCGCGATGGCCCGGACCCAGTCGGCGGACTTCCCGACCTCCGGCATGCTGCTCGGCTTCTCGGTCGCGGCCGGGTCGGGCTTCTCGTCCGTCGCCTTCGATTTCGACAGCGACATCCGCGACGGGTTCATCCGCCATACGGGGCGCGTCGTGGTGCGGCTGCTGTTCTGATCCGCGCCGACCCGGCCGGACGCGCATGACGCGCCAGGCGAGCGCCCTGGAGACCAGCCCCTATCTGTCGCGGCTGGCCGAACGGTTCGGCCCGCCCGGCGACGACACGGCGCAAGATGCAATCGATGCGCTGGCCGGCGCAGGCGCGGCCGACCTGCCCGACCTCAAGGCGCGTTTCAATCTGGGCTGGGCGCATCTGGCGCTGGGCGAGCGCCGGTCCTTCCCCGCGCTGGGCCGCCTGCAGAGCGCGTTCGCCGACCGCGCGGTCGATCTCGCCTTGTGGGACGCCTGGAGCGCCGAAAAACTGCCCGGCAAGCCCGTCGGCCTCTTCATCCTGGGTCTCGGCAAGCTGGGCGGCCACGACCTGAACTTCTCCTCCGACATTGACCTGATCTCCTACTACGACCCGGAAACGCTGCCCGTGCCCGCCGCGAAGGGCCAGTCCTATGTCGCCGGTCGCGTGCTGAAGCGTCTGGCCAGGACGTTGATGCCGCCCAACGACCCGGATTTCGTCTACCGCGTCGATTGGCGGCTGCGCCCCGAAGCGTCCGTGTCCGGCCTGGCGATGAGCACGACGCGCGCGCAGGACTTCTATTTCTTCCGGGCCTTGTCCTGGCACCGGCTCGCCCTGCTGAAGGCGCGCCCCGTGGCCGGGGACCGGGCGGCGGGCGACGCCTTCATCGCCGACCTGTCGCCCTTCATCTGGCGGCAGAACCTCGACTTCCGCACGATCGACGAACTCGCCGACCTGAAGACCCGCATCAATCTGGAGCATCCGCGCCTGAAGCTGGAACGGCAGGCCAAGGACCCGATCGGCGAACAGCCGCTGGGCTTCAACGTCAAGCTCGGCACGGGCGGCATCCGCGAGGTCGAGTTCATCGCCAACGCCCTGCAGATGATCTGGGGCGGCAAGCATTACGCGCTGCGCACGACCAACACGCTGGACGCGCTCGACGCGCTGCGGGCGCAGGACCAGTTCGAGGACCCCGACACGGAGGCCCTCGGCCGGGCCTACCGCCATCACCGCAGCCTGGAAAACGCGCTGCAGATGATGCGCAACGGCCACGAACATGTCTTGCCCAGCACGCCGGAGGACTGGTCCGGTATCGCCGCCCTGATGGGCCGGCCGGCGGACGCGCTGATGGACGAGACGACGCGGCATCGACGCGAAGTCAGCCGGCGGTTTTCCGCCATGTTCGACACGTCGCCCGACATCGCCGGTCCCGTCGATCCGGTGCATGCGGCGATGCCCGCCTTGGGGGCGGACGCGCAGCGCATCGTGGATGACTGGCTGTCGGGGTTCCGCCGCTACAATGTGCGCGTTTCCAAACGGCAACGCCTCAAGCCGCTGGGCGCGGCCCTGTCGCGCCGGGTCATGGCCTCGGAGTCGCCGGATGACGCCATCCGCCGGGTCGATGCCTATCTGGGCAGCCTGTCGCGGTCCGAACAATATCTGTCGCTGCTGGCCGCCAATCCGGCCCTGCTCGACGCGCTGGTCGGGCCGCTGATCCACAGCCCGCACATGTCCGTCCTGTTGAAGCAGAGCCCGCACATCATCGACACCTTCCTGGACCCGGCGCCGGGCGACATCGGTTTCGTCCTGGCCGAGCCGGACTATGAGACGCGGCTGGAACGGCTGCGCCGCTACGTCAATGAGGGGCTATTCCAGAACTATCATGCCTTCCTGACCGGGATGCAGGATTGGCGGGCGCTGGCCGCCGCCTTGACCGCGCAGGCCGAAACGGTGCTGGAGGCCGCGCTCTCGATCACGCGCGACGATCTGGACGCACCCGGCCTGCCCATCGCCGTGCTGGGACTCGGCAAGCTGGGCCAGGCGCGCATGGCGCCGCAATCCGATATCGATCTGGTCTTCCTGTTCGGGGACGATGCGGACCGGGATCTGGCGTCCAAGGCCGTGCGCCGTCTGACCACCATTCTCAGCACGCCGCTGCGCGAAGGCATCGCCTACGACCTCGACATGCGGCTGCGCCCGTCCGGCCGGTCCGGGCCGCCTGCCGTCACCCTGTCCGCCTTCCGCCGCCACCACGACACCACGGCGCGAAGCTGGGAGCATATCGCGCTCGTTCCCGCCCGGACGGTGGCGGGCGATCCGGCGCTTGTCCAAAAGGTGGACGCGCTGGTCGCGCGGATCCTCGACCGGCCGCGCGATCCGGACCAGTTCGTCGCCGACGCCCATTACATGTGGGGCAAGCTGGTCTCCGAACGCATCCACCCGGTTCCGGCGGACCGGTTCGACACCAAGCTGCGCGACGGCGGCATGATGATGGCGGACTTCTGGAGCGCCGTCGGACGGCTCGCAGACGGGCCGCGCCTGACGCAAGCACAGGACGGCTGGACCGAGCTGCTCTATTGGGAACGGCTGCTCGGCCTTACGGGGTTGCCTGTCGCGGCCGTCCCCGACGCCTACGCCGAATTCATGCCCGGCGACCTGCCCACCCGGCAGGCCGCGCTTGAAGATCGCGTCCGCATGGCCGTCGCCCGTTACGCGGACACGGCACCGAGCGCCGACATGCGCCCCGTCCGCTGGCGGTAATCGCCTGAATCACCACTGTTTCCGATCTGTTATCCCGCGCCGAATGCGCTTGCCGGGTGGACGCGAACGCCCATATCAACCACACTGATTCACGCTTCGTTCCCCACTTGGACGCCTCCATGCCCGCTGCCCGCAAAGACCTGCTGTCCGATTCCGGCGCCGCAAAGGCCGAAAGCGGCTATTCCGCCAAGGACATCCAGGTGCTGGAAGGGCTGGAGCCCGTCCGCCTGCGGCCCGGCATGTATATCGGCGGCACGGACGACCGGGCGCTGCACCATCTCTTCGCCGAGGTAATCGACAATGCCATGGACGAGGCCGTGGCGGGCCACGCCACGCGCATCGAGGTCCATCTGGACGCGGACGGCTACATTTCGGTCACGGATAACGGCCGGGGCATCCCGGTGGACGTCCACCCCAAGCACAAACCCAAGACCGCGCTGGAAGTCATCATGACCGAGCTGCATTCCGGCGGGAAGTTCTCCGAAGGCGCCTACGAAACCTCCGGCGGGCTGCACGGCGTCGGCGTGAGCGTCGTCAACGCCCTGTCGGACGACCTGTCGGTCGAGGTCGCCAAGAACAAGCAGCTCTACCGCATGGATTTTTCGCGCGGGAAGCCGCAGGGCAAGCTCAAGAAACTCGGTCCGGTCAACAACCGCCGCGGCACGACCGTGCGCTTCCATCCCGATCCGGAGATCTTCGGCAAGACGGCGGCCTTCCGCGCGCCGCGCCTGTTCCAGATGGCGCGCGCCAAGGCCTACCTTCAGCCCGGCGTGGAAATCCGCTGGTCCTGCGATCCGGCCAAACTCAAAGAGGGCAGCCCGATCCCGCAGCAGGCCGTGTTCCACTTCCCGGACGGGCTGAAGGATTATCTGGGCGAGACCCTCGGCGAAAAACCGACCCTGACCGAAATCTTCGCGGGCAAGTCCAAGACGGACAGCGGCCATGGCCGCGTCGAATGGGCCGTGACCTGGTCGCCGGCCGGTTACGGCGAAGCCGACAGCTTCGTGCGCTCCTACTGCAACACGGTCCCGACGCCCGGCGGCGGCACGCATGAACAGGGTCTGCGCGCCGCGATCACCAAGGGATTGCGCGCTCACGCCGAGCTCACCGGCATGGGCAAGAAGATGTCGAGCGTCACGCCCGACGACGTCATGTTCGGCGCCGGCGCGCTGGTGTCCGCCTTCATCAAGCAGCCGGAATTCCAGGGACAGACCAAGGACCGCCTGTCCAATTCCGAGGCCGCGCGCCTAGTCGAGAGCGCGATGCGCGATCCGTTCGACCATTTCCTCGCCTCGCGCCCCAACGAGGCGCAAAAGCTGATGGATTGGGCCATCGAGCGCGCGGACGAACGGCTGCGCCGCCGCAAGGCGCGCGACGTCAAACGCAAGAGCGCGACCAAGAAGCTGCGCCTGCCCGGCAAGCTCGCCGACTGCTCGCAGAAAGGCAGCGAGAATACGGAACTATTCATCGTCGAGGGCGATTCGGCCGGCGGGTCGGCCAAACAGGCGCGCGACCGCAAGACGCAGGCCATCCTGCCGCTCAAGGGCAAGATCCTCAATGTGGAGTCCGCGACCAACGCCAAGATCGCAGCCAATAACGAGATCGGCGATCTGTGCACCGCGCTGGGCATAGGCCTCGGCAAGCAGTTCGATCTGGACGATCTGCGCTATGAACGCGTCATCATCATGACCGACGCCGACGTGGACGGCGCCCATATCGCCGCGCTGCTCATCACCTTCTTCTTCCGCATGACGCCCGGCCTGATCGAGGCGGGGCGGCTCTACATGGCCATGCCGCCGCTCTACAAGCTGAGCGCGGGCGGCAAGACGGCGTACGCGCTGGACGATCTGCAACGCGCCGAGCTGATGGAAACCGAATTCAAGGACCGAAAGAAGGTCGATATCGGCCGCTTCAAGGGCCTCGGCGAGATGAACCCGTCGCAGCTGAAGGTCACCACCATGGATCCTGCCACCCGCACGCTGGCCCGCGTCGTCATCGACGGCGACGACAGGGTCACGACGGAAAGCCTGATCAACACGCTGATGGGCAAGAAGGCGGATCTGCGGTTCGAATACATCCAGGAACACGCGCAGTTCGCGGAGGTGGAGGTCTAGGACCGATAAGGCCCAGTCAGCTTGCCATGCCGTTTCGGTCTATAGATTTCATGACCCGGAATATAGAGACTGACGCCCAGAAGCATCAGCAGGCTCGCGCCGTAGATCACCAATAGCGTGACCAACAGTGTCATCGCCGGCCCGGTCTCGGCCAGTTTGGCATACAAGGCTAAGAGCGGCACCGTCACCGCTCCCACGGTCCAATAGATGCGTCTGGCCATCGGGATGTCGTCCGCCGACTCCAGTACCACCGAAAGCGGCGAGATTAGTCCCAACGGGCGGAAGACGATGTGTCCGCCCGAACTGCAGCGGAAGGCAGCCATGAGGGGGTCGCGCCGCTTCATGTATCTGTCATAGGCCCGCTTGGACCTGGATGCAAAAAAGCCCGCCAGGAGAGGCGGGCTCGGAACGTTTGGCCGGTCGTGAGGCCTACGCGGCCGCTTCGCCCGTCGCTTCCAGGCTGGCGGCGACGCTTTTCTTGAGCTTGCGCGCCTTGTCGGTCAGCTTGTGGTTCTTCGTGCCCATCAGGAAGCCGTCCAGACCGCCCTTGAAGTCGACGGTGCGCAGCGTCTTGGCGGCGATGCGCAGGCGGTAGTCCTGGCCCAGCGCCTGGGAACGCAAGGTGACGTTGCACAGGTTCACGTCGAAGCGGCGCTTGGTCTTGATGTTGGAGTGGGACACATTGTGGCCGCTCATCGGGCCGGTGCCCAGAAGGTCGCAGGTGCGGGACATGATGCTTGCCTCAAAAGGTTCGTAGCGTCGGAAAACGAAAAAGGCCCGCAGGCGCGGGCGATCAGGCGCGGCTGTTAGTCGGACTGGCGCGGCCCGTCAAGCGCGTCTCGCATCCCTTCGCCCTCTGCCCCCCCTGGCCCAACCCCCAGCGCACAAGCCCCAGCGCCTAAGCCCCAGCTCCGGCCCTTGCGCGAATTGCGCCTTGTTCATGCAAGCCACAGGCTTTCCGGCCTATAGGGAGCGGATGAAACAGACCCTGTCCCTCCTGTCGGGCCTCCTCGTCCTGGCCCTGCCGACCCCGGCGCTGACGCAATCGCCGCCGCCCGCCCCGGTCAACGTCATCGATCAGGGCCGCCACATGGCCGCGTTGAACGACCAGACCTTCGGCGACGGGACTTACGTCGTGCCGCCCGCGCCGGACGGGGCGACGCAGTTCGCGTTCACGCTGAAAGGCTATGTGTTCGGCCTGCGCCTCATCAAGGCGAGCTATCTGGGGTACGAATCGGACCGAACCTACGCCGCCTATACGGATATGCGCACGTCGGGCCTCGGCGCGCTGCTGAAGAAGATGGACATCTGGGCGGTGACGCGCGGCCGGATCGCGCCGGACGGAGCGATGCGCCCCGATTTCCATGTGCAGCAGAACACGGACAAGAAGAACCGGCGCGTCGAGATGAATTACGACAATGCGGCCCGGACCATCGACGTCGCCATCGTGCCGCCGCTCGGCAGCCAGGGTGTGCCCCCCGCCAGCCCGGAACAGCGTTACGGCGCATTCGATACGATCACGACGCTGCTCCACATGGCGCGGCGCGGGCGCGGCGACGCGGCCGATCTGTGCCGGGGCCGCGTGCCGGTGTTCGATTCCAAACAGCACTACAATCTGCGGCTCGAACCGGTCGGCGACGGACGCGCCAAGTTCCTGGGCGACACCCAGCCCGCCATCCATTGCCACGCTTTCTACGAACCGGTCGCCGGCTTCGACCCGGAAGACCTGCCCGACGCCGAGGAGGCGGGCACGCCCGTGGACGTGTATTTCCGCTATTATCCGTCCGCCGACCTGCATGTGCCGGTGCGGTTTTCCTACAAGGTCAGCGGGTTCACGGCGATCATCAAGATGTCGGAACTGGTGCTGATCGCGCCGGACGGCACGGTCGTCCACGAAAAGGCGTGAGCTAGCGCGCCAGCAACGTCGCCACCGCCGCCCGCGCGTCCGGATGGAACCCGGTGGAAAAATGCGTCGCGTCGGGCAGTTCCAGATAGGTCGCCTCCGGCAGGGCGGCGGCGAGCTGGCGCGACAGCCCTACGGGCAGGACGCGGTCCCGCCCGCCCCCGAGGATCAGGACCGGCGCGTCCACATCCGCCAGCGCGGCCGGGATGTCGTAGGCCAACAACGCCTCGTCGTAAGTCACGCGCAGCGGCAACCCGCCCGGCGTCCAGGCCTCCGCCACCGCGCGCACGCTCGGCGCGGTGGTCTCCAGCACGACCGCATCCACGCGGGCCGACCGCGCGGCCAGGCTGGAACAGACGAAGCCGCCCAGCGAATGCCCCCAATAAACGAGCGGCCGCCCGGCGGCGCGCGCCTCGATCAGCGGGACCAGCGCGGCCGCCGCCCGTTCGACGGACGCCACGTCGGCCACGCCCGAACTGTCGCCGTAACCCGGATAGTCCCACAGCAGGACCTGTCCGAACGGCGCGATCTTGATGGCCGCTTTCCAAGGACAACCGTTCGTGCCGGACGCGGTCGAGCGAAGCCTCGCCCCGGATGTTCAGCTCCGTGCGGTCCGGCCGCTGCACCGGCAGGAACACGACGCCCTCATCAATATGGAAGCCGCGGGCGAGCAGACCCCCCACCGCGAGCGCGGCGAAGAGGAGCAGAACGGTTAGGACGAGAAGCAGGCGCCGCATGACGGCCTTGTGGCACGGATTGATGAGGGAAGTATGGATGAGAACCGGGAGGCGGTTCCGGACGGCCATCCTCGTTAATCCCTCGCCCCATCCGCGCTTATCCGCGCCGCAATCCCCCACCGCACCGGACTTCCCGCCAAATCAATCCGCGAGAATCGGAAATCGTATCCCCCCTTTCGGAAAGGCGGGTTATGCTGGACCTGTCCGCTGCAGGCACGGGGGGAGTACGACCACCTGGATGTCAGCGGACGGAAGCGAGGGCCCGGACGGGTCCGGCGACGAACAGGAACGGGCAAGGCCATCCGGCGATGGCCGCGCCTCTCGTCGCCGGGAAGGCCGCAGCGGCGCTGGAGGGCGGGACCGTGGTGTAGCAGACCACCGACCCGGCCATCCCGGTGCCAGGCGGCCGCCACCCCCGACCGGGCGGCCTGGGCCCGTGCGTCGTACCGCACGGTTCCGGCCTCACGAGCTTCGTTCGCGACGTGCCGCTGGCCTGCAAACCGGGTCGCGCGCGCCTTGGACCCCGGTCCCGGCCAGAGTTCCGGCCGGACACCGGGTGAGACCGCGATCCCCCCCTATGGGGCGGGTGTGCGGGCGTTGCGAACGGCGGCGACCGGCCGAGCTTTCACCGCGCGGGCCCTGCCCGAGCGTGAAATGGTAATCCTCTTCCCTGTCCATCGCCGGGCAGGGCCCGCGCCCCGTGCCACCCGAAAAGGGAAACGGGACACGATATGAGACCTTTGCCGGGCCAGGCCGCCCGGTCGCACCTGAAGGCATGGGCGAACAACAAGGCCCCGAAAAAAACCGGGCAGTCAGCCGGACCCATGAGTTCACTCGGCCGGCCCGGCCAATCCTCCTCTCAGATCAACGTCATCTTCACAGAAGCCGGGACCGAGGACGACAGCGCCCGGACGGATCGCCGCCTTGCCTTTCGCGCGCCCTCCCCCAACATAGCGCCCATGGCGGTCCAGCCGATTCTCTCACCCATTCTCCGGGCCATCCTAGGCCCGACCAATACGGGCAAGACGCATTATGCGGTCGAGCGCATGCTCGGGCGCAGCTCCGGCGTGATCGGCCTGCCGCTGCGTTTGCTGGCGCGCGAGGTCTATGACCGCATCGTGGCGCGTGTCGGCGCGAACAGTGTCGCGCTGGTCACGGGCGAGGAGAAGATCGTCCCGCCCCATGCGCGCTATTACGTCTGCACGGTCGAAGCCATGCCGGTGGAAAAACGCTTCGCCTTCCTGGCCGTGGACGAAGTGCAGCTGATGGCCAATCACGAACGCGGCCACGTCTTCACCGACCGGGTGCTCAATGCGCGCGGCTACGAAGAGACGCTGTTCCTCGGCGCGGAAACGGCGCGCGACGTGTTGCGCACCCTGGTCCCGGACATCCGGTTCGACCGGCGGGAGCGCTTCTCCGAGCTGTCCTATGCCGGGCCGACCAAGCTGAACCGCCTGCCCAAGCGCTCGGTCATCGTCGCCTTCTCCGCCAAGGAGGTCTATGCGCTGGCCGAAGCGATTCGGCGCCTGCGCGGCGGCGCGGCGGTCGTCATGGGGGGCCTGAGCCCGCGCACCCGCAACGCGCAGGCCGAGCTGTTCCAGAGCGGCGATGTCGATTTCCTGGTCGCGACGGACGCGGTCGGCATGGGGCTGAACCTAGACACGCACCATGTCGCGTTCGCGTCCCTGTCCAAATATGACGGGCGCCGGCGGCGCTACCTCACCCCGATGGAGGCCGGTCAGATCGCAGGCCGCGCGGGCCGGTTCCGGCAGGCCGGCACGTTCGGCACGACCGGCGACTGCCCGGAAATGGACGACGCGCTGGTGGACCGCATCGTGGGCCACGAATTCGAGATGCTGAACTACGCCGAATGGCGGAATTCCGACCTCGATTTCGCCTCGCTCGCCGCGCTGGTCGAGAGCCTGCACGCGCCGCGCCCGACCAAGCGGCTGCGCCGGATCAAGGGCACGGAAGACGAGCTGTCGTTGGAACGGATGATGGCCATTCCGGAGATCGCGGCAGGCATCAATCTGCCCGTGCAGGTCAAGCAGCTATGGGATGTCTGCCAGGTGCCGGATTTCCGCAATCTGACCATCGACGCGCATGTGCGGCTGCTCCAGGACATCTACCGCACGCTCGTATCCGGGGGCGGCAAGCTGTCGAACGACTTCATGGCGCGCCGGGTCGCCCGCTGCGACGACACGTCCGGCGACGTCGATGCCTTGTCGGCACGGCTTGCGAACATCCGCACTTGGACGTATTGCGCCGCCAAAGCCAGCTGGATGCATGACGGCGAACATTGGGCGCAGCAGGCCCGGGCGGTCGAGGACCGCCTGTCCGACGCGCTGCATGAGGGCCTCATCGCCCGTTTCGTCGATCGCCGCACCTCCCAGCTGCTCAAAGGGATCGGATCAGGAGCTCCCATGGACGCGTCAATCAAGGACGATGGATCGGTATTCGTCGACGGCCACCTCATCGGCCAGCTCGAAGGCTTGCGCTTCACGCGCGACGCGGACGCGTCGGACCTGGAAGCCAAGGCGCTGGAAGCGGCGGCCGTGAAGGCCGTCACGCCCGAAGTGGACCGCCGCCTGACGTCGCTATCGTCTGGCCAGCACGCCATCTTCACCCTGTCCGACGCGGGCGAGATCCTGTGGGGCGGCATGGCCGTGGGCCGCATCGCCAAGAGCGGGTCGGTCTTCACCCCGGACGTCGAAGTGATCGGCGGGGAGCTGGGCAATCCGACGCTGCGCCAGCTGGCCGAGGACCGGATGCGCGAATTCCTGCGCGCCGAAGTGCAGACCCATCTGGCGCCGCTCAAGAAGCTCAAGGATCTTCAGGAGCGCGACGACATGCTGCCCGCCTCCAAGGGCTTCGCCTATACGCTGCTGGAACATCACGGCTCGCTCGACCGGCGCCAGCACGGCAAGATCGTGCGCGATCTGGGCCAGCAGGAACGCCGCGACCTCCGCAGCGCCGGCGTGGTGTTCGGCCAGTACAACGTCTTCATGCCCGAACTGATGAAGCCCAAACCCGCGCGGCTGCTCTCGCTGCTGGTCGCCTACGGGGCGGGCGGCGACCGCAAGCCCTTCGTCCCGTTCGCGGGCGTCACCTCCATCCCGAACGAAGGCGATCTGAAGTCCGACGGTTTCGCGCCGCAGGCGCTGTCGCTGGCGGGCTACAAGGCGGTCGGCCCGCGCATCGTGCGTTTCGACATTCTCAACCGGCTGGCGACGCAGATCCGCGACGCGCAAGGCCAGTTCGAGAAAGTCGCGCAGGACAAGCCCGGCCGTCCGACCTTCCAGATCATGAGCGAGATGCTCGCCATTTTGGGCGCCTCGCACGAGGAGACGCGCGGCGTGCTGGCCGCGCTGGGCTTCAAATCCTTCACGGCCGACGCGCCGCTCGAGACAGCGCAGGCGCAAGCGCCCGAAGCGGAAAGGCCCGAAGCCCAAGACGAGACACCGGCCGCGTGGGATCAAGTGGCCGCGCGGGATCAAGGCGGGGCGACGCCCGAACCGCCAACGGCGCCCGACCCCGCCCAGGTGCCGGATGCAGCCTCCGGGGAAGCGTCGGTTCCGGACGGCGGCGTGCCGCAACCGGCGGCGGGCCTCTCGCCAGATGCCGTGGTCGCGACGCAGACCGCACCGGGCGGCGCGCCTGACGCCCCCCAGACCGATGTCCTCCAAGCTGATGCGCCCCAGATCGATATCCCCCAGGCTGATGCGACCAAGACCGATGCGACCAAGACCGATACGATCAAGACCGACCCTCCGGCGACGGAAGCGCCCAAACCCTCCAAGCGCATGCGCGACCGCCAGCGCGCGCCGCTTTCGGTCTATGTGCCGCGCGAACAGCTCGAAGACGGCACGTCGCGCGACGTGCCGAGCCTGGAATACTGGACGCTGCCGGCCCGCCAACCGCGCGGCCATAAGGGCGGCCGCGGCGGCAAGCCGCATCACAACCGCAAGCCGCACGGATCCAAGCCGCCGCGCGGACAAGGCGGCAAGCCCGGCGGCAAACCGAAGCGGTCGCCGGACAAAGCGCCGCGCCGTTCCGTCGAGAACTCGCCTTTCGCCGCGCTGGCCGCGTTGAAGACCGGCGGCACGCCGGACGACAAGTCCTGAGCGAGCCGGACGAGCAGACCTGCCGGCTGGATGTCTGGCTGTTCCGCACGCGACTGACCAAGACGCGCACCGAGGCGCAGGCCATCATCGGCAAGAAGCGGCTGCGCCTGACGCGCGGGGCGGAGACGCTGCGGATCGGCAAGCCGCATTTCCGGATCCGGCCGGGCGACCGGGTCTCGTTCATGCGCCACCGCGCCCTCGTCCATGTCGAGATGATCGCGCCAGGCACGCGCCGCGGACCCGCGTCCGAAGCCCGCTCACTCTATCTTGATCTCACCCAGGGCGACGGACCTCAGCCCTCCGGTTGACACCCATGGCCGCCGCCGCCAAAGCGCCGCGCATGACCTACATCGTCAAAGACGAATGCATCAAATGCAAGTTCATGGACTGTGTCGAAGTGTGTCCCGTGGACTGCTTCTACGAGGGCGAGAACATGCTCGTCATCCATCCGGACGAATGCATCGATTGCGGCGTGTGCGAACCGGAATGCCCGGTCGATGCCATCGTGCCCGACACGGAAGACGATCCGGACGGCAAATGGCTGGCCATCAACAGCAAGTATGCCGAACTCTGGCCCGTCATCACGGTCAAGAAGGACCCGCCCGGAGACCGCGAGAAGTACGAAGACGAGACCGGCAAGTTCGAGAAGTACTTTTCGGAAAAGCCCGGTACGGGCGACGAATAAGCAGCCCATGAACGGATTGCCCGTTTTCCGGACTTCGGTGGATGCGCCGCAGCTTAAAATCTGCAATAGCAAGACCGCAACGATGATAATGTCGGTCGATCATAGGGCTGCGACCGCAGTCTTTCGACAGATGATCCGAACCAGGCGCGCTCATGAAACAACCAGATAACGATAAAGTCGTCCAAGCCACGCACCGCGAACTGGTCTCCGATTTTCCCCTGTCGATCGTCATCTCCAACCCGGCCTTGCCGGACAATCCGATCGTTTATGTCAATCGCGCTTTCGAAAAGACGACCGGCTATGCAGCAAGCTATGCCGTCGGGCGGAACTGCCGGTTCCTGCAAGGCGAGGATAAAGACCAGCCGGAGCTCGAGGAACTGCGCAAGGCCATCCAGGCCGGGGAGCCGGTCACGGTCGATCTGACCAATTACCGCTTGGACGGCACACCATTCAGGAACCGTCTCATGGTCACGCCGCTCCGCGCCTCGGAAGCGCAGATCGATAGCGACGTCTGGAGCGAATGGGACGATCCGCCCGAAAGCGGTGACATCTATGCCTTCATGGGCATTCAGTCGGTGATCGCTTCCGAAAGCCGGACCGTCGGGCAGCTCGAAGCCGTCCTGCAGGAAACGCAGCACCGGGTGAAAAACCATCTGTCCATGATCGCCGGTCTCATCCGGCTGCAGGGCAAACGCGCCAAGAACGGCGTGTCCGCCACGGACATGTTCAAGCAGCTGTCCAACCGGGTCGAGGCGCTGTCGTTGCTCTACGACGAGTTTTCGCAACCGCCGACGAACCGGGACTTCGATTACGACGTCGTCTCGGCCGGCGCCTATGTCAGCCGCGTCGTCGCGACCATCGCCTCGCTCGACGGCCGCACGGGTATCCGCGTCAATACGGATTGCGATCCGGTCTACATGCCCACGGAACGGGCCGCGCGGTTGGGATTGCTCACGTCGGAAATCATGTCCAACGTTCTCCAGCATGCGTTCGAGGGCCGCGAGGAAGGCATTCTCGAAGTCAGGCTGAAGGAACAGGGCGAAGACAATTTCAGGATGACTTTCTCCGATGACGGTGTCGGCATGGGCGACACGGACTGGCCGAACGAGGGCAATCTCGGCGCACGGCTGGTCCGCAACTTGGCGCGCTCGATCGACGCCAAACTGCATGTCATTTCGTCGGACAGGGGCACGGTCGTGACCATCGATTTCGTCAATTCGATGGGATCGGCCATAGACGAGACCGGGGACCGCAAACGCCTTTCCGAGAAAAGCGTCACGTCGCTCGGCCATATCGAGGGGTAGCCGTCGGAGGCCAGCCCCGGGCGGACTGCCTACGGAAGAGCGGCCTGCATACGGATTCGCATCCGTGACGTTTTTGTGTTATACTATCGTCATACACGGCGCCGAGCGTCTCTCCCGAACCTTTTGGCGGGGGCGCTCGCGCCGTTGTTTTTGGCGATCAACAGCCCGACGGACCGCAGCGCCGGACCGGGCAGCAAAACGAGGCTCCTCCCCTTATGGCGACGAAAAAGAAATCCAGAGCGAAGCAGAAACCCGTCAGTTTCAAGGTCGGACAGCACGTCATCTATCCGGCCCACGGCGTCGGCGAAGTGATCGGCATCGAACAGGAAGTGATCGCGGGCTTCGACATCGAAGTCTATGTGGTGAAGTTCGAGCAGGACAAGATGACCTTGCGCGTTCCCACGACCAAGGCCGGCAATTCCGGCATGCGCGCCCTGTCCAACGATCTGATCCTCAAGGATTCGTTCACCACGCTGAAGGGCCGCGCCCGCGTCAAGCGCACCATGTGGTCGCGCCGCGCGCAAGAATACGAAGCCAAGATCAATTCCGGCGATCTGATCCTGGTCTCCGAAGTCGTGCGCGACCTGCACCGCACCGAAGCCCAGCCGGAACAATCCTATTCCGAACGCCAGCTCTATGAGCGCGCGCTCGACCGCATGGTCCGGGAAGTCGCCGCCATCCGCAAAATCTCGCGCGACGCGGCCATGGACGACATTCTCGACACGCTGACCAAGGCCCGGTCGCGCCAGGAAGCCAAGGCCGCCAAGCAGGCCGAGGACAACGACAATGGCGAGAACGAAGCCGCAGCCTAGACCTTGGCGTCGCCTCACGAAACCTTCACATGTTATGAAACCTCCGCTTGTGCGGAGGTTTTTTCGTTATAAGGTCGTAAAAAAAGATAATGGGGAACGATATGGGAGGTATCATGAACTCGAAGCAGACATTGGTCACAGCCGCCTTGGCAGCCTGCACGCTTGCAGCGTGTGGCGGAGGAAATTCTCCGCCACCCGCAGCGGCTGTTCCACCGCCCGTTTTGACAACTCCGCCGCCGCCCCCGCCTCCGTCGACGGATAACACTTGGACGCAGGGACAGTTCGCGCCCGCGTCGTCGTTCAAGAATCAGTGCGCCTCCCCGCGAACCGGAACCGACCTTGCGGGAAGAGCCTTCCCCGACACGAAGGGCACGCTGTCCGACGAGCTGTTCTGGCTCCGCTCTTGGTCCAACGAAACATACCTTTGGTACAATGAAATCACGGACCAGAACCCGAATAATTTCAGCAGCACACAGACCTACTTCGACGAGTTGAAGACCAATGCCAAAACCGTCAATGGCAACGACAAGGACCAGTTCCACTTCACCCGCGATACGGCGGAAGACCTCAAGAACAGACTGACCGCGACAAGCGCCGGTTACGGGATCGCGCTCACTTTCATCCGGAGCGCGCCGCCGCGCGAAATCCGGATCGCCTATGTCGAACCGAACTCTCCTGCAGCGGCTGCGGGCCTCACGCGCGGTCTCAAGATCATCTCGGTCGATGGTGAAGATGTCGAAAACGGCACCAATGTCGCCAAATTGAACGGGGGTCTGTTCCCGGATGCGACGGGCGAAACGCATACTCTAGGGATTGAAGCTCTGGACGGTACGCAATCCACGGTATCGGTGACATCGGCCGAAGTCACACGGGCGCCTGTCAACGAGTCCAAGACCTTCGAACGAGGCGGCCGCAAATACGGCTATGTTCACTTCACCACCTTCGGTTCCGAACCGGCCGAAAAGGCGCTGTTCGATGCCTTCGCCGATCTTCAATCCCAGAACATCGACGACATCGTGCTCGACCTGCGTTACAATGGCGGCGGTTTTCTCGCGATCGCCTCACAGCTGTCCTACATGATCGCCGGTGCCGACCGGACGAACAACAAGACGTTCAGCGAGCAGGTGTTCAACAACAAGGCCAATGGCATCAATCCCGTTACGGGAGCCGTGCTCCGGCCCACGCCCTTCTACAAGACGGGCGTCGATTTCACCGTCGCAACGAGTGTCGATGCGCCGAGCGTGAACAAGCCGCGCGTTTTCGTATTGACGACGGGCCGGACCTGCTCTGCCTCGGAAGCCGTCATGAACGGATTGCGCGGGATCGATGTGGAAGTCATCCAGATCGGCACGCGAACCTGCGGCAAGCCGTTCGGTTTCTACGGGACGGACAATTGCGGCACGACCTACCACACGATCCAGTTCAAGAGCGTGAACGCCAAGGGTTTCGGCGAGTATGCGGATGGTTTCGCGCCGGGCCAGGTCATCAGCACGGCCGGCGATGTCATGCCGGGTTGCCAGGTCCCTGACGATTTCGGGAATGCGTTGGGCGATCCGAGCGAAGCTCTGCTGTCGTCCGCCGTGACCTATGCCGAAACGGGCGCCTGCCCGGCGAACACGGTGGCTGTTGCGTCCGCCAAGGCCGACACCTTTTCGTTCGCTTACGATCCGAAGCTCGATCTGCTGAAAGATCCACGCGTCCAGGCCATGGAAATGGACCGTGTCGCAATGGATTACGGATTGCCGGAGTGATCGTTCGGTCTTTCGCCATCGTCGCGGCCGCCATGACGGCATCCTGCACGACGGCGACAGCCGAGCCGGACAGTGTGCGTCCCGCCCGGCTTGTCCAGGATCCGGGCGGACAGTTCCGGGACTTCGTCAGGACCCATCTGTTCGACACGATCGGAGACGATTACATCGCCGATCCGGGGGAGCTCGCCCGGAATGGCCGCATGATCGCCAAGGATAGGGGTCGCGGCATAGTGACGGGTCAGCCCAAGCTCGTTCCGGATGTCACGTTCCGGCTGGAACTGGTTTCGATAGACGGCGCCGAGCATTGTCATCTGGTCGCTGACCAAGACGGCGTGCCGCCCCTGCGTCTGCCCGACACGTCGGACTGCGTTCCACTCGACCGCTAGCTCAGCACCTCGATCCGGGCCGGGTGACTGGCCCAGATCATGGGGCCGTTGATCAGCTCGACCCAACCGCGCACCCGGACCCGCGCGCCTTCGAGCGATACGGGATCGTAGGCGGTGAAGCGCTTGCGGTGCTTCTTGGCCACCGCAACCGTGAAATCCGTCCGGTAATCCGCGCCGAAATTCAGATAGGCGCGCCCGCGCACATCCGCCGTGCTCGTCACGATGCCTTCGACCAGTTGCAGACTGTCCACATGCTGGGCCAGCGCATTGGGCTCCGGGTCGCGAACGCCATAACTCGCATCGCTCCAGAGACCGCGGTCTCGCGCCCGCGCTTCCGTCTCGATACGGTAGAGAGGCGCGTGGTCGATATACTCGTCCGGCCAAGTATAGACGCGCGCCAAGCCCAGACGGACGAGTTCGGCCTGGACCCAAAGGTCTTCCGAGCCGTCAGCGCTCAGCGTATGCACCTGCGCCAACGCTCTGTCGTAACGATCCCGGCTATCGCCGCCATAGGACAGACGCACCCGCCGTCCGCGCAGCAGGCCCGCCAAGCCCTCATGCGCCTCCCGGCCCCAACTTTGCGCCCGGCGCGGCGCGGCGATCCCGGCCAGCTTCACGCGCAACCCGGAGTCCAGCGTGAACGTCTGACCGCTCGTGACGGCCGCGACGCGGCCGGTCTCTCCGGCCGTCAGGTCGGATGCGCGCATCGCCCCGGCAAGGGAGAGGGCCAAGGCTCCGCCGCCGATGATCCCGGCCCGGCGCGTGATATGAACGGGACGCCTCACAAGCCCGATGCTAGGCCGGACCGGACGCACTGTCGAATCCGTCTTGGCGCGGCTCGAACGCTTCGCTAACGGCAGGCAAGCGGTCCCGTAGCTCAGCAGGATAGAGCAACAGATTCCTAATCTGTAGGTCGCGCGTTCGAATCGCGCCGGGATCGCCAGTTTTTCTCAGCGTGCGTAATGAAACCGTTGCACGCCTCACATACACAGCCTCGACAACGTGAGAAGATCAGAGACATGAACGATTCCGAAAACATCACCAGCAATCCGCGGATGGCAACAGGAACGCCGTCCATCTCCGACATCGTCGATGCCCGGTTGAGCCGGCGCGGCCTGCTCGGCGGTCTGGCGGCCGTGTCGGCCCTAACGGTGACGGGTTGCGCGTCCGGCCTGCGGTCCCGGGATACGGAGGCGCCCGCCTTCACGTTCGCGGAAATCGAGCGCGGCATGGACGACACGCATCACGTGCCCGGCGGCTACAGAGCCGATGTGATGCTGCGCTGGGGCGATGCGCTGTTCGCCGACAGCCCGGCCTTCGATCCGAAAAACCAGTCCGAAGCCAGCCAGTTGCGGCAATTCGGCTACAATAACGACTATATTGGTTTCGTCGCCTTGCCGGATGCGGCGGACGGAACGAAGCGCGGCCTCCTCTGCGTCAACCACGAATATACGACGGGCCGGCTGATGTTCCCCGGTATAATGCAGGCCTATCCCGAATCCATGACCGAAGACCTGTGCCGGATCGAAATGGCGGCGCATGGAGGCACGGTCGTCGAGATCAGCGAAACGACAGCCGGATGGCAGCCGGTCGTGGGCAGCCGCTACAACCGCCGCATCACGGCCCACGCCACGCCGATGACCTTGACCGGCCCGGCGGCCGGGTCGCCGCGCCTCGTCACCACGGAAGATCCGACCGGCCGGACGGTGGCCGGCACCATGAACAACTGCGCCGGCGGCATCACGCCCTGGGGCACCTACCTGATGGCGGAAGAGAACTTCAACGGCAATTTCCTGGGCGACGTGCCCGCTGGGCATCCGGAAGCCGAAAACCACGACCGTTACGGCGTACCGGGCCGCCGCTACCAGTGGGGCCGGTTCGTCGACCGCTACGATGTCGGCCGGGAACCGAACGAGCCCAACCGTTTCGGCTGGGTGGTCGAAGTCGACCCGATGGACCCGGCATCGACACCGAAGAAGCGTACCGCGCTCGGCCGCTACAAGCATGAAGGCGCAGAAACGGTCGTCGCGCCTGACGGCCGGGTCGTCATCTATATGGGCGACGATCAGCGCTTCGATTACGTCTACAAATTCGTCACGCGCGACAGGCTCGACCCTGCCGACCGGAACGCCAATCGCGACATGCTGGATCACGGCACGCTTTACGTGGCCCGGTTCGATGCAAACGGTGTCATCCAATGGATGCCGCTGATCCACGGGCAAGGACCGCTGACGGCGGAAAACGGCTTCGCCTCCCAAGCCGATGTCCTGATCGAAACCCGCCGCGCCGCCGACCTGCTGGAAGCCACGCCGATGGACCGGCCCGAAGATGTCGAACCCGATCCGGCCTCCGGCTCCGTCTGGGTCATGCTGACCAACAATCACCGCCGCCAAGCGGACCAGGTCGGACCGGCCAATCCGCGCGCGGAAAACCGCACCGGTCACATCATAGAGATCAAAGAACCGGACGGCGATTTCGCGGCGACACAGTCTCGCTGGGAGATCCTGGTGCGCTGCGGCGATCCGTCGGATCCCTCCGTCGGCGCTGTCTGGAATCCGTTGACCAGCGAGAATGGCTGGTTCGGCAGCCCCGACAATTGCGCGGTCGATCCGTCCGGTCGCCTCTGGGTGGCCACCGACGGCAATGAACGGACGGGTGCCGCCGACGGCGTCTGGGCGATGGAAACGACTGGCGAGCGCCGCGGAACGGGCAAGGCTTTCTTCAGGGCGCCCATCGGCGCGGAAGTCTGCGGGCCGAAATTCGCCCCGGACGGGCGCACGCTGTTCGTCGCCGTGCAGCATCCAGGCGACGGCGAGGATGCGACATTCGAGAATCCGACGACTCGCTGGCCGGACTTTCAGTCCGATGTGCCGCCGCGCCCGTCCGTCATGGCGCTGAAACGCGCGGACAATGCCCCGATCGGGACCTGATCTGCATAAATATCGGGCGTTTACGGCCTCGCAGGTCGTCCGTTCATGTCAAATCCATTGACCTTCCGTTAACCTTGTCGTCACAGGGTTGTCACGGGGAGGGTCAAAATCATGGCAATCATACGCGTTCGTTCCATCAATCCGTTTCATCGGGAAGATTTCCTGTCGCGCGTCTATCGCGAAATGCGCGAATTCGGACCTTTGCTGAGAGGGTTTCCCATCGGCCGGTCCCTGTCGTGGCACGGCTTCCAGATCGCAGCCACCAAGGCGGATTTGGCCGAAATCTGCACATTGGCGCTCGATTTTCGCGAACCGCACATGCGGCCCGACCGGAAACGCTTCGCGGCTTTCCGCCTGTCGCTCGGCGCGCGCCTGTTGGAGCGCGACCTGCCGTTCACCCGCAAACAGCTCTGCGTGCTCGGCGATAGTCTGATCATGCAGCTCAGAACGGGAAACGACGCATTCCCGGTCGAACGGGTCAGCGAGATCATCAAAGTCAGGGTCGAGGCGCTTTAGCTGGAGACCGCCGCCACGACATGCGGCGGAGCAACCCGTCCCGGTCCACGAACTGGTGCTTCAAGGCCGCGCCGATGTGCAAGGCGATCAGGGCGATGAACAGGTAGGCGCCGATTTCGTGCAGGTCCTTGAAGAACGCCTCCGCCGCTTCCGACTCCCCGATCCCCGGCAAGTCCGGCAGCGGCACCAGCCAGAACAATAGGGTCGGCACCGGCAAGGTGGACGCACTGACCATGGCCCAGCCCAATAGCGGCATCGCGACGAGCAGCCCGTAGAACAGCCAATGCGTGGCATGGCTGATGCGTATCTGCCAGACCGGCATGGCGGTCGGAAGCGGCGGCGGGCGATGGCGCAACCGCCAGACCAGCCGCCCCAGCGATAGGACCAGCACGGCGATGCCGAAGCTCTTGTGCAGCTGATAGACGGCGAAACGGTTCGGCATCCACTCCTTCGTCATCAACAAGCCGAAAACGATTAGGCCGATCACCATCAGGGCGATCAGCCAATGCAGGGCGACCGCGACCCGCGTATAGCGGTCGGACGCGGCCGCCATTGCCATGGTTCTACTCGTCGGCTTTCTGGAATTCGACTTCCATGACGAGTTCGACTTCATCGCCGACGTTCGGTGCGTACTTGCCGACACCGTAGTCGGAACGCAGCAGGGTTCCCGTCCCGGAAATGCCGAACATGTCCTTGCCGTTCATGAAGTGCTTCCCGGCCTTGTTGATCCGGCCGTCGAAGGTGATCGGGCGGGTGATGTCCTTGATGGTCAGATCGCCCGTGATCGTGCCGGTCCCGTCGGGCGCGATATCCAGCGAAGTGCTGCGGAAGGTGATTTCGGGATAGGTTTCGACATCGAAGAAATCGTCGCTCTTCAGGTGATCGTCGAAGTCCAGAACCATGGAGTCGATGGAATCCACCGGAATGACGACGTTCAGCGTGGACTCTTCCAGGTTTTCCGGATCGAACTCGACGGTCGCGTCGAACTCGCTCCAGCGCAGGATCGGGCGGGAATAGCCCTGGTGATCGTAGGAGAACTGGATGTAGGCGTGCCCGTTGTCGTCCGTGTAGGTTCCGGCCGGGATGGTGGAGAAGTCGAATGTCTCAGGTGCAGCCGCATCGTCCGGTGTCTGCGCCTGCGCTCCGGCCGAGAGGGCGATCGCGAGGATTGCGGGAAGAAGCAGTTTTTTCATGGGAGGACTCCGAGTTCAGTTTGCCGTTCAGCCCTCTCCGTAGTCGTGTCTGTCGAAGCTTTCCAGTGTGTCGCGAAAAGTTGACCAATCGTCGCTTTCGGCGATCGGCGCCCAGAGCGCGCCGATTTCGTCGTAAAGCAGTGTCGCGGGCCGGTCGGTCGACGGGCGCGGGCCCGACGGCTCGAACTGCGCGTAGATCCGCTTCCATTCCGACCATCGGCCATCCGGATAATCCTGCAACGGCGCCGGCGATGCGCCGCCCGCCCAATCGTGGAAAAAGAACGGCCAATTGGCGCGGCTGTCCCGCAACGTGTCGAAAGTCAGTTTCACGAAGGCCGAGGCCCCGTCCGCTTGCCTCAGGCGCAAACGCCGGAACATGTGCCCGACAAGCGCGGCTTCATAAGTGTCCGCATAGGCCTGGAGCGCGGCGATCAGCACGTCGTCCTCCTCGATCAGGCTGAGGCTTTGCGCCAGCTGGCCGAGATTCCAGCCCATCGCCTCGGGTTGCCGTGCAAAGGCGTACAAACCGCCATGGTCGAAATAGGCGGCCGTGAAGGCCGGATCGTAATGAGGCAGGAAACGGTACGGGCCGAAGTCGAACACCTCGCCCGTCATGTTCATATTGTCCGTGTTCATCACGCCGTGGACGAAGCCTGCCGCCATCCAGCTGGCGACCAGGTCCGCGCTGCGCAGCGCGACCTCGCGCAGGAGATCGGCCGGACGCTGGATTTCCGGGTAGAAATGGCGGCGGCAATAGTCGACCAGCGCGTCCAGATTGTCGGTTCGTCCGAAAAAGGCCTGCCGCTGGAACGTGCCGAAGCGGATATGGCTGTGTTGCAACCGCGTCAGCACGGCGGACCGGGTCGGGGACGGTTCGTCATGGCGCTGCAGCGCCTCGCCCGTCTCGATCAGGCAGAAGGAGCGCGACGTGTTCACGCCCAGATGCTCCAAATAGCGCGTGGCGAGCACTTCCCTCACCCCGCCAAGGAGGGTCAGCCGTCCATCGCCGCGGCGTGAAAAAGGCGTCTGGCCGGAGCCTTTCGTGCCGAAGTCGAGCAATCGTCCCGCCGCGTCCCGGCATTGCGCGTAGAGAAAACCGCGCCCGTCTCCGATTTCGGGATTGTAGCTGCGGAACTGGTGTCCGTGATAGCGTAGAGCCAGCGGATCCGGCAGCGAGTCTTCGAATGGCTCGAATTCGGCGAAGCGCCGGATCCAGTCCACGTCTTGCAACCCGATCGCCCGTGCGCTGTGATCGTCCGCATAGCGAAGCGCTGCCTGCGGAAACTCGGCCGGAGCGACCGGATCGTAGAAATCCGCGCCCAGTTCGAGAATCGCCTTGTCGGGGCGGAAGTCTATGGCCGCGCCTCCGCACCGTGCAGACGGTCGATCACGGACGCGACGTGGATTGCGGCAGGGACGGGAATTGCGCACGGAGGAACTCCGCCGCCTCGATCGGCAGGGTCTGCGCCTTCGGGAAAGCCTTGGCGAAGTTCAGAAAGCCGTGCGGCATGGTCTTTTCGTACCAGTGTTGGACCGTCACGCCCGCCTCTTCCATCTTGTCCGCGTAGAGCTTTCCTTCGTCGCGCAACGGATCGAGCCCACAGGTCAGGACGAAGGCAGGTGGCAGGCCATCCAGATCCTTCTCGAAGAGAGGCGAGACTTTCGGGTTCATCGGATCCGCCCCGCAGACATAATGGTCCTGGATGTATTTCAGCGCCACGGTTCCGATGTTGAGCCAATCCTGCGGTCCGGGATTGGCCGGCTTGACGTCCTTGAGCTGCATCAGTGGGTAGAACAGCAGCTGCGCCTTGATGCGGTCGCGATAGACCTGGGACAGCCAAGCCGTGATGTTGGCGCCCGCACTGTCACCCGCCAGCGCCAGCTGACCGGCGTCGATGCCGCGCGGTTCGCCCTGCCCCGACAATGCCCAGTCGAGCACCGTCTTCACATCGTCCGGCGCGGCCGGGAACGGATGCTCCGGCGCGAGCCTGTACTCGACCGACAGCACCCGGCAGAGCGACGCATTCGCCAAGCGGCGGATGATGCCTTCATGCGTTTCCGTATCGCAGGTCACGAACCCGCCGCCATGAGCGTAGATGAGGGTCGGTCCGACATCCGGCAGAGGTCCGAAAGGTACGAAAAGCTGCACTTTCACGCCGTCCACGGCGAAACTCTCGGTCATCCGCACTTCCGGTCCGGGTGAGTCGAAGCGCCGCGTCATGCGGCGGAAATTGTCCTGGAACCTATCCAGGAACTGATCGTCCGGAGTCAGCTTGGAGACCTGTTCGGAAATCGTTTCCGACAGCGACACAATGAGGGTTTTCGGCGTCATACCGTATCATGATAGCGTCTCGGCGCACCGGGCGTAAGTCGCGGAACCATGATATTGCAGAGATTTGACGCGGCGCGTCGATTTTCATCGCGGCTAGGTGGATTTTCATCGCGGCTAGGGCGTCAGGACGGGTCGTAGCCTCCGCTTGCGAGGAATTCGACTTCTTCTTCCGTGCTGTCGCGTCCCAACACCGAATTGCGGTGCGGAAACCGGCCGAACCGTTCGATCACGTCGCGGTGCGCCTTGGCATGGCGCAGCGTGCTGCCACCGTCGTTCAGGCGCGAGCCCGTCAGTTCCACGCAGCGGTTCTGCGCCGCCAGGTCTTCGGCATGCATGAAGGGCATGTAGAGGAACTTGCGTCGGTCCGGGTCGTCCAGTTCGAGATCGAAGCCCCGGTCCACGGCCCTCTCCGCCACGCCCAGATTGTGACGGTCCCACGCAAACGCCTGGCGCGTGCCGCGATACATGTTGCGTGGAAACTGGTCGAGCGCGATGGCAAGAGCCAGTGCGCTCTCCGCCTCCTCTTCCCATTCCGGATACGGGAACGGTCCCTTGGCAAGAGTTCGCGCTGTATCCTCGAACAGCTGCAGGATGCGGGCGTCGAAGTCGGGCGTACTGTCAAACCAGCGAGGGCGAGCCGAGTCGGAAAACCAGACGTCAAGAATGTCCTGAGGAGTCTTCATCCTCACAGCCGGATCGCTCCGCTGTTGATCTTCTCGAACGTTTCCGCATCGACCCGCTCGTAGGCCCCGGTCTGCGGGTCGCAATAATAGACCGGTTCGCTGATCCGGTTCGGGTCGAACCCCGCCTTGACCAGGTTCGTCTTCTTGAACTTGAAGGTCGAGGTCGTCTCGGACTCGTCGCTCAAGCGCAGAAAGACCGGGCGTGCATAGTGCGGCAGCTCGGTGTCGAGATAGGCCTTCAGCTTTTCCAAATCCGGCGGCGTGTCTGAGACGAGGGCCGCCATGCCGGCGCGCCCGTCATAGCCCGGCACTTCGACGCCGTACACGTTGGCCTGCGTCACGCCCTCGAATCCGGACAGCACGCCCGCCACCTCGTTGGTGGCGACGTTTTCGGCCTTCCAGCGGAACGTGTCGCCGACCCGGTCGATGAAATAGTAATAGCCGTGGCCGTCGCGCTTCATCAGGTCGCCCGTGCGGAACCAGGCGTCGCCCGGCTTGAACACGTCACGCAGGATCTTCTTCTGCGTCGCTTCCTTGGTCTGGTAGCCGTCGAAGCGGAACCGCGGATCGTCTTCGCGGATCTCCCCGATCACTTCGCCCACCTCGTCGTCATCGGCGCGGAGTGCGAAGCCGTCGGACCCGCGCGGGTTCTCGCCCGTTTCGACATCGTAGCGGATGATGTCGATGTTGAATTTCCATTTCAGATAGGACGGCACCCGGCCGACCGCGCCGACGGGACCGTCCAGATTGATCAGGCTGACATTGCCTTCGGTCGCGCCGTAGAATTCGATGACGTGCGGAATGTTGAAGCGCGCCGTGAAACTCTCCCACACTTCCGGACGCAGGCCGTTGCCGATGATCCACTCGATCTTGTGATCGCGCTCCAGCGGGTGCGGCGGCGTCGAGAGCAGGAAGCGGCACAGTTCGCCCACATAGGTGAACATGGTCGCCCCGTACTGCACCGCATCGTCCCAGAAGGTCGAGGCGCTGAATTTCGGGCGGATGATGCAGGCTCCGCCATTGGAGAAAACCGAGCCCATGCCGACCAGCCCGCCCGTCGCGTGATAGAGCGGCAGAACCAGAAGCATCCTGTCCTTCGGCCCGGCCTTCGCGCCCGCGCCGAGACCGCGCATGTAGTTCTGCGCTCGCACATGCGTGACCTTGGCCGCCTTGGGCAGGCCCGTCGTGCCCGAGGTGAACATCTTCATGCCCTGGCCTCCGGCGGTCAGGCCTTCCCGCACGGCTTTGGGCGGGCGGTTTGGAACGATGTCGGACAGGGCGGCGTCGAAGCTCTTCATCTTGCGCTTATGGCCTTTGGGGACCTCGCCGAAAGCGGCCCATTCGGTCAGCCCGTCATCCAGATGCTCGCGCGCGCTCTTCCAGCTGTCGATGAGGTCGACATCGACCACGACGTGGCTGGCGTCGCTGATATTGACGCAATGAGCCAATGCCTGCCCCGCCAGTTGGAAGTTGATCAGGGCCGGAATGACGCCCCGCTTGGACAGCCCGAACCAGAGCGCGACATATTCCAGCCGGTTGCGCACGAAAACCGCGACCGTGTCCCCCTTGACGACGCCGAGGCTTTCGCACCATCCGGCGACCCGGTTGGCGTAATCCTCCGTCTGGTCGTATGTCCATTCGCGCTCGTCCTCGATGAAGGCGATGTTGGGACCGAACGCATCGACGCGCATTTCCAGCTCGTCGGCCAGCAGGTGGTTCGACGCCGCGTCCACGTCCTTGACCGATTTCAGCATGCGCAACATGCCCGACAGGTAACCGGCTTCGCGCTTGAAGGTGGACAGCATATGATTTCCCGAACTGGCTCTTTTTCTCGCTCGCGTCCTTAGGGCAACATGGCGCAAATCGGAAGCCAAACCGGATCACGGATCGGTCAGCGCATCATTCGCCGTCCACCACCTCGCGCAGCAATTCGGCGAAGCCTTCGCCATGCGCCCAGTAGGGCGTGATCATGGCCAGGCTCTGATAGACGCCGCGGTCGATCAGGGCCTTGGTCGGCACGTCGCCCTCGCGCAGCTGATGGTATTGGAGCCAGAATGTGAAATGCTGCGCCAGCCGCGCGGACAGGGCTGCCTTTTCGCCTTCGCCGAAGTCAAGATGCCCGTCCTCTTCCAGATCGGACAGCAGCGAAAACGCCGTACGTTCCTTCAGCGTCAGCAGGCTGGAGAAGGGCCCGCGCAGCTCCGGCACGCGCTCGACCAATTCGGCCGGGTTGCGGTAGAAGAAGCGGAAATCCCAGATCTCCTCGAAGATGATGTAGAGATAGACCCAATTGTCCTGCAGAGCGAGCGGCTCGTTGATCGGCGCGCTCAGCACCTGGCGCAGCTCGACCTCGAAATCCGCGAACAGCTCGCGGATGATCGGATCCTTGCCCTTGTAGTGATAATAGAGATTGCCGGGCGAAATTCCGATGACCGAGGCGATATCGACGGAGGACACGGTCTGCTCGCCCTCATTGTTGAACAGCGCTTGCGCCGTGCGCAGAATGGTCTTCTTGGTCTCGGAACGCTCGGTCATGAGACCCTGCCCTCGGACCCGACTACATCCGTCACTCCGGGCTCGACCCGGGGTCCGTCTCCCGACCGTGCTGCCAAGACCGGTCCTCCCGTCATGGATCCCGGGTCGAACCCGGGATGAGGCTTTCTACTTCTTCGCCGCGGGTTTCTTCGCGGCGGGCTTCTTCGCAGCGGGTTTCTTAGCCGGTGCTTTTTTCGTCCGAGTCGTGGTCGTGCGCTTCGCCGCAGGCTTTTTCGGCGCCTCTTGCGCCTTCAGCAGCTTGTCCAGCTTCGCCTCGATCGCGTCCAGGCGCGTTTCGATGACGTCGTGGCGATCCTCGGCATTGCCGGACAGCCGTTCGCGCATCGCCGCGATCCTCTCGTCGATCGCCAGGGTGGATTGCAGCTCTTCGGTCAGACCGGACGCCCGGCCGGCCAGCTTCGCGCCCTGCACCTTGGCGGCGGTCTCGATCTTCTCGCCTTTCTCGGCCAGCGTTTCGAACGTGTCCGACGTCCTGTCGGACAGATTTTCCGATAAGCCGCGCACCATGTCGCGCCCTTCCTCGAACGCCTTGCCGTAGGCGCCGATCCCCGCCAGCCAGATGCGGCGCGCCATGTCGGATGTCTTGCGGGACGCCTTGTTGTCGTCGGTTTTCTTGTCGTCTGACATGGTCGGGGCTCCTTCGGGTTAGGCGACGGCGGAATGCCGATCGTTGGCGTGAATGAAACTGGCGGCGACGGACGGCACTTCGGCCGGTTCCGCATGCGGCACCGGCATGTCCGGTTCGCCGAAGAAATCGCGGATCAGCGCCACCGTTTCGTCGCGGCGCGTCAGCAGGAACAGATGCCCCGCATCCGGCAGGATCTCCAGCCGCGAGCGGCGGTAGACGGCGTGCAGGATGCGGCCGTTGATCGGCGGCACGATATGGTCGTTGCCGCCCATGATGATCAGCGTGCGCGCCCGGATGCGGCGCGCGAAGAGAAGCGAACTCCAGCCCGCCATGGCGCCGAGCTGGTACAGATAGCCCTTGATCGAAGGCGGCACCATGTTGACCGCGAAGTCGCCGGCTTTGTCGGACGCGTCACCGTAGAGCGTTTCGAAGTTCTTGGCCAGGAAGTCGCGGTCGATATAGCGCTTCGGGCTCATCATCTTGGACAGCGCCTTCGGATTGCCCGGCACCATCGTCCAGCCCGGCGATGTCGCACACAGGATCAGGCGGCGCGTCATCGACTTGTTCTGCCAGGCGAATTGCTGCGCCGGCCCACCGCCCCAGGACACGCCCAGCACATCCACGCGGTGATAGCCGTTGTCGCGCAAGATCCGCTTGGCCGCCTTGGCCACCCACCAGGGACGATAAGGCAGTTTCGGATCGGGCGAACCGCCCACGCCCGGCATGTCGAAGGTGATGATGTCGCGGCCGGTAAACGTGTCGGCGAAGAGCTGCGCGATTTCGAGGTTCGCCCCGATGCCGTTGAAGAACAGCAACGGCGTGCGCTTGCCGAATCCCTTGTCCGTGCCGGTCCAGATAGCGGTGCGAAGCTGCTGGTTGCCGATCTTCGAAAAGAAGATGCGCGGCAGGTTGGGCTGGAAACTCATGTTTTGGTCTTTCCCGGCCGGACGTCTCGTCCGGCCGTCTCCCCCGCGGTCGTAGGTCTTGCGCCCCGATCCGTCTCTCACAGGTGACAGTATTGCGTTAACCGAGGTTTGCAAAAGGTTAAATCCCGGCAGACGCCGAAGATCATATGGGCGAAACGATCGCATAACGGACCGGATATGGGGACCGGCACTAGAATTTGCGACCTAATGGCCATGCCGGAAGTCCAAACCGGGCCTTCGGAACCCGGAAAACGGTGCCCCTGCCGCTTCGCCCAGATGGCTGGACCCCCCATACTCGCCGCCTCACTCTTCCGGTCCCGGCATTGATCGAGCCCCCTATAAACCCGATCCTCGGCACTCCTCGAGTTCCACACATACCCGTCCCCGCACATGTTGCCGGGGTCTGGCCTCTTCTGGGTCCATAAGCCGCCGTCATTCCGCTTACCCTCGTCTTGTGGAAAAGCCCGACAACAGACCCGGCAACACGTGCCGGGACGGTTCTTTTAGTAATGTCTGTCTTCTCCACACCTCATCCCGGGCTCGACCCGGGATCCATCTCCTGCGGGTCGGGCTGGCCTCGACAGTTGGGTGATGGACCCCGGACTAGGTCCGGAGTGAGAGTTGGGATTATAGGGTTGGAATTGATAATCGCGCACGCCTGTCCGTGCGACTGAGCGGCCCGGCTCTCCAAGGGCAGCGCATCTCAATGGAAGATGCACGAGACGCGGGCTTTCATCCCTCGATGGATGAAAGAAAAACACATCAATTTACGACGGACGAAAGCCTGCGCGTCGGGTCGCGGATGCGGTCGCCCGCAAAGGTCGCGTCCGGTCTGGCCGGGCGGGGGCGGGGGTTTGCTCTCCACACTGAAGGTCGGTCGATCAGTACATTGCATAAATATCGTTTAGCCATCTAGAGAGTTTGTCACGACGCTCCTGCGAGCCTCGAGTCAGGCTGCTGCCAACCTACCCGCCTGCCGGACCTTCCGGAAAAAAAACCCCCACTCCCACCACGGTCATGCAACCACCTCGTGACCGGCAATGGAATGGGGCGAAGAATTACAATATTTGAAAGAGTGAAAACATTTTCGAAAATTGCGCTTTTGCTGAAATTAAAACTGTCGAATGAAAGCGAACAACAGTCAACTTATGGCAATACAATCAAGAGTCAGCAATCATTCTAATTTTCCAATTTACATAGGACGCCAACCAGAAATCAAAACGGCTTCCTAACTCACCTTCAACATAGGATCGAGCATTCTGCGACTTGACTTTGAGCTCAGACATACTCACTCGTTCTCCATGAGTACCACTAGGAGTGCTATTCCAATTTGCAGTAACGAAAGCGCGATAGAGAAAATCAATAGCAAACTGTGACGTGCCGCCGAAAGCGTTTCCTTCAGAAAACATGATAGGATCGACACTCCCTTCTGCATGACCAAAATACATGCCGAAGTCTATCGATTGTGGATTATCTTCGACAACGAACGGAGACTTAAAATATGCCATGGAGGCTCTAAGGCTCCATTTTAGCTGGCTAGACGACAGAGGGAAATTCGTGAGTTGAGACGGGGATGCAGCATTCAACCATTTCTCAAAGATCAACAGTGCGTCAGTTGTGAGCACATGATAACCCATACTTTGGCGACATTTTTTTGCATCACTCGGTCCAGATAAAGCTGACCAGTTTACACTGTGCGCCCACCCTCCGAAAACGTGCAAATAATCTTTAGTGCCGATACCTTTAATTCTTTTCTCTGTGCAAATTTGACGGGAATCAGCAAGCGACTGGGCAGAGAGAATGTTTCGAAAGACACCATCAACATGAGAGGGAAGAGGTAAAACTTTTAACTCGTCCGCAATAACCATAGCGCTGATATATTGCGCATGCATGTTCGCATATATTTTTTGAGTTTGATCAGGGGCGACGGCGGCACTAGCAATAATAGTTTTGGCGTGGTCAGATTTCCCGACATGCTGCAAAACATTTGCAAGGTAGGTGCGGTAAATAGTCTTGGGTCTATATTTGTAGTACTCATAAATACCTCTTACGACAAGGTGTGCCGTCATGAATTCAGACGAGCCAAAACATGTATAATATTCTGTCTTGTGGAAATCTGAGCTGTAATTACTCATGAGCCAGTCTACCGCGGCCTCAAGCTCAGCTACATAAACATTATTAGTTGTTTCAAACGGTATGGCATCTAACAACTGCGCGGCACGGAACAACGCTTCGCCGGTCTTCCGATAGCTCACAAAGTCTTGAGTGACGTTGCAAGCCCCAGAAACAGGACCAGGTCTACGATTACGTCTCAGCTCCTTAATAGACGAATTGACAATATTATAGAAATCCGCCTTTGTATAATCAGAGTCAAAAACAATCCCTTTAACTACCGCGTAGCAGTGATTGTACAAAACCAGGCATACGGAGCCGTCCGGCCGATCCTCAACAGTAAATCGAGCGCCCCAAATCGAGACGACTTTCGAGCTTAGCACCTCGAAATTTGTGTTTGGATAGGCAACTGCTTTCACAGAGCCCATTAGCTTCACATGATTCTCGCCCCCGGAGAGACCCATAATAATTTGATCACCAGCATCAAAAGCCGCCGCATAATCGTCAACAAATTCGGCAATTATAAAATTACCTGCTGCAAATTCTGACAGGTAATTAGAAGCATTTTTCGCGTAGGTATTAATTGAGATCAGAAGATATGAAAGCGCAATTAGTATTTTTTTAAACATATTTCAACCATATCACACAAAGTGTAAAACTAGAAGATCAAAAGCTAATCAACTTAAGATCTTCGTTTGTCTTTATCCATCGCAAAACCGGCTTCCGTGCTGCCTGCGTTTCGTCCAGCCGACGCATTGGCGCATAGACTGGCGCCTGTTTGAACATATCCGTGTCGCCCGTCTCTCTCGCTTCTTGGGCGCGCTCCGCCAGATGCCGCACGCTCCCGATGAAGCGGTCCAGCTCCTGCTTGCTCTCGCTCTCGGTCGGCTCGATCAGCATAGCGCCGTGGACGACGAGGGGGAAGTACATGGTCATAGGGTGGTAGCCTTCGTCGATCATGGCTTTCGCGAAGTCGATTGTCTCCACGCCCGTGTCCTTGAGGAAGCGGTCGTCGAACAGGGCTTCGTGCATGCAGACGCCGCCAAAGGCCGGGGTCATGACGTCGGACAGGCTCGCCTGGACATAGTTGGCATTGAGCACCGCGTCCTCGGTCGCCTGTTTGAGGCCGTCGGCGCCGTGGCTCATCATGTAGGTCAGGGCGCGGGTGTACATGCCCATCTGGCCGTGGAAGGCGCACATGCGGCCGAAGGACTTGTCGTCGGCATTCTCCACGAGCGTGAAGCTCTCGCCGTCCTTCACGACGTAAGGCAAGGGCGCGTAATCCATAAGCGCCTCGGACAGCACGGTCGGGCCGGAGCCGGGGCCGCCGCCGCCATGCGGGGTAGAGAAGGTCTTGTGCAGGTTGATGTGCATGGCGTCCACGCCCAGATCGCCCGGGCGTACCCGGCCGACCAGCGCGTTGAAGTTCGCCCCGTCGCAATAGAAATAGCCGCCTGCCGCGTGGATGGCGTCCGCGATCTCGATGATGTCGCGTTCGAACAGGCCGCACGTGTTGGGGTTGGTCAGCATGATGCCGGCCACGTCGTCCGGATTGCTGTCGATGCGGGCCTTGAGCGCGTCCAGATCGACGCGGCCGTTCCCGCTGGCCGGGATCTGGTCCACGGTGAAGCCGCACTGCACAGCGGTCGCCGGGTTGGTGCCGTGGGCGGACTCGGGCACCAGCACGCGGGTGCGCTGCGTCTGACCATCGGCGAGCAGGCGCGCGCGGATCGCCATCATGCCGCACAGCTCGCCGTGGGCTCCGGCTTTCGGCGTCAGCGCGACGGCGGGCATGTTGCACAGCGTCATCAGCCAGTGGGACAGCTCGGACATGAGCTCCAGCGCGCCCTGCACGGTGGAAACGGGCTGCAGCGGATGCACGTCCGCAAAGCCCGGCATGCGCGCGACTTTCTCGTTCAAGCGCGGATTGTGCTTCATCGTGCAGGAACCGAGCGGATAGACGCCGAGGTCGATGGCGTAATTCTTCTGAGACAGCCGCACATAATGGCGCATGGTTTCCGGCTCGGACAGGCCGGGTAGACCGATGGGGGCCTTGCGCGCGTGGGTGCCGAGGCGGCTCTTGCCACCTTTAGGTTCCGGCAAGTCCACACCTGTCGTCTCCAGATCGCCAATTTCGAAGATCAGCTTCGCCTGCTGGTCCAGCGCGTAGGAGCCGGACGCGGTGACGGGCGCGACAGAGGCGGCGTTCTTAACGGGGCGGGTGGGTCGGCCTTGGTTGTTCAGCGCGGAGCGGAGTTGCGTGTTCACGGGGTCGGTCATTCGGAAAGCTCCAAGACGTGACGATATTGAACATAGTCGCGGAGATCGGCGACACTGTCGTAGAGTTTGCGGGCCGGGTTATCGCTGCCGGTGACCCAATGGACACAGCTTAATTTCCGCTCGTGAGCAAAGGCGATCACGGCATTGATAAGCGCGCGTCCAATCGACCTTCCCCGAAAATCAGGCGAAACGAACAAATCCTCCAGATAGACTTGGCCATTTTTGGAGAATGAGGACAGGTGAACCAGAGCATGCGCAAACCCAACAATTTTACCATCATGCTCATACACAGTTCCGTAAAGCGGTACGGACGGATCCAATAGGCGGGTCCACGTCAATTCACTTTGCTCGCGGCTCAGCTCCGCCTCATAAAAAGCCTGATAACCTTCCCAAAGACTGCTCCAGTCCGGACGGTCTTTTGCGTGAATGGGCCGTATCACGCTAACACCTCAGCAAGCGTCATCTCAAACGCTTCAAAATCATGCTCGTCATTCGTCTCCGTCGCGCAGACCAGCAGCAGGTGCTCGTCCCCATCCGGCTGGATCCGCGTGAGTGGGACGCCGCCGAGGATGCCCTTGTCGGCCAGCGCGTCCACGACATCCGCTGCAGGCCTGTTCAGCCGCAGGGTGAATTCGTTGAAGAAGGTGTCATTGACCAACTCCACACCGTCGATGGCTTCCAACCGCTCCGCCAGATCGCAGGCCGCTTCGTGGTTCAGCGCGGCCAGCCGCGTGATCCCGGCTTCGCCGAGCAGCGTCATGTGTATCGTAAACGCCAGCGCGCAGAGGCCGCTATTCGTGCAGATGTTCGACGTCGCCTTCTCGCGGCGGATGTGCTGCTCGCGCGTCGACAGCGTCAGGACGAAACCGCGTTCGCCGTTCGCATCGACCGTTTCGCCGCAGACGCGGCCCGGCATCTGCCGCACCAGCTTCTGGGTGCAGGCGAACAGGCCGACGTGAGGTCCGCCGAAGTTCAGGCCGACACCCAACCCCTGTCCTTCGCCGACCACGATGTCCGCGCCTTGCTCTCCCGGAGGGGTGATGGCGGCCAGCGCGACGGGTTCCGTGAACACGGCGATGAGGAGCGCGCCCGCTTCGTGCGCGGCGTCGGCGATGGGTTGCAGGTCCACGATCTCGCCGAAGACGTTGGGCGACTGCACGACGACGCAGGCCGTGTCGCCGTCGAGGTGGCTGATGACATTGTCGTCGCGGCCGGGGCGGCAGTCGCGTTCGTTGATCTCGATGCCCAGCGTGCTGGCCAGCGTCTGCGTCGCGGCCGCGTAGTGCGGGTGCAGACCGGGCGCGAGGACGGCCTTGGCCTTCTTCCCGCGCGCGACGCGGTGCGCCATAACCACGGCTTCGGCGCAGGCGGTGGAGCCGTCATACATGGACGCGTTGGCCACATCCATGCCGGTCAGGGCGGCAACCTGGCTCTGGAATTCGAATAGGCTCATTAGCGTGCCCTGGCTGACTTCGGGCTGATAGGGCGTGTAGGCGGTGAGGAATTCGGAGCGTTGGATCAGATGGTCCACGGTCGCCGGAATGTGGTGGCGATAGGCGCCCGCGCCGCAGAAGAACGGGACAGACCCGGCGGAAACCGACTTGGCTGACAACTTCGCCATGTGGCGTTCCACCGATTGTTCGGAGGCGTGTTGGGGCAGGTCGACGAGATCGGACAGGCGCGCCGATTTCGGCACGTCCTCGAACAGGGCGTCGACCGAGGCCACGCCGATCACATCCAGCATCTGGGTGCGGTCGGACTCAGAGAGGGGAAGATAACGCATCGGGTTAGCCTTTCCAGGGAAGAGCCGCACGCGCGGCGGCGATCATTTCGGAGCCTGGGGCTCCGCACGGCCCGCCCCGCAGGGCAGCGATTACACCGGACCTGCCCTTCGACATAGCCGCGCCGATCAGCACGGGCCAACGTGTCGCAGTGATGGACACGGCCCGGAGCAGGGCGACGGGGCGCAGGCCGAAGAAGATAGGCGGGAATCTGGTCATTTCGGTTTTTCCGGCGTCAACGCATAGGCGAAGATGAGGCCGAACGGGATCCCGAAAGCCGGAAACAGGGCCAGATCGTCCAGGGCCATCGCGATGGGCAGACCCAATGGCAGGCCGATCGCGAAACCGACCGCCGAAAATTGAGGTTTTGTCGGCTCGTCCGCCATGTCAGAGCCACTCCCCGTCGCGGCGCGGGCGGGTCCAGCCCAGCCGTTTGACAAGCCAAAGCACGAGGAGCATCGCCGCCGCCCCGATCAGCCCGCCCAGCAGCATATCGAGCCAGGCGGACTTCACCAGGTCCAGCCTGACGACGAGGCCCAGGATCACGAAGAAGGCGATGAGGATCAGCCCGCCACCCTTGGCGTCGGGCACGTCGTCGCGGAATGGGACAAGCCGTTTCATAGTCTCAACTCATCCGTCTGCGGCGACGCGCGAGGGCAGCGGATACGGCCATGACGATCCAGACGGTGAACAGGGTGCCGAGAGCGAAGGCGGCGGCCTCCTGAAGCCACCCCGCCGTCCCGCCAAGCCCTTCGGTGAAACCGTCCAAGCTTCCGTGGAATGCCGAGATCGCCAGAGGCGCGAGCAAGGCCACAGCGCAAGCCCCGGCCCAGCCGATCCTGTGCGCGCGCAGGCTCACTCTTCGCCACCCTCGCCGTCCGCCTTGGCGTCTCGGATCAGGAGCAGGAAGGTGGCGACGCTCGCCAGAGCACCGAAGACGAGCGAGTCGAAGACAAGCCAGACGAAGCTCCCGGCACAGATGGCCAGGGCGATGTGCGACCCGTCGGCGGAAAAACGCTCCTCGGACAAGGCTAGAGCCCGTCGCAATAGGTCTTGTACGCCGCCTCGTCCATCAACGCATCGAGCTGGGCGGCGTCCGCGACCGTCATCTTCACGAACCAACCTTCGCCTGTGGCCGAGGCGTTGACCGTTTCCGGCGCGCCTTCGAGCGTGTCGTTCACGGCGGTCACTTCGCCGGAAACAGGCGCGTAGACTTCGGACGCCGCCTTGACGGACTCGACCACGGCCAGTTCTCCGCCGGCATCCACCTCGTCGCCGACCTGCGGCAGTTCCACGAAGACGACGTCGCCGAGCTGTTTTTGTGCGTAATCGCTAATACCGACCGTGGCGGTGTCGCCCTCGACCTTGATCCACTCATGGTCCTTGGAAAATTTGAGCATTCTACTCTCCCCTGAAATAGTTGTTCGGAACGAACGGCAGTTTGACGACCGTCGCCGGGTTCGTCTTGCCGCGGATCATCAGATTGACGGACGTGCCAGGTTTATTGTGCGGGACGTCGACATAACCCATGGCGACCGGCCCGCCGACGCTGGGGCCGAAACCGCCGGATGTGACTTCGCCGATGCGGTTGCCGTCTTCATCTTGAATTTCCGTATGCGCGCGGGCCGGGGCGCGTCCTTCGGGCTTGAGGCCGACAAGGCGGCGCGTCTTCGTCTTCAGGTCGCCCGCCACGCGGTGCGCGCCCTTATAGCCTTCGCCCGTGCGGCGATGCTTCTGCACCGACCAGATCAGGCCCGCTTCTATGGGGCTGGTCGTGGTGTCGATATCGTTGCCATAGAGACATAGCCCGGCTTCCATGCGCAAGCTGTCGCGCGCGCCCAGACCGATGGGCTTGACGTCCGGATGGCTCAGCAGCTGTCCGACCAGGCGCTTCATGTCGTCATGCTTGGCGCTGATCTCGACGCCGTCCTCGCCCGTATAGCCGGAACGCGAGACGTGGGCGAAGATCGGCCCGTCATCGAGCATCAGTTCGAATTCTCCGTGGGTCATAAAGGTCAGCTTCCCGACCAGCGGGTTCATGGCGCTGACGATCTCCACCGCTTTCGGCCCTTGCAGCGCGACGAGGGAGAGCATGTCGTCCTTGACCGACAGGGTCACATCATCCGGCAGATGCGTGTCCAGATGCGCATAGTCGGCCGTCTTGCAGCCTGCATTCACGACCAGATAGAGCATGTGTTCGTGGCCCGGCATGTCGATGCGGCTGACCATCAGGTCGTCCAGGATGCCGCCATCGTCGTCCAGCAGCTGCGTGTATCGCTGTTGCCCCGGTTGAATATCCGTGATCGACGCGGGCACCAGCGCTTCGAGCGCGGTCGCTGCCGTTTCCCACGTGCCGTCCTGCGCCGTGATGAAACACTGGCCCATATGGCCGACATCGAACAGTCCGGCGGCCGCGCGCGTGTGCAGGTGCTCCTTCATGACGCCCATCGGGTATTGCACCGGCATGTCGTAACCCGCGAACGGCACCATCTTGGCACCCAGATCGACATGCAGATCGTGCAACGCGGTTGTCTTGAGCGTATCGGTCATATTCGCACATCCAGCTTGCGGGTCGCGCCCGCGAATGTGCCACCTGCTGTCTCCGAGGGCCTGAGAGATTTACTCCGTCGGCGGACGCGTTTCACCAACCGCGCCTCTTTCCAGCGATTTGACCGGCCCGTGGTCCGGGGTGCCTGAGCGTTTAGCGGCGGCGCTTGCGCCTTCGGCGGCGCGGGACGGGTCCTCGCGCTCTCTCCCACGGGTCGGGATTGGCAGGCAGATGCGACGGATCAGAGGCGGAGTCAATCGGCTGCAATGTGGAAGGGGGTTCGCGAATCAGGAAAGTTCTGGGAAAACGGTTATTTGTCGGACAGGGTATCTCGGGCCGGACTTGGCCTGCCGGCTTGCTTCCACCATTCGTCGACAAGTGGCTGCAGTTCTATATAGTCGGGACGCTCGGCATCGGCATTGATCCGCTCAGAGAGTTTCTCGGCTTGCTCTGCACCGAAGTCCCCAAAGACCGATCGCAGCGTGTCACCCCCATAAGGCTTGCCGTCCTGCAATTTGGATAGATAGGCGTTCCAAACCGCATACAGGTCGGCCCCCTCGGCGACCGCCGAGAGCATGACGGCCATACCGCAGAAATAGTGAAGATCGAATCGGCCTTCTTCCACGGCGCGGTGCAATGGCATGTCGGCCAGACCTTCTGCACAGCTTTTCAGTCGGGTGTCCGTCTCGGCCATTAGCCCGGCGTCGGACAGCTCACCGAGGTCGCGTAGCACAACAAGCGCCAGCGCGTCGGCGCCCCCTTCATGGATCCAGCTATCGTCGGGCTCGCGCTCCACTCCGTCCACTCGCTGGTAGAGATGTGCGGCCTCATGGGCGAAGAATACAGGCAGGAATCGCTTGTGGTCCTCTCCCCACTCCTCGACGGGAAGCGCCCAGAAATTTCCCATGAGATGCATGAATATCTGATCGGGAAGCGTTCCGCCCTGCACCGAAAAGGAGATTTGGCCCTCCGGCAGCATCGGAGGGGGCTCGATGGAGACGAAGAGCTGGGGTTTGACAGGCAGCGCGCCGAACCGTGCAGAATAGGCCGTGATCAATTGCGGAAGCAGTCTGGATAGGGGCACCGACACAGAAGGCGGCAATGCCGGATCGATCACGCCGATCACCTGCTCGGTTTCCACAGGAACCGCCTTGCCGAGATAGACCATCTGACCGTCTTGCCGGTCCACCCAATTCGCAACCTCGGCATGGACGACTTCGCCGTCCACGATCGCATGGGAGCCGTCCGGAACAATCAGACTCATATGCTGGCTCCAGCCTGTATCGTCTTCGGGACATGTATTGGGACAGGCCTGGAATCGACCACTGTGGATGAGCAGCCCCGCATCGCTGAAGGGTGAGAAAGGCGCGTAGTCCTTGGGCAGGTTTCTGTAGACGGCCGGAACGACGAGACGGACGTCCGAGAACGGTTTGCCGTCGACGCGACTCAGGACGTCAGTCCCTGCATCGCTATCGTGAATGAGAGCGAAGCCGTCGGGTGTTTCCCAATCCTCGGATCGCGCGGGACCGGCGACACGGCGGAAATCGATCCGTGAGACAGGCTGTGCAGCGCGGTAGTCTACCCGGACGGTCTCGCCATCGGGCAAGAGGCTCACCGCGAGTTCGGGTATCACGGGCGTTTCGTGGGCCAGTACGTTATCTTTGACATCAATCGACGCGCCACACCCTGTTATAAGAGACGCAGCGAAGAACATGGTGGTCAAGACACGAACCGTCATGACGAAAGCTATTCATGGGAAGAACGGCCAGTCAAGGGAAGACCGGCCAGTGGAGCGACCCGGTCCGCATGTCCAAATACGATCGCTTATCGATAAACTCTTTTGCCGCGCGGGTGCGCGGTTCGGTCTGATTTGGTTCTCCGGACCAAAGTCAGACCTCACATCCGCTCTGGCACCTCGATTCCCAGAATATCCAGCCCATGCTCCAATTGTTCCAGCGTCGCCTTCGCCAGCGACAGGCGAGCCCCTTTTACCTCCGGCGAAACATCGTCGGCCAGGATCGGGCAATGGGTGTAGAAGCGCGAAAAGGTCTGGGCTAGGCCGTAGACATGATCACAGAGGATATGCGGGGCACGTTTTTCCGCGGCTAGCGCGACCGCTTTGGGATAGGCGTCCAGCGCCAGGACCAGGGAGGCTTCGTCTTCGTGATCGGGTGAGACGGGTCCGAATTCCGCGCCCGCCGCTTCCGCCTTGCGCAGGATCGATTTGATCCGCACCGCCGCATAGAGCAGATACGGTCCGGTCTTCCCTTCGAAGGCCGTGAAACGCTCCGGGTCGAAAACGTAATTCGTCAGGCGCGCATTTTGCAGATCCGCGAATTTCAGCGCCGCCAGCCCGACAAGACGGGCGATATCGGCGCGTTCTTCATCGTCGAAACCGGCACCCATGCCGGATTCGGCCAAGCGAGCTTCGGCCGCCTGCCGCATCGTCTCCAGCAGGTCTTCCAGGCGTAGCACGCCGCCGTCGCGCGTCTTGAACGGCTTGCCGTCCTTGCCGTTCATCGTGCCGAAACCGAGATGTTCCATCTGGTCGCGCTCGAACCAGCCCGCACGGGCCGCGGCGCGGAAGACCTGTTCGAAGTGGTTCGCCTGGCGCTGGTCCACCACATAGAGCAGCAGGTCCGGGTCTATTTCGCGTTTGCGGTCGATGAGTGTGGCGAGATCCGTCGTCGCGTAGAGCACTGCCCCCGTGCGCGCCTTGACCATCAGGGGCGGTGTGCCTTTGCGCTTATCCTGGTCGTAGTCCGGATCGACGTCGATGATCAGCGCTCCGTCATCCTCGCGCGTCAGGCCTTGTGCATCTAGATCCTCGATCATGCCGGGGATGAGCGGGTCGACGCACATCTCCCCGTTCCATAGGTCGAATTCCACGCCGAGCGCACCATAGCCTTCCTTCAGCACAGCGACGGAGACGGCAATGAAATGATCCAGCAAGGCGCGGTAGCCGCGCCGTCCGGCCTGCAGCTCGGCCGTGGCGACGCGGGAGCGCTCCATGCGAGCTTTGTCCGACTTGGCGGCGTTGGACGCCTGCGGATAAAGCCGCCCCAGATCGTCCATCGTGACGGGCGGTTCATCGGGATAGTTCCCGTCATAATCGGGATCGAAATAGACCAGACCCGGCTGCTCGCTCTCCAGCTCGCTGATCAGGTGGCCCATCTGTAGACCCCAGTCCCCAAGATGGGCATCGCCGATCACGGTATGGCCCCGCGCGCGCATCAGACGTTTGATCGCCTCGCCGATCACAGCGGAGCGCAGATGGCCGACATGCATGGGCTTGGCCACATTCGCGCCGCCATAATCGATGACGATGGTCAGTTCCGCGCCGGCCTTCAGGCCGCTCACCGGACCCTCCATAATTGCCTGCGCGGTTTCGGTCAGCGCTTCGGAGGACGGCACGATATTCAGAAAGCCCGGCCCCCCGATGTCGATGGCCTTGATCAGAGGGTGATCGGACAAGCGGGCGGCCACCGCCGTTGCAATCTCTCGCGGATTGGCTTTTTCGCCGCGTTTCTTCGCCGCCCCCGCAGCAGCCATGGCGCCGTTGCATTGAAACGGCGCATCGCCTTTCAGGTTCTCCACCACGGCTCCCAGAGCCGACTCGTGACCGAGCGCGGCAAAAGCCTCGCCGAAGGCGTCGCTGAGCCTGTCCTGGAGCGGCATGGGGCTACCCTTGGCCGGCATTCACGCGGAAGCGGCGTCCTTCGCGGTTGAAAGCGCGCTGCGACGGCGTCAGTTCGAAACCGACCACGATTTCGAAGTTTTCGCCGGATGTCGTATCCGACGCCCGGGCGATGGAGAAATCCTCGATCGATTTTGTGATCCGGACCCGGTCCTGCCCGTAGGGGAAGCTGACCTGCAGCGGGAAGGTCTGCTTGTCTATCACGGCGACATTCTTGCGCGTGATGGCGACGAAGTACTGGTAGACGGCCTCGGACTGGCCTGCGACCGCCGGACCGCGGCCCAAATCGAAGGTGATGTCCACATCACCCGTGATGGGATTATCTCCGACATACCGGCAAAGAGAACGCACGGCGGCGATCTCTCCGGTGAAACCGACATTGTCGTACTTTTCTTCGGCACCGCGGATTTCCACGATCCGCGAGGCATCGAAGAGGGCGAAGGCGCGCGGGCACGGGCCGGCGTTGCGCTCGCCCGCCTCGCCGATTTCCAGCGCTTCCTGAGTGGACCGGCAGCCTGTCACGGCAAGCGCGCCGAGCAATGCGAATGTAATGAGTTTTTTCATCGAGCGTGTTCAACCATCATGCTGGGCGTGCCGGATAGCGCCGCCGCCGATCGCCGCAACCGACGAAACCCCATCTCAGTATAGACCTTGGCAGGATCGCGGCGCGTCTGTTAGGGCGCTGCTTAACCGCCGCGCCGTGTCCGCGCAACAATTGCGCACGCCGATAGGCTGGATGTGACGTAAGCTTAAGACAAGGATCCCATGACCGCCTCCCGCAAGACGAAAACGGTTCTGCTGGCCAGCCCGCGCGGCTTTTGCGCCGGCGTGGACCGGGCGATCCAGATCGTGGAGGAAAGTCTGAAGAAATACGGCGCGCCGGTCTATGTCCGTCATGAAATCGTCCATAACCGCCATGTCGTGACCCGGTTGGAAGGTCTGGGCGCGATCTTCGTCGAGGAGCTGGACGAATGCCCCGACGATCGTCCGGTCGTCTTTTCCGCGCACGGCGTTCCGAAGTCCGTGCCCAAGGCGGCGGCGGCCCGCGACATGAATTTCCTGGATGCGACCTGTCCGCTCGTCTCCAAGGTGCATGTCGAAGCCGAACGCCACCACGGTGCGGGCAAGCACATCCTGCTGATCGGGCATGAAGGCCATCCGGAAGTCGTCGGCACGATGGGACAGCTTGCGCCCGGCGAAATCACGCTGATAGAAACCGAAGACGATGCGCGCACCTATGCGCCGCGCGATCCGGACAATCTGGCCCTCGTCACGCAGACGACCCTGTCCGTCGATGACACGGCCGATCTGATCGCCATCCTGCAGTCGCGCTTTCCCAACCTGGCCCTGCCCTACAAGGAAGACATCTGCTACGCGACGACCAACCGCCAGGCGGCGGTCAAGGCCATCGCGGCGGAATGCGATCTGATGCTCGTGATCGGGTCCGTGACCTCGTCCAATTCCAAACGATTGGTCGAAGTGGGCGAAAAGGTCGGCGCCGACGAAGCCTATCTGATCAGTTCCGCCGCATCGATCGACTGGGCGGCAGTGGACCGCGCCGACACGATCGGCCTGTCGGCCGGGGCGTCCGCGCCCGAATATCTGGTGGACGGCGTGCTCGCCGCATTGCGGTCGCGCTACGAGATCGAAATCCGCGAAATCCGCGTTACGGAAGAAAGGGTCGTCTTCCGTCTGCCGCGCCAGCTCCTGCCCGAGAAAGCCGCGCCGGAAGCGGCGGAATGAGCGCCAACGGGTCCGCGGCGGGCGACCTCGAGGACGCGCTCGTGATCTATACGGACGGGGCTTGCTCCGGCAATCCCGGTCCCGGCGGCTGGGGCGTGGTCATGTTCCACGGCAAGCGCCAGAAGGAACTCAAGGGCGGAAACCCGGCGACGACCAACAACCGCATGGAAATGCAGGCCGTGATCGAAGCGCTCAAAGCGATCAAACCCGGTTTCTGCGGCAAGACCGTCCTGTTCTCGGACTCGACCTACGTGCTGAAGGGACTACAGGAATGGTTGCCGGGCTGGAAGCGCCGCGGCTGGAAGACGGCCGCCAAGAAACCGGTCAAGAATGAAGATCTCTGGCGCGAACTCGACACGCTTGCACAGACGCGCGAGATCGACTGGCGCTGGGTTAAAGGCCATGCGGGGGATGCCGGCAACGAACGCGCCGATGCGCTCGCCCGCGAAGGCGTACCCCGGCGCCCGAAAGCGAAGCGGCGCCCGCGGAAAAAAGCGGGGTTGTGAAACGACCAATTCTGCCTGGCTTGGGTCTGCTTGGCCTGTTTCTACGCTCGGCTTGCAGCTCCGACCCATTTGCAAACGGGGATGCCCCGATCCTGCTGGTCGGCAACAAGAGCGAGGACACCGTCAGTTTCATCGATCTGGACAGCGGCGAGGAATTGGCCCGCGTGCCGACCAGCCATCGTTCGCCGCACGAGATCGCGCCGTCGCCAGACGGCACGCAAGCGGCGGTCGTCAATTACGGTGACCACCATATCAACATTTTCGACCTGGATAGCCAACGCATCGTCGAGACCATCGATCTGGAGGCAGACCGGCTCATTAATGCGGCCCGGACCGGTGCGGGCCCGGAAGGGATCGATCTGACGCCCGACGGGCGGGAATTGTGGATCAGCAACCGCGAAGCGGACACAGTGATCGTCTAAGACGCCGATACGCTGGAGCGGCTGGCCGACCTCGCCGTCAGACAGTTTCCCTGCGCCTGCAGATATCGCCCGACGGCCGCTACGCCGTGACCTCCAGTCTAGAGGACGCCAGCCTGTCGGTGATCGATGTCAAGACGCGCGAACCGGTCCGCACCATTGCCGTCGGCGACGGGCCGGAAAGCGCGCAGGTCACGATCCTGTTTTCCGACGATGGCCGGCGATTATACATTGCGGAAACCGGCACGGATACCGTTGCGGAAGTGGATTTCGAAAGCGGGGAACTATTGCGCCGCCTGTCCGCCGGGCGGCAGGGCGTCGGCCTGGCCATCATCCGCTGACCGGTCAGCCTTGCGCGAACTTGTCGTCTTCGAAGAATCGGTAGCGCAGGCCGACGGCGCCCTCAGGCGGATCGGCGATCTCCGTTGTGAAAGCCAGCCTTCCTTGCCCCTCGATCCGGTCGGGCCGCGTTTCCACATACCATTGCAGAAGTCCCTGCCCGTTCGCATCGTGCAGGGTCAGCTCGATCAGGGGCACGATCTTGGTCTCGCGTGTCAGGTTGCGCACGACGCTGTCTACCCGAATCATCGGCACTCCATCCACCAGGATGGTGCGCGCCTCGGGCGGATCGATATCGAGCCCGCCGACACGCACATCGATTCCGGCCAGCTTGTAGACCGACGCCATTTGCGGAAGCCGGTTCACAATATCCTGCCGGTTCAGCACCGCGATGACCGCACCGATGACGACCAGCAGGACCGGCACGGCCCAGATGAGCTGGATCGTGCGGCGGCGGCGCGCTAACCGCGCGGCATCGACGTGATCGCGCATCATCGCATCCGCACCGATTCGCGCCGTGGGCCGCATCACGGGCGCGTCAGCTTCGGGAACAGGTTCGACCGCATCGTCCGTCCGCGCGTCCAACACGCCCGCATCGCGCAGATTGTCGGCATGGAAGAGAGCGTCCGGATCATACATCAGGGTCTCGGCCGGTTCCGCAACGGCGAACCAGCTCGTCTTGCAGCGGGCGCAGCGCACCATCCGCCCGGCCGGACCCAGGCTTTGCGGTGTCACGCTGTAACGCGTTCCGCACTCCGGACAAGTTATGATCGCGCCGCTCACAGGCACGCGCCTTCCGTCCCGACGGCAAATCGCTGCATCCCAACCATGCGGATGTTCTTGACCAGAGCGCCGGGATTGTCCAGCGAACGAGCCAGCCTTATTGCCGGATCATGATCAGTCAGACCTTACAAACATTACAGAAATTCAGAGGCCGCTCCGCGTGATGCCCGAGACCGCGCCGACGATCGACCTGCAGCGGATCGGCCTTCGCTACGGGCGCGGGCCCGAAGTGCTGTCCGGCGTCGACTTGCGCCTTGCTCCGGGCAGTTTCACCTTCCTGACCGGCGCATCGGGTGCGGGCAAATCCAGCCTGCTGAAACTCTGTTACCTGTCGCTCAAGCCGTCGCGCGGGCTGATCAATCTGTTCGGGCAAGACGTCTCCACGCTCAAACCGTCACAGTTGCAGGTTCTGCGGCGGCGCATCGGTGTCGTGCTGCAGGATTTTCGTCTGATCGACCATCTGTCGGTCTGGGAAAATGTCGCGTTGCCACTGCGCGTCGCCGGACGGGCGCGGGCGGATTATCTGACCGATGTGAACGAATTGCTGAGCTGGGTCGGGCTCGGCCACCGCGTCGACGCGCTGCCGCCGACCCTCTCAGGCGGGGAGAAACAGCGCTGCGCCATCGCCCGCGCCATCATCGCCAAACCGGACTTGCTGATCGCGGACGAACCGACCGGCAATGTCGATCCAGCCATCGGCGCGCGCCTGTTGCGCCTGTTCGCTGAAATGAACCGGATGGGGGCGACCGTGCTGATCGCGACGCATGATCTCGGCCTGATCGACGAGGTCAGCGCCCGCACGGTCCATCTGGCCGACGGCAAGTTGGGAGAGGGGCTCGGTCCCTTGCGCGCGGCATGACCGACATTCCCGTCAGAACGACGCCGCCTGCGCCGCAGACCCTTCTGCCGGCCCGCCCGGAACAGGGTCGCGCCTTGTTGACCGTTCTAATCGTCATGGCTTTCCTGGCCGCGCTGGCCCTTCTGTTCTCACGCGGGGCCGACCGGCTCTCGGATCGCTGGAGCGCACAGCTGTCGCAAAGCTCGACCGTCCAGATCCTGCTGAGCGACGAGGGTGCGCGCGAGGCACAGATGAGCACCGCGCGCGACATATTGCGCGACACTCTGCCCGAAGCAGCGCTGACGTCCCTATCGCGGGCGCAGTCCGGCGCGCTGATCCAACCGTGGCTCGGCGACGGCGACTTGCCGCCCGATCTGCCCATACCCGGCGTGATCCGGGTCGATTCGCCGGTCGCTCTGCCCCGGGAAACGCTGGAACGCCGGTTCGGCGAAGCCGGGCTGACGACGGTCATGGACGACCATTCGCGCTTCTCCGGCCAGCTCGAACGGACAGTCGAGCGTCTCGTCCTGCTGGGGCTAGGCCTGCTTGTCATGATCGGCGTGGCCGCCACCGCTGTCAGTATGTTCGCCACGCGTGCCGGTCTGTCCGCCCAACGCGACATCATCCATGTTCTGGTGCAAGCCGGAGCGACCGACGGTTTCATCGCCAAACTGTTCGTCGGCCAAGCTGCGCAGCGAGGATTGCTGGGGGGAGCGGTCGGCGCCGCGCTTGCCGTGATGCTCTGGGCCGTCGTGTCGTTCGGCCCGGCTCGCGGCACGGTCGGGTGGGCCGGACTTGGCGACGGAGCGTTGGACGCAGCCGTCCTGGTCGGGCTGTGCGCCCTGTTCGGCCTGATCTGCGCTCTGTCGGCCGGATGGGCGGCAATGCGCCAGCTCGCTTATGAAAGGCGCCGCGCCTGATGGCCTTGCGCTTCAGCCGGGCGCGCAAGCGTGCCAGCGGGCGGCGACGGCTGTTCGGTTTCCTCCTGCTGCTCCTGATCGGCGCTTTCGTCGGCGGCTTCATCGCCTTCGCCAGCCATGTGGACGGTCTCGACGCACCAGCCGATCCGCTGGAAGCCGACGGCATCGTGGTCTGGACCGGGCCCGGCGGCGGACGACTTGAAAAGGCCGGGGATCTGCTCGAACGCGGACTGGGCGAACGCCTGCTCGTCTCCGGCGTCAACACGAGCCTGTCGGAGGATGATGTCGCGGATCTAGTCGGGCTTTCGGCCCGCAAAGCCGGTTGCTGCATGGATGTGGACTATGCCGCGCTGGATACTCGCGGCAATGCGCGCGAAACCGCCGACTGGGCCGAGGCGCTGGGCTACCGCCATGTCATCCTCGTGACCTCGTCCTATCATATGCCGCGTGCCCAGGTCGAAATCGGCAGCGAGATGGCGGCCCTGCGCATCACCCCCGTCCCAGTGCGCAGCGAGGCTCACACGCCTTGGTGGAAAGACCGCGACAGGTTTGAGCGCGTGCTGGGCGAATATGGCAAATACCTGCTCGCCCTCGCACGCGGCCGGTCCGAGAGCGAGGCGGCGCGCGAACCGGTCCTGCCGGAAGAAGGGTTGGCAACGCCGACAAAGGCCGCGGCTGATTAATCGTCGCGTCCGAAATTCGGTTCGTCTTGACCGCTCTCCACGATGCGGCGACGAATGTCGCGCGTCTTGGCGAAATGATCGAGCAGCGTCTCGCCATCCGACCAGCGGATGGCACGCTTCAATGCCGTCAGATCCTCGATAAAGCGGTCCACGACCTCCAGCGTCGCGTCGCGGTTGCTCAGGAAAACGTCGCGCCACATGACGGGGTCGCTAGCCGCGATGCGGGTGAAGTCGCGAAAACCTCCGGCGGAGAACTTCACCACCTCGTCGCCCGTCACCTGTTCCATGTCCACGGCGGTCCCGACCAGCGTATAGGCGATCAGGTGCGGGACATGGCTGGTCGTGGCCAACACCGTGTCGTGCCGCGCGGCGTCCATGACGGCCACGCGCGATCCCAGCGCTTCCCAGAAGGCAGTCAGCGCAGGCAAGGCCGGATCGTCCGCGTCGATGGGCGTCAGTACGCACCACCGGTTTTCGAACAGCTCGGCGAATCCGGCTTCGGGTCCGGAGAACTCGGTTCCTGCGATGGGATGACCGGGAATGACGGAGACGTCGTCGCGTAAGTATGGCCGCACCGCCTCGATGACAGAGGCCTTGATCGACCCGACATCCGACAGGACTGCACCCGCCTTCATGACGGGCAGCACATCCGCAGCGACCTCCGCGATCTTGGCAGGCGGCACGCAGAGCAGGACCAGATCGGCTTGGGACGCATAGTGGTGGGCCGCACCCTCGACCGTTCCGTCGGCAATGCCGAGCCGGTCCACCGTTCCAATGACCACCGCAGACCGGTCCGCCATCCAGACGGTCTCGACGCCCGCCTTGGCACGCGCGGCGCGGGCGACCGAACTGCCGATCAGGCCGGAACCGATGATGAGGATGGTTTTGAACGCCATGGATCGTGCCTTATGCGCTAACAGGCGGCGGCAGGTAGCCGATGACGTCTTCCATATCCACCGTTTCCGCCTCCGCGACTTCGTAGAGACGCAGATCGGCGCTTTCGGCGCGCAGGGTCCCGGTCATGTCGCCCCGCACCGCACACAGGATACGCCCGCCCTTGGCAACCGGCATGTCGAGACCGATGGCGGCGACCGCAACAGCCTGAGGCCAGTCATCCGCGTCGACACGCGGCAGCGGCGCGACGATCTTCATCTCCGGCATGGCCCCGCCCGGGGCGAGTGCCGTCCACCAGCGCGTCATGCCGCCAGGCGCCGGCAGCACGGCAATCCCTTCGTCTTCGCCGTAGGCGGCGGCGAGCGCATTGGAACTGGTCGGGTAGGATAGCAGAGGCAAGCTGCCGCCGAAACGGTCGCGGATCAGCGACAGGTTGGCGCGGCCGTCGCCCTCCAGAGCGACATGAATCCGGGTCGAACCCTGTACAGAGATCGAGGCGCTCATCAATTCCGCCCAGATGCGCGAGATAAGCGCGGGCGGCGTGCCTGTGTCTTGTGCCATACGGGCCAGATCGGCGACATGGCCGTCTTCGCGCGCAGGGCGCCAAAGCCTCGATCCAGCCTTGGCGCGGCGCACATCCGCAGACAGGGCCAGCCGTTCGGCGATCAGGTCCAGCATCGCCCGGTCCACCCGGTCGATATCCCGCCTTACACGCTCCAGATCGGAATTGCCGTTCATTCCACTCTTTCCGCCTTCGCCTTTTTCTCGACAGTCGGCCGCGTCGCCGCGCCGAACAGGGGCGCGCGCACCTTGGCGGTTTCCAGCCGGTCGGGTTCGACATAGAGACGCCGGATCGCTTCGACCATCACCAAGCCGGCGAAGCCCGGCCAGACCGTTTCTCCGAAGCGCTCGAACCCATAAGAGATTTTCGGCCCCGACAGGCGCGCGACCGGCGGCCCGTAAAGCGCCCCGGCCCCGACCGTGGGCGTGAAACCGGCCTTGAGCAACCGCGCCCGCAGCTGTCCGCGCGAAAAGGGCCGCCCCGCCCCGAAAGGCAGATGGTCCATGCGCGACCAAAGTCCCGACCGCCCGGCCGCAATGACAACGATGCGCCCTTCGGGTTGGGTCACGCGCCAGAGTTCGCGCAACAGACCCGGCAGATCGTCGGCTTCTTCGACCGCGTGGACGCACAGCACCCGGTCGAACGTCGCGTCGGAGAAGGGCAGCTGCGTCTCGTCGGCCACGCAGCCCATCACGCCGCGAGAGGACCGATGCGCGATCGCCCCCTGCCCGGCCGGGTTGACCAGCACGATGCGGTTGGCGCTCTTGCGGTACGCATCGAGATAGGGCGCGGCATAACCGAACCCCATCGCATTGTTGCCCGCCAGATCGGGCCACAGCGTATGCAGGCGCCGCATCGCCATGTCGCACGCCATGCGTCCCAGCGGGGCGGCGTAGAAACTCTCCAGCTGGTCGGCGGTTTCTCGCATGAGGCGGGCGCTAGCACGGACGCGTCAACACGTCATGGCTATTGCGCCGCCCAGCCTATCCGACAGGTCCCTCCCAGACCGGAACAGGACCAGGGCGGCCGAAATGGTAGCCTTGCAGATAGGTCACGCCGAGACGCGTCAGAACCAGCGCGTCGGCGCGGTCCTCGACCATCTCGGCCACGGTTTCGACGGAGAAGGTCGCGGCCAGATCGACCATCATGCGAATAAAGGCCTGCTTATGGGCGTCTAGCGCCACGCCGCGCACCAGCGAGCCATCGATCTTGATGCAATCGGCTTCGACCGCCAGAAGATTGCGGAAGCTCGTATGTCCGGACGCGAAGTCATCCACCGCGAAGCGGCATCCCAGCGCGCGCACTTCGGCGGAAAAATGCGCCGCCTTCGCTGGATCGTCCACGGCAAGCGTCTCGGTCAATTCCAGCGTCAGCCGCTGGGCCGCCGCGCCCATGGTCTGAATCGCCGCGACATAGGCGTCGCTGTGGCCCGGATCGCCGACCGTTCCGGCCGAGACGTTGACCGCCAGACGCAGGTCCGGGTCCTCATCCAGCAGACCTGCCGCGAGGCTCAGCACGTGGGTGTCGAGCCGGTGGACCTCGCCTGCATCCTCGGCCGCGACGATGAAGGGAAACGCGCTGACGGGCCGACCATCCAGGCCGCGCAGACGCAACAGCATTTCATAATGGTGCAATGCATGGCCGTCCGCATGGACGATGGGCTGGAACGCGACGCTCAGCCTGTCTTCGGCCAGCGCTTCGTCCACACTCGGCAAGGTTTCTTCGGGATGAGTGTCCGCTTCGTCCCCCGAAAGGTCTTGTCGCGTTGCGTCCAGTGCATGTGCGACCGTCTCCAACGGCGCGCGCGCAACATCCAGTTCCAGCGACAATGGCCCGAACGGCGTCATGTAGGGTTCTGCCGTCACGGCCGCGCGCAGGCGCAAGCCCAGCGTATCGGGATCGGAATTCAAGGTCGCGGCGGCGAAATCCGCCCCGTCCAGCCGCGCCACCAGATCCGGCGCGCGCAAGGCCGCTTGCATCCGTTCGCCTGCCTGACGCAGCATCCGATCGCGCAAATCCTCGCCGAAAGTCGCACTAAGCCTGTCCAGATTGCGCAGGCGAAGCCGGAGCAGGTGAACCGGGATGCCGATCCGTTCGCCCAATTCCGCCAATTGCGTTCCGGCTTCGGCCAAGGCGACGCGGTTCGGCAGGCGCGTCAACGGGTCGTGGCGCGCGCGCCAGATGACCGCTTCGTCTGTATGGACATCGTCCGTGCGATCGATCAGGACACCGCGGACCAAAGTCGCGCGCTGATCGATGCTAGCCACGGCTTGGGCGATTTCGCGCACATGGTGCACTTCGCCCATCGCGTCGCGCAACGGATAATCGAGCCGGTAGCGCGCCCCGTCGAACGACAGCGAGGCGACCGCCCGACGGCGGGCGCGGACGTCTTCGGGCCGCATCCGGGCTTCCCAGTCCGCCTGCCCGGTGGCGGCCTCGCCCGGGCGTTCGACGAGGAACGCCTCCAACCGCGCCGTGTCGGCGAAGTCCATGCGGCCATCTTCATCCATGTCGAAAGCAAAGGCCCCGGCTAGAGCCAAAGCATCGGACAGCAATGCGGGTTCAAGCAAGGGGGAGCGGGCTTTACGGTCCACTACCTCCGCAACGATGGGGGCGCTGTCCACGGGCTCAGTCGGCGAAGGCGCCATCGACGCCGATGTCCCGACGCGCCGAGGCGATGGTCACCATGAAGCCGGCCAGCACATCCAGCAGCGCCATCGTCCCGATCAGGAAAAAGACCGAGGTGGCGAAAGCGGGCATGAGCAGGAACTGCACGAGGCAGAGCACAAACAGCACGAGCGAGAAGGCATGGTTCATCACGGCGGCGCGGCCCGTGCCGGTCGATTTGATCAGTTCGAAGAAGAGGCAGACCAGCGCCAGTCCCGTCAGCGCATGGCCCGGCGTGATCGACCAGACGACGCCGCTGGACATGGGCACGCTGAGAAAGTCCGTATCGAGCCTCAGGCGCATCTGATCCACGGTCGTCAAAGCCTGACCCGTTAGGGCCAGAAGGTTGTAGATGACCACCGGGATGATCATGAGCGGGAAAACGGACAGAGCGCCCATGGCAGCCCTCGCGAAATGTGGTTAACCAGCGCTAACGATAAGGGTAGACGCGTTAAAGTCGGGTAAAGCGATGCATTCGTTGTGAAGCGTCCCGATGCATCCTTTCTTCAGGTGTAGGAGTTGGACGCTTGTCCGCCCGAAGTGCAACCGTTCCACGTTCATTCACGCAACTTTCCGTTCTGGATCTGAGGGTCCGGCGCGCGCGCTTATAATTCGTCGTAACCGCCCGACTGCCGTGCGCGGCTATTGAGCCACCGGACGCCGCGCAGATCGGCGAGGCTGACCTTGAGGCGGCCAAAATTTGTGTATTTGCTTTCGCCTTCGCCGCGCGGCCTGTGGTCAACGTCGCGATATTCGCAGGTGTAACCTTCGCGCAGCATCAATGCCGGTAAATATCGGTGGATGTGATCGAAATAGGGCAGCTCCAGGAAGGCCTGCCGCCGGAAGACCTTCAATCCGCAACCCGTATCGTCCGCCTCGTCGTGGAGCAGCCGTTTGCGCACGCCGTTGCCGACGCGCGAACCGAGCCGCTTTGCGACGGTATCGCGGCGTTTGGCACGGCGCCCGCCGACCATGGCAAGCGTATCAGGCGCGTCGGACCGGCTCAGCTGCGCGTACAGGGCGGGAATGTCGGCGGGCACGTTCTGGCCATCCGAATCCATCGTGGCGATGACCGGTGCGCGGGCCGCCATGATCGCGGTCCTGAGGGCGCGCGACTGCCCGGCATTCCTTCGATGGGACAGCACGCGCAGTTGTGGATAGTCGGCCTTGAGCGCCAGCAGCCGGGCCTGTGTGTCGTCTGTGGAGCCGTCGTCGGTCACGACGATTTCGTGCGGTACGTGCGCGAGCGCCGCGTCGATCTCCGCGATGAGCGTGCCGAGATTGCCGGATTCGTTATAAGCCGGCAGCACGACCGCCAGATCCGGCGCGGTTTTCGTTTCCGCAGTTTCCACTTCCTCTGACATGAACGCGCTTTGGCAGGCGCGTGCCGTGCAGGCAAGCGGCGGCCTGCAGTCTTGCCCTGGCGCGCCCATCGGTCCATGCGCCGTTCGTGACCCAGACGCGTGCGCATAGATGGCTGGACCTCGCCTTCTTGGCACTGATCGCGCTGGTCGCCTACCTGCCCGGCCTGGCCGCCCTGCCGCCTGTGGACCGGGACGAGGCCCGCTATATGCAGGCCACCGTCCAGATGGCGGAGACAGGCGATCTGATCGACATCCGCTTCCAGGACGAGGCGCGTTACAAGAAACCGGCGGGTGCGTACTGGGCGCAGCTGGCGAGTCTGACGGCAACGGGTCAACTGGACGATGTGCGACGCGGCGAGCGCGCGGCCTGGGCGCACCGCCTGCCCAGCGTGATCGGCGCCCTGATCGCCGTCTGGGCGACCTATCTGACGGGTGCGGCTCTGTTCGGGCGGCGCGAAGCCCTGCTCGGCGCAGGATGGATCGCCGTGTCGGTCTCGCTCGCTTTCGAAGCGCATATCGCCAAAACGGATGCCCTTCTGGCGGGCGCGGCAGCGGTCGCGCTCTACGGGATCGCGGCGCGCAAGGCTTGGCAGACCTGGTTCGCTATCGCAGTCGGGACGCTGATCAAGGGTCCTATCCTGCTGGGCGTGGGCGGGCTTGCCTTGCTGACCGACGCGCTCTGGACCCGTTCGGCGAAACGTTTGCGCGCGTTGGCCCGGCCGCTACCGATCCTCGTCGCGTTGGGTATCACCCTGCCCTGGTTCATCGCCATCGGCATCGAGACGGACGGCGCGTTTTTCGCCGAAGCGCTGGGCCGCGACCTGGGCGGCAAGATCGCGGGCGCACAGGAAACGCATGGCGGGACGCCGGGCTACTACGCCCTGACGACGCTGGCCATGTTCTGGCCAGGCGTGCTCGCCTTGCCCGTCGCGGCAATGTTCGCCTGGCGGGAGCGGCGAAATGCAACTGTGCGATTGCTTGTCGCCTGGACGCTGCCGATGTGGGTCTTGCTGGAATTCGTTCCGACCAAATTGCCGCATTACACGCTGCCGCTCTATCCGGCTCTGGCGCTGCTGGCTGGAGCGGGTTGGGTTCGCCTGACGGAGGCGGGGCGAACGCGTATAGCGGGACTCGCGGTCGCCGCTTTCGTCGCCGCCCTGCTGTCGGTCGGCACAGGAGCAGCGATTTGGGAGCGCGCCGGTCCGGTCCTGTCTGTCAGCGTGGCGGCCAGTTTGACCGCACTCTCCGTCGCCGCTCTCTGGTTTGTCCGGCAAGCACGCGACCGGGTCGCGCTTGCCTTGGCCGCCCTGTTCGTCGGACTGGGTTTTACCGCCCTGTCGCGCAGCCCGTTGCTGGACCTGACGCCGCGCCTGGTCGCGCAATCGCCGGCTGGCGCACGCATCGTGTCCCCCGACTACCGCGAACCTTCACTGGTCTTCATGGCAGGTACCGATACGCAGCTGACCCGCGGCGCTCGTCCCGGCGATGTGTTGGTGCTGGCATCCGGCACGCCGCCACCCGCCTGTGCCGGTGCGGGCGAGAGCGTATCCGGAACGAACTACGCCAAAGGACGACAGATGACGCTGACAATGTTCGACACGACGGAGTGTTCGGCCGCAGCGTTGACCGAGTGGGCATACTCATCGCCGACGCAACGCCGTCCAGATCAGGCGTCCCGTGATCGCCCCGGCGATCAATGGAGCGAGTAGGACTGTGGCGATTAGCGGCCCCGCCCCCGGACCGGCCGTGCGAAAATAGCGCAGAAAACCGCGCAGCTTGTGCCGTTCCACCCGCCAGTGCGCCACGTCCGATGTCGCGCCATGATGCATTACGCGTGCGCCGGGGACGAACAGAACCGTCCCGCCCGCCTGCCGAACCGTGCGGCACAGGGCGATGTCTTCGACATGCAGGAAATAGCCTTCGTCGAACCCGCCGACGGCCTCGAAGCCCATGCGGTTCATCATCATTGCCGCTCCCGAAACGGTCGGCATCGGCACGGGGCCTACCGGCATCGGTTCGGCATGACGGTGAATAGAAGGCAAACCCGGCAAGCGGTGCAGGCCGGTGAAACCTGCTAGAGCCGACACGACCGTCAGCGCGCCGCGGCGGGCGCCGCGCTGTTCTCGGCCCTGCGCGTCCAATATCAGCGCCCCTGCAATCCAGGGACGCGCGCAGTCCCTGCCCGCTTCGACAAGCTTGCAGGCCGCACCATGTTCGACCACTGCATCGGGGTTGAGAAACAGCAGATAGTCCCCGCCCGCCAGCCGCGCGCCATAATTGCAGGCCCGGGCGAAGCCGACATTGCCGTGGCCCTGCAACAGGCGCGCCTTTCCCGTCGTCTGGGCCGTTCCGAGGAGGGCCACGCGGTCTGCGGCGCTATTGCCGTTATCCACGACGATCAGTTCGGCGATGTCTGGATCGGCACCGATTGCGCGCACCGCGTCCAACAGAGCCGGTCCGGTCCGGTAGGAGACCATGACGACGCTGATGCGCGGTTTGCCGTTCATGCGGATATGATGTCGCGTTCGCTTAGCCGCGCTCCGGCCGGGATCAGCAAAACAAGCGATAGCGCCAACACGATCAGGCCCCACCACCAATATTGCCACGCCCCGACCGTCACGGCGCCGCCCACGGTCGCACCCATCAGCAGGCCGGACACGGCCCCCGCGCGCCATGGCGAGCCGCCCGCCAACGTCTTCAGAGGCCTGTAAAGCGACACAAGCGCAAGGGTGAGCAGAAACGCGCCGACCAGTCCCGTCTCCATCCAGGTTTGCAAGCCAACATTATGCGGATGCAACGATACGAAGGGGATATCCACGCCGATGCGTGTCGTGAAATCGCCTGCCATGGTGCGCGACCGGTCGAGCCCGTGCCCGAACCAAGGCGCTTCGCCAATGCGCGACAAGCTATAATCCCACATACGCAGGCGGTGGTCCCAACTCATCGGCAAACGCGCCATCAGGCCTTCGCCGCTCAATCGCGCCGCGATCCCGACCAGCGGCGCGAACAGAACGGATCCGACAAGTGCACCTAGCGACAAACGCAACCCGGCAGTCGGCCGATGATAGCCGATATAGAGAAACGCCAAAGCGGAGACCAAAATAATCGGGGCGATGGCCAACCGGTTCAACAGGGTTCCGACCAGCAGAAGCGCCACGAACCCGATCGCCACGGGTCCGGCCCGGCCCTGCGGCAAGCGGGTCGCGAAGAGCGCGATCACCAGCGGCGCCAGAACCGCATAGGCGACATGACCGCGACCGATATTCATCTCCGCTTCGCTTTGGCGCTGATTGAGGTCGGCACCTTCGTCGATCGGGCTGAGGAAGATATTGATGCCGTAGCCGGACGCCACATCCATCGCCAGCACGGCGACTCCGCCGATCACCATCGCCATCAACAGATGCGACAGCAAGATGCGCGTCCACACGGCACGCGTGGCGATCAAGGCCGGAACCGCGGCGGCCAGCGCCATCTGACCACCTAGGCGCAGCGCTGTATCGGGGCCGTGATCGCTCCAGCCGCTCGTCGCGGCCAACCAGATGAAAAAGGCGGCGAATGCCGCCATTGGCATCAACAGATTGCAAGTCGTGACCGGCAGGTGCTTTCGATGCAGCAGCCAGACGGGCCAGCCGACTGCGCCCAGCAATATGACGAGACCGGCGAAGGCGAGCGCGCCGAAATGGATATAGACGGCGATCAAGGCTAGCCAGAAGAGCAGCCAACCGCTTGCAAACGCGTCCAATAGACGACGAAGTAACACGCGGGGCGCTACCGCTTCAGATCCGGCGGCATGGCCTCATGGGTGAGATCGGCAATGGCGTCCTCGACCGTGACGATCTGCTGTCCCTTGGATCCAAGCCGGCGCAAGGCGAGCTTGCCCTCTTCGGCCTCGCGGCGGCCGACCACGGCGATGACCGGGATCTTGCGGTCGGCCGACAGTTCGCGGATCTTGTAGTTGATTTTCTCGTTGCGCGTATCAAGCTCGGCGCGCAGGCCCGCCGCCTTGAGTTTCGCCGCGACCTCTTCGGCATAACCGTCCGCGTCGGACGTGATGGTCGCGACGACGACCTGCACGGGCGACAGCCAGAGCGGGAATTTGCCTGCATAATTTTCGATCAGGATGCCGAGGAACCGTTCGAAACTGCCCAACACGGCGCGGTGGAGCATGAGCGGGGCGTGGCGTTGGTCGTCCGCACCGATATAGCTGGCGTCGAGGCGTTCCGGCATGTTGGGATCGAGCTGGATCGTGCCCGCCTGCCATTCGCGCCCGATGGCATCGCGCAGAACGAAGTCGAGCTTCGGACCGTAAAACGCGCCGTCGCCCTCGTTCAGCACGACTTCGAGACCAGACGCATCTGCGGCTTTGCCCAACGCCTCCTCGGCCACATCCCAATAGTCGTCCGAGCCGACACGCGTCTCGGGGCGGGTCGAGAAGTTCACCTTTACGTCGTCGAAGCCAAGATCGGCATAAACGCTCTTGAGCATTTCCGTGAACGCCTTCACCTCGTCCGTCACCTGTTCCAGCGTGCAGAAGATGTGGCCGTCATCCTGCGTGAAACCGCGCACGCGCATCAGCCCGTGCAGCGCGCCCGACGGCTCGTAGCGATGGCAGGAACCGAATTCGGCATAGCGCAGCGGCAGGTCGCGATAGGACTTCATGCCCTGATTGAAGACCTGCACGTGGCACGGGCAGTTCATCGGCTTGAAGGCCAGCACCTTGTCCTCGTCCGCGATCTCCGCGACGAACATGTTCTCGCGATATTTCTCCCAATGGCCGGACTGTTCCCAGAACTTCCGGTCCATCATCTGCGGCGTCTTGATCTCCTGATAGCCATATTCCTTCTGGCGGCGCGACATGTAGGCCATCAGCGTGGTGTAGAGCGTCCAGCCGTTCGGATGCCAGAAGGCCTGACCCTGCGCTTCCTCCTGGAAGTGGAACAATTCGAGCTGACGTCCCAAACGGCGGTGATCGCGCGCTTCGGCTTCCTCGATCTGCTTTAGGTGCGCGTCCAGATCCTCCTGCGTCGCCCAAGCCGTGCCATAGATACGCTGCAGCTGCGGATTGTTGGAATCACCGCGCCAATAGGCCCCGGCCACCTTCATCAGCTTGAACGCCTTGCCGATCTTGCCCGTGCTGGGCAGGTGCGGGCCGCGGCAGAGGTCGAACCACTTGCCCTGTTTGTAGACGGTGATGGTTTCGTCTTCGGGCAGGTCTTCGATCAGCTCCGCCTTGAAGGCCTCGCCCATATCGCGAAACAGGGCGATCGCTTCGTCGCGGTCCATCTCCTGGCGCTCGAACTTGTCGTTACGATTGATGATATAGGCCATCTTCTTCTCGATGGCAGCGAAGTCGTCTGCGGAAATGGGTTCGTCGCGGTGGAAGTCGTAGTAGAATCCGTTTTCGATAGCCGGCCCGATCGTGACCTGAGTGCCGGGGAACAATTCCTGCACTGCTTCAGCCATCACATGGGCAGCATCGTGGCGGATCAGTTCCAGCCCTTCCGGGTCTTTGGCGGTGACGAGTTCGATCCTGGCGTCCTGTTCGATAGGGCGGGTCGCGTCATGCAGCTCGCCGTCCAGCTTCACCGCCAGCACCTTTTTCATCAGGCTTTTGGAGATGGACTTGGCGACATCCAGCGCAGTCACGCCGGGATCGAAGTCGCGGGAGGCACCGTCGGGGAAAGTCAGCGTGGGCATGGGAGCAGCAGTCCGGAGAAATGTGGATTGCGCGCAATGGCAAAGCTGGCCCCGAAGAGCAAGGCGGAAGGCCATCGATCCGGCAAGCCGACAGTACGGCCCGAGTCCCTTGTGATCGCCGTCCAGCCTGCCTAGACGCCAAAACGAGTCAGGAGGAACCGCCGTGGAAGCCAGCAATCTCGATTTCGCCTTCGAGGCATTCGATCACAATTTCGGACTGCAAGGCGAAGGCCGGACCTTGCTGCAGGGGATCGAGCTCAGCAGCACGCGGCTGAAAGCCAAGCAAGCCGTCCATCATGCCGGGGACGATGTCGACAGCCTCTATATCGTGCTGGAAGGTTGGCTGACGACCGTCATGAATCGTGTGGACGGGCAACGCCTGCTGCTGGATTTCCACGTGCCCGTGGATTTGACAGGCCTGGAGTTCCTCGCCGAACGTCGCGCGGAGTCGAGCCTGATCGCATTCGAACCGTCTCGGATCGTGCGCATTCCGATCGAGCCGTTCGCCGCAGCGCTGGCCCGCAACGAAACCGCGTCGGTGGCCGTTCTGAAGACGCTGGCCGGCGGATATATCGCCTTGCAGCGCCAGATGTCGGTCTTCGCTTTCGCCAGCGCTCCGGCCAAGATCGCCAGCTTCTTGCTGGGACTCCGCGACAAGCAGAGGCGCAACGGTTTCGACGACCCCAACGTGTTGCGCCTGCCTTTGACACAATACGACATCGCCGATGCGCTGGGTCTTTCCAACGTCACGGTCAGCCGGATCTTCACGAAATTCGGTCGGGACAAACTGGTCACTTTCAATCGCAACGTCATCACGATCCTCGACCCCGAAGGGTTGCAAGCGCGGACCGGTCTGATCGACACGCCCGATCTCGAGGCGGGCTGACCGGCGGACCGATGCGTTAACATCGGATAAGACTTGTTTCTGCCGTCTCTGGCACGGTGGCGGCATGACGATCCCGTCCAATACCGATGAGGCCCAAGCCATCGCTTACCCGCGCGGCCTGTTGCGCGACGCGTTCCTTCCGCCGCTAGGAGCCCTCGGAGCAAGCGGCCGGAACGGTCAAGCCGTTCGCTTTTACGATGTACTGGGCGGTGATGCGCAGACCGCGCAGCTTTACGCAGATCTGACCTGTCATCTCGCCAAGTTCGGCCTGAAGCCTTTCGTGGCCGTTTTTCCCGGCGCCGTCGCCGCGAGCGAGCCGGATTTCGAAGCAGCTATGCGCTCGCAGCTCGACCATCTTGCGGCCGTCGAAGGGAAGCCAGGTCTTATAGCCTCACCGGCATCAACGGATGGCGATCACCACGTGTCGCTTCACATCAGCGGTCGCAGAGTGTGCGTCACTGGACTGCATCCAGGCGCAAGCGCAGCCATGAGGCGCGCGCCTTACGAAACCCTTGTCTTTCACGCTCCACCGCAAAGCGAAGCGTCATTTGCGACCGATAGAGTGCAAGCGGATCCTGCTCCGCCCGATGTATGCGGCCTGTGATCGCAGGCTGAAGTTTCAAGCCGCCGCGCGGCGTTCCGTCGTTGCGTCCGGTCCCGGCAAGGCCAGCCATGTCTCGGCCAGATGGGCCATGACGGCATCGCGCAATCGCGCTGCGTCCCAAGGCTCTTCAATGACGTCGACCACGCCGCACGGTTTGTCGTCTGTAGTCATGGTTTCCACAGCCACCGCGCTCAATATCATGAAAGGCGTGTCGGCGATTTCCGGTATGGCGCGCACGTGCCGCAGCAAGTCCGGTCCGTCCATGCCGGGCATGGCGTTGTCGGAAATGACGAGCGGGAAGCGGAAGCCGTGCCGAGCCTGCGCCTGCCGCATAAGGGCGATCGCCGCAGTCCCATCGGGCACACAAACGGGACTGGCCCCCATGTGACCCAATTGTTCCATCAACCGGTCGCGGTCGGCCCTCGTGGCGGCTGCCACCAGGATCGGCGTCTTGCGTGTCAGACGGGGCAAACCCGCCGGTTTGGCGCTTTCCTTGTCGTTGGAGAGAGGCAGACGAACCGCGAAAGTGAAGGTGGACCCCTGACCTAGCTGTGAGGTCACGCCGATCGTTCCGCCCATCGTCTCCGCCAGCTGGCGGCTGATTGACAGGCCAAGGCCTGTGCCGCCGAAACGTCGCGTCATGGTGTTGTCGGCCTGTTCGAATTGGTTGAAGATGCGATCCAGCTTCTGGGCGGGGATACCGATGCCGGTATCTTCGACATCGAAGCGCAAGTCGACATCGGACGGGTCCAGACCCACTTCGGTCTGCACGCGGCGGACCGACAGTTTCACATGGCCGCTTTCCGTGAATTTCAGCCCGTTGCCGATGAGGTTGATCAAAATCTGGCGGATGCGCCCTTGGTCGCCGATTAGGTGCGTCGGCACGTCGCCCGGCACATCGATGATGAGGTTCAGTCCCTTGTCCTGCGCCGAATGTTCGAGCAGCGCAGCGACATCCCGAACCAGGTCTCGCAAGTGGAACGGCTGCGGATCCAGGCGCAATTGACCGGATTGGAGTTTGGAGATGTCCAGAATGTCGTCGATGACCGTCATCAATGCCTCGCCCGAACGCAGGATGATGTCGACCTGCTGCTTCTGCGAGGCGTTCAGACCGCTGTCGGATAGGATCTGCGCCATACCCAGCACGCCGTTCATGGGCGTGCGGATCTCGTGACTCATATTGGCCAGAAACTGCGATTTGGCCTGACTGGCATTTTCCGCCTCCAGACGGGCAATCTCAGCTTCGCTCGCCTTGAGCTGGGCTTCGCGACCAGCTTGCAAACTGCGGCTCATCGCATTGAAGGCGTCGAAAAGATCGCCGATTTCGTCATTGCGGTCGATGACCAGTTCATGCCCGAATTCCTCGCGGCTGATATGACCGGCCGCGTTAGCCAACTGTCGGATCGGACGGCTGAGACGGCGCGCGATGCGGATCGCGGCGATCATACCGCCGAGCAGCGCAAGCAGGCCCGCCAGTACGATGGCCGTCAGGATGCGGCGCTGATTGTCATGCAAAGCACGGTCGAAAGCCGCATCGATCTTGGCGGACGCTGCGTCCACTTCGCCCATGCGCCGGGCGAAGACGAAATCGCCCATGGACCGCCCGTCATGAACGAGCGGACCTGTCCCGATCAGCATGTCGCCGTCCAGCCGGATATCGACTACGCCTGTCCGCTCCAGACCATGGAGCTTTTCGAGCCCCAGCCCGGACCCGCCTTCGAACAGCGGCTCGCCCGTCGCGTTCATGATGCGCAGCAGGGTCATGTCCTGCCGCTCGATCAACCCTTTCAATCCCGTTTCGAACCTGTCCATATCGCCTTGTAGGAGCGGCGGCACTGCGATGCGCTGCGCAGCGGCGGCCAAGCCGTAGCCGCGCCCCATCTCGAAATCCTCGAGCTGAGCCAGCACGATCTGCCGGACCGCCACGTCGTTCCGGGTGACGAGTTCGCGGAATTGCATGTAGTAGAAAGCGCCGAGTACGACCACGCAGGTCGCGACCATCGCCGAGATGACCGCGGCATAGGTCAGCATTAATCGACCGGTGAACACGTCTTTCAACGAGTCCCACGGTTTTCCGGACGGGTCGTCCGGCGCCGTACCGGCCGCATTGCGCATCGGCGCGTCTGCTGCGTCGATACCGGTCAACAGGGTCGCAGATGCCGCAGCCGGCCGGTGTTGCAATGGCAGGAACGCGTGGTCCAACATCCGGTAGCGCAGGATCCGCCACGCTTTGACGACCCAGTCGTCGCCGTGGGGCGCTGCCGCGCTCAACTCTCTCAATGTCGGCCTGCCGGGGCGCCGCGCAATCGTCCGGTCTGCCGAAGCGTCATCGATGAAAGTCATGGGCTATGGGGCCATTTCCGAAACGACGCCGGACTTTCGTCCGACCTGGTGAACATCCTTTTTCATCCGTCCGTTACGAGACCCCTAAGATCGCCGCCCGTCCGCATCATGTTTTCGTGTCGGTTTTCTGACAAAGCCGTTGCAACGCGAGCCGCGAGGCTGTCCGAAACGCGTCCGGAACCCTTGGCGTTCGCGGTCCGTTCCCCTATCTATCCCTCATGCCCGACACCGCCGAAATCACCGTCCGCGAAGCCCCGGCTCTCTGGACGCCACACAAGCCCGCCCGCCCTAGCAAATCGGAAGGCGGCAAGCGTTTCGTGCTGAATTCGCCCTTCGAACCCAAGGGCGACCAACCCAAAGCGATCGCGGAGCTGGTGGACGGCATATCGGAACGCGAACGCGACCAGGTGCTGCTCGGCGTCACGGGATCCGGCAAGACCTTCACCATGGCCAAGATCATCGAACAGACGCAGCGACCGGCGCTGATCATGGCACCCAACAAGACGCTCGCCGCGCAGCTCTATTCGGAGTTCAAAGCCTTCTTCCCCGAAAACGCGGTCGAGTATTTCGTGTCCTATTACGACTATTACCAGCCCGAAGCCTACGTTCCGCGCACGGACACGTTCATCGAGAAAGACAGCAGCGTCAATGAACAGATCGACCGGATGCGCCATGCCGCGACCCGCGCGATCTTGGAGCGCGACGACTGCATCATCGTCGCCTCGGTGTCCTGCATCTACGGCATCGGGTCGGTCGAGACCTATACGGCCATGACCATCGACCTGTCGCGCGGGCAGGCCATCGATCCGCGCGAATTGATGGCGCAGCTGGTCGGGCTGCAATACAAGCGCAACGACTTGGCTTTCGCGCGCGGTTCGTTCCGCGTGCGCGGCGATACGATCGAACTGTTTCCCGCTCACTATGACGACACGGCTTGGCGCTTCGACTTTTTCGGCGACGAGATCGACACCATCACCGAATTCGATCCGCTTACGGGCAAGACGGGCCGAAGCATCGAGAGCGTGCGTGTCTATGCCAACAGTCACTACGTCACGCCGCGCCCGACCGTGCAAAGCGCCATGAAGGGCATCAAGGCGGAACTGGATGCGACGCTGAACCTGTTCGAGAGCGAAGGCAAGCTGTTGGAAGCGCAACGCTTGGCCCAGCGAACCGAGTTCGATCTGGAGATGATGGCCGCTTCGGGATTCTGCAACGGTATCGAGAACTATTCACGCTACCTGACAGGCCGCGCGCCCGGCGAGCCGCCTCCTACGCTGTTCGAATACCTCCCCGAAGACGCGCTTCTGTTCATGGACGAAAGCCACGTTTCCGTGCCGCAGATCGGCGGCATGAGCCGAGGCGACTTCAACCGCAAATCGACGCTGGCCGATCACGGCTTCCGCCTGCCGTCCTGCATCGACAACCGCCCGCTGAAGTTCGAGGAATGGGACGCGATGCGGCCGCAGACGGTCCACGTTTCCGCAACGCCCGCCGACTGGGAAATGGAGCGCACGGGCGGCGTGTTCGTGGAGCAAGTGATCCGACCGACCGGTCTGATCGACCCGCCTGTCGAAGTCCGGCCGGTATCCGGCGAGCACCACAACCAGGTCGACGATGTCGTGGACGAAGTCCGCAAGACGACCGAGAAAGGCTATCGTTCGCTCGTCACGACATTGACCAAGAAGATGGCGGAAGACCTGACGGAATACATGGCCGATCAGGGTATCCGCGTGCGCTACATGCACTCCGATGTCGATACGTTGGAACGGATCGAACTGATCCGCGACCTGCGCCTGGGCGTGTTCGACGTATTGATAGGGATCAACCTGCTTCGCGAAGGGCTCGATATCCCGGAATGCGCCTTCGTCGGCATCCTGGATGCGGACAAGGAAGGCTTCCTCCGCTCGGAGACGTCCATGATCCAGACGATCGGTCGGGCGGCGCGCAACAGCGAAGCCCGTGTCGTGCTCTACGGCGACAAGATCACCGGCAGCATGAAGCGGGCCATGGACGAAACCAGCCGCCGCCGGGAACGTCAGATCGCCCATAACCAGGAACACGGCATCATCCCGCAGACCGTCCTGCGTGGTGTCGCAGACATGGTCGGTGACAGCGAAGCGGCCCAGAAGATCAAGGACGAACGCGACAGCTACACGCCGTCCGGCCGCAAGAAGCAGCGCGGCTCCGCCGGCAAGGCCCGACGCGGCGTGCTGGAGGCGGCCGAAGGCCAGGAGCCCTATATGGGCGGCAACATGATCGCCGTCGCCGCCGATCTGGAAAAACGCATGTTCGAGGCGGCCGAAAATCTGGAGTTCGAGGAAGCTGCGCGTTTGCGCGACGAACTCGTTCAGCTCAAGGGCGAAGCCGCCAGTGTCTAGCCGAACCGTCTTGGCACGCCCGGCTGGCCGGGATCGCAGTAACGTCTAGCGCAGCCCCGGTCGGCTGCTACCGGTCATGGGAAGTACGGGCCAGTCCTGGATGTCGTTCTTTGCGGCAATTGTCCTAGCTGAAATCGTAGAAGCAGAGCTTGTTACCGTCCGGATCCTTGACATAGGCTCCGTAGAACTGTCCCGGAATGCGGGACCCCGGTTTCCCGTCGCAGCTCGCGCCTAATTCCAGCGCTTTCTTGTACATCGCGTCGCATCCGTCCTGACTGCCGCCGCGCAGCGCGATCATCGTACCATTGCCGGGATGAGGGTCGTTTTCGTCATAGGGCACGCAGACGGCGATCATTGGCCCACCCATGGTTTCGCCGATGAAGGCAATCCGGCCGCCGTCGAACTGGACGGGCTGGCCCGTCAGGGTCGTGTAGAAGGTTTTGGCGGCATCCATGTCGCGAACGCCGATCGTTACATAACCGATCATGTCGGGTTTCCTTTTCGCCGTTGGGATCCATCCCCTGCCAAAGCGCAGGCGGGGTGGCAATCGAAGGGCCCGTTTTTCACATAGGGGCTGCAAGGCGGCACGGACTGTGCCATTGACCGACTGCAAACGGCCATCAGGGGGAAGCGGGATGCGAAAGAACTGGATGATCCGGCAGGGGTGGATCGCGGCCGTGATGATGCTCGTACCCATTATCTTCAGCCTGCTGGATGCGGATCACAATTCGCTGACGCAACATATGAGCGAATACGAGGCGACGGACGGTTTGCTGCCGACCATCTCCCGCTACAGTACGGTCGTGACGGGACTATCGGTCAGCCTGTTCGCTATCGGCTGCCTGTTCGGGACGGGTCGTTTCCGCTTTTCATGGACGTTCGTCGCCGCGCTGGTCTTCGGTCTGGCCATGCTGTCCAACGGCGTGTTCACGACAGGAACGCCCATGCACGGGCTTCACGGGCTGGCGGTGTTCCTGGTCCTTGTGCCCACCTTTTACGCGGCAGAGTTCGGCACCGGTTCGACCTTTCCCGCTTTCGTCGGCTACTCGCTGCTGACATCCCTGATCGGGCTGCTCTACATCTGGGCGCTTATCTTCGGGTTCGACCCGGAAGCCTGGCGCGGCCTGACGCAGCGCCTCGCATCTCTGGTGACTTTCCTGTGGTTCGCCGTCGCAGCGCTGAGCTGGCGACCAGCCTACCGCTGACGCTAGTAACGCGGGATCGCCGGGCTGATCAGGTTGAGCGGAAGGGCGGTCGTGTCCTTGGCCTGGCGCAGGACGATGCGGCTTTGAACGTCGCTAATCAGATCGATCGACAGAAGCGTTTCGCGCAAGAACGTCTCGTAGGCATGCATGTCCGTCGTGACGATGCGCAGCATGAAATCGACCGCGCCGGTTACGACGGCGCATTGGACGACTTCGGGCATCCGCGCGACTTCGCGTTCGAACTTTTCCATATTGTCGCGGTTGGGCAATGACAGTTTGACGGCGACGAAAACCTCGAAGTCCAAACCCAGCAACTGCCGGTCTAGCAGGGTCACGCGCTGGTCGATCAGGCCGAGTTCCTCCATTCGCTTGATGCGGCGCCAGCAGGGCGAAGACGACAGGCCGACCTGTTCGGAAATCTCTGCGACGGACAGGCTGGCATTGCCTTGCAGCAGATGCAGGATCTTGGCGTCAATATTGTCGATCTGGCCGTTATTCTTCATGATGGAATCCCCAAGTCACCATTGTCGCAGGCTACTGCGGCTAACTTTCCTTACCCTTTAACCGGTTCTGGAATAATTTGCCAATAATCTTGCCATTGCCGCCATGCAAAATCTGCGGCAAAGCTTTAGGAGAGCAGCGATTGGGCGCTCCGGAACGCCCTCCCCCTTCAAGGCTTATCTCTTCATGGCGAAACAACAGAGCAATCAGTCCCGCCTCCATGTGCCCGAACCGCCTTTCCGGCCGGGCGACACGCCGGACTACAGTCATATCGCCGTCCCGACCGATCACACGCCGCCCCGTCCCGATCCGCTCTGCGATGACTATGAGACGGCCGAACATGCGCTAAAACTGATCCGGGTGATGCGCTTCAACGGAGAGACGGCCGGCGACTGGGTGCCGGGATTGGAACCGGAAGTGAAGCGCAAGATGCTCCGCGATATGATGCTGACCCGCGCCATGGACGACCGCATGTTCGCCATGCAGCGCCAAGGCAAGATGAGCTTTTACATGAAGTCGCGCGGCGAGGAGGCCGTCTCGGTCGGACATGCCGAAGCCTTGCGCGATACCGACATGGTGTTTCCGACCTACCGCCAGCAGGCCATCCTGATCAGCCGCGGCGCGTCGATGCTGGAGATGATGAACCAGTGCTTGTCCAACTCCGGCGACCCGCTCCAGGGCAAGAACATCCCGGTGCTCTATTCCTTCCGCAAGCACGGCTTCTTTTCGATCTCCGGCAATCTCGGCACGCAACTGATCCAGGCGGTCGGTTGGGCCATGGCCGAAGCCTACAAAAACGAGGACGGCATCGCGTCCACTTTCACAGGCGAAGGCGCGACGGCGGAAGGCGACTTCCACTATGCGCTGAACTTCGCGTCCACCTACCGCGCGCCTTGCATCATCAATGTCGTCAACAATCAGTGGGCGATCTCGAGCTTCCAGGGCATCGCCATGGGCGAAGGGGAAAGCTTCGCGGCGCGAGGCACGGGCTACGGTCTGGCGACCTTGCGCGTGGACGGCAACGACGCGCTGGCGGTCTATGCGGCCACGAAATGGGCGGCGGAGCGCGCACGCCAAGGCGGCGGCGCAACCGTGATCGAACATTTCACCTACCGGGCTGAAGGCCACTCGACCTCCGACGATCCGTCAAAATACCGTCCCAAGGACGAGGCCGAAGTCTGGCCCTTCGGCGATCCGGTCGAGCGGTTGAAGACGCACCTCGTCCATATCGGCGAATGGGACGACGAGCGGCACGCGGCCTATGAAAAGGAAGCCAAGCTGTTCGTGCGCGAAACCTACAAGAAGGCCGAAGCGCTTGGGACGGTGGAAACCGGACCGCAAGTGGACGACTTTACCATGTTCGAACAAGTCTATGCCGATCCGCCGGAACTGCTGCTGGAGCAACGCGAGATGTTCCGGAAGGAGCTGGGATAGGATGGCCTCCCTGCGCTCGGATATCTTATATCTGACCGTGCGCAGTAGCGCGCGGCATCATTCTATTTCGTGCCGAGCCAGGCCCGGAATTGGAGACGAATAATGCAAATGAGCATGATCGAAGCCATCCGCGATGCGATGGACGTCAAGATGAGCCAGGACCCATCCGTCCTGACCTTTGGCGAAGATGTCGGCTATTTCGGCGGCGTGTTCCGCTGCACGGCCGGCTTGCAGGAAAAGCACGGGCTGCACCGTTGCTTCGACACGCCGATTTCCGAAGGCGGCATTGTCGGCATCGCCATCGGCATGGCGGCCAACGGGTTGCGCCCTGTCGCGGAAATTCAGTTCGCCGACTACATCTATCCCGGCTACGACCAGATCGCGTCGGAAGCCGCGCGCCTGCGATACCGCTCCAACGGCGACTTCATCTGCCCGCTGACGATCCGCACGCCCGTTGGGGGCGGCATATTCGGCGGCCCGACGCATAGCCAATCGCCGGAAGCTCTGTTCACGCACATCGCCGGATTGAAGACGATCATCCCGTCCAATCCCTATGACGCCAAGGGCTTGCTGATCAGCGCTATCGAAAGCGACGACCCAGTCCTTTTCCTGGAGCCAAAGCGCCTCTACAACGGCCCGTTCGACGGCGACCATGAAACTCCGTCCGTTTCTTGGAAAGGTCATGACCTAGGCGAGGTGCCGGACGGCCACTATACTGTCGAGCTCGGCAAGGCCCGCATGATCAGCGAGGGGTCCGACCTGACCCTCATCGCCTACGGCACCATGGTCTGGGTTGCCGAAGCGGTGGCCAAGAACCTCGGCATCCGTGCGGACATCATCGATCTGCGCTCGCTTGTCCCGCTGGATCTCGACGCCATAGAGACCAGTGTGAAGAAGACCGGCCGTTGCGTCATCCTGCACGAGGCGACGCGCACATCCGGCTTCGGTGCGGAACTCATGGCCCAGGTCCAGGAACGCTGCTTCTACCATCTAGAAGCCCCGATAAGGCGCGTCACCGGCTGGGATACGCCTTATCCGCACGCCCAGGAATGGGCCTATTTTCCGGGTCAGAAACGCGTGACCCATGCGGTCCGCGAGGTTCTGGAGGCCGCGTAGATGGGCACGTACAGTTTCAAGCTTCCCGATATTGGCGAAGGCGTCGTCGAGGCGGAGATCACGGCGTGGCACGTTGCCCCCGGCGAGACGGTCGAAGAGGACCAGCCGCTAGCCGACGCCATGACCGACAAGGCCACGATCGAGCTGACTAGCCCGGTGGACGGCGTCGTGCGCACGGTTGCATGCGAAGAAGGCGAGACGGTCGCCGTCGGCGCCGACCTGGTCGTGTTCGACACGGATGGCGGCGAAGCGACCGCACCGGCCGGGACGGAAAGCGAGCCTGCCGCCGAAACGCCAGCCTCCACCGGATCCGGCACATACGAATTCAAATTGCCCGACATCGGCGAAGGCGTGGTCGAAGCCGAGATCACGGCTTGGCATGTCGCCGTTGGCGATGCGGTAGAAGAAGACGATCCGGTCGCGGACGCCATGACCGACAAGGCCACCATCGAACTCACCAGCCCGGTCAGCGGGACGGTCAAGTCGGTTGCGGGCGATGAAGGCGACACCGTCGCCGTCGGAGCGACGCTGGTCAGCTTCGCGGTCGAAGGTGGCGGCAATATCGAACAGTCTACCCCAGTCGAACGGGTGAAAACGGCTGCTCCGACATCCACGCCTTCCGTTGTCGCGCCGGTCCCGGTCGTGACCCCTAGCAATCGTCCCCTCGCCTCCCCCGCCGTGCGTAAGCGCGCAAAGGATGCCGGGCTGGACCTGTCCGCCGCCAAACCGACCGGCGCACAAGGCAACGTCACCCATGCCGATCTCGACAAGCTCGAAACCGCGCTGGAGCCGGTCGAGGGCGAAACCCGCATCAAGGTCATCGGCCTGCGCCGCAAGATCGCACAGAGCATGGCCGAGTCCAAGCGCACCATCGCCCATTTCACCTATGTCGACGAGGTGGATGTGACGGCATTGGAGGCGCTTCGCAAACGCGCCAACGACAAACACAAGGACGAGCGCCCGAAGCTGACCGTTCTGCCCTTCATCATCCGCGCCTTGGCCGCGACGTTGAAGGACTGGCCGCAATTCAATGCGCATTATCAGGATGGCTCCGATGGCCGGCCCGGCGGGTTCGTCTCCCAGTTCGCCGACATCAATCTTGGCATCGCTACGCAAACCGATATCGGCCTCGTGGTCCCCGTGATCCAACAGGCGCAGACACTAACTTTGTGGGAGACGGCAGAGGAGATCACCCGACTCGCCAACGGCGCGCGCGACAACAAATTGATGCCCGCGGACTTCCAGGGTGCGACGACCACGTTGACCTCGCTCGGACCATTGGGAGGCATCGTCACCACACCCGTCGTCAACAAGCCCGAGGTCGCCATCTTCGGCCCCAACAAGATCCGGCCCAAGCTGGAAATGCGAAACGGCGAAGTGGTCGAACGACTCGTCATGAATTTCAGCGTCTCCTGCGATCATCGTGTCATCGACGGCTACGACGCCGCGCAGATGGTGCAGCACATCAAGCGTCGTCTTCAGGATCCGATGGAGATGTTCCTGGCCTAGAAAGTCCATCTGCATCGGGATCGGCTTAGCGGTCAAACAAGGCTTGCCGCCCAGGAACGCGCGCCTTATAGGGCGCGCCTTGCCGTGGTGGGGTAGCTCAGCTGGTTAGAGCGCAGGACTCATAATCCTGAGGTCGGGAGTTCAAGTCTCCCTCCCACTACGGCGATCCCGTCATCTTCAAGGACGAGTTTCAGCGGTTCAACCGAACGCTGCAAACCGTCATGATAATCCATTTGTCGGCATCGCTACCGGCTGTTAGTCGCCCGCGCCACAGTAAGAGCACTCTCTCGGGCATCATCTATGTGTGGAATCGTTGGCATCATCGGCCGCAAAAGCGTGACGGAGCGTCTGGTTTCCGGCCTGAAACGCCTGGAATATCGCGGCTATGACAGTGCGGGCATCGCGGTCATGACCGACGGCGCCATTCAACGCTGCCGCGCCAAGGGCAAGATCGCCAACCTCGAAACCTGCCTGGGAAAAGACCCGATCGACGGACCGTCCGGCATTGCACACACCCGATGGGCGACGCACGGCGCGCCGAGTGAGATCAATGCCCACCCGCACCGGGCGGGCCGGGTTGCCGTCGTGCATAACGGCATCATCGAAAACTATGACGAAATCCGCAAAGCCCTGCCGCATCGCGACTTCGTCACTGAAACCGATACGGAAGTTGCCGCCCACCTGATCGATGATGCGTTGGAGCGCGGCCTCTCCCCGCGCGCGGCGGTCGGCCATGCCTTGTCGCAATTCCGCGGCGCCTATGCACTCGGTGTGCTGATCGAAGGGGCGGAAGACGAGATCTACTGCGCCCGGCACGGCTCGCCTCTCGCCATCGGTTACGGCGACGGGGAAATGTATCTCGGCTCCGACGCGCTCGCGCTCGCGCCCCTCACCGACAAGCTCGTCTATCTGGAAGAAGGCGACTGGGCGGTTCTACGCCGCGACGCGGTCGAGATTTTCGACAAGGACAACAACCCGGTCGAGCGCCCTATCACGGAAGTCTCCGGCGTGGACGAAATCGCCGACAAGGGACAATTTCCGCACTACATGCTCAAGGAGATACACGAGCAGCCCGAGACATTGGCGCAGACGCTGTCGCACTATCTCGATCTGGGCGAAATGCGCGTGGACATGCCCAAGGGCCTCGACTTTGCAGGCGTTGACCGGGTCGTGATTGTGGCCTGCGGCACGGCCTATCTTGCCGGGATGCTGGGCAAATACATGCTCGAACAGGTGGCAGGCCTGGCGACCGATATCGATATCGCATCCGAATTCCGTTACCGCGATCCCGTGCTCAGTCCCGACAGCCTGATGATCGTTGTGTCTCAATCGGGCGAGACGGCCGACACGCTGGCGGCGTTACGCTACGCTAAGGAAGCCGGACTGAAGACGGCCGCGCTGGTCAACGTCATGAGTTCGACTATGGCGCGCGAAGCCGACGTGGCCATGCCGATCAAGGCCGGACCCGAAATCGGCGTGGCGTCGACCAAGGCCTTCACATCGCAGGCCTGCGCCCTGGCCGCCCTGGCCGTTGGCGCGGCCGTTCAGCGCGGCCGTATCGACACGGACGAGGCCGGACGACATTGCCGCGATCTGGCCGTCCTGCCGCAGCGTGTCAGCGAAGCGCTGCAACAAAGCGAGGCGATCCGTGGGACGGCCCAAACACTGACGCAGGCCAGGTCCATCTTTTTCCTGGGCCGCGGCCCAATGGTGCCGATCGCGTTGGAAGGCGCGCTCAAGCTCAAGGAAATCTCCTATATTCATGCCGAAGGCTATGCGGCGGGCGAGCTGAAACACGGTCCCATCGCCTTGATCGAGGACGGAACACCCGTCATCATCGTCGCCCCGGAAGACGCATTGTTTGAGAAGACGGTGTCCAATCTTCAGGAAGTCGCGGCGCGCGGCGCACGGATCGTGCTGTTCACCGATGCGGCCGGCGCGGAAGCCGCTTCGGAGCTTTCCGACACGATCCTGTCCTTACCGGATGCGCCGTCGCTGACAGCGCCCATCGTTCAAGCGATCGGCCAGCAGCTACTGGCCTATCACACGGCGGTAGCGCTGGGCACGGATGTGGACCAGCCGCGCAATCTGGCAAAGTCCGTCACGGTCGAATAGGCTCAGACGCTGCGGAAGCGGGCGCGGTCGAAGACGCGCAATACCTGCAACAGATCATGTCCGCGTTTCAGGATCAATCCGCCCGGCGCAACGACAGCGAACTGGCCTTGGCGGTTGCGCAAGGCCGGCACCTTCTCGATCCGGTAGAGCGCGTGTTCGGACGCCTTGCGATAGATCGAAAAGACGCACCGGTCCGGCAGGAAATCGATGGCGTAATCCTTCCAATCGCCCTTGGAGACCATCTGGCCGTAAACGTTGAGGATCTGGGACAGTTCGTGCCGGTCGAAGCTGACCTGTGACGGAGCCCTATGGCCATTGCCGATGCGCACAACCTTGTTCATCGGAACCGATATAGACCGACCCGCACCGGAGTTGCAAAGCGTTACGCACTGTCCGTCGGGACACGCGTTAACCCTCTATAAACGAAGCGCCACGAAATTGCCTTATTCCGGCCCTTCCACAGACTTGTTCCGACGCGAAACAGGATTTGTCGAGAGAGTGGAGCGGGACCGACCTGGTTCTTTTCAGCCCCCCAGCCCCCATGTCGAAAACGTCTTTGCTCTCTCGGCACCATTTCCTAAATGATCAGGGTTCCAATCGCGCCGCGCCGATGATGGCCGCCGTGTCCGGATCGTGCGCCAGAACCGCCAGCGCGGAAGTCGGGTGCAGACCGCAGATCATGTGCCCGTCCCAGTCGCGGTAATCGATGGATCTGACCACATTGGCCAAGGTCAGCTTGCGGCCGCTATTTTCGCCTTTTTCGACATGGACGATCTGGATGCCGGGTTCGTAATCCACGAGCGCGAGCTTTGCCCCGCGTGGCAAATCCGCTTCGATGCATAGTTCGCCGCTTTCGCGGACCAGCGACACCGTTTCGGGAACATAGGCTCGTTGCAACATGTCGCGCTTGAATTTGGAGGCATGTCTCCGCCCGGCCACAACCATCATGGGCGTATAGACGCCCGACTTCAGCGCGGCGTCATACTGGCGCTGACGCTTCGTGAAATTCACATCGCCGAACGTATCGGCCCAACCCAGATAGTCCCAATAGGTCACGCCATAGGTCAGGGTCAGCGCTGCGGGACGCTGCTGATCGAGCTTCACCAGCGCTGCATTGGCGGACGGGCAGGACGAGCAGCCTTGCGAGGTGAACAGTTCCACGACGGTGGTCGGCTGCGTCAGGGTTTCGGCCATCGCCGGTGCGGTCGCGGCAAATAGAAACGCTGCGGCCGGCAAGGCCCTGCGAGAAAAGGTCGATTGCATAACCTTTGCCTACAGAAACGGAAATGAACGCACCAACAACGGCTGCATCACGTTGCGGTGAACGTCAGGCGCGTCACAGCGACGGTACCGGCGCTTTGTCCGCCTTCCCATCGCCGTCCATGTCCGGATCGCCATCCGCCGATAGCAAGACCGCGATCCAACGTGTGGTCGGGAACTGCGCCAGGATGATCATCAGAATGACGGTCATGGGCGCGGACAGAAACGCTCCGACCCCACCCCATAGCGCGCCCCAGACCGTCAGGCTGAGCACCACGACCAGTGCGCTCATATTCATGCTGTCGCCCATCATCTTGGGCTGGACCGTGTTGGACACGACGAACTGCGCGCCGAACAGCACGCCGCCCAGCACCAGGACCCGGGTCAGGCTTTCGAACTGAACCAGACCGAACATGACCGGCAGAGCGACCGCCGCGAACCCGCCCACGATTGGGATGTAGTTGAGAATGAAGATGACCAGCGCCCAGAACAGCGCATTGTCCAGCCCCAACGCAACCATGGCAACATAACTGATGACCGTCTGGATCAGCGAAACCAGCGTCTGGACGGTGATGTATTGTTCGATGGAATGGCGGATGGAGGTGCCAATGCGTATCGCCTTGGCCCGCCGGACCGGGTCGGGGAACAGATTGTCCATCTTATCCGGAAAACTCGCCTGCGCGACGAACAGGAAAACGACGTAGATGGCGATCAGCATGAAATCCGATAGCACGGCCTGAATGGTCTGGGCGAAGCCGCCGATCGCGCCCTGCAGACGTTCGCCGATACCGAACCGTTCGTTGATCGACGCATAGGACAGATCCTCTTGGCCCGTTACGCTGCCGATCCAGGCGAAGATTTCGTTGATGCGGGCGTTGTAGCGCGGCGATTGATCAACCACGTCACCGACCGTGTCGGCCACGACTACGATCAGTCCGATCAGGGCCGCGACCGTGACCAGGATCGCGATGGTCAGAGCGAACCAGTAGGGGATGCGCTTCGACAGACCGTCGATCCAGCGCGCAAAGGCATCGATCGCCAGCCAGAAGAACACGGCCAGCGCGAACGGCGCGACCAGATGCCGGGTTACATAGAGCGTCCAGAACAAGGCGATCGCCGCGATCAGCAACAGCGCGGAACGGATGGTGGTATCGGACGTCATGCTGAGCCCCTTATTGCATTGTATATCCGAGACCCATACGCATTTTCCGGCATGCGAGCGAGGATGGATATGAGTGGAACGATCTTCATCGGCACGGACACGGATGGCGGACGTCAAAACCTCCGGCTCGACAAGGCCAACCGTCACGGTCTGATCGCCGGAGCGACCGGAACGGGCAAGACAGTCACGTTGCAAATCCTGGCCGAAGGATTTTCAGCCAACGGCGTTCCTGTCTTCGCCGCAGACGTCAAGGGCGACCTGTCCGGCATTTCCCAGTCCGGCTCGGCGGACCACAAACTGCACGAGAAACTGTCGAGCAGGGCCGCAAAGATCGGGCTGGACGATTACGCCTACCGCGCCTTCCCGACTATCTTCTGGGATCTCTACGGCGAAAAGGGACATCCGGTCCGCACGACGATTTCCGAAATGGGTCCCGTCCTGTTGTCGCGTTTGATGGGTCTCACGGAGACGCAGGAAGGCATCATGACGATCGCGTTCGAATATGCCGACGACAACGGCATGCTGCTGCTGGACCTGAAGGATCTGAACGGCCTTCTGAACCACTTGGTCGAGAACCGCGAAGCGGTCAGCCGCGACTATGGCAATGTCACGAGCCAGAGCGTGGCCGCGATCCGGCGCAATCTGCTGACGCTGGAGCGCGCGGGCGCGGAAGCATTCTTCGGAGAACCCGCGTTGGAGCTCGAAGATTTCATGCACGTCGATGAAGGCGGCATGGGAATGATCAACATCCTGGCGGCGGACACGCTGATCAACAGCCCGGCGCTCTATGCCACCTTCCTGCTGTGGCTGCTGTCCGAATTGTTCGAGGAGTTTCCCGAGGTCGGCAATCCCGACAAACCGAGGATGATCTTCTTCTTCGACGAGGCGCACCTGTTGTTCGACGACGCGTCCAAGCCGTTGATCCAGAAAATCGAACAGGTCGCCCGCCTGATCCGGTCCAAGGGCGTGGGCGTGTTTTTCGTGACCCAGACTCCGATGGACATCCCGGACAGCGTGCTGGGACAGCTCGGCAACCGCATCCAGCACGCGCTCCGCGCCTATACGCCGCGCGAACAACGCGCCGTGCGCGCCGCCGCCACGAGTTTTCGTGAAAACCCCGCCTTCGACACGGAAGACGTCATCACGGATCTGGGTGTTGGCGAAGCCCTGGTCAGCTTGCTGGACGAACGCGGCGCACCGGCCATCGTCGGGCGCACCCTGATCCGCCCACCCGCATCGCGCCTCGGCCCGGCCAAGCCATCCGAACGCCGCGCTGTCCAGGACGATAGTCCGGTGGGGGCGAAATACGACACGGCCGTGGACCGCGACAGCGCCTATGAAGAACTGGAACGCCGCGCCCAGGCCCGCGACAAAGGCGATGCCGCCGAAGCCAAACGGACCGAAAGGGAAAAGGCGAAACCCAAAGCGTCGAGCCGAACCCGCACGACCAAATCGTCCGACAACGTCATCATGCGCGAAGTCACCCGCGAACTGAAACGCGAAGGCCGACTGATCATGCGGCGTGCCATGCGCAACGCCGTGCGCGGCGTTCTGGGCGGAATGATGCGGCGCTAGGTCGGCTCGATGCTGACCCGTTTCGCCCCGTCGCCAACGGGCTATCTGCATCTTGGCCACGCCTATGCCGCGGCGCGCGCCTTCGAGTTCGGGCACTGCTTGTTGCGGATCGAGGACATCGATCACACGCGCAGTCGCCCGCGCTTCCGCGACGCTATCTTTCGGGATCTGAGATGGCTGGGTTTCGACTGGCCCGAGCCGGTCCGTGTCCAGAGTGGCCATCTTGCGGATTATGCTGGCGTCGTCGCGGCACTTGGGGCGCGGGACTTGACCTATGACGACTACACGACCCGGAGAGGCGAAGCCGACATGAGCCGCCCGCCCGCCATCAAACTATCGGTCGATCGCTGCATCGACGTGCTCGGCGCGGCGAGCCTGTCCTTTTCGGATCGCGGACGCGACATTCCGGTCGATCTTCGAGCCCTGCCCGACCCCACGCTGGAGCGCCGCGACATCGGGACCAGCTATCATGTGGCCGTCACTCATGACGACGCTCTGCAGGGCATCACGGATATTGTACGCGGAACGGACCTGTTTTCCGAGACTGGCGTGCACCGGTTGATCCAGGCACTGATGGGCTGGCCGGAACCGCGCTATCATCACCACCCGTTGGTGATGGAAACGGCGGAACGCAAGATGAGCAAGCGAACGGGATCGCAAACGATCCGGTCCTTGCGCGACAGCGGAATGAGCGCGACGGAAGTGCTGGACCTCGCCGAGGCCCGTGCGGAAGGCTAACCGACGAACGCCTTTTCGATAACGAATTCGCGTGGCTCGGAGTTCGAGCCCTCGCGCAGTCCGAAGCCTTCGACGAGGGCGGCTGTATCGTCGATCATGTCCTTGGAGCCGCAGATCATGACGCGGTCATGGGCAGGGTCGAGCGGCGGTGTGCCGGCGATCTCGGACAGTTTGCCGGTTTCGATCAGCGTCGTGATCCGTCCTTTCAGCGCATGATCCTCGCGCGTCAGGGACGTGATCAGCTTCAGCTTGGGCGAGCCGTCCTCGCCGACGACCATTTCGCCGACCAGCGGATCGTTGACCAAATCGGCCACGAGACGCTGCGAATATTGCAACTCGCCCCCTTCGCGGCAGGTATGCGTCACGATGACCTCGTCGAACCGCTCATAGGTTTCCGGATCGCGGATCAGCGAGGCGAACGGCGCGAAGCCGGTGCCCGTGCTGAACATCCACAGACGCTTGCCCGGCAACAGGGCATCGAGCACCAGCGTGCCGACAGGCTTTCGCCCCAGTAGAACCGTGTCGCCCGTTTTGATTGCCTGCAACCGCGAGGTCAGCGGGCCGTCCGGCACTTTAATGGAGTAGAATTCCAGCTTGTCGTCCCAGGCCGGGCTGGCGACCGAGTAGGCCCGCATGACAGGACGCTTCTGTTCCTCGGTCTTGGGCAAACCGATCATGATGAATTCGCCGGTGCGGAAACGGAAGGACGACGGACGCGTGATCGAGAAGGCGAAGAGGCGGTCGGTGAAATGCTCGACTTCGAGCACCGTTTCTTCGGTGGGCGCATTGGACATTCGAAGGGACTTCCTCTTTGGCCGCCCTATCGCGGCGCCGGGCCTCTAACGGGCCCCGGCTTGGCTTTCAACTACCGACATACAGAACGAGTGTTCTTTATATAGAACGGCGTCGATCTCTGGCAACCATGTTTTTCGATAGGTTCGTCCCGCAATTTCGGTGATATGCCTCAAGACGCATGCGCCGACATCTTCTATGCAAGCCGGATGAGTGAGATGAAGCTGCAGGACGACTTTCCGGACCACGACCGTCGTGATTGGCGCGCACTCGCCGACAAGGGCTTGCGCGGCGCCGATTTCGAAACACTCATCAGTCGGACCGAGAACGGCTTGCAACGCGGGCCGTTATTCGACGCTGCGCAACGACCGCAGACACATGCCGCACTGACTGGTCCCGACTCGCCGCTTCTGGCCGGAAGGCCGTGGCATGTCTGCGCGCCCGTCACGGATCCCGACCTTCATTTCGCTAACATGCAATTGCTCGATGACTTGAAGGGCGGCGCTAGCGCCATTCGCATCGGCAGTCTCCCGATCACCAGACGCGCCGACCTGCGGCGCTTGCTCGAAGGCGTTTTGCTGGATCTCGTTCCGATCGTTTTCGCGCCGGGCAGCAGCGCGGCAATCCATGCTGCGGGTCTGGATGAGCTTTATGGCACGGCGGTCACGCTCGGCCTGGACCCGCTCGGCGACAAGCCCGATATCCCGGCAGGATGGCGCGCTTTCACGATCGATGCGGCGGCCACTTTTGAAGCGGGCGGAAGCGACGGGACCGAACTGGCGGTTTTCGCGGCAACCCTGGCCGAAACGTTCAGGCGGCACGGGTCCGGTGCCCAGCCGCATATGAGCGCCCTCTTCGCACTGGGAACGGATGCGCATATGGGCATCGTCAAGATCCGAGCCGCAAGACGGCTGCATGCCGCGGTCGCCGGAGCTTTCGGCATCGATGATCCGGCCCTGCCGATCCATGCCGTTACAAGCCAGCGCATGATGCAGAGCGAGGATGGCTGGACCAACATGCTGCGCACGACCAGCGCGGGATTCGGTGCCGTGATCGGTGGCGCGGACTATGTGACAATCCGCCCTTTCACCGACACGCCCGACCACCGCCGCCTCGGCAACGCCACACCGTTCGGCTACCGAATCGCGCGCAATCAGCAGCTGCTGATGATGGAGGAAAGCCATCTGGGACAAGTCCGCGATGCGGCCTATGGCAGCTATTTCCATGAGCGTATGACGGAAGACCTGGCACAGTCTGCCTGGTCGACGTTCCAGATCATCGAAGCTGCAGGCGGGATCGAACCCTACCGGCAGAGGGGTGACCTGGAGAGCGCGGTAGCCGCCGACCGACAAGCCCGTGCGGATAGGGCGGAACCGGTTCTCGGCGTGACGCTGCATGCCAGCGACAATGCGCCCGTGCCGGAGGTCCGCTAGATGACATTCCCCAACTTTACCGCGTTGCCTCTCGGCCCCGCGCCAGACCGGCCTCGGACGGGACAGGCCTGGACGTCGCCCGAAGGCATCGAGATCAAGCCTGCATACGACCCCGGCGATGTGGCGGATCTTGATAATCTGAACACCTATCCCGGCCTCGCCCCGTTCGTCCGTGGACCCTATCCAACCATGTACGTCCAGCGCCCTTGGACCATCCGGCAATATGCGGGCTTCTCGACAGCGGAAGATTCCAACGCCTTCTATCGTCGCAATCTGGCGGGTGGGCAGAAAGGCCTTTCGGTCGCCTTCGATCTGGCGACGCACCGGGGCTATGATTCGAACCACCCGCGCGTGGCCGGGGATGTCGGCATGGCAGGCGTCGCGATCGATTCGATCTACGACATGCGCGTGCTGTTCGACCAAATCCCGCTGGACAAGATGAGCGTGTCCATGACCATGAACGGCGCAGTGCTGCCGATCCTCGCGCTCTACGTGGCGGCGGCAGAGGAACAGGGCGTAAAGCCCGAACAGCTCGCCGGGACGATCCAGAACGACATCCTGAAGGAGTTCATGGTCCGCAACACCTACATCTACCCGCCCGGGCCTTCCATGCGGATCATCGGCGACATCTTCGCCTACACGTCCGAGCACATGCCGAAGTTCAACAGCATTTCCATCTCCGGCTATCACATGCAGGAGGCGGGCGCATCGGCGGATATCGAGCTGGGCTACACGCTCGCCGACGGGCTGGAATATGTCCGTACCGGCTTGGCCGCCGGAATGGACATTGACCGCTTCGCCCCGCGGCTCTCCTTCTTTTGGGCCATCGGCATGAACTATTTCATGGAAGTGGCGAAGATGCGCGCCGCGCGCCTGCTCTGGGCCAAACTGATTTCGCCATTTGGTCCTGAAAATCCGAAATCGACCATGTTGCGCACCCATTGCCAGACGTCCGGCTGGTCGCTGACCGCCCAGGACGTCTTCAACAATGTCGGCCGCACCCATATCGAGGCCATGGCGGCCGTGGACGGTCACACGCAAAGCCTGCACACCAACTCGCTCGACGAAGCGCTGGCCCTACCGACCGATTTCTCTGCGCGGATCGCGCGGAACACGCAGATCTTCCTGCAGACCGAGGGCGGCCACACCCAGACCATCGATCCATGGGGCGGCAGCTATTACGTCGAGGCGCTGACCCATCAGCTCGCCGACAAGGCACTCGCCCATATCCGCGAGGTCGAAGCCTATGGTGGCATGGCCAAGGCCATCGAGGCCGGAATTCCCAAACTGCGCATCGAGGAGTCCGCTGCCCGGACGCAAGCGCGCATCGACAGTGGTGCGCAGACGGTCGTGGGGGTCAACAGATACGTGGCGGACGATGCGGACGACATTCCGATATTGAAGGTGGACAATGCCGCCGTGCGGGACGGTCAGATCGCGCGCCTGCGGCAGCTGCGCGCCGACCGCGACCCGGACGCCGTCGCCGATGCACTGGATGCGCTGACGCACGCAGCCGGTACGGGCTCTGGACAGGGGCGCAATCTGCTGGACCTTGCCATCGACGCAGCGCGCAAGAAGGCGACCGTCGGCGAGATCAGCGACGCGCTGGAGAAGGTCTATGGCCGGTTCGAAGCCGAACCCGCCGGCGTGACCGGCGTCTATTCGTCGGCTTTCGATCCGCGCAATCCGGCCTACCAAGATGCGCTGTCACGGGTCGAAGCATTCGCCGAATTGGAAGGGCGCAAGCCACGCATCCTGATCGCCAAGATGGGTCAGGACGGCCATGACCGGGGTCAGAAGGTCGTCGCCACAGCTTTCACCGATCTGGGCTTCGACGTGACGATCGGCCCGCTTTTCCAGACACCGGACGAAGCCGCGCAGTTGGGCATAGCCAACGATGTCGACGTCATCGCCGCATCGTCATTGGCGGCCGGGCACCTGACGCTCGTTCCGGAACTGCGCGACGCTCTCGCCGCGCATGGACGCAGCGACATCATGATCATCGTCGGCGGCGTGATCCCGCCCGAAGATATCGAGACGTTGAAGTCGATGGGCGCCAAGGCGGTCTTTCCGCCCGGCACGAACATCCCCGAAGCCGCTCTGGAAGTGCTTGACGTGGTCAATATGCGACTCAGCCAAGGTGCCGCCTAGGGACTACTGGAACTCAAGACGTTCCTGCGACGCGAAGAAAAGCGAAGCCACTTCGGGATCCTTGACGCTTTCATCGGCCGACAGGGACAGGATCTTGCGGATCGTGTTCTTGCGTTCCGACAAGGCGATTTCGAAATCCTGTTCGATCAGCGCCCGCGTGCCCCGCATTTCGAGGTTCTTCATCAGCGACTCGTACACGTCGACGCGTCCCATCAAGAAGTAGCTTTCATACAGAATCTTGGAAGCGATCTTCTCGTGAATATCGCCATAGGCGAGCTGTTCGATCATCCGGTCCACCGGCTTGACGATGAAGTCGAGCTCTTCCCGGATGGACGGCGATAGGAGGAATTGCCGTTTGATTTTCAACAACTCGTTCTCCGCTGCGGCGATGATTTCGGGATCGGCCTCGTTGTTGGTGACGATGACGAGATCGATGTCCGACCCCAGGATCGGAACGTCCAGCGTCTTGTGCTGGCGCGGCGTGTCGTGAGCGAGGAAATAGGCGATGTCGCCGGACAGGAATACGACGCAATGCGCATTGATCTCGGCTCTGAGTTCGGGTTGGAGTGCGAGCAGGGCTTGTCGGGCGCGGCTGAGCTTGCGCAACGAGATGTTTCGAAATTTATTGGCCATGATCGTCCCGTCTTCCACAGCCATCACGGATTGATCGGGCAGATAGATCAGGCTGAACGTCAGGAAGTCTCGGAGGATCGAAGGGGACAGACGCAAGACGTTGTCACGCGTCACGTCATAGCGGAGATAATAGCGTGCGCAGTTGCGGATCCGGATTTGCCGCGAGACGTAACAGGCCCGCCAAAGTTGGATCGGCGCCACGTCTGAGAATTTTTCGGATAGTCGATTGCCCTGGATCGGCCCACTGCGCTTCACGAAAGTCGTGATGCGACCGACCAGATCGTCCATATCCATCAAAGGAAGCTCACGCGGTGTGGTGTCCGTCATGGCAGCATCATGTCCGAAGGTTCCGCGCCTGTATAGCGGGCGCGTCGCGCAATCTCGCCAGGTCAACCCCACATATCGATTGACCCCCCGGATCATTCGTGGGAATTATCCCACATGGATATGAAAACGCTCATTTCGGACATCGAACAGTTCGCCGACAGGACCGGCCAATCGGCGTCGACCTTGTCGCGCAAGGTCTTCAACGACGGCAAGACACTGTCGCGTCTGAAGAAGGGCGGGCAATTGACCCCTCGTACGCTGGAGAAAGCCCGCGACGCATTAGATCGGCTCAAATGCGAGGCGGCTGGACCGCTCGGGCTCGACCTGACCCATCTCGACCGGCTGGAAGCCGAAAGCATCCATATCATGCGCGAAGTCGTCGCTCAGTGCGACAACCCGGTCATGCTGTACAGCGTCGGCAAAGACAGTTCCGTCATGCTGGAACTGGCGGTGAAGGCCTTCTATCCGGCGCCGCCGCCTTTCCCATTGCTGCATGTCGATACGCGCTGGAAGTTCAAGGAAATGTACGCCTTCCGCGACCGACGCGCCAAGGAGGTCGGCATGGAACTGATCGTCCATGTCAATCCGAATGCGATCGCCGACGATGTCGGCCCGTTCACACATGGCTCCGCCGAGCACACACACATCACCAAGACGGTGGGGTTGAAACAGGCGCTGGACGCCGGGAAGTTCGACGCGGCCTTCGGCGGGGCCCGCCGCGACGAGGAGAAATCCCGTGCCAAGGAGCGTATCTTTTCCTTCCGCAACGATGCCCATCGCTGGGACGCCAAAAACCAGCGCCCGGAACTCTGGGACATCTATAATGCGCGCGTGAAGCCGGGCGAGAGCATGCGGGTCTTCCCGCTATCGAACTGGACCGAGCTCGATATTTGGCAATACATCCATCGCGAACGGATCCAGATCCCCGATCTCTATCTGGCGGCGAAACGTCCCGTCGTGAAACGCGACGGAATCTGGTTCATGCGCGACGACGACCGCATGCCACTGAAGCCGGGCGAGGAGCCGGAAATGCGTTCCGTGCGTTTCCGCACGCTGGGCTGTTATCCGTTGACCGGCGCGGTGGAGTCCGAAGCCGATACGCTGGAAGAGGTCATTCAGGAAACGCTGCTTGCCACGACGTCCGAACGCCAAGGCCGGGTCATCGACTCGGATTCGGGCGCGTCGATGGAACAAAAGAAAGAGGAAGGGTATTTCTGATGGCTCATCACGACCCCCTCATTGCCCAAGACATCGCGGCCTACCTGTCCGCGCAAGAGCGCAAGTCGTTCCTGCGCGTGTTTACCTGCGGTTCCGTCGATGACGGCAAGTCCACCTTGATCGGGCGGCTGCTCTACGATTCCAAGCTGATCTACGAAGATCAGATGGCGGCGATCGAGAAGGATTCGAAGACTTCCGGCACGACAGGCGAAAAACCGGATCTAGCGCTGCTCGTCGATGGTTTGGCGGCAGAGCGCGAACAAGGCATCACCATCGATGTCGCCTACCGTTTCTTTTCGACCGACAAGCGCAAATTCATCATCGCCGACACGCCCGGCCATGTGCAATATACGCGCAACATGGCGACCGGGGCTTCCACGGCCGATGTGGCCGTCCTGCTGATCGACGCGCGTTACGGCGTGGTCGAACAGACCCGCCGCCATGCCTTCATCGCGAGCTTGCTGGGCATTCCGCAGGTCGTGGTCGCAGTGAACAAGATGGATCTGGTCGGTTTCGACCAGAGCGTCTTCAACGACATCGATGTATCGTTTCGTGCTTTTGCGTCCGAGCTCCGCTTTGCGGACATCATGACCATCCCGGTCAGCGCGCTGGACGGCGACAATGTCACGACGTCGTCCGACAAGACGGCTTGGTACAAGGGCCCGAGTCTGCTCGGCTTTCTGGAAGACGTCCGAGTGGACCGCGAAAGCCTGGAGGCGCCATTCCGCCTGCCGGTGCAGTGGGTCAACCGTCCCAACCTCGACTTCCGCGGATTTGCGGGAACCATCGCGTCCGGCACGGTGTCCAAAGGCCAAGAGGTCATCACCCTGCCCTCGGGCAAGCGGTCCGCCATCAAGGACATCCTCCTGCATACGGACAGTCTCGACCACGCCCGCCAAGGGCAGTCCGTCACGCTGACATTGGAGGACGAGATCGACGTATCGCGCGGCGACATGCTGTGCGGGACGGACCGCCCGCCCGAAGTCGCCGATCAGTTCCAAGCGCATCTCATCTGGATGGACGACAAGCGTCTGTTCCCCGGACGGCAATATATCATCCGCACGGCGAATAGTTCGGCGTCCGGATCCGTTACGTCGTTGAAGCACCGGACCGACATCGAAGACCTGTCCGAAGCGGCAGCCAAGACGCTAAACCTCAACGAAATCGGCGTCGTCACCCTGTCCCTATCCAAACCGATCCCGTTCGATCCCTATACGGAAAACCGCAAAACCGGCGCCTTCATCGTCGTGGACCGAACGACGAACCGCACGGTCGGCGCGGGCATGATCGATTTCGCGCTACGCCGCGCGCATAATATCGTGCGGCAGGACCTGATCGTGGACCGGATTGCGCGCGCGTCCCAGAAAGGCCAGCAACCGACCGTGCTATGGTTCACGGGCCTGTCGGGATCCGGCAAATCGACCATCGCCAATCTGGTCGACGAGGCGCTGTTCGAGCGCGGACACCATACCTACACGTTGGACGGCGACAATGTCCGCCACGGGCTGAACCGCGATCTTGGCTTCACAAAAGAAGACCGGATCGAGAACATACGCCGCATCGGCGAAGTCGCCAAGCTGATGAGCAATGCCGGGCTGATCGTCATGTGCTCCTTCATCAGCCCCTACCGCGCCGAGCGGCGTATGGTACGCGACATGCTGGGCGAAAACGAATTCTTCGAGATCTTCATCGACACGCCGCTCGACGTCGCCGAGGAACGGGACGTAAAGGGTCTCTACAAGCGGGCACGCGCCGGGGAGATCAAGAACTTCACCGGCATCGACTCCGAATATCAGCCGCCGGACGACCCAGACCTGCGAATCGATACGACCGAACTGTCGCCCGAAGACGCCGCCGACCGGGTGCTGGAACTGCTGCGCAGCCGCTACCGTCTGGACGACCCTGCCAATGTCGTTGGCGACGGGGGTGGTATCTGATGGCAGACTTCGACCTGTTCAACGGCGACGCGGACGGCATCTTCTCCCTGCTGCAGCTGCGGCAGGTCGACCCGCGTCCGGATGCGGAGCGCGTGACGGGCGTCAAACGCGATATCAAGCTGTTCCAACGGATCGAAGGGCGCGCCGGTCATGGCGACCGCGTAACAGCACTGGACATCAGCATGGCCAAGAACGCGAATGCGCTGAAGCGTGTCATCTCGGACGGAGCGGACGTTTTCTATGTCGATCACCACCAGACCGGGGACATTCTCGATCATGACCGCCTGAGCGTCATCACTGACGACGCCAAGGAAACCTGCACCGCCTATTTGATCGACCGCCATCTGGACGGGGCCAAGGCCGCCTGGGCCGTGTGCGGCGCCTATGGCGACAATTTCCAGGCGCTGGCCGCCCGCATCGCCGAAAGCCGCGGGTTGACCCTGCCGCTCGGACGGCTGCGCGAGTTGGGCGAATTGGTCAACTACAATGCCTACGGAACGACCGTGGAGGACCTGCATATCGATCCTGCCGCGCTATACGCCGTCCTGCTCGACTATCCCGATCCCGTCGCGTTCCTGGATGACGGACATCCGATCTTCGAAACGTTGCAGACAGGTCACAAGCAGGATTGGGACGTGGCGCAGAGTGCGCGCGAGGTCGATGTGAGCGAGGCGGGACAAATCCTGTCACTGCCGACGGGTGCGCCGTCCAACCGCATCGCCGGACTGTTCGGAAACGCGCTGGTGGACGAGGATCCGCAGCATGCCTTCGCCGTACTGACGGAACTATCCGACGGCGTGCAATACCGCGTCTCCATTCGGGCGCCGAAAGGTCGTACCACGCGCTCGGCCGCCGATCTGGCGGCGGCCTTTGGCGGCGGCGGCCGCACGGCCGCGGCGGGCATCGACGCTTTGGCGGAAAACGACCTGCCGCGCTTCGTGAGCGCGTTCCGAGACGCCTTCGCGCCCTGAAACTCCGGGCTTGAACCTGGCATGAAACCTGGCGTGGAGCTCGTCACGAAATTTTGTCTAGGGACGGGCCGGTTTCCGCGATAATGGGTGTCTCAGGTCCAACGGCTTTGATGGAGACCCGTATGTCAAAGCGCCGCCGGAAAACCCGGATGTTCGACGATCCTGTCATCGAGACAGGCTTCGAAGGCTATGAAGCACCCAAGAGCAAGCGCCCCAAGGGCAAGGATTGGGGCAAGGCCCGTCGGTCCAATCAGAAATCCGCCTACTGGGATTAGCCCTCTTCGGGCGCGACCCGCCGGGCTTCGGCCAGATAGGTTTGCGAGCGCATTTCGATCAGGCGCGACGCCGTGCGTTCGAACTCGAACGATCCGTCTCCGGAGGCGTAGAGGTCCGCAGGCTCAGCCGCCGCGCTGACGATCAATTTCGTTTTCGTCTCGTAGAGCGCATCGATCAACGCCACGAAACGCTTGGCCTGGTTGCGCATGTCCGGCCCCATGATGGGAACGTTTTCCAGCATAAGCGTGTGAAACGTCTCAGCGATTCCGAGATAGTCTGCAGCTCCCAAAGCGCGGTCGCAGAGTTCCGCAAAGCCGGCCCGGGCGGCGCCGCTGCCTGTCCGGTCCAGATCGATTTCCCGGCCTTGGACGCTCAGTGTCGTCGGCCTCATCTTGGCGTCGCCAGTGATGCGCGTCCAGATTTCGTCCATTGCCGTGTCGGTTCCAGGACCCAACGGACAGTGATAGACCGGCGCGGCCGTCAGCTGGCGCAAGCGATGGTCGGTCTCTCCGTCGAAATCGAAAATCACCAGATGGTTCGGCATCATCGCGATGAAAGGTTCGAAAAGCGACCGGTTTAGGCCGTTCTTGTAGAGATCGCGCGGCGCGCGATTCGACGTCGCCACGACCACGACTCCCTCCTCCCACAATGCTTCGAACAGTCGCGCCAGAATGCTGGCGTTGGTGATGTCGTTGACTTGGAACTCGTCGAAGCAGAGCAGTACCGCCTCTGCCGCGATGGAACGGGCGACGGGTGGGATCGGATCGTCGCCGTCGCCACGCTTGTGGTGCGGGCTGGCCCGGCGGCCCGCCCGGTCTAGCCGCCGCCAATCGCGGATGCGGGCATGCACGTCGATCATGAAGGCGTGGAAATGGACGCGGCGTTTGCGTTGCAGCGGCGCGAAGCGGAAGAAGACATCCATCAGCATCGACTTGCCGCGACCCACCCCGCCCCACAGATATAATCCCTTGGGAGTCTCGTCACGGCCGAACAGGCCGAGAAAACCCGGATCGGCGTCGTAGCCCGACAACCGGTCGAGCGTGTCATCGAGCGCCGCAGCCGCTCTCTCCTGGACCGGATCGGCCGTCAGGGCCCCGGCTTCGACCTTGTCGCGCAGCCAGCCACGCATCGTGCGGGGCGACGCGCTCATAAGGCCAGGACGAGGATGGCGGCCGCCAGCAGGCCGTAAGCCACGGCAACAGTCGCGTAGAACAGGACAGGTCGCCGGATCGGCGGCACGGCGGGGCCGTCATCTGGCTTCGGATCGGGAAGTCGCGTCACGCGCGCGCCATCCCTCATAAAGGTGCGGACCGTCAAGCGCCGGCGGTCGTCTTTTGCCGGGAACTACATCGGTCGGCCGACGTTAAATTTCTGGTAAGGTGGAAGGGGCGCATCTCGGCGTCTTATGCAACGGGCTGATACCACCAGGCTTTTGAAAGGGGACTCCACAAGATGGACCAGATCAACCAATTCATGGCGGAGATGCCGGGCTGGCTTGCCGCCGTCATCACTGCCGTCGTGGCGATCGTCATCGCCTTCATCGTCAAGATCGTCATCACCACGATCGTCAACAAGACGCGTCTCGGCGCGAAAGCCAGAACGACTGGCGGCAATCTGGGCAGCGCCTTGGGACGGGCCGGTTTCTGGCTGACGCTCTTGTTCTTCGTCCCACCGTTCCTCGGCTTCCTCGAACTCGGTGAATACGGACGACCGATCGACGACATGTTCCGCAACATCTGGGGCTTCCTGCCGAACCTGATCGGTGCGGCCCTGATCCTCGGCATCGGCTACGTCATCGCCAAGATCGCGCAGAACGCCACGACGACGACGCTCAGAGCCATGCAGATCGACAATCTGATGACGCGCTTCGGCGTTACAGATGCGACGGGATCGCAGGGTTCGCTTGCATCGGCCGCCGGCACGCTCATCTTCATTCTCGTTATCGTGCCGGTCCTGATCGGGGCGCTCGGCGTGCTGGACATCGACGAGATTTCCATACCGCTCAGCAACCTGCTGCAGGACTTCCTGGACTTCATCCCCGAACTGATCAGCGCCGCCGTGGTGCTGGCTTTGGCGATCTTCATCGGACGGTTCGTGTCGAACTTCCTCAAGGGGTTGCTGCCGACGCTCGGTTTCGACAATTCGATCAACACGCTGATGTCGATCGATGACGGCAAGGGCCTGCGTTTCGCCCCGTCCGTCGTCGCCGGCAATCTGGCCTTCCTGATCATCGCGGTGCTCGGCCTGACGGCGGCGCTCGACATTCTGGGCATCGAGTTCCTGTCGGCCACCTTCGACGACATCGTCGCCTTCGGCGGACAGTTGCTGCGTGCCGCCGTGCTCATCATGATCGGCGTGTTCCTGGCGAACTTCATCAGCCGCATCATGGCCGGTATGATCAGCCCGCGCATCGCGGAACTGTTCCGCTATGTCGCGATCCTGATCTTCGTCTTCCTGGGTCTGTCTTCGCTCGACCCGGCCGGAGACATCATCCCGACCGCTTTCGGTGCGCTCGTCATCGGCACGGCCGTGGCAGGTTCGCTCGCCTTCGGCCTTGGCGGCCGCGATTGGGCCGGACAGGTTCTGCAGAAGCTTTTCCCACCCAAGGACATGAGCAAGCCGGTCGAAAAGACGCCTGCAAAACCGGCGGCGCGCAAGGTGCCGGTCCGCCGCAAGACCCCGCCAAAGGTCTAGGCCGACCCGTATCGGATTATGAAAGCCGCCTCTCCGGAGGCGGCTTTTTTTCGTGTCCGCCTTAAGAGCGCTGCGGGCGGAATTGCCTGTGTGGAGGAACAGGCCTCCAATCGGACCGGACACGGCGCGGCGCTTGCCAACGCCCGGGCGGACAGACAAGAGATCCGCCGTGCATATCGTCGAACAGCTGATCCAAGAGCGAGCGCCCAAGCTCATCGGCCGTCCCCGCCTCTGGCGCACGGTGCGCCCCCTCCTCTACCGTTTGCTTGCCTACGATGCCGCCGTTTTCCTGGCCGACGCCGTCCGGCCCATGAGCGGGCACGCGGCGTTCCGGATGGTCGCCAACCACATCTCGCCGCGCACTGCCGTCGAAGGGCTGCACCATATCCCGCGCAAGGGGGCCTGCATCGTGGTCGCGAACCATCCGACGGGACTGGCCGACGGGCTGGCTGTCTTCCAGGCCATCCGCGACCGCCGCCGCGATCACGTCTTCCTCGCCAATGCCGACGCGTTGCGCGTCGTTCCAAAGGGTGACGACATCATCATTCCGGTCGAATGGGTGCCGGAGAAACGCAGCCTCGCCAAGACGCGCGAAACCTTGCTGGCCATGCGCAAGGCCATCGAGGCCGGACAATGCATCGTCATATTTCCGTCTGGACGGCTGGCCCGGATAAGCTGGCGCGGTCTACGCGAACAGCCGTGGGAAAGCTCCGCCGCCATGGTCGCGAAGAAATACGGCGTACCGGTCATTCCCTTGCGGATAGAGGCGAGGAACTCCCCGCTCTACTACACTTTCCACCGGATCAGTCCCGAGCTGCGCGACATCACCCTGTTCCGGGAAATGCTGAACAAGAAACACCGCCTCTTCAGGCTGACATTCGGCGAGGCCGTCGCGCCCGAGACCCTGCCCGACAATGCCGACGCGGCAACGGCGCTATTGCGAAAGAAGGCTTTCAGTCTCTAGGGCCGTCCGAGACGCGAAAAAAAGAACGTCGACGCCTTTTGCATCTGTCCAATGAACAGGCACTTCTCTGGCGAAAAGATCTAGGCCCGCTCCACCATCATCTTCTTGATTTCGGCGATGGCCTTGGCCGGGTTCAGGCCTTTGGGGCAGACATTGGCGCAGTTCATGATCGTGTGGCAGCGATAGAGCTTGAACGGGTCTTCGAGCTCGTCGAGGCGCGCATGGGTCGCGTCGTCGCGGCTGTCCACCAACCAGCGATAGGCCTGCAGCAGGGCCGCCGGCCCGAGATAGCGGTCGCCGTTCCACCAATAGGACGGGCACGAGGTCGAGCAGGAGGCACACAGGATGCACTCGTAATAACCGTCCAGCTTCTCGCGGTCGTCCGGGCTCTGGCGGAACTCTTCCTTGGGTTCGGCTTCGGTCGTGTGCAGCCAGGGCTCGATGGAAGCGTATTGCTGGTAGAATTGCGACAGGTCGGGGACGAGGTCTCGCACGACCGGCATGTGCGGCAGCGGGCTGATCGTCACGTCCCCGCTGCCCGGCACGTCCTCGATGGCGCGGGTGCAGGCCAGCGTGTTGCGGCCGCCAATATTCATGGCGCAGGAGCCGCAGACGCCTTCGCGGCAGGACCGGCGGAAGGCCAGCGTCGGGTCGATCTCGTTCTTGATCTTGAACAGCGCGTCCAGAACCATCGGCCCGCAATCGTCCAGATCGACCTGATAGCTGTCCCAACGCGGCAGGCCGCCGTCGCTGGGATCGTAGCGATAGATCTTGAAGGTGCGGAGGTTCGCACCGGACCGGGCGGCCTTGTAGACCTTGCCCTTGCCGATTTTCGAATTCTTGGGCAGCGTCAGCTGAACCATCTGGACGTCCTCTTTTCCTTACGAACCCCGCCCTATAGCGGGGTTCGTTTCAGAAACGAAGGACTTAGTCAGCCGGTTGCGCTATTGCGAGTCAGGCATTTTGTCGCCGTACCAGTCCATGTTCCGCGTCAGGTAGAGCGTGGCGGCGATGGCGACGAAGCTGATCAGCGCGCCGACCATCAGGGCGAAGTCCTGGATCCGCATCAGCACGAAGAGCAGCGCATAGACGGCGCCGAAGACAAGCGCGGATTTCAGGATCAGCCCGCGCCCGAACACGGCCCCGGCGTAACCGGCCGTCAAGGCAACGGTCGCGACCGCGCTCAAGACGAAGGCGGGCGTGAAACCGACATGTTCGGCAAAAGCCAGCAGCAACAGGTAGAACACGGCCTGCGCGATGCCGATCAGCAGATACTGCGCGGGATGCACGCGGACGCCGAGCAGGGTTTCCATCAGGAAATAGGCGAGGAAGACGAGGCCGATGAAGAGGACCGCATATTTCAGCGCCCGGTTGACGGTCTGGTACGGATTGAGCGGGCTGACGAAATTGACCGTCATCGCCCCCGGTCCCCCATGCACCAGTTCCCCCATCTGCATGGCCCGGCCTTTGTCCGGAATGCCGCGCCGCAGATAGGGCACGGACCAGTCGGCGGAAAAACCCGCATCGCCGATATCGCGCGACGATGGCGGGAAACGGCCCGCGAAACCCGGATGCGGCCAGTCGGATGCGATCCGCACCTCCGTGCTCTTGGCAAACGGAATGACGGATAGAGCGCTTGCGCCCGTGAAGGACAGCCGCGCCGTGACCGCCTGTTCGCCCGCTTCGATCAACTCGCCGGCCGGAACGGACAGGAGCGTCAGCGCGCCGCGGTCGAGCCGGTCATAGACGATATCGGGACCGGACCTGACGCGACGCGTCGGCTCGGAAGCCACTTCGATATCGATATCGCGGTCGACCGCGGCCCCGGCGAAACGCGACGACGCCGCATAGGGCTCGAATGTCAGCGTCCCGCTTGGCGTGTCGAGCGTGACGTCCGATTGCAAGCCGGTCACGTCGCCCAAGCCGACGATGATCCGTGCGCGGTCCACATCGAAAGACAGGCCCCCTTCGCGCGGCAGATCGCGGAGCGACGGCAGGGTCGCGGAGAGTTCGCCCGACGCCGTGTAGATCGGCACCTTGTAGAGCGAGCGGCTCTTTTCCTCCACGCGGACATCGTCGAATACGGCCGTGCCGCTCAGAGCCGAAACGACATAATCGCCTTCCCGGATGCGGCCGTTGGCGAGCGTTTCCCGGTAGGGCACGACGAGCACGGGGCCGAGCAGGCGCTGTTGACCGCCATAGATTTGGCTGACCTCGCGCGTGACCTCGTCGGCGCGCGAGGAGCGTTCGAAGCTGACGACGGAGATGAACATCACCGGCACCGCCATCAACACGGTCAGCACGAGGATGGCGATCAGCTTGAGGCCGAGCGAGCGGGGCAGGCCGCCGCGCGGTCCGGGCAGCAGTCGGGTCGATGGGGTGGGGTCGGTCATGAGGCGTCTCTATCAGTGATCATCAAAGACGCCATGACCGGAGCTTGTGGCCGGACGATGCCGCAAGTCCAGCGACGGCGAGGCCATGTTCCGGTCGGAATGAGGCCGGTCGGCCAATTAAGGCGGATTAGAGCGCGACGGCGCGCATGTCTTCGTGCAGGCGCGTCCTGTAATCCGGCATCTCGACGGGCCGGCTGTCATTGGCGGCAATCACGGGATCGAGGAACAGGAAGCCGAGTTCGTCGGCGCTGCAGCCCAGCACGTCGGCCAGGTCCTTCAGGATCGAGCGGCGGTGCGAGGCCTGCGCCCCGCGCGCGGCGCGCAGGCCGCTGGTCACGAACTGACCGGAAATGGATTGCGGACATCGATCCGCATCTTCCACGACATGATCCAATGTCGCCACGGCGGCGACCGGATGCACTCTTCTGAAAAAGCCTCGAAACACCATCGGACTCCCCCTGACAGTCCGCCCCCACAATCGGAATTTCGAAACCGGCCCAAGCCCGACCTCGCAATCCCGGTTATCTCGTCAGCACAAATACCAACGCGGGCAAAGCGAAACTTTCATGAAATTCATGAAAAAATGTAAATCGCGGAAAACCTATCCGAAAACACGCTTAAGAATCGCTGAAGTCCGGGCGGCCGGGTCGCGCCGGATCGCCACTTCCTCTTCGGCGATGTAATGGAACACGCCGCGCAGGGCATGGTCCACGCCGTGTCGGACGAGGTCGCGTTTCAGATCGACATCGGCGCCCGTGACAAGCGCGACGGGGATCTGGCTTTCCACCTCGTCGATCAGGCGCAGAGCGCCCGTATCGGCCAGGGCGTCCTGCAGGATCGGCGCGAACAATGTCGTGAGGTCGGCGGACGTGCGGGTCCGCAGATAGTCCGTGGCGGCCGTGTCCGATCCGCGCACGATCCCGATCGCGTCCCGGATGGTCAGGTCGCGCACCGCGCCGATGAAGATGTCGCGCGCGACCGGCGCCGCCTTTTCCGCACCGCGGTTGAGCTGCTGCTGCAATTCCACCAGCAACCCGTCCGCCCCGACGGGCGCCAGATAGCTTTGCAGATCCTGCAGCACGGCCGGCAGCGGAATGCGCACGACCGGATTGCCGAAGAAACCGTCGCGCCGCCCCAGCTTGGACAGGGCGTTGCCGACCCCGTTGTCCAGCGCGGCCCGGATGCCCAGCGCCGCATCGCCTTCGCTCAATGTGCCCGCGCCGAGAACGCCTTCGATCAGCGCCGGATCCAGCGTCTCGCAGGCGGCGAGCGGCAGGGCGGACAGGGACAGCAGAACGGTGCGGCGGGTCGATGTCATCAGGGTCGGTTTCCTATCGGTCACGGCTTTTGGGTCCTTCGGTCCGCAAAGCGCGGCTCGCGTTTTTCCAGGAAGGCCCGCACCCCTTCTTCGCAATCCGGCGCGGCGAAGGCGGTCTCCAACAACGCACTCTCTTCCATATGCGCGGCGAAGGGTTCACCGTCCAGCGCGCCGTGTCCCAGCATCGTGCGCCGCAGAAGGCGCTTGTTCTGCGCCACGGCTTCAGGCGAGCAATTGACCGCGATGTCGCGCGCCAGCTCCAGCGCGCGCGGCAGAATGTCGGCCGCGTCGTGCAGTTCCGCAAACAGACCGGACCGCAAGGCGTCTTCCGGATCGATATAGCGTCCCGTCAGCGACCATTGCGCGGCTTTCGAAAAGCCCACCAGTTTCGGCAGGAAGAACGACGCCACTCCGTCGAAGACGATGCCGCGCCGCACGAAGGGGAATGCATATTTGGCCCCGCGCGCCGCGATGCGGATGTCGCACGGCAGGGTCATCGTCAGGCCGACCCCGACGGCGGCCCCGTTGATCGCCGCGATCACCGGCGTGTCCAGCTTTGAGATTGCGAGGTTCAGCACGCCGCCCGTGTCACGCGGCACACCGTCCACCCGTTCCGCGTCGACATCCAGGCCAGCCGACCCGAACCCGTCCGAAATGTCCGCCCCCGCGCAGAAAGCCCGCCCCGCCCCTGTCAACACGATGACGCGTACGCTATCGTCGCGCTCCAAGTCGTCGAAGATCGCCAGCATGCGCTCGAAGACAGCGGCGTTGAAACTGTTCAGCGCGCCCGGCCGATTCAGCGTGACGATGGCGACGGAGCCGACGTCGGCGTCGCGTCCGGACAGGACGATGTCGTCAGTTTCGCTCATCATGTTTCCTTCTTCGGTTGCATGACCGCCTAGCCGTCCTGCTCTACGGCGTCCACGAAGGCCGCAACGTCATCCAATCTGCGCTGAGGGCTTTTTCCCAGTCCAACACCCTGTCCGCTGTCGCCGGCTTGATCGGCATCGATTCCAGAGATGCGCGATACAGGAGCGTCACGATCCCGCACCCCCACGCTTGGCGGCCCGCAATTCCGTCCAGCGTTCCAGGCGTTCCGCGATCGCTTTTTCCCGGCCCGCCCCCTTCGGTGCGTACAGCGCGACGCGGTCCATCTCGTCCGGCCAGTAATCCGCGCCGGAGAAGCCGTCCGCACTGTCGTGGTCATATTCATAGCCGGCGCCGTAGCCGAGCGACTTCATCATCTGGGTCGGCGCGTTGAGAATGGTCTTGGGCGGCGCGACCGAACCCGTCGTCTTCGCCAGCGCAAGCGCCGCCTTCCATGCCATATAGACCGCATTGCTCTTGGGCGCGGTCGCGCAATGCGCCACGGCTTGCGCGATCGCCAGTTCCCCTTCCGGCGAGCCGAGCCGCTCATAGCTGCGCGCGGCTTCCATGCTGATCATCAGCGCGACCGGATCGGCGGCGCCGATGTCCTCGCTCGCGAAGCGTATCACGCGGCGCACGATGTAGCGCGGATCCTCGCCGCCCGCGATCATGCGCGCCAGCCAATAGAGCGCGGCGTCCACGTCCGATCCGCGCATCGATTTGTGCAGCGCCGAGATCAGGTTGTAATGCGCCTCGCCCGACTTGTCGTAGACCGGCGCGCGCTTCTGCAACAGTTTCGACAGAGCCGTCTCGTCCAGCTCGGCGTCTTGCGCGAACACCTCGTCGGCCAGCGTTAACAGATAGCGCCCGTCACCGTCGGCGAAATCGATCAGCTGCGCCCGCGCCGCACCCGTGACCGGCAGCTTGCGGTCCAGCAAGCGCTCCGCCCGCGCCAACAGTCCGCCCAGCGCGTCCGAATCCAGCCGATCGAGCACGAAGACCTGGCAGCGCGACAGCAAGGCGGCGTTCAGCTCGAAGGACGGATTTTCCGTCGTCGCTCCGACTAGCGTGACCGTCCCGGCCTCGACGTAAGGCAGGAAGCCGTCCTGCTGCGCCTTGTTGAAACGGTGGATCTCGTCGACGAAGAGCAGCGTCCCCTGCCCCGCCTGCCGCCGCGCCTCGGCCGCGTCGAACACCTTGCGCAGGTCCGCCACGCCGGAGAACACCGCCGACAGGGCCACGAAATCCAACCCGGCCCGGCCGGCCAGAAGGCGCGCGATCGTCGTCTTGCCCACGCCCGGCGGCCCCCACAGGATGCAGGACGACAGCCGGTCGCGCTCCAGCATCCGCCCGATCGGACCGTCCGCACCGAGCAGGTGATCCTGCCCGATCACGTCGGACAGATCGGACGGGCGCAGCCGTTCGGCCAGCGGTTGCGGCGCGGCGTCGGACAGGCCGGCGGCTTCGAACAGGCTGCTCATGGCGCGGACCCTATCATCGATGCGGGGCGGCACAACGGTCCATCCGGGCCTGTCCCTTTCAGGAAATCTAAACGCTTTGTCATCATGGAAGACAGGTGGGAAATTCTAACGAGCAGGCCGGGATGTCGGATCCGGGCGTGCGCAACCGGAAGATTTCTGCCAGCATGTTTGCCGCTCCCTTCAGACGTTTCGAGAACTTCCTGCGCCTGCACGATGCGCCGCACACGCAGAGCGAACTCATGCGGGCGCGCGCCTGCTACCTGATCGGGCTGATGTTCATCGTCACGCAGCTGATCAACCTCGTGAACATGAGCTGGGCCTACCGGACGCTCACGGCCGACCACCTCATCTCGGTCAAGGCCATCCTCGTCGTCGGCGCGACCATCGTGTCGCTGCGCTGGAGCAAGCGCATGTGGCTGGTCGCCAGCATCTATTCCGTCATGGTCGTCGGCGGGATCATCGCGTCGGCCTGGCCGACCGGGCTGGGCATCAACACGTCGTTGCTGCCCATGCTGATCCTGGCCATCGTGCTGAACGGCTTCGTCGCGGGCTGGCGCGCCGCGCTCGGCTTCGGCGCGATCGCCCTGGCCCTGACCTGGGCGCTCTACTGGCACAGCAACCATGCCCATTCCCCGACCATCTTCGTCGACCGGGCGGACATCCGCCTGTTCCAACGCGCCATGCAGACCACGCTGGCCATCGTCTGCGTCACCGGCGCCAGCGCCCTGTTCGCCTGCTACATGGACCGCGCCTTCGCCAAGCTCGAAGCCGCGCTGCGGCGCGCGCGCGACAGCGACCGGGCCAAGACCGAATTCCTCTCCACCATCAGCCATGAATTGCTGACCCCGCTCAACGCCGTGGTCGGCCTGTCGGATGCGTTGCGGCGCACGCCGCTGGGCCACGAACAGCGGTCCTTCGTGGAGACGATCGGCCATTCGGGCGAAATGCTGCAACGCACCATTTCCAACGTGCTGACCTACGCTTTGCTGGATGCCAGCCGGCTGAAGCTCGATCACAGCCCGTTCGAGCTGATCGAGGCTTTGCGCGAGGCGATCGCCCCGCATGCACTGGCCGCGCGCGCCAAGGGCCTCGTCTTCGACGAAAGGCTCTCGACGCAGCTGCCCGGCCGCGCGATCGGCGACAGCAAACGCGTCGTCCGCCTCGTCTGCGAGTTGCTGGACAATGCCGTGCAGTTCACGGACACCGGCCGCGTCGAGATCCGCATCGCCGCCAGCCAGGACGAGGGGCGCCACGTCGTCGCCCTGTCCGTGACCGATACCGGCCCCGGCATCGACCGCGACCAGCTGTCCCTGATCTTCGAACGGTTCACGCAAGCCGATGGCAGCATCCGGCGCGAACATGGCGGCATCGGTCTGGGCTTGAACATCAGCCGCGGCCTGACACGCGCCATGGGCGGCGACCTGACCGTGGAAAGCCGACCCGGACAGGGCAGCCGCTTCGTCGCCCATTTCTGGCTGGACGCGGTGGATGAAGAGGCCGAAGCGAAAACCGTCGTCGATCTGGTCCCGGAGCTAGCCGGACCGAAAGCCGCCCCGGCCGTGCGACCCGCACACCTGCCGCTTGCCGGGACGAGCTGACGCGCACCGCGCGGTCACCAGATCAGACCCGACGATTCCAGCCGCGGCCGCTCCGGTTGGCGCAGCCAGTCATTGATGCGCGGGTAGCCCGCCCCGACATGCGGCCAGGACGAGTCGTCCACCGGTTCGCTGTCTTCGGGCAGACCGTGCGCGGCGCAATAGTCGTTGATCCGTTTCACCAGCAGCCCGTTCGTCATGCCGCGTCCCAGCCCGCCGCATTGCGGACACAGCCCGCGCGGCGCCAGCAGGCCGATCGCCGCGATCACTTCCTCGCGCAGCAGGTGCTGCGCCACGATCATGATGTCGCGCGTCGTCTCAGGGCTTTCCAGCTGCGCGATCATCGCCTCGCGTTCGTCCGAAAAGTCGGCCCGCGTCTCCGCCAGCTCCCGTTTCAAGGCCCGGATCCGGTCCAGCAACTCGTCCACCTTGTTGCGCATCCGCCGCGTCTCGCGGCAGCGCGCGGCATTGTAGGGTACGGGGCGGTTATCGTCGTCATTGGGGACTCGCATGATGGGTTTCCTTCTGCTTTCTGTCGGTCCGGCATATCGCCGGATCTGTTTTCCTTCGTTCCTCATCCCCCGAACGTTTCGGCCGTCATGGCCGCCCCGCGAGGGCCCCGGATCGGGTCCGGGATGAGGGTGATCGTGCTTTACTCATGCGGGACGGTGCGACCGGGTTGCGGGCTTTGGGCCCGGTCCGGCATGGGTCATCGTCCCGATAGAAGGGACACGAGGCGCGGGCTCCGATCCGTTGATGGATGGAAGCAAGAACACACTAATTTACAACAGGCCGGAGCCCGCGCGGATGGAGCGTGCTGGCGCACGCGCCGCATCGTCGGCGGGGTCGGTTCATTGGCTGGAACGGTCTCCCCTCCTTCGGACAACGCATCCGTCGGAGGCTCCAAGGCGCACGCTCCGCCAACGGGTCGCCCCGACGGCTTTGCGGCGGTGCGCGGCTCGGGACGGGATGCGATCAGCCTGCGACCGCGCCTCGTCCGCCTCCGGATGTTTCCGCGCGCCAGGCGGCCGGATCTTCCCCGGCACGTCCGGCGGCGGATGGGTCGTTCGCCCCATCCGGAAACCGCACTCCACCGCCCGCAACGCCGAAGGAACAGGCTTCCCCCTCGTGTCTGTTGCGGACCATTCCGTTATAGGGCCGCCCGGCATTGGCGCGGATCGATTCGGCGATATTTCCGCATTCCCGCGGATGGGGCGACGCAAAAGCGCCATGGCGGCGGCGTTTGCGGGGCGGATGGACGCGGACGTTTTTTACCATTCTTTTGCATGGGCGGCGTTTCAGGCGGAAATTCAGGCGGGCCGCCGGACCGGGAAAATCTTTCGAGCCCTCTTCGCCTTATCGGAGCCTCATCAGGATTTGATTCACGGTTTTAAACTAGATCGTATTGAAACCCAGCGAACGAGGTCTGCATGTCCGCTCAGAAATCCACCATCCACGACGGCATCGACGGCGGTGTCGCCCAGGCGATGCTTCGCCAATCGCCGGAATGCGTCAAGCTGCTCGACAATACGGGCGAGCTGCGTTTCATGAGCGAGAACGGCATGACGGTCATGGAAATCGAGGATTTTGATAAGGTCGAGGGCCAGATGTGGTGGGCCCTCTGGCCCACGGACCTCAAGGAAACCCTGAAGGATGCGGTCGACGCGGCGCGGCGCGGCATGGGTGCAACCTTCGAAGCCCCTTGCCCGACGGCCCAGGGCACGATGAAGCATTGGCGCGTCAAGGTCAGCGCCGTGAAGGGCGGACAGCTGAACGGCATGATCATCGCCTCGTCGCGCGACATCACGGCGGAGGTCGCCGAACGCGAGGCCCGGCGCAAACTGGAAGAGGAGAATTGCGCCATGGCGGATAACGCACAGGCCACGGTGGACGGCCTGCGCGGCGACATCGCCCGAAACCAGCTTCTCGCCGATCTGATCCTCAGCGTGTGCGACAGCGGCCAGGCCCGCGACCTCAAGACCTATGCCAAGGAAATCAAGGATTCCGCGGCCGCCATGCTGTCGAAACTGTCCGATCTGGAAGCGTCCGCCGCCTGACCGGTCCGGCGCACCCATCAGGCGCGTCTTGTGGGCGCGCCCGCTTGCCACCGCCCGCCCCTGCGCTATGCGCGCCCCCATGAGCTCTTCGGGTCATTCACCGTGCGACCTGCTGGTCATCGGCGGCGGCATCAACGGAACGGCGATCGCGCGCGACGCGGCCGGTCGCGGGCTGAGCGTCGTGCTGTGCGAGAAGGACGATCTGGCCCGGCACACGTCGAGCGCATCGACCAAGCTGATCCATGGCGGCTTGCGCTATCTGGAATATGGCGAGTTCCGCCTGGTGCGCGAAGCCCTGATCGAGCGTGAAGTGCTGCTGCGCGCCGCGCCGCACATCATCTGGCCGATGCGCTTCGTCCTTCCCTATGACAAGGGCCGGAACGGAAAAGGGATGCGGCCGGCCTGGATGCTGCGGCTGGGCCTGCTACTGTACGACAATCTCGGCGGGCGTGAGTTGCTGCCCGGCACGAAATCCGTGGATCTGCACGAGCCGCCCCATGCCGGCGTGCTGGACCCGCGGCTGAAGACCGGGTTCGAATATAGCGATTGCTGGGTCGAGGATGCGCGGCTGGTCGTGCTGAACGCGGTCGATGCGCATAATCGCGGCGCGGACATACGCGTCGGCGTCGAAGTGACGGCGCTGTCCGCCCATCCGGAAGGCTACCGGGCCGTGCTGTCCGACGGGACCGAGGTAATCGCGCGCGGCGTCGTCAACGCCGCCGGGCCCTGGGTGGACGCGGTGCTGTTCAAGATCAAGCGGGACCGCAACGAGGCGGGGCTGCGCCTGATCAAGGGCAGCCACATCGTGACGCAACGGCTCTTTCCCGGCGATCATGCCTACATCTTCCAGAACGCCGACAACCGCATCGTCTTCGCCATCCCGTATGAGCGCGACTTCACCCTGATCGGCACGACCGACGTGCCGTGGGATACGGCGCCCGGTCCGATGGACGTCAGCCCGGCGGAAACGGACTATCTGTGCGCGGCGGCGAGCGAATATTTCGCACGCGACATCGCGGCGAGCGACGTGGTCTGGTCCTATGCCGGGGTCCGCCCTCTCTATGACGACCAGAGCGAGAACGCGTCGGCCGTCACGCGCGACTATGTGCTCGACATCGACGAATTGTCCGCACAGCGGCCGGTGCTGTCCATCTATGGCGGCAAGATCACAACATCGCGCAAACTGGCCGAACATGCGATGGAAAAGCTCTCGGACTATTACGGCGAAGCGGGCGGCGACTGGACGGCGCAGGCGCAATTGCCGGGCGGCGACATTCCGGCGGACGATTTCGACGGCTTCGTACGGGACCAGGCCGCCCGCTATCCGGACGTGCCGGATGACGTGCTGCGCCATCTGTGCCGGGCCTACGGCACGCGCATCACGCTGGTTCTGGGCGACGGTCCGAGCCCGAAACTGGGGCGGCGATTCGGCGCACAGCTGAGCGAGGCCGAAGCGCGTTATCTCTTGAGACATGAGTGGGCGCGCACCGCGGACGACATCCTGTTCCGCCGCACGAAACAGGGCCTGCACATGGACCGGGCGGAGCGCGAGGCGTTTTCCGGATGGTTGCGCCTGCAGGGCTGAAAACCGTTTTCGGAACATTCCCGCCGGTCTTTCCGTTGCAATGGCGCACACTGAAAAGAGAAAGGATTTCCCCAAATGGATATCACCAACACACCGACCCCTGGCGTTCTGACCAAGGAAGACACGATCGAAGAGCTGAACGACGTCACGCGCCTGATGATCGACAGCTACAAGGGCTACAAGGAAGCGGCCGACGAAGCCGATGACAGCTTCGCCCTGAAGAGCGAGTTCGCCAACCGCGCCGAGCACCGCTCCAAACTGATCGCACAAGTCCAGAACCATGTGCGCGAACTGGGCGGCGAGCCGTCCACCCACGGCACGGCCCGCGGCGCAGTCCATCGCGGCTGGGTCAATTTCGCCAATGTGTTCCGCGACGACGAGCACGGCGCGATGAGCAGCGTCGCCAATGGCGAGCGCTTCCTGGCCAGCCGCATCGAGGATTGCATCGAAGACGGCCAGCTCGACGCCGCCGGCACCACGTTGCTGCGTGAAGCCCACGCCGAAGCCTGTGCCGCCGCGACCGAGTTCGAGCGCCGCGACGACCACTAGGTCCCCACGCCGCTACGAGATGAGAAACCCGCCCTTGTGGCGGGTTTTTTTGTTGGCCCTCTCTGGCATGCAGGATTGAGCGGAACGCGGCGGCGCGTTACCGTTTCGCTCCGAAGGGACAACGCGCATGGCGACAATGGACCATTTCCACCGCGAGATCGCGGCCGGCGCCGCCATGCGCCGGGCCGGCAATCTCGATGCGGCGGTCCGGCATTGCAAGGCCGCGCTCGACATAGCGCCCGACCATGTCGACGCCTATGAGCTGCAGAACGACCTCCTGCACGACAAGAACCGTCTGGTCGAAGCCGTGCGGATCACCGAAGAGCGTCTGAACCGCGTGCCGGACTGCCGCTGGGCGCATCTGCAACTGATCAGGGCGCTGGGCGGGCTTGGGCGGGCGGGGCTGGCGAAACAGGCGCGGGCGCAGACCATCGCCCACTTCCCCGACGACCCGATGATGGTCCACGACGCGAACTTCATGTTCGACGCCACGACGAGCCGCAACCGCGCCGTCATCAAGCGCATCCGGCAAGTCCGCAAGAACGGCTATCGGGGCGTGTTCGACCTGCACCGGCTGGAGCAGACGGCGCGCGCGGGCTCCGGCCATATCCACCGGCTCGGCAAGTTGCAGCAGCAGGATCTGGAAGCGGGCCGCGTCGATGGCGACACGCTGCACGACCAGGCCGTCGTGCGTTATCTGCAAGGGCGGCTCATCTCCGCGCGGCGGCTGGCGGGCCAAGCCATCGATGTCGATCCGGCGCGCCGTCCGGTCTATGCGGAAACACGGTTCGCGGCGACTCTCGGCCTGATCCCGGCCTTCTGGGGCGCGCAGCTCTTCATCACGCTGACCGGATCGCTGACCTCGCGCTTTCCGTGGTTCATCCGCATCGCCACGAACTATCTGTTGGCCGTTCTGTCCATTGCCGTTCTGGGCGCGATCCTGGCACCGATCAGGGCGATCCCGGGCGTGTCGGAAGTGACGGCGAACAGGATCGGCGGCGTGTTGGTTCTGGCCAATGTCGCCTGGGCGCTCTACGTCATCTGGGGGTTCGGCAGTTTCGGACGCTGGCGGGCGCGCAAGCGCCCCGTCGGACTGTCCAAGGATTATTGAGGCCAAGCATCATGTCGGAGAGTTTCAATGCCAGCGTGGCCCAACTGCGCGCCGCGCTCGATGCGAGCCCCGGAACGGACGGCCTGCTGGCCGGCTATGTCGCGTTGCTGGAGACCGCGCCGGACAGCGCGCTGATCGTGGACGGGCTGGCCGGGATCGACCCGGACGCCTATTCCGATGACGAGCTGCGCACCAAGGTCGCCGGGCTGTTGCGCGATGCGGGCGCGCTGGAGATGGCGGGCGCGTGGGATCCGGTCATGGCCCATCTGTCTTCGGGCGGCGCGCCGCGGCCCTTGCCGCCGGTCTCCGGCGGACGCGCCAAGGCGAAGGGACCGGTCATCGGCTTCGACGATATTGGCGGGCTGGAAGACGTCAAGACACAGGTCCGCCGCCGCATCATCAACCCCTTCCTGAAACAGGAATTGTTCGCGCGCTTCAAGCGCAAGTCCGGCGGCGGGGTGCTGATGTACGGGCCCCCCGGGTGCGGCAAGACCATGATGGCGCGCGCGCTGGCGCATGAGTGCAACGCCCATTTCCTCAATGTCAAAGCCGCCGACCTGCTCGACCGTTACATCGGCGGCACGGAAAACCGCATCGTCGAGATCTTCGACGAGGCCCGCCGCCGCGCGCCGACCGTGCTGTTCTTCGACGAGGTCGAGGCCATCGCCCAGAAGCGCCAGCATGACAGCCATGCGCGCGTCAATACGGGCGTCTCGGCCCTGCTGACGGAAATGGACGGGTTCGACGGCCAGAACGAGGCCGTGCTGCTGCTCGGAGCGACCAATGTGCCCTGGTCGCTGGACGGGGCGTTCCGCCGTCCGGGCCGGTTCGGCCGCACCCTGTTCGTGCCGCCGCCCGACAAGGTGGCGCGGCGCTTCATCCTGAACCGCGCGCTGGTCGGGCGGCCTGTCGCGGACGGGCTGGACCTGTCGGACGTCGTGGCGCGCACGTCGGGCTTTTCGGGTGCCGACCTGATCGACGTGGTCGATACGGCACTGGACTATGCCATCGAGGAGAGCGACGCGGCGGGCGATCTGGTCCCGCTGAACGCGGAACATTTCAAGGAAGGGCTGGCGGAAGTGCGGCCGTCGACCGGCGAATGGTTCAGCCAAGCCAACGCCTATGCCACCCACGCCAATCGCGACGGGCTCTATGACGACCTCGCCGCTTTTCTGAAGAAGCACCGCAAATAGGTCAGAACAGCCCCGGCCGCAGCACGCGCACGTCGGAAACATTGACCACGCCGATGCGTTTGTCGAGCAGCTCCAAGATGCGCTTGAGTGCGGGTTCGAGCGCATCCTCGTCCGCGATGCAGATCAGCACGACCATGTCGGTCGAGCCGCTGAGGTCCGTGCCGCGCGACCAGCGCGTCTGGCCGCCGAAGCCGCTCATGGCGGGAACGACCGTCCAGCCGGTCACGCCCGCTTCGCGCAGCAGGTCTTCGGCCCGCCGCAAGGCCGGGCGTTCGATGATCAGTTCGAGGCGGAGCTTGTCGTTGCCGCTCGCTGTCAGGGGCATGGCATCATCCTCCCGCCAATAGGGTCGCGGCGCCGATATAGAGCGGGATGCCCAACGCGATGTTGAACGGGAACGTCACGCCCAAAGAGAGTGTCAGATAGACGGACGGATCGGACTCCGGCAAGGCCAGCCGCATGGCCGCGGGCACGGCGATGTAGGACGCCGACGCCGAGAGCACCATCAACAGCACCATGTCGCCCGGCGGCAGTCCGATCAACACGGCCAGGCCCGCACCGATGGAGGCGCCGATCAGCGGCATATAGAGGCCGAAGGCGATCGGCGCGACGCCCAGCTTGCGCCAGCCGCGGCGCAGGCCCCGTCCGGCGTTCAGACCCATATCGAGCATGAACAGGCAGAGAATGCCCTGGAACGGCGCGGTGAAGAAAGGCGCGAGCCGTTCGTAGCCGTCCTCTCCGGCCGTGAGTCCGATCAACAGCGCGCCGATCAGCACGACGATGGACGCGTTGAGCAGCACTTCGCGGGCCAACTCGCCCCGGTCGCGCACCGCATCCTCCGCCGCGTCCTTTTTCGACCCACGCAGGGCGAGCCAGAGTGCCGTGATGATGGCGGGCGTTTCCATGAGCGCGGCGACGGCCACGAGATAGCCGGAAGAAGGGATGTCCGCGATGCGCAGCGCGTCGATGGCGGCCACGAACGTCACGATGGAGATGGAGCCGTAATGGCCGGCCGTGGCGGCAGCATCGGTCTTGGACAGGCCGCTAGTCAGGCGCAGAGCGGCATAAGCGATCAGCGGCAGCCCGAACGACAGACCGATGCCCGCGCCGAACACGGCGAAGACCTGCGCGTCCATCGCGGTCTTGGACATCTCCACGCCGCCCTTCAGCCCGATCGCCATCATCAGATAGACGGCCAGACCCTTGGCGAAGGCCTGCGGCACGTCCATCGGCGAGCGCAGCAGCGCGGCGACCAGACCGAGCGCGAAGAACATCACGACCGGCGAGAGAAGCGTGTCGAGTGCGGTCATGAGCCTCCCCTCTCATCCGCGCCCATAGGCGCGGTCTATTCCTCTTCGGGGGTCTGTTTGGCCGGGGCGCGGCGCAGTCGGATCAGATCGTCCGGTTCGCCGACCAGCGCAACGATGTCGCCCGCCATCAGCACATTGTCCGGCGTCGCGATCATGGTCTTGGACCCCCGTTCGATCAACGCCACGACGACATCGCCCATGCCGGTCAGTTCACGGACGGTCTTGCCGATCTGTGCCTTGACGCGTGGCAGCTTTTCGACCGGTACGTGGAGGAAGTGGTCGTCACGGACGAGGACATCGGTGAGCTCGGCTTCGGACTGGGCGGACAGCCAGCGGCGCTCGAACCCTTCGCCCTGGACGATCTCGGCCAGGTGACCGGCGATGCGCATGTCGAGCCCGGCCGGCTTGGCCGGCGCGATCAGCACCATCAATGTGTGGATATCGTCCGTGTCGGGCAGGTCGATCTCGATCCGGGCCTTGGGGCCGAAGCGGAAGATGTACAGTTCCGGTTCGGTCACGCGCGGATCGACATAACGGGTCAGGCGCACCCCGTCGCTGATCGGGCGAAAGGCGGGCGGGAAGGTCGCGATGATGGCCCGCGTCAGATCCGGCGCCATGCCGTAGCGATCTTCGCCTTCCTCGGCCATCAGATCGACCAGCTGGTCGAAATCGTAGCGGCCGTAGCGGAAGTCCGTGACGAGGGACCGCGCGATGACGGCCTCGTAGGACAGGTTCTCGCCCTGGGTCCGGTCGTTGATGATGGTCATCAATTCATGTTCCAGCCCCTCATAGACGTTGCGGCCCATGCGGTCGGCCACGTGGAAGATGGCGCCGCGGCGCTCGACCCGCTTGGAGGCGTAGAAATTGTACCAGAGCACGCCCAGGATCGCGAGCATGCCCGTGAATCCGATGGCCAGCACGCCCATCTCGATGATCAGCCAGAACCCGATCAGCACGCCCGCGATCGGCACCCACGGATAGAGCGGAGTGCGGAAACCCGGCTTGTAGGTCGGGATGCGGCTTTCGCGCATCACGATGACGGCGATGCAGACGAAGATGAACAGCAGCAGCTGGAAGGCGGAGGCGAGCTTGGCGACCTCGGCCACGTCGAAGATGGCGATGACGGCGATCATGACGAGGACGGTGAAGATGATCGATACGGTCGGCGTCTTGAACTTGCCCAGCGTGCCGAATCGGTCCGGCAGCAGTTTGTCCTTGGCCATGGCGTAGGGGTAGCGCGACGCGCTCATGATCCCGGCATTGCCGGTCGACGCGAAAGCGGCGATGGCGGCGACGACGATCAGGATCACGCCCAGGTCGAGCGGCCAGTTGCCCATGAAGACCCGGCCCGCATCGGCGATCGGCGTCAGGCTGCCGAACAGGGCTTCGGGTTCCAGCACCTTGATCAGCACGAAGGTGCCGAGCGTGTAGAGCACCGTCGCCGTCAGGAGCGACAGGGTCATGCCGAGCGGGATGTTGCGGTCCGGATCCTTGATTTCCTCGGCCACGCTGGTGAGCTTGGTCAGGCCCGCATAGGACACGAAGACCAGCCCGATGGTCGAGACGAAGCCGACCGTGCCGGACAGGAAGAAGTCGCCGTAATCGGCATTGAGCTGCAGGAACGGCTCCGGCCCGCGCGAGGCGGCCACGAGACCCAGCAGCGTGAAGCCCAGCAGGATGACGACCAGCGTGGTGACGAGCCAGCGTTGCAGCCTGGTTGTCTCCTTCGCGCCGAAAACATTGATCAAGCCGAAGGCGATCGCGAGGACCATGGCGGTGATGGAAAATGGCAGGTCGAGATAGATGCCGATATAGGCGCCCATGCCGACCAGGGCGAAGGCGGCCTTGAACACGACCGCGATCCAGGAGCCGAACCCGCCGATCGTTCCGACCAGCGGACCCATGGCCCGGTCGAGGAAATAGTAGGTTCCACCAGACTTGGGCATGGCGGTCGCCAGTTCCGCCATGCAGTACATGGCGGGCAGGATCAGGAACCCGGCGAAGAAATAGGCCAGGAAGACCGAATTGCCGGTCGCGGCGGCCGCGATGCCCGGCAGCAGGAACAGTCCCGAGCTGAACATCGCGCCGGTCGAGATCGAATAGACGTCGAACAGGCCGAGATTGCGGGCGAGTTTCTTGCCGCCCGCCGTCCCTTCGCCGGCCCCGGTGTCGACCACGTCAATGGACGGGGTTTCCGCAGAACTTGCCATCATGTCTCCAGTGCGTATCCGACGCGAATCCGGCCTAAGCCGAACTGCCTGTCGCTTCGCGCACCTCTTCGCCCAGTTCCTCGATCGCGTCCACGACGGAATCGTCGGTCGGGCAGTCCTTGCACGACATCCGTAACAGGAAGTAACCCAGCAGGCCGGACGCGATGGACCCCATCAGCACGCCCAGGCGCACGCCGTTGAGCAGATAGGCATCGTCGAAGGCGAGCGTGCCGATGAAGAGCGACATAGTGAAGCCGACACCGGTCAGGCAGGCGACGCCGTAGACCTGCATCCAGTTCGCGCCCTGCGGCAGCTTGGCCAGCCCCATTTTAACGGCCACGAAAGACAGCAGGAACACGCCGATCTGCTTGCCGAAGAACAGGCCCAGCGCGATGCCGAGCGGCACGGGGGCGAGCACGTCGGCCAACGACAATCCGGCCAGCGAAACGCCCGCATTGGCGAAGGCGAAGAGCGGCAGGATCAAGAAGGCGACCCAGATGTGCAGACCGTGTTCGGCCCGGCGCAAGGGTGACGGCTCGTCCGGGTTCGGCCGGGCCAGCGGAATGGCCAGCGCGGTGATGACGCCCGCCAAGGTCGCGTGGACCCCGGACTTCAACACGGCCGCCCAGACGAAGATGCCGATCAGCGCGTAAGGCAGGATGCGCATGACCTTGAACCGGTTCAGGGCGAACAGGCCGACCGTGCCGGCCGCCGCCCAGGACAGGGCGACCAGGCTCAGGTTTTCGGTGTAGAAGAGCGCGATGATGATGATGGCCGCCAGATCGTCGATGATGGCCACGGCCAGCAGGAAGATCTTCAGCGACGCGGGGACCCGCGGCCCCAGCAGCGCCAGAATGCCCAGCGCGAACGCGATGTCGGTCGCGGCCGGAATGGCCCAACCCGACACGGTCACCGGATCGTTGTAGTTGAAGAAAAGATAGACCAGCGCCGGAGCGGCGATGCCACCGACGGCGGCGAAAAGCGGCAGGGACGCCTTGTCGAGGGACGACAGTTCGCCGTCCAGCACCTCGCGTTTGATCTCCAGCCCGACGAGGAAGAAGAAGATCGCCATCAATCCGTCATTGATCCAGAGCAGGAACGGCTTGGCGATCTCGAAGGCGCCGAACTGCACGACGACCGGCGTGTTGAGGATGCCGGAGTAGCCCGATGCCAGAAGCGAATTGTTGGCGATCAGCGCCAGCAAGGCGGTGAACATCAGCACGATGCCGCCCGACGCTTCCAGATGGATGAAATCCATGACGCGTGTACGGATCGTGCGGGACGGCGATCTTAGGGCCGGATTGTCGCTCATGACGGGGCTTTCTGTAAACGTTACGGCATAGGCCTAGTCGATCGGGCGACAGGAGAGAACCGCTGAACTTAACTTTTGCTATGATTTCAAATGGAGCTTGTGAATGACTTATCCGGAGTTAAGCGACAGGTCCACAAACAAGCGAACGACCGCGTCCGGTAGGGATGCCGGACACGGTCTTGGAAAGTGGCGCGAAGCATGAGGGTGGCATCTTCGCGCCCGGAAAGGATGGGGCCATCATGCCGTCGCGCCCATGGTGCGACGAAGCCGGCCCCGGCCCTTTTCCGTTGCTCGACACAAGCGGATATCAGAGGCCGTTGACCTGAACGGCGACGCGGGATTTGCGGCGCCGGCTCGACAGACGCAAGGGAACGTTTTCGAAGCGATCGGGCAAACCCACCCGGTCGGCCGGGTGTGATCGCCAGGACGGGGCGGACCCGGCATGGCCCGGAACGGGGGTGGTTGCAGATGTCAGGCGAAACATGGTCTGATCTCCTTTCGTGTTCGCTCGACAAAGATACGCATGGATCGGTTTTAGGGTTAGCATAAGTATCGAATATAGCTTATAGGCCAAGCCTATACGCAATCCGGGCGTCTCGCCCGTATTCGAGGGGCGTGCACTTTCATGAAACCGACTTTGCGCCAGCTGCAATATCTGGTCGCCATCGACGAAGCCGGAACCTTCTCCGGTGCAGCCAAGCTCGCCCATGTTTCGCAGCCCAGCCTGTCCACGCAGCTTCGCGACATGGAGGACGTACTGGGCACGGTCCTGGTCGAACGCGGCCGCGGCGGCGCTCCGCTGACCCCGATCGGCGAAGAGCTGGCGGCCCGGGCGCGCATCATCCTGCGCGACATGGACGCCTTCCGCACCACGGCGCGCGAAGCCGGGCAGACCCTGGCGGGGCGCATCCGGCTCGGCACCCTGCCCTCCATCGGGCCCTACCTGTTGCCGTTGGCGGTCCGGCGCCTGCACCGGCTCTATCCGGACCTGCGCATCGTCGTGCGCGAGGAACGGACGGTCGATCTGCACGCCCATCTGGAGGACGGCCGCCTCGACGTGATCATTTCCACACCGGAGGACCATGTCGGCATGCGCATCATGACCCTGTTCCACGAAGACCTCTATCTCGGCGTGGCGCCGGACGATCCGCTGGCGCGCATATCCGGACCCGTCCCGGCCGCCGATCTGGCCGGGCGCGATCTGCTGACGCTGGGCTACGGCCACAAGCTATCGATCATCGTGCGCCGATTGGCCGATATGGCGGGGGCGAAGATCAGCACGGAGTATGAGGGTACCAGCCTGGATGCGGTGCGCCAGATGGCCGCGATGGGCGGGTCGGTCGCGATCATGCCCAGCCTCTACATGCGCTCCGAAGCCTATGACGATCCCGGGTTGGCCGTGCGCCGCATCGACGCGCCCGAAGCCGAACGCGATATCGCCCTGATCTGGCGGCCGACCTCGCCTCTGTCCGAGAAATTCCAGACGATCGGCGAGTTGCTGACACAGGCCGCCGCCGACGTGCTGGAGCCGGGCCCGACCGCCGAAAGGGACAGCCTATAGACCGTATAGGTTGGCAGACCGCCATTGACGCGTCATTCTGCCGGAAAGACCAAAGAAAGGACGCTCTTCCATGAAACGCACATCAATCATCGCCGGATCGCTGGCGCTCGCCCTCTCCGCCGCCCCGCTTGCAATGGCCGCCGACACCGTCACCTTCGGGTCGCTCAAGGGCACGGAGGCCGACAATGTCGTCCTCTACCTCAATGACGGCCTGTCCTTGCCCGCTATCGGCGACATGATGGGCACGTCCGATCTGAATGCGCTGAACCGCGCGATCCGCGCCTCCGGCTTCGACGGCGGCTTCGGCACGCACAAGACCTTCTACGGGCTGGGCGACTTCGACGCGGTGACGGTGATCGGCACGGGCGACGGGCCGTTGACCCGCCGCCAGCTGCACGATCTGGGCGGCCACACCGCAGCCGCACCCGGCGACGGCAACCTGGCCGTCGTCACGGCCGGATTGAACACGTCGGTGCCGACCCCGGCATCCGAGATCGCCGTCGGCTACGGTCTGGGCGACTACACGTTCACGACCTACAAAACCGGCATGACCGGGCAGAAGGGCGTGATCGACCGGCCGGACGACGACCGCGACGTCAAGTTCATCGTGTCCAATCCGGCGGCGGACCAGTCGCGCATGGACCGCGAATACACTGCCCTGATCGACGGCGTCACCCTGACGCGCGATCTGGGCAACGAACCCGGCATGAGCGTCTATCCCGAGGAATTCGTCAAGCGCGTTCAGGCGGCGGCGCGCGGCGTGCCGAACCTGCGCCTGACCGTGCTGGGTCTGCGTGAACTGGAACGCGAAGGCATGGGGGGCATTCTCGGCGTCGGTCAGGGGTCCGTTCACGATCCGAGCCTGTTGATCCTGGAATATCGCGGCGCGCCGGCGTCCGACGCGCCGATCGCCCTCGTCGGCAAGGGCATCACCTTCGATACAGGCGGCATCAGCCTGAAGCCCAATGCGGGGCAATGGCTGATGAAGTCCGATCTGTCCGGCGCGGCCGCCGTGGCCGGGACGCTGCTGGCGACGGCCAAGCGCGGCGCGGACGTCAATGTCGTCGGGCTAATGCCGCTGGCCGAGAACATGCCGGGTCCAAGCGCGATCCGTCCGGGCGACGTGCTGACCACCTATAACGGCACCACGATCGAAGTGATGAGCACCGATGCGGAAGGGCGCCTGTTGCTGGCCGACTCCGTCGCCTATGCTCAAGCCAAATACGACCCAGAACTGTTGGTCAACATCGCGACCCTGACGGGATCCGCGGCCCGCGCCATGGGCGACGACTACGGCGCCATGCTGACGCGCGACTGGGACCTGGCCATGGAGATGATGGAGGTCGGCAAGCGCGCCGGCGAAGAAGTCTGGCCTCTGCCCCTGCATGACAGCCACTTCGACCAGATCGACTCCGACATCGCCGACATCAAATCCACGGCCGGGTCGCCGGGCGCGTCCATCGGCGCCGCCGTCGTCGGCACCTTCGTCGCCCAAGACCAGCCCTGGGTCCACTTGGACATCGCCGGCGTGGACTGGCGCGAGAGCGCCACGCCGACCGCGCCCAAGGGCCATGCCGGCTGGGGCGTGCGGTTCATGGACGAGCTGATCCGGACCTACGAGGCCAAATAGCCCGACGCGTCCATGCCGGACCCGCTGTGAACCGGGTCCGGTATAAAGCCTAATTTAACCGTGTCCGGCGACACACGGCGCATCATGTCTCCGCACCGCACCATCCAAGCCGCCATGCTCGGGCTCGCCGCCGTCGCGGGCGTTTCGCCCCATGCCTTCGCGCAGGACGTCTGCGGGCAGCTGGACGGTCTGGTCGAGAGCCTGTCGCTGACACAGGCGCTGGAGATCGGCGCACCGACGCCGGACCTGGCGCCGCGCCTTGACAGGGTCGTTGCCGGGCTCTCCCTTCCCGACCTTATCCCCGGCGGGCCTGACGCCTTGCCCACCGACCAGAGACGCGCCCTGACCGGCTACGTTTCGGGGCTGCGGGAAGCCGCCGCCAATATCCAGAACGGCCATGACGCCCATGCGCGTCTGGCGTTGGACGGTCGCGTGACCCCGCAGCTGTTCGCCAGCCTGTCGTCGCTGGAAGCCCGCTGGAGCTGCCGCACGGACGCGCCAGAGGCTATGGATCCAAATTCCGATCTCGGCTCCAGTCTCGGCGCAAGGGCGTCAGAGGGTATGCAGGGCGGACAGAATGGCGGGCCGTCTTCCTCGCTTGGACAAGCCGCCAATCCGGCCGCGTCGGGCACACCGGGACGCAACCGGCCCACAGCGTCCGAACCGAGCGGGACAGGCGCCTATTTCGGCCGGGGCGCCATCGTTCGTGCCGACATGATGGTCTTCGTCATGGCCGTGCTGGGCGTGCTCCTGGCCGCTTTCCTCTTTCTGGCGCAACGCAGGCTACGCCGTCGCACCGTACGGGAGGCGCGCCGGATGCTGGATCGGCCGGTCATGGTCTTCATGAACGGCTCGTCCCAGGCCATGCGCCTGATCGATGTGTCGATGAACGGCGCCAAACTCGGGCACGGAGGAACGATCACCGACGGGGCCGAGATCGGTATCGAATTGGGCGGCAACTGGCACAAGGCGCAGGTCCGCTGGACCAACGCCCATTATGCAGGGCTGAAATTCAAACGTCCGCTCGATGCGGCGACATTGCAGGTGTTGACGCGACCCCGTTCCGTTCCGCACAACGCCATACCGATATGACCTCTTCTTTCCTGAGACGAACAGGGCACCGTGCGATCGCCTTGACGGCATGCGCCTGGCTGGCCTCCGCCTTCCCGGCTTTGGCCTGCGACGATGACGACCGGGACGGTTTGGATGTCGGACTGGTCCTGAGCGGCGGCGGCGCCAAGGCGAGCACGCAGGTCGGCGTGCTGCAGATCATGGAAGACCTCGACATCCCGGTGCACTGCATCGCCGGCACGAGCATGGGCGCCGTCGTGGGAGCGTTTTACGCCGCCGGCTACAGCGCCGATGAAATCGCCGACATATTGGAGCGGGAAGACTGGGGCACGATTTTCCGCAGCGACCTGGCGAGGCGCGACAAGTCCTTTATCGAAAAGGAACGGGAAGAAGAATATTTTTCCGGCGACATATTGGGACTGAACGAAGGTAAGATCGTGGTTCCCGGCGGAATGCGGTCCATGCAGGGCCTGAAGAGCCTCTACAGGCGCCTTCTTCGCGGCGTTCCCCTGAACACGGATTTCGATGCGCTCGGCATTCCCTTGCGAGTCGTCGCCACCCGGCTCGATACCGGCGAAGCGGTCGCATTCAAGGACGGCGACCTGGTCGAGGCGATCTTGGCCAGCATGGCGGTTCCCGGGGTCTTCGCACCGCGCCGGATCGACGGCGTCACCTATGTCGATGGCGGCGTGGCATCCAACCTGCCGGTCCAGACGGTCCAGGACATGGGCGCGGACATCGTTATAGCCATAGATACGACCGGCCTGCCCCAATCCGCCGAAAATCTGGGGACGGTCGTGGATACGCTGCGCCAGATCACGACCCTGCTGATCTACAACAACGCCCAAGCCGACAAAGCCAAGCTGAGCGAGGATGACCTCTACATCTTCGCCAATACGCTCGGCATCGCCACGGCCGGCTACGACCGGGCGGAGGAAGGCCTGGAAGCCGGCCGTGCGGTCGGGCAGGACCATGCCGACGCATTGCTGGCCATCAAGGCGAGGGCCGCTCCGGCACGCGATCGCGCGGCGCCGAAAAAACGGGTCGCCCGGATCGCAGCGGACATCCGCAACGAAAGCGAGCTGGACGACACCGTCCTCATTTCGCGCCTTTCGGCCTTGGATGCCGAGGACCCGGATCCGGAAATCGTCCGACGTCGCTTGCGCGAGCTCGCTTCGTTCGGCGGCGTCGGCGAAGTCGATCTGGGTTACAATGAAGGACGGCCCACCTTGCGTGTCGGACGGCACCCGCTTGGGCGCAACCGGGCGCGGATCGGCGTCAACGCGACGAACGACTTCCAAGGCGGGTCGACCTATTCGCTTCTGGCGCAGGTCACGCGCCAACCCCTGAACCGATTGGGGGCGGATCTGACGCTCTCGACCGAAATCGGAACGGACAATGGGGTCAGTCTGGAATTCTACCAGCCCTTCGGCCGCCATACGCGCTATTTCTTCCAGCCGGAAATCTTCGCGGTCTCGCAACTCAAGACGATCAACGAAGGCGAAAAGAGGATAGGCGATTTCAAGATCGAAAGTTACGGCGCGCGGTCCCGCTTGGGCCGCGAACTTTCCCAATGGGGTTTGGTTGCGCTCGAAGCCGAATACCGCCACAATTCCGTGAGCGACATCGTCACCTCCCTCACCGATTTCAAAACCCTGTCCTACAGCAGCGCATCGGTCGGTGCCTATGTCGCGGTCGACACGCTGGATCGCCTGGACTGGCCGACGCGGGGACTGCGTCTTCGCGGGCGCGGCCAGCAGTTCATGGAAGAATTCGATACCGCTGAAGCCGGCGATTTCAACATCGACTCCATCCGCCTCGAAACGGATCTGCTCTATGCCTTCGAGATCGGCGAAATCGGTATGTTGCTGAACGCGCGCTATGGGGATCTGATTGCAGACGATGTCGTCCTCGGAACGGATTCGGCTTTCGAACTGGGCGGCTTTCGCCAACTCACCGCATTCCTGGAAGATTCGCTGCAGATGGAGACGCTGACATTCGGTTCCGTCGAGGCGTATCACCGCATTTCAGAGACGGGCTTCCTGTTTGACATACCGGTCTATGTCGGGGCTCTGGCCGAATATGGCAGGGTCGAGGCGGATGACTTCGGGCTTGCCAACAGGGATGTGTATTCCGGGTCGCTCTACCTGGGTGCGGAGACACCGCTCGGCCCGGTTTTCCTCGGCACGGCCTATGGCAGCAATGAAGACCTAAAATTCTTCTTCCGTTTCGGCCAGACCTTCTAGGCTCACGGGAAAATTTTTTCCCGCGGGTCCGGGATTGCAGGCGACAGACGCTCGAACCGGCAGTAAGACTTTCGAACATGCAAGGCTTTCACGACATGGGGGTGGGTTTGGCTCGATGAACACCATCCCGTTTCGATCGCTCGGCAAATATGACTGGCCCAGCACGCCCGTGAACAGGGGGCTGGACCGGCTGCGCGAGGCCGTTCGACCCCTGCTGAATCGCGGCGATGCCTCCGGGATCGATACAGGCCGGTTGGAACGGCCCTCACAGGCGCTTCTGGACGACCTGTCCGAACCGCCGGCGCATCAGCCCGTCGTTTCGGAATTGGACGCAACGCTGAGCGGATGGCTGGACGCTCCGGAGAACGGACCCCGCCACCAGACCATCGTCCTGCCGCCCTGCGACCGCGAAGACCTGCTCGGACGCTGGGCCGGAGACCGCGGATTGCCTGTCTTCGGGCTCGACCGCGGCGTCGGCGAACTCGACGCGCTGGACACAGCTTCCGCCGAACCGCTCGTCGTGCCGAAGCTGGAACGTCATTTCTTGCGCACGCGCGACGGACTGGTGCGCATGCGCATCTTAATCGACCGCATGGCGCGGATGGAACGCAGCCTCATCGTCGGCTGCAACAGCTGGGCGTGGCAGTTTCTGCGCAAAAGCTGCGAGATCGACCTGGTGTTCAGCGATCCCGTGACTTTCCGGGCCTATGACCGCGAACGGCTGCGCGCCTGGCTCGGCACGCTGGCCCACGCGCCGGCTGACGAGACCGCCCTGTGCTTCCGCGCCGCCGCGACAGGCCGCGACGTGTTCGGCAACGGCGACGGCGAGGCGGAAGTGTCGAGCTTCATGACCGATCTGGCCAAGCGCAGCCTCGGCATTCCCTGGGTCGCATGGCATCTCTGGCGCGACAGCCTGCGGACAGAAATACCGATCCATGACGACGAAGACGCGATGCGGGACTGCAAGCCGAACACACTCTGGGTCGCCGAATTGCAAAGCCCGTCCGTGCCCAGCCGCAGCGACCAGAACGCGCTGCTGATCCTGCATGCGCTGTTGATCCATGGCGGGCTGACGGACGACCAGATCGTGCAGACCGTCCCACTGGTCACCTACACGAACGTTTTGTCATCGCTTCTGCGGGGCGGACTGATCGATGAAACGGACGGGCTCTACCGTTGCCACCCCGCCGCCTACCCGGCCGTGCGCGACGGGCTGAAGAACAACGGTTATCCGGTGGACGTGCTCTAGATGGAAGAACAGGCCGATATGGCACGGGAGCGGGCCGCCAACCTGTTGAACGACCTGCAGGAGATCAGCTTCGTCCAGATCGCGCTGATCCTGCTGTTCAGCTTCGCTGCGGTCTGGCTTGTGCGCCGCATCATCCCCTTCCTGGCCGACCGGGCGCCCAGCCGCTTGCGCCTCTATCTGCTGCGGGCCGTGCCAATCTTGCGCATGGCGATCATCGTCACGGCGATCCTGTGGATCACGCCGCTGATCTTCAACATCACATTGCAGAACTTCCTGGTCATTGCGGGCGCGGCCTCCGTGGCCATCGGTTTTGCCTTCAAGGACTATGTCAGCAGCCTGATCGCGGGCATCGTCGCCATTTTCGAACGGCCCTACGGGCCCGGGGACTGGGTCGAAATCGAAGGCGATTACGGCGAGGTCATCAGCCTGGGCATGCGCGCCATCCGGCTGCGCACGGCGGCGGACGACGTGATCACCGTCCCGCACGATATGATCTGGTCGCACAACATCTCCAATGCCAATACGGGGTCGCAGACGCTGATGTGCGTCGCCGATTTCTATCTGGAACCGGACCACGACGCGGCCGATGTGCGCCGCGAACTGGTCGATGTCGCCCTGACCAGCGCCTATCTGGACTACCGCAAACCGGTGCTGGTCGTGCTGAAGGAAACGGAGTTCGCGACCAAATACAGCCTCAAGGCCTACCCGTTCGACATGCGCGACCAATTCAAATTCGTCAGCGACATGACCGAACGCGGCAAGGGGGCCATCCGCGACGCGGGCGCGCGTCAGGTCTCCGTGCCGCGCTTCGCAGACGCCTCATCAGACTGACACGCCGCCGTCACGCTTGCTTGGCAAAGCCGGTCCGTCCCGTTAAGGACGGCGAATTTTATTCGTATCCCAAGCCATAAGAACAAGAAAAAGGCGACCAATATGTCAGACGATACCCATACCGACACCCAACCCAGCGATGCCGTGGACCGGCTCGTCGAGCTGTACGACCAGCAGGTCTCGCTTTTGCGGGCCCGTTTCGACGCTTATGCCGAAGGACGCATCGACAGCCTCGACACCGTCCATGCCGTCTATCCCGAAATCACCGTTTCGATCCCGGCCGAAGAAGCGGTCATGACCAGCAATCTGGCGCTGGGCCGCGTCGCCAGCCGCCACGAATTCTCCACCACCATCACCCAGCCGCATCTGTTCCGCCCCTATCTGGAACTGCAGATCGCCAAGGTGCTGAAACAGTTCTCCGCCAAGGTGCAGGTCGGCCTGTCCGACAGCCCGATCCCGCTCAATTTCGCGCTGGAATCCGCGACGGCCGGGCTGGACCTGGAAGCCCGCCAAGCCCTGCCGACCTATTTCTACACGCCCAACCTGGTCGCGACGAACGACAACATCGTGGACGGGCGCGACATTCTGGACCGCAGCACCGCCATGCCGCTGGCGCTGTTCACGGCGGAACGAACCGACTATTCGCTGCACCGGATCCGCCACTACACGGCGACCCGCCCCGAAGACTTCCAGAACTTCATCCTGTTCACCAATTATCAGCGCTATGTCGACGAGTTCGTCGATTGGGCGGTGGACGAGGTGAAGGCGGGACGGGCGAGCAAGCTGGTCGAACCGGGCGGGCGCGAAACGGCGGCCGACGGCGTGCCGAGCCAAGATCCCATCGCCAAGGTGCCGCAGATGCCCGCCTACCATCTGGTCCGCGACGGCCATCGCGGCGTCACGCTGGTCAATATCGGCGTGGGTCCGTCCAACGCCAAGACGATCACGGACCATCTCGCCGTGCTGCGACCGCATGTCTGGCTGATGATCGGCCACTGCGGCGCGCTGCGCCGGACGCAACGGCTGGGCGACTACGTGCTGGCCCACGCTTACTTGCGCAAGGACAAGGTGCTGGACCACGTCCTGCCGCCGCACATCCCGTTGCCGACCCTGGCCGAGGTGCAGCTATCGCTGTCCGAAGCCGTCAGCGACGTCTCGGGTGTGGATGAAAGCCGGCTGAAGGCGCTGCTGCGGACCGGCACGGTCGTGACGACCGACGACCGCAACTGGGAGCTGGCCTTCGAGGATTACGCCGTCGATCTGAACAAGTCGCGCGCCATCGCCATCGACATGGAGTCTGCGACCATCGCCGCGAACGGCTATCGCTACCGCGTGCCCTACGGAACGCTGCTGTGTGCGTCGGACCGGCCGCTGCACGGCGAGATCAAGCTGCCCGGCATGGCGGACGCCTTCTATCAGGAACGCGTCGAGCAGCATTTGCAGATCGGCTTGCGGGCGATCGACATATTGCGCGAGGAATCGGACGCCGGCACGCTCCATTCGCGCAAGTTGCGGTCCTTCGACGAACCGCTGTTCCGCTAAGAAAAAGCCGCCCGGAGGGGCGGCTTTCTTGCTTCGTTGATGACCGGGCCCTAACGCATCGACTGTCCACGCGCGCCGACGATGTCCATTTCATCGAGCAGGTGATCGGCATCGTTCAGCTTGTCCATCACCCACAACATGTAGCGGCTATCGACATGAATGGACCGCGTCGTGCGCGGATCGAAGTCCCAGTCGGAGTTCACGCTCTCGATCGTGCCGTCGAACAGCAGGCCGACCAGTTCGCCGCGCGCATTGAGCGTGGCCGAACCGGAATTGCCGCCGGTCGAATCCAGATCCGTCAGGAAGTTGACGGGGACGGAATCGATGGAGTCGAGCTTGTAGGGTCCATGATCCTTTGCCCGGATCAGCGCGAGCTGCTCGGCCGGGGAATTGAACGGATCCTCGCCCGTATCCTTCTCCAATATGCCTTCCAACTTGGTGAAGGGATCGTAGCGCATCCCGTCCTTGGGCGAGCCACCCATGACGTTGCCGTAGGTCACGCGCAGGGTGGAGTTGGCGTCCGGATAGGCGGTGAAGCCCTGGTCCTTCTGCCAGGCGATGATCGCCTCCATATATTTGGGCTGCAAGACCGCACGGCGGCCGGCCCGGTCCTTGGACGCCGCTTCCATCGCGAGTTCGTGATCGTAGAGTGCGACGGCCAAGCGCATGAACGGATCGGCACTGGCTTCCAGCGCATCGGGTGTTGCGTCCATCAGACCCAGACGCGTGTCCAGATCGCCGAGACGGCTCGACGCGTAATAGCGGTCGAGCGCCGCTGACAGGGCGGCATCGCTCATCCCGTCGCGCAGACCCAACGCATTGTCGAGCGCGGCGACGCGTTGCGCGGAAGGCTGGGCGAGATAGCCGCGCAGGAACGTCATCCATTCCGCCTTGTCCACGGTCGGATCGTAACGGCGGTCCAGCGCCGTCAGCGATTCGCGCATGCGGTCCATGTCGCGCTCCTGATAGCCGGACTCGCGCTCGGCATCGGGTTTCAGCCGTTCCTGCGACAGGCGGTAGAGGCGCTGGGCCACGCCGAGCAGCTGCGGACGCGTGGCGTTGTTGTACCAATAGTTCGCCCGTTGCGCCCGGGCGCTTTCCGCACTGAGCGCGTCGAGCGCGCGAATGGCTTCGGCATAACCCGCATCGGGCGCCTCGGCCGCGATCCAGCTATTGAGCGCCGCTTCGCGCTGCGCGCGGCGCTGGACCAGGCCGACCCGGCGCGCCCCGTCGATCTGTCCCCCCAGATTCTTCATATAGTTGTTGAGGCCTGCCAGACGCGACTCGTATTTGATCCGGGCGTCGCTGCCGGGTTCGGACGCGCCTTCGATCGCCCCGATCCAGTCTTCCATCAGTTTCTGATAGGTCGGGTAGCCCCAGTCGAACGTGTTGCGCACTTCGGCCAGCCGCGTGTAGCGCGACGTGCTGCCGGGATAGCCCGCGACCATGACGAAGTCGCCATCGTCCAGACCCGCGCCGGAGACCTTCAGCGTATGCGGCGGCACGAACGGGACATTGTCCTCGCTATACTCCGCCGACTTGCCGTCCGAACCGACATAGGCGCGGTAGAAGGAGAAATCGCCGGTATGGCGCGGCCACATCCAGTTATCGATGTCGCCGCCATATTTGCCGACCGGACCGGCGGGCGCATAGACAAGGCGGACATCCTTGATCTCCAGCTGCTTGATCAGCTTGTATTGCAATCCGCCATGGAAGGACGCGACGCGGCAACGATGGCCTTCGTCTTCTTCGCACTCGGCCACGAGCGCCTTGCGCGCCGAATCGATGGCCGCAAAGCGCGCTTCGCCGGTCAGGCTGTCGGACAGACCGCCCGTGACGTCGTCCGTCACATCGTCCAGATCGACGGTGACATAGACGCGCGAACCGGGCGCTGCGGGCAGTTCGGCATCGAAACTGGCGGCCAGGAAACCTTCGTCCAGATAGTTGTTCTCCTCGGTCGAATTGTACTGGATCGAACCGTAGGCGCAGTGATGGTTGGTCACGACCAGCCCCTGCGGCGAAACGAAGGAGGCCGTGCAACCGCCCAGCGACACGACCGCACCCATGGGAAAGCCGGTCAAATCCGAAATCTGCTCCGGCGCAAGTTGCAGGCCCTTGGCGCGGAGATCGGCGGCGATCTCCGGCAATTGGTCCGGCGTGAACATGCCTTCCACGGCATGGGCGGCCGGCGCGGCGGCCAGCGCGATCATGGAACTGGCGAGCAGAAGGGGTCGGTTTGCGGGTCGTGTCACGGGCGTCTCCTGAGTATGAATGCGGGCACCTTATCGCAAAACGATAACACAGTTACAAGCTTACAATGGGCCTCGTGGGCCGCACCTGTTTCGTCAGGACCCAAGAACGGGGTTTAATTTCCCGTTCGGGGCGCGGTCCGCGTCGTTGGACTCCAGCGGGCGCGGCGGATAGGCCGAACCGGAACAACTGCAGGGGACACAGGGATGAAGACCAAGCATGTATTGACGACGGGCCTTGCCGTCGCGGTCCTAGGCGCCTGCCAGACATCCCCAGAGGCACCCTTGTCGTCGGAAGTGTGCCAAGTCACGGAGCCGTTCCGGACGACGAAATTCGACAGTGACTTCGAAGCCGACATCGATGCCCTCATGGCGCACATGGTAGAGCGCAACATCGCGCCCGGTGCGGTCGTCCGGATCGACCAGGGCGGGCAGACGGTGTTCAGCCGCGCTTACGGCCATGCCGATCTGGAAGAGGAAAAGCCGATGAAGGAAGACTCGCTCTTCCGCATCTATTCCATGACAAAGGCGATCACGACGGTCGCCGCGCTGCAACTCGTCGAGGACGGCCGGATCGATCTCGACGCGCCGGTTAGCACCTACCTGCCGGCGTTCGAAACCGTGCAGGTCCGCGCCAACGCCGAGGCGACGGAGACCCGCGCCCCGGCGCGCGCACCGACCATACGCGACCTGGTGACCCATATATCGGGTCTGACCTATCGTACGGGGGTCGGTTCCGGCCCCGTTGCCGATCTCTATCTGCAACTGGGCGTGCATGGCGGACCGGGATTAACGGAGGCTCCGGCCAACGGTATGGAACCGGTCGTCGGCAATCAGGCTTTCATCGACCGCATCGTGCAGGCCCCGCTCGTCCATGATCCGGGCACGGCCTTCACCTACTCCAACTCCACCGACGTGCTGGGAATCATTGTTGCGGAAGTCACCGGACAATCGCTGGGGGACTATATGGCGGAGAACATCTTCGCGCCCGCCGGCATGACGGATACGGCGTTCCAGCTCGACCCGGCCCGCACGTCGGACTTCACCAGCCTCTACACGGCGGAAGGTCAGGGGCAGCTGGATCTGAAGATCGACGAATCCAACCCGGTCGAGACGTTCGAGGCGATCACGCCGCAGCGCGTCGATCCGTGGAACCGGTCGCTCTACCTTCTGCCCCAACCCATCGAGTTCGGGGGCGCGGGACTTGTGTCCGACGCCGACGACTATCTGGCGTTCGCCAATGCTCTGCTCGACGGCCGGCTGATCTCGGACGACATGTGGGCGCAGGTTCGCACGGACCAGCTGCCGGAGACCGTGGACCGCAGCGCGACATGGCTTGACGAGCGGACCTTCGGTCTGGGCTTCGCCCTGCGCACCGACCCGACCCGTGACAGGGCCACCTTCCCGCAATGCGGGCTATACTGGTCGGGGGCGGCCTCGACCTATTACTGGATCGATCCGGAAACCGACACGACGGGCGTTCTGATGACGCAAGTGCTGGGCGGGAATGTGCGCGATTATTTCGCCGATCTGGTCGAGATTGTATACGGCGCGCCGGAGTAAACCGCCGTGAGCGGCGCCGACCTCGCCTTCGTCTTGCTGAGCTGTCTCGCCGTGATGGCGACGGTGGCGTGGCTGTCCTACCGGTCGGCGCGGGGCGAGGTCGACACGGCAGACGGATACTTTCTCGCAGGCCGGAACCTTGGCGGGCTGTTCATCGCCGGGTCTCTCCTGCTGACCAATCTGTCGGCGGAACAGCTGATCGGACTGAACGGCTCGGCCTATGGCCACGACATGTCGTCCATGGCCTGGGAGGTCACGGCCGCGATCTCCACCATCGCCATGGCGATGATTTTCCTGCCGCGCTACCTGAAGGGCGCGTTCACCACACTGCCGGAGTTCCTCGCCGAGCGGTTCGATGCGGATGTGCGCCGTTGGTCCGTCATCCTGTTCATGCTCGGCTACGGCCTCGTGACCATTCCGTCCGTGCTCTATTCGGGTTCCCTGGCCGTCATCAAGATCTTCGACGTGCCGGCGCTGCTGGGCTTGAGCGAGTTCGGCGGTCTTGTCGCGACCATATGGGTCATTGGCGGCGTCGGCGCGCTCTATGCGGTGCTGGGCGGGATGAAAGCAGTCGCGGTATCCGATACGATCAACGGGCTGGGACTGCTGCTGATCGGTGGGTTGGTGCTCGGCCTGGGGCTGCACGCACTCGGCGCTGGCGACATGGGCGGCGGCATCCGGCGCCTGCTGACGGACCATCCGGAAAAGCTCAACGCCATCGGCGACGCTCAGGCGCCGACCCCGTTCGGCACGCTTTTCACCGGCATGATCATCGCCAACCTATTCTACTGGTGCACCAATCAATATGTCATTCAGCGCACGCTGGCCGCCCGCAGCCTGGCCGAAGGGCAGAAAGGCGTGCTGCTGTCCGGTTTCTTCAAGATCCTCGTGCCGCTTTTCATGATGATCCCGGGCGTGATCGCCTATCACCTCTACGGCCCCGGCCTGGCGACGATCGACCTCGCCTTCCCGACCCTGGTCCAGGATCTCCTGCCGATATGGTTGATGGGCGCCTTCCTAGCCGTGCTGCTCGGCGCGGTGTTTTCCTCGTTCAACTCGCTGCTCAACAGCGCGGCGACCCTGTTCGTGCTGGATGTGTGGATGCCGACCCGTAAAACGCCGCCGTCGCAGACCCGGATCGTGCGTGTCGCCATGATCGTCGGCGCGGTCATCGCCGTCTTCTCTTTCGCGGTCGCACCGATGCTCTCCCGCGCGCCCGAAGGGCTGTGGCAGATCATCCGCATCTTCACCGGTTTCTACAACATCCCGATCGTCACCATCGTGCTGGCCGGGCTGTTCACAACGCGTGTTCCGGCCGTCGGGGCCAAAGCGGTCATCCTCTTCCACGTCGTCGCCTACGGTCTGACCCGGTTCGTCTTCGCGGACATCGTCACGCTGCACTTCCTTCATCTCTATGCGGTGCTGTTCCTGATCGAAATCGGCATTCTGGCCATCGCAACTTGGCTGGCCCCACGCGGAAATCCGGGGAAACCGCGCGACGCGCACCAGGTGGACCTCGCCCCCTGGCGCTACGCGCGGCCCGTGGCGATGTTGCTGGTCGCCATGGTGATCGGCATCTACCTGCTGTTCTCGCCTCTGGGCATTGCGGCCTGATGGGCGCGCCCTAGTCCAGATCGAGCGCATAGCGGACCACGTCGTGGACGAAGGTCTGCTCCACGACGCCCGAAACGACGAAGCTGCGCGGCCCCTTGGCGTAGATCGCCACATCCTCGCCCGCATGGGTCTCGCTGCCCAGCGGGATGAGCGATTGTTGGCGGTGGTCGTGTTCGGCGACATCGTCGTCGGACAGGAACGGACGCGGACCCTCCATCGCGCCTGGACCGTTTGCGTAGCCCAGCGTGGTGTACGGTTTTCCGTCCCGAGCCAGATAGGGTTCGCCGGTCGGACGCCCCGTCTTGTCGTTGCCCTTCACCAGACCGAGGATCGGATTGCCGCGCGTCGGATAGCCCGCCATGGTGAAGACGTGGCTGTGGTCTGCGGTCACGAGGAGGGTTGTGTCCGCATCGGAAGTCATCCGGTCGGCGACCGCAACGGCTTCGGCGAAGGCGACCGTGTCGGACAGGGCGTTGAAAGCGTTGCCGCCGTGATGGGCATGATCGATGCGGCCCCCTTCCACCATCAGCACGAAGCCCTCGCCGCTTCGAGACAGAAGCTCGATCGCCTTGCGGGTCATCTCCGCCAGCGACGGATCCTTGCCGGGTCCTGTATTCATGGAATCGAATTTCAGGTGGCTGGGCTCGAACAGGCCGAGCACGCGCGAGGCCTGTCCCGGACGCAGCGCATCGAACCCGGCCTGGTCGAACACGACCGTGCCGTCCGGATTTTTGTCCTTCCAGACATCGATCAGGCTGACCCCGTCCATCCGGCGGCCCATCTCGCCCGGATAGTCGGGCATTTCGTCGGCATCGCGCAGGAAGCCGCGCCGGCCGCCGCCCATGGCGACGTCAATGATGTTGGTCTCCACGAACTGGGCGGCGATGTCGCGGCATCCGCCCGCATTCGCATCCACCGACAGCTCGCCGTCATATTCCCAATTGCGTTCGGAGGAATGCGCGTAGGCCGCGGCCGGTGTCGCGTGCGTGATGCGGGTGGAAGTGACGAGGCCGAGCTTCAGGCCGTGCGCCCGCGCCGCGTCCCAGAACGTCTCCAGTTCCCCAGCCTTAACCGCCGCGCAGTCGCCGCGCGCGACCTCGGGACCGACGCCGAGCACGCCCGCGCTCGTCTTCACGCCGGTATACATGGCCGTCGCGGTCCCGGCGGAATCCGGCACTTGCTGGTTGGTGTTGTAGGTCTTGGACAGGGCTGTGTGTGGAAAGGCCTCCCAGGATAGCTGGTTCTCTTCGCCGGTCATGCCCCGCTGCTGGCCTTCGAAAATGCGCGCCGCCGTCACCGTGGAAATGCCCATGCCGTCGCCTATGAACAGGATGACGTTCTTGGCCGGGCTTTTCACTGGCCGATAGTCGATGCGTTCGGCCAGAACGCCCTGCGCCCTTTCATAGGGGGATGCGGTTTGCGTCGTGGCGCAACCGCCCAGGAGAAGCGCGGCGGCGCCTGCCGAAATCATTGTCTTGCGCATTGAAATGTTTCCGTCTCTGGCGGGTTCAGGCTTCGATCACGCCGGGCTTGCCGTTTTCTACGACCCATGTTCCGCGTGTCGTGGCCGGGGATTTCGGGTCGTAGACCGTGTCCATGGCACGTAGGGTCGCGGTCCAGCGGTCCTTGGTGACGTCCATGACAGTATGGCCGCGTTCGCGGTCGTCGAAGAACTTGATGTGCGGATTGTCCGGCAGCATCCGGCTGAACCGGCCATAGGCATAGCTGTGCGACGTGATCGATGTCGTCACGAATTCCGAACCCACGACCGGCGAGGCCGGATCGTTGAAGCGCGGTTTCAGATCGCCGACCCACCAGCTGTGCATGTCGCCCCCGATGCTGATGAAATTGTCGGGCTTGCGGCGCTCCACCATGTCGAGCAAGCGCTCGCGCGTCGGCGCATAGCCGTCCCAGCCATCGCTCCACGATCCGGGGTTGCCGTCGCGGTCGAACTGGTTCAGCCGCCCGAACAGGGTCGGCTGGGCCAGCACTTCCCAGCGCGCTCCCGACCGGCCGATGGCGCGCAGAATGTCGCGTTCTTGCGCCTCGCCGAACATTGAACGGGCCGGATCGAGAAGCGCGTCGCAGCTGACCAGTTGCGCGCCGCCGTCGTCGGGCATCTGGCACGCCTGATCGTCGCGGTACTGGCGCGCATCCGTCAACGTGATCGACAGCAGGTCGCCCCACTGGAACTGGTCGTGGAAATGCATGAAGGCCCCGCGGGGACGAGACCGGGCGCGCACGGGCATGTGTTCGTAATAGGCCTGGTAGGCGGCGGCGCGGCGCGCGCGCATCGCCTCGGGCGCCATGTAGTTTTCGTCGTTGAACCCGGCATAGTCGTTCACGACCTCATGATCATCCCAGATCATCAGCCAGGGTGCGCGGCGATGCGCCTCCTGCAGCGACGGGTCGAGCTTGTACTGCGCATGCAGGCGGCGATAGTCGCCGAGGCTCAGCGCTTCGACCTCGACCTGGCGGCGCACCTGCGGACCCCAGCTGGCCTCGTAGATATAGTCGCCCATGTGCAGGACGAAGTCGGGATCCATCTCCAGCAGATCGTCATAGGCGTTGAAGAAGCCCTGCTCGAAATGCTGGCAGGTGACGACGCCGAAACGCGCGCGGTCGACCGGCGCCAGATAGGTCGGCGCGGTCCGGGACAGTCCGGTCGGGCTTTTCTGGCCATCCGCGATGAAGCGGTAGAAATAGGGCCGCCCGGGTCGCAGGCCCGCCACTTCGACATGCACACTATGCGTCCAGTCGGCGACAGCGCGGCGCCGGCCGCGGCGCACGATGCGCGAGAACCCTTCGTCCTCCGCCACTTCCCAATCGACGTCGATCGAGCCCGGTAACGGATCGTCCAGCGCCAGCGGGTCCGGCACGAGCCGCGTCCAGATCACGAACCCGTCCGACAGCGGATCCCCGCTCGCCACGCCGAGCGGGAACAGCGTGTCCTCGCCCAGGGAGCCGCGCCCGTGAGACAGCTTCGCCGGAGCCGCCAAACCCGTCGTCTGGCAAGCCGCCAAACCGGCCGTCCCGGCCAGCGAAGCGAGAAGTGTGCGACGATCGAATGTCATGGACGGTCCTTCGGGCAAGTCGCTCACCCGCTAACAAAAAGGCCCGCCTCCGGAAAGGCGGGCCTTGGTAAAGATGTGCGGAGGGTCGCTAGAATTCGTAGCGGATACCAGCACGAATCTCATAAACGGATCTGAACAACTGCTGGAAGTTGGCATCCCGGTCACGGAAGCTGTTGTAACGATAGACGCAATCTCCGGCGTTGATACAGGTCGTGCGTGGCGCATCGCCTTCAAGCGCGGTTGCACCATCAACACCATTGGCCGCGACGTCTGTCGCACTCACTAGATCCGCGCGAACGACGCCGTTCGCATCGAAGCGGGGGCCATTGTACTGCGTTCCCCAATCACTGTTCAGCAAGTTGGCAATATTGTTGATGTCGAGAACGAACTTCAATTTATTCTCGCCGAGGAACTTTTCGGCTTGCTTATTGAAGAACGGAATTTCCTGCTGCCACTGGAAATCCCATTGCTGGTTCCATGTCGAATTGCCTTCGTTCTTGTCTTGCAATCCAGCCGAAAGCCCTTCCCGATTTACGAAGTCGATAAAGTCTGCCTGGTTGAAGCCTGATGCCACGACGACGTTCGGGTCGTTAATGGCACCGCCAGAGATCGCCGGAATATACAGCAAGTCGTTGTCACGCGGGCTTTCACGGTCGCCAGAGCGCCCAAACAACGCATTGCTGCGATCGACATCGAATGTATAGCTGAAAGGCTCACCCGACGTAATATTGCCGAACAGCGAGAAACGGGACTCCAGGCCCGCGATTAGATCGCGTTGAAATGTCAAACCCACTTTGAAGGCATGCTCGGTCTCATAGACTGCACGTCCCGGAACTGGGAAATTGCGGTTAATGTCCTGTGTGCCCCTGAAGTTCGATATGCCCCGTGAGGAACTACCAGGCGTTGCGGATTCAATATCCTGGTAAGCGTAGGATATATAACCGCTAAGTCCAAAGTCCCAATCCTTTGCCAGTGATGCCGTATAAACCCAGCTTTCGCCTTGATCGACATTGGTCAAGGCGATGACGTTGTTCAGACGAAGTGCGTCGAGATCCGCATAGATCGGACGTCCGTCAGGCGCAGTTCCTGTCGGTAGTGCTTCGGGATTCCGAATTTGTGCGATGTTCTGCCAGCCAAAACCGTTCTGGCTGTCCGTATACAGCACTTGTGCGCTGAATGTGTAGTCGTCACCGAGATTGAAATCGCCGAAGTTAAGATTAAAGCCCTGATCCAGACGCAGACTAGCCTTTAAATCGGACGGGGTCTTGAAGTTTGGCGCAATGATGTCGATGGGGCCAGGGTCATTGGCATCGTTGGCCGTTGCGAGATCGATCAGAGCTTGGGGCGTTCCATCGGCGGGGCTTCCGACGGCGAAATTGTTCAAGCGCGAGAAGAAAACCGGCGGAGTGAATGCGTTCGAGGTCCAGACTTTCGGATCGCCGCCGCCATAAACGCCGAAACCACCGGTCAGCGTCGTGCGATCGAGCGCATTCCACTCGAACGAAAAGCGTGGCATGACTAGGTCGTTGCCATCCAGGTTCAACGTGTTGGGAATGCCGTAGAGTTGCTGAACGAACGTACGTTCTGCCGGAATGTCGTCCTGCATGATGCGTTCGTACCGCACACCGCCGTCAACGCGGAGATTCGGGGTGACCTGCCAGCTGTCCTGAAGGAACAGGGCAATCTGATCGTAGCCCCATTCGGCCAAGGTATCGGCGCGGTTTCCGGATTGGGGCAGACGAACGGAAGCCGTCTGAGCGATGCCGTTCTGCAGTCCGTCAATACTGTCGAAGAAAAACGTGCCAACAGAGTTTTGCGCGAAAAGGTTTGCCAGTTGGTAGTTCTGGAATTCCGCACCGAATGTGAGCAAGTGATCGTCAGCTGTCAGGCGGCCTACGCCCTGAATTTGCAGGCGTTCGTCAGAAAATGTGTTGCCCTGCCTGAATTCATCGCATCCGCCTTCAAATTCCACTTCGCCTGCGGTGTCCTCGATGAAACCTTCTAGAGACGTTCCAACCAGATCGGCGGTAGACAGCTCGATCGTTACAGCACCCACGCCGGATCCCGCCCGACAATTCTGCTCTTGGTCGAATTCCTTGTAATTAACACGCAACTCCGTCGAGAAATCCTCGGTCCAGTCAGAGAAGAGCTGCCCGGAATAAGCCGTCAATTCGCTCGGAGAATCGTAATAGGCTGTGCTGAAAGTCCGGCTTCCGACATTATTGACCTGATCTTCCTGCGTATTTTGATATGTGAAGGCAGCCCTATGGAAATCATTAATATTCCAGTCTATCTTTCCAAGCATGCGTTCCGACTTGACCGGGTTCGATAGACTCAATGGCCTTTCCCCAATGTCGTAGCCAAGGCCTGTCTGAACGATATTTGCCAACGCAGGGAAGATGGCCGGGTCAAGACCCGTATTTCTATCATTTTGAGAAAATTCTGCACCTGATGCGGATTTGAACTCGTCGTAAGAAGCTAGGAAGAATAGCTTGTCCTTAACGATGGGGCCGCGAAGAACGAAGCCATATTCCTCTTCATCGAATGGGATGACGGGAACGGTTACGCGCTCGCCTTCGTCGTTTTCCGTCTCATCACCGAAAAAATCCTCATTCTGTTTATAGAAATAGAGGACACCATCGAACTCATTGGTGCCGGACTTCGTCACGACGTTGACGAGTCCCCCCGTAAAGCCGGATTGGGTGACAGAATAGTCGGTCGCCACGACGGTTGCGCTTTCTATCACATCCAAAGAGATGGGAGAGCGCCGTGTGGCATAGGTTGATTGACCAAGACCGAAATCGGCCTGTTGAAGCGAGCCGTCGATAGAAAGGGCGTTAAAGCGTGGATTGGCGCCCGCGATCGAAAGGATTCCCACACCTGTCGAGTTAGCGAGCGGGTCGCGCACCAATGTCGCGATCAGATCTCGCGTAGCGGAAGGCTGGCCAATAATTTCTTCATTGGAAAACGCAGAGCCCAACCCATCTCCGATGTCGGTCGTGTCTACACGTGTGCCCGTGACGACGACTTCATCTTGCAGACCCGATACCACGAGTTGGAACGAATTCGTCGATGGTAGGAGACGCACGTTCTCCCGGAGCAAATTGCCTTCCGCAGACGTAATGCTGATCGTATAGGGTCCACCGACCAACAGGCCAGTCTCGAAGAAGGTTCCATTGGCCGATGTCGTAGCGCGATCGACACGGCCTGTTGGCAGGTAGGTAATCGTGACGTTCGCGTCTGCTACGGGTAGACCCGTGTTCGTACGAACGACGCCATTCACGGAAGAAGCCGTCACCTGCGCTTGCGCGATCGTCGGGATGAGGGCGGTGGCGGCGAGGGTGCTGGTGCCGAGCAGGAAGGCTGCGCCGAGGGAGAGGCGTGTGGACATTGGAAGACACTCCGAAGGTCTGTTTTTGTAAGTGGAAGCGTGTTGTTCGTTGCGGCGAAACGGGAGGATCCCGCCTCGCATTGCGGCGGCCCGTAGCAGCGCTTTCCAACACTTATATGACAGGGCTGCAATGTATCGGGAGAAACGTTTCGATGTTGCAATAAGGCCACAGTCGCGGCTGGCCTTTCGCGTGCGGGGCGCTATGGGAGGACGAAACGCGCGGATTCAAGACCGAAAGGACGCCTCCCATGACCCAACCCCGGATCGCGGAACTGGATTTCCGGGACCATGCCGGCGACCCTGCGGCGTTCGGGCGCAGGCTGGTGGACGGCATGCGGGAGACGGGTTTCATCGTCATCCGCAACCATGCGCTTCCCCAGCCCGCGATCGAAGCCGCGCAAGCGGCCAGCGAGACTTTCTTCGCCCTGCCTGAGGCCGCCAAGACCCGCTACGCCTTGCCGGAGCATCATTTCCAGCGCGGCTATTCCCCGTTCGGCCAGGAGTCCGCCAAGGGGCGCGACGCGCCGGACCTGAAGGAGTTCTGGCATGTCGGCCGGTCCACCATTCCCGGCCTGCCCGGCACGCCGTCCGTCGGCGAAGTGCCGGAGTTCGATTCGGCCGGCCGGACCCTGTTCGACGCCATGGACGATTTCGCCCGCACGCTGATGGTCGCCATCGGCAAGACGCTGGACATGACGCCCGAAGCGCTGCGCGCGGCGCTGGAGAACGGCAATTCGATCCTGCGGCTGCTTCACTATCCGCCCATGCCGGAGCGCCCCGGATCCGCTACGGGATCATCCGTCCGCGCGGCCGAGCATGAGGACATCAACCTGCTGACGCTGTTGCTGGGCGCCGAGGAGGCCGGGCTGGAGGTCAAGCACCGGAGCGGCGTGTGGCTGCCGATCAATGCGCCGGCCGGATCGCTGGTTGTCAATGCCGGCGACATGCTCGACCGGCTCACGGGCGGCGTCATCCCCTCGACCACGCACCGGGTCGTCAACCCGACCACGGACCGTTCGCCCCATTCGCGCTATTCCATGCCGTTCTTCCTGCATCCGGCCAACGACTTTCCGCTGGAGGCGCTGCCCTCGTGCCTGGAGATGGGCGGCAAGGCCAAAGACCCCATCACGGCGCGCGGCTATCTGGACGAGCGGCTGCGCGAGATCGGGCTGGCGAAAGCGTAAACCGGCTTAAAGCCCGACCAGGATCCCGGCGAGCGCGGCGCTCATCAGATTGGCGAGGCTCGCGGCGAAGACCGCCTTCAGGCCCATGCGCGCGATCTCGGGTTTGCGCTCCGGAATGATGGTGCCCAGACCGCCCAGCAGGATGCCGATCGATGCGAAATTGGCGAAGCCGCATACCGCAAAGGTCATGATCGTCTGCGTGCGTTCCGACAAACCGTCCTGGACGTCGGCCAGGCTGAGATAGGCGATGAATTCGTTCAGCACGATCTTTTCGCCGAAAATCGATCCGGCGATGCGCGCTTCGTCCCACGGCACGCCGATCGACCACATCAAGGGTGCGAACAGGACGCCGAGAATGGATTGCAGGCTCAGATCGTCCGCGCCGAACAGACCGCCCGCCCAGCCGAGCATGCCATTGACCATCGCGATCAGCGACACGAAGGCGATCAGCATGGCCGCGACGGCAATGGCGATCTGGACGCCGTTCTGCGCACCGTTCGCGGCTGCCAGGAAGACATTGGAATATTCGCGCTCGTGCCCTTTGTCCATTTCGGGTTCCGGGTCCTCGACCGGTCCGGCCGCCAATGCGCGGGGTTCCGGCATGAAGATGTTGGCCATCATCAATCCGGCGGGCGCGCTCATGAAAGCGGCGGCGATAAGGTAGTCGGCGCTGATGCCCAGCGCGATGTAACCCGCCATGACGGACCCGGCGATGGAGGCCAGGCCCGACACCATGATGGTGAACAGCTCGAAGCGTGAGATCTTGCCCAGATAGGGCTTGAGCGACAGCGGCGCCTCGACCTGCCCAACGAAGATGTTGGCCACCACGTTCAGGCTGGCGATCGGCCGGGTGCCGGTCACGAACCGGATGAAGCGACCGCCCCATTTCACGATGAAGGGCATGACGCGCAGATGGTACAGCACCTCCATCAGTGCGGCGAAGAAGATGATGACGGGCAGGACGCGGGTGAAGAAGATGAAGCCCAACTGGTCCGGATCGCCGAGCGGCCCGAAGATCATCATGATCCCGGCGTCCGAATAGGACAGCAGCGTGCTCATTCCGTTCGCGGCCGTCGCCAGTGCGGCCTGCCCGAACGGGATGTAGAGGACCAGCACCGCGATCGCGACCTGGAGCGCGAAACAGGCTCCGACGATGCGCAGAGAAATGGAGCGGCGGTCGCTGGAAAACAGCACCGCGATGGCGAACAGCACGACGACGCCGAACAGCCCGAAGGCAGGATGATCCATGAACATATCCCCTTGCGCCGCGACCGTCCGGCCGGACAGGACACGCATCGATGGCGTGCCCTAGCCGCTCCCGGCGACCAGTTCCAGAACCCGTTCCACCGCACCGTCCGGATCGGCCAGAATATCCTGCGCCGCCATCACCAGATCGGCATGACGGGCGGACGGGCGCACATGCGCCTCGTGCGCGGGAAAGACCTGCCCGGTCAGCTGCTGACGCACGAAAGCGATATCGCGCCCGCGCTCTTCCACGTCGCGGCGTTCGCGCCGGGCCTGGCGCAGCACTTCGGGGCAGCGCACATAGAGGCTGGCATGACCCAGCGCGACGATGGAGGGCTGCGTCAGCACGAGCGTCCCGTCCACGATCAGCGTGTCGCCCTGTGGCTCGAGCGGTTCGTAACCCCGGCGCGCGGAGACGGAGAAGTCGTAGACCGGAATGTCGGCCGTGCGGCCCGCCTGCAGCGTGGTCACGACGCGGGCCATTTCCGCCCAGTCGATGGCGTAAGGCTGGTCGAAATCGAAAGCGTGTCGGTCGGCGGCGCTGCCAGAGGGCCGGTCGTGGTAGAAGGCGTCCTGCGGCACCAGTGTGGCAGCCGGCAGGGCTTCGCGCACGCGTTCCGCCAGCCACGTCTTGCCGGAGGCGCTGCCGCCCGCGATCAGCAACGTCTTCATCCCGACCTCTTGCCCTACCTGCCAGACTGGCGCGTTCGCGCGTTCATAAAGCAGGCCCGGCGCGGACGCCATGGGACAGTTCCGGATTCAGGCGTAGGGATTGCATGACGCAGACGGTCTGGGCGGTCTGGGCGGTCTGGGCGGTCTGGGCGGTCTGGGCGGTCTGGGCGGTCCGCGCTAGAAGCTGCCCTCGACGGACAGGCTCAAGATCGGTCCGAAATTGTATTTGATCTCTTCGGTCTGCCGCACGATCCCGGCGTCGCGGCGACCGTCGAACCGCGTGCGCTCGAAGAACTCCTCATTGCCCAGCACATTGAATAGTGTCGCGCGCAAGGTCAGCCCGGCGACGTCCTTGTGTTCGACGAACAGACTGGAATTCGGCCCGTCCACGCCGTTGCGGTCGATCGAGAACAGCCGGAACCGCTCCGCCGAGATGAAACGCGACACGGACCCGCCATAGGCCCAGTCCGTCCCGGTGACGTCATGGCGGTATTCCACGTCATAGGCGATTTCCTTGTCGCCGTTGAGGCGTCGCGGAAAGCCCAGCAGCGGATCGTCGACGGAGGAGTCGCGCCAGTCGAACTCGATGTTCAACTCCGTGCCCGGCAAGCCCCACCGGTCGCCCTTGATCGTGGAGACGATATCGAAGCCATAACGATGGGCCTTGCCGATATTGCCGACCGCATCGCCGTCCGTCCCGACCGGAATGCGGTCGACCGTGTCGGAAATCACGGCGCCGTAGAACTCGATCCGGAACGTGTTGCCGTCGCCGAAGTCCTTGTCGAATTCCACGCTGCCCAGCCAGCTCTGCGACGGGACCAGGTCGAAATTCGACGTCCGGTTCAGATTGTCTTCCAGATCCACGGCCGCGACGAAGTCGAAGAAGTTGAGCTGTCCGACTTCGCGCTCCAGCCGCGCGCGGATGTCGAAACTGTCGTCCACCTTATAGGTGGACGACACGAAGCCCTTGGGCCGGACGAATTCGCGCGCTTCCGTCTGGGGACCCGTGAGGCGCGACTGCGACAGGCTGGAATATTCCACTCCGGCCGACGCCTGCAGGTCGAGGCGCGGCCCCAGCGGGCGGCTGTGGGTCAAAGACGCTTCCGCCCGGTCCTCGCTGACGTTGAACGCCGACAGGCCCTGGCCCTCCAGAACGCCGCCTGGTCTGCGCAGGAAGAGCTGCTGCTCGACATCGAGCTCGTTAAAGGCGCCTTCCGCGGCGATCTGCCAATCGCGCCCTTCCGACGGGCTCCAGCCATATTCGGCCCGGCCGATCACCTCCGTTTCCTCGGCCTCTTGGTCGAACCGGCTGGCGCCGAGGAAGCCGGTTCGAGGGCTCGTGCGCGAAAAGCTGTTGAAAGTGGGCGAACTTTCCCGGTCCAGCACGCCGATGAATTTGAGGGTGCCCGACAGGACCGGAAATTCGTAATCCGCATCCATCTCCAGGTTCCACTCGTCCTCGCCCCGGCCGGAGAAGGTCAGCGTGTCGTCGCCAGCCGACGTGACCGGCGTGCGGACCGCGCGCGCGGACCGGCTGAAATTGAACTGCCAGTATTCGGCGTTCAGATTGGCCTTGTGGTCGGGTCTCGGCGTCCAGCCAAGATTAAGCGCGGCGCCGGGCTGCGGCGCGCCGTTCTGAAAGTCTTCGTCGCGCGTCTCGAAGAGAACGCCGTCCGCGTTTCGCAGCGTTTCCGTCGCCCGCGCGCCGGACCGGAAGCCATAGTCGCGCAAGGTCAGCGCATAGGTCAGGCCGCCCGCCTCGCCGAGCTCGCCGGACAAGGTCAGCTCACCATTGGTCAGATTGGGTTCCAGCCTGCGGCGGAATTGCGGGTTCCACTCCCAAGTGCCTTTCAGGGCGCGCGTGCGCTCCACGGTCACGTCGGCCACCTGGCCGGAGAGTCCCGGGATGGACAAGGTCGCGCCGTCGCGGATGCGGATCTCCACCACGCTCTCGGCCTGGATCTGGGACAGCTGGTCGAACGGATCGGTCTTGCCGGTCAGCCGCTCGCCATTGATCAGGATGTTCGCTCCGCCCTGGCCGAGGCCGCGCCGACCCGTATCGCCGCGCGTGATCTGGAAGCCCGGAATGCGCCGCACCATGTCCAGCGCAGTCCGCGGGACGTAGAGCGCGAAATAATCCGCCGGGTAGGCATTGTCCGCCGGAGCGGGAGGCACGGTTTGACCCGTGCCTCCCTCCGTCGTCCGCGCATCGGCCTGAAGGGTATCGACGGTCTGCGCGGCGGCGGTGACTGAAACGGCTTGGGAAACGATCAGGCCCGCGAAAAGCCCGGAAATCAGGCAAGGGGATCCCGTTGCCGCCAGAAGCGGCCTGTTGAAGATGGACATGGAAAGGGCCTTACTGGGTGTGTTTGTAACCGGCGGTGGAGACCGTGATGGTTACCCCGTCTTCGTGGGTTTTCTCGATGGCATTGCCGGAAAAGGTCGTGCTCATCGTACCCGGTCGCAACCGGATGTCGATGCAGTCTTCGAGACGGAAGCCGGCCCGCCGGAATATCTCCGCATAGCGAGCGGACACGGCCTGACCAACCTCGCGACCCTGGACTTCGAAGACCCCGTCGCTCAGAGACACTTTGGCTGCGCTGTTCCTGTTCGGGATCAAGCCGTCGGACACCAGGGCCTCGACCAAGTCGGCATGGAACGATTCCATGTCCATCTGGCGGCCGTTCATCATGAGCGTGCCGTTCGAGGCCTCGATATGTTTCGCCTGGGTCTTCCGCGCCCTGCTCTGGGCCCGCGCTTTCTCGCGTTGCGCCCTGTCCTTGGCACGCTGGGCCCGCGCTTTCTCGCGCTTTGCTTCGCCCTTGGCACGTTCGGCGCGCGCCTTTTCGTGCTGCGCCCTGTCCCTGGCCCTTTCGGCAAGGGAGGCTTCGCGGTCCACCTGGGCTTTGGCCCGGTCGGCTTCGCGGTCCACCTGGGCTTTGGCCCGGTCGGCTTCGCCTTTGAGATGGTCAAGCGACTGCTCGACCGATCGCAGGGCCTGCTCGCGGATGGCGTCAGTGTCCACATTCACCCATTTCCGAACCATCGCCTCGGCATGATCTTCGGAGACGGTCTCGACGATTTCGGCCCAGTCCTCCATCTTCTCGCCCCAGGCTTCCATCTTCGCTTCCCAGTCGCCTTCGAAGCGGGCCTCGACCTCGTCCTCCCACGCCTCCATGCGCCATTCCCAGTCGGCGTCGAAGCTGTCCTCGAACCGCTCGGACCAGTCTTCCATCTTCTCGCTCCAAGCCTCCATCGCGGTTTCGAACGCCACTTCGCTGCCATAGTCGGCGAAATCGGGCGCGGGCGGGGCCGGCTCGTTCGGAACGTCGGGCATTTGCGGCATGGGGGGCATATCGGGCATAGGCGGCATGACCGGCATCGGCGGAATGACGCCCGGAGGGGCGATCCACACGTTCTGGGAGTCACTTCCGACCGAGACGACCGGCGGAACGACGCTCGGAGGGGTGGTCCAGACCTTCGGCGCGTCGGTCCTGGTCGAGACGACCGCGTTCGCGGCGTCGGCCAGCACGACCGTGTCGGGCAGACCTTCGGCGGAGTGGCCCTCGGAGGAAAGACCTTGCGCGGACTGACCGGTCGCCGCGGCGTCGGCTTGCGGTTGCGCCATCGACACGGTGCCGCAGGCGGCCGTGCCCAGCATCAGGGCCGAGACGGCCGCGGCCGACAGGCGGTTGGAGGCGCGGCGCGGCGCTGGCTGTCCCATCAGGCGGTTCAGGCGCGCCAGCAACGGGCCACCATCCCCCGATCCACCTGCCCCCGGTCCGCCAGCCCCGGCGCCGCCATCGGCCGCCATGGCCAGCGCGGCGTTCGGCGCCATGTCGCGCGCCATCGGCCGTTCTGCGCCCAGACGCAAGGCGGCGAGCCCGCGCACCAGCGCGTCCGGTGCGCCGGTGACGGACACCGCCACGTCGTCACAGGCCTGTTCGCGGTCCTCGTCGATCTGACGCGACATGAGGATCACGGCCGGGTTGAAATAGAGCACGGTGCGGATCGCCGTCTGGATCAGTCCCATCAGGAAGTCGTGTCGGCGGATATGCGCCAGTTCGTGCAGCAATATGGCTTCGACCTGCGCGGGCGGAAGCGACGTCAGGAACCCGAGCGGCACCAGCACGACCGGACGCCAGGCGCCGACCGTCATCGGCCCCGCGACCCGGTCCGACACGAAGAGACGCACACGCGCGGTCGCCCGGCTGCGGGCGATCAGAGCGTCGAACCGCGCGGTCCAGCGGTCGCCGGGCGTGCGCAGACCCTGCGTCGCCAGTTCGCGCGTCAGCGCCCAGGCACGGTAGGCCTGCAGGCCGAGAAAGACGAAACCGACCGCCCAGATCATGCCGAGCCACGGCACGATGGCCGCGGCCAGGTCGCCCTGCGGTCCAGCAACGGGCAACACGTTGAAGCTCATGCCGGTCATGCCGACCGATGCGGCGTCGCCGAGGCCTGCACCGGCGTGGCCCATATCGGCTGGGCCCATGTCGGCTGGGCCCGCCCCGGCCGGGCTTGCAAACGTGATGGGCGTCCAGCTTGCGGCGTGGCGGTAGGTCAGAACGACGAAGGTCGCCAGGAAGGCGGCCAGCGTCGCGACCAGACCGCCCATGCCGATCAGATAGCCGAGCCAGGCGCGACGCGGCGTCGCCAGCGTCCGCAGCAGCCAGACGACAAGCCCGATCAGCGCGCCTTGCCAGAGACTGTGCAGGATTGCCCAGCCGAGCGCGTCCCAAAGTGCGGTAATGTTGAGCGACATGGCGTCTTCCCCTTATGTCCTGTCCGCCCGGTCCTTCGGGCGGTTCTAGAGCGCGATGCGCTTATGTCTTGTCGAGCTTTTCGAGGAACTCCCGGATCTTCTCGATATCGTCCGGGCTGGCCTTGTCGGTGCCGAGCGCGTGCATCACCAGATCGGGCACGGAATCCTCGAACGCCGTCTTGACGAAGCGGTCGAACAGCCGCGACTTGGTGGACGCCTCGTCCACGGCCGCGCTGTAATCGTAGGATTTTCCCTCGCCCGGCACGCGGGTGACGAGGCCCTTGTCGTGCATGCGCTGGATCTGCTTGAGCGTCGTCGTGTATCCGACGGATTTGGTCTGGCTGAGACGTTCGTGAATGGCCTTCACGCTGCAGGGCTCATGCTCCCACAGCACTTGGAGGATGGCGGTTTCGGCCGGAGACGGTTTGGCGATCGATGTCATGCCCGCCTGTTAGACGACAGGTGTCGTGATGTAAACCCCATAACGACGCCTGTCGTAAGTTTAATTCCCGCATGGGCTCACGCCGTAATGGATTGGCGGTCCGGCAGTCATTCGTGTGAGACAGCCCGGCGCTTCCGGTCGCTTGACCGGCGACGCCGCAAACCGATCCGAAAAGCCAACTCCGCGAGATCGGCGGGCGCGTCCGGAAGCTATCTCAAGCCGCCCAGTCGACTTGCGATGTGCGGGGAAGTTCCTTGGCGAGGCCCTTCATCATGGTCGGATAGCTGTGACGGGGCATGCTCGGCCGGGCGAGGAAGGCCGCGTATCAGTTTCGCAGGTGCGGCTCCATGTCGATCCTCTCGATATCGCTCAGCCCCTTGCCACGCCGCCCGTCAACGTGCCGATGGCTAGGGGCACCGGCAGCGCGGCAGGGGGATCCGCTCATCAGTCGCTCGTCTTCGGCCCGACCCCGGCGGACTGAGGCGGAGCGGCCGGACGGCCACCCCCGCCCCGACCGATCCCCAGCTCCGTCGCGGCCCGGTCATAGGCTTCGAACACCCGGTTCGCCGACGCCACGACATGGTCGGCGTCGATGGCGGCCGGGTCCGCCGCCTTCATTTCCGCCAGCAGGTCCGGCCAGGCGCGACTGTCCAGATTGGCCTGCAGGTAGCGTCCGGCGGCACGGACCTGCGGGTCGCGTGCTTGCATCCAGTCTCTGTGAAGCAGCCGCGCCCCCATATGGCTGCCCGACACGACGTAGCGGTAGCCCAGCGGATGGACGCCCTGCGCGCCCGGCGGGTCCGTCCAGACCGGACGGGCCGTGCCGAGCGCATCGAGATCGCGCCTCAGCTCCGGCAGGAACTCCAACCTCTCGTCCGCCAGGGCGCCGAACAGGCTTTGCACCAGGTAATGCGCCGACAGGAGCTTCGACAGGCCGCCCACGGTCGTCAGGTCGAGCGAACCCATGCGCGCATCGATGCGATTGTGGCTGTCCGCCGTGTCCCGGCGCAATCTTTGTCTCAATTCGCTCACGACCGTGGCCTATAGCGCTTGGCGGGCGTGTGGCCAGAGGATAACGCTCCGCTTCAGAGCCCGTAGGAAAGGGCTGCGATGGCGCCCTATCGCCCGCCGGACCGCTTTGTTAACAGGCGCGCTCAAGTCTGCGATGGACGGCGCGGCCCAATAGATCGAGGAACGGATGGCCAAAGCCTTTCTGAGTCAGGACGAACAGCTCGCGCTCGACAATTGCGACGCCGAACCGATCCATACGCCCGGACAGATCCAGCCGTTCGGCTGCCTGCTGGCCGGGGATCTCGACATGGTCCGCATCGACTATGCGAGCGCGAACACGGCCGACGTGCTCGGCCTTCCGGCGCGCACCCTGCTGGGCACGGATTTCGTCGAATTGCTGGGGCGCCAGCTCGTCCACGACATCCGCAACATGCTGAGCATGTCCACGGCGGCGCGCCAGCGCGAACGTGTCGGGTCGATGATGCGCGACGGCGTCCGGGTGGAGCTGTTCGCGCACCGCAACCCGGACAAGCTCGCCGTGATCGAATTCGAGCCGGCCGAGCCGCCGCGCGAGGACCGCCGCTCGCCGGTCGAACGCATGCGCGTCCTGCTCGACAAGGCCAGCCACCAGCGCACGATCCAGGGCCTGCTGAAGGTCTGCACGCACGGCCTGCGGGATCTGACGGGCTATGACCGCGTCAAGGCCTACCGTTATGCCGACAATGGCGACGGCGAAGTCGTGGCCGAATCGCGTGCCGCCAAGGCCGACAGCTTTCTCGGCTTGCGTTACCCGGCCTGGGACGTGCCGGTCCAGGCGCGGGCGCTGCAGATCAAGAACCCCGTCCGCATCCTGACGGACGTCGCGGCCGACCCCGTGCCCGTGCTGGCCGTGACCGATGACCTGCCGCCGCTCGACCTCGGCCTGGCGCATCTGCGCGGCGTTTCGCCCATCCATATCGAATATCTGAAGAACATGAACGTCGGCGCGACGCTGACCATCGGGCTGGTGGTCGCGGGACGCCTGTGGGGGATGTTCGCCTGCCACCATATGAGCGACAAGACGATCGGATCGGACCTGCGCATCGCGGTCGAACTGTTCGGGCAGCTCATCTCCCTCGTCATCCAGCAGAAGATCGAGGTCGAACGGTCCTCGGCCCGGGCCATGGCGGGCCAGAGCCGCAGCCGGATCCTGGCCGAAACCGACGCGGCGACCGATCTGCTGCACGCCTTCGCGGACCTCGGCCCGATCCTGCAAGGTGTCGTCGAAAGCGACGGCGTCGCGGTCATCCGCGACGACCGGGTGCAGGTCCTGGGCTCCACACCGTCTTCCGACCTCATTCGCGTGATCGCGGCGCGCAAGCCCGACGAAGAAGACCTGATCGAGAGCACGTCGTCGCTGGTGCACGGGAAATGGGTGGGCGACGCGGATGCCGGCCATTCGGCCGGCTGCATGCTGATCCGCTGCACGGCGGCCTACCCGCTGCAGCTCATGTTCTTCCGGGACGGCAAGACCCGCAAGGTCAACTGGGCCGGCAAGCCGGAAAAGACCATCGTCACCGGCCATTTTGGCGCCCGCCTGCACCCGCGCCAGAGCTTCGCCGCCTATCTGGAAGAACAGGACGGCTGGAGCATGGACTGGTCCGCCTTCGACAAGGAGGCCGGGCGCGAACTGCAGATCCTGCTGACCCAGATCACGGCCAAGGGCGAGCGCGCGCAGATGCTGCGCCACAAGGACCTGGTCAACCACCAGCGCCAGCAGGACCTGATGATCGCCGAACTCAATCACCGGGTGAAGAACATCCTCGCCCTGATCCGTTCGCTGTCGCGGCAGGCCAAGTCCTCGTCCGCCTCGCTGGAAAGCTACGCGCAGGCGCTGGAGCAGCGCATCGCGGCCCTGGCCGCCGCGCACGACCTGGCCGTGTCGAACACGATGAAGGGCGTTTCGCTGCGCCGCATCCTGGAAACCGAGCTCAAACCCTATGCCAGCCCGGACGGCGCGCAATACCTGCTCGCTGGGCCGCGCATCGGCCTGCGCCCGGATGTCGCGCCGATCGTCGCGCTCGTCTTCCACGAAGTCGTCACCAACGCCGCCAAATACGGAGCGCTCAGCACGCCGGACGGGCTGGTGCGGGCGCGCTGGTCGCTTTCGGACGCCGGGCTGGCCTTCAACTGGCAGGAACTGGGCGGGCCGCGCGTGACGGAACCGGAGCGCCAGGGCTTCGGCCGGTCGCTGATCGAACGCGCCATACCCTACGAATTCGACGGCACCGCCGATCTGGCCTACCCGGAAGGCGGCGTGACCTTCGACTTCACCCTGCCGCCCGATACGTTGACGGAAATCAGCGAGGACGAGACCGCGCCGGACGGCGGCGTCGTCGGCATGATCGGCAAGGTCGAGATGGCGGCCAGCGACCGCCGCGTGCTGCTGGTCGAGGACAATCTGGTGCTGGCCATGGACATGGTGGAGAGCCTGACCGAGCTGGGCGCGGAGGTGGTCGAGACCTGCAGCACGGTCAAGGAAGCGATGCGAATGCTCGACCGGGAGACGTTCGACTTCGCCGTGCTGGACATGAACCTGCGCGGGGTCGTGTCCTTCGACATCGCCCGCCGCCTGAAGACGGACGGCGTGCCGTTCCTGTTCGTCACGGGCTACGGCTCCGGGCTGGATATTCCGGCGGAGCTCGACGGCACCCGCGTGCTGACCAAGCCGATCGACGACACGTCGCTGTCGAATGCCGTCGCCGCCATCCTGGACGGCGCCTAGCCGGTCAGGCGCTCGCCTGGCGGCGCGGCGGCATCCTCGATCAGCGGCGGGGCGCCGTCTTCCCGGCGCATGACCTCCAGCGGGACCGCGACGCAGAACAGCGAGCCGCGCCCCGGCTCGGACCGCACGGTGATCTCCCCGCCGAACAGATCGGCCAGCTCGCGGCAGATGGCGAGGCCCAGACCGAAGCCGCGCACCGTGTTGGCCAGCCCGTCTTCGGCCTGTTCGAACCGGTGGAAGATCCGCGTGAGGCGGTCTTCCGTGATGCCGATGCCGCTGTCCTGGACGAAGACGTTCAGCCACCAGCGCTCATCGGCCATGGCCTGGCCGCGCAGGCTCACCGCGACGAACCCTGCGTCGGTGAACTTCACCGCATTGCCGATCAGATTGCCGACGATCTGGCGCAGGCGGCCATGGTCGCCCACGAACATGTCGGGCAGGCCCGGTTCGACGGACAGGTGCAGGCGCAAGCCCTTGGCGCGCGCATTGGCCTGGTGGAGCGCGACGAGCGAATCCAGCATCTTGGCGGGATTGAAGGGCGTCGGCTTGAGCGTGATGCGGTCGGCTTCCAGCCGCGACAGGTCGAGAATGTCGTCGATCACGTGGATCATGCCGCTGCCGCATTCGTCGACGATGCGGGCATAGCCGCGCTGCTGGTCGTCCAGATCGCTGCGCAGCAGCAGCTGGTTCATGCCCAGCACGCCGTTGAGCGGCGTGCGCAGCTCGTGGCTCATATCGGCCAGGAACTGCGTCTTGGCCGCTTCGGCGGCGCGGGCGGCCGCCAGGCTGCGTTCCAGCGACCGGAACAGGCCGTTCAGCGACACGGACAGCAGCGCCATCACCACCCCGACCAGCACGATCGCGATGCCGGTCTGCATCGTGCGCTGCGTGTTGCGCAACGCCACATAGTCCGGGTCCGACCATACGGCGATGTCGGTCCCGGCCGCATTGACGTGGAGCCAGCCCGTCAGCACGACCGCGCCCAGGCAGTAGAGCAGCAACGATCTGCGCGATCCCAGGATCGCGACCAGCACGATGCCGACGACCATGTTGGACAGCAGGGCCGAATTGATGCCGACCCCGGCCGGAATGGCCGTGCCGCCGACCCCGATCAGGATGATCCCGCCCCACAGCACCGCGAACACATCGAAATCGGCATGGTAGCGCAGCGTCAGCGCCGATCCGCTGAGCCCTGTCACGGCCAGCACCAGCAGCGTATGGTCGAGGATCCACCCGCCATAGGAAAAATACATCTGGACGGCGTTGACGATCTGCGTCGCCAGGAAGGCCAGCGCCGTCACATAGACGGTGCGCGCGCGGAATTTCGCCGACGCGGTCGTCAGGCGGTCCAGGCGGAGAAACGCTTCCCACCGTGCAATCAAGGCTTTCATACGGTCTATCCCGTTCTCCCCCGCGCGCGCCGTCATAATCGCAAAATCCTTCGAAGGCGTTGATAAGTCCGCGGCTGTTTTCGAACGCGACCGCTTAACCGCAGGCATTCGGTTCGGATTTGGCCGCGAACGGATCGCCGCCTCGTTCGTAATACAAGGTGGCGACATCCGTCCGGCTCCCGGTCGGGGCGGACCGCCCGAAAACTGTCTGACTGAGAAACTGTCCGGGAAACCGCCTGCGGACAGGAACATGGGAGAGCCGGATCATGAACGACGCCGACCTATATGACTTCGTCCCGCCCCGCACGGGCCGCTACGGGCCGCGCGCCTATGACCGCGCGCCCTGCATCGTCTGCGTGCCCGCCAAGGCCGAGGCGCGCCGACTGCCCGGCTTTCTGTCGGCGCTGGCGACGGCGTTCCGGGACCTGCGCGACCCGCGCGGCTGCCTCGTCGTCGCACTGGACGGAAACGGCGACGACAGCCGCGACATCCTCGAAGAACGAAAACGCCATTTCCCGGTGGAGATCCGCATCCTGGACCTGCCCGCCCATCCGCAGCCGCATGCCGGCCGGGTGCGCCGGGCCGCGCTGCAGGAAGGCACGCGCGCCTTTCCCGTCGAGGAGGCGATCCTGTTCACGACCGACGCCGACACGCTGGTGGACCGCCATTGGCTGAGCGCAACGCGCGCCCTGATGGGCGAGGCCGACATGGTCTGCGGCGACATCTGGCGCGACGACAATCAGGGCAACGTCATCCGCGCCCCGCACGAGCATCATTACCACGACCTGCACCGGGCGCGCCGCCGCATCGACCCGGTCGCCCATGACAGTCCCGATCCCCACCCCCAGGGCTACGGCGCGTCGATCGCCCTGCGCCGCGACGTCTACTACGCCATCGGCGGCTGCCCGTCCGTTCCCAGCGACGAGGATACGCGCATGGTCGCCGAGGCCCGCCGCTGGGGCTACCGCGTGCGCCAGGACCGGTCCGTGCGCGTGCTGACCAGTTCGCGCCGCACCGGCCGGGCGTGCGGCGGGCTGGCCGAAGCGCTGGTGCGCGAGGACGCACAGGCCGCGCGCGGCGAGCCTTTCAAGGTCGTCGATCCGCGCCGCTATCTGCACCTCTACCAGCTGTCGGCGGAATTGCGCCGGGGCTTCGCCCATGACGATGCCGGCCGGGTCGCGCGGGCGGCCGACCGGCTCGGGCTGGACCGGATGGCCGTGCAGCGGGCCTGGAACCGGGCCCGTTCCGCCGACGCCTTTGTCACGCAGGCCCTGCCCGATCCGCAATTAACCCCCGACATGGCGCTGGATCAGGCGCGCGCGATCCTTGCGCGCGAAATGGACGCGCCCGCCCGGCAGATGGCGGCGGTCTGATGCCCGATCTTCGCAACAGGTCGTCGGACGCGGACTCCGCCCCAGCCGGAAAACTGGCCGACGACAGGCCCGACGACCCGCGCCTGCCGTTCACGCCGGAGGGACTGCAATCCCGCTTCGCCGCGCTCGGCACGGACGACATCCTGACCTATGACGATCCCGCCAGCGTCGCGCGCACCATCCGCCGCATGATCGCGGCGGGGCGAAAAGACGCCGCACTTGGCCGCCTGTTCGAAGGCCATGTCAACGCGCTGCAACTGGTCCGCCTCTATGGCAGCGAAGACCAGCGCGGCTGGGCCGAAACCGCCCAGCGCCGGGGCCACCGCGCGGGGGTCTGGAACAACGACCATCGCGGCAATCCGCTGCGCGAGGACGAGGGCCGCCTGCGCGGGGCCAAGAGCTTCGCCTCGGGCGCGGGGCTGCTGACCCACGCGCTGGTCACGACCCGCGCCGACAGTCCGGACCATGTGCGGATGTGGCTGGTGGAACTGGACGAGGCGACATCGCGCACGGACCGCAGCTGGTGGCAGCCGGTCGGGATGCAGCGTTCGGAAACCCATATCGTAAGCTGGGACGGAGCGCGCCCGGCGCGCGCCGGTCCCGTGGGCGGACCGGGGCTGTATCAGCGCCAGCCGCACTTTTCCGGCGGCGGGCTTCGTTTCGCCGCCGTGCAGGCGGGCGCGGTGGCGGGATTGCACGACCGGCTGGTGGCGGCGCTGACGGAACGCGAACGCGCCGGGCACCCGGTGCAACGGCGCCGCATCGCCGAAAGTTTCTCGGAGGCCCAGACCGCCATCGACGCGGTGATGATGGCCGCCCATGCCTACGAGCCGTCCGATCCGGACCTGCTGCCGCGCGTGGACGCGGCGCGGCACCGCGTGCTGGAGTGCGCGGAACGCCAGATCATGCGCGTGCAGCGCGCCGTCGGCCTGTCGGGCCTGATGCACCCGCATCCGCTGGCCACGCACCTGTCTGACCTGGCCGTCTATATCCGCCAGCCCAACCCGGACGGCAGTCTGGACGCGGTCGCCGAAGCCGTGCTGGCGAACGGACCGACGGGCGGTCTGGACTTCAACACGGCATGAACCCTGCGACCATCAGCGACCTGCTGGTCGTCGCGCCGCATCCGGACGACGAGGTGATCGGCTGCGGCGGGTTGATCCAGCACGTTCGCGCGCAAGGCGGGCGGGTCACGGTCGCCATCGTCAGCGACGGCGCGGCGTCCCATCCGGGATCGGCGGCCTATCCGCCGCACCGCCTGCGCGCCGCGCGCCGCCGCGAAAGCCGGGCCGCGCTGGCCCATCTGGGCGTGGCCGGGGACCGGGTGCATTTCATGGACCTGCCGGACGGCGGATCGGACCGGTGGGACCGGCCGGACCGGCTCGACGCGCTGCTGTCCCGGCCCTTCGACGCGGTCGCCCTGCCGTCGCCTTTCGACAACCATGCCGACCACCGCGCGGCGCACCATATATGCCGGGGCCGGACGCGGGCGCGGGTACTGAACTATCTGGTCTGGCCGCATGAAGACGGCCGCCGCCCGCCGCCGGATGCCGAGCTGGCGATCGACATCGCGCCCTACCGCGTGCGCAAGGCCGAAGCGCTGTTGCACTACGCCACGCAGCTGGGCGCGATCACGGATGCGGACTGGAATTTCGCCATCGACCAGCCTCTGTTCCAGCGCTTCACCGCGCCGGTGGAACGGTTCCACCTGTGAGCGCCCCGATCCGCATCGACGGGTTCGAGGCCGTGTTCCGGGCCGATCCCGACCCGTGGGGAACGTATGAGCGCCGCGACGAAGCGGTGAAGCGTCGCGCCGTCGCCCACGCCTGCGGCCGCACGCGCGGGCGCGGGCTGGAACTGGGCTGCGGGAACGGGTCGAACACGCGCCTGCTCGCGGCGCGGGCGCTGCGCCTGCACGCGCTGGACGGCGCGCCCAGCGCGGTGGCCCTGACCCGGGCGCGCGCCGGCAGTCCGCGCGTCAGCATCGAACGGGCGCTGTTGCCGGACGGCGCGCCGGATACGCCGTTCGACCTGATCGTGATCGCGGAAGTCCTCTATTACCTGACGCCGCGGGAGATCGCCCGGCTCGGCCGGCGGTTGCGGCTGGCACCGGGTGGGCGGCTGGTGCTGGCGCACCACCATGTCGATTTCGCCGACACGTCGAGCCGGCCGGCCCGGGTGCACGACCTGTTGACGCGAGCGATGCGGCCCGGCCCGGCGGTGTTCACGCGGCGCACGGCGCGATGGCGCGTCGAAGCGTTCGACGCCCCTGAAACGGAATACGGCCCTGAAACGGAGCAGGGCCCTGAAACGGGGCCGAATGCAATCCATCCGCGTTTATGCCCCTTAATCGGCCCGCGCTCGGCGTTGAAATCATTGGGTTTGCGAAATTAATTTGGGAATTATATCCTAACTACCCGAATGTGCGGTATGTTGGGCCCGTTCTTCGCCAGGCACGAGGGGGGTGTACGACCCTTCGGACGGCGGGGACCGGAAGCCAGGGCTGGTCGGTCCGAGCGGGAAAACACGAAAAGGCGGGCGACCCCGTCCCTTCGTCCGCGCCGATCCTTCGCTGTCGCTTCGGACCGTGGTGTAGCAGACCACCGGCCGGGCGGACGGTAGGGGGACCGGGACAGACCGGTGAGAGGTCCGCGCGTCGTACACGCCGCATCTCTCCCCCGACGCTTCATCGGTGTGCCGCCGCTGGTCCGACCGGGCCGCGCGCGCCTTGGACGCCGGGACCGTGCCGTTTTACGCGGACTCCCCGGCCGAGACCGCGGTCGCCCCCAACGGGGCGCAAGCCGGGGGACGAAGGGGCGGCCACGGGTGACGGCGAAAAGGCCGGACTTCCCCGCGCGGGCCCTGCCCTCGTGAGAAACGGTATCTTCCCTTCCTTCCCGTCGCGGGAGGCAGGGCCTGCGCCTCGTGCCGCCCATCGCCGGCGGCGCAAGACACGCAGCACTCCTTGCCGGACGGGGCGGTCCGGTCGCACGCGAAGGCGTGCGCGAATGACAGTATCGCGTCCACCTCGACGAACAGCCCCGGAATTCCACCCCCGGCACCCCGTGTCCGGAATGACGACACGCTCCTCACCCCGGACTCGACCGGGGGTCGTCACAGGCCGGCCGGGATGACCGGAACGGCTGGGAAATGGATCCCGGATCGAGGGAAACGGGAAGCTCCGCCCGCGTCCTCAGAACCGCTTGGCGCGGATCACCTCGACAGGCGAGAGATAGACGATCCCGGCATAGTCGATGAAGACGTCTTCGGCGATCTCCTCGGCCACCTTGCGGGCCTGGTGGTCCTTTCCGAAGACGGCGTCGATCTGCACGATGGTGAAGTCGTGGATGACCGAGGCGCGGTCGCCGACGCGGTCCCCGTGTTCGCCCTTGCCGCTGCCGTCGAACAGAGTGTGGCCCTTGGCCCCGCCCGCATAGAGCATGTCGATCAGGCGGTCCTGCAGCAGGCGTTCGGCGATGACGGTCAGCTTGGTGGCGTTCGAGAACATGGCGGGCCTTTCCTATGTCGCGCCGAATACCATCTCGCCCAGCGCGAGGAAGAGCGGGATGCAGACGGCGATGGCGATCGGCGTGCCGATGCTGGTGGACGACCCGATGAAGGACGCGGGATTGGCCGACGGGATGCCCGCGCGCAAGGTCGGCGGTCCGGAAATGTCGGAGTTGGACGCCGCGATGATCGCCAGGATGACGACCCCGCCGGGCGAAAACCCGACCAGCACATGGGCGACATAGCCTAGGCCGAACCCGATCAGCCCGTGCGCGATCGGCGCGATCAGCGCATAGACCGCGAACCAGTGCGCCACGCCGCGCAGCTCCGACAGTCGCGAATAGGCTTCCATGCCCATGATCAGCAGCAGGATCGAGAGGAAGCCGCGGAACAGCGGCTCGTAGAATTCCTCGTAGACGCGGCCCGGTTCGGCCAGCAGGCCGATGGCCAGTCCCAGGATCAGGGCCGACAGGGCGGAGCCGCGCAAGCTGTCCTTGACGATCTTGCCGACCTTGACGCGTTCGCGCTTCACCGCGACGACTTCGCCGCCCGCCGCCGCGGCCTCGCGGGCCTTCGCCTTCTGTTTGTGCAGGCTGGCCATCACGATGGCGAGCACGAGCGCGGGGATGTCCATGAACGGGTAGAGCGCCGGCGCCCACGCTTCGTAGGCGACGTTTTCCTGCTGCATCACCACGATGGCGGCGGCGAGCGTCGAGGCGCTGACCGCGCCGAACAGGCCGGACGTGGCGATAGCGTCGTCGAACCGGATGCCGGGAAGCCGGGCCAGGGTCAGCCAGCCGAGCAGCACGCAGACGACCCCCGTCAGGGTCGCCATCAGCGCCGGCAGGGCCAGCGCGGCCAGATCCGCATCGCGGATCTCCATCCCGCCATGCAGGCCGATGCTCATGAGGAGGACGAAAATGATGAACTGGTAGATCGCGTCCGGCACGGTCAGCTTGGAGCCCAGCGCGGCGAGCAACGCCCCGCCGATCAGGAAGGCGAGGGTCGGCGAGCGCAGCTGCGTGACGAAACTGTTGGCGAAATCGAGAAGCAGGTCCACGGCGCTTCAACCTCCCTTACGCGCCGCCTGAGGCGGACGGCTCCGCCCGCCCTGCCATGCCTAGATCCATTTCACCAGCCGGAACACGGCCAACTGGACGATGCCGATGACGACGATGATGCCGGTCACGTACCAGAAGCCGTTCCCGTCCTCGACCCATGGCATGCCGCCCACATTGATGCCCATCATGCCGCTGACCAGGCCCAGTGGCAGGAAGATCGCCGCGACCACGGACAGGACCATCATGTTGCGGTTCATCTCCTCGGCGCGCATGTCGGTCAGCTGGTCCTTGACCACGGCGCAGCGTTCGCGGACCGCGTCGAGCTCCTCGGCGACGCGGGTCGCCTGGTCGGCGGCGTCGCGCAGGCGCAGCTGGTCGTCGCCGTTGATCCAGGGCAGCTGCTGCTGCGACAGGGCGGTCAGCGCGTCCTTCTGCGGGGCGAGGTAGCGGCGCAGCATGATGGCCTGGCGGCGCAGTTCCGCGACCTTGCCGCGCGCCGCGTCGCGCTGGGAGGGGTCCTTGCCTTCGAGCAGCTCCTCGAGCGTGTCCACCCGCTCGTTGAGGTCCGTGATGGTCGGGCTCATCCGCTCGATCAGGGCCAGCGCGAAGGAGGCGATGAACCCGCCCGGCGTGCGCGAGACGGTCTGGCTGCCGAGCCGTTCGACCATGTCGCCGATCGCCTTCATCGGCTTGCCGTTGCAACTCACCACCCGGCCGGACTGGATGAAGAAGCGCAAGGGGATCATGTCCTCCGGATTGGCGCCCTCGTTCAAGTTCACGCCGCGCAGATTGATCAGCACGTCCTTGCCGCGCACAATCGTGCGCGGGCGCGTGTCGAACGCCAGCAAAGTGCGCGTGGCGATGGCGTCCACGCCCTCGTCGGCGGTGAACAGCGCGTGCGTTTCGGGATCGTTGCGGTCGAAATGGTACCACGCATAGCCTGCGTCCAGCGGATCGCCGAAAACGTCCGTCGGCGCCGGACTCGCCTGCCCGGCTTCGTCGATCGTCCAGGCGTGGAGAATGCCGCTCATGAGCCCGGCCTTAACGCGGATGGGGCGAAGCGCCTAGCCCGATCGGACTCATTGCGGCTCCGGCGAGATCAATTCCGCGCGCAGAAGCCCGCGCAGGCTGTTGCCGACGAAAACCGCATCCGCGGCCAGCAGGGAGGCAAGGCTCACCCGCGCTTCGACGGCCAGCCCGCGGTCCAGCAGCTCGGCGCGCAGCACGCCCGGCAGCAGGCCGGGCGCGCGCGGGGTCAGCAGGCGTTCGCCGCTCTGCACGAACAGGGTCGTGAACGAGCCTTCGCGCAGATCGCCGTCCGGGCCGAGGAACAGCGCTTCGTCCGCGCCGCACAGCACGTGCAGGCGCGCCCGTTCGCCGTCATAGAAATCGCGGCGCGAGGTCTTGATGTCCGTGCGCTGCACCGCGTCGGTCAGCGCATAGCGCGACAGGGCCAGGCGGACGGGTTCCGTCATGGGCTGGAGGGGCTCCAGGCCGCAATGGGTGACGCCGTCGGTCCCGGCGGAAACCCGCACCCGCATCGGGACGCCCGACTTGGGAAGCGTGTCCATGGCTTTGTAGAAGGATCCGTTGGGCCGGGCCTGATGGAAGCGCGCCGCGTGACGGGCGTCGCGAACGCGGGTTCCGTCCGGATCCAGGCGCAGCGTTTCGATCGCGTGTTCCGGCTGGGGCGTCAGCAGCGCGGCCTTGAGCAGGCATTCGCGGTATTCGTCGGGACCGTCCGAATCGAGCACGACACCGCTGCCGACATCGTAGCGCAGCGTTCCGTCCTGCAGGACGGCGGTGCGGATCGCGACGGAGAACGCCGCGTCGCCGTCGGGCGCGATGAATCCGACCGCTCCGCAATAGGCGCCGCGCGGCCCGGCTTCGAGGTCGGCGATTATCTCCATGGCGCGGATCTTGGGCGCGCCCGTCACGGAGCCGCAGGGGAACAGCGCGCGGAAGATATCGGACCAGCGCGCATCGGGGCGCAGCCGCCCGGTGACCGATGACGTCATCTGGGTCAGCGTCGGATAATCCTCGACCGCGAACAGCTCCGGCACCGCGACGCTGCCCGGTTCGCACAGGCGCGACAAATCGTTGCGCAAGAGATCGACGATCATCAGGTTCTCGGCGCGGGACTTGGCGTCGTCGCGCATGTCGTCGGTCGAGCCCTTGGGGCGGGTGCCCTTCATCGGGCGCATCCGCATGTCCGTGCCGCGGCGTTCGAAGAACAGTTCGGGCGAGAAGCTGACGATGTCCGGACCCTCGTCCCCGTGCAGGCTGAGCACCGCGCCGTAGCGTCCCGGCTGGCGGCGGCGGAACCCCGCATAGAGTGCGGCAGGGCCCGCATCGGTCGTGCCGCGCATCGGAAAGGTCAGATTGATCTGGTAGGCGTCGCCCGCGCGCAGGTAGCGTTGCACGGCGTCGAACCGCTCGAGATAGTCCGCCTGCGACCAATCGGGCGAAAGGTCCACGGCAGGCGGCGCCGCCCGATAGAGCAAATCGGCAGGCGGATGGCCGGACGGCGCATCGAACAGTCCGAGCCGCACCAGCTCGGTGCCGGGTGCGGCCAAATGGGCGAGTCTTGGCTCCAGCGCGGCGGCGAATTCATAGGCGAAGGATCCGGCGATCCATTGCCCGTCGGCAAGCGCGGTCTCCATGGCCTCGAAAAACGGCTCGACCGGGTCGCCCATGCGATATGTGAGTAGGCCACGGCTTTGCGTGAAATGAAGCTGCCGATGCGTCGCCTGATCATCCAGCAGGACGAACACGGGCTAGAAGCCGAACCCCGGGATCAGAGTGCCCCAGACGGCGTTGCGCGTCTGCAATATGTCCGGAGCCTCGCCGTCCAAGGCACGGCGGAAGCTGATCTGCATGCCCGGCGCGATCTGGCCCAGCAGCCATTGGTCGGCCTGGATCACGTGCAGGCCGCGCGCATAGCCGCCCGTGCAGTGCCCGTCCGCCAATGCCAGGATGGGCTGGCCGTCCGGCGGGCATTGCAGCGTGCCGGGCAGCAAGGGTCCGCTGGTCATCGACAAGGGCTCATCCGTCACGATCCGGTCGCCGCGCAGGCGCGATCCCATCCGGTCGGTCGCGGGCGTGGCGATGAAGGGCGTGTTGAACAGGTAGCGGCGGCTTTCGGCGCTCAACCGGTCTAACTCCGGGCCGGCCCGCGCGCGCAGCACGGCATGGCTGGACAGGGACGGAATATAGCCCTTGGGCAATGTCCGGGCCGGGCCTTGGGCCGGTCCGGCGAGGCCAAGGCCGTCCCCGGCCTTCAGCGCGCGGCCTTCGATTCCGCCCAGCGCGGCGGGCATGTAGGTCGAAACGGAGCCGAGGAAGGACGTGGCCGCCAGCCCGCCCGCGATCGCCACATAGGCCCGGCAGCCTTCGCGCGCATAGGACAGGGTCAGGATGTCGCCCGCGTCAACCCCGACGGCGCGGTTGCGTTCGACATTCATGCCCTGGACCTGCGCGCCCATATGCGCGCCGGTGATGGCGATGGTCGCCTCCGTCTCGAACCGCAGATGCAGCCCGCCCAGCGCGCATTCCAGCGCGGGCGCGTCCCAGGCGTTGCCGACGAGATGGTTGGCCACGGCGAAGGACAGCCGGTCCGCCGCACCCGAACGCGGAATGCCCAGATGGCGGTGGCCCGGCCGCCCGGCATCCTGCACGGTCGTCTGCGTGCCGCCGTTCAGGACCGTGATCGCGGCTTTCGCGCTCATCGCGGCACGAACCGGATGCGGTCGCCGGTCTCCACCAGGAAGGGCGGGTCGCGATCCGCATCGAACATGAGCGCATCGGTGCGGCCGATGATCTGCCACCCGCCGGGGCTTTCCAGACCATAGATCCCGGTCTGCCAGTTGGCGATGCCGACACTGCCCGCCGGAACCTTGGCCCGCGGCGTCTCATGACGCGGATGCCGCAGGACCGGATCGACGTCCGACAGAAAGGCGAAACCCGGAATGAAACCCATCATGCAGACGCGGTAGTCGCGCCCGGAATGCAGGGCGATCACCTCGTCCGCACTTCGGCCGATCCGCTCGGCCATGGCGTCGAGATCGGGTCCGTCCGCTCCGCCGTAAGCGACAGGGATTTCGATCAGGCGGCTATCGCCTTCGTCGGCCTTCAACGGCCCACGCGACAGCGCGTCGCGGATACGTTCCAGCGCCACGGACTGGTCAAGGCGCGCCGCGTCGAACGCGGCGACCAGGCTGTCATAGCCCGGCATGACTTCGGTGAAGCCGCCCTTGCGGCGCAGGCGCGCGGCCAGCGCATGGACCGCGTCGCCGACATCGGCGTCGTAGCCGTCCGCTTCCCATTCGACCAGCACGGCATGGTCGCCATATTCGCGCAAATTCGGCCCGCTCATGCTGTCGCGTCTCCGGTCGAAAAAGCTTCGATCGTCACGCCTTCGGCCTCGATCGCGGCGCGCGCCTGACGGGCCGTTTCCACCGCGCCCGCACTGTCGCCGTGGACGCAGAGCGAGCGCGCTTCGATGTCGAGCATGCGCCCCGACACGGTGCGTACTTCCCCGGTCGTGGCCAGGCGGCGCGCCTGGTCCAGCCGGGCGTCGGCATCGGCGATCACGGCGCCGGGCTGCCCGCGGGGGACCAGATGACCGTCATCGGAATAGAGCCGGTCGATGAACCCTTCGGCGACGAACGCCAGGCCCTGCGCGGCGGCCGCCTCGCCCATGCGCGAGTTCGGCCCGCCCAGCAGGATCAGGCCGGGGTCGGTCTCCGCGATGGTCCGCGCGATCAGATCCGCCTTGCGACGATCCCCGACCGCGTCGTTATAAAGCTGGCCGTGCGGTTTGACATAGGCGATCCGGCCGCCTTCCTCTTCGGCGATCTCCCACAGGCGCATGATCTGCGCGCGTATGGACTGGACCAGATCGTCTTCGGCGATGTCTTCGTCCAGCACCAGCGAGCGGCGACCGAAATTCTCACGGTCCGGATAGGCCGGATGCGCGCCGATGGCGACGCCGTTCTCCAAAGCGCCGCGGACGGTGCGGCGCATCGTTTCGTCGTCCCCGGCATGACCGCCGCAAGCGATGTTGGCGGAACTGATGTGGCGCAAGATCGCGGCCTCGGCCGCCGCCCATTCAGGCGTGTCGGCTTCGCCGATATCCGCGTTGAGGTCGATCGTCTTCATCGAACCGGCTGTAGCAGGTTCGTCGCGGGAGGGAAGTAGGCGGAAAGGCGTAAGAGCGAGAAAGCGCAAGATGAGCCCGCTCAACACACCTCGCCGCACGCGACCCCGCTTGCCCAGGCCCATTGGAAATTGTGCCCGCCCAGATGGCCGGTCACGTCCACGACCTCGCCGATGAAGTAGAGGCCCGGCACGGATTTCGTTTCCATCGTCTTGGACGACAGTTCGTCCGTGCTGATCCCGCCGCGCGTGACTTCCGCCTTGCGGTAGCCTTCGCTGCCAGCCGGTTTGACCCGCCATTCACTGACCTGCAGCGCCAGGTTCAGCAGCGCCGTATCCGGCATGTCGGCGAGCCGGTCGTAACGCAGTCCGGCCGACAGATGCTCCGCCAGCCGCGCCGGCAGTCGCTCGGAGAGCCAGGCGGACGGGGACAGGCGCGGCCGGGCCTCCCGGTCCTGCTTCAGGGTCGCCAGCACATCCGTGCCCGGCGCCAGATCGACGATGAACGCCTCGCCCGGTTCCCAATAGGAACTGATCTGCAGCACCGCCGGGCCCGACAGGCCGCGATGGGTAAACAGGAGAGGTTCGTCGAAGCGGATGCGCTCGTTGACGACGGCGGCATCCACCGCGACGCCCGACAGCGCCTTGAGCGGCGCCGCGGCCTCGTCCGTGAACGTCAGCGGCACGAGCGCCGGGACCGTCTCCACGATGTCCAGTCCGAACTGCTCCGCTACGCGGTAGCCGAACCGGCTCGCGCCCATCTTCGGGATGCTCGGCCCGCCTGTCGCGATGACCAGGCTTTCGCAGGAGACGGTCTGGGTCGGCGTCGTCACGGCGAAGCCGGGGCCGGGCTTGGACACGCCCAGCACGTCCGTGCCGAGCCGCAGCTCCACGCCCGCTTCCCGGCATTCGGCGACCAGCATGTCCACGATCTGGGTCGATTTGCCTTGGCAGAACAGCTGTCCCTTGGCCTTTTCCTCCCACGCGATGCCGTGGCGTTCGACCAGCTCCAGAAAGTCGTGGGGCGTGTAGCGGGACAGGGCGCTCTTGTGGAAATGCGGATTCGCACTGATGAAATTCTCGTGGGAGGAGAAAAGATGGGTGAAATTGCAGCGCCCGCCTCCTGAAATGCGAATCTTCTCTCCCGGCCGTTCGGCATGATCTATCAGCAGGACGCGCCGGTCGCGCCGTCCGGCGACGATGGCGGCCATCAGGCCGGCGGCCCCGGCCCCGACGATGACCACATCGAAATCATATCGGGAAACGTCGTTCACGACGGCGCGCTTAGGCGAGCGGGACCGGCGTCGCAATCCCGGCCGCACCGCGACATCGGCGCGACAGGACAGGAAGGACACCCGGCATGTGGAAGGCCTCTTTCGTCCTGGCCCTGTGCGCCGCGCTGCTGTCCTCCTGCGCCAGCTTTCCGGAAGAAACGGATCATTTCGGCTTTGCCGCGACCGCGCCGTTGCGCGACCTCAACCTGGCCCAGTCGCCCATCCCCGGGCAGCTCGACGCGCTGCACCAGCCCTTTGGCCACATCGGCCGGAGCGGCTGTCCGGCTTGGTCGCGCGAGATCGACGACCTCGAAGCGGCCCTGTCGCGGAACGAAGGTCGGCGCGTGGGCTTTCGCCGCGACAATGAGACGTTCGAGGGCCGGACCGGCAATCTGCGCGATGCCGGTATCGCCGCCCTGGCGCGCAGCCCGATCCCGTTCCGCAGCGTGGTGCGGCAAGCATCGGGCGCGGCGCAGTTCGAACAGCGGGCCGACCGCGCGTCCGACCGGGCGCGCTACCGCATCGGCTATCTCGTCGGGCTGGGCCGGTCGCACCGCTGTCCGGGCTTCGGCACGCTGGAACGGCCGCGCTAGAGCGTCCCGGACTTCACCACACCGCCGGAGCCGATGGATGTGAGGTCGCTGTCCGCCGAACGCCTCTACGGGCTGGGCAGATCGGGCGGATAGGTCAGGGATGCGTCCTAGCAGGCCTCTGGCAGTGAGGAAGGGATTCGAACCCTCGATACGGGGTTACCGTATACACGCTTTCCAGGCGTGCGCCTTCAACCACTCGGCCACCTCACTCCAGGAGGGCCTGCTAGACTCTTTTGCGCCCCGGTTCGGCATGAGCCGACCGAGGCGCGCGCCTCTTAGACACAGATCGGCCAAAAGCAAAGCTTTTGGCCCTCCCGCTTCACAGGGGGACGCCTTCGACCGCTCGGCCCCCTCACTCCAGAGGGCTTGCCAAGCGGAGCGGCGCTATAGCGACACAAGACCGCTTTCGCAATCGCGCGATTGCGCCTAATGCACCCCTCATCTTGAGCGCTTTCATCACCATTTCCGGCCGCGACGACGCGGCCTTCGTCTTCGCCGATCACGCGTCCAACCATGTCCCCGACTGGGTCGGCGATCTGGGTGTGCCGGAGGCCGACATGACCCGCCATATCGCTTGGGACATCGGCACGGAAGCGGTGACGCGCGCCCTGTGCGACCGGCTGGGCTGCGCCGGCATGGTCTGCGCCTTTTCCCGGCTGGTGATCGACGTCAACCGCGACGCGCAAGCGCCCGGCCTGATTCCGGAATCCAGCGACGGCACGGACATTCCGGGCAATCACGAACTGTCGGATGTCGCGCGCGATGAACGGGCGTCCCGGCTCTACGACGCCTATCACGCCGCGCTCGGCGCGGCGCTGGACGACCGGCCTGGCTGTCTGGCGCTGTCGATCCACAGTTTCACGCCGCAGCTGGTCGGCCAACCGCCGCGCCGGACCGATATCGGCCTGCTGGTCAAGGATGACAGCGAGACCGCCGTCGCCTTCATCGCGGCGATGCGGGACATCGCGCCGGACTTCCTGGTCGAGGTCAACGAGCCCTATTCCGCCTTCGATCTGAACCACACGGTCGATCACAATGTCGTGCCGCGCGGGCTTCGCCATCTTGCGATCGAATTGCGCCAGGACCACATCGGCACGGAGGCGGACGCCGTAAGAATGGCCGACAGGCTCGCCCGCGCGATCCGCCCGCTACTCTAGGAGATTTCCATGCTCGCCACGATCCACAAACATCACATCAACGGTGCCGACATGTTCGGAAACTTCCCCGCCGGCATGCAAGACGCCCTGTTCGGCATGGGCTGCTTCTGGGGCGTGGAGCGCATCTTCTGGAAACTGGACGGCGTCCACGTGACGAGCGTCGGCTATGCCGGCGGGACGGACGACGCGCCCAACTACAAGAGCGTTTGCTCCGGCCGGACGGGCCATGCCGAAGTCGTGCATGTCGTCTTCGATCCCAGCAAGATCAGCTATGACGCGCTGCTGAAGGTCTTCTTCGAAAACCACGACCCGACGCAAGGCAACCGGCAGGGCAACGATGTCGGTTCGCAATACCGGTCCGTCATCTACACCTATTCGGACGATCAGCGCGACGCGGCCCTAGAGGCGAAAGAGCGCTACGAGGAGGCTTACGGCCGCACCGTGACGACTGAAGTCGCGCCCGCGCCGAAATACCATCCGGCGGAGGATTACCATCAGCAATATCTGGCGAAGAACCCGCAAGGCTATTGCAACCACGGCCCGACGGGGGTGAGCTGTCCGATCCCGGAGAGGGTCACAGCTTAGGCCAAGCCATATCCTCGTCCCGGGCTCGACCCGGAATCCATCTCCCAGAAGGCGCGGCCAGCCTGTCGGTCCTGTGATGGACCCCGGGTCAAGCCCGGGGTGAGGCTGGTGAGGATTACCGTCAGCAATATTTGGCAAAGGGCCCGCACGGCTATTGCAACTATGGCCCGACGGGGTGAGCTGTCCGATCCCGGAGTGGGTCACGACCGCCTAGCGGCGGGCTCATCTGCTTGCCCCCCTCCACCGCCTGCGGCGGTCCCCTCCCCCCTTGCGGGGGAGGAACTCAGGTCAGAGATGCCAGCGAAACAAGATCCTCCCCCGCGAGGGGGAGGTGGCAGACACCGGACTTGATCCGGTGGAGGTCGGAGGGGGACAAATCCAAAACCCGCGCGAAGCGCGCCCTTTCAATGCGCATCGTTCCAGTTCTTCGCCGCCTGCGCCTCCACGTCGATCGGCACGCTCAAGCTCACCGCCGGTTCGTGCGCGTGTTCCATCACCTCGCGCACTGTTCCGATCAGCGCCGCCTCCCGCCCTTCCGGCACCTCGAAGACCAGCTCATCATGGACCTGCAACAACATTCGCGCGCCTTCGACCGCGTGAATGGCGCCCGGCATGCGGATCATGGCGCGGCGCATGATGTCGGCGGCCGTGCCCTGGATCGGGGCGTTGATGGCCTGGCGCTCGGCGAAGGCGCGGCGCTGCGGATTGCGCTCGCGAATGCCGCCGATATGGCACTTGCGGCCGAACAGGGTCGTGACGTAGCCCCGCTCCCGCGCTTCCGCCTTGGTCTCGTCCATATAGGCACGGATGCCGGGGAACTTCTCGAAATAGGTCTTGATGAAGTCGGCGGCCGTCCCGCGGTCCACGCCGGTGTTCTTGGCCAGCCCGAAAGCGGAAATGCCGTATATGATGCCGAAATTGATCGCCTTGGCCTGACGCCGGATGTCGGGCGTCATCTCGTCCAACTTGACGTCGAACATCTCGCTCGCCGTCAAGGCGTGGATGTCGATCCCGTCGGCGAAAGCCTGCTTCATGCTGGGCAGGTCCGCCATGTGGGCCAGCAGGCGCAATTCGATCTGCGAATAGTCGGCGGCGACCAGCAGATGGCCGGATTCGGCGATGAAGGCGTCCCTGATCTTTCGGCCTTCCTCGGTGCGGATCGGAATGTTCTGAAGGTTCGGATCGGATGAGGACAGGCGTCCCGTCGTGGTCGCTGCGAGGCTGAAACTGGTATGCACCCGGTCCGTGTCCGGATTGATCTGCGCCTGCAGCGCGTCCGTATAGGTCGATTTCAGCTTGGAGAACTGCCGCCAGTTTAAGATCGTGCGCGGCAAGGTCTCGCCGTCATCCGCCAATTGTTCGAGGATGTCGACGCCGGTCTGCCAGGCGCCGGTCTTGGTCTTCTTGCCGCCGCTCAGCCCCATCCTGTCGAACAGCACTTCTCCGATTTGCTTGGGACTGCCGAGGTTGAACGTCTCGCCCGCCGTCTCGTAAGCTTCGGCTTCCAGCCCGGCCATCTTCTGGGAGAAATAGCCCGACAGGCGCGCCAGCTCGGCCCGGTCGACCTTGATGCCTTCATTTTCCATCTTCGCGACGACGTGCGGCATGTCGCGGTCGATGTTCTCATAGACGCGCGTGACCTGCATCGGGGCGAGCCTGGGCTTGAGGAACTTCCACAGACGCAGCGTAACGTCCGCATCCTCTGCGGCGTAGCGGGTCGCGTCCTCCAGGCCGATCTGGTCGAACGTCTTCTTGTTCTTGCCCGTCCCAGCGATCTCCTTGAACGGCACGGGGCTGTGGCCGAAATGGGTTTCGGACAGCGTGTCCATGCCGTGACCGGTCACGCCGTTCTCGATGGCGTAGCTGATCAGCATGGTATCGTCATAGGGGGCCGGCTCCAGGTCGTGGCGCAGGAAGACGCCCAGATCGTATTTGAAGTTCTGCCCGACCTTCAGCACCGACGGATCTTCCAACAGCGGTCGCAACATGGCGAGCGCCCTCTCAATGCCAAGCTGCTCCGGTGCCTCTTCGCCCAGCAGGTCACCTTCGCCCTTATGGCCCAGCGGCACGTAGCACGCCTCATTATCGTCCACCGCCAGGCAGACCCCGACCAGATTGGCCGCGCGGCTGTCCAGGCTGTCCGTTTCCAGATCGACCGCGATCACGCCTTCTTCGAACCCGCGTTCGATCCAGTGCGCCAGCCGGTCCTCGCTTTGGACGCATTCATATTGCGTGTGATCGAAGGTCACGTTGGGATAGGTATCGCGCAGGGCGGGCGAGACGACCGCCTCTTTGGTGTCGTCCGAGCGCAGACCGTCACTCTCGCCGTCACCCAGCGCTTGGCGGACACGGGCCGTCAGCGTGCGGAAGCCCATCGCTTCGAGGAAGTCGAACAGCACCTCCACATCGGGATCGGTCACGGCCAGTTCCTCGAGCGGCGGATCGACCGCGACATCGGTCTTCAACGTCACCAATTCCTTGGACACGCGCGCACTTTCGGCATGCTCGATCAACTTTTCGCGCCGGCCCTTTTGCTTGATCTCCCCGGCCCGCTCCAACAACGTTTCGAGGTCGCCATATTCCTCGAGCAGCAATGCCGCCGTCTTCACGCCGATGCCGGGCACGCCGGGTATGTTGTCGACCGAATCGCCCGCCAGGGATTGCACGTCGATGACCTTGTCGGGCGTGACCCCGAACTTCTCCTCGACCTCCTTGGGGCCGATGGGCTTGTTCTTCATCGGGTCGAGCATGGAGATGCGTTCCGAAACCAGCTGCATCAGGTCCTTGTCCGACGAGATGATGGTCACGCGCGCCCCGAACCCTTCCGCCTGCCGGGCGTAGGTCGCGATCAGGTCGTCCGCTTCGAACCCTTCCATCTCCACCGCCGGGGCACCGAAGGCGCGGGATGCGTCGCGGGTCAGCGGGAATTGTGGGACCAGGTCTTCGGGCGGCTCGCCGCGGTTGGCCTTATAGGCATCGTAGATGTCGTTGCGGAAGGTATGGCTGCCCTTGTCGAACACGACGGCGAAGTGGGTCGGGCGGTTTTCGTCCTTCTGGTCCTTCAGCATCTTGAACAGCATGTTGCAGAACCCGGCGACCGCCCCGATGGGCAGGCCGTCCGACTTGCGGGTCAGGGGCGGCAGCGCGTGAAAGGCGCGGAAGATATAGCCGGACCCGTCCACGAGGACGACATGGGACTGCGGCGTGACGGGCTTGATTTCGCTCATGGAGCGGCTTGTGCGATGCGCCGCGCATCCTGTCTATACCGCGCATGCCCATTCGCCCTATAAGCGAACCCGTGTATCAATCGATCGAAGACGAACCCCTAGGCGAAAATGCCGTTTCCGATGCCGGCCCCGCGCTGTGGCTCGCCGTGTCGGCCGTCGGCCTGCTGGTGCTCATCGCAGTCTGGTGGAGCCTGTCCGGCTCCGTGGCCCCCCATGGACAAGCCGAAACCGTGGATCCCATGCCCGAAGCCCGGCAATCCTATCTTCGCGCTCTGGGCGAAACCGATCCCGCCCTGCGGCGGGCCCGGTTGACGGATTTCCTGACGCAACACCCCGACCATCCGCGCCGGAACGCCGTGCGTGCGCAGTTGGACGTGCTGGACGGCGCGGCGGACCGTGACTGGCAGGCGACGCTGACGACCGTGTACGATCCGCGCTACAGCGTCGTCCGGCGACGGGCCGCCGTCGAAGCCTATCAGCAGAAGTGGGGCCAGTATTTGGGTGCCCGCGACGAAGAGATTGCCGCCCTGCGCGCCGACATCGAAGAAACGGCCATATTGGAGGGTCTGCCGGAGCGCACGCGCGAGCGCGACTCCGCGCAATATGCCGGAGTCCCCGACGACCGGCTGGCCGGCGGCCCCAGCCGGTTCGGAGACGGCTTCTCCCCGAGTGTCATCTTCCGTCCTTCACGCAACGATGCGCGCGACGGAATGCGGGGCGGATCGCCGGTGAGCGGCGACCGAACCGCACCGCAGGTGCGCCGCAACGCCACCCCACGCTATCCGCGCCGGGCCATGCGCCGGGGCGAGGAGGCCGTCGTGACCTTGTCGCTGACGATCGATGCGGATGGCCGCGTTTCGCGCGCCGATGTGATCGATGTGCAAGCCGACCGATACACCAACGATTTCGTCCGGGAGGCCGAACGCGCCGCGATGCGGACACGCTTCCACCCGCGCACCGTGAACGGCGTTCCCGTCGAAACGCGCGGCATCCGCAAGCGCTACCGGTTCGAGCTGGACAATTGATCAGATCGCGAGCGTCTCACGCGTCACGGCATAGCGCAGGCTGACCCTGCCATCGTCTCCGGATCGTTCGCCGACGGGTCGGCCGCCGATCTTTTCGATGGCGCGCCAGGAGCGGTGGTTGTCAGGCCCCGCATGGAGGATGACGCGGTCCACGAAACGGAAGGCATGATCCAGCATCAGATGCTTCACGGCGCGGTTCCATGGCCCGCCCCAGTGGGACCGGGCCAGGAATGTCCAGCCGATTTCCACTTCCGAGGCGTCCGGATCATATCCGTGGTAGCGTGTGGACCCGATCATCCGGCTCCCATCGGCCTCCAGGATGGCAAACGCGCCGCCTCCTTGCATTCCGCCATCGAAGAAAGTGCGGAAGACGGGTTCGAGATAGCGATCGCTGGCGGGATGTTGAGCCCAGATCGCCGGGTCGGAGGCCACGGAGAAGAGCGGTTCGAAATCTTCTTGCCGCATCGGGCGCAGACGGACGAGGTCATCGGAAAGCACGGGCTGGAAGTCGAAAGTCATGTCACCTTCATAACGCCGGGCTCGCCACAGGCCCCACAAGATCGGTGACCGTGTCTTTCAGTCGGCGTGTTCGGCTTGTGGAACGACCGCCAGCCGCGCAGCATCGGCCGTTAGGCGGATACGCACGCCTTCATCGTGCCAATCGTAATCGACGGATCCGCCGAGTTGCGCCGCGCAGGCCTTGATGAGTTTGGAGCCGTATCCGCGACCTTCGGGAACGGGCAGGCCGCGGCGTTCGCTACGCTCGTCCCAGAGCAATTCCAGATCGCCGTCCGGCGTCTCACCGAGCGTGACGGTGACCTGGGCCTCCGGGGTCGGCGTCGCATCCTCTTTCCAGGCCCCGTATTTCAGGGCGTTCGTCGTCCATTCGTGCAGGATCAGGGCGAGCGGGGTAATCGCCTCTTCCGGCAGGTCGCGCGACGCGCCCGACGTCCTCAACCGGTGTCCGTCCAAGAGTTGCACGCGCACGACCCGGTCGAACAATTCGTCCGACGACAAGGTACGCTGATCGCCCAGATCGCGCGTCGCGGAGTAGGCGTGGGACATGGCGGTGATCCGGGCGGACGCCTCGTCGGCGAACCGTTCGATCCCCTCCCCGCGGCCGCGCGCGCTCTGGCGCAACATGCCCTGGGCGACGGCGAACAGGTTCTTCATGCGGTGGTTGAGCTCGCGCGCGACGATCTCGATCCGCTCGGCCGTATCGGTCGCTTCCTCCGCTTCCGCCACGGCGCGGTCCGTCCGGCTCCAGAGATAGAGCGTCACGGCCCCCATGAGCGTGGCCAATCCAAGCAGAGCGGCCAACAGCGTGGACACCACGCCGGACCGGTCGCTATAGTTCTGCGACCGCGCCGCGGCCGTGTCTGCCAAGGCCTGGGCCTCGGACTGGCGGATGCGGATGGCGATGCGGATATCGCGCATCAGTTCGCGGCCGCGATCAGTTTGCACCATGCTGAGCGCCGCATTCGGATTGCCGCTGTCGAACAGGCGTAGAACCTCGTCCAACTCGGTCATCTTGAAGTCGATCAGCCGGCGCAGTTCCTCGTCCTCGCCGCCGCGCAGAGCTTGCAGAACCCATCCATCGTCGATGGAATCGCCCATCAGTGCGCGCGCTTCGACATAGGGGATGAGATAATCGCGCTCCCCGGTCAGGAGGTAGCCGCGTTGGCCGGTTTCGGCATCCAGCACGGCATCCTTCAACCGGTCGAGGACGCGCGAATAGGCGGTTGCCTCGGCGATCGCGGTCCGAGCTTCCCGTTCGGCATCCGCGAAGCGCACGGAGGTATAGAGCGCCGTACCTGCCACGGCGGCGATCAGGATCGCGACAAGGGTCGCCAGAATGCCGATGAGTCGCGTCGAGCCCATGGGAAACGATAGGGTCTGCAGGCCGACAATGACAGGGCTTTCCCCGCGATGAAGACCGCAAAAAAAAGACCCGCCGAACAAGGGCGGGTCTCGAAAACGGGTCCGGCGATCCGGCCTAGCCGCCGACGGGTTGCTTCAGGCGGCGCCAGATGCGCTTGTAAGCCAGCCACAGCAGAACGGCGAGGATCAGCAGATAGACCATGGACATCAGACCGGCGGACTTGCGCTCGGCCAGCTTCGGGTCGGCCGACCAGGCCAGAAATTCCGTCAGGTCCGCCGCCATCTGTTCGACGGTGGCTTCGGGCGGGTTCTGGCCTTCCGTGTCGCTTTGATATTCGAATACGCCTTCCTGCGGCTGCAACTGCGGCGGCATGGCGATCTTGGAGCCTTCCATGACCGGGTTGTAGTACTGGCCGGGGCTCAGCGAGACGGTATCGGGTTGCGGATGCTCGTAGGCGAGCAGCAGGTTGTACATGTAATCGGCGCCGTTGTTGCGCGCCTTGACCATGACGGACAGATCCGGCGGCAAAGCACCGTTATTGACGAAGCGCGCTTCGGAGTCGTTGCGGTAGATGGGCGGGAAATAGTCGGCCGGAATGCCGGGGCGCGTGATTTCGGAGCCGTCTTCCGGGTTCAGATCCGTGATCTCGTATTCCGCGGCGATGTTCTTGACGAGCGGATTGTCGTTCGGATTGGGGAAGCGTTCGTCATAGAACGGCCCGCCTTCGTCGCCCAGATGGCGGAAGGCCAGATGGTCCAGATTGTGGCAGGACCGGCAGACATTGGCATAGACGTTGAAGCCGCGTTGCATGGCTTCCTTGTCATAGGTTCCGGTCATGCCCTGCCAATGCCAGTGCTTGTGGATCATCTCATAGCCGTCGGCCGGGCCGCTGCCGCCGGCAGCGATCGCGATACCGGTCAGCGACGCGGCGGCGACGCCGCCCGCGATGAGGAAGTTTCTGACGGTCTTGAATGCCATGGTCGTCTTTACCGCTCGCTCTTGAAGTCCGGGGTCGTCAGGGCCGGCACGCCTATTCGGCGGGCACCAGCACCTTTTCGGGTTCGGGTTTGTCGCCGTAATCCAGGATGGCCTGGGTGATGGAGGCCGGTCGCTCCACCGGATCCTCGATCAGCCCGAGAATGGGCAGGATCACGATGAAATAGGCGAAATAGTAGAGCGTGCTGATCTGACCGAGACGGTAGAAGGTGATCCCGCCGTCCCCGATCTTGATCGCATAATCGTCCGGCACGCCCGCGCCGCACCAGCCGAGGATGAAGCAGAAGATCACGAAGAAGAAGAAGAACCAGCGGGCGATGGGGCGGAACCGCATGGAGCGCACGCGCGACGTATCCAGCCAGGGCAGCACGAATAGCACGGCGATCGCGCCCAGCATCAGCAGGATTCCGGCCAGCTTGTCCGGCACGGCGCGCAGGATCGCGTAGAACGGCAGGAAGTACCATTCCGGCACGATGTGCGGCGGCGTCTTCAGCGGATCCGCCTTGATGTAGTTGTCCGCATGTCCGAGCGCGTCGGGCAGATAGAACAGGAAGAAGGCGAAGATGATCAAAAAGACCGTCACCGCGAACATGTCCTTGACCGTGAAATAGGGGTGGAAGGGCAGCGTATCCGTCTTGACCTTGGACGACACGCCGATCGGGTTGGAGGACCCCGTCACGTGCAGCGCCCAGACATGCAGGCCCGACAGGGCCGCAATGATGAAGGGCAACAGATAGTGCAGGCTGTAGAAGCGGTTCAGCGTCGCGTTGTCGACGGCGTAGCCGCCCAGCAGCCATTGCTGCAGGCCCTCGCCCACGACCGGAACGGCGCCGAAGAAGCCGGTGATCACGGTCGCGCCCCAGAAGGACATCTGGCCCCAAGGCAGCGTATAGCCCAGGAAAGCCGTCGCCATCATGACGAGGTAGATTAGACAGCCGATGATCCACAGCACTTCGCGCGGCGCCTTGTAGGACCCGTAATAGAGCGCGCGGAACATGTGCATGTAGACGGCCAAGAAGAACATGGACGCCCCGACCGCATGGGCCGATTGCATCAACCAGCCATAAGGCACGTCGCGGCGGATGCGCTGGACCGAGTCGAAAGCGTGGTCGATATGGGCGACATAATGCATGCCGAGAATGACGCCGGTGACGATCTGGATCATCAGGCAGAGCAGCAGGATGCCGCCGAAGGTCCACCAATAGTTCAGGTTGCGCGGCGTCGGGAACGTCATGAAGTCCGCGCCCATGCGCACGATGGGCAGGCGCGTATCCATCCAGCGCATCACCGCGCCCTTGGGTTCGTATGTACTCGGTCCGGCCATGATCGTCGTCTCTTCTGCTTGCCTCTTTATCCGACCTTGATGACGGTGTCGGAGAGATATTCGTAAGGGGGCACGTCGAGGTTCCGCGGTGCGGGGCCTTTGCGGATGCGTCCGGACGTGTCGTAATGGCTGCCGTGGCACGGGCAATACCAGCCGTCATAGTCGCCCGCTTCTCCCACGGGGACGCAACCGAAATGGGTGCAGACGCCGACCTGGACGAGATATTCGGGTTTCAGCGCGCCGTCGGGTCCCGGAACCAGCCGGTCGGCGTCGGTCGCCGGGTCGGGCAGGTCTGCCAGGTTCACGCTTTCGGCTTCGGCGATCTCGGCGGCCGTGCGGTGGCGCACAAAGACCGGCGCACCGCGCCACAGCACTTTGAGTTGTTCGCCTTCGGCGATCTGACCGATGTCGATCTCGATAGAGCCCAAAGCCAGCGTATCGGCCGCTTTGCCCATCTGCGCGACCAGCGGCCAGACGATCGACGCGGCGCCGACCGCGCCGGCGGCACCGGCCAGCAGGAAGATGAAATCGCGTTTTCCGTCGTCTTCGACGATGTCGTCGTGATGGATCAAGCCAATCTCGGCCATCGGTAAAACCTCTATGCAATCCCTTGGCGCACATTGTGCGGCACGCGCCCGATGGAACCGTCCGGCGGCTCCTGCGTGCGCCGCGTCTCTAACGTCATATAATGACGATGACCAGTCGGGAATGGCGTCATTCCGCCGCAATTTGTGACGCGGCGCACTTTGGCCGCAGCCAGTTGCGACAGGCTTGCAGCTTTGGAAGGAAGCGACGCGGTTTTCACCCCTCGGCAGGCGCAGATGAAGGTGCAGGGCCTGGTGCGGACATGTCGGTCGATGATTCCGGCCTGGCCCGCCAAGCGGCGAGAATCGCGTCACTGCCTTGGCGCGACCCGTCATGGCTGTAGCCGGGCGGCGCGACCATATAGGCCAGACGCTGCCGCCAGGTCAGGCCCGGCGCGGCGGCGTCGCGGAAAATCGCGATCCATTCGGCGAAAGCGACCCGTAGCGGGTTGAATGTGCCGACATTCTCGACCAGCCCGTATGTCATGGCTTCGTCGTCGCGCTCTTCGATGAATGTGCCGAACAGCCGGTCCCAGACAATGAAAATGCCCGCATAGTTCATGTCTAGATGCGTCGGATGGGTACTGTGATGAACGCGGTGGTGCGAGGGCGTGTTAATTATCCCTTCCACCCAGCGCGGCAATTTGCGGATCGCCTCCGTGTGGATCCAGTACTGGTAGAGCAAGTTCAGCGATCCGACGAAACCGATCAGCAACGGATGGAAACCCATCAGGACCAGCGGGGTCGAGAGCAGCACCAAGCCGGTGAAATGACCGGTCCAGGGCTGGCGCAGTGCCGTCGTCAGATTGTAGTGTTCGCTGGAATGATGAACCACATGGGCACTCCAGAACCAGCGGATGCGGTGGCTGGCGCGGTGTTTCCAGTAATAGACGAAATCCTGCGCCACCAGCGCCAGCAGGATGATCGGCAGGCTCACCCCCAGATCCCACAGACGGAACTGCCAGAGCCACATCAGAGCGGCCAGGCTGAGAAACCCGAACAGCAGGTCCGTGGCCAGATTGCCCAGTCCCATCGTCATGGAAGTGACCGCGTCACGCCATTCATAGCGTCCGCGCGCCCGCCCCTGCGCGACCATCGCCCATTCCAGCGCCACCGTCGCCGCGAAGAACGGCACGGCCCAGGCCAGCACCAAGGGAAATGAAAGATCGGTCTCCATCCGGACGCGACCCCACACCGTCACAAAAAATTTGTCAATTGTCACACGTGACGCATCGCAGTCGCGGCCCTATGAGGTGAGCATGAAAGTCGCGATGGTCGGAACGGGTTATGTAGGTCTGGTGAGCGGGGTCTGCTTTGCGGATTTCGGTCACGAGATCGTCTGCGTGGACAAGGATCCGGACAAGATCGAAACGTTGAATGCGGGCGGCGTGCCGATCTACGAGCCCGGGCTGGACGCGCTGATCGAACGCAACATGGCGGCGGGGCGCTTGTCCTTCACCACGGATCTGGCCGATGCCATGGACGGCGCCGATGCGGTCTTCATCGCGGTCGGAACACCGTCGCGCCGCGGCGATGGCTATGCCGACCTGTCCTATGTCTATGCGGCCGCCGAAGAGATTGCGGGCCTGATTCCCAAGGACGGATTCACGGTCGTGGTGACCAAATCCACCGTGCCCGTCGGCACGGGCGACGAGGTCGAACGCATCATGGCCGAACATGCCCCGCGCGACGCGTTCGAGGTCGTGTCCAACCCGGAGTTCCTGCGCGAGGGCGCGGCCATCGACGATTTCAAGCGACCCGACCGGGTCGTCGTCGGCACCAAGCACAGCCGCGCCGAAAGCGTGATGCGCGAACTCTACCGCCCGCTTTTTCTCAACGAGACGCCGATCGTCTTCACCGAACGCCGCACGTCGGAGCTCATCAAATACGCGGCCAATGCGTTCCTGGCGACCAAGATCACCTTCATCAACGAGGTCGCCGATCTGTGCGAGGCGGTCGGCGCCAACGTGCAGGAAGTGGCCCGGGGCATCGGGCTGGACAAGCGGATCGGGGCCAAGTTCCTCCATGCCGGACCGGGCTATGGCGGGTCGTGCTTTCCCAAGGACACGCTGGCGCTGGCCCGCACCGCCGAAGAGGCGAACGTGTCGCTGTCCATCGTGGAATCGGTGATCGACGCCAACGAAGCGCGCAAGCGGCGCATGGCGAACAAGATCGTCGCCGCGCTGGGCGGGGACGTGCACGGCCTGCGCCTCTGCGTGCTGGGCCTGGCTTTCAAGCCGAACACGGACGATATGCGCGACGCGCCGTCGCTCACCATCATTCCGCGCCTGGTGGACAAGGGCGCCGACATCGTCGCCTATGATCCGGAGGCCATGGAGGAAGCGCGCAAGCACATGCCGGACATCGACTATGCCGAAAGCGCCTTTGCAGCCATCGAAGGCGCGGACGCCGTCGTCATCATCACGGAATGGAACGAGTTCCGCGCCCTCGACATGAACCGCGTCAAACGCCTGATGAACGCCCCGAACCTGATCGATCTGCGCAACATCTACCGCGGCGAGCGGATGCGCGATCTGGGCTTTTCCTACACCAATGTCGGGTATCCGGCGCCTGCGGAAGCCGAGGCCGCGCAGTGAGCGCCCCGATCAAGACCGCCGTCCTGCCGGTCGCGGGTTTCGGCACGCGCGTCCTGCCCGCCACCAAGACCATCCCGAAGGAAATGCTGCCCGTCGTGGACCGCCCGGCCTTGCAATATGTCGTCGACGAGGCGCTGGAGGCCGGGATCGAGCATATCGTCTTCATCACCGGCCGCAACAAGAACGCGATCGAGGACTATTTCGACGAAGCCTTCGAACTGGAGGAGGCGCTGGCGCGCAGGAACAAGACGGATATCGCCGCCGAGCTGAAGCGCCTGCGCCCCAAGGAAGGCACGATGAGCTTCGTGCGCCAGCAATCGGCGCGCGGCCTCGGTCATGCCGTCTGGTGCGCCCGCGACATCGTCGGCGGCCAGCCGTTCGCGGTGCTGCTCCCCGATGTGATCGTCAAGCCCCTCGGTCCGTCTGAGCCCGGCTGCCTGAAACAGATGATGGACGCCTACGTGCAAACCGGTGGCAATATCATCGCCGTGGACGAAGTGCCCGAACGCGACGTCAGCAAATACGGCGTGATCGCGCCAGCCAGAAATCCTGGAAGCCCTCCGGACGGACCCCTGATCGCCATGTCCGGCATGGTCGAGAAACCGGCCATGGAAGACGCCCCCTCACGCTACAAGATCACGGGGCGCTACATCCTCCAACCCGAAGTCATGGACCTGCTGGCAACGCAGGAAACGGGCGCGGGCGGGGAAATCCAGCTGACCGACGCCATGGCCCGTGCCATGGACGCCGGATCGCCTTTCCATGCCTTCGCCTATCGAGGCGACGATTACGATTGCGGGTCCAAGCTCGGCTATTTCGAGGCCGTGCTGGCCCACGCGCTGGACCATCCGGAGATCGGGGACGGCGCGCGCGCACTCGTGGATAGGGTCCGAGGCTAGCTGGACAGGTCCGCCAGCAACGATCCCGCGAACACGATCTCCGTCGGCTCGCACAGATCAGCCCAGTCCAGGCGCATCTCCACGAATTCGAGCTTCGGTTCGTGCGCGGCGGAACGCTCGAACACCTCGATGGAGGGCCATTGCGCATAGGCGAAGAACACGCCGTCCGAGCCTTGGTGCAGGCGCGATCCCAGCGCGTCGCATTCGCGTTTCAGATAGTCGGTGATGCCGGACCAGGTCTCGACGAATCGCGCTTCCGTGTCTTTCGACGGGTCGCTCAGTTTGAAACGATAGACGATGCAGTACATGGGCCGAAGATAGGCGAACTGCGAGCGCGATCAAGCATCGGGGCGCTGCATTGTGGATATGGACCTGCGCTAGGGATTGTCCCATCCGTTTTCCGGAATGATGTTTCCGTCACGATCGGTCAGGCGGAACGTGACTTTCGATGTGACACCCTGTCTGACGAGCGTCTGACCGCGTTGCGTTTCGGGAACGTAATACCACTGCTCGACGGACCGGATGGTCGGTTTCGCGAACACGGGGTCGCTGCAGCGCAAGGTGCGGACATTGTCTGGCCATCCGGCGGCAGAGACATCGAATTGCACCTGGCAATGGCCGGATTCTTTCGCCTCTCTCGGCATTTTCGGCGGCAAGCGCAGGCAAGGCGTGGCCTCGGTGTCCGGGAAACCGGCCTTCTCGTGATCCGACCAGCAGGTCCATACGTCGCGCGCATAGCGGTGCAGATCCTTGCCTATCCGGATTACGAACGGCTTGTCCGCGCTACGGTTGCGTTTGAGGCGGCGCGTCGTCGAATAGTAACCGGGAGCCGTGATTCCCAGCAGATAGTCCCGGTCCGGCAAGGTCGGAATCCCGCACGGCAATCGACAGGATTTCAGAAACGCGCCGGTCACGCCGTCATGCAGGGACAGGACGGCGTCTGGCTTGGCTTGGCCGACAAGCGACGCTCTGGCCTCGAAATGGATCAATCGCGTCGCGCCGAATTCGGGAGCGCCCTCCGCCGCGAATCGCGCGAAACTGAAATCGGGATGCGTTTCCCTGACCCGCTCGAGGCGGGAGGCTTCGGCTTTCGACAATTTCCGGTCGGCCCATCGCTCCATCGACGCTTGGCTCTTGGGCGGCGACCAGTGTCCGCGTGATCCGGCCGCGGCCGAAAGCGGAACGAATGGGAGCAGGAGGATGATCGCAAGAGCGGTGCGCATGAATGCACGCTACGCCGGGACTGAAGACGCTGTCAAACGACCCGATACGCCGGCGAAGACCCGCCCGTCAGGACGGATCTTCGTACTTACGTTCCGCCTAGCCGCCGAAGGCGTATTGCCAGCCCAGCGTGAGCGTCATGTCGGTTTCCAGCTGCACCCCGTTCAGGTCGCGGTGAAGGGGCAGGCCCAGCTCGGCGCCCAGGCGGTGTCCGCGCAAGGCTCCGGTCTGAGCGGCGAGATTGACGCCGAACAGCAGATCCAGCGTCTCGCCGCCCTGATTGCGGGGATCGGTCGTCTGGACCGGCGCGCGCAGCACGGGATCTTCGCCGTTGATCCGACCTTGCGTCGCGCCTTTCATCCGCAGCGAGCCCGATATCCAGGGCGCAGGTTCATAAGCGACCCAAGCCGTCGCCTCGCCGCGCGAGCCGAAGCGGTAGCCTTTCGCGTTCCGCTCGAGCGGCACGCGCGCCGAAAGCTGCCCGCCCCAGCCGAAGCGGCCGTTCCGGTCGAGATAGCTGATCGCGGGTTTGGCGTCCCACGTGCTGCTGCCCAGTTGCATCGGATAGGGCAAGCGCAGCGTCGGGGTCATGCCGGTCGGCGCCAGGACCTGGTCCGTTTGCGTGTTCGACCCGGTCGGGACGGACAGGCCGAGCACCAGATTGACCTGACGGCTCTTATGCGATCCGTCGTCCAGTCCGACGATGGCGGACAGGGTCGTATCGCCGAAGCCGCGCGATCCGGTCTCGAACCCGCCCCGCACGGTCGGACCCGTGGGACCGGCAAACGTCAGATGGTTCATGGAATTGTCGAGATAGCTTCCCATCGCCATCAGCGTGATGCGGTCGGACAGGCCGTACATGGCGCCGACCATATGCATGTCCATGCGCATGTCCGTCGGCACGACGCGCAGGGTCGGCGGCTGCATCGGCTGGCCCGCCAGACGGTTGGGCACGGTCGTGGCGATGGCTTCGGGCGAGATCGGGTCCGTGCCTTGCCGGTTGCCGTCCATGTCCATGGTCATGAAGCGGTAGGAGAGCATGAACTCCCCGGCGCCGTGTCGGTGATCGGCCATCACCCCGATCGGGGCGTGGTCCAGCGCGTGAGGTGCGGTCGGGTCCGTGTCGTGAGCCTGGACGAAGGCTGGCGGCAAGGCGAAAAGAGCGCCGGCGGCGAGGGCCGCAGCGCGAAAGGGATGTGTCATTGGAGGTGTCCGTTCTGAAAGACGAAGGAATTCGGATGCGTGTCTTCAGGACGAAAGAGGGGGTGCGCGCGATCCCAAAGGCGGTCCGCGAACACAAGGGCGAGCATGCGCCTGTGCCGGGAACGTCTGGTCGGAGCGGGGACGCGAGGCCGGGACGAGCAGACCGTGCGGCGGAGCCCCGGCGATGATGTTCGGCGCGATGCAATCCGGACAATGGGGCGCTGGATCGCTGTCGTTTTCCGTTTCACCGACAAGGGCCAGCAGGTCGCGCACAGCCGCGACCGCCTCGGCCGATGCCCGTCCCGTTTCCGAACAGAGATAGCCGGACATATCCGGTGTCGCGACCGCCGGGCGCATGGCCAGCTGGACCAGCAGAGCGGCCGCCAAGAGGCAGCGCAGCATATTCGAAGCGGGACGCGTCACAACGCTGCGGTCCCTAGCAACTCCGCCAAACGCGTCCAGCCTTTTCGAATGGCGGGCCCCGCCCCCGCGAACGGATCCTACGGCTTGCCGCGATAGTCGTTCGTCATGTCGGCCGTGGGCGCCATTTCATCGCTGGCCATACCGTGAATCATGCCGACCGTGGAATGCACGGCCGCGAAGTTACCGTCCGCATCGACGGCGACGATGCCGCCGCGCCCATCGCGGCCGTCGCGACCGGTGCCGGATGCGTCCATCGTATCGATACTGGCCCGCACGGCCTCCGTGAGAGACTGCCCGCCATACTCCATGCGCGCGGCGGCGGACCGGATTGCCGTGTGGCGAATGAAATACTCGCCGTGGCCCGTGGCCGACCCGGCCATGATGCCGTTGGCGGCATAGACGCCCGCCCCGATGATCGGGCTGTCGCCGACCCGGCCCGGGATCTTGCTATCATAGCCGCCCGTGGACGTGCCCGCCGCCAGATCGCCGCAGCGGTCCAGCACGGCTGCGCCGACGGTGCCGTGTTCCTTCGGTTCTTTGACCTTTTCGATGGCGCGGGTAAAATACTCCTCCGGCACCACCGTTTCCGCGCCCAGCGCCGTCACGGCCGCCTCGCCCCGGTCGCCGACCATCATGACATGGCGGGTGTTTTCCATCACCAGGCGCGCCGCCCGGATCGGGTTCCTGATCCGCAGCTGCGACGCCACCGCGCCCGCATCCAGGTCGCGCCCGTCCATGATGGACGCATCCGTTTCCACGAAGCCTTGCGCGTTGGTGATCGCCGCCTTGCCCGCATTGAACAGGCCGCTGTCCTCCATCGCGACGATGGCGGCTTCCACCATGTCCAGTGCGCTCGCCCCGTCCGCCAGGTCCGCGCGGCGTTCGGCCAGCATGGTTTCGATGAAATCGAGCCGCTCCTGCCGAACCTCTCCGGACGAGGTGCCGCCATGGACGATGATCGCGAAGGTCTCCTGCGCGTCGCAGGCGGGCGAGCCTTGCGCGAAAACGGGCGTGGCGGCGGACAGCATCAGGGCGGCGGCGATATATTTCAGCATGGCTTTCAAGTGACGGCCGACGGCGGGCCCGTCAAGCCGGAAGCGAATCGAGCTTGGTTGCGACGAAAGCCTTTTCCGCCCCCTCCTCCATCAGCGTCAGCGCCGCCTTCAGATGCAGCCGGGCTTGCGGCGCCTCGCCCAGGCGGGTGTGGAGCTCCGCCTTCGCCAGATGCCAGCCCGCATGGCCGGACAGGTCGGCGTCGATCCCGTCCAACGCGTCCAATCCGGCCCGCGCCCCGTCTAGACGCGCCAGCACCAGCGCGCGGTCCACGGCGGCGAACGGGGACGTCGTCAGCGCGACAAGCCGGTCATGCAGCGCCAGCAGCGCCGCGTCGCAGGGCTCACCCTTCTGGCGCGCGATTATGCGCGTCAGCTCGACTTGAGCCCGCAGGCCGTAGGGCTCGGCCCGCTCCGCCCGGGACGCGGCGCGGCGCATCGCGGCCGCCCCGGCGCGCAGATGCGGCGCGGACCAGTCGCCCACGTCCTGCCGGTCGAACGGGACGAAATCCCCTTCGTCCGTCAGGCGCGCGGGACGCCGCGCCTCCAGCAGATGCATCAGCGCCAGCAGCGCCCAGCTCTCCGGCTCGTCGGGCCCGGCCTCGCACAAAGCGCCGGCGAGGTGCAGCGCGTCGCGGCCCAGCGCTTCGGCTTCCACGCCGCCGCCGATATTGCGGTAGCTCTGCAGGTAGATCACCTCCAGCGCGGACCGGACGGCGGACAGATCTGCCGTTCCGCCGTCGTTCCCCTTCTCGCCCTTCAATTTCTTGCGCGCCCGCGACAACCGCTGATGGATGGCGACCTCCCGGACCAGGAACGCCTTGGCGATCGCCGCGCAGTCCAGTCCGGCCAAATGGAACAGCATCAGGGCGATCCGCTGTTCGGATGACAGGCTGGGGTCGGCGCAGCGTCGGAACAAGGCAAGCCTGGCGTCTGGAGAAACGTCGAGACCGTCAAGCTGGGTCGTCCTTTGATGGTGTTTCAGGGCTGGGGACGCGCCCGCATGACGCGCGGAGCGGCGCTGCCCGTCCCGCGCCGCATTCAGCGCGACGCGGTAGAGCCAGCCGCACGGGTTGGAAGGGATCGCCGCCGTCCAGCTGCGATGGGCGCGCAACGCGGCCTCGGCCAGCGCGTCTTCGGCGGTTTCCAGATCGCCGAGCTTGGCCGTCAGGGCCGCCATGAGCGGAACGCGGTGGTCCGCCCAGGCCGCCTTCAGGATCGCGGGCGCCCCGTCGGATCTCTCAGTCGGACGGGACATCGAGGCAAGGCCGGACCTCGACGCTGCCGTCGCCGACCATGGGCATCTTCGCGGCCCAATCGAGCGCCTCGTCCATCGAGTCCGCCTCGATGATGTAGAAGCCGCCGAGCTGTTCCTGCATTTCGGCATAGGGGCCGTCGTGAATAGCATTGCGGCAGCCCGTGCGGCGGACCGTTTTCGCGTCCTCCGACCCGGCCAGCCCTTCCCCGCCCCTTATCACCCCGGCCTTGGCCAGCATTTCGCTATAGGCGCCATGCGCGCGGATGATGTCCGCCATGGCCCGTTCGTCCGCATAGGCGGCGTGGTCTTCATAGATGGCGAGCATGTATTGCATGTCGGTCTCCCGTGTCTCGTTTTCGACGGGCCGGAATGGCCTGTCCATGAATAAGACGTTCGGGGTGCCGCGATCCTGACACAATGACGAGTTTTTCCCGCTCTTTCCCTCACCCCGGACCTGATCCGGGGTCCATCACGGAACGTCGGCACCAGGTCGACGGTCGGGAGATGGATCCCGGATCAAGTCCGGGGTGAGGATGGCGCGAGAATGAAGCAAAAACCACTCCCGCTCACTGCATCTCCGCCAGCTTCGCCGCTTGGTCTTCGGCCACCAGCGCGCCGATCACTTCGTCCAGCGCGTCGCCGGCGACGATCTTGTCGAGATTGTAGAGCGTCAGGTTGATGCGGTGGTCGGTGACGCGGCCTTGGGGATAGTTGTAGGTACGGATGCGTTCGGAGCGGTCGCCGGAGCCGACCTGCCCCGCGCGCTCTTCGGCCCGTTCGGACTCCTGCCGCGCCTTCTCCATGTCGTAGAGCTTCATCTTCAGCAGCCGTTCGGCGTTGGCGCGGTTCTGATGCTGGGACTTGGCGTCGCACAGCACGACCACGCCAGTCGGTTCGTGCGTCATGCGCACGGCGCTATCCGTCTTGTTGACGTGCTGCCCGCCCGCGCCCGACGCCCGCATCGTGTCGACGCGCACATCGTTCATGTTGAAGTCGATGTCGATGTCCTCGACCTCCGGCAGCACCGCCACGGTCGCCGCGGATGTGTGGATGCGGCCTTGCGTTTCCGTGACCGGCACGCGTTGGACGCGGTGGACGCCGGACTCGAACTTCATGCGGCCATACACGCCCGTGCCGGAAATGGACGCGCTGATCTCCTTGAAGCCGCCCATATCGGCCTCGGCCGCCGTCTCAACTTCCACCTTCCAGCCGTTGAGCGACGCGTAGCGCTGATACATGGCGAACAGGTCGCCGGCGAAGATCGCGGCTTCGTCGCCGCCGGTCCCGGCCCGGATTTCCAGCACGACGGCCGCCTGGTCGTCCTTGTCCTTGGGCAGCAGCAGCAGCGAGACTTCGCGCTCCAGCTCCGGCAAGGAGTCCTTCAAGGCCTGCAGCTCGTCCTTGGCCATGGCCGCCATTTCGGGATCGGCCGCCATTTCCTCCAGATCGGCCATCTCGGTCCGCGCTTCCTGCAGTCGGCGCACCCCTTCGGCGACGGGTTTCAGCTCGGCATAGTCCTTGCCCAGCTGCACGATCTCTTCCCCGTCCGTCGTCGCACCCATGCGGGCCTCGATCTGTTCGAACCGGTCGACGACCTGGCGGAGTTTCTCGTCGGGAATATGCATAGGACGCGGCAGGTAGGGCTTTAATAGTTCGCCGTCAAACCGACAAACAGAGTGCGCGGCCGCCCTGGAAAATAACGCTCGTTCCCGAAGGCGAAATCCGCCCTGTCGGCATATTTCGCATCGAAGACGTTATCGATCCGGCCGAACAGGCGAAGGCTGTCTGACAGGTCGTAACCGGCGCGGGCCACGAAGATATCGTGACCCGGATAGGACTGCGTCCCGGCCTCGTTGGTGAGGTAGCGCCCGACATGGCGCCATTCGACCTCCGCGCCGAGGCGACCCCAATCGCCGGTGAGCCGCATCGTTCCCAGCGTGACCGGCGCGCTGTCCATGCGTGCCCCGTCGCGAATGCCGCTGGCGGCGTCGGCGAAATCGTAGCGCTGGTCCGCGACCGCCCATTCGCCGGACGCCTTCAGCCAATCCAGCAAGGGTGCGGTGAAGGACAATTCCACACCGGTATGGCGCGTCTTTCCGTCCGTGACGTTGAACCCGGCGGCGTTGCGGAAGAAGAAATTGTCCTTCCACATCGTGTAGCCCGTCACCGCGAAGCGCGCCGGGCCGGCGGCGAAGCGCACCCCGCCTTCCAGGCTGTCGAGCGTCTCCACGTCGGCCTGGCCCGGCTCCTGGTTCTGCACCACGGCGTAGAGGTCGGTCGTCTGCGGCGCGCGCGATCCGCGGGCGGCGCGGCCGAACAGGGTCACGCCCGGCGCGGCCGCATAGGTCAGGCCGAGCTTGGGCGTCAGGGTGAAGAAGTCATCCGTCCGGTCGGGCGCGCGGAGGAAGCGCCCCGACCGGCCCGGCGCAGCCTGGGTGTCATAGTCGTAATGGGTGTATTCGCCCCGCGCGCCCAGATCGAGGCGCAGGCGGTCCCACTCGAAGCTCCGCTGCGCATAGGCCGCCAGCACGACCGCCCCGACCTCATAGTCGAAATGCAGGCCCTGCACGAAACTGAAGCGGGAGGGATTTTCCTGGAATTCATAGAGGAATCCATCCGTATATTCCGCGTCCACCCCGACCGACCAGTCGTCGCCGATCAGCGCCGTCTGCAAGCCGACCGACGTATGGCCGTTCTTCTCTAGCGCCTGGCCCGGCACGAAATGGCGCAGGAAGCGTAGCTCGGCCCGCCGCGCATAGGGCGTCAGGACCAGGCGTTTGCCTTCCAGATCGCGCGACAGATTGACCTGCGCGCGGTAGTTCCGCCCGTCGCGGAAGGCTTCCGGATTGGGGTTGTCGAACCGCACATCGTCGTCGCGGTAGGCGTCCTGCCCCTGGATGAACCCGGCGGTTTCCTGATTGAGATTGTTCAGCGCGGCGATGGCGTCCACGTCCCACGCACCAAATTGCGTCACGTAGCGCAACTCCGCCTTTTGCTGGTCGAACCCGCTCTCGTCGCGAAACCCGTCATCATGCGCCAGGCTCAGCGAAGCGCGAAGAGCGTCCGTGACGTCATGGCCGAGCGTCATCCGTCCATAGCCGTCCGTGCTACCGATGATGGTCGCCATGCTGCCGGAACCGGGCGCTGGCGTCACGACATTGACGAGACCGTGCACCGCGTTGGAGCCGTATTCCGCCGGGCCCGGCCCTTTGAGCACTTCGACCTGCCGCGCGAACTCGGTGCCTGCTTCGAACAGGCCGTTGACGTTGGCGAAACCGGCCGCGCGCAGGGGCACGCCGTTCTCCAGGAACAGGAAGCTGCCTGCCCCCGCCCCGCCCGTCAGCACAGGCGAGCGGATCGCGGTCAGATGCTCCTGCCCCGAACCGCGGTGGATATTGACGCCCGCCACCACGTTCAGGGCCTCGGACGGATGGACCAGCACGTGGGTTTCGGCGGCGGGAACGATGTCCACGCTCTCCGGTCCGTTTGCGGGCGATCGGATCCGGTCCATCACGGTGATGACGTCCTCGCCCTGCGCACCGACCTGGAGGGGCAAGATAACGGCGTCGTCTTCATAGACCGGAACGTCCGCTTGCTGCGCCAGAGCGGACGTTGCCGCGAGCAGGGCGGCAGATGTCGGAAGAATGTGTCGGATCATTCGGATGGGCTCAGCACGTCGGCGATGCGGCCGACGAAATCGACCAGCTCGGCGGGTTGGTAGTCGTCGAACGTCATGGCTGCGAACAGGCTGGACGTGCCCAGCAGGATGCGCGCTTCGGCGCGCGCCTTGGCCGGGTCGGACGGATTGGCGGGCAGGACGGCGATCAGGCGCTCCACCATCCGGTCCTGAAACGCCAGATAGGCGGGCCGCAGCGCCGGATCGAAGGACACGCCCCACTTCAGGAACGTCTTGGTTTCGGCCGGACGCGCCTCGACCATGCGCTGGAAGGCGGCGGCCAATTGCAGGATGCGATGGCGGCGGTCGTCGGCGTCCGCCGGAATGCGGTCGAACATCTCCTCGACGACGCCAGAGATGCGTTCCAGCACCGCAGCGACCAGCGCGTCCCGCGTCGGAAAATAGTTGAACACGGTCGGCGTCGACACCCCGGCCCGTTTGGCGATGTCTCCATGCCCGGCCCGCTCCAACCCCATTTCGGCGAACACGTCCACCGCCATGTCCAGCAATTGCGCCCGCCGCGCTTCGGGCGGAAGACGGCGCCGCGGCGCGGATGTCGAAGAGACCCGATTCATCGCCGGACGCCATGCCGAGGATGCATGTGGGATGCAAGCATGCCTTGCGGCCAGACGCCCAAGTTTGCGCCCCGGCTCGTCTCAGGATGAGGATTGAGAAGAGGTTTTATCGGCATCCATTCAAGACGATGAAACCGAGAAGGGGAGGCAAGCGGAGGCACGCTATTGCACCCTGCCCGGTCCGCACCGCCGCTCTCCACTTGAACAATCCCCTCACTGCCCTATTTCCGCCCATCCCCGTTTGAAAGGATCCGACCCTTGCCGCTCAACCTCGTTTTCATGGGCACGCCGGACTTCGCCGTGCCGAGCCTCGCCGAAATCGTGGCGAACGGCCATACGGTGCGGCGCGTCTATACGCAGCCGCCGCGTAAGGCGGGGCGCGGGCAGAGCCTGACCAAATCGCCGATTCATCAATTCGCCGAAATTATGGGCCTGCCCGTGGAAACGCCGGAGAGCTTCCGCAAGCCGTCGGTGATCGACGGGCTGGAGGCGTTGCAGGCGGATGTCGTCTGCGTCGTCGCCTATGGGCAGATCCTGCCGCAGCGGGCCCTGGACGCACCGCGCGACGGGTGCCTGAACCTGCATGCTTCGCTGCTGCCGCGCTGGCGCGGAGCGGCACCGGTGCAGCGCGCCATCATGGCGGGCGACGCGCAGACCGGCGTTCAGATCATGCAGATGGCCAAGGGATTGGATACGGGCGACGTGCTGTTGTCCGAAACGGTCGATATCCACGAGGACGACACGGCGGCCAGCCTGTCGGACCGGCTGTCGCGCGTCGGTGCGGGAATGTGGCCGCGCGTGCTGGGCGCGGTGGAGCGCGGCGCGACCCGGCCCGCGGCGCAGACGGGCGAGCCGACCTATGCGCATAAGATCGACAAGGCGGAAGCGCGGATCGACTGGAGCCGGCCGGCAGCGGAACTGGACCGCCACATTCGCGGCCTGGCCCCCTTCCCTGGGGCCTGGTGCGAGATCGGCGGCAAGCGCGTGAAAGTCCATCTGGCCAGACCCGAAACGGGCGCAGGGCGGCCCGGCGAAGTGCTCGACGACGCGTTGCTGATCGCCTGCGGCTCCAAGGCCGATGACGGAAAAGGCGCGCTAAGACTGCTGTCCGTGCAACCGGCGGGCAAGGCGAAAATGCCGGCGGATGCCTTCCTGCAAGGAACAAGAGTGGCCAAAGGCGAAAAGCTGTCGTAAGACAAGGCGATGAGCAGACAATTCGAAGATTATCACGGCTATTCCATCGTCTACAACAAGACGGGGGCCCGCCTGCTGACCGGGGACGGCAGCCTCGCCCACCCGGACACGTTCGACGATCTGGACAGCGCCAAAGCGTGGATCGACACCCATCTGTCCGAGCTGAAGGGCGAGCGCCGCGCCGGCCATATCGGCACGGTCGAAGGCTATCTCGAGGCGCTGACCACGCAACCGCCCAACAAGAAGGAATACACCATGTTGAGCGCGCACGCCGCCGCGCCGGACCGGCGGATGAGCGCGCAGGCGCTGGCCGACCTGGTCGGCTGGAAACGCGACAGCTCCGCCAAGACCCATTACAGCAAGCTGGGCCGCCGTCTGGCCGAACAGCTCGCCCTGGATATCGACGCGGACGATGCGCAGGCGCAAATCAACGCCGTCGCGCGCACCGACGAAGACAGCGGCGAGTGGATCCTGCATCAGGAACTGGCCGACGCGGTCGAGCAATATTCGACGACCTAGCCCTGCGCCGCCGGGCCTTGGCGTGCCCGGACGCCTGACCGATGCCGCGATACAAGCTCACCCTCGAATATGATGGCGGGCCCTATATGGGCTGGCAGTGGCAGAACCACGGCCCGTCCGTTCAGGGCGCGGTGGAAGAGGCCTTGGGCCGTCTCGATCCAGACGGCTCGGAGGTCTATGGCTCCGGGCGGACGGATAGCGGGGTGCATGCGCTCGCCCAGGTGGCGCACGTCGATTTGGTCAAGGATCTGCGTGCCGACAAGGTGCGCGACGCGCTGAACCATCATCTGGGCGATCATCCGATCAGCGTGCTCGAGGCGGCGGTCGTGCCCGACGATTGGCATGCGCGGTTCAACGCCACGGAACGGCGTTATCTCTACCGCATCATCGACCGGCGTCCGCGGCTGGCGCTGGACCGGGGGCGCGTCTGGCGCGTGCCGGTACGGTTGGACGCGGACGCCATGCATGCGGCAGCTCAGACGCTTATCGGGCGGCACGATTTCACGACCTTCCGCGACACGCAGTGTCAGGCCAAGGATCCGGTCAAGACGCTGGATATGGCGCGGGTGGCCCGCATCGGGGCGGAAATCCATTGCGAGTTCGCCGCACGGTCCTTCCTGCACAAGCAGGTGCGCTCCATGGTCGGCAGCCTGGTCGAAGTCGGCTGGGGCAAGTGGAACGCGCGCGATATGAGAGCGGCGCTGGAGGCGCGCGACCGGCAGATGTGCGGTCCCGTCAGCCCGCCGGACGGGCTCTATCTGGTCAGCGTCGCCTACCCGGCAGCTTAGGGCTGGATCACCTGCAACAGACCGCTGAGCAGCACCATCATGCCGGTCGAGACGACGACGCAACCGACGAGGATCGCCGTCGTCAGCGGGAATCCTCCGGCCCGTTGCGCCAGGCGGATATCGATCGGCAACAGTCCCAGATAGGCGGCCAACAGCGCGCCGTAGCCCATGATCGTCGGCAGGCCTGCAAAGACGACCGCCAGGAAGACCAGGCCGAGCGCGATGCAGAGCCAGGCCAGCGCCCAGTTCCGCGCGACCCACCAGGTGGCCAGCCGGTCCGTTTGGCTCATCAGGATCGCCACCAGCGCGGACGTGACCGGAAAGGAGAGCAGCCAGAGGCCGACGATGAGGATGAACGGACCAACTTGGAAATCCGGCGCCGCTGTTCCGGCCAGTTCCGCGCGCCGCGTCTCCAGACCGGTCATGACAAGCCAAAGCGCCGGAAAACAGACCAGCAACGCCAGAAAGGACCGGACCACGCCGGCGCGCGACAAATCGAAGAAGCGCTGCCAATCGGGCCAGGTCCCGACCGCGCCGAACACGCCGTAGAGCGGCCTCATGATAACGGTTTCATGCGTCGCTCGGCCAGCATGTCGCGCAGCGTTTCCGGAATCGCGCAGGCCCGGCCGCTGCGCGTCGCGACCAGCGTTGCCACAGCCAGCAGGACCGGCGTGTCGCCTTGCCAGGCACAGGCCTGCGTCACCCAGGACGACGTTCCGATCCGGCCGATGCCGATGTGGAAATCGAGGTCCGGCCGCATGTGGCATTCCTTGACGTAGTTCAGCGTCTGCCCCGCCACCATGGTGCGTACCGTATCCGTCTGGAAATGGTCGCGCATCGGATGGTTGAAGCGCACGCGCGCATCCTCGAACATCGCCGCCATAGCGACATTGTTGATGTGGTTCAGCGGGTCCAGATCCTGGAATCGCGGCCGCACGGCGATGTGCGCGTGATAGAGCTCGCGGTCGAGCCAGCACGGGTCGATCCGGTGCCCGGAAGGAAAATCGGTCATGAATTGGCGTTTAGGGATGCAGGCCGGTCGGCACAACCGGATGTCAGGGCCCGTCTTCCGGATCGGGTTGAACGAATTCCTCGATCTCGATGACGTCCTCATCGTCTTCCGGTTCGGTCAAGAGGTCGCGCAAGCGGCGCGGGTCGTCCCGGATCGTGACGGGATTGCCGAGGAACTCGCGGCTGAAATCCACTTCCGGTCCATCATCGATATTGCTCATGGACGAACCCGGCGTGGAGCCGAATTCGCCCACGGCCCGGCGACTGACAATGCCCCGGCCCGTGGCCCGCGTTTCGTCCTGCGGGCCCCGGTCGGTTCCACGCGGACGGTAGCGGTCGTAATCTTCGAACCCGGCCGCGTCGCGACCCTGGAAAGTGCGAATATATTCCGGGCATTCCAAATGCGTCTTGTTCGCTTCTCGGCAGCGCATATCCAGATTGATACCGTCATAGCCGGCGCCCGGCGAGTTGCCGTAGCTGCCAGGGGCGAGCGTCCAGCCACCGGCTCCAGGCGTGGCCCGCTGCGTGCCGCCACCGGGCGGATCGCCGATATTGCCGCCGCCCGTCGCCGGGCCGGAGAGAGATCGTTGCGGCGCCGGCTGGACCGGTGCCGGGTTGGCCGGACCGAGCGGGCGGTCGCGCCGCATCAGGTCGAGAAACGGGTCGGCCTCGTCCTCGGAGACGGCACGGCGCTGTTCGGTGATCGTTTCCGGCGCTTCGGGCGAGGCGAGAATGGTTTGCGGGACGGTGACCACGTCCGGCTCCATCGGCTCCGGAACAAGCGGCTCGGCGACAAGTGGCTCGGCAACGAGCGGTTCCGGCTCCGGAACAGGGTCTGGCATGATAGCCGTTTGGGGTCGCGGATCGGGCTCGGGGATAGGCGATGTCTCTATGGAACGTTTCGGCAGGGGATCGGGCATGACGATGGGGGCCGGCTCCGGGACGATAGGGGCCGGGTCGATGACCGGATCGGGCATGATGTCGGGAAGCGGAGCGGTTTCGATCACGGCCTGCGGATCGGGTTCGGGGATAGGGGCCGGTTCTGGAACGGGATCGATAACCGTTTCGGGTATCGGTTCGGGAATCGGCTCAGGGTCGGGAAGGGCCAAGACGTCCGGCTCCGGGTCGACGACGGGCTGCGACAGGATCTCCGGCGGAGGCGGGACCGGCGTAGGCTCAAGAGCGGGCTCTGGCTCTGGCTCGGATTCACGTTCGGGTTGAGGTTGGGGCTCTGGGTCGGATTGGGGCTCGGGTTGGGGTTGGGGTTCCGGAACGGGTGGGGGAGCCGGGGCCGGGCGTGGTGACGGAGCGGGCGTCGGGACCGGCGGCGGCGCTTCGACCGGTTGGGTCTCCGGCACCGGCTCGGTTTCCGGGATTGGCTGAGGCTGGGGCGCCTCGTAGGAGACGATCCGCACCGGGACGATCTCCGGTTCGTCGGGTTTCAGGTCGGGGACGACGAAATTGGACGACAGGGCGAAGAACAATGCGCTGTGGACGAGCAGCGCGGCCAGCACCGTTCCCGTGCCGCGCTGGGCATCGTCCTCGAAGAAGTCCGCGACCGGATCGGCATCGTGATAGGGCGAAAAACCGCCGCGGCCGGACGGGCTCGGAAAGCCGGGGTCATATGCGGAATACGCGGTCACGCGAGATCGGCCCTCCCCCGGCAACGCGGCCGCCCGCGCGTCTCAAGTCGCACTGCCCGCTTAGCAGGGTTCGCGCCCACGCCAAGCCGCGCGCTGCACCGCTTACCGGATTGTCACCGGCAGGGCAGGCTTTCAGAGTGCGAGCAGCAAGACGGCCGATAGAGCCAGGCTGAGCCAGAACACGGTGCGTTCGAAGCTTGCGCCCGGATGGATCCGCCGTCGGGAAAAGGAGCCGGATTGGATGGTCATGCCATCTTCATAGCCGCGGCACATGGTCGGACTATGGCAGGGGCGTGACGATTTGGTACAGTTGCGCACCGGCCGGTTCTAGAGCGCCGGGCTTGCCGCGCCGCCGACCGGACGTTAGCAGCGCCGCGACCATGCAGCTTTCAGACCGTATCCGACGCGTCGCGCCCAGCGCGACCATGGCCATGACGCAAGCGGCGCGCACCCTGCGCGAAGCGGGACGGGACGTGATTTCCCTGAGCGTCGGAGAACCGGATTTCGCCGTCCCGGACCATATCATCGCGGCCGCCGAGCGGGCGATGGCGGACGGCCATACCGGCTACACGGCCGCAGACGGCATCACGGAACTCAAGGAAGCGATCGCGGCCAAATTCGAGCGCGACAACGGATTGGCATTCACGACGGACCAGATCAATGTATCGCCAGGCGGAAAGGCCGTACTGTGGAACGTGCTGGCCGTGAGCGTCGGACCCGGCGACGAGGTCATCGTCCCGACGCCGTGTTGGGTCAGCTATCCCGACATGGTCAAACTGACGGGCGCAACGCCGGTTATGCTGGCAGGTGGCGATGACTTCAAGATCACGGCCGAAGCGCTTGAGCGCGCCATCACGCCGCGCACGCGATGGTTGATGCTGAACTCTCCGTCCAACCCGACAGGCGCCGTCTATTCGGCTGAAGACCTGGGCGCTTTGGCCGATGTGCTGCGCCGTCATCCGCAGGTCATGGTGCTGTCCGACGACATCTACGAAGCGCTGGTCTATGGCAACGTCCGCTTCGCGACGATGGCGCGAGTGGCGCCCGATCTGGCTGACCGGATCGTGACCATGAACGGCGTGTCGAAAGCCTACGCCATGACGGGTTTCCGCATCGGCTATGCGGGCGGGCCGGTCTGGCTGATCGATGCCATGCGGAAATTCATGGGCCAGACGACGTCATGCGCGGCCGCGCCCAGCCAATGGGCCGCGCTCGCCGCCCTGAACGGACCGCAGGATTTCCTGGACGGTTGGCGCGCGCAATACCGCGCCCGCGCCGCGATGATGACGGAGGCCATGAATGCGGCAGGCCTGTCCTGCAGCCTGCCGGACGGCGCCTTCTACATCTTCGCGGATTGCCGGGATATCATGGCCGCCAAAGGCGTCGGGACGGATGCCGACCTCGCCATGGCGATCCTGGACCGGGCCGGAGTCGCGACTGTGCCGGGGTCGGCCTTCCACGCACCGGGACATCTGCGTCTGTCCTATGCGGCCTCGATGGAGACGCTCACACAGGCGTGTTCGCGCATCGCGGCATTTTGCGCCGATTGACCTTGCTAAGGATCAGCCAACAACGAGCCGGCGGAGACGCCAAAGTATAAAGACGGCTTGGATGCTCCGCGCGACAGCACGCTAGCGCCAATCAGCTGCGGCCGTTTTCGCTCAGGCGGAGCCAGTCACGCTTGGGGCGGCCGTGCAGCTGATCCATGAATTCGAGCTGAAGGCCGACGGGACGACTGTGCGGGCTGTTCCACATTACGGCGATGCCGGAGCGCTCGGCCGGGTCGAACAGCATCAGCGAGCGGTAACCCTGGACGCCGCCGCGATGGCCGACCAGCTTGTGGCCTTCGAAATCGTAGACCCGCAGTCCGAGGCCGTAATGACTGTTGCGCAAGGCCGGCAGGCGGCGATTCAGATAGCGCTGCTCACGCGGGGTCGCGACGATCGGCGTCTGCATCGCTTCCAGTCGCTCGGCCGGAAACGGCGTATTGAGCGGCTGACCGGGTTGGGGCGGTATCATCGACACCATCCAGCGGGCCAGATCCTCGACCGAGCTGTTGACCCCGGCGGCGGCGGGAACGCGGTAATAAGTCGGCTTGACGCGGCTGATGCGCTGGCCGCGACGACCGTGCGGGCGTGCCCAGTTGCGGCTGCCAGTCATGCCTTCGAGCGTCAGCGTTGCCGTGCGCATTTGCAGCGGATCAAAGATCTCGCGCTGCACGACGGTCTTGTAGGGCAGTTCGGTCGCCTCCTCGATGATCTCGGCGGCCGCGTCGAAGGCGACATTCTGATAGGTGTGGCAAGTGCGCGGCGGGCAGACATAGTCGAGCTCGCTCAGCCTGGCGCGCAGCAGATGGGCGTTCCCACCCTCCTCGATCTTGTAGTCGTAGGCGTTACGCGTCACGCCGATCCGGTGGGACAGCAGATCAACGATGTCGTGCTTGACCGGGGTCGGCGGCAGGACCAGCGACGGGGCCAGCACTTCGACCGGTAGGGTGGCATCGACGCGCCGTTGTTCGACCAACCCCAACAGAGCCGCCGCCGCCACGCCTTTGGACACGGACGCCCAACGGAAAACGGTGTCCTTGTCCACAAGCTGGCCGCTGCCCTTGACGGTTTCGCCGTAGCCGCGCGCAAAGGTGATCTTGCCGTCTTCGACGACCGCCACCGCCAGGCCGGTCATCCCTTTTTCCTTCTGCATCAAGCGGACGGCGCGGTCGTGGATCTCGCGGAGGTCGATGCGCGATTGGGATCTGATTTGGGCTTGGGCTTGGGCTTGAGCCTGGACTTGGGCTGGAACCTGGGCTTGGGTTTGTGTTTGGGGCTGGACCTGACGTTGCGCTGGAGGCTTGAGCTGGGGGTGCGGCGGTGTCTGTGCCGCGGCCGCCAGCGGCAGCGCGGACAGCGTCGAGGCCATGATCGAAAGCAGTATCAGCCGAATTCCCATGCAATCGGCGATAGGCGGATCGCAGGGGACTGTCGAGGCCGCTCGCCCGTAAGGTGCATTACAGATACCTCAGATCACCAACCAGACGATAAGCGCGACGCCGAGCAGCACGCGGTAGATCATGAAGGGGAGGAAACCGATGCGCGTCACGAAACGCAGGAAAAGCGCGATCGCCGCGTAGGCGACGATGAAGGACAGGGCCGCAACAAGCAATCCCTGACCCAGCGTCGCGCCGCCTGTCTCTTCGCCTGTGGCGAGTTTCACCAGTGCGTAGGCACCACCCGCCCCGATCACGGGCAGGCTCATCAGCATGGAAAAGCGCGCCGCCGCGTCGCGAGACAGACCGATAGCCCGGCCAGCCGTCATGGTGATTCCCGACCGCGACGTTCCCGGAATGAAGGCCAGCACCTGCGCCGCCCCCATGATGAACGCCCCGCGCCAGCTCAGCGTATCCATGTCGCGGTCCTGTCGGGCCATCACATCGGACAGCCACAGCACGACGCCGAAGAGGATGGTCGCCACGGCGATGATCCAGGGACTGCGCAGCGCTTCGTCCCAGCCGCCGCTGGCGAGCAGGACACCGATCAGGAGTGCGGGCGGCGTAGCGACGATCAGATTGAGCGCCAGGACCGCCCCACGCGTCAACCGGCGGGCCAACAGATCGCCCAGCCCGGCCAGCATCTCCGCCACATCGCGACGGAAATAGAGCAGGACGGAGAAAAGCGTTCCGAAATGCGCCATCACATCGATCAGCACGCCCTGTTCCGTCCAGCCGAACACGGCTTGAGGCAAGATCAGATGAGCGGAACTGGAAACGGGCAGGAATTCGGTCAGGCCCTGAATGAGGGCCAGAAGGAGTGCCTGCCACCATGTCATGTCGGCGCCTATCGCGAATGGAGTCCGGAGAAGAGCGATGCGCCCTCCTCTGGCGCTCCCCTGACACAAGTCGGCCCGGAGGGAAACGGCAGGATGGCGAGGCTTTGACATTGCGAAGCGTCTGGCGATCCATTTGGATTACGCATGGCCAATCTGATAACGAACAGCGACCCTTGCGATCACGGTGATGGTATAACGATTTTTTCATGTTAGAGAGACTCCATGTCCGTCATGGGTCAGACAGAAGAGCCGTTCATGCCGGTCGGGTCGGAAGACCAGCCGGATGAATCGATGCGCCGCGGCCGTCCCGGACGGCTCGCCCCCGAAGGCTCGGCCGTCATCACGCGCCGCATCACCGCTGTGGCGCTCGCGCTCGGCGTGTTCATGGCGCTTGGCAAGCTTTGGCTCTACCAGCTGACCGGATCGGTCGGGATCCTGTCGTCGCTGGTCCACAGCGCGCTGGACATGGTCGCGGCGGCGAGTTCGTTCATCGCCGTCCGCTTCGCCGCACGACGCCCTACTGGAACCTACCGCTTCGGGTTCGGCAAGGCCGAAAGCTTTTCGGCCGTCTTCCAGGTCTGCCTGGTGAGCCTCGCGGCGTTTCATCTCTTCGGTGCCGCCGGCGAAGCGTTGCTGGACAGTGGCGGTCTTGCCTCGGACGCTCCTGCGTTCGCGCCAGTCTACGATCCGTCCCATGATCACAGTGTCCATAACGGTGCGGGTGGCGGTCATGGCCATCTTCATGCCATCGACGGATCGACCACGGCCATCGTCGTCATGGGCGTTTTTTCCGTCCTGACGCTCTGGCTTCTGATCGCGCAGAGCTGGGCGATCAGGGCCACCGGTTCGATCGCCGTGCGTGGGGACCGCGCTCATTATACAGCCGACTTTCTGGGCAACCTGTTCGTCATGCTCGGATTGGCCGTGTCGACATGGACACAGGCCTACTGGGCGGATGCAGCCGTCGGCATGCTGATGGCGGCGTGGTTGCTCTATACCGGCTATCGCGTCGCCCGGCTGGCTTGGGCGCAATTGATGGACCGGGAGCTGACGCAGGACGAACGCAAACTGATCACCCGACGTGTCATGTCGGATCCACAGATCCGCGCCGTGACGGACCTGCGCACGCGGGCCTCCGGACCGCATCTGCACATGCAGATGCGGCTCGACCTGGACCCCGGTCTTTCGCTGTCGGAAAGCCACGATATCGTCGTTGCGGCCGAAGCCCGTCTGATGACCACCTTCCCGGCCGCAGACATATTGATACATCCTCACCCGGCCGGATGTGCGCAAATGCATGGAAATGCCCGGTTCAACACGGGATAGCAGGTTTTAACCCTGCTCCTTAAACTTTCATTTTCCATGCCCATCGTAGGCGCTGCGACATGCGGACATTGTACCACTACCCGCTTCACCCCGGCAGCCGCGCCGTCAGGCTGTGCTTTGCCGAAAAGAAGCTCAAACTGCGCGAGGTCGTGATCGATCCGTGGACACCGGACGAAAAGTTCCTGTCCCTGTCCGTGGAGAACGTTCCTCCCGTCATGACGGACGTCACGCAGGCCGGAACCGTGACGGTCGTCGGCAGCCAGACCTTGTGCGAATATGCGGACGAAGCGAGCGCGCGCAATCCGCTCCTGCCGGGCGAACGCCACGACCGGGCCGAAATCCGCAGGCTCTGCAACTGGTTCGACCAGCGCTTCGACCAGGAGGTCAACGCATTCATCCTTCCGGAAAAACTCGAAACCGTCATTCTGGGCGGAACGCCCGATACGGATGCACTTCGCGAGGGACGGACAGCCCTGCGCGATCATCTGTCCTACATCGGTTGGCTTTTGAGCATCCGCGACGGGCTGGCCGGTCCGGCCTTCACGCTGGCGGATCTGACGGCGGCGGCGCATCTGTCGTGTCTCGACTATCTGGGCGAGATCCCCTGGCGCGAAGTTCCGGACGTCCAGGAATGGTACCAGACCATAAAGTCCCGCCCCGCTTTCCAGCCGCTGCTCAAGGACCGGGTGCCGGGCCTCCGCCCGCCGCGCCACTACGGCGATCTGGACTTCTAGAAACCCGGCGCGATATGGCTGGGGAGTGTCCGCCCGCCTTATCAGTTTGCTTTCATGAGCGAGATTCGCCCCGACCCGCTATCGGCTTTGTCCGTCCGCGCCCGGAAACTCGGTTTCACGGCGCCGCATGTCGCCAGGCTTTCCGACATCGGCACCAGGCCAGGTGCGCGGTTGCAGGATTTCGTCGCGCAGGGCCGTCACGGCACGATGGCGTGGATGGAAGCCACGCTGGAGCGTCGCGGCCATCCGAACACGCTATGGCCGGAGGGCCGGTCGGCGGTCGTGCTCGGGTTGAACTACGGCCCTGAAACCGATCCGCTGATAACGCTGGAGCAAACCGATCGGGCGACCATTTCGGTCTACGCCCGGAACCGCGACTATCACGATGTGATGAAAGGCCGGTTGAAGGAACTGGCCGGCCTGTTGGCCCGTGATACGGGGCAGGACGTCAAAGTCTTCGTCGATACGGCTCCGCTCATGGAAAAGCCGTTGGCCGCGGCGGCCGGTCTCGGCTGGCAGGGCAAGCACACCAATCTGCTGTCGCGCGAATGGGGCAACTGGCTTTTCATCGGTACGATCCTGAGCGCGGCCGAGCTGGAGCCGACACTGCCGGAAGCGGACCATTGCGGAACTTGCCGTGCTTGCCTGGATGCCTGTCCGACCGACGCCTTCCCGGCCCCGTACCAATTGGATGCGAGACGCTGCATCTCCTACCTGACCATCGAACATGAGGGGCCGGTGGACGAAGCCTTGCGACCGCTGATGGGCAATCGGATCTATGGCTGCGACGACTGCCTCGCCGTCTGTCCGTGGAATAAATTCGCCCAAGCCGGACGGGAGGCCAAACTCGCCGCCCGGAACGATCTCGACGCTCCCGCTCTCGCCGATCTGGCCGCGCTCGGCGACGCGGGTTTCCGCAGCCACTTCGCCGGATCGCCGATCAAGCGTATCGGCTGGCCGCGATTCCTGCGCAATGTTCTCTACGCGATCGGCAATTCCGGAACACCCGCCTTGATTGAAGTTGCTGGAGAACACACGCACAGTGATGTGGAGGTCGTCAGAAATGCGGCCGAATGGGCCTGCAATCGGTTAAGTCGGGCCAACTAGGCGTTGCGAATACAGCATACTGCTTCTTGTCTCCCGGTCGGGAGGTATCGCGGATGCATCAGGAGGTATCGGGTATGCATCGGAACGAACAGGAAGATCGAGATGGACAATCCGTCCTGGGACATGCTGATAGGCTGAGGCCGGCTTCGGCCGTCACCAGCAGCGGTTTTGCTCTTTTTGTGGCGCTGCTGTTCGGGGCGGGCGTCACGACCCAATTCAGTATTGGCACCTTTCTGCTCAACCTTACCGTTATGGTCGCATGGGTCAGCGTGGCGCTGGGCGGATTGCGGCTCTTGGCCTGCATGACCCCGCCGCGCCACTCGCCGGCGCTCCTGCCCCGTGATCGCCTGCCACGTTATACCGTCATCCTGCCCCTTTTCCATGAAGCGCATATGGTCGCCGGCTTGATACGATCACTCTCGGCCCTGGATTACCCGCCCGACCGGCTCGACATCATCCTCGTCTGCGAAAGCGACGATCCGGACACGGTCTCCGCAGCCGAAGCCTTGGCGAAACCGCCCTTTAGAGTCCTGGTCGTGCCTCCAACCGTGCCGGGCGGTCCGCCCCAGACCAAACCGAGGGCGCTCAACTATGCCTTGGAACGATCGAGCGGTACGCTCGTCACCATCTATGATGCGGAAGACTGCCCGCATTCGCAGCAGCTCCGGCAAGCGGCCAGCGCCTTTGCCGCGCATCCGGATTGGGCGGCGCTGCAGGCACCGCTGGACTATTTCAATACGCGCGACTGCTGGCTCGCTGCGCAGTTCGGATTGGAATATGCAGGTCTGTTCCATGTCATGCTGCCGCTGTTCGACCGGCTCGGGCTGCCTTTCCCGCTTGGAGGGACGTCCAACCACATGCGCCGTGACGCGCTCGAGCAGGCCGGCGGGTGGGATCCGCACAATGTCACGGAAGATGCGGATCTCGCGTTCCGATTGAGCGCGCAGGGCGGCACGGTCGGATGGATCGATTTGCCGACAGGCGAAGAGGCCGTGTCCCGACTGCATCCCTGGTTCAAGCAGCGCTCGCGCTGGCTGAAAGGCTATATCCAGACTTGGATGGTGCACATGAACGCGCCGGTCACGGGCGGCTGGCGTCGGGCGCTGATGCTACAGCTCACGCTGGGTCTCTCACTCCTCTCCGTCGCCTTCTTCGCACCTGTCATGCTGGGTCTGGGCCTGCTTGGCTTGGCGAAGCTCATCGGCGTGACAGACGCCGCCATACCGGCAATCTATCTCATCGCCCTTGGCTTCAGCCTTTTTTGCGGCATGGCGGTCGGCGCGTTGGGTGCTGTCCGGTCCGGGCGCAGGCGACTGCTTTGGTCCGTACCGTTCATGCCGATCTATTGGCTGATTTTGTTCCCGCCTCTGATCCAGGCCTTGATCGAGCTTCAGATCCGTCCGTTCCACTGGCACAAGACGGAGCATGGTGTTACGGGCGCGCCGCCCTCGACTGCGGGCGACTGAACGTGCCGGTGCCATGGATGCCAATCTCGACCTGATCCTTACGCTCGCGGGCGTCGCCGTCTGCGCGGTTCTGGCGGCCCTCGGCATCCGTTTCCGCTTCACCGAGAAGACGGATATCCGTCCCTACCGCATGCCCTGGATGATCATTGCACTGGTGTCCGTCGCGGTCGGCTTCATGCTGGTCGTCCATCTGGCGAACCTTTTCGGGTTCGAGACGGGCAACCGACGCTAGACCTTGTGCGTGTCCGCATCCGTCGTGCCGCCCGCCGGTATGGCGACCTTGGAGCGGTTGAACAGCCATCCGGCCAGGCTTTCATGCATCAGCACGGAAATCAGGATGCAGAGACCCGCGATCCGCCACACCGCATCGATGTCGTCGAACGGTGCATGGGTCTGCGCGTAGGCGATATAGAAGATCGTCCCCATGCCGCGAATGCCGAAGAATGCGATCTTGAACCGTTCCGATGCCGCACAGTGCATGCCCGTCAGCGCCAGCCATCCGGCTATGGGTCGCACCACGAAGAGCAGGGCGATGGCGATGAGAAGGTCGCTCCAGCGCCATTGATGCCAGAGTTCGGCGGCGACGAACGTGCCGAACCACAGCAGCAGAAGGACCATCAATATGCCTTCGAACTGGTCGGCCGATTCGTGCGCTTCCGTGGCATAGGCTTCGTCGTCATGCCCCCGTATCTCCGCGTCCTGGTCGTGGCGTCGGCCCGACCGGGCGGCGATGAAAACGGACAGGAAACCGTAGGCATGGACGAACTCGGCCAGACCGTAAGCCAGGAATGTCGCCGCCAGCATCACGATGAGCGGGTTGCTGCGTTCGTTTGTTGCGTCGCCGACCTTCGAGAACACCAGGCGCGATATGACCCAGCCGACGCCCCAGCCGATCGCCACACCCATGCCGACGCGGTACAGTACGTCATAGGTCAGGAAGCCGGTCCAGTCGAAGCTGCCCGCCGCCAAGGCGATCGCCGCCCAGACGAAGGGAAAGGCCAGCCCGTCATTCAGTCCCGCTTCGGCCGTCAAGGCGATACGGGTGGGGTCTTCCTCTTCCCCGGGCCCGCCGACCTGGACCGAACGAGCGAGCACGGGATCCGTCGGCGCGAGCGATGCGCCCAGAAGGACGGCTCCTGCCAATCCCAATCCGGCCCACTGACCCAGGAAAATCAAGGCGAGAATGGTCAGCGGCATGGCGATGCCGAGCAAGCGCCAGGTCGCGTTCCAGCGCCGCCAGCCGGCTTTGAGATCGATGGCGAGCCCTGCCGCCGTCAGGCTGACGATGACGATCAATTCGGAGGCATGGGTGATGATGTTGGCCTGGAGCTCGGAGCCGAGCGGGGAGATGTGCGGAAATCCCAGCAACGTGACCACCGCTCCGAGCGCAATATAAACGGCCGGAAGATTGACATGGTAACGGCGCGCCAATCCGGGCTGCAACGTCAGTCCAAACAGGGCGAATCCGATCACCGCATAAAAACAGGCGATAGGATTGGACAGAATGGTTTCGATCACGTGCGGACATCCCAGCTGCGGTGATCCCCTACGAACCATCCGACTAACGGAACCGCGCGAATAGCGAAAACGTTCCGTTGCAAAGGAAACCATTATGCCCGACCATCTTCAGACTCGCACCAGCGACGCGCACAAGGGTGCGGCGCGTCACAGGCGCTTCAGCCCGACGACCATCGCTATCGCCGTTGCCGTGGTCGCCGTTCTCGCCGCCATCCTGTTGCTGATCTGACTTTCAGGGCTTCCGCTTCCGGGCAACTGCATCCGGTCCGATACGGTGTCATGCGCCATGCTATGAGCGCGGGCGGGGGAGAATGGAGACCGTTATGAAATTCGCGATGACGACCATGGCCTTGTTCTGTCTGGCCGCCGCTCTAGGCGGACCGGCGCCAGCCTCCGCGCAATCCTCGGACCTCTCACCCGTCCTGCTGATCGAGACCGGGCCGAGCGACAATCCCGATTACCGCCGCATGGTGTTCGTGAAATATCTCGACGGCGAGACCGTGAGCGTTGCCTACAAGGCCTATAACCGTTCCGAATTCATCCAGATCGACGATACGACGCCCGACTCCCTGGTCGGTGCCTGCGCCACGGGGCAGGCTGCGACGCTCGATGAAATCAGGACTTTCGAAGCCGCCGAACGACAGGCGAAAGCCGCAGGCGCGGATCCGATGATCGCTCATTTCTGCATCAAGGACATCACGGGATGGGAAGCGGGCAACCGTGTCGCCTATCTCGATCCGATCTTCAACGACATGCCCCACGCTGCCAGCCTCAACAACTGAGACTCGGGTTTCTTCTTCTACATTCTGCAGTGACGGACAGACTCGGAAGATAGTTGACTACAGTTGTAATCGGCGTTATCGGCTACAAACGTAATCAGTCTTGGGGCGTCCATGAAACGAAACATCGCAAAATCGGAACTCGATGTCATGAGCATCCTTTGGGACCGGCCTGGACTTGCCGCCAGTGCGGTTCACGCTGGGCTTTCCGACACCGACACGCGTTCCCTGCAGACCATCAAGACCCTTTTGTCGCGACTGGTGGACAAGGGCGCGCTTCAGACCGAAGCCGAAGGCCGACGCTATCTTTACCATCCGACAATGACCCGTGACGACTATGCTGCCAGTGCCACACGCCGTTTTTCCGATCGGCTGTTCGGCGGCCGGGCCGCACCGATCGTTGCCCATCTCGCGGAAGATAACGGACTGTCGAATGACGATATCGCCGAACTTGAAGCCATCATCCGGGAGCTGAAGTCCCGTGACTGATCTGGCCGCATCCGACCTCCTCGACACTGTTACATCGACCGCATTCGCCGTCACGGCCCTGCTCGTCCTGGTTCTGGTGAGCCGTCGAACAGTCGCGCGACGCTTCGGGCCGCGCGCCGCCTATGCGCTCTGGGCGCTGCCGGTGCTGCGCCTGTTCACACCCGCCATCGTCCTGCCCGCCGCGCTGACAGCGCCGATCCGGTCGCTATTGCCACAAGCGTCGCCGCCTGCCGCGCCGCCCGCTTTCGACTCCTTGCCGCCGAGCGACTGGATCGCCGCACCGCCGGCGCCGGGTCCTGTCGAGACCGCTTGGCTAGACGTCCTGCCCACGGTGGCCGTCTGGGTCTGGCTAACCGGAATCGTCGCGGGGACGATGCTGGTCTGGATGCGGCAATGCGCCTACCGCGCCGCTTTGATGCGCGAGACGCAGGCCGCGCCCTCGGCGTTGCAAGTCGATATCGACCGCGCCGCCCACCTGGCCGGCCTGTACCGCGCACCCGACGTCCGGATCGGCCGCACTGGGAGCGGCCCGGCCGTATCCGGCCTCTTGCAGCCCGTCATCTTGCTTCCCGCGGACTTCGAAGCCCGGTTCACCCCGGCGCAGCGCCGCTTCGCCTTGCTGCACGAAATGGCCCATATCCGCCGCGGCGACCTGTGGGCGGCCAGTGCCATGCTGGGCTTCCGCCTGCTGAACTGGCCCAACCCGCTGGTTCACTGGGCTTGGCCGCGCTTCCGCGCCGACCAGGAAGCCGCCTGCGACGCCGCCGTGCTGCGCCTGACGGGCGAGGCCTGCCGCGCCGACTATGCCGAGACGCTACTGGTCGCCGCGCGGCAAGACACGACACCCACCCAGGGGACGGCCCTTTGCCTGTCCCTGCATCATCCCGTGAAGGAGAGACTGATGACCCTGAGATCCAATCCCGAAGGCCGCCGCGACACAGCTCGCTGGGCGCTGGCCGCCAGCCTGCTGAGCGGGGCCGCCCTGTGCGCGCCGCTCAGCCTCGCCGATCCGGCCCCCGCTCCGCAGGTCGAGAACGTGTCTACCGTCCGAGTCATCACGCAGGCCGACGGTGAGACAAAGCACTTGGAGATCCGCGACGAGAATGGCGAGCGCGTCTATCTGCGCACATCGCCGGACGGCACGCGGGAACATCTGACCCGCGAGCAGGTGAAGGCCGAATACGGCATCGATGTCGACGCGGTCTCGTCCTCGACCACCGCCGACCTATCCGCCCTAATCGACGGACTGCGCGCCCGGAAAAGTGTGGACGGGGAGCCGGGCCTGAGCGCCCTGCAGGAAGGTGAGGACAATGAAGGCGTGAAGACCTTCATCCTGAGGCACCGCCTGTCGGGTGAGGGCGACGCCGAAGCCGACGCCGCCATGCGCCGTTTCTTCGCCGAAGGCAGCGGATCCGCACAGGAGATCTTCGAGCACCTCAAAGCGGGAAACGGGACCATCTCCTTCGAACTGCCCGAGAGTGAGACGCTTGGAGGCTTCGACGTCTCCGAGCGGTTCGAGAGGATGCCGGGCGCAGAGGGGCAGGCTTTATGGCTCGGATCCGGGGACCCGGCGCCTGCGGCCTTGGCCGAAGCCCGGCTGCGCTCCGCCCAGTCCATGATCGAGGCGACCGACCGCATGGTCTCCGATCTGCGCAGCACTGCCGACGGGGGCAAAGACCGCGACCTGCGCGACGCCGAACGCGAACTGGCCAAGGCCCGCAAGGCACTGGCAAAGGCCAAAGCCGCCATCACCAAAAGCGCCGGCGAGTAGATCTGCCCAAACGGGCGTAGCGATGCGGCGTCCGTCTTAATTCTTCACCATGACCGGCACGTCCCGCTTGGACCGCAGGCGGGGCATCGCCTATAGCGCGTCTATGAAACGATCGCTGACCGCCGCTCTCGCCACAGCCGCACTCGCCCTGCCCATCGGCGCATCCGCACAAGTGCCGCTGTCGCCTTCCACGCAGATGCGGCAAGTGCCGTCTTCCCAGATGGAGGTGCAGCTTTCCTACGCGCCGGTCGTCGCGGAGACCGCGCCGGCCGTGGTCAACATCTTCACGTCGCGCACCGTGCGGCGGCGTCAGACGACGGGATCGGACTTCTTCGACCGCATGTTCGGCATGGGCCGCGCGCCGCAGGAGCGGGTCGAGAACTCGCTCGGCTCGGGCGTGATCGTGCGCTCCGACGGCACGGTCGTGACGAACGCCCACGTCATCCGCGGCGCGGACGAATTGCGCGTCGTGCTCAACGACCGGCGAGAATTCGACGCGAAGGTCGTGGCGCAGGACGAAGACCTCGACATCGCCGTATTGCAGATCGATACGAACGGCGAGCCGTTGCCGACTTTGCGGCTGCAACAGGATAGCGACCGTGAGATCGGCGACATCGTGCTGGCCATCGGCAATCCGTTCGGCGTCGGCCAGACTGTGACCAGCGGTATCATCTCCGCGCTCGGCCGGACCAACGTGTCGAATTCCAGTTCCTTCATCCAGACCGACGCGGCGGTCAATCCCGGCAATTCCGGCGGCGCGCTGGTCAATCTCTCGGGCGAATTGATCGGGGTGAACACGGCCATCTTCTCGCGCTCCGGCGGCTCCAACGGCATCGGCTTCGCCATTCCGGCCGAACTGGTCCGCCGCGCCGTGGACAGCGCCCTGTCCACCGGTGAGATCGTCCGGCCCTGGATCGGCGCCCGGACCGATGCCGTCGATGCGACCATGGCGGCCGCGCTCGGCCTCGACCGGGCACGCGGCGCCGTCATCAACGAATTGCTGGACGCTGGTCCGGCCGCCGAAGCCGGCCTGCGCAAGGGCGATGTCATCCTTTCGGTCGGCGGCACGCCGGTCAACGACGATAACGGGCTGAGATTCAAACTCGCGACCCTGCGCACCGGCAACAGCACGCGTATCGCCTATATGCGCGACGGCCGTGAACGCACCGCCAATGTCCGTATCGACACGCCCAAGGAAGATCCGCCGCGCGACGAACGGCTTTTGCTCGGCATGCACCCGCTGGACGGGGCGACCGTCGTCAATCTCAGCCCCGCGTTGGGAGAGGAGCTCGGCTTCGATCCCTATCTGAGCGGCGTGATGGTCATGAAGGTGCAGCGCCGCGCCGCCGCCCACTACAACCGGCTTCGCCCCGGCGACATCATCGTCAGCGTCAATGACCGGGCCATCAGAACGACGCGCGACGCCGAACGCGTACTGGATGCTGAAGGGGGTGCGGATCTGTGGGAAATCGAGATCGACCGACAGGGCCGGATCGCGCTTCTGCCCGTTCGGGCGCTGCCTAACCCGACTTGATCTTGCCTCCTCGTGCAGGGGGCTTATAGCCGCGCCCATGCAAACCTATCTGCTCGTCGCGCTCGGTGGCGGGATCGGTGCCGTGGGACGGCACGGTCTCGGACAGCTGGCCTTGCGCGCCTTCGGTCCCGGCTTCCCGGTCGGCACGATGGCGGCCAATGTGCTGGGCGGATTGTTGATGGGAGTGCTGGCTGGTTGGTTGGCGACCAAGGACGGCGGCAATGATCTGCGGCTCCTGCTGGGCGTCGGCCTGCTAGGCGGGTTCACCACGTTCTCGGCCTTTTCGCTGGAAGCGTGGCTGATGCTGGAAAAGGGCCGCTACGGCGCCTTGGCCGCCTATGTCGGCGGATCGGTCCTGCTGGCCGTCATTGCCCTTGGTTTCGGATTGATGGTCGCCAGAAAGGCTTTCGCATGAGCGGCGTCCAGCAACTCGACGTGCCGGATCACGATGCCGGACAGCGGCTCGATCGCTGGTTCAAGCGGCTTTTCCCGCACATCGCGCATGGCAAGGTCGAGAAACTGCTGCGCACCGGCCAACTGCGCGTGGACGGCAAACGCGCTAAGGGTAGTCTGCGACTGGAAGCCGGACAAACGGTCCGCATCCCGCCTTTGCCCGACCCTGCCGAGATCAAGCGCACGGCGAGTCGCCGCGATCGGGACAAGCTGGGTGAAATCGCGCTCTACGAGGATGACGAGCTTCTGGCCATCAACAAGCCTGCGGGGTTGGCCGTTCAGGGCGGATCGAAGACGACGCACCATATCGACGGGATGCTGCCGGATGGCTACCGCCTCGTCCACCGGCTCGACCGGGATACGTCCGGCGTACTGCTGATCGCCAAGTCGGCGGCGTCCGCCAAATGGGCTGGGCGCGCCTTCCAGAGCCGCAAGGCAGAGAAGATCTACTGGGGTGTGACGAACGGCGTGCCGAGACCCCTTTCCGGCGAAATCGCCGGTTATATGGCCAAGGGCGAACTCGATAACCGCTTCGGCAACATCCACATGGGCAAGGAAGTCATGATGGCCGTCCGTCACGGCACGCCCAACGCCAAGCATGCCCGCACGCTTTATGAGGCGGTCGCGACGGCCGGGGCGAAATCGGCTTTCGTCGTCATGAAACCGCTGACCGGGCGCACGCACCAGCTGCGCCTGCACATGCAGATTCTGGGCGCGCCGCTGGCGGGGGATCCGAAATACATGACGGACCGCCCCCTGCCTGGCGGACTGAACAAGCAGCTGCACCTGCACGCCAGGGCGCTCACCATCCCGCGTGAAGGGCGGCCCGATCTCTCGCTCAGCGCACCTCTGCCCGACCATATGGAGCGAGCTTTCGACTTGTTCGGATTCGACCCGGCCGAGGCGCAGGTGGATTGGGACGCGTTGATGTGATGGCGAAGCGGTTCTGGGCGGATGTGACGCTCGATAGCGACGACGACGGTCATTTCATCCGGCTGGACGGGCGCGCCCTGAAGACACCCGGCAAACGGCCGGTCCGGGTGCCCAGTGCGGCTATCGCGGCCCAGTTGAAGCATGAGTGGGACGCCGTTCCGGCGGCCGAAGACGGAGAGATCGACCCCACGACCATGCCGGTCACGCGGTTGGCCAATGTCGCCAGCGAGCGCGTCGCCGACCGGCGCGACGCGCTGATCGGCGAAGCGAGAAACTATGCCGGAACCGACCTGCTTTCCTACCGCGCGCCCGATCCGGTTGAATATGTCGCGCGGCAGGCAGCGGCTTGGAATCCTTGGCTGGACTGGGCGGCGGAGCGGGGGGTGCGGCTGGAGACGACGGACGCCATTCGCGCCGTCGATCAACCGGACGCCAGCCTGGATGCGGTAGCCGAGTATGCGCGCGACCTGTCCGATTTCGCCCTTACGCTCTTCGTACATCTTGTTGCCGTTTACGGATCGGCCGTTCTGGCCATGGCCGTGATGGAAGGTGCGCTGCCCCCGGAAGATGCATTCGATCTGTCGCGCCTGGAAGAGCTCCACCGCGAGGAAATCTGGGGTCGGGACGAAGAGGCTTTCGCCGCGCGTCTGGCCCTGCGGACGGAAACGGCGACCCTGGGCGGATTGGCGGCAATACTCGATTAATCCTGTCTGGCCATTTTTTCGATGACCCCCTAGGCATGTCATATGGATGGCAGCTTCCTCTTTTCCGTATTCGTCTTCCTCTGCGCCGCCTGCCTGCTCGTCCCCATCAGCAAACTGTCGGGCCTCGGCTCGGTCATCGGCTATCTGATCGGGGGCATTCTAATCGGGCCTAGCGTGCTGGGCCTCATCTCCGACCCGATCACCATCCTGCATTTTGCCGAATTCGGCGTCGTCATGATGCTGTTTCTTATCGGCCTGGAACTGGAACCGCGAAAGCTCTGGTCGATGCGGGGCAAGTTGCTGGGCCTGGGTGGATCGCAGGTCGCGATCACGATGCTGGCGATCGCCGGAATCGCCCTGCTGATCGGCCTGTCCACCGGCGAAGCGCTGGCGGTCGGCATGGCTTTGTCCCTGTCATCGACCGCCATGGCGCTGCAGATCCTGCAGAACCGCCGCCTGATGGCCGAGCCGGAAGGACAAAGCGGATTTTCCGTCCTGCTGTTCCAGGACGTCATCGTCATCGCGATGATCGCCGCCATGCCGATTCTGGCCACCCTGACCCCGTTCGACGGCGTTATCAGCGATTACGGCGCGGATGAAGGCGCGCCGTTCGCGCCGACCGGCATCTGGCGCGCCGTTGCGGCTCTGGCTGTCTTCGTCGGCATGTTCCTGGGCGGACGCTACCTGCTCGCCCCGCTGTTCCGACTGATCGCCAGGGCCAATGTGCGCGAGACGTTCACGGCCGTGTCCCTGCTGCTCGTCGTCGGGGCCGCCTTGTTGATGGCGTGGCTGGGCCTGTCGGCCGCGCTGGGCGCCTTCATCGCCGGCATGGTTCTGGCCGATAGCGAATATCGCCATCAGCTCGAACGCGATATCGAACCGTTCAAGGCGCTGCTGCTCGGCCTGTTCTTCATCTCCGTCGGGATGAGCCTGGATCTGGCCTTCATCGCGTCCCAGCCCGCCCTCGTCGCTGGTCTGGTGGTCGGATTGATGGGTCTGAAGTTCGTCATCCTGATGTTGATCGGCAAGATGTCCGGGCTGAAACGCCGCGCCCGCCTGTTCTTTTCGGCGCTGCTCTGCCAGTCGGGCGAATTCGGTTTCGTCATCTTCACCTTCGCCACGACCGAAGGTGCGATCCGGCCTGAAACGGCCGCAATCCTGACGGCGGTCATCGCGCTCTCCATGGCGCTCACACCGCTGATTCTGCTGGTCTTCGACAAGTTCGTCCTGCCGCGTCTCGTCACCCGATCCGTCACGACGGGCGAAGCGCCGTTCGATCAGCGCCATCCGGTGCTGATCCTGGGCTATGGCCGGATCGGGCAGATCATCGGCCGCTTGCTGGAAGCGCAAGGCATCAAGACGACGCTGATCGACAATAATGGCGATCACATCGAGTTCCTCAAACAGTTCCACCACCGCGTCTTCTACGGCGACGCGACCGATATGGAATTGCTCCGCCAAGCCGGCGCGGGCAGCGCTTGCATCATCGTCGTCGCCATCGCCGACAATGTGGAACTTGTCCGCCAGATCAAGGAGACCTTTCCGGACGCCAAGCTGATCGTGCGTGCCAAGGGCCGGGTGCAGCTGTTCGACCTGCTGGCCGAGGAGGTCCATTTCGCCGAACGCGAAACCGTGCGTGGCGCGCTCGCTTTGGGTGAATCCGTCTTGACCTCGATGGGCTATAGCGAAGAGGAATCGGAGATGCTCGCGCAGAAGTTCCTGGAACTCGACTATCAGAACATCCAGGAAACCTATCATCTGCGCGGCGATTTCGGTGCCTTGGCGGAACGCGCCGAGAAAGCGCGCGCCTTGTTGCGCGAAACGCTGGAAACCGAGCTGGCTCAACGGCGCGAGGGCAAGAGTTGACGCCGGACGATCCGTGCGGATTGAACTGAGTTGAATAAGGGATTGATACGATGAAAACTCTGCTGACAGCGACTTGCGGACTAGCGATGCTGCTGGCCGCCCCGGCCCTGGCGCAGGACACGGACGACATGTCCAAACGCTTCACCGCCGAGCGTGTCTTCGACATCGAATATGCGTCCGACCCGCAGATATCGCCGAACGGGCGCAGTGTCGTCTATGTCCGCCGGTCGATGGACCGCAAATCCGACACCAACCGCGGCGATCTGTGGCGGCTGGACGTGGCTTCGGGCGCGCATCGCCCGCTGATCGTGGGCGAGGCGTCCAAGGGCAATCCGCGCTGGTCTCCGGACGGCACGCGTCTGCTCTACACCACGACGACGGACGGCAAACCCGACATGCGCGTCCACTACCTGGATACGGGCAGCGATGTCTCGCTCGGGCAGTTCTTCGAAGGGCCGGGGAATGCAGTCTGGTCACCGGACGGCCGCACTATCGCCTTCACCAGCTTCGTGCCCGGCGAGACCCCCGCTTTCGCCCAAGCGCCCGCGACACCCGAAGGGGCGGAATGGTCGGATCCTGTGCGCGTGTTCGACGACCTGACCTTCCGCTTCGACGGCGCGGGCTATTTGCGCGAAGGTGCAACCCACGTCTTCACCATCTCCGCGGACGGCGGATCGCCGCGCCAGATCACGTCCGGCGAGGTCGATTACGGCAGCCCGGCCTGGCTGGGCAATCGCACCTTGCTGGTCGTCGGCAATCAGGCCGAGGACCGTGACATGGATCCGATCGAAAGCGAGATCTACGCGGTCAATCTGTCCGACCTGTCCATGCGCGCCCTGACCGACCGCGACGGCCCGGACGGCGGCCCGACCGTTTCGCCGGACGGACGACGGATCGCCTATGTCGGCTATGACGACGCGCTTAAAGCCTACCAGCAATCGCGCCTTTACGTCATGGACGCGAACGGCGCGAACAAGCGCCAGCTGGCAGCGGACCAGGACTTCAGCTTCGGCGGCCTCGTCTGGGGTCCGGACAGCCGCACGCTCTACACGCAAGTCGAGAATGCCGGTGCCATAGACGTGCTGAGCGTCGACACAAACGCCAACCGCGTCAGCAGGGTCGCAACCGGCTTGGGCGGCACGTCGATCGGGCGGCCCTATGCGTCGGGAAGCTTCAGCGCCTCGCGCACCGCCACACCGACCTTGGCCTATACGGCCGGGTTCAAGGACCGCCCAGCCGAAATCGCGGTACAGCGCCCTGGTGCGCAGCCGCGCGTTCTGACCGATCTGAACGGCGACATCCTGCCGTTCCTCGATATGGCGCCGTTGGAGGAAATCCAGGTGCCGTCCTCCATCGATGGGCTGGAGATCGAAGCCTGGGTGGCGCTGCCGCCGGACTTCGAGGCCGATGGCAGCTTCCCGCTCATCCTGGAAATCCATGGCGGGCCGAACACCATGTACGCGCCCTTCTTCGCCAGCGAGATCCAGCGCTTCGCCGCGGAAGGTTACGTCACCGTCTATGTGAATCCGCGAGGCTCCACCGGTTACGGCGAGGCTTTCGCGCAGGAAATTGACCTGGCCTATCCGGGCGAGGACTACCAGGATCTGATGGATGTCGTCGACGCGCTGGTCGCGAAGAACTACGCCGATCCGAACCGCCTGTTCGTCACTGGCGGATCGGGCGGCGGCATTCTGACCGCCTGGACGGTCGGCAAGACGGACCGCTTCGCAGCCGCGGCGTCCGTCAAGCCCGTCATCAATTGGATGACGATGGCGCTGGCCGCCGATATCGGACAGTTCGTCCGGCGCCACTGGATCCGCGCCGATCCGTGGGAAGATCCGGCAGCCTATCTGGATTTTTCGCCGATCATGCTGGTGGACAATGTCACCACGCCGACCCTGATGATGGTCGGCGAAGAGGACTGGCGCACCCCGACCTGGGAGGCGGAGCAGTTCTATACGGCCCTGAAGATGAACGACGTGGACACGGCGCTGATCCGCATTCCAGGCTCGTCGCATTCCATCGCCAGCCGCCCGAGCCGCCTGATCGCCAAGGTGGACAACATCATGGGCTGGTTCGAAAAGTATGACCCGGAGAAGGCGGAGGATGAGGAGTGAATTACCCGCGCCCCGGAGAGATCTGAATGTTGGGTGGGACTCCGACCCAGGGCCGTTTCCGGACATCATCGCCGGAGACGAATTGAACCCGGATGCACAGTTGATCCGAATGCATAGCCGCGACCAAAGTCATGGCCCCTAACACTCGAACTTCACGGTCCGCCGCGCCGGGAAACCTTCTCAGCCTGGTTCCCGCTCTCCCATATTGGCTTTCAACGCCTGCATGGCGGAGCGGATGCGGGTCTTGACGGTGCCGAGGGGCAGTCCCGTTTCCCGGGAGATTTCCTTGTGCGTCTTGAACTGCATGTAGGCCATGCGGATGGCGACCTGCTGTGATGGGGTGAGCCGGTCGATCTCGGCATTGAGCCAGTGACTGTCCTGTTGGTCGACATAGCCTTGTTCGGCACTCGGAACCTCGTCGTCGGCGATGACTTTCATCGCGTCGGGATCGCGCACATCCATGCGTCCGTGCTTGCGCTGATGGTCGATCCAGCGATTGCGGGTCATGCGGTAGACCCAGGTCGCAAACGACGCCTTGGCCGGATCGAACATCTTCGCGCCGGTCCAGACCTTGAGCATGACGTCCTGGACCACGTCTTCGGCCGTCGCACCGCCTGCGCCGCGGGCCATCAGCCACCCTTTGAGTTTGGGCGTGTAGACGTCGAACAGATCGGTCAGGGCCTTGGCGTCGCGGTTCTGGGCGATGGCTTGAAGCCAGATCGCATCGCGCTTGGAGGCGGATAGGGCCTTCTCGGATTGAGGCGCGGCACGTTTGGGAGGGGCCGGAGCGCGTTCGGCCTCGATTTCGGCGGTCGCGACAGCCGTCGCCTTTGCGTCGCCATTCAGAATGGATGGAGTCGCATTCGACCGCAGTCCGGTTCCTCTGTTGGATACTGGCATGGCTCCTCCGCTGTCTGGCGAGCACTGACCGACCCATCGAGGTTGAACCCGACAATCGGCGATTGTTGATATTTGTCTACCCGCATCGTGCGGATTTGTCACCCCACAGCTTTTCACTTACTGCGAAAGCTTGCTCTCAAGCTCGCTTCTCCAAAATCCTTCGGATTCAATGTCTCCGAAGACGCTTGCATCGAACCATGGAGTTTCATATGTTTCTGTCATGACAGAAAGAACCGAAACTATCAACGTCATGCCGGAGGCCGTGCGGCGTTTTATTCTCCATTGGGGCGATATGGGCCAACAATGGGGCGTGAACCGGTCCATCGCGCAGATCCACGCTCTGCTCTATATCAGCGAACGCCCTCTGCCCGCCGATGTCATCAGCGAGACGCTGGGCATCGCCCGCAGTAACGTGTCGAACAGCTTGAAAGAGCTCATGTCCTTCCGCATCGTGCAACGCGTGCCTGTCGCCGGGGAGCGGCGCGATCATTTCACGGCCGAGACCGACGTCTGGGAACTGGCCCGGCGTATCGCCGCCATCCGCAAGGCGCGGGAAATCGATCCCGCTCTGGAGACTTTGTCCCATTGTCTATCCGATGCCGAAGGCGACTTGCAGGTCAGCGACGAACAGCGCCGCCGCCTGCGCGAAATGCATGCGTTCACCGCCGACATGGACCGCTGGTACAGCCAGATGCAGGGCCTGCCGGTCAAGACGTTGACGCGCCTCGTCCGCCTCGGCGACCGCATCGTCGCCCTGCTCGGCCTGAGCAAGAGCTAAAGCCGTGACCCGGTTGCGAGGGTGGATGAGCAAAAATCCCAATCCAGTCTGGTTGCGCTATCTGTTGCTGATCGCCTTGGCGACGGGTCTGGTCCGGCTATCGCTCGACACGCGCTGGCTGCGCGAAAGTGCGATACTCTACATGCTCGTGCCCTTCCTCATCGGCATCCTGATCTATGTCGTCATCCCGCAGCCCGAGGGACGCGGATATTGGGCCAAGCTGGGCCGGCACATGCGCGCTTCGTCCGCGACGACAGCTATCTGTCGCACTACATGCGTTTCGATAGCTGGACGCTGGATCTCGCGCCGCAGCCCGACGGGCGCACGCAGGCCACGCTGAGCGTCGGCTATGAGCGCCGCCTCGCGCCGTCCTGGTATTTCGGCCCGTTGCAGCGCCGGGCCATGTCGGATGGGCTGGATTACGCGCTGGCGCACATTCTCGGCGCAGATCCGGATCCGGGTCGGAGCGCAGACGGATGAGGGACATCATGGAGCGCATCCGGGTGACGCCCGGCTGCGATCCGGTGGCCGGGTGCGTGCGATGGGATCCGGTCAAATCGCTCTGGTGGAGCGCGATGACGGCGGGCTGGATCGTCGGCGGCGCGCTCCGGTTCAGCTGGGGCGCGGTCGGCGCCTTTCTCGTCGCTTGCGCCGTCGTGCTGTGCGGCGGTCATTCGCTCGGCATGCACCGGCGGCTGATCCATGAAAGCTTCGACTGTCCGCATTGGCTGACGCTGGCAGGCGCCTGGCTCGGCACGCTGGTCGGGCTCGGCGGACCGCGCACCATGATGCACACCCACGACCTGCGCGATTGGGCGCAGCGGCAGCCCGACTGCCATCCCTATCTACGTCATGGTCACGGACCATGGCGGGACTTCTGGTGGCAAGTGCATGGCCGCCTGGTTCTGGACAGCCCGCCCAGTTTCCGACCAAGCGCGCTCTACCGCGACAGCCGCGCCCTGCAATTCCTGCAGGCCGGCGCTTTTGCGCAGCAACTGCCCGTCGCGGCCGCGCTGTTTCTCATCGGCGGGCCCGGCTGGGTCGCCTGGGCGGTGTGCGGACGGGTCAGCCTCGGCATCTTCGGCCATTGGGCGGTCGGCTGGGTCGCGCATAATCCCACGCCGCAACGCTGGCAGAGCGGCCGGTTCCACAATGCGGGGCACTGCACGCAGGGCCGCAATGTGCGCGGTTTCGGCCTGATCACCTTCGGCGAGGCCTACCACAACAATCACCACGCCTTTCCGGAAAGCGCCCGCCTCGGGCTGTTGCCGGGCCAGCCCGATCCCGGCTGGTGGGTGCTGTGCGCCCTGCGCCGCATGGGCCTCGTCTGGAACGTCAACGAAGCGCGCCCGACGCCTATGTGAAGACGTATTCTCCGGGCGCCTGCACCGTCGGCGGATGCGCCTTGTTGCCGAGCGATTTCGGCGCCGCCTTCGTCTCGCCCGACCGTTCGCCCAGCCATTCGGCCCAGCGCAGCCACCAGCTTTCGCCGAAGCTTTCCGCCCCTTCCAGCCAGCGGTCGGCCCGGGGCGGGAAATCCTCATTGACGAAATATTGCGCCTTGGGATTGCCCGGCGGGTTGAGCAGCGACTGGATGTGCCCGGAATTGGACAGCACGAAGGTGGTCTCCCCGCCGAACAGCCGCACATTGCGGTAGCACGCCTTCCACGGCGTGATGTGGTCCGTCACGCCCGCGACCATGAAACTGTCCTGCGTGACGGCGCTCAGGTCGATGATGTGGTCCATGAAGACTTCGGACTTGTCCGGCCGGAAGGACCGGAGCTGGAACGTGTCCAGATAATCGCTGTGCAGCTGCGCGGGCAGGTTCGTGGAATCGTTGTTCCAATAGAGCACGTCGAAGGGCGGCGGATCCTCGCCCAGCAGGTAGTTGTTGACCACATAGTTCCAGATCAGGTCGTTGGGCCGCATCCAGGCGAAACTGCGCGCCAGTTCGTCCCCGGCCAGAATGCCTTTCTTCTTCGAATGCCGCCGCGCCGCCTCGATCGCGGAGTCCGTCACGAACAGGCCGATTTCGCTATCGGACTTCTTGCCGTCCAGCACGCTGACCATCAGCGTGAAGGCATTGATCCGGTCGTCGCCGCGCGCCGCCAGTTCCGACAGCATGAGCGCCATCGTCATGCCGCCCGAACACGCGCCAGACAGGTTGAGCCGCTTGGTCCGGGTGATCTTGCGCACCACGTCCGACGCGGCGATCAGCTCCTCCACATAGGCCTCCAGGCCCCAATGGGAATGCTGCCGCCCCGGATTGCGCCACGAGACGGCGAAGACCTGGATCCCCTGGCCCAGCAGGAAGCGGATCATCGACTTGTCCGGCGCCATGTCCACGGCGTAGAACTTGTTGATCTGCGGCGGGATGATCATCAGCGGCGTCCTGGACACCTGTTCGGTCATCGGCCGGTACTGGATCAGTTCCAGCATCTCGGTCTTGTACACGACCGCGCCGGGCGTGTTGGCGATGTTCTCGCCGACCTTGAAGGGGCGGCCATCGACCTGGCTGGGCATGCCGCCATTCTTGGTCAGATCGTCATAGGCGTTCTTCAAGCCCGCGACGAGCGACAGGCCGCCGGTCTCGTAGAGCTTCTTCATCGCCGCCGGATTGCCCAGCAGCGAATTGGTCGGGGCCAACGTGTCGCCGATCAGATCGGTCACGAACCTGGCCCGCGCCTTGTCGGCCGGATGCATCTGGCTCTCCGCGATCCACCCGTTGAGCTCGCGCCGCATCGCCAGCCAGCTCTGCAGGCCGCGCTTGTAGAGCGGGTTCTTGGACCAGGTCGGGTCCTGGAACCGCCGGTCCTTGGGATGGGGCGCCAGATCGCTGTCGCCCTTGACGATGTCGAACAGCTCGCGCCCGTAAGCGCCGACATGCTTGGCGAACGGCTTGGGCTGCTTGGCGATATAGCCCGCCATGATGCCGAGGCTCTTGACCACTTCGGAGCGACGGAACCCCACCAGTGAATTGACCGCCACCGTATTCTCGGCCGCCCGGTCGGCGACCTTTTCCTTCTTCATGGCCATGAATGCGCCTCTCCCGGTTCCACCCGCCCGTTCTCTCCGGGCCGTCCGGCTTTTGCCGGTTATGGACCCACCTTAGACAGAGACGGCGCAGGTGACAAACGGACCTTGGTCGTAGGTCCGGTCGTCGATCCGGCCACAGCCATCCGCCCACGAAAAACGGCGCATGCGGGGAGAGCCGCATGCGCCGCAGAATGTCGGCGATCGCGACGCCATCCGCCGGAAGGGCGGGCGCGGCGCTCCGGATCGGTGTCCGGTGATCGATGTCTAGTGGAAGAACGCTCAGGCGGCTTGTTTCTCGCCTGCCTTCGCGTCCGTCTTTTCGGTCTTCACGGTCTTGCGCGGCGTCGACGCCTTCTTTGACAGGGCGGCGATCTTCTTGTTGAGCGCGGCCACTTCGGCTTCCAGCTCCTCGACGCGGTTGTCGCGGCCGCCGAACGGCACGACGTTGCGCACGGTCTCGACCCCGTCCTCGACCAGGTCCGACGCCTTGGCGCGCGCGTCCTTCGTCAGCTCGAGGCCTTGCGCCTCGAGCGTCTCGCCTTTCCTGACGAGCGTGTCGAACAGTTCGCCCGACTTGGCTTTCAACTGATCGGCACGGAACTGCGCCCGCTCATAGGCCAGACCGTACAGACCGACATAGGCGAGCGCGCCCTTGCGCAGCGTGGACGTTTCGGATGCCTTGGTGGTTTTCCGGGTGGTTTTCCGGGCGGTTTTCTTCGGGGTTTTGGCTTTGGCCATGATGATGGTCCTGACATTGGTTTGCACTTGAACCGCAGCGACCCATCGCGCGGCTTTGTTCATGATGAGGATTTAGGACGTTGGATTAGAAATCGCATCCTAACGGGTCGGCGCCCGGTTCACGGCCATCGCCTGTCTTCCACGCAAGCGTCATCGTGCGACCGGGCATCGGGGCCACGGCGGGGTGTGTGTCGCGTCCTGTTTCGTGTCGGATGACACGAGGCGCGGGCCCTGCCCC
>NZ_CANMJB010000001.1 GCF_947498175.1 uncultured Algimonas sp. | reverse complement strand
CGCGCGGGCCCTGCCTTCGTGAAAATGGTTCTTGTTTTCCCTTCCCCGTCACGGGGCAGGGCCCGCGCCTCGTGTCATCCGACACGAAACAGGACGCGACACACACCCCGCCGTGGCCCCGATGCCCGGCCGCACGATGAAACTTGCCTGAAGACCAACCCGACCCTGAGTGGGAGGCCCTGATGCGATCCCGGATAATCCATCATCGGATCGTCATCCATGTCCCAGCCGCTCACATCTCCGCTTGAACTCCGCCCGCTTCCGTCTATGGGCCGCGCCATGTCGAATTCCATCAAACACCTCCGCAATGTCGCCATCGTCGCGCACGTCGACCACGGCAAGACGACCCTCGTGGACAAGCTGCTGCGGCAGTCCGGCACGCTGGACGAACGCGGCACGCTGGACGAACGCGTGATGGACAGCGGCGACATCGAAAAGGAACGCGGGATCACCATCCTGGCGAAGAACACGGCCCTGCGCTGGACGGCTCCGGCGTCGGACGGAAAACCGGGCCAGGAATGGCGGATCAACATCGTCGACACGCCCGGCCACGCCGATTTCGGCGGCGAGGTCGAACGCGTGCTGTCGATGGTCGATTCCGTCGTGCTGCTGGTCGACGCCGTCGAAGGCCCGATGCCGCAGACGACCTTCGTCACGCGCAAAGCGCTGGAACGCGGCCTGAAACCCATCGTCGTCGTCAACAAGGTCGACCGCCAGGGCGCACGCCCGGACTGGGTCGTCGACCAGACCTTCGATCTCTTCGACCGTCTGGGCGCGACCGACGAGCAGATGGATTTTCCGACCGTCTTCGCCTCCGCCATCAATGGCTGGGCCACCCACGAAGCGGGTGAGGTCGGCACCGACATGACGCCCCTGTTCGAAACCATCGTCAAGCATGCGCCCGTTCCGCCCGTGGAAGTCGACGCGCCGTTGCAGCTGCAGGTCAGTGCGCTCGATTACGACAGCTACAAGGGCGTGATCGGAATCGGTCGCATCCAGCGCGGCACGCTGCGCAAGGGCCAGAACGTCGTCGTCGCCACGCCGGACGGCAAGGACCGCAAGGCCAAGATCGGACAAATCTTCGGCTTCATGGGGTTGGAACGGGTCGAGACGGAGGCCGCCACGGCCGGCGACATCGTGACGTTCACGGGGATCGAGGGCCTGGGCATTTCCGACACGATCTGCGATCCGGACCATGTCGAGCGGCTGCCGCAGCTCTCCGTCGACGAGCCGACCCTGTCGATGACCTTCCAGGTCAATGACAGCCCGTTCGCGGGTCGCGAGGGCAAATATGTCACGTCCCGCAACATCAAGGACCGGCTGGATCGGGAGCTGATCCATAATGTCGCCCTGCGCGTCGAACAGCTGGCCGAAGCGGACAAGTTCCGCGTGTCGGGCCGGGGCGAGCTGCATTTGTCGATCCTGATCGAGAACATGCGCCGCGAAGGCTACGAGGTCGCCATCTCCCGCCCGCAGGTCATCAACAAGGAGATCGACGGCGTGCTGTGCGAGCCGTGGGAGACGCTGACCGTGGACCTTGAGGAAGGCACGGAAGGGGCGGTCATCCAGCGCCTGAACGAACGCAAGGGCGACATGAAGAACATGACGCCGGACGGGCAGGGGCGGGTGCGTCTCGATTACGACATTCCAACGCGCGGGCTGATCGGTTTCCGGGGCGAGTTCATGACGCTGACGTCCGGCAACGGCCTGATGTATCACAATTTCGACCGCTACGCCCCGCGCGCGGCCGCCGGGATCGGCCGCCGCCAGAAAGGCGCTCTGATCTCCAACTCCACCGGCAAGGCGCTCGCCTTCGCCCTGTGGAACCTGCAGGAACGCGGCAAGATGTTCATCGGCCACGCGACCGAAGTCTATGAAGGCATGCTGATCGGGATCAACAGCCGCGACAACGACCTGACCGTCAATCCGCTGAAGGGCAAGAAGCTGACCAACGTCCGCGCGGCCGGGAACGACGAAGCCGTGGTGCTGACGACGCCGATCGACACGACGCTGGAATTCGCGCTGGAGTTCATCAACGACGACGAGCTGGTCGAAGTGACGCCAGAAAACATCCGCATCCGCAAGCGCTACCTGCTGGAGCATGAGCGCAAGAAAGACATGCGCGCGCGCGAAGCCATGGACGCCGAAGCCTAGGAGCGCGTAACTTTCAAGGGCGGGCGCGGATAGCCGTAAATGGCGGATGCCGACTTGATCAGCCGGGACTCCTCGGTGACATATTCCCGGTCCGCCACCGCGATGGAGACGAGCGCATCGTAGACGGCCTCGCAATGGGCGGGTTTGGTGAAGCGGGTCAGCGCCTGCAGGACGAGCGTGTTGCCGCCCTTGTCCCAGAGCTGGTCTTCCAGATCGTCCTTGCTCGCGGCGAACCAGTCCAGCAGCGCCTGGCGCGGCATCGTCTCGTGGCCGAACAGTTCGAGCAGGCCGTTGGCCAGTTCCGCAAAGGCCGTGCGTTCGACGGGCCGGACTTTCTGATCGATCACGACCGCGATGGCGAGCGGCATGAGAATGTCGTCGAGGCTCAGATTGGACGGGGCGGGTCGGGTCATCAGACGATCCGGACCCGGATCGGGGCGAGGCCTTCGATCCCGCCTTCGAGTTCGTCGCCCGCGACCGTTGGCCCGACGCCGTCCGGCGTACCGGTGTAGATCAGGTCGCCCGGCCCCAGATCCATGTCGCCGCCGATCTGGGCGATGATGTCTTCCACCGACCAGATCATGTCCGACAGTCGGCCATGCTGCACGATCTCGCCGTTCTGGCGCAACACGATGTGGGCGCCGGACAGATCGACCTGATCGGCGGGCGTGATGTCCGAACAGGGCGCGGCGGCGGCGAAATCCTTGGCCCGCGACCAGGGCGCGCCCTTGGACTTGGCCGTGGCCTGCAGGTCGCGCCGCGTCAGATCGATGCCGACGCCGTAGCCGAATATGCCGCCATTGATTCCGGCGGGGCCTATGGCAACGACGAGCTCCACCTCGTAATGCATGTCCGATGTGTTGGGCGGATAGCGGATCTCGCACCCGCTCTCGACCAGGGCTTCTGCGGCCTTGGTGAAGATGATCGGCTCGCACCGTTTCGGGTCGCCGCCCATTTCGCGCACATGGTCCGCGTAGTTGCGACCGACGCAGTAGATGCGCCGCACGGGAAAGCGCGCCTGCGTCCCGATGACGGGCAGAGATGCGGGATCGCTTGGCGGGAATACGTAATCGGTCATTGTCGGCCTCTGAACGAGAGCCTAGCCTAGCCAAAAGGAAGGGTCGGGTCATGGAAAAACTGAGAACGCCGGACGACCGGTTCAATGGATTGCCGGACTACGCCTTCGCACCGAACCATGCGGAAGTCGGCGACGGTCTGCGCCTGCATTACATCGATGAAGGTCCGCGCGCTGGCCGGCCCGTTCTGATGATGCATGGCGAGCCGAGCTGGTCCTTTCTCTACCGCCATATGATCCCGCCGGTCGCACAGGCGGGCTACCGGGTTCTCGCGCCGGATCTGATCGGGTTCGGCAAATCCGACAAGCCGGTGCGGACATCCGATTACAGCTACACGGCGCATGTGGACTGGATGCTGGATTGGTTCGACGGGTTGGCGCTGAACGGCGTCGTGCTGTTCTGTCAGGATTGGGGCGGGCTGATCGGCTTGCGCTTGGTCGCGGCGAGGCCGGATCGCTTCGCGGCCGTGATCGCGGGCAATACGTCGCTGCCGACGGGCGAGGGTACGCCGCCGGACGCCTTCGTCGCTTGGAAACAGTTCTCGCAGACCGTGCCGGAATTTCCGACCGGCAAGATCCTGCAGGGCGCGACGGTCCGTGAACTATCTGATGCCGAGGTCGCAGCCTATGACGCGCCTTTCCCGAACGAGCGCTACAAGGCCGGCGCCCGGATTTTTCCGGCGCTGGTGCCAACATCGCCCGATCAGGACGGTGCGGAGGATAATCGCGAGGCTTGGAAAATCCTGTCTGCGTGGGACAAGCCATTCGTCACGTGTTTTTCGGACCAGGATCCCGTTACCAAAGGCGGAGACGTCATGTTTCAGAAGCGTATCCCGGGAACCAAAGGCCAGCCGCACCGCATGATCGCGGGCGGTGGGCATTTCCTGCAGGAGGACAAGCCCGGCGAACTCGCCGAGCTCATCCTTGAGGTCGCCAAGGCGCTCTAATCGGCGATGGCATAGCTCATCGTCACGGTCGAGGCGATCTCGCGCTGGCCGGGAGCGAGTGGCGGGGCGGCACCGTCCATAGCGCTCTGTCGAGACATCGATACGACTTCGTCATACATGAAGGGTCCCGGCGCGGTCCCTTCGCGCATGGACAGGAGACGCCCCAACTGCACGCCGGCGGCCTGCGCCATCATCCGCGCCTTCGCTTGGGCCTTGGCGATCGCGGCGGCGCGGGCCTGTGCCTGGGCGCGGTCCGGTTCGCTGACCGTGAAGTTCACGCCGTTGATCGTATTGACGCCCGCCGTGATCAGCGAGTCGATCATCGGCCCCGTCTTGTCGAGGTCGCGGGTCACGACGGTGACTTGATTGCTGGCCTGGTAGCCGACCAGGCGAGGCTGGCCTTCACTGCGCTGTTCGTAATCATAGCGCGGATTGAGATTGAGGTAGGACGTCGAAACATCCTCGCGCGGAATGCCTTGCGCATCGAGCGAGGCGAAGACGGCGCGCATGAGTTCGGAATTGTCCGCCATCGCCTGTTTGGCCGTCAGGGCGTTGGTCTGAACTCCTGCGGAGACGGAGACCCGGTCCGGTGCGGCGTCGGCGGTCGCGGTCGCCGTCGCATGGATCACGCCGGGCATGTCGTCCAAGTCGGTTTGCGCCAAGGCCGTAGCGGGTAGCGCGATGGCCGCCGCAGCAAGGAGTGTGGTGAGAAGTCTGGGCATAACGGGCCTTTCGTGTCGGTTCATCTTGGCAGACCCGCCTAGCGTGCCAGACATGAACCGTGGATTATAGGGGTAAAGCGGAATTTCGTCATAAACGCAGCACGAATCAGCGTTCGAACGTCGACTTGACCCGACCGATCTGGCCTCAATCAGGCTCATGGTTGTGGTGCACTCGGCTTTGACACGCTCTTCGCGCGAACGCCTGTTTGGTGGGAGCTTCCAATGTCGAATTTCATTTTCGTCGCGCCGACCGACGCAGGCGGAAGACCTCCATAATCGAAGCGGATGGACTAGGCTGTTCGACGCCTGACTGGTCGGTCAGTAGAGCGTTTCCAGCGATTTGGCATCGTAATCGCGAAGTTCGTTCTCGCGCCCATCCTTGACCTTGGTCGCCCATTCCGGATCCTGCAACAAGGCGCGGCCGACGGCGACCAGATCGAATTCGCATTTATCCAGCCGTTCGATCAGATCGTCCAGCGAGCGCGCTTGAGAGTTCTCGCCTTGAAACGCACCGATGAAGTCCGATGACAGTCCCACGCTGCCGACCGTGATGGTCGGCAAACCCGTCAGTTTTTTGGCCCATCCGGCGAAGTTCAGGTCCAAACCGCCGTCATGGTCCGGAAATTCCGGTTCCCAGAAGCGGCGTTGCGAACAGTGCAGGCAGTCCACGCCGGCGTCGGCGAAAACGCTCAGCCAGCGCTCCATCTCTTCTGGCGTCTCCGCCAGCCGGGCGGAGAAGTCCTGCTGCTTCCACTGCGAGATGCGGATGATGATCGGCATGTCGGGACCGACGGCCTTGCGGCATTCGCGGATGACGTCGCCCGCGAAGGTCGCGCGGTCGGCCAGGCCGCCGCCGAACCGGTCCTCGCGCACATTCATCACGTCCCAGAAGAACTGGTCGATCAGGTAGCCGTGCGCGCCGTGGATCTCAATCGCGTCGAATCCCAACTCCTTGGCGGAAGCGGCCGACCGGGAGTAGCTGGCGACCATGTCGGCGATGTCTTCGTCGTTGGGCGGGTCCATGACGGCCTTGCCCGTATGGGTCCGGCCCGACGGGCTGTCGGAGGCGACGTCGGGATAGTGGCCTGTGCCAGGCTTGCGCATCATGCCGACATGCCAGAGCTGCGGCGCGATGCGACCGCCCTCGGCCTTGACCCGCTCCACGACCCGCTTCCAGCCGTCCAGCGCGTCGCCGTAGAACTTCGGCACATTGGCATCGTTGCCCGACGCTTTCCGGTCGGGATTAGTGCCCTCGGTCACGATCAGGCCGACATGGTTGGCGGCGCGACGGGCGTAATAGTCGGCCACGTCCTCGCCCGGAATGCCGTCCGGCGAGAAGCTGCGCGTCATGGGCGCCATGACGATCCGGTTGGGCAGGTCGAGCGTCTTGAGTGTGTAGGGGGAGAAGAGGGGGTTGGTCATGCCGCGCCTCTGCCTATGCGAAGGCGCGCCGTAAAGGCAAAGCCGCGCCACATTCTCGATAAGCCGTGGCGCGGCTTCGACCGTGTCGCGATTCAGCCGCCGAGCAGTTGCTTCATGGCGTCCAGATAGTCGATCCACGCCGCGCGTCCGTTCTTGGTCAGATGGACGAGGGTCTGCGGGCGTTTGCCCTTGTAGCCCTTTTCCAGCCGGACATAGCCCGCGCCTTCCAGCTTGGTCAGATGGGTCGACAGATTGCCGTTGGTCGCGTCGGTCCGGTCGCGCAGCTCCGGAAAGCTGGCCGGCGACACGGCCGAGAGATAGGCCATCACGCCGAGACGCAGGCGGCCGTGGATGACATCGTCGATGGCGCCGAGGTCGAAGTCGGGTGTCTCCGTCATCGATCAACCCCGGCCGGACAGCAGCGTCGGCACCACGATGGCGAAGAAACTTCCGATCGCCCCGATCAAGTACACGGCAGTCGTATCGTGCATTATCAAAGCGGCTGATCCGGCCACCAGGCAGGCGACGGAAGAGAAAGCGACCAGTCTGGATGGATGGATGCGCGCCGTCGTCCCGTAGGCCAGTCCTTGACCCATGAAGGCGACGACGACGATCAGGCCCCATGCGGTCTGGTCCTGGAAGCCGAAGACCATGGACAGCATCGCCGCGACGAACGCCGTCGCGATCGTGGCGCCGAACATGACCCAGACCGCGGTCTCGACCCGGTTGCCGACGGAATTGACGCCGGGTTTCTGGTCGATGCGGCGGCCGAGAATGGCGCTGCCCGCACCGCCGACGACGCCGAAGCCGATCCACAGGACGGCGATCCACCATAGCGGCGCCGCGATGATCTGTTCCAGCAGCGCATACTGCAAGCCCAGCACGAGCGTCAGCAAGACGCCCCACATGAGGCCGATGGGACCGCCCAGCAGAGGCGCGTTGTCGGCCGCCCGCGCGATCGCGGCAGCGCCTTTAAGGTCTTTGATGAGGGTCTCGTTGGTCACGGTCTTTTCCTTCCATTGGGTTTGAAATACAAACTACTCTTGACAGTAGTTTATTTCACCGTCAAGTCTGAAATGCAAACCAAACTGAAAAGGAGATTACATGTTTGCTTTTAGAAATATTCCAGGGGTCTTGGGAGCCGTCGCGCTGGTCTGCGTCGCAGGGCCTTCCGATGCGGCGCCCGAGCAGGATGCACGGAATGTGTCCGTGCCTATCACGGTCACATTCAATGATGTGCGAGCGGGTGACGTGCCGTTTTATGTGTCCATACAGACGGAGGGTGAATACCGGTCCCCGCAAGGCCATGGAGACGTTCTGGAAGCGACGGAAGCTGGTAGTTTCACCCGGACATTCATGTTGCCAGCAGCAGGCGACTATGCCGTCAGCGTCTGGCACGATCTCGACGCCGACCGTCAGTTCACCATGGGTCCAGACTACAAGGTCGAAGATGGATGGGGAACTTCGGGCGATCCGGCGCTCGATACCATGCCGACATTTTCGGATGTGAAAGTCAGCGTTTCCGGCGAAGACACGGCGATTGAAATCGACATGGTGTATCCGGAAGACTGACCGCAGATAGACTGATGGCGGCCAGCCCGAGAGCTAGCCGCCATCTTTTACTCCGCGTGGGTTTCCCCCGCGGAGAAGCGCGTTCGGATCCTATACGCCTGTGAGCGTCAGCGGTTCCGGCGGTTCGCATGTGTCGCGGCGGCCAGTTCGCGAACAAGGGCGAGAGCGGCATCTTCGCCCTCTTCATGCAACGCCTTGACGATGGCGGACCCGACCACGACGCCGTCCGCGTCGCGCGCAATCTCTGCCGCGCGCTCCCCTGTCTTGACCCCGAAACCGACCACGACGGGCAGGTTCGCGGCCGTGCGCACGCGCGCGACCTGGTCCGCGACGGATCCTCCGGACACCAGTGCCGCGCCTGTCACGCCGGTCATGCTCACATAATAGACGAAACCCGAACTGCCGGACACGACGATGGGCAAACGCGCCGCGTCGGTCGTCGGCGTGGCGAGGCGGATCAGCGATAGGCCATTGGCGTCCATGGCCGCGCGCACCGGACCGTCCTCCTCCGGCGGCAGGTCGACGATGATCGCCCCGTCCACGCCGGCGTCCGCCGCGGTCTCGGCGAAGTCTTCATAGCCCATGTGGTAGACGGGGTTGGCGTAGCCCATGAGGATGACGGGCGTGTCGGCGTCGGTTGTGCGGAAGGCCCGCGCCATGTCGATCACACTGCTCAGCGTCGTTCCCGCCTGCCGCGCGCGGATGCCCGCCTCCTCGATCACCGGCCCGTCCGCCATCGGATCGGTGAACGGAAAGCCCAGTTCGATGATGTCCACGCCCGCGCCGGGCAGAGCGTTCATGACACGCTGTGAGGCTTCCAGGTCCGGATCTCCGCCCATGATGTAGGCGACGAAGGCGGGGCGGCCCTTGGCGAAGACCGCGTCGATCCGCACGCTCACTGTTCCGTTCCCGCCGCGATATCCTCGCCCAGCGCGTCGGCGATGGTGAAGACGTCCTTGTCGCCGCGGCCGCACATATTCATGATGATGAGGCCGTCGGGGCCGAGTTCCTTCGCCAGATCGAGCGTGCGCGGGATGGCGTGGCTGGGTTCCAGCGCGGGCAGGATGCCTTCGAGCCGGGCGCAGAGCTGGAAGTGTTCCAGCGCCTCGTCATCCGTCGCGCTGACATATTCGGCGCGGCCGATATCGTGCAGATGAGCATGTTCAGGGCCGATGCCGGGATAGTCGAGCCCGGCGCTGATCGAATGGGCATCGGCAATCTGGCCATGTTCGTCCTGCAGCAGATAGGTGCGGTTGCCGTGCAGGATGCCCGGCGTGCCGCCGTTCAGCGAGGCCGCGTGCAAGCCGCTCTTCACGCCGCGCCCCGCCGCTTCGACGCCAATCAGGCGCACGCTTTCGTCCGGCACGAAGGGATGAAACAGGCCCATCGCGTTCGACCCGCCGCCGATACAGGCGACGACCGCGTCGGGCAGGCGGCCCTCGCGTTCCATGATCTGCGCTTTCGCTTCGTGCCCGATCACGGCCTGGAAATCGCGGACCATGGCCGGGTAGGGGTGCGGTCCGGCTACCGTGCCGATGCAGTAGAACGTGTCTTCGACGTTGGTGACCCAGTCGCGCAGGGCTTCGTTCATCGCATCCTTGAGCGTCGCCGTGCCGGAATGGACGGCGCGGACTTCCGCACCGAGCAGACGCATGCGGAAGACGTTCGGTTTCTGCCGGACAATGTCGACCGCGCCCATATAGACGATGCAGTCCATGCCGAGCCTTGCGGCCACCGTCGCGGTCGCGACGCCGTGCTGGCCCGCGCCGGTTTCGGCAATGATCCGCTGTTTGCCCATGCGCTTGGCGAGCAGGAGTTGGCCCATGCAATTGTTGATCTTGTGCGCGCCGGTATGGTTCAGCTCGTCGCGCTTGAAGTAGATCTTCGCCGCACCCCCATTTTCCTTGGCTGCATGTTCCGTCAGCCGTTCGGCGAAATAGAGCGGTGAAGGGCGACCGACATAGTGCGTCAGGAAATCGTCCAACTCCGCCTGGAACGCCGGGTCGGCCTTTGCATCAGAGTAGGCCTGTTCCAGCGACAGGATCGGCGGCATCAGCGTCTCGGCCACGAACCGTCCGCCATAGTCGCCGAAGCGCCCGCGGTCGTCGGGCCATTGCCGGTTTGGGGCCGTGTTGGGAGCCGGGTCAGCCACGCAGCGCCTCCATGAAAGCGGTCATCAAAGCGGGATCCTTTACGCCCGGCGCGGCTTCGACTCCAGAGGAGACATCGGCGATCGGCGCACGCGTCCGCGCCACGGCGTCGCGGACATTGTCCGGGGTCAGTCCGCCCGCGAGCAGGAAGCGTTTCGGCGTAGGCGCCGCGCGCAGGACCGACCAGTCGAAGGACAGGCCGTGCCCGCCGCGCTGCTCGGCGTTCACAGGCGGCTTGGCGTCGAACAGCAGCAGGTCCGCCGCGCCGCTATATTCGGTCGCCAGCTTGACGTCGTCGGCGGTCGCGACCGGCACCGCCTTGATGACGCCCAGGCCGGTCCGCGCGATCTCCGCCGTGCGGTCCAGCGTTTCCGCGCCGTGCAGCTGGATGTGGGTGAAGCCGGCGTCGCGGATCCCGGCGACGAGCGCATCGTCCGGATCGACCGTGACGGCCACCGTATTCGCGCGCACATCGCCGATCAGCGGACCCGCCTCGGCAAGGCTCAGGCGGCGCGGGCTCGGCGCCTCCACGATGAAGCCCAGCCATGCCGCGCCGGCGGCTTGCGCGGCGGCCACGTCCGCGGCGCGGGTCAGCCCGCAAATCTTGGCTTCGGTTCGCACCGCGCGGCCATAAGGGGCGGGCGCGGGCTTGTCACCCGATCACCTCGAAGCCGTGCAGCACGATGTCGGGCGAGAGGTAACCGTCGCGGACCGGCTCGACCCGGGTCAGGTCGGTCGAGAGGTATTTCTTGCTGTCGTCGCAGAACACGGTCGCGACATGACCGCCGCCGGATCCCGCCTTCACGGCGGCCACAAGGTTGGCGCCGGAGCTGATGCCCACGCCGAGCCCGAGCTCCGCCGACAGACGCTGCGCCATGAGGATGCCGTCACCGTCATTCACGGCGATCACGGCGTCGCAGCTGCTAAGGCACATGATGTCCGGAATGAAGTCGTCGGACACGCCCTGGATGCGGTGCTTGCCGACCTTGTAGCCCGTGGACAGGGTCGGGCTTTCGGCGGGCTCGACCGGATGGATGCGGATGGACGGATCGGCAGCCCGCAGCGCCCGTCCCACGCCCATGACCGTGCCGCCAGTCCCCACGCCCGCGACGAAAGCCGAGAGCGTGCTCCCGGCGGCTTGCGCCTGAGCGAGTATTTCCGGTCCTGTCGTCCGGCAATGCGCATTGCAGTTCTCCGCATTCTCGAACTGGCGCGGGAGGAAGACATTGTCCCGCGCGTCCGCCAATGCCCGTGTCTTGGCGATGCTGCCCAGGAATCCACCTTCGTCGTGACTGACCAGACGCACATCCGCGCCGTAGCTTTTCATCAACGCGACCCGTTCCACGCTCATCCAGTCCGGCATGTAGATCACGACCGGATGGCCGAGCGCGCGGCCCAGCGCGGCCAGTGCGATGCCCGCATTGCCGCTGGTCGCTTCGGCGATCGTGTCGCCGGGGCGCAGCGCCCCGGTTGCGTAGGCCCGGCGCAGCACTGCCAGCGCCATGCGGTCCTTGATCGAGCCGGACAGGTTGAAATATTCCAGCTTGGCGAGAACGCGCCGCCGCTCGGTCCGGTAGCTCAGATCGATGGCGATCATCGGCGTGTCGCCGATGAGCCGTTCGAGGCAAGTGAAGGCTTTCGGCTCCAGCGCGGTCGCGCCGTCACGGCTCAGGGTCAGATCGTTCATGGGGGAGACGTAGCGCACGGCCACTGTCGAAATCATCGCAGCGCCGTCATGTCGTTCTTTCCACATGTCGAAAATTATCCTATTGATCGTTCATGACGGCGAAACTCGACACCACGGACCGGCGCATCCTCGCATCGCTGCAAGCCGATGCGGCGCAATCGCTCGACTCGATCGCGGTGGCGCTCGGCGTGTCGCTGAACACGGTCTGGCGCCGGGTGCGGCGCCTGGAGGAGGACGGGGTGATCGAACGCCGCGTCGCGCTGCTCGACAACGAGAAGCTCGGCCTGCCGCTGACCACCTTCGTGCAGGTCCGCACCGACGACCATTCCGCCGCGTGGTCCGCCGACTTCGCCGCCGCCGTCGATGCGATCCCGGAAATCGTGGAGTTCTACCGGCTGGCGGGCGAGGTCGACTACATCCTGAAGATCCTGATCGCGTCGGTCGCCGACTATGACCGGGTTTATCAGCAACTGATCGCGAAAGTCAGGATCAGCGACGTGTCGGCCAGCTTCGCGATGGAGAAGCTGAAATTCACGACGGAGCTGCCACTGTAGCGGGATCACGGCTTGGCGGTGCGGTATACGGATCGCCGAGGTCGGTTTGCGGGTCATTTTCGTGTCCTGGGCTTGGGGGGAGGGGCTTTGTGGTTCGCGCAGGCGCCAAGGCTGGCCGGCCGGGCTGTCTTTCAGCCGGTCCGGCGGATCTGCGGTGCGGCGCCGGCGAAGGCGACACGAGCGCGGGCCCCGACCAACGACGGAACGGGGAAGAGAGTACCGTTTTACGCTGGCCGGAGCCCGCGCCCTGGATCTACCCGGGGTTTGAGCGAGGGGTCCGGCAGGGCCCGCAATGGGCGCACCCGCCGCGGGCGCCAGAGGCCGTCCGCGCTTTCGGCGCGGCCGGCCTGACGCCCGGACGACGGGGGAGGGCGCATCCGCCTTCGCCTGACCTGACGGTCGGCTACGGCGGACTCGTTCACACTCCCCCGCCCGACCCCTCGTCCGCCGCCCGAAGGCCGTCCCGCGCCACGTCAGCTCACGGGACCGCCATGCACGATGGCACAAGGTCCAGGCCCACCAAAACCGAGGTCAACGTAACCCCTCGTGTCCGGGGTGGGTGCGAGTAATATGGGGGCATGGGGCGTTCGCGCGGATACGATAGTCGGTTTGCTTGCGAAAACAGCGGACTAAGCCCCTCTAAATCGAGGACCAATCCTTCCACCGGCAACAGGGCAACACGCGGAGAAAGCGCAGTGAGCATGATGTCCTTTTGTCGCCGCGCGAGACTCCAGCGCGCCGTGCGGCAGCGAAAAAGTAATGCAGATAAGGTTTAAACTTCCAATGTATGTAGAATGTTAAGCATTTCAGCCACTACATTTCTGTAATCCTTGACGTCAGTATTGGTAATAGCAGCTGTGGTTCTTTCATGTATAAGTTTATTTCTAAGAAGGTAGTAATGTTCTGCTTTGACGATCAGTTCATCTGGAATGCAGATTTTATTGGTTACGTGTAATAAAACGTCAGATCTATTTTTAAAAATGTTTAGTAACTTCACATCATCGTATTCAGATTTTGGGAAGATGTCCTTCCTGTGGACAATAAACTCCTTTAACGCTATTTCGAAATTGCTATCTAACAAAATCAAAGCAACTCGATTGTTTGTGGACACTCTTTTGCGAGAGACAAGGTCAACAAAAGCCATCGCCTCTACAAGTCCGCGTAGCCAAGGTTCTTCATCGATTAGCTGAGCATTCTGGGCAAGAAGCCGATCAAAAGCGTTTTGCCTTTGCCTTGGTAAAGGAGGAAATATGTGTTGGCTGGCTGAGCCGAGAACTTCAGGCTTAACAGACCTAACGTCACCTTCGCAAAAAGGCGTTACAGTTTCGTTCCACGTTTTCTTTAGTGCTCTAGAAACTTTTGAGTATCGACTGCACAATGCAATAATGGTTGGTTGTACCTTTTTCAAACAGTAATTATCAAACATGACTTGGGATTTACTACTATTCCAAGGCATTGCGCCTGCTGCGCCATTAAATTCTACTATAACTCTACAAAGTGATGCGTCCGGGTGTGGCACTCCAGCTAGCTGCGAGTTATTATAACCAACTTCTCTTGATCGGTGCTCTTTCTCTATAAGGCGGTCGTTACAGTAAAAATATACGCCGTAATTATTTTTATCAGGTACACGGTCTGCAATCAGACCGCTTGTAATAATCGTCTTTACTAATCCGAACTCTGGATCGGTAAGCTCAATTTCTGTTTTAGTTGGAAGATGCTCTGGAGGATAACTCCAATTTGAAAATTGCCTGGACTGTATCGGTGTTCCGTTCAATTCAATAATTACTCCTTGCAGTATATACTTTGCATATGTTTCAGATAGTTTCTCTCTTACATAGCCTATATCTGCATCCGTCAATATACGTCGAAGCCGTGTTATAGTAATGCAAGTGCTACTCGCTTCGATGTCGTCAACTTGATAAACTGGCACCTCCCACTCATCGGTTAGCAACCAATCCTTCGTCACTTCGATTTGTAATGTTGGACCTTCAGCTTTACGTGTTCTAATTTCTATATGTTCCCCTAGAGCGACTCCTGCGCGTTTGCTGCCAACGCCAAATATCCCAATCACCTGTTCATCAGGATTGTGTCCGCTGCCGCCTGGAGTGACTAAAAGGCCAAGGTCTCGGTGCTCAACTCCGCCTGCGTTGTCTGTGATTGAAACTATCTGACGTTGATGATCGAGGTCGATTGAAACTCGAAGTTCTGATAAAGAGCTATTTTTTGTGGCTAGGTCGACAGCATTGTCGACCAACTCCAAAAGAGCCAAAAGCGTGTTATAATCGCTTATTATCGACCAAAAAAGTCGCTTGTTAGGCGTGCTGTCGATCCGGTCAATCTCGGATTTGTAAACTCCTGTCACACTACCTAAATGCCGCAAAGTAAGTTTGGAGCAAGTAAAAAGGCCGCCCCCAATCGGAAGCGGCCTTTTCTTTAGTCGAGCTAGCGAACAAGTCTCGGGAGACCCCGGATCAAGTCCGGGTAAGTTCGGTACGCCTGCCGGAGGCAGGCTGCGGGCGCGGCGAGCCGCGCCCGACCTCACTTACATCATGCCGCCCATTCCCCCCATGCCGCCCATGTCAGGCATGGCTGGCGCGTCGGCTTTCGGGGCTTCCACGATGGCGGCTTCGGTCGTCAGGATGATGCCGGCGACGGAGGCTGCGTCCTGCAGGGCCGTGCGGACGACTTTGACGGGGTCGATGATGCCGGCCTTGACCATGTCGACATATTCGTCGTTCTGGGCGTCGTAGCCGTAATTCGCCTTGTTCGCGGCATGGATGTTGCCCACGACGACGGCGCCTTCGACGCCGGCATTGTCGGCGATCTGGCGCGCCGGATAGGCGAGGGCGGCTTTGACGATGTCGATGCCGGCCTGTTCGTCGTCGTTGACGCCTTCGATGTCGATGAAGCGACCGGCACGCAGCAAGGCTGTGCCACCGCCCGGAACGATGCCTTCTTCGACGGCGGCGCGGGTGGCGTTGAGCGCGTCGTCGACGCGGTCCTTGCGTTCCTTCACTTCGACTTCGGTGGAGCCGCCGACCTTGATGACGGCGACGCCGCCGGCCAGTTTCGCCAGACGTTCCTGCAGCTTCTCGCGGTCATAGTCGGACGAGGTGTCCTCGGCCTGCTTGCGGATCTGCTCGACGCGGGCGGTGATGTCGCCCTTCTTGCCGGCGCCGTCCACGATGACCGTGTCGTCCTTGGTGATGTGGACGTGCTTGGCCGTGCCGAGATCCGTCAGGGCGACGTTTTCCAGCTTGATGCCGAGGTCTTCGCTGATGACCGTTCCGCCCGTCAGGACGGCGATGTCCTGCAGCATGGCCTTGCGACGGTCGCCGAAGCCCGGAGCCTTGACGGCCGCGATCTTCAGACCGCCGCGCAGCTTGTTGACCACGAGCGTGGCCAGCGCTTCGCCTTCGATGTCTTCGGCGATGATGAGCAGGGGCTTGCCCGTCTGCACCACGGCTTCGAGGATCGGCAGCATGGCTTGCAGGGAGGACAGCTTGCCTTCATTCAGGAGGATGTAGGGATCGTCCAGCTCGGCGCGCATCTTCTCGGGGTCCGTGATGAAGTAGGGCGAGAGATAGCCGCGGTCGAACTGCATGCCTTCGACGACGTCGAGTTCGGTGTCGGCGGTCTTGCCTTCCTCGACCGTGATGACGCCTTCGTTTCCGACCTTGCCCATCGCGTCGGCGATCATCTGGCCGATGGCCACTTCGCCGTTGGACGAGATCGTCCCGACCTGGGCGATTTCCTCGGACTTCTTGATCTTGGACGCCTTGCTGAGCAGGTCCTTGACGACTTCGGCCGACGCCTTGTCGATGCCGCGCTTCAGATCCATCGGGTTCATGCCGGCGGCGACGCGCTTCAGGCCTTCGCGGACGATGGCCTGGGCCAGCACGGTCGCTGTGGTCGTGCCGTCACCGGCCTTGTCGTTGGTCTTCGACGCGACTTCGCGCAGCATCTGCGCGCCGAGGTTCTGGTACTTGTCTTCCAGCTCGATTTCCTTGGCGACGGACACGCCGTCCTTGGTCGAGCGGGGGGCGCCGAACGATTTCTCGATGACGACGTTGCGGCCCTTGGGGCCCAGCGTGGTCTTCACGGCGTTGGCGAGGATATCCACGCCCTCGAGCATGCGGTCGCGGGCTTCGGACCCGAATTTGACTTCCTTGGCAGCCATTTAAGCTTCTCCTAGGTTTGAGTGTGTTGGTGTTGGGTAATCGGGGGTATCGGCTGCGTTAGCCGATGACGCCCATGATGTCGGATTCCTTCATGATCAGCAGCTCCTTGCCGTCGATCTTGACTTCGGTGCCGCCCCATTTGCCGAACAGGACGCGGTCGCCGGTCTTGACGTCGAGCTTGCTGGTGCTGCCGTCATCGTTGCGGGTGCCGGGGCCGACGGCGACGACTTTGCCTTCGGAGGGTTTCTCGGTGGCCGTATCGGGGATGATGATGCCGCCGGCCGTCTTGGTGTCTTCGGCGACGCGTTCTACGACGACGCGGTCGTGGAGGGGACGAAACTTCATGGTTCGATCTCTCGTTTCAAAGGGTTGATAGCGATTGGCACTCCCCGATCGGGAGTGCCAACGCGCCGCATGTATGAAGCGGGCGGAAGCGTCGCAAGGGCGCGGGCGTGAAATTTTCGCAAAAGTTCCGGACGAGACGGTCCGGCAAATGCGGCGCAATTAACGCGGGTTGCGTTTTTGCCGGTCCGGGGTTGCGCCGCTATGCGCTAGTTGGGCCGCCAAGGTTGCGCTATCGCACGAACGGTGGGGTGACGGAAGAAGGACGTTCGCATGACCGTTTTCTTGTTCGAGGGCTTCGACGCCGTCATGCTGGCGCGCATCCAGTTCGCCTTCACGGTCGCGTTCCACTTCATCTTTCCGGCGTTCACCATCGGCCTGGCCAGCTATTTGGCCGTTCTGAACGGGCTTTATCTCAAGTCCGGCGACACGAAATTTCTCAACCTGTTCAAGTTCTGGGTGAAGATCTTCGCCATCACCTTCGCCATGGGCGTGGTGAGCGGGATCACCATGGCCTATCAGTTCGGCACCAACTGGTCGGTCTTCTCGGACCGCGCCGGACCGGTCATCGGACCGCTCATGGCCTACGAAGTCCTGACGGCGTTCTTCCTGGAAGCGGGCTTCCTCGGCATCATGTTGTTCGGGCGCGACCGGGTGGGGCCGGGCCTGCACATGGCGGCCTGCGTGCTGGTCGCCTTCGGCACGGCGCTGTCCGCGACCTGGATCCTGTCGGTCAATAGCTGGATGCACACGCCGCAGGGCTTCGAGATCGCGGCCAACGGCCAGTTCGTGCCGGTCGACTGGCTGGAGATCATGTTCAATCCGAGCTTCCCCTACCGGCTCGCTCATACGCTGACGGCGGCCTATCTGACGACGGCCTTCATCGTCGGCGGGGTCGGGGCGTGGCACTTGCTGCGCGACCACGATCATGACCGCGTCCACCAGGGCACGCGCACCATGTTCTCTATGGCGATGTGGATGGCGGCGATCGTCGCGCCGCTGCAGATCCTGCTCGGCGATCTGCATGGACTCAACACGCTGGAATATCAGCCGCAGAAGGTCATGGCGATGGAAGGCCATTACGAGTCCCATCCGGAAGGCGCGCCGCTCTATTTGTTCGGCATTCCGAACGAGGAGGAGCAGCGGCTGGATTACGCCATCGGCATTCCCAAGGCGAGTTCGCTGATCCTCAAGCACGACCTCAACGCGCCGCTGGACGGGCTCGACACGATCCCGATGGAAGAACGCCCGCCCGTGGCCATCGTCTTCTGGTCCTTCCGCATCATGGTCGGTATCGGCTTCCTGATGCTGTTTGTCGGCCTCTGGTCGCTCTGGGCGCGTTTTCGCAAGCGCCTGTTCACCGACCGCTGGTTGCACCGCGCGGCGCTGGTCATGGCGCCGAGCGGGCTGGTGGCCGTGCTGGCGGGCTGGGTCACGACCGAGGTCGGGCGCCAGCCCTATACGATCTGGGGCCTGATGCGCACATCCGAGAGCGCCAGCCCCCTGGATGCGCCCGCCGTGGGGGCGTCGCTCATGGCGTTCGTCATCGTCTATTTCTTCGTCTTCGGGGCAGGCGTCTTCTACATTTTGCGCCTGATGGCGGCCGGACCGCATGTCTATGAGGAAGGCCTGGCCGAAGCCGACGGTCCGATCCGGACCGCCGGCATCACGCCCGCGCAGCAGACGCAGGCGCATGAGCGCGAAGAGGGCGGCATCAGCCGCAACCGCGCGCCCGAAATCGACACCAAGACAAACGAAGACGGGGAGGGCTGAGCATGGACGTCGTTCCTTGGCTGGCCTATAGCTGGGCGTTCCTGCTCGCTTTGGCCGTGTTCATCTATGTCGTGCTGGACGGGTTCGATCTCGGCCTCGGCATCCTCTATCCCTTCTATCCTGAAAAACGCGACCGCGACCTGCTCATGAACACGGTCGCGCCCGTTTGGGACGGGAACGAGACCTGGCTGGTGCTGGGCGGGGGCGGCCTGTTCGCGGCTTTCCCGGTCGCCTATGCGATCCTGATGCCCGCGCTCTACGTTCCGATCATCGCCATGTTGCTGGCGCTGGTCTTTCGCGGTGTCGCGTTCGAGTTCCGCTGGCGGACCCAGCGTTGGCTGAAATACTGGGACGCGGCCTTCATCGGCGGCTCGCTGATCGCCGCCTTCTCGCAAGGCATCGCCCTCGGCGCGATGGTGCAGGGCGTGGAGATCGATGGCCGCGCCTATGGCGGCGGCTGGTGGGACTGGCTGACCCCGTTCACGCTGCTCTGCGGCGCGGCGGTCGTGGTCGGATATGCGCTGCTGGGCGCGACCTGGCTGATCATGAAGACCGAAGGGCCTGTGCAGGACCGGGCCCGCAAGCTCGCCTGGACGTTCGGCATCGGCACGGTGCTGTGCATCGCCGCGGTCAGCGTCATCACGCCGTTCCTGGACAGCGTCTATTACAGTCGCTGGTTCGAAATGCCGGGCCTGTTGATCGCCGCGCCTGTCCCGGTCGCCGTGGCCGTGATCCTGCTGCTGCTGTTCCGGTCGCTCAACGTGCATCACCACGAATACCGGCCGTTCATCCTATCTTTGATCCTGTTCGCGCTCTGCTTTATCGGGCTCGGCATCTCGATCTTCCCGGACCTGATTCCGCCGGACCTGACCATCCTGGCGGCGGCGACGCCCTACAATTCGCAGATCTTCATGTTCGTCGGCGCGCTGGTGTTGTTGCCGCTGATCCTGGGCTACACGGCCTATGCCTATTGGGTGTTCCGCGGCAAGACGAGCCCCGACGAGGGCTATCACTGATGGAGCGCAAGCCCTGGGCGAAACGGATCGGCTGGTTCGTCGTGCTCTGGTTGGGCGGTGTGGCCGTCGTGACTGTCGTGGCCTATGCGATCCGGGCGGCCATTCTTTAGTGCCTTTCTCTCCTCATCCCGGATCAAGTCCGGGATGAGAATGGCGAAACATTGCGTAGAAGGGTCTTGAAGGCTTCCACTTGCCCCCTTCCGCGCGCCTGCTATGGGCGCGGCGAGGGGACACATGAATTTCGCGTCGGTCACATTCCTGTTCTTCTTCCTGCCTGCCGTGGTCGCGCTCTACTTCGTCATGCGCGGGCGCATGGCGCGCAACGTGTTCCTGTTGGCGGCGAGCCTGTTCTTCTATGCCTGGGGCGAAGGGCTGGGGCTCGCGCTGCTGCTGGTGTCCATCGTCATGAACCACGAGCTGTCGCACCGGATCGCGGCGCGGCGCAAACCCTGGCTCGCCATCGGGATCGCGGCCAATCTGGCGCTGCTGGTCACGTTCAAATATCTCGGTCTCATCACCGAGACGCTCGGCCTGCCGCGTGTCGAACCGCGCCTGCCGCTCGGCATCTCCTTCTTCACCTTCCAGGCGATGAGCCTGCTGGTGGACGTCTCGCGTGGCTCGAAACCCGCGCGGAGTCCTTTGAAAACAGGGCTCTATATCAGCATGTTCCCGCAACTCATCGCCGGGCCGATCGTGCGCTGGGACGAAATCCGCGACCAGATCACCGAGCGCCGCGAAAGCTGGGACCGGTTCTGCGACGGGGCCAAGCTGTTCATGCTCGGCCTGGCGCAGAAGGTTCTGATCGCCGACACGGTCGCGCAAGTCGCCGATGCGGCCTTCGGCGCGGAGGCCGCCACACTGGGGCCTGCGGCCGCTTGGCTCGGTCTTGCCGCCTTCACCCTGCAGATCTATTTCGACTTCGCCGGCTATTCCAACATGGCGATCGGGCTGGGCCGCATTTTCGGATTCGAGCTGCCGCGCAATTTCGAGCATCCCTACAGCGCGGCGTCTTTCCGTGAATTCTGGCGGCGCTGGCACATGACCCTGTCGCGCTGGTTTCGAGACTATCTCTACATTCCGCTGGGCGGGTCGCGCGGCGGGGAGCTTGCCACCTACCGCAATCTCGTCATCGTCTTCGTGCTGTGCGGGCTGTGGCACGGGGCGGCATGGACTTTCCTGCTCTGGGGTCTGTGGCACGGCATCTTCCTGATCGGCGAAAGGCTGGCGGAGAAGGCCGGATGGCCGAAGACGCCGCGCTTCGCCGGCATGGCCTACACCGTTTTGTTCGTGGCTCTGGGCTGGGTCTTGTTCCGGGCCGACAGCCTACCCCATGCGCTGGCCTATTGGGGGGCGCTGGCCGGAATGGGCGAGGGCGGTATGACGATCGACGTGCCGCCGACCGCTTCATATGCCATGATCGTCGGCGGGCTGTTGTCCTGGGACGGCTGGAAGCGGATGAGCGAACGCCTGCCGGGCGTGCCCGCCGTCGCCGCGGTCGGCCAGTGGAGCGCCGTCCTGATTCTCGGCGTTCTGTGTTTTGCAGCCGTGGCCTCGACCACGCACCAGCCTTTCCTGTATTTCCGTTTCTGACATGGCCCGTCTGTTCCGCAATATCGCCGTGCTCCTGCTGATCATGGGCTTCCTTCTGCCGCTGGCCGGTTATGCCGGGACGGTGTTCTTCGGCACGGGCACGATCAGCGAAACGGAAAAACGCACGCTGGCCCCGGTGCCGCGACTCGATGGCAGCCTGCGAGACTTCACGGCCGGTCTGGACGCTCATTTCGAGGACCATTTCGGCTTCCGCATGACCTTCATCCGGACCGCGCGCGAGATCCGCGACAATCTCGGCGAGGATCCGCCCGCCGTGGTCGTCGGCAAGGACGGCTGGCTGTTTCTGGGCAACAACAAGTATCGCGACGAATTCGAAGGGAAGGGGGGCTGGGACGAGACGCAGGTCGACGCCTGGATCGAAACGCTCGCACTGGCCCGCTCTGAACTGGGTGAGCGGAATGTTCCTTTCGCCGCCTTCATCGCGCCGGACAAGGCCCGTATTTTCCCCGACAAGCTGCCTGACGACTGGATCGAGGGGCGGCGGCGCTTCCGCACCGCCGTTCACGGCCATCCCGGAACAGGGCGGACCGGTTTGGTCGATGCGGAACGCTATGTGCGGGCTGCGAAGGCGCACGGGCGGACCGTTTTCTTCCACCGCGATACCCACTGGACGCCGGACGGATCCTATGACCTGGCCATGGCGGTCATGGACGAACTCGACCCGTCCACGCGGCGGCCGCGCCATTTGCCGGATCCGCCGCGCATCCCTGCGCCGAGGTTGATGGATCTGGAAGGCATGGCCGGATATGCGGCAACATCCGAGCCCAGCCATGAGCTGATCGCCTTTCCGCCGGCATCCGGCGACTATATCGAGATTTTGCCGCCAGCCGATCCGGACTCGCCGGCACGAGGCGAGTTCGCCACCTTGCGCATGCAGGGCACGGATGCCGCTCCTGCAGGTCGGTTGGTCATCGTCGGCGACAGTTTCGCCGACACCATGCTGGAACATTTCCGCCCCAGCTACCGCGAGATCGTCCGGTTGCATCACGGGGCGCACCATTACGATATCGGTCTGAAAGACGTTCTGGCGCTCGACCCGGATGCCGTGCTGTTCGCCACCGCTGAACGCCAGGCGGCCCGCAAGGCTCGCCCGCTGCGGCTCGACTGATCCGTCCTCCTAAACGTCCCGGCCGTTCTCGCCGGTTCGATCGTCTTGCTCAGTCTTGTTTGATTAAGCCTTGGCCACGTGCCTTGTTTTCGCCACAGGACCCGATCACCTTTCAGCGTGTTGATACAAGTTAATGAAAGTCGGGCGGATTTTACTGCAAGACTGATCTGACGGGACGGCTCGAACAGTGTCGGCCGAGTGCGAGGAGAGACAGGGCCATGTCGGTAATGCGCGTTTTGACTCGGAGTCTGGCATGCGGCGTCTCGGCAGTGGCTCTGGCTGCCTGCGGTGGCGGGGGCAGCTCTGCACCAGCGCCCGTCGTGCAGGCTCCACCGCCTTCTCCGCCGCCCCCTCCGCCACCGCCCCCGCCACCGCCCCCGCCACCGCCGACGTCGGCCACGACCGTTACGATCAGCGGCAAGGCGACTTTCGACCGTGTGCCGTTCGGCGCTCCGGGCACGGGTCTGGACTTCGGGAGCATCCGGCAGGAACCGATCCGCGGCGCCGTCGTGCAGTTGCTCGACGCTTCGGGCGGTGTGCTCAAGACGTCGGAGACGAATGCCAGTGGCGATTACAGCTTCACATCGGATGCGAACACCGAGGTCCGGGTCAGGGTCCGGGCGCAGATGCTGCGCACGACCAACGCCCCGATCGATACCGAAGTGATCGACAACACGAATGGCAACGCACCCTATGTCCTGGATGGATCGCTCGCTTCCAGCGGGACGGCGAACCAGCGCCGCAACCTGAACGCCGGTTCGGGCTGGGGCGGGTCGTCCTATACGGGAACGCGCGCAGCTGCGCCGTTCGCCATCCTGGACACGATCTACGAGGCGACCCAGGTCTTCATCGCCGTCGATCCGAACATCGTTTTCCCGGAGCTCGATGTGGGCTGGAGCGTGAACAACAGGTCCGCTTCGGGCGCCATCGCCAGAGGCGAAATTACGACATCGTCCTACCTCACCGTCAACGGCGTGCCGACCATACTCATCCTGGGCGATTTCGCGATGGATTCCGATGAGTATGACGAACATGTCGTCTCCCACGAATGGGGCCATTATTTCGAGAACACCTTGTCGCGGGCCGACTCCATCGGCGGGCCGCACAGCAATTCCGAGCGACTGGACGCCCGTGTCGCGTTCGGAGAAGGCTGGGGCAATGCGCTCTCCGGGATCGTTTCCGGCCGGGTCTACCGTGACAGCAGCCGCAATGGCTCGCGGGATTTCGGCATCGATATGGAGCGCAACGATTTCGCGAACGAGGGTTTCTACAGCTCCGGCTCGGTCCAATCCATTCTGTACGACATCATGGACGGGACGGCGGACGGGTCGGATACCATCTCGGACGGTTTGGGACCGATATACCGGGCCTTCACGTCCCAGACCTACAAGGACGTGCCCGAAGTCACCTCGATCTTCGCCTTCTCCAATGCGCTGCGATCGCAGTCCGGCATCGATGCCGCCGCCCTTGACGCGCTATTGAACGACCAGCGGATCATCGGTCGCGGTCCGGCCGGTGCGGGCGAGACCAATAATGGCGGCATAACGGAACGGCTTCCGGTCCACCGTACGCTGACGATCGGCGGACCGGCGCAGTCGTTCTGTTCGGTCAATGACGCGGGCACGTATAACCGTCTCGGCAACCGGGCCTTTTTCCGGTTCAGTCTGCCGGCCGCACAATCCGTCACCCTGACCATGACGCGAACCAGCGGTCCGGCTTCCGCCGATCCGTATTTCGACGTCCTGCGCCGGGGTCGCTATCTGGCAACGCCGGACAATACGGCCGGAAGCATCGAAAGCCAGACGCTGAACCTGCCTGCGGGCGAATATCTCGTCGATGCCTTCGACAATATCAACACCGACATTGACGGAGCCGGTCACGACAGCTGCTTCACCCTTCAGGCACGATGATGGAGACGATCATGACGACTATCAGAACCCGGACCCTGCTGGCAGCATCCTGCCTGGCCGTCGGCCTCGCTGCCTGTTCTTCCGCCACCCCGGAGGCGGAGCACCGCGCCGCCCACGATCACACCGCCCACTCGCATGACGGCGCGACCATCAAGCTCGGCGCCCCCGTCGCCTTCGCCCACACGGTGGACGGGGACTTCTCGGTCGGCACCTACACCGATATCGTCGTCAGTGTGTCGGAGAACGCCGGGACCGGCGCCATGGACCTGTCGGCCTCGGGCACGGACGATCTCGACGTGCTGGGCTCGACGGCCAGCCTGACGATCGGCGATCTGGGCGCGGACGATCCCACCGCCTGGCGGATCGCGGTGCGCCCCAACGCGGACGGCGTCCACTATCTGAACCTGTTCGCGCAGGTCAGGGGCGGTGCGGAAGACGGGCTGACGCGCGCCCATTCCATCCGCATCGATCTTGGCGGCGGTTCTGCGGCGCAAACCGACAACAAGGTCACCGTGATGGACGGCCAACGGGTCGTCGTCATGGAAGCCGAAGAAACGATCGAACAGGCCGAACCGAACTGACGGGCTGCTCGTTGCAGATCCGCTCGCCCGGGACATCTGCGCATCCATTGTTGTGATCGGCCCTGATTCGCTGCTAGGACGGCGATCCGGCGTGTGCGTATCTTCGGGCGCCGGACAGGAAGGACCGCCCGCAATGCAGAAATGGACCCCCTCCAGCTGGCGCCGCAAGCCGGCCCTGCACATTCCCGACGACTATCCCGACGCGGATGCGCTCGAGGCCGTCGAGACGACGCTGCGCGGCTATCCGCCGCTTGTCTTCGCGGGCGAGGCGCGGCGGTTGAAAGCGCGGCTCGCGGACGTGTCCCGCGGCGAAGCGTTCCTGCTCCAAGGCGGGGATTGCGCCGAGAGCTTCAAGGAATTCCACCCCGACAATCTGCGCGACATGTTCCGCGTCATGATGCAGATGGCCGTGGTCCTGACCTATGGCGGCGGGCAGCCGGTCGTCAAAGTCGGGCGGATCGCCGGCCAATTCGGCAAGCCTCGGAGTTCCCCGGTCGAAGTGCGCGACGGCGTCGAACTGCCGAGCTATCGCGGCGACAACATCAACGGCATGGATTTCGATCCGGCGCAGCGCACGCCCGATCCGGAACGGCTGCTCAAGGCCTATGGCCAGTCGGCAGCGACGCTGAACCTACTGCGCGCCTTTTCCACCGGCGGCTATGCCAACCTTCGCAACATCCATAAATGGACGCTGGGATTCGTGGCCGGCACGACGGCAAGCCAGCGTTATGCGGAGCTTTGCGACACGATCAGCGATGCGCTCGACTTCATGGAAGCCTGCGGCGTGACACCGGAATCGACGCCGCAAATGGCGGCGACGGATTACTACACGTCGCATGAGGGCCTGTTGCTCGGCTACGAGGAAGCGATGACCCGCATCGATAGCACGACGGGCCGCTGGTACGACACGTCGGCCCATATGCTTTGGATCGGCAACCGCACCCGGCAGCTCGACCACGCCCACGTCGAGTTCTTCCGCGGCATCGAAAACCCGATCGCGATGAAGATCGGAGAGGGGCTGGAGCCGGACGAGCTGCTGCGCCTGACCGACGTGCTGAACCCCGACAACGAGCCCGGCCGTCTGACCCTTATCGCGCGCTATGGCCACGACAAGGTGGCCAAAGGCCTGCCGACGCTGGCCCGCGCCGTGAAATCGGCAGGCCGTCATGTCGTCTGGTCCTGCGACCCGATGCACGGCAACACGATCAAGACGGCGTCCGGCTACAAGACGCGGCCCGTGGACAATATCCTGACGGAAGTCCGCACCTTCATGCAGGTGCTGCACAGCGAGGGCTGCTGGCCCGGCGGCGTGCATTTCGAAATGACCGGTCAGAACGTGACCGAGTGCATTGGCGGCTCGGCCCGCATGGTGCGCGAGGAAGACCTGTCGTCCCGTTATCATACCCATTGCGACCCCCGCCTGAACGCGGACCAGGCGCTGGAACTGGCCTTCCTGATCGCCGAAGAACTCAACGCGCACCGCAAGGGCGACCGGGCAAAGCTGGCGGTCTGATTTGCTCTAGGGTCCGTCGAGGGTCGGACCGGCGGCAGCGAGCGCGTCGCCCATCGCGGTGACCATGCCGATCATCAGCGCGGCGAACGTCGCGACGAATATCACCGCGACGAGCGCGAAGCCGAGTGTGAGCGCCCGTGCAAAGCGCCTGCCGCGGCTTTCCGATTGTGGGAAGGCTCCGAAATAGGCCGTGATCGACACGATGACCGCGCTGCCGAACAGCCCGAAGAACGACAGGAACGGCGCGGCTTCCGCGGAAAGGGTCGCGATCGGAACCGTCATGACGAGCATGAAGATCTGCGCAGGGATCAGCAGCGCATAGATGTAGCGAATGCGGACGACCATGTTCAACGGCTCGGCATAGGCGCGCCAGACGATACCGAAGAGAGTGTACAGGGCGAAGCTTGTGAACGGCGCCCAGAAGAACATTCCTTCCAGCAGTTCGTTGGTCAATGTGCGCGGATCGATCGATCCAAAAACGCGGGTCGGTTTCCGCCAGACTTGTCAGAGCGTCATCGAACTGATCGACGTAAAGCTCGGTCACGACCTGGCCCTCGCCGATATAGAGATAGCGCAGATAGGACGAGAGGGCGAGCAGGACAACATAGACCCGGATCGACGGCGTATAGCCGGACCAGTCTTGTGTCTGCGCGGCCAAGGAAATAACGGCGCGAATAGACAAGGACGTCCTTGATCGTCAGCGCCGTCATCGCCCCGAAGCCGAAACCGTCCTCGAACAGGTCGGAAATGCCGATATCCACCATATCCGTCTCCCCACGAAAAAGGCCGCTCCGATACGGCGGAGCGGCCCTGACATGTCGAGAGGCAAATCGCGGCACAGCGATGCGAATGTGCGGTCAGCCCGGCGCGCGCATCTGATCCAGCTTCTCGGTCTGCTCCGTCAGCGTCGGTACGCCGAGAGCTGTCCGCAGCGCATCCGGAACGAGATCGCGATCATAGGGGTCCATGGTCACTTTGCCGTCCTCCCGAGTGTACTGCGTGCCGTAGACCTGCGGCTGGCCGATGTTCATCAGGTAACGATCAAGCGTAGCCGCGGAAATCCAAGCGGCGCTCTCATGGCCCTTGGCGACGGCGGCGACGGCCAGCGAATGCGCGAGCAGATAATCGTCCGCCGTGCCGCCATGCTGGAAAATGAAGGCGGCATGATAGAAGTCGTTGTCCGTGCGCAACGCGTCTTCGGCCAGAAGCGCGAGCGTCCGTTCGCGCCGTTCGCGGTCCCCGTCGATCATCGCCTTGATGAATGCGGGATCCTTCGCCTTTTCGGGCGTGAACCCCTGACGCACCGCCTGGTCCGCTTCGAACAGAGCGGCGATCTCGGCATTGTCGGCCGGATGGTCTTTAGCCTGTGTGATCCGGCGATCGCCAACATCCGATTGCGCGGAGACGCCCATCGGCACCACGAAGACACAAAGCAGGGTTAGCAAAAATCGCGTCATGGCGGGTCCGATCCGTTGGTCATGAAAAAAGCCGCCCCGTGGTGACGGAGCGGCCCATGCCTATCAAAGACTACAAGTGTAGTCTAGAGGTCTTTCAAGCCGACGCTCGGACGGAACTGAGCGGAGGTCTTGGCTTTGCTCATCATCTTCTCTCCGGTTTGCGGATTGCGCATTTCACGCGACGGACGGTGTTTGGCGATGAACTTGCCAAAACCGGGCAGGTTCACTTCGTTACCGTCTTTCAATTCGTTGGTGATGATTTCCAGCGTGCCGTTGAGCATGTCGCCGGCGGCGGACTGGCTGGTGTCGAGATGGTCGGCCAATTTGGCGACGAGTTCTTTCTTGTTCATCGTGGAGGCTCCTTCGATGTCTGCCCTGCGGCGACGTGCCCGGGACGTGCTGTAATCTTACTCATTAAAGCGGTCATGTCACGGAAATGCCCATGAAACCGGGGGTTTTTACGGGTTTTTCATCGAAATGTTCGGATTCGAGCCTGTCAGATCGGTCAGATCACCCGAAAATCGTGATTCTGCATGTTCCGGACCGAATCGCTTTTCGCATCGAGATCGCTCTTGCCGCGCGCTTTCGCGGACTTATGACGGCGCCATGAGCGATGTCTTCAAGGTCGGAATCGTCGGAGCCGGCGTCTTTGCCGGTTACCACGCCGGAAAGGTCGCCGGGCATGACCGGGCGGTCCTGTCAGGTGTGTTCGACCGCAATGCCGGACCCTGCCGAAATCTGGCGGCGCGATACGGAGCGCACCCGACGGATAGTCTGGACGCCCTGGCGTCCGCTTCCGATGCTTTGATCGTCGCCATTCCCGCCAACGGACATCTCGATGCCGCTTTGTCGGGGCTCGCTCATGGGTGCCATCTGCTGATGGAAAAACCGCTGGCCGCGACCGTCGCGGAAGCGGAGCGGATCGTCGGCACTGCGGCGGTGCAGAACCGCGTCCTGCAGGTCGGGCATCAGGAACGCATCGTGATGGACGCGATCGGCTTGCAGGATGTTTCAGTCCAACCGAACGAGATCGCCATTGTCCGCCACACGGGCCGCGCGACGCGCAATCTCGATGTCGGCGTGGTCATGGACCTGATGATCCACGACATCGATCTGTTGAACGCGCTCTATGGTCTGCCGGACTGGATCAGCACGGAACGCGCGCGCAGCATCTATTCGGACAGGCTGGACGATGTCTCGGCGGAGTTGGGTTATGGCGACATGACGGCCTATCTGTCCGCATCGCGCAACGCCGAACCGGAACGACGCTGGACCTTGCGCTTTGATGCCGGAACGGTCGAGATCGACTTCAACGCCAAGACGTTGCGCCATGACACGCCGTTCGACCTGGATGCGGATTTCGGGTCGAAGCCCGACGCCGCGGACAGCCTCGCGGCCGCTTTCGACCGTTTCGTCGCCGCCTGCCTCGACGGAGCCTCGCCTCTGGCTTCGGGAGAAGAGGGGCTTGCAGCCGTCAGGATCGCCGCAACGATCGAGGCGAACTGATGGCGCGTATGTCCAAGCGTCTGGCGGTCTTTGCCGTCGCGGTGTTGCTGGTCGCCGGTATCGTCTTCGCCATCAAGAAAGACGACATCGGCCGATTGATGACGGTCAACACGCTGTTCGACGAAGGCAGGATTGTCGACAATTTCTCCAATATGGACCGCGCCTTCCTGACAAATACGCTCGATGTGCCAATCCGCGACGATCTGATGGGCGACAGTGGACCGCTGCCCGACACCGTCACCATTGCAGGCGAAGAGCGCGGTACACTGGATGTTCTGGACGAACTCGACACGACCGCCCTTGTCATCCTGCGCGACGGCGAGATCATTCACGAGAGTTACTACCGCGGCACCGGTCCGGACGACCGCCGCATAAGCTGGTCCGTCGCCAAATCTTTCCTGTCGGGCCTGTATGGCGCGGCACTCGAAAACGGCGCGATCGCCAGTCTCGACGACGATGTCACGACTTACGTCCCGGAACTCCAAGGCACGGCCTATGACGGTGCGACTCTCCGCAACGTGCTGAATATGAGCTCCGGGGTTCGCTATAACGAAGACTATATGGATCAGGACTCCGACATCAACCGGATGGGCCGGACCATCGCATTGGGCGGATCGCTGGACGATTACACGACGACGCTGACCGAGCAGGATTTCACGCCGGGCGACCGTTGGCATTACGTGTCGATGGATACGCACGTTGCGGCATGGGTGCTGCGCGCGGCGACGGGCCGGTCCGTGCATGACCTCTGGGAGGAGATCTACGGTCCGCTCGGCTTTTGTCAGCCACCCTTCTACCTCACGGACGGGGAGGGCGCGGCCTTCGCGCTGGGCGGGCTGAACCTGACCACGCGCGACTATGCCAAGTTCGGGCAGCTCTATCTGCAAGACGGAGAATGGAACGGTCAGCAGCTGATCTCCGCCGACTGGGTCGCCGCCAGCACGGCGCATTCCGCACCGGGCCTGACCGGGCGCGGCACGGGCTATGGCTATCAATGGTGGGTCCCGATGCCGGCGCGCGGCGACTTCATGGCGTCGGGCATCTACGGCCAATTCGTCTATATCGATCCGGCCCGCGATATTGTGATCGCCAAGAATGCCGCCGACCGCGAATTCGCCCTGCCGAACGCGTCCGGGCCGCATTCGATGAACATGAACATCGATCTCTTCCGGAGCTTGGCGGAGCGGTTGGGCGGTTGATGGACCCCGCGCGCCGCTTCCCCTAAAGCGCCTGCATGACGCTCCGCCTCCGCATCGCTTCCTGCCAGCTCAACCCCGTCGTCGGCGACATTTGGGGCAATGAAGCGAAGATGGCGGACGACTACGCCCGGGCCAAAGCCGACGGCGCGGACCTTGCGATCTTCCCGGAGTTGATGATCCTCGGCTACCCGCCGGAAGACCTCGTGCTGCGCCCGACCGTCCAGGACGATTGCCGCAAGGCGTGCCTGCGTCTGGCCGGGTTGACAGCTGACGGTCCTGCCATCCTGACCACCGCGCCCTGGGTCGATGACGGCCAACTCTATAACGCCGCGCTTTGGATGGAAGCGGGCGAAATCAAGCATATACGGTACAAACATCACCTGCCGAACTATGGGGTGTTTGACGAAGCGCGCGTGTTTGCGCGCGGGCCCTTGCCCGAACCCATTATTTTCAAGGGTGTCTCCATCGGCATTCCGATCTGTGAAGACCTGTGGCAGCCGGGAGTCGCGTCGCATCTGGCCGACAAGGGCGCGCAGATCATGCTGTCGCCCAACGGCTCGCCCTGGCGACGCACGGCCCATGCGGAACGGCACGCGGCGCTGGGCGACAAGGTGTTCAACGAGGGCCTACCGCTCGTCTATGTCAATCAGATCGGGGGACAGGACGAGCTGGTCTTCGACGGATCCAGCTGGTCGATGGCGGCGGACGGTCAGATCGTCCAGTCGCTCAAGAGCTTCGTCGAGGACTACGACGTCGCGGAGTGGGAACGGCGTGACGGAGTCTGGCAGTGCGCATCGGCCAAGACCGAGGGGCATCTATCGGGACTGGAGGCCGACTGGCGCGCCTGCTGTCTCGGCCTCGGCGACTATGTGAACAAGAACGGGTTCGAGCGGATCGTGTTGGGCTTGTCCGGCGGCGTGGACAGCGCCATTTGCGCGGCGATTTGCGTCGACGCGCTCGGCCCGGATCGGGTCTGGTGTGTGATGATGCCCAGCGAATATACCTCGTCTGACAGTCTGGAGGACGCGAAAGCCTGCGCGCAGGCGTTGGGCGTGCGATACGACATCATTCCCATCGCCCCGGCGCGCGAAGCCTTCTCGCAGATGCTGGATCCGCTTTTCGACGGAATGGCGGCGGATACGACGGAGGAAAACATCCAGTCGCGCATCCGCGGCCTGACCTTGATGGCCCTGTCCAACAAGTTCGGACCGATGTTGGTCACGACGGGCAACAAGTCGGAAATGGCGGTCGGGTACGCCACCATCTACGGCGACATGTCGGGCGGCTACAATCCGATCAAGGACCTTTACAAGACCGAAGTCTTCCGGCTGTGCGAATGGCGCAATGCCCACACGCCGGACGACCTGCTCGGCGCGGACGTCCCGATCCCGCAGCGCATCATCGACAAACCGCCGTCCGCCGAGTTGCGCGCCGACCAGAAGGACAGCGACTCGCTCCCGGACTACCCCATTCTGGACGACATCCTTCTGGGCCTGATCGAACAGGAACTGCCCGTCGAGGCCATCGTCGCGCGCGGCCACGACAAGAGCGACGTCATGCGCATTCAGAGGCTGCTCTACATCGCTGAATACAAACGCAGACAGGCCCCGCCCGGTGCAAAGATCGGAAGCAAGAATTTCGGACGGGACCGGCGCTATCCGGTGACGAATGGATATCGGGACCGGTATGGGGATTAGAGCCAACCCATGCGCTTGCTAAGCGGAGGCTTGTCCCTATAAGCCGCCGCCATGACAACACGCGTCCGCTTCGCCCCCAGCCCCACGGGCAAACTCCATGTCGGCAATGTCCGCACGGCGTTGATGAACGTGCTGCAGGCGCGCAGCACGGGCGGCACCTTCATCCTGCGCATCGACGACACCGATCTGGAACGCGGGACGCAGGCCTATGAAGACGGCATTCGCGACGATCTGAACTGGCTCGGCCTGCACTGGCAGGAGACGTTCAGCCAGTCGAAGCGCTTCAACCTCTACGACGAAGCGGCTGAAAAGCTGAAGGAAATGGGCTTGCTCTATCCAGCCTACGACACGGCCGAAGAGCTCGACCGTCAGCGCAAGTTGCAGGCGGTCAAAGGCCTTCCGCCCATCTATGACCGCCGGGCCTTGGATTTGACCGACGCGCAGAAAGCCGCCTTCGAGACCGAGGGCCGCAAACCGCATTGGCGCTTCAAATTGTCCGGGAACAGCGTGAGCTGGACCGATCTGGTCCGCGGTGAACAGTCCATCGAGACCGGCAGCATCTCGGACCCTGTGCTGATCCGCGGCGACGGCTCCTATCTCTACACGCTGCCCAGCGTCGTGGACGATATCGACGCGAACATCACCCACGTCATTCGCGGCGAGGACCATGTCACCAACTCCGGCGCGCAGATCGAGATCTTCCGTGCGCTCGGTGGCGTCGAGCCGATCTTCGCCCACACGCCGCTGCTGGTGGACAAGGATGGCGGCAAGCTGTCCAAGCGCCTCGACAGCCTGTCCATGGGTCAACTGCGCGAGCAAGGCTACGAGCCGATGGCGATCCTGTCGCTGCTGGCCAAGATCGGCACGTCCGATCCGGTCGAGGAACGGTTCACGATCAAGCAGTTGGCGGACGAATTTTCGTTCGACAAGATCGGCCGTGCGCCGGCGCGCTTCGATGACGACGAATTGCGGGCCTTGAATGCCAAGATCCTGCACGAGACACCCTATGCGCAGGTCGAGGGCCGCCTCGACGCGCTCGGCGTGGATGGCGGCGAAGCCTTCTGGCTGGCGATACGCGACAATGTAGACGTGGTCGACGACGCGGCCGGATGGAACACGACCCTGTTCGCGCCTATGGCCGGAATGATTGATGCGGACGACAAGGCCTTTTGCGACACGGCGGCCGAGCTGGTCGGTGACGAGGCCGATTGGTCCGAGCTGGTCCGCAAGCTGAAGGACAATACGGATCGCAAGGGGCGACGCCTGTTCATGCCGTTGCGCAAGGCGCTGACCGGTCGCGACCACGGGCCGGAAATGGGTCCGTTGCTGAGGCTGATGGGGGCCGATCGCGCGCGGGCCAGACTGCGCGGCGAAAAGGCGTAAGGGATGACCGACGCTCTCGCGCAGCAAGGGCGGGAATCCATCGAAGCGGGCAGCAAGAGCTTCGCGCTCGCTTCAAAGGTCCTGCCGCCGCGTATTCGCGACGACGCCTCCATGCTCTATGCCTGGTGCCGCTATTGCGACGATGTGATCGACGGTCAGGAGATGGGACACGGCCAGATCGCCGACTATCGCGACGGGCAGGGGGAGCGGTTGGGTATTCTCCTGGAAAGAACCCGCAACGCTCTCATTGTCCCGCCCGCCCCGACGAGGGCCGGGGCCCAGATCGACGCCCAAGCAGTGGCATCGAAGCTGGACCCCGACATGGGTCGAGATGAGCGGGTGGATGGGATATTTAGGGGGATGGCCGTCGTCTTCGAACGCAACGCCGTCCCGCATCGCCATGCATTTGAGCTTCTCAGAGGCTTCGAAATGGACGCCGCCGAGCGAACCTACCGCACGACCGATGACATTCTGGACTATTCCTATCACGTGGCGGGCGTGGTCGGGGTGATGATGGCGATGATCATGGGTGTGCGCGACGACCCCACGCTCGACCGGGCCAGCGATCTGGGGCTGGCCTTCCAATTGACCAACATCGCCCGCGACGTGATCGACGACGCAAGAGCCGGGCGCGTTTTCGTGCCGCAGGAGCTGCTGCTCAAGCATGGCGCGCCTGTCGAACCGGATCTGCTGATGCAACCGCAGAACTGGCGCGCCGCGCATGAGGCGGCCGTCGAATTACTGGACGTCGCCGAAGGCTATTACGCCTCGGCGCGGACCGGCATCCGACATCTGCCGTTCCGCTGCGCTTGGGCGATCACGGCGGCGCTGAAAGTCTACCGCGAGATCGGCGAAGTGCTGCGACGGGGCGGCCCGGAGGCTTGGCAAGACCGGGTGGGCGCGGGAACGGGCCGGAAACTAGCTCTGGCAATGATGGCGGGCGGCCCGGCCATGGTGCGAGCGAGGGCGAAAGATGCGCCGCGCGACGGCTTCTACGCCCGGCCCCTTTAGAAGTCCAGCTTTCACGTCCCCGGCATGAATTGCGGGGATGGAGATGCACGGACGTGGCAGAGACGAAGACGAAAGAGCGGTATAGGAAAGTGACTGGGACTGCGCTCAGCGCAACGCCCTAATTCCGGTCGAACCGCACGCTTTGTTCTGCCGCTCTGAAAAGGGCGGCGGCCTTGTGCCGGGTTTCCGCCCATTCATAGTCCGGCGTCGAATCCATCACGATGCCGGCTCCGGCCCGCACGTGGAGCGTGCCGTCCTTGACGATTCCGGTACGCAGCGCGATGGCCGTGTCCATGTCGCCATTGGCGCTGACATAGCCGACAGCGCCGGCATAGATGCCGCGCTTTTCGTCTTCCAGCTCGTCGATGATCTCCATGGCGCGGACCTTGGGCGCGCCGGAGACCGTTCCGGCCGGGAAGCCAGCCATCAGCGCATCGATGCAATCCAGCCCGTCACGGATGTCACCTTCGACGTTCGAGACGATGTGCATGACGTGGCTGTAGCGTTCGACGATGAAGCGTTCCGTCACGCGCACCGTTCCGGCCCCGGCGACGCGCCCGACATCGTTCCGGCCCAAATCGAGCAGCATGAGATGTTCTGCCCGCTCCTTCGGGTCGGATAGAAGGCTGCGTTCGTTTTCAAGGTCTTCCGACACTGTCTTGCCACGCGGACGGGTGCCGGCGATGGGCCGGATCGTAACCGTGCCGTCGCGCAATCGGACGAGGATTTCCGGACTGCTGCCCACGATCTGATGATCGTCGAAATCGAGAAAATAAAGGAAGGGCGACGGATTCATGCGCCGAAGGGCCCGGTAGAGCGCGAACGGGCTGGCCACCATGGGCGCGGAGAGGCGCTGGCCGATCACGACCTGGAAAACGTCGCCCGCCAGAATGTAGTCCCGCGCGGCTTTCACCCGCCCGCCGAAAGTCAGGAGGTCCGTGCCAAGGGTTGGCGTGATTTCCGGCACCTGCACGACCGAAGAAGGCGAGGGCGGCGTCGGGCCGTCCAGATCGGCAATGGTGGCTTCGATCCGCTTGACGGCGCTACCGTAATCGCCGCCCGGCGGGACGAGCGCGGCGACGATGATCTCCTGCTTGACCTGGTCGAAGATGCAGACGGTGCGCGGCCGCACCATGATCGCGTCCGGCGTGCCGATCGGATCGGGATTGGGCTGGGCCAGGACTTCGACATGGCGGATCATGTCGTAGCCGAGATAGCCGAACAGGCCCGCCGTCATGGGCGGAAGATCGTCCGGCAACTCGAACTCGCACTCCGCGATCAAGGCGCGCAACGCATCGAGTGGCTCGCCCGACATGACCGCATAGGCATTGCCGTCGCGCGATAACGCCGCCTTGTCGCCATAGCTACGCCAGATCAGGTCCGGGTCGAAGCCGAAGAAGGAAAACCGCCCCCGCTGTTCGCCGCCCTGGACGGACTCGAACAGGAAGGCATAGGGCTTGCCGAGCGCCGCTTTCATGAAGGCGGAGACGGGCGTGTCGATGTCGTTGACGACGCGCGCATAGACGATCTGCGGCCGGTCGGACGGCCGGAAGGCCGTGCGGGACGGGGTGAGAGCGGGCGTCACGGCGTGAGCCGGGCTCAGCCTTCGGCGTCGAGGTTCAGAACCGCGCGCAACTGGTCTTCGAAGACGACGTGCTCCGCATCCGCCAGAATGGCGTCCTGATAAGCCTGGCTGACATCCAGTGCGATCTGTTCGGAGACCTGACCGCGGATGATGTCGAGCATCTGTCCGCCGACCCGTTCCCCGGCCGAGGATACAGTGTCGAGGATTGCGATCTCGTAGGTGCCGGGCGTCTGGCCGGGGCCGCGCGCCACCGCGCCGACTTCGCCGTCAAGCAATCCGATGAGCACGGCAGGCGAGACCGTGTTGAGGGGCGAAGATCGCTGGACGGCGATGTTCTCGACTTCGGCGCCGAGTTCCCCGGCGACGACTTCGATGCTCTCGCCGGCGCGCAGGCGTGCGGCCAGTTCAACGCCGCGCGCGGTCAAGGCGTCGCTCAGCTGTTCGGACTTCCAGAGCCGCACCGCTTCGCCGCGCGATTCCTCGAACGGCTCCGGCGCGCTGGGGATGGTGTCGGTAACGCGGAAAACGGCCAACCCGCCATTGGCGGACGGCACGATGTCGGACTCGAATCCGATGTCGCCGGTGAAGACCGCCTGCAGCAGCCGGTCGTCGGACGCGATGCCCGGTATGGCGGAAAAGCCTGTCATGGCGATGCCGTCGGGCGTGGTGCCGCTGCGGTCCAGATAGGGGTAGGAGGACAGGGGAACGTCGAGTGCTTCGGCGATCTCTTCCAGGGTCGCCCCTTCCAGTAGCCGGTCGTCGATCACGCGTTCGTAGTCGTTGATCGTGCGCAGGGCTTCGCCTTGCAGCACGTCCGCCGTCAGCTCGTCGCGCATGGAGTCGAAGTCCGGTTCGTCGGCTGGATTGATATTGCGCACATAGACGACTTCGAACGATCCGAAGCCCGTGGGCGCGACGCGCGCCGTACCGGCTTCGGCCTCGAAGGCGGCGGTCGAGCTGGCGGGGTTGATCAGACCGTCTTCCTTCACGGCATCGAACGTGTCGGGCGCAGGCAGGTCGAGGCTCGCGACGACGGCGTCCAACGCTTCGCCCGCGCTCAGGCGGGCGGCGGCGTTATCGGCGATGGCCTGCGTCGGAACGGCGATGATGCTGACATCGCGCGTTTCCACGGCTCCGATTTCGCCTGCGCCGATCAGCGTTTCGAACCGTTCGCGCAGTTGGTCGTCCGTCACTTCGATATCGCGTTCAAGATCGAACGGTTCGATGCGGATCATCAGGAAGCGGCGATATTCAGGAGCGATGAAACGCGACTGGTTGGCGGCGATGAACGAGCGCAGCTCGTCCTCCGTGGGCTCCGGCAACGTCTCCAACGCGCTGGCATCGAACCGAACCAGGCGCGCGCGCCGCGTTTCGTTGACGAAGCGGTTATAGCGCTGCGCATAGTCGCCAGGCGCCAGGATGCCGCCCATCACGGCTGGGATCGTCTGGCGCTGGACCAGCACGGTGCGCGCGTCGCGTTCGAAGTCCGCTTCCGTCATGCGGTTGGACGCCAGGATGCGTTGCAGCTGCGTCCGGTCGAATTGCTGCGTGATGCTGTTGCGGAAGGCGTCGATGTTCTCGGCGTAGCGAACGATGTCGCGATTGTTCACGCCGATGCCGAGCGCTTCGGCGTCCGCCTCGATGGCAAGCCGTTGCGTGAATTCACCGACCAGCTGTTGCGGAATACCGCGGTCATAGGCTTGCTGCGGCGTCATGCCTTCGCCCGCTTCGTCGGAGATGCGGCGCATTTCCTCGTTGAACCGGTCCAGAAAGGCCTCACGGCCCACTTCGGCGTCGCCGACCTTGACGACGGCGTTGCTGCTGTTGGGCGAGAACACGTCCTCGATGCCCCAGACCGCGAAGGCCAGGACGAGCATCCCGACCAGGACGCCGACCAGGACGGTGCGGATGCGGGAAAACAGGCCCTTGGGGCGGTCGTAAATGTCGTCAGCCATAACGTCGCGCCTGTAGCAGACCCGCGCCGCCTCGCAAGCGGTTGCGTTCAGTCGCGCGAGCCGCCAAACCGGGCGCATGCCACAGCTGATCGCCGCGAACTGGAAAATGAACGGTCGACTCGATTGGGTGGACAAGGTCGGCGAACTTGCCGCGCTGACCGGGGAGGCGGTCTGCGAGCGGCTGATCTGCCCACCGCATCCGCTCGTCGGAGCGATGGCCAGGGCGGCGCAAGGAAGCGGGATCGCCATCGGCGCGCAGGATTGTTCCGAGCATGAAGCCGGGGCGCATACAGGCGAGACGGAGGCCGCATTGCTGGCCGCGCTCGGTGCGCGCTACGTCATTCTCGGCCATTCGGAACGGCGCACCGGCGGCGAGACGGACGACCGCGTCAAGGCCAAAGCCGAACGTGCGGTTGGGTCCGGGCTGCGGCCTCTCGTCTGTGTCGGGGAAAGCCTGGCCGAGCGCGAGGCCGGGACCGCGATCCCGGTCGTCGAAGCGCAACTCTCAGGCAGCCTGCCGCAGCAGGGTGACTACGACATCGCCTATGAACCCGTCTGGGCGATCGGTACGGGGCGCACGGCAACGGCCCGCGACGTGGCGGAGATGCACGCCGCCATCCGCCGCCATGTCGGGGTGGGGCCGCGCATCCTCTATGGTGGATCGGTCAAGCCGGACAATGCGGCCCTGTTGCTGGGCGTGCCGGAAGTCGGCGGGGCTTTGGTTGGCGGCGCGAGCCTGGAGATGGAGAGCTTCGCGCAGATCGTTCACGCAGCCAAAGCGGATTAACGCCGCGCTAACCACGATCGGACAGGTTGGGTGCGACCGAATCGCGAGACCGCCATGCGCTTGTCCTTATTCTCTCTGTCCGCCGTTCTGATCGCGGCTCCGGCTCTGAGCCAGACTTTGGCCGCCGACCCGGGCACCTACCGTCCCGGCACGCCCTACCATGCGGTAATCGTGCCCGGCGCGGATGTCTGTGCCAGCCAGTGCGACGGCGATGCGCGTTGCCGAGGCTGGAACTACGTCAAACCTTCACCGACCGCGAATGGCGTATGCGATCTTCAAGCCGAGATCGGAGCGCCGATCGCCAGCGATGTGTCGATAAGCGGGGTGAGCGTGTCTGCCCCGCCTTTTTCCGTAAACGTCACATCCGGGGGAACGAATACGATCCGGGTCGGCACGGCGGTGACATCGAACCCAGAAACTCGACCTGTCCATCAAGGCGGGCGGGTCGTTCGCCGCGAAGCCGTGCCTGCGCCTTTGTCTGCACGATCCTTGTCGCCCCACCCCGGTCTCAGGCCGCAACTCGACGCGTTTGCCGCCGGATCCGGGTTGCACAGTCCCGGACGGGCCGTCTCTAATCCACGGCGCGGAGTTGCGCCGCCTACCGGACAGCCTATGCCGCGCAAGCCCGCCAGCGCGCCGGTGACATGGCAGTCGAGTGCGTCACTCAATCTCCATGGACGCCCGCAAGAGGATATTGGCGGATCCAGAAGCGTGCAAGGCTACGCCCGTCCGAGCCAGCCGGTCATGCAGTCGGAACTGTCCGAGGTTCAGCCGCGCTAGGACCGGGCAGCGACGCGCCGCACGCCGTGCCAGAGGGCGGCTCCCGACAGGCGGGCCCATCCGAACATCACGAACAGCATGAAACAGAGTATGGCGGAGACTTGCAATCGGGCGGCCAGAGCCGGAACGTCCTGACCCGACAGCATCAGAGCCTGTTCTCCGCCCGCCAGCGCAGCGATCAAGGCAAGGAAAAGCCAGAAGCCGGACCAATAGAAACCGACCAAGCTGGACGACGGCTTGAACGCGGCCGGAACGAGGCAAGTCGTCGCGACAACGACCGTAATGGCGAACATGATCAGGGACGGTAGAAGCATCGGCGTGATATCCGGTTAACGTATCGTTACCGTCATGCAAGTCCTTTGCCAAAATCGCGGTCAGCGGCGCTCCTTGGTCGTCAGGAAGCGCAATTCCGGGTTCTTTTCCTGAGCGTAGCCGATGTCCCATGCCGATTTCGCAAGCAGGACGGGATCGCCGTCAATGTCCTCGGCCATGGTGGCGGTATTCCTGTCCACGAAGTCCTTCAGCTTGTCCGGATCGTCGGAAGCGACCCAGCGCGCCGTCTGGTAGGGCGGCACCTCGAATTGCACGCCGAGCCCGTATTCGGTCTTGATCCGTTCGCGCATCACGTCGATCTGCAGGCTCCCGACCGCCCCGACGATCATGTCCGCGCCGAGCGCCGGCTTGAACAGCTGCGTCACGCCTTCTTCTGCGAGTGATTCCAACGCTTTGCGAAGGTGCTTGGCCTTGAGCGGATCCTCCAGCCGGGCGCGGCGAAGGATTTCCGGCGCGAAATTGGGTATGCCCGCAAACTTGATCTTTCCGGATTCCGACAGGCTGTCGCCGACCCGCAGCACGCCGTGGTTCGGAATGCCGATCACATCACCCGCATAGGCTTCCTCGGCCAGTTCGCGGTCCTGGGCGAAAAACATGACGGGGTTGTGGACGTTCAGGCTGCGGCCATCGGCGGATTTCAGCTTCATGCCGCGTTTGAACTCGCCGGAGACCATTCGGTAGAAGGCGACCCGGTCGCGGTGGTTCAGATCCATATTGGCCTGAACCTTGAAAACGAAACCCGAAACCTCCCTGTCCGTCGGCGACATCTCCACGGACTGCCCCGCCTTGAGCGCGGGTTCGGGCTGTGGCGGCGGGGCAAGCTCGGCCAGCGCGTCGATCAGTTCCAGCACGCCGAATTTGCGCAAGGCGCTGCCGAAATAGACCGGCGTCATGTGGCCTTCGCGGAAAGATTGTTCGCTGAAATCGGGGTATTCGCGGGCCAGCTCGGCTTCCATCTGGAATTCTTCCAGCAAGGCGTCATCATCGAAGGTCGCGCCGATGGAGTTTCCATCCATCTGCGTCCAGGCATGGTCTTCGCCGCTGTCGGGTTTGGCAAAAGCCAGGAAACGGTTCGTGCGCAGATCGGCGACGCCCTTGAAGCGGCGGCCCGACGCGGCGGGCCATTGCATCGGCACGACATCCAGCGCCAGCTTGTTCTCGATCTCGGCGATCAGCTCGAACGGATCCACGCCTTCGCGGTCGAGCTTGTTAATGAAGGTCACGATGGGAATGTCGCGCAGGCGGCAGACCTCGAACAGTTTGAGCGTCTGCGGCTCGATCCCCTTGGCCACGTCGAGCACCATGACGGCGCAATCGGCGGCGGTCAGCGTGCGGTAGGTGTCCTCGGAAAAGTCCTCGTGGCCGGGCGTGTCGAGCAGGTTGAAGGTCAGGCCCTTGTGTTCGAACGTCATGACGGACGAGCTGACCGAGATGCCGCGTTCCTGCTCGATCTTCATCCAGTCGGACTGCGTGCGGCGCGCTTCGCCGCGCGCAGCCACGCGCCCGGCCTGGTGGATCGCGCCGGAGGCGAGCAGCATGTTTTCCGTCAGCGTCGTCTTGCCCGCATCCGGGTGCGAGATGATCGCGAAGACGCGCCGCTTGAGCGGTTCGGTTTGCAGGGCCTTGGACATGAGGGCGGCGGGTAGCGCCGCCGCCGCACGACGTAAAGCGTCCTGTGCGGCCCAAATTCGTGCGAAGCGCTTTGACACGCCGCAGGCGAGTTGCGACGAGAGCGGATGAGCAAGTCCCGATACACATCGGCCGTCAAGGCCGGGAAACATCTCTACAAAGCGGCCAAGTCGATGCGGGTGCTGCGCTCCGTCGCCTGGAACCCGGCCATGAAGACGGCTTTCCTGAAGCGCGGCAAGCTGCCCGACCCGACCTATGAGGCGATGCCGACCGACAAGGCGCGCGAACATGTCAAGGACGCCAGGGCGCTGATCGATGCGGGCGACGACCTCATGTCCGGCTGGCTGTGCCGCTTGAGCGACTCGATGATGAGCACGGTCAACATGATCGAGACGCGCGGCACGCCGGAATTCTTCTCCCACTCCACGGCGCTTTACGGACAGCCCACGCGCCTGATGCTGGACCGCAAGACCATGGTGCTGGACCTGGCCAAGCACATGGATTCGTCGCTGGAAGGTCTCGATTTCGACCGGCTGGTGGTGGAAGGCACGGAGAAACATCTGACCGACACCCAGTTCGCGCGGGCCTTGCGCAAGAAACTGGACCGTCACTTCGAGACCGATGCGCCCAATGTCATCATCAGCCCGACCGTGTCCGCCAAGGCCGCGGCGACGTCCAAGCGAATCAGGATCCGGCAGGGGGCGAGTTTCACGGCGCGGGATGTGGAGCAATTGCTGCATCACGAAGCGCTCGTGCATACGGCGACCGCGTTGAACGGACGCTCGCAGAAGAAGTTTCCCATTCTGGGCTGGAGCCATCCGGGCACGACCGAAGTGCAGGAGGGGCTGGCCGTCTTCGCCGAACTCGTCACGGGATCGATGGATCCGCGCCGCTTCCGCCGCCTGTCGGGCCGGGTGCTGGGCATCCAGATGGCGGTGGACGGGGCGGACTTCAAAGACGTGTTCGACTTCTTCCTGGAGCGCACCGACAGTCCGGACCAGTCCTACGAAAATGCTCGGCGGGTTTTCCGCGGCGGGGTGATCGCGGGCGGCGCGCCGTTCACCAAGGACATGGTCTATCTGAACGGTTTGCTGCGCGTGCACAATTTCATGCGCACGGTGGTCAAGATGGGGCGGTCCGACCTGATCCGGATGTTGTTCGTCGGCAAGCTCGACATCGAAGACGTCCCGGCCCTGTCGCAGATGGCCGTGGACGGCATGATCGAAAGCCCGAAATTCATGCCGCCTTGGGTCAACGATCTGCGCTTCCTGGTCAGCTACATGGCCTATTCGGGGTTCCTGAACCGGGTCGAGATGCCGGGCTTCCAGGAATACTACCAGGAAGAGCTGAAGGAAGTTCCGGACGTGTGGTCGCTAGTGCGGCACGACCGAATAGACGAGACGGGCGAGGATATCATCGCCGAATAGGGTGCGTTCGGACAGGTCGCAGCCCGTTCTCGTTTTCGCAAGGAACTGGCCCGGCAGGCGTCGTTCCGTCGCCGAGAAGATTAGAAACGAGCCTTCCGGAAAGCCTGTTTCCGGCACGGCGTTGAGTGCGAACAGGTCTGTCGTGTCGCCCGCCACGGCCAGATAGCGTACAGGTTGGCCCTGGCGTGGATCGGTCGGACCGCTCGGCCAGTCATAAACCGCGATGTGATGGATCGGTTTGGCCAGATGCTGGTGCGCAGGATTGCGTGACGCCGGCATTTCTCCGGACAATAGCCAAGTCGGGTCCGTGTCCAGCGCCTTGGCGATCCGGTCCAGCGCATCGCGGCGCGGCGTGTGGCCACCACGCTCCCAATTGGCGATGGAGGGCTGCGAGACTTCGACCTGTTTGGCGAGCTCGCTTTGGGACAGACCGTGTTTCTTGCGCGTGTCCTTGAGGCGTTTGGCCAGACTCATAACTTAACTTATATTTACGGGGTGACGGGGTCGATGTGACAAAGCCTGTTGCTTTTATCAAATGCATACCAGCATTGCGGAAATGCATAAAATGAATGGGGGCTGAACCTCAATAATTGTGATAAGTATTACCAACAATACATAAGAAATCCGAATGACGGGCGTTGTGCCATAAAGATCGATTTCTTAACTGTGTCTACGGGAAATGCCACACGAACATGACGCGCTCTCGCGGGTGCGACGTCATCTACACCATTACGAAGGAAACAACGCCATGAAAGGTGATTATTGCACGCGCGAAGGCGCAGAGCGTTTGAAGCAGCAGATCGAGGCCTACTGGGCCGAACGCGGTCACGACGTGAAGATCAATCTCGTCCAAGGTGGATTCCTGGCCTCCATGCGCTCCGCGCGCACGGACGTCCGGTCCAACATGGTCAACGGGGTTCCGAGCCGCAACAAGCAGGACTTCGGCTAGGCCGCCGTTCGTCAGTACGATCCGGCATTCCTGTGCCGGTTGAACAGCATGATAAGGGCTGGTGCGAGGTCGCGGAAATTCCGCAGCCGCGTATCGGCCCTTAATCGTATCTGGGGTCGGTAGCTGTAGCCATAGGTCACGAGCACGCCGTGGCAGCGTGCGCGCCGCGCCCCTTCCATGTCCGGCCAGCTATCGCCGACCATCACGATACGCTCGGCCCGCCTGTGTCCGGCGGACGTGAAAATATGCGAGGGATCGGGTTTGGACGCCGGAACTTCGTCGCCGCCCACGATGCGGTCGAACCGCGCCGTCATGCCGAGCGCATCGAGCAGCGGCCGCGCCAGCCAGCCGGGTTTGTTGGTGCAGACGCTTAATCGCGCGCCCATCCGGTCCAGCTCGTCCAGCGTCGCGCATACGCCGGGATAGGGCCGTGACAGACGCGCAATGTCTTCGGCGTAGCGCGACAGGAATTCGCGTTGCAGCACGTCCAGGCGCGCGGTGTCCACGCCATGTCCCGCACGATCGAGTGCATCGGTGATCAGACGCCGCGATCCCAAGCTGACTGCCGCCCGGGCGAGGCCGTAATTCGTGGCCGGCAAGCCTTCCAGGGCGATGACCTCGTTGGTGACGCGCACCAGGTCCGGCGCCGTATCGACCAGTGTTCCGTCCAGATCGAAACAGATGGACAGCCCTGCCAGAGGCGTAGGCAGAGACGACGTGGAATTTCCTGTTTCGCGGCGTGTCATTCCGCGCGCTATCGGTTAAGTGCGCCGCCATGACAATGTCCGATCGCCCGTCCAGACCGCGTGCCGCCATCATTCTCGCTGCCGGGAAAAGCACGCGGATGAAGTCCGCTACGTCGAAAGTATTGCACGATCTGGCCGGGCGGCGCCTGCTGGATTGGGTCTGCGCTTGCGCCCGTGAGGCAGGATGCGACCGCATCATATGCGTGGTCGGTGAACAGAACGCCGATGTGCGCGAGGCTGCCGAGACCCTCGGCCTGCAGATCGCCGTGCAGGAGCCGCAACTGGGCACGGGTCATGCCGTGAACAGCGCTCGCGATGCGATCGGTGACTTCGACGGCGACGTCGCAGTGCTGTTCGCCGACACGCCCCTCATCACGACGCGGACGCTGACATCGGTTTATGAGTCGTTGAGTGTCTCGGATGTCGCCGTGCTGGGTTTCGAAGCCGAAGAGCCCGCTCAATACGGTCGGCTGATCGAACGCAGCGGCGCTCTGGAAAAGATCGTGGAGGCGAAAGAGGCCGGACCTGAAGAACTGGCCGTGACCCTTTGCAATAGCGGCGTCATCGCCGCTCGGTCCGGCGACATGTTTGCCGCGCTCGACCAGGTGACGAACGACAACGCCAAAGGCGAATACTACCTGACGGACATTATCGAGATCCTGAGGCGGGACGGCAAACGCGCCAGCGTTGTGCGCGGCGACGAAGGCGAGATGCTGGGCGTGAATTCGCGCGCCGACCTGGCCGCCGCCCATCAGGCCTTCCAGAGCCACATGCGGGCCATGGCCCTCGACGACGGGGTGACGATGCGCGATCCTGACAGCGTGTATTTCAGTTATGACACGGTCATCGAACGCGACGCCGTGATCGGCGAAAACGTCGTCTTCGGCCCGGGCGTGACGGTGCGCTCGCACGCCACCATCCATCCGTTCTCGCATGTCGAAGGGGCGGTCGTCGGGGAGGGCGCGTCGGTCGGTCCGTTCGCTCGCCTCCGACCGGGCACGCAGCTCGGACCGGACAGTTTCATCGGCAATTTCGTGGAAGTGAAGAAAAGCACGCTTGGACGCGGGTCCAAGGCGTCGCACTTGACCTATATCGGCGATGCCGAGATCGGCGAAGGCAGCAATATCGGCGCCGGAACCGTCACTTGCAATTATGACGGCTTCTTCAAGCACAAGACGGTCATCGGCGACGGCGCGTTCATCGGAACGCACACATCGTTGGTAGCCCCCGTGACGATCGGCGACGGGGCGTTCACTGCGTCGGGCACGGTGGTCACGCGGGATGTGCCGAACGATGCCATGGCGATCGCCAGAGCGGACCAGGCGAACAAGGACGGCTGGGCGGCCCGGTTCCGCGCAGCCATGACGAAGCGCAAGGGGCAGTCATGAAGGTCGCCAAGGAGAATGCCGCACTCGCGGCGCTGGATTTCGTCTCGGACGGCATGGTGCTGGGGCTGGGCTCCGGCAGCACGGCTGAGATCTTCCTGGAAAAGCTGGGCGACAGGATTGCGGGCGGCCTGAAAGTCTCCGGCGTGCAGACCTCGGAACGAACCCGCCAGGTCGCACTGGAAGCCGGTATTCCGCTGCTGGACCCGGACCGGGTCGAACACATCGACGTCACCGTAGACGGCGCCGACGAGGTGGACGAAGCGTTTCATCTCATCAAGGGCGGCGGGGCCTGCCTGCTGCGCGAGAAGATCGTCGCGCAGGCGTCCGCAAAGATGATCGTGATCGTGGACGATCGCAAGCTCGTCCATACGCTCGGCGCGTTCCAGCTGCCGGTCGAGGTCGATCCGTTCTGCCTCGGCGTCACGGCGCGGCAGGTCTATGACGCGTTGCTCGCGTCGGGATGCCGGGACGGTCTGACGACCTTGCGGCAGAAGGGCGCAGGCGAGGGGCCTTTGGTCACGGACGGCGGCAACTACATTCTCGATTGCCAATGCCAGGAGATTCCGGATCCGGCCAAGACGGCCGACGCTCTGGCGCGCATACCCGGCGTCATGGAATCCGGACTCTTCGTCGATCTCGCGGATGTGATCGTGGTCGGCGAAGTCGATCATGCCAAGGTGCTAGAAATCAAGCGGGACAGCTGAATGAGCGATTACGACTACGACCTCTTCGTCATCGGAGCGGGATCGGGCGGCGTGCGGGCCGGGCGGCTTGCCGCGCAGCTGGGCAAGCGAGTCGGTGTGGCCGAGGAAAGCTTGCCCGGCGGCACCTGCGTCGTGCGGGGCTGCGTCCCCAAGAAATTCCTCGTCTACGGCGCCGATTTCGGCGACGCGATCCGGGACGCCGAAGGCTATGGCTGGTCGGTGGACGCAGCCACCTTCGAATGGTCGGTCTTGCGCGATTCGATCCAGAAGGAGGTGAACCGCCTGTCAGGCATCTATTCGACCATTCTGGAGAAGAACGGCGCCGATCTGTTCCGCGAACGCGCTGAATTCGTCGATGCGCACACGCTCCGACTGGTCGAGAGCGGTAAAACGGTCACGGCCGAGACAATCCTGATCGCCGTGGGCGGGTCGCCCTGGGCACCGGACCTCAAAGGAATCCAACACACGATCGTCTCGGACGACATCTTCCATTTGCCGGAGCAACCCAAACGGATGCTGATCATTGGCGGCGGCTACATCGCCTGCGAATTCGCGGGCGTCTTCGCCGGCTTGGGCACGGACGTGATCCAAGCCTACCGTGGGGGGCGGCTGCTCAACGGGTTCGACGCGGAAGTCCGCGACGAAGTCGGCCACTTGCAGCTGCGCAACGGGATCGACCTGCGGTTCAACATCAGCCCGACGGAAATCCGCAGGACGGAGGGCGGCCTGATCGTGTCATTCGACGACGGTTCCAAGATCGGGACGGATTGCGTGCTGATGGCGACGGGGCGCCGGCCCAAGACGGATACGCTCGGCGTCGAAGCGGCAGGCGTGAAGGTCGATCCGAACGGCGCCGTCCAGGTAGACGCCTATTCGCGGACCAGCCAGCCCAACATCTACGCCGTTGGCGATGTCACCAACCGGGTCAATCTGACACCCGTCGCGATCCGCGAAGGCGCGGCCTTCGTGGAAACCGTGTTCAAGGACAACCCGGTGGCGTTCGATCACGACGATATCGCATCCGCCGTCTTCACCCGACCGCCGGTCGGCGTGTGCGGCATGTCGGAAGGGGATGCGCGCCGCAAATATGGCGACGCCGTCACCGTCTACACGACGCAGTTCCGGCCGATGAAGAACATTCTGGCCGGAAACGAGCATCGCTGCTTCATGAAGGTCGTGACGAAGGGCGAGGAAGAAACCGTTATCGGCGTCCATCTGGTCGGCGACGATAGCGCGGAGATGATCCAGATGGTCGGCATCGCGATCAAGGCGAAACTGACGAAAGCCGATTTTGATGCGACATGTGCCGTCCACCCGACGATCGCCGAGGAAATCGTCACGTTGAAGCCGCGAGAGATCAACAAGACGACCGTCGTGACATGAAAAACGCGGCCCGCGGCCGCGTCAGATATTCCAGGATTTGATGTTCCGGAATTTGATGTTTCAGAGTTCGATATTCGAATCGAGCGTCAGTCGGCGAGTTCTTCCTGCTTGTCGACTTCGGCCGCCTTGCGCTTGTTGAACATCCTGAGCGCTTCTTCTTCCTGACTGTCCGACAAGGTTTCCTTGGCGTCCGGAAAGAACTCCTCTTCCTCCTCGTCGACATGATGGACGACCTTGTGGGCGAGCTTGCCGAACAGCGTGTCCCAGACATCGGCGGATTGGTCCATCGCGTCGAGCTTGGCGGTCATCTCGTGCATTTGCTGATGTTCTTCGATGGCATGGCGCGTATCGTCCGTGCCTTCCGGTTCGGCCATCAGCTTGGAATAGAAGGCCTGTTCCTCGGCGGATGCATGGGCTTCCAACTCGATCTTCAAGTCGGTCCAGAGCTGGGCGCGAGTTTCCGAGCCGGGCTCCGACTGCTTGATGCGGTCGATCAGCGTTCGCTGTTTGTCGTGGTCCTGTTCGAGACGTTCGTAGATGTCCATATGTGAGTCCTTGTATTCAGAGCGTGTTTTCGGGGGCGTTGCCGAAGCAACGACTCACGCAAGGACTCCGTTCCGCCCAATCAGGTCGGGGCAGGATCACTCGGCTTCGATCAGGCCCGCCTTGTCGGCGGCCGCGACGGTCGCCTTCTGGATCTTCTCGAAAGCGCGCGCCTCGATCTGGCGGATGCGTTCGCGCGACACGCCGTAAACCTTGGCCAGCTGCTCGAGGGTCAAAGGCGATTCCGAAAGGCGTCGCTTCATGAAGATGTCGCGCTCCCGATCGTTCAGATCCGCCATGGCGTCCCGCAACAGATCCATCCGGGCGTCGTGTTCCTGATCGTCGGCCAGAATGGCTTCCTGGCTGTCGCTGTCGTCCTGCAACCAGTCCTGCCATTGCGTGGAGCCGTCTTCGGCGCCGATCTGCACGTTGAGCGACGCATCGCCGCCGCTCAGCATGCGCCGGTTCATGGAGGTGACTTCCTCTTCCTTGACGCCAAGCTTGGTCGCGATGGTCTTGACGTTTTCAGGCGTGAGGTCGCCGTCTTCGATCGCTTTCATTTCCCCTTTCAACCGTCTGAGATTGAAGAAAAGTTTCTTCTGCGCGGCGGTCGTGCCCATCTTGACGAGCGACCAGGACCGCAGAACGTATTCCTGGATCGCGGCCCGGATCCACCACATGGCGTAGGTGGACAGGCGGAAGCCTTTGTCGGGATCAAACTTCTTGACCGCCTGCATCAAACCGACATTGCCTTCGGAGATGACTTCGCCGATCGGCAGACCGTAGCCGCGATAGCCCATGGCGATCTTGGCGACGAGGCGCAGGTGGGACGTGACCATCCTTTCGGCCGCTTCCGTATCGCCCTTGTCGGCCCAGCTTTTGGCCAGCATGAACTCTTCGTTCTTCTCCAGCATCGGAAATTTGCGGATTTCCTGGAGGTAGCGGTTCAGACCCTGTTCGGGCGAGAGCGAAACGGACAGGCTGCCCGTATTTCCGGACTTCTTCGCCGCGGTCTTGTTGCGCTTTGCCGGGAGCGTCTTGGTTTCGGCCATGAATATCTCCTGCCGGAGTCGGGTGGGGTGGGGCGCCGCTTTATCGGCGCGGGTGCTCGCGTGAAAGACGCAATCGCGTGATCGGCTATTCTTCTTCGTCGTGGGCGATCTGCGACTGGCTGTTGTGGATGGCCGGGCGGGGCGAGCCGTCGGTCGATTTGCCGGCCATCCGGGCGACCGAACCGTCTGCAACCGGCGCATCCTTGCCGACATAACCGTAGCCGCCGCCGTTTTCTTTCGTCTTGTCCGTCATGAGGGTCTCCTGTTCGGTATAGCGACTCAACGCGAGGGAGTCGGCGCAGGTTGCGAGATTCGTTCGTTTCTTTTGTCGCAGGCCCAGTCGGTGATCTTGTGAGGTGGACGCTTTGGACGCGTGCGCCTAAAGCGCGTTTCATGTCCCGATACGATAAGCTCGACCAACTCGGCGCGTCAGGCGCGCTCCCGGCCTCGCCCGACGACGCCGTGCTGGAACGCGTCGCCAATCCTTGCGACGACCCCTACATGGTGCGTCTGGTCGCGCCGGAGTTCACTTCGATCTGCCCCGTCACGGGACAGCCCGACTTCGCGCATCTGGTCGTCGACTACTGTCCCGACCGATGGATCGTCGAAAGCAAGGCGTTCAAGCTGTTCCTCGGAAGCTATCGCAATCACGGCGATTTTCACGAAGCCTGCACGACCGGCATCGGACAACGGCTGGTCAAGGAGATCGAACCGCGCTGGCTGCGCATCGGCGGGTATTGGTATCCGCGCGGCGGCATACCCATCGACGTCTTCTACCAATACGGCAAGACACCGGACGGTCTCTGGGTGCCGGATCAGGGTGTGCCGCCCTATCGCGGCCGGGGCTGACGCAGGCCGGGCGGGCGGAATTGTGGGTTCCAATCCTCAAGAGGGTCGGTTAGGCGACGGCATGTCCCAGGTAAATCTCGTTTGCGACGAGGCCGACGATGTCTGCGTCTGGAGCGCGCTTAAGCGCGAAGCCGCAGCCTATGCCGTCAAGGAAGTCGCCCTGTCGTCCCTGCTGCACGCCACGATCCTCGACCAGGAGGATCTCGGCTCCGCGCTCGTCAACCATCTCGCCGAAAAGCTTTCCAGCAGCGAGTTCTCGTCCCTGAAGCTGCGCACCGTACTGGCCGAAGCCATCGAAAGCGATCCGTGCCTGGTGCCCTGCATCGCCCGCGACCTTCAGGCCGTGAAACAGCGCGACCCGGCGTGCCATTCCCACCTGCAATGCTTCCTCTATTTCAAGGGCTTCCTCGCCATCCAGACGCACCGTTGCGCCCATGCGCTCTACAAGGCGGGGCGCGACCTGGTCGCCTTCCACTTGCAATCGCGCAGCAGCGAGCTGTTCGGCGTGGACATCAACCCGGCGGCCGAAGTCGGCTGCGGCATCATGCTGGACCACGCAACCGGCTTCGTCATGGGCGAGACGGCGCGGCTCGGCGACGATTGCTCGATCCTGCAGGGCGTCACGCTGGGCGGAACCGGCAAGGCCGACGAAGACCGGCACCCGAAAATCGGCAACCGTGTCCTGATCGGCGCCAACGCATCCATTCTCGGCAATATCGAGATCGGCGACGGCGCCAAGATCGCGGCGGGCTCCGTCGTGCTGAAACCCGTGCCGGAGAACTGTACAGTCGCCGGCGTGCCGGCCAAACCGGTCGGCGGATCCTGCGGGGATCCGGCCGCCGCCATGGACCAAGGAATCGAGTCATGACCCCCGAACAGATGAAATCCGTGCGCGACTATCTTTGCGCGCGGTTCAAGACCGAAGCGATCCGCCTTGCGCCGCGCAAGGTACAAGACAGCGTCGAAGTCTATCTCGACGACGAGATCCTCGGGCTGCTCTACATCGACGACGAGGACAAGGACGACATTTCCTACGATCTCAACATCTCTATCCTGCAGCAGGATCTGGACGGCTGATGGCGGTCTACGCGCTGGACGACCATGGCCCCGACCTGCACGACAGCGTCTGGGTCGCCGAAACGGCGGCCGTGATCGGCAATGTGATCATGGCCGAGGACAGCTCGGTCTGGTTCGGGGCGGTTCTGCGCGGGGACAACGAACCCATCGATATCGGTGCCCGGTCCAATGTTCAGGACAATGCCGTCCTGCATTCCGACCCGGGCCAGCCACTGGTCATCGGCGCGGACGTCGTCATCGGCCACCAGGTCATGCTGCATGGCTGCAGGATCGAGGATGGCTGCCTGATCGGGATCGGTGCGACGGTCCTGAACGGCGCGACGATCGGCGCCGGCTCGATCATCGGCGCGCATGCGCTGGTGACGGAGAACAAGGTCATCCCGCCGAACAGCCTCGTCGTCGGAGCGCCCGGACGTGTCGTCAAGACGGTCGGCGACGCCGAAGCCAGGATGCTGAAACTGAACGCCGACGTCTATGTATCGAACGCGAAACGCTTCCGCGACGGTCTGCGCCGCCTGGATTGACGCCGTCCGGAACTATCGTGCGCCGATCTGCGCTTCGCAGATCGCTTCCAGTCCCGCATTCGCGTCCTCGCCGAGATTGTAGGCCGAGAACTTCGCATGGGTCGCATCCATGACAAACAGGCTGTCGCCGACGCCCAGCGACGGCCCCAGCAGCGCATGAGCTTGGTCCGGAGAGGCGTTGGTCCGAAGCAACCAGACCGTCTCGCCCAGCCGCGTCTCTTCGCCGGCACGGCGCAGATCGCGCAAGAAGTCGGCGGTGCGCCCCGAACGGATTTCCGCCATGACCAGGGCGAGGTTCGCATAGGTGACCGGCAAGGCTTGCGCCGTCGTCTCGACGACGGGAGACGGAATAGGCGTGTGGAACCAGTGGGCGATCTCCAGCCAGTCCTTGGCGGGCAGGAAACCCCCGTCCGGCCGCAACGACAGATCGGACGCCGCGATGACGCGCCCTTCCTGGACGTAACCCCAGAGAGTCGGGTCCGAAAAGGGCCCATAGACCGCATCCGACACGCAGACATACCAGCGTTTGTCCGCCTGCGTTTCCGAAGGGCTCTGTGCGAAAGCGGTCGTCTCGTTCATCATCGTAATACTGATCCTGTCAGAGGGGTGTGTGCGACATTGCGGGGGTTGAGCACCATCACGACCGCGATGGCGACGGCCAGCCCGGTGCAGATCAGAACGGCCAGGGCCACATCGAATGTCCCCGTGACGCCTCGCAGCACGAAGATGGCCTGTATCATCAACGTCAGAGCCGAAAGCGCAGTCAGAGCCGGGCGGTAGGCGCGCCAGGCTCGCAGCAGGCACAGATAGGCCAGACCGCCAATCCCGATGGCGATCATGATCGCCAACAGTTCGGCCGGGGCGGGAAAGCCGAAGCGCGCCAGGCGCGACGGATCCGAGATGATGGTGCTGGTCAGGCCGAACAGAGCCTGCATCAGCATCAGGTCGGCCAACGCGATGCGCCGCGCCAGCCAGCCGATGATCGACGCGTACAGGACGAGGCCCTGGATACCGATCAGAAGTGCGATGCCGAACCCCGGCATGACGAGGGCCGACTGGCCGGAGGCATGCGCCATTTCCCCGAGCAGGTAGAGCTGGAACATGATCGCCGCCGCGACGGAGGCGATCCCGGCGATGGACATGGGCAGTCCGGCGGCGGAGAACCCTTGGGCGCGGTAGGTCCTCAGAAGCAAGGTCATGGCCGCCGCGAAAACGGCGAGAATGGCCATGGCGCCGGCCGTCGGTATGCCGAATGCCGCCATCAGGGTCATGGCCGACGCCATGACGGCGATGATGGAAATGCCGGCGATGAGGCGCGATCCGGCTAGGATCCCGCCGCACAGCCCGATGGAAAAGAGAACCAGCGTGGCAAGCTGTCCGTCCAGCCGCATCCGTGTCAGCCCGTCGGCATCGATCATCAGTCCGAGCAGTGCGGCGATGGCCACGGCCAGGCAGGCGCGCGACCGGGTCAGAGTGCCGATGATCGTGAAGATCAGCGACAGGATGAGCGGTCCGCCACCGCTGGGCCATAGGTCGAGCGCGGGTAACAGGACGATGGCCGAAAGCGACAGGAAGATCCCGGAGAGCATCGCAAAGCCCGATCGCAGCGAGTCGCGGCCTTGCGGCACGGACCGGAACACGATCGCGGCGGCTGCCGCACTCAGCAGGGCGAGCAGACCCGTTTCGTAGGCATCGAAGCCTGCATGCACGGCCGCAAACGTCAGTCCTGAGGCCGCGGCCAGAAAGATCAGTGCGATCAGCCGCGCCGGGGCGAGAAAGAACGTGAAGTCGCGTCTGCGGCGCGGTTTGGAAGGCTGTGCCGGAGCGACGTGGTAGGTGACGGGCTGCGATGATCGCGACGCCGGCGCCACCGTTCTGCGAAACCGTCTTTCGGACGGAACGGCCCTGCGGCCGAAGGAAGCGGAATGCGTATAGGCTGTCATGCGGAACGCGGTAATGGCCGCCAGTCTGTGTGTCTCGCCCCGACACCGAACGGGCGAGTGGCCATCGTTAATTTTCCCTTAAGGCCGGGCGGGTTTCACTCTTCTTCCATCCTGCCGTCGGTCGGCGAGGCTGCGCTCGGCATGTCGCCGATGATTTCCAGGATAGAGCGGATCAGGGGGATTTCGTGTTGCATGGCGCGGTAGCCGCGTTCGATCAGTTCGTCAGCGCGCGTGAACTCCAACATGCCGATATGACCGATGCGAGGAGCGACGAACACGTCCGGCGGATCGCCCGCCATGCGCGAACGGGTCAGCCGGTCCATGACGATGTTGAGCGACCCCATCATGACCGTACCGATCCGCGGGCTTTTCCCCCGCTTGGTGCCACCCAGCAAGGATTTCAACAGGATACGGTCGGGTCTTAACTTGTTGATCGACTGGTGCGCCATGATCGCAATCTCGGAGGCATTCGGCTCGATCTCGGAACCGTCGTCGAAATCGACTTCGTGGCTGGACCCGATCGGGCCGAACGCGTCGCCGCTGAGCGACACGGCGATCACCATGTGCGCGCCCAGCGCGCGGCATGCCGATACGGGCACCGGGTTCACCATCGCACCGTCGATCATGTACCGGTTGTCGATCCGGACCGGTTCGAACGCGCCGGGCAGGGCGTAGGAAGCGCGGATCGCCGGGATGACCGGACCCTGCTGCAACCAGACTTCGTAGCCGGTGCGCAGGTCGCAGGCGACCGCCGCGAAACGCCGGTCGAAATGTTCGATTTTCACATCCTTGAGATAATGTTCCAACACCTTGACCAGGCGCGCGCCCTTCATGAGGCCCGACCCGCCCCAGGACAGGTCCATATAATGGATGACCCGGCGGCGGTTGAGCGCCCGCGCCCATCGTTCCAGGCTTTCCAGCCGGCCCGCCAGGTAGGCTGCCCCCACGACCGACCCAATCGACGTTCCGGCGATGATATCCGGTTCGATGTCGGCTTCGATCAGGGCGCGAAGCGCGCCGATATGCGCCCATCCGCGCGCCACGCCGCCGCCCAAGGCCAGACCCAGCGGCGGCCTGTTGCCGTTGCCGATCGTTTTCGTGTCCAGGCGCATAGGGCGCGCTTAATCATGTCGGCCAATAGCCAGCAAGGGAAAGTCGTTGTCGAGGATGACAAGCCGCGATTGGAAGCAAGACATGAGCGAACGATGAACGGATTGCTCATCGCCTGTGGGGCGCGACCCTGTTAGTCAGGGTTGGCTATCAAGGGGGAAGACCATGAGGCATGACATCGCGAAACTGGGCTTGTGCGCCGCCATGGCGGCGTTGTCGGGCTGCGCGTCCATATCCGAGGACGCCTGCCGGGCCGGCAATTGGGAGGATATCGGGTTCAAGGATGGCGAGGCGGGCCGGTCGCGGTCCCGCTTGGCGGATATCGGCGAGCGTTGCGCGGAGTTCGGCGTCACACCGGACCGGCTTGCCTATATCCGGGGTCTCGAAATGGGCTTGCGACGCTATTGCGGTCCGAGCGCGGGTTACAGCGACGGCCGGTCCGGCGAGCGCCCGAATGCCGAGTGCGAAGCGGGCGGCTACCACGATTATCTCGTGGCGCATGCCGATGGCTATGATGTCTACCGGGTCATGCAAACGCGCGACGAGCTCGTCTCGGACTGGCGGGCACGGCGGAAAGCCTGGCTCAATGTCACGGACCGGTTGGACGAGGCCGACGGGCTGAGCGCCAAGGAAGTTCGCCGGTTGGAACGCAAGGCCATACGGCTGGAGCGTCAGATGGATGATTTGCGGGTCGAGATTCGCGTCTTGGAGGAGTTGAACGGCTTGCCTCGCTGGACACCGTAGAACCGATAGCGACCTCTCAGACCATGGCGGGTTCGCAGTCCGGCGTTTCGCCCGCATGGACGCTGCGGGCGGTGAAATTGCCGTTCTGGTTCAGCGCGTAATGGTAATAGCAATTGCCGCGCTGGAAAATGTTGAAACAGGCGCGGTGGATGCCGCCGTTCCAATTGTCGTAGGTGAAACAGATCACGTTGGACATGATGCGCCATGTGCCCGTATCGATCTTGTCGCCGTGATAATGACGCGTCGTGCCGTTCGCGCTGGTCGTCTCCCGGAACGAAAAGGTATCGATTTCGGGGCGTTTGAAGTTGTAGGTGCCCAGATGCGTCTGGCCGGAAAAGGCGGCTCTCAGAGCCTCCTCGTCCAGAGGCGCTTCCGTCCGCGGATCCGGCATGAAATCCGCATCCGCCGGCGGGGCATCGGACGGGTCTTGCGCGTAGGCAGGGGCTATCGCGGCGATGCAGATCGTTACGGCCGCCATGATCCTACGCATAGGACGGCTCGCAATCGGGCGTTTCACCGTCCAGCACGCTGACGGCGATCATGGTCTGGGACGACGCCGACATCGCATAATAGCAGTTGCCGCGCTGATACATGTTGAAACAGCCGCCGTCCAAATCCTCGTAGGCGAAGCAGACGACGTTGGCGCGCGCTCTCCATGTTCCGGGCGATACGACACCGTCGCGTTCATGCACGGTCGTGCCGTCGGCGTTCATCCGTTCGACGAAGGCCGGATCGGCATCGTCCCAGTCTCCGAACTGGTAATATCCGCGGTGGGTCTTGTCCATGAACAGCGCCGTCAGGGCTTCGCCTTCCAAGGGAACCTCGACGGCCGGGTCTGGCGGACCGTAAGGATCGATCGCCTCGACCTGGGCCACGGCGGTCGTCACGCAAAGGCAGGCTGCGGCGAATGAAAGCAGAAACGAACGCATGTCGCTTCTTACCATGCAAGGCCGGACGCGCCATGTTAAGACGCAGCCATGAACGATCCGCAACGCAAGCCGCCTGCAACGCCTCAGTCCAAACCCAGGCGGCGCGCCAGCCGCTACCAACGCGCGCAGGAACGCCGCCAGGCCCAGCGACGCGCAGACCAGCGGTTCTACAATCTCATCTTCGGCGTGGTCGGCGCCTGCGTCCTTGTCGTGCTGGGTCTGGCAATGATCGCCAGTTCCGGCCAGTCTCCCACTGTTTCCGCCGGCACGCAGATGATGGCCGAGGATATTGTCTTCGGTCTGTCGGGGATCGAAATCGCGGGGCTTGCCGTCGTGACCGTCATCGCAGTCTTCCTATGGCGGCGGATCAGCAAGCGCTGACCGGCGCCACCGGCGACGGTTGCTAGCGGGACTTCGATCTTCTAAGCGGCCCAGTCTTTCATACGTCCCGCTTTTCCACACAAGAGGTTCATCATGGCGACTGATTTCGCTATCGTCGGCGCGACCGGCAATGTCGGCACGGAAATGCTGGAAATCCTGTCCGAGTCGGATATCGACGTCGGACAGGTCTATGCCGTCGCCTCGCGAAATTCGCTGGGCCGCGAGGTCAGCTTCGGCGACCGCACATTGAAGTGCCAGGACATCGAGACATTCGACTTCTCCAAATGCGACATCGCGCTGATGAGCGCGGGCGGGTCCGTGTCCAAGGAATGGTCGCCCAGGATCGCGGCCAAAGGCGCGGTCGTCATCGACAACAGCTCCGCCTGGCGCATGGACCCGGACGTGCCGTTGGTCGTGCCCGAGGTCAATGCCGATGCCGTCGAAGAGTTCGGCAAGAAGAACATTATCGCCAATCCGAACTGCTCCACCATCCAGATGGTCGTCGCGCTGAAACCCCTGCACGACCGCGCGACCGTGAAACGCGTCGTCGTTTCGACCTACCAGTCCGTGTCCGGCGCGGGCAAGAAGGCGATGGACGAGCTGTGGCTCCAGACCAAAGGCATCTATTCCAACGAAGACCTGCCGGCCATCAACTTCCCCAAGCAGATCGCCTTCAACGTCATCCCGCAGATCGACGTGTTCATGGAGGACGGCTACACGAAGGAAGAGTGGAAGATGAAGGTCGAGACCAAGAAGATCCTCGGCTCGGACGTGCGCGTCGCCGCGACCTGCGTGCGCGTGCCGACCTTCGTCGGCCACGCCGAAGCGATCAATGTGGAGCTGGCCGAGGAGCTGTCGGCCGACGACGCCCGCGCGCTATTGCGCGAAAGCCCGGGGCTGATGGTCATCGACCAGCCCGACGGCGAGGACGCGAACTACATTACCCCGATCGAATGCGTTGGCGAGTTCGCGACCTTCGTGTCCCGCATCCGCGAGGACAGCACGCAGGACAACACGCTCGACCTGTGGGTCGTGTCCGACAATCTGCGCAAGGGAGCCGCGCTGAACGCTGTCCAGATCGCGGAATTGCTCGTGCACCGTGGGTTGCTCAACCGCGCATGAGACAAAGGCGCCCCGCGGGGCGCCTTTTTCTTTCAATGACTTGGAACCACCTATTCAACCGGATTGCCGTCCGCATCGACTTCGACGATCGGCAGGCCCAGCGTTTCGAGCTTCTCCATCTGGGTCGCCTTATCGCCGACCACGACGATGAACATGTCGTCCAGGTCGAGATGTTCGGCCGCGAGTGTCGCAGACTCGTCGCGCGTGAACGCTTCGAGAATGCGTTTCTGCTCCGCGATATGCTCCGGCCCGACATCGTAGGTGTTCATCCGCGACAATAGGCCCAGCTTTTGAAACGGCGTCTCGTACTGACGCGCTTCGGACTGGCCGATGGCGGATTTCGTGAACTCGATCTCTTCTTCCGTCGGTCCGTTCTCATGAAAACCGCGGATCTCCGTGAGGAATTCCTGCAGCGACTCCGTCGTGACGTCGGAGCGCACAGCGCCGAAGGCGCGGTACTGACCGCGGTCGAGCTGGCCGATGAACCGCGAACCCGCACCGTAGGTGTAGCCCTTGTCTTCGCGCAGGTTCAGATTGATGCGCGAATTGAACGCTCCGCCGAGCGGGAAGTTCATCAGGGTGGACCGGTAATACTCGCCCGTTGGCGAATAGGACAGGGACGGCTTGCCGATGCGGATTTCCGACTGAGCCGCGTCGGGCTTGTCCACGAAGTAGATCGTGCCCGGTTCGGCCGACAGGCTCGGCGTGATCGCGGCCAGTTCGACATCGCCGCCTTCCCACGCGCTCAACGGTGCGAGCGCTTCTTCGATCTCGGATTGCGACAGGTTCGACACGACCAGGATGCTGCCAATGGTTGGCGAGACGTGAGCGTCGTAGAACGCCCTGACATCGTCCAGCGTGATCGACTGCACCGTTTCCGCCGTGCCGCTCTGCGGGTAGGCGAAAGCATTGCCAGTGCCGTATGCCATCTTGTCGAACAGGGTCGTCGCGACATAGCCTGGATTCTTCTTCGAAGCCTCGATGCCTTGGAGTTGATTGGCCTTGACGCGGTCGAAATCCTCCTGGCTGAAGGCCGGACTGGTCAGCGTATCCACGGCCAATGCGACCGTCTCGTCCAGATTATCGGACAAGGTGCGGATCGTCAGAGTCGATTCCACATCCCCGGCCTGCGCGTTGATGGACGAGCCGAGCTTGTCGAGTTCGTTGGACCGGTCTTCCACGCTCATCGTCTCCGATGCTTCGCTGACCATCTGCATCGTCAGGGAGGCGAGGCCGAGCTTGTCGAGCGGTTCTTCCTTCTGGCCCACATCCATGCGGATCTGGATCGTCGTGGTCGGCGTTTCAGCATTCACGGCGCCCATGACGGGGATGCCTGCGACTGATCCTTCATAGACGTCGGGGGCCTTGATCGACGGGTTTTCGCCAGGCGCCGGGATGATGGAGCGGTCGAAGTCGTCGCTCGGCATCGTCCATTCGATGTCCTCTGCGGCTTGCTTGGGCGGTATGGTGCGTTCGTAACGGTCCCACGTATCTTCGCGCGCGACCATTTGCGGCTGCCCCTTCGGCACGATCGACATGATGACGGCCGGCTTATCCTTGATGTATTCGTTATAGACGCGCTCGACATCCGCCTTGGTGACATTGCGGTAACGCTCGATGTCGTCGGAAATCCCGTTGGGCGTATCACGGAACGTCTCATAGAACGCCAGCTGCGAGACCTTTCCGGAAACGGACTCCAATCCATAGATCAGCCCGGACACGATCGAGGATTTGACCCGGGTCAGATCATCATCCTGGACGCCGCGTTCCTCGAACTCCGTAAAGCTGTCGCGCAGGATCGGCTCCAGTTCCGACAGGCTTTGCACATTGGCGGGATTGGCCACGGCGATGAGGGTGAACATGCAATGCAGTTCGCGGCAGCCGTGACCGGCGCCGGACTGAACGGTCAGCCCGGGTTTGTCGAGGTTCTTGTAGAGCAAGGACGTCTGTCCACCGCCCATGATGTTCTGCAACACGTCTAGCGGCGCTTCGTTCGGATGGTTCGCCGACACGGTCGGCCAAGCCATGTAGAGCAGCGGCAGCTGGACATTGTCTTCGAGCGAGATGTAACGGTCCTGGTCCAGCTCGACTGGCGGCTTCTCGGGTTTTTCGACTTCCGGGCCGCGCGGGATGGAGCCGAAATATTTCTCCACCATGGCCAATGTCTCGGCCTTGTCGATATCCCCGCCGATCGTCAGCGTGGCGTTGTTGGGCCCGTACCAGCGCAGGAAGAAACGCTTCAGATCGTCCAGATCGGCGCGGTCCAGATCCTCCATGTAACCGATCACGGACCAGCTATAGGGGTGTCCTTCGGGATACATGGCTTCCCCGATGCGCTCGCCCAGCAGGCCATAGGGGCGGTTGTCGATACGCTGACCGCGTTCGTTCTTGACGGTCTCGCGCTGGACTTCGAACTTTTCCTGCGTGACGGCGTCGAGGAAATACCCCATGCGATCCGCTTCCAGCCACAACATGCGCTCCAGCTGATTGCTCGGCACGGTCTGGAAGTAGTTAGTGCGGTCGGAGTTCGTCGTGCCGTTCAACGTCCCGCCCGACTCGGTGATCAGCTTGAAGTGCTGTTCGTCGGCGACGTTCTCCGAGCCCTGGAACATCATATGTTCGAAGAAGTGTGCGAACCCCGAGCGGCCGATCTCCTCGCGGCCCGAGCCGACATGATACGTTACATCCACATGGACAAGCGGGTCGCTATCGTCTTCGTGCAGGACGACGGTCAGGCCATTGTCCAGAACGTATTTCTCGTATGGAATCGCGACTTCGGCATCCTCGCCCGTGTAGCGCTCGACCAGTTCGAACCGGTCCGGCACTGCGGTGGTTTCGACGGTCTCGCTGACGGCGGCCTCCGGTGAGTCGGTCGAAGCTGTGTCATCGGCCGGCTGGCAGGCTGCGAAAGCGATGGTGGCGGTGCCGAGAAGAAGAAAGCGGGCAAGCTTGGAAGTCATGAAAGTCCCCTGAACGTCGTTTTGATTTGATTTTTCGTAATTGCCGAAGGCGCGGCTGTCCATAGATAGGATTACAGCCACGGATTGCGAAGATCGCCTCCGGCCGAGCGGCTAGATTGCGGATGCCGCCGCCTTGGACGGCTTTGCGTGTCGGTGCGGCCACCTGCATATTTCACCAACGCCTCGATCCGTTTCTCGATCGGGGGATGGGTCGTGAACAAACCCGCCAGGCCCGTGCGCGGATTGTAGAGCGCCATTTCGCGCACTTCGTCCGGCACGGTCGCCATTTCGGCGTTCCCGGAAATCTTCTGCAGGGCGCGGATCATGGCATCGGGGTTCTTGGTCAGCTCCACCGCACCGGCGTCAGCCATGTATTCGCGCTTCCGGCTCATGGTGAAGCGGATCATCAGCGCGATGACGTAGGTGAGTGCCACGACGACGAAAGCGACGAGGATCAGCACGCCGGCATTGCCGCCGCCCGAACGGCGGTGATTGGACGAGCGCGCGAAATTCACCCGGAACATGTTGCGGAAGATCATCTCGCCGACGAAGGCGAAGATGCCGACGAAGATCACCGCGATGATCAGCATCCGCACATCCTTGTGCATGATGTGGCTGAGTTCGTGCGCGATGACGGCTTCCAGCTCCTCGTCGTCCAGCGCGTCCATCAGGCCGCGCGTCAGCGTGACTTGGTAGTTTTCCTTGCGAATGCCTGACGCGAACGCGTTCATGGCGGGCGTTTCCATCACCATCAGGCGCGGCGTCGTGAGGCCGCGCGAGATGGAGAGCGTCTCGAGCATGCGATAGGCGCGCGGCTCCTGGCTCGGCGTCACCGGTTTGGCGCGCGTCGCCGCATTGATCATGGCGTTGTGGCTGAAGAAGGCGATCCCGAACCAGGCCCCGGCTCCGGCAAGCGCGTAGGGCGCGGCGGTCGGCAGCATGGCGGCGGCTTCGGTCAGTCCCGTTTCGAGCGTGCCCGATCCGGACATGCCGACGAAACCGATCAGGAGGCCGTAGAAGAGGAGCAGTAACAGAACCGGGAAAAAGCACAGCAGAGCCACGCTGCGCAGATTGTTGTTCCAGATGTGCGTGCGAAGCCCGGTCGCTTCGATCAACATGACGGCGCGGCGCCCCTAGGAGGTGCCGAAATCGACGACGGGCGGCGTCTGCAACGTCTCGCGGCCTTCCGGCGCTTCGAAGAACTCACGCTCCGCAAATCCGAACGGCCCGGCGATCAGCACGGCCGGGAACTGTTCGCGCGCCGTGTTATACTCCTGAGCAGCGTTGTTGTAGAAGCGGCGCGAGGCGGCGATCTTGTTCTCGACGTCCGACAGCTGGTCCTGCAGCTGCAGGAAGTTGGTGTTGGCCTTCAGCTCCGGATAGGCTTCGGCCAGCGCGAACAGCTTGCCGAGCGCGGCGGACAGCATGCCTTCGGCTTGCGCCTGGCCTTCGACCGTGTCGGCGCTGACGGCGCGGTTGCGGGCTTCGATGACTTCCTGGAAGGTTTCCTTCTCGTGCTTGGCATAGCCTTTGACCGTATTGACGAGCTGGGGAACGAGGTCCTGGCGCTGTTTCAGCTGCACCTCGATGTCCGACCAGGCCTGGTTCGTCGTCTGCCGCAGCGCGACCAAGCGGTTGTAGATGCCGATGATCAGGACGGCGAGGACGGCGACGATGCCGAGGATCACGAGGAGCGTTGTCATGCGGGCAAGTTACGGGCCGCGGCGCTTCGCCGCAAGCCTAATCCAGCCATCCCGTGACCAGACCGGGAAAAACGATGAGCAGGGCTATGAGCGCGAGCTGGATCGCGATGAAGGGAACGACGCCGCGATAGAGATGGGACGTCGTGACTTCGGGCGGCGAAACCCCGCGCAGATAGAAGAGGGCGAAGCCGAAGGGCGGCGTCAGAAAGCTCGTCTGCAGGTTCAGCGCCATCACCACGCCGAGCCAGACCGGGTCGAACCCGGCCGCGAGCAAGGGCGGCGCGACGAGCGGGACGACGACGAAGGTGATCTCGATGAAATCGAGGAAGAAGCCCAGCACGAACATGACGAGCATGACCAAGGCGAACGCACCCCATGTCCCGCCCGGCGCGGACGCCATGAGGTGGGCCACCATGTCGTCGCCGCCGAGCCCCCGGAAGACGAGGCTGAACACGGTCGCTCCGATCAGGATGACGAACACCATGCCCGTGATATGCATGGTCGTGCGCGACACGTCGGCGAGCTGCCCGTTGCGCCAGAGGCGCAGCGACCCGACCGAGGTGCCGAACAACCCGATCAGGACGAGGAGGGCGGCCACCAGGATCGCCACCGTTTCCACCGTCGTCCATCGCGTCTGCGCAAGGCGCAGATCGATGCCTGTCAGATCCAGCCCAACGAGCGCGAGCAGGGCCACCGCCGCCCAGAGCGGCCATTTCCGGCGCTCCGGCGCCATCCGCGTCGCAGCGAGAAGCATCGCCCCGAGCGCGCCTAGCGCGGCCCCGCGCGTCGGCGTGGCGTAGCCCGACAGGATCGAGCCGAGCACGGCCACGATCAGGAAGAGGGGCGGTCCCATCGCTTTGATGGATTTCCAAAGCAAGGCTCTGGCATCCGTGTCGTCCGGCCAGGGTTGGGCCGGGGCCTTGGCCGGTGTCAACACGGCAGTCGCGAAGATGTAGAGCGCATAGGCGGCGACCAGAATCAGGCCCGGTAGGAGCGCGCCCGCGAAGAGATCGCCGACCGACACGACGGCATCGGTCTGCAGCCCGTAGGAGCGCTGCGCTTCCTGGAAGGCGTTGCCGATCTGGTCGCCGAGAATGACGAGCACGATGGAGGGCGGGATGATCTGTCCCAGCGTTCCCGACGCCGCGATGGAAGCGGAGGCGAGGGGGATGTCGTAGCCGCGCTTGAGCATGGTCGGCAGGCTCAGCAGGCCCATCGTGACGACGGTCGCCCCGACGATCCCGGTCGACGCTGCCAGCAACGCGCCGACGAACACGACGGAAATGCCCAGCCCGCCGCGCAACGGCCCGAACAGGTCGCCCATGTTCTGCAGCAGCTCTTCGGCAATGCGCGATTTTTCCAGCATCACGCCCATGAAGACGAAGAGCGGCACGGCGATCAGGATTTCCCGCGTGATGAGGGGGTAGATGCGCGCGGGCAGCGACAGGAAGAAGCTGACATCGAACAGGCCCAGCCCACTGGCGATGGCGGCGAACACGACGCTGACCCCGGCCAGAGTGAAGGCAACGTTGTAGCCCGCCATCAGGGCATTGCAGGCGGTCACGAACATCAGGGCGGCGATGAGTTCCGACGGGCTCACAGCGGGCCGCCTTCGACATCGCTGAACAGAGGGGGCACGCCGTCCGGCAGGTCCGGCTGGGGATCGTCCCGCAGGGTCATGGCCGCGCGCAGCGCGATGGCCAGACCCTGCATCAGCATGGTGAGGGCGAAGATGGGGATCAGCGTCTTGAGCAGGAACACGCCGCGGATGCCGTCGCTTTCGGTCGAGCCCTCGAAGGTCCGCCAGGCGAAACCGACGAAAGTCTGGCTGTTCCACAGGATCAGGATGCAGACCGGGGCGAGCAGCAGGTAGAATCCGGCCAGATCGACCCGCGCACGAGACTTCCGGCCCATGCCGGCATAAAAGACATCCACCCGGACATGCTGACCGGCCAGCAGTGTCGCCGCGCCGCCCAGCAGGATCACGATGGCTTGGAAGTAAAAGGCGCTTTCCAGCCATTTCACGTTGGCGGTGCCGAAGACCGACAGACCGAAGACGGAGGCTGCAACCGAGATGACGAGCAGGGGCAGGGACCATTTGGCGATCTCGCCAACGCCGTGGTTGATCGTGTCAATGGTCCGCACGAACGCGCTAGCAGACGCCTGCAGAAAATAAGGCTTATAAATCAGGTAGACAAACGGCAAAACTAAAGCCGGGCTGAAAATCCAGCCGATCGCCTTGATCGTGTCCCCCAACATCCGGGCTAGATCCTGCACATCTTTGCAAGACCATAGGCACGATCATTGTCCCCGGCCTTCGTTGCCGGAGACGGCCTTGTCCTGAAGATCATGTCCACGGTCTACCTAGCCCTGCTGCCGGAGCGCGCGGGCTCTGATGAAGGCGCCGTCGCTGATCTCCGTCCATTCGGCGTAGCGGTTGCGCGCGGCGATGTAGCTGTCGAAGATGCGCGTGACCAGCGGATCGCCCTGCGCCAGGTCGCCGACGATGGCGTCGGCCGTGTCGCCGACGGCGCGCAGGATCTCGTCCGGCATGAGCTGCGGTTCGATGCCGTGCCTGTCGCGCAGCGTTTCCAGCGCGCGGGCGTTCTCGACCGTGTATTCGCCGATGGACTGATCGTTGGCCGACTTGCAGGCATGGCGGATGATGGCCTGTTCCGAGGTCGACAGGCCCGCCCACCGGTTGAGGTTGACGCCGACCGCGAGGCTTGCCCCCGGTTCGTGGAAACCCGGCACGTAATAATGCGGCGCTTCGCGGTAGAAACCGAGCGCCAGATCGTTCCACGGCCCGACCCATTCCGTCGCATCGATGGAGCCGGATTGCAGCGCCTGGTAGATTTCGCCGCCGGGCAGCAGGACCGGCGTGGCGCCGAGCTCCGTCAGCACTTTGCCGCCCAGCCCCGGCATGCGCATCCGCAGGCCCTTCAGGTCCTCCAAGCCCGTCAGCGGGCGCTTGAACCAGCCTCCGGTCTGGTGGCCCGTATTGCCGGCCTGAAAGGCGATGACATTGTTGCGGGCCGACAGTTCATGCCACAACTCCTGTCCGCCGCCCCAATCGATCCAGCCCATGATCTCGGTGGCCGTCATGCCCATCGGCACGGCGGTGAAGAAGGTGAAGCCCGGCGACACGCCCTGCCAATAGTACTCCGCGGCGTGGTACATGTCGGCCGCGCCCGTGCTGGTGGCGTTGAAGCATTCCAGCGCGCCGACGAGCTCGCCCGCGGCATAGACTTTCACGTCCAGCAACCCGTCGCTCATCGCGCGCACGGCATCGGCGAACCGTTCCGGCATGATGCCCAGGCCCGGGAAGTCCTTCGGCCAGCTGGTCGCCATGCGGAAGCGCCTGATGCCGCGATTGAGGTTGGGTGCGGCGACGCCGTCAGGTGCGGCGCGCGGCCGATCGGGCTTGTCGCTGCCGGACAGGGCGCCGAGGACACCCGCGCCCGCCGCCAGCGCGCCCGCCCCCAGCACGATGTCGCGCCGGCGCGTCACGCGGTCGGCGTCTGCAACGGCATCCATCCGCGATGGCCCAGCACTTCGGCGGGGCGGAACCGCATCTTGTAATCCATCTTGGGACTGCCCGGCACCCAATAGCCGAGATAGAGGTAGGGCAGGCCTTCCAGCCGCGCGCGCCCGATCTGGTCCAGGATCATGTAGTTGCCGAGCGACCGGGCTTGAGCGTCCGTATCGAAGAAGCTGTAAACCAAGGATAATCCGTCCATCAGCCGGTCGATCAGCATGCATGCGATCAGCGTGCCGTCCGGCTCGCGATATTCCACGATTTCGGTCTCGGATGCGCATTCCTCGACCATCATCTCGTAGCGGCTCATATCCATGTCGGTCATGCCGCCGCCGGGATGGCGATGCTTCAGGTAGCGGGCCAGCAGGGCGAACTGTTCGGTGGTGGCGATGGCGGGCGCGACCTCGATGGACAGGTCGTCATTGCGCGCGATCGTGCGGCGGAAACTGCGCCCTGGCTCGAACATGTCCGCCTTGACGCGCAGCGAGCGGCACTCGCGGCAGCTTTCGCAGGCCGGGCGGTAGATGACGTTCTGGCTGCGCCGGAAACCGGCATGGGTGAGATAGTTGTTCAGGTGCGGGCCGTCGAGCGGGTCGAGCTGGGTGAAGATCTTCCGTTCCATCCGTCCGGGCAGATAGGGGCACGGGGACGGAATGGTCAGGAAGAATTGAAGCTGGTTCGGATCGAACGGATGGCTCATCTCTGATCGGACTCCCCTGTGACCATGGTCCCTGTCATCCGCCCTAAAGACCAAACAAAACGGGCAGGAGCAAGACGTAAGACACCCAGATCACCAGGATCAATGGAATGCCGAAACGGGCGAAGTCGCCGAACCGGTAATGGCCGGGGCCCATGACGAGCAGGTTGGTCTGGTAGGCGATGGGCGTGGCGAAGCTGCAATTGGCGGCGAAGATCACCGTCAGCACCATGATGATCGGATCGATGTCGGCCTGCTGCGAGATCGACAGGGCGATCGGCGCGAACAGCAGAGCGGCCGCCGAATTGCTGATGATGTTCGTGAAGATCGCCACGACCAGGAAGACGGCGGCGATCAGCGCCTGCGTGCCGAACGGCTTGAAGGCACTGACGACGTTCGTGCCGATAAATAGCGCGCCTCCCGTGCGTTCCAGAGCCAGGCCCATGGCGAAGGCGGCTCCGATCAGCAGGAAGATGCGCATGTCGAGTGCGCGGACGGCCTGGCGGATGTTCAGGCAGCCCGTGGCGATCATGCCCAGCGCCCCGCCGAGCGCGGCGATCTCGATGGGAACAAGCGACAGAGCGGCGGCAGCAATCGTCGCCAGAAAGATCAGCCGCGCCGCTTTGGCCTTGCGGATATCCGGCAGTTCCGACGTGCTCCAATCCAGCAGGATCAGATCACGATTCTGACGCAAGGCACTGATTTCGCTCTCATAACCGAACAGGAGCAGAATGTCTCCCGCCTCCAGCCGGATGTCCAGCATGCGTTTGCGGATCATGCGGGAGCGTCGCTGGATGCCCAGGACCAAACATCCGGTCATGCGGCGAAAGCCGATCTGTTCGATATTGCGGCCGATCATGCGCGAACCCGGTGCGACCACGGCTTCCGAGAGCATGATCGAACTGTCCTGTCCGGTATCGCCGTCCGAGAAGCCGCCAATATCGAGCATGCCGCGCAGATATTGCGGCCGTGTCTTGAGCAGGGCGGAGAGTTGCGGGCGGGTCGCCGCGACGATCAGCACGTCCCCAGCCCGAAGCCCTTCCTCGAACGGCGGCAGGAGCGAGGTTTCGCCGCGTTGGACCATGCGGACGGTCACGTCGCGCAATTGCGTGTAGAGTCCGGCCACGGGCTCGACTCCGTCGAGCGGATGACCATCCGCGACGCGGATCTGAGCGATATATTGCTGCCCCGTTGATTGCAGCGCCGGTTCTTCGGATTCGCGTTCGGTCAGCAGCCAGGGCGAGGCGACGATAATGAAGACCGCGCCGATCGAGGCGAGCACCATGCCCGGAACGAATTGGGTGAAGAAGGAGAGCGACATGTCGGTGGAGCGCACGAGCACGTCGTTGACGAGCAGGTTGGTCGAGCTGCCGATCAAGGTCGTCATCCCCGCCAGGATGCAGAGGAAGGACAGCGGCATCATGAAGCGCGAGGCCGTGACGCCCAGTTTCCCCGCCATGGCGGCCAGGACCGGAATGAACATGACCACGACCGGCGTGTTGTTCATGAACATGGACACGGCGAAGGCGACCCCGAAGACCATGGCCAGCGTGCGCCGCGGACGCTTGTCCAGCGCCTTGTTGATCGAAACGGTCACACGTTCCAGCGCGCCGGTCTGGAACAGGCCCTGACCGACGACCAGCAAGGCCATGATGGTGATGAGTGCGGGCGCCGCGAAACCGGACAACAGCGTGGCGCTGCCCATATCCTGTTCCGGCGCGGCGAACAGATTGCCGAACGCCATCAGGGCGAAGATCAGCCCGACGCTGATCGCCTCGATGGAGAACCGTTCGCGGACGTAGAGATAGACGCCGACCGCCACGATGGCGAACACGCTCCACATCTGTACGGTTTCGGGCAAAGCCCACATTACGACGACGACCTCGCTTGCGTTGGACTCGCGCTATGGGCGATAGGCGGCGGCGAACTCAAGCGGTTTCGGACAAATCGCGTAACGTCTTTTAGGAATAGATCATGGCGAAATGCGCATTTCTGGGTCTGGGTGTGATGGGCTTCCCGATGGCCGGACATTTGCGGGCCAACGGCCATGACGTCCAAGTCTGGAACCGGACGCCATCACGCGCACAGGAATGGGAGGACATTCACGGCGAAGGCGCGGCACAAACGCTCGAGGTCGCGGTCGAGGGCTGCGACTACGTCATGATCTGCGTCGGCGCGGATCAGGACGTGTTCGACATCATGGACCGCACCCTGCCGTCTCTGGCGCCGGGCACGACCGTGATCGACCACACGACGGCCTCGCCGGATTGCGCGCGCGAGGTAGCCAAGCGTCTCGCAGATGCCGGTGTGGATTTCATCGACGCCCCGATTTCCGGCGGCCAATCAGGCGCCGAAGCCGGCCGTCTATCGATCATGTGCGGCGGTGAGCGGTCCGTGTTCGATGCCGCGGAACCTGTGCTGCGAAGCTACGGCAAGACCATCACCTATCTGGGCGCGGCGGGGTCGGGCCAGACGGCCAAATGCGTCAACCAGATCTGTATCGCCGGGACGTTGCAAGGTCTGTCGGAAGGCTTGCGCTTCGCCCAGGCCGCCGGTCTCGATCCGGACGCGCTATTGTCGGCGATCGGCGGCGGCGCGGCCCAGAGCTGGCAGATGGACAACCGGCTGCTGAGCATGGCCGCGGACGAATTCGACTTCGGTTTCGCCATCGACTGGATGCGCAAGGACCTGGCCATCGCCCTGAGCGAGGCCGAAGCGATGGGGCTGGACCTGCCGGTCGCCGCGCAAGTGGATGCCGCCTATGGGAAAGTGCAAGAGATGGGTGGCGGGCGTCAGGATACCTCCGCTTTGGTCCGGAGCCTGCCCAAGACCTAACCAGCCAGCAATCGCGCCGCGCGGATGGCCCCGTAACTCAGCACGGCGTCGCATCCGGCGCGTTTGAACGCGGTCAGCGTCTCCAGCAGCAGGCGCTCGCTATCCCCCCAGCCGTTCTGCGAGGCCAACTGGATCATGGCGTATTCGCCGCTGACCTGGAAGGCCAAAGTCGGCACTTCGAACTCGGCCTTGATGCGGTGGCAGATGTCCAGATAGGGCAGGCCGGGCTTGACCATGACCATGTCGGCGCCTTCCTCGATATCCATTGCGACCTCGTGCAGGGCCTCGTCCGTGTTGCCCGGATCCATCTGGTAAGTCCGCTTGTCGCCCTTCAGTGCCGACGCCGTGCCGATGGCATCGCGGTAGGGGCCGTAGAAGGCCGACGCGAACTTGGCGGCATAGGACAGGATCATCGTCTCAGTCAGGCCGGCGTCGTCCAGCGCGTCCCGGATGACGCCGACGCGCCCGTCCATCATGTCCGACGGCGCGACCATGTCTGCACCGGCCTCGGCCAGGATGACGGCGCCTTGCGACAGCATGTCGAGCGTGGAGTCGTTGTCGATCACCTCGCCGCGCATCAGCCCGTCGTGACCGTGGTCGGTGAACGGATCAAGCGCGACATCGACGATGACACCGATTTCCGGCACGTCGCGCTTCAGGCGGCGGATGGCTTCGGGCACAAGACCGTCGGGATTGAGCGCTTCGCTGGCCGTCGCATTCTTCCTGGCCGGGTCGATGTGAGGGAAGAGCGCAAGGGCCGGAATGCCGAGCGCGGCCGCTTCCTTTGCCTGCGCGACCAGCGCGTCCAGGCCGAGCCGCGACACGCCGGGAAGGCTGCCGACGGGGCCTTCCCGATCCACGGAATCGGTGATGACGGTCGTCAGAACCAGGTCGTGCGCGGTGAGGGCAGTTTCGCGCACAAGATTGCGCGACCAGTCGGCGCGCCTCTTGCGACGCATTCTTAGCTGGGGGAATTGGCTCATTTAATCGAATGCTTTCAATGACCTGGCGCTTGTGTCTTGCGTCACAAAAGCGCAGAATTTCGCTGCGGGTTTGCTGGTCATTAACGCTTGTCTTGTCTATATTCCAGCGAAGAGAAGTCAGCAGGTGAGACGTGACCACATCGGTACGATACAGGGATCAGTTCAAGGCGGCCGTCGATGCCGTCCGGGCGGAAGGGCGTTACAGGATCTTCCGCGACATCCGTCGCAAGAAAGGCGCGTTCCCGCGGGCGACCTGGTTCAAGGACGATCACAGCGAACAAGACATCACCGTCTGGTGCTCCAACGACTATCTCGGCATGGGCCAGAACAATTGCGTGGTAGAGGCCGTCAAGTCCGCCGTCGAAGCGGCCGGGACCGGATCCGGCGGAACGCGCAACATCTCCGGCACCACGCGCTACCACGTGCAGCTGGAGAGCGAGCTGGCCGATCTGCACGCCAAGGAAGCGTCGCTCGTCTTCACCTCCGGCTACGTCGCCAACGAAGCGGCGCTGTCCACCATGAGCAAGATCCTGCCGGATCTGCACATCCTGTCGGACGAAATGAATCATGCCTCCATGATCTCCGGGATCCGCAACGCCCGGACGCACAAGCACATCTTCAAGCACAACGATCTCAATGATCTGGAAGAAAAGCTTAAAGCCATACCGGCGGATGCGCCCAAGCTGATCGCCTTCGAGAGCGTCTATTCCATGGATGCGGACATCGCGCCGATCGAAGGCATCTGCGATCTGGCCGACCGGTACGGCGCGCTGACCTATATCGACGAAGTCCACGCCGTGGGCATGTACGGGCCGAGAGGCGGCGGCGTCTGCGAAGCGCGCGGCCTGATGGACCGGGTCGACATCATCCAAGGGACGCTGGCCAAGGCGTTCGGCATGATCGGCGGCTATATCGCGGCCGACCGGGTGATCGTCGATGCGATCCGCAGCTTGGCCTCCGGCTTCATCTTCACCACCTCCATTCCACCCTCCACGGCCGCGGGCGCTCTTCGCTCCGTGCGTGTGCTCAAGATCAGTCCGCAAATGCGCGACCGTCATCAGGACCGCGCCAATGTCTTGAAGGCCCGGTTCCGCGCCGCCGGCTATCCCTTCATCGACGGGGACACGCATATCGTCCCGCTCATGGTCGGCGATCCGGTCAAGTGCCAGGCGGTCAGCGACCGGTTGATCGAAGATTACGGCATCTACGCCCAGCCGATCAACTTCCCGACCGTCCCTCGCGGTACGGAACGCTTGCGCTTCACGCCCAGCCCGTTCCACACCGACGCGATGATGGACGAGTTGATGAGCGCGCTATCGGAAGTGTGGGACGAGTTCGAGCTGGAGCACGTCGAGGCGGCTTGAATGTGGTGCATCTTTGGTGCAATGTCGCACCAAAGGAAGTGCTCATGTCCCGTCAAAGTGTCACATTCACCGATGCCAACGACAAGTGGTTACAAACTCAAGTCGCGAAAGGTGAGTATTCGAGTAAGAGCGATGTCATCAATGACCTCGTTAGACAGGAGCGTCGAAGAGAACGTCGAATTGACTGGATCCGCGCCGAACTCGATAAGGGATATGAGTCCGGAATAAGCGAGCGGTCACCCTCCGAAATTTGGGAAGATGTAAAGGCTCGGCATCATCGCCGTGCCGGTTAAGCTTTCCGCGAAAGCCGACGAGGATCTCGATAACATTTTCACGTTCGGTATCGAACGCTTCGGTGAGCATCTCGCAGAGCGCTACGTTTCGGAACTGCTCTCGCATCTAGACCTTCTTTGCACGTCTCCTGAGCTGTTTCCTTTGGTCGGTTCGGAACGTGCTGGATTACGTCGTAGCGTTTTCCGCTCGAACGTCATCTACTTCGAAAAGGAAGGGTCCGGCATTATCTTGATACGCCGTGTAATCGGCAGACAGGACGCAAGCCAAATATTCTAATTCCGGACTCTGCCGCATTGCTCGGCCCGGCTAGGACGTTTATGGGCGTAACGAACCAGGGAGCACCTATGTCCGTCGCCGAACAGAACTCGACCGCATACGTCGAACGTTTCTTCTCCCAATCCCTCGCCGAGCGCGATCCGGAGCTGTTCGCGTCCATGGCGGACGAGCTCAAGCGCCAGCAGCAGGAAATCGAGCTGATCGCGTCGGAGAACATCGTGTCTCACGCGGTGATGGAAGCGCAGGGATCCGTTCTGACCAACAAATATGCCGAAGGCTATCCGGGGCGTCGCTATTATGGGGGCTGCCAGCATGTCGACGTGGCGGAGCAGCTGGCCATCGACCGGGCGACCAAGCTGTTCGGCTGCGGATATGCCAACGTCCAGCCCAATAGCGGCTCGCAGGCCAATCAGGGGGTCTTTCTCGCCCTGATCAAGCCCGGCGACACGATCCTCGGCATGGATCTGGCGTCCGGTGGGCACCTGACCCACGGCGCGCCGCCCAACCTGTCCGGCAAATGGTTCAATGCCGTGTCCTACGGCGTGAAGGATGACGACCACCTGATCGACTACGACCAGGTCGAGCGTCTGGCCGTGGAGCACCAGCCCAAGATCATCATCTGCGGCGGCTCCGCCTATAGCCGCGTGATCGACTTCGCCCGCTTCCGCGAGATCGCGGACAAGGTCGGGGCTTACCTGCACGTGGACATGGCCCACTTCGCCGGGCTCGTCGCGGGCGGCGTGCATCCCAGTCCTTTCCCGCATGCCCACGTGGCGACGACGACGACGCACAAGACCTTGCGCGGGCCGCGCGGCGGCATGATCCTGACCAATGACGAAGCGCTGGCCAAGAAGTTCAACTCGGCCATTTTCCCGGGACTGCAGGGCGGGCCGCTGATGCACGTCATCGCGGCCAAGGCCGTGGCTTTCCGCGATTGCCTGCAGCCGGAATTCAAGGATTACTCCGCTCGTGTCGTCGAAAACTGCCGCGCCATGGCCGGGGCACTCGTCGAGGCAGGCTACGCCGTCGTGTCCGGCGGGACCGACACCCATCTGGCCCTGATCGATCTGACGCCCAAAGGCGTAAAGGGCAGGGCGGCCGAGAAGGCGCTCGGCCGGGCCTACATCACCTGCAACAAGAACGGCATTCCCAACGATCCGGAGAAGTTCACCATTACCTCCGGCATCCGTGTCGGCAGCCCGGCCGGGACGACGCGCGGCTTCGGTCCAGCGGAATTCCGCGAGATCGGCCTGCTGATGGCCGAAGTGCTAGATGCCCTTGTCGACAGTCCGAAAGGTAATGACGAGGTCGAAGCCAGCGTGCGCGAGAGCGTCAAGACGCTCACGGCGCGCTTCCCGATCTACGAGAGCGTCTCCGCATAGGGGTCGTCTTCGGCATCGGTCGGGGCCGGGGGCCGCGTTCCAGCCTTTTCGTCAAGGTCGACAATATGCCCCGGGCTGGCCGGAATGGGCTATGTCGGCTTTGGTCACGTTCCGGATATAGGAGGTGACAGGTCCTTCGCGCGGCTCTGTTGACGTCCGGTCTCTGCCATTGCCGCCTGCACACCGGAGTTCGCGAAACTGAACCGCGCCCGATTTTAGCGAAGCGCATTTCTCCTTCCTGCCAGGCCAAGTTACACGGCTGCACCACCATTGCTGTGTGAATGACAGCAACTCAAAACACCTATAATTCAATGGTCTAAGATTATTGCCTCATGCTCCTTTGCTTTTATGCATGGCGCCCAAAGCCACTTATAAGTTTCGTTGATGTCCTGCTCTGAAGCCGCCCGGCGCCGTTTTATATAACGAACACGCCGCAATTTCGTGGCTTTGCAACTTTTACAGCCTTGCCCTATGTGATGGCGCATGCGCTGCCCGTTCTGCTCAGGCGAAGATACCCAAGTGAAGGACTCCCGGCAGGCGGAGGACGGCACCGCCGTGCGCCGCCGCAGGCTCTGCGTGAAATGCGGCGGGCGTTTCACGACGTTCGAACGGGTTCAGCTCCGTGATCTCATGGTCATCAAGAATACCGGGAAACGCGTGCCGTTCGATCGGGACAAGCTGATGCGGTCCGTCGGTATCGCGCTGCAGAAGCGCCCGATCGACGAAGACCGGATCGATCAGATGGTGTCCGGCATCGTGCGGCAGTTGGAATCGTCCGGCCAGGCGGATGTCACGTCCAGCCAGATCGGGGAGCTGGTGATGGAGGGCCTGTCCGAACTCGATAAGATCGCCTATGTCCGCTATGCCAGCGTCTACCGCGATTTCCGTGCGACCGAGGATTTCGGGCAGTTCATCGCATCCGAGAAGCTGGGCGACGAAAGCTAGGCCATGTTCACCGGCATCATTACCGATATCGGCATCCTCCATGATGTCAGGCGGGGCTCTGGCTCGGAATGGGGCGACACGCGCATGGTCGTGAAGACGGCCTATGACACGGACACGATCGATATCGGCGCGTCCATCGCCCATGCCGGAGCGTGCATGACAGTCGTGGAGAAAGGCCCGGACTGGTATGCTTTCGACGTCTCCGACGAAAGCCTGTCGAAGACGACTTTGGGCGATTGGAAAGTCGGCCACCGCATCAATCTGGAACGCGCCCTGACCGGCGCGGACGAGCTGGGCGGTCATATGGTCACGGGCCATGTCGATACGACCGCGCAGTGCCTTGCTCGCGAACCGGTCGCCGGATCCGTGCAGTTCCGGATCGCCGTGCCGGACACGTTCGCTTTCGCCATCGCGCCCAAGGGCTCCATAACCATCGACGGCGTGTCCCTGACGGTCAACGACGTTGGCGACGGGGCGTTCATGCTCAATATCATCCCGCACACGGCGGAGATGACGACGCTCGGGACATTACAGCCGGGCGACGATGTAAATCTGGAAATCGACGTGATCGCCCGCTATGTCGCCCGCTATCTCAAGCATATGAAAGATGCGGTTTGACCCAATTGAACGAAGCCACCTTCCAGGACGTCTACAATCTCGCCACGCCTGAAGAGATCATCGACGATGCCCGCAATGGCAAGATGTACATTCTGGTCGATGCGGAAGACCGGGAGAACGAAGGCGACCTCATCGTCCCGGCGCAGTTCGCCACGCCCGATGCCATCAACTTCATGGCCAAGCACGGCCGCGGCCTGATCTGCCTGGCAATGGAGCCGCAGCGGGCCGACGAACTCGGCCTCAAGAACATGAGCGTCGACAACGCGTCGCGCTTCGAGACCGCCTTCACCCAATCCATCGAGGCCCGCGAGGGCGTGACCACCGGCATCAGCGCCGGCGACCGTGCGCGCACCATCCAGGTCGCCATCGATCCGGACAGCCGCGCCGACGACATCGTCAGCCCCGGTCACATGTTTCCGATCATCGCCAAGGAAGGCGGCGTGCTGGTCCGCACGGGCCACACCGAGGCGTCCGTCGACATCTCCCGCCTGGCCGGGCTGAACCCGTCCGCCGTGATCTGCGAGATCATGAACGATGACGGCACCATGGCGCGGCTCGACGATCTGGTAAAGTTCGCGCAATTCCACGGCCTGAAGATCGGCACCATCGAGAGCCTGGTCGCGCACCGGCTGGAACGCGACCATTTCGTCAAGCATGTGGCGACGTCCGACTTCACCTCGCAGCGCGGCGACGACTTCCGCATCCACGTCTACCGCAACCTGCTCGACGGCAAGGAGCATGTCGCGCTTTCAAGGGGTGAACCGCGCGACGGACATCCCAGCCTGGTAAGGGTCCACAAGATCGATTTCGCGGGCGACATCCTGTCCGAGGACAGTCCGCGCTCCGGTTTGATCTGGGACGCGATGAAGGTGCTGGCCGACCATGACGGCCACGCCGTGCTGGTGCTGATCCGGGAAGGCTCGATCGATTCGCTGCTGGAACGGCTTGGCGCGCACAAATCCACCATCGACCGCAAGGAACAGACCGTGCGCGAATACGGCGTCGGGGCGCAGATCCTGACCCATCTGGGCGTCCACCAGATGACCTTGCTGTCCAACACCATGCCCAAGCTGATCGGCCTGGACGCCTACGATCTGGAGATCGTCGGCCTCCACCCCCTCGCGAACACGCGGACCTGAGCCGATGAAAGTCTTGGTCATCGAAGCTCGCTTCTACGAGCATATTTCCGACATGCTTCTGGCCGGCGCCATGGCCGCCCTCGAAGACAGCGGTGCGGATGTCATGACGATGACCGTGCCGGGAGCGCTCGAAATCCCTCACGTCATCAGCTACGCCGAAGATGCCGATGCCGGGTTCGACGCCTACGTCGCGCTGGGTTGCGTCATCCGTGGCGAAACCACCCATTACGACTATGTCTGCCAGGAGAGCGCGCGCGCGCTCATGGATTTGGCCGTGGATCGCAAGCTCGCCATCGGCAACGGCATCATCACGGTGGAGAATGAAGGCCAAGCCATCGCGCGGGCGGATGGATCGCAAAAAGACAAGGGCGGCTTCGCGGCCCGTGCGGCAATGAGGATGGTCGGCCTGCGCGACGATCTTCGGAAAGGCCAGGTCAAATGAGCGGCGCGACCCCGAAACTGCGGCGCCAGGCTCGCCTGTCGGCCGTGCAGGCCCTCTACCAGATGGACCTGACCGGCGCGACGTCAAAGCCCGTTATCTTCGAGTTCCTGAACCACAGGTTCGGTTTCGAGGACGAAGACGGCATGGTCGCGGCGGACGAGCCGTTTTTCGAGGATGTCGTCAACGGGGTCATCCGCGAACAGGCCGAAATCGACTCGAAGTTAGACGCGCAACTCCCTGAAAAGTGGCCGCTTCGCCGCCTCGACATGACGCTGCGCGCGCTATTGCGTGCCGCCGTCTACGAAACCCTGAAACGCCCCGACGTGCCCGGCTTGGTCGTCATCGACGAATATGTCGCCATCGCGTCCGACTTCTTCGACGGCAAGGAACCGGGCATGGTCAATGCCGTGCTCGACAGGATCGCCAAATCGGTGCGCTCAACCGAGTTCGGATTGCCGGCTTTTGAGAGCCCCGGACCGGACGGCTCCAGATCGAGAAATCCCAAGCCTGAAGATAAGGCCGCTTCTTGAACGAGGCGGACTTCATCGCGCTGCTGCGTCCGCTAGCGGGTCCTGGCGGGCTTGGCCTCATGGACGATGCGGCGCTGTTGCAGATCCCGGACGGTCAGGACCTGGTGGTTTCATCCGACACGATGGTCGAAGGCGTTCATTTCCCAATGGGCCGGATCGGCGGCGGCTTTTCGGAACGGCTCCTGCGCACGGCTCTGTCTGACCTGGCCGCCAAGGGCGCCCGGCCGGTCGGCTACATGCTCAACGTCAGCTGGCCGAAGGACCGCGACCCGAAATGGCTGCGCGGCTTCGTGCAGGGTCTCAGCGATGCGCAGTGTGCCTTCGATTGCCCGATCCTGGGCGGCGATACGACGTCTGGAACGGGGCCGCTGGTCGCCAGCGCGACGGTGTTCGGGCACGTGCCGGCCGGCGACATGGTCACGCGCTCAGGCGCACGGCCCGGCCATCAGGTCTGGCATACCGGAGAACTGGGTCTGGCGGAGATAGGCCTGGAATTCGTCGAAGGCCGCGCGCGCGGTCACGACCCGTCTCTGTTGCATCTGGCGGAGGAAGCCTATCTGCGCCCCGAACCGCGTTTTGCATTCCGCAAGCCATTGCGCCGCTATGCTTCGGCCTGCGCCGACATTTCGGACGGCATCCTGATCGATGCGCGCCATATCGCCACTGCCAGCCGGGTGGCCTTGAACCTGAAAGGGGACTGCGTCGCAGGCAAGGACTTCGGCGACGATTACGAGTTGCTATTCACGGCGGATCCGGACTTCGAAAAACCGGTCCGGGAAGCGGCGAAAGCGATCGGATTGCCGGTCACTCTGTGCGGCGAGGTCATTGCGGGCGAGGGCATCAGGGTGAACGGCGAACCGGTGGCCCCGCAAGGCTATACGCACAAGCTCGACTAGGTCGCCCTAGCGCGGACCGCCTGGGCCGCCCGGGACATCCTGCTGCTGGCCGCCGCCGATCCGGTCGACCGGGATGCGGCCGATCGTCCCGAAGACCTGTTCCAGCACCGACAGTTCGCGTCCGCGCGTGGGCGTTTCGCGGTCGCTATAGTCCACGATTCGGCGGTCCTCGATGCCGTATTCGGCCACGCGCGTGACCTGTCCGTCCGGATTGAAGGTGATCGCAGTGACGGACTGGTCCTGGATCTGCGGGCGAAGATAGGCGTACCGCTCCCGGACCTGGTTGATGTAATACCAAGTGTCTTCCTCGACTTCCTCGTCGAACGTGCCTTGGACCGACGGGCTGCCCAGCGCGGCCAGCACGCTCGCCTTGGTGTCGGAATCCGGATTGATCGCCTGCGGCCTGGCGTCGGCCGTCGGCACGTAGCCATGCGTCCTCAGGATGGGATTGCACCCGGCGAGGACGAGCCCGCTGGCCAACAGGATGGTTGCAACCGAATTGCGCATGGACCGTCTCTCCCTTAGGCCGCTCAAATCGAAGGGCGCCCGAAGTCGCGTTGCCCTAGCCAAAGCGCCGACGCGGTGCAAGCATGGCGCGCGGTAGATGACGGAGGCGTAATATGGGGCTTTTTGGCCGGTTGATGGGCCGGGACCTGCCGGAGCGGCGCGACGGTAGGCGCATCTATTTCCGCCTGCTGGAACAGGCCCGCCAACCCGGCTTCTTCGGGTCCGGCCGCTTCGCCGACGATTATGACGGCCGCATCGATGCGATCAGCCTGCACATGGCGGTTCTGATGGAACGGCTGAGGTCCGAAGGCGAGGACGGACGATTGCTGACGCAAGCGATGTTCGACGAAATGAAGGACGATTTCGAGATCGCCCTGCGCGAAGAAGCCATCGGCGATACGGGGGTCAAGAAGCGCATCAAGCCGATGATCGGCCATTTCTACGACCGGCTGAAAACCTATACGGACGCCTTGACCGGACCCGATGCGGTGGACGTGTTGGCGCAATCGCTTCGCTTGACCGACACTGACGATGCGCACCAGGATTTCGCCCGGAAGATCGCGGCTTATGCCGTGCAATGGTCACGCGACCTGAAACAGACGCGTCTGGAGGACATCACATCCGGCCGTTTCTATTTTCCAGAGCTTTAACCCTATGACTGCCGGGATGCGGGGACTATAGCGGCCGGATGCTGGACGGTCTGGTCATATCGGTCGATGCGATGGGCGGCGACGATGCGCCCGATATGGTGGTCAAGGGACTGGAGTATTTCCTGACGCATGCGGGCAAGGGCCGGCGCGCGCGTTTCCTGCTGCATGGCGACAGCGCCAAGATCAAACCGATACTCGCCAAGGCGCCGCAGACGCGCGAGCGCTGCGAGATCGTCCATACCGACAAGGTCGTCTCGATGGACGACAAGCCGTCCCAGGCCCTGCGCCGAGGCAAGGACAGCTCGATGTGGAACACCATCGCCGCGGTCAAGGCCGGTCGGGCCGAAATCGCCGTCTCTGCCGGGAACACGGGCGCGCTTATGGCCATGAGCAAGTTGCAGCTGCGCATGAAACAGGGTGTGCAGCGACCTGCCTTGGCAGCGACCTGGCCGAAGCAGGACGGCGTTTGCGTCGTGCTGGATGTGGGTGCCAATATCGACGTCGATCCGGCGCAACTGACCGAATTCGCCGTCATGGGCGAAGCCTATTACAAGGCGATCCACAAATCGGCGAATCCGTCGATCGGGCTGCTGAACGTCGGCACAGAGGATCAGAAGGGCAACGCCGTGATCCGCGCCGCGCATGAGCGGCTCTCGCAAAGCCGTCTCGGCCTCAACTATGTCGGCTATGTCGAAGGCAACGACATATCCACCGGTCGCACGGATGTCATCGTTACGGACGGTTTCACCGGCAATGTTGCGCTCAAGACGGCCGAGGGCACGGCAAAGCTGATCGGCACTTTCTTCAATGAGGCGCTACAGGGCAATATCTGGTCCAAGATCACGGCCAGCCTGAACGCTTACGCCCTTTTCAAGCTCAAGCACCGGATCGATCCGCGGCGTGTCAACGGGGCCGTCTTCCTGGGCCTGAACGGCATCGTCATCAAGAGCCATGGCGGCACGGACCGCGTCGGTTTCGCCAACGCGGTCAACATCGCCATCGGTCTGGCCGAAACCGATTTCATGCACGCCATTGATGCGCGGCTCGACGCGCTGCACGACGAAGACGACAATATCGGGTTCATCACATGACACGACGCGCCGTCATCGCCGGGATCGGCAGTCATCTGCCCGAACGGATCGTGGAGAATGCGGAGTTCGCGGACCGCATGGGCCTTGAAACCTCCGATGAATGGATCCGCGAACGCACAGGCATCAAGCGCCGGCATTTCGCGGCCGATGACGAAACCACGAGCGATCTTGGCTTCAAGGCCGCGCGCAAAGCCCTTGAAAACGCAGGCTTGACCCCGGCCGATCTCGACCTCGTCCTCGTCGCGACATCCACACCCGACCTGACTTTTCCGTCGACGGCCACAATGATCCAGCATCGCCTGGGCATGACTCACGGCGCGGCATTCGATGTCCAAGCGGTCTGCAGCGGGTTTCTCTACGGCATGCACACGGCGAACGCCCTGATCCGGTCTGGCGCGCATGACCGCATCCTGCTGATCGGCGCCGAAACCTTTTCACGCATTCTCGATTTCGAGGACCGCTCGACCTGCGTGCTGTTCGGCGACGGGGCGGGGGCGGTCGTGTTGGAGGCCGCAGACGATCCGGACCGCGGCATCATCCACACCGTCATACGGTCGAACGGCGCGCACAAGGATATGCTTTATGTCGACGGCGGCCCGTCCGCGACCGGGACGGTCGGCAAGCTGCGGATGCTGGGCAACGCCGTTTTCAAGCATGCCGTGACCGACATCGCCGGCATCATCCGCACTTGTGCCGAAGAAGCGGGGCAGGACGTGCCGTCGATCGACTGGTTCATTCCGCACCAGGCCAATCAGCGCATCCTCGTCGCCGTGGCCCGAAAGCTGAAACTGCGCCCCGAACAGGTCGTCTCGACCGTAGCCGAGCATGCCAATACTTCGGCCGCCAGCGTGCCTCTGGCTTGGGATGCGGCGGTCCGGGACGGGCGCATCCAGAGGGGCGACAGCATCATGCTCGAAGCCTTCGGAGGCGGTTTCACCTGGGGCGCATGCCTGCTTCGCTACTGAAAGTGAAACCCTTTTCGCCGAATCAATCGAACTTTCGCCTTGCTATCCCGCGTCACCATTTGCTTTAAGGTCCACCATGGGTAGCAAAACCGTCAACAGGGGAACCGTCACGCGCGCCGATCTAGCCGAAGCGGTCTATAGTGAAATCGGTCTGTCACGCTCTGACTCATCCGACCTGGTCGAATCCGTGATCGGTCACATATCCGGCGCGCTGCTGGACGGCGAGAACGTCAAGCTGGCCGGCTTCGGCACCTTCCTGCTTCGAGACAAGAACGAACGGGTGGGACGCAACCCGAAAACGGGCGTCGAAGTGGCGATCACGCCGCGGCGCGTCCTCGTGTTCAAACCCAGCCAGGTCTTGCGTGAAAGGGTCGATTCGGCACTTAGCCCCAAACGGTGATAAGGTCTGATTCGCAACAGGAACCCATCCATGCGAGCCAAGACGACACGCGCCTTCAGGACCATCAGCGAAGCCGGAGACGAACTGGGCCTCCAGCCGCACGTCTTGCGCTTCTGGGAATCCAAATTCTCGCAGATCACGCCCATCAAGCGGGGCGGCGGACGGCGTTTCTACCGTCCTGAAGACATCGAATTCCTGCGCGGCATCAAGACCTTGCTGCATGACGAAAAGCACCCGATCAAGGATGTCCAGAAACTGATCGCCAAAAGCGGATCCGAGCGGATCATCGAACTCGGCCGATCCGTCGAGCAGGCGTCGCGCGAGCGCGACCTGACGGACATGCCGCTCGTACCGGACCGGATCGAGACCGGTCAGACCCCCCAGGTCGTACAAGCCGCTCCGCCGATCGTTGCCGAAATCGTCAAGCCCAAGCCGCCCGTTCCCGAAAAGCCTGAGGCGTCCGAGCCGTCCGATGCGGACGTGGAAGGGCTGGAGAGCGCCTTGTCACGGCTGAAATCGCTGCGCGATAGCTGGACGGACTTCGATACATCCGGCTGAAGGGCGTGATGCTCGCCCCGCGTTTGCGCTCTTGCAGGTCCGTGCGCCTCTGCGTATAGGCCGCCTCCACGAGCGGACGGAGTATGGCGCAGTCCGGTAGCGCACACGCCTGGGGGGCGTGGGGTCGCAGGTTCGAATCCTGCTACTCCGACCACTCGCATCGTATTTTTCCGACGATCCGGCTGCGATTGTCGCAGCCCGTTTTCCGCCGCTTCCTCTATATGAGGCCCATGTCAGTTTCCTTCGATCATCGGACGCCTGGATGGGTGACGGCTTGGCTGGGTTTCATGATCGCGCTCGTCGTCGCCATGATCGTCATCGGCGGGGCGACGCGGCTGACCAATTCGGGCCTGTCAATCACGGAATGGGCGCCGATTAGCGGCGCGCTGCCGCCCCTGTCGCAGGAGGCCTGGATCGCCGAATTCGAACGCTACAAGCAGATTCCCGAATTCGAAGCCGAGCATCCCGGCATGGATCTGAATGGGTTCCGCTTCATCTATTTCTGGGAATGGGCGCACCGGCAGCTCGGCCGCATCATCGGCATGGCTTTCGCGGTGCCGTTCCTGATCCTGCTCGTGTCCAAACGGTTGCCGCGGGGCAGGGGGCTGCATCTGTTCGCTGTCCTGCTGCTGATCGGCCTGCAGGGCGCGATCGGATGGTGGATGGTCTATTCCGGCCTGCAAGACGGCATGGTGTCGGTCAGCCAGTACAGGCTCGCCACGCATCTGGGCATGGCCTTCGTCATTCTGGGATTGCTGATCTGGCTGTTCATGGATGGCCGTCGCGGCTGGCGTCCGGTCGTCGGCCGAAGGGCCGGTTGGCTCGCGCCCCTCTTTCTCGGTCTGGTCTTCCTGCAAATCATCGCCGGGGCCTTCGTGGCGGGCACGGGCAGCGGCAAGACCTTCAATAGTTGGCCGTTGATGGACGGACGGCTCATACCCTCCGGCTACTGGTTCCAGCAGCCAGTCTGGCGCAACCTGTTCGAAAACGCCGCGGCGATCCAGTTCAATCACCGTATGCTTGCCTATCTGCTACTGGGCGTGTTCGCGGTCCTGGCATTCCGGCTTCTGCGAAAACCGTCCATGCAGCTTCCGGTCATCGTGCTCGGCGCCCTGTTGATCTGGCAGGTCGCGCTCGGCATCTGGACCTTGCTGGCTGTCGCCCCGCTGAACCTGTCGCTGTTGCACCAGTTCAGTTCGATCCTCGTCTTCATCGCTTCGGTCTGGATGCTCTATCGTCGCAAAGAGTTACGGTATTGAAATACCGTTTCTGTAATGCATTGAAAGCTATGGACATTTAAAGCCTGAATCATGCATGCGAGTCTTGACGGGTCGGTGGGCGCTCTGTAGGTCGCGCCCAATCCTTTTTCCGGAAGGTCCGCCACAGCGCGGGCCTTTCGTTATTTCCGAGGTCACCATGAAGACGACTAAATTTCTCAAGACGGCGGAGGTCGAAAAGACCTGGATCGTCGTGGACGCCGAAGACGCCGTCGTCGGCCGTCTCGCCAGTTTCGTAGCCCTGCGCCTGCGCGGCAAGCACCGTCCCGACTACACACCGCACATCGATTGCGGCGACAATGTCATCATCATCAATGCCGACAAGGTGAAGTTCACGGGCAACAAGCTCACGGACAAGGTCTATTACCGCCATACCGGTCACCCGGGCGGGCTGAAGGAAACCACCCCGGCCAAGATCCTGGACGGACGCTTTCCCGACCGCGTGATGCGCAAGGCCGTGCAGCGCATGTTGCCCAAGGAATCGCCCCTCGCGCGCCAGCAACTCTCCAACTTGCGCGTCTATGCCGGAGCGGAGCATCCGCACGGACCGCAAAACCCCGTCACGGTGGACTGGAAGTCCGCCAACCGCAAAAACGTCAAGGGAGCCTAAGACAATGACCGACCAGGACACTGTCGTTGCCACGAGCCTCGAAGACCTCAAGGCCGCCATGGAAGACCAGGGCGCCGAAGCGGCCCAGGACATTCCGCTTCCCGATCCCAAGATCGACGAGCACGGCCGCTCTTATGCAACCGGCAAACGCAAGAACTCCATCGCCCGCGTCTGGATCAAGCCGGGCTCCGGCAAAATCATGATCAACGGTCGCGATCAGGAAACCTATTTCGCGCGGCCCGTGCTGCGCCTCATCATCGCTCAGGCCTTCCAGGTCGCCGACCGCGTGGATAGCTACGACGTGACGGCCACTGTCAAGGGTGGCGGTCTGTCCGGCCAAGCCGGGGCCGTGCGCCACGGTATCACCAAGGCGCTGACCTATTACGAGCCTGCTTTGCGTCGTCCGCTCAAGGCGGCCGGGTTCATCACGCGCGATTCGCGCGTCGTCGAGCGCAAGAAGTATGGCCGGGCGAAAGCGCGCAAGAGCTTCCAGTTCTCGAAACGCTAGACAAGACGGCCATTTACGGCTCTTCAAGGCGCTTCGGGATCATCCGGAGCGCCTTTTTGTTTGGAGGCTCGCATGAAGAACGCCGCCATTTTCGGAGCAAGCGGCTATACCGGCGCCGAAGCGGTGCGCTTGCTCCAGTCCCATCCGAACATCCGCATCAAGGCTCTGTCCGCCAACCGACGTGCGGGCGAGCCCTACAGCCGCGTCTTCGACAATTTCGTCGGCCATGATCTGCCTGAGACGCAGACTCTGGACGCCATCGACCTGTCGGAAGTCGATGTGGTCTTTTCCTGCCTGCCGCACTCCACAGGTCAAGCCGCCATCGCGCGGGCGCTGGAACAGGTGGAGACGGTCATCGACGTGTCCGCGGACTTCCGACTGGACGACCCCGCGCTGTTCGAGACCGTCTACGGGTCGCCGCACACGCAACCCGACCTTCTATCGGACCGGGTCTACGGACTGACGGAATTTGCCCGGGACAGATTGCCGGGCGCGCGGCTGATCGCCTGTCCCGGCTGTTTTCCGACATGCACGCTTCTGGCCTTGCTGCCCGGCGTCCAGGCCGGGGCTTTCCTCGACCGGACGATCATCGTCGATGCAAAGACAGGGGTGACCGGGGCGGGCCGCAAGGCGACCCTAGGTCTGCACTTTTCCGAACTGTCCGACGGCGCGCAGGCCTACGGCGTGGGTAACCACCGCCATGCGCCCGAAATGGAGCAGGAACTGCGCCGGTCCGGTCACGCCTCGCCTCTCAGCTTCACGCCGCATCTGTTGCCGATGAACCGCGGCATGATCGCGACCTGTTACATGGAACTGGCCGAGGGCATGTCTGTGTCCGCACTGCGCAAGCTTTATGAAAAACGTTACGAATCAGCCCCTTTCATTCATGTCCTGACGGAAGGCGAGGTGCCGCAAACACGGCATGTGCGCGGCTCGAACCAGGCCCGGATCGGTGTGTTCGAAGACCGTGCACCCGGCCGGGCGATCCTGATCTGCGTCATCGACAACCTCACCAAGGGCTCGAGCGGCCAGGCGGTCCAGAACTACAATCTGGTCCAGGGATGGGACGAAACGCTGGGACTGGGCGCTGCGCCCCTGTTTCCATAGTTTAAGCCAAGGGCGGGGTAGGCTGGCCCGGCATTATGCGCTACTCGGCCGCCATGAGACTCCGGTACGCCTTCGCGATAGCAGCCTTTCTTTCGCCGCTCGGCGCCTGCGCGTCCGTCGATCTGCCGGACGTCGAGTTCATGGGCGAATCCGACTTCGAGCAGGACATCGCGCAGTTGGAGCGCAGTTTCCCCCGGGTCGACGAAACGCAGGCCATTCCCACGGACGTCAGGACGGCGCAGGATTGGGACGTCACGGCGCGCCGCATGCTGGAACTCTACGATCTCGACGACGCGCCCGAAAGCGTTCCGCCGCTGGACCCGGCCGAATTCGACCGGCGCTTCCAAAGCGCCAAGGCGGCGGCCAGCGCCTACAAGGCGGACGACCCTCAATGAACTGGCCCAACCCCGACAAGGTGTTTCGGGACGAATTTCATCGCATCCAGCGCCTTCCCCCTTACGTCTTCGCCGAAGTCAACAAGCTGAAGGCCGAACTGCGCGCCGCGGGGCAGGACATCATCGATTTCGGCTTCGGCAATCCCGATCTGCCGACGCCCGGCCATGTCATCGACAAGCTGGTCGAGACGGTGCGCAAGCCCAAGGTCACGGGCTATTCCGCATCGCGCGGCATCAAGGGCCTGAGACAGGCCTGCGGCCGCTATTACGAACGCCGGTTCGGGGTGAGTTTCGACCCGGAGACGCAGATCATCGCCACGATGGGATCCAAGGAGGGCTTCGCCAATCTGGCACAGGCGATCACGGCACCGGGAGACATCATCTATGCCCCCGATCCATCCTACCCGCTTCACGCCTACGGCTTCATCATCGCGGGTGCCGAGATCAAGGCCATCCCCGCCATAACGGCCGAAGACTATCTGGCCGGCGTGAAAGCGGCATTGGCCGAAGCCGACACGCCGCCCCTCGCGATCGTCGTCTGCTTCCCGTCCAACCCGACCGGCATGACCTGCGACCTGTCCTTCTACGAGGAAATCGTCGCGATCGCGAAAGCCAACGATATCATCGTCTTGTCGGACTTGGCTTATTCGGAAATCTACTTTGCCGACCCGCCGCGGTCCGTTTTCGAAGTGCCCGGGGCACACGACATTCTGGCCGTCGAGACGATCTCCTTGTCCAAAACCTATTCCATGGCCGGATGGCGCATGGGTTTCGCCGTTGGCAGCGAAAGGCTCATCGCCGCGCTGACCCGGGTGAAGTCCTATCTCGACTACGGGTCTTTCACGCCGATACAGGTGGCCGCCTGTGCGGCGCTGGACGGGCCGGAGGATCCGGTCGAACAGGCCCGGGCGACCTACAAGGCGCGCCGGGACGTGCTGGTGGAAAGCTTCGGGCGGTCGGGCTGGACGATCCCGGCTCCGGACGCGTCCATGTTCGCCTGGGCGCCACTGCCGCCCGCCTACCGATCCATGGGGTCGCTGGCGTTCTCGAAACTACTGATGCAGGACGCGTCCGTGGCGGTATCGCCCGGCGTCGGTTTCGGTGAAAACGGGGAAGGCTATGTCCGGATCGCCCTTGTCGAGAACGAACAACGCATCCGGCAGGCCGCGCGCAACATCAGGCACATGTTGCAAGGCGATGCCGGTGCCCTGCGCACCATGGATAATATGCCCGCATCATGAATGACCTGCCGCCCGCGCGGCATCCCTTGGAACGATACGAAGAACGGTGAAGATTATGGAATTCAATGCAGCCCTGGCCGTGCAGGCCGCACTGGTGACGGAACAGGCGGCCATCGCCGCGTCCGAGATGGTGGGCCGCGGCCGTGAAAAGGCCGCCGATCAGAAGGCGGTCGATGCCATGCGCCAAGGCCTGAACGCCATGGCGATCCGCGGCCGCATCGTGATCGGGGAAGGGGAACGCGACGAAGCCCCGATGCTCTATATCGGCGAGGAAGTCGGCACCGGCCAAGGGCCGGAAATCGACATCGCTCTGGATCCGCTGGAAGGCACGACGCTGACGGCCAAGGCCATGGCCAATGCGCTGGCCGTCATGGCGTTCGCGCCCAAGGGCGGGCTGCTGTTCGCGCCCGACGTCTATATGGACAAGATCGCCATCGGCCGAGGCTATCCGGACGGCACGATCGACATCAACGACAGCGCGGCAGACAATGTGAAGCGTCTGGCCAAGGTCAAGGGCGTCCGGCCGAGCGACGTGACGGTCTGCGTGCTCGACCGGTCCCGCCACACCGACATCGTCGATAGCTTGCGCGACATCGATGCGCGTGTCCGCCTCATCACGGACGGCGACGTGCAGGGCGTCATCAGCACGACGGACCCGGACACCCAGACGGACATGTATATCGGCCAAGGCGGCGCGCCGGAAGGCGTTCTCGCCGCGGCCGCCCTGCGTTGCATCGGCGGCCAGATGCAGGGCCGCCTGCATTTCCGCAATGACGACGAAGTCGCGCGGGCGCGCCGCGTCGGCATCGACGATCTGGACACGGTCTACGATCTGGAAGGATTGGCGGCAGGTCCGACCATCTTTTCCGCGACAGGCGTCACGCAGGGATCCTTGCTCGATGGGGTGAAGATCCGGAACGGCCGTGCCGAAACGCACACGCTCGTCATGAATTCCGTCGACAATGCGGTGCAGAGGCTCCGCTCGTCCCGGCCCTACGGTCCCGGCGAGACAGGATGAACGAGCCGCGCCCCTTGCTGGGGGTCGAGCGGTCCATTCTCGGCCGACGGTGGGAGACGCGCACCGACGACGCCGCCATCGAGGCCTTCCAACAGGTGTCGGGGTGCGACCGTGTCGTGTCCGCGCTTCTGGCCGGTCGCGGCGTGGCTGGCGAGGCGGCGCAGCGTTATCTGAATCCGACGCTCAAGGCCGATCTGCCCGATCCGTCCGTTCTGACGGATATGGACAAGGCCGCTTCGTTGATCCTCGATGCTCTGCAGGCTGGCCGGAAGATCACCCTGTTTTCGGACTATGACGTCGATGGGGGCACGTCGGCGGCCCAGATGATGCGATGGGGGCGGGGGCTGGATTACACGTTCGGCCTGCATGTGCCCGACCGGGTCCGCGACGGTTACGGCCCGTCGGTCAAGGCGTTCGAAACGCTCAAGGCGGACGGCACGGATCTCGTCGTGACCTTGGACTGTGGCGCGGCGGCGCACGAGGCCCTGGCAGGGGCGGCCGACCTCGACCTGCCCGTCGTGGTCGTGGATCATCACCTCATGGACGGATTGCCGCCGGCGGCCGCGATCGTCAATCCGAACCGGCCCGACGACGCAAGCGGGCTCGGCCATCTGGCGGCGGCCGGCGTCACCTTCATGCTGGTGGTTGCCCTGAACCGCGAAGCGAAGCGTCGCGGACTCGATCCGCGCTTGGACATCCGCGAACTGCTCGGCCTGGCCGGCCTTGGCACGGTGTGCGACGTGGTGCCCATGACCGGGCTCAACCGGCTGCTGGTCAAACGGGGATTGCAGGTCATGGACCGGCAGGGGATCGCAGGGCTGAATGCCTTGTCGGCCATCGCCAATACGGCGCCGCCCTATACGACCTACCATCTCGGGTTCGTTCTGGGACCACGGATCAATGCCGGTGGCCGGATCGGCCGGTCCGAAATGGGCGCGGAGCTGCTCTCGACGGATAATCAGGCGATCGCCACGGCCCACGCCTACGAGCTAGACCGTCTGAATCGGGATCGCCGCGCCATGCAGGACGACATGCTGCGTGGCGCCATCGAACAGGCCGAACGCCAGGCCAACCGTGCCGTCATCGTGGCGTCGATGGAAGGGTGGCATCCCGGCGTGATCGGCATCGTCGCGGGACGCCTCAAGGACAGGTTCGAAAAGCCCGCCATCGTCATCGGCATCGACGATGACGGCACGGGGAAGGGATCCGGCCGGTCCATTCGCGGCGTCGATCTGGGGTCCGCTCTGGTCGAAGCGAAGAAATCGGGATTGCTGTCATCCGGCGGCGGTCACGCCATGGCGGGCGGTCTGACGATCGGGCGGGAAGCCTTGCCGCGATTCACCGACTGGATCGAGGACCGCTTGTCCCCGGATGTCGCGACGGCTCGCGCCGCACCGGTCGCGAAGGCCGATATGGCGCTGTCGGCCGGCGGCGTGACGCCGGATCTGCTCGGCAAGATCGAAGCGGCCGGACCCTATGGTCCGATGAACCCACGCCCGGCGTTCGCCGTGTCCGGTGTAAAGATCGTCTATGCGAATCGCCTGAATGGCGGCCATGTCCGGTTCACGGCCGAAGGGCGCGGCGGCGACCGCCTATCGGGTATCCTGTTTCGGGGCGACGAAACCGATCTGGGACTGGCTTTGCTCGAAGCTGGGGAGCGACGGGTGCACTTGCTCGGGCAGGTCAAGAGCAATCGCTACAAGGGCCAGACCCGCGCCGATTTCCATCTGACGGACATGGCGTGGGCGGATTGATCCGGCAATCGCGCTGCAAATAGTCGGGCGCGCGGCGACTTTTTCCGCTTGAAAGCCCCGACCCACTTTCATATATGGCGGCTCGCAACTGCGTGGTCCCTTCGTCTATCGGTTAGGACGCCAGGTTTTCAACCTGGAAAGAGGGGTTCGATTCCCCTAGGGACTGCCAGTTGCTTTTCCTTCCCCTGATGCGATTTCGACCTGACAGGCCGCTCCCGCTTGGCTACAGGCTTGCGCCATGAAACGCCTGTTCCTGACCGCTATCTTCGCCCTTGCCGCCGCACCTGCGCTTGCGCAGACCGCGCAGGACGACATGGTTGAATTCGGCGATCCGGTTCCGCTGACGATCCAGTCGGAGAACGGGGAACACGTCTTCATGGTCGAAGAAGCCAAAACGCTGGACCAGCAAGCGCGCGGCATGATGTGGCGCGACGCGATGGGCGACGATGAAGGCATGATCTTCGAGTTCGACGAACCCAAGATATCCACCATCTGGATGAAGAATACGGCAATCCCGCTCGACATCCTGTTCGTGCGCTCCAACGGCAAGATCCTGAAGATCGAGCACATGGCGCAACCCTACAAATTGCGCTCGGCCAGTTCGGAAGCCGTGGTGGCCAGCGTGGTGGAATTGAAAGGCGGGCGGGCGCTCGAACTCGGCATCAAGCCGGGCGACATCGTCGTGCATCCGTTTTTCGGCAGTTAGACGCTTGCGCTTGTGCGCCGAGCGGCTATGAGCCGCTCAGTCTGGAACGGGGAGTAGCGCAGCCTGGTAGCGCATCTGTTTTGGGAACAGAGGGTCGCTGGTTCGAATCCAGTCTCCCCGACCAGACATCATCACGACTTGTAAGCCCGTCTTAACGCCTTCCGTCTTAGTCACTGGCGCGAAGAGGCGAGGCTATGATTCCAAACCATATGGGACAGGGGCAGGCGGCCGTGCCCGCCGGTAACGTTCAGCGGTCCGTCGCGCAGGTCGAAATCGGCCGGATCGTCACGGTCGGGTCGTCGGAAGCCGTGATCTCCATCAACAAGTCCCTGATCCGCGACGGCCGTCTGCAGCTCGCGCAGATCGGCACGATCCTGAAGATCCTGACCAGCGCGTCGATCGTCGTCGCCATGGTGACATCGCTGGAAATCGAAGCTGTCGACGACGAAGGCATGAGCGACGGTTGCCTGGCCCGGATGAGCATTCTGGGCGAGATCACCACCAACCCGACCACGCGCCAGACCAAGTTCTTCCGGGGCGTGCGGACGTTCCCCGTGCTGAACGAGCCCGTCTACACCATGTCGCCGGCCGATCTGCAGCTGATCTTCAGCAAGGAGAACGTCCCCACCATCGAGATCGGGCGAATGCAGCAGGATCCGTCGATCGTCGCGCGCGTCCGGACCGACGACATGCTGTCCAAGCATTTCGCGATCATCGGCTCGACGGGGTCGGGCAAGTCCTGTGCGGTCGCCCTGATCCTGCAAGCCGTGCTGCAGACCAACCCGGCGGGGCATATCGTCCTGTTCGACCCGCACAACGAATATTCCCGCAGCTTCGGCCGATGGGCGGAAGTCATCACCGGAGAAACGCTGGACCTGCCGCTGTGGATGTTCGACTTCGTCGAAACCGTCGCCTTGCTGACCTCCGAGATCGAAGACCATTCGCGCGAGGAAGAGGAAATCCTCAACGATGTCATCCTGACGGCGAAACGGCTTTACGACCGTTCGTTGCAAAGCGGCGACGTCAGCGCGCAGGTCAAGCTGGACGATCTGGAAGCGGAACTGCAACGCGCCACGCACATCACGCTGGACAGCCCGGTGCCGTACCGCATTCATGACGTGCTCAAGATCCTCAACCACGAGATGGGCAAGCTGGAAAACAATTCCAATCTCCAGCCCTACAAACGGCTGAACCGCCGGATCGCCACCCTGATGGGCGATCCGCGCTACGCCTTCATCTTCCGCAACCAGGCGATGCCGCGGCCGATCGACGAAATCGTCGGCCGCATCTTCCGCCTGCCGGTCAACGGCAAGCCGATCTCGATCCTCGATTTCTCGTCCATCCCGTCGGAAATGCTGAACATCGTCGTCTCCGTCGTCAGCCGTCTGGCGTTCGAAGTGGCGATGTGGTCGAACCGCAAGATCCCGATCCTGCTGGTCTGCGAAGAGGCGCACCGGTACATTCCGCGCGATCCGAGCCAGGGCTTTCATGCGACGCGCCGCATCATATCGCGCATCGCCAAGGAAGGCCGGAAATACGGCGTATCGCTGGGCATCATCTCGCAGCGCCCTTCGGAGCTGGAACCCAGCACCTTGTCGCAATGCTCCACCGTGTTCTCGATGCGTCTGTCGAACGAGGTCGACCAGAATTTCGTCAAGGCGGCCGTCCCGGAAGGCGCGGCGGACCTGCTCGACTTCCTGCCCTCGCTCGGAACGGCCGAAGCGATGGTGTTCGGCGAAGCGGTCAACATGCCGATGCGGGTCTTGCTCAACACGCTGGCGGAGAAGTACCGGCCGCATAGTTCCAGTGCATCCTTTACCGGCCTCTGGTCGAAGGACCAGGCGACGCCGGACATGATGAAATCCGTCTATGCCCGCTGGCGCAGCAAGACGCCGATCGCGGCCGCTTCGCGCGGAGCCGGATCGCCCGCCATGCCGCCCCAGACGACGCTCGCCCAGAAAGTGGCGGCGGCGCCTTCGCTGCAGAAAGATGTCAAACGACGCAACACGACGGATTTCGAAGCGATACGGTCGCAATTGCGCGCTGCCGCGCCCGAAACCGGCAAGGACGATCCGCGCAGCGTCAAACAGAAACTGAACGACGCGTTCCACCGCAACAATTGAGCGGCGCGCGAAACTGCCGTCTTGCGAAGGTCCGGCCGCGCCTATATCGCCGTGTCCATGTATGCGAAGATCTACAGGCCCCGCCCATCCGCCATGAGCTCGGGCCGTGCGCGGACGCATCACTGGATCCTGGAATTCGACACCGACGAACCGCGCGCCATCGATCCGCTGACCGGCAATGCGGTCTCGACCGACACGCGCGAACAGATCCGCATGACCTTCGACACGCTGGAAGAGGCCGTGTCCTATGCCAAGGCCAACGACATCCCGCACCGCGTGCACGGCTCGCAGGAGCCCAAACGCATCCCGCGCGCCTATTCCGACAATTTCTCCTTTGACCGCAAGCTTCCCTGGACGCATTAGGCGCACGCGCGAAGACCGGCCCCGTAGCTCAACTGGATAGAGCAGCTGACTTCTAATCTGCAGGTTGGGGGTTCAAGTCCTCCCGGGGTCGCCATCTTCCGCTATTGCGCCTTGCCGAAATGCGCGTCGAGGAAAGCGAGAAAGGCCGGCCAGTCTTCCTTGACCACGCCGTGCGTTCCCGGCCTCAGCCAATAGGCCTTGCGGGCGGCCGGATCGAAATCGCCGGGTCGCGCGGCGGTGAAATCCTCGCCCCAAGCCCGTTTGGCTTCCTTGAATGCGCCCCACGGATCCGACCAGACATCGCGCCGCGCATTGCCGAGCAGGACGGGCTTGTCGCCAAGCATGTTCAGAAGATCGGCGGGATCGACGGGCAAGGCGGAGGGGTTGCCGGCATGACGCTCCAGACCTGGGCCAGCCCAATGCGGATAGGACGATAAGAGAGCCGAGACCGGTTCGCCGTCTTCGTCGTCGACCGAAGAGGCGCCGAGCGTTCCGCTCTGATGCGCGATCACGCCGTCGATCCGGTCGGACCAAGCGCCTGCCAGCAACGCCGTTTTGGCGAAACGCGAATGCCCGTAGGCGATGAAGGGCCGCGAACCCTGTTCTTCTTCGATCAGTTCGGCCGCGATGCCGAAGAGTTGCGACCAGACGGCCAGCGCGCCGGGACGATTGTCTGCCGCTGGAAACATCGCATCCAGCACAGCCATGCCGTCCTCGGCGCTGTCCGGGATGAGTTGGGACGGGTAGAGCGCGGCGAATCCGTAACCGCGTTCCAGTATGGTCTGCAGCGGCGGCGTCACGATATAGCGTCCGAATATGCCGGTCATGAGCGATCCGAACAGGCCGCCGCCGGCACAATCGAACGAACTGTCCGAAGGGTATGCAACGCCCGGCAACGGCACGACATCGTCATTGGGGCAGAAGTTCTGCGACAGGATGACGGGGGCCGACGGGTGGGCGTTCGGCATCACCAGGACAAGGTCCACCCTGCGTTCCGCAGCGCCGTATCCGATCTTCAGCTGCCATTGCGTCAATGTGCCCAGACCCTCGACCGCGCTGCCGGACAGGACGGCGGAGGACCGGACGGCGATTCCGGGCACAAGCGACAGATCGCCGTAGATCTCCGTCTGCAAAAGCGAACGCGCAAGTTCTTCCGGCAGTAGCGCGCGCGGGTCCGGCTGCCAACCTTCGGGCAGTTCGGTTGGTGCCTGTTTCAACAGGGTCCGCGCCATCGTGCAGGATCCAAGCGCGATCAGCCCGGCGATCAGGACCAGTTTGGCCAGCGTCCAAACGACATCAAGAATATTGCGCAAACGCTTGTTCCAGATCGGCAATCAGGTCGTCGGGATGTTCCAACCCGCAGGCGAAGCGAACCAGCGGGCCTTCGAACGGCTCGCCGAATTTGCGCTTGAGTTGCGGATCGCAATGGATGGCGAGGCTTTCAAAGCCTCCGTAGGAGAAACCGACCCCGAACAGGCGCAGCGCGTCGATGAAGCGATCGACCTGAACGACGGGCCCAGGCGCCAGGACCGCACCGAACAGGCAGGCACCGCCCGAAAAGTCGCGCCGCCAGAGTGCATGGTCCGGATGGGAGGGCAGAGCGGGATGCAAAACCTGCCGGACTTCATCCCGGTCCGCCAGCCAACGCGCCAAGGCCTCGGCCGTGCGCTCCTGCTGTGCAAACCGTGCCGAGACGGAGCGGAAACCGCGCAGCACCTGATAGGCGTCGTCCGGCGAACTGGCGACACCGAGCTGCTTCGCCGTCAAAGCCAGTGTCGAACCGTGATCTTCGGACGCGCAGATCGCGCCGCCGTAAAGCAGGTCGCCATGCCCGCCGAAATATTTGGTCGCCGAATGAGTTGTGATGTCCGCGCCAAGCGCGAGCGGGTTGCAGGTCAGCCCGGCCGACCATGTATTGTCCACGATCGTCACGGCGGCTCGCTTGCGCGCCGCCGCACTGATCGCCGGGATGTCCTGAATCTCGAAAGTGAGCGAGCCTGGGCTTTCCAATAGAACGACAGCCGTATTGTCCCGGATCAGCGCCTCGATCCCGGCGCCGATGCGCGGATCGTAGAGCTCCGTTTCGACACCCATCTGTTTCAGGAAGGTCTGGCAGAAGAATCGGGTCGGGCCGTAAGCGCTGTCCGTCAGAAGCACATGATCGCCGGGACGCACGAAACTCAAGACCGGCTGAGTGCACGCCATGACCCCGGACGGGTAGAGCTGCGCCGTCGCACCGCCTTCCAAATCGACGAAGAGGCGTTTCAATGCGTCGTGGACCTGGCTGCCGTGACGGCCGTAACCGCGCAAATCGCTACGGTAGAGGTCTTCGGACTTGTCGAACAACAGCGTCGACGCCCGCTCGACGGGGTGATTGACCGGTGTGGCGAGTGTCGGCTCCGGACGGCCCAGATGCGCGAAACGCGTGCGTCGATGCGTCATGATCCGGTTTCGACAGGCAAGTCCGGGTCCACGCCCCACTCCGCCCACGATCCCTGATAGACTTTCACGTTTTTCGCACCACACCGCGTCAGCGCGAAGGCAAGCCCCGACGCCGTCACGCCCGATCCGCACGTCGTGATGATCGGTCGGGACAGATCGATCGTCTTGTCGTCGAAAAGAGCGCGAAGATCGTTCGCCGCATGGAAGCGCCGACCGCTTTTCAGCTGGCCGAACGGAACGTTCACGCTGCCGGGGATGTGGCCGGCGCGACAATCGGGCCGCGGTTCGGGCGTCTCCCCCGCGAACCGCCCAGCCGGGCGGGCATCGACGATCTGCACACCGGTGCCGATCCCGGCGAGAACCTCATCACGATTTGCATTCATCAGGCCCGCATCACGGGTCGGCAGAAATTGGGTTGGCGGCGCGAGCGGCGGGTCGAGCCGGGTCTCGCCCCATCCTTCGACCAGAGCAGCGTCACAGCCGTGCGATCGCAACAGCCACCAGATCCACGGCGCGGAAAACAATCCGACCCGGTCATACACTGCGACGGGTTCGGTGCCGTCCAGTCCGGCCTTGCCGAACATGGCGGCGCTGACGGCCAGACGCTCGCCCACCGGCGCGGCCTTGATGGCCTGCGTGTCGATGCTGAGAGCGGTGTCGCGCAGATAGGGATCGAAGGGCTCCTCGCGGCCCGGCATCGCCCAGCTCGCTTCGGCCAGCACGTAGCCATCCGCGTGGCGGTCGGCGTCGACCGACAGCGTCACAGCCAGCACGGAACCGGCAGGTCACGCTCCCGCAGGAATTCCGGATTGTAGACCTTGGATTGGTAACGCTGCCCGTAATCGCACAGGATCGTCACGATGGTATGGCCCGGACCGAGCTCGCGAGCCATGTGGATCGCCCCCGCGATGTTGATCCCCGACGACCCGCCCAAACAGATGCCTTCCAGCTGATTGAGCTCGAAGATGATCTGCAGGGCTTCCGTGTCGCTGATGCGGTAGGCGCGGTCGACGGCGATGTCTTGCAGATTGGCGGTGATCCGTCCCTGGCCGATCCCTTCGGTGATGGAATTGCCTTCGGTTTCCAGCTCGCCATGATCGTAATAGGCGAACATCTTGGAGCCGTAAGGGTCGGCCACGCCGATCTGGATGTCCGGGTTCTTCTGCTTCAGCCCGATCGACATGCCGCCGAGCGTGCCGCCGGACCCGACCGCGCAGACGAACCCGTCCACCTTGCCGTCCGTCTGCGCCCAGACTTCCTCGGCCGTGCTTTCGACATGGGCCTGCCGGTTGGCGGTGTTGTCGAACTGGTTGGCCCAGACCGCGCCGTTGGGTTCGCTTTCGTTCAGTTCCTTGGCGAGCCGTTCCGAAACGTGAACGTAGTTCCCCGGATTGGCGTAGGGTACGGCATCAACTTCGACCAGTTCCGCGCCGAGCAGCTTGATGGCGTCCTTCTTTTCCTGGCTCTGCGTGCGCGGGATGACGATCTTGCAGCGATAGCCCAGGGCGGAACAGACCATGGCCAGGCCGATGCCCGTATTGCCCGCCGTACCTTCCACGACGACGCCGCCCGGTCGCAATGCGCCGCGCGTTTCCGCATCGCGCACGATCCAGAGCGCCGCGCGGTCCTTGACCGACTGGCCGGGATTGAGGAACTCCGCCTTGCCATAGATGTTGCACCCCGTCATCTTGGAGGCGTCCTGCAACTTCAGAAGCGGCGTGTTGCCGATAAGGTCGATGACGGAATTGGCGATCATGGCGCGTCCATGCCAGCCGCGCGCCGCATTTTCTAGCGTTTATCGCGGGTCGGGGAATTGTGAACGCGGGGGCCGGTCCTGCGCCGGCACGACCGGACTGTCCTGGATCGGCACGACGTCGAGATCGTCCAGCCTGCGCGCGCGTTTGGGCAGGGTGCCGGACGCGACGAGCGCGTCCACCCTGGCCACGGCGTTCTGCTTCAGATCCTCGTAGAACAGGTTCGACGGCAGCGTCCTGAACTTGGCCCCGACCTGGATCGGGCGGCGCAGCGAGCGCGACCGCGGGCGGTCCACCTGCAACGTGCCGTTCACGCATCGCGCTCCGACCTGGTTCGGACTAGCGGCCGGCCGGATATCCGGTTCCAGCCCTTCGGCCGCCACGCCGCCCAGATGCAGCCGTTCGGGCGCGTAGTTTCCGTTTTGCAGCCAAGTCAGCGGATTGATGCAGAGCAGCGGGCGTCCGCTGACGCTCTCATAGTCCTGCCCGCCATGCACGAGTAGACGGTCCCGGAAGCGCTCCGTGATAACGTCCTCGCCAGGCATGAATGTGCCGAAGGCAACGACGCAGTTCGTGTCCACCGCATCCTCGCAAGGCTGCAGCGGCGCAAGCACGGTCTCGAACAAATCCAGCGGCAGGGGGTAATCGATGACGTAGGCCACGGCGAGCCGTTCGATCAGAGGCGACTCACCGGAAAAGAAGTCGTCCAGCAAGCGGATCAGGTGCGCCGCCCCCTGATTGTGCCCGACCAGTACGATGGGCCGCTCCGGCGGACTGTGTTTCAGGAAGGTGTGGAAGGCGCGTTTGACATCCTGGTAGGCGAAGTCCTGCGCCAGGCGCGCATCCTCGCGCGTGGTCATGTAGCTATAGAGCGACGCTTGGCGATAAAAAGGGGCGAAAAGCCGTCCCGCGTCGCCGTAAGGCGTGACGTAGTTCGGCCTGACGATCCGTTCCAGCTTGCTTTTGCGGCGCAGATCGTCGCTCGGCAGGACGTAGTGCTCGCCGCCGCGATAGACGCTCGGCACCACCACGAAGACATCGCCGAGTGCATCGAACGTGAACGGATCCACATCCAGGTCGGGTTGGCTCAGCCAGCTTTCCGGATCGCTGTAGATCGGCGCTTCGGGCGGATCGTAGGTCTGGAAGGGTTGGCGGGGGTCCTGAATGGTCTGGAAGATGTCGTCGCGGTAGGTCCAGGCCAGAACGGCCGCCAGGACCAAGACGAGGAACGCACCGCCCAGCAGCTTCCGCCACAGGGAGAATCGCTTGGCGGTTTCGTCGGTTCGCGGCATTGACGTGATAGGCTTCTTCGCTTTCCTTCGGCGTTCATCACAGCCATAAGCGCAAGGGGGGCACAGCGGCAAGCGCACAAGGTATATGGCAATGACAGGCAGTCATCCCGAAATCAAAGTGGTGCCGAAAGCGGGCCGCTTCCGGCTGATCCGGTGGTTTCGCAACCGGTTCATCGCCGGCATCCTGGTGGCGCTGCCGATTGTGGCCGTGTTCTGGCTGCTCAGCAAGCTGATCGGGACCATCGACAATGCGGTCTGGTCCATCGTGCCGGACGCGCTCGATCCGGCCAACTATTACGACTTCCCCTTTTTCTGGCTGCTTTCGGTCGTGCTGGCTGTGGTCGGTCTGACCCTGTTCGGCATCTTCGTGTCGAACCAGATCGGCACCCGCATCCTGCGGGTCGGCGAGTCCGCACTGGCCAAGGTGCCCGTGGTCGCACCGATCTACAACGGCATCAAACAGATCCTGAACACGATCGCCCAGCAAAAGGACCGCGCTTTCCGGGACGTCTGCCTGATCGAATATCCGCGCGAGGGCATCTGGGCCGTCGGGTTCGTCACCGCCGACCTGTCCGGGGCGCCGAAACGCGAGCTGGCGGCGGACGGCAAGGACTATGTCTGCGTCTTCCTGCCGACCACGCCCAATCCGACTTCCGGCTTTCTTCTGTTCGCGCCGACCGACGAGATAAAGTTGCTGGACATGACGCCGGAGGAGGGGGCCAAGATGATCATCTCGGGGGGCATGGTCTCGTCCAATGAAGCGCTGGAGGAATTCAAGGCCAAGCAACCGACGGTTCCCCTGACGGACGAGACGCTGTCGGATTAGGGCCAGCCGCTGGGAGTCTCAGCGGTGCAGGAAATCCAATCACCCCGCGCGCATCATGGCGATGCCGTGGTCCTGTTCGAACAGATAGAGCAGCACGCGCGCGGCCTGTCCCCGCTCGCTCGTCAAAGCGGGATCGCGTTCGACCAGCAGGCGCGCATCCTGCGTCGCCGTTTCCAGCAGGTCGCGGTGCTTGTCCAGATTGGCGAGGCGGAAGCGCGGCAGACCGGACTGCGCCGCGCCGAGCAGGTCGCCGGACCCGCGCAACTCCCAATCCTTTTCGGCGATCAGGAACCCGTCTTCGCTCTCCCGCAGGATGTTGAGCCGTTCCTTGCCGTTTTGCGACAGCGGGTTCTTGTAGAGCAGGATGCAGGATGAGGCCTTGTCGCCACGTCCGACACGGCCGCGCAATTGGTGCAGCTGGGCCAGACCGAACCGTTCGGCATGTTCGATCACCATGACGGTGGCGTTGGGCGCATCGACGCCGACCTCTATGACGGTCGTGGCGACGAGAATGTCGTAGCGCCCCGCCTTGAAGGCGCGACTGACCGATTCCTTTTCCAGCGCATTCATGCGGCCGTGCAGAAGACCGACCTTCTCGCCGAATATGGCCGTCAGCTGGCGGTGCCGGTCCTCGGCGCTGCCCAGATCGCTGACGTCGCTGTCTTCGACCAGCGGGCAGACCCAATAGGCCTGGTCGCCCGCCTCCACGGCGCGACCGATGGCGTCGATGACGTCGTCCATGCGCTGCAGGGGCAGGGCGACCGTCTGGATCGGCTGCCGACCGGCGGGCTTTTCGTCCAGGATCGAAATGTCAAGATCGCCGTAGCTGGTCAGGGCCAGGGTCCGCGGGATCGGCGTCGCCGTCATGACCAGCAGGTCCGGCGCGTCGCCTTTTTCCGTCAGTCGCAACCGGTCCCGCACGCCAAAGCGGTGCTGTTCGTCGATGACGACCAGCCCGAGCCGGCCGAACTCCACCCCGTCCTGGAACAGGGCGTGCGTACCGACCACGACATCGATGTGGCCTTGGGCGAGGCCGGTATTGATCGCCTTGCGCTGCCCGCCTTTGTCGCGGCCCGTCAGGGCCTCGACCGTCAATCCGGCGGGGTCCAGCATCTGCGACAGGGTGTCGGCGTGCTGGCGCGCGAGGATTTCCGTCGGGGCCATGACGGCGACCTGCGCCCCCGCTTCGCAGGCATAGGCGGCGGCCAAGGCGGCGACGAACGTCTTGCCTGCGCCGACATCGCCTTGCAGCAGTCGCGCCATGCGTGACGGCGATTGCATGTCGGCCTTGATCTCCTCGAAGGCGCGGCTCTGCGCCCCGGTCGGCGGAAAGGGCGACCCTCCCAACACGTCCTGCACATATTCGCCCTTGGCCGCCAGCGCCTCGCCTTTCATCGCGCGGTTGCGTTCGCGCACCAGCGCCATGGCGAGCTGTTTGGCGAACAGTTCGTCATAGGCAAGACGACGCAAGGGCGGGGCGCTGGGCGACACATCCACCACGTGATCGGGTTGATGCAGGCGCAGCACGGCCTCGTTGAAGCCCGGCCACTCATTGGCCTTGATGAAATCCGGGTCGAGCCATTCCGGCAGGGCTTCGCCCAGACTGACTTTCTCCAGGGCGGACCAGACCGACTTGCGCGCCACCTTCGGCGACAATCCAGCCGTGAGCGGATAGACGGGCTCATAGGTCGGGAGTTCGTCCGCCTTGTCGGGCGCGAGGATGTAGTCCGGATGGGTCATCTGCGCTTCGGCCTGATAGATCTCGACCTTGCCGGAGATCAGCCGCTGCGCACCTTCGGGGAATTGCCGTTGCAGCGTCGAGCCGTAGGACTTGAAGAAGACCAGCGTCATCTCGCCCGTATCGTCATAGACCTTGATCCGGTAGGGTCGCGATTTGGTCGATGGCGGCGTATGCCGACCGACCGTGATGAGGAAAGTCGCCACGTCGCCCTGCATCGCGCCCGCAATGCCCGGACGGTTGGACCGGTCGATCAAGGACGCTGGCGGCGTCAGCAGGAGGTCGCGCAGCCGGGCCGGGGCGCGCACGGTGAAGGCCCGCTCCAGCGCGTCGGCTACCTTGTCGCCGACGCCGGTCAACGAGCGGATGTCGGCGAACCAGGGATTGAGGATAGGCGGTCTCACGGCGGCAGATGTGGCGCGGCAAGAGCGCGCGCGCAAGCGTCGCGGCGGTGACAATCCAGTCCTAGCGTCCTAGGGAGGCTCATGGATACGATGGACACGCAAGACGACCTCGACCTGGAAACGCGCCGCAAGCGGCTGATCCACCGAGCGCACTACCGGGGCTTCAAGGAAGCGGACATGATCCTGGGCGGTTTCGCGCGTGAACATGGGCCGGGCTTGAGCGAATCCGAAGTTCTGATGTTCGAGGATCTGCTCGGCGCGAAGGATCACGACATCTATGCCTGGATCACCCAAACTTTGCCCGTGCCGGCCAATTACGAGACCCCTTTGTTGGAGCGTTTGCGGACCTACCGCCCGAAAGTCGGCTGACAGGCCCAACCCTCGTTCCCGGCATGCATGGCCGGTTATGACTCCACGGGCCTGCGTCGTCGAACAACGGCCTGCATTTTCTATTGAAGCCCTTGCTAGGCGCTCATAGGAACCGCCGAACCTCTCAAGCGCTTCGTAACCGTCATGCAGATACAGCTTTCCCGATATGTCGGTCCCGACCTTCGCCTGACGGCCGCCGGCCTGCCCGAAGGCGCCGATGCGCTCGTCGTGACGCGCGCGGCGGTCAGGACTTCGGGGCGCGTGCTGTTCGTGGCGCGGGACGATGCCCGGGCGGCGTCCTTCACCGCGGCCTGCCGTTTCTTCCAACCCGATGTGCCGGTTCTGAACCTGCCGGCCTGGGACGCCTTGCCCTATGATCGCGTGTCGCCCAGTCGCGTGCTGGCCGCACGACGGGCCGGGGCGCTCTACAGCCTGTTGGCCGTCAAGGCGTCCAAACCTTTGATCGTCGTGACGACGGTCGCGGCGATCCTGCAGCGCGTGCCGCCCCGGAAGGTCATCAAGGCGGCGGGCTTCCGCGCCAAGGTCGGCGACGATGTCCGGCGCGAGGATCTGGAAAACTACCTGTCGCGCAACGGCTATGTCCGCGCGTCCACCGTTGTCGAGCCGGGCGACTATGCCGTGCGCGGGGGTCTGATCGACATATTCCCGCCGACCCGCAAGGCACCTTTGCGGCTGGACTTCTTCGGCGACGAGCTGGAGTCGTTGCGCGAGTTCGACGTGGACTCGCAACGCACGACGAACGCCTTGAAGAGCCTGACGCTCGCACCGGTCAGCGAAGTCTTCATCGAAGACGACACGATGAGCCAGTTCCGCAAGAGCTATATCGCGGCCTTCGGCGGCGGAGTGAGCCGCGATCCCGTCTATGCGGCCGTAACGGACGGGATTCGGCCGCAAGGCATCGAACATTATCTGCCGCTTTTCTACGACCATGCGGAAAGCGTGCTCGACTATGTCGGTCCGCAAGCGCTGATCGCCTTCGACGGCCTCGCAAACGAGGCAATGGCGGAACGCGAGGCGCTGATCGAGGATTTCTACACATCGCGGCGCGAGCACCAGGACGCCCGCGACACAGGCTCTGGCGACCCGGCCAAGACGGCGGGGCTGTACCGGCCGCTGCCGACCGACGCGCTCTACATCCCGCCGTCCGAGCTCGCGGAACTGACGGCGCCGTTACGGGTCCGCCAGCACACGGCATTCGACGCGCCGGACGAGGGCGACAAGGTCGACTTCGGCGCGCGCACCGGACGTAGTTTCCTGGCCGAACGCCAGACGGAAGGGGTCAACGTCTTCGATTCGGTCGCGCGGCATGTCCAGGCCCTGCGAGAGACCAAGCACCGCGTCTGGATGGCGGCCTGGTCGGAAGGGTCGCGTGAACGGCTGACCAACGTGCTGGAAGACCAAGGCGTCATCGTGCCGATGGCGCGCGACGGCCGCGCCGCGTTCGACATCGGACCGGGCGAGGTGAGGGCGGTCGTGCTGCCGCTGGAGCAGGGTTTCGTGATGCCGGGTCCGGACGCCGACCTCGCCGTCATCTCCGAGCAGGACATTCTCGGCGACCGCCTCGTCAATCGGGGACGCAAGCGACGGGCGAAGAACTTCATCGCCGAAGCCAGCGCGCTCAATCCGAGCGACCTCGTCGTCCATATCGACCACGGCGTCGGGCGCTATCTGGGGCTGAAGACGCTGGACGTTGGCGGCGCGCCGCACGATACGCTGGAGCTGGAATACGCTCAGGGCGCGAAACTCTACCTCCCGGTCGAGAATATCGAACTGCTGTCGCGCTACGGCAATGCCAACGAGAACGCCGTTCTGGACCGGCTGGGCGGGGTGGCGTGGCAGTCGCGCAAGGCCAAGGCCAAGGGCCGCCTGCGCGAAATGGCGGCGGAGCTGATCAAGATCGCCGCCAAGCGGGCGATGAAGACGATCGAACCCATCGAGATCGACGACGGTGCCTATAACGAGTTTGCCGCGCGCTTTCCCTATGCGGAGACCGACGATCAGCTGAACGCGATCAAGGACGTTTTCGGCGACCTGACGTCCGGCAAGCCGATGGACCGGTTGATCTGCGGCGATGTCGGCTTCGGCAAGACCGAAGTCGCCTTGCGCGCCGCCTTCGCCGTGGCGATCACGGGCCGGCAGGTCGCGGTCGTGGCGCCGACGACTTTGCTGGCGCGCCAGCACTTCAAGACCTTTTCCGAGCGCTTCCGCGGCATGCCGGTCAAGGTGCGGCAGCTCTCGAGGCTGGTCCCGGCCAAAGATGCGAAGCTGACCCGCGAGGCTCTGGCCAAGGGCGAAATCGATATCGTCGTCGGCACCCATGCGGTCCTGTCCAAGCAGGTGTCGTTCCAGAACCTTGGTCTGGTCGTGGTGGACGAGGAACAGCGTTTCGGCGTCCGTCACAAGGAAAGGCTCAAGGCCTTGCGCGCGGATGTTCACATGCTGACCCTGACGGCGACGCCGATCCCACGCACCCTGCAGATGGCGCTGACGGGCATCCGCGACCTGTCGCTGATCGCAACGCCGCCCGTGGACCGGTTGGCCGTGCGGACCTATGTGCTGCCGTTCGACGAAGTGTCGATCCGAAAGGCGCTGTTGCGCGAGAAGTATCGGGGCGGGCAGAGCTACTACGTCACGCCGCGCATTGCCGACATTCCGCGATTGGAAGAGTTCCTGCGGACGAACGTGCCGGAAGTGAAGTATGTCATCGCCCACGGCCAGATGGCGGCGGGCGCGCTCGACGACATCATGAGCGCCTTTTATGACGGCGAATATGACGTGTTGCTTTCGACTTCGATCATCGAGAGCGGGATCGACATTCCGACCGCCAACACCATGATCATCAACCGCGCCGACAAGTTCGGCCTCGCGCAGCTCTACCAGATGCGCGGCCGGGTCGGCCGGGCCAAGACGCGTGCCTATGCCTACCTGACCATGCCGGACGAACATGTCGCCACGCCGGGTGCGCAGCAGCGGCTCAAAGTGCTGCAATCGCTCGACACGTTGGGCGCGGGCTTCACCCTGGCCAGCCACGATCTGGACATGCGCGGCGGCGGCAACCCGCTGGGCGAGGAGCAATCCGGTCACGTCAAGGAATTGGGCGTGGAGCTTTACCAGCACATGCTGGAGGAAGCGGTCGCGGAGCTGAAGGACGACGACACGGCCCATGACCAGAGCTGGACGCCGCAGGTCAATCTGGGCGTCGCGGTCCTGATCCCCGAAGATTACGTCGAAGACCTCAATCTACGCCTGTCGCTCTACCGCCGCATTTCGGATCTCGAAACCGATACCGACAGCGACGCGCTCGCGGCCGAGCTGATCGACCGGTTCGGACCGTTGCCGGACGAGGTCGATGCGCTGTTGAAAGTCATGAAGATCAAACGCTTGTGCCGTAAAGCTCATGTAGCGAAGGTCGATGCCGGACCCAAGGGCGTCGTTCTGAGCATGCGCCACGAGGACGTGACCGATCCAAGCGCCGTCATGAACGCCATCACGCAGAATAGCGGCTGGCGGTTGCGACCGGACCAGACCATTCTCGTCCAGGGCAGCTTCGGAACGCCCAAAGCCCGGGTCCAGGGTGCCGAACGCGCGGTCAAGGCGCTCATCGTCGACAGCGATGTGAAGGAAGTCGCCTAGACTAGACCCGCCTTAGACTAGACCCGCCAAGACTAGACCGCCAGCGTCATCGCGCCCGGCGCCCGCCTGGGGTTAGGGGCATGCTGCGCATCGTCTTGCATCATGATCGCCGTTTCGGCGCCCATGCGCAGCCCGGCTCCCTCGATCTGCGGGAAAGTGGACGTTTCGATCAGGGCCTTGATGCGTGCGGCGATCCGGGCGACGTCCTGCCGGTTCTCCTCCGGGAAGGCGATGATGACCGAGGTCCGGTCCATGCGCGCGACGATGTCCTGCATCCGCACCACGCCGGAGACGGTGCGGACCGACTGCGCATAGGCCGACGCGACCGTCTCGACCGGAAGGTCGGCCGTGGACCGCGCGGTCAGTTTCAGGGTCATGATGCCCAGCGGAACGCCGCGCCTGCGGCAATCATGGCTGACGCGGCGCAAATGCGGTTCCAGGAACCGGGCGTTCATCACGCCCGTCTCCGGATCGGAACAGTCCGGCCCGCCCATATGGTCGAATTCGTCTTTCAGCTGGCGGTGAATCCGGCAGTCGTTCGCGAGTTCGAGGATGCGGCCGCTGACTTCGAACAGGGGCGCTTCGGCGTCGATCACGTCCTTGATGCCGTGTGAATAGGCGACATCGGCCTCGCGGAACTCGGCGCCGTTCACCAACAGCAACGTCGGAACGTGAAACAGTTGCGGGTTGCGCCGCATCGTTTCCGCGATGGTCATGGCCGGCTCGCTGCCATGGCGCGCATTGATGACGACGGCGTCGAACGAACTTTCGTGCAGATAGTCGAAAGCGGAAAACGAGGTGAAGGCGGCGATCACATCGACGTTCTTGTCCTGCAACGCGTTCACGACCGCCATATAGGCCGGGTCGGCCTTGCCGATGAAGAGAACGCGGAACGGCTGGCGCAAGGGCGTATCGGCCAGCTCGAAGTCCTGCCCGAAACTGTCCCGCAACGTGGCTTGGCGCCGGATGATTTCGGCCTCCATCTGTCCGAGACGGATCAGCGAATAGAGACGCTGCGCGACCTGCACGGCATGGACCGGGTCGTACAGGACGGAGTCATAAGGGTGATCGTCCCCGGCTTCGCGCATCAGGCGTCCCAAGACCGGGAAGTCCCGCGGGGCATAGGCGTTGCGGATGCGGGCCACGATGTCGGTGCCGTGTTCGACATAGTCGGACAGGAAGCAGAGAGCGGCGGACGGGCTGCGGTCGGGAAGGTCCACGGCGCCAGTGCCGTCATAGGCGCTCAGACTGACATCCAGGCCCAGCGCCCGCAAATGTCCGATCAGGGCGACGGATCCGTCCACATTGTCCGTGACGACCAAGACCCGCCGGTTCAGGCGGGTCGGCGGTCTGGTCCTGTCCTGTGCAGCGGGAATCGGCATGGACCGAGCCCTAGCGGCCCGGCCCTTTCCGCGCGGTTAACCCTAATCGCGATTCCAGCCGCAGGTCCGGCCTTGGTTCTGCGTTTCGAGATAATCGATCAGCGGCGCGTAGTATTCCAGGATCGCGGAGCCGTCCATGTCGCGCGTGCCGGTGAAGGCTTCCAGCGCATCCGGCCAGGGTTGCGAGGCCCCCATTTCCAGCATGGCGTTGAAGCGCTCGCCGACTTCTTCATTCCCGTAGACCGAACAGCGGTGCAGCGGCCCCTCGAAGCCGGCCTGTTCGCAGGCCGCCTTGTGGAACTGGAATTGCAGCACATGCGCGAGGAAGTAACGCATATAGGGCGTATTGCCGGGAATGTGGTATTTCGCGCCCGGATCGAACGCGTCGGCTGGACGCTCCGACGGCGGGCGGATGCCCTGGTATTCGGTGCGCAGCGCCCACCAGCCGTCATTGTACTGGGCCGGTTCCAGCACGCCGTTGAAGACTTGCCAGCGCCATTTGTCGACCAGCAGACCGAAGGGCAGGAAGGCGATCTTGTTCATCGCCGTCTGCATCAGCAAGGCGATGTCCGCATCCTCTCCAGGCAGGTCGGCCGCGTCCAGAAGGCCGATCTCGACCAGATATTCGGGCGTGATCGACAGGGCGATCATGTCGCCGATCGCTTCGTGGAAACCGTCATTGGCGCCCGTCTTGTAGAAGACCGGCTGATCCTTGTAGGCGCGCTGGTAGATGTTGTGGCCGATCTCGTGGTGAACGGTCTGAAAATCCTCGCCGGTCACCTCGGTGCACATCTTGATCCGGACATCTTCGATATCGTCCAGATTCCAGGCCGAAGCATGGCATTGCACGTCGCGGTCGCGCGGCTTGGTGATCAGCGAGCGTTCCCAGAACGTGTCGGGCATGGGATCGAAGCCCATGGAAACGAAGAAGTCGTCCGCCGTCCGGACCATCTTCATCGCGTCATAGTCATTCTCTTCCAGCAAGGCCGTGACGTCCACGCCTTCGCCCGCACCCTCCGGCGCGGCCAAGCCGTAGATGTTGCCCCATTGCTGCGCCCACATATTGCCGAGCAGGTCGGCGCGGATCGGCGCATCGAGCGGCACGACATCGTCGCCGTAAGTTTCGTTCAGCGCGCCGCGCACATAGCAATGCAGCTGTTCATAAAGCGGATTGACCTGTCCCCAGAGACGATCGACTTCGGTCGCGAACGCATCCGCATCCATGTCGTAACCGCCGCGCCACAACGCTCCGGCATCCGCATAGCCCAACTCTTGCGCGCCTTCATTGATCAGTTCGACCATGCGCGCATAATCGTCGCGCATCGGCGGGCTGATCGTGCGCCAGCCTTCCCAGACCTGCCGCAGCAGCGCCGGGTCGCGCAGTTGCGCCATCAGGCGCACGGCCTGGCCCAGATCGATCCGGTCGCCCTCCACTTCGCCCAGCACCGCGACGATGGCGGGATCCGACGTGTCGATGGCGAAAGTGCCGGTCGCGTAGGTTGCGTCCAGCCCGGCCATGATTTCGGAAAGTTCTTCCGCCGCGCCGTCGCGCATCGGGGCCGGGAAGTTCGACCCGCGCTTGAGCATGTCGATCTTGCGGCGCATGTCGTCGGGCAGGGACACGCCGTTGAACCGTTTGGCTTCATTGGCCAGCCGCGTCGCCAGTTTGGCGCCTTCCGCCGAGGTCTGCGCGACGAGGGCGTTCGTGTCCTCGGTCACGAAGTTGGCATTGATCCAGGCGGCCCGTGCGCCGATCTCGCTGGCCGCGACGATGTCGGCTTCGGCGTCTTCGAGGAACTCGCGCGCATCCTGGACGGTCGGCCGGGTCTCGACCTGGGTCGTCGCGGCCACCGTCAGTTCTTCCGTTGTCGTTTCCGCATCGCGTATCTGACCGTCCTGGCAGGCACCGAGGCCAAGGGCGGCGAAACAGGATGTGGCGAGGAAGAAACGTTTCATGTAATTACTCCGATCAAGAACCGGCTTGCGTGCGCGCCCGGCCGTCTGCATGGCTGTCTCGTTCGTAACCAGCGCAACGGCGTGATTCAACGCCGCTTTTCGCCTTAAACCTGATAAAATCGGAGAAATTCGTGCCCGTCGGTCTTCTCATGGTCAATCTCGGCAGCCCCGATGCGCCGACGGCGGACGCGACCCGGCGCTATCTCGCGCAGTTCTTGCACGATTACCGCGTCGTCGACACCAGCCGCTGGATCTGGTGCCCAATCCTGCACGGCATCATATTGCGCATCCGGCCTGCCCGGTCCGCCAAGGCCTATGCCAGCATCTGGGGCGAGGAGGCGGAAGCGCCGCTGGTCCGCATCACCCGGGCGCAGGTCGCCGGCGTGCAGGCGAGGCTGGGTCCGGAGGTCATCGTGGAAACGGCGATGCGCTACGGCAATCCTTCCATCGGAGCGGGCCTGGAATCGCTGCAGGCCCGAGGCTGCACCCGCATCGCGGTCCTGCCGCTCTATCCTCAATATGCCGGGGCGACGACGGCGTCCGTCTATGATGATGTCGCCAAGTCCCTGCTCGGCAAGTGGAACGTGCCGGAACTGAGGCTGCTGAGGGATTATTACCGCGAGCCGGCGTTCATCGCAGCGCTGGCCGATAGCCTGTCGGACCATTTGGCGACGCTGGACTGGAAACCGGACCGGATCCTGTGTTCCTATCACGGCCTGCCGCAAACCTATGTCGATGCGGGCGATCCCTATCAGTCCGAATGTCTGGAAACGACGCATCTGCTGCGGGAGCATACGGGGTATGACGACACCGTTCTGCAATCGACCTTCCAATCGCGTTTCGGGCCGAAAGCGTGGTTGCAGCCCTATACCGACAAGACGCTCGAAGCGCTGCCGGAGCAGGGGGTCAAGCGCGTCGCCGTGATGATGCCCGGATTTTCGGCCGATTGCCTGGAAACGCTCGAAGAGATCGCGATCGAAGCCGAGGAGAGTTTCCACGAGGCGGGCGGCACCCATTTCACGGCCGTGCCGTGCCTCAACGACCGGGACGACCATCTCGACATGTTCGCCGATGTCGCGCGGCGGCGTTTGCTATGCGGCTGGCTTGACTAGGTCGAACAGGACAGCCGTATCCGGCGTGAGGATGTCGGCGGAACTCACTGTTTTATCGGCCAAAGCGGCGTAGCGCTCCGCGCGTGACGCCAGCAGGCCCGGATAGCAGGCCATTAGCGACTCCCTTTCGCTCAGCCCTGGCATTTCCTTGTAGTGCCCATTCCAGGCCAGGGGTTTGGGCTGGGCGAAATACTGGCTTTTCAGTCTGTCGAGATGCTCGTCCGCTGCTTCGATATAGACGATGAACCACTCCGCGCGCAGCCGCTCCAGCAGACCGGCCTCCGTATAGATCACCGATCCCGTCGTATCGAGCAGCGGATTGCGCGCCTCTCTGTCGAGGCATCGCCGCGTCGCGTCCGTTTCCATGGCGATGGAGCGGCGTTCGCGCGCCTCGTAGCCTTCGCTGTAGGGTTGGCCCTGCCATGCGGCGAAAGCGTCCATGTCGGTCTCGCCGAGCGAGTCCCAGATCAGACGGTCCACTTCGATCAGGGTGAAGTCGTAATCCGTCGCCAGTCGCATGCCCGAATAGCTCTTGCCGATGTTCGACATGCCGATCAGGGCGAGCTTCAGCGTTCCGGCCGCATAGCGTGCCTTAAAAGCGTCGCAGGTCAGTTTCATTCCAGTTCGGACGCCAGATGATCCGCCAGCGCTCCAAGCGTGGGGGCGAGCGTCGCCACGCGCGGTTTCTGCGCCATGGCCTTCGCCAACGGGGGCGGCAAAGGCACATCGTCCCGGATGATCGCTTCCAAACTATCGGCGAACTTGGCCGGATGCGCCGTCCCGACCGTGATCCAGGTCGCATCGGACTCGTCGTGATAATCGCGGAAGGCCTGCAGGCCGAGATGGCCCACTGCCGTGTGCGGACACATCAGATAGCCCGTTTCCTGGTACACGCGGCGAATATGGCGGGCCGTCTGCGCATCGTCGAACGACGTGCCCCAGACCGCTTCCCGCACCGCGTCGACATCGCCGCCGAACAGGCTGAGAATGCGCGGGAAATTGTTCGGACGGCCGATATCCATGGCATTCGACAAGGTCGGCGTGGACGGGCGCGGCCGGTATTCGCCGTCCGCGAGATAATCCACGAACGGATCGTTGACGTTGTGGGACACGACGAACCGGTCGATCGGCGCGCCCATGCGCCGCGCCATAAGCCCGCCGGTCAGATTGCCGAGATTGCCCGACGGCACGGAGATGACGAGATCGCGCATCGGATAGGCCGCCTTGGCCTGCAGCGAGGCCCAGACGTAATAGAAGCTCTGCGGGACGACACGGCCGACATTGATGGAATTGGCGCTCATCAGCTGAAAGCGCCCGGTCAAGGCGGCGTCGGCGAAAGCTTCCTTCACCAGCGCCTGGCAATCGTCGAACGTGCCGTCCAGGGCGAGGGCGCGCACGTTGGATCCGGCTTCGCCGATCGTGCAAAGCTGGCGCTCCTGCACCTTGGACACGCCGCCCATCGGAAACAGGATGAAGACGTCCACTCCGTCCTGGTCCAGGAACGCATCGCCGATGGCCCCGCCCGTATCGCCGGATGTGGCGACCAGGATCGTCCGCCGCTCGCCCGACCGGATCATCAGCGTCGAAGCGGCGCGGCCCATGAAGCGGGCGGCGAAATCCTTGAAGGCGAGAGTCGGTCCGTGGAACAGTTCCAGGATGAAGTCGTCCGCATCGGGCGGCATGGCCGGATCGAGCCGTTCGCCCGAAAACGTCGTCATCGGCACGGCAAAGTCATAGGCATCGCGGCAGAGCGCGGTCAGGCTGCCCGTGTCGAACCCGGCATCCACGAAATGTGCGGCCAATTGGGCGGCGCAGTCGGCGAAATCCATTGCGCCCAGCGTCGCCATCTGTTCCGGCGTGAAACGCGGCAGACTGTTGGGCATCCACAGCCCGCCATCCGGAGCCAGGCTAGCGAGCAGCGCATCGCGGAATTCCGCTTCGACGGAGCGGTCGAGATGTGAGTGGTAACGCATGGGTAAGTCCGACTAATCCCAAAAGGCGCGATGGCAAGTCTTACCTCACCCATGGTGTCCTCGGCAGTGAATGCCGGGACGAGACAAGCTGAACCGCCATCATCCCGCCCGGACACTGTGGGCGAGGATGTTGACCATCGTCGCATGGGCGGGGACGTCGCCGACATTGCGGATCCCGTGTGGCCGGTCGGCCCGGTAGCGCAATGTTTCCCCTTCAACGGCGCGCCAAGCCTCGTTTCCGATCCGGACCTCCAATGTGCCTGCCAGAACCGTCAGGTTCTCGACCGAACCGAGCGGGTGGGCCGAGCTGGCCAACTCGCCGCCGGGTTGGGCCCGGAAATCATAGACCTGCACGAATTCGACCGTTTCCAGCGCGCCGATGATGCGCAATTCGCACAAGCCGTCGTCGGACGTCAGGCGCGGAACGTCCTGTATCCGGGCATGCTGGACGAGGGCGCTTTCCGCCGGACCGGTCGCGAACATGGCTTCGACGCTGGTGCCGAGGGCCTGGCTCAGGCGCGAAAGGGTCGCGACCGTCGGATTGCTTTCGTTCTTTTCGATCTGGCTGATCATGGACTTGGCGACGCCGGACATCTCGGAGAGTTCGCCCAAGGACAGCTGATCGGCTTTGCGCAGGCGAGAAATCGTCTCGCCCAGCTTTTCGGACAGAGCGTCCGTTTCGGGGCAGGGCATGCGGCGGGCGCGGCTTTTGCGGGTCATGACAGCTTCGTGAGGTTTTTGGGGTGGAAGTGCATCAGGGTGTTCGATATATAGAACGCCACGAACTTTCAAGAGAACGACTTCGCCATGCGGTACCTTCCGATCCATATCGACCTCAAGGACAAGACCGTGCTGGTCTTCGGAGACGGCCCGGCCGCCGAAGCCAAGCTGCGCACGCTGATGAAGACCGACGCCCGCTTGGTCGCCGTGGCGGACACGCCGAGCACGGAAATGGCGCTGTGGGCCAGAGAGGGACATATCGAGATATCGGCCGACGCCGACCTGGCGACCGCGACGCTCGTCTATGCCGCGACGGAAGACGAGACCGAGAACCTGCGCATCGCCGGGCGGGCGCGGGCGTTGCGCATTCCGGTCAATGCCGCGGATCAGCCAGCGGGTTGCGATTTCATCACGCCGGCCATCGTGGACCGCACACCTGTCGCCATATCCATCGGCACGGAAGGCACGGCGCCGGGACTGGCGCGCGCCCTCAAGAGCGATCTCGAAGCGCGCCTGCCCAGCGATCTCGGACAAACGTCCCGGCATATCAAGGCACTGCGCGACACGCTTAAAGTCGAGGAGCCGGATATCGCCAAACGGCAGGCCGTCTGGGCCGACGTGCTCGGCGCGGGACTGAACGACCTGACCTCTCTGAACGCCGACGCCGTGTCCGAGCGTTACGACGCCGTCCGGGCCGGCTCCGCGTCCGGTCAGGGCCATGTCCACATCGTCGGGGCGGGGCCGGGAGATCCGGACCTTCTGACGGTCGGAGCGCTACGCGCTATGCACAGCGCCGATGTCGTGGTCTATGACCGCCTCGTCAGCGAGCCCGTCCTGTCGCTCTGCCGTCGCGAAGCCGAATTCGTCTATGTCGGCAAGCAAGCGGGCGAAGCGTCCACGCGGCAGGACGAAATCAACCGCATCCTCGTCGAGAAAGCGCATGAGGGCTACCGCGTCGTCCGGCTGAAATCCGGCGATCCGCTCGTCTTCGGCCGCGCGGAGGAGGAATTCGCCGCGCTGGACGCCGCGCGGATCGGTTTCACCATCCATCCCGGCATCACGGCCGCGGCCGCGGCCGCCGCATCGATCAGGCACAGCCTGACCGTGCGCGGGGAGAACACCGCCGCCGTGCTGGCCACCGGTCATGACGAAAACGGCTTTGCGGAGCTGGACTGGGCCTCGCTGGCCGAGCCGGGCGCGCGGGCGACCATCTATATGGGTCTGCGCGCCGCCCGCTTCATCCAGGGCCGCTTGATGCTGCACGGCGCGCGTCCGACCACACCGGTCGCGGTCGTGGAGAACGCGTCGCGTCCCGACGAGGTCGTGCTGCAGACCACGCTGGGCGACCTGCCCGACGATCTGGTCACGCACGGCATCTCCGGCCCAGCCGTACTGATGATCGGCTATGCGCGCCGCGCCGCCCAAGCTCACTTGAAGGCGGCCTCGTGAGCACGCTGAAACACAAGGGAAAAGGTCCGCAGGCGATGACTGCCAATGAGCTTCGGTCCGGCCTATCGGTCTGGATGACGAAGGATTTCGGGTGGTCGCGTGACTACCGGGACGCGCTGCTGACGGAAGACGAGGCCACGATCGAGAGGATGGACGAAGTCGCCAGGGCGGCGGAGCTCGTCAACGACGTGGTCGGCGCCTATTTCATCGACACGGTGGACGGCAAGCCGGCGCGTTACCGCGAACGCTTCCGCACCCACGGTCCAACTTATGACACAGCGGAGCTGATCTAATGTACCGCTACGACGAATTCGACGCGACGTTCGTGGAAAGCCGCGTGGCGCAGTTCCGGGGTCAAGTGGAACGCCGTCTCGATGGTCGCCTCTCCGAGGCGGAGTTCCGCCCGCTGCGCCTGATGAACGGCCTCTATCTGCAGCTTCACGCCTACATGTTACGGGTCGCCGTCCCATACGGCACGCTGCGGTCGGACCAGTTGAGGATGCTCGCCCATCTCGCTGATAGATATGACAAAGGCTATGGCCACGTCACGACGCGTCAGAACATGCAATTCAACTGGCCGAAGCTGGAAGACGTGCCGGACATGCTCTCGGATCTGGCCAGCGTGGAGATGCATGCCATCCAGACCAGCGGCAATTGCATCCGCAACGTGACCTGCGATCCCTATGCCGGGGCGGCTGCGGACGAGATCGAAGACCCTCGCCCGCTCGCCGAGCTGCTGCGCCAATGGTCGATGCTGCACCCGGAATTTTCGTTCCTGCCGCGCAAGTTCAAGATCGCCGTGACCGGCGCGCCGACCCATGACCGCGCCATGGTGCGCGCTCACGATATCGGCATCGAAGTGGTTCGCGGCGTCGAAGGCGAGGTCGGCTATCACATCATCGTCGGAGGCGGCTTGGGCCGGACGCCCGTGATCGGCCAAACCTTGCGCGTTTTCTGCCCCAAGGACGAATTGCTGCCCTATCTGGAGGCGACGATGCGGGTCTACAACCGCTTCGGTCGGCGCGACAACAAGTACAAGGCCCGGATCAAGATTTTGGTCCGCGAGACCGGGATCGAGGAGTTCCGCTTCCTGGTGGACGAGGAGTTCAAGGCCTTGCCCGCGAGCAAGATCATGGTGGGCCAAGCCGAGCGCGACCGCATCGCCGCCTATTTCGCTCCGCCGGACTATGCCAATGACATCAAGGCCTTCGACCTGTCCGCTCAACCCGAAGCGTTCCGGAAATGGGTCGACACCAATGTCGTGCCGCACATCCAGCCGGGCTACGCCATCGTCAATATCAGCCTGAAGGATCCGGACCGCGCGCCGGGCGACATTACGGCGGACCAAATGCGCGCCGTCGCCGATCTGGCCGACGCGCACAGCATCGGCGAAATCCGAACGACGCATCAGCAGAACATGGTCCTCGCCCATGTGCGCCAAGACGAGTTGCGCGCCGTCTGGGACGGGCTGGTCAAGGCCGATCTGGAAGATGCCAACATAAATCTGATCGGCGACATCATCTGCTGCCCCGGCATGGATTTCTGCGCGCTGGCGACGGCGCGTTCCATCCCGGTCAGCCAAGCCATCGCCGAACGGTTCAACGACCATGCCCGCCAGCAGGCGATCGGCGAAATGCAGATCAAGATCTCCGGCTGCATCAATGCGTGCGGCCACCACCATGTCGGCCATATCGGCATTCTGGGGCTAGAAAAGGCGGGCGTCGAATTCTACCAGGTCACGCTGGGTGGCGACGCGACGCAAACGGCGGCCATCGGCGACAAGATGGGCGCGGGGTTCTCTCAGGACGAGCTGATCGACGGCATCGAACGCATCGTCGATTTCTACATGGGCCAGCGGACGGAGGGCGAACGGTTCCTCGACACCTACCGCCGCCTCGGCACCCCGGCTTTCAAGGAGGCGCTTTATGCCGACGCTTGAGCTTATCCGCCCGACGGGCGTGGAAGCGGACGCGACCCTTCCGCTCGATTTCGACGCATCCCGCAATGACGACATCGAGGCGCTGCGTCTGCCGCCCGATGCCGATCTGTCCCAGATCGAGGACGCGCTGCCGCGCATCAAGTCGATCTTCGTGGCGTTCGATGCCTTTACCGATGGGCGCGGCTTCAGTCTCGCCCGCCTCCTGCGCCAGCGTTACGGCTATGACGGTCTGCTCGTGGCGGACGGACAGCTGATCCCCGACCAGTTCGCCTTCGCTCTGCAATGCGGGTTCGATGCCGTGCGCGTCGCCGAGGGCGAGTTGAAGCGCCACACGCCGGAGGCCTGGACCGACGCGCTGGACGCCTTCGACCTGACCTATCAGCGCGGTTATGCCGTCGCGGCGGGTCCGGCGACCAACATTTTCGACGCTCGCCTGACAGCGATGGAGGCAGGCCAGACCGCCGACCCTTTTTCGGTCTGAGCGCGGAAGCCGCGCTCGCCAAGGCCATCGAGACCCACGCGGGCGACATCTTCCTCGCCAGTTCGCTGGGCGCGGACAGCGCCGTCCTGCTGCACATGGTCAGCCGCATCCGCCCGGACCTGCCGATCTACTTCCTCGATACGGGCAAGCATTTCCGCCAGACGCTGGCCTATCGCGACACGCTGGTCGACCGGCTGGGCCTGACCAATTTCATCAACGTCCATCCCGACCCGGACCAGTTGCGCGACGTCGACCCGACGGGCGACCTGCACGAAACCATGCCCGACGCGTGCTGTGCCGTGCGCAAGGTCGAGCCGCTCAAACATGCCGTCGGGCGTTACGGAGCGCAGATTACGGGCCGCAAACGCTACCAGACGCCGGAACGCGCGGAAATGCCGATCTACGAGGATCTGCGCGACGCGGGCGAAGGCATGGTGAAGATCAATCCGCTGGCCTATTGGTCGGCGAAAGACGTGACCGCCTACATTCGCCGCCACGACCTGCCGCCCCATCCCATGTTCGCCCTCGGTTACCCCTCCATCGGCTGCCAGCCCTGCACGACCCGCGTCTCCGAAGGCGAAGACCCTCGCGCCGGCCGGTGGCGCGGCCAAGGCAAGACGGAATGCGGCATCCACATGGTGGACGGAAAATGGCAGCCGGTGCGGCGCGAAGTGAAGACGTTCGAGGCGTTCTGATCGGCGCGCGGCGCGCTTTCATTGCAGGCGGTTTTAGAAGCGGGATCGCGAATGGGCTCAAGTCTGTCCCGAGCTATATTGACGGGCTTTGTAGAGGCCCGGCCCCAAGACCGATCCAGCGGACCCGCGCTCGTCATGTGAATGTCGACGCTGACAGACCCGGCATTGAATGCCGGTGACGATCAGCGGTGGCGGTCTCGGAGAACGTCTATCACCTCCGCCAAGGCAACATCCTTCGCCGCCAGCAACACAAGCAAATGGTAGATCAGATCCGCCGCTTCGCCCCGGAATGCGTCATCGCCTTCCGCCACGGCGGCGAGCGCGGTTTCCACGCCCTCTTCGCCGACCTTCTGTGCGGCCTTGACGAGCGGGCCTTGCAAGAGCTTCGCCGTGTAGCTCTCTGACGGATCGGCGTTTTTTCTCTCCCGAACTAGCTTGTCGAGATAGGCCAGAAAACCCGCGCCTTCCGCTCCGCCTTCGCCGAAGCACGACGTCGTGCCGAGGTGACAGGTCGGCCCGGCGGGGCGCGCCTTGACCAGAAGCGTGTCTGCGTCGCAATCGACCTCGACGGAGACGAGCGAAAGCGTGTTCCCGCTCGTTTCGCCCTTCGTCCAGAGCGCATCGCGGCTGCGCGAATGGAAGGTGACGAGCCCGGTGTCCCGTGTCTTGGCCAGCGCGGCTTCGTTCATGTAGCCCAGCATCAGGACCTGCAGCGTGTCCGCATCCTGCACGACGGCCGGGACCAATCCGCCGCCCTTGTTCCAGTCGACCCTCATCGCCGCATCTCCACGCCCGCCTCGGCCAGATCGCGTTTCAGGTCGGGAATGGCGATGATCCGCTTGTGGAAAACGGAGGCGGCCAGGGCTCCGTCCACATCCGCCTGCTTGAAGACCGCTTCGAAATGGTCCGTCGCCCCAGCCCCGCCGGACGCGATCAGCGGCACATCGCATATGCCGCGAACGGCCTTGAGTTGCGCGATGTCATAGCCCTTGCGCACCCCGTCGCGGTTCATGCAGTTTAGGACGATTTCGCCCGCACCGCGGTCTTGCACTTCGCGCACCCAATCGAGCGTGTCCCGTCCGGTTTCGCGGGTTCGGCCCGGGTCGCCCGTATGGCTCTTGACGCGGTAGGCGCCGTCTTGCTCGAACGTGTCGATGCCGGCCACGATGCATTGGCGGCCGAAGGCCTGCTGCAACTCGTCTATGAGCGTGGGACGGAGCAGGGCCGGGGAGTTGACCGAAATCTTGTCGGCTCCGGCGGCGAGGCGCTCTCCGGCGACCGCGACCCCGTCGATCCCGCCGGCGACGCAGAAGGGGATGTCGAGTTCCCGGCTGACGCGCCGGATCCAGTCCGTGCCGACGGTCCGGTCATCCGTGGAGGCGGTGATGTCGTAGAAGACCAGCTCGTCCGCGCCTTCGTCGCGGTAGCGCGCGGCCAGTTCGACGATGTCGCCGACATCCTCGTGATTGCGGAACTGCACGCCTTTCACGACACGGCCGTCGCGGACGTCGAGGCAGGGAATGATCCGCTTGGCTAGCATCCTAGCGCTTCACCGACGGTGAAGTTGCCCTCGTAAAGCGCGCGTCCGATGATGATGCCGTAAGGGTCCAGCGCCTTGAGTTCCCTTACATGGTCCAGCGTGCCGACGCCGCCCGACGTAATCAGGTCCAGCGTCGGATAATCTCTCAAGATCGTCTCGTAGAGCTTTGTATTGCCACCGGTCTCCGCACCGTCACGGCCGATGTCGGTGACGAGGATCGTCTTGAGCCCCGAGCCCGAATAGCCGTCGAGCAATTCGAAAAACGGCGTTTCGCTCGCTTCAGTCCAACCTTTGATGGCCGGATAGGCGACGCCGCGATCGTCCAGATTGACGTCGAAGGCCAGCACGATGCGGTCCGGGCCGAGCTCGTTGATCCAGCGGCGGATCATGATCGGTTGCGTGACGGCGAGGCTGCCGATCACGACGCGGTCCACGCCCTGGTCCAGCAAACGCCGGACCATGCCGATATCGCGGACGCCGCCGCCCGACTGCACTTTCAGCCCGCCATCGCGCGCGATCCGGCCGATAAGCTCGGCCTGCGAGAGGGAGCCGTTCTTCGCGCCGTCCAGATCGACGACATGGACCCATTGGGCGCCGGCGTCGGCATAGGACCGCGCGACCTCCACCGGATCGGCGTCATACTCCGTCTTGGCATCGAACCGGCCTTTGAGCAGGCGCACGCAGCGGCCGTTCATCAGGTCGATGGCGGGGAAGATCGCGGAAGAGCTCATAGGGCGGCGAAGGCTTTCAGGATGGCGGCTCCGGCATCGGAGCTGCGCTCCGGGTGGAACTGACAGCCTCTGACATTGCCATGCCGGACGATCGCGGAAAAGGGCGAACCGTAGGACGTCATGGCCAAAGTATGGGTGGAGACCGGCGCAGCATAGGAATGGACGAAATAGGCGTGGTCGCCCTCGGACAGTTCCGCGGTCAGAGAGTCGTCCGCAATATCGGTCAATCGGTTCCAACCCATGTGCGGCGAGGGGAGGTCCTTCGTGTCGAGCGCGCTCACCCGCCCCGGGATCAAGCCGAGACCTTTCGTGACGACGCCGCCTTCGGCCAAATCGTCGAACAGAAGCTGCATACCCAGGCAGATGCCCAGAACGGGCTGGGTGAGGGCGCGCAGCGTGTCGGTCAGCCCGGCCGCGTCGATCCGTTCCATCGCATAGGGGGCCGCGCCGACGCCGGGGATCAGCACGCGGTCGGCGGCGGCGATCCGGTCGGGGTCGTCGCTGATCGTGCTTGTGATGCCGAGCCGGTCGAAGGCAAAGCCGACCGACGCCAGATTGGCGCATTTGGTGTCCACGATCAGCACAGACATGACTACAGCACGCCCTTGGTGGACGGCATGTCGGTTCCGGACACGGCCAGAGCCGGGCGCAGGGCGCGGCCGACGCCCTTGAAGCAGGCCTCGATCATGTGATGGCTGTTCTCGCCCTCGACCTCGATCTGGATTGCCGCGCCCAGCGTCTGCGCCAGACTGGCGAAGAAGTGCGGGCACATCTCCACGGCGAATTCGCCGACATGGTCGGTCGGGAAGTCGCCCTTGAAGGTCGCGGCTGGGCGGCCGGACAGGTCGATGGCGACACGCGCCTGCGTCTCGTCCATCGGCATGACGAAGCCGTAGCGTCCAATCCCGGTGCGGTCGCCCAGCGCCTGTTTCATGGCCGAGCCGAGCGCCAGCGCCGTGTCTTCCACCGTGTGGTGGGCGTCGATCTCCAGATCGCCTTTGACCACGCAGGTCAGGCCGAGCCCGCCATGTTTGGCGATCTGTTCCAACATGTGGTCGTAGAAGCCCAGGCCCGTATCGATCCGAACCTCGCCCGGATCGTCCAGATTGACGCGGATGGCGACGTCGGTTTCCTTGGTCGTGCGGAAGGTCTCCCCGATGCGCTGCGGCTGGGTTGCAGGTGTCACGACGCCAAATGCGGCGAGGGCGAGGTCGTTCTCCTCCGGCGTGCCGATGGACAGGCGAAAATGGCCGGGCAGTTTGCTCCGGAAGTCGCGGATGCGGATGTTCGCGGCATCGAGCTTGGCCAACATGGTGTTGGCATCCGCCGCCTCGAACAGGATGAAGTTTGCGTCCGAATTATATGATTTCGCAACGAATTCCGAGCGCGGTAGCAAATCGGCGACGCGGTCTCGCTCTGACATAAGGATGGCGCGGCGGCGTTCGATCACGGCCATGGCCGGGGCGGATAGGGCCGCCATGGCCGTGTCGATGACTGGCTTGGGCACGGGATAGGGCGGCATGACCTTGAGCATCAGCTCGATCACGGACTTGTCCGCAATGGCGGCCCCTAGACGCACGCCCGCAAGGCCGTAGAGCTTGGACAATGTCCGGGTCACGACCAGATTGCGCGGACGCCGGTCGGCAAAGCTCGGACGGTCCGAAAACTCGATATAGGCCTCGTCCAGCACGACTAGCCCGTCGCTCGCCTCGCAGACGCGCAAAATGTCGGCGTCGTCCAGAGAATGCCCCGTCGGGTTATTGGGCGAGCAGAGAAAGATGATCTTCGGCTGTTCCCCCGAGACCGCGTCCACGACGGCATCCATATCGGGCAGGAAATCATCGCCGCCAGGCACGTCGATGACGCCGCAATCGTTGAGCGAGGCAACGGTGTTGAAGAAGGAAAAAGTGGGGGAAGACAGCAGAATGCGGTCCTGTCCTGGCGTACAGAATGTCCGCACCAGCACATCGATGGCTTCGTCGGCCCCGCGACCCATGGCGATCTCGCTGGGCTTCACGCCGTAAATGTCGGCCAGCCTTTGGCGCAGGGCCGGGGGCTGCTGACCCGGATAGCGGTTATAGCCCGCAACCGCGGCGGTACCCGGCGGCGGTGCCCAGGGGCTTTCATTGGCATCCAAGTGTAGCGCGCCCGTCGACTCGCCGCGCGCGGAATAGGCCGTCATGGCGACGATGTTCGGCCGCGCGATCTGTTCAGCCCAATTCATGACAATGCCTCCAGCCGCAGTGTCACGGCGTTGCGGTGCGCGTCCAGGCCTTCCATCTCCGCCAGCCGCTCGACCACCGGGCCGAGCCGCTTCAGCCCCGCCTTGCTAAGCTGTTGAACCGACACATACTTCAGAAAGCTGTCCAGCGTGATGCCGGAATAGGCCCGCGCCGCGCCATTGGTGGGCAGCGTGTGGTTCGTGCCCGACGCATAGTCGCCCACGCTTTCGGGCGTCCAAGGGCCGAGAAAGATCGATCCGGCATGGCGGATAGCGGGAACGAGCAGTTCGGGCCGCTCCATCTGCACGATCAGATGTTCGGGCGCGTAGCGGTTGACGATGTCGACAATGTCCGCGCGTTCGTCCGTCACGATCAGGCGCGCATGAGAGAGCGCCTCGGCGGCGATGTCGCGGCGGCTCAGGCGCGCCAGTTGACGATCCAGTTCGACTTCCACCGCATCGGCCACGTCCGGGCAACAGGACACACACAGCACCTGCGCGACCCGGTCATGCTCGGCCTGGCTGAGCAGGTCGGACGCGATGAAGGCCGGATCGGACGCCTCGTCGCAAATCACCATGGCCTCGGATGGACCCGCTGGCATGTCGATGGCCGGACCGCCCGGCGCGGACGAGACGAGCGCCTTGGCGGCGGCGACATAGGCGTTGCCGGGGCCGAAGATCTTGTCGCAGCGCGGGATAGTCTCCGTGCCGTAGGCGAGGGCGGCGATGGCCTGCGCCCCACCCACGGCGAACACGTCCGTGACCTTGCAACGCCAGGCGCAGGCGAGGATCACCGGATCGATCCGGCCGTCCTTGCCGGGCGGCGTGACGACAACGCGGCGGCGTACGCCCGCCACTTTGGCCGGGGTCGCCAGCATGATGAGAGTAGAGACAAGCGGCGCCGTTCCACCCGGCACATAAAGCCCGGCGGATTCGATGGCCCGCACTTCGCGGCGGCAGACCACGCCCGGCTCGGTCTCAACCTCCACATCCGCGGGCATCTGCGCGGCGTGGAAGGCTTTGACGTTGCGGCGCGCATGTTCGATCACCGACTGGTCGCGCGCATCCAGCGCGTTCCAGGCGGCTTCCAGTTCCGCGTCCGGCACGCGCAGCGTCACGGCGGCGTCCGTGTCGAACCGGCGCGTATACTCCGTCAGTGCCGCATCGCCGCGCGCTTTGACCTCCGACAGGATCTCGGCCACGCGCCCCATCAGCGCCGGATCGGAGACACCTTCGGGGCGGGCGAGGGCGCGCGTGCGCGCGTCCGCATCCATGTCTGTCCAGTCATAGCGGCGCATCAGCTCATCAACTTCTCGATCGGCAAGACCAGAATGGCGCGGGCACCGAGCGCCTTGAGGTCTTCCAGCGTCTCCCAGAAGACGGTCTCGGTGCAGACGGCCTGCACGGCGACCATGTCGTCCCGCCCGGCCAGCGGCATGACGGTCGGAGCGTCCGAACCCGGCAGCAGGGCGCTGATCGCATCGACCTCGGCCTTGGGCGCGTTGAGCATGATATATTTCGATCCCGACGATGTGGTGACCCCTTCGATTCGCCGCAGCAGCTTGTCGAGCAGATCCGCCTTCGCGGCGGGAAGGGCGCGTGTGCTGCGGATCAGCACGGCCTCGGACTCCAGAATGGTCTCGAACGCGGCCAGCCCGTTGGCTTCCAGCGTCGCGCCGGAGGAGACCAGATCACAGATGCTCTCCGCCACGCCAATGGACGGGGCCAGCTCGACCGCTCCTTTCATCTCGACCAGCTTGGCGTCGATGCCGCGTTCGGACAGGAAGCGCCGCGTCACGCCCGGATAGGTCGTCGCGATACGCGTGCTAGACAAATCGTCCGCCGACTGAACGGTACCGCGTTCCGGGGCGGCCAGGCACAGACGGCAGCGCGAGAAGCCGAGCCGCATCGCGATCTGCGCATCCAGTTCGCCCGTCAGCTGCTCCTCGACCAGCACATTCTCCCCGACGATGCCGATATCGGCGGCGTCATTGGACACGAAGGAGGGGATGTCGTCATCGCGCACCAGCAACAGGTCCACCGGCATATTCTTCACACGCGCCAGCAACCCGCCGCCCCGGATGGCGAAGCGCAGGCCGCAGGCCTTGAGCAGCGCGAAGCTGTCATCGGCCAGCCGCCCTTTCTTCTGCAAAGCGATCAGCAGCCGTTCTTCCGACGGTTTGGCGATCATTTCATCTGCTCCAGCATGAGGCGATATCCGCCATGGGGTTCTTCCTTGAGGAAACGCGACACGCGGCTGATGGTCGTCGTGCTGACGCCCGTCTCCGCACTGATCTCGCGGTAGCTCATCTCGCCCTCCGCCAGCATCTGCGCCACCCGCCAGCGCTCGGCAAGCGCGCGCATTTCCGCAGGCGTGCAGAGATCGACCAGCACGGCGCGCATGGCGTCGGCATCGTCTATGCGTGCGAGCGCGTCGCAGAGATTGTCGAGTGTTAGGTCGGTCATAGTTCCGTGTGAATGTGTTAGCGCACTAATACGCTTTCAAAACACACGGTCAACCGTCGATACTGTTGTTCTATATAAAACGAAGCTTCCCTATGTCGCGTCTCCCCGAAGCGGGTCGGTATGAGAGTAGGCTCAGTCGGAAATCTCTTGCCGAAAATTTCCAGCGACGTCTCACAGACGACAAGACCGATCATATGTGGATTAGGCGAGCCAAGTCTTCACATGAGCCTCACCGACCACTGCAGCTGCGTCCTTTGCCAGGCTTTGCCTCTGAAGGCCGCCGGATGATGTGTGTTCATCAAGCCACTTCACAACATCACCCCCTCTTTGCGCAAAGCCTGTGCGGTTCATGGCATTGTACATTGCGGCTGCGAAGATATGCATGCCGCCATCCTGCTTGCGCCAATAGGCTGTGACGTCTCGGGCTTGGTCCAGTCGAACATTGATGACCGCTTCCAGAGCTTGAACGGCCCCTTCTTCCACCAAACTCCGGATCGATGAATAACCGAAGGTGGAGTTGGATTTTTCGATGACAGATTGCAGTCCGGAGTCCGCCGACAAGCGATCGGTTATCGTCTGAACTTCCGGTCGGGACGGAGGCAGAAGAATGTGCAGCATCTCGTGCACACTGTTACGTCTGACGATCATGATGTCCCAGGTTGGACTGGTGATGAAGCGTTGCCCCACGATCTTGATACCGTGCGGACGCGTCAGTTCGCTGACAAAAACCGAGATGTTCGGATCTAGAGTTTTTGTGGTGTATCGATCGATTTCGCGGACGACATCGATCGGTTCCAGCTGCAATCCGATTTCTTGGACACTCTGGTCTAGGGTTAGCTTGTAAGTGTTATGCCACCAGTCCACGAAATCGGACTCGGCAATGTCATGGAGCGCTTCCGCGCACGGGCCGACAAGCTGACGCAGCTCAGCTTTGCTCTCATCGCTTGTGAAGAAATCGGTCTCTTCGAACGCTGCCAGAACCTTCGCGGGATCGTTGAAAAAACCGGCTGTTTGCACAATATCCGTCAAAGGTGCCGGTGACGCGATCAGGGCTAACGAAGCCCCGGGTGTATTGACGCGTCCCGTATCGGCCAAAGCCCGAATGAGGGTTTCAGCGGATCTCAGCGCCTTTGCTCCCATAAGCGTTCGCAGCGTATCCCGCCGATCAAGATTGTGCCGGACTTGGAGGACAGTGTCAGGAGCGGCTGCAATAATGATGGCGAAACAGGCATCCAGGCCGATGGCAGGGCTGGCTGCCCAACGCGTTCCGACGGGTCGAGGAACTTGCTGGATAGCCTGTCTGGCGCAGGAGGGAAGCACGGTCGCGGCTGAGGCAAGCAAGCCGGATGTCAGGAGAAAAGAACGGCGGTCATAGAGGGTCATGCCTTGCGATTATTGGCTGGCCGCGCACCCGTCTTGTATAATTGTGATATTGTAAATCAGGTTCGGGGCTTGTCAGGTTTGGTAAGGTTCAGAAAGTCGCCCGGCGTAACACCCAAGGCTTTCCGGAAGCGTTTCGTCATGTGGCTTTGATCCGTAAATCCTGCATCATAGGCGACGCTCGCAAGGTCGAGCCCCGACTCGATCAGGGTCATGGCGTGCTGAATCTGCCTTTCCCGTCTCCAGCGACCCGGTGTCATCTGAAAATAGTCTCTGAAGGTCCGGTGAGCGTGCTCTCTACTCAAGATTGATTGCGCGCCATCGAACCGGTCAAATCCAGACTGCACCAGCTCGTCAATCCAGTGTGGCATGCGTTCGGGGTCAACGGACGTGGCGGTCTCCAGAGCGTCCAGGACAGAATGGGCAGGGGGCGGATTGTCCTTCGCGATCAACCTTTCGATCGCCCGTCCGGTATAGCAGGCCCAGGGCAGATCGAAATCAGATCCCAAACCGATATTCCAAACAGACGTCGGCTCGTGGATGTGGTCGACATGAAGATTGAGATGCGGGTGAACGATCAGCATGCCCCGTCGAACATTCACCTTGGCGGTGAGGCTGGCTTCCACATAAGATCCGCAACGGACGAGGGTCGCGTAGGCATCATGATGTCGATGAGGCGAGATAAAGCCTGTTTCCATGCTGGATAAGGCTGTCGTCAACACATCCGACAAGAAGACCATCCTTTCGACAAAGCCTGAAATCAACGAGTAGGGCGCAACAGACGCAGCCTTTGCTTGACTGACGTCGAGCCGTGGCGGGCGGGGCGGGATTCGAACCCGCGAAGGGGTTGCCCCCTTGCCGGTTTTCAAGACCGGTGCATTCAACCACTCTGCCACCCGCCCGTTTCGCGAGGTGTCGTGGCGCGTCGTTACAGTGTGGGCGCAATAACGACGCAATTCCGCCACATCAACCGGCAACTGCCTTTACCGATGCGTAACCATGAAGCTTGGTGATCTGTTTGCAACGTTTGCATACCGCAACTTAGGATCGTTTCTGTAATCCGTTCCTCAATGACACGAAACGCGTGGCGAAAGCCCGGACAGTTTCGGGACGAAAAGGTGAGGGCGCCTGAGGAGGCGTCGTGTTCAGTGACCGAATTGTGAGGCCAGATGTATTTCAAATTAGCTAGAGCGGCGACGCTGACACTCATGGCGGGCCTCATGGCCACGGGGTGTGCATCGACGCAGATGACGACGACCAAGTCGGTCGCACCGATCACCTACAAGATCGGGCAAGGCAATGCGCAATATGCGTCGTTGAGCTACGAGAACCGCGGGCCGCGGGCCGCGACGCCGCGCTTCACCGACCCTCTGGGCGGGCAGGGACCCGTATTCGATCCGGACCGGATGGACCGCAACCTCTACGACCATCAGAAAGTCGGCAAGCGCTACACCATCATGGGACAGACTTTCACGCCGCGCCACGATCCCGATTATGACCGCACCGGCACCGCGTCCTGGTACGGCCCGAAATTCCACGGCAAGCCGACCGCCAACGGAGAGAAATTCGACCAGCATGCCCTGACGGCGGCGCACACGACATTGCCGCTCAATTCTCTGGTCCGCGTGACCAACCTCGACAATGGCCGCGCCGTGACCGTGCGCCTCAACGATCGCGGCCCGTTCACCGGCGGCCGGATCATCGATCTGTCCAAGGCCGGTGCCGAAGCGCTCGGCTTCAAACGCAAGGGCACGGCCAAAGTTCGCGTCCGCTATATCGGCCCGGCCGACCCGATGGCCGCGAATCGCGACGTGCCGCGCAACGCGCCGCGTTTGGCCGAAGTGCCGCGCGAGACCCTGGCGCCCGCCCCTTACGTGGCTCCCATCGTGCCCAAGCGTCTGACAGCGCCCGAACGGGCGGTCCCGCAGGCCGAAGCGCCGCGTCCAGCCCTGCCGGCGCCGATGGCACCGCGCCGCGCTCCGGAGGCGGACTTGCCGGGCGGCGGCAACGTGACGCTGACGATCAAGGGCCCGATCCATATCGCCAAATCCGGCAGTGCGGATGCCAAGCCCGAGTTTCTGACGGGCCCTGTCCGGACGAAGTGATTAAACTTGCGGTTCGCCGCCTTGCGGCGGGTCGCCTTTCCGGGCATTCGGGACGGACGCCATGTCGGCGTCCCTTTTCGATTCAGCAGGTCCATGTTCAAACCCTATTTCCTCGCCGCCTCGCTTCTTGCGCTCTCCGCGCCCGCTTCGGCGCAGTTCACGACCGACGCCAAGCAGGCGATCATCATGGACCACGCGTCCGGCCTCGTCCTTTACGAAAAGGATGCGCGCCGACCCATGCCACCGGCTTCCATGACCAAGATCATGACGGCCTTCATGGTGTTCGAGGCGCTGGAACGCGGCGACATCCAGGAAGACACGACGTTCACCGTCAGCGAAGAGGCCTGGCGGCGCGGCGGCATCAAGTCGGGATCCTCCACCATGTTCCTGGACGTCAACTCCGAAGTCCCGGTCATCGACCTGCTGCGCGGCGTCATCATCCAGTCGGGCAACGATGCCTGCATCGTGCTGGCCGAAGGGCTGGCCGGGTCGGAGGATGCATTCGCGCGCCGCATGACCGAACGCGCGCGCGAGCTCGGCCTGGAAAGTGCGACCTTCCTCAATTCCACCGGCTGGCCGCATGAGGACCACAAAATCAGCGCAGCCGATCTCGCCACGTTGGCCAGCGAGCTGATCGAGCGCTTCCCGGATTATTACGGTCTGTATTCCGAGCGCAGCTTCGAATGGAACGGCATAAGCCAGGGCAATCGCAATCCTCTGCTCGGCCGGTTCACCGGTGCGGACGGGGTCAAGACCGGATCGACTAGCGTGTCGGGCTATGGTCTGGTCGGGTCGGCCGAGCGCGACGGGGCGCGGCGCGTCATCGTCATCAACGGGCTCGACAGCCAGCGCGACCGGGCATCGGCCGCCGTGGACATCATGGAAGCGGCCTTCCGCGATTTCGATGTGCTCAACATGTATGCCAGCGGTGCGGAGCTGGGCGACATCGACGTCTATATGGGTAAAAGCGACACGGTCGGCGTCGTCCTGCGCGAAGACGTATTCGCCAGCTACGAACGCGCCGACGGCGACGAGATTTCCGCACGGATCGATTACCAGATGCCAGCCGCACCGATCGCGGAAGGCGACAAGGTCGGCGACCTGATCGTCATGCGGTCGGGCCAGGAGACGGCCCGCTACCCGCTCTACGCCGCCGAAAAGGTTGCGCGGAAAGGGTTTTTCAGCCGCGTCGGGGCATCGATCCTGCAGAAGATCAGGGGCTAGAGCGCTGTGTCCGGACAGTTTATCACCTTTGAGGGCGGCGAAGGCGCGGGCAAGACCACGCAGGCCAAAATGCTCGCCGATACTCTGGAAGCCCAAGGCGTTGAAGTCATCCTGACCCGCGAACCCGGCGGCACGTTCGGCGCGGAGTCGATCCGCAAGCTGGTGTTGGAGGGCACGGACGACCGGTGGTCGGGCATGACGGAATTGCTGCTGATGTATGCGGCGCGGCTCGACCATGTCGAGAAGCTCATCAAGCCGGCATTGGAGCGCGGGGCCTGGGTCGTCAGCGACCGGTTTTCCGACTCCAGCCTCGCCTATCAAGGCTATGCGCGCGATCTCGGCCCGGACCGGGTGAGGGCGGTGCACGATGTCGTCATGGAAGGGTTCGGCCCGGACCTGACACTCGTCTTCGACATGGATGTCTATCTGTCGCTGAAACGGGTGGAGACGCGCGCGGCACAAGACGATGCCGATCTGACCCGTTTCGACAAGGCCGGACAGGCGTTTCACACCACGATCCGCGACGCCTTCCTCGATATCGCCGAAAAAGAGCCGCAACGCGTGAAGATCATCGATGCCGACGGCTCGCGCCAAGCGGTGCATGCGCGCATCCTCAATGCGCTGACGGCCCGCTATCCGGAATTTGCCGGGAAGCTCAGTGCCGCGTGACGACCCCGCGTTTCCCGAACCGGACCGTTCGTTCGGCTCGGCCCATCCGCGCGAAGTCTACGAATTGCTGGGCCATGCCGATGCCGAAGCGCGCTACCTCGACGCGCAAGGCTCGAACCGCCTCCATCATGCTTGGCTGATCACGGGTCCGCCGGGTATCGGCAAGGCGACGCTGGCCTATCGCATCGCCCGTCACAGGTTGGGCGGGACGAGCCTGCTCGACCAAAGCCTCGACATTCCGCCTACGGACCCCGTCGCGCAGCGCATCGAAAGCCAGGGGCACGGCAATCTGTCAATCCTGCGTCGTCCCTTAGACCCCAAAAGCAAGAAGCTGAAACGCGACATTCCGGTCGACGAGGTGAGGGCGCTGTCCAAGTTCTTCCAGAGCACGGCATCCGAAAGCGACGACTGGCGGGTCTGCATCGTCGACAAGGCCGACGATCTGAACGCGAATTCCGAAAACGGCATTCTGAAACTGCTTGAAGAGCCTCCGGCCAGAACCTTGTTCTTGTTGTTGTCCGACCAGCCCGGCACTTTGTTGCCGACGATCCGGTCACGCTGCCTGCATCTGCCGTTGCGCGCCGTTCCCGATGCCGACATCGCGCGCTGGCTCGGTGCCCGGACGGATGTGCGGCCCGAATTCCAGCAGGCCGCCATCGCCTTGTCCCGGGGCGCACCGGGAAAGGCCCTTGCCCTCGTCGAACATGTCGAGACTGTTCTGCAGCCGATTAAACGGCTCATGCAGTCCCTGACAGGCGAGGGGGACGACATGACGCTCGCAAAGACGCTCGCAGTTGCGAAGGAAGCCACGGCGCGGGCCCTGTTCTGGGACGCTCTGATCGACACGTTGCAGGCCCAGGCTGTCCATGCCGGCACCGGCCGATGGTCCGGGCCGTTCGAACCGATCGGCGCACGCAAACCGCCTGCCACATGGGTCGCGCTGGCCGAGCGCGCTCAATCCACGCGCATGGCGGAGGAGGGGATCAACCTCGACAAGACGGCGTCCATGTTCGACCTTTTGAGCCATGTCCGCGCCGCATGATCGTCGATAGCCACGTCAATCTGCACGGCGAGCGCTTCGCCGACGACCTGGACGCCGTCATCGCGCGCGCCGCCGACGCTGGCGTCAGCCATATGCTGAACATCTGCTGCAACATCAAAGACTTCGACGCCGTCGTGAAAGTCGCGGAAGACCATGATCATATCTGGGCCACGCTGGGCACCCATCCGCACGATGCCAAGGACAACCCCGATCTGAAAGCCCAGACGCTGATCGATATGGCCGCACATCCCAAAGTCGTCGGGATCGGCGAAACCGGCTTCGATTTCCACTACGGCTATTCGTCACGCGAAGCGCAGATTTCGAATTTCGCGGTTCACATCGAGGCGGCGCACGAAACGCAATTGCCGTTGGTCGTCCACACGCGCGAGGCGGACACGCTGATGCTCGATACGCTGCGACGGACGGGCGCCGGGCGGGACTATCCGGCCTTGCTGCACTGCTACACGTCCGGCGCTGAACTCGCCGATTGGGCGGCAGAGCAGGGAATCTACTTCTCCGTGTCCGGCATCGTGACGTTCAAGAACGCGCATGACGTTCGCGACCGTATAAAGGCCATGCCCGACGACCGCATCATGCTGGAAACCGATTGCCCCTACCTCGCCCCCGTGCCGTATCGGGGACGGCGCAATGAGCCCTCATACCTGCCTTACGTCGCGCAGGGTCTCGCCGACGTGAAAGGCTGGACGCTCGAAGAGACGGCCCGCCGCACGACAGACGCTTTCTTTCGCCTTTTCAAGAAAATCGAACGGTGACCTTGCGCGCGACCATCCTCGGATGCGGCAGCTCCGGCGGCGTGCCGCGCGTCGGCGGCGACTGGGGCGCCTGCGACCCGGACGAGCCGAAAAACCGCCGCATGCGGTGCTCGCTGCTGGTCGAGAAAGACGCAGACGGCGGCACGACCAGCATCCTGGTCGACACCTCGCCAGACCTACGAGAACAATTGCTACGCGCGGACGTCAAACGGCTCGACGCCGTGCTCTACACGCACGATCATGCCGATCAAACCCACGGCATCGACGATCTGCGCGCCATCGCCTACCGCATGCGCACCCAGATCCCGGTCTACATGGACGCGCACACCAAGGAGCATCTGGTCTCGCGCTTCGACTATTGCTTCGAAATGCCGGAGGGCCGCGTCCATCCGGCCATCCTCGCATTGCAGGACTTGGTCGAGGATGGCCGGTCTCTGACGATAGACGGCCCGGGCGGTCCGATCAGCGTGGATGTCGTCGAAGCCTCGCACGGACCCACGCCGACATTGCTCTTCGTCTTCGACGGCAAGATCGCCTACAGCCCCGATGTCTGGGAAATCGAAGAAGACCGGCTCGAACGTTTGACCGACATCGACTGCTGGATCTGCGACGCCCTACGATACAGCTCGCACCCGACACATGCCCACGCCGACAAGACCTTGTCCTGGATGGCCCGCGTCAAAGCCCGCCGCGCTATTCTGACGAACCTGCATATCGACATGGATTACGATGTCATGCGTGATGAGCTCCCCGCGATCGCGCAACCGGCCTATGACGGGATGGTCGTGGAAAGTCTTTGAGCCGAAGATGGGAACCGGGTTCTACGGCCCGTGTTCATCCTCAGGCGACTGATTGCGAAAGAAGGCAAGGGATATGGAAACGACAATGCGAACGTTACGAATGACAGTTCTGTTGAGCGCGATGACGGTGACACCTCTAGGGCTCGGAGCTTGCACGACGGCCACCAACCCGATCCAGCAAGCCGGCTACTCCATCCAGGAACGGCTGGGGATCGAAAAGCGCGACATCCTCGTGGACCGTGTCGGGGACGTCGCCGAGGCGCAAGGCGAGGCGAAAGAGGAATTCGAGGACGCACTGAGCGCCTTCCGGGCCGTCGTCGATGTGAACGCAGGCGACCTGGAGTCGACCTATGACGATCTGAGCCGCGCCTATGACCGGGCGGAAGACCGGGCCAACGCGGTTCGCTCGCGTGTAAAATCCGTCAGACGCGTCGCCCGTGATCTGTTCAACGAATGGGAAGGCGAACTCGCGGATTTCTCCGATCCCACGCTACGCCGCGTTTCGGAAGAACAGTTGCGAAGCACGAAGCTGAGATATCAACTGCTGACCGACAAGATGGACGCCGCCACGGCCTCCATGGATCCCGTTCTGACCGTCTTCAACGATCGCGTCCTCTACCTCAAGCATAACCTCAATGCCCGTGCCATCGCCGCCCTCGATGCGGAAACCGCCGACCTGGAAGACGACGTCGCCCGCCTCATCGCCGACATGGAACAATCTATCGCCGCAGCGGACGCCTTCATCCTGGAAATGCAGGGCTAGGAAGGGTCGGCAAAGCTTGGGGTTAGGCAAAGCCTAAGCTAACACGAGAGAATCCGATAATGTATATTATGAGAATATATTTTCTTGATTTACTACATATATGACCTTGATACATGCCAAATTAGTGTAAGAATATTAGCGAAGCAGTGCATAAAGACACTTAGAACGTATGCATCTTTTAAATCGTAATGTTTGCTGATTATGACATAAAAGAATGCCATAATGGCAAAAAAGATCCCTGAATACAAGCCCAGAAAGTTCGACCCATGAATAAAGTATGCGATACTGAATGATAAACCACACGTAATAAGTATTTGCATGTTAAAGGAGCGAAAGGCTAAGGATGAGAGCCAAAAGCTTAATGCGATTACAATGTTTTCGAGAAGCGGGGCTAAAAGAACAGACACAAAAAGAAAATTGATGATAAAAGCAACTGCACCACTAACACTATCTAATAATGAATGAGTATATTCTTGAAGTCTTCCAAACAATAAAAGAAAAATAATGGGAAATAACTTGTAAAAAAAAGTTATTAAGGCGGCAATAATGTAGTACGACTTTAAATCTTTTCTGTCAGCTAAAACAACACAAAGATGTAACCTGGGAACCATTGAACCCAAGTTACAGTTTAATCACCTAAAAAGCTATTCAGATTTATCTTCATCTGCATTGCGAGCCCACTTGCCGGTACCCATCATTTTGTCAAACATATCATTCCAATCATCATGCCAATCAGAAAGAGCTTCAATGCCAATATCGATAGCCTCTCCTATTGCAGTGAAAGGATTGTCAGCCGCACAACCCATTGCTTCAAAAAGACCATCAGAATCTGAACACCCACCGCCACCTGAAACCGATGACATTTCTGCAAGACTGAGATTTCTCATAATTTTCTCCTAAGTGAAAGCCCTAAGCGCTCAACGATTAGTACATAATCTACACAATTACATCTTGTCAACGTCTATCAAACTTTCGTAAAGTGTCATATATTAGCGACGCCCATGGCCTGGATGAAGGCATCCGCCGCGGCGATGGATTCTTCCATGTCGGCGATCAGGTGGGCGACATCGCTTTCTATGTTGGCGGTTTCGGTGTCGAGTGACGCGATCGCGCGGGCGTTGAGATTGTGCTTCAGATACAGGATGCAGTCGTTGAAAACGGTGTTGAAAACGGTCAGGACCGGATCCATGGACGCGGTCGCGGCATCCATCTTGTCGGCCAGCATTTGGTAACGCAGTTTGATATCGCGCAATTGGCGTTCCGACACGCGGCGCAGACCCGTGTCCTAATAAATATCGACTTAGCCTTCCCATTCGCGGAACAGGTCGCGCGCCACTCGCTTGACGGATGCCACGCGCGCCCGGACATTGTTGGCTTGGCCTTCGGCGCGGTCATAGGTATCGCTCAGACGGTCATAGGTAGTTTCCAGCTCGCTCGCATCGAATCGACGACGGCCCGGAACGCACTCAGCGCGTCCTCGAACTCTTCCTTGGCCTCGCCCTGCGATTACGCCACGTCGTAGACGCGGTCCACGAGAATATCGCGCTTCTCATTGCCGAGAAACCGCTCCTGCAAGGCATAGTTCGCCGTCGTGCATCCCGTGGCGAGGACCGGCGTCAATGCCAGCACGCCCATTATTCCGATCAGCTTGTACATGTCCGCTCCGCCATGGTGATCCGTGTCGTCGTGAGGATTAAACCGCTGCAGCCCTGTCGGTTCCGCAATTCGCCCAACTCTATTCTTCCCAATCCGCGCTTTCTAGGATGCGGTTCGCCGTGGCGGCATCGAACAGCTCACGCACGCGCGCCAGTTCGATCTCCGCTTGCTCCCGCTGCCCCAGCACAATCCGCGCGCGCAACAGTCTTGCCCACCCATCCGGGTCGTCCGGCTCCGCCTCCAAGCGCTCGGCGAGGCTGTCCACCATGGCTTGGATCATGGCGGCGCGGTCCGCTTCGCTCAGAGCGTCCGCATTACGGATATCCTCCGCGGTCGGGCCGCGTTGAGGCTGGCTGCCGATCGTTGCGCGCGACCGGATAAGCGCGACGGCGCGTTCACGTTCGGCTAGAATATCGGGATCGGAGCCGCTCAGCGCGACGGCCCGGTCGAAGGCACGCAAGGCGTCCTCATAACGGCCAAGGCTGGTCAGGCTGCGCGCATAAAGCCGCCAGCCTGTCGCATCGTCGGCACGATCCGTCTGAAGCCGCTTTTCCAGCTGGGCAACGAGCGCGGCGAGTTCGGCCGGACGGACGCCCTGCCCGGCTTCGACCGGCATGTCGACATGCGACTGCAAGGGCGTCCCTTGATCGGCATAGACGCCGACCCCGATGAGAAGCACGGCCGCCAGTATGGCCGCCGACCAGACCTTGTTCGGTTTTCCGCCGACGGCTTGCGTTTGACGCGCCAGGATCTGCCGTTGCAGGACGGCGATGGCCGTATCCGCTTCTTCCCGGTCCATGTCGCCGTCGGCGCGGACCGTGTCGATCTGCGCGAAGTAGGCTTCCAGTTCGGCGTCGTCTTCCGGGCCTATATCGGCAAACAGGACCGGCGCGAGATAGGCGACGGCGAGTGCGGCCATCACCGCGAAGGCGATCCAGGGCATGATCATGATTGCGACTGCCGCAGGCGCTCGAGCCTGGCCCGTTCCTCGTCAGACAGTGTCGCGACCGACAGCTTGCGGCTCCTGCGTTGCAAGGAGAAGATCCACCAAGACAGGAATATGGCCAGCAGAACGACGGGTCCGGCCCAGAGAATGAGCGTGTTGGCCTGAACCGGCGGCTTCAGGAGGACGTAATCGCCGTAGCGGTCGCGCATCCGGGCGATGACTTCGGCTTTCGTATCGCCCGCGGCCAGACGTTCGCGCACGACCAGCCGCATATCGGCGGCCAGATCGGCGTTCGATGCCTCGATGCTTTCGTTCTGGCAGACGACACAGCGGAGTTGCGCGCCGACTTCACGAGCGCGCTCCTCTATCTCAGGCGGAAAAACCGGGGCCGTCGCCTGCGCACATGCCGGACTTGCCAACGATCCTAGCAGGATCGCAATCAGCGCGATGTTTCCAGCCGGTCTCATTCGGCCGGAACGGCGGCGGGCACGCCTCCCCTCGCCTTCGTCGGCGTGATGACCGGCTCGGAGACACGCAAGCGACGGTCGGCCATGCTGATGAAACCGGCGAACGCCATCATGAAGGCCCCGATCCAGATCCAGACCACGCCGGGTTGGTAATAGACGCGCATGATGACGCCCTCGCTCAGATCCGTTCCGGTCGCCCCGTCGCCGATCGACGCAAACAGGGTTGCCCCCAAAGACGGCCGGAACCCGGCCTCCGACGTGATCATGCCACGCACGGGATATAGGCGCTGTTCGGTCCGTAGCGCCGTGACCTCCCGGCCGCCACGGGTCACGCTCACATCGCTGCCCATGTAGAGGAAATTGTCGCGCTGACCCTGTTCCAATGTGCCCATGGTAAAGCTGTAACCCGATACGTTCAGCGATTCTCCGGGCTTGAGGCGGCCGACATCCTCGTCGGCGCCGATGCTCATTGCCGTCACACCCAAGGTGAAGACCGCCACACCGAGATGGCTCAGCGCGAAGCCCCACGTTCCGGCCGGTTGCGCCTTCAGTCCGGCCCAGCGCCCGTTGGACCGGCGGTAGAGAGCGCTCAGCGTGCCGAAGATGAGCCATGCGGCGAAGCCAACGCTGATCGCGCCCAGCACGGAGCGGCCGAAGACGAAACCCAGTCCCGCCACGACGACGGCCGCCAGAGCGGCTTTCACGAGGAGCGATCTGTAGCGCGCCAGCCCGTCCGAGCGCCATTTCAGCAACGGGACGATGGCCATGACGGCGATCAGGGCGATCATCATCGGCGCGAAAACGAGATCGAAATAGGGCGCGCCGACCGTGATCTTCTCGCCCGTCGTGGCTTCGACGAACAAGGGGTAGAAGGTGCCTAGGAAAACCGTGGCGGTTGCGGCGACAAGAACCAGATTGTTCAGCACCAGCCCGCTTTCGCGCGATACCATGTCGAGCTGGGTGCGCCGGACGATGGTGTTAGCGCGAAGGGCATAGAGCGCAAGCGCGGCCCCAGTGAAAATCAACAACAGAGTCAGGATCACGACTCCCCGCGACGGATCAACGGCGAAGGCATGGACGCTGACCAGAACACCGGAGCGCACGACGAAGGTGCCGATCATTGCCAGCGAGAAGGTCGCGATGGCGAGCAGGACCGTCCAGTGCGCGAAACTGTGCCGTTGCTGCAGGGTCAGGATGGAATGCAGCAACGCCGTGCCGGACAGCCAAGGCAGGAAAGACACGTTCTCCACCGGATCCCACATCCACCAGCCGCCCCAGCCCAACTCGTAATAGGCCCAGACCGACCCGACCGTGATTCCGAGCGTCAGAAACGACCAGGACACAAGCACCCAGGGCCGCAACCAACGCGCCCAGACCGCATCGACCCGACCTTCCAACAGCGCGGCGACGGCGAAGGAGAAAGCGACGGAGAACCCGACATAACCGATGTAAAGCAATGGTGGATGGATGGCGAGGCCGGGATCCTGCAGCAGCGGGTTGAGCCCCTGCCCGTCCGTCGGAACTGGAAACAACCGCTCGAACGGGTTGGAAGTGAAGATGACGAAGGCGAGAAAACCCGCGCCGATAATGCCTTGGATCGCGAGCGCCCGGGCCCGCAACGATAGCGGGAGTTTGCGGCCGTAGAGCGGGATGGCCGCCCCGAACAGGGCCAGGATCAACACCCAAAGCAGGATCGAGCCTTCATGGTTCGCCCAGACGCCGCTGATCTTGTACATGAGCGGCTTGGCCGAGTGGCTGTGCGAAGCGGCGAGCTTGACCGAAAAGTCCGATGTCACGAACACGATCGTCAGCGCTGCGAAGGCATAGATCAGGAGCACGGCCTGCAGGATGGCGGCGCGGTCGGCGAACATCATCCACCGAACGTTGCGGCGATAGGCGCCCAGCAACGGAATGATGCCCTGTAGAACGGCCACGGCCAATGCCAGAGCCATCGCGATCTGTCCCGTTTCAGGCAGCATGCGCCGCCTCTAGCCAAGGGACGCTGCGGCCACAACCGCCGGTATGTAGAGAAGCCTGCGTCATATCATGTCCGCTCGCCATGACGGACGGCATCGACGCGGTCTTGACGGGCGTCACGTCTTCGTCAGGTGAGTGTTTCCAACTGAACGCCACACCTTCCATCCCGACCATCAGCCATTTCGTGGCCGGTTCGGGCGCCTTGCGACGAGCATGCGCCGAACTGAACGTCCGCCCTTGACCGCATGACTCCCTGTGTGGTCTTTGGGAACGAATATCGAACAAAACAGGCACGCATTGGGGATAAGTCTGTGAGCAAACCGGGGAACAGACTGTGAGTATCGCGCGCGCCAGAGATCATGTCCGCGCCGAGCAAAGACGGTTCCGCCGGGCGCAAGCCGGTCGCTCCTGGAAGATCCGAGACCTCCCACAATATTATTACCTCACCAATTTCAACGACTTTCTGAAAGACGTTCACGCGCTTTGCTTCGACTTGCTCGGCCAGGCGGAGCTGGACTTTCTCAGCGGTTTCGCGGCCCTGCCCCGCGATGCGCAGGCCACCTATGTGAGAATGGCGAACAGGCGAGGCTATGTGTTCGATCGGGATCGCTTCGTTTATGACGAAATCGAAGCCCAGGATCGTCAATGGGACCGGCTCATTCAGAGTGGTTTCGCGGAACCGATCGGCCCGTTGCTCTTCCGCGACTGGTTGTCGAGCCTCGCCAAGCCCGATCTGGCTTTGACGATGGCCGACAGCATGTGCGAAACGCTGTTCCGCAAGAGCTGGAAGAAGGACCGGCTGGTCGATCTGGCCGCGACCCATATCGATCCGCACGACGCCTACGTATCCGACCGTTATATCGGACAGGGCCGTCGCGACGTGCTGCAATACATGCTGTTCCTTTATTTCGGGCGCATCGAAGACAATCTGCAGGTTCTGACCCATCGCGACCTCGGTCTGGTCCGCTTGCCCGAAAGCCGACCGACCTCGCCGGACTACGATGCGGTCGAAGACGCGAAAACGGCCTATTTCTACGCGCAGGCTCTGCATGATTTCCGCAAAGGCACCGACCGGCAGAGCCTCGCACTGTGCGAGAGTGTGCAAAGCTGGCCCGAGCCCGTCTGCGAACGCTCGACGGGCCATCGCGACAAGCTGCTGCAGAAGCTCGGCGGATGGGCGGAACGCCGCGGGGATCTCGAAGTTGCACTGACACTCTACGGACGCAGCGATGCCCCGCTTTGCAACGAGCGCGTCGTGCGCATCCGCTGGAACCGCGACGACGACGGCGACCGCGCCTGGTGCAGGACACGGCTGGAGGGGATGATCGAAAACCCGGCTTCCGATCAGGAAGTCGATTTCGCCGGTGACTTCTATTCGCGCAAATTCCGCAAGAAACGCACCTCTGCCACGACCGACCTGCTCCGGACCGCGACGACGCTCACGCTCGACGAAGCTTACCGCAGCCAGCCGGAGCGGGCGGCGCTGCATCATTACAAAGCCCAAGGCATGACAGCCTACCGCACGGAAAACGTTCCGTGGCGAAATCTGTTCGGCCTGTTGTTCTGGGACTTGCTGCATCATGGTCAGGACACGCGGCGGCGGGTTCCGGCGAAGTTGCGCAACGGAGGTTTCTACGGCGATTACCGCGAGGAGATCGAACGTCGCCTGGGCCGCCTCGACCAGCCATCCGTGATCATGCTCGATTTGCTCAGGACGCTGTCCGTGCATTACGGCGAGGACAATGCCCTCGTCCATTGGGGCTCGCGCTCGCTCGACCGCATCCAGGCGTTGATCCTGCACTCGCCGCGCGGCGCTGTCGCAGCGATGCTGCGGTCCATGGCGCAGGACTGGATCGGGACGAAGGACGGCTTTCCGGATCTGATGCTTATCGATGACGGTCGCGTGCGTTTCGTGGAGATCAAGACTGCCGGTGACAGCATCCGGCGCAATCAGCTGACGCGCCTGCGGCAGTTGACCCAAGCCGGATATGCCATTCAGATCGTCAAGGTGAACTGGGCGGTCGATCCGGACCAGCCTTATGTCGTCGTCGATGTCGAAACGACGGGCGGACGCCCCGGCTTGCACCGGCTGACCGAAATCGGCGCGGTCCGGATGATCGGCGGCGAGATCGTGGCCGAGTTCCAGACCTTGCTGAACCCGCAACGCTCCATTCCGCCGAATATCACGCGGATCACGGGCATCGACAACGCTATGGTCGCGAGCGCGCCGCATTTCATCGAAGTCGCCGAACGCTTCCGCGAGTTCATGGGCGACTCCATCTTCGCCGCACATAACGTCAACTTCGATTACGGCTTCATCTCCGCCGAATACGAGATGATCGACCAGCGCTTCCGCCACCCGAAGATCTGCACCTGCGCCTCGATGCGCCGGCTCTATCCGGGACACCGCTCCTATTCGCTGAAAAACCTCTGTCGCGAATTCGAAATCGACCTGAAACAGCATCACCGCGCGCTTTGCGACGCAAAGGCCGCGGCGGAGCTGCTGAAGCTGGTCAACGAAAAACGCATGGCCGACTAGCGGCGCGGCGCGGACCATGCGATGCGCCACAACATGACGGTCACGGCGCTCGACACAAATGGAACACCGGAGGACAGGATCGACGCGGCGCGCAGCCGTATCGATGCCTGTCTGGCCGGACTCGTGCCGAGCGAGGCGATCTGGCCACGCCGTCTGCACCAAGCGCAGCGACACGCCCTCCTCTCACCCGGCAAGCGGTTCCGCCCGCTCTTGACCTTGTTCCTGGCCCAGGCCCGTGGGCTGGACGCCGCCAAGACGGATGCGGCCATGGAAATCGGCTGCGCGGTCGAAATGGTCCATGCCGCTTCGCTGATCCTGGACGACCTGCCCTGCATGGACGATGCGGATCTACGTCGGAACCAGCCCACAACCCATGTCGCCTTCGGCGAGAGCACGGCGATCCTGTCGGCGACGGCCTTGCTCAATCGGGCCTTCGGCATCATCGCGCGCAATGCGGAAGTTCCGGCCGAGCAGCGGGCCGAGCTGTGCGATCTATTGTCGTATTCGGTTGGATCGACCGGCCTGATCGCCGGGCAGATGGCCGATCTCGACAATACGGGTAACGCATCCGTGTCGGAGATCGAGCGAGTCAACCGACTCAAGACCGGAGCGTTGTTCGATTTCGCCGCCGATGCGGCAGCCATTCTGACCGAAAGCTCCGCGCCGCAGCGCGCTGCGCTGAAGGACTTCTCGCGACAGATCGGACTGGCCTTCCAACTGTTGGACGACGTGAAGGATGTGCTCCAGAGCCCTGAAATCAGCGGGAAAACCTCCGGCCGCGACGCGGGAAAGACGACGTTGGTCGCCAAGCACGGCCTGAGCGAGACAAAGGCCATGTTGAAAACCTACCTCGACAACGCCAAGACAGCCCTCACGCGCGCCGATCTGACCGGGACGGAGGATCTGTCGGCGCTGATCGACCGGCAGTTCGCTTTCATGCGCGACCTCTGATCGCAGCCAAAGCCGCAACGGACGGTTTCATGGCCGCGCAATATCGCCTAGATGGCTACCGCACCATGACCCCGAGTGAGTCCACATCCGCCGCGTCCGCCCGGACGCGCCAGACGGCCCCGGCGAACCGAGGCCCTCTCTATGCCGTCCTGATAGGTGCGGCATGGGTGGCCAGTCACATCTACGCGGTCTTCTTCCACCAGATCGGTGATCCGCTTTGGGCGACCTTCGCGATTATCGCCGTGCAGCTCTGGCTCTATACCGGTCTTTTCATTGTCGCGCACGACACCATGCACGGTTCGCTGGCGCCGAACCGTCCAGCCGTGAACAAGTGGGTCGGCCGCGTGATCCTGTTCTGGTATGCCGGATTCAACTGGGACAGCATGCGCACCGCCCACCACCAGCATCACGCCACGCCGGGCACGGCCGACGACCCCGACTTCAATGCCGACAACCCCCGTGACTTCTGGCCCTGGTATTGGCGTTTTTTCGTCCAGTATTTCTCGTGGCGGCAATTGGTCGTTCTCGTCGCGATCGGTGCGGTCTACATGTTGCTGGGCGCCAGCTATCCGAACCTGCTCGTCATGTGGGCGGTGCCTGCGATCCTGTCTTCCGTGCAGCTCTTCTATTTCGGCACCTTTCTGACCCATCGTCACGGCGACCCTTTCGCAGACGAGCATCTGTCGCGGTCCAACAACTATCCGAAATGGCTGTCACTCCTGACCTGCTTCCATTTCGGCTATCACCACGAACATCATCTCTATCCGCATGAACCGTGGTGGAGGCTGCCGGCCCGCAAAAGAAAGCCTGTTGCATGAGCATCCTGTCCGCCGTCGCCATCGTGCTGGGCTCCGTCGTCATGATGGAAGTGCTGGCCTGGGCGATCCACAAATACGTCATGCACGGCCCCGGCTGGGGCTGGCATGAAAGCCATCACCGCGAAACCGACGGGCCGTTCGAGAAGAACGATCTCTATGCCGTGTGGTTCTCCGTCATCGCCGCCGGTCTTTTCATTGCCGGATCGCTCTGGTGGCAACCGCTCTGGTTCGTCGCGCTCGGCCTGACCATCTACGGCTTGCTTTATGCTTTCGTGCATGACGGTCTGGTGCATCAGCGTTGGCCCTTCTTCGTCCATACGCGCGGGCGCTACATGAAGCGCCTGGTCCAGGCGCACCGCCTGCACCATGCCGTCAATACGCGCGAAGGCGCGGTCTCCTTCGGCTTCCTCTGGGCCGATGATGTCCGCAAGTTGAAGGCGCAACTCAAGGCCAACGCGTCCAAGTGAGCGACCCCGGAACGGGCGGTCTGGAACGATGAGCGGATTCGGTCCCGACGACCTCATCGAATGCTATCGGCGGGGCATCTTCCCGATGGCGGATGCGCGCGACGCGACCAGCTTCTACATACTGGATCCCGAACACCGAGCGGTCTTTCCGATCGATGCATTCACCCCGTCCCGGTCCATGCGAAAGTTCGCCCGCAAAACGCCCCTGATTGTGACGGTCGATCAGGCCTTCGACGATGTCATCGCCGCTTGCGCCGACCGCAGGGACGAAACCTGGATCAGCCACGGCCTGGAAGGGCTCTACCGCATCCTGCATCGACGCGGCGATGCGCATTCCGTCGAAGTCTGGAACGAGGATCGTCTCGTCGGCGGTCTGTACGGCGTCAGCCAAGGCGGCGCCTTTTTCGGCGAAAGCATGTTCAGCGCCCAGACCAACGCCTCGAAGCTCGCCCTCATGCATCTCATGGAGCGGTTGCAGCAGAGACGCTTCCGCTTGCTGGATGCGCAATTCATGACCGATCATCTGGCCTCGATGGGCGCGGTCGAGGTCACAAAAGCGGAATTCCGCCGGCGGTTGGCCGATGCTTTGGCCGTGAAAACCGCCTTCGATTGACTTGCGCCCTGTCGCGCTTGCGTTACGGTGTTGTCATGAAGACGTTCCGTGCCTGCCTGATCCTGTCCGCCGCCATTGCCGCCGCCTGTTCGGGAGCGGACGATGGAGACAAGAAGGACGGCGCCTTCGCCCTGCCGACCGCCTTTCCCAGCACGTACGAGCCCCTGCCCTCGGAATCGCTGCTCATCACGAATGCCACGATCATCGACGGTACGGGCGAAGCCTCCGATGCGGACTCGCTCCTGATCGTCGATGGCGTCTTGTCCGACATCGGGACGGATCTGGACGCCGATGACGCGACGGTGCTCGACGTGAACGGCCGCTACGTCACGCCCGGCATCATCGACATCCATAGCCATCTGGGCAATTACCCCTCCCCCGGCGTGGACGCACATAATGACGGCAACGAGGTCACTTCGCCGATCACGTCGGAAGTCGATGCGGAACACGGTGTCTGGCCGCAGGATCCCGGCTTCGACGAAGCGTTGCAAGGCGGCGTGACGACACTGCACATCCTGCCCGGGTCTGCCAACCTGTTCGGCGGGCGCGGCGTGACCTTGCGCAACGCACCGGCTCGCACGGTCCAGGGCATGAAGTTTCCGGACGCGCCGGAGACGCTGAAGATGGCTTGCGGAGAAAACCCGAAGCGGGTCTATGGCAACCGCGGCGGGCCGGGATCGCGCATGGGCAATGTCGCCGGCTACCGCAATAATTGGGTTCGCGCGGCCGACTACAAGCAGAAGATAGAAGACGGCGACGAGCCGACCCGCGACCTCCAGCTGGAGACGCTGGCCGGTGTGCTCAATGGCGACATTTTGGTGCACATGCATTGCTACCGGGCCGACGAAATGGCCATCATCATCGACCTGGCTAAGGAATTCGACTATACCGTCTCGACTTTCCATCACGCGGTGGAAGCCTACAAGATCGCGGATCTGTTGGCGGAAAACGACATTTGCTCGGCCATGTGGGCGGACTGGTACGGCTTCAAGATGGAGTCCTATGACGGCATTCTGGAAAACGTCCCTTTCGTTCACGCCGCCGGGGCCTGCGCCATGATCCATTCGGACGACGACAAGAATATCCAGCGCCTCAATCAGGAAGTCGCTAAGGCCTGGGCCAACGGCAATCGTGCCGGGCTGGACATCAGCCGGGACGTCGCCTGGACGTGGCTGTCCACCAATCCGGCCAAGGCGCTCGGCATCCTCGACCAGACGGGAACACTGGAGGAAGGCAAACGCGCCGACATCGTCATATGGAGCCATGATCCTTTCTCCGTGAGGGCGCGGCCCGACCAGGTCTACATGGACGGTGCCCTGATGTTCGATCGGGAAAACGGCCTGAAACCGGTTTCGGACTTCCGTCTCGGAACCTTTGCGACCTTGGGGGAGGCCCGGCCATGATGCGTTCTCTTGTCCTGACGGCGGTCCTGTCCGTTGCCGCGACGCCCGCGCTGGCGCAATCGCTCTTTCTCGATGACGCCAATTTCGTCCTGGATAGCGGCGAGACCCAGATCGTCGACATCCGCATAACCGACGGGCGCATCGCCGACATGCAAGCCGATCTGCAGGTGCCGTCCGGGGTCACGACGATCTCCGGCGCCTGGGTCAGCCCCGGATTGTTCGCGCCCTATTCCACTTTGGGAATCGTCGATATCGGCGGTGAAAGCTCGACCAACGACACACAGGCCGAAACCGAACTGTTCTCGGCCGCCATACGCGCCGCGGACTCGTTCAATCCGCGTGAAGTGCATATCGCCAATGCGAGACGACGCGGCGTGACCCACGCGGCCGTCGTGCCCCAACCCGACGGCGACGTCATTTTCGGCGGCATCGGCATGATCGCCAAGCTCGACAATGAGGACGATTCCATCCTGTCCGAAACTGCCTTCATGCATGTCGCCCTGGGCGAGGCCGGGGCGTCGCGGGCCGGCGGATCGCGCGGCGCGGCCATCCAGCAGCTGAGGAGCGCGCTGGACGACGCCCGCCGCAGCTATCTTCAGCATGTCGAAGGCGACGTTTTCCAACGCCGCGACGCCCGGGCATTCCGCGCGGTTCTGTCCGGCGACATGCCGCTTATGATCAGCGCGAGCCGCGCCTCGGACCTGTTGCGCATCATCCGTATCAAGGAAGACGTGCCCGCTCTCGACATCATCGTTGTCGGTGCGGAAGAGGCGCATCTTGTTGCGGATGCCCTCGCCGAAAACGATATCAAGGTCATCGTCGACCCGCTCGAGAACCTGCCCGACAGCTTCGACTCCCTGAATGCGTCCCTGGATAACATCCTCGTTCTGGAAGATGCCGGTGTCGAATATGCCATCTCCGGCTTGTCGTCCCGCAGCGTCGTGAAAGCGGGCGCGCTTGCCCAGCATGCCGGGAATGCGGTCGGCCAGGGATTGCCCTATGACGCGGCGATGAGGGCCGTGACGACAGTACCGGCAGGCTGGTTCGGCATCGATCTCGGCCGCAGAGCCGTCGGGGAAGCTGCGACGATGGTTGTCTGGGACGGCGATCCTCTGGAAGTGACGTCCGCGCCGACCGCGATCTTCATCGACGGAGAAGCCGTCCCGATGGTGTCGCGCATGACGGCGCTGCGCGACCGGTACAACCCCGCCAATGCGGACGATCGGCCGCACAAATACCGCTAGCCCGCATCGGTCAGGCCCAATCATTGCAGCGCTTGATTATGGGGCGCGCCTGTGTAGGGTGCGCTCGCCCGATAGGAGTGCGCGAGAGTCGCGCATATCGCCGCGCCTTTAATCCGACTGCCCGGCACCTGGCCCGAAAGACCCTTAAGTGAGCTCAAAAGACGATTCATTCGAAATCCCGCCCGACGCGCCTGTCGACACGACATTCAAGGAATTGGGTCTCGACCCGAAGATCCTGAAGGCGCTGGACGATATCGGCTACGAAACGCCAACCCCGATCCAGGCGGAGGCCATTCCGGCGGCGCTGCAGAACCAGGATGTGCTCGGCATCGCCCAGACCGGCACCGGAAAGACCGGCGCCTTCACCTTGCCGACCATGAACAAGCTCGCCAAGGGGCGTGCCCGGGCGCGCATGCCGCGCTGCCTGATCGTCTGTCCGACACGCGAATTGGCGGCGCAGGTCGCCGAGGATGTCGAGTCTTACGGCAAATACCTCAAGCTGGAGATGGCGTTGCTGATCGGCGGCGTCTCCTTCGGCGAACAGGACCGGAAGCTGACCAAGGGCGTGGACATATTGATCGCCACGCCGGGCCGTCTGCTCGACCAGTTCGAGCGCGGGAAGATCCTGATGACGGGCGTGCAGACGCTGGTCGTGGACGAGGCCGACCGGATGCTCGACATGGGGTTCATTCCCGACATCGAACGCATCTTCGAGATCACGCCGTTCACGCGGCAAGTCCTGTTCTTTTCGGCCACCATGCCGCCGGAGATCAAGCGTCTCGTCGATCAGTTCCTGCACCAGCCCGTCACGGTGCAAATCGCACGTCGCAATTCGACGGCCAAGACCGTCAAGCAGCGCATCGCGCGGGTGCCTTCGTCGGACGGCAAGCTCAAACGCACGGCGCTGCGCTGGATCATCGAACAAGAAGAGGTCGATAGCGGCATCATCTTCTGCAACCGCAAGAAGGACGTCGATATCGTCGCCAAATCCTTCACCAAACACGGGCTGAACGCCGAACCCATCCACGGCGACTTGCCGCAAAGCGTCCGCACCAAGACCCTGGACCGGTTCAAGGAAGGCTATATCAAATATCTCGTGGCGTCCGACGTGGCCGCGCGGGGGCTGGACGTCTCTTCCGTCAGCCATGTCTTCAATTACGATGTCCCCTTCCATAGCGAGGATTACATCCACCGTATCGGCCGGACGGGCCGCGCGGGCCGCAAGGGCGATGCCATCATGCTCGTCGCGCCGCTGGACGACAAGAATTACGACAGCATCCTGGACCTGATCGACAAGGAGTCCATCGAGGAAATCGACATACCCGACGTGGACGACATGCCGCGCGAAGGTCGCGGCGGATCACGCGGCGGGCGCTCGCCGAAGTCTCGGTCGTCCAACGGGCGTTCCAGAAGGTCGCCGTCGTCACGCTCGTCGTCGGGTGGATCTTCCGGCAGCCGAAAGTCTTCGCCAGTGCAGCGCGAGAACCCGCCGGAAGAAGTGCAGGTCGAGGACAAGCCCAAGACGTCGCGCACGCGCCGCGCGCCTTCCAAATCCGAATCCGGGGGCTCCAAAGCTGAAGAAAAGGCGACGGAGAGCCCGAAACGCGAACCGCGCAAACGCAGCCCGCGTCAGGACGCGTCCAAATCCAAGAAAGACGATAGCGACAAGCCTTCACGCTCATCCCGGTCGAACGACAGACCCAAGACCGAATCGTCGAAGTCCGGCAAGCAGACCGGTTTTGCGGGCGACATGCCCGCCTTCTTCAACCGCTAGGCGCTATTCCCACTCGATCGTGCCGGGCGGCTTGGACGTGACGTCGTAGACGACCCGGTTCACGCCCCTCACCTCGTTGATAATCCGCGTCGCGGTCTCGCCTAGGAAGTCGTGGCTGTAAGGGTAATAGTCCGCCGTCATGCCGTCCGTCGACGTCACGGCGCGCAGGGCCAGCACATAGTCGTAGGTCCGGCTGTCGCCCATCACGCCAACGGTCTGCACGGGCAGAAGTACGGCAAAAGCCTGCCATATGTCGTTGTAAAGCCCGTGTTTCCGGATCTGGTCGAGATAGACCGCATCGGCTTCGCGAAGGATGTCGAGTCGGGCAGCCGTGATCTCGCCCGGACAACGGATGGCGAGGCCCGGCCCGGGGAATGGATGGCGTTCGACGAAGTCCTTGTGTAGCCCCAGCTCGCGTCCGAGCGCTCTGACCTCGTCCTTGAACAGTTCGCGCAGCGGTTCGACCAGTTCTAGATCCATGCGTTCCGGCAGCCCGCCGACATTGTGGTGCGACTTGATGGTGACCGACGGCCCGCCGTCGAAGGACACGGACTCGATGACGTCGGGATAGAGCGTTCCTTGGGCCAGGAATTTAGCCCCGCCGATCTTCCCGGCTTCGCGTTCGAACACGTCGATGAACGTGCCGCCGATGATCTTGCGCTTGCGTTCCGGGTCGGACACGCCGTCGAGCTTGCCGAGGAACTCCTCGCTCGCATCCACATGGACCAGCGGAATGTTGTAATGGCCGCGGAACAATTCGGTGACCTGATCGCTCTCGCCCTTTCGCATCATCCCGGTATCGACATAGACGCAAGTCAGCTGATCGCCGATCGCTTCGTGGATCAGGACGGCCGCGACCGAGCTGTCGACACCGCCGGACAGGCCGCAAATGACCTTGCCGTCGCCGACCTGATCGCGGATCGCCTGCATCATCTCGCCCTTGAAGGCGGCCATGGTCCAGTCACCGTCGAAACCGGCAATCGCGTGGGTGAAGTTCCGCAGGATCGTCGCGCCGTTTTCCGTATGGACCACTTCCGGATGGAACTGGACGCCATAGAAACGGCGGGACTCATCCGCGATGGCCGCCAAAGGCGCATTGGGGCTTTTCGCTATGATTTCAAACCCGTCCGGCATGTCGCTCACCCGGTCCCCATGGCTCATCCAGACCTGTTCCCGGTCGGAGAGACCGTCGAACAGGGGCGAGCCCTGGGTGCTTTCCAGATAGGCCCGTCCGAATTCCTGCTCGTCGGACTTCTCGACTGCGCCGCCGAGTTGCGCCGCCATCACCTGTTGGCCGTAGCAAATGCCCAGCACCGGCACGCCAAGATCGAAGATTGCAGCGTCCGCGCGCGGGCTGCCCGCATCCGCCACGCTGGCCGGGCCGCCCGACAGGATGACGGCCTTGGGCGAGAAGTCCGTGAGAAACGCTGCATCGACCTTGTTGAACGGATGGATTTCGGAATAGACACCGCTCTCGCGAACGCGCCGCGCGATCAGCTTCGTCACCTGCGACCCGAAATCCACGATCAGCAGCCGCTCATGCTGCTGGATGATCCCGTCATGCTGCTCGGTCATGTCCAAAATCTCATGTCTGACGTTCCATCACTGCAAAGAAGAACCCGTCCGTGCCCGTCGATGCGGGCGTCAGGGTCAGGGTCAGCCCGTCCTCGGACCAGGGTTTAGGGCCGTCCGCGCCGAAACGTTCCTCGAACACTTCCCCAGCCGACAGGAGCGCGAACCCCTTATTGCGTTCGAGGAAGGCATAGACCTGCGCTTCGTTCTCCTCGGCCAGCATCGAGCAGGTGACGTAGAACAGGAAACCGCCGGGCCGAACGAATGCAGACCCTTGGTCCAGCACCGTCACCTGTTCCTTGCGGCGGCGCTCCAGCGCGTTTTCCGTCAGGCGCCATTTAGCATCGGGCTTGCGCCGCCACGTCCCCACGCCCGTGCAAGGCGCATCGATCAAGACGCGGTCCAGGGTGCCCTTCAGCGCCGGCAAAGCTTCGGCAGGCGGCGCGATGACATCGATGATGCTCGCCCCGGCCCGGTCCGCGCGTTGCCAGGTCGGTGCCAGCCGGCGCTTGTCGATGTCATAGGCGTGGAGCGCCCCGCGATTGTCCATGTCCGCAGCGATCGCGAGCGACTTGCCCCCGCCGCCCGCGCAATAGTCCAGAACCTTGTCGCCCGGCTGCGCCGCGCAGAGGAGGCTAACGAGCTGGCTGCCTTCGTCCTGGATCTCGAGCTTGCCGCGCTGATAGTCCTGCGTCGATTGGACGTCCGGATGACGGCCGAACCCGTCGACCGGCGGATGCCGCAATCCGATGGGCGACAAAGGCGTCGGCCGGGCGTCCGTCTCGATCCGGTCCCGCTTCGCCTTCAACGTGTTGACCCGCATGTCGAGCGGCGGACGCCGTGCCAGCGCCTGTCCTTCCAGAACCGCTTCGTCGGTGAAGTTGTTCTCGAAAGCCGGCCAAAGCCATTCCGGCACATCCGCTTGCACCCAGAGCGGCGCCTCGTTCAAATCGATGCGGCCTTGCAAGCGGTCTGTTTCGGCCTTCGAGAGCACGCTCGGCGCATGTCGGTCCTCGCCGAAATCGAGCTGTGACACCGGCACGCCGCACCCCCAGACGGTCGCCGCAAAAGCCAGCGCGCGCGGGCTGTCATCATCCATGCGGTAGGCGAAGCTGCTGCGACGCCGCAGCGCATCATAGACGATGTTGCCGATGGCGGCCCGGTCTTTCGATCCGGCGAAGCGGTGACCCTTCGCCCAGTCGCGCAGAGCCATGGCCACGGGGGTGCGGCGCGTCAGGATGTCCTGCAGAACCTCTTCCGCCGCCGAAATGCGTCCGCCCAGCCTCACGCGTCTGCGCCCGTCAACCCGGCATCGAATAGTTGGGCGCTTCGCGGGCGATATGGACGTCGTGAACGTGGCTTTCGCGCAGACCCGCCCCGGTTATGCGGACGAATTCGGCATTTTCATGGAAGGCGGCGATACTCTCGGACCCGGTATACCCCATGGAGGCGCGGACGCCGCCCAATAGCTGGTGCAGGATCGGTCCGACCGGGCCCTTATAGGCCACGCGACCCTCGATCCCCTCCGGAACCAGCTTCATGGTGTCGGACACTTCCTTCTGGAAATAGCGGTCGGCCGAGCCGCGCGCCATGGCGGCGACCGATCCCATGCCGCGATAGGCCTTGTACTGGCGGCCCTGATAGAGAAATACTTCGCCTGGGGCTTCCTCAGTCCCAGCCAGCAGCGAGCCGACCATGGCCGCCGCGGCGCCCGCCGCCAATGCCTTGGCCATGTCGCCGGAATATTTGATCCCGCCATCGGCGATGACTGGCACACCGGCTGCCTTGGCCGCTTTGCAGACATCCATGATCGCCGTCAGTTGCGGCACGCCCACCCCGGCCACGATCCGCGTCGTACAGATGGACCCCGGACCGATGCCGACCTTCAAGGCGTCCGCGCCGGCCTCGATCAGCGCTATCGCGGCGGCTTCCGTCGCGATGTTGCCGGCGATGACCTGTGTCTCCGGATGGCTCGCCTTGATGCGCGACACTTGCGCACCGACGGCGGAACTGTGACCGTGCGCCGTGTCGATGACCAATGCATCGACCCCGGCTTCGATCAGGGCGATTGCGCGGTCATAGCCCGCGTCACCGACCGTGGACGCCGCGGCGACGCGCAAGCTTCCGCTGTCGTCCTTGCAGGCGTTGGGAAAGTTCAGCGCCTTTTCCATGTCCTTGACCGTGATCAGTCCGACACAACGGTAATCGTCGTCCACCACGATCAGCTTCTCGATCCGGTGCTTGTGCAACAACGTGCGGGCTTCGGCCTGTGTCACGCCGATCGGCGCGGTGACGAGATCGGTCGTCATCAGGTCGCGGACTTTCTGCTTGGGGTCGTCTGCGAAACGGACGTCGCGATTGGTGATGATCCCGACCAGCTTGCCGTCCTTTTCCGTCACGGGCAGGCCGGAGAAACTGTAGCGATTTCCCACTTCGGCCAGTTCGCCGCGCGTCGCGTCGGGCGAAATCGTCACCGGGTTGACGACCATGCCGGATTCGTAACGCTTGACCTTGCGCACCTCTTCGGCCTGTTCGTCGATGGACAGGTTGCGGTGCACAACGCCGATGCCCCCGATCTGAGCCATGGCGATGGCCAGCGGCGCTTCCGTGACCGTGTCCATGGCGGCGCTGATCAGCGGGACGTTCATGTCGATCCCGCGAGTCAGGCGCGTGTTCAGACGCGCTTGCGCGGGAATGATGTCGGACGCCTTGGGTTGCAGCAGGACGTCGTCGAAGGTCAAACCTTCTCGAATCTCCATCAGGAGCCTCCGTTCCATTTGCGAGCCGCCCCTATCAGGCATCCATCCGGCCCGCCACCCCAATTTGTCAGGGCCTGAACGATTTCGCGACGAGGTAGATTTCGGGTGAGCCCTTGCGCGAACTCTTCGGCTTGGCGTGACGGACGAAGTCGAACCGGTCGCGCAAACGCTTGAGCAGCATCTCCTCCGTTCCGCCTTGAAACACCTTGGTCACGAAATGCCCGCCGGGCTTCAGCACATCCATGGCGAACTCGGCCGCCGCCTCGACCAGCGCGACGGTCTTCAGATGATCTGTCTGCTTGTGGCCCGTCGTGTTGGAGGCGAGATCGGACATGACGAGATCGGGCGCCCGGACGAGATGGGCTTTCAACCGCTCCGCCGCGTCCTCGGCCATGAAATCGAAATGCAGGATTTCCGCACCGGGCACCGATTCGACCGGCAGGATGTCGATGCCGACGATCCGCCTTGCCCCGCGTTTGAAGGCCGCCTGCATCCATCCGCCCGGCGCGCAACCGAGATCGACGATCAGCGAATCCTTGCTCAGCAGGCCGAACTTGTCGTCTAGCTCTTCGAGCTTGAACGCCGCGCGCGAGCGGTAGCCGAGCTCCTTGGCCTTCTGGACGTAAGGATCGTTGATCTGGCGTTCGAGCCAGAGCTTGGAGCTGATCTTGCGGCCGCGCGCCGTCTTGACCTTCTTGGTCAACATGCGCGTCGCGTTGTCGGCATTCGGCTTGGTCTTGCGCGACCGCTTCTCGCCGCTCGGTTTGCCGCCGCTCATCTTCCGGTCGGTCATTCGGCTGCATCCTGGATTTCCGTCCGGGCGGGAGGCGACGGCTTCGCACCCATCAGGCCGATCAACATGCCTTCGCGCAGGCCGCGGTCCGCCACACGGATCATCTTGGACGGCCACATCTCGCAGATGACATCGATGATGGCGCAGCCGGCCACCAACATCCGCGCGCGGTCCGAGCCGATGCAGGGTTCCTTGGCGCGGTCTTCGGGCGAGCGCGAGGCCATATCGCGTGCGACCGCCACCGCATCGTGCGAGCGCAGCCAGAGGCCGTCCACCTTGTCGCGCTGATAGTAGGGCAGTTTCAGGTGAATCCCGGCCAGAGACGTGATGGTCCCGCTGGTCCCGACCAGATGCCCCCGGCCCTCTTCGAAGGCGCGGACGAAACGGGTATCGCAATTCTGGTCGCGGATCGCCTGGCGCACGGCCTCTTTCATGTCGCCATACCAGCGCTCGCGGTCGTCGTGCTCCGGCACATTGTCGGACAGGGTGACGACGCCCAGCGGCAGCGAACACCAAGCGCTGATCGGCGGGCGATGGATCTTGTGGGTTTCCCCGTCGCGCAATTTGCGCACATCGACCCAGGACAATTCGGTCGAGCCGCCGCCAATGTCGATCACGAGCGCGACATCCTTGGTCTTGTCGATCAGCTTGATGCATCCCATCACGGCGAGCCGCGCCTCGACCCGCGGCGAGATGACTTCGAGCGAGATGCCGGACTCGGACTTCACCCGGTCGAGGAAGTCCATACCGTTCGAGGCCCGGCGGCAGGCTTCGGTCGCGACGCAGCGCCAGCGCTTGACCTGCTTGGCCTTCATCTTGCGTGCGCAGACTTTAAGCGCCTCGACGGCGGCGTCCATGCTGTCTTGCGCCAGCTCGCCCGTATGCGCCAGATCCTGGCCCAGCTTCACGACCTTGGAATAGCTGTCGATGACGCGGAAACCGTCACGGGTTTCGCGTGCGATCAGCAGACGGCAGTTATTGGTGCCCAGATCGATCGCGGCGAAGGTGCGGCTGCGACTGCCGCCCGGACGGCGACCGTCGCGAGCGGGTTTGTTGCGTCGCCTTGCCCGTCTCCGTGCCGTCTCGGGCGCAGCTGTTCCGTCGGGAACTTGCGCGGGCGCGGAGCCGGACCTTTCGTCGTCCGGCATGGCCTGTTCTTTCCATCGCGGCTGCCGGGTCGCGCGGTCCGCAGAGCGCGCGCCGCCTGGCATCCTTCTGATTTGCTTGACGATACGCTTAGACAGGCTCGCGCCGACGCGCAAGCGATCGATTTAATCTCAGTGAATGTCGATATGGTCGTCCAGGAAAGACCAGTCCGGGCCGGGCTGCAACGCTTCCATGGCCTCGTGCTGGGACAGGAAGATCTGGCCGGTCAGCCGGTCCAGGAATGTGGACCGGAACAGGCGCTCGCGCACCCGGCTCTGCATGTCGGAGAAATGCAGCCGGATGTCGGCCGACTTCAACCGGTTGTTGATCGTCTCCAGCGAACTGAGCGCGGAGGCGTCGATCCGGTTCACCGCCGTGCACATCAGGATCAGGTCGGTCAGCTCCGGGTGGGTGGACACGACTTGCGCGACACGGTCTTCCAGCGTCCGCGCATTGGCGTAATAGAGGCTCTCGTCGATCCGCAACGTCTTCACCTGGTCGTTGGTCTCGACCACGAAGCGTTCGGCGTCGCGGTAATGTTCCGTGCCCGGAAAGCGGCCGACCAGCGGCATGTGCGGATTGACCGTCGTCTTGATGTGCAGCGCCATGGCGAGCACGACGCCCGCGAGCACGCCGTATTGCACGCCGAGCAGCAGGACCGACAGGAAGGTGGCGATCGCAGTGAGCCCGTCCATGCGCGAATAGACCCAGGTCCGCCAGATGGAGCGGAAGTCCAGCAGGCTGAGGCAGGCGATGATGATGAGCGCCGCGAGCACGGCCAGCGGCAAAGGCTGCAACAAAGGCGTCAGGAACAAGGCCGTTATCGCCATCATCCCGGCGACCATGACGCCCGACAGCGGGGTTTCGCCCCCGGCGGCGGCATTGACCGCCGAGCGCGACATGGAACCGTTGATGGGGTAACCGCCCGACAGGCCGGACGCGATATCCGCCGCGCCGAGCCCGAACAGCTCCCGGTTGCCGTTGATCGATCCGCGCTGCCGCGCCGCCAGTTCCTGCGACGTGGAGGTGCTGTCGACGAAGGACACGATGGCGATGACCGATGCGGGGATGAGCAGCGCGCGCATCAGGTCGGTCTCGATCATCGGAATGCGGAAAGGCGGCAGACCGCCCGGCACCTTGCCGACCACGGCGAGACCATACTGGTCCAGCGAGACCATCCAGCTGACCAGTATGAAGACCGCGATGATCAGGATCGGCGCCATCCGGGACGCCATCTTGGCTAGATTGCTCGACACACCGGCCCTGACGAGCCTGTAGGCAATGCTGTTGCGCGCCAGGTAGAAGGCCATCAGCGCGACGGCACCGACGAGCAGCGCGACCACCGTGACGTCGCCGATCTGCGCCCTGAGGTTCTCGACCATGGCCAGCGCCGTCCGCCCGCCGCCATCCACGCCAAGAACGTGCCGCAACTGACTGATAATGATTAGGAATGCCGCACCGGTGATGTAGGCCGAAACGACCGGTCGGGCGACGAAGTTCATCAGGAAACCGGCTTTGAGGATGCCGGCGACGATCAGCATGGATCCGACCATAAGCGCCAGCGCGGCCGCGCCGACGATGCGTAGCTCTTCCGGCAGTTCCGAGATCGTGTTCGCCGTCATCAGGGAGATCACCGCCGTGGGGCCGACACTGAGCTGGCGAGAACTTCCCAGCAATGCGTAAGCCAGCAAGGGCGTTATCGAAGCGTAGATCCCGACTTTGGGCGGCAGGCCGGCCAGCATCGCATAGGCCAGCGATTGCGGCACGAGCAGGATGGTGACGACGATGGCCGCAACGAGGTCGCGCGTGAAGATGGAACCCGAATAGTCGCCGATCCATCCCCATTGGGATTTGACGGCGGATCTGAGCCGGCCTTTCACGACAGCGGGCCGATCGGCGCGTCTGTGGCGCCGGGCGTCAGTCCGCGCTCCGCCCGGCGAAGTCGGTCAAGGGTCGGCGGATCCGCTCCAGATCGTACCCGGCCGCGGCCAGCGCATCCATGACGGCGTCCACGCCCATCCGGTCCACATGGGCGAAACCCCACAGCGCGGCCGAGCGCATGCCCGACGCGCAGAATGTCACGATGGGTCGCGGCGCAGTCTCGTAGGCCTTCAGCGAGGCTTCGATCAGGCCGGGCGTCAGCCCTCCCGCCATCGGAATGTGGAAATAGTCGAGCGACGCGGCCATGGCGGCCTGCTCCAACTCATCGGACATGGGCTGCAAGGGCGCTTCCTGGTCGGGCCGGTTGTTGATGAAGCTCATCACGCCCTGCTCGGCCAGCGCCTGCAGCTGGGCCGGCATGAGCTGGCCCGTCACGAAGACATCTCCCGGCAACTCCTTCACCGGGCAAGCCGGTGCTTGGCCGCGCGGTAGACGGCGTTGGCCGTGATGCCGAAATGTTCGAACAGTTCCGCGCCGGGTGCCGACGCCCCGAACCCTTGCATGCCGATGAAGGGGTCGTCGCGGCCGATCAGTGCGTCCCACCCTTGGCGTATGCCGGCTTCGATCGCGACTTTCGGCAAATCCTGCCCCAGGACGGAGCGAATGTAGTCGGCGTCCTGTTCCATGAAGACATCGTAGCACGGAATGGACACGACGCGGGCGGAAATGCCGTCTTCGCCCAGCCGCTCGGCCGCTTCGACGCAGAGATGCACTTCCGAGCCGGTGCCGATCAGCACGATATCGTCCGCCCCCTCCCCGGCGCGCAGCACGTAACCGCCGCGTTCGCACCAGTTCGTGGAGGCATCGTCGCGCACGGCCGGGACGTTTTGGCGGGTCAGCGCCATGACGCTGGGGCCGTCCGCGCGCTGCACGGCCAGTTCCCAGCACTCCGCCGTCTCCACCGCATCGGCGGGGCGGTAGGTGTAGACGTTGGGGATGGCGCGCAAGGACGCCAGATGCTCGACCGGCTGGTGCGTGGGACCGTCCTCGCCGACGCCGATGGAATCGTGGGTGGCGACGAAGATCGACCGGATTCCCATCAGGCCCGCCAACCGGACCGACGGGCGGCAATAATCCATGAAGACCATGAACAAACCCGAATAGGGTATGATTCCGCCATGCAGGGCCATGCCGTTCATCGCGGCCGCCATGCCGTGTTCGCGGATGCCGTAATTGATGTAGCGGCCGTCGTAGCGTCCGGCCTGGATCGCATCGGACGTGGCGGGGGTTTTCGTCTTGTTGGACCCTTCTAGATCGGCGGATCCGGAGACCATGTCGGTCAGGAGCTCGGTGAGCGGCACGAGCGCCTTGCCGGATGCGGCCCGGGTCGCCAGCGTCGGCTGTTCACGCGCGACCGCGTCCTTGTAGGTCTGGAACGCGTCCAGCCACCCCTCGTTCAGCTCCCCCGCCACGGCGCGCTCGAAATCGTCTTTCACGTCCGAGGCGGACAGGCGGTCCTGCCATTCGCGGTTGGCCTTGCGACCCTTGCGGGCGGGCCGCTTCCAGAGTTTGTAGACGGAATCGGGTATTTCGAACGGCGCATGTTTCCAGCCGATCGCCTCCCGCACGCCGGCGATTTCATCGTTGCCCAGCGGCGATCCGTGCGCCTTGTTGAGACCCGCCTTGGTGGGCGCGCCTTTTCCGATCGTCGTCTTGCACGCGATCAGCGTCGGCCTGTCCGATTTCTGCGCGCGGCGCAGGGCGCTGGCGACCTTCTGCGGATCGTGGCCGTCCACGGCGATCACCTTCCAGCCCGACGCCTCGAAGCGTTTCTTCTGATCGGTCGAGTCCGACAGGCTGACGGCCCCGTCGATGGTGATATCGTTGTCGTCCCACATCACGATGAGCTTGTTCAGCGCCAGGTGACCCGCCAGGCTGATCGCCTCCTGGCTGATCCCTTCCATCAGGCAGCCGTCGCCCGCGACGACGTAGGTATGATGATCGACCAGTTCGTCGCCATAGCGCGCATTGAGCTGACGCTCCGCGATAGCGAAGCCGACTGCATTGGAAATGCCCTGCCCCAGCGGTCCGGTCGTCGTCTCCACGCCGGGGACGTGGCCATATTCGGGATGGCCCGCCGTGATGGAGCCGAGCTGGCGAAAATTGCGGATCTGGTCCATCGTCACGGCCTTGTAGCCGGTCAGGTGCAGCAGGCTGTAGATCAGCATCGAGCCGTGACCCGCCGACAGGATGAACCGGTCGCGATCGGCCCAGCCCGGATCGGACGGATCGAATTTCAGGAATTTCGAGAACAGAACCGTCGCGGCGTCCGCCATGCCCATCGGCATGCCCGGATGGCCGCTACTCGCGCGCTGCACCGCATCCATGGACAAGGCGGTGATCGCGTTGGCCATGTCGCGATGGTCGCGCTGGCTTTTCGAAAGCTCGGTCATTTGCGCCCCCTGCCATGAAAAGACGGCGGCGTTAACCCGGCATGACCGGAGTTTGTGGACGAGCGGGAGACCAGCGCCGCACACGGCTCTGGCCAGTCCGCCCAAACGGGCCGGCCAAAGACGACGCAAAGGCAACCGCTGTTAAAATTTAGGAACACAGAGCCAAGTGAGTCGTCCTATGAGCGGGAAGATACTGGAGACCTCATGTTCACATCCAAAAGCAGCGTGGCCGTCATCGGCCTCGGAACCTTCGGTATCGCGCTGGCCCGGTCCCTGACCGAGAAAGGCGCGCGCGTCCTGGGCATCGACACCAGCCAGCACCTGGTGGACCGGTTCCACGCCGAATTGGACAATACGATCCGGGCCGACGCCACGGATGAGCGCGCCTTGCGCGAATGCGCCATCGACGATCAGGACATCGTCGTCATCGCCATCGGCTCCGACGTGCAGGCCTGCCTGCTCGGGACTTATACCGCCAAGAAACTTGGCGCGGAACGGATCTACGCCAAGGCACAGACGCACGCACAGAAAGCGATCCTGGAATCGATCGGCGTCGACGGCGTGATCATGCCGGAAATGGAAACCGGAGAGCGGGCCGCCGAGGACATCCTGTCCTCGCCTGAATCGTGAGGGCCTGAACCGTGAGAGAATGGCTCGACGGCCTGCCGACCCCGCTGAAGATCGCGGTCGCCTATCTGGCCTTCGTTGCGTTCGGGACGTTCCTGCTCTGGCTGCCGGTCAGCTCCCATGCGGGGCTGAGCGTGTCCGAAGCCGCATTCACCGCGACATCGGCCGTCACCGTGACGGGACTGTCCGTCATCGATGTCGGCGCGGAGCTGACCTTCGCGGGCGAGTTCGTCCTGTTGCTGCTGATCCAGTTCGGCGGAGTCGGTCTGATCACGCTGACCGTTTTCGTGCTTTCGGCGTTGGGCATGACGGTCGGGGTGGAACGGTTGACGCTGATGCACAGCGAGATCGGCGCCGGAAAGCGCACACGCATCCTCAAGCTGATCACCCGCATCGTGAAGATCGTCATGGTCGGACAGGCGCTCTGCGCCGCTATCCTGGCCTGGCTGTGGATTCCGGAAATGGGCTGGCGCGACGGGCTGTGGATGGCGGTGTTCCATGCCGTGTCCGCCTTCAATCATGCCGGGTTCGATCTGTTCGGCAACAGCCTGAAGGATTTCGCGACCGATCCGTTCGTGTTGCTGACCGTCTCCATCACCTTCGTGCTCTCCTCGCTGGGTTTCATCGTCTATGCCGATTTGCGGCATGGTTGGCGGTGGGCGCGGCTGAACCTGCATACGCGACTGATGCTCGTCGGCACAGCCGTGCTGATCGTCGTGCCTGTCGCTCTTTTCATCCTGCTGGAACGCGACAATCCGCAGACTTTGGGCCAGACGGCGAGCGGGCTGGAAATGTTCGGGCTGGCTTTCTTCCAGAGCGTGACGCCCCGCACGGCCGGTTTCGCCGCCGTCGATACGGCGTCCCTGGAAGACGCCACGACCTGGATGACGATGATCCTGATGACCATTGGCGGCGGGACCGGGTCGACGGCGGGCGGCATCAAGGTCACGACCATCATCGTGCTGTTGCTCGCCGCCGTCGCCTATTTCCGGCAAACACGCCACATCCGCATCTTCAGAACCTCGGTGGACAGGCGCCAGGTCCACAAGGCGATGACGCTGGGCATCATCGCCGGTCTCGTCATGTGCGTGACGACCTTCGTCCTGCTGGCGACGCAGACGACCGACATGATCGACACGATGTTCGAGGCGACGTCCGCCCTCGGCACCGTCGGCCTGTCGCGTGGCATCACCGGCGATCTGGACCAGACGGGCCGGACGACCGTGATGATCCTGATGTTCCTGGGACGGCTCGGCCCGCTCACGCTTGGCTACCTCATCGCCTCGCAGCGGCCGCCTCTGACGCGCTATCCGAACGGTGAAATACACCTCGGATAAAGGCGGTCATTCGACGGCGAAACGCGGTGGACAGGCCGGATCGGCCTCCCTATAGACGCGCGTCCATGATGGATGGGCCCGAATAGCTCAGTTGGTAGAGCAACGGATTGAAAATCCGTGTGTCCCTGGTTCAAATCCAGGTTCGGGCACCATTCCCCTTCCTGTTTCCCTGACTGCCGCGATCCGCTAGCCTGTCCCGATCATGGCCCGGTTCGATCAGCTCATCTCCCACAGGTTCCGCGGCTTCGCCGACCATGAAAGCACGATGGACGGGCTGACGGCCGCCTTGGATGCGGGCGTGCAACAGATCGAATTCGACATCCGCATGAGCCTGTGCGGCACGCCGCTCATCACCCATGACGAATCAAGCCTGACGGAAGACGGAGAGCTCCTCAGGCTCTGCGACATCCGCGCCGCGCGACTGCACGAGCTGGGCGGCGAGTTCGCCCGCATGCCCGTGGCGGCCGAGCTGTTCGCAGCGATTGCCGCGCACGGGAACCGGACCTGCCGGATCCTGATCGACGTCAAGGATGCAGGCTTCGAAGAGCAGCTCTACGCCTTGTGCGCCGAACACGGATTGCGCGACCGTGCGCTCTGGGTCTCGTGGCTTCCAGAAGTCCTCTATGGGATGCATGATATCGACGGTGGCGCGCGGACATGCCTGTCCCACTGGTGCCGCAGGCCCGGTCGCGCCGTCCGGGCCGTTCATGCCGTCTACGAAGCCAATCTCGGCCATATCGACCGACCGGAACGGCGCTATGCCCACGGCGAGCGCTCCGGCTGGTTCGTGGACGGGCCGCTGCGGGGCGAGTTGCGCGACATCGTGGATTGGGTCTGCGTTCCGGCGGACCAGATCAGCGCCGCACTCGTGGACGACTATCATGCGGACGGCACGCAGGTCAGTGCGTTTTCCTACGTCGCCGCGGTGGACATCGAGCTGTCCGAGGCGCGCTACGGCCACGACGCCTTTTTCTGCGACGCGCGGGAGCCGTTCGACAGTCTGCGTTAGTCGTTCGCCGGATCGGGCAGAGTGTCTCCGTCCGGCGCGCGCTCCTGCGTCGGAATGGCGTAGCCGCCCTTGAACCAGCGACCCAGATCGATGTCGGCGCAGCGTTTGGAGCAGAACGGCCGGTAATCGGCGACGACGTCGCGTGTCTTGCAGATCGGGCAGGTCCGGCTCATCGGTCGCTCCTCGCCTCCACGGTCTCGCCGCGCTCCACCGAGAAGCGGGCGCCCAACCGTTCGGTCATCGGCGTGCGCCAATCGAACGGCGGTTCGTCCAGCCAGTTCCCAATCGCATCCGTCACGCTCAGCACGAGCTGCGCCCCGCCCGACGCCTTGCCTTCGCGTTCCAGCCGCCGCAGCGCGCGGATCGCCTGCGTCTCGACCGTCGGCTCGCCGAAGCGGTCGTTCAGCTTGGCGTCGATGGACGGGCCGTCCTGGCCGCGCGTCATTTCCACCACGCCGAACCTTGAAAAGGGCGCGATGCGGAGGCTCGCAGGGTCGGCTTCGGCCGCATCCTCCATCAGGCGGATCACGGTCGAACGCTGCCGCGGCTGGCGCAGATTCGGAAAGTCGATGGCGATCAGGCCGCCGAGCCCCCGCAAGCGCAATTGGTCGAGGATCAGCTTAGCGGCATTGGTGCTGCAATCCATCCCCGTCTTGGCGCCGCCCTTGTCCACATCCACGGCGATCAACGCCTGTGTGCGGTCGATCGTGATCGACCCGCCGCCCGGTACGGCCAATGTGCGTTCCGTGGCGTTGTCCAGGATGCCGACCGGCGCGTCTTCGAACGCGATGCCCGGAAAGCGGCGGCTCAGCCTCTGTTTCAGGTCCAGCGCCTCGATCACCCCGGGCGCGTCGCGCGTGGGGTCGCCGGCATAGCGCACGACCGGGCCTTTTTCGGCAATGGATTGTTTGGCGATGACGACATCGACCGATTGCCCTTCGGTCAAACGCGGCATGTCTCTCTGACCCTTGAAGGACAGCAGCGCATCCGGCCCCTTGCCCAGCGCCATCCAGATGCCGCCGATCGAGGCGTCGATGGACGCGGCCTGCGCGGTCCAGCGTTCGCCGATGCGCGGCGTGTGGAAGTCCGACCAGCGGTCCAGATGCAACTCCACCAGTTTGCGGCCTTCATAGACGGCGGCGCGGGTTTCGCCGACCGCCTCTTCGATCACGGCGCGGCGTTTCATAGGCTCACTCCGGCGGTTTTCAGCATTTGTGCGGTCTCGTAGACCGGCAACCCGACGACGCCGGTGTAAGACCCGGACAGGAACGGAATGAAGGCCCCGGCTCGGCCCTGAATGCCATAACCGCCCGCCTTGCCGTGCCATTCGCCGCTGTCGAGATAGGCGTTCAGTTCCGCGTCCGACAGGCGTTTGACCTTCAGCCGCGTCTCGCTGAGCTTGCTGCGCGAAACGCCGTTCGCATCGACCACGCAGACGCCGGTGAAGACGCGGTGCGCGCGACCGCTCATCAGGCGCAGGCAGTCCTCCGCCTCGCCGCGGTCCATCGTCTTAGGCAGGATGCGCCGCCCGACGCCGACCACCGTGTCTGCGGCCAGCACGACCCGCCCGGCAAAGCGCTGGGAGACGATCGCGGCTTTTTCGGTGGCAAGGCGGCGCGCATGCGGGCCGGGCAATTCGCCGGGAATGGGATCTTCGTTGATGTCGGCCGGTTCGACGCAGTCGGGCGCCAAGCCGATCTGGGCGAGGAGTTGCAGGCGGCGCGGGCTCGCACTGGCCAGGATGAAGCCGTCACCGGACATGACGGTACGCCCGGACGCTATTTGAATCGGTAGGTGATCCGACCCTTGGTCAGGTCGTACGGGGTCATTTCGACGGTGACGCGGTCGCCGGCCAGCACGCGAATACGGTTCTTGCGCATCCGTCCGGCCGTGTGGGCGATGATCTCGTGATCGTTCACCAGCTTCACGCGGAATGTCGCGTTGGGAAGCAGTTCGACGACTTCCCCTTCGAATTCGAGTAGTTCTTCTTTGGCCAAAACCTATCCTTATGCATCGCCGCGACGCGCGGCGCTTCCATGTCGGGCGCTATATAGGGGCTTTGCGCGCATCCGAAAGGGGAAATGCACTAGGTCAGGCGATCGAGCCGATTGGCGATGACCGACCGGATGGCGCGATAACCGTCCATGACGGCGCGCACATCGTAACTGCCGGAATCCGGCATGGGCAGCGACCAGAGTTCCACCGGGGCGTCCGGACCGAACACGGCCTTCGATGCGGCGAAGGTTTCGTCGGTGAACGCGATGATGCGATCGAACGGCTCATCCGCCATGGACTGGAGCGATTTCGGATCGTGTCCGCTCATGTCGATCCCGACTTCGCGCATCACCGCCATCATGAGGTCGTCCGGCTCCCCCGGTTCCAATCCGCAGGACACGGCCTCGAACCCTTTCCGGCGGGCCAGGCCTTCCGCCATGGGCGAGCGCACCATGTTCAAATGGCAGACGAATAGAAGGCGGCCGGTCACGCGGGCCGCCTGTGCAGCGCGCAGATCAGGGTGAAGAGCCGCCGCGACGTATCGAAGCTCACCTCCGCCTGGTTGCGCAAGCTATCGGCCAGCAGGCGCGAGCCTTCATTGTGCAGGCCGCGCCGGCCCATGTCGATCGCCTCGATCTGGGCCGATGTCGCGGTGCGAATGGCGTTGTGATAGCTCTCGCAGATCATGAAATAGTCCTTCACGATGCGGCGGAACGGCACCATCGACACCGCGAATTTCCCGCGCGGCACGCCCAGCGTCGTTCCGACATCGAAGGTCAGACGGCCATCGTCGAGCGCCAGCCGCACCATGTAGGGACCGGTCGGAGAGCCCTTGGGGCGGAACTGGTTGTCCTCGATCAGGTCGAAGATCGCGACGCGGCGCTCATGCTGCATTTCGGCCGAGGAAACCGGCAGGCTGGCATCGTCGATGTGAAGCTCGGCGATGTAATGGTCGCCGGCCTGGAAATCGGCCTCTTCCGTCACGCGTCCTCATGCCGGGGTTCGGACTTGACGGGACGCGGATCGCCCGTGTCCGAGAGCAGCAAGTCCAGCCCTTCGACGTTCAGGCGCAACACTCCGCCGCCGGCGAGTATGAGGTCCGCGTGACCGGCCGGCGCGTCACCGGGTTCGAAAGCCAGGTCCAGCACGACCATGAAGGCGTCCGGCTCGCCGCGTTCGATGCCGCGGCTTTGCAACGACATGACGCCGTCCACGCGCAGCCCGCATTCCACGCGCTCCCGGCGGCCGGTCTCGTGGCGGTAACGGCTCAGCCGCATCGAAACGGACCGGGCGACGGGATCGAAGCGGATATCGCCCACACGCAGGATCGCATCCTGCAGCGCGGCGGCCACGACTTTCAAGTCGTCCGCGTCGTTGGCTATGAGTTTCAATGGCATAGACGGTTCAGCTCATCCTTCTTCGTCCGGCATGCGCCTGATATGGGCGCCGCAATTGCCGAGCTTCACTTCGATATGTTCGAACCCGCGGTCCAGATGATAGACGCGCGAAATATGGGTTTCGCCCCGCGCCGCCAAACCGGCATTCACCAGGCTGGCCGAGGCGCGCAGATCCGTCGCCATGACCGGCGCGCCGACATATTCGGGCACGCCCCTGACGATGGCTTCGCGCCCCCGCACCGTGATGTCCGCGCCCATGCGGATCAGCTCCGGACAATGCATGAACCGGTTCTCGAAGATGTTCTCGCGGATGATCGACGTGCCGTCCGCCAGCCCGACCAGCGCCATGAACTGCGCCTGCAGGTCGGTCGGGAAACCCGGATAGGCCGACGTGTCGATATCGACCGGGTTGGGCCGTCCCGTGCCACGTTCGATCAGCACCGAATCGTCGTCCAGGCTGACGCGCGCGCCGGCCTGGGCGATCAGCGGCCATAGGGCGCCGAGATGATCGTGGCGCACATTCGTCAACCGGACCGATCCGCCCGCCGTCGCGGCGGCCAGCGCGTAGGTTCCGGCCTCGATCCGGTCCGGCACGACCGAATGGGTGGTCCCCGACAGGGAGGCGACGCCTTCGATCCGGACTTCGGAGCGTCCGGCGCCCGTGATCTTCGCGCCCATCGCATTCAGGCAGTCCGCCAGATCCACGATTTCCGGCTCTCTTGCGGCATTCATCAACACGGTTTCGCCCTTGGCCAGCACGGCGGCCAGCATGGCATGTTCCGTCGCGCCGACGGAGACGAAGGGGAACGAAATCTCCGCGCCTTTCAGACCGCCCTTGGCCGAAGCGATGACATAACCCTGTTCGAGTTCGATCTTCGCGCCCAGCGCCTCCAGCGCCTTGAGGTGCAGATCGACCGGGCGCGCGCCGATCGCGCAACCGCCGGGCAGGCTGACCCGCGCCTGGCCCTCGCGGGCGAGGATCGGGCCCAGCACGTTGAACGAGGCGCGCATCTTGCGGACCAGGTCGTAAGGCGCTTCGGTCCCGGCAAGGTCCGGTGCGTGAAGTTTCAAGGTCGAATCGCCGTCTTGCTCGACGCTGAGCCCGAGATGTTCCAGCAATCCGCCCATGGAGCGCGTGTCGCGCAGCCGCGGCATGTTGGTCAGCGTAACCGGTCGGTCCGTCAGCAACGGCACGGCCATGAGCTTGATGGCGGAGTTCTTGGCCCCGCTGATGCGAATTTCCCCGCGCAGCGGATAGCTGCCTTCGATTACGATCTTGTCCATAGAGCGGCGGCATGACGCGCGGACCCGCCGCAATCAAGGCTGTGGTGCGTCTTTTTCGGGTTTTTCGGGCTTTTCGGTGCAAGCCGTCTTGCGCGCCGCCGCCTTGCGTCGCCGCAAGTTGGCGCGCAATTGCGCGGCCAGACGCTCTTCGCGCGTCATCGGCCCGCGCGATTTGGCGCCGTCTTTCGAAGCCTCTGCCATCGCGTCCATCCTAGCGGCGCGAAAGGGGTTTTCAATGCCGGGAGCGCAAGTTATAGCGCGGCGCCTTCGAACCGGATCGGCCCCGCGTGGATCGGCACCGAACAGGGATCGAACGACGGCACGCCGCGGTAGCTCAGTGGTAGAGCGCATCATTGGTAATGATGAGGTCGAGAGTTCAATTCTCTCTCGCGGCACCAGCCTTCCCGGCTTGCCACTCCAGGCCAGTCCCCCAGACCAATCTCCCAGGCCCGGTCCGCATCTTAACGCCCTCTTTCCCTTTTTCTGCGATTCCAGGCCTCAGTAAGTGTTGGCAGCCGATTGCGACGGGGCATTTTGGACGACTCGCGGGAATACGAACAGGTCGACCGGCGCACATCCATCAGGCGCAAGGAAGACTATTTCTGGCTGAAGCGGCTGGCCGATCTCACCGGTGAGGCCTGCCTGGCCGTCAACCGCCGGATGGATATCGAATATATCGACGACAAGGTCTTCGACGTCCTGCGCATGGATCCGCCTGCTTCGGGCACGATCACGAAACTCGGCCAGCTGACCGGCGTGATGGCCGAACGCGGCTATTTCGGCAAAGGCGACCCGAAAGTGTTCGAGGCGCTGATCTCCGACCTGCTGGTCAATCAGCGCCTCAAACAGGCCAAGGCCACCCAGATCATCAACGCCGTCACCCCGTCCGGGCAGCATATCGACATTCGCGTCAGCCTGGGCCGCGACGACGGCTATCTGATCCTGATGCGCGACACGACGGAGCAGGAGCTGCAACACCGCGTTCTCGAGGCCGCGCTGGAGATCGGCGAGAGCGGTTATTGGTACTACAACATCAAGACCCGGGACTTCTATGTCCGCGCCGATTCGCTGCGCCAGCATTTTTCACCGGAGAACCATGCGCGCATCTTCAAGGAGGGCTTCACCCATGCGGTCCATCCGGACGATGTGGCGTTGGTGCGGTCGACGATGTCGGAGACCATTAAGTCCTGTCGTCCCGCGCACGGCATCATCCGTGTGATCGGAGACGACGGGAACGTCCGGCACCTCAAATCCAGCATCATGCCCAATGTGGACGAAAGCGGGAAAGCGCGTTCGCTCTGTTGCTTCTTCACCGACATCACCAAGCAGATCATGACTGAAGCCGCCCTGCGCCAGGCTCAGCAGGAGGCCGAGAACCTGCTCGGTCTGAACAACGACTTCCTCGGCCGCATGTCGCACGAAGTCCGCACGCCGCTCAACGCCGTCATCGGGATCGCCGACGCGCTGGTCAACAATTCCCGCGATCCGGAACTGACGCCCCAGCTCAAGCTGATCCAGAGTTCGGCCGAGCAGGTGATGGTCATGGTGGACGACACGCTGGAACACGCCAAACTGTCGGAAGACGCCGTCGAGCTGGACATCCGCGATCTCTCGCCGGGCGACCTGGTCAGGTCCATCTGCAGCAAGTGGAGGCCGCGCGCGGAGGCGAACCAGGTGAAGCTGACCTGCACGGTCCATGAAGACGTGCCCGCCACGGCCGCCCTCGACGGCTACCGGCTGGAGCAATGCCTGGGCAACCTGTTGTCCAACGCCATCAAGTTCACGGCCGGAGGAAAGGTCCAGGTCCTGCTGGCCCCGACCGGACAGGGCGAGAAGCGCCACCTGATCCTGGCGGTGCGCGACACCGGCATCGGGATGACGGAACAATCCATCTCCCAGATCTTCCTGCCGTTCAAACAGGCCGACAAGTCGATTTCCAGCCGCTTCGGCGGAACCGGGCTCGGCCTGTCCATCGTCAAGGATCTGGTCGACCTGATGGGCGGACGGATCAACGTCACGTCAGAGCATGGCAAGGGCACGGTGTTCGCCATATCGTTGCCGCTCGCCATGGCGGAGGCCCGAACCGGGCCGCGCCCTGTGCCGAAGGCGGCGGCGGAAGCCGAACCGCGCGAATTACGAGCCGAACCATCCGCGTCACCGCAGAATGCGGAGCCTGTCACGGTCCGGTCTTCCCCGCCTGAGACGACCGTCGAACAGGCGCACCCCCCTGCCCCAGCCGGTACGCCGGACGCGCCATCCGATCCCGACAAGCCCTACGGCGACGTTCGCGTCCTGATCGTCGACGACAATGCCACCAACCACATCGTCGCCAGCTCCCTGCTGGCCCGCGTCGTGGGGGAGATCGAGACCGCGCTCAACGGCCAGGAAGCGATCGACATGCTGAAGAAAAAGCGGTTCGATCTGGTGCTGATGGACATTCACATGCCGGTCATGGACGGCATCGAAACCACATTGGCCATCCGCAGCGAACCGTCCGACTATCAGAACGTGCCGATCATCGCGTTGACCGCCGACCCGCAATACCAGCAGGCGCGGCTCTGCCGGAACATCGGCATGAACGCCTCGCTCGGCAAGCCGATCAAGCTGGCCGGGTTGATGCAGGCCTTCGAGGACGTGCTCTCGGAAGACGGCAAATCCGTCGCCAGCGCCGCCTAGACGCCACGATCGACCGGAACACGCCTTACCGAACGGTCACATGACCGGCTGACACCGCGCATCGGCCCCGCTATGGCGTACGTCATGAAAACTTTCCTACATGCGGTTTCGGCCGTGCTTCTTCTCTCCGCCTGCGGTCAGGCCATGACGCCGGCGGCACCGTCCGTGGCCAGCGTCGAGGGCTGGTGTTTCAGCGGCGGCCCGATCCATACGGCGGACGATCTTCGGCCGCGCGCCGAGGCGGTCGCGGTCGTCGGCGAGACGATCGCCTATGTCGGCGCCGCCGAGGGCGACTGGTGCCCGGACGGAGCGGCGACCTATGACCTGGCTGGCGCCGCGCTCTATCCCGGCCTGACGGACGCCCATGCCCATCTGATCGGCATCGGTGCGCGGGAGATGGAACTCGACCTGTCCGGCGTCACCTCCGTCACGGAGCTGCAGGACGCCGTGCGCGAGGTCGCGCGCGACCTGCCGGTCGGCGAAACGATCCATGGCGACGGCTGGATCGAAACCCATTGGCCGGAGGGCCGCTTTCCCACGCGCGACGACCTCGACGCGGTGACGACGGATCATCCGGTCGTCTTGCAACGCGCCGACGGGCACGCCTCTGTCGTCAACAGCCTCGCGCTCGAGCGCGCCGGGATCGACGAGATGACCGAAGCGCCGTTCGGCGGGGCCATCAACCGCCGGGACGACGGCCGTGCCGACGGCATGCTGATCGACAAGGCGCAGGACCTGGTTGCGGATCTGGTCCCCAAGATGGACGCGGCCGGACGCGAACGGGCCTACCGGTTGGGCGCGGAGGTCTATGCCTCGCGCGGCTGGACCAATATGCATTCGATGAGCGTGGACCGCGACGATATCGAGCTGATCAACCGGATGGCCTCGGACGGCGACATCGGCATCCGCGTCTACAATTCCATCGGCGTGCCCGAACGCCGCCCCGGCGAACGCGTCCGAACCATGCGCGGCGGCCTGTCTGCCGGAGCGCCGACGGTCGTCACCCGGGCGGTCAAGCTCTACGCGGACGGCGCGCTCGGATCGCGCGGCGCGGCCCTGATCGAACCCTATGCCGACGATCCGGACAATCACGGGCTGATGACGCTGGAACGCGACCGCGCGCTGCCCATCTTCCAGAGCGCCCTGCGCAACGGCATCCAGGTCAACACGCACGCCATCGGCGACCGCGGCAACAAGGAAGTGCTGGACTGGTACGAGGAAGCGTTCGCGACCGTCCCGCGCGGGGAGTGGGCCGTGGCGGAGCCGCGCTGGAGGATCGAGCACAGCCAGATCCTGGATCCGGCGGATATTCCGCGTTTCCGCGAGCTCGGCGTCATCCCCTCCATGCAGCCCAGCCATGCCATCGGCGATCTGCACTTCGCCGTGGACCGGCTCGGCCCGGACCGGCTGACCGGCGCCTATGCCTGGCGCGCCCTGATCGATAGCGGCGTCGTGATCGCCGGCGGATCGGACGCCCCCGTCGAAGTCGGCGATCCGCGCATCGAGCTCCACGCCGCGATGAGCCGCACCGACCTGTCCGGCTACTCCAACGAGGACTGGAACGTAGACCAGCGCGTCACGCCGCAGGAAGCGCTCAAGATGTTCACCCTCTGGCCGGCCTATGCCTCGTTCCAGGAAGACAAGCTCGGGTCGATCGAAGTCGGGAAGAAGGCTGATTTCAGCGTGTTCGACCGCGACATGCTTGATCCGGGCATCGAGCCGATGGACGCGGAAGCCGTCATGACGATGGTGAATGGCGTGGTGATTTGGAGTCGATGAGCGAAGCGGTTAGTGTCGACGCGGGGCACTCGCCCTCAAGCCAAGATACGGCCGAATTGCTGGACCGGCTTTCGGCGTTCAACCGCAAACAAGTTCCTGATCTGCAAAGAAGCACGGACGCCATTCCGTGCTTCGTCAGCGCCAAGACGGAAGACGGCACGCTGGTCGGGGCCATAAGCGGGCGATGCCTTTGGAATACGCTGCATATCGACCTGTTCTGGATAGAAGACGATATGCGGGGCCAAGGTCTTGGCCAAAGGCTGCTCTCAGCCTGTGAGAGACTCGCGATCGGACGAGGTTGCGTGAATGCCTATCTCGAAACCTTCAGCTGGCAAGCCAAGCCGTTCTATGAAAACGAGGGCTACCGCCTACTCGGCACGATCGAGGACATGCCCATCGGGCACGCCACGCACATGCTGACGAAAAGGCTCAGTCCCGGAAGTTCTTGAACTGCACCGGCTGTTCCAGGCCCATATCCTTCACGAACTGGATCGCGGTCTGCAAATCGTCGCGTTTCTTGCCGGTCACGCGCAACTCCTCGCCCTGGATCGCGACTTGAATTTTCATCTTCGAGCCCTTGATATCCTTGACGATCTTGCGGGCCATGTCGCGGTCGATTCCTTCCTTGACCGTGATCGTCTGGCGGACGCTTGCCCCGGCGGCGGGTTCGGGGGTGTTGTAGTCGAGCTGGCCCGGTTCCACGCCGCGCTTGGACAGGTGGCCGCGGATCAGCTCCTGGACCTGCTTGAGCTTCAGATCGTCGTCGGCGAAAACCTTGATCGCCCCGTCCGCGACCTCGACCGTGCTCTTGCTGCCTTTGAAGTCGTAGCGCGTGCCGACTTCGCGCATCACGTTCTGAACGGCGTTGCGGACTTCGGCCAGGTCCACTTCGGATACGATGTCGAATGACGGCATGGGAGACTCCTTCGGTGTTTCGTTCCGCTGGAATCGGGGTCCGGGCCGCGAAAGGCAAGCCCTAACCGGAGTCCGACGCCGTGGCTGACCGCATCCGGAAAGCTTGCTATGGGGTCCGGGTCTTCCAGAGCGAAAGTGTCCGATGCCCCGTTTCCGCGCCGCCTTAGTCCTTGCAACGCCAGCCCTTGCGATCCTCGTCGCCTGCGGCGGGCCGTCCGACCGCGAGCCGGACATTCCCGTGCAACCGGTCGTCACGGACGCGCCGGAGCCCGCACTCACCCAACCTGAAACGCCCGCCATCGATGTGCCGGAAGCCGGACCCACTGCTTTCACTTGGCCCGCCAGCCTCGCCCCGTTCGGTGACGGCTACCTCGATGCGGACGATCCGTGCCGACGCGTCGGCGAATCGGCGGCGATGGCGGAGCATCTCGACCATGAACGCGATCTGGTCGGCTGTCCCGGCGATTGGGAGAGCCGCGCCGTGCTGGATCTGATGCAGCGCCGGAACGCGGAAATCGTCGGCGAGGTGGACGGCGTGACGCTGGTCTCCGTCGAACGGTCCTAACCCAGCAGCCGCTTCGCCACCTCGGCCCAGTCATCGACGCGGTCATAACCTGTCTCGTCGCGGTTGTGCGGCGCGGTGTAGAGGAGCGGCTTGCCCTTGAAGCCGTCGAAATGCTTGACGCTGTCGTCGATCAGCCAGTCCGTGCCCATCACCTGCTTGTAGCCGCAGAAGACGAATAGTTTCGGATCCAGGAACGGGAAATGCTCGTGCAGCCAGGCGATCTTTGGCGGGATCGTGTCGGGATATTCCATGGCCGCCGTGCAGATGACGACGGCGTAGCGCTCGTGGAGGCGCTCCACCACGTCGCGGCAGCCCGCCATTAGCGGCAACTCGCGCATCAGTTCGCCGTTGGCGACCAGATCCATCATGGCCCGGCGCGGCTCGCCGTCCAGCTGGTCGCGCAGCGTCTTGAAGCTTTCGTCCGCCAGCTCCAGCCCGTAGCGGTCGTTCAGCCAGTCGCAGAGATAGGCGCCCGTGTCGGCCATGACATGATCCATGTCGATGGCGACCTTGGGCCGGGACAGCAATTCGGTCTTGTCGGGCATGTCGAGCTTCCAAAGAAAACGCCGCCCGGAACGGCGGCGCTGTGACGAAGGATATACGTCCCGTCAGACGGATTGGTTCGTATAGGGCTTCAGTTCCTTGCGCGCGACCTGCATGCGGTGGACGGCGTCGGGGCCGTCGGCGTAGCGCAAGGTCCGCATCTGGATGAACATGCCGGCCAGCGGCGTGTCCTGGCTGATGCCGACGCCGCCATGCATCTGCATGGCTTCGTCGATGCATTTCAGCGCGACTTGCGGCGCGGCGACCTTGATCATGGAGATGTAGGGCGCGGCCGCGCGGTGGTCGCCCGTATCCATCATCGACGCCGCCTTCAGGCAGAGCAGGCGCGCCTGCTCAATGCCGATGCGGCAATCGGCGATGATGTCGTAATTCGCGCCCAGCTTGGCCAGCGGGCGGCCGAAGGCTTCGCGCGACACGGCCCGCTTGCAGAGCAGGTCGAGCGCGCGCTCCGCCTGGCCGATGGCGCGCATGCAGTGGTGGATGCGGCCCGGGCCGAGGCGGCCCTGGCTGACCTCGAAGCCGCGCCCCTCCCCGATCAGCAGCGCGTCGGCGGGCACGCGGACATTCTCGAACTTCATATGCAGATGGCCATGCGGCGCGTCGTCCTGGCCGAAGATGGTCATGGCGCGGACCTTGGTGATGCCCGGCAGGTCGGCCGGGACCACGAACATGGAATGCTGCTTGTGGCGGCGCTCGAAATCGCCCTTCTCTTCCGTGCGCGCCATCAGGATGTAGACCTTGGTGCGCGGATCGCCCGCGCCGGACGACCAGTATTTCTCGCCGTTCAGCACCCATTCGTCGCCGTCCTTGACCGCGCTGAATTCGAGATTGGTCGCGTCCGAGCTGGCCACGTCCGGTTCGGTCATGAGGTAGGCCGACCGGATCTTGCCGTCGAGCAGCGGCTTGAGCCAGCGCTCCTTGTGCTCCTCCGTCCCGTACTTCTCGAACACCTCCATGTTGCCGGTGTCGGGCGCGGAGCAGTTGAAGACTTCGGGCGCCAAGTGCGACCAGCCCATTTCCTCGGCGAGGTGGGCATACTCCACCGTGGTCAGGCCGAAGCCCTTGTCCGACGCCGTCAGCCCCGTCTTGGTCAGCCAGAAGTTCCAGAGCCCCTTCTCTTTCGCCTTCGTCTTCAGCGCCTCCAGCGTCTCCGTCTGCCAGGGCGTATGCGCCCAGCGGTCGTCCGCGTTTGCGGTCTCGTCATGCCACTTCTCCTCGATGGGCAGGATGTCGTTGCGCACCATCTCGCGCACGTCTTCGAGAATGGGTTTCAGGCGTTCCGTCACGCCCAGGCACATCGCGTCGCTCATATCTATCTCCTAAAGTGTTCCGCTATCGATCTTGTGCCGCGCCAGCGCGCCGAGCGCTTCGACCGACCGGTCCATCACCGCGAAGCGTTCGTCCTGCGTCTGTCCGCGGACATAGCGCGCGTGGATCTGCTGGATGATCACCGCCAGCCGCCAGATGCCGTAGACGAAATGGTAGTGGATGTCGGACACGTCGAAGCCCGTCTTCTCGCCATATCGTTGCGCGAATTCGCGGCGGCTCGGCATGCCGGGCGCGGCGGAGGGCTGGCGGATCATCTGGTGCATCGGCGCGGGATCGTCGGCCTGGATCCAGTAGGACAGCGTGTTGCCCAGATCCATCAGCGGATCGCCGATGGCGCAGATCTCCCAGTCCAGCAGCGCCGCGATCTCGCGCGGATCGTCCTCGCGCAGGATGGCATTGTCGATGCGGTAGTCCCCGTGCAGCACGGACGCCGTGCCGCTCTCGGACGGCATTTCGTCCTCGAGCCATTTCTGCACGTCCTCGAAGCGCGTGATGCCGTCCGTCCAGGCCTTGTCCCAGCGCCGGTTCCAGCCCTCGATCTGGCGCCGGACATAGCCTTCCGGCTTGCCGAAATCCTCAAGCCCCAACGCACGCCAATCCAGCGAATGCAGCTTGGCGAGCGTCTCGATGAAGTTCTCGCCCAGCCGCGCCGTGTCGTCCTCGCTCCAGCCCCACTCCGCCGGGATCGTCTTGTGGATCAGCGGGCCTTCGACCCGGTCCATGACGTAGAATTCCTTGCCGATGACGGATTCGTCGTCGGTGTAGAAGACCGTATTCGGGACTGGCTCGAAGGCCGGTTTCAGGTCCCGCATGATCCGGTATTCGCGGAACATGTCGTGACCCGCCTTGGGCAGCGGCCCGAAGGGCGGACGGCGCAGCACCAGCCGCCGGTCCGGATAGTCGACGGCGTAGGTCAGGTTGGAATTGCCCGACGGATATTGCGTCACCTTCGGCGTGCCGGACAGCCCGTCCACATTCGCCTTCAACACCGCATCGACGGCGGCGACATCGAGATCTTCGCCCTTGCGGACCTCGATCGTGGCATTCTCTCCCGCCATGGCTAGAGCGTCGCTCCGCCGTCCACCACCGTGCATTGCCCGGTATAGAAGCTGGCCTCGTCGCTAACCATGAACAGGACCGCGCCGACCATCTCCTCGGGTTGGGCGAAGCGTTTGATGGCCATGGTCATATCGAGGAATTTGTCCACGCCCGGCGCGTTCTTCAGCGCGCTGGCGAGCTTCGTATCCACCGGTCCGGGCAACAGCGCGTTGACGCGAACCCCCTCGCCTTTTTTGTCGTCGGAATACTCCTTGGCCATGCCCTGCGTCATCGCGATCAGCGCGGCCTTGGACATGCCGTAGATCACGCGCGCCGCCGCCGGTTGCAGCCCGTCGATGGAGGCGACGTTGACGACCGATCCGCCGCCGTCGCGCTTGAGCATGGGATAGGCCTTGGACGTCAGGAAATAGGGCCCGCGCGTGTTCACTTCGAAGGTCTTGTCATAGGCCTCTTCCGTCGCGCTGTGCGCCGGGCCGAAATGCGGATTGGTCGCGCCGTTGTTGATGAGGATGTCGAGCCGGCCATGCTCGGCCTCGATCTGCTCCAGCACCCGGTCGTGATGGGACAGCTCACCCAGATGCAGCTCCGCGAAGCTCGCGCTCCCGCCATTCGCCTTGATGTCGTCGGCGACCTTGGCGCAGGCCTCGGGCTTGCGCGAGGTGCAGACCACATGCGCGCCGTGCTCGGCCAGACCGTGCGCGACGGCCTCGCCGATGCCGCGCGACGCCCCGGCGACGAGGGCCACTTTTCCAGACAGGTCGAAACGGCTCATTCGGTCTTCTCCGCGAAAATGTAGGACTTCGTCTCTTTCAGCTTGGCGAGCATCCGGCGCATACCCCCCAACCATGCATCCGGGTCATGCGCCCGGGCGATATAGTATGTCTGCGCCACCGGATGCGGCAGGACGAGGAACCTATCCTCTTCGATGGCGAGCCGCAGCGCCTCGGCCACGTCCTCCGGCTCGATCAGCTCTTCGCGCTGACCGGAGAAGTCCACCCCCGCCGTCATGTTGGTCCGCACATATTGCGGGCAGATGCAATGGCTGTGGATGCCGTCATCGCCATGTTCGATGGCGATACTCTCCGCGAAGCTCACCGCCGCGTGCTTGGTCGCGCTGTAGCTGGCCGAGCCGACCTGGTTGAGCAGCCCGGCCGCCGACGCCGTGATGATGAAGCGCCCCTCGCCCCGCTCCAGCCAACCCGGCATCAACCGCCGCGCCGCATAGACGCTGCCCATGACGTTGACCTGCCAGGCCGTCTCCCAGCTCTCGTTCGACCCGCCCGCCACATGCGGACCGTTGCCGGACCCGACGCCCGCATTGGAAACGAAAATGTCGATGGGCCCTAGATCGGCCTCCACCCGGTCGATGAAGTCGGTCACGCTCGGCTCGAACGACACGTCGCACGCATAGGCCTTGCCGCCGATGGCCTCCGCCGCTTCCGTCGGCGGCGACAGATCCGACAAGGCGACCTTGGCCCCGCCCCGTGCGAACATCTCCCCGATGGCGCGGCCGATCCCGCCCGTGGCGCCCGTGACGGCGACGATCTTGTTCTCGAACATGGCCAAGGTCTTAGCGGACGCGACGCCCTGCGCAACCCGAACCGGACCGGTTCACATGGGCGATGGAGAGTGGGACCTATGAATATGTGGCACACCTTGCGACATGGCGCGCGTCATGCTACATAGAGTGCGTGATCAAGAGCATTCGCCACAAAGGTCTGAAACAGTTCTGGACGAGAGGTCGAACTCAAGGGCTGCAACAGACCCACGTGAGCCGCATTACCGAGCAAATGAACGCTCTCGACGTAGCGGTCGATGTTCAGGACATGAACATACCGGGTTATTCTCTTCACCCTTTGTCGGGTCGGGACAAAGGACGTTGGTCAATCCGGGTCAACAAGAATTGGCGGCTCACCTTCGAGTTCATCGATGGTGACGTCTACATTTTGGATTACGAGGATTATCACTGATGCAACGCCACGCTTCCATAAAGCCGACCCATCCCGGCGCGATCTTGCGGAACACGGTCATTCCGGCGCTCGGCGTCACTCGCCAGGCCTTCGCCGACGCGCTCGGCACGACTCGCAGCACAGTGCAACGCCTTCTGGCCGAAGAAATCGGCGTCTCCGCCGAAATGGCCGTCCGTCTCGGCAAGGTCTGCGGGAACGGACCGCGTCTCTGGATCAATCTCCAAGCCGCCTACGACCTTCATAAAGCCGAACAATCCGTCCCGGTCGACGATCTGCCGACGCTGGAACCGGTGTCGGCATAAGGGTTGGCTATTTGAAGTCGCCCACGGCACTTATTGCCGAAAACATCCTTAACATTTCACCGCTCAGGCCGACTTGATCGGCCTGCCCATCTCCCAGACTTCAACTCATGGGTGATGGGTTCGCCGATCAAGTCGGCGAAAGCGGGGAGACGGGAAGATGGTCTCCTTCCACTCCGCTCATCCCGACGAAAGTCGGGATCCGGGTGACGGTTTTGCGAGAGGCAAATTGGGTCTCAGCTTTCGCTGGGATGAGCGGACGGTGGAGGAGTCGCTCACCGGATCCCCCTATCCTCCGAATCTCCCCGCTTCACAGCCGCGTGGATTTCCGGCAATGTCGGTCCCATGGGGACGGAAGAGGACATCCTGTTGGGGATCGACGAAGGGCGCGGCCTGTTGGACCGGGACCGGATCCCGAACGAGAACCAGTCGCTCGCCTGCTTTTCCTGCGGCGCGCGGATGGTCGGGCTCTATTGCCACGAATGCGGCAACAAGAACGACGATTACCGCCGCTCCGTCTTTTCGCTCTTCGTCGAGTTGATCCAGAACCTGACCGCCGTGGACAGCCGCATGTGGCGCAGCCTGCGCTCGCTGCTGCTGCGGCCCGGGCGCATGGCGCGCGATTTCGCCGACGGAGCCCGCTCGCGCTGGACCTCGCCGGTGCGCTTCTACATCGCCGCCTCCATCCTGCTGTTCGGCTATGTCACCCTGTCCCAGACGCAGATCATCGCCGTCGGCGGCCTGCATGAAAGCACGCCGACCAGCATCGCCAAGATCACCGCCGACGACTCGGCCGTCAGTCCGGAGCTGCACTTCTTCATCCGCAAGAACCAGCTCGTCACCGGCTTCGACCCCGAAGTGACCCGCAGCCAGACGGACGATTTCCTCCGAGGCCTCAATGCGGGGCGCAACGGGGACGGCCCCGAAGCCCTGCGCGAGTCCATCGCGGAGCTCGACGCGCAGATTGCCACCGCCAGCAACGAGATCGAACGCTTCACGCTTCAGGCCACGCGCGACGGCATGGCGCGGACCCTGGCCGAAGCGGATCCACCCGAGACGCCCCGATCGCCGGAGGACGGCACCCCAGACCCGTCCGACGCCGAGGAAAGCGGCGACTCGGGCATCGAGCTGACGGGCTGGGCCGGACGGGAGGTCTCGCTGGACCGTGAAGGCCTCAGAGTCCTGATCGACCTGATGATGGAGCGGCCCGAACTGTTCAACGAACAGGTCAATGACGCGCTCAAGCTCGCCCTCTTCTTCATGATGCCGCTAGCCATGCTGATCGGGGCGATCTTCATCCGCGGGCGGAGCAACGCCATGCTCTACGACCATCTGGTCCACGCCGCCTACCTCCACGCCTTCTCCTTCATCCTCCTGCTCGCCTTCATCCTGCTGCACCAATTTACGCCGGCGACCTGGCTGATCGTGCCCTATACGCTCATCCTGCTGATCTACCTGCCTTTGTCGGCCAAGGGCATGTTCGGACGCGGCTGGTTCAAATCCGTCCTGACCGCATACAGCGTCGGCGCGATCTACAGCTTCGTCATGTTCGCGGCCTTCGTCGTCATCGTCGCGGTGGCGGTGACGAACGTGGCCGCCGACCTGACGGACCAGCGCGCCCGGCTGGCGGCCCTGTCGAGCCCGTCCCAGACCGCGCCGCCCGACCGGCTTGAGCCCCAGACCGGAGATCCGGCCCCCGCGCCGGTCGAGGACTAGGCTCGGTCAGACCGATCCGGCGCCGCCCGTCAGCCTTCGGCCCCATCATGGCATCGTCCTCGGATCACCCAGGGTCGAAATCACCGGTTCCGAGCGCATCATGTCGGGCTCCCGTTGCGGCTCCGGCTTCGAAATTCCGCTCGCGGCGTCCGAAGCCGCGTCTATGGACCGGTCTCCATCCCGCAGGGTCCGGCGTCCGGCCCGACTCCAACCGGTGGTAGCCGTGCGTCTGTTTCGCCCGGAGCGCCTGCAACCGCGTCAAGGCGTCCCGGATCAGGTCGGCCTGGGTCGCGCCGGTATCGGTCTCGTCCGCCTGAGGCGGTCCGGGCGGTGGCGGAGGCGGGTCCGCCTCCGACCAGACCGGCCCCAGATCGACGCAGCCCATCCGCCAGCCGAGGAAACGCCGCGCCATCAGACCGGGCCCACGATGGAGCGGCCGCCCATCGTCCGGGGCCCTGCGCCGTTGCGCGGGGCGCGGTCGCCGAACCACCACAGGGTCGCCGCCGTCGCCGCGAAGACGCAGGCGTCGATCACGCCCGTATCCTGCGTCCGGGCGAAGATGTAGGCCGTGATCAGCCAGAGCATCAGCGTCAGCGCGGGCCGCACCAGGCGCAGCGTGTTGACCACCCATCGGCTGGCCTCGCCCAGCGCGGCGTCGGCCAGGATCGAGGCTTCGAGCCCGCGCCAGCTGCCCGCCTGCGCCGCCAGGGCGAGTTCGTTTTCCGCCTCCTGCGCCTTGGCGCGGCGGTTAAGCTCGTGCAGCCGCAGTTCGTGCGTCCAGCGCGCCCGCTCCTGTTCGAAGCTCTGCTTGCGTTCGAAGAAGCCCGCGACGCGGCCCAGTGCCGTGCCGATCAGGCCGAACAGGCCGCCTGCGGCGGCGTCCAGTGTGAGTGTGGCTAATCCTGTCGCCATTGTGTCCTCGCTGTGTCTGAGCCGTACCAGGACCGCGCAGGCCCCAGATCGGCATGGATGAATGTGGTGTAGAAGCCGAAGCCGGTGAACCCGGCCTCGAGGAGCGCGCCGTGCAGCGCGTGTCGGTCGTGCCCCCGCAGGGCGATGTCGGCGGCCAGGCGCAGATGCTGCGACAGCGGCGCGCCGCCGACGCGGGCATTGTGCAGCCCGCAGCGGTGGCCCGACAGGATGTGGAAGGGGCGCCCGACCCGGTCGCGCGCCGCCTGCAGCGCGTCCATGAAGGCGGGCCAGCGGTAGCCCTCCCCGCAATGGCGGCAGGCCATCTCGCGTGGGGTGAAGTCGGGCCAGCGCCAATCGCCGGACCCGCGCGGAGTCGGTCCGTAGCGCGGATGCACCGGGCTGCGGCTGAAGGAGGGTGTCGATGGGATGTTTCGGATCATGCCATCGAATATGCGGCCGTTCCGCCCAACCCGGATCTTTTAGTCGGGAAAAATGAAAAAGCCTGCCGGATGGCAGGCTTGGGGCGGTTCGCTAAAGTGGATTAACGAGGATGGATTGGCGGATGAGCGCCGACGAGCGCCGCCCTGACCCTCCACTTTCAATACCCGTCCCCGGCATCCGTCGCCGGGGACGGAGATTCGAGGAGACCTGAGCAGCCCCTGAACTTAGCGGAACAGGCTCAGCTTCTTGGCCTTCTTCGCCGCGAGGTAGTAGAACGTCACCCGCGATTTGAGGCGCTGGCCCTTCATCTGCTCGCAGACCGACTTGACCAGCTCCAGCTGCCCCTCTTCCAGGCCCAGCTTCTTGGTCACGAACCCGCTGGCGACGCGGCGCAGTTCCGCTTCGTCCGAACAGGCGACCAAGCTGCTGTCGCGCGATTGCAGCGAGATACCGCAATAATCGACGATGTTCTGAACGACCTTCTTGGAGGCGCGCGCATCATAGGCTTTGACCTTTTCGAGGTACCGGTCGATCTCGTCGCTGGCCTTCGATGCCGATTTGGCGGAGGCGGACTTTGTCGGCATGGCTTTAGCCGGGGCCTTCTTCGCTGCCGCCTTCTTGGCGGTCGTCGCCTTCGCCGTCGTTTTGGCGGCACCCGTTTTCGCCGTGGCCGTCTTGGCGACGGCCTTGGTTTTCGCCTTCGTCATGGCCGTCTTCTTGGGCTTGGCCAAAACCTTGGTTTTCTTGGGCTTTTTGGCGGATGCGGCGGCATCGGACACATCATCCGCTTCGCTCATCTCCGCCAGGCGGCTGTCGAGATATTTGACCCGCGCGGCGAGATAGCGGTTCTGCCATTCCAACGCGTAGGTATCGTCCGTATCGGTCGTCTTGGCGGTCACGTCCGACCCGGTCGGCACGGCGTCGGGGAGCTCGGCTTGAGCGGTCGCTTGCGTTTTCAGCTCGGTCAGTTCGGTCTCGCGCGCCGATAGCCGGCCTTCTAGATCCTGCACGCGGGTGCGCAACGTGTCCGTCTCGGCCCGCAGCGCCCCTTCGCCTTCGACCGACAGATCGCCAGCCCGCTTCGTGCTCGGCTTGAGGAACCAGCCCAGCAGGAAGCCGATCCCGCCGATGACGATGGAGGGGATCACATAGTAAGCCCCGAGAAATGCTAGAAAGTCGTCCATGGATTGGGTCCTACTCCGCTCTGCTCAATAAGAATTCGATGCGCCGGTTCTTTTCGCGGCCGTCCGGCGTTTCGTTGCTGGCCACGGGATTGTCCGGGCCGAACCCGCGCGCGGCCAGGCGCGACCGTTCGATCCCGCCCTGTTCGTTCAGGTGGAACAGCACCGCATTGGCGCGCGCTTCCGACAGGGCCTGATTGTCCCGGGCGTCGCCTTCGCTCGACGTATAGCCGTTGATCGCGATGCGGTAGTCCGGACATTGCCCGGCGGCTCCGGCGATCTCGGCGAGCAGGTCGAAGTTGGCGTCGCCGCGGATCGCCGCTTCGCCCGGCTGGAAGCTGATTTTGCGCTCGCGCCGCAGATCGTCCAGCAGCCCTTGGCAGATGGATTGCGATCCGGACTGTCCGTACACGGCGACCGGCCCGTCCGGCACGGTCACGTTTCCAGCGAAATTGTAGCCCTCCGGCGTGGCGCGTTTCATTTCGGCGTAGAGCGTGTTCTGCACGGCCGTGTTCGCCGCCTGCCCCTGCAACGAACCTTCGCGGTCCTCGATCTGCAGACGCCCGGCTTCGAGCCGGTCGAGCTTGCGGAAATAGCGGCGCACCACATCGCCCCAGGCGCCGTCCGGCGCGCCGTCGGCCAAGTCCACCCGGTCGATCGCGACCCGGTCATTGCCGAAGACGGCCACGGCGTCTTGGAGGATTTCAGCGCGCACCGCTTCGGACGGCGCGTAGCCGCTCAACACGACCGTGCCGTCCGGCGCCTTGCGCGCCGAGAACATGTAGGGCGAGCGCGTTTCCAAGGGCGGGGCTTCGCGCAAGGCGGTCGCGTCCACGACGTCATGCCAGACTTCGTCCGCGTCGCAGGCGGAACAGCGCGCGTCCCGCGCGACCTGGACCGCGGCCTGGCGCTCCCCGACCGTCGGCGCCGTACCGCCGATACGCGCGACATCGACGTCCATGGCGACATCCGCCCAGCCGTAGCCGGCCTCCGCCAAGGCGGCCTCGATCTGCGCACCCACATCGTCGATCCGCGTCTGCGCCGTCAGCACCCCGTAGCCGAGCCCGACCAGCGCCAGCACGACAAGCGCGATGAAAAACCGTCCCAGCACCGTTCTAACGTCCCGCCTTCATGACCCGATGGTTAGCCGACACCTTCCGGAGTCGCAAACGCTTATGACGACAGGCCCGGGACCCAAAGGTCCGAACGTGCCGTCACATCTGCCGAGGATGCATGAAAAAAGCGGCTCCGAAGAGCCGCTTTAGGAAACACATGGAATTGGACCGAACTAGAAGTCGATCGTCGCACCCATGAAGATGTAACGGCCGAAAGCGTCATAGACTTGCGGGTACGTGTTGCCGTTGCCCGGCGCCGTGCCGACGATCGACGACAGAGGCGGATCGACATCGAACACGTTGTTGACGCCGGCCCGGAAGATAATGTCTTCCGTGACAGCGAAGTTACCCGACAGATCGATATAGTCCTGATCGCCGAAGGTCCGGTTGACGTTCGCGAACGACCCGGCCAGCGCACGCTGTCCAGAGGTCTGAGCGACATTGACGGACCCGAAGTGGCGCCACGTCAGTTGCAGGCCCAGACGGGAATCCCACATGTCGGGACGCAGGTTGAAGTCGACCTTGTGACGATATTCCGGGTTCGGAGCTCCGCACTGACCGCCATAGTAACCGGCGCAGTCATAGATCTGGCTGGTCGTGGAAGTCGGAAGCGGCTTCGTCGTGAGGTCGTTCAGAAGCGTCCCAACGTAAGATATCCGCATATCGGCAAAATCCCCGGCACGGAAATCATATCCTGCTAGGAAATCGATGCCGCTTGTCGAAAGCTCACCTGTGTTGAGGTTGGTGGCCGTGATGAAACCGGAATTGTTCGCCCAAAGCGTTCCGCCCGAACCCCGGTTCACCAGATCACAGAAGAACGCCTGACCTGTCTCCAAACACTGGTTCAAAGACAGTTGCTCGGGAACGGTCCCGATGAACCCATCGACGCTGATATCGAAATAGTCGACTGAAACGGTCAGGCCGTCCGCAAACGAGGGCTGGAAAACAAAACCGAACGTGTAGGTGTCGCTCACCTCCGGTTCCAGATCGAGATTGCCGCCGCCAAACGTATTGAACTGGCCTGCAGGGTTATCCGCAATACTTCCATATTGAGCTGCAGTGACTCCGGTATTGGCGCACTGAGCCGCAGTCGCTGCAGGCGTGGTCCCGGCACAGGGATCGAACAGCCCGTTCGATCCTGCAGACAGGTCGAACAGTCCAATCGATTGTTCGGCGAACAGTTCGAACACGTTCGCCGCACGGACGGCACGCTGGTAAGATCCGCGGAACCGGATAGGCTGCACCGGACTCCAGTCCAAGCCGACCTTATAGGAGTCAGTACCGAAATTGTCGTATTCAGACCGGCGATAGGCAAGGTCGAGGCCGGCATCGTAGAAGCCGGAACGGTTCTGGACCAACGGGATGTCAAGCTCACCGAAAATATCCAAAACATCCTGTTCGCCTGCAATAGCGTTGGTCGGCCCGCCTTGACCCGCGCCGTCGCCGGACAGGAAATTGCCATCCGGATTGGAATCGAGCTCATCTTTGCGGTATTCTACACCCACGGCGAAAGCGACTGTGTCGTCAGCCCAGCCAGTGCGAACGCGGTCGCCGAAATCGCCAAACATCTTTGCCGTTAGAATTGTCTGTTCGGTCGTTCCGGTTCTGAGAAGCGGGTTCGACAAATAGTCAACAGCAGCCGGATTCGGTGGCTGCCCAGAAAAGATGTCATAAGGCACACAAGCCGGATCGACGGTGATGAGCGCGCCAGCCGCATCACGCCGCGAATTGATGGCGCAGATCGGATTGCCGGCTCCGTCATCGACTGCATTCAACGCCCTTGTGATCGCGCGGATCGAAAGATCGTTGTTGTACACTTCCGAACGGCGGACGCGGGCATAGGACGCCGAAACATCGTAACCCAGGTTCGTACCGGAAATGTCACCTTCGAACCCTGCTAGCAGACGGAAAGTCGTATGCGTGATGTCGTTGTTGCGCGGACCGCCTTCGACGTTCCGGCGGAGGAGCAATACGGGTGCCACGTCGCCAGCGCCGAGACCGTTCGACGTACAGAGGAAGTTGACTTGCTGTGCCGACAGGAACGGGTTGTTGCAATTCACACCGCCGGTGTCGCCATTGACGCCAAGTCCGAAGACGCCGGATGGAGCGATCTGGTTGTTCGTGCTGTTCTCCATGAACAACAGTTCCGAATAGAAATTGATGTCCGGTGTGATTTCGTAATTGACGAAGGCACCCAGATTGTAGCGCTCGTTCGGCCGCTGGTAGTGGTTGAACGGATTGAAGTTGAACGTATCGGTGGTGAAGTCACGATCGATAATCGTGCCTGTGCCAGCCGGATCGATACGCGCCCAGACCGAACCGTTTGGAAACGCGTAGCCCGGAGCGACTTCGAGAAGGTTCGCAACTTGGTTGGTTGGCGAACCGGAACAGCTGAACTCGTTACCGCCTGCGCGAGTTCCTAATGCACACTGCGCATAGTCACGGTCGCCTTGGAAGATCGGATCCGTTTTCTGATAACCTGCGAAAGCGGTGGCATGGCCGCGACCGCCGTCGAAGAAGCCGCCGACGACACCGGTGATGTCGATGGTTTCGCCGTCGGTGACACTGCCGTTCGGAACACGGTACTGGTCGGGATTGGCTGTGGCGAATTCCTGCAGGAGTCCCTGCAACGGACCGTTATTGTTGTGCTGATAGAACGAGAAGTTCGTGTCCAGGCGGGCCCCTTCGAATTCGTCATCGATGATGAAGTTCACCACACCCGTGATGGCGTCCGACCCGTAGGTCGCGGAAGCGCCACCGGTCAGGATCTCGACATTGGAGACCAGAGCCGAAGGGATGAAATTGACGTCGGCGGCCGCTGTATTCAGAGAGCCGTATGGCATGCGCCGGCCATTCACCAGAACAAGGTTGCGGGTCGAGCCCAGACCGCGAAGGTTGATCGAAGACGTTCCGGTCGCGCCGTTAGCCAGGTTCGATCCCTGTGCGCCGAAGGCTTGCGGCAACGTGTTGATCAGGTCTTCCACTTGGACAACGCCGCGTGCGTCGAACTCGGCTGCGTTGATCTGAGTGACGGGACTCGTCGTCGTCAGATTGGTCGAGCGCGGGATCAGCGTGCCCGTTGTAATAATGACATCCTCTTCGGCGTCACTTTGTTGCGCCATGGTCGGAGCGGCAGCCGCCAGAACCATGCCGGAAATGATCGAAGACAGAAGCAACGACTTCTTGTTGAGCTTACTCATGGGTGAGATTCCCCTTAGGTTGATGAATCGCCCTCTTCTTAGAGATAGAAATATGGCGATGGTTTGATTTATTCAGAGATTGCGGTTGTATGACCGATTTTATTCGAATTCGTTGCATTTATGTCACGTTTCGTTTCCACAAAGTTAAAATCCGCACGGACCGAAACGCATAACGTCTTGGTCTACTCGCTTTGATGCTTCGCCAAACGCGCCAACGCCGCCTTGAACTCTGATTCCATCGCATCGACTAGATCGGCGACGGGCGGGACGTCGTCGACTTGGCCGACGCCCTGGCCCGCGCCCCAGATGTCCTTCCAGGCCTTCTTGTCTGTATTGCCGCCGGAGCCGAAATCCATCGCGGTCTTGTCGGCTTCGGGAAGATTGTCCGGGTCCATCCCGGCCTTTTCGATGGAGCCGCGCAGATAGTTGCCGTGCACGCCGGTGAATAAGGAGGAATAGACGATGTCCTGCGCCACGCTGTCGACGATCTCCTGCTTGTAGGCGGCATCGGCGTTGGCTTCTACGGTGGCGATGAAGCGCGTGCCGACATAGGCCATGTCCGCGCCGATGCCGATCGCGCCCGCGACCGACCCGCCCGTGCTGATCGAACCCGACGCCAGCAGCGGCCCGTCGAAGAACTTGCGGATTTCCGGGATGAGCGCGAAGGGCGACAGGGTCCCGGCATGGCCGCCCGCCCCGGCGCAGACCGCGATGATGCCGTCCGCCCCCATGGACAACGCCTTCTTGGTGTGGCGGATGTTGGTCACGTCGTGCAGGACGATGCCGCCATAGGAATGGGTCGCGTCATAGACCGCCTGGCTGGCCTGCAGCGAGGTGATGACGATCGGTACCTCGTGCTTCACGCAGACCGCCATGTCGTGTTCCAGCCGGTTGTTGGACGGATGGCAGATCTGGTTGACGGCGAACGGTGCGACGACCGCGTCCGGATTGTCGCGCTGGTATTCCTCCAGCTCCAGCTTGATGCGCACGATCCATTGCTCCAGCACCTCGGCGGGGCGCGCATTCAGCGCCGGAAAGCTGCCGATGATGCCCGCCTTGCACTGCGCGATCACCAGATCCGGTCCGGACACGATGAACATGGGCGCAGCCAAGACGGGAATGCGCGTGCGGGTGAGGATATCGGGAAGAGCCATGGAGGTGTGATCCTGTGGTTTCGATGCTGGTGCTTGCGAACCACCGGTCCCGGCACTCATTGCCGGGGTCCGGTGTCGTGATGGTTCGCAACGGTAAGGGTCTGGCCGCGCTCATCTTGTGAGCGATGCCTGTATCAGGCCCCGGCAAAGGGGGTCGGGGACGCAGGTCGTGGCGATCGCGCTCAGCCCTCCGTATCCGCATCCGCGCGGAAGTCCGTCTCCGCATTGGCGGCCGTCCAGGCCATCAACGCGAAGGCGGCGACGTTTTCGGCGATGTCGTCCGGGTCGATCTTGTCGAGCGTGTCGTCGGGCGTGTGGTGCAGGTCGAAATAGTCGGTGCCGTCCTGCTGGAAGCGCATGACGGGCACGCCGGCGCGCGCCAGCGGGATGATGTCCGGACCGCCGGTCGTGGTCCGGTCGCCGATGGGCAGGCCGAGCGTCGCGGCGACATCCCGTATGACCGCGTCGCCTTCGCCGACATTGATCAGAACCTCGTAGGGCGGCTCCGCGCCGAAATCGGATTCGGTCGCCAGGACATGGTTCTCCACCGTGTCCGCATGGGCGTCCGCATATTCGAACGCGCCCAGCAGGCCGACTTCCTCGGCCCCGAACGCGACGACGCGGATGGTGCGCTTGGGCCGCAGGCCCGCTTCGATCAGCACTTGCGCCGCGCCCGCCACGATGCCGATTCCGGCCCCGTCATCGACGGCGCCCGTGCCCAGGTCCCAGCTGTCCAGATGCGCGCCGATCAGCACGATCTCTTCGGGCCGCTCCGTGCCGACGATCTCGCCGATCACGTTGCCCGACGGCGCGTCGCCGAAGAAGTGCGGCCGGACCTTCAGAAAGACCTCCACCGTTTCGCCGCGTTCCAGAATGCGTTCCAGCTGGTCGGCGTCGGGCGCGGACAGGGCCGCGATCGGAATGGGCGGCACGTCGTCGGCGTAGCGCATCTGGCCCGTATGCGGGAAGCGGCGGGAATCGGTCCCGACCGACCGGATGATGACGGCGGCTGCGCCGCGCCGCCCGGCTTCGGTCGCGCCGCGCTGCCGCTTGACGTTGGCGGGGCCATAGCCCGCCCCGTCCGGCGCCTTTTCCATCCGGCCGGAGATGAAGACGATCTTGCCCGCCAGATCGCCGCCTTCGGACGCGAGCGGCGCAGCCTCCAGCGCATCGAAGGTCGGGAAGTAGACCACCTCGGCCTCGATCCCGTCCGCCGGTGTGGCGACGGACCCGCCCAGCGCGGTGACCAGCATCTGTTGCGGATAGGGCGCGGTGATGCGCGCCGTCTCGACGCCCCGGATCCAGCCCGGAATGGTGAAGGGCTCGATGCGGACGTTCTCGAGCCCGATCTCGCGGAACTTCGCGGCGGTCCAGTCGCGGGCGCGCGCTTCCTCGGGCGTCCCGGCCAGCCGCGCGCCGATCTCCGTCGTCAGCCCTTCCACGATGTCGTAGCCCTGCGTGCCGGACCGCGCAGCCTCCAGGATCGCGCGGCTCGTCGCGTCTGCGGTGTCAGGCGTCGCCGCTTGCGGGGCGGCCTGCTGGGCGGCCGCCTCCAGGTTCAAGGCCGCCAAGACGGCCAATGCGGTCGCGGCGCGGCGCGCCAGTCCCTCGATCATCATATGCATCCCCTCTGTCGTCCCGGCCTTATGCCGAATTGCGGACTTGATAAACGGTCGGGCGGCGTTAGCAACTGCGTCAAAGCGAATGGGAGAGATACAATGACCAAGACCGCTGCGACGACCAAGACCGCCCTGATGGGCAAGCCTGTCCTGACAAACAAGACCGCTCTGATGGCGACCGCCTGCGCCGCCCTGCTGCTGGGCGCGTGCGGGCCCGCCACGCCAGACGTGGAAGAACCCGCCGAAGTGGATCACGCCGCCCTGATCTCGACGACCGATCTGGGCCGACGGATCGAAACGCTGTCGGGCGACGATTTCATGGGCCGCGCGCCGGGCACGCAAGGCGGGCAGATGACGCTGGACTATCTGTCGGCGGAAATGGAGGCGGCGGGCCTGGCCCCCATGGGCGAGAACGGCACCTACTTCCAGACCGTGCGCCTGTCCGAAGCGACCCTGTCGCCGGACAGCACATTGCGCATCGAAGGAGGGGGCGGCGACGTGCTGCTGGACGTCGATGCGTCCCAACACGACAATGCCGTGTTCTGGACCAAGAAGACGGCCGCCGAACACAGGCTCGACGATAGCGAGCTGGTTTTCGTCGGTTACGGCACGGTCGCGCCGGAATTCGGTTGGAACGACTATGCCGGGCTGGACGTGACCGGCAAGACCGTCGTCATGCTGGTCAACGATCCGGGCTTCGCGACCAAGGACGACGCGCTCTTCGGCGGCGATGCCATGACCTATTACGGCCGCTGGACCTACAAGTTCGAGGAAGCCGGGCGCCAGGGCGCGGACGCCGCCATCGTCATCCACCAGACCGAACCGGCGTCCTACCCGTGGGAGGTCGTCTCCGGCAGCTGGACCGGGCCGCAGCTCGACGTGGTGCGCACGGATGGCGGCGCGGACCGCACGGTCATGGAAGGCTGGATCGACGAAGACACGGCGCGGCGCCTGTTCGGTGCCGCCGGTCTGGACTTCGACACGTTGGCCGTCGAAGCCTCCACGCAGGGATTCGAGCCCGTGGCCATGGGCGATCTGACCCTGGACGCCGCGCTGGACCAGCAGGTCGCAACGGTCGAGAGCGCCAATGTGATCGGCGGCGTGCGCGGCACGGTCCGGCCCGACGAATACGTCCTCTACATGGCCCATTGGGATCATCTCGGAAACAACGGCGTCGGCGAAGACCACATCTATAACGGCGCGGTGGACAATGCGACGGGCACAGCCGCCATCATCGAGATCGGCGAAGCCTTCGTCGAAGCGGGCGCGCCGGAGCGCACCGCCCTGTTCATGGCCGTGACGGCGGAAGAAAGCGGCCTGCTCGGCTCCGCCTACTATGCGGCCAACCCGCTCTATCCGCTGGAAAACACGGTCGCCGGAGTCAACATCGACGCGGTCCTGCCGGTCGGCGAGACCAAGGACATGACCGTGATCGGTTTCGGCAGCTCGGAACTGGAAGACCGGCTGGGCGACATTCTCGCCCTGCGCGACATGCGCATCGAACCGGACACCAACGCCTCGGCCGGCTATTTCTACCGCTCCGACCATATCAGCCTGGCCAAGCGCGGCGTGCCGATGCTCTACGCGGACGGCGGTACGGACCATGTCACCAAGGGCACGGCGTATGGCGAGGATTTCGCCGCCGAATACACCGAACTCCGCTACCACAAGCCTGCCGACGAATACGACAATAGCTGGGACCTGTCGGGCATCAAGCAGGTCACGGAGATCCTGTTCGAACTGGGTTACGACCTGGCCGACAGCGAGGACTGGCCGAACTGGTACGACGGCAACGAATTCCGTGCCCTGCGCGACGAACAGCGGTCGGGGATGGAGTAACGCTTGATCCCGTGACACGGGATCCGGATCATCAGCGTGAGCGAAGCGAACACAGTTTGATGCAAACCGTCATCTGCATGAAATGGGGCACGCGTTACGGGCCGGAGTTCGTGAACCGGCTCTGGGGGGCGGTGCGGCGGAACACGGTGCGGCCGACGCGGCTGGTCTGCCTGACGGATGACGACACCGGCGTCGATCCGGCGGTGGAATGCCGGTCCATTCCGGAGATCGACCTGCCGCCGGACCTGATCAACACGCCCTGGCGCAAGCTGACGCTCTGGAAGGCGCCGCTGCACGACTTGTCGGGCGACGTGCTGTTCCTCGATCTGGACCTGGTCGTGACCGGATCGCTGGACGACATGTTCGACTTCGAGGCGGGCCGCTACTGCGTGATCGAGAACTGGACGCAGAGGGGCCAAGGCAACGGCAACACCTCCGCCTTCCGCTTTCCGGTCGGCGAACACGCCTATATCTACGACAACTTCCAAGCCGATCCGCAGCGCGTCCTGTCGAGCTACCGGGTCGAGCAGCTCTATATCTCGCGCGAGATCAAGGACATGGTGTTCTGGCCCGCGCTCTGGTGCGCCTCGTTCAAACACACATTGTTGCCACGCTGGCCACTGAACTTCCTCAAGGCGCCTGAGCTGCCCAAGGAGACGAAGATCGTCGCCTTCACCGGCAAGCCGGACCAGGACGAAGCCCTGCGCGGCGAATGGCCGGTCCGGGCGGGCTGGAAGAAGCTCTACAAGCATGTGCGCCCGACGCCCTGGATCGCGGAGCATTGGTGAGCGCCATACGCGTCAAATTCGTGGCCAAGATGGAGGCAGGCGGGATCGACGCGCTCTGGCGGCCGCTTTTGCCGGACGGATCGGACCGGATCGGCGACTGCGTCTTCACCTTCGATGCGGAAGCCCGCGACTACGACTTCCTCGCCGTGTATGAAGACCTGCCGCCTCGGCCCGGCGAGCGGCAGGTGCTGCGCCGCGAACCCCTCGCCTGCGCGCGCGCCAACACGCTGCTGCTCACGACGGAACCGTCCTCCATCCGGATCGACGGACCCGCCTACTTGCGCCAGTTCGGGCATGTCTGGACGTCGCGCCATGCCTCGCTCGCCCCGCACCCGAACCGGGTGCCCGGCACTCCGCCGCTGCGGTTCTTCTACGGCCGCAACATGGCGGGCGGGGCGCATCGTCCCCTGTCGGACGCCCCGCCCGCCAAGTCGAAGGACCTGTCCGGCATGTCGTCCACCAAGGCGATGGCGCACACGGTCCACGCCAAGCGATTGGAGTTCATGCTGGCGCTGAAGGACCGGCTCGGCGCGCGGTTCGACCTGTACGGACGCGGTCTGAGACCCGTGGACGACAAGGCCGAGGCGATGTCCGACTACCGCTATCACGTCGCGGTCGAGAACCATGTCGAGCCCGGCCATTTCACGGAAAAGCTGACCGATTGCTTCGTCGCCGGGTGCCTGCCCTTCTATTACGGCGATCCGGACTATGCGCGGGTCTTCCCGGCCGAGGCGGTCCTGCCCATCGACATCTACGACCTGGACGGCACGGTCGCCCGCATCGAGCGGGCCATCGCGCAGGACGAGTTTATGCGGCGGCGGTCTGCCCTGGCCGAAGCGCGGCGCACCGCGCTGGAGCGCTTCAACACGCTGCGCGCCGTGGCCCGCACGGCCGAAGCCGTCTACGATCCGGACGCATCACGCGGAGGGGAGTTGCTGGGACGCCACGCCTTCCGTAAGGCCCATCCGGTCAAAGCCGTGTCGGACGCGGTCTTCCGGATGCGGGCGAGGAAGAGCCCATTATCCGACCCGCTCCAACGGAACCGAGCGGATTAGCCCTTGCCGCCACGGCGGCAAGCGGTGATATTGTAACTTTGCGACACACTGGCGACCGGCCGGTGGAGGGGAAAACCGATGCCAGACTTCACGATCCGCCGAACGGCGCTGATGGCCGCCACGATCCTGTGCGTGCTGGGCGGCACGCAAGCGGCGAGCGCGACGGACAAGCGGCCCGGTCGCGGTGTCGCGGGCAGCGACACCGACGCCGTCGCCAAATTCCGCCAGATGGGGCCGGAGTTCCGCTCGCCCAATATCTACCGCTCCGCCTCCGGCGCGCCCGGTCCCGGCTATTGGCAGCAGCGCGCCAATGTCGACATCGACGCGACGCTGGACGAGAGCGCGCAGCGCATCACGGCGGAGATGGACATCGAATATGTCAACAACTCGCCCGACACGCTCAACTATATCTGGCTGGCGCTGGACCAGAACCGGTTCAAGGATGGCAGCCTCGCGCGGATGAGCGACACGGCCGGGGCGACCGGCAGTTCGCGCGGACAGGGCGGCGGCGGATCGGACAGCTACAGCTTTTCGCAACTGCGCTACGAACAGGCCACGGAAGACCGCGAATACGGGTTCGAATTCGCGCAGATCGCCGACAGGGACGGCGACGCCCTGCCCTACTTCATCAACGATTCCATGATGCGGATCGACCTGCCCGAACCGCTCGCGCCGGGCGCGACCTTCGACTTCCAGGTCGACTGGGAACACAACATCATCGACGAGGTCGCGGTCGGCGGGCGCGGCGGATACGAGTATTTCGAGGACGAGGACAACTACATCTTCGCCCTGGCCCAATGGTTCCCGCGCCTGGCGGCCTATACCGACTATACCGGCTGGCAGAACAAGCAGTTCCTGGGGCGCGGCGAGTTCACGCTGGAGTTCGGCGACTATACGGTCGATCTGACCGTGCCGTCCGATCACATCGTGTCGGCCACCGGCGTGCTGCAGAACCCGCGCGACGTGCTGAGCGCCACTCAGCGCCGACGCCTGGACGACGCCAATGCGGACGGCCCGATCTACATCGTCACGCCGGAGGAAGCGGCCCAGAACGCGGCCGAGAAGGCGACCGGCACGCGCACCTGGCGCTTTGCCGCGGAGAATGTCCGCGACTTCGCCTGGTCGTCCTCGCGCAAATATATCTGGGACGCGATGATCTTCGAACAGGACGATCCGGACAATCCGCAGGTGCTGGCCATGAGCTTCTTCCCGGAAGAGGCCGATCCGATCTGGTCGCGTTTTTCGACCCAGGCCGTCGTCCACACGATGGACGTCTATAACCGTTTCGCCTTCAACTACCCTTACCCGACCGCGCAGAGCGTGAATGCGTGGGAACGCGGCGGCATGGAATATCCCATGATCACCTTCAACGGCTACCGGCCGTACGAGGATACGGACTCAGGCGAGACCGTCTATTCGCGCAACACCAAATACGGGCTGATCGGCGTCATCATCCACGAGATCGGGCATATCTATTTCCCGATGACCGTCAATTCGGACGAGCGCCGCTTCACCTGGATGGATGAGGGCATCAACACCTTCCTGGAATACATGGCCGAATATGAGTGGGAGGAGAACTTCCCCATCCGGCGTGACATGCAGAATCCGCTGGACGAGATCACGCGCTACATGACCAGCTCCAACCAGGTGCCGATCATGACGCAATCCGACTCGGTGCTGCAATTCGGGCCTAACGCCTACGCCAAGCCGGCGGCCGCGCTGATCGTGCTGCGCGAGACGGTGATGGGACGCGAAGCGTTCGACTTCGCCTTCCGCGAATATTCGCGACGCTGGAAGTTCAAGCGCCCCACGCCCGAAGACTTCTTCCGCACGATGGAGGACGCGTCGGCCGTCGATCTGGACTGGTTCTGGCGCGGCTGGTTCTTCGGCACGGACCATGTCGACATGGCCATCACGGACGTGCGCGAGTACCGGATCGGCACGAACGATCCGGACGTCGAGGGAGACCTCGACCGCGAGGAAGACCTCGTCCGCTATCCCGAAAACATCGTGCAGCGCCGCAACCGCGAGGAAGGCCGCACGACCCGGGTCGAACGGTTCGAGGACCTCAACGACTTCTACAACGAGAACGACAAGTTCGCCGTGTCCAACGCCGACCGCAACACCTTCCAGGATTTCTTGGACGGGCTGAAGGACTGGGAGCGCAAGGCCTACGACCGCGCCATGGAGGACGGCAAGTTCCTCTACTTCGTTGACTTCCGCAATGTCGGCGGGCTGATCTCGCCCCTGCCGCTGACGCTCAACTACGCCAACGGGCAGACCGAAGAGCTGATGATCCCGGCGGAGATCTGGCGCCGCGACAGCCGCAGCGTCAGCAAGCTGATCGTGCGCGACGAGCGTATCGACAGCATCCTGCTCGATGCGGCGCACCAGACGGCGGATGCGGACCATTCCAATAACGGTTTTCCGCAATCCATCGTGTCGGACCGGCTCACCCTGGCCCGCAGCGATGCCAAGCAGCGCAGCCTGATGGCCGACATGCTGCGCGAGTTGAAAGCGGACGAAAAGGGCGAACCGGAGACGCGCGACGGCAGCGGCGACGTCCCGCTGCAGCGCGCCGAGGGCGTGCCGGACGGGCGTGCGGACAGCGCGCCCGAGACGCCGGACGAGGCTCCGGACGAGGCAGGGGAGACGGGCGCCGAAAACACGGATGCCGCAGAGACGGGCGCCGAAGAGACGGACGCCGAGGATGAGGACCGCCGCCGCTCCTTGCGCGAAACGCTGCGCCGGATGCTCGGCCGGGACCAATGATGCTGTCGCGCCGTCTCGTGCTAGGTGGGCTGGGCGCCGTCGCGCTCGCCCGACCGGCCTTCGCGCACCGGCTGGCGCGCACGGAGACGGAAGTGCGCATCGATCCGGACGGCACGGTCGGGGTGGTTCATGTCTATCACGTGCAGGACGCGCAGGTCGCGCTCTACAAGGCCGGCCTGATCAACCGGCCCGACCTTGGCCGCCTGCGCGCTCGTGCCACGCTGGCGCTCTATACGGACCGCAATTTCACGCTCTCCGACGCGACCGGTCCCGTGGCGCTGGACATCATCGGGTCCGAGATCGAAGGCGACAGCATCTATGTCTACCAGGAGGGCCGCGTTTCCCGCGACGGTCCAGGCGGCCCGCTCACCATCGACGCGCGCATGCTGCGCGACCTGGTCCACGACCAGAGGAACAGCGTCAACGTCGTCCGCGGCGGCCGCACGGTCACGCTCGACTTCTCCGGCGAGGGCGGGCCCAAGACGGTTGATTGAAACCGGCGGCGCTCCTAGGCGGTGCTCATGCTGACCGTCCATCATCTCAACAATTCCCGCTCGCAACGCATCCTCTGGCTGCTGGAAGAGCTGGGCGTGGATTACGACATCCGCGCCTATCAACGCGATCCGGAGAGCCGTCGCGCCCCGGCCGTGCTGAAGACCGTCCATCCGCTCGGCAAGAGCCCCGTCATCGAACATGACGGTCTGGTTGTGGCCGAGACCGGGGCGATCATCGTCTATCTGCTCGACACTTTCGACGCCGACCCGGCCTTGCGTCCGGAACGCGGCACGCAGGATTTCATCGATTACGTTCACTTCCTGCACTTCGCGGAAGGCTCGGCCATGCTGCCGCTCCTGCTCGCGCTCTACACCGGCTTTCTCGGAGAAGCCGCCAAGCCGATCCAGCCCCTGATCACGAACGAGATCCGGAGCGTGCTCGACTATTGCGAATACTCCCTGATCCGAAGCGCCTGGTTTGCCGGAGGCCGGCTGAGCGGCGCGGACTTCAACATGATCTTTCCGCTCGAAGCCGCCCGCGCACGGGGCCTGCTCAAGGGTTACGACGCCTGCAACGCCTATATCGACCGCGTCTGGGCCCGCCCCGCCTATCGCCGCGCGCTTGAACGGGGTGGGGATTACGATTACGGACCGAAGGGATGAGTTTCATTCGCCTGAAAGGGACCCGCGAGGCCAGAAACGAACAGCGGAAATCCATTTCCGTCATCTTTCGCACGATCGGATTCGGAGCGCTGGGCGTCGGTCTTTGGGAACCGCTCAGCCAACGATCGGTTGACGGCATATTGCTATCCGTGCCGTTGGCGCTTATCTCTATCGGCATGTTTGCCTTCGGTCTGCGTTATCTGGCCGAACTCGAAGATGGAGAGACGAATGACTGAAGAAATGTGGGTCAATCTCTACATCGTTGGTTTGTTCCTCTTCATGATGGTCGCCTTGCTCTATCTCGGCAGCCGAATCGAGTCCGACAATGCCGACCAGGTCGAGCGGCGCGATTGACCGTCATCCCCTTCCACCTCGCCGCGCCGATCCGGGACAAGGAGGAAGCGCGCCTGTTCTACCGCGACAGGCTGGGCTGCGCGGTCGGACGGGAAGCGGAGAACTGGATCGACTTCGACTTTTTCGGCCATCAGGTCAGCCTGCATGTCTGCCGCGAGCCCGAAACCCAGGCCACGAACGAGGTGGACGGCAAGCAGGTGCCCGTCCGCCATTTCGGTGCGGTTCTCCCCTGGGAGCGTTGGCACGTGCTCAAGGACCGGCTGGCGGCAGCGGGCACGGATTTCGTGATCGAGCCCTATATCCGGTTCGAGGGCGAGCCGGGCGAGCAGGCGACCATGTTCTTCCTGGATCCCAGCGGCAACGCGCTGGAATTCAAGAGCTTCAAGGACCCCGAGCGCCTCTACGCGACTTAGAGCACCTTTCTTACCCTCATCCCGGACTTGATCCGGGATCCATCACAGGACCGTCAGCCTTGCTCGAACAGCTGGGAGATGGATCCCGGATCAAGTCCGGGATGAGGTATGTTAAGGATGATCGGGCTTACAAGGAGCCGTTCTAGAAACTCCGCTCCACGAACAGCCGCAGCTGGTTGTCGTCCGAACTCCCCGTCAGCCCATGCAACGTGCCGAGATAGACGGTGACGTCCTCGCCCACGCCGAACTCCACGAACGGGCCAATCTCCGCCTCGCTGCCCTTGAAGGCGCGCAGCTTTCCCGTGTCGCCGAAATCGACATAGCTGTGCAGGCCGAGGCGGACGCCGCGGTCGGGTAGGTTTCGCGACAGCTCGAACCGGCCCTGGAACTGCAGCTCGTCATTGGTGCGCTGCGCGACCTGCAACGTATTCATGAGGTGCGCCCGAATGCGCCAGTCGTCCGGCAATGCCCACTGGTTGAGCCAATTGGCGCGGATCTCCTCCGGACGGCCGTCGCCGCGCGTGCGCGCCTCGAACCGCATCCCGGTCTGGTAGGCCCGCTCGTCGGGCGTGATCTGCCAGACGGCCTCGATCCGGGCATAGTCGTAGTCGATTTCCCGCGATGGCGTTTCGCGCGTGGCGATTATGCCGCGCAGGCGGAAACTCCCGCTCAGGGCGCGTTCGTAATGCAGGCGCTGGCCCCATTCCGCCTCGTCATCGCCCGCGGCGAGAATGGCGCCGACGCGGTATTCGAGCGCATGGTCGTCGGCATCGACGACGGGGCCGAACACGCCGGTCAGGTTCTGCGCGCTGGCCGACGAGGCCAGACCGGCGAACAACAGGATCGCAAGGCTGAACAGGAGTCGCATGGTTCGATTTCGTCCTTAGAAAATCAACTCTTTGGGCAGGGGGATCGACTCGGTCGCATCGCCGGGCACGGTCGGGAACTCGCCGTTGCGCCAGGCTGTCGCGGCCTGGGCGATGCGGTCGCGGCTGGAGGAGACGAAATTCCATTTGATGTGGCGTTTGCCCAAGGGCGCGCCGCCGATGACGGCGAAACGGGTCCGGCCCTTCGCCGTGACGCGCCGCGCGCCGGGCGACAGAATCGAGAACTGGAACCGCTCCGACACCGCGCCGTCTACCTCGGCTTCGCCGTCCACGACATAGAGCGCGGACTCCGGCGTGTCCGGCAAAGTGACGGCGGCGCCGTCCGGCAGGTCGATTTCGTAATAGAGCGTTTGGGAAAAAGTCTCGACCGGTGAAGCCAGTCCGAACGCCTCGCCCATCATGACGCGAATCGTCGCGCCGTTTTCCAGCTCCGTTTCCGGGATGGTCTCGGCCGGGTGGTGGTGGAAACTCGCCTCGCGCTGTTCCTCGTCCTCCGGCAGGGCATGCCAGAGCTGCAGCCCGTGCAGGCGGTAACCGGACGCACGCAATTCGTCGCGCGTGCGCTCGCTATGGACGATGCCGGAACCCGCGACCATCAGATTGACGGCACCCGGATGGATCGGCGCGGAATTGCCGAGACTGTCGCGGTGCCAGATCTCGCCCTCGAACAGATAGGTGACGGTCGCCAGCCCGATATGCGGATGCGGCCGGACGTTCATGCCGTCGCCCGGCGCGAAGTCCACGGGGCCGAAATGGTCGAAGAACACCCACGGCCCGACCGACCGGTACGACAGATAGGGCAGCGCCCGGCGCACGGTGAAACCGCCCAGTTCCTTGACCTTCGGGGTCAAGGCGGCCTTGATCGGGGCTTCGCCTTCGGACAGCATGGGCGCGGATTAAGGAGAACCGCCGCAATGCTCAAGCTCTATGATTGCTCGACCGCCCCCTCGCCGCGCCGGGCGCGCATGTTCCTGGCCGAAAAGGGCCTGGAGTGGGAGACGGTCGAGGTCGACCTGCGCAACCGGGAGCAGCTGGGCGAGGCCTTCCTCGCCCTCAACCCGCGCGCGACCGTGCCCGTTCTGGAAACGCCGGACGGCGAGATCATCGCCGACAATATCGGCATCGCGGCCTATGTCGAAGCGCTCCATCCCGACCCGCCGCTCATGGGCACGACGCCGCTGGAAAAGGCGCGCGTTCTGGCCTGGGACCAGCGCTGCATGCTCGAAGGCCTGTCGGCCATCGCCGAAGTGCTGCGCAACGGCTCGCCGCATTTGAAAGGCCGCGCCCTCCCCGGCCCGCGCGACCTGGACCAGATCCCCGACCTGGCGGATCGCGGCCGCAAACGGCTCGGCTGGTTCTTCGAAGACGTGGAAGCGCATCTCTCGGATCGCGACCATCTGGCGAGCGACCGCTACAGCCTGGCGGATATCACGCTGACGGTGGCGTTCGACTTCTCCAAATGGGTGAAGGCGCAACCGGGCGACGACCATCCGCACCTGCAGCGCTACATGGCGCGCATGCGCGAACGGCCGTCATACGGTCTTTGAGGGTTGATCGGGTTCGTCATGCATTTACACATGGCGGAATGAACGAGATCCACGTTCCAGACGCCATCGACGTTCCGCGCATTCCCCGCCGCTGGATCAAGGCGATGTATCATTTCCGCAAGCTGATCGCGGACAAGGAGGACACGTCGCAGGTCTTCCACATCACCAAGGCGCTGCACGGCAACGATCTCTACCGCGAATTCAACCGGTTCCTGGCCGACCCGGAAGGACGCAAGCGCTTCGCCGAACATCGCTATCTTCCGCCGCTGCTGGACGACCGGGCGCGCCTGCGCGCCATGCCGGCGGGCTCTCTGGCGCAGGCCTATTGCGATTTCATGGACCGCGAAGGGCTGACGGCGCAGGGGCTGGTGGACGAATATGATCGTTTCATGGAGGGGTCCCAGGACACGCGCAGCGAGGCCTTCCGCTGGTACAACAACCGCTCGCGCGACACGCACGACATGGACCATGTGCTGACCGGTTACGGCCGCGACGCGCTAGGCGAAACCTGCGTGCTGGCCTATAGCTATCAGCAGACCTCCGGGCTGGGCATCCAGTTCATCGCCTATATGGGCGCGCTGGAGGTCAAGCGCTGGGCGCCCCGGGGCGCGCCCGTCATCAAGGCCATCCGCGAAGCTGCCGCGCGGGGCCGGGCCGCCCGCTCGGTCACCTATTATGACCTGCTCGACCTGTTGCCCCGCCCCTTGGAAGAGGTGCGGGACATGTTGGGTGTCAGGCCGATGGAGGTCTATCCCGAGGTCCACCGCCGGATGCGCGACGCGGGACTGGATCCGTACGAGGCACTGGGCGGGCCGCAGCTTGACCCGGTTACAGTCTAGCGAATTACCGAATTGTCAGACCGGTCCGTCCTGTCCGTGTGATAGAGTCACGATGACAAAGATCATCCCACGGCAAAGGTCTGCGCCATGCGCTTCAAGACAAACGCAATTCTGACGACATCCGTGCTTGTCCTGACGGGATGCGGCCACGCCAAGACCTCCGATGTGTCGCGAGCCGAGGCACCGCGTCCGGCAAGCTCGATGCCGGACACGGTCACGAACGCCCAACGCGGCGACGACTGGTCATCGCTCGACGCGTTTGTCGGCGGATATCCGAACAATAACGCACTGTTCGACGATAGCGCGATATCCGATACGCTGAGGACCTTGCTCGGCGACCGGATGACCACGCTCGAGACCAACATGCAGACGGCCGGGCCGCTGCAGCGCGAGGGGTCCGTTTACTATACGTCCGGCAACAAGGCGCACCAAGGCGGCACCGACGCGGCCTATCTCCTCATCGACCGGACACGCCAGGATCTGGAAGTCGGTCTGTGGACGGACGGGGAGCTGAGCGTCTACAAGACCGACGGCGCGGATATCGCCAAGCCAGAAGACATCCGGGTCATGATCGCAAACAGCGAAGACGGGTGAGCGTTACGCGACGGATCGTCGGCGCCATGGTCTTCGTCAAACGAAAAAGCCGCCCCGAGGGACGGCTTCGATACGGATAGGAGGGATGCCCGCCTAACGGCGGGGCTTGCGCTTCTTGCCGGGGATCAGACCTTCGATCTGGGCGCGCTTGCGGGCCAGCTTGCGGGCGCGGCGGACGGCTTCGGCCTGTTCGCGGACGCGCTTCTCGGACGGCTTTTCGTAATGCTTGCGGGATTTCATCTCGCGCAGGATGCCTTCGTTCTGAAGCTTCTTCTTCAGCGCGCGAAGGGCCTGATCGACATTGTTCTGACGGACGTAGATTTCGACCATGTGTAGCGTTCAACTCTCTATTCGGGTTCGACGCGTCGGCGGCGTCAATGTGTGTCGTATCAATAGCAAAAGGCCCCGGGTTGCCCGCGGGACCAGCGTTCAGGCGGGGCCATAGGGGCGATTCCCGGTTCCCGCAAGGCATTTTTGCGGTTGGCAGCGGTCGCGAAAGCGCCAAGACTGCGGCCATGACCTACGATGATCCCACGTTCGTTCCCATAGATGGGTTCCGGATCGCCGCCTATCCGCACGGCCCGGACAGCGGCACGCCGATCGTCATGATCCATGGCTGGCCGGAACTGGCCTATAGCTGGGCGACGACGGTCCCGGCCTTGGCGCAGGCCGGATACCGCGCCCTGCCCTACGACCTGCTCGGCTTCGGCCGGTCCAGCGCGCCGCGCGGCCTGAGCCATTACCGCATCGAAAACCTGGTCGGCCATCTGGAGGCCGTGCTGGACCATTTCGGCATCGCCCAAGCGGTCATGCTCGGCCATGACTGGGGCGGGATCGTACTCTGGCACGCCGTGCGGATGCTGAAGCACCGGACGCTCGCCGCGATCAGCATCAGCACGCCCCATGTCGGCCGCCCGCCCGTCGATCCGATGGCGATTTTCGAACGGCGGTTCGGCCGGGACCATTACTTCGTCCAGTTCCGCGACAATCCGGACGACGTCGAGGCGCTCTATGATTCGGATCCGGATGCATTCTTCCGGATGATGTTCAGGACATCGCCGCAAGGCCTTGAACTCACACCGGAACTGACCCACCTGCCGAACCGCTTCGCCGCCTATCTGGAGCGCGGCGCGCCGGATGATGGCAATATGGTGCTCACGCCGGAACAGCGGCGCGTCTACAGCGAAGCCTATGCCCGCACCGGCTTCCTGCCCGGGATGAACTACTACCGCAACACGACCGCCAATTGGGCGCTGGCCGAAGGGCTCTCGACCCGGATCGACGTGCCGACCCTGATGATCAGCCCGGAAGACGACTTCTTTCTGCCGCCCAGCAGCACGGACGGCATGGTCGAAACCGTGCCGGACCTCACCCGCGTGACGATCCCCGATTGCGGCCATTGGGCGATGTGGGACCAGCCGGAGGCGCTCAACGCCGCCATTCTCGGCTGGTTGCGCGAGCGCGGTTTCTAAACCCTGAAACGCCTTTACCGCGCCAGTCGGGCGCGAACCTCTTCCACGACCGCGTCGCGGCCCGCCATGAAATCCTCGAAACGCGCCGGGGCATAGATGTCGGGGTCCAGGCTGCCGCTCTCTCCCTCGACATACTTGAAATACTCGGTGGAATGCGGCAGCTCGATGCCCGAACGGGGCAGCACGAACATGCGGACTTCGCCGAAATGGTTGGCCTTGCCGCCGCTGCGCGTGCCGATGAATTCGGCATCCAGCATCTGCTTGAAATTCATGGCGTTGATGATGGCGGCCGAGAAGGTCTGCTCGCCGATCGCGACATAGACGGCCTCCGGCTTCTGGCCTTCCGGCAAAGCCGAGATCTGTTCGGCCAACCGGGTTCCCTGCGGCGACGACCCGCCGGAATTGGCGCGCACGTCGAAGATCATCGCTTTCACATCGGTCTCCCGGAGCGTCGCGAGGACGCGTTCGGCGAAGGTCTCGAAGGATGGATAGTCGTCCGCCGTCTCAGGATCGCGGAAGCGTTCCTGCAATTCCCGCCCCCAGGCCGAATTGTACTGCACCAGATAGATGCCGTCTTCATACAGCCGGTCCCGGAACATGATGTCGAGCCGGTCTTCGTTGAAATTGATCCAGGTAGGATGATCGATCCGGTCCGACAGATAGATCAGATCGCCTTCCACCCCACCGAAAACCGACGCCGGGACGCGGACCTTGCGGCCCTCGCCCATCGCGTCGGTCAGGCTCAAAACCGCCGCATCGCCTTCGGCGAAGCCGAGATAGTGATGCAGGCCGATATAGCGCATGAACCACGGTATGCGCTTGCGCATAAAGCCCGTATCCTGCGGCGGGACGAGGCTCGCCAGCCCGGCCGCGACCTCGTCGAAGGGGGTGTCGTCGATCGCGTCGAGACGTGCTCCCAGCAGGGAGACGAACGCTTCCTCCGCACCGATTACCCTGATTTCGTCGCCGAACCAGGCGAATTCCAGCGGAAACGCGCCGCGTTCGAAGATGGCGTCGTAGAAGCCGACGCTGGTATGCGAGTCGCCCAAGGCGGCGACCAGCACCCGCAAATCCATCATGGTGGTGAAAGCGTCCTGCGTCTCCACATCGTCCAGCAACGCGTCGAGACGCGCCTCGAACTCCGGCTTCGACAGAACGATGAACGGGTCGGGATGCCGCGCTTCCAGCTGTTTGACCAAATAGGCGAAGTCGGCCTCGTAGTCGCCGCGAGTCAGATCCTGCGCCCAGGTCGGACTCACCAGGCCGACCGCCAACGCCATTCCCATGACCAAGCGCTTCAACATCGCATCTTCCCTTGTCAGGAGGAGGATATCTCCCGCTCAAAACGCAGGCAAGCGGAAAACGACCTGTGTCGTCGGCTCTTAGAACCGCTTCGTCACCTCCACGCCGTAAATCGCCGGTTCGTTGATGAAGGCGGTGAAGTTGTTGAAATCGACCGCACCTTCCAGCGCCAGAGCGTCAAAGGAGTTGCGGACATAGGCCGCGATCTCCAGGCCGTCTTCATGCATGTACCCGCCGCGCAGGCCGACCTCGGTCAGGCCGTTGCTGCGGAACTCCGCGCTTTCATAAAGGAAGAAATTGACGGCGCTGCGATGGGCCACGTCGGCGAAGACGAAAATCTCGCCGGAGGCAGAAACCGGGAGGCCAAAGCGAGCCGAGGCGTTGGCGATGTATTTCGGCGCCTGCGGCAAGGGGTTGCCGTCGATCCGGGCATTGCCGGTCAGCGGATTGACCGGATCGAGAATGGTACAAGGCGCGCCGCAGGGTCCGACTTCCAGATCGCCGTCGTGGATCTCGGTGTCGTTGATGGAAAAGCCTGCACTCAACTGGATATGATCGGTCGGATCGAGCGTGGCGTCGAGTTCGATGCCGCGCCCGCCGACCGCGTCCGCGTTGAGCAGCTGGTTGAAATTCCCGGCCCCACCCACGGCCGTCAGCTGCTGGTCGCGGGTCTCGAACAGGAACGCCGTCGCGCTGACCGTGCCGCGGCCATCCAGGACGCGGGATTTGAACCCGACATCGATCGAATCGATCGTTTCCGTATCCGCGACCGTGACGGCATCGCCGAAGACGATGCGGCCCTGCACGTTCGGTGCCCGGAAGCCCCGGGAATAGCGGGTGAACAGGTTCAGGGCGTCGTTCACCGCATAGGTCAGGGCCAAGTCGCCCGTCACGACCGTGTCGTCCAGGCTGCGCGTGACGGGACCGAGAGTCCCGGAGCCGAACGGCCCGATCAGGCGCGAGGCGGTGAAGTCTTTCTTCTCTGCCGAAATGCGCAGCCCGCCCGTCGCCGTCAGCCGGTCCGTGGCCTGCCACTCCATCGAGGTGAACAGGGCGTAGCTTTCCGTATCCTGGTCTTGCACGGCCTGGCCGTTCACGACGCCGCCGCCCAGCGTGTCGAAGGACAGGCTTTCGATTTCTAGCTTTTCGATGAAGGCGAAACCGCCGAAAGTGACGTTGAGCGCCGAAGACGCATCGAAATTGTAGCGCAGTTCCTGCGTCCATTGGCCGTGGCCGGTGATGTTGTCCTGGCTCTCTGCCGCGAACGGGATGATGCCCGGGCCGGACGGCGGCGCGAAGACCGCGCCGAACCCGCCATCGACATCCCCGCGCGCATCGATCCGCACGCGCTCATAGGCGGTGATGGCCGTCAATGTGCCCGGGCCGATGCCGCTTTCGATCGTCAGCGAGCCGCCCAGGTTCGACACGTCCAGCAATTGATCGGCATCCTGGGACGCTTCGAACCGGTCGAAACCCGCCACCAATCCGCCCGTGCCGGGGCGGATGGCATTGGCGCGGTAGGTGCGCGACCCGCCGTCGAGCTGCCGACCATGCAGGTTCAGCAAGACGGTCGTGTCGCCCACGGGTTCGAACAATAGCTGCAGGCGCGCCGCATATTCGTCGAATTCCTCATAGCCCGCCTCGGACGGGTTCGGCGCGACATTGTCGACATAGTCGTCGCGGCTCTGGAACAGGCCGGACAGGCGTGCGGATAAGGTCTCGCTCAAGGGGCCGCTGACTGCGCCTTCCAGATCGACCGTGCCGAACCGGCCGTAGGCGCCGCGCACATAGCCTTCCACGTCGTGCGTCGGACGCGCGGATTCGAACTTGATGACCCCGGCTGGCGTGTTGCGGCCGAACAGCGTGCCTTGGGGACCGCGCAGGACCTCGATGCGGTCGAGGTCGAAGACGGGAAAGCCCTTCAGCACCGGGTTCTCCAGCACGACGCCGTCATAGACCAGGCTGACCGGTTGGTTGGCGTTCAGGTCGAAATCGGTATTGCCCAGGCCGCGGATGTAGAAGCGCGGAAAGGTCCGGCCGAACGAGCCTTCGGCATAGACGCTCGGCACGCGCGCGGAGAGGAAGAGAATGTCTTCTGCGCCGGAACTGACCACGTCCAGCGCTTCGCCGCGCACGACGCCCAGGGAGACGGGAACGTCCTGCTGGCTCTGTTCACGCTTCTGGGCCGTGACGATGACTTCGTCGGCGATCGCGCCCTGGGCGCGGGCCGTGCCGAACGACGTGCCCGCAAGGAGAACGGCGCCGAGCGCGGCACCGGTAAGATAACTGGGAAGCATGGGAGGACGGTATCCGGGTCTGTTGTCGAAGCGCCCCCTCAATGGCGCAACGGGCCCAGGGTCAACTCACTTGTGACGGATCGCTCACACCTTTGCGTGAACGACAACACCGGTGCGGGTTTTGAGCCTAGACCAGGCGCGACTGCGCCTTCGCGGCGCCAATGAACCCTTCGAACAGCGGGTGCGGATCGAAGGGGCGGCTCTTGAGTTCGGGATGGAACTGCACGCCGACGAACCAGGGGTGGATGTCCTGCGGGATCTCCACGATCTCGGGCAGCACGCCGTCGGGCGAGAGACCCGAAAAACGCAGGTCGGTGCTTTCCAGCCGGTCGCGATAGTCGATATTGACCTCGTAGCGGTGGCGGTGGCGTTCGCTGATCTCGGTCGTCCCGTAGGCGTCGGCGACCAGAGACCCGTCCGTCAGGACCGCCGGATAGGCTCCCAGCCGCATCGTCCCGCCCAGATCCGTGTCCTTGTCGCGTTCCACCCGCTCATTGCCCTTGGTCCATTCGGTCATGAGACCGACCACGTTTTCGCCGTCCTCGCCGAATTCCGAGCTGCTCGCCGCGTCCAGTCCGGCCAGATGCCGTGCCGCCTCGATGACCGCCATCTGCATGCCCAGACAGATGCCGAAATAGGGGATTCTCTTTTCGCGGGCATATCGCACCGCCCGGATCTTGCCTTCCGTGCCGCGTTCGCCGAACCCGCCGGGCACGAGGATTCCGTGGGCGCCGCGCAGGACCTCTTCGGGTTCCTTGGTCTCGAAGTCTTCGGCCTCGACCCAATCGATGCGCACCCTGACCTTGTTGGCGATACCGCCATGGACCAGCGCTTCGGTGATGGATTTGTAGGCGTCCGGCAGGACCGTGTATTTGCCGACGACGGCGATCTTCACCTCCCCGTCCGGATTGGACAGGGTGCGGTCGATCTCCTGCCAGACGCCCAGGTCGGCCTGCGGCGGGGCGAGGATGCCGAAATGGTTCAGCACTTCGCGGTCCAGCCCTTCCTCGTGATAGGACAGCGGCACGGCATAGATGGACGGGGCGTCCAGCCCCTGGATCACGGAGCTTTCGCGCACATTGCAGAAGCGCGCGATCTTGGCGCGTTCATTGGCGGGAATGGGCCGTTCCGTGCGGCAGAGCAGGATGTCCGGCTGGATGCCGATCGATCGCAATTCCTTGACCGAGTGCTGGGTCGGTTTGGTCTTCATCTCGCCCGCCACGGCGATGTAGGGCAGCAGAGTCACATGCAGGAAGCAGCATTGGCCCCTGGGGAGTTCCTGGCCGAGCTGGCGCAGCGCTTCGAAGAAGGGCAGGCCCTCGATGTCGCCGACCGTGCCGCCGACTTCGCAGAGCACGAAATCCACGTCGCCCGCATCGGAGAGGACGAAATCCTTGATCTCGTTCGTGACGTGCGGGATCACCTGCACCGTCGCGCCGAGATAGTCGCCGCGCCGTTCCTTGGCGATGATGTCGCTATAGATGCGGCCCGTCGTGATGTTGTCGCCCTGCGTGGCCGACACGCCGGTGAAGCGTTCATAATGGCCGAGATCGAGGTCCGTTTCCGCCCCGTCGTCGGTGACGTAGACTTCGCCGTGCTGGTACGGGCTCATCGTGCCCGGATCGACGTTCAGATAGGGGTCGAGCTTGCGCAGCCGGACCTTGTAGCCGCGCGCCTGCAGCAGCGCGCCGAGCGCGGCGGACGCCAGACCCTTGCCGAGCGAGGAGACCACCCCGCCGGTGATGAAGATGTAACGTGGCTGTCCGGCCATTGGCGCAATATCCCGACGCCCGGCGAGGGGCGCGCCGATCGCGCATCCACCGAGGCGTTTAGTCGTCAGTGTCGGTGGGATCCGCAGGGGTCGCAGGGTCGTCTGCAGGTCCATCCAACGGGGTCGCCCCATCGGACGACTCGGCGGGGCTCGTCAAGCCGCCGACTTCGTTGTCCACATTATCCAGAGCGCCCGTTTCCTGGTTTTCGAGCGCGAAGACGACCGAAAGCAGCAGCGACATGACGAGGAACACCGTGCCGAGAATGGCGGTCATGCGCGCGACGGACGTCGTCGCCGCCCGGCCGGACATGAAACCGGTTCCGCCGCCACCGCCGCCCCCGCCGATCCCCAGCGCGCCGCCTTCGGAGCGCTGGATCAGGATCAGGCCGGTCATGACGACCGAGATGATGAGCAGGATGACGAGGAGAACGGTGGACATAGGTGATCGCAGTCAACGAAAGGGCGTCGGACGAGGCCGCGCCCTTAAACCGGACGGGCCGGGACTTCCACCCTCAATGTGGACAGGTTGCAGCCGCGGCCGGAGCGATGGGCCGCTCTAGACGGAACAGTCGTCCATCTCTTCGGCCACGCCTTTCAGATAGGCGCGGCGGACCAGGCCCCGCTCATAGGCTTCGCGCGCTTGCGCCCGGTTGCGGGTCGCCCCGGAAATCGCCCGGATGATGCCGCGGAACGGCAACAGCCCGCCAATGGTGCTGGAGGTGGCCTGCAGGGCGGTCTGTTCGCGCTTGGCGTCCTCGTCTTCGGGCACGTCCATGTCCGCGCCCAGCAGGCGGTCGAGCATCTCGATCTCGGCCTTGGCCGCCGCGCAGTCGCCCGGCAGTTTGGCGTAGGGATTGGTCATTCTGGAGAGGTAGACCGGGATGTCGATATCTTCGAGACCGACATCGTAGACGGGCGAGGCGACGGCGGAATCGACGTCCTGAATGCGGTCGCCCTTGAACGTGGCATCCGTGCCCGCCGTCGCGCATCCTCCCATGGCGAGCGCGGAGGTCAGGGTCAGGGCGAGGATGTATCGTGTCATAAAAGGTCGAACGCGCTTTCGGATGGGTTGGTTGCGATTAAATGGGTCGGGCCGCGTCAGATCAGTCCGGCGAGCGGCGAGCTGGGGTCGGCATAGCGTCTCTTGGGCATGCGTCCAGCCAGATAGGCGTCGCGCCCGGCGATGACGGCATGTTTCATGGCGCGCGCCATGCGGATGGGGTCCTTGGCTTCGGCGATGGCCGTGTTCATCAGCACGCCGTCGCAGCCTAGTTCCATCGCCACGGTCGCGTCCGACGCCGTGCCGACGCCCGCATCCACGATGACGGGGACAGACGATTGCTCCACGATGAGGCGGATGCCCACCGGATTCTGGATGCCGAGGCCCGACCCGATCGGCGCGCCCAGCGGCATGATCGCGGCCGCGCCCATCTCTTCGAGTTTGCGCGCGAAGACCGGGTCGTCGGAACAATAGACCATGACCTCGAACCCGTCGTCCTTCAGCATCGCCATGGCGCGCATCGTCTCTTCCATGTCCGGGTAGAGGTGCTTGGGGTCGGACAGGACCTCCAGCTTCACCAGGTCCCAGCCGCCCGCTTCGCGCGCCAGACGCAGCGTCCGCACCGCGTCCTCGCCCGTGAAACACCCCGCCGTATTGGGCAGATAGGTCGTCTTTTGCGGATCGATGAAGTCGGCCAGCATGGGCTGGTCCGGGTCCGAGACGTTCACCCGGCGCACGGCCACGGTGACGATGTCGGCACCGCTGGCCGCCAACGCGTCGGCATTCTGCCGGTAATCGGCATACTTGCCCGTGCCGATGATGAGCCGCGAATCGAACTCGCGGCCCGCGACGATCAGCTTGTCCCGTTTATCAGACACTTAGCCGCCTCCGATGAAGTGGATGATTTCCAGCACGTCGTGATCGGCGAGCCGCACCTCCCCGAACGTGCTCTTGGGCACGACCTCGCGGTTGCGCTCGATGGCGATCTTGCGCTCGGGCAGACCCAGATGCGCGACCAGGGCCGCGACGGTCAGCCCGTCCGGAAGATCGTCGTGATGATCGCCATTGATGATCAGATGCATGGGCGCGCCGTCTATCCTGTCGTTGCAGCTTGCCTGACGGCATAATGATGACTGCTTGTTGAACCGGGTTGCGGGCGTTAACACGCCGCCCTGTCTCCCGGAAGCCTCATTGGCGCAAGGACCGCAATGCCGATTTGCCTGCACATCATCAACGGCCCCAACCTGAATCTGCTGGGCGCGCGCGAACCGGACATTTACGGGGCGCAGACGCTGGACGATATCGAAGCGATGTGCCGAAAGGCGCATCCCGGCGTCGAGCTGGTCTTCCGCCAATCCAACATCGAAGGCGAACTGGTGGACATGGTGCAGGCGGCGGGCGAGTCCGCCGATGCCGTGGTCATCAATCCCGCCGCCTACACGCACACTTCGATCGCGCTTCACGACGCGCTGAGGGCGGTCGGCGTCCCGGCCGTGGAAATCCACCTGTCCCAGCCCGCTGCGCGGGAGAGTTTCCGCCGCCGCTCCTACGTTTCGGAGGCGGTGACCGGCACGATCAGCGGGTTCGGCGCGGATTCCTACCTTTTAGGGCTGCAAGCGGCGCTGAAACTCGCTAAGGCGCACGGATAATTTCTGCCACGGGGACTCGTTATGGCCGGCTCCAAATCGAATTCGGACAAGACCGATACCGATCTCACGCTCATCAAGGAGCTCGCGAAGGTCCTCGACAGTAGCGACCTGACCGAGATCGAGATGAAAAAGGGCGACCTGAAAATCCGGGTCTCCAAGAACGGCGCCGCCGGTCAGCAGACCGTCATGGCGGCCGCCCCGATGCAGACGGCTGCGCCCGTTGCATCGGCCGCCCCTGCAACGATGGCTGCTGCCGCGTCGCCAGAGACCGCCGACGCCGTCCATCCCGACGCGATCACATCGCCCATGGTCGGCACCTGCTATCTGCGCCCCTCCCCGGATGCGGAGCTGTTCGCGGAAGTGGGCGCGCAGGTGAAGGAAGGCGAGACCATCATGCTGGTCGAAGCGATGAAGACCTTCAACCCGATCACCGCGCCGAAATCCGGCTCGCTGTCGGCCGTCTATGTCGACGATGTTTCGCCGGTCGAGTTCGGCGATGCGCTGTTCCTGATAGATTAAGGCCGCTCCGTGATCAGCAAGGTTCTCATCGCGAACCGGGGCGAAATCGCCCTGCGCATCCACCGGGCGTGCAAGGAGATGGGCCTGTCCTCGGTCGCCATCCATTCCACGGCCGACACGGACGCGATGCATGTCCGCCTGGCCGACGAATCGGTCTGCGTCGGGCCGCCGTCCAGCACGGACAGCTATCTGAACATCCCGTCCATCATCGCGGCCTGCGAGATCACCGGCGCGGACGCCATCCATCCGGGCTACGGTTTCCTATCGGAAAATGCCCGCTTCGCCGAAATCGTCGAAGCCCACGGCCTGACCTTCATCGGCCCCACGGCGGAGCATATCCGCATCATGGGCGACAAGATCACCGCCAAGCAGACGGTCGCCAAGGCCGGCATCCCGGTCGTTCCGGGCTCCGACGGCGCGGTGGAGGATTTCGAGGCCGCCAAGGCCGCCGCCAAGGAGATCGGCTTTCCGGTCCTCATCAAGGCGGCGGCGGGCGGCGGCGGGCGCGGGATGCGGCTGGCCGAAACCGAAGGCGATCTGGACGAAGCCTTGAGATCGGCCCAGACCGAAGCCGAAGCGGCGTTCGGCAACGGCGCCGTCTATCTGGAGCGCTATCTCAAGGGTCCGCGTCACATCGAGATCCAGGTGCTGGCCGATACCCACGGCAATGTCGTGCATCTGGGCGAACGCGACTGTTCGCTGCAGCGCCGGAACCAGAAAGTGCTCGAAGAAGCCCCCTCGCCCGCTCTCACACCCGAAGAGCGGGCCGAGATCGGCGAGATCACGGCCCAGGCGGTCAAGGCCATCGGCTATCGCGGCGCCGGCACGGTCGAATACCTCTACGAGAACGGCGAGTTCTTCTTCATCGAGATGAACACCCGCCTGCAGGTCGAACATCCCGTCACCGAGGAGATCACCGGCATCGACCTGGTGCGCGAACAGATCCGCGTCGCTTCGGGTCTGCCGCTCAACTACGAACAGTCGGACGTGCGCTTCAACGGCCATTCGATCGAATGCCGCATCAATGCCGAACACCCGTTCACCTTCGCGCCAAGCCCCGGCAAGGTCGCCGACTTCCACGCGCCGGGCGGGATGAACACGCGCCTCGATAGCGGGCTCTATACCGGCTATTCCGTTCCGCCCCATTATGACAGCCTGATCGGCAAGCTGATCGTCTGGGGCAATACGCGCGAAGGCGCGATCCTGCGCCTTCGCCGCGCGCTGGGCGAAATGGTCATCACCGGCATCACGACGAACAAGGCGCTGCACGAAGCGCTGATCGAGGATCCGGAATTCCAGGCGGGCGAGTACGATATTCACTGGCTCGAAAACTGGCTGAAAGAGCGCATCGAGGAGAGCTGATGCTGCTCGTCATCGACAATTACGACAGCTTCACCTTCAATCTCGTCCATTACGCGCAGGAGCTGGGCGCGGATACCAAGGTCGTGCGCAATGACGAGATCGGCGCGGACGAGGCGCTCGCGTCCGGCGCGCGGGCCATCCTGCTGTCGCCCGGGCCCTGCACGCCGAACGAAGCCGGGATCTGTCTCGACGTGATCCGCAAGGCGCCGGACGATCTGCCGATCCTCGGCATCTGTCTCGGCCTGCAGGCCATGGGACAGGCGTTCGGTGGGCGCGTGATCCAGTCGCGCGAGATCATGCACGGCAAGACTTCGCCCGTGCATCATGACGGAACGGGGCTGTTCGATGGGCTCGACAGCCCGTTCGAGGCGACGCGCTATCATAGCCTTGCGGTGGACCGCGAGACGGTGCCGGGCGAGCTGCTGATGAATGGCTGGACCGAGGACGGCGAGATCATGGGCCTGCGCCACGCGACCCGGCCCATTCACGGTCTGCAGTTCCATCCCGAAAGCATCGCGTCGGAGAACGGCCACGCCCTGATTGGCAACTTCCTGAAGATCGCCGGGTTGCGGTGAGCGTCGACCCGCAGATCCTCGCCACCCTGTCGCGAAACGAACGCCCGGGCGAAGACGCGCTGCGCGCCGCGCTGACCGCCATCCTGAACGGCGACGCCCGGTCGGAACAGGTGAGCGCCTTGCTGCTCGGTCTTGAAATGATTGGACTTTCCGCTCGCGAAGTCCGTATCGGCACCGAAGTCATGCGCACCAACATGATCCCCGTGGAGATCGACGGCGACGTGATCGACATCGTTGGGACCGGCGGGACCGGTCTGCACACGCTGTCCATCTCGACGGCGACGGCCATCGTCAGCGCGGCGGCCGGAGCCAAGGTCGCCAAGCATGGCAACCGTGCCGCCTCGTCGCTGACCGGCACGGCCGATACGCTGTCCGAGCTGGGCGTGAACCTTGCTCTGTCGCCGGACCGAGCAGCGCAAGTGGTGGAAGAGGTCGGGCTCGGCTTCCTGTTCGCGCCGAACCACCATCCCGCCATGCGCCATGTCGCTCCGGCCCGCAAAGCGCTCGGCATCCGCACCCTGTTCAACATGCTCGGCCCTATGAGCCATCCGGCCCGGGCGCGGCGCATGCTGCTGGGCGTGTGCGACGATGGCTGGCGTGCGCCGATGGCCGAAGCGCTGCGCGATCTCGGCGTCGACCACGTCTGGGTCGTCCACGGCCAGGACGGGCTGGACGAGATCACGACGACCGGTCCAACATACGTCACCGAGGTTAGAGGCGCGGAGATTCGGGAATTTACGCTCTCACCCCAGACCTACGGGTTCGATCTGGCCAGCCTGGACTCCTTGCGCGGCGGCCAACCGTCCCAGAACGCCGATGCCCTGCGCGACCTGCTGGACGGCAATGCCAGCGAATATCGCAACATCGTGCTGCTGAACGCCGGGGCGGCGCTGATGATCGCCGGGATCGCCGAGACCGTGCCGGACGGCATCGACCGCGCCGTGCAGGCCATCGACAGCATGGACGCCCGCGACACGCTCGCCCGGCTCGTCGCCGCGACCAACGCGTGAAAGACGTTCCCGACATCCTGGCCAGGATCGCCACCTACAAGGTGGGCGAAGTCGCAACCATCGACGACGCCGCGGTCGAGCGCGCGCTGGACACGGTCGCCCCGCCGCGCGGCTTCCTCCCGGCCTTGCACGACGCGCAGGCTCCGGCCCTGATCTGCGAGGTCAAGAAGGCATCGCCCAGCAAGGGCGTCATCCGCGAGGATTTCGATCCCGTCGCAATCGCGGAAGCCTACGACACCGGAGGCGCGACCTGCCTGTCCGTGCTGACCGACGGCCCCGGCTTCCAGGGCAGCGCCGCCATCTTCGCCGAGGTCCGCCGAAACACCGCCCTGCCCTTGCTGCGCAAGGATTTCATGATCGACGTCCGGCAGGTTCGAGAGGCGCGGGCCATGGGCGCCGACGCGATCCTCGTCATCCTCGCCATGACGGACGACCGCACCTCGCACCGCCTGATGACTGAGGCCGCCTCGCTCGGCATGGACGTGCTGGTGGAGACCCATGACGAGACGGAAATGCGGCGGGCCGCGGATCTCGGCGCGCGGCTGGTCGGGATCAACAATCGCGACCTGCGCACCTTCGACACATCGCTCGACACGTTCGACCGGGTCGCGCCGCTCGCGCCGGACGACGCATTGCTCGTGGCCGAAAGCGGCATCTTCACCCGCGCGCATATCGACCGGTTGACGGGGTCGGGGGCGGACGCCTTCCTGATCGGAGAGAGCCTGATGCGTCAGGACGATGTCGAAACGGCGACGCGCACGCTGATAGGATTATGAACCCTTTCTTGACATTTGCGGAACATTCATAGAACAGAGTGGCAACGTTGCCATTTTGTTCAAGGGCGATTCCCTTGGACCCGCGCGAAAGGGACAGACCCATGCTGACGAAAAAGCAAAAGGACCTCCTCCTTCTGATCGATACCCGCATCCGGGCCGTCGGCGTGCCCCCGTCTTACGACGAGATGAAGGATGCACTCGGGCTGGCGTCCAAATCCGGCATTCACCGGTTGATCACAGCGCTGGAAGAGCGCGGTTTCGTGCGCCGCCTGCCCAACAAGGCGCGCGCGCTGGAAATCATCAAGATGCCGGAAGGGCTGCAGAAGGACGCGCCCCTCGCCCCGGTCGCGGCCAACGATACCTATGAAATCCCGTTCGTCGGCAAGATCGCGGCAGGCGTTCCCATCGCGGCGATCGAGGATGCGCACAACCTCATGGCCGTGCCGCCGTCCCTGCTCGGCAATGGCGACCATTACGCGCTCGAGATCGAAGGCGAGTCGATGATCGGCGCGGGCATCATGGACGGCGACGTTGTCGTGGTCCGCAAGTCCGACACGGCCCGCAACAACGAGATCGTCGTGGCGCTGGTCGACGAGGAAGAAGCCACGCTCAAGCGTATCTACAAGCATGACGGCCAGGTCGAGTTGATCGCCGAGAATCCCGACTTCCCCAGCCGCACCTTCGGTCCGGACCGGGTGCAGGTCCAAGGCGTGCTGGTCGGACTGGTCCGCAACTACCAGTAGGCTTCAGCCGCCCCATGGCCGGTTGCGTCTCGCCTCGGTGAGAATCGGGACGACTTTCGGCGGCGCCTCTCCGATATCGACGTGGACGCCGCCCGTCCGGGCGAGTTCTCTCACATCGAGCAATCGTGCGGTGCAGCCGCGCCGCGCGACAGGTCCGGCGTTCCGGCTGGCGAGCACGACGATGTCGCTGGTCTCGCACGCTTCGATGACTTCGGACGGCTCTTCGATGACCGTCACGACCGTGGTTCCGACGGTCACGCGGCAGGCCAGCGCATCGCAGTCGGCCAAGGCGTCCCGGTAGTTCCGCCAGACGATGTCGGGATCACCCGACGCTCTGGCGAATTGATCGCGTCCGTATCGGTCGGCGCGCAGGCTGCTCGTCGCCGATTCACCGCCTGACAGGATGCTGACACGACCGCTGTCCGATATCCGCAACTCATAGTTCGGCGCCTGGCTCCAACCGATCAGCGACACGGTCATGGCCGCGATGCCGATCGCTGCGGTCGACCGCGTCGCCAGGCACGCAACGGCGAACCCCAGACCGTAAAGCCCGATCACCCAAGGCTGGCTGGCTTTGACGGTTCCGACCGCGCCCGGCATGGCGCTGACCCAGTCGGCGACGGACAGCATGAATTGCAGCAGCCAACTCATGAGTTGAAGCGGCAGCGCCTCCAGACCCAGCGGCATCAGCAGCAAAGCGACGACACCCGATGCCATGACGACCGGAAAGACGGCCATGGCGGCCATGTTAGCCAGCAGGCCGTAATTGGCGATCCGTCCGAAATGCAGCAGCGCGAAGCCGCCCGTCGCCAGCCCGGCGACCAGGCTGGTTCCGAACAGCGAGCCGTAGAATTTGCCGACCTTGTCCCTGAACGAGACCGGCCGCTGCGACGGCCATCGGTCCTGCCACGCGCGGAAGATCACGACCATCGCCGTCACGGCGGCGAAAGACATCTGGAACCCGACGCTGACGAGCGCTTCAGGCCGGATCAGCAGGGTCAGCAAAGCCGCAACGGCGACGGACCGCACGCTGATCGCCCGCCGGTCGAACATGACGGCCAGAAAGGCGATGCTGACCATGATGTAGGCGCGTTGCGTCGCCACCGATGCGCCCGACAGCAGCAGGTAGAGCGTGGCCGACACGATGCCCACGAACGCGGCGATCTTGCGCACGTCGCGGCCGCGCGACAACCGTTCGACCGCGGCGAGGCTCGCACTGACGCAGACGAAGACGCCAAAGGCGACCATGCCCATGTGCAGGCCGGAGATGGCCAGGACATGGGCCAGACCGGACCGCCTGAGCGCTTCCGTCTGTTCGTCGGGAATGTGGTCCCGGATCCCGGTCAACAGCGCGGCCTGCAGGCCGGACGTGGCGTCCGGCGCGCTGTCGATCACGCGCTCGACGATGTCGGCCCGCAATCGCTCGAGCCTGACCCTGGCGTGCTCCCGACCCGACAAACCCACCTCGACCCGCGTTCCGGGCGATATGGCGAAGCCCGTGCCGGCCAGCCCGTCGAAGTAGGCGCGGCGTCCCGGATCGTAGCCGTCCGGCACGACCGGCCCCGGCAGGGGGCCGACGACGGCCTGCACATGGATGCCGTCACCGATCTCGAAATCCGGGAAGGTCCGACCGACCCGGATACGCACGCGCTCCGGCTGTCCGGAGTCCGGCACGCGGTCGGTCTCGATGACGTCGATGGTCAGCCGCCGCATCCGGCCGCCGGTCTCCACACCGGACACCCATCCGGTGATCCCCAGCCTCTGTTCGGTCACGAGCGGGTTCGGCGAGACGAGCTTCGCATGGATCGCGCACCAGCCGAAGCCGATCAACGCGATCAGAAGAACGGACGGCCAGGCCGAGCTGTGAGACGGCGCGCGCCACGCCGCGGCCCAGACGATGAGAGCGGCCAGGAGCACGATCCATACGCGGGGCTCCGTCGGCCAGGCGAAATAGGTGCCGATCCCGATCCCGAAAGCGATGATCGCCAGTTCGAAGCTCAGCGTCAGGCGCGGCAGAGAGCCTCCGCGCCCGGCTGCAGGGATATATCCCCTCTCCGCGATTTGGCTTTGAAAGCCGCCCATGATCTTGCATAGACCGCGCGCCGCCCCCCATCGCAAGCCTCTTGCCGAAGATCATTCACGATGAGCCGTTCCGTCCGCACCCGTTTCGCCCCGTCTCCGACGGGTTTCCTGCATATTGGCGGGGCCCGTACCGCCCTGTTCAACCGCTATTTCGCAGACCGGATGGGCGGGGAGATGTGGTTGCGCATCGAAGATACGGACAAGCAGCGGTCGACGCCCGACGCGACGCAAGCCATCATCGACGGCTTGGACTGGCTGGGGATCCGCCATACGGGCGACATCGTCCATCAAAGCCGGAACGCGCGCGCGCATGTCGCGGCCGCAGAAGCGTTGCTGGCGTCCGGTGCGGCCTACCGGTGCTATCTGAGCGCGGAAGACCTGGACGCCGAAAGGGACAGAGCCAAAGCGGCTGGAACGGCGTTCCGCTCGCCTTACCGCGACGGCGAGACCGGGTCGGGCGACTTCGCCGTGCGTTTCCGGGTGCCAAGCGGGCGGACCGAGATCCGCGACCATGTCCAAGGCGACGTCGCGTGGGACAACGACCAGTTCGACGATCTGGTCCTGCTGCGCGCGGACGGCACGCCGACCTACATGCTGGCCGTCGTGGTCGACGATCACGACATGCAGATCAGCCACGTCATCCGCGGCGACGACCACCTGATCAATGCCGGGCGTCAGCAGCAACTCTATGACGCGCTCGGCTGGGACGTGCCGGATTGGGCGCATGTGCCGCTGATCCATGGTCCGGACGGGAAGAAACTGTCCAAGCGTCACGGCGCGCTCGGCGTCGAAGCCTATCGGGAGATGGGGTATCTGGCCTCGGGATTGCGGAACTATCTGGTCAAGCTCGGCTGGTCGGACGGCGACCGCGAAATCTATCTGGACGACCGCGAGATTGCGGAGGCTTTCAACCTGGACGGCATCAATGCGGCTCCGGCCCGGCTCGATTTCGACAAGATGGACCATGTCAACGCGCAGCATATCGCGGCAGCCGACGATGCGGTCCTGATGCAGGCAGCCAGGCCGTTCCTCGAACGGAAATCGGGATCGGATCTATCCGCAGACGTCACGGCGCGCATCCGGTCGGCCTTGCCGACATTGAAGCCGCGCTCCAAGACTTTGGTCGAACTCGCTGATAACGCGGCCTACCTGTTCGACGCCAGACCCCTGCAGATCACGGGTAAAGCGGCCAAACCGCTGCGGCGCGAAGGCACGGCCGATCTGGTCCGCGCTTTGACAACGCGGCTGGAATCCTTAGAAGACGCATCGTGGACGGCGGACAGGCTCCAATCGGTGCTGACCGGCTTCGTCGCGGATCATGAGATCGGTTTCGGCAAGATCGGTGCGCCCGTCCGGGCAGCGCTGACAGCGGGAGCCCCGTCCCCCGACCTGCATGACGTCATGGCCCTGCTGGGCCGGGACGAAACGCTCGGACGTATCGAAGATGCCAGGCCCGCAATGGGCTAGAACCAGAACCCGTCAAGGGCAGAAACGACCCCCAAGGGGCTGAAAACGAAGAGAGTCATGGAAAACAAAGTCAAACAAACCGGATCCTCCACCATCAAGATCGAAGGCGGCGAGACGGCCGACTTCCCCATCCTCAGCGGCTCCATGGGCCAGCCCGCCATCGACGTCCGGGCCCTGTCCAAGAAAACGGGTCACTTCACCTTCGACCCCGGCTACACCTCCACTTGCTCGACCGAATCCCAGATCACCTTCATCGATGGCGAGAAAGGCCAGCTTCTCTATCGCGGCTATCCGATCGAACAGCTTGCCGAGCAATCCACTTTCCTGGAAGTCGCCTATCTCCTCGTGAACGGCGACCTGCCCGACAACAAGCAGTACAAGAATTTCACAGACACGATCACGCGTCACACGATGCTGCACGACCAGATCGAAAGCTTCTTCCACGGATTCCGTCGCGACAGCCATCCGATGGCGATGCTGACAGGGACAGTCGGCGCCCTGTCCGGATTCTATCACGACGATCAGCACACGACCGAGGACGAGGCCCGCAATCTTGCGATCCACCGCATCATCGCCAAGATCCCGACGCTGGCGGCGCGGTGCTACAAATACCGGATCGGCCAGCCGCACGTCTATCCCGACAACAGCCTGTCCTATGCGGGCGACTTCCTTCGCATGTGCTTCTCCGTGCCGGCCGAGCCCTATGAGTTGAACCCGGTCATCGAAGCGGCGATGGACAAAATCTTCATCCTCCATGCCGACCATGAACAGAATGCCTCGACATCGACCGTGCGGCTGGCCGGATCGTCGGGCGCCAACCCTTACGCCTGCATCGCGGCGGGCACGGCCTGTCTGTGGGGGCCGAGCCACGGCGGCGCGAACGAAGCGGCGCTGAACATGCTGCGCGAGATCGGGACGGTCAACCGCATCCCGGAATATGTCGACCGGGCCAAGAACAAGGAAGACCCGTTCCGTCTGATGGGCTTCGGCCACCGCGTCTACAAGGCGACCGACCCGCGCGCCAACGTCATGCGCAAGACCACGCATGAAGTGCTGGGCGAGCTCGGCATCACAAACCCCGTTCTGGAAGTCGCGCTGGAGCTGGAAAAGATCGCGACCAACGAGGACTATTTCGTCAAGCGCGGCCTCTACCCGAATGTCGATTTCTATTCCGGCATCGTCCTGTCCGCGCTGGGCTTTCCGACCGACATGTTCACGGTGCTGTTCGCCCTGGCGCGCACGACGGGCTGGATCAGTCAGTGGAACGAGATGCTGGAAGATCCCAGCCAGCGCATCGGGCGCCCGCGTCAGCTCTATACCGGCCCGACCGAGCGCGACTACGTCCCGATGGGCAAGCGCTGACCGATCAAGGACAGGACGGCCTTCGCGGCCTTGTCTGAAGCGTGTTCCGGCCCGGCGCTCATGCGCCGGGTTTCCTGCATCAGCCGGTCACTCAAGCGCTTTGATAAGTCAGCGTTTTCGAGCAATTCAATCAGCGCATCAGCCGGCGCGTCCGAGTCGATGTCGTCCTGCATGAATTCCTGCAACAGCGGAGCCTCGGATCCCGCGCCTGCGCTGTCGGCCGAAATGTTGACGAGCGAAATGAAGCGCGGGCGAAACATGCGACTGGCGATCGCAAACGTCAGAGGTGAAAGCCTGTAGAGCACGACCGTCGGAACGCCCGCGGCGGCCAGCTGCGTCGTTACCGTCCCCGAACAGGCCAAAGCCGCATCCATCGCGGACAGGGCGTCGATGAACTCCGTCTGGTCGATCAGGGTCACGGCTTCGCCAGCGAAAAGCGCCCTCACCTGCGTAGTGACGACTTCGGCGACGATGCAGACGGGCTGCAGCGCAGGTATCGCCGCGCGCGCCGTCCGGAGCGCGCCCAGGATGGCAGGCCCGACACGGTCCACTTCGGCGGGACGGCTGCCCGGAAAAAGACCGACGATCGGCCGTGCCGCCGACAGCTCATGGCGCGACCGGAAAGCCTCCGCATCGCCAGCGCCGTAATCCGTGTCCAGAACGGGGTTGCCGACGAAAGTCAGCGGCAAATCGAGGGGCTCGAAATGCGGGGTGTCCATCGTCTGAGTGGACAGAAGATGGTCCACATGACTGGCCAGTATCCTTGCCCGCCCGGGCCGGGTCGCCCAGACCTGCGGCGCGACATATTTGACGATCCGACCTGCGTAGCCCTGTCGGCGCAAACGTTTGGCCACGCGCATCATGAACCCCCAGCTATCGATCAGCACGACCGCTTCCGGATTCGAATTCATTATGGATTCAGTGGCTTGGCGGACTTTCCTGAGCACATGGCCATAGGCTTTCAGCCCCTCGACGAAGCCGAGGATCGCCAACCCGTCAATGTCCATGCGTGACGGCAGACCCGCCCGTTCCATGTCCGGCCCTCCGATACCGGCCAGACGGATCTCCGGGCGAAACTTGATCAGGGATTGCGCGAGAGCGGCCCCGAGCCGGTCACCGGACGGCTCGGCGGCAACGATGAAAACGTCAGTTCGGGACATCGGGGGCGGGTTTCTTCGGCAACCCGACGATGAACAAGCCGGCCTCATCCGCCAGGCGTACCGTTTCGGACCGGTCGATCACGAAGGCGTCGCCTGCGTCGGCGATGATTCCCGCCAGCCCGGCGGCCGCGGCCAGGCGCACCGTTTCGGGGCCGATGGTCGGCAGGTCGACGCGGTCGTCCTGTCCCGGCTTCAAGCGCTTTGCCAACACGCCCGCCCGTCGGTCTCTTTGCCCTGTCAGCGCTTTTGGAAGGTCCGACACGCGTTCGAGCATCGCATCCGTGCCCTCCTGCGCTTCGACCGCCAGAACGATACCCTTGGCGACCACGGCACCCTGGCCGATATCCCGGTCGCCGATGATGCGGGCCACTTCCATGGCCCGTTGCGCATCTTCCCGGTGAGCGTCCGGCAGGCCATGCAGACCGAGCGCGCCCGCATCCAGCAGCAAGCTCGAACACAGGGATTGCGCGGACACGATTGCGAACCCGCGCGATTCGAAGATCGCCATGACATGGCGCAACAAGGCATCGTCGCCTTCCTTCGCCGCCATCAGCGTGCCCGGCAGGTAGCGCATGGCCCCTAGATCCGGTTTGAAGGTCGAAAAGTCTGGACGACCGACCGTTCCGGCCAGGCAGACATGCGTCACGCCCGCCTTGTCGAAGGACTTCAGCATCTTGCCGAACTTGGACATGGGATAGCGCAAGGACGTCCCGAACTGCCCTGGCGGGCAATCCGGATCGATCTCCATCACGGTCAGATCATGGCCATCCTCCCGGATGGCCGATGCCACGTAGGCCGGCAGCTTTCCGCCGCCGGCCACGAGTCCGATATGCATTGACTGCTTCACCCTTTAACGACGCATGTCCGGCAAGGTCAGATTGCGCCCGTTGCTCTGCGTCATGATGAATTCGATGATTTCCATCACGAGCGGCTCATCCGAATAAAGCCGCGTCGCGTCCTCGACCCGTTCGGCCAAAGTGCCCTCATAGGCGAAAAGCTGGCGATAGGCGGCTCTGAGCTTGTGGATCTGCGCCTTGCCGAAGCCGCGGCGTCTCAGCCCGACGACATTCAATCCATTCAGATGCGCCGAATTGCCCATGACGAGACCGTAGGGAATGACATCGTTCGTCACCAGCGCCATGCCGGCGACGAAGGCGTAGTTTCCGATCCGGGTATGCTGATGGATCGCCGCCAATCCGCCAAGGGTCGTGTAGTCGCCGATCGACACGTTTCCGCCGACTTGGACATAGTTGGACAGGGTGACGTTGTCGCCGACCTGGCATTCATGCGCCAAGTGCGATCCCACCATGAAATAGCAGTCGTCGCCGATCACCGTCCTGGGTTTGCCGACATCCGTGCCGGGATGGACATTGACCATCTCGCGGAACGTGCAGCGGTCCCCGATCCTGATGCCGATATCACCTTCGCCGCGATGTTTGAAATCCTGTGGCGGATATCCCATCGAGACTTGCGGGTAGAGCAGGCAATCGGCGCCGATCTCCGTCCGCCCCGATACCGTTACATGGCTGACCAGACGCGTCCGGTCACCCAGGGTGACATGTTCGTCCACGATGCAATAGGGCCCGATCTCGACCTCGTCGCCCAGACGGCAAGCCGGATCGACGATGGCCGTCGGATGTATCGTTGCCGTCATGCCTTACCCGTCGAAGGATAGGGGGCTGGCCAGGAACTCGACCGTCAGGGCCTTGACCCCGTTGCAGACCGCCTGCCCCCTGAAGCGATAGATGTACCGCCGCACGTCGATCAATTCCGCATGAAGATCCAAAGTCTCTCCCGGCACGACCGGGCGGCGGAAACGCGCCTTGTCGATGCCCGTGAAGGCGAGGAACGCGTCGTCGGCCACCATGTTTCCCAGCACGCCGATCAACGCCCCGGTTTGCGCGACCATTTCGATCATCAATACACCCGGCAAGATGGGACGGTTGGGGAAATGGCCGCGAAAGACATCCCAGTCCTCGGCGACATGGACTTGCGCGTGGGTCGACCGGCCGTCGAAAGAGAGCACCCGGTCCACGAGCAAGGCCGGTGGGTTATGCGGCAGCAGCCCAGCCACGACATCGCGCTCGAGCGGATATTGCAGGCTCATTTGCGGATCGACCGCTTGGACTGGGCGACGATCTTCATGTGATCGCGGATCGGCATGGCCGGAATGCCCGACCAGGTCTCCCCGGCCGGAACGTCGTGCATCACACCGGCGAAGGCCGCCAGGCGGGCACCGTCGCCGACAGTGATGTGATCGGCCAGACCTGCGCTCCCCCCCATCATGACGCCTGTTCCGATATGGCAGGAGCCGGACAGACCAACCCGGCCCGCCAGGATGCAGCCCTGTTCCAGAACGCAATTATGCGCGATCTGCACCAGATTGTCGATCTGGCAGCCATCGGAGATGCGCGTATCCCCCAACTGACCCCGATCGACGCAGACATTCGATCCGATGCGGACATTCTCCCCGATCATGACGCGACCAACGTGCGGGACGGGCAACATGTCGCCGTCCGGGCCGACGACGACACCGAAGCCCTCGCCGCCGATGACCGTGCACGCACCGATCGTCACGCCCCGGCCGATCACGGCGTTCGTCACAACGGAATGCGGGCCAATTCTGACATCGTCACCGATCACCACGCCGGGCCCGATGTGAACGGTCGGGTGGATGTCCGCCTTGGCGGAGATGTCGGACTCTATCGTGTTGTCCGAGACGAGCAGCATCGTCGCCCTCGCGAGGTGATATTTGGGCACCTCCGTCTGGATGGGAACGATGTTCTTCTGCGCCACGGTGTCGGCGAGCGCGGGTTTGACGAAACAGGCCGAAGCTCCGGCTCCTTCGAGCGAAGCGAGATGGCGCTTGCTTTCGAGAAAGGCGAGGTCGCCGGAAACGGAGCCTGCCAGCGCGGCGGGCTGCAAGACCGGTGTTTCGCCGAACGATCCGTCAGGCGCCGCCAAATCCAGGCGAGCGCATAGCTCCGAGACCGTCATGGTTTGCGAGCGCAGACGATAGAAGCGCGGATCGATCATGAGGAGCGATTAGGGGCCGTCAGGCCCCGTCTCAAGACACGTCGCATGTCAGCAGGTGACGCGGCTGCGCCGTGCAATCACCGGGTCGGCGCGGGGAGCTTCTCGCGCGTGACGGGAACGGTCGTCATCTGCGCATTCAGGCGAGACAGGACATCCGGCGTGATGTCCGCCGGTGCGCCGTAGATGACGTTGGCACGGTCGATGACGATGTCGGCCTTGCGTTCACTGACGAGCGTCTTGATGATGGAGGAGACTTTCGCATCGACCAGTTGAACGGCCTTGAGCTTGGCCATCTGAATTTCACGCTGGGCGATGGCGGCATCCTGTTGCAGCTGCATCTCGTCCTTCTGCTGCTTCTGGATCTGGGACACGAGCGTCGTGTTGGCTGCGATCTGTTCGCGTGTCTTGCCGTCCATCTGGGTCATCAGGCTCTTGCCGCGCGTCTGAAGCGGGCTCTGCTTGGCTTCGAGTTGCGTTTTGGTCGTGTTGGCCATCGTCGAGATCTGGCGTTCGATATGTTTGCCGACGGTGCTGTCATTGTAGACCTTGGCCGTGTCGACGACCAGAACCGTACTCTGGGCGAACGCCGACGCGGACGCCAGAAGGGCGAAAGCCGTTCCGGCCAGGGCTTTGGCGGCGGGTGTGGTGAAGTGGGAGCGGATGGACATGATTAGAACCTCGTACGGGTAGTGAACTGGAACGACTGCCGGTCGTCGAACGGTTGCTTGACGAGCGGTTGGGTGAAATCGAAGCGGATCGGACCGAATGGACTCTCCCAGAAGACGCTGGCCCCGGCGGTGACACGCGGATCAAGCGTATCGATCGTCCGCTGACAGATGACGCCTTGCGCGGTGACACCGTTGCAACTTGCCCCGACCTGGAGACCGGATGCAGCAGCATCGATGATGATGTTGGACTGGAAATCCTCATCCAGCAAGCCGACCGTGCCGGCCTCGACGAAGACTGACCCGAGAAGCTGGGGCAAGCCAATAGGAAAACTCACCTCGGCTGCAGCCAGGCCGAACAGGTTGCCGCCCTGAGCGCGGCCGCGACCATCGACATTGCCGCCCGCCGTGGGAATGAGCGTCGACCCAGTCTCGGCGACATAGTTGATCAGGCGCGGCCCGATACCGGCATTGTCGAAGCCCCGGAAATCGAAATTGCCCTTGAAGTAGCGGTCGTTGATCTGCACGGGATCGCCGCCCCAGCCGCGAATATACCCGCCGGACAAGGTCGCGGACGCCACGACGCCTGGGAAGATACCCTTGTAATAGTTGCCGCGCACATCGGTCCGCAGATAGCGCACATCGCCGCCGACACCGGCCACATCCTGGCTGAACCGCAGGTCGAAGCCGCCTGTCGGTGTGATCGGATCGTTCCGCCGGTCCCAGCCGAACGTATAGCCGACCACCGAGGACAGACGTCCGCCGACCTGCTGGCACAAGGTCAGAAGCTGGGTATCCTGAGGAGAAAGCCTATTGTCGGCGGAGTTCTGCAACAGCGTATCGCACTGGTTTTCCTGCGGAAACTCAATCGATTCCGACCGCAGCGAATATCGGGTCGACAGGCTGGTGTTCTGGGTCAACGGAAATGCGAGTCCGACCTGCCCCCCCGTCCGCGTGGAGCGGAAACCCGCCTCGTCGAGGAAATCGATCACGACATCGAACAGCTCCGCGCTGCCTGCGAGATTGCGTCCGAGAAACCGCGGTTCCGTGAAACGGAGATCGATTTCGCGGCGGTTCGACGATGCACGGATGACAAACCGCAAGAGCTGGCCCCGACCCCGAAGGTTTCGTTGCGTGATCGACAGATCGACCAGAAAGGCGTCGGCCGACGAGAAACCGGCCGAGAAGGACAGCTCGCCCGTCGGTTGTTCGCTGACGCGGACTTCCACGACGGCCTTGTCGGGTGCGGAGCCTTGCGTTTCCTCGATCTCGACCTCTTCGAAAAATCGCAGCGCCCGGACGCGGTTGCGCGACCGGTCGAGCAGGATGCGGTTGAAGGCGTCGCCTTCGACCAGTTCCATCTCGCGACGGATGACATAGTCGAGCGTCGTCGTGTTGCCGACGATGTCGATGCGTTCGATATAGACGCGCGGCCCCTCGACCACGTTGAAGACGAGATCGACCGTCTTGTCTTCGCGGTTCAGGCGGAAGTCCTGCTGGATGTCCACGAAAGCGTAACCGGACGTTCCGGCGGCGAAATTCAGGCTATCGATCGCATTTTCGATCTGCGAAGCATTATAGACCTCGCCGCTTTCGATGTTGATCAGCCGTTCGAGGAAATCCTTGTTGAGCGCTTCCAGTTCGGTTTCGACCGATATGTCGCCCCAGCGGTATTCGCCGCCTTCGTCGACCGTGAAGGTGACGTAGAAATCCTCCTGGTCGGGTGTGAGTTCCGCCACGGCGGACACGACGCGGAAGTCGGCAAAACCGCGATTGGTGTAGAAGGTCCGAAGCTGCTCGCGGTCGAATTCCAGTCGCCCGGGATCGTAATTGTCGTTGGAGCTGAAGAAGTTCCACCACTTCGATTCGGTCGTCGCGATCTCCTTGCGCAGCGCGCGGTCGGTGAATTCCGTGTTGCCGATGAAGTTGATCCGCTTGATGCCGGTCACGGGGCCTTCGGAAATCTCGAAGATCAGGTCGATCCGGTTCTGCGGCTGTTCCACGACCTTGGGTTCGACGGTCGCGCCGAACCGGCCGGATTGTCGGTACAGTTCGATGATCCGCTGCGTGTCTTCCTGCACCTGGGCCCGCGTGAATAGCGCCCGGGGTTCCGCGCTGATCTCGTCATTGATCTTGTCGGTTTTCAGCGACTTGTTGCCCTCGAAGATCACCCGGTTGATGATCGGGTTCTCGATCACCTGGATCAGGACGTTGCCGTCGCGCGGATCGATGATCACGTCCGCGAACAGGCCCGTGGCGTAGAGCGTCTTCAGGCTGAGGTCGATGCGCTCTTCGGAATAGGGATCGCCGGGCGCGAACAACAGATAGGAAGCGACCGTATTGGCTTCGACCCGCTGGTTGCCGATGACCTGCACGCTCTGGATCCGAGTCGGCGGCTGATATTGCGGCGCCTGTGGTACAGGGGCGGGCGTCGTATCCGGGATGGGTGTCTGCTGGGCGCGGGCGGACAGAGGTGCAATGGCGAGTGCGAACACGCATGCCAAGCACGATAACAGGCGCGAAAAACGGATACGCCGCTCCATCCTTATGTGGAAAGATCCCATTCGTGGTCGTCCAATTATGAAAGTAGGCTTCCGATATAGCCGATGTCGTTGATCGTCAGGACGACGAACAGCCCCAGAAGAATGGCCATTCCGAACCTGAACCCTATTTCCTGCTTTTTCTGGCTCAGGGGTTTCCCCGCGAGCGCTTCATAACCGTAGAAGACGAGATGTCCACCATCGAGCATGGGGATCGGCAGCAGATTAGCGAAACCTAATGCGACGGAAATTCCGGCTCCAAGATTGAGCATGACGAGCAGCAGGTTGCGCACGCGTTCGCCGGCCGGCACTTCCGCTTTGGCGACATCGACCGTGGCCTTGCCGGTCATGGCACCGATCCGTAGGATCGAACCGAGTTGCTTGCCGTCTTCGCGGCCCGAGAAGATGCGGCCGATATACCGGCCCGTGGCGGAGAGGGTGTTGACCACCTGATCCGATCCGAAAGCGAGCGCGGACACGGGATTGTAGCGCCGCGTTTCCATTTGCGCGTCCGAGGACAGCCGGATCCCGAACTGGCCGCGGGTCATGCGCCCCCCGACGAAATCCTCGTCCTCGATCATGCGTGGCGTAACGGTCAGTGCGATACGGTCCGCATCGCGCTCAACGACCGTCTTAATAGGCGTGTTCCCGCGCAATTGGATATGCTGTGCCATCGAAACCCAATCGTCGATGGGGCGGCCGTCCATTTCGACAATGCGGTCGCCGGGCTGGATTCCGGCCAAGGCGGCCGGGCTGGTCGCCTCGACCTCGCCGACCAAAGCTTCGGGGTGACGCGTACCGACCCACAGGACGGCGACAGCGAACAGGACAGCGGCGAGGATGAAGTTCGCCACCGGTCCGGCCAGGACGACTAGGGCGCGCTGCCAGACCGGTTTGAAATGGAAGATGTCGCTGACATCGTCTTCTTCGGAGCGGATCCTGTCGAGCGCCGCAGCATCGGGATTTGACGCCGATCCGGCATCGCCCGCGAACTTGACGTAACCGCCCAGCGGCCAGCGCGAGACGGCCCAAGTCGTTCCCGACCGCGCCTTTCGCTTCCAGACGGGTGCGCCGAAACCGATCGAAAAACGCTCGACGCGAATGTTGAAAAAACGGGCCACGCTATAGTGGCCGAGCTCGTGGATGAAGATCAGCAACGAGATGAGGAACAGGAAAACGACTCCTGCCAGAAGAATGTAAAAGAGGTCGATAATGGCTGTGCCTTCACGATGCGGCCTGATTCCAGGTCCCCATCGCGGATGCCCGGATTGGGCGGGGCTTACAAGTTTACAATATGCTCATTTGCAGTTTCGCGGGCCAATCGGTCGGCCTGCATCACGGTCTGCATGTCGGCCGGCGCCGTACCGAATCCGGTGTCGGCGGAGAGCTTGCCGAGCGCCTCTTCGCAGATCCGCGGAATGTCCATGAACGCGATCCGCCCCTGGAGGAACGACTCCACGGCGATTTCATTGGCAGCGTTCAGGATGCAGGCCGCCTGCCCGCCCGCTTCGAGCGCCTCGCGGGCGAGCCTCAGCGCGGGGAAACGTATCAGGTCGGGTTCGGAAAAGGTCAGCTGGCCCACGGCGGCGAGATCGAGCGATGTCACCGGCGTGACCATCCGGTCCGGCCAAGCCAGAGCGTAGGCGATCGGGGTCCGCATGTCGGGCGAGCCCATCTGCGCCAGCACGGAGCCATCGACATATTCGACCAGGGAGTGAACGATCGACTGCGGATGGACGATCACGTCGATCTGCGAAGACGGCCGGTCGAACAGCCACGCGGCCTCGATCAGTTCCAGGCCCTTGTTCATCATCGTCGCCGAGTCGATGCTGATCTTCGCCCCCATGCTCCACACGGGGTGATCGAGCGCGTCCTTGCGCGTGACGGTCTGCATCTTCTCCATCGGAGTTTCGCGGAACGGCCCGCCCGATGCCGTGAGGATCAGTCGTCTGACCCGCTCGGGACGGCGGTCGTCCAGAACCTGGAAGATCGCATTGTGCTCGGAGTCGACGGGCAGAAGCGTCGTGCCGTGGCGTTCGACCGCCGACATGAAGCTCTCGCCCGCGCAAACCAGGCATTCCTTGTTGGCCAAGGCGAGAGTGTTCCCCTGCCCGACCGCCGCCATGGTCGGTTCGAGACCGGCGGAGCCGACAATGGCCGCCATGGTGATGTCGGCGGACAGGCGGGCGAGCTCGACGAGGCCGTCAGGCCCGGAATAGATGTCGATGGCATGACCGGACAGCTTTTCCGCCAGCCGTGCTTCGCAGGACGGATCCGCGATAGCGACCGCTTGGGCCGAAAACCGCACAGCCTGTTCGGCCAGCAGATCGACATTGCTATGGGCGCTGAGCCCGACGACGGAGAACGCCCCGTCATCGGCGCGCGACAACAGATCGAGCGTATTGACGCCGATGGATCCGGTCGATCCGAGCACTGTGATGGATTTGGTCATGCGACGGGCCAGCCCTCTCCGACGACCATCAAGATCACGGCGCCGCCTACGACAGCCGCCATGAGGCTATCCAACCGGTCGAGCAAGCCGCCGTGACCGGGTAGCAACGCTCCGGTATCCTTGACGCCTATCTTGCGCTTCACGCTGCTTTCCAGAAGATCCCCGAGGATCGACAAAACGACGATCGGCAGCGCCAGGAGTATGGCCAGGACAGGCGACAAGCCGATGAATAGCCCCGCAACGATGGCGACGAAGCTGGCCAAGGCCGCGCCTGACAATACGCCGGACCAGGTCTTGTTGGGCGACAAGGACGGCGCGAGCTTCGGACCGCCTAGCGTCGATCCGCCGAAATAGGCTCCGACATCTGCTGCGATCACGATCAGGATGATGAAGGCCAGTTGAGTAAAACCGCGCGTGTCCAGGCCCGCTTCCGGTCCGCGCAACAAGACGATGACGGCCGCCGGAATGATGACGTAGGGCAAGCCCATGGCGGTCCAGAACGGATCGTCGCGTCGCATGCGCTCCCAGACTGCGAGGCCGGTGAACAAGACGACTGTTGCGAGCAGCCAGAGCTCCAGGCTCTGCATTGCGTAGAGAAGCGCGACGATGAGGCCCGACAGAGCGATGAAGATCGCGGGCCATGAGGCTTCGGGGTCGGTCATCCGCACCCATTCATACATCATCCGCGACGCGAACAGCGCCACCAACATCGTCCAGACGAACCCGCCCAGATACAAAGGGACGATGCAGACCAACGCAACGATGAGGGCCGTCAGCAACCGCGCGCCCAGACCCGTCCAGCGCGGCCTTTTCGCTTTGGCGGACATCAAGCGACTTCGGTTTCTTGCGCCGCGCCGAAACGCCGGTCCCGGGACGTGTATTCATCCAGAGCCGCAATCAGCTCGTCCCGGCCGAAATCTGGCCACAGGACATCCATGAAAACATATTCCGCATAGGCGGCTTGCCAGAGGAGATAATTGGAGATGCGCCGTTCGCCGCTTGTCCTGATGACGAGGTCCGGATCGGGCAGGCCGGCCGTATCGAGATAGCGCGAGAAATCGCTTTCGGTCATGGACTGAAGATCCACGTCCGACGCACTGGCTTTTCGCATCGCCCGCAGAATTTCGTCACGGCCGCCGTAGTTGAACGCGATGTTCAGTTTGAAGCGCTCATTCTGCGATGTTTCGGAAACCGCCTTGTCGATCAATGCCAAGACGTTTGGCGACAACCCCGTTCGTCCGCCCAGCACGCGTATCTTCACGCCTTCACGCTTGAGACGGGCGAGATCGTTCTCGATATATTCCGACATGAGCGTCATCAGCGCAGCGATCTCGGCGCGTGGTCGCGTCCAGTTTTCGGTCGAGAAACTGTAGAGGGTCAGGCATTCGATCCCGATATCGGCTGCATCCTCGACGATGCGCCGCACAGCCTCCACCCCGGCCCGATGACCGAAACTGCGCGGTCTGTGGCGCTTCTTGGCCCAACGGCCATTGCCGTCCATGATGATGGCGACATGGTCGGGGATAGCGCCCTGATATGCAGGTTCGTCGGCGATCGTCAGACCTGCATGATCTCTTCGGACTTCTGGGCCAGCGCATCATCGATCTTCTTGACCAGATCGTCGGTCGCCGCCTGGATATCCTTTTCATGCGCTTTCAGCTCGTTTTCGCTGATCTCGCCGTCCTTTTCGAGTCGCTTGACGGTGTTCATGCCGTCGCGCCGGACGTTGCGCACGGCAATCTTGGCATTCTCCGAATAGGTTCCGGCGACCTTAGTCAGATCGCGGCGGCGTTCCTCCGTCAAGGGCGGCATGGGGATGCGCAACGTCTGGCCATCGACGACGGGATTGAGCCCGAGACTGCTCTGACGCAGGGCCTTTTCGACCGGCCCGACCATGGTCTTGTCCCAGACGGAAACGGTCAGCATACGCGCTTCCGGCACGGACACGGATCCAACCTGGTTGATCGGCATTTCCGAGCCGTAAGCCGACACCACGATACCGTCTAGCAACGCCGCATTCGCACGGCCCGTGCGCAACCCGGCGAAATCCTTGCGCAATGAATCAAGCGCGCCGTCCATGCGCTTGCGGTAGTCAGAAAGTTTGAATGTCGTCATCCGCCTGTTCTCCGATGTCCGTTGGCCCGCATCAAGGCCGAACTATGATCCTATCAAGGTCGATGTGCCCCGTCCCGCCATGACGGCATCAAGCCCGCCCGTTTCGTGGATCGAGAACACGATTATGGGGATGTCGTTCTCACGCATCAAGGCGATGGCCGAGGCATCCATGACTTTAAGATCGTCCGACAAGACCTTGTGATAGCTCAATTGGTCGTAGCGCGTCGCATCTGGGTCGTCTTTCGGATCGGCGTCGTAGACCCCGTCCACCTGCGTGCCTTTCAGCAAGGCGTCGCAATCCATTTCGGCCGCTCTCAGGGCTGCGGCCGTGTCGGTCGTGAAATAGGGATTGCCCGTGCCGGCGGCGAAGATCACGACCCGGCCTTTTTCCATATGCCGAACGGCACGACGGCGGATGTAACTTTCGCAGACCGTCTGCATCGGAATGGCCGACTGAACCCGCGTGTCGACGCTCAGCTGTTCCAGTGCGCTCTGCATGGCCAGCGCGTTCATGACCGTCGCCAACATGCCCATGTAATCGGCCGTGGAGCGTTCGATGCCGCTCGCTTGGGCCGAAAGGCCGCGGAAGATGTTTCCAGCCCCGATGACCAGCGCGATCTGGAGACCTTTCTCGTGGACCGCCCCAACCTCGCCTGCGATGCGCTTAACCGTATCAGTGTCGATGCCGTATTGAAGATCGCCCATCAGGGCTTCACCCGAAATCTTCAAAAGGACGCGTTTGTAATCATACTCCGACATGCGTTCCTCGACCGACCCGTTTCAGCGGCTCTATCGCAGTGGTCCGGCATAGCCAAGGCCAATCGCGGCAAACGTTGCGGCATTGAAAAAACCCGCTCCAGAACGTCCGGAGCGGGCTTTTGCTTTCGGCGGAAGGCCTAACCGTTGACGGCGGCGGCGACCTCTTCGGCGAAGTTCTCTTCCTTCTTCTCGATCCCCTCGCCGACGGCCATGCGGACGAAACCGGCCAGAACGATGTCGGATCCGAGCGTCTTGCCTTCGTCTTCGAGGACTTTCTCGACCGTGCGTTCGCCGTCCATGACGAAAACCTGCGTGGCCAAAACGCTTTCCTTGAAGAATTTCTGCATGCGGCCATCGACCATCTTGTCGACGATGTTTTCCGGCTTGCCGGATTCCAGCGCTTCGGCCTTCAGCATTTCGCGTTCCTTGGACACGAGCGCCGGATCCAGATCGTCAACCGTGTTGGCGAGCGGAGAGGTCGCGGCGACGTGCATGGCGATCTTCTTGGCCAGGCCTTCAAGCTTGGCCGTATCGCCAGCGGATTCGAGGGCGACGAGGACGCCGATCCTGCCCATGTCGGGCGCGACCGCATTATGGATGTAGGAGGCGACGACGCCTTGCGGCACTTCGAGCTTTTCCATGCGGCGGAACGACATGTTCTCGCCGATCTTGCCGACCAGCTCTGTCAGGTAGCCGGTCACGGATTTGCCGCCTTCGAGATCGGCATCCGCCAAGGCGGCCGAGTCGCTGACCGTGAGACCGCGCTTGGCGATCTTGCCGACCGTTTCCTGGAACAGCTCGTTGCGCGCGACGAAATCCGTCTCGGAATTGACTTCGACGACGACGCCCGTTTTGCCGTCCGTCGCGGCCGCGACCAAGCCTTCGGCTGCAACGCGCGACGCTTTCTTGTCCGCCTTGGCGATGCCCTTCTTGCGCAGCCAATCGACGGCGGCGTCCATGTCGCCATTCGTTTCGTTAAGGGCTTTCTTGCAGTCCATCATGCCTGCGCTCGTCTTTTCGCGCAGTTCTTTGACCATTGCGGCAGTGATCGCCATGGGTCTTCTCCATTGCTGAATGGGTTCGGGGGTTCGCGCTGCAGATAGGGGCGGCGCGTTACAATTTAAAGACGGCCGGAGCGGATGCGCCCCGGCCGCAAGATCGCAGGACGACTAGGAGGCGGCCTTCAGCGCTTCCTTGTCCGCAGCGGCCTGCGGCGCGTCGCCGTTCAGCAGCGCTTTGGCCTGGTCGCGGAAATCGCCGTCCTTCAGTTTGCCGTTCAAGCCCAGGGATTCATCGATCTCGGCGACCTTTTCGTCGGACAAGTTCGCCATGACTTCCAGCGAGTTGATGCCGGCGGCCTCCAGCTTTTCTTTGTAAACCGGGCCGATACCGTCGATCAGGGCGATGTCTTCCAGCTTGAGCGCAACGTCGGCCATCTGTTCGGACGTGGCCGGTTCCGTCGAAAGGGCTTCCGTGGCAGGGCTTTCGACCGGTTCGGACGCCGCTTCGGCGATCTCGGCCGCGACGGCCTCTTCTTCGGCCGGAACCGTGTCGGCGAGCTCGAGCGCCATTTCCTCGGGGTTCTCGGCAGCGCCGAGATCCATGCCGACGGCGGCGGCCGCTTCGGTCATGCCGTCGAGCACGGCGTCGGCCATCAGTTCGCAATAGAGCTGGATGGCGCGGGCGGCATCGTCATTGCCCGGTATCGGAATGTCGGCTTCGGACGGGTTGCAGTTCGTGTCGAGAATGGCGACGACGGGAATGCCAAGACGACGCGCTTCCTTGATGGCGATGCTTTCCTTGTTCGTGTCGATCACGAACATCAGGTCCGGCTTCCCGCCCATGTCCTTGATACCGCCCAGCGTCCGGTCCAGCCGTTCGCGCTCGCGCGCCAGGTTCAGAAGTTCCTTCTTGGTCAGACCGGCATCGTTCGGGTCCATGGCGTCGAGTTGCTTCAGGCGCGCAATGGAGCCGGACACGGTCTGCCAGTTGGTCAGCATGCCGCCGAGCCAGCGGTGGTTGACATAATATTGGGCGCAACGCTGCGCCGCCTGTGCGATCGGCTCCGATGCGGCACGCTTGGTTCCGACGAACAGAACGCGGCCGCCCTTGGCCGCGACATCGCGGACTTCCTTGAGCGCCTGATGCAGGAGCGGAACCGTCTGCGACAGGTCGAGGATATGGATGTTGGACCGTGCCCCGAAGATGTAGGGGGCCATTTTCGGGTTCCAGCGGTGCGTCTGGTGGCCGAAGTGGACGCCGGCTTCGAGCAGCTGGCGCATGGAAAATTCTGGAAGAGCCATTGGATATCTCCTTCTTCCGGTTAGCCTAAGTGCGGGGTTGAGGAAGAAACCTTCCACCGGAACTGACGTCTGCGCTATATGCACAGGGCCAAAACCCGCACGCGAATTGATGCGGCGCGCCATATCAGCTTGTCGCGCCGCTGCAAGCCCGAATTTCAGGATGTGAGAGGCGCAACCGGACTTAGGCGGCAATTTCCTCGATCGTCTCGACGGCGCGGTTCGCCTTCAAGGCCTTGCGTATTTCCGGGTCGATCGCCCAATTGCCTTGTAGCCGCCATCGGGCTTCGCGCGCATCGCTTAGCGGGGCGGCCAGTTCGATCAAGCCCGACTGCAGATGCGGCGTGTCCCGCAATTTGCAAAGCATGGCTTCGAGCTCGTCCAGCGTCTCGGCTTCCGCGTTTCTGAGACGGATCCGCAAACCTTTGGGCGGCGCGACCTCATCGACCGACCGGGAAGAGCCGGACAGCAAACGGACCGATTGCGCGAAGAACCGGGTATCGCCCCCCTCACCTTCCACCCGCGCTTCACAGACGACCGCGTTTCCGACCGTCATCACCTCGCGCTTGGCGAACAGCAAGTCTTCGCGCACGAAGAGTTCGAATTCGCCGGTCGGGTCGGACAGGCCGAGATAGGCGAAGCGCTTGCCATGTTTGGAACTGCGTTCCTGACGGCGGCGGACGATCCCGGCCACGCGGAAATTCTTCTGGCCGCTGGCGACGAGGTCTTCCAGCTTGTCGCTCATGACTATGGTTTCGGACATGGTCTGCAGATGATCTTCGAGCGGATGCCCGCCGAGATAGAAGCCGACGGCACCGAATTCGTGTTCCAGCGTCTCGATGTTGGACCAGGACGGACGGGAGAGAAGGTCCGGATCGGGCGTGGCTTCCGCGATGCCGCCGAACAGGTTCACCTGAGCCGATTCCCGCTCCTCGGCCGCTAGCGCGCCGACCTTCTGAAGCATTTCCGCCGAGGCCAATGCGGTCGGCCGGGACACGCCGAGGCAATCGAACGCTCCGGCGCGCGCCAGATTCTCCAAAGCGCGCTTGTTGATGATGCGCATATCCACGCGGCGCGCGAAATCGTAAATATCGGTGAACGGCCCGCCGCCCTCGCGAACCTCCACGACGTGCTTCATCGCTTCCAGACCGACATTCTTGAGCGCGCCGAGAGCATAGAGCACCTTGCCATCGGCCACATCGAAATCGGCCATGGAACGGTTGACGCAGGGCGGCAGCACTTCGACGCCGATCCGCTTCGATTCCTGGAAGAAGAAAGCCAGCTTCTCGGCGACGCTGAGGTCGAGGCTCATGATGGCGGCCATGAAGTGCGCCGGATAGAGGGCCTTCAGATAGGCGGTCTGAAAGGAGATCAGCGCATAGGCCGCGGCGTGGGACTTGTTGAAGCCGTAGCCCGCAAATTCGTTGACGAGATCGAAGATGCGCGCCGCATGGTCCCGGTCGGTTCCGCGCGACACGGCACCGTCGATGAATTTGTCCTTCTGGCGGTCCATTTCCGCCTGATCCTTCTTGCCCATGGCACGACGCAGCAGGTCCGCATCGCCGAGCGAGAAACCGGACAGGATCTTCGCGATCTCCATCACCTGTTCCTGGTAGATGATGATCCCGTAGGTTTCCTTGAGCAGATCCGTCAGTTCCGGATGCGGGTACTCAATGGTCTGGCGTCCGAATTTGCGCTCGATGAAATCCGGAATGTTGCGCATGGGTCCCGGCCGGTAGAGCGAGATGATGGCCGTCAGTTCCTCGATCGAATCCGGTTCGAGCTTGCGCAACGCGTCCCGCATGCCGGAACTCTCAAGCTGGAACACGCCCGCCGTCAGCCCCTTGGCCAAGGGTTCGTAGGCTTTGGGCTCCGTCGTGGCGATCTGGGCGAGATCGATGTCGATGCCGTCCTTGCGCATCAGTTTCAGGCAGCGGTCTATGACCGTCAGGGTTTTCAGACCCAAGAAGTCGAACTTCACCAGGCCAGCTTTTTCCGCCCATTTCATCGTGAACTGCGTCGCCGGAATGTCGGAGCGCGGGTCGCGGTAAAGCGGGACCAGCTCCGTGAGCGGACGGTCGCCGATGACCACGCCGGCGGCGTGGGTGGAAGCATTGCGGTAGAGACCTTCCAGCGAGAGCGCCGTATCGAGAAGGTTGCGCACGGTCGGATCGGACCGGCGGGCATCCTGCAGGGAGGACTCGATATTGATGGCCTGCTGCAACGTCACGGGATTGGCCGGATTGTTGGGCACCAGCTTCGCCAGCCGGTCCACCTGCCCCAGCGGCATCTGCATGACGCGGCCCACATCCCGCACGACGGCGCGGGCCTGCAGCGTTCCGAAGGTGATGATCTGCGCCACCTGCCCGTCGCCATATTTGCGGCGCACATAGTCGATGACTTCGCCGCGCCGTTCCTGGCAGAAGTCGATATCGAAGTCGGGCATGGAGACCCGCTCGGGATTGAGAAAGCGCTCGAAGAGCAGGCCGTAGCGCAACGGATCCAGATCGGTGATCAGGAGCGCCCAGGCGACGACGGACCCCGCACCGGACCCCCGTCCTGGACCGACCGGAATGTCATGTTCCTTGGCCCATTTGATGAAGTCCGAAACGATCAGGAAATAGCCGGGAAAACCCATCTGGGTAATGATGCCGAGTTCGTAGTCGAGTCGGTCGAAATAGGCCTCGCGCGGTTCGGCCAGTTCGGTTTTCGACAACCTTGCTTCGAGACCTTCGCGGGCTTGATCGGCCAGAATTTCGGCCTCCGACTGCGAGCCATCGCCGAAATGCGGCAGGATCGGACTGCGTTTGCAGGCCTTGTAGGCGCAACGGCGCGCAATGTGCAGCGTATTGGCGAGCGCTTCCGGCAGATCCTCGAACAGCTGCAACATCTCTTCGGTCGATTTCAGATAGTGTCTGGGCGTCAGTTTCCGCCGGTCCTGTTCGAGGACATAGGAGCCCTCGCTCATGGCGAGAAGCGCGTCATGCGCCTCATACATTTCCGGGCCGAGGAAGTAGGGCTCGTTCGTTGCGACCAGTGGCAGTCCGTGGCGGTAGGCCATGTCGATCAGCACCGGTTCCGTCACGGATTGCTGCGGAAGGCCGTGACGCTGCAACTCGACATATAGCCGGTCCGGGAAAAGTTCGATCAGACGTTCGAGCCAGCGTTCGCCTTCTGCGGTGCGGCCACCACCGATCAGAGCGTCCAATATGCCGTCCAGACCGCCGGTCAGCGCGATGACACCTTCCGTCCGGCCTTCGAGCGTACTGGCTTTGATGTGGGGCAGATCGGTCGCATCGACGTCCAGAAAAGCCGAGGACGACAAGGCCATCAGGTTCTCGTAGCCCGTTTCGTTTTGCGCGAGCAGGACGAGGGATCCGTCGGGATCCTTGCGCAATTGCCCCGGCTGGCGCTCGCCTTCGATATCGAGGCAGAGTGTGACGCCGATGATCGGTTGGACCCCCGCGGCGCTCATCGTCTCGGAAAATTCGAGCGCGCCGCAGAGATTGTTCGTGTCCGTCAGGGCGATGGCGGGCTGGCGGTACTTGACGAGACGGTCCGCCGTCTCCTTCATCTTCAGCGCGCCTTCCAGCATGGAGTAGGGCGAACGCATGCGCAGATGAACGAAATCCCGGACCATCGCCTGTCTATCCTCCCACGACCATCATCCAGAACGACATGACGACGACGAACGACGTCAACACGATAGCGGACCCGAGGTCCTGCGCGAACTGCTTCAACATACTTATCCCCTCTTTCGGCCATTCCGAAATGTGCCGCGCTTATGTTCATGCTTTGTTCCGGAGTCAAGCTGCCTTTCCAAGTGCAATTTCTTGCCTGTCGCATGCAGACGAACCGACCGCTTATGGAGAGGGGAAATCGGAACATTGTCTCGGCCCGGACCGACGAGCTGCTGCGCGCTCATACAAAGTCCAGAGCGTGTTCCTGCGGCAAAGACCTTCCAGCCAGACAGCCTTTAGCTCAATAGGAAGCGGGCGCGGGTTTGAACGGCACCACCATGCCTTCGCGCACGGTCAGCAGCCGGTCCATGTAACTGGCCAGCTGCATATTGTGTGTCGCCACGAGCGCGGCCACGCCCTCCTGCCGGGTGAGTTGATAGAGCTGATCGAAAACGGTCGCGCTCGTGGCCGGGTCGAGATTGCCGGTCGGTTCGTCGGCGAGCAGAATCTGCGGCTTGTTGGCGAGCGCCCGGGCAATTGCCACGCGCTGCTGTTCGCCGCCCGACATCTGGCTGGGGCGATGGGTCAACCGTTCGCCCAGCCCCATGGCCGTCAGCAGCCGCCGCGCCTCGTCCCGCGACCGACGCGAGCTTTTGCCTGCAATCATTTGAGGGATCATCGCATTTTCCTCGGCTGTGAATTCCTTCTGCAGGTGATGGAATTGATAGACCATGCCGATCCGTTCGCGACGAATGGCGGTGCGTTGGTCATCGGGTAGCTTCAGACACTCCCGGCCATTGATGAAGACTTCACCCGCATTCGGCTTTTCGAGCAATCCGGCGGCATGGAGCAATGTCGATTTGCCGGACCCGGACGGACCGATCAGGCCGACCATTTCGCCGGGAAAGATATCGATGTCGGCGCCGGCGAGAACCTTGAGCATTCCTGCGCCGGACTTGTAGGCCCGGTGCAGATTGCGGACGGACAGAACGGGCCTAGTCATAGCGCAACGCCTCGACGGGATCGATCTTGGACGCCTGCCAGGCCGGCCAGAAAACGGCGAGCGCGGAGATCAGGAAACCCCACAGCGCCACCGACGCAACTTCCGACCAGACGATCTTGACGGGGATCCGGTCTGCGAGCTGATAGGCGGACGCTGGAAACAGCTCCACATTGAAGAGCCGTTCGAGGAAAAGCTGTATCGGATACAGGTTCAGGCAGAACAGTATGCCGAGCACCAGTCCGGCCAGGGTCCCAATGATGCCGACGGTGGCCCCGCTCATCAGGAATATCCGCAAGATCCCGCCGCGCGGCGTACCGATCGTCCGAAGAATGGCGATATCGCGCGACTTGTTCTTCACCAGCATGATCATCGAAGCGAGCACGGGAAATGCCGCGATGACGACGACGATCATGAAGATGAGGCGCATGGCAACCTGCTCGATCCGGAGTGCGCTGGCCGTACCCTGGTTGCGGTCTCTCCACGTCAGCATCCGCACCGGACGACCGGCCCGTTCCAAGACGAGCGGCGCGATGCCGTCGATCTCGTCGGGGTCTTCCAGCCTGAGTTGGATATCGCCCATGAGCTGCCCGCCCTCGAACAGAAGCGTCGACTGTTCGATGTCCATGTAGATGTAGGTCTGGTTCGTCACGAACAGGCCGACGTCGAATATTGCGCCGATCGTGTAGGTCTTGCTGACCGGAACCGGTCCCGAAATCGTCTGTCGCATCCGCGGCGAATAGACGAGCAAGCGGTCCCCGGCTTGCACGCCCAGACTCGTGGCCATGGCAGAGCCAATGGCGATGGCCTGCTCGTTACCAGCGCCCTCGCCCAGCGTTTCCAGGCTTCCCTGTATGACGCCGTCGGCGATCAGGTCGAACGACATGAGGTCGTTCTTGGCGATGCCGATCACCTGGGCGACGCTCATCTCTCCATTCGCCTGGACGGCCGTGAAATGCTGGGTGAAATGGAAGGCGTTTTCCACGCCGGGGATGGCTTGCATCCGGCTTTCCAGATCGTCGATCTGTTCGATCGTGACATCCGGCTCGATCGGCTGCACGAAGACGTGGCCTTCGCTGCCGATGGTCAGGCGGATAACGTCCGACCGGAACCCGTTCATGATTGACATGATGATGATCATCGCGGCGATGGCCAGCATGATGCACAGGAAGCTGATCACGGCGATGAAGCCGACGCCGCCCTGGCTCTTCTTCGCGCGAAGATAGCGCATCGCGATCTTGCGTTCGACACCGCCGAAGGGTGCATTCTGACCCGGTTCCGCCAAGGTTCAGCCCGCCAGCTTCGCCAGAGCCGCATCGGGAGACAGGTTTTCACGTTCGCCCGTCTTGCGGGCCTTCACCTCGACCTCGCCAGTCTTCAGACCGCGCGGCCCGATGATGACCTGCCAAGGCAGGCCGATCAGATCCATGCGCGAAAACTTGACCCCGCCACGGTCCGACGTGTCGTCATAAAGCGGGTCGAGCCCGGCTTGGACGGCCTTCTCGTAGAAGTCCGAACAGGCCGCGTCGCAAGCCTCGTCCCCTGCCCGCATGTTGACGATGCCCACCTTGAACGGCGCGACGGCTTCGGGCCAGACGATGCCGTCATCGTCGTGGCTGGCTTCGATGATGCCACCGACCAGGCGTGAAACGCCGATCCCGTAGCTGCCCATTTCGACGAGTCCGGGCTTGCCGTCCGGTCCCATGACCGTGGCGTCGAACGGCTCGGAATATTTGGTCCCGAAATAGAAGATGTGACCGACCTCGATCCCGCGGGCTTCCACCCGCTTGTCTTCGGGCAAGGCTGCGAAAACCTCGGGATCATGCATGTCGTCGGCAGCGGAATAGAGCGCCGTCCGTTCGTCCACGACGGGCTGCAGGTCTGAATCGAAGTCGATATCCAAGCCCGGCGCGCCCATCTGGACCAGGTCCTTATGCGCAAAGACCGCGCTTTCGCCGCTTTCGGCCAGGATCACGAACTCATGGCTGAGATCCCCGCCGATCGGCCCCGTATCCGCGCGCACGGGTATGGCTTTCAGCCCCATGCGTTCGAACGTGTTGAGATAGGCCACGAACATCCTGTTGTAGCTCTTGCGTGCCTCTTCCGGGGTCTGGTCGAAACTATACGCATCCTTCATCAGGAATTCGCGGCCGCGCATGACGCCGAAGCGTGGGCGGCGTTCGTCCCGGAACTTCCATTGGATGTGATAGAGCATTTTCGGCAGATCCTTGTAGGACCGCACGAAACTGCTGAAGACGTCGGTCAGCATTTCCTCATTGGTCGGGCCGAACAGCATGTCGCGGTCATGCCGGTCCTTGATCCGCAGCATTTCCGGACCGTAGGCATCATAGCGGCCGGACTGTTTCCAGAGGTCCGCCGACTGGATCGTCGGCATGAGCATTTCGATGGCCCCGGCCCGGTTCTGCTCCTCGCGGACGATCTGTTCGATCTTCTTGAGAACCTTGTAACCCAGGGGCAGCCATGTGTAGATGCCGGCGCTGTTCTGCCGGATCATGCCGGCGCGCAGCATCAGCTGGTGGCTGATCACGGTCGCATCCGACGGGGTCTCTTTGAGCAGAGGCAGGAAATAGCGTGAGAGTCGCATGAAGCGCGCTTAGCGACGTGATCCCGGCGCGGCAAGGAAGGGCTTGACCCATTCTGCCATTCCTAGAGCCCCATCAGATCGCCCAGCATTTCCCACGACAGCCAACCGCCCGTCACGACAATCCAGACCAATCCGAAAAAGAGAATGGCGAGCAAGGTCGCCCAGAGCGCTTTTTTCCACATGTTGGATTGGATGGGCGCACCCGGTTCGGTGCCAAGCTCGACCGAATCGTCCTCCGCCTGCCCGCGGACGCCGATCGGCAGGACGATGAATAGCGATAGCCACCAGAGGATGAGAAAGGTGGCAAGACCCGTGAACCAGTTCATGGACTTGCCTTAATGGCCCGCCTTCGGGGACTCCATCAGTTCTATCAGCACGCCGCCACTATCGCCGGGATGCAGGAAGATGACGGGTGTGCCGTGCGCGCCGATGCGCGGCTCGTTCAGCACGCGCATGCCGCGTTCCACCATCCGGTCTCTCGCGGCGTGGATGTCATCGACCTCGAAACAGACATGATGCTGTCCGCCTTTGGGGTTGCGTTCGAGAAACTTCGCGATGGGCGAGGCTTCGCCATAAGGCTCGATCAGTTCGATCTGTCCGGCCGGCAAGTTGATGAAGGCGAAGCTCACCCCTTGCTGCGGCAGGGGCTTGGGTTGCGTTATGTCGGTCGCACCCAAGGTCTCGCGGTAGAATGTCATCGCTTCGCGAATGTCCGGAACGGCGATGCCGACATGGTTGAGCGGCCCGATCATGTCAGGCCGCCTTCTTCACGATGTGGGCATGGACTTCGACGATGGACCGCTTGCCCGTCATGTCGCGCAGGATGCGTCTGACCCGGCCACGGACCTTGTCCTCGATCGTGTCCTCGTCCTTGCGGCCGCGCATGGGAAGCTCCCTGAAAGCGTCCTCGGCCGCATCCGCCACGGCGTCGATCAGTTCGTCCATGATTTCGCCGTCGCGCCCTTCCGGGAAACCGGCGATGCGGGCTTCGGGTCCGCTGACCAGCCGGCCTTTTTCGTTGACGACGAGGCTGACCCCGACATGACCGGCAAAAGCCATCTTGCGGCGCAACCTCAAGCCGTCATCCGACGCCGACACGATCTGTCCGCCGTCTTCGAACAGGCGGCCGGACGGCACGATGTCGACGACTTTCGGACCTTTGGGCGCAATTCGGATCATTTCCCCGTTGCGGCCCGGCATGGACTTGTCGGCACCGACCGTCTTGGCGAAACGGGCATGTTCGAGCAGGTGACGCCGCTCGCCGTGGACGGGTATGGCGATGCGCGGCCGGACCCATTCATACATGCGCTTGAGTTCGTCGCGGTTGGGATGGCCCGACACATGGATCGGCCGGTCCTTTTCGGTGACGATTTCGACGCCGTCATCGGCGAGCGCATTCTGCAAGGCGAAGATGCCGCGTTCATTGCCGGGAATGATCTTGGAGCTGAAGACGACCAGATCGCCGCGTTTGAACTTGACGCTGCGATGCGAGCCTTCGGCGATGCGTGACAGGGCGGCGCGCGGCTCGCCCTGGCTGCCGGTGCAAAGGTAGAGGACATGACCCGCCGGCATGGCGGCCGCTTCGTCCTCGGACAGGATATGGCCGACATCGGACAGAAGGCCGACCGCCTTCGCCGCCGCCGTCATGCGTTTCATGGACCGGCCGATCAGGCAGACGGACCGGTTGTTCTCCTTGGCCGCATACATGACCGACTGCAGCCGCGCGACGTTGGACGCGAACGTCGCCACGGCGATTCCCTTGCCGTCATGTTCGCCGATCAGCTGCGTCAGCTCTTGCCGGACGCCCTCTTCGGAGCCGCTTTCGCCGGGCGAAAAGACATTCGTGCTGTCGCAGATCATGGCCAGAACGCCTTCATCGCCCAGGGCCTTGAGCGCCGCTTCGTCCACGCCTTCGCCGATCTGTGGATCGGGATCGATCTTCCAGTCGCCCGTATGCAGTACCGTGCCGAGATCCGTGCGGATGGCGAGCGCATTGGGCTCCGGAATGGAATGGGTCAGCGTGATCAGATCGAAGCGGAACGGTCCGAGGTCGAAGCCGCCTTGCAGCGGGATCTCGATCAACTCGACCTCGTCCAGCAATCCCGCTTCCGCCAACCGGTCCTTGACCAGCCACATGGTGAACGGCGTGGCATAGACCGGACAGCGCAGGCGCGGCCAGAGCCGGGCCAATGCGCCCATATGGTCTTCATGCGCGTGCGTCAGAACGATGCCCAGCAGGGACTCCCGCCGTTCCTCGATGAAGGCCGTGTCGGGCATGATGATGTCGATGCCGGGCGTTTCGGCATTGCCGAACGTCACGCCGAGATCGACGATCACCCATTGACGGTCACTGGGACGACCATAGCCGAACAGGTTCAGGTTCATGCCGATTTCGCCTGACCCTCCCAGAGGCAGGAACAGAAATTCCGATTCGTTCTTATCCATGCGTTTTGTTCAACTTCCAGATTTCCAGCAGACCGCGGATCGTAAGACCCGGATCGAAATGCTGAATGGTTTCACTCGCCCCTTCGAAAAGGCTCGCCACGCCTCCGGTTCCGATAATGGTGAAGTCGCGGCCGTCTTCGCGGCGGATGCGCTCCACCAATCCGTCGATCAGCCCGATATACCCCCAGAACACCCCCGACTGCATGGCCGGCACCGTATCCCTGCCGACGACGCGCTCCGGCCGGCGGATCTCGATGCGCGGCAGTTGCGCCGCCGCTTCGTGCAAGGCGCGCATGGACAGGTTGATGCCGGGACAGATCACGCCGCCTTCAAAATGGCGGTCGGCGGAAACGACATCGAACGTCGTCGCCGTGCCACTATCCACAATGATGAGCGGTCCGCTATATTTTTCCACAGCACCCAGAACGGTGACGAGGCGGTCCGCCCCGACGGACGCCGGATTGTCCACGCGCAGACCGATGCCCAGTTCGACTCCGGCCTCGCCGACGACGATGGGCTCGACCTTCAGATGACGCCGGACCAGGTTGCGTTGATTGAACAGCGATTGCGGAACGACCGTCGATATGACGCAGCCCGTGATGTCGGCAAAGGAGAGATCGGCCATGGCGAGAAGCTGGAAGAACCAGACCGCGAATTCGTCCGCCGTTCGGGCGGCATCGGTCGCGATCCGCCATTCGCCGAGCCAATCCTGCCCGTCGTGAATGGCGAACAGCGTATTGGTGTTTCCGGTATCGATGACGAGCAGCATAAGCCTATCCGAACGCAACGTCGCCCGCATGGACGCGCACTTCTGTGCCATCCGGACGCGTCAGGCACAATGCGCCATCGGGACCGAGCCCCGTAAAGCGCCCGGTCTGGTCGTTCACCGTCACGGTCCCGCCAGGATTGTGGGCACGCGCCATCCATTCGCGCCGGATCAGATCGAAACCATGGGTGCGGAACATCCGGACCGATTTTTCGACGTTGCGGGACAAGAGGGCCAACACCGCCTCAGGCCCCGTGAAGAGCGGCTCGGCATTCATTAGATCGCCCCCTTGCATCTGTTCGACCAGATGGGTCGCCGGATAGGGCGTGTCGGATGGATGGGAGACCAGATTCATGCCGACACCGATCAACAAGGCTTCGGCTTCGCGCTCGACCAGGAGACCACTGATCTTGCTGCCGCCGATGAGCACGTCGTTGGGCCATTTCAGCTTGGCGGGCTTGATCGGGTTGTACCGGTCCAGCGTCTGGGCGATCGCCAGCGAGACGGCGAATCCGTAAAGCGCGGATTGCGACGGGTCCTCCGATGCGGGCTGTATGAGCGTAGCGAAAAGGTTGCCGGTTTCGCTGACCCAGTTCCTATCGCGGCGGCCGCGGCCCTTGGTCTGCCGTTCCGCGCGGATCCAGACCGGGCCGCGTTCACCTTCATCATATAGCGTGCGCGCTTCGTCCTGGGTCGATTCGACGGTTCCGAGGTGGAGTAATCGCAAAACGGCTAGAACAGGGACGCGGCAGCGCTGTCGATCAGACCCTGCACCGGGATAGCCACGAAAGGCAGCGCGATGATCAGGATCAGCGCGATGGCCGAACCCGTCGTGATCCATCGCAGCGATCGAGGCGCCGACACGAACTCCTGCGCCGGTTCGTCGAACCAGATCGTCTTGATGACGCGCAGATAGTAGAACGCTCCGATGACCGACGCCACCAAGGCTGCCACGACGAGCCACCACAGACCGGCATCCACGGCCGGCCAGAAGGCAAACAGCTTGCCGAAGAAGCCCAGCAGCGGCGGAATGCCCGCAAGGGAGAAAAAGAAGATCGTCATGACGATGGCCATCGGCCGGTTCGTCTCCGACAGTCCGGCCAGGTCGGAGATCTGCTCCACCATGCCGTTGCGGATGCGCATTTGCAGGATGCCGGCGAAAACGCCGATCGCCGTCACGACGTAGATCGTCATGAAGATCAACATGCCGCGCAAGCCGAACACGGTCCCCGCCGCCAGTGGAACGAGGGCGTAGCCCATATTGGCGATGGACGAGTAGGCCATGAGCCGCTTGATGTTGCGCTGGCTGAGCGCGCCGATGGCGCCCACGAACATGGAGACCAGGGCGAGCGCCGCGACGACTTGTTGCCATTGGCTGAAAATGTCCTCGAGCGGGCCGAACAGCAGCCGCGCGATCAACGCCATGGCGGCGAATTTGGGTGCAGAGGCAAAGAACCCCGTCACAGGCGTCGGGGAGCCTTCATAGACATCGGGCGTCCACATGTGGAACGGCGCGGCCGAAATCTTGAAGGCCAAGCCGCACATCATGAAGACCATGCCGCCGACGATGCCGACACTCATTCCGTTCGCCTCAATGGAAGCGGCGATCCCGCCAAAGTCGAGATGCCCGGTGAAACCGTAGATCAGCGACGCCCCGTAAAGCAGCAGGCCCGACGACAGTGCGCCGAGCACGAAATATTTCAGCCCGGCTTCGGACGCGCGCAGGCTGTCGCGGTTGAAAGCGGCCATGATGTAGAGCGACAAAGCCTGCATCTCCAGACCGATATAGAGAGCCAGCAGATTGTTGGCGCTGACCATGATCGACATGCCGAGCACGGCGTAGATCATCAACACGGAAAACTCGAACCGGTCCAGCCCTTCGGCTTTGAAGTAGGGTCGCGTGAAGACCAGCGCCAAAGCGGCGGTCAGACCGATGACGAGCTTGGAGTAATGCCCGAAATCGTCCACGGCCAGCAGGCCGTTGAAGGACGTGCCTTCCGGACGCCCCAGGAGGAACCCGCTAAGCGCGAAGACGACCAGCATGATGATGGCGATCCAGCGCATCACGTCGGCCTGTTTTCCGCTTTTGACGAACAGGCTGATCAACACGACGAAGATCGTCTGGCCGGCGAGGATCAACTCCGGCGCCATCAGTCTCACGGCTTCCATCATCTTAATTCACCTCGGCCGGATCGGGCGCACCAAGGGCGGGCACGGTCGTGTCCGCCTGGAAGTCGGATATGAGTTGCAGGACACTGGCTTCGGTCACGTCCGTCACAAGCGATGGGTAGATGCCCAGCAGCAAGGTGAAGACCGCCAATATGGCCAGGATCATCCATTCGCGAAGCGTGACATCCGTGATTATGTCCAGCTTTTCGTTGACCTGCTCGCCGAACACCGTCTCGCGGTAGAGATGCAGCGCATACATGGCCGACAGAATCATGCCGATGGCCGCGCCCGCCGCGATCCACGGACTGACCTGGTAGGCGCCGATCATGGTCAGGATCTCGCCGACGAAACCCGACGTGCCCGGCAGGCCGACATTGGCCATGGTAAAGAGCAGGAAGAAGGCGGCGAAGACCGGCATGCGCTTCACCAGCCCGCCATAAAAGGCGATCTCGCGCGTGTGCATCCGGTCATAGACGACGCCGACGCAGAAGAAGAGCGCGCCCGAGACGAGGCCATGGCTGATCATCTGGAAGATGCCGCCCTGTATGCCTTGCAGGTTGAAGGTGAAGATGCCCATCGTCACAAAGCCCATATGGGCAACAGAGCTGTAGGCGATCAGCTTTTTCATGTCGGTCTGGCGGTAGGCCACCAGCGAGGTGTAGATGATCGCCACGATCGACAGCAGGAAGACGAGCGGGGCGAACTGGACCGAGGCGTCCGGGAAATAGGGCAGCGAGAACCGCAGAAAACCGTAGCCTCCCAACTTCAGCAAGATGCCTGCAAGAATGACGGATCCGGCGGTCGGCGCCTGCACGTGTGCATCCGGCAACCAGGTGTGGACCGGCCACATCGGCATCTTGACGGCAAACGAGGCGAAGAACGCCAACCACAGCCAGGTCTGGATGCCGCCCGGAATGTCGAGATCCTTGAGCGCGCGCATGTCGGTCGTGGCTTGGCCGAACTGGTCCGCCGACGCGCCATAGAGCCAGAGGATGGCCGCCAGCATCAGCACCGAGCCGAGCAGCGTGTAGAGGAAGAACTTGTAGGACGCGTAGACCCGGTTCGCCCCGCCCCAGACGCCGATGATGATGAACATCGGGATCAGCACGGCTTCGAAGAAGATATAGAACAGGACCAGATCGAGCGCGCAGAATACGCCGATCATGAGGCTTTCCAGCAAGAGGAAGGCGATCATGTAGTCGGCCTTGCGCGTCTTGATCGAGGTCTCCGACGCCAGGATGCAGAGCGGCGTCAGGAAAGCCGTCAGCACGATGAACAACACGGAAATGCCGTCCACGCCCATGCGGAAGTCGATGCCGCCGCCCAGCCAGGGCGTTTCGTCGATGAACTGGAATCCCGGATTGGACGCGTCGAAGTCCACGACCAGAACGATCGAAAGAAGCAGGACGATCAGGCTGACCAGCAGCGCGGTGCGCGGCGCGTTGCGCTCCGTCTGCTCACGCCCTTCGCCGCGCGCCAGCCAGGACACGAAGGCCAGGAACAGCGCGCCGATCAGCGGGATGACGACGAGTGCCGGGAGGATGGGAAGGTTGGAAAACACTGGCCTAGCCCCCCAGCCCGCGAACGCCGATGACGATCAGGATGGACACGCCGATCAGCATCACGAAGGCATAATGGAACAGCTTGCCCGACTGCAAACGCGACAGGCGCTGCGAGGCGCCGGATGTGAAACCGGCGATCCCGTTCGGGCCGAAGCGGTCGATGATGCCGACATCGATGATCTTCCAGAAGACGTCGCCGAGCGCCCGCGCGCCGCGAACGATCGTCGCCTCGTAGATTTCGTCGATGTACCACTTGTTCAGCAGGAAGCGGTAGATCGGCGATCCGCCTGTATCCTGGACGGTCGCGATATGACGGCGCGCACCGTCGTTGCGGTACATCAGCCACGAAATCAGGAAGCCGATGAAGGTCGCGAGGAGCGGGGCGAAATAGACCCAGGTCGGATATTTGTGATGCCCGTCGCCATGACCGTCGCTTGCCCCCTCATAACCTTCGGCAGCCGCATAGAGGTTCGTCGGGGCCATGGCGTAATCGCCGCCCGGCAAGGCGCCGTGCCAGAAACCGTCCACGCCGTAGCGGAAACTCTCGTAGAAGGCGGCACCGACAAAGACCGCCCCGATCGAGAGAACGACCAACGGGATACGCATGGACCACGGGCTTTCATGAGCATGTTCAAGCGTGTGGTGATCGCCGCGGAACTCGCCGTGGAAGGTCATGAAGATAAGGCGCCAACTGTAGAAGCTGGTCATCAGCGCGGCGACGATCCCCATCCAGAAGGCGAAGACGGCGGCGTTATTGCCCCCGGCCGCGCCGACTTCGTAGGCGGCCTCGATCACGAAGTCCTTGGAGAAGAAGCCTGCAAAGCCCCAGCCCAGCAACGGGATGCCGACGCCGGTCAGCGCCAGGGTCCCGATGATCATGCCGCCATAGGTCCAGGGCACTTTGCGCCAGATGCCGCCCATCTTGCGCATGTCCTGTTCATGGTGGAGCGCATGGATGACCGAACCGGCGCCGAGGAAGAGCAGCGCCTTGAAGAAAGCATGGGTGAAGAGGTGGAACATGGCGGCGTTGTAGGCCCCGACACCGGCCGCGAAGAACATGTAGCCAAGCTGGGAACAGGTCGAATAGGCGATGACCCGCTTGATGTCGTTCTGCACCAGCCCGACCGTCGCGGCGAAAAAAGCCGTGAACGCGCCGAGCGCCGTGATGAAACCAGACGTGATCGGAGCGGCCTCGTAGATCGGGAAGGCCCGGCAGACCAAGAACACACCGGCCGTCACCATGGTCGCCGCGTGGATCAGGGCGGAAACGGGCGTCGGGCCTTCCATCGCGTCTGGCAGCCAGACATGCAGCACGAACTGCGCCGACTTGCCCATCGCCCCGACGAAAAGGAGCATGGCGATCAGTTCCATCGCATTGAGGTTCAGGCCCAGAAAGTCGAGGCGGCGGTCGCTGTTCTCGGCGATGGCGGCGAAGACCACGTCGAACTCGACCGAACCGAAGACCAGGAAGATCGCCATCACACCGAGCGCAAGGCCGACGTCGCCGACCCGGTTGGTCACGAAGGCCTTGATGGCGGCGGCGTTGGCGGACGGCTTCTTGTAATAGTATCCGATCAGCAGATAGGAGGCGAGGCCCACCCCTTCCCAGCCGAAGAAGAGCTGGACGAAATTGTCCGCCGTCACCAGCATCAGCATGGCGAAGGTGAAGAGCGAGAGATAGGCGAAGAAACGCGGCTTGTACGGGTCCTCCTCCATGTAGCCCCAGCTGTAGAGGTGGACGAGCGCGGAGACGCTGGTCACGACGATGAGCATGACCGCCGTCAGCGTATCGATCTTCAGAGCCCAGTCGGCTTTCAAGCCGCCAATATCCATCCATCGCATGAGGGTGATCGTCGTATCGGGAGCGTCTCCGAATGCGATCCCCATGAAGGCAACCCAGGACAGGATGGCGGACAGGAACAGCAAGCCCGTCGTCAGAACCATGCTGAGCTTTTCGGGCAAGCGGGCACCGCCGAAACGCGTGCCGGCCAACCCTGCAATGATGGCCCCGATCAGAGGCGCGAAGACGATTGTCTGATACAGCAAGAGATCAGCCCTTCATCAGGTCGGCGTCTTCGACCTGGATGTTGCCGCGATTGCGGAAATAGACGACGAGGATGGCGAGACCGACGGCCGCTTCGGCGGCTGCGACCGTCAGGATGAAGAGCGCGAAGATCTGCCCGTCGATCGGGTTGACGCCGGGCATGACCGGCATGTGGGCCGAAAACGCCACGAAATTGATGTTCACCGCCAACAGGATGAGCTCGACGCACATCAGGATGACGATCACGTTCTTGCGGTTCACGAAGATGCCGAACACGCCGATGATGAACAGCATGGCGGCAACGACCAGATAATGGGACAACCCGATGACCATCTCTTCCCTCCCAGCAAAACCCGGCTAACCGAGTCCCTGCCCCGGTTCGATATCCACCAATTCGACGCCGTCCTCGCGGGTCCGCGCCATCTGATCGACCGCGCTCTGCCGACGCACGCCTTCGCGGTCGCGCAAGGTCAACACGATGGCCCCGATCATGGCGACGAGAAGGACGAAACCGGCCGCTTCGAAGGCTCCCGCATATTTCGTGTAGAGAACGGCCCCGAACGCCTCGAGGTTCGTCATGGTCGCATCGGGCGCCACGAGAGGCCGGCCGCCATCCATGAAATAGGCCGCCCCGAGCGCGATCATCTGCAACAGCAGGATGGCCGCCACGATCCCCCCGATCGGCGCGAAGGAGAGGAAGCCCTTCTTCAGTTCGACGAAATCGACGTCGAGCATCATCACGACGAAGAGGAACAGGACGGCGACGGCGCCGACATAGACCATGATGAGCAACAGGGCGAGAAACTCGGCGCCCATGAGGATGAACAGGCCCGCCGCGCTGAAGAATGTCAGGATGAGGAACATCACGGAATGCACGGGGTTGCGCGACGCCACCACCATGAAGGCGGCACCGACGGCGACACTGGCAAGGATGTAAAAGGCTATGGCCGCGATCACGTCTGGCTCTCTTCTCTCGGTCCGCAATGGAGGTCCGTCAGGCCCCTCCGGAAGCGGAATCGCGCCCCCTTAGCGGTAGGGCGCATCCATGGCTAGGTTCTTGGCGATTTCGGTTTCCCATCTGTCCCCATTTTCGAGCAGCTTGTCCTTGTCGTAGTAAAGCTCTTCGCGGGTTTCGGTCGCGAACTCGTAATTCGGCCCTTCGACGATGGCGTCGACGGGGCAGGCTTCCTGGCACAGGCCGCAATAGATGCACTTGACCATGTCGATGTCGTAGCGCGTCGTGCGGCGCGATCCATCGGGCCGCGGTTCGGCCTCGATGATGATCGCCTGGGCCGGACAGATCGCCTCGCACAGCTTGCAGGCGATGCAGCGTTCTTCCCCGCTGGGATAGCGGCGCAGCGCATGTTCTCCTCGGAAGCGCGGCGATAAGGGACCCTTCTCGAACGGATAGTTGATCGTCACCTTGGGGCGGAAGAAATAGCGCATGGCGAGACCGAAGGCGCTCACGAATTCCAGCAGCAAGGCGCCGCGAATGAACTGTTTGACGCGGACCATCAGGCAGCTCCCGTGAGGACGACGACGCCGGAGACGATCAGCACGGCGACGATGGCGGTCGGCAGGAACACCTTCCAGCCCAGCCGCATCAGCTGGTCGTAGCGGTAACGTGGCACGATGGCTTTCACCATGGCGAACAGGAAGAAGATGAAGGCCGTCTTCAGGAAGAACCAGAACACGCCCGGCAGGAATTGCACCCCGATGTCGATCGGCGCGTGCCAGCCGCCCAGGAACAGGATCACCATCATGGCCGAGAGCAGCATGATGTTCACATATTCGGCGAAGAAGAACATCAGGAACGGCGTCGAGGAATATTCGACCTGATAGCCGGCGACGAGCTCACTTTCCGCTTCCGGCAGATCGAAGGGCGGACGGTTCGTCTCCGCCAGCGCGCTGATGAAGAACAGCACGCCCATATAGAACAGGACCGGCGTCAGGATGTAGTTGGCCAGACCGAACTCCGTCGCGGGGTTCAACCGGAACATGTTCCAGTTCCAGAACCCGCCCGCCTGCGTGTCGACGATCTCCGTCAGGTTCATGGACCCCGTCACGAAGATGACGGTCAGAATGATGAAGCCGATCGAGACTTCGTAGGACACCATCTGCGCCGCCGAGCGCAGCGCGCCCATGAACGGATATTTGGAGTTGGACGCCCATCCCCCGATCATGATGCCGTAAACACCGAGCGAGCTGATGGCGAGGACGTAGAGAACCCCGACATTGATGTCGGAAATCACCCATCCCGGCGCGACCGGGATCACCGCCCAGGCGAGAAACGCCATGACGAGCGCGATCAACGGCGCGAGGATGAACAGGAACTTGTCGGACCCGGCCGGGACGATGATCTCCTTGAAGAAGAACTTCAATGCATCGGCAATGGTTTGCAACAGACCGAAAGCGCCGACCACGTTCGGGCCGCGGCGCATCTGCACGGCCGCCCAGATCTTGCGATCGGCCAGGACGAGCGCTGCCACCAGCAGCGCCAAGACAATAACGAAACCAAGCACTTGCAGCAGTTTCATCAACACCCACAAACCCCAGCCGGGATCCTCTGCCGGGATGGCGATAACCGTCTGCAGGATCGGCAATGCTGCGAAGTCGATCATTCCGCAGCCTCCGCCAGGGTCGGGCCATCCAGCAGGGCGGAACATTCCGCCATGACGTTGGACGCCCGTGCAATCGGGTTGGTCATGTAAAAGTCCGCAACGGGGCTGCGCAGCGTTTCGCTGGAAAGCGCGCCGTCCTTGCCGAGCGTGGAAACGTCGAACGCGGTTGAGGCCACCGCTCCGGGTGCGTAGCCGAGCGCACCGAAGGTCGGGTGTTTCTCGACGAGTTGGTCGCGCAGCTCCGACTGGGTGTCGAACGGAAGCACTCGATCCACGGCGGCGGACAGGGCCCGGATGATGGCCCAGTCTTCCTTGGCCATGCCTTTGGGCGGCACGGCCCGCATGCCCATCTGGACGCGGCCTTCGGTGTTCACGTAAAGCCCGTCTTTCTCCGTATAGGCACAGCCGGGCAGGATGATGTCGGCGACATGCGCCCCGGCATCGCCGTGATGGCCCTGATAGATCACGAAGCTGTTCTTCAGACGTGATGCGTCGAACTCGTCGGCTCCCAGCAGATAGACCGTATCCATGTCGCCGCGCTCGGCCGCATCGAGAATGCCCGAAGCGGACTTGCCGCCCTCACCCGGAACGAAGCCCATGTCGAGGCCGCCGACCCGCGCTGCGGCGGTGTGAAGGACATTGAACGGGTTCCAGTCCTCGCGCGCGAAATTCGGGCCGGACATCAGGTTTCCGAGTGCCGACAGCAGCGCCAGCCCCTCTTCGCCGACCAGAGCACCCTGCCCGACGACGATCATCGGATTTTCGGCGTCCTTCAATGCCGCCGCGAAACCGGTGCTGGCACGGCTGAAGTTGACGAGATCGGCGGCCGTCTCTCCGGCGTGATCGTAATCGTAGGTCAGATCCGCCACTTCGCCGATCATGCCGACGTCGAGCCCGCCTTCCAGCCAGCGCTTGCGGATGCGCGCATTGATGATCGGCGCTTCGAGGCGCGGGTTGGCGCCGACCAGCAGGATCGCATCCGCCCGGTCGATCCCGGCGATGGTGGTGTTGAACAGGTAGCTTTCCCGAGAACCGGTGCCGACGAGGCTACCGTCCTGACGGCAATCGATGTTCTGCACGCCGAGCGAGCCCATCAGCTCCTTCAGCGCGAACATGGATTCGGCATCGCACAAATCGCCGGCGATGGCGGCGATCCGGCCCGGGTCGCCCTTCAGCTTTTCGGCGGCCAAGGCGAGCGCTTCGTCCCATCCGGCTTGGCGCAGTTTGCCGTTTTCGCGGACAAAGGGCCGGTCGAGCCGTTGGCGCGTCAGCCCGTCCCAGACGAAGCGGGTCTTGTCGCTGATCCATTCCTCGTTCACGTCGTCGTTGACGACGGGCAGAATGCGCAGGACCGCATCGCGGCGGCTATCTACCCGGATGTTCGACCCGACCGCGTCCATCACATCGACGCTTTCGACCTTGTCGAGCTCCCATGGACGCGCATTGAAGGCATAAGGTTTGGAGGTCAACGCACCGACCGGGCAGAGGTCGATGACATTGCCGGACAGTTCGGATGTCAGCGATTGCTCCAGATAGGTCGTGATCTCGGCGTCCTCGCCGCGATTGACCAGACCGATCTCCTGAACGCCCGCCACTTCGGTGATGAAGCGGACGCAGCGCGTGCACTGGATGCAGCGCGTCATGATCGTGTTGACCAGCGGCCCCATATGCTTGTCGTCCACGGCGCGCTTGTTCTCCTCGAACCGCGAGAAGTCGCGGCCATAGGCCATCGCCTGGTCCTGCAGGTCGCATTCGCCGCCCTGGTCGCAGATCGGGCAATCCAGCGGGTGGTTGATGAGGAGAAACTCCATCACCCCTTCGCGGGCCTTCTTCACCAGCGGAGAATTGGTCTTGATGTGCGCCGGCGAGCCGTCGCGGTTGGGCCGCAAGTCCTTGACCTGCAAAGCGCAGGACGCCTGAGGCTTCGGCGCGCCTTCCCATTCGACCAGGCACATGCGGCAATTGCCCGCGACGGACAGGCGCTCATGGTAGCAGAAGCGCGGGATCTCGGCGTTGCCGAACTCCTCGCAGGCCTGCATCAGCGTATACTCGGCCGGCACGTCGTGCTCGACGCCGTCGATCTTGATGGTGCGAAGGTCGCTCATCGTTTCGGGCCTTCAAAGGAGGATTGTGTTTCAGCAACCGCATTGTCATGAAGATCCAAGCGGCGTTCCATACGACCCATGCGCTCTTCAAAGCGGTCCATGCGCTTGTTCAACCCACCTATGGACGTCATGATGAAACCCAGATGTTCTTCAACGTTCGACATTCGGCTCTTCAAATCGCTTTGACTCTCAAGCATGCGGTCCATCTTTTCGTCGAGACGTCGAAAATATTGATGGCTGAAATTGTTCGGATCGAAATCGTTCACAGGCTTACTCCGCCGCCTGCACGAACACGGGACGACCCGTGCGGTAGAGGTTGATCCGCTCTTCGATTTCGTGGCGGAAGTGACGGATCAGGCCCTGGACCGGCCAGGCGGCCGCGTCGCCGAGGGCGCAGATCGTATGCCCTTCGACCTGTTTGGACACGTCCAGCAGCATGTCGATCTCGTGCGTTTCCGCCTCGCCGCGCACCATGCGTTCCATCACGCGCCACATCCAGCCCGTGCCTTCGCGGCACGGCGTGCACTGGCCGCAGCTCTCGTGCTTGTAGAAGTATGAGAGGCGCGCGATCGCTTTCACGATGTCGGTGGACTGGTCCATGACGATCACGGCCGCCGTACCGAGACCGGACTGGTGCTCGCGCAATGCATCGAAATCCATCAGGACCGTATCGCAGATTTCCTTGGGCAGCAGCGGCACGGAGGAACCGCCCGGAATGATCGCCTTCAGATTATCCCAGCCTCCACGCACACCGCCCGCATGCGTGTCGATCAATGTTTTCAACGGGATGGATAGGGCTTCTTCAACGTTGCAAGGCGCGTTTACGTGCCCGCTGATGGAGAAGACCTTGGTACCCTTGTTATTTTCCCGACCGAAGCCGGCGAACCAATCCGCACCCTTGCGCAGGATCGTCGGCACGACCGCGATCGACTCGACATTGTTCACGGTCGTCGGGCAACCGTAAAGACCGGCATTGGCCGGAAATGGCGGCTTGAGGCGCGGCTGGCCCTTCTTGCCTTCGAGGCTTTCGAGCAAGGCCGTTTCCTCGCCGCAGATGTAGGCGCCGGCGCCGTGATGGACGAAGACATCGAAGTCCCAACCGGAACCGCAGGCGTTCTTGCCGATCAGACCGGCCTCGTAAGCCTGGTCCACGGCAGCTTGGAGCCGCTTGCGTTCGAACGTGTATTCACCGCGCAGGTAGATATAGGCCGCATGGGCCTGCATCCCGAACGAGGCAACCAAGCATCCTTCGATCAGCAAATGCGGGTCGTGCCGCATCATTTCGCGGTCCTTGCACGTGCCGGGCTCGGATTCGTCGGCGTTGACGACAAGGTAGTGCGGCCGCTCGCCGACTTCCTTGGGCATGAAGGACCATTTCAAGCCGGTCGGGAAACCGGCGCCGCCGCGCCCACGCAGGCCCGACGCCTTGACCTGTTCGATGATCCAGTCGCGGCCTTGCGCCAGCATCGCGCCCGTACCCTCCCAGGCTCCGCGTTGCCGCGCGCCGTCCAGGCCCCAGTCCTGCGTGCCGTAGAGATTCTTGAAGATGCGGTCTTCGTCTTTGAGAAGCTGCGTCATGTTTCAGCCTTCTTGGCGAGCGCCTTGGCCTGCTTCACCCAACCTTCACGCTTGATGCGCCCCGGATGACGTCCGAGCGCCTCGCGCTCGACGGTCTTGATGTCCGCCACCTTCCAGGCCCCGATCTGACGGTAATAATAGATGCCGCCTTCGTTGAGCTCTCGTTCAAGAACCGGGCCGATACCCTTGATTTTCTTCAGGTCGTCCGCCTGACCATCGGTCGGGCCTTCGCGGTAGAGCACCTCCGGCACGGCGCCCGATGTCCGGCGGCGCGGGGCGACAGCGGCGCCTTTTGGATCGGGAGTCGGCTTTCCGTCGGCCTTGACCGGTTTTCGGTCCGTGACAGGCGTCCCTCTATTGTCGGGCACCACGGCCTTGGCCATGTCCTTGGCCTTGTCGAGCAGTTCGCCGGCCGGGCTGCGCTCGTGATCGACACGGGTCTTGGGCGGCGACTTCGGTTTGTTGCGGCGGCCGGCGATTGTGGCGCGCACGCCTTTTGGATCGTCCGCATGGCGCTTGATCGCCACCTTCTTGTCTTGATGGGGAAGCTGGGACAGCTTCTGGGCCGCCGCATAGAGATCCTTTGAATTCAAAGTCTTCGGACCGCCTTCCGGTGCGGAATTGATGCGGTCGATCTGCGGTCCGCGCGCAGGCTCGCGCCCCGCGGCCAGGTCGTCGAGAATGGCTTCGAGCGTGTCCGGCGTCAGGTCTTCGTAATAAGGATCGTCATCGATATCGGCGGACACCTGCATCATCGGCGCATTGGCGCAGGCCCCCAGGCACTCCACCTCGATCCAGCTGAAAGTGCCGTCGGCGCCGATCGTGTTCTGCGGCCCGACCCGGCGCGCCAGAACGTCTTTCAGCGCGTCCGAACCGCGCAGCCAGCACGGCGTCGTCCCGCAGAGCTGGATGTGGTACTTCCCAACCGGGGCCAGGTTGAACATGGTATAGAAAGTCGCGACTTCGTAAACCCGGATGTAGGCCATGCCGAGCCTGTCGCCGACTTCGCGCAGGATCATTTCCGGGAGCCAGCCGCCCGCATCCTTCTGCGCGATCCAGAGCGCCGGGATCAGCGCCGACCGCTGCCGTCCGGTCGGATATTTCTTCGTCCAAGCCAGGATTTCGGCCTGCGCTTCAGGAGACAGATACACATCCGTCGGCTGGACGGGCGAGAAGCGGCGCGAGCTCATCGGTCGATCTCCCCGAAGACGATGTCGAGCGAACCCAGAATGGCGGAAACGTCGGCGAGCATGTGACCCTTGTTGAGATAGTCCATGGCGGCCAGATGCGGGAAACCCGGCGCGCGGATCTTGCAGCGGTAAGGCTGGTTTGTCCCGTCGGAGACGAGATAGACGCCGAACTCGCCCTTCGGACACTCAACGGCGGCATAGATTTCGCCTTCGGGCACCTTGATGCCTTCCGTATAGTGTTTGAAGTGATGGATCAGCGCTTCCATCGACTGTTTCATCTCGGCGCGGCGCGGCGGCACCCACTTGTTGTCTTCCGTCATGACCGGACCTTCCGGCATCATTTCAAGGGCTTGCTGCATGATCTTCACGGATTCATACATCTCCTCGACGCGGCAGAGATAGCGGTCGTAGCAGTCGCCGTTCTTGCCGAGCGGGATGGAAAAATCGAGCTCGTTATAGACCTCGTAAGGCTGGTTGCGGCGCAGGTCCCAAGGGATGCCGGAGCCGCGCACCATCACGCCGGTGAAGCCCAGATCATAACAGTCCTGCTTGGACACGACACCGATATCGACGTTGCGCTGCTTGAAGATCCGGTTCTCGGTCAGCAACGTCTCGATCTCGCGCAACCGGTCCGGGAATTGCTCGCACCAGACGAGGATGTCGTTGACCAGAGCGGGCGGCAGGTCCTGATGCACGCCGCCGGGGCGGAAATAGTTGGAGTGCATCCGCGCCCCACAGGCGCGCTCATAGAACACCATCAGCTTTTCGCGCTCCTCGAACCCCCACAGCGGCGGGGTCAGAGCGCCGACGTCCAGCGCCTGCGTCGTGATGTTGAGCAGATGCGACAGGATCCGGCCGATCTCGCAATAGACGACCCGGATGAACGACGCCCGACGCGGCACATCGATGCCCGCCAGACGCTCGATGGCGAGGCAGAAGGCATGCTCCTGGTTCATTGGCGCGACATAGTCGAGCCGGTCGAAATAGGGGATCGCCTGCAGATAGGTCTTGTGCTCGATCAGCTTCTCGGTGCCGCGGTGTAGCAAGCCGATATGCGGGTCGACTCGCTCCACGACCTCGCCTTCCAGCTCCAGCACGAGGCGCAACACGCCGTGCGCGGCCGGGTGCTGCGGGCCGAAGTTGATGGTGAAACGACGATCTTGTTCGTCGGTGACTAAGGCTTCGGTAGTGGCCATCAGTTGGCAGCCTCGCTCTTTTCATCGCCCGGCAAGATGTATTTCGCACCTTCCCACGGACTCAGGAAGTCGAACGACCGATACTCCTGCTGCAGCACGACCGGCTCATACACGACTTCCTTGCGCTCCTCGTCGTAGCGGACCTCGACATAGCCCGTCAGCGGGAAGTCCTTGCGCAGCGGATAGCCTTCGAAGCCGTAATCCGTGAGGATCCGGCGCAGGTCCGGATGCTGGTCGAAGACGATGCCGTACATGTCGAAGGCTTCGCGTTCGTACCAGTCGGCGTTCGGAAACAGCGAGACGACAGACATGACGGGCGCGTCCTCGTCGGTCGTGCACTTGACGCGGATGCGTCGGTTATGCGCCATGCTGAGCAGGTGATAGACGATGTCGAAACGACGCGCGCGCGCCGGATAGTCGACGCCGCACAGGTCGATCAGCTGGTTGAACTTGCAGATGGGGTCGTCGCGCAGAAAGGCGATGATGTTCAGGATCGACGCCCGGCGAACGATCAGCGTCAACTCGCCATGCGACTCCTGCATGTCGCGAACATCGTCGGCATGATGCATTTCGATATGATCGCGGATGTCGGCCCAGGTCTCCGACGCTTCTTGATGGGACACAGGGCCGGTCATCGGATGATGCTTCCCTCGCGGCGGATCTTCTTCTGCAGCTGCAGGATACCATAGATAAGCGCTTCGGCGGTCGGCGGACAGCCGGGCACGTAAACGTCAACCGGCACGATCCGGTCGCAACCGCGCACGACGCTGTAGCTATAATGGTAGTAACCGCCGCCATTGGCGCACGACCCCATCGAGATGACGTAGCGCGGGTTCGGCATCTGGTCATAGACCTTGCGCAGCGCCGGCGCCATCTTGTTGGTGAGGGTCCCCGCCACAATCATGACGTCGGACTGGCGCGGGGACGCCCGCGGCGCGAAACCGAACCGTTCCAGGTCGTAGCGCGGCATGGACGCCTGCATCATTTCGACGGCACAGCAGGCCAGCCCGAACGTCATCCACATCAGCGAGCCCGTGCGCGCCCAGGTGATCAAGTCGTCGGACGCCGCCGTGATGAACCCTTTGTCGGCCAGCTGGTCAGACAGACCGTCGAAGCCGCCGTCATGCAGGCGCGGATCGTAGGCGGGCGTGCCGAGATCGCGGGCGGCAGCGCCTTGGGTAACGAGAATGTCGGCCACGTGTCTCTCCTATTCCCAGTCCAGCGCGCCGATCTTCCAGGCGTAGACGAGGCCGGCCAGCAGCTCGAGCAGGAAGATGACCATGATGATCCAACCGTAAAGGCCGACCACGTCGAGGCTGACGGCGATCGGGAACAGGAAGGCGACTTCGATGTCGAAGATGATGAACAGGATGGCGACCAGGTAGAATCGCACGTCGAACTTCATGCGCGAATCGTCGAACGCCTCGAACCCGCATTCATAGGTGGAGACTTTCTCCGAGTCCGGGTCGGCGGGCGCAATGACCGCCGGCACGACGAGGAACGCGATGGACAGCACCAATGCGATGCCGAACATCATGACGATGGGAAGATATTCGATCAGAAGATCGGGCATTCGCACCTCTGGATGTCTCTGTCCGCGGCAATGATCGGGAGGATTCGCCGGGGCCTTGAAATCGGGCGGAACCTAATTGGCGGGCTTCGGCTTTGCAACGTCGTTATCAGCGAAAAGGGCGCGACATCTGTGCGACGAATTCCCCATTCACGGTTGAAACCATTGGCTTATTGAGAACGATACGCAAGTGCCGACTGTCCTGTGTCCATTCCGTCAGTCTTCCCATCCCGGCTCTCCCGGCCAGAGCGTGATGCGGCTCAGCAACGCCGCCTCGCTCAGCCCTTCTTCCGTGACGGTCGCATTCCGCACGCTCATGCCGGCCTCGTGGATCGAGTCCCGGCTGCCCGTGCGCAGGTGATGCCATTCCGGCAATTCCGCGCCCTCTGACAACAGGCGGTAGGCACAACTTCGCGGCATCCACTTCAACGCCTTGATGTTGGCCGGCTTCAGTATGACGCAATCGCTGACCACTGCCTTGCGATTGACATAATCCTTGCATTCACAGGATCCACTGTCGAACAGCTTGCAATGCGCGTCGGTGTTGTGGACTTCGCCGGTCTCTTCGTCTTCGAGGCGGATCAGGCAGCATTTTCCGCATCCGTCGCACAGGCTTTCCCATTCGTCTGCGGACATGTCCGCGAGCGGCTTGGTTTGCCAGAACGGCTTGGGGAATTGAGGATCGGTCATGACGAAGGCGGTTATCAAGCGGCGTAAAGCCGGATAGACGGACCCTATGCCGACCTACAGGGCCGATATCAATGTGGTGGAGACAGGTGTGCGCAGGCGCCGCTCCATGTGGGCGCTCGGCATACTCGGCGCCCTCACGGCCCTGGCGGCGGCGACCTTCGTCCTGGGCCGCGCCTATCTCCTCGATGGATTGCCGAAGCTTCCCGACAAGGAAACCATGTGGCAGCTGAACCTGCAGGAGACGATCACGCTGGTCGACCGCAAGGGGCGCACGATCGGCCATCGCGGACCGTGGATCGGCCAGCCGCTCAAGCTGGACGACATGCCGGCCTATCTGCCCAATGCCGTGCTGGCGATCGAGGACGAACGCTTCTTCGAGCACGAAGGCGTGGACAACCGCGCCATCCTGCGCGCCCTCATCAGCAACGCCCGGTCCGGGGCGCGCAGCCAAGGCGGATCGACCCTGACGCAACAGTTGGTCAAGCTGATGATCCTGACGCCGGAGAAGACCTACAGGCGAAAATTCCAGGAAGCGCTGCTGGCCCGCGACATGGAAGCGGTCCTGTCCAAGCCGGAGATCCTCGAACTCTACATCAACCGCGTCAGCCTCGGCCCGCAGATCTTCGGCGCGGAAAGCGCGAGCCGGATCTTCTTCGGCAAGAGCGCGCGCGACCTCGACCTGCCCGAAGCCGCCATGCTCGCCGGACTGGCCCAGGCGCCGAGCCGCTTCAACCCGCGCCGCAACTATGAGCGTGCATTAACCCGGTCGCATCTCGTGCTCCGCCGCATGCGCGCCAATCTCTACATCACCGAAGCCGAATTCGACGCCGCCATCGCCAATCCTCCGGAAATCGTCGAGGAAGTCGATCTGGCCCTGAACGAAAGCACGCTGGGTTACGCCTTCGATTTCGTCACGGAGCGGGCGCGGGAACTGGCCGGTCCCGACAGTCCCGATCTCGTCGTCACCACGACGCTGGATGCCGATTACATGAGCGCCGCGCGCGACAGTCTGGCAACCGTGCTCGATGCCAACGCCGAGCGTCGCAAGGTTTCGCAAGGGGCCATCATCGCCCTGGACAACGAAACCGGCGCCATCCGCGTCATGCTGGGCGGCCGGGACTACGGCGCCAGCCAGTTCAACCGCACGATCCAGGCGCAGCGACAGCCGGGATCCAGCTTCAAGACTTTCGTCTATTCGGCTGCGCTCGAAGACGGCTTCACGCCGGGCACGGTTCGCGTCGATCAGCCGACGACCATCGATGGCTGGACGCCTAAGAACTACACGTTGCGCTACCGCGGCCCGATGACGCTGCGCGAGGCGCTGAAGCTATCCATCAACACGGTCGCCGCCCAGGTCGGCGCGGAAATCGGAGCCATCCGGGTCGCCGAGACCGCCCGCAAGTTCGGCATCGAATCCGAGCTGCGACCGACCCTGTCGCTGTCGCTCGGCGTATCCGAAGTGAATCTGCTGGAGATGACGAGCGCCTATTCAGTCTTCCCGGCGGAGGGCGTCCGGCGCGACCCCTACATCATCCAGCGCGTCGAAAGCACGAGCGGCGACGTCCTCCATACGCGGCGCCGCGACGAGGGCGAACGCGTCTACGCGATCCCCTACGCTCGTCAGATGACGGCGATGCTGCGCGAGACCGTGGAAAGCGGAACGGCCCACGGGGCGCGGATCCTGCCGCGCATGGCGGGCGGCAAGACCGGCACATCGCAGGACTACCGCGACGCCTGGTTCCTGGGCTTCACCAAGCAGCTGACGACCGGCGTCTGGATGGGCAATGACGACAACAGCCCGATGAACGAAGTCACGGGCGGATTGCTGCCGGCCGATGTCTGGAAGGAGTTCATGACGGCGGCCCATGACGGCCTGCCGCGCGAAGACCTGCCCTTGCCCGACATCGGATCGGATGGTGACGGGGAATCGGCGATCATGGTGTTCTATTCGGGTCTGGCGGCCGCGCTGCGGCAGGAACGCGATCTGGCCTCGGGCAACAGCGTCCGCACGACCGTCTCCACGAACGCTGGGCGGTGAACATCGCCTTTTGCGGACAACCCTGCGGAGAATGGGCTTAAACTGCCGCAATTGTTTGCTGATAATTAAGGACAATCTAACGATTTCCTAGGATTTGAGCTGCCTAATGGGCTTCCGAACCGAGGAGGGCCTATTATGTTCAATGGCATGAAGCTGGGGAAACTCGCAGCCGTCGCGCTGCCTCTGATCATCATGAGCACGCTGCCCGCGACCGCGAAGACCGGAGTGGTGCAGACGACGTTCGAACCCGATGACGGGACGTACAAGGTCGTGCCAATATCGAGTCCGGATCAATGCTCCGCGCTCTGCAAGGCGGACCCGAAATGCCGCGGTGCCGTGACCTACCAACCGGACGTGCGAAAGCCCGAGGCCGTCTGCCGCCTCAATGACGGTTTCGGCAGCAACCCTGTCTTCCCGCAAGTGGCGCCGCAACCCTTGAACCTCAGCCGCGCGGTCGGCGACCTGAATGCCTACCGTGCCAGCCACGGCCTGAAGCCCGTCACGATCGAGCCCAAACTGATCGAAGCTTCGCGCATCCATGCCGACGACCTGTCCAAGGCCGGCATCATTTCCCACAACGGCACGGACGGATCCACGCATGGCGACAGGGCGCACCGGGTCGGCTACAATTTCCTGATCGCGGGCGAAAACGTCGCGACCGGCCAGAAGAGCTGGGACCAAGTGTTCGAGGCCTGGAAGAAGAGCCCCGGTCACAATGAGAACCTCCTGCGGCCCGACGTGTCGGAATTCGGCATCGCGCTGGTCTATGAGCCTCGCACGACCTATTCGACCTACTGGGCGATGCTGGTCGCCGAACCGTTGGACACCGGCCCTCTCGGATCCCGCGATCTCCACTAGCCTCCCGCGGCTGGGGCTGTGATAGAGGGCCGACAGGCCCCCTTGGGCTCAGGAGCATTCATGCGACACGTCATCACCATCGCCGCATTTGTCGCCCTGAGCGGCTGCGCGACCGCGCCGACCGCGGAACAAATCTGCACGGCGGACTGGATCGAACCGCGCGTGGACCGCGCCGTGGGCCGCATCGAAACGCGTCTCGACAAGGCGCTCGGCGCCTTGCTGGATGCCGGGGAGAGCTGGGTCGACGGTCGTTCGCCCGGTCCGCTGACGATGTTCCGGCTGTCCAACTCGGCCAAGGCGCTGGAGAAGGAATTGAAGGACGGCCGGGGTGTGCGCGATCTGCGCCTGGTGGCGTCCACTTGCGACAACCCCGATCTGATCCGCACCGAGATCCTGTCGATGCTGGAACGTCGCGGCGTCTCCGCATCCCTCACCGGATTTCTCGAAGCGACCGGATTGCTGGACGAAATCATCCGCACGGCGGAAGGACCGACCCGCCAAGCTGACCGGAGCGGTTGACCCCGCGCCCAGGCCTTTCTAGCTCGCGGCCATGTCCCACACGGTCGCCGCTCTCTACAAGTTCACCCCCCTGCCCGACGCGGCGGCGTTGCAGCCCTGGCTGAAAGCCATGGGCGAACAACTCGGCGTGCGCGGCACGCTGCTGCTGGCCCGTGAAGGCATCAACGGCACGATCGCCGGCTCCGAAGGCGCGGTTCGGCATATGCTCGACTATCTGCGCGCCGATCCGCGGCTGGCCGATCTGGACGTCAAGTTCAGCCGGTCCGACGACATGCCGTTCCTGCGCTACAAGGTGCGCCTGAAGAAGGAGATCGTCACGCTGGGCGTGGACGGCACGGATCCGAACCGCATCGTCGGCACCTATGTCGCACCGTCGGACTGGAACGACGTCATTGCCGATCCCGACACGGTGCTGATCGACACGCGCAACCGTTACGAGATCGAGGTCGGCACGTTCGAAGGCGCCGTCGATCCGAAAACCGACTCCTTCCGCGAGTTTCCCGAATGGGTCGAGCGCAATCGCGACCGGCTGGACGGCAAGCGCGTCGCCATGTTCTGCACGGGCGGCATCCGGTGCGAGAAAGCCTCGTCCTACATGAAGTCGCAGGGTTTTCCCGATGTGCTGCATTTGAAGGGCGGCATCCTGAAATATCTCGAGACGCAGCCGGAGGAAACCAGCCGCTGGACCGGCGACTGTTTCGTCTTCGACCAGCGTGTCGCCGTGGGCCATGGCTTGCGCGAAACCGATTGGGAGCAATGTTTCGCCTGCCGCATGCCGCTGTCGCCTGACGACTTGCGCGCCGACTCCTACGTCAAAGGCGTTTCCTGTCCACACTGCGTCGACGACCGCACCGACCGGCGGCGCTTCGAAGAACGCCAGCGCCAGATCGAGCTCGCCGCCGCCCGGGACGAGGTCCATCTTGGCCAACGGGCGTGATACCGGTATCGAACGTCCCAATCCGATGAGCCTGCCGATCCTCTATTCCTTCCGGCGTTGCCCCTTCGCGATGCGCGCCCGCATGGCGCTGGACGCATCGGACACATGGGTCGAACACCGCGAGGTGCTGCTGCGCGACAAGCCCGCCGCCATGCTGGACGCTTCGCCCAAAGGCACCGTGCCGGTGCTCGTCACGGACGATAACGGCGTCCTGGATGAAAGCCTGGACATCATGATCTGGGCGCTCCGCCGTCACGATCCGGAAAACTGGCTGGCCGACCAGGCGTGCGACCAGGCCGACGCCGAGCGGTTCCTGGACGCCTTCAAGGACCGCCTCGACCGTTACAAATATGCGAGCCGCTACGATCCCGAGCAACCCCGCGGAGCCGTCGACCCCGACCAGCGCGATGCGGCGATGCAGGTCCTGACCCACTTCGCTGCAACCCTGAACGGCACGCCTTTTCTGCGGGGCGCCGCGCCGCGGCTCGTCGATATCGCGACCTTCCCCTTCGTGCGACAGTTCGCAGCGGTCGAACCGGACTGGTGGGCGCAGGCCGCACCGGAAGGGGTGCAGCGCTGGCTAGCGGGGCATCTGGCCTCGCCGCGCTTCAAGCGGATCATGCGCAAATGGCCGCTCTGGGATCCCGAAGCCGCCAGGAATGGCTGACCCGCGCGCTTCTTATCAACACAAGCCTCGTGAGCCCTGCTTGCCAAGCGCCTGAAATTGCTTAGCGGTTGAATCAGGAGATTCGCAGGACAGACCATGGCTTTTGCCGACGACAGATGCATCCGGCCCGCGCCGACACTCAAGACATCGACCGTCCTGCGCGGCAATCCGATCGAGACCTTCGTGCGCATCGCCACGGCCGAGACCTACGCGTTCGAGCGGATCGGCGAGCATGAAGTCCATATCAGCCTGACCGGCCTGTGGTGCGATCACGACCTGTCCCTGGCTTGGAACGCGGCCGACGAACACCTGTCTCTGTTCATCCTGTTCGACGGCAAGGTGCCGGGCGGCCGGTCGGACTCGATCTGCCGGTTGCTGTCGCTTCTGAACGAACAGCTGAGTGCCGGTCATTTCGATTACTGGCAGCGCAACGGCACACTCGTCTACCGCCATGCGGTCTCTTTGCGCGGCGGTGCGAAGCTTTCCATCGACCAGGCGCTCGACCTGATGAGCCAGGCGCTGGACGCGGCCGAACGCGGCTACCCGGCCGCGCAATATGTGATCTGGGCCGGAAAGTCGCCCGAGGACGCGCTCGCCGAAGCCCTTGTGGACATCGCCTCGCACGGCTAGCGACGCCGCATGGCGCAAACCCATCTCATCGTCGGTGCCGGCCATATGGGCGGCGCCCTGCTGGCCGGTTGGCTGCAGAGCGGCCTCATGGCACCGCGCCATGTCGCCGTCCTCGACCCCGCTCCGGGAACCGAAGCCGTCTATGCAATCGAACGCGGCGCGAAACACTTGCCCGGTCCCGGCGATATCCCGCGCACCATCGAGACCGTCCTCTTGGCGGTCAAACCGCAATTGTTTCCGGACATCGGCGCCGATATCGCCAAGGCGGTCGGCCCCGACGCCCTGATCATCTCCATCATGGCGGGACTGACGCTCGGGACGCTGAGCGCCGTCTTCGAAGACAATCCTATCGTCCGGGCCATGCCCAACATGCCCGTTTCCGTCGGACAAGGCATGACAGCGTTCGTCGCCGACGACTTTCCGGACAGGCATCTGGCACAGGTCGAAGCGCTGCTGGGGGCGAGCGGCGCGGTGCTGCGCGTCGAAAGCGACACGCAAATCGACGCGGTCACCGCCATATCCGGATCGGGCCCGGCCTACCTCTTCCACGTCTGCGAGACGCTGGCCGCCGCCGGTCTCGCCATCGGGCTGCCGGAGGAGACGGCCCGGCAGTTGGCGCGGCAGACCGTCATCGGCGCGAGTGCCATGCTGGAGGCGTCCGACGCATCCGCCGCGGAATTGCGCGAAGCCGTGACCTCGCCCGGCGGCACGACCCAGGCCGCGCTCGACGTGCTGGGAGGCTCCGGCGAACTGGAAGCGCTGATGCGCCGCGCTGCGCAGGCCGCCTTTCGCCGCGCCGGCGAGCTGTCCGGTTAGCGCGGCAGCTGGATCGTCGCCCGCAGCCCGCCGCACGGGCTGTCGTCGAGCTTGAGCCGCCCGCCATGGGTCTGCGCGATGTCGCGCGCCACGGCCAGACCCAACCCGACCCCTTCGACGTTCTGCGTGCGCGCATCGTCCAGCCGCGAGAACGGCCGCAGCACGTCCTCTCGCTTGTGTTCCGGTATGCCGCCGCCCGCATCGTCCACGTGGATCAAGACGTGCGTGTCGGTCGTCTCCGATGACAGGCGCGGCTCGCCCGCATATTTTCGCGCATTGTTGATCAGGTTCACGACCGCGCGGCGCAGCAGCTGCGGCCGCGCCTCGATCTCGACCGGTCCGTCGCTTTCGGCGGCGACGCCTTCGGCCGCGGCGATCTCCGCCACGAAGCCGTCCAGAGCGATCTCCTCCGGTGCGCCCTGCCCGGCTCCGTGGGCGAAATCCAGATAGGCGGACAGCATCGCCTCCATCTCGTCCAGATCGCGGCGCGCGGCCGCGATGTCCTCGGGCGTCTCGGCCATGGACAGGGCCAGCTTCAGCCGGGTCAGGGGCGTGCGCAGATCGTGGCTGACGCCGGCCAGCATCAAGGTGCGCTGTTCGATATGCCGGCGGATGCGCTGGCGCATCTTCAGGAAGGACTGCCCGGCGCGCCTCACCTCGACCGCGCCGTGCGGCTTGTAGGGACCGATATCCTGGCCCTTGCCGAAGGCGTCGGCGGCGTCGGCCAGTTCGCGGATCGGCACGCTCTGGCGGCGGATGTAGACGACCGAGACCAAAGTCAGCAGGATCGTCGCCGTCACCAGCCAGAAGATGAAGACATAGCCCGTCGGCGCGAAGACCCGGTCGCGCGCGGCGTAGAATTGCAGCACGCCTTCATCGACCTGGACGCGGATGTCGATATGGTTCGGATAGCGCGTCGTGTCGAACCAGTAGGGTTCGTCGATCGCATTGGACAAGGCCCGGCCGATCGACTGGTCCAGCACGGAATAGAAGTTGCGCCGCCGCGAGGTCGGCAGCGCGTCGCCGGGCTTGAGCCGCACCGACAACTGCATGTCGGGCCGCAGCAGGTCGTCCAGCGCCTGCGCGTTGCGTTCCGTCGGATTGCGGTCGTACAGCTCCGTCGCCACGGCCACGCTGGCCGCCACCGATTCGGTCATGTTCGCCGTGACCGTCGCCCAATGCGCGTTGAAGAAGATGTAGGCGACGATCATCTGCATGATCACGATCGGCAGGATGATGATCAGCAGGCTGCGCCCGAAGATCGACTTGGGCGCGATCTGGCGCAGGCTCAGCCCCACCTTAGGTGCCGGTTGCGGGTATCGGGGGGCTTTCCGGCTCGGCGACCAGGCGGTAGCCCTTGCCGCGCACCGTCAACAGGTGGCACGGCTCGGACGGATTGTCTTCCAGCTTGCGGCGCAGCCGCGTCATCTGCACGTCCACGGCGCGCTCGCTGTCGCCGTTGACGTTTTCCGACAGGACGTAGCGCGACACCGTCCCGCCGCCTTGCCGCGCCAGCAGATCCAGCAGATCCGTCTCGCTCGTCGTCAGGCGCACGACGTCGCCGTCCTTCGTCAGCACGCTGGTGCGCAGGTCGAAGACGAAATCGCCGAACAGCACCCGGTCGCCCACAGTCTTCCGGCCCGTGCGGCGGAAGATCGCGTCCATGCGCAGCAACAGCTCTTCGGGCTCGAACGGCTTGGCCAGATAGTCGTCCGCCCCGGCCTTGAGGCCGCGGATGCGGTGCGCCGGGTCCCCCAACGCCGTCAGCAGGATCACAGGAATGTCCATCAGCGTGCGCAGGTCCGCGACCAGGCTGACCCCGTCCTCGCCCGGCATCATCACGTCCACGATCAGCAGGTCGTATTCGATCCCGGCCATCTTGGCGCGCGCCTCCGCCGCGCTGCGCGCCGTGGACACCCGGTAGCCCTCGCGCCCCAGATAGCGGGCGAGCAGGTCCCGGATGCGGTCGTCATCGTCGATGACGAGCACATGCGTGTCGCTGCGGTCGAGATATGTTGCCTGCTGATCCAATTCATACTCCCTTCGCGTCCTTATGGCGGTTGACTTACCGCGCACCAAGACAAGAATGCGCCGCAGTGCAGGCGGCCGCTTCGACGGCCCTCATCCCGCATCCTTTCTCCCGCGTCCAAGTGGAAACGTTCCCCATGCTCGAAAAACCCTATCACGACCGCGACGGCCATATCTGGGTCGATGGCGAATTCATCGATTGGCGCGACGCGAAAGTGCATGTGCTGACCCATTCGCTCCATTACGGCTCCGCCGTGTTCGAAGGCGACCGCGCCTATGAGGGCGAGATCTTCCGCCTGACGGATCACAGCGCGCGGTTGCGAAATTCGGCCGATCTGCTGGGTTACGAGATTCCGTACACGACCGAACAGATCGACCAGGCCTGCGTGGACGCGCTCGCCAGATCGGGCCTGGGCGACGCCTATGTCCGCCCCGTCGCCTGGCGCGGATCTGAGATGATGGGCGTGGCGTCGAAGAACAACGTCATCCATCTGGCCGTCGCCTGCTGGCACTGGGGCAACTACTTCCCGGACAAGATGGCCGGCATCCGCCTGATGATCTCCGACTGGAAACGCCCCGCGCCCGACACCATTCCGTGCAAGGCGAAGGCGGCCGGGCTCTACATGATCTGCACCTTGTCCAAGGACAAGGCAGCCGCCGGAGGCTGGGACGACGCGCTGATGTACGACTATCGCGGCCGCGTCGCCGAATGCACCGGCGCGCATATCTTCTTCGTGCGCGACGGCGAGCTGCACACGCCGACCAACGACATATTGCTGGAAGGGATCACCTACGATACGGTCATCCAGTTGGCGGAAAAGCGCGGCATCACCGTCCACCGCCGCGACATCTACCCCAGCGAAATGCCGCATTTCGAAGGCGCCTTCGTGGTCGGCACGGCCGCCGAGGTCACGCCGGTTCGCGAAATCCAGGGCATTCACTATCGCGTGGGCGACACGATCAAGGAACTGGCGGCCGACTATGACGCGCTGGTGCGGGGGAAGATCAGCCTCTAGCCCCAGGCGGCGGCTCCGTCTGCTCATCGCGAAGCACCCCTTCTCTCCGGCCTCTCCTTTCCGTCCTCGGCATTCATGGCCGGGGACGACGGTTTGGTCTTTTCCGGTCGTGCTGTCACATTCGCTCCCGGCACCCTTTCTCCTCTCCCTCATCCCGGGCTCGATCCGGGATCCGTCTCCGGCCGTTTCGTCTGGCTGCAAAGGGTCGGGCGATGGACCGCACGCAACCGCGCGAGGGCGTCCCTGTCCGGGGGCGAGGGCTGATTGATCATCGGGCGAGTGTCATCGTGCGACCGGGCATCGGGGCCACGGCGGGGTTGCGTTTGTGCCGCGAAGGCGACACGAGGCGCGGGCCCTGCCCCGTGACGGGGAAGGGGAAACAAGAACCATTTTCACGAAGGCAAGGCCCGCGCGAGGAGTCCGGCCCGACATCGCCGCCCGGCGTGCGGCCCACCCTCTGCGCTCCACGGCCTCCCCCCGACCGCCGACCCTGGCGAGAGCGGGGATCTTAAGCGCGCGCGGATCGCAGGGACCAGCCACACGTCGGAGCGTTACGTCGGAGGCGATCGGCCGCTGCGTAGGTCGGCCGACCTCTCCACCCGGCGGTGCGCGGTCCTCTCCGGGGCTACGATTGCACCGGGGTTTGTCAGACCCCGGCGTCGGCTCTCCCGGAGACGACCCGCGGACTGCTCTTCACAGTCCTCATGCGGCGGAAGGATCCCCGCTCACACTACCGAGCCCTCGCTCCTGCCCGCTGCACCGAGGGTTACGCCCCTCCTCGTGTCTTGCAGCGAACGGGGCGGAAGATAGCACAGGTTCGCAGAGTGGGGATCTAATTGTCGATTCTTTCGGATGGGCGGGAGGGAAAGCGTGGGGGGACAAGGGGTTGGCGCGGGCGAAGACGCGGAAGGTTTGTGCGATAAACGAGGATGGGCGTCGGGAAAGGGCGGCCTGTGCGGTCTTCCCCCGTCTGTCCCCGGCCACGAATGTCGGGGACGGCGTCTCCCATACACCTCACCCCGGACTTGATCCGGGGTCCATCACGGGACGGCTGGGCCAGCTGGAACCGTTGGGAGATGGATCCCGGGTCGAGCCCGGGATGAGGGGTGGGGAGAGCCATGGCGTGACCGGATGTCGTAAGCAGGCGCGCGACACTCCTCGATCCCCATTATCCCAACGGATATCGTGAACCAGGGTTCGGCCTCTCCGGGGCTGTGCGGCTTCGACCTCGGCGCCGACATGCCTGGTATGAGCGGAATGGGGATCAGGACAGGCAAGCAGCCGTCGGTCGGCCTTGCACTGTGGCGTCCCTGCCCTAATCGCGGATCGCGTCCCGCAGATAGAGCGACCCGGTATAGGCGGACAGGAGCGCGGCGAGCCAGATGAGGCCGAGGCCGAGTGCGTAGGACGCGTCGGCGATGTCCGGGATCACCGAATCGATCGGCAGATAGGCCCGCGACAACGCCCAGACGATCAGGACGGCGATGCCCAGCAGTTCGAACGCCGTCTTCCACTTGGCCAGCTGGGTCGGGCTCATGACGCGGCCCGTGAGCGCCGCGTGTTCGCGCGCGCCCGAGACGAGGATGTCGCGGAAGATGATGACGAGGCCGGGCACGAGGAACAGCCAATCGCCTCTGGCGGCGATCATGAAAGCGATCAGGCATCCGGCCACCAGCAGCTTGTCGGCGATCGGATCGATCATCCGCCCGAAGCCGGTCACGACGGACCAGCGGCGCGCCAGATAGCCGTCGAGCCAGTCGGTGAAGGCGGCGAGCGCGAAAAGCGGGCCCAGAACGACCAGCTGCCCCAGCGGGCTGCCCCAGCCGAATTCCAGCGACAGGATGCCGATGATGAAGACGGGGATCAGCAGGATGCGGGCGATGGTCAGCGCATTCGGCACCCAGAACAGCGGATGCCGGGACGCCAGGTCGAGGTCAGACATCCGGGTCGCTTTCCGGCGAACGCACATGCGTCAGGATGCGGTAGGCCGACAGGACGGAAAAGACGGCGGCGATCCACAGGCAGGCCTGGCCCGCGATCCAGAGCCAGGGCGAGACGGATCCGTAGACATCCATGGCCCGGTCCGTCCCGGCGCGCAGGCTGTCCGTCCATTGGGTCAGCCAGGGCGAGGCCACCAGCAGGCAGGTGCCGAGCATGGCGAACCCGCCCTTGGCATTGGACAAAGGATTGTCTGGCCAGCCGAAGCGCGACAGTTCGTAGCCCTTGACCAGGCCGACCAGCAACTCGCGTCCGACCAGAATGACCGCCGGCACGGCAAAGGCCCATTGGAACAAGCCGTTGCGCCACAGCACGACGCTCAGCGCAATTAGCACGCCCACGATCAACACCGTGTCCGCCACGTCATCGAGATACCCATAACGTCTGAGCGCGCCGCGCGCCGCGCCGCCGAAAAAGTCGTCGAACACGTCCGACAGCGCCGCGACGATGAACAGGACACTGGCCAGGATCGCGATCTGCGGCTCCGGCCATTGCCAGAGGATCAGCGCCATGATGAGGGGCGTGACCGCCAGCCGGACGAAGGTCAGCCCGTCGGCGAACGCGCCGCCCCCGCCTCCGGGCGCTATGACGGCGTCATCGTCGGAGCGCGGCTCATTCGTGGAAGTAGTCATGTATCGCCTGCGCCAGCTTTCGACTGACGCCCTCCACACCGGACAGTTCGTCCACGGACGCGTTCTTGACGGCCTTGGCCGAACCGAAATGCGCCAGCAGAGCGCGTTTGCGCCCCGGCCCGACTCCGGGGATACCATCGAGCGGGCTGCGTTTCATGTCCTTTTTTCGCCGCGAGCGATGCGTGCCGATGGCAAAGCGGTGCGACTCATCGCGCAGGCGTTGCAGATAGTACATGACCGGTTCGCGCGGCGGCAGGGTGAACGGGTCGCGGTCGTTCATGTAGAAGGTCTCCCGCCCGGCGTTACGGTCCGGTCCCTTGGCGATGGCGACCAGCGTGATCCGGCCCAGCACGCCGAGCTCGTCCAGCACGCCGGTCACGGCCGAGAGCTGCCCCTTGCCACCGTCGATCAGCACCAGGTCCGGCCATTCCAGCGTGTCGTCCTTGACCAGCCGGGAAAAACGCCGCGTCAGCACTTCGCGCATCATGCCGAAATCGTCGTTCGTGACTTCGGTCTCCTTGATGTTGAAGGTGCGGTAGTCGCGCTTTCGGAAGCCTTCCGGTCCGGCGACGACGAAGGCGCCGATGGCGTTGCTGCCCTGATTGTGGCTGTTGTCGTACACCTCGATGCGGTTCGGCGGCTGTTCCATGCCGAACAGTTCGCGCACTCCGTCGAGCAATCTGGCCTGGTTCTTGGTCTCCGCCATGCGACGGCCGAGCGCTTCCTCGGCGTTGCGCCGGGCCGTCTCCAGCAGCGTCTTCTTCTCGCCGCGCTGGGGCACGCTGAGCGTGATCTTGCGGTCGGCGCGTTCCGACAGGGCGGTTTCGATCAAGGCGTGGCTCGGCAGGACGTGGGAGAGGAAGATTTCTTTCGGAACCGGCTTGTCGGAATAGAATTGCGCGACGAAGGCATCCAGCACCTCTTCGGGGCCCTGGTCTTTCTCGTGGCGCGGGAAATGGGCGCTGTTGCCCCAGTTCTGACCTGCGCGGAAGAAGAACACCTGCACGCAGCTCTGCCCACCCGCCGAATGCACGGCGATGACGTCGCCGTCGCTGAACGTCTTCGGGTTGATCTTGCCCAGGCTGCCGCCGGTGATCCGCGCCAGCGCGTGCAGCCGATCGCGCAGCTCGGCCGCCTTCTCGAACCGCATCGCCTTGGAGGCCTCGTCCATTTCGGCCTGCAGGCGTTGGCGCAGCGTGTCGGAGCGGCCTTTCAGGAAGTCTTCGGCGTCGTCGACCAGCTTGCCGTATTCGTCCAGATCGACCACGCCCGTGCAGGGCGCTGAGCAGCGTTTGATCTGGTATTGCAGGCAGGGCCGCGTGCGCGACTCGTAGATGCTGTCCGAGCAATTGCGCAGGCGGAAGGCGCGTTGCAGCGTGTCCAGCGTGCGGTTGACAGCGCCCGCGCTGGCGAACGGACCGTAATAGTCGCCCTCGATCTTCTTCGCGCCGCGATGTTTGACCACTTGCGCGGCCGGATGGTCCTTGCGCACGAGGATGTAGGGAAAGCTTTTGTCGTCGCGCAGCAGGATGTTGTAGCGCGGCTTGAGCCGCTTGATCAGCTGCGCTTCGAGCAGGAGCGCCTCGACCTCGCTCTCGGTGACGACGAATTCCATGTTGGTCGTCGCGCGGATCATGCGGCGCAGCCGGGTCGGGTGCCGGTCATAGGCCGTATAGGCGGTGACCCGCTTCTTCAGGTCCTTGGCCTTGCCGACATAGAGGACCGTGCCGTGCTCGTCCGTCATGCGGTAGACGCCCGGCTTGTTGGGCAGGCGGGCGACATAGTGCTTGATGCGGTCGGGGCCGTGCTGGCGCACGCGCACGTCGGCCAGCCGCGCGGGCGCGTCGCCTTCGGCGGTCAAGTCCTCGACCTTGCTGTCCGATTCGTGCGGGTTCACACGATTGAATCTAGGAGTCCGAAGCCTCCACTGCAAACGCCCGCAGTGTAGAAAGTGTCACACGCTCTAGCGCGATCTGGTGCGTGGCCTCCAGCACGACGGACGGCGCCCGGCCCGCCGCATGGGCTTCGCGCCACCGGTCCAGGCACAGGCACCAGCGGTCGCCCGCCTTCAATCCGGGAAACCGGTATTGGGGCCGCGGCGTGGTCAGGTCATTGCCTTGCACCTTGCTGAACTGCAGGAAGTCGTCCGTCATCACGGCGCAGACGATGTGCCGCCCCCGGTCCGCCGCCTGCGTCTCGCAGCACCCGTCCCGGAACCAGCCGGTCATGGGATCGGTCGAACAGGCCTGCAACGGCGTGCCGAGGACGTTGAGGCTGTCGAAGCGGGAGGTCATGCAGGAGAGTTATATCAGCGCGCCGGACGCGCCTATCGAAATCGGGCCGGTTGCAGCGTGCAAAATGCGCCCCGTTCAGTCCATGACCGTGTCGTAGGTTTTCTGGAGCTGAGCCCGGATCGCCTGGCATTGCGCCGTCAGAGCGGGGCTGTCCCTGACCGTGTCGGACGCGCAGTCCGCCGGCATGTAGCGGTCGATCACGCTGGTCTTCGAATGGGCGCCGGATGCTTCGTGACCCGACTGCACCTGATGGCCCAGCGGGCCGTAGGCGGTCTTGTTGTAGGTCGTCTGGTACACGCCCTGAATCCTGTCGTCGCGATCCGTCACGATGATGCAGTGAATGTCGGCATGCAATGTGTGCACAATGGTCTCGCTGTGGCGCGGCAGGCCCTTGATCGGGGCGTTCTCCGTCTGCGTCACGTAATACGGCGCCTTGGGCGTGGCGACGACGACGCGCTTGAGGGCCTTGTCGTTGGCGCGGGCTTCCGCAGGCGACATGTTGATGAACTGCATGGGTTTATGGACGGGCCGGTCGAGATTCTGTTTCCGTTCCCACGCATGGTCGCGTCCGATCGGCATGTGCACCATGAGCGGGCGCTTGCCGATGGCGCAATCCGACCCGCAGGCTCGCGCGCGTTCGTCCGGATCGCCGGAATGGATCCCGGTCTTGGGCATGTTGGGGGGCGGGTCGGCCGCCCAGTGATCGAAGATCTGATACGCCTCGCCCTTGTAGGTCTTGCGCTCGAAACTGTCGCCCCAGCTATTCGCGATCATCGCCGTGCCGGTTGCGACGAAGCTCGCATTGTAACGGACGGCGAACGTGCCGTATTGGTCGACGCCTTGCTGCGTGGCGAAATGGGCGCGAAGCGCGCCGTCCGTGATCGAGAAGCGCTGGTTTTCGACATCGTAGGCCGGCGTCGTGACGGGTTGTTCGTACGTGTCCGGGCTGGTGCGGTCGGGATAGGGGCCGTACCAGGGCATCGAGAAGACCAGGGTCGGTGAAGCGCTCGCGGCTGCGCGGATTTCCTCCGGCGTGGAATATTGATCGACCGGCGCCGATTGCGCGGTTTGCGTTTTCAATCCCGGCAGCGCCGTCTTGAAATCCGGCGCGGGCAAAAGGTCGCCGATCTGCGCCGTGCATTGCTTATGGCCGTTGATGTGCGCCTGAGCCGCCATTGGCATCAGTGACACGCCCGCAACGAAGACAACGCTGGAACACAGTCGGATCATGTTGTCTCGCCTGTGGTCGAAATGCGGCGCGAATGTGGCCGGCCGCCCCGCAACCGGGACCTAGCGGCTCTTCACCACCTCCACGCCTGCCGCATCCGCCTTCAGCAAGGCTTGCGGCTTGGCGATGGAGACGGCGACGCGCTGGACGCGGCTGTCTTCGGCCAACGCCCAATCGGCGATGCGTTCGGCCAATGTTTCAACGAGTTGGACGTGGGCCTTCAAGGCGATCCGTTCCGCCGCTTCGGCCACGAGGGCGTAGTCGAGCGTTTCGGACAGCCGGTCGCCTTTGGGCAGCGCCATGCCGCCCATGTCCAGTTCGATGTCGATGACGACCGGCTGGGTCTGTTCGTGTTCGTGCGGGTGCACGCCGATGCTGGCCTGGATCAGCAGGCCGCGCACCATGATGCGGGTCGAAACCTTCTCGCGGCGGGAAAAACGGCGGAAGACGGGTCGGTTCATGGTCAGGGCTCGGTATTGAGGTGCTGGCCGCCATCGACGGCGACCATCTGTCCGGTGACGCTGGTCGCGCTGAGCAGGTAGCGCACCGTGTCCACGATCTGGTCCGGTGGCGAGCCGTGGCCGAGCAAGGTGCCCCGCCGTTCCCGCTCGAACTCGTCCTCGGTCTGCATGTGGTTGCGCAGGGTCGGGCCCGGGCCGACGGCGTTGACGCGCACGTCCGGCGCGAAGGCCTGCGCCATGGTCCGGGTCGCCCAGTGCAGTCCGGCCTTGGCCACACCATAGGTGAAATAGCCGGGATGGGGGCGCAGCATGCGCTGGTCGAGCATGTTGACGATCGCGCCCTGCCCCGGCGCCTGTGCCGCGAAGTCGCGCGACAGGTGCAGCGCGGCGCGCAGGTTCACATCGATATGATGATCGAAGGTCGCGTCGGTGAAGTCGTCCGCACCGTCAGGATCGAAGGTCGAGGCATTGTTGATCAACGCATAGAGCGGTGCGCCCAGGGCGGCTCTGGCAGCGTCCACCAGACCGGACACGTCGGCCGGAACGCGCAGGTTCGCCCTGACTGCCACGCCGCCTATTTCCGAGGCCAAGGCTTCGGCCGGAGCGCCGGAGGTGCGGTAGTGGATGCAGACGGTCCAGCCATCGGCGGCCAGGCCGCGCGCAATGTACGCGCCGATGCGCGCCGCGCCGCCGGTGATCAGGACCGTTCTCAACCGGCCCTCACGCTGTCGGCATAGATCCGCGCGCGTTCGCCGCAGGACGGGCGGCCCACTTCGACGCAGTGCAGGCCCGGCAGTTGCGGCTCCAGCCGCTCGAAGATCCACAGCGCGATGCGCTCCAGCGCCGGTTGTTCCAGGCCTTCGACCTCGTTGAGCAAGGCGTGGTCGAGCGGGGCGACCGTATCCTTCACGATGGTCTCGATCTTCCAGAGGTCGCGCACCCAGCCCTTGTCGGACTGTGCCTCACCGCGGATCGTCACGCGGCCCTTGAAGCTGTGGCCATGGATCTTCTTGAACAGGTCGTTGGCGTCGGCATGGCCGAAATAATGCGCCGCTTCGAACTGGAAATCCTTTTCGATTTCGACTTGCACGGGACTATCCGGCCAGGCCGAAGCCGACGGCAGCCATGTAGAGAATATAGCATAGCACGAACAGCGCCCCGGTCTTCCGGCCGATCGGTTTGCGCGTCATCACGAACAGCATCAGGATGAATGTCGTGGCCAGCATGACCCAGAAGTCGAACCGGAAGAGGCTCGGTTCCACCAGCACGGGCCCGGCCAGACCGGCCGCGCCCATCACGGCGAACAGGTTGAACACGTTAGAGCCCAGCACGTTGCCGATGGCCACTTCGGAATGGCCGCGCAAGGTCGCCAAGACGACTGTCGCGATTTCCGGCAGGGAGGTGCCGATGGCGACGATGGTCAGGCCGATGACGGTTTCCGAGACGCCCAGTCCGGAGGCCAGCGCGATGCCGTTGCCGACGATGAGTTCTCCGCCCAAGAAGAGGCCGACCAGTCCGGCGCCGACATACAGGACATCGACCCAGATGGATTTCGGCAGACCGCCCTGGCCTTCCTCGATCTCGGCCATCTCCTCCAGGATCGTCTCGTCCACGCCCGCGCGGGCGAGGAAGAACATCCAGGTCAGGTAGATCACGATCCCGGCGAACAGGATCGCGCCCTGCCACCAGATGATGGGATTGCCCAGGAACGCCAGACCGATGAAGAGCAGCGTCGCGACGATGCAGACGAAGGTGTTGCGCGCCACGCCGCTCAGATTGGTCGGAATGGCCATGATCAGCGCGGGCAGTCCCAGCGCCAGCAGGACGTTGGCGATGTTGGAGCCGACCACATTGCCGGCCGCCATGTTGCCGACCCCGTCCAGCACGGCCCCGACGCTGACGACCAGTTCGGGGGCCGACGTGCCGAACGCCACGATGGTCAGGCCGACGATCAGGGCCGGTATGCCCCACCGGCGCGCCAGCGCGGCCGCCCCGCGCACGAGCACGTCCCCCGCCACGACGAGGATGACGAGGCCGAGGATCAGCAAAAGCGTGGGGGCGAGCAACGCCACGAGAGCGTCGCTCTAGTCGATGCGCTTCTTGTCGATATAGTTCAGCACGGCGAAGAAGACGAAGATCATCGCAAACGCCAGCAGGGCCGGGTCCATGGTGAACAGACCGAAAATGCTGACGCCGGCTTGGATGAGAGAGGCCATGAACGGTCCTTGTCGCGTTGGCAGCGCCGCGCGGGCGGCACGTTGAAGGTATTGCGTGCGCCAATAGCGAACCCCTTGTCCCAGGCCAACACCTTAATCCCCCTCTTGATCCCCCTAGGGGTTGCGCGAAATGGGGGTTGCGCGAAATGGCACCGAAGCGGTTCCAGCGCGTTAGGCTTTCGGGAAGCGGGATGTCCCCGCTATCCAACCTTTATCCACTCGCAGGAGAATAACGCATGTTCGGATTGATCCCCTTCGTCAAAGCGGCGGGCCGCGGCCTCGGAAAACTGTTCGGAGACGACGACGCCGAAGAGAAGCTCAAAAAGGAAGTCAAAAGCTACGACCTCGAAACGGACGGCGTGAACATGTCCGTCGACGAAGACGGCGTCGTGACCGTCAAGGGCGAAGCGGCCAGCCAGGAGATGAAGGAAAAGATCATTCTCTCGGTCGGCAATATCGAAGGTGTCAGCGGCGTGAAGGACGGCCTGTCCACGCGCACGGCCGGACGGGCCTCGCGCTTCCACACGGTCGAACGCGGCGATACGCTGTCGGCCATCGCGCAGACCCATTACGGCAAGGCGAGCCTGTATCCGAAGATCTTCGACGCCAACCGGCCGATGCTGAAGGATCCGGACGAAATCTATCCCGGCCAAGTCCTGCGGATCCCGGACCTCGACGGCGGCACAAGGTCCGTCTGAGACTAGGATGGCACCGTTTCGGCCCCGTCCCCGGCATGTCGTGCCGGGGACGCCCGGCCTGGAAACCGAAGTCAGCCCCCGCCATCCTCGGCTGCATCCGCGTCCCACTCGTAGATTTCATCGACGACGCATCGATTGAACCCCAGCGCGCCTCGAGAATTGGTTCCGAACGCGGTCTCGTAGATCCGGATGCCGTCGAAACGCGCCAGACAATTCATGTTCGAGTCCAGCCTCAGGCTCTGAGCGCGCTCCAGATCCCGGCAGTAGCGCGTCGTCACCAGATAGTCTTGGCTTGGCGAAACGCTCAGAACGACCGAATAGGGCGTCGAGTCCGTGAAGCGGTCGATGTTGCTGGCGAAACAGACGCGCTCAGCCGGCGGTCCGACACGCGGATCGGCGAGCAGCTCCGCGACCGCGTCGTCCCGGCTCTGGCGGTCAGAGGTCGCGCAGCCGGATGCGATGGCGGCCAGGCAGAACAGACTGGCATGTCCGAAGAGTTTCATGGCTCCGAGACTATCACATTTCGAAGCGGGGCAGAAGTCAGGTTTTCTTGTCTGACTGGGTCGTCCGCCGCTTCGGCGCGGCTTTGCGGGCCCGTGTCGGCTTCGACGCGGACTTGAGTGAATCCAGCTCGGCCTGCATCACGTCCAAGCGGGCTTTCAGCACATCATGTTCCTCGCGCGTGACGAGATCCATGTCGGCGATGAATTTCTCCGCCTGCGACCGGGTGACGGCCTTCAGCTCGTCGCCCACGCCCTTGGCTGCGCCCACGGCACTGGCGAACAGATTGGAGATGTCGGATAGCGGCTTGTTGCGGGTTTGCATGAGGGGCTCCGTATGATGTCACGCTTCGTCTAGGCATCATCTAGGTATGGGCGCCTCCGATTGCCAGTTGCGGGTTCCCACGCCCCCTTCCCTTCGGTAGAGCGGCCCCATGATTTCCCTCATCGACCTTTTCGGCGCGATCGTTTTTCCGACATGGCTGGACGAGACGGCGCTCGAGATCGGGCCCGTGTCCGTGAAATGGTACGGCATCGCCTATGTGGTCGGACTGTTCGCGGCCTACCTATACGCAGTTCGCATCGCGGAAACCGGCAAGCATTGGCTGCCGCCGGGTCCGACCCGCGGCCCGCAAATCATCCCGACGCGTGAGGATCTCTCGGACCTCATGTTCTATGCCTTCCTCGGAATCCTGATTGGCGGCCGTATCGGCTTCGTCCTGCTCTATTCGATCGACATGATCTGGACGGCGCCCTTTGACGTTTTAAAGATCTGGGACGGGGGAATGAGCTTTCACGGCGGTTTTCTCGGCGTCTGCGCCGCCGTGGGCTATGCGGCTTGGCGCAAGAAGACCTCCTACATGCGGTTCGCCGATCTGGCCTGCATCGGCGCGCCGATCGGGCTCGGCCTGGTGCGCATCACCAATTTCGTCAATCAGGAACTCTACGGCCACCCGACTGACCTGCCCTGGGGCGTGATCTTCCAAACGGCGCCGGACAGCCTGCCGCGCCATCCGAGTCAGCTTTACGAAGCCTTTCTGGAGGGGTTCGTCCTGTGGCTGATCCTGCGCGTGCTGACGACGCGCTTCAAGGGTCTGACCAAGCCCGGACTGATCACGGGCGTGTTCGTCATGGGCTACGGCGTGTTCCGCTTCATGGTCGAATTCGTCCGCACACCGGACAATATCCCGCAATTCGGAATGTTGACGCGCGGCATGGCCTACAGCTTGCCCATGGTCGCCGTGGGTCTGGGTGTCGCGATCTGGGCGGCGCGCCGGGCCGCGGTCGAGCCCGCCTATGCCAGCCGCAGGATCGGGACCGGCAAGACGGCCACGCCTGGAACGGCCTAGATCGATGGCATCCACGGCGCTCGCCCAGCGCATCCGTGCGCGGATCGACCGGACTGGCCCGATCAGCGTCGCGGAATACATGACGCTCTGCCTGCTCGATCCGGTGGACGGCTATTACCCGACCCGCGACCCGCTCGGCTCGGACGGCGATTTCGTCACCGCGCCGGAAATCAGCCAGATGTTCGGCGAATGCCTCGGCCTGTGGGTGATCCAGAGCTGGGACGATCTCGGCCGGCCCGACCGGTTCAACCTGGTCGAACTCGGACCGGGACGCGGCGTGATGATGGCGGACATGCTGAAGACGGTCGCCTTGCAACCGGATTGCTTCAAGGCCGCCAACGTCGTCCTCATCGAGGCCTCGGCGGCGTTGCAGGCGGTGCAAGCGAAAACGCTCGGCGCGAGCGGCGTCCAGGTCGGCTGGGCGGACACGCTCGACGATGTGGACAACCGCCCGACGCTGATCGTCGGCAACGAGTTCCTCGACTGCCTGCCCATCCGCCAATTCATCCAGACTTCGGACGGCTGGAGCGAACGGTGCGTCGGCGCGGACGGCAGCGAGCTGCGGTTCGAAACGGACGGCCATACCGCACCCGAGAGCGTGACGACGGCCTTTCCTGGTACGCATCCCGACCCGGCGGATGGAGACCTTCTGGAAATCTGCCCCGCCGCGGCACAGATCGTGGACCATCTGCGCGACCGGTTCGCCCAGCGTGGCGGCCGGGCGCTGTTCATCGATTACGGCCCCGCGCACACGGAATTCGGCGATACGCTGCAAGCGATCAAGCGGCATGAAAAGGTCGGCGCGTTCGACGCACCGGGCGACACGGACCTGACCGCGCGCGTGGACTTCGCCGGGCTGGCCGCGCTCGCCCTCCAAGCGGGCCTCGTCGTTCACGGTCCCGTGCCGCAACGGACCTTCCTGTCGCGTCTCGGCATCGAAGTGCGGGCGGCCGCGCTGCTGCGCGAGCATGAGGGCGCGCGCCCCAAACTTCTCCGGCAGCTGCATAGACTGCTGGATGAGGACGAGATGGGCACATTGTTCAAGTCGGTTTGCCTGTCCTCGTCCGGCCTGCCTCATCCGCTGGGCTTCACGTGACGGATCACCGGGTTCACCATAGCGCGCATCTGCGTGTCCCGCATGGGTTCTGGGGTCGTGCGGGGGGCGTCTCGCCGCCGCCCTGGGACAGTCTGAACTGCGGTCTCGGCTCCGAAGATGCGCGGTCCAATGTCGAGGAAAACCGCGACCGCGTGCGGCGATGGCTGGGCGCCGCCGCGCTGCAGAATTGCTGGCAGACCCATTCCGCGACGGCGCATCTGATCGATGCGCCCCTGCCCGAGCGGCCCAAGGGCGACGGACTCGTGACCCGCACGCCGGGCCTGGCGCTGGCCGCGCTGGCGGCGGACTGCGTCCCCGTTCTGTGGGAGGACGCAGAGGCCGGGGTCGTCGGCGCCTGTCATGCGGGTTGGCGCGGGGCGGTCGGCGGCATTCTCGAAGCGACGCACGACCTGATGGTCCGACAAGGCGCCCGAGACATCCGCGCCGCCATCGGACCGTGCATCGGTCCGCGATCGTTCGAAGTGCGGTCGGACTTCGAAACGGCCGTGCTTGACCAGGACCGTGACGCGGACGCGTTCTTCGTCCGGGGCGGCAAGCTGCATTTCGACCTGCCCGCCTATGTCCGGGCGCGATTGGCGAAGCTGGGCGTCGAAGCGGCGCCCAGTCGGCACGACACCTATGCGGAACCCGACCGGCTGTTCAGCTATCGTCACAGCCTTCACAACGGCAAAAGCGACTTCGGGCGCAACATATCCGCAATCATGCTCCCAGCCTGATTTACACGCCCATTCATCCCGTCTAGGGGACGCGCGCGATTGCCCTTGGGAGGGACCCTCAATGAAGCTCATCAGCGGCACGGCGAACGAAACACTCGCCCGTGACATTGCCGACGTCCTGGACGTCCCCCTGACCAATATCGACATCGAGCGGTTCCGGGACCAGGAAATCTTCGCCCGCATCAACGAGAATGTCCGCGGCGAGGACATCTTCCTGATCCAGCCGACATCGGCCCCGGCCAACGACCATCTGATGGAATTGCTGATCCTGATCGACGCGCTGGTGCGGGCCTCGGCCAAGCGAATCACGGCGGTGGTGCCCTATTACGGCTATGCCCGGCAGGACCGGAAGACCGGCGGCCGCACGCCGATTTCGGCCAAGCTGGTCGCCAACCTCATCAGCACGGCAGGCGCCGACCGCGTCCTGACCGTCGATCTGCATGCCGGGCAGATCCAGGGCTTCTTCGACATCCCGACCGACAATCTGTTCGGCCAGCCGGTCTTCGTCACCGACATCAAGGACCAATGGTCGGCCAAGGACCGCGAGGACCTGATGTTCGTCTCGCCCGACACGGGCGGCGTGGTGCGGACGCGTTCCATCGCGAAGATGTTCAACGCCGACATCGCCATCGTGGACAAGCGGCGCCCTAAGGCGGGCGAGAGCGAGGTCATGAACATCATCGGCGACGTGGCCGGACGCAACTGCATCCTCTATGACGACATCATCGATAGCGGCGGCACCATCGCCAACGCCGCCTCCGCGCTGAAGGATCACGGCGCGTCGTCCGTCTCCGCCTACATCACCCACGGCGTCCTGTCCGGCCCGGCCGTGGAGCGCATCACGAACAGCGAGCTGAAGGAAGTCGTCATCCTCGACACGATCGGCCAGCCCGAAGCCGTGAAGGCCTGCGACAAGATCCGCGAACTTTCCGCCGCCACCCTGCTCGGCGAAGCCATCCGCCGCATCGCCAACGACGAAAGCGTGAGCAAGCTGTTCGGCTGACGCATCCACTTGCATCGAGACCGCGCGTCGCCTAAACGGTCGCCCGAACGAGCCGCTCCACTTTCCGGGGCGGCTTTCCTTTTGAAACCGAACAATTGAGTAGGATCGATCCGATGGGTGTTGTTCTCGATGTGACCGTGCGTGAAAACACGGGAACCGGCGTGGCGCGCGAAGCCCGCCGCAACGGCATGGTGCCAGGTGTGGTTTACGGCGGCGACGAAAACGCCGTTCCCGTTTCCGTGAAAATGAACGAAGTGCTGAAAGCCATCAATTCCGGTGACTTTCTCGGCTCGATGATCGAGCTCTCGCACGAAGGCAAGACGCAGAAGGTCTTCACCAAGGACGTTCAGTTCCATCCCGTCACGGATTTCCCGCAACATGTCGATTTCTTCCGCGTCACCAACAAGACGCTGATCGACGTCGAGGTCACCGTGCAATTCGTCGGTGAAGACCAGTCGCCGGGCCTCAAGGAAGGCGGCACGCTGAACGTCGTGCGCTACAGCGTCGAAGTCACCTGCCCGGCCGGCGACATTCCGGACCACTTCGAAGCCGACGTCTCCAAGATGGAAATCGGCGACACGCTGAACATCTCCGACATTGCGCTGCCCAAAGGGTCCAAGCCGACCATCACGGACCGCGACTTCACGATCGCGACCGTGCAGGCGTCGCGCGCGGCCATCGAGGAAGACGTCGAGGAAGACGTCGATGCGGACGAAGTGCCGGCCATCGAACAGAATCCTGAAATCGACACGGACGGCGACGGCGAGGCTTAGTGCTTCGCTGGCTCTTTCCCGGAAGAGAGCCCGACATCATGCAGATCTGGGTCGGTCTCGGCAATCCGGGCGCGAAACACTCGCTCGACCGCCACAATATCGGCTTCATGGTCGTCGACGCGATCGCCGACGATCACGGGTTCGGATCGGAGCAGGCCAAGTTCAACGGCCTGTCCCGCACCGGCACGATCGGCGCCGAGAAGATCCTGATCCTTAAGCCGACGACCTTCATGAACAAGTCCGGCATCGCCGTGCAGAAGGCCATGGCCTTCTACAAGGTGCCGCTAGACCGCGTCACGGTCTTCCATGACGAACTCGATATCGCGCCCGGCAAGGTGCGCGTGAAGATGGGCGGCGGTCTGGCCGGTCATAACGGCCTGCGATCGATCAACCAGATGTGCGGCGGGCCTGACTTCCAGCGGATCCGGCTCGGCATCGGCCATCCGGGTCACAAGGACCGTGTCAGCGGCTATGTCCTGTCGGGCTTCGCCAAGGACGAGATCGATCTGCGCGACGACATGTGCAACGGCGTCGCGCGTTACGCGGACGACTTGGCGGAAGGCGCGACGGATGTCTTCCAGACGCGCGTCGCCGAATATATTGCAAGGTAGACCACCATGGGTTTCAAATGCGGCATCGTCGGGCTTCCCAATGTCGGAAAGTCCACGCTTTTCAATGCGTTGACGAAAACGGCTAACGCACAAGCCGCCAACTATCCCTTTTGCACCATCGAGCCGAATGTCGGCGACGTGGCGGTTCCGGAATCGCGCCTGTTCGACATCGCCAAGATCGCCAGGTCCGCCCAGATCGTTCCGGCTCGCATGAACTTCGTGGATATTGCGGGCCTGGTGAAAGGCGCGTCCAAAGGCGAAGGCATGGGCAACCAGTTCCTCGCCAACATCCGCGAAACTGACGCCATCATCTATGTTCTTCGCTGTTTCGAGGACGAGGATATCACCCATGTCGAAGGCCGGATCGACCCGATGGCCGATTACGAGACCATCGAGACCGAGCTGATGCTCGCCGATCTGGAAAGCCTGGAGAAGCGCAAGCCGGGTCTGGACAAGAAGCTCAAGCAGCGCGACCCCGAAGCCGAGCAGACCATGCGCCTGATCGAAACGGCCATCGCCGCGCTCGAGGAAGGCAAGCCCGCCCGCACGGTCGAGGTGGACGCGGACGACCGGAAGGCGTGGCGCATGCTGCAGCTGCTGACGACCAAGCCGGTCCTCTATGTCGCCAATGTGGATGAGGACAGCGCCGCGACCGGCAATGCCTACTCCGACAAGGTCGTCGCCCACGCCAAGTCCGAAGGCAGCCAGGCTGTCATCATATCCGCCCAGATCGAGTCGGAAATGGCCGTGCTGGACGATGAAGAGCAAGCCGAATATCTAGAGGCCATCGGGTTGGAAGAGCCGGGCCTGAACCGCTTGATCCGCGCCGGGTACGACCTGCTCGGCCTGAAGACCTATTTCACGGCCGGACCGAAGGAAGCCCGCGCCTGGACTTTCCGCGACGGCTGGACCGCCCCGCGTTGCGCGGGCGTCATCCACGGCGATTTCGAAAAGGGTTTCATTCGCGCCGAAACCACCGCCTATGACGACTATGTCGAGCATGGCGGCGAGCAAGGCTCGAAGGAAGCCGGCAAAGTCCGGCAGGAGGGCAAGGACTATCTGGTGAAGGACGGGGACGTCCTGTTGTTCAAATTCAACGTTTGACGGATCGTTTCCTGGCGAGCCGCTCGGCGGAACTGCCATAGGCGATTTCGACAAGCAGGCCGGCGATGCCGATCATCATGGCGGCGAACACCACCATGATGACAAGCAGTATCGGGCTCGACACGTCGAATTCGACGTTCCGGAACAGCCCGGGGCCGTATATGATCCCCGGAATGACGAGATAGGCCAACCAGATCAGCAGGCTGACATGGGTCAGATGATCCCGTTCGCGCTTCGTCGGAGAGCGCCTTTCGCGTTTCACGAAACGTTGTGCGGTGAAGCCTGCGGATAGCGACGCCGCGAACACGATCATCATGCCGGCTATCGGAAAATATTTCGTGGCCCAGATCGCTGCGAGAAGCGTCGGAGCGAGAACCAGGGCATAGAACCGCACATACCGCGACAGCGACGTTTCCGGAAAATCCCTCTCAGTCACCATCGAAACTCACCAACGCCGTGACAGGCACGTCCATGCTGCGGATGCGGGTGGCGCCATGCAGGTCGGGCAGATCCACAAGGAAGGCCGCGCCGAGAACGTCGCAGCCCGTCTGGCGAAGCAACGAAATCGCCGCTGCCGCCGTTCCGCCCGTGGCGATCAGATCGTCGACCAGCAGGACGTTGTCGCCCGGCGCGGCCGCGTCGGCGTGGATTTGCAACGTGTCAGAGCCGTATTCCAGCGCGTAATCCTCCTCCAGCGTGTCGAAGGGCAGCTTGCCCGCCTTTCGCACCGGGATGAACCCGACGCCGAGTTCGATAGCCACGGCCGTGCCGAAGATGAAGCCGCGCGCATCGATGCCCGCGACCTTGTGCACACCGGCGTCGCGGTACGGGTCAGCCAGACGCTGCACGGAGGCGGCCAGCGCTTCGGGGTGGCTCAAAAGGGTCGTGATGTCGCGATACTGCACGCCGGGCTTGGGAAAGTCCGGCACGGTGCGGATGATGGACTTCAAACAGACATCGGATCTAGGGGGCATTCACGGCATCCGTTTCGGGCAGGACATGCGTTTCGGCGAAGGCGAGCGCTTCCCATTCCTGGAAATGCTCGTCGCTCATCAGCTCCGAAATATAGGTATCGGACCGGCGAGAGCGCGGCAGGCCGTAGCTTTCGAACCGGGTCGCGACCGGCGTGTAGAAGGCATCGGCGATGGACCATTCGTCAAACAGATACGGGCCGTCATGGCGGGAGAGCAGATCATCCCACATTTCAACGACCTGCGCCGCGTCCTTCAGGCAGCTTTCGGGCATGCGGCCATCCGTCCGGCGCTTGAGGTTCATCGGCGCTTCGCGGCGCAGGGCCTCGAAGCCTTCATGCATCCTCTGCGTCACGCGCCGCGCTTCGACTTTATCGGCCTCGTCCTTCGGCCAGAGGTTCGGCACCATCTGGGCGCAGAATTCCGCAATGGCGAGACTGTCGGGGATGCGTTCGCCGTTCACGTCCAGAACGGGCACGGTTCCCGCCGGGCTGAGCTCCAGCAGGCGGTCCTTGTAACCCGGAACGTCTAGATCGATCACCACGCTCTGGAACGGCACGTCCATCTTGCGCAGGACCAGCCAAGGCCTCAGCGACCAGCTGGAATAGGTGTAGTTGCCGATGAACAACGTCAGCGCCATGTCAATATCCCAGCAGTTTCAGCGCGGCGAGCAGCTTAGGTTTTTCCGTGGAAAATCCGGACTTTATCCAAAGCGCTTCAAGCGCTTTCATCGCCTTGCCCAGCCCCGGGCCCTTGGGCACGCCCGCCGCGAGGAGATCGGCACCGCGGACCGGGAAAACCGGCGGCGTCCAGCCCATGGCCAGATCGGCCAGCCCCATCCAGCGCGCGGATTCGATCGCGTCGCTCGCCCCGGCGGCGCGCAGTCGCGCGCGGTCGAGAATGGGCTGCTTGCCGGACCGGTAGATCGCCTGCAACCGCGCGCGCTCCGGCATGTCGGACGACAAGTCTTCCCCATCGGACGCCCACGCCTTCAGCCGCTCAGATTCCCTGTTTGACAGCTTCAATCGCTTGGACAGCAGCGCGGCCGACAATGGCTCGCGCGCCATCATGGCCATCAGGCGCAGCATCGGATCCGGGACGATCCCTTCTCGCGCTTCCAGAGTGACCAGTTTCGCCAACCCATCGACATTCGTCGCTTCGGGCAACAGGGTTTCGAGCAGTTCCTGCTGCAACATGATCCGCACGGCGCGGACGGGGTCGCGCGCGGAGAGGAGTTTCTTCAGCTCGCTCCAGACCCGCTCGGCCGACAGCATCTTCATGCCCGCGCGATTGTTGCGGCAGGCCGTCAACGCGTCCTTCGTGATTTTCGCGTCCTGGCCATACCAGGCCACGAAACGGAACAGTCGCAGGATGCGTAGATAGTCCTCCCGCACCCGGTCTTCCGCTTCGCCGACGAAACGGAAGCGCTTGGCCGCGATATCGTCCAGCCCCTCGCCCGTCGGATCGAAGACCTGGCCCGACGCATCGGCATAGAGCGCGTTGACGGTGAAGTCGCGACGCTGCGCATCTTCCGCCCAATTCCGGGTATAGGCGATCACGGCGCGGCGGCCATCCGTCTCGATATCGCGCCGCAACGTCGTGATTTCATAGGGCTTTCCGGATATGACCGCGGTCAGCGTCCCGTGCGCGATCCCGGTCGGCACGGTCTTGATCTTCGCCGTCTTCAGCGTTTTCCGAACGGCGTCCGGTTCCAGTTGCGTCGCCATGTCGATGTCGGAGACGGGCAGGTCCCAGAGCGCGTTGCGCACGCAACCGCCGACGAAACGGGTGGATCCGCCGGGCAGCGCGGCGAGGATCCGCTGCGCGCCGGTGTCGTCCAGAAATGGCCATGTCTGTTGCGGTGTGTCCATCGCCGCCGCTCATAGCCCAGGCGGCGCCTCCCGCAAGCGATTGGTTCGTTCAGGACGCGTTGAAAGCCCGGTTCCAGACCCGGCGCGTCATGCCCGCCGTCATGCCCCAGATGTTGCGCTCGACCGCATCCGGGCCCGTATAGGGCATGTAGTAGACGGTCACCGTTCGACCGTCGAAGGTCACGGGCCTGGCCACGTGATTGTCCGGATCCATCAGGAAGCTCAGCGGCACTTCGAAGACCTCCGCGACTTCGTGGGCGTCGATGACGAGTTCGGCGTCCGGATCGACGATCCCGGCATAGGGCGTCACCCGGAAATGGCCCGCCGCGTCGAACGACGGCAGGCGGCCGATCACCTCGATCTCCGTGCGCTCCAGTCCGATCTCTTCCTTCGTTTCGCGCAAAGCCGCGTCGAACACCGATTCGCCGACTTCCGCCTTGCCGCCGGGAAAGCTGATCTGCCCCGCATGGTTGGGCATGGTTTCGGGCCGCTGTGTGAAGATCAGGTGCCAGCCGGAGGCGCGCTTGACGAAGGGCAACAGGACGGCGGCGACGCGCTGAGTCTCGCGCGTCACCTCGTCCGATCCGTCATCGATGACGACGGGCAGGAACGCCCGGCGCAGCTTCCGCTCGATCAAGTCCACTGGGCAAGTCCATTGCGCAAATCCATCGGGCAAGTCCATCGGGCCGGATCCAACTAGGCCTCGTGCGCGCCCTTTGGGCCGAGCGGGAAGAACGCTCCGCCGGCCCACACGCCAAGCACCCCGTCATTCTCGACGGCCAGTTCCACCAGTTCGTAGAAGACCGGGCGGTTGATCGCGGCTTCCAGACGGCCCCGGACCAGGACGAACGGGTCGGGCTCCATCGTCTCCGCATCGGTTTCCACGCGGATCGGATGGTCCGGCCCGGCTTCGACCGTTTCGTCCAGATTGGTCGTGAAGAAAAGGCGCTGGGCCTCGCCCTCGCCGGTCGCGTCCACCCGAATCGCGATGAAGGGCGCGCGTTCGACCCGGACGCCCAGCTTCTCGACCGGCGTGACCAGATAGGTGCGGCCGTCTTCGTCCTTGCGCAGGACGGAGGCGAACAGTTCGACCAGACCCTTGCGGGTGATCCGCGACCCTTCGTGCCACCACGACCCATCTGCCTTGATGACCAGATCCATCTCGCCGCAATAGTCCGGATCCCAGCGGTCGACCGGCCGTTGCCCGTCCGATGTGTCGGCCAGCGCGTCCATCAGGTCCTGCAAGGAGAAACCTTGCGACTTATCGTCGGACTTACCGCCATTTAACGTGTTTTCAGTGGTCATGGGCCTTTCCCGTCGGCGAGCGCATCGTTACGCGGTCTATCAGACAGTTTACGCATGGATACGCATTATGGGCCAGCCCCTGGATCGAACAATGGATCAGACAATCGACACCGCCACGCAGGATGCCGCCCGCCAGGCCGTCGAAACCCTCGCCCAAGCCCGCACCAATATCGGCGACGTCATCTACGGCCAGGACCGCGTGGTCGATCTGGCTCTGACGGCGATCCTGTCGGGCGGGCACGCGCTGCTCGTCGGGGTTCCGGGTCTGGCCAAGACGCTGCTGGTGGAAACGCTCGGCACGGTGCTGGGCCTGAAGGAGTCGCGCATCCAGTTCACGCCGGACCTGATGCCCGCCGACATTCTCGGCTCCGAGGTGCTGGACCAGGCCGAGGGCGGCCAGCGCTCCTTCCGCTTCATCAAGGGCCCGATCTTCACCCAGCTGCTGATGGCGGACGAGATCAACCGCGCCAGCCCGCGCACCCAGTCCGCCCTGCTGCAGGCCATGCAGGAACGACACGTCACCATCGCGGGCAAGCCGCACGCTCTGCCCCGGCCGTTCCACGTGCTGGCGACGCAGAACCCGATCGAGCAGGAAGGCACCTATCCCCTGCCCGAAGCCCAGCTCGACCGCTTCCTGTTCCAGATCGATGTCGGCTTTCCTGAACTGGCGACCGAACGCGACATCCTCATCGCCACGACAGGCGCGAGCCTGCCGGACGCCGCCAAGGCGATGACGGCGAAAAAGCTGATGGAGATGCAGACGCTCGTGCGCAAACTCCCGGTCAGCGAAAACGTGCTCGACGCCATTTTGTCGCTGGTCCGGAACGCCCGTCCCGATCAGTCGGACGACGAGACGATCCGCAAGACCGTTTCCTGGGGCCCCGGCCCCCGCGCCGGACAGGCACTGATGCTGGCCAGCCGCGCCAAGGCGCTGATCGATGGGCGCGTGGCGCCATCGGTCGACGATGTGCTCGATCTCGCCGGTCCCGTGCTACGCCACCGCATGGCGCTCAGCTTCGCGGCGCGCGCCGACGGCGCGACCATCGACGGCACGATCGACCGATTGAAGGATCGCATCCGCTAGGCATGCCGGTCGCGACCTCCGCCCACGCACTCAGACAGGACGCCGACCGGCTGGCGTCGGGCTATCCGGCCCTGCTGGCCGAAGCCGACCGGGTGGCCGCGCTCGTCGCGGCCGGGGTGCATGGCCGCCGCCGCGCCGGACAGGGCGAAACCTTCTGGCAATACCGGCCCTATGATGTGTCCGACCCGGTCAACCGGATCGACTGGCGGCGTTCGGGACGCGGCGATTCGGTCTATGTGCGCGACAATGAATGGGAAGCCGCCAATTCGGTCTATATCTGGCGCGACGGCGGCCCGGGCATGGACTGGGCGTCCGCAAAGTCTCTGCCCACCAAGCGCGACCGCGCCAGCGTGCTGTGCCTCGCGCTGGCCTCGCTGCTCATGCGCGGCGGCGAACGCTGCGCCATTCTGGGCGAAAGCGAACGGCCCCGCGCCGGACGCGTCGGCTATGAGCGGCTGGCCGACCGGCTGGCCCGTTCGGACGGAGAGATGGACCATCTGAGCGCGCGTTTCCCCCGCCACGCCAAATTGCTCATCGCCAGCGATTTCCTCTCCCGACCGGAGGACTGGCCCGCGCGGCTCGCCGCGCTGGCCGCGCGGCCCGCTTCAGGCGTGATCCTGCACCTCATCGACCCCGCGGAGGAGAGTTTCCCCTTCAAGGGCCGCGTCGAATTCAGGACGCCCGGCGGCTGGCTGTCGCCTTATCTGCTGGGCCGGGCGGAGCGGGCGAAGGATGAATATCGCCGCAAGTTCGCCGCCCACTGCGCCCGCATCGACATGACGGCGCGCCAGCTTGGCTTCACGCTGGTCCGGCACCGCACCGACCAACCGCCCGGCCCGGCGCTGACCCTGCTCTATCAGGCTTTCGAAGGCACGCTGACGTGAGCGGCCTGACCCTGCTCGCCCCGCTCACCCTGATCGGCCTGCTGACCCTGCCGCTGGTCTGGTGGATCCTGAAGGTCAGCCCGCCTGCTCCGAAGCGCCGCCTCTTTCCGGCCCTGTCGATCCTGAAGGGTGTCGAGACGGACGAGGAGACGCCGAACGCGACGCCGCTCTGGGTCCTGCTCTACCGCCTGCTGATGGTCGCCCTGGCCGTTTTCGCGCTCAGCCTGCCGCTGCTGCAATCCGGTGCCGAGGATGATGGCCGCCCGCTGACCTTGGTCATCGACGACAGCGCCGCCGCCGCGCCGGTCTGGTCCGACATGATGGACGAGGCGAGACACCGCGTGCGGGACGCCCAGCGACGCAATCTGGACGTCGTGCTGATCACGGGAGAGACGGAACGGTTCGACGCCGTGCCGGCCGCCGAAGCCCTGCAACGGCTCCGAAGCGCCTCGCCGCGTCTCGATACCGCCCCGGCGACATTGCCGGATCTTCCGCCCGGCCGCGACACGGTCTTCTTGTCGTCGGGCGTCGGCTTCGGCGACGACGACGCGCTGCAAGACCGGCTGCAGGACGCGGGCGCGCTTGTCGTCATGCCCGACCCGGGGGCGACCGTCATCGTGCCGGGCGCAGTGCGCGAAACGGCGGACGGGTTCGAGACTGACTGGTTCAGCGCCCACGCCCCGCGCACCGCAGTCGTCGATGCGCTGAGCCCGAATGGCGACGTGCTGTCGTCGGAAACGTTGGGCTTCGCTCCGGGACGCAGTCTCGCCACCGCATCGATTTCCCTGCCCCCGCAGCTCCGGTCCCGCGTCACCCGCTTGCGCATCGCCGGAATGCGGGCGGGGGCGGCGACGAAGTTGCTGGACGACAGTTTCGGGCGCCCGCTCGTCGGCGTGCTCGCCCCGCCGTCGGGCACGTCCAGCCCGCTTCTGTCGGAGGACTTCTATGCCGAGCAGGCTCTGGGCCCGTTCGCGGACTTGTTCATCGGCGATCCGGAAACCGTCCTGTCGCTCAATCCGACCGTGCTGGTCATGCCGGACTCGATGAGTTCGGACGCCACCGAAATCATCGATTTCGTGGAAGCGGGCGGCATCCTGATCCGCTTCGCCGGGCCTCAGCTGGCCGAAGGCGACGATACGCTCTCCCCCGTGCCGCTGCGCCGCGGCGGCCGCTCGATCGGCGGTGCGCTGGCGTGGGAGACCCCGCAGGCGCTGGCCCCGTTCGCGTCCGAGTCGCCGTTTGCCGGATTGGCCGTCCCGGCGGACGTGACCGTGTCCCGGCAGGTCATGGCCAGCCCCGGCGCGGAAACGGACGCCGCGACCTGGGCAAGGCTGGAAGACGGCTCGCCCGTCGTGACGTCGGCCGCACGCGGCGAAGGGCGGATCGTGCTGTTCCATGTGACGGCCGGACCGGAATGGTCGAACCTCGCCATTTCAGGGCTCTACATCGACATGCTCAAGCGGATTCTCCCGCTCGCCAAGTCGCGCCGCCTCGCGCCGTCCGGCGACGGCGGGGCCTGGACGCTCGACCGGCTGCTCGGCCCCTTCGGCGAACTGCGCCCGCCGCCGCCGCAGCCCGTCACGGTCGCGGACGCGGACTGGGACACCGCGCAAGACGGCCTATCGCCCGGCTATTACCGGTCCGGCACGCGGCAGCGCGCGGTGCAGCCCGTCGCAAATCCGGAAGACATCGCACCCTTCGGCGTCCAGGGTTTGCGCGTCGAACGGATGGACGGCGCGGAGCCGCGCTCTCTCGCGGGGCTCCTGTTGGCCGCCGCGCTGGTGATGCTGGCGCTCGACATGCTCGTCTCCGCCCTCATGTCGGGACGGTGGCGTCCGGCGGGGGCCGTCGCCGCGGCGCTCGTGGCCGTGACGTTGGTTTCCGTGCCGACGGACGGGTTGGCGCAGGACCGTGTCCGCGACGCCGCGCTGGGCCTACATCTGGCCTATGTCGAAACCGGCGACGGACGCACGGACGACCTCAGCCGCATCGCCATGGAGTCGCTGTCGCGCGAACTCACCCGCCGCACCACGATCGAACCGGTCGGGGTGCACGGTGTCGCGCCCGACAGCGAAGGGCTCGTCATGTATCCCTTCCTCTACTGGCCCGTCCGTCTCGACACGCCGGCGCTGAGCGAAACCGAACGGGTGTCGATCAACAACTACATCGCCGCCGGCGGGACGCTGGTTCTCGACACGGCCGACGAGGCGGAGCGGTCCTTTCGCGGCGACGCGGCCCATCCGGGGCTGGCCCGCGTGACGGACGGGTTGAACATCGGGCGCCTGGCGCGCGTGCCGGACGATCACGTGCTGACCAAATCCTTCTACCTGTCCTTCGTCTTTCCCGGACGATGGGCGAACGGCCCGGTCTATGTCGAAGCGGACGGCGCGACGCAGGGCGGGCGCGACGGCGTGTCCGCCGTCATCATAGGGTCGAACGATTGGGCATCGGGCTGGGCGCTGGACGAGACCACCGGGCCGTTGGTCGATCTGTCCAACGATATTCCGCGCCAGCGCGAAATGGCGATCCGCTTCGGCGTCAACGTCGCCATGTACACCCTGTCCGGCAACTACAAGGCCGATCAGGTCCACGCCAAGGAGCTGATCGAACGGCTCGGAATGCAGAACCGGTGATCGAGAGCTGGCTTTCATCCATCGGGTTCGACCCGCTCCTGCCGTGGCTCTGGGTCGGCGTCTTCGTCGGCTTGGCGGCGCTGTCGGCTCTGACGGCGACGATCCTGCGTCTGCGGTCCGACTTCCAACGCCTGTTGGCCGCGCTTTTCCTCGGCCTGGCCCTGTCGGGTCCGCAATGGGTCGAGGAGGACCGGACGCCCTTGCCCGATACGGTCCTGATCCTGAAGGACGCGTCCGGCTCGATGGACCTCGGAACGCGCAGCACCGTCGCAGACGAGGCCGAAGCGGTCGTGCGGGACCGCCTGACGGCGACCGGAGCGGTGGATGTCGTCACCGTCGAGGTTCCGGCCGATCCGGAAGGCACCCGCCTCGCCCGGACGCTGAACGACGCGCTGGCGTCCGTCCCGACCGGTCGCCTGGGCGGGGTCATCGCTCTGACCGACGGACAGGTCCATGACGTGCCGGACGCGACCGCCGACATCATGCCCGACGGCGTGCCGGTCCACGCACTGGTCATCGGCGATCCGGACGCGCGCGACCGGCGCATCCGCGCGGTGACGGCGCCCAAATTCGGCGTGGTCGGCGAAATGGCCGATTTCGAATTGCGCGTCGACGATCCCGGCTTCGAAGGCGAGCGCGCGGAAATCGAAGTCCGGCTGAACGGCGAGCGCAAGGCGCGGTTCCCGATCACCATCGGCCAGACCCTGCCCATCCCGCTGGAGATCGAGCGGCGCGGGCGCAACATCGTCGAAATGAGCGTCATTCCGGCCGATGGCGGCGAACTGACGCTCAACAACAATCTCTTCATCGCGGAGATTTCGGGCATCCGCGATCAGATGCGTGTCCTGCTGATCACGGGCGAGCCGCACAATGGCGGTCGGTCCTGGCGCAATCTGCTGAAATCCGACCCGGCGATCGAACTCGTACAGTTCACCATCCTCACCCAACCCCGGGTCAAGAACACCAATGCGGCCGACCGCGAGCTGGCCCTGATCCGGTTTCCCCGCGATCAGCTGTTCGAGGAACGGCTGGACGATTTCGACCTCATCATCTTCGATCAGTACCAGCGGCGCAACGTGCCGCGCATGAACGGGCTCTTCGAGCCGACGATCCCGCCCCGCTATTTCTCCAACATCGCCCGCTATGTCGAAGACGGCGGCGCCTTGCTGCTCGCGACTGGGCCGGACTTCGCGTCCGGCGACAGCCTCTATCTGACGCCGTTGGCCGGCGTGCTGCCGACGCGCCCGTCGGGCGAAACGCTGGAAGACCAGTTCCGGCCGGAACTGAACGACAAGGGCCGGCTGCACCCGATCACCCGGTCGTTCGCGGGTCGCGAAGACCAGAACTGGGGCGGATGGTACCGCGCCATCGGCAACGATCCGCTCTCCGGCAACGTCCTGATGGAGGGCCAGGACGGCACGCCGCTCTTCGTCATCGACCGGGTCGGCGACGGCCGCGTCGCCATGCTGATGAGCGATCAGGCCTGGCTCTGGGCCAAGGGCCACGATGGCGGCGGGCCCTACCGCGAAATGTTCCGCCGCACGGCGCACTGGCTGCTCGGCGAACCCGATCTGGACGGCGAGACCCTGTCGGCGCGCGTGGAGAACGACCGGCTTCTGGTCGAACGGCGGACCCTGGACGAAGCGCCCGGCACGGCGGAGATCATCGCCCCGGACGGCAGCGCGAGCACCATCGCCATGACCGAAATCGAACCGGGCTACTATACCGGCACGCTGCCGACCAGCGGGCTGGGCGCGTACCGGCTGAGCCATGGCACCCTATCGACCGTGACCGCGGTCGGTATGCTCAACCCGGTCGAGTTTTCCGAACTCCTCCCGACGGCCGCCAAGCTGGCACCGCTGGCCAATGCCACGGGCGGCGCGGCCCGCATGATCGGACTGGACGCGCAGGCCGTCCCCGACATCCGCCGCGTCCGCTCCGGCGCGACGGCGGGATCCGGCTGGATCGGAGTCCGCGACAATGAGGCTTTCACGGTGACGCGGTCCCAGCGCCGCCCGCTGGCGCCGCCTCTCATCTTCTTCCTGGCCTTCTTCGCCGCCCTCGCCTGGGGCTGGATGCGCGAAGCGAAATAGTCCGGCGGATTAAGGCGAGGTTCAGCCCTCTACCCGTAAGGGTTGGAAAAAGAGGTTTTGCGATGCGCTTGATGATCACAACCGGCCTGGCGGCCATTCTCCTGTCTGGCTGCATCACGGCCGCGAAAACGGTGGTCGGCGTCGCGACCTTGCCGGTCAAAGCGACCTATCATGCCGGCAAGGCCGTCGGCAAAGGCGTCGTCGGGGTCGGCAAGCTGGCGGGCAGCGGAGCGAAGGCGACCGGCGAAGGCGTCTATTACGTCGGATCGATTCCGGTGCGCATCACGGACCGGGCCCTATCCGCAACGACCGACATGCTGGTCGTGACGACGCAACTGGTCGATGCGACGGGGCGGCTCATCGCGACCACACGCACCATTCAGGCAAGCCAGCTCGACGCCGAACTCCGCAGTCTCGAACAGGCGGAGAACGTCGTTTCGGTCTTCGTGGATGCCGCGACATAGGCGCGTGACAGCAGCCGATTTGTCGAAAACGTCCGAAAATGCTATATTGCCAGGGCCGAACAAGGAGTCCCTGACCATGATCCGCTTTACGTCCTACGCCGCTCTCGCCGCCCTTCTGCTCGCCCCGGCCATGGCCGACGCCGCGCCGCGCGGTTTCGACACGACGATCGACCAGCCTCTTTACGCTCCGGTGAAGATCGAAGTGGTCCTGTCCGACAGCCTCGTGCACCGGGCGAACAATCTGCCGACCGAACTGCGCAAGCGCGGCAATGCGCGCGGCCTGCGGTCGGGTTTCGCCAATAACGGCTTCTACGGCGAGAAGTCGCTGAGCCTGCTGGTGGAAGAGGTCCATGAGGAACTCTCCGAGGATTTCGCCAAGCACGGTATCGAAGTCAGCGACGATGCCGGACTGACCTTCCGCGTCACGCTCGAGGACGTGAAGAACAACCGCCCCACTTTCGAACAATTGTCGCGGCAGCCCGGTCTGAGCTTCGATAGTTTCGGCTTCGGCGGGGCGGAGCTGAGCGGCGAATTGCTGACGGCCGATGGCGGACAATTGGGTACCGTCAGCTATAGCTGGTTCGAGACCGGTGGCGGCCTGTCGTTCCAATTCGCGCAGGCCAACGGCATCTGGACCGACGCCCGCCGCGCCATTTCCCGTTTCGCGCGCAAGACGTCCGACGCCTTGTCGTAACCGCGTCTACGGCACGCCGATATATTTGTGCGACTGCACGCTCAGCCGCCATTGCGGATGGGCGAGACAGTATCGGAAGGCCGCGTCGGTGTTCGCCTGGCGCTGTGCGCTGTCGAGCGGTTGCAGGAAAAAATGCTCGAAACCGAGATGGGCGAAGTCCTCGGGCCGGTTTCCCGCTTGCGGATAGACCAGTTTCAATTCCTGCCCCGACGTTTGCACGACGGGCGCGTTCGACTTCGGGCTGACGCAGATCCAGTCGATGCCGTCGGGCGCTTTGATCGTGCCGTTCGTTTCCACGGCGATCTTGAAGCCGCGCCGTTTCAGCGCGCCGATCAGCGGCGCATCGAGCTGGAGCAGAGGCTCGCCGCCCGTGCAGACGACCCAGCGATCCGCCCGTCCGTCCGGCCAGGCCGCCAACACCGCGTCCCCCAGACCGTCCGCCTCGAAGCGCCCGCCGCCTGGACCGTCCAGGCCGACGAAATCCGTATCGCAGAAATCGCAGACCGCCGCCGCGCGGTCTTCTTCGCGTCCGCTCCACAGGTTGCATCCGGCGAAGCGCAGGAAGACCGCCACGCGCCCAGCCTGGGCGCCTTCGCCCTGAACGGTCAGATAGAGTTCCTTGACGGCGTAGCTCACGGCTGTGCGAACTCCGTCCACCCTTGGGCGCGCAACTCACACGCCGGACACGCGCCACAGCCATACCCCCACGCATGCAAGGCTCCGCGTTCGCCGACATAGCAGGTATGGCTGCCGGTCCGGATCAATTCGACCAGAGCGTCGCCGCCAAGCTCGCCCGCAAGCTGCCAGGCTTGGGCCTTAGAGCGGTGCATGAGCGGCGTGTGCAGGATGAAGTCGCGGTCCAAACCCATTGAAATCGCTTCCATCTGCTTATCCAGCGTATCCTTGCGGCAGTCGGGATATCCGGAGAAATCGGCTTCGCACATGCCGGCCACGAGGTCGGCGAAACCGCGACGCCAGCCAATGGCGGCCGCATAGGTCAGAAAGACGAGATTACGGCCCGGCACGAACGTGTTGGGCAGGCCGGACCCGAGCGTGTCGATCTCCCGCTCCCGCGTCAGCGCCGTGTCGCTGATGGCGCCGAAACCGGACAGGTCGACCAGATGGTCGTCGCCGAGACGATCCGCCCAACATGAAAAATCGGAGCGGATACGGCCCAGCAAATCGGCCCGGACCTGCATTTCGATGTCGTGACGCTGGCCGTAGTCGAAGCCGATCGTCTCGACATGGCCGAACCGCTCGAGCGCCCAGGCAAGAACGGTCGCGCTGTCCTGCCCTCCGGAGAAGAGGACACCGGCTGTCTTGGCGGCATCGGTCATGGCGGCCACTTAGGCGTCCCGGCCCCGCGTCTCAAGCGCTCCGGCGCACCATGTGCACCAGCGGGCGGACCACCCCGACATCAGCCCATCGGCGCAATCCTCGGTGCCATGTCGTCCCCGCCGGCAAAGGCGAGGGACGGATCGCCGTGGACGGTCGGGATGTCTCCCGACCCTAATTTATCGCCGCCCTAATTCATCGCCGCGAGGAAGGCTTCGCCGAACCGTTCGAATTTGGTTTCGCCCACCCCGGACACATCCAGCATCTGCGCCCGGCTCATGGGCCGTTTCTGAGCCATGTCGATCAGGGTCGCGTCCGAGAAGATGATATAGGCCGGTTTGCCGAGATCGCGCGCCATCTCGCGCCGCAGCCCCTTCAGACGGACCAGCAATTCCTGGTCGGCATCGTCCAGCAGTTCCGGCGCGGGCTTGCGCTTGCGCATCTTTTTCTTCGGGGCTTTGGGCTCCGTCATCAGGAAGTCGCCATTGCCCGACGCCAGGTCGCGGCCGGACGCGGTCGCGACCAACCGACCGTAACGCGACATATCCACCCGCAGATAGCCCGTCGCGATCGCTTGGCGCACAAGCGATTTGAAGAAAGCGTCGCCCCATCGCTCGCCGGTGCCGTGGCTGGGCAGCTGATCGTGACCGAACTGCCGGATCTTGTCCGTATCCGCACCGCGCGCGACCGCGATGACGTGGTTGGCGCCGAAGCGCTCGCCCGTTTCCAGAACCGCGTTGATGAGCGCCACGGCCGCACCGGTCGCATCGATCCGTTCGGGCGGGTTCTCGCAGACGTCGCATTGGCCGCAAGGCGGCAGATCTTCGCCGAAATAGGCCATCAGAACCTGACGTCGGCACGTCGAGGCCTCGCAATAGCCGAGCAGCGCATCGAGGCGCTTATGTTCGCGCAGCTGGTGCTCCGGGTCGGTGTCTTCCTGGGTGATGAACTGGCGGCGCATGCGGATATCGTCGAGACCGTAGAGCAGCACCGTGTCGGCCGGCTGGCCGTCGCGGCCGGCGCGGCCGATCTCCTGATAATAGGCTTCCGGGCTGCTCGGCAGATTGACGTGGAAGACGAAGCGGATGTCCGGCTTGTCGATCCCCATGCCGAACGCAATCGTCGCGACCATGACAATGCCCTCCTCGGCGATGAAGCGCTCCTGGTTCTCGAACCGCGCCTCCGGGCTCATGCCGGCGTGATAGGGCAAGGCGGTATAGCCTTCCGCGACCAGAGCCGCGGCATGTTCTTCCGTATTCTTGCGCGACAGGGCATAGACGATGCCGCTTTCGCCGCGCCGGTCCTTCATGAAATCAAGCAGTTGTTGCGTTCGGTTCGTCTTCGGCCGCACGGTCAGGGACAGGTTCGGCCGGTCGAAACCCTGCACGATCGTCTTGCCGCGTCCGCCGAACAGCTGATCGGCGATGTCGGCGCGCGTGCCTTCGTCCGCCGTGGCGGTGAACGCGGCGACGCGAGCTTGCGGAAAGCGCGATTTCAGCTCCGACAGCTGCGCATATTCAGGCCGGAAGGCCGGACCCCATTTGGAGACGCAATGCGCTTCGTCGACGACGAAGAGCGGCGGTTGCAGCTTGTGCATCGCGGCCAGCATCCGGTCCGTCATCAACCGTTCCGGCGAGAGGTAGAGCAAATCCGCTTCGCCCTTGGCCACGCGCCGCCATTCCTCGACATTGCGGCCGCGCTCCTGCCCAGAATGGATGCAGCTGACCGCCACGCCGTTCGCGCGCAAGGCCGCGGCCTGGTTGTCCATCAGCGCAACCAACGGACTGATGACGATGGCCGGACCGTCCAGCAGCAACGCCGGGACTTGGTAACAGAGCGACTTGCCCGCCCCCGTCGGCATGACGGCCAGCACGTTTTCGCCGGCCAGGACGGTGTCGATCACCTCTTCCTGGCCGGGCCGGAAAGCGTCGTGTCCGAAGACCGTTTTCAGCGCGTCGTATTTGTCGGCATGGGCTTGCGGCATCCCCTGTCAGTTGCGGCGCTTCGCCGTCCACTGCAAGAGCGGCCGCCATGCATTTTCAGCGCTTTCCACAGCCCCTCTTCCCCGCTAGTCGCGCACCCGATGACGGACCGTTCCGACATGTCTGATCCGTCCCGGTCCGCCGGGGCCGCCTTCACCGCGCAGGTCGAGCAGGAAAAAGGTCACCGCGCCCGATCGCGTTCGCTCCGGCCGCTCGCGAAGCTGTGGCCCTTCGTGCGGCGCTATCCGGGACGGATTGCCGGGTTCCTCGTCTTCCTCGTCCTGTCATCGGTGTTCACCCTGTCCTTGCCGGGCGTTCTGAAGGTCATCGTCGATTGCGGCTTCTCGGACGACGCCCCGCCCTATTGCGCGCAACTGCCCGTCGATCCGGCAGCCGGTGTGGACGGCTATTTCATGCTGGTGATCGGTTTCGCCGTATTGTTTTCGGCCTTCGGGGCGCTGCGCTTCTTCTTCGTGACGACGCTCGGCCAGAGGGTCGTCGCGGACCTGCGCCGCGCCGTGTTCGACCGGCTGACCCTGCTCAGTCCGCAATATTTCGAACGCATCCGCACCGGCGAAGTCCTGTCCCGCCTGACGACCGACACGACGTTGGTGGAAACCGTCGTCACCGGCTCCGTATCCTTTGCGCTGCGGTCGATCGCGACCATCGTCGGATCGGTCGCACTGATGTTCGTGGTCAGCTGGCAGCTCGGGCTGCTCGTCGTGGCCGTCGGCGGCGTGATCGTCGCCATCGTCGTCTTCGTCACCCCCGTCATCCGCCGCCTGTCCAGGGACGGGCAGGACCGGCTGGCGGAAGCGTCGGGCCGCGCAGGCGAAGCGATCTCTTCGATCCAGACGGTGCAGGCCTATACGCGCGAGCGTCTGGAACGCGAGCTGTTCGGCGCCGCCATCGAGCGCACCTACGATGTCCAGGCCAAACGGATCGGCGTGCAGAGCTGGCTGACCGCCGTGCTGTTCGCCATCGGCATGGCGGGCATTGCGGGGATCCTGTGGTACGGGGCGCGCCAAGTGCTGGCCGGAACGATGGACGGCGGCAGCATCGTCGCCTTCACCCTCTACGCCATTCTGGCCGTGTCCGCTCTGTCCTCGCTGACCGAGACCTGGACGAACCTGCTGCGCGCGGCGGGCGCATCCGAGCGGCTGATCGACATCCTGGACGAAACCCCGACGCTGACCGGCGCAACGCTTCCGTCCGAAAATGGAACCGTCGCCTTCGACCGGGTCGATTTCGCCTATCCGTCCCGTCCCGACGCGCCGGCCTTGCACAAAGTGACTTTCGATGTCGCGCCGGGCGAGACGGTTGCGCTGGTCGGCCCTAGCGGGGCAGGCAAGACGACCGTGTTCCAGTTGATCTTGCGTTTCTACGATACCCGATCGGGAACGGTGCAGGTCGGCGGCACCGATGTCAGACAGATCGATCCTGAAGGGCTGCGCAGTCGCATCAGCGTCGTGCAACAGGGCGCGCCGCTCTTTTCCGGCACAGCCTACGAAAACATCGCCTATGGGCGCGAGGGTGCGAGCCGCGACGAGGTCGTCGCCTCCGCGAAGGCCGCCTACGCCCATGACTTCATCACCGCCCTACCTGATGGGTACGAGACCGACATCGGCGAACGCGGCGCGACCCTGTCCGGCGGCCAGCGCCAGCGAATCGCCATCGCCCGCGCCGTGCTGCGCGACGCGCCGATCCTGCTTCTGGACGAGGCGACCTCGGCGCTGGACAGCGAAAGCGAACGCGCCGTGCAGCAGGCCTTCGAGACGCTACGCCGGGGCCGTACCACGCTCGTCATCGCCCACAGGCTGGCCACCGTTCTGACAGCCGACCGGATCGTCGTGCTGGACCAAGGCCGCGTGGTGGACACGGGCCCGCATGCTGAGCTGGTCGCGCGCGGTGGCCTTTATGCCCGGCTGGCGGAGCTGCAATTCGGGGCCGGGTAATGATCATGCCGTCCCCAGCATTCATTGCCGGGGACGCAAGAGGGTTCATGCCGCGCCTATGGCCCGCCTTTCGTCCCGCCCCATGACCGGACGGCTCGATATCGGCATCGCCGGCTGCGGGATCGGGGGGCTCGCACTTGCGATCCGGCTGTCCGATATTGGGCATAAGGTGAGCCTCTTCGACCGGTTTGACGCGCCGCAGCCGGTTGGCTCGGGCCTCGTGATCCAGCCCGTCGGCAAGGTCTGTCTCGACAGGCTGGGCCTGATGCGGGCCGCCATCCAACGCGGGCGTCCGATCCACCGGTTGCACGGGATCGAAAGCGCGTCGCGGCGAACCGTGCTGCGGGCCGATTACAGCCAGGTCGGCGGCGACGATTACGGGTTGGCGATCCATCGCGCCGATCTGTTCGACCTGCTGTTTTCCGCAGCGCGGCAACGGCCCTGCGACATCGTCCCCTCGGCCGAGATCGTCGCGACCGGGCTGACGGGGTCGGAACGAACGCTTTCGACCGTGGACGGACGCCGCTTCGGGTCGTTCGACCTCGTCGTCGATGCCTCCGGATCCCGATCGCCTCTGTCGCCAATCAAGACGAAGGCCCTGCCCTACGGCGCCCTTTGGAGCACGGTGCAATGGCCGGAGGATACGGCCTTGCCGACGGATCACCTATCGCAATGCTATCGCGGCGCCCATCACATGCTGGGTGTGCTGCCGCTCTCGGACGACGGACGCACGGCGATTTTCTGGAGCGAACCGACGGATCGGCTGAGCGAATGGTTTCAATGCGATCTCGATGACTGGAAACGCAAGGCGGTCGCTCTGTGGCCGGAATTTCGTCCCTTCGCCGAACAGATCACGACGCACGACCAGATGATTCCGGCGCGCTACCGCCACGGTACGCTGGCCAAGCCTTACGGTCTGCATATCGCCTATATCGGCGACGCCGCGCACCAGGCCAGCCCGCAACTGGGACAAGGGGCGAACATGGCGCTGCTGGATGCGATGGGCCTGGCCGATGCGCTGGAAGGGCGCGATTTGCCCGATGCGCTTGCGACCTATGCGAAACGTCGGAAAACTCACGTCCGGTTCTACCAGACGGTCTCGGACGTTTTCACGCCCCTCTACCAGTCCGGAAGTCCGGTCCCGCCGTTCCTGCGCAACAACGTCTTTCATCCCGCCAGCCAGGTCTGGCCCGCGACCCGGATGCTGACGAGGCTGATTTCGGGACGGCTGGTCCCGACGGGCGTCTGATCAGGCTTTGGCCGGAACGATGGTCACGCTTTCGCCGCATCCGCAGGCATCGGTCTGGTTCGGATTGCGGAACACGAACTTGCTGTGCAGCAAGGTCGTTTCGTGATCGACGACGCAGCCGAGAATGAACAGCACGGCCTTGGAGTCCACGACGATCTGGACGCCTTTGTCCTCGACGATTTCGTCGAACGTCTCCGGCTCGGACACATAGTCCATGACATATTCCATGCCGGCGCAGCCGCCATTGCTGACGCCGACGCGAAGATAGCCTTCGCCGCGTTCGGCCAGGATGTCGCGCACGGCTTCGGCGGCGGCTTCGGTCAGCGTTACGAGCTTCGGCCTGGGACGGCGGGTTTTCGTCATCGTGTCGGTCATAGCATGTTCAGCTCGAGCCGAGCCTCCTCGCTCATTCGGTCGGGGGTCCAGGGCGGATCGAAGGTCATCTCGACCTCGACGCGGCGCACGCCGTCCACCCGTGCGCACGCTTCCTGCACCCAGAGGGGCATCTCGCCCGCGACGGGGCAGCCCGGCGCAGTCAAGGTCATCGTAACCAGAAGGGTGCGGTCGTCTTCGAGCTCGACCTTGTAGATCAGGCCGAGCTCATAGATGTCGGTCGGGATTTCGGGATCGTAGACGGTCTTGAGCTCTTCGACGACATCGTGCGTGATGCGGGCGATTTCAGCGTCCGTCGGGGCTTCCACCGGGGCGCCGGACACATCCATGACGTCGCGCCCGGCCTTGTCATCGACAGGCGCAGGCGCGTCCATCTCGGGCACGTAGCCGGGAATCTGCGCATTGGCGAGCGCTTCCGCCTGGCGCTGTCTGTTCGTCAAATCGTCCATGTCACCATCCAATATAGGATATGTCGCTCTTGTTTGAAACTCGCTCTCGCTGTCGTGATCAGCGAGTTTCCTAAACGACCCCAATCGCGAACTTGATCCGGGAGCCATTTTCCAGCCTTTTCAGCAGCTGAGCCGTCCATTGCCGAACTCCGGTCAGGAAACGCACCTAAGTCAGCATCATTGCCGCCTTCTTCACCGCGCCGACAAACCGGTCCGCCTCGTCCAGCGTGTTGTAGATCCCGAAACTCGCCCGCACGGTCGAATGCACGCCGAACCGTTCCATCAGGGGCTGCGTGCAATGCTGTCCGGCGCGAACGGCGATACCGTATTTATCGAGGATTTGGGCCACGTCATGAGCGTGGGCGCCGTCGAGATTGAAGGCCAGAACCGGACCTTTTTCAAGGGTTTCGCCGAATATCCTCACAGTGTTCAGGTCGCGCAGCCCGTCGCGTGCGGCATGATAGCAGGCCATTTCGTGCTGGTGGATTTCGGCTATATCGTATTGCGCATACCAATCGATGGCCGCGCCCAAACCGATCGCTTCGAGGATCGGCGGCGTACCGGCTTCGAACTTGGCGGGAGCGTCGGCATAGGTGATCCGGTCCTGCCAGACATCCTCGATCATTTCCCCGCCGCCATTGAAGGGCTGCATCCGTTCCAGAATGTCCGTCGTGCCGTAGAGCGCGCCGATGGCCGTCGGGCCGTAAAGCTTGTGACCCGTCATGGCGTAGAGATCGACGCCGAGCGCCTGCACATCCACATCCATATGAACGGCCGCCTGCGTTCCGTCCGAGACCATGACGGCCCCGGCCGCCTTGGCCCAACGGGCGATCTCGGCAATGTCGTTGACGGTGCCGAGCACGTTGGACATGTGGACGACGGAAACGATTTTCGTTTTCGTTCCAATGAGTTCACGGAAAGCCTTCATGTCGAGCGATCCGTCGTCCAGAACCGGGATGAACTTCAGCACCGCGCCATGACGTTCGCGCAGAAAATGCCACGGCACGATGTTGGAATGGTGCTCCATTTGGGTGATGACGATCTCGTCGCCCGGCTCGATCAGGTGGGATAGACCGTAGGCGCAAAGGTTCAACGCTTCCGTCGCCCCGCGCGTGAAGACGATAGTGTCCGGCGAGGGCGCGCCGAGATGGCGGGCGACGGAAGCGCGTGCCGCTTCGAATGCATCCGTCGTCTCGTTGGCCAATGTGTGCAGGCCGCGGTGGACGTTGGCGTAGGCGGAACGCATCTGGTCCGCAAGCGCGTCGATGACGGCGGTCGGCTTCTGGGCGGAGGCCGCGTTGTCGAGATAGGCGAGCGGATGGCCGTTCACCTCGCGGGAGAGGATGGGGAACTGGTCGCGGATGGAGCGGACGTCGAAGGTCATGCCGTAAACCGTTGATAGAAATAGAAGGCCGCCAGCAACAGAATGACGACCGCAAGGATGCGGATGAGCGCAGACAGCCAAGCCGGCGCCGAAGCCGCCCGGCGTTCATATTGCGACGCCGCGAACAGCGTCACGGACAAACCGGCCAGGATCAGAGCGAGGTTCATGCGCGTGCCGCGAGCCAATCGCGCACCAGGCCCAGCATGTCTTCGTCGTCACCCAGCCGCGCCGCCACGAACGCCTCGATCAGCAGCGCCCGCGCCTGCGTTTCCGGAATGCCGCGCTGGCGCATGTAGAACAGCGCGTTCTCGTCAAGCTGGCCGATCGTATTGCCGTGGGCGCATTCCACGTCGTCAGCATAGATTTCCAGCTCCGGCTTCGCGTTCACCCGGGAAGTGTCCGACAGCATCAGCGCATCGTGGCGCATCTCCGCGTCGGTCTGCTGCGCCGGGCGTCGGACATGGAACTTGCCCTGGAAGACGCCGCGCGCCTTGTCGGTCACGACGCCCGCGACCGCGTCGCGCACCGTCGAGCCGGGCGCGGCGAAATCGATGTAGTGGGTGATGTCGGCATGGCGGCTGCCATCCAGCAGGTAGGCGCCGCTCATCTCCACATCGACCGCGCCCATGCAGGCAAGCCGAGTTTCCAGCCGGGAAAACGCCCCGCCGAAGGTGAGCTTGGTCTGTTTGAAACCGGCCCGGTCCCAAAGCGTCACATGCGCGCGGACATGCCGGATCATCTCCGGCCCGTCACTGGACAGAACGGTCCGGTGCAGCGTGCCGCCCGCCTTGACCACGTAGCGGATGTCGAGATTGGCGAAACCGCTCTCGCCGTCATGACGCTCGATCACATCCAAGGTCGCGCCCTCGCCGACTTCGATGACGACGCGGCCATTGCCTTGCGACAGGTTCGAGAGTTCCAGCGGGCGGTCGTAGGACGCACCGTCCGGAATGCGGAGCGCGACCGAGTCGGCGGCATACTCCGCGGCGATGCGGCCCATCAGGTCGTCCGGTTCGGCCACCGTCGCGCGCGCTTCGCCGACATCGCCCGGCAAGGACACTGTCGCCTCCATGGATGCGTCGAACCCGGCCGGGTCGTGCTTGGCCACTTCGGCGCGAAGGTCCGACCATTTCCAGGCTTCCAGGCCGCGGTGCGGGAGCTGATCACGCATAGGCGTCATAGCCTTCCGTTTCGAGCGTCTTGGCGAAACCGGCGTCGCCGCTCGCGCGGATCGCCCCGCCCGCCAGCACATGCACCTGGTCCGGCACGATATAGTCGAGCAGACGCTGATAGTGGGTGATGATGAGGATGCCCCGGTCTGGCGCGCGAAGCGCGTTCACCCCGTCCGCCACGACCCGCAGCGCATCAACGTCGAGCCCGGAGTCGGTCTCGTCCATGACGATGAAACGCGGCTCCAGCACCATCATCTGGAAGATCTCCATGCGCTTCTTCTCGCCGCCGGAGAAGCCGACATTGAGCGGGCGGCGGAGCATCTCCGGAGCGATCTTGAGCTGCTTGGCGACGTCTCGCGCGCGCTTCATGAAGTCGGGCGCGCTGATCGGCTCCTCCCCGCGCGCCTTGCGCTGGGCATTCATGGCGGTGCGCAGAAAGGTCAGCGTCGGCACGCCGGGAATTTCCAGCGGGTATTGGAAGGACAGAAACACGCCCTTCGCCGCCCGCTCCTCCGGATCCATGTCCAGCAGGTCTTCGCCGTCCAGCGTGACGGAGCCACCCGTGACATCGTAGCCGTCCCGTCCCGTCACGACATAGGACAAGGTCGATTTCCCGGCTCCGTTCGGACCCATGATGGCGTGGACTTCGCCAGCCGGCACGGACAGGGAAAGACCGTCGAGAATGGTCTTCCTGCCGTCGTCGACGGTGGCGGTGAGGTTTGTTATGTTAAGCATTGTTTTATCTCATCTATTTCGCTCATTCCCAGACACGCTGGGAATGATTGGAAATTTTTCAACCTTTGAACGCCGTCACTTCGATTTCGACCTTCATGCGTTCATCCACCAGGTCGGCGATGACCATGGTTGCTGCGGGACGGATCGCCCCGAAATGCTGGCGGATGACCGGGAGGACGGCGTCCATGTGGGCGCGGTCGCTCAGAGTGTACTGAACGCGGACCGTGTGACCGAGCTCGAACCCGCCGCCGTCCAGCGCCGCCATGATGTTGGCGAACGCGTTCATCGCCTGCTGCGCCGGATCGTCCGGGAGTTCGCCCGTATTGTAATCATAGCCGACCGTGCCGGAGACGAAGCACCAATCGCCCTGCACGACGGCGCGGCTCATGGCGTAGCGTTCCTCGCTGTCGCTCAGCTCGATGAGGATGCGTTTCGGATCCGGATCGCTCATGGGGCCGCGATCCGCGTATTCTGGTCGTGGACGAGACGCCAAGCCCCGTCTTCGAGCTGGAAGACCAGGGTGAGGTAGTTGAAACGGTCTTCACCGTCCGGTGTGTCGCGGTAGCTGACGCGCATCAAGGCGATGGCGGTCGTCTCGCCGACGCGCATGTGAACGGGCTCGAAACCCATGCGCCAGTCCGGGTTGCCGAACCAGTCCTCATGAAAGGCGAGGATGTCGTCGCGCGATGTCACGAGCGTTCCGTCCGGAAAGATCAATGGCAGCTCGTCACCCGTCGTGATCGTTCGCGCATAGGCCTCGAGGTCGCGCGACTGCACCGAGTCGAGATGCGCCTGCAGCGCCGCGTCGAAGTCCGGCGCGGCGGGTGCCTGACTGCATCCAGCGGCCAGGACCAGGCCTAAGAAAAGAAGAGGTCTCATGGGCAAAGCTCCGTCGTCCATGTGTCCGGCGTGTCGCCGCGCCGGCATTGCACGCGCGACCCGAAATCGACCAGCGCGCCGTCGTCGAACAGGGCGAATGTCTCCTCGGCCGACAGAGCATCATCCGCAAGGCCGCTGCGACGGATGACGAACAGGGTTGCACCATCGACCGTGCGTTCCGACGAACTGACCTTGGCGCCGCTCTCCGGCTCGGCATTGTAGTAGAGCAGCAGCGCGTCCACTGCAGCGTAACGGTCCATGCCCATCGCGATCGGAACGGGAGCCGCCAGTTCGCGCGAATAGTCATCCGGGTCGAGTGCCGCGTCGGCGACGGGCATGACCGGCGTGCCGGGCGACACCGGCGTGACCATGTCGCGGACCTGTTGCTCCTCCGCATCCAACGGCTCGTCCGGGGCGGTCTGCGCCACGGCGGTGTCGTCCAGCGGCATGAAGACGCTGGCGGCGAACCAGATCTTGAGGATCAGCATACCGCCGATCAGCACCGCGCCGAGCGCAGCGATGATCCAGACGAGGCGTTTGCGCGCGACCGTCATCAGCCGACGCTGCCTTCGAGCGAAATGGCGACGAGCTTCTGCGCTTCCACGGCGAATTCCATCGGCAGCTCCTGCAGCACGTCGCGGCAGAAGCCGTTGACGAGCAGAGCGACCGCATCCTCTTCCGACAGGCCGCGCTGACGGCAATAGAAGAGCTGGTCGTCCGACAGTTTGGACGTCGTCGCCTCGTGCTCGAACTGCGCGGTCGGCGTGCCTGACTCGATATAGGGCACGGTGTGCGCCCCGCATTGGTCGCCGATCAGCAGGCTGTCGCACTGGGTGAAGTTGCGGGCGTTCTTCGCCTTGCGGTGGGCCGAGACCAGGCCGCGATAGGTCGAATTGGACTTGCCCGCGCTGATGCCCTTGGAGATGACGCGCGACTTCGTGTCCTTGCCCAGATGGATCATCTTCGTGCCCGTATCGGCCTGCTGATGGCCGTTGGTGATGGCGATGGAATAGAACTCACCCTGGCTGCCATCGCCGCGCAGGATACAGGACGGATATTTCCACGTCACGGCGGATCCGGTCTCGACCTGCGTCCAGCTGACCTTCGAGTTCTCGCCCCGGCAATCGGCGCGCTTGGTCACGAAGTTGTAGACCCCGCCCTTGCCTTCGCTGTCGCCCGGCCACCAGTTCTGGACGGTCGAGTATTTCACTTCCGCATCCTTCAGCGCCACGATCTCGACGATGGCGGCGTGCAGTTGGTTTTCGTCGCGCATCGGCGCCGTGCAGCCTTCCAGATAGGAGACGTAGGAGCCTTCGTCGGCGATGATGAGCGTGCGTTCGAACTGGCCCGTGCCCTGCGCATTCATGCGGAAATAGGTCGACAGCTCCATCGGACAGCGCACGCCCGGCGGAATGTAGACGAAGGAACCGTCCGAGAAGACGGCATTGTTGAGCGTCGCGTAGTAATTATCCGTGACCGGGACGACCGAGCCCATATATTTGCGCACCAGTTCGGGATGATCCTTCACCGCTTCGGAGAAGGAGCAGAAGATCACGCCGTGCTTGGCCAGTTCCTTCTTGAAGGTCGTCACGACGGACACGCTGTCGAACACGGCGTCCACGGCCACTTTCGGCGCGCCCTTCACGCCCGCCAGTACTTCCTGCTCTTTCAAGGAGATGCCGAGCTTGTTGTAGACTTCCAGGATCTCCGGATCGACCTCGTCGAGCGACTCCAGCTCCTTCTTCTTCACCGGAGAAGCGTAGTAATACATGTCCTGGAAATCGATCTTCGGATAATCGACCATCGCCCATTCGGGTTCGTCCAGCGTCAGCCAGCGGCGATAGGCTTCCAGCCGCCAGTCGAGCAGCCATTGCGGTTCGTCCTTCTTGGCGGAAATGAACCGAACGATGTCCTCGTTCAGACCCTTGGGCGCGAATTCCTGTTCGATGTCAGAGTCGAAGCCATATTTATACTTGTCCGCTTCCAGCGCGCGAACGCCTTCGACGGTTTCGGCTTCGATGCCATCTTTCACTTTTGTTTCAGTCATCTATGCGGCTTTCTTCGCCTTGCGCAAATCGGCCCACGCATTTGCGAAGGCCTCCACGTCATTCATTGTGTTGCCGGGCCCGAAGCTAACGCGGACCGCGCCATCCGGAGCGTCTTCGATACGGCCCATGGCGCGCAGGGCGCGGCTTTCGCCGACCTTTCCGCTTGAACAAGCCGTGCCCGTGCTGACGCTAAGTCCGGCGAGATCGAAACGCATCATCGCCGTCATGGCCCGCAGGCCCGGCGCGGAGAAAAAGAGCGTGTTGGGCAGGCGCGCGTCGTCCGCGCCGAACATGACGATGCCCGGATCGATCGCCGTCAATTCCGCCTGCAGCGCGTCGCGCAATGGCGCCAGCCCAGAAAAGCGTTCCGACGCATCGCGAGCGGCGGCGCCGAAACCCGCAATGCCCGGCACATTGAGCGTCCCGGCGCGGCGGCGCTGTTCCTGCCCGCCGCCATGGATCAGCGGTGTAAACGGCGCGTCCGGCGACACGTAGAGCGCGCCGACGCCTTGCGGCCCGCCAATCTTGTGGGCCGACACCGCGACATAGTCGGCCGGATAGAGCATCGGCCCCTTGCCCAGCACCTGCACCGCGTCGATCAGAACCAGCCCGCCGACGTCCTGGACAAGATCGATGGCAGGGTCCGTATTCTGGATCACGCCCGTTTCGCTGTTCGCGGCGACCATCGAAAGGAAGGGGCGGCCATCCGCATCGTCCCAATCCCTCAGAATCGCGGCCAGCGCGTCCAGATCGGTCTGCCCGCTCGGCGTGGCGGGCAACAGCGTCACGCGCGCTCCGCTCGCCTCCGCCGCCATGATGGACGCCGGATGGTCGAGCGAGGAGACGAGCAGATGGCGGCAACCGTTTGAAACGGCGGAATGAATGGCCGTGTTGATCGCTTCCGTACCGGAGCCTGTGAAGACGATGTCCTGCGCGCATTGACACATCGCCAGGCCGACGGATTCGCGCGCATCGGCGACCAGTGCGGCAGCGGCGCGCCCATGCGCATGCTGCGCCGACGCATTGCCGACGACCGTCATGGCGTGCGCCACGGCATCGATGACCGACTGCGGGGCGGGGCTGGTCGCGTTATGGTCCAGATAGACGCTCATGCCGGAACGTCCATGCGCGGCAGCTCGCCGTCCACGATCATCTGCACGGTCACCGTGTCCAGGAATAGGCCGATATGATCCTCCAGCGCGCCCCACAGGCTGTGGGTCAGGCATTTGGCGGTCCGGCCGGTGCAGCCCAGCGCTTGGTCGGGCCGGCAGCCATGGGCGCGGACTTCCTCTTCCACCGCGGCGATGATGTCGGCGACCCGCAATTGCGCCGCCGGACGGGTCAGCGCATAGCCGCCCGTCGGGCCGCGCTTGCTGTCGACAAGCCCGGCGCGGCGCAGATCGCCGAAGACCTGCTCCAGGAAGGACTGGCTGAGCCCCTGGCGCTGCGCGATCTCGGTCAGGCGCACACGCGCGTCAGGGCCGCTTATGGCGGTCTGAGCGGCCAGATCGGCCACGGCGGTCACGGCCGTTCGTCCTTTCGCACTGAGCTTCACGCTTTACCGGTCTCCACTGTCATTTTTTTTGCAATGCGTGCGCCCCGTTGTTAGGGCGCTCCGGAACCATCATAGAATCCGGATTTGGTCGGCGAATAGTATTTCCGACCAACCCAGTCAAGAATAACAGCTGCAACGCCGCTGCGGCGTTTGCGCATAGCTTGCGAAGCGCGATCCCTTATGCCCGAAGTCATTTTCGCCGGCCCAGAAGGCCGTCTCGAAGGCCGTTACCATCCGTCCGACGACGCGGCCGCGCCCTGCGCCCTGATCCTGTCGCCGCATCCGAAGGCGGGCGGGCATATGGATCACCGCATTCCGGTCGCCATGTATGAACAGTATAAGCGCCGCGGCTTTTCCGTTCTGCGCTTCAACTTCCGCGGCATCGGCCGCTCGATGGGCACCTATGACAACGGTCAGGGCGAGCTGCAGGACGCGGCCTATGCGCTCGACTGGATGCAGAGCTTCAACCAGAATGCGCCCTTCTCCTGGGTGTCGGGATACAGTTTCGGCGCCTGGATCGGGATGCAGCTCTTGATGCGCCGTCCGGAGATCGCCGGCTTCATCTCGATGAGCCTGCCGACCAACACGTACGACTTCTCGTTTCTCGCCCCCTGTCCGGCATCGGGCTTGATCGTCTACGGCGACGAAGATCCGGTCGTCCCGCACGAAGACGTCGTCCGCGTGGCCGAGAAGATCCGGGTTCAGAAGGGCCACGTCATCTCGACGCACCTGATCGAAGGCGCCGATCACTTCTATACCGATCATCTGGAGGAAGCGACCGACGTGATCGAGGACTATCTCGACGAACATCTGGACCCGCGTTATTCGCCGCCACGCGAGCCGAAGTTGCTGGAGGGCTGAGCCTTTCGCCACTGAAGTCCGGCAAAGCTACGCTCCGGGCCACGACACCACACCGCCGACGGTCGGTTCCCGCACGCCGGTCGTTTCCGGAAAACTGTTCGGCAGACCTTCCAGCACCCGCACCGCCAGATAGGCGAAGGCCTGGCTTTCGATCGAATCGCTGTTCCAGCCAAGCCGCTCCGCCGGAACGACCTGACAGCCTGTCTCCATCGCGATCAATGTCGCCAGGGTGCGGTTGTGACGCCCGCCGCCGCACAGCACGATACGGGCGGGCACGGCCGCCATCGCGCGCAAGGTCTGCGCCACGCCGCGCGCCGCAAAGGCGCATAGCGTGGCCGCTCCGTCCGCCGTTCCGTGCGCGGCCAGATCATGCCAGACATCGAAATCGTGGCGGTCGGCGGACCGGGGCGGCGTCTGGCGGAAGAAGGCCCGGTCGGTCCAACGCTCCACGAGTGCGAAATCGATGTCGCCCGACATCGACACCGACCCGGCTTCGTCCTGGGCGATGCCGCGTTCGCGCAGGAAACTGTCGAGCGGCCCATTGGCCGGACCTGTATCCGATGCCGACAACGCCTCGTCGTCGATGATGGAGACGTTGCCGACGCCGCCGAGGTTCAACACGGCCGTCACACCGTCCAGCCCGCTGCGCGCCACCAGCGCCTTGTGGAAGATCGGCGCGATCGGTGCGCCCTGCCCGCCTGCGGCGACATCGGCGGAGCGGAAATCCCAGACCGTGGTGATTCCCAGCCGGTCTGCCAGCCGCTGCCCGTCGCCGATCTGCAAGGTCCGTCCGCCGGCCCCGTCATGCAAGACGGTCTGACCATGATATCCCACCACGTCGATATCGTGCGGCGTCAGGCCATGCGCCGCCAACAGCGATTTCACGGCGGCCGCATGTTCCGCATCGGCGATGTCCTCCGCGCGGAACAAGGAATTCGGGCGCGGTCCATCGAAATTCCAACGGACCGCCGCCTGCGTCGCTTCCGATAATGTGTCCTGCTGCGAGGCCGTGAACGCGGTCGTGCGCGCCGGGCCGAAGGTCTGGATGGTCACGCCGTCCGTTTCGATGATGGCCGCATCGACCCCGTCCAGCGAAGTGCCGCTCATCAGGCCGAGCGCTTTGTAAATCTTTGTCATCTGCGCCTTTGACACTATTCGTGCGGCAATTAGAAGCCGCGCCCTATGACGGATTACAAATCGGACCTGATGACCACGCTGACGGAGCGCGGCTATCTCTACCAATGCACCAATGCGGATGGCCTCGACACGGCTGCGGCGGACGGCATCACCGGCTATATCGGCTTCGACTGCACCGCGCCGAGCCTGCATGTCGGATCCCTGGTCCAGATCATGATGCTGCGCATCCTGCAGCGAAGCGGCGGCACGCCGATCGTCTTGCTGGGCGGGGGCACGACCAAAATCGGCGATCCGACCGACAAGGACAAGTCGCGCCCGATCCTGACGCAGGACGCCATCGAAGCGAACAAGGCCGGGATCCGCCAGGTCTTTGCCAGATTCCTCGACTTCGACGGTCCCAATGCCGCCATCATGGTAGATAATGACGACTGGCTCGGCGGCCTCGGCTATCTCGATTTTCTGCGCGAGGTCGGCAAGGAGTTCACGATCAACCGGATGGTGACGATGGACACGGTCAAGCGGCGGCTGGAGAACGAACAGCCGATGACCTTTCTGGAGTTCAACTACCCGCTGCTGCAGAGTTACGATTTCGTCGAACTTTACCGCCGCCATGGCTGCCGTCTGCAACTCGGCGGGTCGGACCAATGGGGCAATATCACGACCGGGGTCGATCTGACCCGGCGCATGGAAGGCGCCGAAGTCTTCGGCTTCACCACGCCGCTCATCACGACGGCGTCCGGCGGCAAGATGGGGAAGACGGCGGACGGCGCCGTCTGGCTGAACGGCGATCCTGAGCTGGGCGAAGACTTCACTCGAAGTCCCTATGAATATTGGCAATTCTGGCGCAACACGGACGATGCCGATGTCGGTCGCTTCATGCGGCTGTTCACGGATATGCCGCTGAGCGAGATCGCCGCGTTCGAAGCCATGGAAGGCGCGGATATCAATACGGCCAAGACCAAACTCGCCGATGAAGCGACGGCCTTGCTGCACGGGGCGGATGCGTCGCAGACCGCCAAGGCGACGGCGCGCGAGGTTTTTGCGGGCGGCGCGGCGGAGGGCTTGCCGACGACCGACGTCACGCTCGACGTGCTGCTCGGGATGGGCATTCTGAACGCCACGGTCACGGCTGGCTTGGCGGCGTCGAACGGCGAAGCACGCCGCCACATCAAGGCAGGCGCGTTGAAGCTCAATGACGATGCGGTCGCGTCCCACGAAACCTCCATCGGCGACCGCGACATCCATGACGGGATCGTCAAGCTTTCGGTCGGGAAAAAGCGCCATGCCTTGCTGCGCGCGACCGTGGGCTAGTCGGTCGGCGCGGGCCTGACCGATTCGATTTCGTCCATGACGCTGTCCGGAAGGTCTTCGCGACTTTCGCGGAAGATGCCTCGGATGAAGCCGGGCGTCAGGGCGGATAGCGGATTGATGGCGATCAGCGCGCCCGAAAACGGTCCCTCGACCGAGTAGGTGACGGCGAACACTCCCTCCCCGTCCCGGCCGATCAGGAGCGGACCGAGCAGCGGTATGTGGCCGAGGATCGAGTTGGCCGTATAGGCGGGCACGAGCGTGCCGCCGAAGTCCACATGCTTTCCGGTCAGATCGACATCGCCTTCGCCCGTCATCCCGATGGCGGGACCGCACAACTTGGCGTCGCGCACCGACAGGGTGCCGTCTTCCAGCGCGAAGTCGAATTCCAATGCGTCGAAACCCAACCCGCTGCCCGATAACGTATCGACGATGCCCGTCAGCGAGGCGAGTGACAGGATCTGCGCCAGGAAAGGCGCGCGGATGACCGTGAAATCCCGCGCGACGAGCCTGCCGATGGTCGGACCCTTCGCTCCGGCCGGTGGCATCGTGGCCTGAAGGCGCAAAGAGCCGTCGCGGATTGCCTCCAGGCCGAGCAGCGACCTGGCGATGGCGGACGCATCGGGAACGACGACGTTGACCGATCGCCCGGATCCCGGCGCGTCGTCCATGATGGCGACCAGACGGCCGGCCGGCCGGTCGCCCTTGAGCGAAAACCGGTCGACCGCCTGACCATCGTGCCGATAGGTCAATGCGGCTTCAGCCAGGGCGTAATCGTCGCCCAGTACGATCTGGTTGAAGGCCGCGTCCAACGAGATCGGCAAGTCCGGGGTTTCGCCCCCCGCACCCTGCAAAGCCGCTTTGACGAAAGGAGTCAGATCGAGCCGGTTCCCGCTGGCTTCCACAGCCAGCCGTTGCGCCGCCTCGTCGCGCCGAAGCAGGACGCGCCCGTCGATGAACCCGTCGATACGGGCGCGGTCCAGCCGCGCCTCGCGAAGAGCAAACCCCGACTTGAACGCTGCCGATCCCGACAGATCCAGGCCCGGCGCCACGGCGGTCGCGCGGGGAACGGCCATGCCATCGTTCTGCCAGACGATGTCCAGACTGGCGGATCCCGGCATGCCGATTGGTTTCGACCACAGGTCCGGCAAAAACAGCTCGGACTGTGCGAAATCCAGATCGATGGTCGCGGCTTCGATGGTCAAGCCGGTTCCGCTCGCTTCGATGTCCATCCCGATCTCGCCGCCGAAATATTCGCGCAGACCGATTCCGAACCCGTCCAGGGTTTCGCGGTTCACGGGACCGGTCAGCCTGTAACGCGTCGGTTCGCCGTTCTGTCCGAACCGTTCGGCCCAGACCAGATCGGCACGCCAAGGTCCCAGATTGGCCGGACCGGTCAGGAACAGCCCGTCCTTGCCGCCTTTTATGGTCACATCGGCATCGTGCAGCGCGTGCGGCCCGAAAGAGAACGGCGCGGCAGCATCGGTGAACGTGCCGGAAATGTCGTATTCGATGCGGTCTTCGTCGAAATGCTCGAGCAAGGGCCGCCTGATGTTCAGAGTGACATCCGCCTCCCCTGCAAACCCGTCCGGATCGACACCGTATCGGTCGAGGTAGCGGAAGGGCGGCTGGTTCACGAGACCGAGCAGAGACTGCGCCCGCCCGCGCGCGCCGGCGGAGATCAGTATGTCGCCGCCTTTCGGGGTCAGGCGCGGAATGTCCACATCTGCGCCGACGATGGCGACATCGTCGATGCGGCCGGAGTCCAGCACGAATCCGAACCGGTTGCCGTCGATCCGTCCCGAACCGCTCGCTTCCACCAACGGGTCCATCGTGCTGATATAGCGTACGACGCCGTCATGGGCGTCGAAGGTCAATTGCAGCCGATCCGCATTCAGGCGCGGCGTTTCGAAGAAGTCGGCATCCAGATCCACATCGAACACGACATTATCGATTCGGCCTTCCAGAACCGCACGATCGATCCATCGCCGCGCCCCGTCCGCCGCATCGACCGGCCAGAGGGATAGAAGGTCCGGCGCGCTCAAAGCCGTCGTGCTGCGTCCCCGCAGCACGACCCGCTCCAGGCCGTCCGCCTGCGTGCCGATCCGGCCTTCCAGTTCCAGGCCGAAAGTGGGAAAGCGCGCATCCAACCGGTCCAGAGTCAAAGTGCGCGTGTCGAAATCGATCTCGCCGACCACATCCGCCCGGCTGACTAGAACCGGCGCTTCTAAGACCGGTGTGAGATCCAGGCGCATATCCGACACGTCGAGGTCGAATTTCGGCGACGTACCGATGTCTCCGTCGCTCCAACGTCCGATCTCGCGGACGACTCCCTGCGCCTCCAGGCTCAGATGATCCGCCTTGATCATCAGCCGTTCGACGCGCATTTCCTCTTCGCCCGGATCGAGCGACGCCGTGAACCGGGCGGACTCGACCGTCTCTTCACGCCCCGCCAAGCCGATCCTGCCGGCGCCGACCGTGACGTCGACGGTTGCCGAGACGACGCCCGCCGAGCGGCTGTTCACACCTTCGAGCGTGACATCGATCGGCACTTCGACACCCGCCAATGCGCCCAAGCGACCTCGGGACGGCGCGATCCGGCTGGGCACGAGATCGTGCGTTTCGATCGCAAAGGCGAGTGTTTCCAGCCCGTCTTCCGTTTCCACTTCCAAGCGGACCGACCCGGCATCCGGTCCGTCCGGCGCCCTGACGTCGCCGACCATGTTCATCTGCATGAGCGCGCCGTCGCGAAGCCCGTCGAAGGTTGCGACATCCAGAACGATGTCGAGACCGTCCGTCTCCCGTACGACATGCGCCGTGCTGTCGCGCATCGACACAGTCTCGAATGCCTCCAGCCAATCGAACCGGTTGGCGCGCCCCGCCGCGGCCGTGCCGCGGAAGACGGGGCCGAAGCCGCCGACCGACTTCGGCGTTCCCAGACCCGCAACGACCGTGCCGTCGGCCCGTTCGAGCCAGGTCACCTCGCCGCCGATGATTTCTATGTTCCTCAGTACGGCGCGCCGTGTCGCAATGTCCGTCTTGCGGGTCGTCGCGCTCAACCGGTCCAGGGTCTGCAGGATTTCACCGTCCGGGTCGTAGACCACGACGTCGGACGCTGTGAACGACACCGTATCGTTGGATGGATTCCAGTCCAGACGCAGGTCTCCCAACTCGGCTCTCGCCCCGTCGAAGCTCTGCGAGAACCAGCGTTCGAAGGTCGGCCTGAGCGGTGTCAGATCGGCGGACTGTCGGGAAACGAGGCCGCCGGCGAAGAACAGGGCGATGATGCCGCCCGCCAGAACCATGGAGACGACCTCACCGCCCAAGCGGAAGACACGGTATCCGGTCCGGCGCAACCAACGGTTCACCGTCCCCGACGCGTCGCGCTCGGGATCGGCGGGGCCGGCCGCCTTGTCGGATGTCGGACTCTCCGCCATAAGCGGCCTTCGCTAGACAAGGCCCGCCATGGCGTCCAGCACCGGGGTCATGGCGTGACCTGAAATATCATCTGGAAAGGCGGACCATGTCCCATCTTCAAGTCGGCGACGAAGCGCCGGATTTCACGCTGCCCGGCGACGGCGGCAGCACCGTGGCGCTGTCGGACTTGCGCGGGAAACATGTCGTCCTCTACTTCTATCCGCGCGACGACACGCCGGGCTGCACGACAGAAGCCAAGGAATTCACGGCCGCGAAAGACGAACTCGAAAGCTTGGGCGCGACCGTGATCGGCCTGTCCAAGGACACGGTCGCCAAGCATGACAAGTTCGTCGCCAAGCACGATCTGGATGTCCGCCTCGCTTCGGACGAAGAAGGCGGAACGCTGGAAGATTACGGTGTCTGGGTCGAGAAGAAGAACTACGGCAAGACCTATATGGGCATCGAGCGCTCGACCTTCCTGATCGGCCCGGACGGCAAGATTCTGGAAATCTGGCGCAAGGTCCGCGTCAAAGGCCATGTGGACAAGGTCGTGAACGCCGTCCGCGACCATGCGGCCTAAGACCGACCCTCTATCGGTCCTGTGCGAAGGCGATCCGTGGCGGAAGGCCCGGGCTGCCCGCGCCATGCATGCCGCCATCTGCGACGGTGCGACGGTCGTGACAGCCGCGCCTCCCGATCGGCCGTCCCGACCCGACCGGCCCCGGCTCGTCCCGGCCCGCTCGCTCGCCAAGCGCAAGTTGGGCAGCGAGGAGGGCCGCGCAGCCCTGTTGCATGCCATCGCGCATATCGAGTTGAACGCCATCGACCTTGCCGCCGACATGATCGCACGGTTCAGCCGGTGCGAGGAAGTCGCAGACCGGCGCGGCGATTTCATCCGCGACTGGTCGTCCGTCTGCGACGACGAAGCGCGCCATTTCGTCATGGTATCGGACCGGCTGGAACAACTCGGCCACAGCTATGGCGATTTCCCGGCGCATGGCGGATTATGGGATGCCGCTTTGAAAACGCGCGGCGACATCGCGGCACGACTGTCCGTCGCCCCGCTCGTCTTGGAAGCGCGCGGCCTGGATGTCACGCCGGGCATGATCGACAAGCTCGTGCAGGCAGGCGATACTGAAAGTGCGGATGTGTTGCGCGTGATCTACCGCGAGGAGATCGGCCATGTCGCGACGGGCATGACATGGCTCCGACACGTGGCCGCTTTCAGGCAACTGGATTGTCGCGATCTCTTCCGCGGCATGGTTGTTGAACATTATGACGGCGTGATCCGGCCGCCGCTCAACCATGACGCCCGTCACGAGGCGGGTCTGGAGTTGACTTATTATAACGAACTGACGCTTCAGCCGCGAATTTAATGCGATGTTAACCCTGTATGGTGGCAAAAGGGCTTTACGATCCGGATAAGCCTATGGTGTAAGAGATGACAGCTTCCAAAGCCGGATGGGGAATCATGATTGTCGATATATTCGGGGACATGCGGAAGCGTGCTCTCAGAACTTTTCCCGAACGTCAGATCTATCTCCGGTCCGGCGGCGAGGTCACCTATTACAATCTTTCGACGCGACTGCAGGTCTCCTTCGTCACCCTGCTTCTCATCATGTTGGCCTGGTGCCTGGTTTCGGCGGTCAACATCGCGCTGGGCGGCTCTCCATTCGCCAACACGGATGAGCGCATCGTCGAACTGGAAACGACCTTCGAACGCCAGCTGGCCGAAAGCCAGGCCCAGATCCAGAACGCCGAATTGCTGTTGACCGAACAGCGCGAGAATTTCGAAGCCATGACGGCCAGCATCGAGGCCAAGCACAACATCCTGTCCGAACTGGCCGGCAACGAGACGATCCTCAGCCTTGGCGAGGAACCGGTCATCCAGTTCGCCGAAGCCGAAATCCTGATGGCGCCAACCTTGCGCGACAGCGAAGACCGCGTCGCGCGGCGCAGCCGCATCCCCAGCCAGGACGCCGCGACGGGTCTGCCGATCGATAATTCCCTCGCCTCCCTGGACGACACGCAAAACGACATTCTCATTTCCGCCGAAGCCGAATTGCTCGACACGATCGCGTTCAAACGGGCTCTCATAGATTCCACTCAGATGGATCCGGACCGCGTCATCCAGGCGGGCGCGCAAGGCCAAGGCGGTCCCTATATACCGCTCGACGGCCCCGGAGCGGCACTTGTGGAAGGCCAGTTCCAATCCCGGCTGACAGCCATCGAGGCCCGCCTCTACGAAGCCGAAGCCTTGAACGAGGTCATCGACGCCATGCCTCTGGGCCATCCCGTCAAGACGACCGCGATGATGACGTCGCGTTTCGGCGTCCGACGCGACCCCTTCACGAAGCGGCCGACCCATCACAGCGGGCTGGATTTCATCAGCGGATCCATGGCTCCGATTCTGGCCACGGCGCCCGGCATCGTCACCAAGGCCGGGTGGAACGGCAGCTACGGCAACATGGTCGAAATCGACCACGGCCACGGTTTCACAACGCGTTACGCGCATCTGAAGAAATTGCATGTCAAACGGGGGCAGACCGTGCAACAAGGCCACAAGGTCGGGGGCATGGGATCAACGGGTCGCAGCACAGCGACGCATCTCCACTACGAGGTGCGTTTCGAAGGCCAGGCCTTCGACCCCCAGACATTCATCAAGGCAGGGCGTCATGTTCACTAAGTCTTCCGGCGGGTCGTCGTCTCAATCCGATAGCATCCCGCCGCGGAAGGCCAGCACCGCTCCAGGTCAGAATCGCGCCGCCTCCGTCCCGTCCCTGCTCAGCCAGGATCTGCTGATCACCGGCGACATCAAGACCGATGGCGAAGTGCAGATCGATGGACGTCTCGACGGCAACATCTCGGCCGGCAAGGTCACGATCGGCGAGCACGGAGCCGTCAACGGCAAGATCGTCAGCACGGTCGTCCTCGTCCGCGGCAAGGTCACGGGCAAGATCGACGCAACCAGCATCGAACTGGCCGAGACGGCCAACGTCCAGGCCGATCTGGTCCAGGACAAGCTAGTGGTGGCGAACGGCGCTTTCCTGGACGGCAAGTGCAATCGCAAATCCGCCGCTCCGACGCCGATCAAGGCGGCCGAACCGGTCAAGGCGGCCGCCAAGAAATCGGCCTGATCCCGATCAGAGAGCGAGCAGCGAGGCGCCGTTACGGCGCCTTTTTCTATGCCGGGTTCGCATCGTCCCCGACGCGGGCCGACAGCGCGGCCGCCATGAACTCGTCGATCTTGCCGTCCAGCACGCCTTGAGTATCGGACGTTTCCACTCCGGTCCGCAGGTCCTTGACCATCTGGTAGGGTTGCAGGACGTAGGATCGGATCTGGTGGCCCCAGCCGATCTCGGACTTCGAATCGGCTTCGGCCTGGGCCGCCGCTTCGCGGTCCTGCAATTCCTTCTCGTACAGACGCGCCCGCAACATGTCCCACGCCTGGGACCTGTTCTTGTGCTGGCTGCGGTCGTTCTGGCACTGCACGACGATGCCGGTCGGTTCATGGGTGATGCGAACGGCTGAATCCGTCTTGTTGACATGCTGCCCGCCAGCGCCCGACGCCCGGTACGTATCGACGCGGCAGTCGGACTCATTGATCTCGATCTCGATGGAATCGTCGATTTCCGGATAGACCCAGACGCTGGCGAAGCTGGTATGACGGCGGGCGCTGGAATCGTAAGGGCTGATCCGGACCAGGCGGTGCACGCCGGACTCCGTTTTCATCCATCCGAACGCATTGTCGCCCTTGAATTTCAACGTGGCGGATTTGATGCCCGCCTCGTCCCCGTCGGACGTTTCAAGAACGTCCACCTTCATGCCGCGCGCATTGGCCCAACGCGAATACATGCGCATCATCATCTCGGCCCAGTCCTGGGCCTCCGTGCCGCCCGCCCCGGGATGGATCTCGACGAAGCAGTCATTGCCGTCCGCTTCGCCGGACAGCAGCGCGTCCAGCTCAGCCTTGGCGGCCTTTTCGCTGACGACGGCCAGGGCCTTGGCCGACTCGTCCAGCAGGTCCGTATCGTCGTCCATTTCGGCCAGCTCGGCCAACTCGACATTGTCGGACAGATCGGTTGTGATCGTGTTGATGGCGTCGAACGCGGCTTCGAGGCGCGAGCGCTCCTGCATCAGTTTCTGGGCTTTCTGCGCGTCGTCCCAGAAGGACGGATCTTCCGCGAGCGCGTTCAGTTCCGCTAAGCGGCGTTCACTGGTTTCCCAGTCAAAGACGCCTCCTCAGCAGTTCCACGGACTGCTCGATTTCGGATTTCAGCTGTTCGATGTCAGCCCGCATCAATCATACCCTCGGTCTAATAGAGCCCGTCTTCCAGATCCCGCTTGGGTTCGGGGTCGGTCGGGCGGGGAGTCGGCATATTGGGAATAGGAAACGCTTCCGCAAGCGGGTCGACGGCCGGAGCGTCCTGATCGGGCAGGAAGCCGTCAGGGGTGCCGTCATCGAGGATCTCCTCGCCGTCGCCGAAGAAGTTCGATCCGAACGTATCGTCGCCGCTGCCGATCCGGATAGTCGTGTCCAGGCTGCCGACTTTGGGCTCGGTCCCCGGCCGGTAGGCTTCCAGGATGACGTTCGGCGCGCCGATGAAGCTCGGAGTTCCCGTGTTGCGATTGACGGGAGACATGGTCATGCCGTCCGGAATGCGGAACGGAACGACCGGTTCGTCTTCCAGCACTTCGGTCATGAAGTCGAGCACGATGGGAACGGCAGAGGACGAACCCGTCTCGTTGGCCATCTGTTCCGGCGTGTCCTTGCCGACATAGACGCCGACGACGAGGTCCGGCGTGAACGACATGAACCAGTTGTCCTTCGAATCATTCGTGGTGCCGGTCTTGCCGCCGACCGGTCGGCCGAGGGCGCGCATCTTGGCGCCGGTTCCGTTCTCCACCGCGCCGATCATCATGTACGTGATCTGGTAGGCCGTGATCGGATCGACGATCTGTTCACGCGCGTCGGGCAGGACCGGCGGTGCCTGGCCCGTATAGTCGTCCTGCCGGCATTCCGGACAGGCGACAGACGAATTCAGGAAGATCGTATTGCCCTGTCCGTCCTGGACACGGTCCAGAATGCTCGGCACGACGCGCTTCCCGCCATTGACCATCATCGAATAGGCCGTGGCGAGGCGAAGCAGGTTCGTCTCCCCGGCCCCGAGCGACCAAGCCAGCTCCGGACGGGGATTGTCGTAGATGCCGAACCGCTGAGCCAGATTGATGATCGGCTCCATGCCGACATCGTTGGCTAGGCGCACGGTCATGGCGTTGCGCGACTTCTCGATTCCCAACCGCAGCGTGGACAGACCGTAATAGCGCCCGGCATCGAAATTCTGCGGCTTGTAGAAACGTTCGCATTGGTCGCGGCGGGCCGGCGCGCCGCCCGAGCCGTTCTGACGCGCCCGGTAGGCGCCGCGCCGCTCCAGCACGCCGAGTTCGTTGCTCACGCAGCGCCCGTCCGACTTGGGGATGACGAAAGGCGAGTCGAGCACTTGCGTGGACGGCGTATAGCCTTCGAGCAGGGCCGTCGCGTAGACGAAGGGTTTGAAACTGGATCCCGGCTGCCGATAGGCTTGTGTCACGCGGTTGAATTCGCTCTGGTCGAAGCTGTAACCGCCGATCAAGGCTTTCACCCGTCCGGTATGCGGATCCATGGCGATCAGCGCGCCGTTCACTTCGGGGATCTGGCGCAGGTTATAGGCGCCGTCCTTTTCCAGATGCGCCTGTACGAGCACGACATCGCCGGGTTCGATCACGGTTTCGAGCGATGTGGGTGCCGGACCCTTGCGGCCATTGTCGCGCGCCCGTCCGGCCCACAACACGTCCTCCAGATCGAGCCGTCCCGTTTCCGTCCGGACTTCGTCTTCATCCGTCTCGACCACGAAACCCAGTTCGGCCGTTTCCTGGCTGCGTTCCAGCACGACCGCCACGCGCCAGTCGCCGATATCGTTCGGGGCATCGAAGGCGGCGAGCTGCTCCGCCCAGTCGCCCAAAGTCTCGAACGTCGTCAGCGGCCCGCGCCAACCCATGCGCCGGTCCAGCAGCTCGATCCCGCGCCGCAGCGCGCGACGCCCGGCCAGCTGCATGTCCGTATCCAGGGTGGTGCGGATCGACAGCCCGCCCGAATAGAGCTCGTCCGAGCCGTACATGGCGAAGATCTGCTTGCGGGCCTCTTCGACGAAGTATTCGGCCGCGAGATATTCGGCCCCCGACAGCCTGTCTGTCCAGACCAGCTCTTCGGCATGGGCGGCATCAGCTTCGGCCTGGGTGATATAGCCGTCCTCAGCCATGCGATCGAGGACGTAGCGCTGGCGCTGCTTGGCCGCCGCATATTCGCGGGGATCGTCCAATTCGTAATTGGCCGGGCCTTTCACGACCAGAGCGAGATAGGCCATTTCGCCAATGGACAGGTCGTCCATCTCCTTGCCGAAATGATTGAGCGCGGCGGCCGCCACGCCATACGCGCCCCGGCCGAAATAGTTGTCGTTCAGGTAGAGTTCGAGGATTTCGCCTTTGGTGAAGGCCTTCTCCATGCGGCGGGCGATGAAGATTTCGCGCACCTTCCGCTTCATCGAATAGTCTCTCCCGACCAGGAAGTTCTTGGCCACCTGCTGGGTGATGGTGGACGTGCCGCCGATCCGCTCGCCGCGCATCTTCTTGCCCGGGGCGGTCAGAGCCGCCCGGGTCAACCCGATCGGGTCCCAACCATTGTGACGGAAGAACCGTTTGTCCTCGGACGCGATGAAGGCCTGCTGCAATTGCAGCGGCACGCTCTCGATCGGCACGAAGACCCGGGCTTCGGTCCGGAACTCGCTGATGAGCTTGCCGTCCCCGGCATGGACCCGGCTCATGACCGGGGGCCTGTATTCGGACAGCGTCTCGACGCTGGGCAGGTCTTCGGTCGCGCGTATGGTCCAGACCGTCAGAATGACGGCCGCGATCAGGCCCAGAACGACGCCGACGATGACGACCCATTTGGCGATCCTGAACCAGAGCGCATCGCGCAGTCGCGTGCGCGGCGGCGTCTCGTCAGCGATGATATGTTCGACAGTTTCGGTCACGATGGCCCGTGTAGCGGGAAATATGGCGAGGTCGAGGTCTAAGACCGGCTATTTGCAGATGAAGGTCAACCGCTCCGGCGCGACACCGAGAAATACTCATCGATGGAGAGCCGGACGGCGCGCATCAGCTTGTCGCGATGCGCTTTGGTCTTGAGCAGCTTTTCGTCCTGTGCGTTGGATAGGAAACCGAGTTCCAGCAGAACGGCCGGAACGTCGGGCGCCAGAAGCACGAAATAGCCCGCCCGGCGGTGGGAATTGCCGACCAGCCGCGTCTGGCCTTCCAGGTTGGACAGCAGGATGTCGGCGAAGGCTTCCGATTGGCTCTCCGTGCTGCGCATGGCGAGATCGACGAGGAAGTCGCCGACCGGATCGGTCTGTTCGGCCAGATCGACATCCATGATCCAGTTCTGGCTGTTGACGATTCGCCGGCTGCGGTTCCGCGCGCGGTCCGCGAGCGTATAGACAGACGCCCCGCGCACGTTGCGGCCAGAGGTCGAATCGGCGTGAATGGAAATGAACAGGTCCGCCTGGCGCTCCCGCGCGATCCGGATGCGGTTGTCATGCTCGACATAGCTGTCATTGTTACGCGTCAACACAACGCGATAACGGCCCGTCGCTTCCAGCAGACGCTTCAACTCGTTGGCGGCCGATGTCGTCACCGTCTTTTCCTGCAGACCGTTCTGCCCGATCGCGCCGGGGTCGCGCCCGCCATGGCCGGGATCGAGAACGATTAACGGCAACGTCGACGGCTTGATCGGCGCAGGTTTGAGGCGCGGATAGGGGACAGCGTCCTTGAAATAGCGCGATTGCGCCGTGGCGGGCACAGCGGCGAACAGGCCCATCACGGCAAGCATGATGATGGCGATGAATGGCCGGATCGACATGCGCGGACCCTTTCGCAACAGGATGAACAAAGTCTTGCCAGACTCATGACAGGATGGACAGGCTGCGGCAGGCTGACAAATGCTTTGCACAGCCCGGCGAATTGAGGCAGGACGCTTGAGTCCGTTCGCGTTCCGGGTTGTAAGGCCCTGTCCGGCAACGGTTATCCGGGGACAGCTCGCAAATCCGCGCCCTGCCCCGCATTAGAGAGAATTCATGCGCAGTGTGAGGCTGACAGACCTGTTCGATCCGATCGACAATGTCCGCCCCGTATGCGCCCGACCCATCACCCCATCATCTGGCCCCGTCTTGCATGGACGCCGCACGCATTCGCGTGTCGCCGCGCCGCAGGCACGCTTACGGGCCACAGGAGACCCACATGACGAAACGTATGCTGATCGACGCCGCCCACCCCGAAGAAACCCGGGTGGTCATCGTCGACGGGACCCGCGTCGAAGAACTTGATTTCGAAAGCCGCAACAAGCGCCAGCTGCGCGGCAACGTCTATCTCGCAAAAGTCACGCGCGTCGAGCCGTCGCTCCAGGCGGCGTTCATCGAATATGGCGGCAACCGCCACGGCTTCCTCGCCTTTTCCGAGATCCACCCCGACTATTACCAGATCCCTTACGAGGACAAACTCGCGCTGCAACAGGAAGTCGAGGCCGAACTCGCAGCCGAGGAGGACGACGAGAACGAAACGGTCGAAGAGGACGAGAACCTAGATCCGGACGAGGACGATACGTCAGACGAGAACGACGCCGAGGTCGCCGACGAGCAGGTGAAGGTCGCCTCGCGCCGCCGCCGCTCCAAGTCCAAGCGCCGCTACAAGATCCAGGAAGTCATCAAGCGCGGCCAGATCCTGCTGGTCCAGGCCGTCAAGGAAGAACGCGGCAACAAAGGCGCGGCGATGACGACCTATCTGTCGCTCGCCGGGCGCTATTGCGTGCTGATGCCCAACACGCCGCGCGGCGGCGGCATTTCGCGCAAGATCGCCAACGGCTCGGACCGCAAGCGTCTGAAGACCATCATGAGCGACCTCGAGGTGCCGCAAGGCATGGGCGTGATCGTGCGCACGGCGGGCGCCAAGCGCACCAAGGCCGAGATCACGCGAGACTATAGCTATCTCTCACGCCTCTGGGACGAGATCCGCGACACGACGCTGAAATCCGTCGCGCCCGCCTTGATCCACGAGGAAGGCAATCTGGTGAAGCGGTCGATCCGCGACCTCTACAACAAGGACATCGAAGAAGTCCTCGTCCAGGGCGAGGAGGCCTACAAGACGGCCAAGGCCTTCATCAAGATGCTCATGCCGAGCCACGCCAAATTCGTGAAGAAGTATGACGATTCGATCCCGCTTTTCCTGCGCTACGATGTCGAACGCCAGATCGAGAACGGCCTGGACGCGACCGTCAAGCTGAAGTCCGGCGGCTATCTGGTCATCCACCCGACCGAAGCGCTCGTCTCCGTGGACGTGAACTCGGGAAAATCGACCAAGGAACGCAATGTCGAGCGCACCGCGCTGAAGACCAATCTCGAAGCGGCCGAAGAGCTAGCCCGTCAAATGCGCCTGCGCGACCTGGCCGGTCTGATCGTGGTCGACTTCATCGACATGGACGAACGCAAGAACAACTCCGCCGTCGAACGCAAGATGAAAGACTCGCTCAGCCGCGACCGCGCGCGCATCCAGACGTCGCGCATCAGCCAGTTCGGACTGATGGAAATCAGCCGTCAGCGCCGCCGCCGCTCCCTGCTCGAAGGCTCGACCGCCGTCTGCAAGCATTGCGACGGGGTGGGCCGCAAACGCACGGTCGAATCGTCCGCGCTGGCTGCCATTCGCGCGGTCGAGGAATTCGCGATCCGTGGCAGGGCGAAGAAGATCCGCCTGAAATGTCCGCCCGATGTCGCGCTCTATCTGCTGAACGAGAAGCGCGACCTGCTGACGAAGGTCGACGAGAATGCGGACGTCTTCACCGTCGTCGAACATGACGACGCGCTGATCCGCCCGGACTTCACGATCGAAGTGTCGGAGAAGCGCAGCGACGGCCGCAAGGATCCGCTCGTCCAGATCGAGAAGGATCTGCGCGAGGAGAGCAAGCAGGCTGCGAAGAACCGGAAACGCGCCATGGCCGTTCAGGACGAGGATGAGGACGACACCGAGGTGGAGGCGACCGAGGACAGGACCGAAGACGACGACGCCAAGCCGCGCCGTCGCCGCGGCCGTCGCGGCGGCCGCAACCGCAAGCGTCAGAGTGCGGACCCGTCCGGATCCGACGCCGAAGCGGCGTCGGAAGAGACCGGATCGGCTTCCTCCGACGATGAGACGGAGTCCGCCAAGCCCAAGCGCCGCCGTCGCCGCGGCCCGAAGAAGGACGCCCAGGAGCGGACGGAAGACAGCGCGGTCGAGACGGATGATCGGTCAGACACTCAGTCTGGCGATCGATCTGATAACCAGGCTGGCGAAGACACCCCCAAACCGAAACGTCGCCGCAGCAGCTCCCGCCGCAAGGCGCCGTCCCGGTCCGGCGGCAATGCCGAACCCGTCGAGGACGCCGCCGCCGTCCCGTCCGAAGACGAGGCAGAGGCGCCCAAGCGCCGTCGCAGGGCGCCGTCCCGTGCGTCGGACGACACTGCGGACGACACTGCGGATGAGGCCAAGCCTGCCCGCCGCCGCCGCGCGCCTTCGAAGCCCAAAGCCGAGGACACGTCCGAAGCGGAGGATGCATCGAAGCCGAAACGCCGCCGCGCTGCACCGAAGCGCGACGCCGGAACGTCGGCCGACACGGAGGATAAGCCCAAACGTCGCCGCGCGCCCAAAAAGGACGACGCCGACGCACCGGAAGCGGATGCGAAACCCGCCCGTCGTCGCCGGGCTCCCGCCAAAGGGGCGGCCAAGGAAGCGAGTAAGGCCGCGTCCGGCAATGACGCGCCGAAGGCGAAACCCGTCCGCAAGCGAAAGGCCCCCAGCCAGGCGAAGGCCGAGGATGGCCAACCGGCCAAGCCAGCCCGCAAGAAAGCGGCGCCTAAGAAGCCTGCCACCCAGAAGCCCGTCACCGAGAAGGCCGAAGCGTCCGAGGATGAAGCCCCGGCAAAACCGGCGGCACGGCGCAAACCCGCCAAGGCGGGTGACGCGGACGAAAAACCGGCGCGCCGCCGCCGGGCTCCCGCTCGCAAATCGGCGCCTGCGGCCAAAACCGAATCGGACACCAAGGCCGAACCGGCTCCGGCCGCCGAGCGCCCGGCCGAGGCGGAACCCGCCGAAGCCCGTCGCCGCAAGGCGCCGCCCCGGCGCAAACGCGGTCTGATTGACCGCTTGATGGGCAAGGACTAGCCGCGTCGGCGATGCTTTCGCGCAGGGGTCACACTGAATCGTGACCCCTGCGTAACTTGATTCCGGCCTCTCGCAGGTGGAAGAAGCCCGTAATGATCCGTTCACGTGTCATCATAACAGCTTTGCTGCGCCTGCTCGGCGGCTTCGCCGTGGCGGCCATGCTGTTCGCGCAGAGCCAGGCGCAGAGCTTGCTGCGCGATACGGAGATCGAGGAAACGCTGCGCGAATTCACCGATCCGCTGCTGCGCGCCGGTGGGCTGAACCCGGCGTCCGTCGATATCTATATCGTCAACGATCCGGAACTGAATGCCTTCGTCACACGCGGGCAGAACATCTTCCTGCATAGCGGGCTGATCATGCGGGCGGAGACGCCCAATGAGCTCAAGGGCGTCATCGCCCATGAAGCCGGGCACATCGTCGGCGGCCACATCGTGCGGTCCGATTACGGCAACCGGTCCGCTTACGGCGCCATGCTGCTCGCAGCCGGGGTCGGACTGGCTGCCATCCTCGCGGGTGAAGGCGGCGCGGGCGCGGCCATTCTCGGCGGAGCGACGCAGTTCGGCGCGGTCGAAGCCTTGGCCCATTCCCGCGTCGACGAATCGGCCGCCGACCAATATGCCATCCAGTTTCTCGAAATGACGGGCCAATCCGGCCAGGGGCTGATCGACTTCTTCGACAATTACCGCGCCCAGGAAGTGCTGTCGCAAGCCCGTCGTTACGAATATTTCCGCTCCCACCCTCTGTCGGCCGACCGGATCGACAAGATGCGCGAACGCGTGGCCGAGAGCGAATATGCCGATGCGGTCGATCCGCCGGAGGATCTCCACCGGCACGAAATGATGAAAGCCAAGTTGCGCGGTTTCCTCGATGCGCCGCAACTGGTCTTCAACCGCTATCCGCTCGACGACATGACGCAACCCGCCCGCTATGCCCGCGCCGTCGCCCACTTCCGCGCCGCCGATCTGCGCAATGCGATCCGCGAGGTCGACACGCTCATCGACGATGAGCCGGACAATCCCTACTTCCATGAACTCAAGGCACAGATCCTGCACGAATCCGGTCAACGCGAACTGGCGCTGCCGCCTGCCGAGCGGGCGCTGGCACTCAAACCCGACGCCATGTTGTTGAAGGTCGCTCTGGCGCGGTCATTGTTCGAAACGCGCGATCCCGAGAAAGTCGAGCGATCCGTCGAGCTGCTCAAGTCCGCCCTGCGTCAGGAGCCGTCCTATTCCTATGCCTGGTATCTCCTGTCGCTGGCTTACGCGGAACAGGATGAAGACGGACTGGCCAAGTATGCATCGGCCGAACGCTTCTATGCGATCGGAGAGCTCGATCAGGCCTACTCTTTCGCCGGACGCGCCAAGGAAGATCTGGAAGAAGGCATTCCGCAATGGCGCCGCGCGGCCGACATCGTCGTCGTCGCCGAAGCGCAACTCGACAAGCGCCGCCGCGACCAGCGCCGCGGCAAACCGTTCGGCCTGTCCGTGACGTCCGGTCAGGACGACCCGCACGAACACGTCAGGACGCGGCCCGTTTGGCCATAGCCAAACCCCATGCAGGCGACTAAGTCCGACCCGACCTTCGACCCTTTCCGGATATGTCCATGATACGCCTTCTCCGCACCGCTGCCGCCCTCTCGGTCCTCGGCCTCGCCGCCTGCGCGCAAGCCGATCCGGGCCAGATGTCCAAGAGCGACGTGGAAGAGATCGTTCGCGCCTATCTGCTGGAAAACCCCGAAGTCATCCGGGAGGCCCTGATCGAACTGGACCGCAAGGACAGCCAGGCCGAGCTGCAGGACAGCGTGGATGCGATCGCGGAGCTTTCGGACCAGATCTTCCGCGACCCGCGCGACTATTCCATCGGCCCCAAAGACGCCAAGGTGCAGCTGGTCGAGTTCTTCGACTATAATTGCGGCTTCTGCAAACGCTCGACGGATTGGGTCGAAGCAACCATCGAAAAGCATCCCGACGATGTGCGCGTCGTGTTCAAGGAATTGCCCGTGCTGACAGGCCGCGACGGCACGTCCCACATGGCCGCGCGCGCGGCGCTCGCGGCGGCGCGCCAGGGCAAATACCGCCAGATGCATTTCGCGATGATGGGTGAGCGCGCGCTCAACCGAAAGCGTGTTCTCGACCTCGCCAAGACCATGGGTCTGGATACGGAACAATTGGAACGCGACATGAAGGATCCGGCCATCGACCGCCAGATCGCGGACAATCTCGCGCTCGGACAGCGCATCCCGGCTCTGACGGGTACGCCGTTCTTCATCGTCAACGACGAATTCGTGTCCGGCGCGGACATGGCGAAGATGACCGAGCTGCTGGACGCCGCGCTGGAGGGCTAGGGCGAAGCCGGCCTGACCGACCTGAGCGCCGCGCCGTATAGCGGCGCATAGGACGCAACGATGCGGCGGACGGGCATGTCGGCGAGATATCCGGATCCGGCGCCACGCTCGCGGAAGCGCGCGGTGAAGTCCGACTCGGCGAAGAACGGCGCGACATGGCGTGTCACGCCTCCGGCCAGGGTGACGCTGCCCGCGCCCAGCATCAAGGCGGCATTGCCCGCATATGTGCCGAGCATGCCGCAGAACAGATCGACGCTTTGCCGGGCGACCGATGCCGGATCGGACAAGGCGATCAGCACGACTTCCTCCTCGTTCGACAGATCCAGCGCGTTGCCAGTCGCGTCGCAAAGCGCGCGATAGACGCGGTGCAGGCCCGATCCGGACAGCAATGTCTCCGCCGACACGAAATCCTGCCGCTCCAGCCAATAGCGCCACACCGCTATTTCCAGATCGCCGATCGGCGACAGGGCGGCATGTCCGCCTTCGGTCGCCAGAACGCGCGGCGGGTCGTCCGGCAGGATGGAAGCCAGACCCAGGCCTGTCCCAGGCCCAAGCACGGCGACCGGTGTGGCCGGGTCCGGCACGCTGCCCTCCACGACCGTTTCGAACGCCGTATCCGCCATGATGGACACACCATAGGCCATGGCGACGAAATCGTTCATCAGAACGGCGTCGCGCAGTCCGAACGCACCGCGCAATCCGCTTTCGGATACCGTCCAATCCACGTTGGTCATGCGGATCGTGTCGCCGGTTTTCGGCCCGGCGAATGCGAAGGCCGCCCGGTCCGGCGCGCTGCCCGTATTGGATAGGTAGAGGCGCGCGGCGTCGTCGAAAGCCGGAAACTCGCGCACCGGAAAGATGTCCGGATCGTGCAGATGGATCGTTCCGTCGGCCATCGTCTCGGCCAGAGCGAAGCGCACATTCGTGCCCCCGACATCGCCGACGAGGACGCGGCTCATGCCGGCACCGCCGCATTGCCGAACATGTTCCCAAGTGTCGATGCGCCGCTTTCCGCATCGGTCGCGATAGACCGTTGCGGCGCGAACATGTTCATGCCGAGCGCCGACAGGTTGCCGCGCATCGGCGCCGATGCGGGGTCACGGCGCGACAGGTCCGCATCCAGCACCTCGACCGTCCCGGCCGCCGCATCGACCCGGACCGTGTCGCCCGTCACGACACGCGACAGGGGCCCGCCGAGCAGCGCTTCCGGATGCATGTGGATCGCCGCCGGGATCTTGCCGGACGCTCCCGACATGCGGCCGTCCGTGACCAGCGCGACGCGGAAGCCCTTGTCCTGCTGCAGACCCAGTACGGGTGTCAGCTTGTGCAACTCCGGCATGCCGTTGGCGCGCGGTCCCTGGAACCGCAGCACCGCCACGAAATCGCGTTCCAGCTCGCCTGCCTGGTGCAGGGCGATCAGATCGTCCTGATCGTCGATCACGATGGCGGGGGCTTCGACCTGCCAGTTCTCGCGCGCCACGGAGGAGACCTTCATAACGCCGCGTCCGAGATTGCCGGTCATCAGCGCCAGCCCGCCATCGGCCCGGAACGGCTCGGAAACGCAGGCCAGTATGTCTGGCACGAGACTGGTTCCGGGTCCGTCCCTGTAGCCGACCTCGAGCGTGCTCTCATCCATCAGGACCGGCTCCTTCGCGTATTCCAACAGGCCCTCACCGCCAGCCACGGTCGTGACATCGGGGTGAAGCAGCCCCTCGCCCAGCAATTCACCGACCAGATAGGCCATGCCGCCGGCTGCGTGAAAGTGATTCACATCCGCCGCACCGTTGGGATAAATGCGGCAGATCAGCGGCACGATGCGCGAAATCTCGGCATAATCGTTCCAATCGATCAACAGGCCCGCGCTTCGCGCAATGGCGGATAGGTGGATCGTCAGATTGGTCGATCCGCCCGTCGCCATCAGGCCGACCAGCCCGTTGACGATGGCGCGGACGTCGATCACCTCGCAGGCCGGTGTGAAGTCTTCGGCCATGTTCGTGATCGCGACGGCGCGGGCGACGGTGCGCGCCGTCATCGCGTCACGCAGCGGCGTGTTGGGATGGATGAACGAACTGCCGGGCAGCTGCATGCCCATGATTTCCATCAGCATCTGGTTGGTGTTGGCCGTGCCGTAGAAGGTGCAGGTGCCCGGCGAATGATAGCTGGCGGCTTCGGCAGCAAGGAGCGTGTCGCGACCGACCTCTCCGGCGGCGAATTGCTGGCGCACCTTTGCTTTTTCCGGGTTGGGAATGCCCGACGGCATCGGTCCGGCCGGTGCGAAGATATGCGGCAGGTAGCCGTAACGCAGCGCCGCGATCAGCAGGCCCGGCACGATCTTGTCGCAGACGCCGAGATGGATCGCCGCGTCGAAACAATCGTGCGACAACGCCACGGCCGTGCTTTGCGCGATCACGTCGCGCGAAAACAGCGACAGCTCCATTCCGTCGCGGCCTTGCGTGACCCCGTCGCACATGGCGGGCACGCCGCCCGCGACCTGCGCCGTCGCCCCGGCCTTGCGCGCGGCCCGTTTGATGACGTCCGGAAAACGGCCGAATGGCTGATGCGCCGACAGCATGTCGTTATAGGCCGTGACTATGCCGAGATTGGGCCAACTCGCCCCGAGCAATTCGGTCTTTTCCAGCACCGGGCACGCCGCAGCCGCATGGGCGAGATTGCCCTCGGACAGAAGGCGCCGCCGCGGGCCGGGCCGCATATTGGCGCGGCAGGCGTCGAGATAGGCGGCACGGGTCTTCGCCGAGCGCGCAGCGATCCGGTCCGTCACGGCCTGCAGGGCGTCATGGACGGTCATGCGATCTCCAGCGCGAACACGGTCAGCCGGTCGCCGAGCGACAGCAGCGCCTTGACCGGGGCGTCCCTGACATCGAGGTCGGCCGCGGCGCGGAAGACATCAAGCTTTTCCCAACTGCTGAGCAGCAGAACCGTATGGCGCGCCGCCGCGACCGCCGCGAATGTCAGCGTCATGCGCTGCGTGATTTCCCCGGCCCCTTCGCACCCGCGGGCATCGACTGCTGCCACGCGAGCGTCGCCATCGGCATCCAGAGCCGCGTCCAGACCCATGGACCGCGGAAACCAGGAGGCCGTGTGCCCGTCCAGCCCCATGCCCATGACGCAAATGTCGAAGGGTTGCGCCAGCAAGGCCAGAGCTTGCTCTGCAGCCTCCAGCCCCTCCGCCGCGCGCTCGTGACCGTTATGGAGCGGAACGAACAAGGCGCGGTCTGCCGGGCTGTCCTCGAAACAGTTTTGCACGAAATCCGCGTTGGACGCCGGATGGCCGCGCGGCACCCACCGTTCATCCACCAGTCCCACGCCGACGCCGTCCCACGCCAGCGGCTCCTGCGCCAGGCGGCGATAGACCGGCTCCGGACTGGACCCGCCGGACAGCATGAGGCTGGCCCGCCCGCGCGCGTCCAGCGCTTTGGCGAGGGTTCCCGACAGATGCGCCGTAGCCGCATGAACGAGATCATCCAGATCACTGAAGTATCTAAGGAAAGCCTCAGTCATGACGCATCCGCCCAATGATCGCCGTGCTGCTCCAGCATGAAGCGAGCCGCGTCCGGCCCGTCCTCTCCGGCCGGGTAGAGGCTCAGCCGCTGCTGCGTCTCGGCCCAGGCGTCGATGATGCCGTCCACCCAGTGCCAGGCGGCCTCGACTTCGTCGCGGCGCATGAAAAGCGACAGGTTGCCGCGCACCACATCCATTAGCAGACGTTCATAGGCATCCGGATAGCGCACGGCGAAATTGTCGGCATAGGACAGGTTCAGCGGCAGGGTCTTCAACCGCAACCCCCCGGCGCCCGGCTCCTTGATTTCCATCCACAGCGTGACCGCCTCGTCGGGTTGCAGGCGGATGACGAGCTTGTTGGCGTCCAGATTGGTTTCGCCCGGAAAGATGGAATGGGGCACCGGGCGGAACTGGATCACGATCTCGGAACGCCGCGTCGCCATGCGCTTGCCGGAACGCATGTAGATCGGCACGCCGGCCCAACGCCAGTTCTCGATCTCCGTCCGGATGGCGACGAAGCTTTCCGTACCGGACTCGACCGTGTCGGCATCGGCCAGATAGTCGTCGACCGGAACGCCGTCGATGCGGCCTTTCGTGTATTGCGCGCGCACCGTCGTCTCCGCCACGTTTGCAGCCGTCACGGGTCGCAGCGCTCTCAATACCTTGATCTTCTCGGTGCGCAGATCGTCCGCATCGATGGAAGCCGGCGGCTCCATAGTCGTCAGGCACAGCAGCTGCAGCAGATGGTTCTGGACCATGTCGCGCAGGGCCCCAGACGCGTCGTAATAGGCGCCGCGGCCGTTCACGCCCAGCGTTTCGGCGACCGTGATCTCGATGTGCTCGATGGCGCGGCTGTTCCACAGCGGTTCCAGCAGAATGTTGCCGAACCGCAGCACCATCAGGTTCTGCACCGTCTCCTTTCCCAGATAGTGATCGATCCGGTAGATGCGGTTTTCGTCGAAAACCCGGCCGACCCCGGCATTGATCGCGTCCGCGGAGGCGAAGTCCCGGCCGAGCGGTTTTTCCAGCACGACCCGGCTTTCCGCATGTGCCAACCCGGCCTTGTCGAGCCCTTCCGCGATCCGGACATAGAGCTTGGGCGGCATGGCGAGGTAGAAGATGCGGATCAGGTCCGACTTCGGGCCGAGCGTTTCATCCAGACGCGCCCAGTCGTCGCCGTCCGACATGACGTCCAGGGCGACATAGTCGAGCATTTCGGCGAACGCCTCGAAACAATCGGGCTTCCAGTTCTCCGCGTCCTCGAATTCGGCGTAGGCGTCGCGCACCAGGGCGACGAACGCCTCGCGGGTCAATTCGGTTCGCGACACACCGATAATGCGCGAATTGTCGGGGATCTGGCCGTCGCAATAGCGGTGATAGAGCGAAGGCAGCAGTTTGCGGCGGGCCAGATCTCCGGTTGCGCCGAAGACCACGATCTCGAACGGGTCGACGGGAACGAATGTCGAGGACCCTTCATGTTCGTCGGACTGCTGAGGGTCGCGTTCCGGCATCATGACCTCGTGACGTATAGACGGATTGGCGGCTGGACGGGGATGCGCCTGGCCACGAATATGAAAGCTCTTGACAGCGCTGTCAACACGAAACCCCTCATGTTGGCGCCGGCCCAGTCGAGCCGCGGACGGCCAGATCGAATCCAAAGGCGTCCGCATCGGATCCATCGCCGACGGGCCGGGCGATCAGCCGCATGGCGGCCGCGGCACCCATGTCCCGGATCGGCTGTGCAATGGTCGTCAGCCCGGGGCGGATCATGCGGGCGATCGGCGTGTCGTCGAAACCGCCGACAGACAGGTCGTCCGGTATGGCAAACCCCGCTTCTGTGGCTGCGGCCATGACGCCGGCCGCCATGTCGTCATTCGTGGCGAAGATAGCGGTCGGGCGGTCGCCTCCTTGCGACAGTAGTGTTCGGCCTGCGCGGACTCCGCTGTCGAAGGTGAAATCGCCTTGCGCCATCCGGACCGCCGGGACCGCCAATCCGGCCTCCGTCATGGCGCGCACGAAACCCTCGCGGCGGCGAGACGATGCGGGATGGGAATCCGGGCCGGCGACGAACCCGATGGCGCCATGGCCATGATCGATCAGGTGGCAGGTCATGCGGTGAGCGGCCTCGGCATCGTCCATGTGCACCGTCGGAACGGATCCGATCGGGCTGGATGCGATCGCGACATGCGGGAGGCCGACATCCGCCAATGCCGCGAGCAGGCTGTCAGACGCCGACAGAGGCGGCGAGACGATCACGCCGTCCACGCCGAGACGGCGCAGGGTCAGCGCTACGTCGGGCGCTTCCGCCGCGGCTTGCGTCATCGGCTCAAGGACGAGGCGGTAGCCCTTGCGGCGGCAAGCCGCGACCGCGCCGCCCTGCAGGCCTGCAATGTAGCTCGGATTGGGATTGTCGTAGATCAGCGCGAGCATGTAGGACCGCGATCCGGCCAGCCCGCGCGCCGCAAGATTGGGCGCATATTGCAGCTCGCCCGCCGCTTTGACGACTTTCGCGCGCGTTGCTTCGGCCACGTTCGGTTCGTCGTTCAGCACGCGTGAAACGGTCTTTATCGACACGCCGGCCTGGCGGGCGACATCGGTGATGGTCGTCTTCATGACAGGTTGATGCAGCCGCGTTGACAGCGGTGTCAAGCCTGACTACCGCCGCATCATGTCCCTGCATGACGTCGATATGTTGAAACGCTCCCAGCTCGTCCCGGTCGTCGCCCTCGGCGATCCCGACGACGCCGTCCCCCTGGCGAAAGCCCTGATGCAAGGCGGGATCGAGGTCATCGAACTGACCTTGCGGACGCCGAATGCGTTCGATGGGATCGAAATGCTGAAACGGGCGGACACCGGCATCGTGCTGGGTGTCGGCACGGTCGTCGATACGGACCAGGTCGAACGCTGCGCGGATATCGGGGTGGATTTCATCGTCACGCCCGGCACGACGCCGCGCCTGGCCGATGCGATGGCCGCGGCGAACGTTCCGGCCATTCCCGGCATCAGCACGGTCGGCGAAGCCGTGGCGATGCTGGAGCGGGGCTACGAACTGGTCAAATTCTTCCCGGCCGAAGCGTCGGGCGGGGTTTCGGCCCTGAAAGCCATTGGCGGGCCGTTGCCGCAACTTTCCTTCATGCCGACGGGCGGGATCGGGCGCGGCGATGTCCGGCGCTATCTCGACTTGCCGAACGTTGTCTGCGTGGGCGGATCGTGGGTCGCGGACAAGGCGTCGCTGGCCGACAGGGACTGGGATGCGATCACGCGCAACGCCGAGGCGGCCACCTCGCTGTAGCGGCCCTTCCCTCACCCCCGTCGCCTGTCACTCGTCTTGCAATCGCCGCCCCGCCTCTCTAGGCGCGCGGCGATGGACCTGCCCGCCTACTCCACCCGCCCGACCTTGCGTGTCGATCTCGCGCGGGTGAAAGCCAATTATGAGGCGTTGAAGGCGTTGACGCCGCGCGCCAAGGTCGCGGCCGCCGTCAAGGCGGATGCCTACGGGCTAGGCGCGGACAGTGTCGGCCGGGCGCTCTACGGGTCGGGATGCCGCATCTTCTTCGTGGCGACGGCGGGCGAAGGCAAAAGGCTGCGCGACGCCATCGGCCCGAATGCGGCCATCTACGTGTTGAACGGCCCGGCCCCGCGCGACAAGGGCGCCTTGCTGGGCGCGAAGTTGAAACCGGTGATCAATTCCATCGATCAAGCCCGCTATTGGGCCGACATCAGCCGTCAGGTCAACGAACCGCCCTACACGGCCATCCACATCGATACCGGCATGAACCGTCTGGGCCTGACGGCGGACGGCGTGCGGGACTTGTCGCGCGACACCGCGCTGTGGAAGGCGCTGAACCCGGAATGGGTGATGAGCCACCTCGCCTGTGCCTCGATCACGGATCACCCGCTGAACGCCGAACAGCTCGGGCGGTTCAAGGCCGCAGCCGCGAGCCTGCCGCCCACACCGCTCAGCCTCGCCAACACGGCCGGGATCTATCTCGGCAGAAGCTATCATTTCCAATTGGTCCGGCCCGGCATCGGGCTCTACGCCGCGCAGGCGACGGATCGGCCGGATCGGGAGGTCACGCAGACGGCCGTCAAGCTGCTCGCGCCGATCCTGCAGATCCGCGATGTCGCCGCCGGCGAAAGCCTCGGCTACAATTCCACGCATACGGCCGCCCGCGACATGCGGGTCGCCACGGTCGGCGCGGGCTATGCGGACGGCGTTCCGGTCAGCGCGTCGAATGCGGGTCATGCCGTCCTGCACGACCAGCCCGTGCCCATCGTCGGCCGGGTATCGATGGACCTGACCTTGCTCGACGTGACCGACGTGCATCTGCCCATGAACGTCGGCGGCGTGGTGGAGCTGCTCGGCGAACGGCTCGAAGCGTTGGCCGAAGAAGCCGGAACGATCAATTACGAACTGCTGGTCCGGATCGGCCAACGGCCGCGCCGCGATTACTGGAAGCCCAGACAGGGCTCTGCCAGACAGGGCTCTGACAAGCCCGGCGCCCCTGCGAACCGGTCCAAACCGCCGCAAAAACCGCGCGGCGGCGGACCGTCCGCGCGCCGCGGGCCGAAGCGGCCTCAGCGCTCGCCCGGCCGGTAATCCTCGACGGCGCTGGCCAGCACCGCCTCCTGGCTCATCGCCAGCGTCCTGTATTCGCCCTTGGAAAACATCTCGACCTGGTCGTCGTAATGCGGCGAGGTCTCGTCCACCGTCGCCGCGCCGTATTGCAGGATGCTTTCGGCCCGCAGCGTGCCGTCCGGCGCCCAATCCGCCACCATGATGTGCGTGTCCCCGGCGAGGGCGTTCAGATAGCCCTGCGTCGCCAGCCCGTCCTCGTCCGAATAGATGGCGCGCAGCACGTCGGGCGCGCCGTCCAGCGGCCAGTTCTCCTCGCCGCGCACGATCCGGTTCACCTCGCCCCATTCTGGATCGATGCGCCCGAAGACCGCCTCCAGCTCCGACGCCACCTCCAGAAGGGTGTCGAGCGACGCGTCGGCTTCGTCCATGTACTCGCGGCCCAAAGTGCGCACCCCGGTGATGACCGCCAGCGCCGCCCCGCGCGAGGGTGTGTCGGCATGGCCGTCCCAGTTGCGCAACACGTCCTGGGCGGCGCGCACGTCCGCCTCGTCGCTGGGCAGGGACACCAGTTCGACGACGAGCTGCATCAGCAGGGACTCCGGATCGTACCGCGTGTCGGACCGGTAGCGCATCAAGTCTTCGCGCGTGATCGACGCGTCCGGCCGGAACAGCGCGACGGCCCGGCGCGACCGGTTGGTGATGCGGTCCTCGATCCCCATCGTCGTGGAGAAGTCCGCGCGCGCATTCTCGCAGGCTTCGTCCGTCACCATGAAGGGCGTGGCATTGGCGGAGAACAGCCAGCCGCACTCCGGGTTCCAATGCTGCGGCAGGTCGGAGACGGCGTGGAATTCCCGCCAGATCAGGCGCGAATCGTCGCCCGGCAGAATGGACTGCCAGTCCGGCCCGGCGATCCGGTCCGGCACGCGGCCATTGTAGATCGTGCCGATATTGCCGTCGCGGTCGCCATAGACGATGTTGAAGGACAGGACGCCATTGATATCAAGCGCCTCGCGCCATTCGTTCACGTCGCGCGCCTTGCCCATCCGGTACCATTGCTCGATGGCGCGCGTCTCGCCCATTCCGGCGAACCGCAGCGCGTAGTGTCCGCTCGGCGTGGACAGGACGGGGCCGTGTTCGGACCAGAGCGCGTCGCGCGTGACCGGCAGGGAAAACGGCCCCCACAGCTTGACCCGGAACTCCGCCTCGCCCCGGTCGAAGTCGCGCCACTCGCCGTCCAGCCGGTAGGCCTGCGGATCGTCTTCGTCGTCCACGTCGAGCTTGTAGATATCGACCAGGTCGGGCCGGTTGACCGTGTGCGTCCAGGCCGTGTTCGGCGTGATGCCCTGCGGCACGATCGGAAGTCCGGGAAACGTGCCCCCGAAGATGTTCAACCCCTCCTCGCTCATCAGGTGGATTTCGTACCAGGCATAGCGGCCATTCATGGGCTGGTGCGAATTGACGATCAGGCGGGTATGGCCGTCGGCGCTGCGCGACGGGGCCACGGCGAACCCGTTGGAGCCGCGCACCGCGTCCGGCAGGTCGAGGCGAGCCGTTCTGCCCCAGGGCGAGACCTGCGGCGCGTCGGTTTCGCTGAAGAGCGGTTCCAAATGGCCGTCGAGCAGGTAGAAGAACGGGGTCAGCCACATGACGGCGGCGTGGATGTCGGCTTCGGTCACCGGCAGCAGGCCCGGCGTGACGCGCTCAGGATGCTCCGCCCCGAACAGGTTCAGCCCGGCGGCATAGGCCCGGACGATGGCGCGCACGTCGTCGGGGACGGGGAAATCCTCCGCCGCGACCGCCTGTTCGACCCGGAACAGATCGTAGAGATAGTCCGCCGGGGCGTCGCCCTGCCCGCGATACTGCGCCGCCATGCCGCGCCCGGCCATGATGGTCTCTTCCATGATCTCCCACGCATCCTCGGCATGGGCGTAGGCGAAGCCGAAATGAGCGTCCGCATCGGTCCGGCCCATTACGTGGGCGACGCCGAATTCGTCCCGCACGATGCGCGCGTCATAGGGTTGGGCCGCAGCCCGCGCCGCGTCCGGATCGAAGGACCGGTCCACCGGCGTCCACAGATAGACGGCCGCGCCGACGAGCACGATCGCGACCAACCCCGCCAGGGAAAACAGAATTTTCTTCATGATCCGGCTTTTGCGCGAAACTTTCGTGACGGCAAGACAACATTTGAAGCGTCGGGCGGAACATCATAGGCATGGGGAAAGGAGATGTTTACATGACCGACTCGCGCAACCTACCCGGCTCGCCGCAGGATCTGCTGGCGCAGATATTGGGCGGCGGCTCCCGCGACATGTCCGGCCTGTCCGGCGACCTGACCCGACAGGCCCGCGATCTGGGCCAGCGCGGCGAAGACTTCCTGATCGACAAGCTGGGCATGGAGGACACGTCCCAAAGTCGCGACAAGATCCGCCAGCAGGCCAAATATGCCGGCATCGCCGGGGCGTTGGCGCTGCTATTGAAGTCGCGCTCGACCCGCAAGGTCGCGGCGCTGGGCGGGCTCGCCGCCTTGGGCGCGATCGCCTATAAAGGCCACAAGCGCGGCCGCATGCCCGACAGCTTCAAGGATGCGGTGGGGCTGCTGACCGGCCAGGCCGCCGATGAGCGCGCCGACCGCCTGCTGCGCGCCATGATCGCGGCGGCCAAGGCGGACGGCATCGTCACGGCGGACGAACGCGCCATCATCGAAGCCTACCCCAACGCCGACATCGACACGCTCAACGAACTGCTTTCCACGCCGCCCGATCCGGTCGCCATCGCCGGTCTGGCGACGTCGGACCAGTGCGGCGCGGAGATCTACGCCGTCAGCGCGCGTGTGGCGGATGGCAACATCCCGGCGGACCGGGACTATCTCGACCGCCTCGCCATGGCGCTCCGGCTCGACCCCGAAGCCGCCGCCCTGATCGAAACGGAAGTGAGAACAGGATGATACGCGTCTTTCTTCTCGCGATCGGATCGGCCGTGCTCGTGTCCTGCATGCAGACCGGGCCGCAACAAGGCCCGGGCCATGGTGCAGCGCCGCCGGTCTACCAGCCCATCCCGCAGCCCCCTCTGCGATCGCCCCTCCCGCCCGGACCGGCCGTCCAGCCCGGCGACCGCCTGTGCGGCGGGATGGTGGCCTGGCAAGGCGCGCCGTGCGGCCCTGGCGAATTCTGCTACCGTCCGCTCGAAGCGCAGTGCGGCGCGGCCGACCAGCCCGGCGTGTGCCGAACGGCTCCGGAGATGTGCACGATGCAGTACGATCCCGTCTGCGGCTGCGACGGCAAGACCTACAGCAATGAGTGCGTCGCCAACGGCAACGGCGTTTCCGCCGCCTATCGCGGCGAGTGCAACAGAGAACCGTTGAGGCCGATAGATAGACCGCGTTGATGTTCCACCACTTCTTCAGCGAACTCAGGCGGGCGTCCGTGCCCGTGTCGATCCGGGAATATCTGACCCTGCTGGAAGGGGTGGACAAGGGCGTGGCCGAAGAGTCGATGGACGGCTTCTACCACCTGTCGCGCACCGCGCTGGTCAAGGACGAACGCGATCTGGACAAGTTCGACCAGGTCTTCGGGCACGTTTTCCGCGGGGTCGACTATCTGAACGACATTTTCGGCGAAGACGAACATGCCATCCCCGAAGACTGGTTGCGCAAAATGGCGGAGCTGCATCTCAGCCCAGAAGAGATGGCGGAGATCGAAGGCCTGGGCGATCTGGACAAGATCATGGAGGCTTTGCGCGAGCGGCTGGAAAACCAGGACAAGCGACACGAGGGCGGAAACAGGAATATCGGCACGGCGGGCCGCTCGCCCTTCGGCGCCTATGGCTACAATCCCGAAGGGGTGCGCATCGGTCAGAAGGAGGGCCGCCACGGCAAGGCGGTCAAGGTCTGGGACAAGCGGCAGTTCAAGAATCTGGACGGCGACCGGGAGATCGGCACGCGTAACATCAAGGTGGCGCTGCGCCGCCTGCGCAAGTTCGCGCGCGAAGGCGCGGCCGAAGAACTGGACCTGCCCGGCACGATCCGCGGCACGGCGCGGCAGGGCTGGCTCGACATCAAGATGAGGCCCGAGCGGCGCAACGCGGTCAAGGTGCTCGCCTTCTTCGACATTGGCGGGTCCATGGATGCGCACGTTCAGCAGGCCGAAGACCTGTTCTCCGCCGCCAAGTCCGAGTTCAAGCGGCTGGAATATTTCTACTTCCACAACATGATCTACGAGCAGGTCTGGCAGGACAACCGCCGCCGAATGAGCGAGGTCACGCCGACTTGGGACATCTTGCACAAGTTTCCCAGCGATCACCGCGTCGTCATCGTCGGTGACGCCGCGATGAGCCCCTATGAGGTCGCCATGCGCGGCGGGTCGGTCGAGCACTGGAACGAGGAGCCCGGCGCGGTCTGGCTGAAGCGCATCGCCGACGTCTACCCGCACCTGGTCTGGATCAATCCGACGCAGGAGACATACTGGGAATACAGCCAGTCGACACAGATGATCCAGCAGATCATCGGCCCGGATCGCATGTTTCCCATGACCCTGTCGGGATTGGAAAGCGCCATGCGGGAACTCGCCCGCTAGCCAGCCGTTGCCGCAATCACGCCATTATTCAACGTCACCTTCGTCCACCTGTTCAATTGGAGTTTTCATGACACGCTTTCTCGCCGCCATTTCCACCGCCGCCCTGCTGGCCGCCTGCACCGCGTCGTCCGACGATGTCGGCGAGCTGGGCGAGAACGACGCGCCCGGCGTGGCCGAAATGGTCTCCGTCTGTCCCGACAACCTGGTCCTCGATCTGGACGGCTACGCGGATGAAACGCTGCCCGAAGCCGAGGACTACAATGCCTGGCACATGGAAAACGCCGAGCGTCCCGACGTGCAGCAGACCGCAAGCGGCATGCAGTACAAGGTCATCCAGCCCGGCATGGAAAACGGCATGACGCCGCGTCCGGGCGAAGAAGTCATCGCCATGTATCACGGTTACCGCACGGACGGCACGGTCTTCGACAGCTCCTACGAGCGCGACGAGCCTTTCATCTTCCCGACGGACCGGGTCATTGCGGGCTGGACGGAAGCCGTCGAAAGCATGAAGGTCTGCGAAGCCCGTACGCTCTACCTGCCCGCCAACCTGGCTTACGGCGAGCGCGGCGCTGGCGAAGACATCCGACCCGGCGACACGCTGGTCTTCAACATGCAGCTGATCCGCGTGAACCGAGAAGGGCTGGACGACGCCGTGGGCGTGGAAGACTGAGTTTCAGTACAGCACGGCAGTCGTTGCGCTCGCCCGTTCTCATATCCATCAAGGGCCTTAGCCCGGATCCTCGCCCCGGCATCGATTGCCGGGGCTTACTTTTGGAAAAGAGCAACGTTTTTCTTATTGGTCAAACCTGTAGCCCCGAGTCTTAACAGGCGCGGAGCTATTCGCTCGCAGTTTTTGTCTCGTCAGCCTTCCGGCAACACATGAACCCGGACGGCGCGGTCCGGCGACAGGATCTGCTCGGCCAGGCCTGACAGATCCTCCGCCGTCATGTCGGCATAGGCCGCTTCGCGCGTGCGGTGGCGGTCGAGCGTTTCAGGCCGGGTCTGGGCTTCGTCGATCACGCCGAGCCAATAGTCATTGTTCTCCAGGCTGGTCTCGATCCCTTCAAGCGTCGGTTTCATGGCCCGGTCGAACGTGTCGGCCTCCACGCCGTTCGTGACCAGATCCGCCGCCACCGTTTCGATCACGCCTGTCAGGCGCGCCGCCTCGTCCGGTTCGGCTTCGATGGTCACGGCGATATAGCCCCAATCCGGGTCGGTGTCGGGCAGCGAGGCGAAGGCGGACGGCGAGTAGGTCGCGCCCTCCTCTTCCCGCAGCACTTCGTTGAGTTCGAGCTGCAACACGTCGGACAACGCCCGCAGGCGCCGGTCCGTCAGCGTGTCTTCATGATCGGCGACCGGCCAGTAGACGCTGACGCGGGCCGTGTCCGGCTCGCCCGCATGGGCGATGAGGTGCGGCGCGGCGCGGCCGTCCGGGAAGACCCGGTCGAGCGCACTGGCCGGCAGAGCAGGCGATGCGGCCGCGCGCTCCGGCAGGGTGCCGAACGTGCGCGCGACGAGATCGGTCATGGCGTCGACGTCGAAATCGCCGACGACGCCGATCTCGATCGGACCGCCTTCGATGTTGGCGTCGTACCAGTCCGCGAGCGCGTCCAGATCGACGTCCAGCGCCTGCGCCTCGGACGGGTGCACGTCGCGCCAATGGCCTGAGGACAGGATGGACGGGACCGCGATCCCGGCCGCACCGCGCGGGGTCGAGTCGAGTTTGGACCAGACCGACCGGATCTGGCTTTCGAAATTGGCCAGCGTTTCAGGACGGTAGGCCGGATCGGCCAGATAGGCGGCCATCAGCTGCATCTGCAGATCCAGATCGCCCGGCACCGTCGCGCCGGACAGGATCATGTCGCGCGTGCCGAACGACCGGCTCACGCCGACCGTGCGGCCCGCCGTGAGCGTGGCGAGGTCGTCCGCCGCATGTGCGCCGACCGCGGATGCGCCCAGCACGGACCGCAGCTGCATGCCGAAGGCCGGCCGGTCCTGCGGGTAGAAGGCCCCGCCCGACCCGGCCCGCACGCGGATGCGCACCACGTCCTGCTCGTAATCGGTCGGCTTCATGTTCAAACGCACGCCATTGTCGAAGACGACCGTCTGGATGCCGATGTCCGCGATCTCTCCGCGTTCGGCCACCGTGCCCGCCTCGCCCCAATCGACATAGGCGAACGCGCCCGCATCCTTGCGCACATCCGCCGGCAGCGACACCGAGCGGGCCTCGTCCAGTAGGGACTGCAGCCAGCCTTCCGGATCCTCGACCGCCTCGTCGCTCTGCAGATAGAGCTGCGGCGCCGTGTCGAGCCTTTCCCAGGCATCGCGCAGCGCCGCCTCGACCGCGGCCAGATCGACGTCGCCGATGGTTGCGTCGAACCGCTCCAGCGAGCTTTCGGCGCTTGTCACGACGCGTTCGCTGGCGAAACTGTTGACGATGCGCTGCGCCAGCGACGGCGTGCGGCGCGTCGGCGCGGTCTGCACGGCGACTTCCCAGCTCTTGCGTGCATTGGCGATCTGCTCGTCCAGCTCGGCCTGGGTGAAACCGTGGTCGATGGCCTGGCGCAGGATCCGCTCCGCCTCGATGAAGCCGTCGCGCAGACGGTCCGGCTCGGCCGAAACCCGCAGGCTCGCGATCTCGGCCGAGTCGAACAGGTCGCTGACACCGACACCGGCGCCCGTATAGCTCGCCTCCCCGGCGCGCACCTTGCGCGCGAAACGGCGGTTCAGAATGGCGTTGGCCAGATAGAGCGGCATGTCGGCGGCCCGGTTGGCGGCCGTGTCGCGGCGTTCCTCCTCCGGTGCGATTTCGCCGATGGTGGACAGAGTGATCTGGCTGACGATCTCGGGATCGAAGAAGGCGCCGAAGCGCGGCTCGTCGAAACCGATCTCGGGCAGGTCGGTGTCGCCGACCGGCTCGGCGTCGTTGGCCCAGTCGGCGAAAGCCGTTTCGATCGCGGCCGCCAGTTCCTCCTTCGACCGGTCGCCGACCAGCACGACGAACGTGTCTTCGGGTCGGTATTGCGTCTCGTAGAAATGGCGGAATTGCTCCGGCGTGACGGACTGGATTGTCTCGACCGTGCCGATCGGCAACTGCTGGCCCAGTTCCAGCCCTTCGGTCTGGAATTCCAGCGCGGCGATCTGCGAGCGGTAGGCCGGGCTGTTGCGCGCGCGTTTCTCGGCCAGGATGACGCCGCGTTCGCGGTCGATCGCGTCCGGCGCCAATGTCAGCCGCTCCGCCGTCTCGCGAAAGATGCCGAGCGCCTCGCCGATCAACTCGTCCGACACGTCCGGCAGTTCCAGCTGGTAGACGGTCTGGTCGAACCCGGTCGAGGCGTTCGTGTCCGGACCGAAGGCCAGGCCGAGACGCTCCAGCCGCTTGATCATCTCGCCTTCGGGCACGTTTTCCGATCCGTTGAAGGCCATGTGCTCCAGGAAGTGCGCGATGCCGCGCGTCTCGTCCGTTTCGTCGAACGATCCCGCATCGACGCGCATCAGCAGGGTCGCCGTCTGCGACGGGGTGTCGTTGCTCATCACCGCATAGCGCAGCCCATTGTCGAGTTTGCCGTACAGAATGTCCTCGTCCATCGGCAGGTCACTGATGTCCTGGACGAAATCGAAGGGCCCGGCCTGTGCCGTCTGGGCGGCCTGGGGCGCCGTCTGAGGCGCCGTCTGCGTCGCGGCCGGGGGGTCGGCCGGATCCTGAGCCCCGCAGGCTGCGAGCCAACCGGCCGCGACGGTGGTGAGAAGTCGCAATTTCAGATGCGTCATGATAGAGGATGCCCTTCGACCCTGCCCCGGGCGGCCAACGCCCGGATCCTTATCCGACCGACATCGGGCATGATGCGGGAAGTCGCAAGGGTTCGTTAATCGAGGATCGGTCTCGCGCCGCGTCGATTCGCCGATCGACCGACGATTTCGCTCCAACGATGCGAACGCCGTCAGGATTTGGCGGGACGTGTCCCGGAAAGGGACATATTTTAAGAACTGGGAAACCATAAAGCGGCGCCAGGTGAAATTCTTGAAAAAAAGTTTCGTTCTATTTCAAGGATATGAAAATTATCTTCTGCGGCCCGGTTGAGTGCGTTTGCTAGCGAAACCGTTTTGGCGAAGCCGGATAATGGCGAAAATCGGGCACGCTTGGTGTAAATTTTATCAGGTTCCCTAACCCCGGTTAATTCTTGGTCGGATATTCCGGGGCGCGATCCGGGAACGAAACCGGGTTTGCCGCAATCCATTGTACTTTTCCGGCGGCCCGGCCGATTTGATACATTTATATTAACACCTAGCCATGTTTCCGGCCATTGGCTAAACCCTGCCCTACCTGCGCCTTTGCAGCGACATCGACCGGAGACTTGGGGGTCTTGACCATGAAACGCACTCTTTTGACGGCAGCCAGCGTGGCTGTCTTGGCCGCACCGACCGTGGCGCAGGAATTGCCGCCCGGCAATCCGTTGCCCGGCGAATGTTTCGCCCGGGTCATCGTCCCGGCGCAGTACGAGATATCGACCGAACAGGTCGTCCTGCGCGAAGCCGTCGAGGAGATCCGCAAGATCCCGGCGCAGATCGAGACCGTGACCGAACGCGTCCTGGTCCAAGAAGAAAGCACGGAGCTTGTTGTCGTCGGGTCGGGCACCCCCACCTTCCGCGACGTCACCGAGACCGTCATCGTCCAGGAAGCCTCGACCGAGCTCGTGACGATCCCCCCCGTCTACGAGACCGTCGCCGAAACCGTCCTGGTCCGCCCGGAATCCGTCGCCTTCGTCACGTCCCCCGCCGTGTTCGAAGACTATGTCGAGAATGTCGTTGTCCAGGCCGCCTCCACCGAACTGATCGCCGTCCCCCCGGTCTTCGAGACCGTCACGGAAACCGTCGTCACCCAGGCCGCGGCCAGCGAATTGCTGATCACCCCGGCCGTCTATGAGGACGTGACCGAGACGGTCGTCGTCCAACCCGCCAGCGTCGACTACCAGACCGTCCCGGCCGTGTTCGAAGACGTCGCCGAGACGGTCGTCGTCCAGGACGCCTCGACCGAGCTGGTCGTCACCCCGCCCGTCTTCGAAACGGTCGCCGAAACGGTCGTCGTGCAAGAGGCCTCGACCGAGCTGGTCACCGTGCCGGCCACGTTCGAGACCGTCGCCGAGACCATGGTCGTCACGCCCGCCGTGACCGAACTGGTCGCGACGCCCGCCGCGTTCGAGGACGTGACCGAAACGGTCGTCGTCCAGCCCGCCAGCGTCGAATATGTCAGCATCCCGGCCGAATTCGAGGAGGTCGCCGAGACGGTCGTCGTGCAAGAGGCCTCGACCGAGCTGGTCGTCGTGCCGCCCGTCTTCGAAACCGTCGCCGAGACGGTCGTGGTCCGCGACGCCGATGTCGAACTGACGGTCGTTCCGGCCGTGTTCGAGGACGTGTCCGAGACCATCGTGGTGCAAGCCGCCGCGACCGAACTTGTCGCCACCCCGCCCGTCTTCGAGACGGTCAGCGAGACCGTCGTCGTCCAACCGGCCAGCGTCGAGTACGAAACCGTTCCGGCCGTGTTCGAGGACTACACCCAGACGGTCGTCGTCCAGGACGCCTCGACCGAGCTCGTCACCGTCCCGGCGGTCTTCGAGACCGTCGCCGAAACGGTCGTGGTGCAGGAAGCCAGCGTCGAGTTCGAAACCGTTCCGGCCATATTCGAGACGGTCGCAGAGACCGTCGTCATCCAGGAAGCCGTGACCGAACTGGTCGCGACTCCGCCCGTCTTCGAGACCGTCGCCGAGACGGTCGTCGTCCAGCCGGCCAGCGTCGAATATATCGCGACCCCGGCCGTCTACGAGGACGAAGTCTATACGGTCGTCGCGCAGGACGCGTCGACCGAGCTGGTCGCCGTGCCGCCGGTCTACGAAACGGTCGCCGAAACGGTCGTCGTCCAACCGGCCGGTGTCCGCTATGACACCATCCCCGCCCAGTTCGAAGAGGTCACGCAGACCGTCGTCGTGCAGGAAGCGTCGACGGAACTGGTCAGCATCCCGGCCGTGTTCGACACGGTGACGGAAACGGTCGTCGTCCAGCCCGCCAGCGTCGACTACGTCACCGTTCCGGCCGTGTTCGACACGGTGACGGAAACGGTCGTGGTTCAGGACGCCTCCACCGAGCTGGTCGCCGTGCCGCCGGTCTTCGAGACCGTCGCGGAAACGGTCGTCGTGCAACCGGCCTCCGTCGAATTCGACACTCTGCCGGCCGTCTATGAAGAAGAGGCGTTCACCGTCGTCGTGCAGGAAGCGTCCGCCGAGTTGGTGACGACTCCGGCCGTGTTCGAGACCGTCGCGGAAACGGTCGTCGTGCAGCCGGCCACGGTCGAATACCAGACCATCCCGGCCGTTTTCGAGGACGTCGCCGAAACCGTCGTCGTCCGGGAAGCGTCCACCGAGCTGGTCAGCGTGCCGCCCGTCTTCGAGACCGTGGCCGAAACCGTGGTGATCCAGCCTGCGGGCGTGGAGTATGAGGCCGTTCCCGCTCAGTTCGAGACCTATCAGGAAACAGTCGTCGTCCAGGCGGCCTCGACCGAACTGATCGCCACCCCGGCCGTGTTCGAAACCGTGGCCGAAACCGTCGTCGTCCAACCCGCCAGCGTCGACTATGTCACGGTCCCGGCCGTGTTCGAAACCGTGTCAGAGGCGGTCGTGGTGCAGGATGCCTCGACCGAGCTCCTGACCGTTCCCCCCGTCTTCGACACCGTGACCGAAACGCTGGTCGTCCAGCCCGCATCGGTCGAATTCGTCGCCACCCCGGCCATCTACGAGACCGAGCAGTTCGAAGTGGTCGCCCAGGAAGCGGCGACGGAGCTGGTCACCGTTCCGGCCGAATTCGAAACCGTCACCGAAACCGTTGTCGTCCAGCCCGCCAGTGTCGAATATGTCACCGTTCCGGCCGTGTTCGACACGGTGCAGGAAACCGTCGTCGTTCAGACGGCCGCGACCGAGCTGAACGTCGTGCCGCCGGTCTTCGAAACCTATACGGAAGTCGTGCTGGTCCAGCCCGAAACGGTCCAGTACGAAACCGTCCCGGCCGTCTATGCCGACGAGGACTTCACCGTCGTCGCTCAGGAAGCGTCCACGGAGCTCGTGACGATCCCGCCGGTCTTCGAGACCGTGACCGAGACCATGGTCGTCCAACCCGCTTCCGTCGCGTTCGAGACCGTTCCGGCCGTGTTCGAGACCGTCGCCGAAACCGTCGTCGCGCAGGAAGCGTCGACGGAACTGGTGACGCAACCCGCCACCTTCCGCGACGTCACCGAGACGGTCGTCGTCCAGGACGCCACGACCGAACTGGTCGTCACGCCCGCCCGCTACGAAACCGTGGCCGAGACGGTCGTGGTGCAAGAGGCCAGCGTCGAGCTCGTCAGCGTGCCGGCCGTCTACGAGACGGTCGCCGAGACCGTCGTCGTCCAGCCCGCATCGGTCGAGTTCGAGACCGTCCCGGCCGTGTTCGAGACGGTCGCCGAAACCGTCGTCGTCCAGCCCGCTTCGACCGAACTGGTCGTCGTCCCGGCCGAATTCGACACGGTGACCGAAACGGTCGTGGTGCAGGACGCCACCACCGAGCTCGTCGCCGTTCCGGCCGAGTTCGAAACGATCGCCGAGACGGTCGTCGTCACCCCGGCCACGACGGAACTGATCGCCACGCCTGCCACGTTCCGCGATATCACCGAGACCGTCGTCGTGCAGCCCGCTTCCGTCGAATTCGAAACCATCCCGGCCGTGTTCGAGGACGTGACCGAGACGGTCGTCGTCCAGGACGCCAGCGTCGAGCTGATCGCCCAGCCCGCCACCTTCCGCGACGTCACCGAGACGGTCGTCGTCCAGGACGCCTCGACCGAACTGGTCGTCGTCCCGGCCGAGTTCGAAACCGTGACGGAAACCGTCATCGTCCAGCCGGAAACGGTCGAATACGTCGCCGTCGCCGCCGAATACGAAACGGTCGCCGAGACCTATGTCGCGCGCGATGCCGCCTCGCTGCTGCGCGTCATTCCGGCCCAGTTCGAGACCGTGTCGGAACAGGTGCTGCTGCAGGAAGCCACGACCCGCGTCGAAGTCGTGCCCGCCACCTACCGCGACGTATCGGAGACGATCGTCGTCTCGCCGGAACGCGTCGATATCGAAGTCATCCCGCCGGTCTACGAGACCCGCACCGAACAGGTCATCATCGAACCCGCCCGCGAGGAATGGAAACCCGGGTCGCAGGCGCTCAATGCCGCGCAACTCGGCGGTTCTGGCCGCATCAACACCAATACGCGCGGACAGTTCACCGTCTTCAACGGCGTGTCTGAACAGGTCGTGGAATCGACCCAGACCATCGTCACCCAGACCGGCGAGATCCTCTGCCGCGTGCTGGTTCCCGCCCGCTACGAAACGATCACCAAGACCGTCGTCGCCCAGCCCGCCCGTGCCGTCGAACGGGTCGTTCCGGCCGTCACGCGCCAGGTCACGCGCCGTGTCGTAGACCGTCCGGCGACGACGCGCGAAGTCGCCGTGCCGCCGATCTACGAAACGGTCGAGGTCAACCGCCTGGTCGCTCCGGCCCGCGTGGTCGAGATCGATCCCGCAACGGCCGGCAACGCCGACTTCACCCAGCAGGTCGACGTCGTCCAGGTCGAGCGCCTGATCGAGGAAGCCCGAATCGTCGAACGCCGCGTGCCCGCCGTGACCAGACAGGTCTCGACCCAGGTCGTGGTGCAGCCCGCCCGCATGGTCGAACGCGACATTCCGGCCGTGACCCGCGCCGTGACCCGCCGCGTCATCGACCGTCCGGCGACCGCCGTGGAGCGGGCCGTCCCGGCCGTCACCCGGACCGAAACCCGCCGCGTTATCGTCCAGCCCGCCCGCACTGTGGAACGGGCCATCCCGGCCGTCACCCGCGCCGTGACCCGCCGCGTCGTGGATCGTCCCGCCGCCGTCGTGGAACGCGCCGTTCCGGCCGTGACCCGCGTCGAGGAACGCCGCGTCGTCGCCCAGCCCGCCCGCACGGTCGAGCGCGTCATCCCGGCCGTCACCCGCGAAGAGACGCGCCGCGTCATCCGCACGCCCGCCCAGGTCGTGGAGCGGGCCGTCCCGGCCGTCACCCGGACCGAGGAACGCCGCCGCATCGTCCAGCCCGCCGCGACCGTGGAACGCGCCGTTCCGGCGATCACGCAGGTTGTGGAGCGCCGCATCGTGGCGCAGCCGGCGTCCGTCGTCGAACGGGCCATCCCGGCCATCACCGAAGTGGTGGAACGCCAGGTCGTCGCCGAACGCGCCGGTGTCGTGGAACGCGCCGTTCCGGCCGTCACCCGCCAGGTCACGCGCCGCGTCGTGGACCGTCCGGCCGCCGTCGTCGAACGCGTCATCCCGGCCGTGACCCGCGTCGAGGAACGCCGCGTCATCGCCCAACCGGCCCGCACCGTCGAAGTGGCCATCCCGGCCGTGACGAAAGTGGTCGAACGCCAGGTCCTGCGCACCCCGGCGCAGGTCACGGAACGCACGATCCCGGCCGTCACCCGCGTCGAGAGCCGCCGCGTCGTGGCCCAGCCCGCCCGCGTGGTCGAACGGGTCATCCCCGCGGTCACCAAGGAAATCGAATGCCGCCGCGTGCGAACGCCCGCCCAGGTCGTCGAAACCGCGATCCCGGCCGTCACCCGCGCCGAGGAACGCCGCATCGTCCGGACGCCCGCCGCCATCACCGAGCGCGCCATCCCGGCCGTGACGAAAGTGGTCGAACGCCGCGTCCTGCGCACTCCGGCCCAGGCCGTCGAACGCGTCATTCCCGCCGTGACGCGCCTGGAAGAGCGCCAGGTCCTGGTGCAACCGGCCCGCACGGTCGAACGCGCCGTCCCGGCCGTGACCCGTCAGGTCGAGCGCCGCGTGGTCCGCACGCCGGCCGCCGTGACGGAGCGCGCCGTTCCGGCCGTCACCCGCGTCGAAGAACGCCGCGTCATCCGCACTCCGGCGGCTGTGACCGAACGGGCCATCCCGGCGATCACCGAAGTGGTCGAACGCCGCGTCGTCGCCCAACCGGCCGCCGTGGTCGAGCGGACCGTTCCGGCGGTCACCCGCGTCGAGGAACGGCTGCGCATGGTCCAGCCGGCTGCGACCGTCGAGCGCGTCATTCCGGCGATCACGAAGCAGATCGAACGCCGCGTCGTGCAGACACCGGCCCAGACCGTCGAACGGGTCATTCCGGCCGTCACCCGCGTCGAGACCCGCCGCGTCGTCGCACAACCGGCCCGCACGGTCGAAGTCGCCGTTCCGGCCATCACCAAGCAGGTCGAACGCCAGATCCTGCGCACTCCGGCCCAGGCCGTCGAACGGGTCATCCCGGCCGTCACCCGCCAGGAAACGCGCCGCGTGCTGGCGCAGCCGGCCCGCGTCGTGGAACGCGCCGTCCCGGCCGTGACGCGCCAGGTGGAACGCCAGGTCGTGCGCACCCCGGCGCAAGTCACCGAACGGGTCATCCCGGCCGTGACACGGGTCGAGGAACGCCGCGTGATCGTCCAGCCGGCCGCCGTCACCGAACGGACCATCCCGGCCGTCACGGAAGAGATCACCCGCCGCGTCGTGCGCACCCCGGCCGCCGTCACCGAGCGGGTCATTCCGGCCGTCACGCGCCAGGAGGCCATCCTTCGCGTGTCCGCTCCGGCCCGCACGGTCGAAGTCGCGGTTCCGGCCGTGACGCGCCAGGTCGAACGCCGCGTCGTGCGCACCCCGGCGACTGTGACCGAACGCACCCTTCCGGCCGTCACGCGACAGGAAACGCGCCGCGTCATGGTCCAGCCGGCCGCGACCGTCGAGCGCGCCGTTCCGGCGATCACGCAGGTCGTGGAGCGCCGCGTCGTGCGCACCCCGGCCGCCGTCGTGGAACGGGTCACCCCGCCCGTCACCACCGTCGAGGAGCGCCGTGTCGTGGTCCAACCGGCCCGCACCGTCGAACGCGCCATTCCGGCCGTCACGCGCCAGATCGAACGCCGCGTCGTGACGCAGCCTGCCTCCGTCGTGGAACGCACCCTTCCGGCCGTCACGCGACAGGAAACGCTGCGCCGCATCGTGCAACCGGCCGCGACCGTCGAACGCGTCATCCCGGCCGTCGCCCAGCAGGTCGAACGCCGCATCGTGCGCACCCCGGCCGCCGTCGTGGAACGGACCATCCCGGCCGTGACCGACGTGATCACCCGCCGCGTCGTGGCGCAGCCCGCCCGTGTGGTGGAACGCGCCATTCCGGCCGTGACCCGCGTGGAAGAGCGCCGCGTCGTCCGCACCCCGGCGCAGGTGACGGAACGGGCCATCCCGGCGGTCACCCGCCAGGAAGTCCGCCGCGTCATCGCGCAACCGGCCCGCACCGTCGAACGCGCCATACCGGCCGTGACGGCCAATGTGACGCGCCGCGTCATCGCCCAGCCCGCGGGTGTCGTGGAACGGACCATCCCGGCCGTGACGCGCCAGATCGAGCGACAGGTCGTGCGCACCCCGGCGCAAGTCACCGAACGGGTCATCCCGGCGGTCACCCGCCAGGTCGAACGCCAGGTGCTGCGCCAGGAAGCGCAAGTAATCGAACGGGCGGTTCCGGCCGTCACCCGACAGGAAGTCCGCCGCGTCATCGCGCAGCCGGCCCGCACCGTCGAAGTGGCGGTCCCGGCCGTCACCAAGGCGGTCACGCGCCGCGTCGTGGCGCAGCCCGCCCGCGCGGTCGAACGCGCCATTCCGGCCGTGGCCGAGACGATCACGCGCCGCGTCGTCGCTCAGCCGGGCCGTGTGGAAGAACGCGTCATCCCGGCGGTCACGCGCCAGGAAACGCGCCGCCGCATCGTGCAACCCGCCCGGTCCGAGCAGCGCGTCGTCCCGGCCGTCACCCGCACGGTCGAACGCCGCGTGCTGGCGCAGCCGGCCCGCGTCGAGGAACGCACCATCCCGGCGGTCACCCGCACGGTCACGCGCCGCGTCGTGGACAGCCAGCCGCAGGTGCAGACCCGCGTCGTTCCCGCCGTCTACGACACGATCGAGGTCCAGCGCGTCGCCGTACCCGCCCGCATCGAGACGGTCGTCATTCCGGCCGAGTTCGGCGTGGTGGAGAAACGCGCGCAGACCAGCGCGCAGCAATCCGAATGGCGCCAGGTCCTGTGCGAGGCCAACGCCAACTCGGTCGTCATCTCGGCCATCCAGCGCCGCCTGCAGGAACTCGGCTTCTACCAGGGGGCTATCGATGGCCGACTGACACAGGAAACCTACGCCGCGGTCGAAGCCTTCCAGGTCTCGCGCAATCTCTCCACGGGCGGGCTGACGCTGCGCACGGTGGATGAGTTGCAGGTCGATTGGCGCTCCATGGTGGGCGGTACCGCCGTCACGACGACCAGCAGCTTCTCGACTGGCGCCCCTGTCGTTCCCGTCGTCGTCGATGCCCCGGCCGGGCCGGTCACGGTCAGCGCTCCGGGCACCGTGCCGGCGACGACCGCCGGCGGTTTCATCGTCCGGTCCGACGGGTTCGTGACGGATAATCGCGGCGTCATCGTCGGCCGTGTCGACGGCCAGGGCCAGATCCGCGACGCGCGCGGCAATGTCATCGGCCGGGCCAACTAAAGCCCGCGCCGCCCACGAGACCGGCCCCGTCGCCTTTCCGGCGGCGGGGCTTTTTTCATGGGTCGGGCACGCGTGACGGCCTGATGTCGATCCGGCCCGGTTACAGAACGGCCACAGCCAGCGGAAATCGACGCCATGACACATCGGCATGTCGGCTCAGGCCTGTGCGGAACCGTCTGCCCAGCACACGTCATGCGAAAAGCTCTTGCGCGACATGCGGCTCTGCCGTTCCGAGCCTGTAGATGGATGGCGCGCTTCCGGTCGTCCCTGCCGGAAGCCTCGACACATCCGTTCCGGTCAGGCCGGACGCACACATCCATATGTCCAGTCGCGCCGATCGGGAGGATCGGCTCGAGGCCATTCCCAAGGTCGACCACGCGCCGCAATGACGTCGCGCTGCGATCCTGTACGCAAAGACCTCTCATCGTGTCGGGACGGCATGAACCACATATCAGCGCGAACCGTCTGTCCGGGACGGCTTGACAGTTTTTCAAGGCAGGGTTAGGTCGCCCGCTACTGCCGCCGGTGAGTCTCTCACGCGCGCGGCTTTCGTGATTTTTGGGTTCGGCGGCACGCAACGCGTTCGGCCTGGCCACCAGACAGCAAGGACGGAACGATCATGTTCGCAGTCATCAAGACAGGCGGCAAGCAGTACAAGGTTGCCAAGGACGACATCATCGTCGTCGAGAAACTCGACGCCGAAGAAGGCAAGAAAGTCACCTTCGGCGACGTGCTGATGCACGGTAAGGCCGGCGACGTCACCGTGGGCGAGCCCCTGGTCGATGGCGCGTCGGTCACCGGCGAAGTGGTCGAGCAGCGCAAGGGCGCCAAAGTCCTCGTCTTCAAGAAGAAACGCCGCCAGAACTACCGCCGCAAACGCGGCCACCGCCAGCTGGAAACGGTTGTGCGCATCACGGGCATCAAGGGCTAGGGCGCACGCCCTTCCCCGACACAGGAACAGGAGACCGACATGGCACACAAGAAAGCAGGCGGCTCGTCCAATAACGGCCGCGATTCCGCAGGCCGCCGCCTCGGCGTCAAGAAATTCGGCGGCGAAGCCGTCATTCCGGGCAACATCATCATCCGCCAGCGCGGCACGAAGTACTATCCGGGCGTCAATGTCGGCATCGGCAAGGACCACACCATCTATGCGCTAGAGGCCGGCCGCGTGACGTTTGCGACCAAACGCAACCAGCGCACCTACGTGTCCGTCGAGCCGATGGCCGAAGCCGCAGAGTAAGCGACCGCTCTCTTACAAGGGTCGCCCGCCAGGACGATCCGCCGCTTGATATGCAGGGAAACCGGATCGTCCGGTTTCTCTTTTTCGTTTCCCTGCCTCCCTTTTTTCCAAGGAGGCCGACATGCAAGAAACCATCCGGACCGACAGGTTGACCCTGCGCCCGTTGCGACGCGCCGATGCCGCGCGATTCTCCGCCCTCGCGGGCACGCCGGAGGTCGCGCGCATGACGGGCTCCTTCCCCTCGCCTTTTCCAATCCGGTCCGTGGAAGGCCTGATCGACATCTTCCGGGCGCGCGAGGCCACCGGTCAGGCCATACACCGCGCCATCCTGTCGGACGACCGGCTGATCGGAGTCGTCGGCTTCGCCCGCAAAGACCGGAGCTGGGAGTTGGGCTATTGGATCGGCAGACCCCATTGGGGCCGAGGCTTCGCCAGCGAAGCGGTCCGCGCTGCCTTGCTCGCCTTTCGCGGCGCGCACCCGGACGCCACCGTGAGCGCGGGAGTCTTCACGGACAATCCGGCGAGCCGGCGGTTGCTGCTCAAGCTCGGCTTCACCGCGCTCGATGGTCTGTCTGACAGCTACAGCCTGTGCCGCGATGCGCGCCATCCGCTTTGGCGGTTCGAGATGTCGGCCGTCGCCGAGGAACGGCGCGAGCGGCTCGAACTCATGGCGGCCGGATGAGGGCGACAGGCAGGCAGGCGAACATTGCGACCGGCCATCGAAGGGTCCGGCGGGGATCGATCGGCTCGCGGTGGGTGACACGAGCGTGGAACACCGTCCCGTTGCGATGGGCTGGTGTGGATGGGAAACGCGTCGGAAACGGTGTTCCATGCCCCGAAGCGGCGGCCGGATGGCAAGGGGAAGCTCGAAACGTCGGTCTCCGGGTCGTCATTCCCGGTCCGACGACCGCCGGTCCCGGACGTCACCCCGTGTCTGCGGCATCGATCTTTCCCATCCGGCCTGCCAAGTGCCGTTTCGGGCCCCGGTCCGCGCGAGTTCTGCAGCGCTCGTGTCCAGACCGGGTGAGTTGAAAATAGCCTTGAATCGACCAACACGGATCTATTTCGCTGTTTTTCCTGCAAGGCACTGAAACAATGCGAAATTCCAATGGTATTTTCGCGGATCTATTTCCGCACCAGTCCCGCCCCGCCCTGGTCCGACGGCGAACAACCCCTTAAGAGCGCGCCATGAAGTTTCTCGACCAAGCCAAGATCTATGTCCGTTCCGGCAATGGCGGGGCGGGCAGCGTGTCGTTCCGGCGCGAAAAATATATCGAGTTCGGCGGCCCGAACGGCGGCGATGGCGGGCGCGGCGGTCATGTCCACATCGAAGCGACCGACGATCTGAACACGCTGATCGACTTTCGTTACCGCCAGCATGCCAAGGCCGGCACGGGCGGGCACGGCATGGGCCGCGACCGGTCCGGCGCATCCGGCGAGGACATCACCTTGATGGTGCCGGTCGGAACGCAGGTGATCGACGCGGAGACGGACGAGATGCTGGTCGACCTGGCCAAGGACGGGCAGCGGGCCATGCTGGCGCGCGGCGGGAACGGCGGCTGGGGCAATGCCCGCTTCAAATCGTCCACCAACCAGGCGCCGCGCAATGCCAACCCAGGCGAGCCGGGCGAAGAGCGCACGATCTGGCTGCGGCTGAAAGTGATCGCCGATGCTGGCCTGGTCGGCCTACCCAATGCGGGCAAGTCGACGTTCCTGGCGGCCGTATCGGCGGCGAAGCCGAAACAGGCGGACTATCCCTTCACGACGCTGCATCCGCATCTGGGCGTGGTCGATCTGGGGCCCGGCGAGCGGTTCGTGCTGGCCGACCTGCCCGGCCTGATCGAAGGCGCGGCGGACGGGGCCGGGCTTGGCCACCGCTTTCTCGGCCATGTCGAACGCTGCGCGGCGATCCTGCACCTGGTCGATGCGACATCCCAGGACCCGGCGGAGAACTACCGGATCATCCGCGGCGAACTGGACGCTTACGGCGAAGGCCTGACCGACAAGCCGGAGATCGTGGCGCTGACCAAGTGCGAAACGGTGGGCGAAGACAATCTGGCCGCGGCCAAGGCCGAGCTGGAATCGGCTTGCGGCCGGACGGTCTTCCTGGTTTCGTCCGTCGCGCGGCAGGGGCTGAAACCGCTGCTGTCGGCTCTGTACCAGCATGTCGATGCGCGACGCACGTCGGAGCGGGCACCCGACGCCGATGAGGCCGCCGGATGGTCGCCTCTGTGACGGGGCTGAACCGCTACAGACGGATCGTCGTCAAGGTCGGATCGGCCCTGCTGATCGAGGGCGGGGCGCTGCGGCGCGCCTGGCTGACACGGCTATGCAGCGACATCGCCAATCTGAAATCGGCCGGTGCAGAGGTTGTTCTGGTGTCTTCCGGTGCGGTTGCGCTGGGCTGTCCGGTGCTGGGACTGGACCGCGCCAAGCTGTCCCTGGCTCAGAAACAGGCGTGTGCGGCGGCTGGGCAATCGCGGCTGACGCGCGCCTATGACGATGCGCTGGGCGCGTTCGGCCTGCGCTCGGCCCAGGCGCTGCTGACGCTGGACGACACGGAAGACCGGCGGCGCTGGTTGAATGCGCGCGCGGCGCTGCGGACCCTGGTGGACGCGGGCGTCGTGCTGGTGGTCAATGAAAACGATACCGTCGCCACGGCGGAGATCCGCTACGGCGACAATGACCGGCTGGCCGCCCGCACGGCGCAGATGATCGGAGCGGACATGCTGGTCCTGCTGTCCGACGTGGACGGGCTCTACACGGCCGATCCGCGTCTGGACTCCGTGGCTGAGCACATTCCGGTCGTGGAGCGGCTGACGGACGATGTGCTGGCCATGGGCGGCGAAGCCAATAAACGAGGCGGGGTCGGGTCTGGCGGAATGGCGACGAAACTGCTCGCCGCGCGCATCTGCATGGACTCCGGCTGCGACATGATCGTGTGCGACGGGCGGCCCGACAATCCGCTGGGCCGCCTGGCAGGTGGCGCCAGGCACAGTTTGTTCAAGTCCCAGGCCGACCCGATCAGCGCGCGCGCGCAGTGGATTCGCGGCAGCCTCGCACCGAGTGGACGGTTCGTCGTCGACCAGGGCGCGCAAAACGCGCTTGGCGACGGCCGCAGCCTGTTGGCAGCGGGACTCGTCTCCGTCTCCGGCACCTTTTCCAAGGGCGACACGGTTTGCGTCGTCGGCGCGGATGGCTGCGAGATCGCGCACGGCCTGTCCGCCTATGACAGCCCGGACTTGCCGCCTTTGTGCGGTCTGCGGTCCGACGAGATCGACCATCCCTACGGTCCGGTCGTCATCCATCGCGACAATCTGGTGATGCTATGAACGCCCTTCACGATCGTCACGGCGCGCTGGCAGACGCCATGGGCGATCTGGGCCGCAAGGCACGGGACGCCTCGCGCAGCCTGGCGACGATCGACGGTGACGCCAAAACGAAAGCGCTCCATGCGGTTGCCGCCGCATTGCGGAATGCGACCCATCATATCCTCACCGCCAACGCGGCCGATGTGGAAGCTGCGGCGGCGCGCGGGCTGAGCGCCGCCATGATCGACCGGCTGACGCTCGACAGTCCCGCAATCGAGGCCATCGCCGCCAGCGTCGAGGCCATCGCCGATCAGGACGATCCAGTCGGCGCCGTGTTGGAAACATGGACGCAACCGAACGGGCTGCGCTTCAGGAAAGTCGGCGTTCCCATCGGCGTGATCGGCATGATCTATGAAAGCCGTCCCAACGTCACGGCGGACGCGGCGGCGCTCTGCGTGAAGTCGGGCAATGCGGTGATCCTGCGCGGCGGGTCCGAAGCGGTCCAGTCCAACCGCGCGATCCTGAAAGCCGTGCAGCACGGATTGCGCGTCGGAACCATGCCTGAAAACGCCGTGCAGCTCGTCGGGACGCAGGACCGGGCCGCAGTCGGACACTTGCTGGGCGGCCTTGACGGCAAGATAGACCTCATTATTCCACGCGGGGGCAAGGGGCTGGTGAACCGGGTGCAAACCGATGCGCGCGTGCCGGTGCTCGCGCATCTGGACGGGCTGAACCACACCTATGTCCATTCCGCCGCGGACCTCGGCATGGCGCAGTCGGTCATCCTCAACGCCAAGCTGCGGCGTCCGGGTGTCTGCGGGGCGACGGAAACGGTGCTGGTGGACCGGAACATCGCGAAGGGTTTCGTGCCGGATCTCGTCTTGGCCCTGACCGATGCGGGATGCGAAGTCCGCGCCGATGCGGCGGCCATGGAGCTGTCGGACGGTTTGGTCGCCGCCAACGACACCGACTTCGACACGGAACATCTCGCGCCCGTCCTCAATCTGGCCGTCGTCGACGATCTCGACGCGGCGCTCGCCCATATCGACCGGCATGGCTCGGGCCATACGGACGCCATCATCACGGCCGATGCGGATGCCGCGCAGATCTTCCTCGACCGGGTCGATAGCGCCATTGTCATGCACAACGCCTCGACCCAGTTCGCCGATGGCGGAGAGTTCGGTTTCGGCGCGGAAATCGGCATTGCGACCGGACGGCTGCACGCGCGCGGCCCGGTCGGCGCCCAGCAGCTGACAAGCTATAAGTATCAGGTCTCTGGCGACGGAACTTCGCGTCAGTGAGACCGCTTGGCAGACCGCGCTCGGGGCTGGCCGTCGGATTGTTCGGCGGGTCGTTCAACCCGGCGCATGCGGGCCATCTGCATGTCGCCGAAGCCGGACTGCGCGAACTGGCGCTCGATCAGGTCTGGTGGCTCGTCAGCCCGCAAAACCCGCTCAAGCCCGCCCAGCCCGATGCGCGGCAACGGGCCGACACGATCCGCGCGCTCGACCTGCCCTATGCCATGAAGATCAGCCACATCGAGACCCGGCTGGAAACGCGCTACACGGTCGAATTGCTGCGGATCCTGCGCCACCGCAACGCCGATACGCGCTTCGTCTATATGATCGGCGCCGACAATCTGGCGCAGATGCCGGAGTGGAAGGACTGGAAGGCGCTGTTCGAGCTCGTACCGGTCGCCGTGGTCGCGCGACCCGGCCAAGCGGTCAGGGCGAGATTGGGCCGGGTGGCGCGCCGGGTGGCACAGTCGCGCGTGTCGGAAGCACAAGCGCATACGCTCAAGGACCGCGACCCGCCCGCCTGGACCTATCTGACCCTGCCGCTCAACCCTTTGTCCTCGTCGCGCATCCGGATGCGACAGTCTGCGGAGCCATCATAGTTTTGCCGCGTTGAGTATGCTAACGACGCCAAAAGCCCTCACCCCGGACCAAAGGAGACCGACCCTGTCCGACGCTCTCGCTCACGCCCCTTTCATCAATGCCGGGACACCCGAAGCCGACGCGCTCCATGACGACGCCCAAGCTTTGTCCCGCTACGTCCAGGAGATCCTGGACGACAATTCCGCCCAGGACATTCTGGAAATCGACATTCGCGGCAAATCCTCCGTCGCCGACTACATGATCGTCGCGTCCGGGCGGTCGAACCGTCACGTCGGCGCCCTGTCCGACTATGTGTTGCGCGGCCTGAAACAGGCCGGGTTCAAGGATATCGGCACGGAAGGCCAGGACGGCCAGGACTGGGTCCTGATCGACGGCGGCGATGTGATCCTGCACATCTTCCGCCCGGAAGTTCGCGTCTTCTACAATCTGGAGAAGATCTGGTCCGTCCCGCTGCCCGACGGCTTGCGCGGCGTGGCGGAACGCTCCCCTGACGAATCAACTCCCAACGAATCAAGGGAGTGAGGCTGGTTCTTCGCGCGGGCGGTGCCCTGCGCACCGGCCCGGAACGCGATCTCGTCGATGACTATCTCGGCCGCGCCAGAGGGTTGGCGCGAGGCCTCGGTTTCCTCGATGTCGAGGAACACAGCGTCGATCTGGGCAAGTGCCGATCGCGCGCCGACGAAACCGAGAAAATCGTCGGCGGCGTGCCGCGTGATGCGGCCGTCTTCGTCCTGGACGAGCGCGGCAAGTCGCTCACCTCGCGCCAATTGTCGGACGCGCTCGTCCGGCTGCGCGACGAGGGCCGGCCGTCATCCGTCTTCCTGATCGGCGGGGCGGACGGGTTCGACCCGGCCGCCCTGCCCTCAGGCATACGCAAAATCTCTTTCGGATCACAGACTTGGCCGCACAAGCTCGTGCGGGTCATGCTGGCCGAGCAGATCTACCGCGCCCTGACGATCCTCGCCGGAACGCCCTATCACCGCGACTGAACTCCGACCACGCCAGGCATTGACGAACGATGCCTTCCTGCGGAAGAGCACCCATGCGCCTCGTCGTTTTCCTTCTCATCCTACTGGGCCTTGCCGGTCCGGTCGCCGCCCAGCAGGCCGAAGACCTGGACGCGCTGACACAGGCCGAGTCCGAAGCGCGCGAGACCGAAGCCCGTCTGAAAACCGAACGCGAAACGGTCGGCCGCGAGATTGCGGAGCTGAAGGCCGCGCTCGCCCGGGATGTCGAACAGACCCGCGCCTTCGAGCGCGAAAGCCTGCGGATCAGCGAGCGCGTCGCCGAGGCGACGCAGACGCTGGACCGGCTGGAAGCCGAGCTGGCCGAGACCCGCATGGAAACGCAGCAACTGCTTGCCGCGTTGCAGCGCCTTCAGATGGCGCCCAGCGCCGCGGCGATCGCCGATCCGGACGACGCCGTGCGCACGGCGCAGGCCGCGACCATGATCGACATATTGTCGCGCGAATTGCGGCTCCGGGCGGAGCAGACGGTCGCCCTGGCGGCACGCGTGTCCGAAAGCCGCGCCGAAGCGCAGGCGCAACAGGCCGAACTCGACGCCAACACCGAAGAGTTGCGCCGCCGCCGCGCCCAGACGGAAGCGCTCGTCGCGCAGAAGGAGGCGCTGCAGGCCTCGATCCAGTCCGACGAGGACAAGGCGCGCGCCGAGGCGGTGCGGCTGGCCAGCGAAGCCGAAACCTTGCGCGAATTGCTGGAACGCGTCGCAGCCATTCCCGATGACATCACGCCGCGAATCAAGCCGGGCGTCCGGCCGGACGAACCGGTCGTCCTGCCGCCCGGCACGGTGCGCTTCGCCGAAGCCAAGGGCGGCGTCGTCCGGCCCGTCACGGGCTCGCTGACGAAGGGCTTCGGGCGCGGGGCGGAAGGCCAGACCTATTCGGCCCGGGGCGGCGGACAGGTCCTCGCCCCCTATGCGGGACGCGTGGAGTTCGTCAGTCCGACCCCCCGCATGGATCTGGGCTACATCGTGATCATCAATCTGGACGATACGCATTACATGGCACTGACGGGCTTGGGCCAACCCTATGTGGGTTTGAACGAGGTGGTGAAGCGGGGCGAGCCGATCGGGCGCATGCCCGAAACGTCGGGCCGCACGGACCTCTATCTGGAACTCCGCCGCGACGGGCGGCCCATCGACCCGGAGCCCTGGATGGGCGGACGAGGTTAAACGTCTGTAAGTCGGACCATAAATCGCAGCAATTTGACTGGAAACGCGTCCGTCGCGGCGATAGGCAATGATTTCGCAAGGAGACGCCCGATGAAATATGTATTGCCGCTCGTGGGCACGGTTGCCGCCGTCAGCCTGTTCGCGGTCTCCACGGCCAACCAGGCGGCGCTCGCGGTCGAGAAACCTTCCTACACCGATACGTTCGAGCAGCTGGACCTGTTCGCCGACGTCATGGCGCGCGTGCGCAGCGACTATGTCGTCGAGGTCGAGGACGGCGAGCTGATCGAGGATGCCATCAACGGCATGCTGCAATCGCTCGACCCACACAGCTCCTACGTCAATCCGGAAGATTTCCGCCGCCTGCAGGAACAGACCACGGGCCGCTATGTCGGCGTCGGGATGGAGGTCACTCAGGAAGACGGCTACGTCAAGGTCGTCGCCCCGATCGACGGCTCTCCCGCCAAGGAGGCCGGGATCAAGTCCGGCGACTATATCATTGAAATCGATGGAAAAACCGTTCTGGGCCTGTCTTTGACCGAAGCGGTCAACACGATACGCGGCAAGGCCGGCGACAGCGTCACGCTGACCATCGCCCGCATGGACGAAGACCAGAAGGACATCACGCTGGTGCGCCGCGAAGTGGACCGCGAAGTCGTGACCCACGAGATCAAGAACGGGGTGCCCTATATCCGGATCAGCCAGTTCAACGAAAAGGCTGCGCCGGGCTTCGAAGGCGCGGTGACGGAATTGCGCCGCCAGGTGAATGGCCGCCTGCCCGGCCTCGTGCTGGACCTGCGGACCAATCCCGGCGGATTGCTGGACCAGTCCATCAAGATTTCCTCCTACTTTCTGGACGGCGACAAAGTTGTCTCCACACGCGGACGCGACGGGGCCGACCAGCAGAACTACGATGCCGAGCCGGGCGAACTGCTGCGTGGGGTGCCGGTCGTCGTGCTGATCGACGAGGCGTCGGCGTCGGCATCCGAGATCGTGGCGGGCGCGATACAGGATCACGACCGCGGCATCGTTCTGGGCATGACCAGTTTCGGCAAGGGATCGGTCCAGTCGCTCATCCCGTTGCGCGGCGGACGCGACGGCGCACTGCGCCTGACGACCCAGCGCTATTACACGCCGGACGGCCGGTCGATCCAGGCCACGGGCATCGACCCGGACCTGTTCGTCTCCTCCTTTCCCGATGACGGCGAGGACCATTCGCGCATGAGCGAGCGCGACCTGCCCAATGCCATCGAAAACGAAAATCCCGTGGACGATGCGCAAGACGCCAGCGAGACGGCCCCCGAAGAGGGTGCGGAAGTGCCGGCGGACGCCGTGATCGACTATCCGCCGGTTGATTTCGATATCCAGGAAGATTACCAGCTGCAGCGCGCCATCGCCCTGATCAAATCGGGCGAATATCCGCAGCGGCTCGCGGAATTGTCCGACTAGTGCCGCTCGGACGGGGGATCATCGCATCGCTGATGGGCGGTCTTGCGCTGGCTTCGGGCCAGTCGCATGCCGCGCCGCCCGAGGGCCCCGACGCGCCGTCCTACGACAAGATGCAGGTCATGGCCGACATCATGACCATCGTGGAGCGCGAATATGTCGAACCGGTGGAAACGCGCGCACTGATCGAAGGGGCGCTGAACGGCGCCTTGTCCAAGCTCGATCCGCATTCGGCCTATGTGCCCCCCACCGACTTCTCCGAGCAGCGCGAGGCCGCGCGGCGCGAATATGGCGGGCTGGGCATCGAAGTCCTGATGGAAGACGGGCTGATCAAGATCACCTATGCGCTCGAAGAGGGTCCGGCCTATGCCGCCGGCATCCGGACGGGCGATTTCATCACCGCCGTCGAAGGCGTGTCGATCCGCGACCAGGATCTGGACGACGCGGTCGAGGGCATTCGCGGACTGGCCGGAGATCCGGTCGATGTCACCGTCCAGTCGCCCAACGGTGTGACACGCGTGGTCACGGTCATCCGCCAACAGGTGCGTGGCCGCGCCTTGCGACACCGTGTCGAGGACGGGCTGGCCTATGTGGTGATCGAAAGCTTCAACAATGACCGCCTGACCGGCGACATGGTCCGGGCGCTGGAGATCTTGCAAGGTGAGCTGGGCGGCGAGATTCCGGGCCTGATCATCGATCTCCGCGGCAATCGCGGCGGGCTCCTCACGCAGTCCGTCTCCATCTCCGGCCTGTTCCTGGACGGCGGCGAAGTGCTGTCGGTCCGCGGTCGCGACGACCGCGACACGGAACGCTATCATGCCGAAGACGGCGAGACCCTCGCCGGTGTGCCGATCGTCGTGCTCGTCTCGCCCGGATCGGCCAGCGCCGCCGAAATCCTCGCCGGATCGCTGCAGGACCGCGGACGCGCCATCGTCGTGGGTCGCCGCACCTTCGGCAAGGGCTCGGTCCAGTCCGTCACGCCCCTGCCCGGCGAGAAAGGCGCGCTGCGCCTGACGACGCAGAAATATTACACGCCGTCCGGCAAGAGCATCCAGGGCCGCGGCATCATGCCGGACCTGCTCGTCTCCGCCCTGGACGATGACGGGGAGCTGCGCCGCCGGTTCCGGGAAGACAGCCTGCCGAACGCCCTGATCAATCTGGACGAGACGGATTACGAGGAAAAGTATGACGACGTCCTCTTTCCGCCGGAGAATTTCCCGCGCGACGAGGACTTCCAGCTCGCCACGGCGGTGCGCATCCTGAAATCGCCGCGCTATGCCGAGCTCCTCGACGCGCAATCCGATCTCGACTAGCGCTGCGGTCCGGCACAAGAAGCCCGCATGAGTCCGGACAAACCGACCGCGAGGGCTGCTGCGCATCGGCGGCGCCAATCGCCCCGCCTGCCCAGACGCCGCCACCACCTCGCCCTGTCGCTTGGCCTGTTGGCTGTCGTCGCCGCCCTGCCTTTCCTGCTGGCGCGCCTCGTGGGCGACGGGGCGGACGCCGAACCGCACGGCGCCGTGGCGATCGCCACGCTTCCCGCTGGGCAGCGCCCTTCCCCCTTGGACGCCAGCGCGGACCGCCTGCCCGACCTGCTCGCCGACACCGTTCCCGTCGGGGACAACCCAACGGAGGCGATGGTGCGGGAGACGAAACCAGGGATTGCCACGCCTGATAAACCCCGAGTCATCACACTCCCCGAACCCGATTTGGAGGCACCGCCGCTGGATGCATCCCTGACACGCCAAAGCGCATCCGGACCGATACCGGGCCCGAACGCCCAGGGCCTCACACCGCTGGCCGCCTACCGAGCGGCCGTTCCCGATCTCGACGACCGCCGCCCCGTCTCGCTCATCGTCGGCGGGCTGGGCATCAATGCGGAGTTGACGGAGCGGGCCATCCGGGACCTGCCTGCCGCCGTCACCCTGTCCTTTGCGCCGCAAGCGCCGGATCTGCAGGATTGGGTCGGCAAGGCGCGCGCACGGGGTCACGAAGTCCTGCTGGAGATCCCGATGGCAGGCACAGGCTTCGATCCGTCCGCCACTGAGGCGGACAGAACGCTCCGCACCGATACCGACGCCGAACGCAACCGGCGGACACTGCATGCGCTCCTGGCGTCCGCCCAGGGCTATGCCGGCGTCACGCATTATCAGGGCGAGGCCTTCCTGACACGAACCGACGCGGCCGCGCCCGTTTTGGCGGAGCTTGCCGCATCCGGGTTGGCCTTTTTCACCGATGGATCATTCGAGACGCCGTCCCTGTCCGCCCTGGCCCAATCGGCGAAGCTGCCTTTTCGTCAGGGTCACGGGATCATCGATCCCGCGCCGAGCCGCCGCATAATCGATGCGCGACTGAACCGGTTGTCCGACGCCGCAGCGACGGACACCGGGGTCGTCGGAGTCGGCTTCGCCTATCCGCAGACGCTCGACGCCGTCCAAGGGTGGGCCGCGACATTATCCGACGACGGTCTCGTCCTCGTCCCCGCCACGGCAGCGCTCCCGGAATGAAATCCGACATCAAGCGTTACCGGCCCTGTGTCGGCGTCTGCCTTTTCAACGCGAAGGGCCGAGTCTGGCTCGGACGGCGCTACGGCGAGAGCGGACCGCATAGTTGGCAGTTCCCGCAAGGCGGTCTGGACGCCGGTGAGAGCCCGGAGTTCGGCGCCTTGCGGGAATTGTGGGAAGAAACCGGCATCACCATTGCGCATCTCTCGCCCTTGGGCCGGATCGAGGACTGGCTGACCTACGACTATCCGGCGGGCGTCGCACCGAAGAAGGGCCAGCGCTATGCCGGGCAGCGCCAGCTTTGGTTCGCCTACCGCTATCACGGCGCCAAAACGGATTTCGACCTGACGGCCCACGGCACGCAGGAGTTTTCGGAATGGAAATGGGCGAAGCTGCACAAGACGCCGGGCAAGGTCATCCCGTTCAAGCGGGGGGTTTATGAACGGCTGGCGCGCGAATTCGAACGGTTCGCCGCGGATTGAAACCGGTTAAGGCCGTCCCATGACCTCCTCCTTCCGGGACCGCCACGCTCTGATCTTCGTCCTGATCACGGTCGCGATCAATTCGATCGGCTTCGGGATCATGATCCCGGTCCTGCCCGATCTCATCAAATCCCTGACAGGTCTCGGCAACAACCAGGCCGCCTTGCATCTGGGCGGCATGACCTTCGTGTTCGCCGTCATGCAGTTCGTGTGCATGCCGGTCGCGGGCGGCCTGTCCGATGCATTCGGGCGACGGCCGGTCATGCTCGTCTCGGTCGGGGCGTTGGCGCTGGACTATCTTCTCATGGCGCTCGCGCCGACCGTGGCCATCCTCTATCTCGGCCGCGCCATATCGGGTGCGTTCGGCGCGACCTTCTCGACGGCCAATGCCTATATCGCCGATGTCAGCCCTCCGGAAACGCGAGCGCAGAACTTCGGCCTGGTCGGCGCCGTGTTCGGCGTGGGCTTCATCCTCGGTCCCGTGCTCGGCGGATGGCTGGGCGAGTTCGGGCCGCGCGTGCCGTTCTTCGCCGCCGCCGCTATCTGTGCGGCGAACTTCGTCTACGGCCTCGTCGTCCTGCCCGAGACGCACAAGCCGGAAAAGCGCCGGGCTTTCGATCTCGCCCGATCCAATCCGGTCGGTTCGCTCAGGAGCCTGGGCCGGATCACCGGCGTTAAAGGCTTGATCTTCGTCTATTTCCTGCTGGCGCTGGCCCACACGGTCTATCCCAGCACCTACACGCTTTCGACGCAGGAAGCGCTTGGCTGGACGCCGAAGGATGTCGGCAATTCGCTCGGCGCCTTCGGCCTCGCCAGCCTGTTCGTGCAGGGCTACCTGATCCGGATCGCCATACCCAGGCTGGGTGTCTATTGGTCCGGCCTGATCGGCATGGTTAGTGCGGTGCTCGCCTATTTCATTCTCGGCAACGCGACCCAGGGCTGGATCGTCTATGCGGCCGGACCGTTCGCCGCCCTGGCCGGGTTCTACGGCCCGGCCCTGACGAACATGATGAGCGTGCGCGTCTCCGATAGCGAACAGGGCGAGTTGCAAGGCGCACTCGGCGCCGCGCAAGGGCTGGCCCTCATGATCGGCCCGCTGGTCCTGACCTGGGTGTTCTACGTCTTCGCCGACCCGGAGACGTCGGCCTTCTATCTGCCGGGTTCGCCGTTCCTGCTCGCCGCCGGGCTCGCCGTCATTTCATTCGCAACGTTCATCATCGCGACGGATGCAAGCGACCGGGCGCGACCCGCGAGACAGTCTGACGACAGACAAGAAAAAAGCGGCCCGGAAGCCGCCATTCCAAAAAGACGGTGATCGAAGCTCAGACCAGGTCGAACAGCATTTCGAGGCCGTCGATATTCTGGCGCGCGGCAAGCGCGCCTTCATCGCCCAGCGCGTCCAGGTCCGCCTTCGCCTTTTCGATTTCCGCGCTAAGGTCGTCGCGCGTCATGTCGCGCAGCGGCAGGGCCCGTTCGGCCAGAATGGTAAGTCCGGCGGGTGTCACGTCGGCAAAGCCGCCCTGGACAAAGAACTTCTCTTCCTTGCCGCCATCATAGAGCGTGATCGCCCCGGTCGAGAGCGCCGCCATGAGCGGCGCGTGGTCGGGCAGGATACCCATATTGCCTTCGGTCCCCGGCAGATCGACCTGGTCGACCTGCCCCGAAAACAATTCCCGCTCCGGCGAGACGAGAGAGACGTTGAGCTTGTCAGCCATGGCGGCTGGCCTCTACGCCGCGTCGGCAGCCATCTTGGCCGCCTTCTCGATCACGTCGTCGATGCTGCCGACCATGTAGAAGGCCTGTTCCGGCAGATGATCGTAGTCGCCGTCCACGACACCCTTGAAGGAACGGATCGTCTCTTCCAGCGGCACCTGGATCCCTGGAGAGCCGGTGAAGACTTCGGCCACGTCGAAAGGCTGGGACAGGAACTTTTCGATCTTGCGCGCGCGCGCGACCGTCATCTTGTCCTCTTCGGACAGCTCGTCCATCCCGAGAATGGCGATGATGTCCTGGAGCGACTTGTAACGCTGCAGGATCTCCTGGACCCGGCGGGCGACCTGGTAGTGCTCCTCGCCGACGATGCGGGGTTCGAGGATCCGAGACGTCGAATCGAGCGGATCCACGGCCGGGTAGATGCCCTTCTCCGAGATCGCGCGGTTCAGAACGGTCGTCGCGTCCAGGTGAGCGAAGGAGGTCGCGGGAGCCGGGTCGGTCAGATCATCGGCCGGCACGTAGACGGCCTGGATCGAGGTGATCGAGCCCTTGTGCGTCGACGTGATCCGTTCCTGCATCTGACCCATCTCGGTCGCCAGCGTCGGCTGGTAGCCCACGGCGGACGGGATGCGGCCCAGCAAGGCGGACACTTCGGAACCCGCCTGGGTGAAGCGGAAGATGTTGTCCACGAAGAAGAGGACGTCCTTGCCTTCCTCGTCGCGGAAATATTCGGCCTGGCTCAGACCCGTCAGGGCAACGCGGGCGCGGGCTCCGGGGGGTTCGTTCATCTGGCCGTAGACCAGGGTCACGCGCGATTCGCCGTCGAGATCGATCACGCCGGCTTCCTGCATTTCGTGGTAGAGGTCGTTGCCTTCGCGGGTCCGTTCGCCGACCCCGGCGAAGACCGAATAGCCGCCGAACAGCTTGGCGATGTTGTTGATCAATTCCTGGATCAGAACCGTCTTGCCGACCCCCGCACCGCCGAACAGGCCGATCTTGCCGCCCTTGGCATAGGGACAGAGCAAGTCGATGACCTTGATGCCGGTGGCCAGCACTTCCGTTTCCGTCGCCTGGTCCACGAAAGGCGGGGCCTGCCTGTGGATGGAGGCTTTCGTTTTCGCAGAAATCGGGCCGCGTTCATCGATCGGCTCGCCGATCACGTTCATAATGCGGCCCAGCGTTTCCGGACCGACCGGCACGGTGATGGGCGATCCGGTGTCGGTCACGGCCTGCCCTCGGACCAGACCTTCAGTCGCGTCCATGGCAATGGTGCGGACCGTGTTCTGGCCGAGATGCTGTGCCACTTCGAGCACGAGGCGCGAGCCCTGATTGTCGGTTTCCAGCGCATTCTGGATTTCCGGCAGATCGCCCTCGAATTCGACATCGACGACGGCGCCGATGACCTGGCTGATCTTGCCGGTCGCTTCTATGTTGGTGTTGGCGACTTTCTTGGTCGCACGCTTCTTGGCCGGAGCTTTCTTAGCCGCGGGTTTCTTGGCGGGAGCCTTCTTCGCCGCCGTTTTCTTGGGTGCAGTCGCCATCGGGTGTTCCTGTCAGCTACGTACGTTAGAGCGCTTCCGCGCCTGAAATGATTTCAATGAGTTCGGAGGTGATCTTCGCCTGGCGCGTCCGGTTGAACGTCAGCGTCAGGTCGTCGATCATCTCGCCGGCATTGCGCGTGGCATTGTCCATGGCCGTCATCTTGGAGCCCATTTCGCCTGCCTGGTTTTCCAGCAGGGCGGAGTAGATCTGCGTATTGATGGAACGCGGCAGCAGGACTTCCAAAATGCCCGCCTCGTCCGGCTCGTAGGTATAGATCGCACCGCCGAGATCCGGAGCGGAAGCACCGGCCTCGGTCGCGTCGATCGAGGCGTTGGCGGGAATGATCGTCTGAGCGACCGGATCCTGCTCCATGACGTTGCGGAACTTGGCGAAGACCAGCTTGGCGATGTCGAATTCGCCAGCGTCGAACATGGACGTCACGTCCTCGCCGATGCCCTTGGCGATCCCGGCATGCAACGTCCGCTCTTCCTTCAGCGAGATGTATTTCACGATCTGGTCGCCATAGAGCCGATTAAGCTGATCATGGCCTTTCTTGCCGATTACATAGAGCTTCACCGACTTGCCGGCGCGCTCCTGCGCAACGATCTCTTCACGGGCGCGGCGGACGATATTGGTGTTGAACCCGCCGCACAGCCCGCGATCGGCTGTCGCAACGATCAGCAGAACCGTCTCGTCCGAGCCGGTTCCGGTCAGAAGCTTCGGGGCGTCACCGCCTCCCTCGCCCATGGAGTCGGCCAGATTGGCGATCACGCCGCGGATACGCTCGGCATAGGGGCGGGCATTCTCCGCCGCTTCCTGCGCCTTGCGCAATTTCGCGGCCGCGACCATCTGCATGGCGCGCGTGATCTTCTGCGTGTTCTTGACGCTGGAAATCCGGTTCTTGAGCTCTTTGAGAGAAGCCATCGATTAACCTGCGGTGTAGCTCTTGGTGAAAGCGTCGAGCACATCCTTCACCTTGGCTTCGATCTCGTCGGTCAACTTCTTCTGCGTCCCAATGTCCGACAGTAGAGCCGTCTGGTCGGTGCGCAGATGGTGAAGCAGCTTCGCCTCGTAGTCCTGCACATCGCCGACGGCGACATTGGCGAGATAACCACGCGTTCCGGCGTAAAGCACGACCACCTGCTCCTCGACCTGAAGCGGCGAGAATTGCGGCTGTTTGAGCAGTTCCGTCAGGCGGTCGCCGCGTGCCAGAAGGGCTTGCGTCGAGGCGTCGAGGTCGGAACCGAACTGCGCGAAGGCCGCCATTTCGCGGTACTGCGCCAGTTCGCCCTTGATGGGACCGGCCACCTGTTTCATCGCCTTGATCTGCGCGGCAGACCCGACGCGGGACACCGACAGGCCGACATTGAGCGCCGGACGGATACCCTGGAAGAACAGGTCGGTTTCGAGGAAGATCTGCCCGTCCGTGATCGAGATGACGTTGGTCGGGATGAAGGCCGACACGTCGTTGCCTTGCGTTTCGATGATCGGCAAGGCCGTCAGCGAACCGCCGCCATAGGGCTCGTCCATCTTGGCCGCACGTTCCAGCAGACGGGAATGGAGGTAGAACACGTCGCCCGGATAGGCTTCGCGACCCGGCGGGCGGCGCAGCAGCAGGGACATCTGGCGATAGGCCACGGCCTGTTTGGACAGATCGTCATAGACGATCAGCGCATGCATGCCGTTGTCGCGGAAATATTCGCCCATGGCACAGCCGGAGAACGGCGCGAGATAAAGCAGCGGGGCCGGCTCGGACGCCGTGGCGGCGACGACGATGGAATAGTCCATCGCGCCGTTTTCCTCGAGCGTCTTGACGAGTTGCGCCACGGTCGACCGCTTCTGTCCGACGACGACATAGATGCAGTAGAGCTTGTCGCTTTCGCGGTCCTCGTCGAATGCCGCCTTCTGGTTCAGGATCGCATCGATCGCCACGGCGGTCTTGCCGGTCTGGCGGTCGCCGATGATAAGTTCGCGTTGGCCGCGGCCGATCGGGATCAATGCGTCGATCGCCTTGATGCCGGTCTGCACCGGCTCATGCACGGATTTGCGCGGAATGATGCCGGGCGCCTTGACGTCGACGCGGCGGCGCTCCGTCGCTTCGATCGGGCCCTTGCCGTCGATCGGATTGCCGAGCGGGTCGACCACCCGGCCGAGCAGGCCCTTGCCGACCGGCACGTCCACGATTTCGCCGAGACGCCGGACCTGGTCGCCTTCCTTGATGGAACGGTCGTCGCCGAAAATCACGACGCCGACATTGTCGCTCTCCAAGTTCAGGGCCATGCCCTTGATGCCGCCCGGAAACTCGACCATTTCGCCGGCGCTGACATTGTCGAGACCATAGACCCGGGCGATGCCGTCGCCGACGCTCAGCACCTGTCCGACATCGGAGACCTTGGCCTCCTTGCCGAAGTCCTTGATCTGCTGTTTCAGGATTGTGGAAATTTCAGCGGCGCGAATGTCCATCGAAGAAGTCCTTGTCGTAAGGCCGGCCATCGCCGGAAATCAGAATGCGAAACCGCGTCGGTTACGCGTGTTTGAGAGCGAGGCGCAGGTCCTCGAGTTTGGTCTTGAGAGACGCGTCGTAAAGGCGCGAGCCGAGCTTGACGACGAAACCGCCGAGCAGGTCGGGATCGATCGCCGTCTCGATTTCGACGGTCTGGCCGGTCTCGGTTTTCAATTGCGATTGTAGCTCTGTCAGCTGCGCTTGCGTCAGCTTCGCGGCAGACGTCACGCGCGCGACCTGGCTGCCCCGCCTCAAGGCGACCAGCTCGTTGAAGGCGCTGATAATCGCCGGCAGATCGGCAGACCGGCGATTCGCCGCGACCGTACCGACAAACTGTTGCGTCAAAGGACTGACGCCGACCTTTTCGGCGATGGCCGTCAGGGCCGACACCTTGTCTTCGGTCGCGAAGACAGGGCTGTCGACTAAACGGCAGAGATCGTCACTGTCCTTGAACGCCTGTCCAACGAAAGCGAGATCCCTTTGCACGCGCGACAGCGACTTGGCTCTTTCGGCTAGGTCGATCAGCGCCTCGGCGTAACGCGCTGGGGCTTCGCCCGTGATAACATCTTCGGAAGTCAAGTGTGCAATGTCCGCTATAAAGGACCGGAAGAAAGATCCGATCGATCATCGAGGTCCGAAACATTTCCAAACCTCTCACATCCGCGCGCGGCCTAGCAAAACCCGATGCGAATGCCAACCGCGGAATCAGCGCGGCACATAAGTCTTCTTCATACACAAAAGCCGCCCCAGAGGGGCGGCTTAAAAGCTATGAATTAGCTTTAGAACTTTGCGTTGAAACCGATGAACATCCGACGACCAAAGATGTCGAAGATGTTGTTAACAGCATAAAGAGGCGGATCGTTGTCAAAAATGTTGATGACGCCACCTCGTAGCACGACACCTTCGCCCAGTTCGAATGTGCCTGTTAGATCATGTTGGTCGAACGATCCGGTTTTCAAGAACTCGCTGGGTATGTCAGCACCAGCAGCATCTCTGATATCAGGATTTTGTTCATCGAACACGTTCTGCGACGACTGCCAATCAACACGGTATGTCAGACCAAAGCGCCCGATATCCCAAGCCAAACGTGTGTTGAACCGCCACTCGGGAAAGCCGATTTCACCTTCGTCGGTATCGAACGTGGTATCATCGAGCGGGTCAGGCTGCGTATCGAAGTTGATCAGATGCGTGCCTTGCAAACGGAGCGTCAAGGAGCCGTAGTCGCTCGCAGACGCACCGAAAATATCAGACAAGTCTTTGCGATACAAAGCCTCAAAATCAATCCCCTCCGTTGCAAAGAATGCAGCATTGATCGGCGCAACGTTTATGTTGGCGATCTCATTTCCGTTTGCAGGATCGCGCTCAAAAGCTGCGCAGAAGGCATTATCAATGCCATTTGCACTATCGTAACAGTTGTTGACGACAGTTTGAGCACCCAGAGTCGTGGTGGCATCCTCAATATCGATGTTAAAATAATCAAGATCGATGACGAAGTCCGGTTCGAAACTCGGACGCCAGCTTACACCGAAGAAATACGTATCCGATGTCTCTTCGATAAGGTCGGGATTACCTCCGTTAAATCCCGAATTGGAGATATTAGGATTGGGATCAATGAAGTCAGCTGCAATTCCAGCCGCTGCACAATTAGCAGCCCGAACCGTTGGATCGTCTGCATTAGGTACGGATGAAACCGAGTCGCAGGGATCTAGTATCTGAAAGAAGGTCTGAGCTGGAGCTTGAAAGAGCTCGCCAATATTGGGCGCTCGAACAGATCTCGCAAAACCACCACTGAATCGAAGATCGGTTATGGGCTCCCACTCGCCGCGTGCGCTCCATGTGAAAGTCTCACCAATCGTAGTGTAGTCCGAATATCTCGCCGCTCCAGCCACGGTCAATTGCTCAGCAAACGGGGTTTCAGTAAGGATTGGAATTTCTAGTTCACCAAAGACCTCCGTCACACTGAACTTACCCGCCGTGGGTTGTATGACGTTTGCAAAAGTGTCTCTCTCAAGAGCCAACTCATCAGGGTTCGTTTCGGATCTTTCTTCGCGATATTCAGCACCGGCGACGAAGAACATATCTCCCGCACCCCAGAAATCACCGAGCGGGCCATTCAGACTGGCATTGAATACAACCTGCTCCTGCTCGAAGCGATCGTTAAGATTGGCCTGAACGTATTCGAGCGCATCACCGTTGATCTGGTTTTCGCCAAATACTGAAAATGGCACGCATCCATCGATCACCTGCTGAGATATATTGCCAACACCTGGTACAGATGCCGGGAGACCAACGGCTTGCAGATATTGCACACGGCAAACCACGTCCCCGACACTAAATCCTGAAGTGCCCCCTGCGGCAGCAATTCTATCAATATCAGCTTGGTTGATACGGATAGCGTCGGCCCCTGCGAAGAAAGAATCGTTCAATCGAACGTTGAGCTGTCTATTGGTGGCGAGAGTGCGGCCAAAATTTCCGGAAACCTCCCATTGCCATATATCATCACTGTCGACGAGAGAATCGATCTCACCCCGAAGCCCCCCGACCACACGGAACAGCTCGCGAGTCGCATCCTGCGAGCGATTGAATTCACCTTGAAAACGCTGCACGCTTGCAACGCCCAGATTGCCGTTGATTGCCGTTACAGCAGCAGGATCAAGGAATGCATTGTCAATTGCCGTAAATGGCGTGACACCGAACCTTTGCGCGCCCAACTGGCGAGGATCATCCGCCGTTCCAGGCTGGCCGATGAAGTTCGGCGCACCTGAAAAGAAGCTAGGTTGGAAGGAGGTTTGCGCACTTGTATGCGAATACCGCCCGTCAACGAACAACTCGACAGACGGAGTCAGCTCATAGCTGATCTTGCTCATAAGGTTCGTGACTTCGGAAGACGGCGTCAGCGATGCTATAAGGCCTGTATCAACACCTGGCCCATCACCGCCAATCAGTGTGGCACTCGAACCAATCAGCGCGCCCGTACGTGGATCCGTGCCTTGCAGAAACGGAATGGCCTGCCCAGAAGAATTAAATGTGAAAAAGTTACCGGTCGGAGAGATTCCATTTGGCCCGAAAGCATTTACCACACCCGCATTATTGATGATGTCCAAAGTAGCATTGGTAAACAGACCAAAATTAGGCTGACCATCTGGAATAGAAACACCTTCAGGGTTGTCAGTATCACTGTCTATGCGAATTAGTGCAGCATTGGGCTTGTAAAAATCGACGTCACTCTGCACCAACTCGTCAGCATTGCGAAGCTCAACCGCTATGAATGCGTTGCCTCGATCATCATCGAAATTACCGCCAACCATGCCGGAAAGACGGAATGAGTCGTTGAAACCATTACGGTCTTCTTGATAAGTGCCATCCAGTTCAACACCTTCGAAATCATCTACCAAGATGAAGTTCACAACACCTGAGACCGCATCGGCACCGTAGATGGCGGATGCCCCACCTGTTGCGACTTCCGTCCGCTCAATGGCAATTTGAGGAATCGTACTGATATCAACCGCCGAAGTGCCGCTCACGCTGGCAACCTGACGCTGGCCGTCCACAAGTGTTAGCGTTCGGTTTGTGCCAAGCTGACGCAAGTTCAAAAGCGACAATCCTGCTGCGTTGAGCGTAGCACCAGTCGTATCATCCGGAACTTGTGACCCCTGCAACGCGGGCGTATCCGAAAGAAAATCAGCTAGATCGATGAAGCCAGATTCGAAGAGTTGTTCTTGCGACAAGGAAATCAACGGAATTGGAGCGTCGCCAACAGTTCGGGCAATACGTGAACCGGTGACGATGACTTCATCGTCAAGCAGCTCTTCGATACGTTCTTCCTCAGCCGGAGTTGGGACGATTTCATCGTCGACCTGTGCGTAGGCAGGCATTGATACCATCGACGCAACGAGACTAACGGCCACGCCGGATAGGAGCAGGCGCTCCTTTATGCTTTTTGGCATTTGATTTCCCTTCAAGTTCGACAGCACTTTCATTTGGTTTTTGTCTGCAGCGTACTGAAACTGCTTTGACCATCGAATATTACAAACTCGCCAGACTTCAAGGCACCGACGCAATGACTTGGACCTAAGTGTTACGTTTGTGTAAGAGTGTGATGTTTTTGCATCACTTGCGTATACGCACGTTTTCCGCACCTCATCGTATGTTGCGGCAGAGGTCACTAGCCGTGTAAATCCGCCTCTGTTATAAGCGGCCGATGAACTACATCGACGCTACCGATGCACCCGCTTTGCGTGACGGCGCGATCAAGCTACATGGCTCTGCCGGTTTCGAAGGCATGCGCAATGCCGGGCGGCTTGCGGCGGAATGCCTCGATCATCTGGCGCCTATGGTGCAGCCCGGCGTCACGACCGGGGCTTTGGACGATGCGGCCCGAATCTTCGTCCTCGATCACGGCGCCCTGCCCGCCACGCTGGGTTATCGCGGGTACAAGCATTCGCTCTGCACCTCGATCAATCATGTCGTCTGTCACGGCATTCCAGGTGACAAACCACTCAAGGACGGCGATATTCTGAACATCGACGTCACCGTCATCGTCGACGGTTGGCATGGGGATACGTCGCGCATGTATGCGGCCGGGCAGCCGAACCGCCGGGCGGAACGATTAATGGATGTGACCTATGATGCGCTCATGCTCGGCATCGCCGCTGCAAAGCCGGGCAACAGGACGGGCGACATCGGGCACGCGATCCAGAGTTTCGCGGAAAACGAACGCTATTCCATCGTCGAGGATTTCTGCGGGCACGGTTTGGGGCAGCTGTTCCACGACAGCCCGAACATCCTGCACTACGGACGCCCGGGCGAAGGCGAAGAGTTGCGCACGGGCATGTTCTTCACCATCGAACCCATGGTCAATCTGGGTCGTCCGAGCGTCAAGATCCTGTCTGACGGCTGGACGGCCGTCACGCGGGACCGCAAACTGACCGCCCAGTTCGAGCATTCGATCGGCATCACCGAAACCGGCTGCGAGATCTTCACGACATCTCCGGTCGGGCTGCACAAGCCCTACGCGGCGTAAGCCGGGTCACATGGAAGAGCGTCCGCCCGAAGGGTTCGAAAACCTCTTCAACCAGGCTCTCGGGCAATCCGGGACCCGCCGCGACGATACGAGCCTCAAGGACTCCGAACGGATCGGTGACGCCTCCAAGGCGGCGCTACGTCCGGACGACAAGATAAAGACCTCCAAGCCGCATTTCCACGACCATCGGACACGGTTGCGCGACAAGTTCGCCCGCCGCGGAGCGGAAGCTTTCGACGATTACGAACTGCTGGAGCTGATTCTTTTCCAGGCTCTGCCACGAATCGACACGAAGCCTATCGCGAAAGCGCTGATCGGCGAGTTCGGCTCGCTCGCGGAAGTCGTCGCGGCGCCTATCGGAAAGCTGACCAAGATCAAGGGCATCGGTCCGAATGCGGCGCAGCATCTGAAAATCCTGCAACAGGTCGGCATCCGGATCGGGCAGAGCTCCATCATCAATCGTCCGATACTTTCCAGCTGGAACGCCCTGCTCGACTATTGCCGCGCCGCCATGCAATTCGAGGGGCGAGAACAGTTCCGCGTGCTGTTCCTCGACCGCAAGAACACGCTTCTGGCTGACGAAATCCTCGGACAAGGCACGGTGGACCGCGCGCCTGTCTATCCGCGTGAGATCGTGCGGCGCTGCCTCGTCCATGAGGCCACGGCGATCATCCTGGTCCACAACCATCCGTCCGGCGACCCGACCCCGTCCCGGCAGGACATCGACCTGACGCAGTCCATCATCGAAACGGCCAAGGCGATCGACGTTACCGTCCACGATCACCTCGTCGTTGGACGGAAGGACGTGGCGAGCTTCAAGATGTTGGGGTTGATGTAGGTTTCAGAAACAGCTCCGCTTGACCCCGCCCGTTTTTTCGCGTCATGACAGCTTGAACGGGGATCATGACATGACGGACATTCCGGTCGCGCAGGCCAAACCGAAACGCTACCGGACTATGGTCCTATTGCTGTTGACGCTGGTTTACGGATTCAACTTCATCGACCGCCAAATCGTTGGGATCTTGGCCCCCTTCATTCAAGCCGATCTCGGACTGACGAATACGCAGTTAGGTCTGCTGATAGGCCTGGCGTTCGCCGCATTCTACACCATCATGGGCATACCCCTGGCATTCCTTGCCGACCGCATGAACCGCGTGACGTTACTGGCTTTGGCTTTGGCGACCTGGAGCGGCTTCACGGCAATCACCGGTTTTGCGCAGAACTTCATGCATATCGCGCTCGCGCGCGTCGGGGTCGGAGTCGGCGAAGCGGGTGGAAGCCCGCCGTCGCATTCGATGATCTCCGACTTCTACGGCAAGGAAGAACGCGCAGGCGCGCTCGGCATATACTCGCTGGGCATTCCGTTGGGCATCATGAGCGCCTACTTCCTGACGGCGGCCTTGATCGGCGCAGACCCCAACACGGTCGATTGGCGACGGATTTTCATCATCCTGGGCGTTGCAGGCATCGCACTGGCGGTCGTTGTGAAATTAGTCATCCGCGAGCCCATGCGGGGGGCGATGGAAAACAATGTGTCGAAGACCAGTGGATACATTTCCATCCGCGAAGCCATGGCCAGATCGCGCATGATGCCGCGCTATATCGTCTTTGGTTTCTTGATCGGCTTGGTCCTGACCCTGACGTTGATGGGCGTTGTCGCTTGGCTCATCGCGGTCATCGCATCGCTGTTGTTCACGACGCTCTTCCTATTGTCGATACAGCCAGGGGTGCTGACCATCATTTCAATCAAGTCCTGGTGGTGGATGGCTCTCGGCATCGCCTTCGCGAGTTTCGCCGGTTATGCCGTCGCGGGATTCCAGACGAAATTCCTCAGACTGTTGGACCCGGAGTATAATTTCAGGACCATTATCATATGGATCGGCATCATTAACGGCACGCTCTATGTCGCTGGAACGTATTTCGGCGCAAAACTCGTTGATTGGAAAGCAAAGAAAGACATCCGCGCCTATGGATCGATCCCTGCAATTTCTCTAGCCATCGCCTTTCCGCTGGCGATTCTGACATTCTGGGCACCAACGGTTGAGTTGCATCTCATCTTCGGCGCAGGGCTGCAACTCTGTCTGGGTGTCTATCTCGGCCCGAGTTTTGCCATCGCACAGACATTGGCGCCAATCGCACTCAGGGCCATGTCGACAGCCCTGTTCTTCTTCGTCCTCAACATGATCGCCTTGGGCGGCGGGCCGACATTCGCGGGGTTCATGATCGACGTGTTCATGGAGCGCGGAAATGATGAATTGAGCGCGACACGCCTTGCCATGTATTGGACATTCGGGGCCATGTTGTTGGCGATATTCTTCTACTCTCTCGTGCGCATCACATTGCCGAAAGACTGGGCCGCGGCCGAAGCACGGAATTCTGCCGGGAGTTGATATCCTCCCCTTCCCTCGGCCGCTGCAATCGCTAGAACGCGGCCATGATAGACCGCTACACCCGTTCCGAAATGGCCGCGATCTGGTCGCAGGCCAGCAAGTATCGCATCTGGTTCGAGATCGAGGCCCATGGCTGCGACGCGTTGGCGGAGTTGGGCGTCATTCCAAAGGACGCCGCAAAGACGATCTGGGAAAAGGGCGGCGCGGCCGAATTCGACGTGGCGCGCATCGACGAAATCGAACGCGAGGTGAAACACGACGTCATCGCCTTCCTGACCCATCTGGCGGAGTTCATCGGCGAAGACGCCCGTTTCGTGCATCAGGGTTTTACCAGCTCGGACATTCTGGACACGACCCTGTCCGTGCAGCTGGCGCGCGCCACAGACCTTCTGCTCGACGGCATGGACCGTGTGCTGGCCGCGCTCGAGGCGCGCGCGCGCGAGCACAAATCCACGATCACGATCGGGCGGAGCCACGGCATCCACGCCGAACCGACGACGATGGGCGTCAAATTCGCGCGGTTTCACGCAGAGTTCGCTCGGGGGCGCGAGCGGCTCGTCCGCGCACGTGAGGAGATCGCCGTCTGCGCCATTTCGGGGGCGATCGGCACCTTCGCCAATATCGATCCCAGTGTCGAGGCGCATGTCGCCAAGGAGATGGGGCTGGCCGTCGAACCGGTGAGTTCGCAGATCATCCCGCGCGATCGTCATGCCGCCTATTTCGCCATGCTCGGCGTCATTGCGTCATCCATCGAGAATGTCGCGGTCGAGATCCGCCATCTGCAGCGTACCGAAGTGCTCGAGGCTGAGGAGTTCTTCTCGAAGGGGCAAAAGGGCAGTTCGGCCATGCCTCACAAGCGAAATCCCGTATTAACGGAAAACCTGACCGGCCTTGCGCGTCTGGTCCGTATGGCGGTCGTCCCGGCGATGGAAAATGTCGCCCTCTGGCATGAACGCGACATCAGCCATTCCTCGGTCGAGCGCGGCATCGCCCCGAACACAACCATCCATCTCGACTTCGCCCTTCATCGCTTGGCCGGCGTGATCGAGAAGCTGGTCATCTATCCGGACAAGATGAAAGCCAATATGGACCGGCTGGGCGGCTTGCATAACAGTCAGCGCGTGTTGCTGGCTCTGACTCAGGCGGGGGAGCAGCGCGAAAGCGCGTACCGCCTGGTGCAGCGCAATGCGATGAAAGTCTGGGAGATGTTCCGCAACGAAGGCGATGCCGGCGACGGCGCTTTCCGCGATCTGCTGCACCGGGACGACGACGTGACAGCGCTGCTGACGGCGGAGCAGATCGACGCCATGTTCGATGATGCCTATCATCTGAAGCATGTCGATACGATTTTCGACCGCGTCTTCACGCACGCCTCGTAATCGGTGCGATCGTCTGGACAGATGCACTGGAACAGGCGCTGGCAGAGCACCTTGGGTGTGTAACAGCCTGACATTTCCGTTGGTCGCAATGCCTGCTGCATTCATCCGCCAGGAAACTTTCTCGCTTTCATAGACACTTGGCTCCGAACTTCCTGTCGTTCGGATAATGGTGAATCACACGTTACGCGGCAGTTTCCGCTTTATTCACCCTCTTGCGTCACGTTCCGGCTCAGAAACGACTTTCAGCCTTCATGACACAGGAACCGACCATGAAACTCTCACGCATTGCCGCCCTGTCAGCCTTGACAAGTGTCCTCCTCGCAGCCCCCGCCTTCGCGACGCCGGACATCTATGTCGTGAACTTCCGTCACGCCGAAGATGCCAAATCCCAGCAACTCGATACGAGCCTGCCCGATGTCATCCGCATGTCCCAGATCGAGGTCGAGGAGATCGTGATCGATACGACGACGGCAGCCAAATGGGAGAAATCCGCCCATGATGCGTTCAATCGCGATATCGTGCCGGTCTTCAACAAGTGGGTCGGTCTGCCTGGCTTCGCTGCGGTCGTCGATCCGCAAAGCAAGTCGGTCATGGGCTGCCTGAACGCTGCCGGCGATCCGGTTACTCTGGCCAAGGAGCTACGCAACATGGCCGCCCGGTCGAAAGGCCAAGCCTATGCCAGCAACGCGTCCACGTCGGCTGCGCTGACGCAGTGCCCGAAAACCTACAACCTTCCGCCCGTTCGATAGATCCTGCTCCAGCCAAGCGATCGATGAAGCCCGCATGACTCATAGTGCGGGCTTCATGCGTTCGAGGCTTACTCAAACAGTGGCTGGACCCTATCTGGCACCAGGATTGCAATCGCCAAAGCCATCAACGGGCTGCGAAAGACACTCATGAGACTCCGCTTTAAACCCATCGCAGCCGCCGTAGCGGCCGCGCTGGCGGCTCTAATGGGACCGACGACTCCGACCCAAGCCCAGCAGTACAGCACCGCCGCCTCCACACCGGACGTCTATATCGTCATGTTCCGGGCCGATTGGTGTGCGCCATGCAAGGTCGTGGAACCGCGACTAGGGCGTGCACTCGAAACGCTGCGCGATCCGCGCATCGAATACGTCGATATCGACATATCCGGCGGACGCGGCGAGCTGAATGCCCATGCCGTTTTCGATCGCGGCATCGTCGATCAGTATAATCGCTGGATGGGCGTCACAGGCTTTGCGGCCGTTATTGACGGCGACACGAAGCGGACGCTCGGCTGCATCAACATATCCTATGACACGCAGGCCATGACGCAACATATCCGCAACCTGCAAGCACAGGCCCAGCGCAACACCCAATCCTTCGACCTGACCTGTCCGGAGCCGAACCGGCCCGTCTGAGTGGGGGCCGTCAGGTCAGGACGCGTCCGGCACGTCAACGTCGCCCGACGCTTCGGGCGCCTCGCCGTCCTCATCCTCGGTTTCCGCGATCCGTTCGACGCTGACGACATGCTCGTCCTCGCGCGTGCGGATCACCCAGACGCCTTTCGAACTGCGCGACACGATGGAGATGTTGTCCACCCCGGTGCGCAATAGCTGACCGCCATCGGTGACCAGCATGATCTGGTCGCCATCTTCCACGACGAAACTGCGCACCAGATAGGCCTTGTCCGCTTTCTTCCCCCGATCGAGGTTCTGCGCGATCACACCTTTCCCACCCCGTCCACGAACCGGATAGGAGTAGGAGCTCGCCCGCTTGCCCAACCCGTCATCGGCGATGGTCAGAAGGAACTGCTCGGCCGCCCCCATCTCACCCAGGCGTGCGTCGGACAGAGATGTTTCGTTCGCGATGTCTTCGTCGTCGTCCGCCGCGTCATCGACCTCGTCGCCCATCGCCCGTCGCATCGCATTGGCATGTTTCAGATAGGCCGTGCGTTCTTCGCTGGCCGCATCGAAGTGCCGGACGACGGCCATCGAAATGACCTCGTCGCCCAAACCGAGCTTGATGCCGCGCACGCCCGTCGACGTCCGGCCGACGAACCGACGGACATCCGTGACCGGAAAACGGATGGCGCGGCCCAGCCTAGTCGTCAGAACGATGTCGTCCTGTTCGCTGCAGAGCCGCACATCGACGATGCCGTCGCCTTCACCGGGCTTCATCGCGATTTTCCCGGACCGGTTGATCCGCGTGAAATCGGCGAGGCTGTTACGACGCACGCCGCCGGATTTGGAGGCGAACATGATGTCAAGGCCCGCCCAATCGTCCTCGTCCTCCGGCAGCGCCATGATCGAGGTGATCTTCTCGTCGTCCCCGTCAGCATCCTTGGTGAGCGGAAGAAGCTGGTTGAAACTGCGTCCGCGCGTCGCGGCGCCGCCCTGCGGCAGCTTCCAGACCTTCAGCTTGTAGGCCATGCCACTGGAGGAAAAGAGCAGGACCGGCGTATGCGTCGTCGCGACGAAAACCGTCGTGACGAAATCCTCGTCCTTGGTCTGCATGCCTGACCGGCCCTTCCCGCCCCGATGCTGAGAGCGGTAGGTGTCCAGCGGAGTCCGCTTGACGTAGCCATTATTGGTCACGGTCACGACCATGTCTTCGACCGCGATGAGATCCTCGTCGTCGAAATCGAAACCGCCTTCCGCAAACTCGGAGCGGCGCGGGGTCGCGAACTTCTCGCGCACTTCGGTCAGCTCTTCGCGGATGATCGTGCGGACGCGGTCGCGCGACCGCAGGATTTCCAGCAAGTCGGTGATCCGCGCGGCGAGTTTCTCGGCCTCTTCGGTGATCTCTTCCATGCCGAGCGCGGTCAGCTTCTGCAGACGCAGGTCGAGAATTGCCCGGGCCTGCTCATCCGTGAGCTTTATGGTGCCGTCATCCTGCAGACGAGAGCGTGGATCGGCGATGAGCCGGATCAGCGCGCCCATGCTCTCGGCCGGCCAATTGCGTGAGGTGAGCGCCTCGCGCGCCGCGGCTGGGTTGGGCGAGGTGCGGATCAGACGGATGATCTCGTCGATATTGGCGACGGCCGTGGCCAGTCCGACCAATATGTGCGCCCGGTCCCGCGCCTTGGACAGATCGAATTTCGTCCGACGCGCGATCACGTCTTCGCGGAATGCCAGAAACGCTTCCAGCATGTCCCGGACGTTCATCTGTTCGGGCTTGCCGCCGTTGAGCGCCAGCATGTTGGAACTGAAATTCTGCTGCAGCGGCGTGTAGCGGAACAGCTGGTTCAGCACGACGTCCGGCACGGCGTCGCGCTTGAGCTCGATGACGACGCGCATGCCGACCCGGTCGGACTCGTCGCGGACGGCCGAAATGCCTTCGATCCGTTTCTCGTTCACCAAGGCCGCCATCTTGGCAATCATCGAGGCTTTATTGACCTGGAACGGCAACTCGTCGACGATGATGGCGAACCGGTCCTTGCGGATTTCCTCGACCCGGGTCTTGGCCCGGACCGTGACGGTTCCCCGTCCGGTCATCACGCCCTGCTTGGCGCCGCTGCGGCCCATGATGAGGCCGCCTGTGGGAAAGTCCGGCCCTGGGATGATGTCCAGCAAGTCTGCGTCGCTCAGCGCCCCGTCATCGAGCAAGGCCATCGCGGCGTCGCAGACTTCACCGAGATTGTGCGGCGCGATGTTCGTCGCCATGCCAACGGCGATGCCACCCGCGCCATTGACGAGAATGTTCGGAAAGCGCGCCGGCAGCACGACCGGTTCGGATTCGGACGAGTCGTAATTATCCTGATAATTGACCGTGTTCTTCTCGATGTCGGCCAATAGCTGCGCGGCCGGGTTGTCCATACGGACTTCGGTGTACCGCATGGCGGCCGGCGGGTCGCCGTCGACGGACCCGAAATTCCCCTGGCCGTCCAGCAATGGCAGTCGCATGGAGAAGTCCTGCGCCATGCGGACCAACGCGTCGTAGACAGCGCTGTCGCCGTGCGGATGATACTTGCCGATCACGTCGCCGACCACGCGCGCCGACTTCTTGTAGGGCTTGTCGCGCGTAAAGCCGTTTTCGTGCATGGAGTAGAGAATCCGGCGGTGAACCGGTTTCAGACCGTCGCGCACATCGGGAATCGCCCGGCTGACGATCACGCTCATGGCATAGTCGAGATAGGAGCGTTTCATCTCCTCCTCGATCGTCACGGGCGAGATGCCGGGATCCTTTTCCGGCGGCGTGGAGTCCGGATTGTCTGTTTGGTCGCTCACACGATATCCTCGGATCGATCTGCCGGAAAAGGCGGAGGTTTTCCCGCCCGCGATTCGACGATCTCGGTTCGGCTCAGGCTACCATTTCAGATCGTTTTGCACAAATGCGCGCAGCGTTGGAACGCAGCCGACGGGATCGCGTTTTTGAGGCAAGCCTGCATTCCAAAAGGCAATGAAGAGAGGACCTTACCATGAAGAAGATCTTGCTAGCGACCGCGGCCATGACGCTTGTCGCATGTGGCGGAACCGATGATGCCGCTGATGACGTCGGTATCGACGACGAGACGGCCAATGAGGTCGAGATGTACGATCGGTTCGATAGAGACGTTAACGATGACGCGGCCTTGATGAGCGCAACCTATCCCGTCATCAACAGTGCCGGATCGGAAATCGGCACCGTGACGATCTCCGACGTCGAAGGTTCAGGCGTGACGGTCTCGCTCGATGTCACGGCGATCCCCGAAGGCCAACGCGCCATTCATTTCCACGAGACCGGGTCCTGCGACACGCCGGACTTCCAATCGGCGGGCGGCCATTACAATCCGTCCAACGCCAATCACGGATTCGAGGCGGATGATCCCAATCCGCATGCCGGCGACATGGAGAATTTCGACGCGCCAGCGTCTGGCGTGGTTCGAACGGAGATCGGCAATGACCGGGTCACCTTGTCCGATCGTGAGGGCCTGGCCCCTCTCCTCGATGCCAACGGCACGGCCCTGATTATTCACGCCGGGGCCGACGATTACGAAACGCAACCGTCCGGCGATGCCGGATCACGCATTGCGTGCGCCGTGATCGAGCCGTAGCCGCACGGAACGATCCGACAGGAAAACAAAAAAGCCGCCCCAGGGCGGCTTTTTCATTGATGCTGGAAGGATCAGCCTGCTTTTTCAGCGGGCGGGTCGGCATAGATGAGAAGAGGTGCGGATTCGCCGTCACCTTCCACGACATCGTCATTGATGACGACTTCGTCCACGCCTTCATAGGATGGCAGATCGTACATCGAGTCCAGCAGAATGGCTTCCATGATCGAACGCAATCCGCGGGCGCCGGTCTTGCGCGCCAAGGCCTTCTTGGCGATTGCCTGAAGCGCGTCTTCGGTGAAGGTCAACTTGACCTCTTCCATGGCGAACAGCGTTTCATACTGTTTGACCAATGCGTTCTTCGGTTCTGTCAGAATCGTCACCAGCGCATCCTCGTCCAGATCCGTCAGCGTCGCGATGACCGGCAAGCGGCCGATGAATTCGGGAATCAGACCGAATTTTTGCAAATCTTCGGGCTGCACGCCGCGCAGTATGTCGCCGACGCTCCGGTCGTCCTCATCGCGGACACGTCCGCCGAAACCGATGGAAGCCTGGTCGCCGCGATTGGCGATGACCTTGTCGAGGCCCGCAAAGGCGCCGCCGACAACGAACAGGATATTGGTCGTATCGACCTGCAGGAACTCCTGCTGCGGATGTTTGCGGCCGCCCTGAGGCGGCACGGAGGCGACCGTGCCTTCCATGATCTTCAGCAAGGCCTGCTGCACACCCTCGCCCGATACATCGCGCGTGATGGAGGGATTGTCCGACTTTCGGCTGATCTTGTCGACTTCGTCGATGTAGACGATGCCGCGCTGGGCCCGCTCGACATTGTAGTCCGAGGATTGCAGCAGCTTCAGGATGATGTTCTCCACATCCTCACCGACATAGCCGGCTTCCGTCAGCGTGGTCGCATCGGCCATGGTGAACGGTACGTCGAGAATGCGGGCCAGCGTCTGGGCCAGCAACGTCTTGCCGCAACCGGTCGGCCCGACCAGCAGGATGTTGGATTTGGCCAGTTCGACATCCGGATTGGTCGTGGCGTGGTTCAAGCGCTTATAGTGATTGTGGACCGCGACGGAGAGAACACGTTTCGCATAGCCCTGCCCAATGACGTAATCGTCCAAGATGTTGCAGATTTCCTGCGGGGTCGGAACGCCTTCCTGGCCTTTGGACAAGGAGGACTTCCCCTCCTCCTTGATGATGTCCATGCAGAGTTCGACGCATTCGTCGCAGATGAAGACGGTCGGACCGGCGATCAGCTTGCGAACCTCGTGCTGACTCTTCCCGCAGAAAGAGCAGTAGAGCGTATTCTTGCTCTCGGTCGTATTGTTCTTGCTCATACTCTATCCAGTTCCACATACGGCGAGCGCCGACGGAACTCCCTGCAATCCGGATGCCGATTCGACCACCGATCTACCGGTTTTATGACGACATTGTGTAAACGGCGCCTTTCGATACGCATACGACACCGGAAACCGGACTCTGGCAAGACCGGATGTGTGTAATCGCGCACCAAAAGATGTGTAGCTTAACCCGTCTGAAACTATAGCAGGACCGATCTGTCCCGATAATCGCGCAAACGACGGACCAACGGGTCTGTCGCGGAGCGCGGAAACGCTATGCGTCTTCGCCTCGTTTTTCGTAGACGTGATCGACCAAGCCGAAATTCTTGGCTTCTTCGGCCGTCATGAAATGATCGCGGTCGAGCGTTTTCTCGATCGTCGCGTATTTCTTGCCCGTGTGCTTGACGTAGATCTCGTTGAGGCGCTTCTTCATCGCCAGAATGTCCTGGGCATGACGTTCGATGTCGGACGCCTGGCCGCGGAAACCGCCGGACGGCTGGTGCACCATGATCCGGGCGTTCGGCAGCGCCACGCGCATATCCGCATCGCCAGCAGCCAGCAGCAGAGACCCCATCGAAGCGGCCTGCCCGATGCAGACCGTGCTGACGGGGCAACGGATGTACTGCATCGTATCGTAGATCGCCATTCCGGCCGTCACGACGCCGCCGGGCGAGTTGATGTACATGCTGATTTCCTTCTTCGGGTTCTCGGATTCGAGAAACAGAAGCTGGGCGCAGATGGAGGCGGACATATTGTCCTCGACCGGACCAGTCAGGAAGATGATGCGGTCGCGCAACAGTCGCGAATAGATGTCGAAGGCGCGTTCGCCGCGCGAGGACTGCTCCACCACGGTCGGGATGAGGTAATTGGTGACGTTATTCAGTTTTTCGATCGGATCGTACATGCAGTAGAAGCTTTCGGTCTTGATGCGCCGGCAGGACGCTGGCGTCTTTGGTCCTATATTGCGATCACCATCCTGCTTCGCAAGGGTTCCATAAGTGTGAAGGCATGGCCGGTTCGGCGCCATCGCCAATAGAAAAAGCCGCCTCGAAGGGCGGCTTCCGTCTTTGTCCGCGCTTTTGCGCTAGATCATAGGATCTTCTTCGAACAGTGTGTCGCGATCGACCGTCCTGTCCTTGACGGTCGCCTTCTCCGTGATCAGGTCCACGACTTTTTCTTCGTAGATCGGCGCGCGAAGCTGAGCGAGGGCTTGCGGGTTCTTTTGGTAGAATTCGATGACCTGCTGCTCCTGACCCGGATAACGGCGCGCTTCCGCGACCAGCGCGCCTTGCAGCTCTTCGTTGGTAATATCGATGCTTTCCTTCTGACCCATCTCGGCCAGAACAAGACCGAGACGCACGCGGCGCTCAGCGATCTTGCGGTAGTCGGCTTCCAGCTGCTCGTCCGTCTTTGCGGCATCTTCCTCGTCGAGCTGACCGGCTTCCTTCTCGGCTTTCACATGGTTCCAGATGTTGGTGAATTCGGTCTCGACCATGCCTTGGGGCAGGTCGAAGTCATGCTTGCTGTCCAGCTCGTCCAAAATGGCGCGCTTCAACTTCATGCGGGACTGGCCGTCCAGCTCCGATTCCATCTGTTCGCGCACGGCTGTCTTGAGCGCATCGAGATCGTCCATGCCGAAGTTCTTGGCGAAAGCGTCGTCGATCTCGGCCTCTTTCTCGCCTTGGACCTCGTGGATCTTCGTCTTGAATACGGCTTCCTTGCCAGCCAGTTCGGCCGCCTGATAGTCGTCCGGGAACGTCACCACGACATCCTTTTCATCACCGGCTTTCACACCGACCAGTTCGTCCTCGAAGCCCGGAATGAAGGTGCCCGAACCCAGTACAAGCTGGTGGCCTTCCATGGCGCCGCCCTCGAATTCCTCGCCATCGATGGAGCCGACGAAGTCGATCAGGACCGCGTCGCCTTTCTTGGCTTTGGCCGTCTTGGCTTTCTTCTTGTAGCTCTTCTGCCCCTTGGCGAGTTCAGTGAGGCGTGCATCCAGATCCTTGTCGTCAAGTTCGGTCTTGAGACGTGTGAATTTGAGTGTCGTCGGATCGACAGCTTCGAATTCAGGAATGCTCTCGACGGTCATGTAGTAATCGAGATCGGCCTTGCCGTTGGTGACCTCCTCGCCATTGGCGCGCAGGTCGATCTGCGGCTGGCCGGCGGGGCGCAGCTTGTTGTCGTTGATGGCCTGCTGGCTGCTCTCGTTCAGAACTTCCTCGACCACGTCTTTCATGATGCTCTGGCCGAACATCTTGCGGATGTGCGAGGTCGGCACCTTGCCGGGGCGGAAGCCTTTCAGGGAGACTTGCGGCTGCATCTCCTTGATCTTGGCGTCCAGCTTTTCCTCGAGCGCTTCCTTCTTGACCGTAACCTGGTATTTCTTGGTCAGGCCGTCGGATTCGAGTTCCTTGATGTCCATCTTTGTCTCTGACGTATCTGCGGGCATTGAAGTCGCGCCCGGTGGAGGCCGGGGTTCTGTCTGCCGGGCTCGATTGAAGTTCGCGGCGCTATGCCATGCGGCACAGCGGGTTTCAACACGCAGCCCTGCCAAAATTTTTGCTCTGCGCTGACCCTTCCTTGCATGTTCCCATCGATATTTACCAAGACAGGCTTAACCATCATCGCGCATAGCGCCCGCATGATGGACCCGAGCTGGCTACTTTACCTGGGCATTTTCTTGGGTCCCTTCGTCCAGGAGGATGCCGCCGTTATCGCCGCGGCGTCGCTCTCGGCTGCCGACGCCGATCATTTTCCCGTCATCTTCGCAATCATCCTGGCGGGCTTGTTCTTGTCCGACATCTGGAAATACTGGATCGGGCGGGCGGCGCACACGTCTTCGCGGGCGCGTGCCTATGCCGAACGCGAACATGTCACGACCTTTCGCGGCAAGGTGCGGCGCAATCTGTTCGCGACGCTGCTGACGGCGCGGTTCCTGCCGTTGGCGCGCATCCCGGTCTATGTCGCCTGCGGCTATTTCAAAGTCCGCTATGCGCGCTTTTGCCTGTTCATCTTCATCACAGCCCTGATGTATTGCATCGTGATCTTCACTTTGTGCCACTTCCTGGGCGAGTTGTTCGGTGACCGCATCGAACTCATCATCCCGACGATCGCCGTCATCGTCGTGGCCGTCGCCGTCATCGCCCTATGGATCAAACGATCGCGAACGCGCGACCGGACCGAGTAGGTTTCAGCGAACCAGCGTGACGGGGTCCTCGATCAAGCCCTTTTTGTCAGCGGAGACGACCCAGTCCACGATATCGCGCATGGCGGCATCGTTGGCAGCTTCGATCGCCATGACGATGGATGAAATCCGCGCCGCATCCGCTCGAACCTCGTGGCGCGTCGTGAACGTGTCGATCAACCGGCGATCCGTCGCATTTGCAAGCGTCGCCGTAAAACGGACGACCGCCAGAGGGCTGGCGTCTTCACCCTGATCGAACTGCGCCTCGAAATTCTTGATCGTCAGATGAATGCGTGTGTCCGTCCGCGTTCCCGATTGTGGCAGAACGCCGATGACCCGTGATTCGCGCGAAAAGGCATCGACCAGCTTTTCCTGCAGCATGGTCGGCGTGCCTTCCGGCCATTGCGCCTGAGCTGCCGTGGACAGACGCCGCCCGTCCGGCGACACCACGATGGCGCGCGTGTTGAACACGCTCGTTGCCGACGGACGGTCGACGCGGATCACGGTCGCACCGGGCGCCGGTTTCACGCTCTCGCCTGAAAGCTGCAAGCGGTAGATGATGTCCGCGGGTGCCGGATCCGGCAGAATGCTGCAGGATGCGATCGCCAGCGAGGCGACGCCGAGGGCGAAGGGTCGGATCATTGCGGTAACTCCACCGTATCGGACTGCGTCCCCGAAATGAACTCCAGCGGGCTCTGTTCCAGCGCGTCGGCGACGCGGCCCAGTGACAACACCAAGCGGCGGACGGCATCCACAGTCTCCTCGAGGTCCGTCAGACCGGAATTGGAAAGGCGGTTCACTGCATCACGCGCATCGACGATCAACTCGTTGCTGTTCCCGGCTGTCTCTTCGAAGGCGTTCAGCGTTTCGTCGACTTCGCTCAACGTCACTTCCATGCGCGCGCTCAGTGAGGCGATGTCGTTCTCGATGAGGCCGTTTGCCGAAGCGAACGTCGTTTGGGCCGTATCCGCCGCAGCGCTGACGCGACGCACTGCGGCTCGGAAGTCGGTGACGAGGCCGTTGACCTCGTTCATGTCGAATTCGGAGACATCCAGTTCGCTGGTGATGCGTTCGATATTGTCCAATATGCCATGGACGTCCGCAACAGCTTCGTCGCTGAACAGTTTGTTGACCTGCGTCAGAGCGAGTTGCGCCTGCTCGACGGCGGAGCCTCCGCCTTCGATGATGGCGGACAGCTGGTCGGCACGACCTTCGATCCGCCATGTCCCGCTGCGGCCAGGCATATCCTTGATGAGCGGGTACTCCTCGCCCCCCGCGAAGATCTGGAGATAGTTCAGGCCCGTCAGACCGAGTGGCTCCAGCTGCGCATAGCTATTCGTGTCCACCGGAGTGTTGGAGTCGATCCGGATATTGGCCAGCACGGTATTCGGGTCTTCCCGGTCCAGACGGATGTTCGTGACCTCCCCGACGCCGATGCCGTTGAACCGCACTTCGGAGCCCGGCGACAGACCGCGCACGGGACCCTGGAAGGCCACTTGGTATTCGTCGAACTGCTGATCGAACTCCGATCCGGTCAGCCACAGGATGAAGCCCAGCGTCGCCGCAAGGGCGACCAGCACGAACATGCCGATCAGCGCGTAATTTGCCTTGTTTTCCATGCCTATCGTCCTGCCGCCTTGGCGGGCGGCCCCGCATCACGCTCGGGATGCACTGCCATGCGTACCGCCTTCGCATTTTCGGACCGCGATCTCGGCCCCCCGAAATATTCCTGAACCCAGGGATGGTCGTATCGTTCGACCACACCCAGCCTGTCATAGACACCGATCTTCTTGTCCACCAGTACCGCAACACGGTCGCATATCGCATAGAGGCTATCCAGATCGTGCGTGATCATCAGCACAGTCAGGTTCAAAGCCTCGCGCAAGGACAGGATGAGCCGGTCGAACGCGTCGGCCCCGACCGGGTCAAGCCCAGCCGTGGGTTCATCCAGGAACAGAATGCGCGGATCCAGCGAAAGCGACCGGGCCAAACCCGCCCGTTTCTTCATCCCGCCAGACAGGTCCGCCGGATGGAGAGTCGCGCTTTCCGGAGGCAGGCCGACCATATGGATCTTCATGTCCGCCAGTTCCCGCATCAGGCTCTTGGGCATGTCGAAATGCTCGATCATCGGCACCATGACGTTCTCACGAACGGTCAAGGACGAAAACAGCGCACCGCCTTGGAACAGGACACCGATATCGTTCTTCAGACGCAACTCTTCGCGGCTGTCGAGATCGGCACGGCGTTTGCCGAAATAGCGGATTTCGCCGGCATCCGGAACCTTCAGGCCGAGCAGCGTATTCATCAGAACGGACTTGCCGGAGCCGGACCCTCCGACCAACCCTACGATCTCGCCGCGCTTCAGCTCGAAGTCGAGGTTTTCGTGGATCACGTTGGTCCCGAATTGAGTCAGGATACCGCGAGCGGCGATCGGAGGCATGTGATCCTGGTCTGCCATGCTAGACGCCGATCTGGAAGAACAGGATGGCGAACAGCGCGTCGATCAGGATGACGGCGAAGATGGCTTGGACGACCGACGTCGTGACCCGCGCGCCTAGGCTCTCGACCGAACCCGTTACGGCCAAGCCCTGCCGGCAACCGATCACGGCGATCACGATGGCGAAGAACGGCGCCTTCACCATACCGACCCAGAAGTGCTGCACGGCGACCATTTCCTGCAACCGGCTGAGGAACAGCACGGGCGAGATCTGCGAGGGCGTGACCCAAGCCACGATCAGGCCACCCAATATGCCGCTCATCATGGCGAGGAAGGTCAGGATCGGCAATGTCAGCAAGCAAGCGATCGCCCGGGGCACCACGAGCGTTTCGAACGTTTCGAGCCCCATCACGGTCATCGCATCGACTTCCTGACGCATCTTCATGGCCCCGATCTGCGCCGTGAAAGCCGAGGCCGAACGTCCCGCGATGAGGATTGCCGTGATCACGACGGCCAGTTCACGCAGCATCGAGAAGCCGACCAGGTCGACCATGAATACGGAAAAGCCGAGCTGGCCGAGCAAGTTGGCCCCCATATAGGCGATAACCGCACCGATCGCGAAGGATAGCACGGCGACGATGGGGGCCGCGTCCAGCCCAACCTCTTCCATCAAGGCGACGATGGATTTGAACCGGAGACGACGCGGCCTGAGCAAAACCCCGAAAAACATGACGAAGAATTGGCCGAGAAAGGCAAGCGTCGCGTAGAGTTCATCCCAGAACCGCAAGGTCGCCCGGCCCAGGCGATCGAGTGTATCGACGAACTGGCGCGTATGGCGGGGCGGCGCCCCCATCTGGGCCGCTGCCGCGACGTCGAGAAGCGTCTTCTGTCCGGGCGTTCCTCGGGTCAGCGACCATGCCTTGCAGACATCTTCCACGCGGACCGCTTTCGTCAGGAGGTAGGCCCCGGCCGTGTCGAGATCTTCCACCCCCTCCAGATCGAACTCCACCGTCTCGTAGGAAAGGGCGTCATAGTCCCGTCCGAGGGATTCGTAGACCGACGACACCGTTTCGACGGTCCAGCGGCCTTGCGCGGACACGACAAGCCGACGGCCATGGGAGGAAAGATCGTAACGTGCCGGGCTTGTCAGCATTCGCCCGGAGTGCGCCACGCCTCCGACCGGGTCAAGTTGCAAACGCTGGCAACAGCCCCTGCACGATTGAAGCCTCGGACAGCCGCTAAGGACGTCTAGCTGACCGAGCGGTCGGCGGTTCCGGTCTTTTCGTTCAACCGTTTCGTGCGCACGCGGTCTCCGAAGCGGTTGGTGATGTCGCGCAAGCCGTCTACGGCAAGTTGCAGACGGTCGACATCGGCTGCACGATCTGTCGGCAGGCTGTTGCGGAACTCGAGCAAGGCGCGGTCCGAGACCAGCAATGCAGCCTGAAGGCTCTGCAACTCATCCGACAGGTCGCGACGGGCCGGAGCGACATCGAAATAGATCTCGGCCGCTTTGCGGGCCTGCTCAACATGACGTTCTGCAACGCGAATATCTTCCAGAACGACCGAAACAGGCCGTTCGAGCGATGCATAGTCCGGATCCGCTCCATCCACGCCTTTATCGGACAGACCGTTCATCAGCATGTCCGCGGCTGCTTCCATTTTGCGTTGGGACGTTTTCTCGCCAAAGCCGCGAGACGCGAACGCGGCGCTCAACTTCTCGACCGCGCGCTGCACGACATTGCTGTCGGACGATGTTTCGAGCGGTGCGGCATCGTCCGTGCCCGCCATCGATTGCAGGTCAACGGTCGCACAGCCAGTGCTGAACAAGGAGGCGACAAGAAGGAGAGAAACTCCGGATTTCATTCAACACCCCAAATGAGACGACGATATTTCAAGATCAGCGTAATGTCTTATCGCCACCTTGCACGGCACACTTGAATTTTGCCTGAACGGCAAGATCAAAAGTCAGTCGCTGCACTGCGGCATTTCGGTCAGCCTGCAAAATAGGAGGTATAGATCGAAGAGACCAGCACGATGAAAACGAAGAGAGGGGCGACAAAACGCGTCAACACGATCAGGACGTTTCCAAGACCTTCACTGCCGGCGAACTCCTCGGCGATGATGGCCTTGTCGAGCCGCCATCCGACGAAGATCACGATCAGTAGACCGGCCAACGGGAGCATGACCTGCCCGGTGAAGGTATCGATCGCATCCAAGGCATAGGTGTCGCCATCCGACGTGACGCCGAACACGCTGATCAGGCCAACGGCGATCATCAACGCGCCCATCACCCAGGCGGCCTTGGCCTTGCTCATCTTGAAGCGCTCCGATGCGAAAGCCACCGACGGCTCGAGAAGGCTGACCGAGGACGTAATGGCCGCGAAGAATGCCAGGAAGAAGAAGGCCGCGCCGACGATCGGGCCGATCGCACCCATGGAGGCGAATGCATTGGGCAGTGTGATGAAGAAGAGGCCCGCTCCGGCATTGGCTTCGAGCCCGAAGGCGAAAACGATCGGGAAGATCGCCAGTCCTGCAATCAACGCAACGGCCGTATCCGTCAGCCCGACGATGACGGAGGCCTTCGGGATCGAGATGTCTTGCGGCAGATAGGAGCCATAGGTGATCATGATGGCCGAGCCGACGCCGACGGAGAAGAAGGCCTGGCCGAGCGCGGCATTGGCGACATCGCCGTTGATCTTGCTGAAATCCGGGGCGTAGAGGAAGGACAGCGCCGCCGACGTGCCGCCAGTCTCGATGTTGGTCACGAGGGCGAAGACCGCGAGCGATGTCAGCAGTATGAAGAAGAGCGGCATCAGGACCTTGGCCGCCAGTTCGATGCCGCGATTGACCCCGCGTGAAACCAGCCAGATCGTGATGAGCGCAAACAGGAGGAACCAGGGCAGCACTTGAATGGGCGTGCCGATGAAATTCGTGAAGATGCCGGCGACCTGATCGGGTTCGAGACCGGCGAAGTCATTGCCGAGGAACTTGAAGATGTAACGCACGACCCAGGCGGCGACGACGCAGTAGAATGTCACGATGAGGAATCCGGCGATCATGCCGACCCATGACAGCACACCCCAGTTTTTCGTGACCCTGGACTGGATCGCGATTTCGGCGACGCTATCGACTGCATTGGCGGAGCTACCGGCTCGCCCGACGAGATATTCGCTCATCAGGACGGGAATGCAGACCAGCACCACCGCCAGCAGATAGACAAGGATGAAGGCGCCGCCGCCGCTCTGTCCGGCCTCGCTGGAGAACCGCCAGAGATTGCCGAGGCCGACCGACGATCCGACGGCGGCCATGATGAAGGCGAAACGTGACGACCATTGCGCCGTCCCGGGTGCTGCAGGCATAATGTGAACTCCCCAATGACGCCCGCTTGATTAGGGAATGGAGCCGCCGCGTCAAGCGGACAAGCGGTCATGGCCCAGACACCCAGTCAATCGTTACGCGGCAATAGCGTGTCGGCATGGACATGGGCCGACAACATCAGTCCGAAACTTCCCATCACGGCCAAGATCACCGTCCCGCCATAGGAGACGAGCGGCAAAGGTACGCCGACCACGGGCAGGAGGCCCATGACCATGCCGAGATTGATGAAGATGTAGAGCGCGAATGTCGTTGTCAGGCCGAGGATCAGCAGGCGGGAGAACACGGCCTTGCATTGCAGGGAAAGGCGGATGCATGCCGCGATGACGGCGATGTAGAGTCCGATCAGGGCCAGCGATCCGACGAACCCGAACTCTTCTCCGATGACAGTGGAGATGAAGTCCGTGCTGTTTTCGGGCACGTAGCCGCCCTGGCGCTGCGTGCCTTGCATGAAACCCTTGCCGGACAGACCGCCCGATCCCAGCGCGATCTTGGACTGGGTGATGTGATAGGACGCCCCCGCCGGATCGCGGGCCGGGTCGATGAAGGTCAGGATGCGTTCGCGCTGGTAGGCGCGCAGGCCGAATTGCCAGACAACCGGAATGCTGACGGCCGCAAGGACCGATCCCAGCGAAATGATCCGCCAGCTCACACCGGCGAGAAAGACCAGCGACGCCCCCGTCGCCGCGATAAGCAGCGACGTGCCGAGATCGGGTTGCCGGAGGACCAGCGCCATAGGCGCGGCGATCAGGAATAGTGCGCCAGCCAGACCGAGCGGCGAAGAGACGCGCCATGCCGGGAGATCATGGTAGAAGCGCGCCAGAGCCAGCACGACGGCCGGTTTCATGACTTCCGACGGCTGCACCCTGATCGGCCCCAGCTGCAGCCAGCGCACGGATCCGTTCACATTCACGCCAAGAAATTCCACCCCGACAAGCAGGACCAGCGCGACGAAATAGACCGGATAGGCCAAAGTGTACCAGACGCGGATGTTCGTCAGCGCCACGCCGAGCATGATGAGGAAGGCGAACGCCAGACGCACGCCGTGCTGCATCGCCCCGTGTGTCCAGATGCCGTTATTCGCGGACAGGATCGCCAGAACTCCAACTAACCCCAAAACACCGGCGAGGACCGGCAACAGCCAGTTGATCTGGAAAAGCTTGCTGCCGACGCCGTCGAACTCCTCGAACCGGACGGTCACAGCACGTCGGTCTCGGTAGCGTTCTGGGTCTGCTGGCCAAGCCCGTCGCGACGCAGGGCCTCGCCGAGGACGGAACGGACGATCGCCGCCGCGCGGCCCGAACCCGATCCGCCATGTTCGACCACGCAGCCCACGGCGAATCGCGGCGCATCATAGGGTGCGTAGGCGACGAACAGCGAATGATCGCGATATTTCCACGGAAGCCGGTCGTTCTTGTGCAGCCCTGCCGCCCGGTCGGCCAGCGAAATGCCGCGGACCTGCGCCGTGCCGGTCTTTCCGGCCATGTCGATGCCAGGCAGTCCCGTTCCGTTGGGCCGGTAGGCCGTGCCGCCCGGCTCCTGCGTCACGCTCCACATGGCGTCCTGCACGATCGCCAGATGGTCGGGATCGATATCCAGATCCGGGAACGGCGCGATGTCCTGCCCGGCGAACAGGGTCGGAGATACGGCGGACCGACCATTGGCGATCCGGGCCGTCATGACGGCCAGCTGCATCGGCGAGGTCAGCACGTAGCCCTGCCCGATGGAGGAGTTCAGCGTGTCGCCCATGTGCCAGCCTGCGCCCATCCGCTCACGCTTCCATGCCGGATCGGGCACGATGCCATGCTGTTCGCCCGCGATCCCGACGCCGTGCCGCTGTCCCAGCCCGAGCCGTCGCGCCATGTCGGCAATGGCCTCGACGCCGATGATCTGGGAGATCTCGTAGTAATAGGTGTCGCAACTCTGCTTCAGCGAGTAGCGCAGATCGACCGAACCATGACCTTGCCTTTTCCAACAATGGAACAGGCGATTGCCAAGCCGCACGCGTCCGCCGCAGAAGATGCGTTGCCGCGGATCGATCTTGCCGCTTTCGAGAGCCGCCAGCATGACAGCCATCTTGTAGGTCGAGGCGGGGGGATAGCCGCCGGAATAGACCTTGTTGTATTGCGGCCGCTTCTCGTCATTGTTCAGCTTGTCCATGTAGGCCTGGGTCAGCCCCGATACGAACAGGTTGGAGTCGAATAGCGGCATGGACAGCAGGGTTCGCAACTCTCCCGTCATGACGTCCATGACGGCGATCCCACCCGCATCCTCGCCGAACTGTTCTGCGGCATAGCGTTGCAAGTCCGCATCCAGCGTCAGGTAGACATCCTCGCCCGTCACGGCCTTTTCGCTTTTGCCCGGCCACTCACGCACCACGCGGCCTCGCGCATTCACCTCGATCTGGAGGCGCCCGGCCTTGCCGCGCAGACGGTCGTCCGCCGCCTGTTCGACGCCCGTCTTGCCGAGCCTGAATCCAGGCTGCAGCAAAAGCGGATCATCGTCTTCGGCGACATCGGCGTCATTGGCCTTGCCGACATAGCCGACAACATGGGAGAATAGACCGTCATCCGGGTAGGAGCGCCCTTCCCCCGCCCGCGGCGTGATGCCCGGCAAGGCATGAGCGCGCATGTTCAACGCCGCGAAATCGTCCCATTCCATATGGTCTTTGGCCGTGACCGGCACGAAGCCGGGTTTGCGGGAGACGTCGCGTTTGACCTGAGCGATTTCGCGGTCCGACAGTGAAACGATGTTCGACAAACGGCCAAGCGCCAAGTCGAGATCGTCGATCTGTTCGGGTACGAGCTCGATCTGGTAATTCAACGTGTTCGCCGCCAAGGCTTCGCCGTAGCGATCGCGGATGATGCCCCGGCTCGGCACGATGGTGCGGAAGTTGAAACGGTTGTCCTCGGACAGCGCCAGGTAGTTTTCGCTCTGTTCGATCTGCAGCTGGTAGAGGCGGCCCGCCAATATGCCGAACACACCGAGCCCGCCGACCCCCAGAGCAGCGGTGCGGCGCGTGATCAGCGCCTCGGATTTGGCAGTCGGTTTCTTCTTGTTCGGATCCGTCGAGAGTGCATTCATCGTCAATCCTCCTCGCTCATGCGACCGGCGAGACCGTCCCGGACGAGAATGAATATGGGCAGGATCACGGTGACGACAAGGAGACCGCGTCCCAGCGCCATCCAGTCCGGCCAGCTTTCATAAACCATCCAGCCAGTCAGGATCATCACCGGGACGCCGACCAGCAGGGCCAGGACGAAACGCCTGATTCCCGCCAGCAGGCCGCGCCGTCCGCCCCGTGCGCCGGGACGGATCAGCGCATAGGTGATCAGGAAGACGAGCGGCCATTGCCCGGGCGCACCCCAGCTCGTCCAATCCACCCAGAGCCCCCCTGCCAGGAGCAATAGTCCCGACGCCCCGGTGCTGACATGGCGCGGCCACAGCGCGACCACGGCGAAAGGCAGCCAAGTCAGCGGCCAGCTTTCGCCGAACAGGCGGACATCCACGACACTGACAAGACCCGTGACGAGCAATGCCAGCACGGCCGGAATGAGCCGGTCATTGCGCGTCGTGGGCGACATGCCGAAAACGGCCATCAGCCCGCCCCGTCCGGTGCCTCGGCCGTCTGCGTCCCGGCTTCTCCTGACGCACCGCCGTCGACCGGCGGGGCCGTTTCGGTCTCGGTCGTCTCTTCAGCCGCGTCCAGATCGACATCGTCCAGTTCGGGGTCGTCAGCATCCACTAAGCCCGCGAACGGCAAGACGAAAACCCAGTCGACTGGCTCAGCATGGAAATCGAGCCGCACCGTCAGCGGATCGCCGTCCGTCACCGTTCCGACCGGCAGGCCTTGCGGCAAACGTCCGTCGTCTCCGGACGTGACCACGCGGTCTCCGACCGCCCACCGTTCCGTATCGGCGACAAAGGCGAGAACGGGAATATCCGTATTCGTGCCGATCAGGATGGCTCGCGCTCCGCTGCGGTCACTCGCAACGGCAACGCGGCTATTGAGATCGTCGAGCCTCAGAACCCGGGCGGACTGCCGTCCGGCGCTGACGACATGGCCGACCAGTCCCGATTCGGAAATGACGGCATAGCCGTCCCGGACGCCCGCATCGCGTCCCGACCCGATCAGCAGGGACCGAACGAACGGACTGGACACGTCGGAAACGGCGCGCGCCGCGATGCGTTCGTCCGGAATGTCACCCGTGAGTTCGACCGCAAGGAGCGCTTCCAGCCGCTTTTGCCGGTTTCTGGCCGCCGTCAGCCGATCATTGTCGGCCCGCAGAGCAACGAGCTCGCGTCGCAGAGCCCGGTTCTCTTCCAGGGCGCGTCGGCTTTCATCGGCATCGGCCAATGCCTGTTCGAGCTTGCGGAAGGGCTGGCCGAGCCAGGCGGCGACCGGTGCCTGCACGTCGCCGGCCAGCATGGCGGAGGTGCGCCGTTCGCGAGCATTGTCGCGTTGCGTCAGTAGGAGGCCGGTGCTGAACAGGATCAGCAGCAGCAGGCCGAGCCAGCCTTCGGAACTGTTTGATCCAAATCGGGCCACACTTCCCGCACCGCCCTTTCGTCGGCGTGCCTAGACGTCGGTCTTGAGCACGCTCTTCCATTTCTTGAGGTTTTCAACGACTGTGCCGGATCCGCGCACCACGCAGGACAGCGGATCGTCGGCGATGAAGACCGGCAACTCCGTCCGGTTGCGCAATTCGATGTCGAGATTGCGCAGCAAGGCGCCGCCGCCGGTCAGCATGATGCCCTTGTCCACGATGTCGGCCGCCAGTTCCGGCGGCGTCGCTTCCAGCGCGATCTTGACCGCATCGACGATCTGCTCGACCGGTTCGGCCAGGCTTTCGGCGATCATGGCCTCACTCACGCGGATCTCGCGCGGCACGCCGTTCATGAGGTCGCGCCCCTTGATCAGCACGCTCATGCCCTCATTGTCGGACGGCATGGTGGCGGACCCGACTTCCTTTTTGACCCGCTCGGCGGTCATCTCGCCGATCAGGAGGTTCGTCGTGCGGCGGACATACTGGATGATCGCGTCATCCATCTTGTCGCCGCCGACCCGTACGGAACGCGAATAAACGATACCGTCCAGCGACAGGACGGCGACTTCGGTCGTGCCGCCGCCAATGTCCACGATCATGGAGCCCGCCGGTTCGTGGATCGGCAGGCCCGCGCCCAGCGCGGCCGCCATGGGTTCTTCGATGAGGTAGACCTTGCGCGCGCCCGCTTGTTGCGCGGACTGGTAGATGGCGCGCTCTTCCACGGCCGTCGCGCCGGAGGGGACGCAGATCACGACCTTGGGCTTGGCGCGCCGCATGAAGCCGCCTTCGCTCTTCACCTTCTCAATGAAGTGCTTGATCATCTTCTCGGCCACGTCGAAATCGGCGATCACGCCGTCCTTCATGGGGCGGATGGCTTCGATGTTTCCCGGTGTGCGACCCAGCATCATGCGGGCGTCGTTGCCGACCGCGTGGACGATCTTGCGACCGTTGCGGATGGAGAACGACACGACGGACGGTTCGTTCAGCACGACATCGCGGCCTTTGGCATAGACGAGCGTGTTCGCCGTACCGAGATCGATCGCGATGTCGGACGAAAAGGCGTCCATAAGTGATGAGATCATCGAAGGCTCCGCCCGGTCTGTGTCCAGTCTGGCAAACGGCTAGGCCGTTCGTGCGCCCGAAATGGGTGCGTACAGAATCTGTCCATTATTCCCTTAATGTTCGGCTAATGGAAATCACCCGGCCCAAATGCAAGCACTCTCTCCCGTAAGCGGCGTATTTAGCTGTTATTTCTCGCTTGTCGCGCGCGCATGGACTTCGACCAACGCGATAGCAGAAACAAACCCAGCATGGCGAAGCCGCCCATCGTGACCCACAGTCCGACCTGCCGCCCCTGCGCCGAGGACAGGACGCCCTGCGCGACGAGACCGGTCAGCACGATCTTCGGCATGATCCCGATGGCCGTACCGCTTAGGAAGGGCACAGCGCGGGCGCCGGCCAGGCCTGCGGCAAGATTGACGAGTATGAAGGGACCGGCCGGAACCATCCGCACGATCAAGCCCGACTGGAAGCTGTTGCGTGAAAACATGGTCCGGAGGCGCGTCATGCGCGGTCCGGACAGGCGCGCTCGCAACCGGTCCCTGAACAGAATCGCAATGCCCAGATGGATATGCGCGGCGAACATGGTGGCGATCCAGGCCGCAATGGCGCCTTGCAGAAAACCGAACGCGGCGATGGCTGCCGCGATCAGGACCCATTGTGGAAGCAGAAAAAAAGAGCCGACCAGAAATACGCCGATCGCGACCAAGAGCAGGACCGGCGAGTCGGCATAGCGGCCGAGCTGATCGACCCACCGCCCCACTTGGTCGTGGAACACCCAATAGACCGCGAGTGCCGCCAGAGCGAAAACAGCGAGCCGAGCCGCGTCTTTGAGCCAAGGTTTCATAGGGAGGCCAGAAATTCGTCCTTGTCTTCATCGGTTGCCAGAACAGACCAGTCGCGGCACCGATTGCGGAACCAGGTCATCTGCCGTTTCGCGAGCCGGCGGCTATCGCGTTTGGCCGTTTGGATGGCGGTTTCCAAATCACAGCCGCCGTCGAGATATGACAGCAAGTGCGACAGGCCGATTGCCTTGAGCATGGGAGACCGGTTGCGACCGACGCTCGCTACCACGGTGCGCGCTTCGTCCAGCGCGCCCGCCTGGATCATGCGGTCGAAGCGGGCGTCGATACGGGCATAGAGCGCTTTGCGATCGGGAAGGATGACGGCGCGGAAGATCCGCTCTGCACGCAAGACCGGACGCGTGTCGGCTTGCCAGTCGGACAAGGCGCGGCCCGTCGCGCGCCAGACACCGACAACGCGTCCCAAACGCTGCGGATCATCACCGAGGATGCGAGCCGTGGCGATCGGATCGACGGCTTGAGCTTCTTCTCGCAAATCGTTAATATCAATACCGGAAACTTCTCCTTCGATGTGATCGGGAACCGGTGGGATGTCGGCCAGCCCTTGCAAGAGAGCCTGAAAATAGAGCCCCGTTCCACCGACGATCACCGGCACTCGCCCTCGTCCTGCAATGGCTGAAAGAACCGGCACGACATCGCGGACCCATTCCCCGGTCGAATAGGCTGTGCCGCCGGATATGTGTCCGAAAAGATGATGCGGAACGCCGTCCATTTCGTCGGCTCGGGGTCGGGCCGACAGGATCTTCAAATCGGCGTAGACCTGCAGCGCGTCCGCATTGACGATCTCTCCGTCCACCGCTTTGGCGACCCGCACGGCATAGTCCGACTTGCCGCTGGCCGTGGGCCCTGCGATACATATGACCGGACTGTCCAACTCGAGCTCAATCATGTCGTCGCCCCTAGACCAGATCGCCACGCTTGTCCTGCCGCAAGAGAGCGGCGACCAGCTGGCCGCCGGCGCCAGCGCGCTCGGCTTGCGCGACAGTCGTATCCTGTCGCCCGGCCGCGCCATCGAGGGCCTTACCACCGCACATGACAGTGCGGATGCGCGCGCCGTCTTGCAGGCTGCCAAAGTTCGCGGCGATGTCTGCGTCCAACCCGACGGCAATCGCCGCCGCTCCGTCCTGGTCTGCGACATGGACAGCACTCTGATCGGACAGGAATGCATCGACGAATTGGCGGCCTTCGCCGGCGTGAAGGACCGCGTCTCGGAAATCACGGAACGCGCCATGCGCGGCGAAATCGGGTTCGAAAGCGCGCTGGATGAGAGGGTCTCCCTGCTGAAAGGGGTGCCCACGAACGTGCTGCAAACCTGTTACGACGAGCGCATCCATCTGAATGACGGCGCGCGGACACTCGCTCGGACCATGCGGGCGCAGGGGGCGAAGACGCTGATCGTGTCGGGCGGCTTCACATTCTTTACATCGCGCGTAGCGGAAGCCTGCGGGTTCGACGGTCACCGGGCCAACGTCCTGATCGAACAGGACGGCGTGCTAGCCGGAGAGGTCGAGCACCCGATCCTGGGTCGCGAAGCAAAGCGGGAGGCCCTTATGGAGATTTGCGACGGCGATCCTTCGCGCGCCCTCGCCATCGGCGACGGCGCAAACGATCTGGCGATGATCAAAGCCGCCGGTCTGGGTCTGGCCTATCGGGCCAAGCCGGCCGTGGCCGCAGCCGCGCATAGCGCGATCGCTTTAACCAGCCTGCATAGCGCTTTGTACTTTCAAGGATATTCCGACGAGGAATTTTGCGACTAGGTGTTCAGCGCATAGATGATGTAATTGCCGCCGCGATTGATCAACAGCGTCACAGGCTCGCCCGCTTCGATGGCGGCTTGCATCGCTTTTTCGAAGGCTTCCGGGGTCGCGACCGGTTCGAAGCCGACTTCCTCGATGATATCGCCCCTGAGGATCTTACCCGAAGCGCGAGACCGGCGCTCCACATCGACGACCCGCACGCCTTGCACGTCCGGCCGGATCCGGTTGGTGCGGCGCACGTCGGCACTCAACCCTTCGACCGACAGACCGCCGACCGTACGTTCCGCCTTGCCGGTCTCGACGTCGAGTTCGAGACGTTCCTCGACCGAGAGTTCCTCTTCCAGCTCTTCGATCCGAACCGTCGTTGTGCGAGTGTTCCGGCGGCGGACATATTCAACGCCCACATCTTCATCGATCCCGCTTTCGGCGACGACGCGGAACAGGGCGCGTGTGTCGGCGATGTCGCGGTCGCCGATCCGCGTGATCAGGTCGCCGCGCTCCAGCCCCGCCTTTTCCGCCGGGCCGTCCGATAGAACCGCGCTGATAAGCGCGCCGCGCGGTGCGTCGAGTCCGTAGGCCTGCGCAATGTCACGGTCCACTTCCTGCGTGCGCACGCCCAGATAGCCACGCCGCGTTTCGCCGAATTCGATCAACTGGCTGGAGACGCTCCGCGCCAGGTCGCTCGGCACGGAGAAGGACAAGCCGATGGAATAGCCGGTCGGCGAGATGATTGCGGTGTTCACGCCGATTACTTCGCCGTCCATGTTGAATAGCGGACCCCCGCTATTGCCTTGGTTGATGGCGACATCCGTCTGGATGAAGTCGTCATAGTTGCCGGCGGAGATGTCCCGGTTGCGGGCCGAGATGATCCCGGCCGTGACCGATCCGGAATAGCCGAGAGGATTGCCGATGGCGATTACCCACTCCCCCACTTCGGCCGCATCCGAATCGCCGAACGGCACGAAAGGCAGTGCATCGCCCGTCTCGATCTTCAGCACGGCGATGTCGGTCGCCGGATCGCGACCGATCAAGTCGGCCTCGTAGGCATCGCCGTTCGGAAAGGTCACTTCGATCAGGTCCGCGCCTTCGATGACGTGATTGTTGGTGACGATATGCCCGTCTGCGTCGATGACGAAACCCGACCCGAGCGACCGTGAAACGCGACCGTCGCGACCGGGCCGGTTGCCAAAAAAGTCGTTGAACCGTTCCAAAGGCGAGCCTTCAGGAAAGGCGGGAAGATCTTCGTCACCGAACTCCACGGTCTGCGCGGTGGAGATGTTGACGACGGCGGGCGACAGACGCTTCGTCAGCTCCACGAACCCGTCCGGCGCCGGACGGGCATGGACACTGGAAACAGACGTTATGGAAAGCGCGAAAGCGAGAAGAAGCGGTCGGATCATGACCGCGACTGTGGGGCAAGGGGCCGCTTTTGCCAAGACGGCCTGACGCCGCTGGCGCATGACGTTTCAGTCAGACACACGTGTCAAAGCCCTATGAATGCAGCCGGATGCCGATCCAGATCAGCAGCAGGCCGAGCGCAGCGCTGAGCAGCCCCATATTGGCGAGGCTGCGCCCATCCAGCATCGACATTGCCTGATCGTAGGCGCGCCGCATGGCATCGGGCGCCAACGCCCAGGCAATGCCCTCGATGGCGAGCGCGCCCCCGAAGACGAGGAGCAGGACCGTCGCGACACTCACGCCGGACTAGCGGCGCGAGCCCATCTGGTTGTCGAGATAGCCGAGAAAGTCGGAGTCAGGGGACAAGACGAAGGTCGATCGCTCTCCCAGTCCGCGGCGGTAGGCCTCCATGGACCGGTAGAAGGCGAAGAATTCCGGATCCTGTTCAAAGGCGGCGGCATAGATCGCGTTGCGGCGACCATCGCCCTCGCCTCGGATGATCTCGGCCTGTTTCTGGGCCTCGGCTTGGATGACGGTCGCCTGGCGTTCGGCCGTCGCACGGATTTCGCGGGCGCGTTCCAGACCTTCAGCGCGTAGCAGATTGGCCTCCAACGTCCGCTGCGACACCATGCGGTCGAACACGCGTTGATAGTTGGCTTCAGGCAAGTCGGCGCGTTTGATGCGCACATCGATGATGTCGATGCCCAGATTTTCCTGCTCGGCGACAGCGTCCGCCACCGACTGGATTTCCGCCATCAGCTCAGAACGCCGTGTCGAAATGATCTCCGGTTGGGTTGCCCGGCCCAGCACATCGCGCAGGGTCGAGTCGAAGATGGTCTGCAATTGATTTTGCGCGCCGGCTTCGTTGCGCAGCGTTTCATAGAAACGAATGGCGTCGATGATGCGATAGCGCACGAAGGCATCCACAACGAGACGCTCCTGGTCGGACGCCAGCAGCTCGACCGGACGCAGATCCACCTCGAGATTGCGGCGCGAAAGATAGACCACATTCTCGATGAACGGTGTTTTCACCTTGAGCCCGGCATCGGCCTCTTCTCCCCAAGGGTTCTCGACGCGCTGGGCTTCGCCGAACTGGAAGACGATGGCCTGTTCATGCTCTTCGACCGTGAAGAGCGAGGCGAAGATCGCCAGAATAATGAGCCCGCCGAGAACGGCGAGCATGATGAGACGCGGATTTTTCATCATTGGCCTCCCGTGCGGGGTGGATTGTTGCGATTGCTGAGCTGGTCGAGCGGCAGATAGGGAACGACGCCGGACCCGGCATTATCGTCCAGAATGATGGTGTCGCCACTCCCGTAGACGTCCTCGATGGTCTCCAGATACATACGCTGGCGTGTCACGACCGGCGCCTTTCTGTATTCCTCGTAGATCAGGTTGAAACGCTCGGCCTCACCTTCGGCTTCCGCGATCACCCGGTCGCGATAGGCTTGTGCGTCCTGCAGGATCTGAGCGGCCTGGCCACGAGCCTCGGGAACGATCGTGTTCTGGCTGGCGACGGCCTGGTTGATGGTCGTCTCGGCTTCCTGGCCCGCATCCTCGACGTCGCGGAAGGCATCGACCACGCCCCCCTGGTCCGGCGCATCGGCTTTCTGCAACTGCACCTCCACGACGCGGACACCGGCTTTGTATTCATCCAGCGTTTCCTGCATCAGGTCGCGCACGGCAGTCGTGATGGCGAGCCGGTCGGTCGTGATGATCAGCTGCAACTCGCTCTGGCCCACGACTTCGCGCATCGCGCTTTCGGCGACGGCGCGGACGGCCTGGGCGGGATCGTCCACCTCGAAAAAGTAGTTGGCGAGATCGTTGATGCGCCACAGGACCGTGAAGTCGATGTCCACGATATTCTCGTCGCCCGTCAGCATGAGCGACGCGAAGTCGTTTCCGCCGATGTCGTCACGCCGGATGATTTCGGTTTCCTGCTTGTAGGTCGTCTCGATCGGACTGGGCAGCTTGAAGTTCAGCCCCGGCAAAGCCGTACGCTCGTAATCGCCGAAGCGCAGCACGAGCGCGCGCTCGGTCTGGTCGACCGTATAGACAGACGTCGAAAGCAGCAGGACGGCACCCACGGCCAGCGCTATCCCCAGGGGACCCAAAGGCCCGATCCGGAAATCGCCGATATTGCCGCCGCCTCCGCCTCCGCCGCCGGGGCGGCGCGGGCCACCCGGTTTCTTCACTCGGGTCTTGAAGCCTTCGATGACATTGTCGAGGTCAGCGGAGCGGTCGGGTCCGCCCGTGGACCCGGGGCGTTTGCCGCTGCCCCAAGGCGAGTTGCCCTTGTCGCCGGAACCCCCTTTGGGGCCCCAGGGTGAATTGTTGTCAGCCATTCAAGGTCTCCATCGAATCCGCCCCTATGTGGCGAAGCGGTTGAAACCTTTCAAGACGACTTCGCTGCGACAGATGACGATTTCCGGTGGCGCTCCAGCACGCGCACGACGAAAGCGTGGTCGTCGCCCGGTCCGGCCGAATGTTTCGTTTCGCTTTTCACGGTCCAGTCTCTGTCGGGTAACTTCGGAAAACGGGCATCGCCATCGACCGTGGCGGCGACCTCGGTCTCGTAGATCCGGTCCGTCCAGGGCAATAGCACCCTGTAGAGCTGCGCGCCGCCGATAACCATGATTTCGTCCGCGCCCGTCCCCCCGGCCAGCTCGGCGCCGCGGCCCACCATCTGTGACAGGTCCGTAAACACTTCTGCCTCATCGGCCGAATAGTCCGCATTGCGGGTCAGCACAAGATTGGGGCGGCCGGGCAGCGGGAACGGCAGGCTCTCCCAGGTCTTGCGACCCATCAGACACGGCTTGCCCATCGTAACCCGTTTGAAATGCTTCAGGTCGGAGCGCAGCCGCCACGGCAAATCTCCGTCGCGACCGATCACCCCGTTGGTGGACCGCGCGACGATGGCGGCCAGAACGGGTTTTCCAGATAGCGTCATGACGAAAGGGTTACAGCGCGGCGGCGGCGGCGTATAGGGCCGTCATGTCCACCCATGCCAGAACGGAGCCGTTTTCCGCCCCGACCCGCGCCGTGGTCGTGACACTGGTCTATGTGCTGCTCATCCCTTTCATAAACTGGAGTTTCACCTGGGCGCCGATGGTGGCGTTGCCGGGCTTGGGCTGGGCGTTCAATCCCGTCACGATCGTCACCGGGCTGGTCCTCGTGGCCCGGGATTTCGCCCAGCGCGAGATCGGCCATTGGGTGCTGCTGGCCATGGCGGTGGCGCTCGGCCTGACCTGGGCGACGGCAGGCGGCGAGCTGGCCTTGGCGTCCGGTGCGGCCTTCGCCGTGTCGGAACTAGTGGACTGGGCGGTGTTCACCTTTACCCGCCTCAAGCTCTCCACCCGGGTGCTTCTATCCTCGGCCCTCGCCGCGCCGGTCGATACGTCGATCTTTCTGCTCGGCGCCGAAGCGATCCGCGATGGTCAATTCACCTTGCCCAACATAGTGATGAGCATTGGCGGCAAAATGGTCGGCGCGCTGGCGATCTGGTGGCTGATCCGCCGCACGATGGAGAGAAGTGTCGTGGACAAAGCCCCCTATGAACGGAAACAGGCGGAGCGACCTTCCACATGACCCGACCGCTGATCCTCGACGTCGACGGCACGTTTCTGAAGAACGACCTGACCCACGAAATGGTATGGGAGGCGGTGCGGCGCGACCCTGCGCGCGCTCTGCAATATCTAAGTCTCGGACTACGCGACAAGCCGGCCATGAAGCAGGCGATGGTCGCGCGGATCGGCGACCGTCTTTTGCAGGACCCCCAACCGCTCGAACCGGCCATCGTCGCGCTGGCCAAACAGGCCAAGGCGGACGGGCGGTCCGTCTATCTGTGCAGCGGATCAGAAGACAGTCTGGTGCAGCGCCTAGCGGCGCGTCACGATTTCATCGATGGCGCCTTCGGGACGAGTCCGACCTACAATATGACATCCGCGAACAAGGCCGCTTTCCTGCGCGACCGTTTCCCGGACGGGTTCGACTATGCCGGAAACAGCACGCAGGACTTCGCTGTATGGGAAGCGGCGCAAGAAGGTTTTGGCATACGACCGCCGCCCGGGACCGACTTAACGGAAACAGCTGCGGGCCTACCGGTCGATATCCTGATCGAGCGATCGTCGCCCATGGACGCCTTGCCCCTGCTGTTGCGCGGTCTGGAGTTGTGGAAGTTGCTGGTCGTGCTTCTGCCGATCCTGCTGGCGACGGTGTTTATCGGCCTGTCGTCGCGCGACACGCTCATCCTCGCATTGTCGCTGGCGACACTGTTCCTGGCGCGCAACGTCGGTCGCATGCTCAAGAATGTGCCGGAGGACCGGACGCGCAAACGTGCCGGGCTGGACAATCCCGTCGCGACCGGGACGCTATCCGTCCCCTTCGCGGCTGCGGCCTATGTCGGACTCGCCGCCGCCGGGCTGGGACTGCTCGCTTCCGTCAGTATCTGGCCCGCCTTGCTGCTGATCTCGATCCGGGTCCTCGTCTCCTTGTTCAAGCGCGTCTCCCCGTCCGACGCAAAGGCTCGTTCGTGACCGACACTCCACCCTGCCCCGAATGCGGCTCCGACTATGTCTATCCAGACGGCCCGCTGCTCATCTGTCCGGAATGCGCGCATGAATGGGCGGCGGCCGACGCCGCGCCGTCCAAGAGTTCCGAAAAGGTTTACCGCGACGCGAACGGCAACATCCTCGAAGACGGCGACAACGTCACGCTGATCAAGGACCTGAAAGTCAAAGGCACGTCCAAGACCGTTAAGGTCGGCACCAAGGTGCGCATCATCCGCCTGATCGACGAGGATCACGACATCGACTGCAGGATCGACGGAATCGGCGCGATGAAACTGAAGACGGAGTTCGTGAAGAAAGCCTAAGGGTGGGGTGGCGCAAAAAAGTCGAGGCACACGTTTGCGTTTAGACTTCGCTTTGGCCGTTTGACCATGCAGCCTCTCTTCTTCCGATGTGATTTACAGGAAGAGTTGAAGCCGGGCGCACCGATTGGGTTGGTAAGAGCGATCGCTAAGGAATGCGGGTCGTGGATGCCCGTTACACCCTTTTCCTAAACCGCCACCTTCCCCGCGATATTCGGATGCGCGTCATAGCCTGTCAACGTCACATCGGCATAGGTGAAGTTCCCGATCTCGCGCACATCCGGGTTCAGTTCCAGCCTCGGCAACGCCTTAGGCTCTCGCGTCAACTGCTCCCGCACCTGCTCGAAATGGTTGTGATAGATATGCGCGTCACCGAACGTGTGTACGAAGTCGCCCGCTTCCAGGTCGCAGACTTGCGCGACCATGTGCGTCAGCAGCGCATAGCTGGCGATATTGAACGGCACGCCGAGGAAGATGTCCGCGCTGCGCTGATAAAGCTGGCAGGATAGCCGTCCGTACGCGACGAAGAATTGGAACATGGTGTGGCACGGTGGCAAAGCCATCTCGTCCACATCGGCCGGGTTCCAGGCCGACACGATGTGGCGGCGCGAATAGGGGTTGGTCCGGATATTCTCGATCACCTGGGACAATTGGTCGATGACCTTGCCGTCCGGCCCCTCCCAGCGGCGCCATTGCTTGCCGTAGACCGGGCCGAGATCGCCGTCTGCACCGGCCCATTCGTCCCAGATCCGCACGCCATTGTCCTGCAAATACTTGACGTTGGTATCGCCCGCGATGAACCAGAGCAGCTCGTGGACGATGGATTTGCGGTGCAGCTTCTTGGTCGTGACCATCGGAAAGCCGTCGCCCAGTGTGAAGCGCATCTGATGGCCGAACACGCCCCGCGTGCCGGTCCCGGTCCGATCCATCCGGTCGGTGCCGTTGTCCATCACATGTCGGAGCAGATCGAGATATTGGCGCATGCGGGGCGCTTAGCGAGACTCGGCGCAAAGGCGAAATCCGCCTCTGCATAAGTTTCACTGTTCGCGCTTGAACAATGCCATCGCGCTCAGCGTCATCGCTTCCGTCCCGGCCGTAACGCTCGGCTCGGGCGACACCTTGAAGAAGGGCGAATGGTGCGAGGCCACGCCGTCGAGCTCGTCGGCGGGCGTCCCGCCGACGGCCATGTAGACACCTTTCACGCCGAGGTCGGGCGAGATCAGCTCCGCGAAGTCTTCCGCACCCATGCCGCTGCGCGCGGCCTCGATCACCGCGCCATCCGGCATGTTGCCGCGCAGATGCGAGCGCAGGAAGTCGGCGGTCTCGCGGTCGTTCTTCATGGGCGGCGTGCTGCGCGGCAGGCGCGTGACGACCGGCAGCAGGTCGTCCGGCACGCCGTAGGCGATGGCCGTGCCGCGCGCCACGCGGTCGATGGAATCGAGCAGGGTCGTGCGCACGTCGGGGTCGTCGGACCGCACGGTCAGCTTTAGCTCCGCCGTGTCGCCGATGATGTTGTTCTTCGTCCCCGCCTGGAACGACCCGACCGTGATCACGCCCGGTTGCAGCGGGTTGATGCTGCGCGAGACGATGGATTGCAGGTTCACCACAAGGGCGCTGGCGACCAAGATCGGATCGACACCCATATGCGGCGCCGCCCCGTGCGTGCCGACGCCGCGCACGGTGATGTCCACGCTGTCGGAGCTGGAATAGGCCAGGCCGCCCGGCACCATCACCTTTCCGGCTTCCACCGGCGACCAGACGTGGAAGCCGATGGCGTAGTCGGGCTTGGGGAAGCGTTCGTAGAGACCGTCCTCGATCATGGCCTTGGCGCCGGAGATGATCTCCTCGGCCGGCTGACCGATCAGGACCAGCGTGCCGGACCAGTCGTCCTTCAGCCGCATGAGCTGGCGCGCCGTGCCGACCAGCGAGGTCATGTGCACATCGTGGCCGCAGGCATGCATGACCGGCATCTCCTTGCCGACCAAGTTCACCTGGGTCGCCGTGGACGCATAGGGCAGGCCGCTGCGTTCGTCGACTGGCAGGGCGTCCATGTCGGCCCGGATCAGGACGGTCGGCCCCTCCCCGTTCTCCAGCACGGCGACCACGCCGGTGCGCCCGACTTGGGTCGTCACGTCATAGCCGAGCGCGGTCAATTCGGAAGCGATACGCTTCGCGGTTTCGGTCTCCTGGAAGGACAGTTCCGGATTTTCATGAAGGTGAACGAAAAGTTGCTCGAGATTGGCGTCGTAATCGGCCTGGATCGCCGCGCGCAAATCGTCCGAGGAGACCGCCGGTGTCGCCGTTAGAAACAAGGCCGTAGCCAGAAGGGTCTTTTTCATGATGCTCTCTCCCTGCCGCGTTCTATGGGCGCACACTGCGGCCGCGCGCAACGCCAAAGGTTAAGACGGTCTCCGATTCGGCTCCGAAATCCCTAATCCGCGTTAACCATGCGATTTAACACGCCATTTACCGTGCCGCCCCCAGCTCTGGTCCTCATCGTAACACCCCCGTTCGTTCAGGATCGTCATGAGCCACCTTCGCGTCGTCGCCGACAACAGTTTTCCCGCCCCCGCAATGAGCGAGGCGTCCGAGGCTTCGGCGCCGGGCGACCTGCCGCTGAACAGGATCATCCAGGGCGACTGCGTCGATCTGATGAACAGCCTTCCGGCCGGATCCGTCGATCTGGTTTTCGCCGACCCGCCCTACAATCTGCAGCTCGGCGGCGACCTGTTGCGGCCGGACAATTCTACCGTGGACGGCGTCACCGAACATTGGGACCAGTATGACACGATGGACGCCTACGACCTGTTCACCCATGATTGGTTGCAGGCCGCGCGGCGCGTGTTGAAGGATGACGGCTCCATCTGGGTGATGGGCAGCTACCATAACATCTTCCGCGTCGGGACCGTCCTGCAGGACCAGCAGTTCTGGATCCAGAACGACATCATCTGGCGCAAGACCAACCCCATGCCGAACTTCCGCGGCACGCGGTTCACCAATGCGCACGAAACCCTGATCTGGGCGACCAAGAGCGAAGACTCGCGCCCGACCTTCCATTACGACGCCATGAAGATGATGAATGACGGCGTGCAGATGCGCTCCGACTGGACCCTGCCGATCTGCACGGGTCATGAGCGTTTGAAGACCGAAGGCGGCGGCAAGGCGCATCCGACGCAGAAACCCGAAAGCCTGCTGCACCGCGTCATCTTGTCCACCTCCAACCCCGGCGACGTGATCCTGGACCCCTTCTTCGGCACCGGTACGACCGGCGCCGTGGCGAAGAAGCTGGGCCGGCACTATATCGGGCTGGAGCGCGAACACGACTATATCGCCCATGCCCGCAAGCGCATCGCCAAGATCCGTCCCGCCGGAACGGAAGCGATCCAGATCACCCGCTCCAAACGCTCCGAGCCGCGCGTGCCCTTCGCCCATTTGGTGGAACGTGGCCTGATCGACATCGGCACCAAGCTGTTCTCCGCCAAAGGCAAGATTGCGGCTCGCGTTCGCGCCGACGGCAGCCTGAAGTCCGAAGACGGGTTCGAAGGTTCGATCCACAAGGTCGGCGCGCATGTCACCGACGCTCCATCCTGCAACGGCTGGACTTTCTGGCACTTCATGGGCGCTGAGGGCTTGATGCCCATCGATACTATCCGCAGCCAGATCCGGGCCGAAATGGCGGCCTCCTGACTTTCGACATTGCCATTCCGTAGGGTTTGAAACCCTATGGCGGCCTTCCTCATTGCATGGAAAGCGTCCGGCATCCGGCCGGTCGCGCCCATCGTCAATGAAAGGAGACCCCAGACATGGCCAACTATCCCATCATCTACCGCTATCGCATCACGCCCCGCGCGCGCGTGAGCTCTCCCCAGCAGGGCTATTCCATTTTCGACCACATGCAGCGCGAAATGGCGGACATGTTCAACCGCGCCCAGTCGCTGATCGACCAGGACGACGATCAGGAGGCGGGCAGCTTCTTCACCCCCGCCATCGACCATCACGAAACCGACGACGAATTCCGCCTGTCGCTGGAATTGCCGGGTGTGAAGCGCGACCATGTCGATGTCAGCGTCGAAAACGGACAGATCCGAATCTCCGGCGAGAAGAAGTCCCGCTACGAGCGCTCCGAGGACGGTCGCAGTCAGACCGAAACGCGCTACGGGCGCTTCCAGCGCATGCTGGCCCTGCCGGACGGCGTCGACGAGGACAGCATCGAAGCCACGTTCGAAGATGGCGTGTTGGAGCTGACCCTGCCAAAGACGGAAGAGACCCAGCCGGAATCGCGCCGCATCGAGATTGGCGGACGCCACAAGTCCCTGCCGGAGCAGGATGGCATGGCCTCAAGCGATATGAACGACAACGGCAAGGCGGCCTAAGGGCCATTGCCTAACTACAAGCCGTCCCCGGCATTCATTGCGGGGACAACGCCATTAGAGGTCGGCTGCCCTCAACACCTTCTTGAACAGGCTTGGCAGCGCTTCCTGACCCAGCGCGTCCGTCGCGACCCATCGGCCCTCCCCCGGTGGGTCGCTTTTCACATGCGCCACATGAACGTCCAGTCGAAGCTCGAAATGGGTGAAGACATGCCGCACGGGTGCTGCGGTCCGCACCCAATCCGCCGCGATCGGTGGATCGAACGCCGTCTCTGACGCGATCCAATCCGTCGTCGGCACTTCCATCATGCCGCCGAGCAGCCCTTCCTCCACCCGGCGGCGCAGCCAGACCGCGCCGTCCTTTAGCATCACGAACGCCTGTCCATGGCGAACGGGCTTCGCCTTCTTCGGCGTCTTCTTCGGATAATCCGTCTGGTCACCGGCTTCGTAGGCCCGACACCAATCCTTCCATGGACAGAGCAGGCAGGACGGCGAGCGCGGCGTGCAGACGGTCGCGCCGAGATCCATCACGGCCTGGCCGTAATCGCCGGGCCTGTCGGGATCGGACAGCACGGTAGCGAGCCGCTTGAGCTCAGGCTTTGCCTTGGGTAGCGGCGCCTCGACACGGTGCAGCCGCGCCATCACCCGCTCCACATTGCCGTCGACGATAGTCGTCGGCTCGTCGAAGCAGATCGCGGCGATGGTCGAAGCCGTATAGTCACCGATGCCCGGCAGCTGAATAAGCTCCGCCTTTGTGCGGGGAAAGCGTCCGCCATGATTGGCGACGACAATCTTCGCGCATTTGTGCAGGTTCCGCGCCCGCGCATAATAGCCCAGTCCAGCCCAATGGATCAGGACATCGTCCAGCGGGGCTGCGGCAAGGTCGTCCACCGTCGGATAGAGCCGCAGGAATTTGTGCCAGTAAGGCGTGCCGTGCGGCACGGTCGTCTGCTGCAACATGATCTCGGACAGCCAGATCGCGTAAGGATCGGGCTTGGCACCCTTCGCGCGGTCTTCCGGCCGGACACGCCACGGCAATGTCCGCCCTTCTCGGTCGTACCACTCCAGCAGAGCGGCCCGCATGGCCTCTATGTCCTCATCGCTCCACATGATGAGCGCAGACCTGTGCACTTTACCTCGGCCTTGCAATGGTCGATGATCAGGTCGTGACACATCGCCCCCTCACCCCGGCCGAACGCGCCATCGTGGAGCGTTACCTCGAAGCGCGCCGCGCCCGGCCGCAGGCCCGTGCCCTGCCGAGCGCCAGCATGGCCGTGAACCGCGTCATGCGCCCATTGGCGGGCAAGGGACGCAAACGGGGCAGCTCCGCGCTGGCTTTGGCCGATCTCTGGCCCGACATCATGGGCCCGCGCTGGTCGAAGATCAGCGCGCCCGTGCGGTTCCGAGGCAGCAAGGACGGCCGCACGCTGGTGATCAGCGCGCCGGGTCCGGCCGCCTCGCTCATCCTGGCCGCGTCGGGGCCGATCCTGGAGCGCCTGAACGCGCATCTGGGCGCCGGGTCCGTCGCCCGGCTCCAGGTCGTCCAGGCCGCCCCGCCCGGGTCCGATCCGGTCTCGCCCAAACGGGGATTGACCCCGTCCGAGGACGCCGCGCTGCGCGAAGGCCTTACGCAGGTCCGCAATGAACGGCTAAAGGACGTTCTGGAGCGGCTCGGCCGCGAAGTCATCAGACACCAGCCTTGAAAGATCCGAGATGATCCGAGCCACCCTTGCCGTTCTATCGCTCCTGTTCGCCGCGCCGGCGCTGGCGCAGCCTGCGGACGAACCGGACCATGTCTTCACCGAAGCGCCCACGGACCGGACCTTGGGCCAGGCGGACGCGCCCAACACGCTGATCGTCTACGCTTCCAACATGTGCCCGCATTGCGGGGCGTGGTTCGCCAAGGACTGGCCGACCGTGAAATCGGATCTGGTCGAGCCCGGCGCGCTGCGCGTCGTGTTCCGGCCGCTGCCGACGCAACCGATGCAGATGTCGCTGACCGGTTTCCTGATGGCAGAATGCGCCCCGGACAAGGCCTATATGAGCGTGATCGAAGACCAGTTCGCCCGTCAGCGCGCCATTCTCGGGGCGAAGGACGGGACGGAAATCCGCGCCCAGTTCGACGCCGTCGCCCGTGGGGCGGGATTGGCGGACGAAGCGGCCATCACGGCCTGCCTGTCCGACCCAGCCAACATGGAGCCGATCCTGCGCGCCGAACAGCGTTCGGTCGCGGGCCGGATCGACGGCGTTCCCGGTTTCGTCTTCAACGGCCGGGTCATGAAGGGCGACCATGACGCCGAGGCGATCCGCGGCTGGGTGGAAGGCCGCTCCACGGCACGTTGAACCTGTCCATAACGGCCGGAGCCGACCGGCCTTTCGTGCGGGCGCGGCTTGCACTTCACCTTCAATTCGGGATGCTCGACTATGGCTTCTGTGATTCGCACTCTTTCCCTCGTCGGCGCGGCCGCATTGTTCGCAGCCTGCAACAATGCCGGGCAGGACGGCACCGCGTCCTCCGCCACTCCCGCCGGCGCGAGCGCCGACCGCACCGCCTTTGAACGGTCCGACGACCATGCCATCGGCCGCGTTGATGCCCCGGTCACGATCGTAGAATATGCGTCCGTCACCTGTCCAGCTTGCGCTCTATGGCATCGGAACGTCTATCCCGATCTCAAGGCCCGCTATATCGACACCGGCAAGGTGCGGTACGTCTTCCGCGAATTTCTGACCGGCCAGCCCGATCTGGCCGAAGCCGGTTTCAAGATCGCACTCTGCGCCGATGAAGAGGACTATTTTACCAATATCAAGCTTCAGTTCGACCGCCTGCAGCAGATCATGCAGATGGCTCAGAACGGCGATGCGCGAACCGCTTATATCAACATAGCCAAGGCGTCCGGACTGTCGGAAGAGGAATTTGCAACCTGCATGGCGAACGAAGCGCACCGTGAAACCATACAGAGCAAGATGCAGCAGGGCTTCGACGAAGGTGTCGGCGGCACACCCGCTTTCTTCATCAACGGTAATGCCGCCAAGATCGGCACCGTCGAACAACTGGACGAGGTCCTTGGCGAATTGCTGGGCGATGAGGCTCCCGCCCCGTCCGACAACACGACCGAGTAGCCGATGGGCGGGCTTGTCTTCGACAAGATCACGCTCACGGGCTTCAAGAGCTTCGTCGAGCCCACCGACTTCCTGATCGAACCGGGCCTGACGGGCGTCGTCGGGCCGAATGGTTGCGGCAAGTCCAACCTACTGGAAGCCATTCGCTGGGTCATGGGAGCCAACAGCGCCAAGGCCATGCGCGGCGCGCAGATGGAAGACGTGATCTTCTCCGGCACGAAGCAACGCCCGGGGCGCAATCAGGCGCATGTCACGTTGCACATCGACAATAGCGCCCGGGTCGCGCCCGCCACTTTCAACGACTCCGACCAGCTCGAAGTCATGCGCGTCATCGTCAAGGGCAAGGGCTCGACTTACAAGATTAACGGCAAGACTGTCCGGGCCAAGGACGTGCAGCTGCTCTTCGCCGATGCCTCGACCGGCGCCAACTCCCCGGCGCTCGTCCGCCAGAACCAGATCAGCGAGCTGATCTCCGCCAAACCCGCCAACCGCCGCCGCGTGCTGGAGGAAGCCGCCGGGATCAGCGGCCTGCATTCACGCCGCCACGAAGCGGAGCTTCGCCTGCGCGCCGCCGAGACCAATCTCGACCGGCTGGAAGACATCGTCGCGCAGATTGAAAGCCAATTGCTGTCCCTGCGCCGCCAATCGCGGCAGGCGGCGCGCTATAAGCGCCTAGCGGGTGAAATCCACGAATATCGCGCCCTGCTCTGGCGCAAGCGCTGGGTCGCCGCGCTCGACACGCTGGCCGGGGCGCAGGATGCGTTAAAGGCTTGCGACGCGAACGTGCAGGATACGGCGCTCCGATCCGCCGAAGCGCAGCGGATCGCGGCCGATCTGTCGGGCGGCATCAAGCCGCTGCAGGAAGAGCAGCTCATCGCTGCCGCCGTGCTGGCCCGCATCAACGCGGCCAAGGACGCGCTGGAGAGCGAGGAAAAAGCCGCCACATCGGAACTGCGCAAGCTGGAAGCCCAGATCGAACAGCTCTCCGCCGACATCGACCGCGAAAGCGGCATTGTGGAAGATGCGCAGGCTGCCGAGACACGCCTGGAAGTCGAGCACGACAATCTCGCTGCAGCAGGCGACCAATCCGCCGCGCTGGATGAGGCGCGCGACGAGGCCGAAGCCGCGCTTCGTCTGCGCAACACCATCGAAGCGGATATGAACGAGCTGACGGCTCAGATCGCTGGGCAAACGGCACGCGCCGAAAGCGCTGCGCGTGAGTTGGAGCAGGCCGAGCGCAGGCTGTCCGTCCGTCAACGCGAATTGCAAGACGCAGAGCGGGCGCTCACCGCCTTGTCGGCCGATAATGGGGGGTCGGCCAGCCTGTTCGCCGCTTCGGCCCGTGAAGCGCTCGACGCTCTGAACGCAGCCAAGGCCGCGGAACGCAATGCAGCCACGAAACGCAACGATGCCGACGAAGCTGATCAGCAGGCGCGCGAAAGTCTTTCCGACGCGAAAGCCGTGCTCGGCGAACTGACGTCCGAACGTTCGGCGCTGGAACGCATCGTCAATCGAGGCGGAAGCGATCACGCCACGGCCTTGTCGTTGATCACCGTGCAGAAAGGCTACGAACGGGCTTTGGCCGCCGCTTTGGGCGAAGATCTCGATGCAGGCATAGGGGGTCGCTCCGCCCTGCGCTGGACCGGCGCGCCGGATAGCGATCAGCGCCTGCCCCCCGGCGCAACCCCCTTGTCCCAGCTGGTCAGCGGGCCGGTCGAACTCACGGCAAGGCTCGGCCAGATCGGCGTGACGGAAAGCGCTGCGGAACTGGCCGATCAACTCAAGCCCGGACAGCGTCTCGTCACGCGGAACGGGTATGTCGTGCGTTGGGACGGGTTCGTCACGGAAGCCGGTGCTGAAACGGCCGCATCCGTGAAGTTGAAGCAACAAGGTCGCCTGCAGGAGATGGCGAGCGAAATCGAGGCCGCGGAAGCCTCCGTCGCCGATGCGAAACTCGCTTTCGAACGCGCTCGAGCGCATCGCGACCTTGCGCGCGACATGGCTTCCCAAGCTCGCGCCGCCCTGCCTGAACTGGAGCGCAAGGAACGCGCCGCGCAAGCCGCGCTTTCCCAATACGAAACCGATGTCGCGCGTGAAACGGCGCAACGCCGGTCGCTCGAAGAGCGGATCGAACGATTGCAGGCCGAGATCGCCGAACTGCGCCAGCAGCGCGATGCGGCGAAGGCCTCCGTCGACGGCGCGGATCATGACGACAGTTTAGGCGTCAAGCGCAACGCCCTCGCCGAACGTTTGCTGGACGCTCGTGCCGATGCGGACGAGACGAACACGACCTACCGCTCCTTGCGCAACGCCATCGACGCGCGAACGGCGCGTTTGAAGGCCGTCGAAAGCGAACGGGCTGACTGGCAACGCCGCCGCGACCAGGCGGCCGACCGGGTAGCGACCCTGCAGGGACGGCTCGATGCCGCCCGGATCAACCATCAAGGTGCGACGGACGGTCCGGACAGGTTAGAAAACCGTCGTACTGCCTTGTTCGCCCAACTCGAAGAGGCCGAGCAGCGGCGCGACGCGGCCGCAGACACTTTGTCGGGCGCGGAAACGTCATTGCGCGATGCCGAGATCGCCGCACGCGATCTGGAACGGGCTGCCGGACAAGCCCGCGAATCCCGCGCAGCCGCAGAGGCCCGGCTGGTCGCAGCCAAGGAGCGGATCGGCGAGACCAAGGCCCGCATCAACGAAACGCTGCAGTGCAATCCGTCCGAACTGAATGAACATCTCGGATCGCTGTCTCCGGACTCGGATTTGTCCGAAGCGGATATCGAGCGAAAACTCGAACGCCTCGCCGCCGAGCGAGAACGGCTCGGAAGCGTCAATCTGCGCGCCGACGAGGAAGCGGCCGAGCAGGAAGAAACGCTGTCCACACTGACGAAGGAACGCGAGGATCTGGTCAAGGCCATCGCAAAGCTGCGCGAAGGCATCGATGAGCTGAACACGGAAGGACGCCAGAAACTCCTCGCCGCCTTTGATGTGGTCAATGGCCATTTCTCCAAACTGTTCGTGACCCTGTTCGGCGGCGGTGAAGCCTGGCTGTCCCTCACGGAAAGCGATGACCCGCTGGAAGCCGGTCTTGAAGTCTTCGCCCGGCCACCCGGCAAGACCCTCAAGCCCATGAGCCTCTTGTCCGGCGGCGAACAGGCGCTGACGGCGACGGCGTTGATTTTCGCTGTCTTCCTGTCCAACCCGGCTCCTGTCTGCGTTTTGGACGAAGTCGACGCTCCGCTCGACGACTATAATGTCGGCCGTTACTGCGATGTCTTGGATGAGATGTCCCGGCTGACCGACACCAAGTTCATCGCCATTACCCACAACCCCGTCACCATGAGCCGCATGGACCGCCTGTTCGGCGTGACCATGGCCGAACAAGGCGTCTCGCAATTGCTCTCCGTCGAATTGGCGCGCGCCGAAGCGCTGGTTGCGGCCGAGTAGTTGCTTGCACAGCGATTCCCAACCATATCGCGCAGGGCTGAATCTTCTTTCATAAAGCCATATGTTACAGTGGCTTACACGCCTGTTCCGGCTGTTGACTTCATGCCGGGCCATGGATAGGTTCCGCGCGCTTTCGGAAGACGCCGACAGGTAACCTTTTTGGAAGTGTCACGCTTGGTTTTCATGCCGGAACAGAACGGACAGTCCGACCCTCCCTCCCCGACCGATCTCGATACGCTCGAGAGCAAGCTCGCCGCCGCACATATGCGCCGCGATCTTCGCCAAGGCCGGAAGGAAAAGGCGCAGGACAATTCCCTTCTCGGAATGGCATGGCGGCTGAGCACGGAGCTTCTGGCCTCCGTCCTCGTCGGCATGTTCCTGGGTTGGGGCATCGATACGGTTTTCGGGACGGAACCCTGGGGGTTTCTGATTGGGCTTGGTTTGGGCATGGCCGCCGGGTTTATGAGTGTGTTTCGCACGGCTGCGGCCATGGATGCGAAGACGGCGCATATTCCCAAGGGCGACGACCTGCGGGAGCCTGGCTATCCCGGCGACGGGGACGAAGATTAGAAGGAGCGGGACGTGGCAAGCGGACCCATGGAACAGTTCAAGATCGACCGCGACGTCGATCTGTTCGAAATCGCCGGACAGACCGTGTCCTGGACCAATTCCGCCTTCTGGATGGTCATGTCCGTCGTTCTGATCATCGGCTTCTTCGCCCTGACCTTGCGCGGCAAGCTGATCCCGGGGCGCATGCAATCGCTGGGCGAGCTGTCCTACCAATTCATCGCCGACATGGTGCGCGATACGGTCGGCCCCGAAGCCATGCGCTTCATGCCTTTCATCTTCACGCTCTTCTTCTTCATCCTGTTCGCCAATCTGATCGGAATGAACCCCTACGCCTTCACCACCACCTCTCATCTGGCCGTGACACTCGCCATGGCGACGGCCACCATCTTGATCGTTATCATCGCGGGCCTCTGGAAGAACGGACTGTCCTGGTTTAAGATCTTCGCGCCCGGCGGCCTGCCGCTGGTCATGTATCCGATCATCGTCCTGATCGAAGTGATCTCTTTTCTCGCACGTCCGATCACGCTGGCCGTGCGACTGTTCGCCAACATGGTCGCGGGCCATGTCATGCTAAAGCTGTTCGCCATCTTCGCGGCCTATCTCGTGGCGCAAGGCGGGCTGACGTCGCTGGGCGCCGTCGTACCCGTGCTCGGTACGATCTTCATCGTGGCGCTCGAATTCCTCGTCGCCCTGCTGCAGGCTTTCGTCTTCGCGATCCTGACCTGCGTCTATCTCAACGACGTCTACCACGTTGACCACTAACACCCACGCTTTCCACCAATAGGAGATCCCATCATGGAAGCAGAAGCCGCAAAGTATATCGGTGCCGGCGTCGCCGGCCTCGCCCTCGTCGGTGCCGGCCTCGGTATCGGCAACATCTTTTCCAGCTACCTGTCCGGCGCGCTGCGCAATCCGTCCGCGGCCGACAGCCAGCGCACCAACCTGCTGCTCGGCTTCGCCCTGACCGAGGCCACCGGCCTGTTCGGTTTCGTTCTGGCCATGATCATCCTGTTCGCGGCCTAAGGCTCGAACGACGTTAGGAGTATCGGCGCGATGGCGGCGGAAGAGACCTATACGGATGCAGAGCTTGCGGCGGACGCCGCAAGCGGTCTGCCGCAGCTCGATACATCCACTTGGGTGGGCCAGATCTTCTGGCTCTTCCTGACATTCGCGATCCTCTATTTCGCTTTGTCGAAATTCATTCTGCCGCGGTTGCGCGACACGCTCGGCAACCGCTCGGACCGGATCGCCGATGACCTCGACAGCGCCTCGCGCATGAAGCTCGAGGCCGAAGAGGCCGAAAAGGCGCACGAACAATCGCTGCGCGACGCCCGGGCCAAAGCATCCAATGTCGCGGAAAGCACACGCCAGTCTCTCGACGCGGAAATCCGCGCCGAACTGGACGAAGCCGACGCGCAAGCCGAACGCGAAAGCGAACTGGCCGAAGCGCGTATCCGCGACATCAAGACGGCGGCCCTCTCCAACATCGACGCGGTCGCGGTCGATGTGGCCGGAACGCTCGTCAACGAACTGACCGGCAAGACGATCGCGCCGGCCAAGGTCACCGCCGCGCTGAAGGGGGCTCGATCATGACGGCCAACCTCATTCTCGCCAGCGGCAAGGCTTGGTATCTTTCCTCCGAATTCTGGGTGCTTGTTCCGCTGTTCCTTTTCTTCGCCTTGGTCGCTTGGAAAGGCGGCTTCCGGGCGATGGGCGGAGCCTTGGACAAGCGCGCCGAGGCGATTCGCGACGAATTGGACGAAGCCCGGCGATTGCGCGAAGAAGCCCAAGCCCTGCTCGCCTCCTATCAGCGCAAACAGGCCGAAGCGGAAGCTCAGGCCACCGAAATCGTCGAGAAGGCCCGGCGCGACGCCGAGTCCATGGCCGCCCAAGCGCGGGCCGATCTGTCAGAACGTTTGCAACGCCGCGCGGCGCAAGCCGAAGCCAAGATCGCCAGCGCCGAAGCCCAGGCTCTGGCGGAGGTTCGCGCCCGTGCCGCCGATCTGGCCGTCGATACGGCCCGCGATCTGATCGCGACGGAATTGACCGCCTCCGACCGCACCCGCCTGTTCAAAGACGGACTGAGCCAGATGAATGGTACCCTGCGCTGAGCCGATGCTGAGGGTTCCATCGTGGATCAGACGCGACCATAAAGCCGCATCTCCCATCACAGATAGTTTGGAAGTGCTCTGGTCGGATTTTCCGGCACCATCTTCTCTGCGGCGCCTTGTTTCGTCGATCGTATCTCCGCGAGCCACGCCGAATGACAATGGGTCTGCCGATGCCGCTTAGCGTGCGGTTCGCGCCTCGCCCCTCTCTGGAGACAGGTCTAGACCCTGAGATGTGGGATCTGCTTTGCGAAGGACGTGGTCGTCCATGGAGGTCCGAGCCTCAGAGAGAAGGTCGAAAACACCACAAGGTCGAACAGCTCGGTTTGACATCTAATGTCATCGCAACCGATCCGGACCGGACGGCCGACACGGGCAACAGCATCGGATGAAAAAAAGCCCCGGACGATGATCGTCCGGGGCTTCGTCTTGTCTTGCGGGACTGTCGCTACGCTTTTCTGACCAGGTGCATGATCAGGCCGATCACGAACAGAGCCAGGAAAATATAGAACAGGATTGTCGCGATGCCGGATGCGGCGCCGGCGATGCCGCCGAAGCCGAGCACGGCCGCCACGATTGCGATGACAAGAAAAATGATAGCCCAACGAAGCATTGGCTCTCTCCCAGATTGCCGAGCGATATTGCTCTTGGCTGACTAACGGGAGTCGGCCCGACTCCGTTCCCACAGTTTCAAATCAATGAAACCGTGGGATTGGAGGGCCGCTTTACATTTCCGGCTCTTCGTCGATGACGATCTCGTCTGCCGCACCGTCGTCAGCCGCAGTGTGGAGCTCGTCTTCGGTCAGTTTGCCGTCACCGTCCGTGTCGAGCGACTGGAACATGGCGTCATAGTCGCCGGACACGACCAGCGCGCCGGAATTGTCGTCGCCGTCTTCGGCCATGGCAACGGTGAAGTTGATGTACTCTTCCGCGTCGAGCTTGCCGTCGAAATCGACGTCGGCTTTGGCGAGATGCGTTTTCACGTCATCGACGCTCAGCACTGTGCTGGGTGCGGGTTCGACGACTTCCGGCATGGGATCCTGAGCGACGGCAATGGTCGTACCGGCGATTGTCAGGGCGGAAGCGGCGAGAAGAGTCTTGAGGTTCAGCTTAGGCATGGGGGTCTCCTTGTAAAAGTCGATGCCAAGCCCCCCGGCTTGCAACAAACATAAGCACCCCCGACAGAGCCTCAACTTACCGGAAGTTTAGACTCCCGACAGGTTGAAGCCGCCACATTGCGACCATATTGAAATACTGCCCCTTGTATTGGTTAAGACTTTGCCATGTCCGAAATCGCCGTAAAGTCGAAAGATTACGATGCGCCAACATTACAAATACGGCGGACTGGCGGACTTCCATGTCGAAATAGGTCTGAAGTGCGCCGATCCGGCCGAGAATCAGGCCTCTTTGGCGCCAGCCTTCTCGACCGCTTCGACGGCGGCTTCGAAGGCCAACATCGTGCTTTGATGGCGCGCAGGATAGTCTCGCACACTCTGTAACAGCTTCAGCTGCGAGAAACGGCCTTGTGGAGGCTCGCCGGCTTCTTTCAACATGGCTTGCAACCCATCTCTTGCCGTTTTCAGCATCGTTAGATCAGCCCCGAGGATATTCGCCTTCAAGACCGCGGCGCTGGCTTGCCCCAAGGCGCAGGCCTGCACGCGAAGCGCGGCATCGCTGACAAAGCCGCCCTCCATCGCGACATCGACTTCGACCCACGACCCGCAAAGCTTGCTGAGTTTCCGGGCCGTACCGTCCGGCGCGTCCAAGGCTTCGTTGCGCAAGGTCGATGACAGGGAAAGGATATCGCCATTGTAAAGCGCGCCGAGCATGGTTCCGATGTAGGAAGACGCGTTGCCCACGTAAAGCGCCGCATTGGCCCCCTCGCCACGCGGCGATGTTGTCCCTATGTTCCAAAGACTATGCCGCCATCCGATTCGTTCCAGCCTGCGCCGCCCGCGCCTGCGTCCGCAGGCTCGATTTCCGCGCGCGCCATGCCGGTGCGGACGGTCGATGGGTCGGCCGACTATCTGGAGGGACTGAATCCCGAACAGCGCGAAGCGGTCCTCAGCACGGAAGGGCCGTTATTGGTGCTGGCCGGAGCCGGCACCGGCAAGACCCGGGTGCTGACGACGCGGCTGGCCCATATCATCCGCAACCGCCTCGCCTGGCCGAGCCAGATCCTGTCCGTCACCTTCACCAACAAGGCAGCGCGCGAGATGCGCGAACGCGTCGGCGGGCTGATGGGCGAGCAGATGGAAGGCATGCCGTGGCTCGGAACGTTCCACTCCATCGCGGCCAAGATTCTGCGCATTCATGCCGAGCTGGTGGATCTCAAGAGCAGCTTCACCATCCTCGACACGGATGACCAGATCCGCCTGTTGAAACAGGTCATTGAAGCCGCGGGCATCGACAGCAAACGCTGGACGGCGCGCTATATGGCCTCGCTGATCGACGGATGGAAGAACAAGGGTCTGACGCCCGACAAGCTTGGAGCGGATGACGGCCATGCCTTCGCCGAAGGCAAAGGCGTCGAGATCTACGCGACCTACCAAGCCCGGCTGAAAATACTCAACGCGGTCGATTTTGGCGATCTCTTGTTGCACAACATCACGATTTTCCAGCAGAACCCGGATGTCCTGAAGAAATTCCACGACAAGTTCCGCTACCTACTTGTGGACGAGTATCAGGATACGAACGTCGCGCAGTATCTCTGGCTGCGGCTGCTGGCCCAGGGGTCGAACAATGTGTGCTGCGTCGGCGACGACGACCAGTCCATCTATGGCTGGCGCGGCGCGGAGGTGGATAACATCCTGCGTTTCGAAGCCGATTTCCCCGGCGCCAAGGTCATCCGGCTGGAACGGAACTACCGCTCGACCGAGCACATTCTCGGTGCGGCCTCCGGCTTGATCGCGGCCAACAAGGACCGGCTCGGCAAGACCTTGTGGACCGACGATGCAGGCGGCCACAAGGTCAGCGTGACGGGCGTCTGGGACGGACCGGCCGAAGCGCGCATCATCAGCGGCGAAATCGAGAACTGGAAGACCAAAGGCCGCTCATACAATGATGTTGCGATCCTCGTTCGCGCTTCGCGCCAGATGCGCAACTTCGAGGAACGCTTCATCCAGCTCGGCCTCCCCTACCGTGTCATCGGCGGGCCCCGCTTCTTCGAACGCGCCGAAATCCGCGACGCGCACGCCTATCTGCGTGTCTTGCGGTCCGATACGGACGATCTCGCGTTCGAGCGCATCGTCAATACGCCCAAACGCGGTATCGGTGCGACCAGCGTGCGCAAGCTGCAGGAAGCGGCTCGGGCGATGAACGTCTCGCTGGAACAGGCGACGCGCACCATGATCCGCACGGACGAAATTCGCGGCAAGGCCCGCACCAGCCTGCGCGCTTTCACGCAAGACATCGATCGCTGGCGGCGCGAAGCACGAGACACAAAACACACCGAAATGGCCGAGCGCATCCTCGATCAGTCCGGCTACACCCAGATGTGGCGCGACAATAAGGATGCAAAGAGCCAGGGCCGTCTGGAAAACCTCAAGGAGCTGATCTCCGCGATGGGCGAGTTCGATACGCTCGATGCCTATATGGAACATGTCAGCCTGGTGCTGGACGTGGAGTCCGGGCCGCAGGAGGACGAAATCAGCCTGATGACGCTGCACAGCGCCAAGGGCCTCGAATTTCCGCTCGTCTTCCTGCCGGGTTGGGAAGAAGGCACATTTCCGAGCCAAAGGGCGCTGGACGAAAGCGGCATGGCGGGTCTCGAAGAGGAACGCCGCCTCGCCTATGTCGGCATCACCCGGGCGCGGGAAATGGCGAAAATCTATTTTGCGGCCAATCGGCAGGTCTATGGATCCTGGCAATCGTCCTTGCCGTCCCGTTTCATCGACGAGCTGCCGATCGAGCATGTGGATGTCGAAAGCGAAGCCAACCAGTACAATCCGTCCCTGATCGCGGACCGCGTGCAGGAAGATTTCGGCCGCACCTTCGCCAAGGCGCAGTCCGGGCGCGCGTCGCCCGGGTGGCAACGCTATCAGAAGAACAAGGATCGCCAATTCGGACGCGAACCCAAGGAGATCGAAGGTCACGCCGTGCGCCGGCCGGCCAAGGGCAAGACCTCCAACTACACGGTCGGCGAACGGGTTTTCCACACCAAGTTCGGGTATGGCGAGGTCATGTCGGCCGACGGCACTAAGCTGACCGTGGAGTTCGACAAGGCGGGCGAGAAAATGGTACTGGACGGTTTCGTGCAGCGCGCCGCAGATGTCTGACGGCATGTCCCGACCGTTTGCCTTGGCCGTTCGGACAACGCCAGAAGCCGGCTACGCCTTGGCTGAAACGCTCGGCTTCGACGACATGACGGAAGCGCTGTCCGTCTCCATTTTCGATGACGGTCCCGACCGGGTTCACATCCAAGCGCTCTATGAAACCAAGGCCCATGCCGAAGCCGCATCGGCAACAATCGACCCGCGACTGGAATTCGCGATCTCTCAGGTGCCGAACGAAGATTGGGTCAGGCTGAGCCAATCCGGTCTGGCACCGGTCATGGCCGGACGGTTTGCCATCCATGGCAGTCACGACACGCCGCCGCGCGGCCTTGCATTTCCCATTCAGGTCGATGCCGGTCAGGCATTCGGGACCGGACATCACGGCACCACGCAAAGCTGTCTGCTGATGCTGGACGAACTGGAAACCTCCGGAGCGAAGCCGGGGCAAATCCTGGATCTTGGCACCGGCGCAGGCGTTCTCGCCATCGCTGCGGCCAAACTCTTCCCGGAAGCGTCGATATTGGCGACCGATATCGATCCCATGGCCATCGAAGTGGCAATCTCGAACGCGATGTCGAACGATGTATCCTACGAGTCTCTAGTCGCAGACGGGTTCGAGGCGGACAGCCTTCGCGGTCGGACCTTCGACCTGATCATCGCCAACATCCTCGCCGGTCCACTGCGCGAGTTGGCGCCGGACATTGCGGGTGCGATAAGCCCAGACGGGCAGGCAATCCTGTCGGGCATTCTGGATGAACAGGCGCAATGGGTGGCGGATGCTTTCCGCAAGACCGGCCTGACAGTCCAGTCCCGCCCCAGCCTGGGTGGCTGGACATCCCTATGGGCGCGCCCATAAAAAAAGCCCGGACACAAAGTCCGGGCTCTTCATATTTTCATGGCTGGCGGAGCTAGATCGCGCGGAGGGCGCGACGGCTCTGGCGTGCCGAGCGGCGGGCCAGAAGGCGAAGCTGGGCGATTTCGCCAAGCTTGACCTTATCCTGCGTACGCAGGCGTGCGGTATCGAATTGGTAAGACATTGTCCTCTTTCGGTTCTTCGTTCAGATCGGATGGCACAGCGACATGCTATGCCTGATTTCGCGGACGGCATGTAGTCGCGGACTCAATCTGGAAGAACCACCAAGCTTCGGACGGAGCTATGCAAAAACGGTGGGAACCTCGCGGAAATGTTAGCTCGGCGTTAACTCGTCGGTTCTGTCGCGACGGGCGAAAGCGGATTCCGGCGGATACTCGAAATCTAGAAGGTCGGGTGCGGGGTTGATGTTCAGAGGTTTGTCACCCGTCCGAGTGGGCCGCGGCTCGGTTTTGTCCAAGCCCAAACCCGAACCATGTGTCGATAGAAATTTCAATCCGAACAGCCGTGCGGCCATGAATGCTCCTTTTCACGTCCCGCCTCTGCGGACGGTGACGAAAACGACCATAGCACGGATCGGCTGCGTTTTTAAGGGGCTTGCCTTTTCCTTGCGGCCGAAAGCGCCTAGAGCCGCATCATGGGCAGACAAACGACAGACTTGATACAGAATTTCGACGTGGTCGGCGGACCGCAAATGGGGCGGGACCATGTGCCCTTGCTGCGCGCCGAGTTGGACCGCCTCGACCTCGATGGATTGCTGATCCCGCATGAGGACGAATACAATAACGAGTATCTGCCCGACCACAATGAACGGCTGATGTGGGCGACGGGCTTCACCGGTTCGGCGGGCGCCGCTATCGTCCTGCGGGACCGGGCGGCCATGTTCGTGGACGGGCGCTATACGCTGCAAGTGCGTCAACAGGTTGACGGTGATCTCTTCGACTATGCGCGGCTGGAAGACGGGGTCGCCAAATGGTTGCGTGACAATCTGCGCAAGGGCGAACGGGTCGGTTACGACCCGCGTTTGCATTCGGTCAAGGCCGTGGCGGCTTTGACAAAGGCAGCCGAAGGTGCAGGCGCGGCGCTCATCGCGCTGGACGCCAATCCCATCGACATGGCCTGGACGGACCGCCCCGCCCCGCCCAAGGGGGTGGTTTCGGTCCAGCCGGACGATCTGGCTGGAAAGAGCCATGCGGACAAGCGCAAGGAGATCGCGGCCGCCATAGGCCATGCGGGCGCGGATGCCGCCATGTTGACGGCGCCGGCTTCGATCGCGTGGTTGCTCAATCTGCGCGGCGCCGATGTGCGCTGTACGCCGCTCTTGCTGGGCAATGCCATTATCGACGCCGAAGGTCGCGTGACCCTATACACCGATCCGGACAAGCTATCCAACGCGGTACGATCGCATCTGGGCAATCAAGTGTCCATCACGTCCGAACAATCGCTCGACGCCGATATGAAGGCATGGTCGGGCAAAAGCGTCATCGTCGATCCGACGACAGGATCGGCTTGGCACTCGCAGGTCTTGAAAGAGGCGGGCGCGACGGTTCTGGCCAAGCAGGATCCGGTTGCCCTGCCCAAAGCGAAGAAGACGGAAGCGGAGCTGCGCGGGACCGAAACGGCACACCGTCGCGACGCCGTGCCCTTGATCCGCTTCCTTCATTGGCTGGATACCGAGGCGCAATCCGGTGACTATGACGAAATAGACGCCGCAGTGAAGCTCGAGACCTATCGCCACGAGACCGGATCGCTGAAGGACCTGTCTTTCGAAACCATATCCGGTTCCGGACCGAACGGGGCCCATCCGCATTACCGCGTGAATACTGCGACCACATTGCCGCTCAAGCCGGGCACGCTCTATCTGGTGGATAGTGGCGGGCAATATGTGGACGGCACGACGGATGTGACGCGCACCGTTCCCATCGGAACCCCGACCCAGGCTATGCGCGAGCATTTCACGCTGGTCCTGAAGGGGCATATCACATTGGCCACGATCCGCTTTCCGTCCGGCACGACAGGATCCAATCTCGACGCTTTCGCCCGTTACCCGCTCTGGCAGGCCGGACTGGATTACGACCACGGCACCGGCCACGGCGTCGGCGCATTCCTGGGCGTCCATGAGGGCCCGCAACGCATTTCCAAGACACCGAACACTGTCGCACTGGAAACCGGCATGATCGTGTCGAACGAACCCGGATATTACCGCGAGGGCGAATACGGCATCCGGATCGAGAACCTGCAATATGTGACCGAAGCACAAGACATTCCGGGCGGGGAACGACCGATGCACGGCTTCCACACTCTGACACTTGCCCCGCTACACCGCGACCTGATCGACACGGATATGTTGACCGAGGCAGAACGCGACTATGTCGACGGCTATCATGTCCGCGTGTTCAAAGAGATCGGGCCGGAGTTCGATGGCGAAGTGAAGGCTTGGTTGGAAGCGGCTTGCCGACCTCTCTGAGACGATCAAGACACTCAACGATCGGCTCGCCTCAGGCGCCTTTCGCCGGGGGCCGGGTTTTGGCGTGACCTATCCGATCGTCTCCATCCCGCCCATATACGGCACCAGCACGTCCGGTATCGTAATGCTGCCGTCTTCTCTCTGGTAGTTTTCCAGCACCGCGACCAGCGTCCGGCCCACGGCCAGACCGCTGCCGTTCAAAGTGTGGACGAAGCGATTGTCCTTCTCGCCCGCCTTGTAACGCGCATTCATCCGCCGCGCTTGGAAGTCTCCGCAATTCGAGATCGAGCTGATTTCGCGGTAGGTCCGCTGGCTCGGCAACCAGACTTCGATATCGTAGGTCTTCTGTGCTCCGAAACCGAGGTCGCCGGTGCAGAGCTCGACCACGCGGTATGGCAGTTTCAACGCCTGCAAGACGCGCTCCGCGCAACACAGCATCGTCTTATGCTCCTCCTCCGCCTGGTCCGGCGCGCAGATACTGACCAGTTCCACCTTGTTGAACTGGTGCTGCCGGATCATCCCCTTCGTATCCCGCCCGGCCGACCCCGCTTCGCTGCGGAAGCACGGTGTGTGCGCGGTCAGGCGCTTGGGAAGCACATTCGCGTCCAATATGCTCTCCCGCACCGTATTGGTCAGCGAGACTTCGGCGGTGGGGATCAGGAAATGCTCTTGCGTGCCGTAGAGGTCCTCGGCGAACTTCGGCAGTTGTCCCGTGCCGTGAAGCGCTATCGGCCAGACGAGCAAGGGCGGCGACGTCTCCTCGAACCCCTCGCCTGTCTGCATGTCGAGCATAAGGGCCGCCAATGCGCGGTCCAAACGCGACAGCGCACCGCGCAGGATGACGAAACGGCTGCCGCTCATCTTCGCCGCCGTTTCGAAATCCATCAGGCCGAGCGCCTCGCCCAGATCGTCATGGGCCTTGGGCTCGAAGGAAAACTCTTTCGGCTCGCCCCATTTGACGATCTCGACATTGTCCTCTTCTCCCGCACCTTCCGGAACGTCATCGGCTGGAAGGTTCGGCAGACCCGCCAACAAAGCATTCAGCGTGTCTTCCTCGGTCTCCAATTGGGTGCCGAGCACGGCAATGACATTTTTTGCGCCTGCCACTTCCGCCTTCAGCCGTTCGGCTTCATCGGCATCGCCCCGACCCATGGCGGCACCAATCTGCTTGGAAGCCTTGTTGCGCGCGGCTTCGGCTTCCTGAACCATCGTCTTGGTCTTGCGGATGACAGCGTCCCTTTCGAGAATCCTCGGCGTTTGCGGGTCTAGCCCACGGCGCGCCCATGCGCTGTCGAACCTGTCGGGTTTTTCACGGATGGCTTTGATATCGAACATGATAGGTCTTGCTGCGCTTTAGGCCGATGGAAGGTGCGCGCCGCTTTTAGGCGCGCGGAACGGAGGCGTAAAGCGCAGCCTCGTCAAGGCTCCGTTAACCGTGCCGTCGGCATCGTGTTACTGAATCACACTACTGGAGTGTCGTCTCTTGTCGCGTCCCATAACCATCCTGACTTTCCTGATTGTCGGCATGTCCTCGCCAGCTTTGGCGAAGGATGCCGCGGATCCGGGATGGGGCGGCACTATCGAGCTGAACGGTTCCAACACGACGGGCAACAACAACACCACAAATGTCGGCATCAGGCTGAAATTGAAAAACCGGGGCGCGGATTGGCGTCACAACCTCGCGACATCGGCCGATTACGGCAAGGCCCGTGGCCGCACCAACAAGGAGCGGTTCAGGGTCGATTACAAGATCGGGCGCGACATTGGCGAGCGCAGCTACCTGTTCGCCAACGCCAACTATTTCAGCGACGATTTCGGCGCCTTCAAGAACGGGGCCTTCCTAGGCTCCGGTTATGGCTATCAGGTGCTGGAAACGGAACCGATCATGTGGAAGCTCGAAGCCGGGATCGGCTACCGGTCCCAGAAAGCCCGTCTGAAACAGAAAGCCCCGGACGATCCCATCAATCGCAAGGACAGCTTTACATCCGCGCGGCTGTTTTCGGACTTCGAATACGACTTCAGCGAAGCCGTCGCGTTGGCCAACGATACCGAGATCTTCTATTCGGATGTGGATACCTATCTGATCAACGAGACCTCCGTGACATCGGACCTGTTCGGCGCGCTCGCCATGCGGGCGAGTTTCCGCGTCGAAACCCATACGGACGTGCCGGTCGGGCGCGAAAAAACCGATACGGTCAGCCGACTCGGCATCGTCTACACCATGGAATAGCGCTGCGGAGTGGCCGCCCCGCCCACTTCGCGCTAGGGCATTGGCCATGCTATCCCACCTTCTGTTCATGCGTCACGCCAAGTCCAGCTGGGCCGATCCGGACATGCGCGACCATGACCGCCCTTTGAACGAACGGGGCAGGCGCGCCGCCACGGCTATCGGACAGGCCCTGCAGGCGCGCGGATATGCACCGGACACGATCTGGAGCAGCGATTCCCGGCGCACGCGGGAGACCGCCATGCGCCTGATCCGCGCCATCCCAGGCGCACAAACTGTGACCTATCTGCCGGAGTTCTACCATGCATCGCCGCGCAATGTTCTGGATGTCGCTCGCCGGAAGGGCGAACCGGATGCCGGCAAGCTCATGTGGCTCGGTCACAATCCCGGATGGGCGGAACTTCATTCGCTGTTCTCGGGTCGGTTCGACGATTTTCCGACCGGTGCCTGCACCGTTCTGGAACGTGTGTCTGACGATGACTGGCTCTCGCCTGGCAGCTGGCGGGCGATCGATCTGATCCTGCCGCGCGAACTCGAAGCATGAAGCAAAAGGTACGGGCCGTGTGGGGTTTCGCCGTCGCCCTATTGCTCTACCTCGCAGCTTTTGCCGCCCTGATCTGGATCTGGTGGACTGGCCGTTCCGTCTGGTGGGGCTTGGCGATCGTCGCTCTTGTTATCCTATCCGACCGGACGTGGCTGGTGCTTGTTCGCGGCTGGTTCGGCCCGAAACGAAAATAGCGCTCGCGACTAGGAGGAGCCGTCACGAGCGCTATCATGTCCATTCACAAGGGGAAGATCATGGACTCTGTCGGCCGCACCCAAAGGATGTGAAATGCCGCCTGATTTTACTACGGGCTGGACACCGTCCTTGGATTGGAAGGACGCCAGGGATTTCGCGCTACGCTATTTCAGCGCAAGAAGCGTGTCTTGGTCTCGCAAGAGATAGAGCAGTCCCATCGCCGCAGAGGCTGGCAGCGCTGCCAGAAAGATCTGCTGAAAGCTCTCAAGGCCCCAGACATAAGCCTGGACCGAGATCAGAATGGCGCCGACATGCAGGATGAAGACCAAGCCATAGGTCACACGCTTCTTGAACCCGATCACGAAGGCAATAAGCAGCGCGATCCAGAATGCACCGACCGCCAGGTTGACCCAATCCGGAATGCCGCCCGACGTGTGATAGTATGTGTCGGCGATCTTATCGATCTGGTCAGGGTTGGTGAACCGCATCACCTGCCAAGGCAGCAGGAAATAGAAGATGGACAGCCGCGTCAAAAAGAGCGGCAAGCGGAGATTGGGCATGAAGGCCTCCCGGTTTGAAGTGGGAAGCGCCTAACAGATAGAATTGCGACAGTGCGACACTCTGTCGTGAGATCCCGTCACGAGCCCGTGAGCCTAGCGCGCCAACGCGGCCTTGAAATCGTCCGCCACGACACCCGCCGTTGCCTTGGCCGCACCGACAACGCCTGGAACGCCGGCCCCCGGATGCGTGCCCGCACCGACAATATACATGTTGCCCAGCACGTCGTCGCGATTATGGGGTCGGAACCAGGCCGACTGGGTCAGCACAGGCTCGATGGAAAAAGCGCTCCCCAAGTGGGTATTCATCTCGTCCCGGAAGCCGAACGGAGTCAGTGTCTTCCGGACGACCAGATCGCGTTTCAGGTTCGGAATGGCGTGTTCTTCCAGATAGTCCAGAATCTTGTCCGTATAGGCTTCGCCGAACGTGTCCCAATCCACATCGGCATGGCCGAGATGCGGCACGGGCGACAGGACATAGTAGGATGAACAGCCTTCCGGTGCCATGGAGGGATCCGTCACGCAGGGCGCATGCAGATACAGCGAGAAGTCCTCCGGCACCTTGCGGCCCTTTCCGAAGATCTCCGCAATCAGCTCGCGGTAGCGCTGTCCCAGCAGAATGATATGGTGCTTCATGTCCGGATGGGTTGTCTTCAGTCCGAAATAGAGCACGAAGAGCGACATGGAATGACTCTTCTTGGTCAGGCTGCGCCCGTAGCTCTTGCCGCGGTCGTGACCGCGCAGAAGTTTCGAATAGGTGTGCACAACATCCGCGTTGCTGGCGACAAGATCGGCATCCATCGACCAGCCGTCTGCGGCCTCGACGCCTGTCACGCGGTCGTCGTCGGTGCGGATATCGGTAATTTCCGTAGACAGCTTCACCGTGCCGCCGAGATCTTCGAACAGACGGATCATGCCGTCCACCAGCGCCCCGGTTCCGCCTTGGGCGAACCAGACGCCGCTCTTGCGTTCCAACGCGTGGATGAGCGCATAGATCGAGCTGGTCTTGAATGGATTGCCGCCGACCAACAGCGACTGGAAAGACAGCAGCTGCCGCACGCGTTCGTTCTTCACGAACTTGCTGACCATGGCATAGACGCTCTTGTCGGCGCGCAATCGCACAAGCTGCGGCGCCGCCTGCAGCATCTGGCGGAATTTCAGGAACGCCGTCGTGCCGAGCTTCTCATAGCCTTCGCGGTAAAGCTCCTGGCTGTAGGCAAGGAACTTTCGGTAGCCTTTCACATCGTCGGGATTGCGCTGCGCGATTTCGCTTTCCAGCCGTTCCTGGCTTTCCCAATAATCCAGTGTGTCGCCGTCTTCCCACTGCAGTCGGTAGAACGGATCGACGGGCAGCAAGGTGACGTAATCGTCCATCTTGCGGCCGGACAGCTCCCATAGCTCCCGCAGGCAATTCGGATCGGTGATCACGGTCGGGCCACCGTCGAACTTGAAGCCGTCCTCTTCATATACATAAGCACGGCCGCCCGGCTTGTCGCGATTGTCGGCCAGGGTGACGTCGAAGCCCATGCTTTGCAGCCGGATGGCCAGTGCGATGCCTCCGAAACCGGCGCCGATCACGATGGCCGTCGGCTTTCCGTCCGCGCCCTGCTTGGCGGCGGCGATGTCGGCCGGATCGATGGCTGCGTTCATGATGGTGGTCCTTTGGCGCGTTCGCGGCGGATGAACGCCTTTTCGCTGAAATTGGCAAGCGCCCTGCTAACGGGCACGGGGGGCTTTCCGATGAGGATGCGCGCCTTGTCGCGCGCGGTCAAACCGTTCCGGTAGAAACGGCGGATCAACCCTTCGCCCAGACCGTAGAAACGTTGCAACACGACATAGCGTCGCGACGGATCGGCCGCGCGGAAAAACATGCGGTTCAGCAATCGCGCATAAGTCTCTCGGCGAAGGTGATGGGCCCGGAAATCCGCCACGGCTCCGGGCACGGCCGAAGGTCCGTTTCTCAAGATGGCCTGGGCGATGACATCTGCAACCTCGACGGCGTGCGGTACGGTGAAGCCGGTCGCCGCCACGGCGAAGCCGCCGCCCAGCCCGATCTTCGCGCTATCGTCCCGGCGGTCCGTTGCCATCATCATGGGCAGAACCCCTTTCTCACGCCGCACGGTCTTGTAGTCGTTCCATCCCTTGCCGGCGATATAGCGTTCGATGCGGTCCCCGATCGCATTCTCGGACAGATGCGGATCGTCGGAGAAATACGTGTCTTCGACCAGCAGGTCCCGGTCGGAGAACGGAAGGAGGTACATGAACCGGTAGCCGTCGATCTGCTCGACCGTCGCATCCATGATGACGGGGCGTTTTACGCCGTGCGGCTCGTCCGTGCGGATGACGTGGCCGACGAACTTCTGCCATCCTGCGAACTCGTCGTCACGCAGGGCGAAGCCCGTGGCATCGATGTGCGGCGCAGCGTCGTCCGGTTTCGTCCGGCCGAGGTGAACCCGCAACCGCCCTGCCGCGATGAAAGGCGCCACGGCGTTACGCAGGGTTACGGAATTGCCGGAACGGTATCCGATCGGCAGAACACGTCTGCGGTCGGGGAAGCGGACTTCGTAATCGGGCCAGCGATGCGCGACGAACGGGGCGAACCAGTCGCGAAGCTCCGGCGCGATGTCTGTCGCATTGAACGACCAAGTGTGGTCGCCCGCGATACGGTCCGAAATTTCGTACAGGTCGATGATGAGGCCCGGATTGACCGAAAGGCACCGCCACGCCGTGACGAGCCCCGACAGTCCGGCACCGGAGATGACCAGATCGGCCAAGCTCTCTTCCCTGCTTTCCGCTTGCGGTTCCATCGCCGCCGCGCTTAGCTTCAAACGACAGCAACGACCACAGGCACCGACATGAAAACCGCGCTTTCTCTCCTGCTTGCCTTCATCCTGCCGTCAGCTGGCTGGGCGACCGACACGGTCATCCGCGCCGGAACGCTAATCGATACGAAAGCCGGAACGACCCTGTCGGACCGCTATATCCTGATCGAGGACGGCACGATCACCGATGTGCTGTCAGAGGAGGAGTATACCCGCCGGGCCGTATCAGCCACTATGATCGACTTGTCCGACATGACGGTCCTGCCCGGGCTCTCCGACGCGCATGTCCATCTCACCAGCGATGCGACTTTGCACGGTTACAGGCGACTGACCCGTTCCACGCCCCGGGCCGCCATTACGGGCGTACGCAATGCGAAACGTACATTGGAAGCTGGGTTCACGACGGTCCGCAATGTCGGCGCGCCCGATTTCACCGATGTCGCCTTGCGTGACGCTATCACGGACGGCGACATAATCGGCCCGCAAGTCATTCCGGCCGGGCGGGCCATCGGCATCACGGGCGGGCACTGCGACAACAATCTGCTGCCCTATGAATACGGCGCGGTCGGCGGCGGTGTCGCGGACGGACCCTGGGAAGTCCGCGGGAAAGTCCGCGAGAACAAGAAATACGGCGCCGAAGTCATCAAGTTCTGCGGCACGGGCGGCGTCCTGTCCAAAGGCACGACCATCGGTGCGCAGCAATTCACCCTAGAGGAAATGGAAGCCATCGTGGACGAAGCGCATCAGCTCGGCATGAAGGCCACAGTGCACGCGCATGGAGAACGCGGCATCAACTCGGCGATCCGGGCGGGCGTCGATTCGGTCGAACACGCCTCGCTCATTTCCGACGAGGGCATTCGCCTAGCGCTCGAGAACGGCACCGTCCTGTCCATGGACATCTATGTCTCGGATTACATCCTGTCCGAGGGCGAAGCCGCCGGCATACTTCCGGCCAGTCTCGAAAAGGAGCGACAGGTCGGCAAGGCCCAGCGCGAGCGCTTCCAGGCCGCGGTCCGGGCCGGCGTCCCGATTGCCTTCGGGTCGGATGCCGGTGTCTACAAGCACGGGCTGAACGGGCGGCAATTCGCTTACATGGTCCAATGGGGCCAGACTCCCATGCAGGCGATCCAGAGCGCGACGGTCATCAATGCCGAACTGTTCAATCTGGATGGCAGGATCGGCGTGATCGCTCCGGGTGCGGATGCGGACATTATCGCCGTCGATCAGAATCCGCTGCAAAATGTCCGGGCGCTCGAAGATGTGGACTTCGTCATGGCCGACGGGGCGGTGATCGTCGGACGCGGATCGAAGCCGAATTAACCATTATGAGCGATAAGTGTGCCGATCTGGGAAACACGGCGTTCGCAAGCGATTATGCCCTAGCTCAAAGCGTTTCGGACCTGTCATAGCCGCCGCGTCTGCTTCGGCAGGCACGGCGAGCGGTGAGGTTGCCCCACATCAGCCGAACCGCTCGTCACCGGATTGTCAGCTCGCGATCTCGTCCTGGTAGTCGATCTTGGGCTGGTAGTTCTCGTCATGTTTGGCGAGCACTTCTTCGGCATAGAACTCCGTCTCGCCGATCATACGGCCCGACACGACCACGCCCTGCCCTTCGCGGAAGAGATTGGGCAATTGTCCGTTATGCGTGACCTTGATCGGTGTCGGCATGGGTCGCTCGAAATCCTCGACATTGAAAGTCGTCGTGATGCCGGTCCGCGCAATGGATCCTTCCGCGACCAATCCGCCGATCCGGAACGTTTCCGACTGCGGAACGAAACCCTTCGCCATGACATCCGCCGGATTGTAGAAGAATTGCGTGTTATCGCTCAAGGCCGACAGGATGAGCGTCACGCCCAAAGCAAGTCCGACGCCGACGAGAGCGATCAATCCGAGCCGACGGTTTCGCCTAGGCGGAGTTATGGTGGGCGGGGTCATGCTGCGCGCGGTCATGATCCCTAGATAGACTGCGCCCAACCCGGCTGCAATCGGTTGAGTCCGCTCGGCGTGACATCGGTCAAAAGGCGCGCCATAGGGGCGCCATGCCGGACCGGTTCGACACGCTTGCGCGCCCGATCTCCCTGTCGGTTGACTCCCTGCACCTGTCGCGAGGCGATAGACGCTTGATCGAAGGCCTGTCGCTCGAATTGGGCCCTGGCGACGCGCTTTGGTTGACGGGTCCGAACGGCATCGGCAAGACGACCTTGCTGCTTGCTTTGGCGGGATTGTTGCGACCGGACGCGGGAAGCGTCGATTGGATGATAGCCGATCATCGGGTTCGGCCTGAAAATGCCGTGGCCTACGCGGCTCACCAAGGTCCGGAACGCAACGGCCTGAAACTGGGCGAGGAGCTGGCCTTCTGGCAGACGCTCTATCGAGACCGAAAAGTCTTGCAGGCCCGGCTCGAATCAGTGGGCCTGTCAGGGCGCGCCGATACGCCGGTCGCCGGTCTGTCGGCCGGGCAGCGCCGACGCTTGTCCCTGGCGCGGTTGATGGCCTCCAACCGTGGCGCGTGGCTGATGGACGAACCTCTGGCCGGTCTGGACACGGAGGGCCGCGCGCGCGTTACCCATGTGCTAAGCGATCATCTATCTAACGGCGGGCTTGCCGTGATCGCGTCTCATCAGCCCGTGCCGATCGACGGCGTGACCGCCCACAAACTCGTTCTGGAACCGGGGTCATGATGCGCGCCATCCTCCTGCGCGACCTTCGTCTCGCCGCACGCGGTGCATCCGGCACGGGACTGTCGCTCGCCTTCATGGCCCTGTTCGTGCTGCTGTGCGGTCTCGCCCTGGGCGGATCACAGCCCGCGCTCGGCCCCGGCCTGCTCTGGCTCGCCGCGACCTTGTCCGCCCTGCTCGGCCTCGATCGGTTCTATCAGCCGGATCAGGAAACCGGCGCGTTGGCGCAGATGCACCATGCGGGCGCGTCGGAAACGGCGATCGCGACGGCCAAATGCCTGTCCTTCGCCTTGACGGCCATTATCCCGCTTATCCTGGCAGCCCCGTTTCTAGCGCTGCTCTTGGGCATGGACGGGCCATCGATCACGGGAACCGTATTGTCGCTGATCGTCGGCGCGCCTGCCCTGACGGCCTATGCGTCCGTGACGGGCGCTTTGCTGGCGGGACAGCGCAGCGGCGGCGTTCTGGCGGTCATCCTGACGGCGCCTCTGCTTATCCCCGTGCTGATCTTCGGGACGGAAGCGGCGAACGTCTTCGCCGCGGACGGCCTGGCTACGGTGCAATTTCGCATCCTTGCAGGCTTGAGCTTCATCGCCGTCGCGCTAGGACTGCCCGCGACGGTCGCGGCGCTCGCGGCGAATAGAGGCGCATGATGTTCAGCCGGTTTGCTAATCCCCAACGTTTTGTCGGCCTCGCCCGCTGGTTGGGCCCGCTATTGGGATGGGGCGCGTTGGTCACGCTGACGCTCGGCCTGTGGCAGTCGCTGATCGCCTCGCCGCCCGAAGCCGAACATGGCGAGACGGTGCGCATCATGTATGTCCACGTGCCCGCCGCTTGGTCGGCCATGGCGGCCTATAGCGCGATCGCGATTGCCAGCCTCGTCAGTTTCGTCTGGCGCCACCCGCTCGCCGATATGGCGGCCCGGTCGCTCGCCCTGCCCGGCGCGGCCTTCACGGCGCTGGCGTTGATCACCGGTAGCCTGTGGGGCAAGCCCGATTGGGGCACCTATTGGCAATGGGACGGCCGCATGACGAGCGTGCTGGTCCTGTTCTTTATCTACGTCGGCTACATGGCGATCTGGCAGGTGGTCGAAGACCGCAAGCGCGCCTCGCGCCTTGCTGCCATCACCGCCATGATCGGTTGGGTGAACATTCCGATCATCAAGTTTTCCGTCGAATGGTGGAACACATTGCACCAATCCGCCACGGTATCGATGCCCGAAAGCCCCGGATTGGCGATGGAGTTGCTGGTGCCGCTCATGCTGATGGCGACAGGCTATACGCTGCTGCTCGGATGGCTGACCGTGCGGGGCATGCTGGCCGAAATCGCGACCGCACGGGCCGCCCGCTGCCCTGCGCCTGCCGCGACGGCCCGCATGGAAGCGCTATGATGGATATGGGGCCGTTCGCCATCTTCATCTGGGGCAGCTACGGCGCGACCGCGCTGGTGCTCGGCGCGCTCGTCCTGCGCGCTCTGCGTCAGCCCAAGCCATGAGCGTCAGTTGCGATGGTCTGCCCCAAGACCGATATACCCGGCTGAAAGCGTTGATGGAGCGGCTGCGCACCGATTGCCCTTGGGACCGCACGCAGACCTTCGAGACCATCGCACCCTACACGATCGAAGAAGCCTATGAGGTCAAGGATGCCATCGACCAGTCGGACATGGCCGCGCTGAAATTGGAATTGGGCGACCTGCTGTTCCAGGTCCTGTTCCATGCCCGTATCGCCAGCGAAGCCGGTGCTTTCGATCTGGACGACGTCGCCGATGCGCTGGTCGAGAAGATGGTCCGCCGTCATCCGCATGTCTTCGGAGATACGGAGAAGGCCGATTGGGAGGAAATGAAAGCTGCCGAACGGACCGGCGGAACGCTAGACGGGGTGGCGCTCGCGCTGCCCGCTCTCATGCGCGCCCAGAAGCTGCAGAAACGCGCGGCCAAGGTCGGCTTCGACTGGCCCGACGGCGACGGCGCCTTCGACAAGATCGTGGAAGAAGCGGCGGAGTTGCGCGACGCCGCACCGCAAGACCGTCATGAGGAAGCGGGCGACCTGTTGTTCTCGGTCGTCAATCTCGTGCGCAAGCTCGGGCTGAACGCCGAAGCCGCCCTGCGCGACGCCAATGCGAAGTTCACACGGCGCTTCGACGCCGCCGAAGCGCGGGCCGGCGGATCGCTCGACGGTTTGTCCCTGGACGCGATGGAAGGCCATTGGCAGGCCGTGAAACGCGACGAAACCTAGTCGTTCACCAACGCCGCATGGTTCGACCGGAACTTCCCGGCATCGCTTTCAGACAGCCTGACCGTCATATTGACCGCGCCAGCCATGCCGCTTTCCTCGTCCAAGACATGGCCGTTTTCGTGCAGCCACGCGCGGGCCGAAAACGTCTTGGGCGTGATCGTGACGTTCAGGACTTCATCGGTCCGGGTCAGCGCTTCCTCGACACCCGCCAGCAACGCCTCGATTCCGGCCCCGGATAGGCAGGACACGACGTAGGAATCGGTCAGTGACGCTTCGGTGCGCGACCGATCGGCCAATGACTCGACATCCTCGCGCCGGCCTTGCGACAGCAGGTCGGCCTTGTTCCAGACCTCTATGATCGGCTGGCCGTGATCCGGACCGGCGCCGATCTGGTCCAGCACCTCCATCACTTCCTCGCGCCGCCGCGCCGTCAGCGGATCGGAGATGTCGCGCACATGCAGCAATACGTCCGCCTCCAGCGTTTCCTCCAGCGTGGCGCGGAACGAGGTGATGAGCTGCGTCGGCAGGTCGGAAATGAACCCCACCGTATCCGAAAGGATCGCGCTCTGCCCGCTCGGCAGCGGCAGGACGCGGTGGGTCGTATCCAATGTCGCGAACAGCATGTCCTTGGCCAGCACGCCGCCCGTAGTCAGCCGGTTGAACAGGGCCGACTTGCCCGCATTCGTATATCCAACCAGCGCAACGATGCGTTCGCTCGACCGCTTGCGTTGGGCGCGTTGCAGGTCGCGGGTGCGGCGCACATCGTCCAGCTGCGACTTCAGCCGGTCGATCTTCTCGTTAAGCTGGCGCCGGTCGCTTTCGATCTGGGTTTCGCCCGGACCGGCCAGGAAGCCCTGTCCGCCGCGCTGTCGTTCCAAGTGGGTCCAGGTCCGGACCAAGCGCGAGCGTTCATAGTTCAGCCGCGCCAACTCGACCTGCAACCGGCCTTCCTTAGTCGCGGCACGCAGACCGAAAATCTCCAGGATCAGACCGGTCCGGTCGATGACCTTGACGTTCAGAGCCTTTTCCAGGTTTCGCTGCTGGATCGGCGTCAGCTCGCCGTTGACGATGAGGACGTCGAGCGCCAGCGCCTGGATGGCCGCCGCCATGTCCTCGATCTGGCCGGAGCCGAAATAGTTGCTGACCTTGACCTCCCGGATCGGCACGATGCGCGCCTCGACCGGGGCAACGCCCAGCGCTTCGGCCAGACCGACCGCCTCTTCGAGATCATATTCCGCATCGCCGGACCGGGCATCCGAAAAGCGGGGATGCGCGACGAGCGCGCGTTGGATCTTTATGTCGTGATCAAACAAGGTCGGTCGGCGCTTCAGTCTTTGTCCGTGGCGTCTACGTCGGCCTCGGCGTCGGCTTCTGTCGCTGGATCGTGCAGCTGGACGGGGCCGGACGGCATGATCGTGCTGATAGCGTGTTTGTAGACGAGCTGGGAGCTGCCGTCACGGCGCAGCAGCACGCAAAAACTGTCGAACCAGGTCACGACGCCCTGCAACTTCACGCCGTTGACCAGGAAGATCGTCAGCGGCATCTTGGATTTGCGTACGGCGTTGAGGAACGCGTCCTGGAGGTTCTGTTTGCGCTCGGACATGGATCACCCGGTCTTGTTCTTGGGTGCGCCAGCGAGGATCGCACCGGATTGGCCTTACGGCCCGTTCTTAGACGCAGCCATTACAATTACAATCGATAACGGCGCACGGGGGTGAGCGTTCCACAGCATGGGGATCACGTCGTCATTGCCGCCACGTCGCCGGGATGAGCAAGGACAGCGCAATCAGGACTTCCACCCGGCCGATCAGCATGAGCGTCGCGGCGATGGTCAGCTGCAACCCCGTGAAATCCGCATAGCGCAGGCCCGACGACGGCAGCGTCATGTCGAGCAACGGGCCGATATTGGCGATCGACGCCGCCGAGACAGCCAACGCATCCTGCAGCTGCAATCCCCCTGCTCCGAGGAACAACGCGCCGATAGCGAAGCAGAAGGTATAGCCGAAGAAATACATCCAGATCGACAGGAATTCCTCGTCGGCAATAGCTTGCCCCCTGAATTCGATCGGCTTGACGCGCGACGGGTGGGACAGTCGCGCAATGTCCGTTCCCAGATGGCGGAACAGCAGGAGCAGCCGGATCACCTTGATGCCGCCCGCCGTGGAGAGGGCCGATCCGCCGATCAGCGCCGTTACGATCAGGACCGGCGCCGGCACCATGTCCAGACTGATCACGTCGTAGCGGTACCCGGCCGAGCTAACGAAATAAAAGGCATCGAGCAGAGCCGGACCGAAATTGTAGAGGCTCGCGAAAAACAAGGTCGTCAGGAACAGGATCGCGGCGATCGCGAACAGGCCGCGATGTTCGACATGGGTGAAGATGCGGGCGAACGACCGCCACCGCCGCAAACGCAGGAAATCCCACACGACCGAAATATTGAATGCGCCGACCATGCAAAGCATCGCCAGCACGATGGCCGAGACGGGCGACAGCACATTGGCCAGCGGGCCGTTGAAGGGCTGCAACCCGCCCGTGCTGACCCCTGACAGGGCCAGGCACAGCGCCGTGAACGTATCCGTGCCGCCCATGATCATCAGCATGAACCCGATAGCGGCGAAAAACAGATAGATGGCGGCGATCAACTGCCCGATACCGACGATCCGGTCGAATAGCTGTCCGGTGCGGAAAGTGAACAATCCGGAGCGGTGAATGCCGGTACCGGTCAGGTTCAACGCGGCCAGGATGACGACGGCGAAGGTCGCGACAGCCATGCCGCCGAAAAATTGCAGCAACGAGCGCCAGAAGAGAAGCGTCCGCGACAGGCTTTCCGGATCCAGCGTACTGGCCCCGGTCGTGGTCATGGCCGAGACCCCTTCGAAGGCGGCAGTCACGACACTGTCCGTTGCGCCCAGCACATAGAAGGGCAGCGAACAGACGATCGGCACGACCGTCCAGAACAGGACGAGGAACAGGATGGCTTCAGAGGCACTTTCCTTGCTCGCCGCCTTGAAACTCGCCGTGATCATCAAGGCGCCGGTCAGGGCCGCGATGAGCGCCAGAAAAGCCATCAACACCGCCTCACGCAGTTCCAGCACGATGGTGGACAGCATCGCCGTCACCAGCATCAGCGCCGCAGAGCTCAGCAATGCGTAGCCCAGCCACAGGAGTATCTTGATCAGCCTCACCGCGCGGAGTCCGGCCAGGGCGTGGCCATGGCGGCGCTAATAGAGCTCGACACCGACGCGGAACAGCGCCTCGATGTCGCGCAACGCAGCCCGTTCGGCCAGCAGGATGACCCGGTCGCCCTCTTTGAGCAAAAGCGTCGGTTCGGGCATCAGGACGCGCCCGTCGCGCACCACGGCCCCGATGGCGACGCCGTCTTCCACACCGGCTTCGCCCAGTGTCTTTCCGGCGAAGATGGACGTTTCCAGCACTTCGCCTTCCAGCACTTCGGCCGATCCCTGATCGAGCATGTAGACATCGAGAATGCGGCCGCGGCGCACATGCCGCAGGATGGACGACACGGTTGAGGCGCGCGGGTCGATGACCATGTCGATGCCCAGATCCTTCTGCAATTCCTGCATGGAGCGTTCATTCAGCAAGACGATGTTCTGATGCGCCCCCAGGCGGCGCCCCAGGATCGAGGCCAGGATGTTGGTCTTGTCGTCATCTGTCAGGGCGATGAGCAGGTCCGCTGTGTCGGCGCCTGCCTCTTCCTGGACGGCCGCGTCCATGGCGTCGCCGTGCAGAATGACCGTTTTGGGCAATTCGGTCGCCGCCATTTCGGCCCGGTCCTTGTCCGCCTCGATGACGCGGACGCGGATGCCCGACTGGTCTTCCAGCTGGCGCGCCACATAGGTGCCGATGCTGCCGGCCCCGATGATCACGACATGACGTGCGCGCGACTCGGTCGTTCCGACGACTTCGAGCAGGCGCTGGGCATGCTCGGCGCGGGTGACGAAATAGGCGTCGTCACCCACTTCCAGAGGGTCGTCCGGATTGGGGGCGAACAGCACGCCGTCGCGGCGGATGCCGACGATGGCGGCGTGCAGGCCTTCGAACAGATCCGGGATCTGCCGGATCGGCGTGTCGATGATGGGGCAGTCCGGCCCGATCCGGACACCGAGGAATTGCACCAATCCGTCGGCGAACGGCACGACGTTGAACGCGCCCGGCGTGGACAATCGGCGCAGGATCGCCTTGCCGATCTCGATCTCCGGCGAGATGATGATGTCGATCGGCATGTTCTCGCGCGAATAGAGATCGTTATATTGCGCCCGGAGGTAGGATTGCGCCCGGACCCGCGCGACCTTGGTCGGCACGTCGAACAGCGAATGGGCGATCTGGCAGGCGACCATGTTGACTTCGTCGTACTGGGTCACGGCGATGATCATGTCGGCGCTTTCCACCCCGGCCCGGACGAGAACATCCGGGTGGGAGCCGTGACCCACGACGCCGCGCACATCCAGATCGGTCGTGATCTTGCGGATCAGCTCTGCGGAAAGATCCACCACGGTCACGGTGTTGTTTTCGACGGCAAGTCGGGTGGCGAGACCGTAACCGACGCGCCCGGCCCCACAGATGATCACGCGCATGAAGCGGCCTCGTTTGCCCGGCGGAGCCGCTGCACCCGGCGGCGCCTAATCGGCGTCCGCCTGCGCGGCGGCTGTACCGCTACCCGTGTTCAAGCCTAGCGACTTGAGTTTGCGATGCAAGGCGGAACGCTCCATCCCGACGAAGTTGGCGGTGCGGGAAATGTTGCCGCCGAACCTGTCGATCTGCGTCTGCAGATATTGCCGTTCGAAATGCTCGCGCGCATCGCGTAAGGATAGCGCGATCATGCGTTCACTGTCGTCGGGTGCCTGCCCGCCACGCACAACGGAAACTTCCGGCGGCAAGGTCGACAGGGTGATGGGTTGGCCTGGATCGCCGGTCGCGAGGATCAATAGGCGTTCGACGTTGTTGCGCAGCTGCCTTACATTGCCGGGCCAATCGTGCGCCTGCAGCGCGGCCATGGCGTCAGACCCGATCTCGCGCTTGGGCAATCCCGTGGATGTGGACAGCTGTTCGATGAAGAAATCGACCAGCGCGGGAATGTCGTCGCGGCGGTCCGACAAGGGCGGCGCTTCGAGCGGCATGACGTTCAGGCGGTGATAAAGGTCCTCGCGGAAGCGACCCATCTGGACCTGTTCGGACAGATCGCGGGAACTCGATGTTATGACGCGCACATCGACCTGCACGTCGTCGCGCCCGCCGATCCGCTGGAACCGCTGTTCGACCAGCAGACGCAGCAGCTTGCCTTGCGTCTCCAACGGCATGTCGGCGACCTCGTCGATATAGAGCGTGCCGTTGTGGGCGCGCTCCAGCAGGCCGGACTTCTCGACGCCCTCCGTCCCCTCGATCCCGAAAAGCTCCTCCTCGACCCGCTCCGGCACCATGGAGGCCGCGTTGACGGCCCGGAACGGCCCGCCGGAGCGTGTGCTTTCGCGGTGGATCAGTCGCGCGATCAGCTCCTTTCCCGTTCCCGATCCGCCGGAAATCAGCACGCGCGAATTGGTGGCGGCGATACGGGTGATCTTCTGGCGGAGCTGGGAGATCTGCGGACTGTCGCCGATCAGGGTCGTATCGGACGGGGCGCGGCCTTTCAGCTCGCGGTTCTCCTGGCGCAACTTGGCGGCCTCCAACGCCCGCAGGGCCGTCACGATCAGCTTGTCCGCCTTGAACGGCTTGACGATGTAGTCGTAGGCGCCCTTGCGGATGGCCGAAACGGCGGTTTCCACGGTGCCGTGTCCGCTGATGATGATGACGGGCAGATCCGGTGCGCTTTGCTTGAGCGTATCGAGCAGCTCGATCCCGTCCATCGTGCTGCCTTTCAGCCAGACATCGAGAATGACCAGGTTCGGCTCGCGCGCGCGGACGGCGTCCAGCGCCTCGTCCGAGGTCGCCGCCTCGCGTGTCTCGTGTCCCTCATCCTGTAGGATGCCCGCAATCAGCGAACGAATATCGGTTTCGTCCTCCACGATCAGAATGTCCTGGGCCGCCATGGTGAATCCGTCGGTCGTCATTCTGCAGCTTCCTCGCGGTAGAGTGTGTCTTCGTCGGTCTCGCCGGTCTCGGCCAGCAGTTTCAAGCTCACTTGCGCCCCGGCGCGGCCGTCGTCGCGCGCGTCGAGACGGATCGACCCGTTGTGATCTTCCACGATGCGCTTGACGATCGGCAGGCCCAGCCCGGTGCCGCCTTCACGCGTGGTGACATAGGGTTCGAGCAGCCGTTCGATATCCGCCATCGGCCAGCCGGGGCCATTGTCGCGCACGATGATCTCGATATGGCCATCGCGCTGCCGGACGGACGTCTCCACGACGCCGGACCAGCTTTCGTCGTGGCGGTCGGCTTCTCGCAGCACGGCTTCAGCGGCATTCTTGAAGACATTGGTCAAGGCCTGCGTCAGCAACCGGTCGTCGCCCCGCACGGGCAGCGTGTCCGGCCAGGGTCCGGTCTTCCGGAACCGGATGTCCGGGAACGCCACGCCCTGTTCGAACAGCACGTCCTGCAGCACACGCCCCAGGTCCATCGTCTCGAATTCCGGTTGCGGCATGCGCGCAAACGCCGAAAACGCATCCACCATGCGTTCCAGCGATCCGACCTGGCGGATGATGGTCTGGGTGCAATTGTCGAACACTTCGCGGTCCTCGGTCAGGACGCGGCCATATTTTCGCGACAGGCGCTCCGCCGATAGCTGGATCGGCGTCAGCGGGTTCTTGATCTCGTGGGCGATGCGCCGGGCGACTTCGCGCCAGGCCGATTGCCGCTGCGCCGTGACGAGCCGTGTCATGTCGTCGAACGTGACCACCCAGCCCGTATCGCGGCGCGCGCCCTGATAGCTGGCGACGCGCAGGTCGAGATTGATCGCGCCCACGTCGGTTTCGTAGGAAATCTGGTCTTCGGCCGTATTGGTCACGCTTTCACGCGCGCGGGCGAAGGCCGGTGCGAATTCAGGCAGCAGCTCGCCGATCGGCCGGTCCAGCGCCGTCTCCGCCGTCAATCCGAGCAGCCGTTCGGCAGAGGCATTGATCAGGGTGATGCGTCCGCTTTCCGTCAGTCCCAGCACGCCAGCGCGCACGCCCGACAGGACGGCTTCGGAAAACTGCCGCCTTTGTTCGGACACGTCATGTTCGCGCACCAGCTCGTCGCGCTGGCTGTTGAGCTGCTGCGTCATGCGGTTGAAGGCCGAGCCGAGATCGGAAATCTCGCCCCATTCCTCCGAGACATTGACCCGGGCGCTCATGTCCCCGCCCCGCACCCGTTCGGCCGCCGTGACCAGCGACGATAGCGGCGCGATGATGCGGTTGGCGAGCACCAGCCCGAGCCAGGTCGCCGCCATCAGCAGCAGGAGCGCCGTTTCGATGAAGGTCAGCGCGTAGATCCGGTTCATGCGCGACTGGCTGTCCGTAAACGCATCGATCCGCGCCGATGCATCCTCGATCCCGCGAATGTTGGACAGGACTTCCGAAGACGACCGCAAGCGCCGTCCCGCGTAGAGCAGCGTGTCGCTATCAGGCGTCAGCCGGATCAGCGCGATGAGGTAGTTGGTCTGGTCGTTGTTGAGGAACTGGGTCTGTTCCGCCGTGACCGCTTGCAACAGGTCCGGGCGCGGCACCTGGAAGGCCGGTGCAAGCGGTCCTGTCGCCTTCGACAAAACCTGTCCGTCGTCCCGCAAGAGGATCAGGGCGTCGAGATCGCGGACTCGGGCCGCGATCTGCAGTTCCGCCGTCAGGGAGATCCGGTCCCCGATCTCGAAATTGCGCTCCTCCAGACCCTGCCGCACAAGGCTGAGGTCGAACGCCAGTTCAGACAGTTCCTGATCCACATAATCTTCGAGGATCCGCTGGGCGCTTTCCATGTTCTTGCGTATGTCGGAGCCGAACAGGCCGGACATGTTCTGGCTGACGAGGGAAACCGCGAAAGCCCCGATGATGATCGCCGGCAACAAGGCGGCGATGCTGAAGATGGCGACGAAGCGGCGGTGCAGCAACGGCGCGGCGTCGGCTTCGTCATCCAGGAAGAGAGTGCGCCACACGCGGTGGCCCAGAAACAGCGCGATCGCGATGATCAGCACCATATTGGCTTTCAGGATCGTGTAGGCGGTCGCGACCTGCGCATCGTCGGAGCTGAAGCTCAGCAGCGTGCCCAGCATGGTTAGCACGATCGCCGAGACGAAAAAAACGCCGAATGCCGCAGAACGGGCGATGCGCGGCAGATGCCGACGCGTGCCTTGCGCCTTGGCGGCGGATGCGTCCGACGCGGGCGCATCGTTCGGAATGCTCAACACACTGACCACGCGGCTCCCGCCAGACTTCACACCCCCCGGCCGCCCGAAAGACGGACTGTTGCACGTTTACATCAGTGTGACATGCATTCAACAGGCAATCGCGTCACCTATTGCAGGTCGAGCGTCTTCAGACGTGTGCGCAGCGTGTTGCGGTGGATGCCCAACCGGTCGGCCGCCTTGGCGCGGTTACCGCCCGTGATCCGCAGCGCCTCGGTGATGAGCGGCCTTTCGATCCAAGCCATGGCCGTCTGATAATGCGAGGATCCGTCCGAGGCGCCCTCTCCGTCCAGCAAGGCGCGGCAAGCCAGCGACAGCTGGCGGTCGAACCGGTCGCTCGCCTCGGACCCGGAACCGGCCGCGCGCATGTCCTTGGAAAACTCCTGCAACACCATGTCAGACGTGATGACATCGTCGGAGTAAAGCACCGCCAAGCGTCGCACGATGTTTTCCAGCTCGCGCACATTGCCGACCCATTCATGGCGTTGCAGCACTTCCAGCGCGTCGGCGGAAAAGCGCCGGTTCTGGTTCGGGCTGGCCTGACCGAGGAAGTTTTCCGCCAATTCCACCGTATCGCGATCGCGGTCGGCCAGCGGCGGGATGCGGATTTCGGCGACATTGATGCGGAACAGCAGATCGTCGCGGAAGGCGCCTTGTTCGACTTCGCGGCGCAGATCCTTGCGCGTGGCGCAGATCACGCGCGGGCGGTCCGCCGCCGGGATCAGTTCGCTATCCGTCAGGAAGGCAAGCAACCGTTCCTGCTGCGGCGCGGACAGTTCCGCAACTTCGTCGATATAGAGATCGCCGCCATTGACCTTCTGCAGCGTGAGCGAAGTGTTGTCGAAATCGGTTGTGCGCAGGAACGGCCGGTCCTGTCGCGGGCCGCCGTCATGCAAGAGCCGCGCGACCAGATCCTTGCCCGTACCGACCGCCCCTTGAATCAGGACCGGCAGGTTGGCGGCGGCGAACCGCGACACGGCCCGGAAAACGGGTTGCATGGCGGCCGACCGGCCGATCATGGGCAGACCGCGCCCCTGGGCCCGCGCCCCGGTCCTAGACCGCCGGGGTCCGACCGTCTGCCCGGCCCGGGCGACGGCACTGGTGATCTCGTCCAGATCGAACGGTTTGGGTACATATTCGAAGACGCGGTGCCGTCCGGATTTCAGGGCCGTGTTGACCGTGTTGTTGGCCGAGATGACGATGACGGGCAATTTGGGCCGCATCTGCGACAGGGTCGGCAGATGGTCGAACACTTCCTGGCCGTCCATCATCACATCCGTCAGCACGATGTCGCCGTGACCGGCCTCCGCCCATTTCAGCAAGGTCTGCGGATTGTCCGTCGCCCGGACGGAATGGCCCGCCCGGGTCAGGGCCTTGCTCAGGACCAGGCGGATGCTGTCATCGTCGTCGGCAAGAAGGACATCGTATTTCACGAAACGTCTCCTGTAGGATCGGGGAGCAGGACGGAAAAGCTGGTGCGCCCGGGGCGCGAGCGGACCTCGACCAAGCCGCCATGCGCCTTGGCGACTTTGGAGACGAGCGCCAGGCCCAGCCCCTGTCCGTCGCGCTTGGTCGTCACGAAAGGCTGGAAGATATGATCCTGCAAATCGTCGGACACGCCGGATCCGTTGTCGGATACGGTGATCTGGATCGGCAGGTGCCGCGCGCGCCGGCCTTCGCGCGAGCGCGCGGTGACCCCGGCGCGGAAACGGGTCGCGAGTTCGATCTCCGGCGCGGCCGTTTCGCGCAGCGCGTCCTGCGCGTTGCGGATCAAGTTCAGCACAGCCTGCATCAGGGTATCGCTGTCGCCGCGAACGTTAGGCAGGGAAGGATCGTAACGTTCGGTGAAGACGAGACGCGGCTCGGCCGACTGCACCACGGTGCGGGCCTGCCGCAGCACCGTGTGGATGTTGACCGGCCCCATCTGGTCCGGGTCGCGGTCGCCCAGCGTTTCCATCCGGTCTGCCAGACGCCGGATGCGGTCGATTTCAGATCCGATCAGGTCCAGCAGCGCGCGGCCCTCGCTCGATTGGACATCGTCGCGCAGCAATTGCGCCGCGCCCTTTATCCCGGCCAACGGGTTCTTCAGCTCATGCGCGATCAGGCGCCCCATGCCGGAAACGATCGGCGCGCCCAGTTCGCCTTCGCGCGGGCGCAGCCCCGCCATCCAGAACGACACGCCCTGCGTCCCGCCTTCGACCGGGTAGATGGTGACATGGCAGGTCAGCGTCGTGCCGTTGGGCAAGGTCGCCGTGCAGGCCCGGTTGGTCAGAACCGTCGCCGCTGCGGCGGACTTGGCGAGCTGTTGGTCCAGCGCGGGCTCGGTCCGGATCATATCGGTCAGCGCGCGACCGCGCATCCGGTTGACGCTGTCCCCAGTCCATTCCTGCGCCGCCTGATTGGCGAACAGGATCCGGCCTTCATCGATCTGGAAGACCGGGAACGGCCAGTCTTCGATAAGTGACAGGCTCATGCCGCGTCCCGCTTCGCATCGGCGAAAAGGGTCGCAAGAAGCGAGAGGACTTCATCCGGATCGTCGGACCGTGCGAGGCGCTGGCGGCGCATGTCAGAGTCGCTCAACCCGGCCTCTTCGGCATATCCGACCAAATGTTTGCGCGCGATCCGCACGGCCTTGGCGCGCGGATAGAAGTCGAGGATTTCCCGGTAGTGATCCACGGCATGGCGCGCCTTTTGCGCCGCCGTCGAAGCTGCAGGTGGCAGCAACCCGTCGACCGCCGCCATGATGGACGGCAGCGCCCAGGGCCGCCCGATCAGCGCCCGCCCGACCATGACGCCGTCCGCGCCCGACTGTTCCATCGCAGCCAGCGCGCTATCCGCACAGGCGATGTCGCCATTGACGAAAACCGGCACGTCCACCGCTTCGACGGTCGGGCGAACGGCCGCCCAGTCCGCACGCCCCTTGTAGAATTGGCAACGCGTGCGGCCATGCACGGTGATGCCGACCGCCCCTGCATCCACGGCATCGCGCGCGATCCGCGGCGCGTTCAGACTGTCATGGTCCCAGCCCAATCGCATCTTCACCGTCACCGGAACGGAGACGGCTGAGACGACCGCTGCGACGATATCGCGGGCCAGCCCCGGCTCGCGCATCATGGCGCTGCCGCTCAGGCCGGTCACCACCTTCCGGGCCGGACACCCGAAATTGATGTCGATCAAGGCCGCGCCCGCCGCTTCCAGCTTCATGGCCCCCGCGGCCATCCAGTGGGGATCGCGCCCAACCAGCTGCACGGCCATGGGGTCTATCCCGGCCCCGCCCGCCGCGCGCGCGACGTTTTCGGGCTCGTCCTTGGCCAGCCCTTCGCCGGCAATCATTTCCGATACGACTGCGCCGGGTTCGAAACGCAACAGGATGCGTCGGAACGGCAGGTCCGTCACGCCGGACATGGGTGCGACCAGGACTCGCGACCGCAAGGCCAGCTTGCCGATATGGACAGGATTTGCCATCAGGGACACGCCCTAGCCGAGCCCCGGCCTGCGCACAATAATTCAGCATTGGCGAGGCCCGTAATTGACCGACTGCGCACTGATTTTGGTCGCCGCCGGGCGTGGCGAACGCGCGAGAGGGAAAGTCCCTAAGCAATACAAACTTTTACGCGGGCAACCTCTGCTCGCGCATACGCTCAAACATGCAGCGGACACGCAGATTTTCAGCCGGACCGTGCTGGTCGTCGCCGCCGGTGACCGGCAAGCGGGCGATCTCGCCCCGGAGGCCGTCATCGTCACGGGCGGTGCGACCCGGACCGCATCGGTCCGTGCCGGACTGGACGCACTATCGGACGATCCGCCGGATATCGTCATGATCCACGACGCGGCCCGCCCTTTCATCGATGCGACTCTCGTCCGGCCTTTGCTGGACGCGCTTCGCACCCATGACGGCGCCGTTCCGGCGCTGCCGATCGTCGATGCGTTGAAAACGGACGGCTTCGATGCGGTGGACCGGAACGTATTGCACCGCGTCCAGACGCCCCAAGCCTTCCGCTACGGGCCGATCAAGGCCGCTTTCGATGCGCTGCCGCTCGACGTTGCGGCCCATGACGACATCGCCGTCGCCCGCGACGCCGGGCTGTCGCTGGCATTCACGCCGGGGTCGGACCGCAATTTCAAGGTGACGTGGCCGGAGGACTTCGCCAAGGCGGAAGCCATGTTGAGAGCGCCCACCTTGACCGTCACCGGATCCGGTTTCGACGTCCACAAGCTGGCCGAGAGCGACGATCCGCTCTGGCTGTGCGGGGTAGAGGTCGAGAGCCGTTACACGCTGGTCGGTCATTCGGACGCCGATGTCGGGTTGCACGCCATCACTGACGCTATCCTGGGCGCCGTCGCGCAAGGCGATATCGGCGATCATTTTCCGCCGGACGATCCGCAATGGAAAGGTGCGGCGTCCGACCGCTTCCTGCAGCACGCGATCCACTTGGCCCAAGATCAGGGCGCAACGCTGCGCCATGTCGATCTGACGATCATCTGCGAACGGCCCAAGGTGAAGCCCTACCGCGAGGCCATGCGCGCGCGCGTGGCGGAGATCACCGGCCTGCCCTTCGCCCGCGTCTCGATCAAGGCGACGACGACCGAAACGCTCGGCTTCACCGGGCGTCGCGAGGGCATTGCGGCGCAGGCATTGGCGACGCTGGAGGTTCCGGAATGAGCGACCCGGTCCTCGCCGACATGTTCCGCCGGTCGCAGGCGCTGCTCGATCTGGCCAAGGAAAAGGGCGCCACTCTCGGCGTGGTGGAAAGCTGCACGGGCGGCCTGCTGGGCGCGGCGCTCACGGCCCCGCCGGGCAGCTCGACGGTCTTCCATGGCGGCTTCCTGACCTATTCCAATGCGTTGAAGCAGAGCCTGGTCGGCGTTTCGGCCGACACGCTGCAACGATACGGCGCCGTGAGCGAACAGACCGCGCTGGAGATGGCGGCGGGCGGGCGGGACCGGTTGGATGTCGACTACGCGATCTCGATCACCGGCATAGCCGGACCCAGTGGCGGATCGCTGGAAAAACCGGTCGGCACAGTCTGGTTCGGGCTGGCATCGGACCGAGGCGTCACGGCGCAAATGAAACCGTTTGGCGATCTACCCCGCAACCGCGTGCGCGATCAGGCCGTGCTGCACGCGCTGACGATGCTAAACGAGGCGGTCCACCAAACCTAGACGCGTCGCTTCGGCGACCAGATCGATCTTCGAGCCGTCGCCGACAGGCGGGCAATGTTCGGCCGCCTGTTCGATGAAGACATCGCGAACGACCGTCTTGGCCTTCTCGAACTTCTGCCGCAACAGCGCTTCCAGCGGGAACACCAGCCGCACATCGACATGGAAATCCACCAGAGTCGAACCGTCCGACATGGCATGGAACCGCCAGCTGTTCTCCAGCGACTTGACCGGCCCGCCTTTACGCAGCTTGGCGGCCACGACCGTCCGGTCTTCCGGATCGATCTTGACGCGCGAGGCGAAGGTCTCGGTGATGCCCTTGAAGGTGATCACGGCTTCGGCCTCGAACCCGTCCGGCAGATCGCGCGTCTTGCGCAGCGCGCTCATGGCAGGAACGAAGTCGGGATAGCGTTCGACGTCCGTGACCAAGCTCATCACGCAATCGGGCGCATGGGGCACATGCTGCAGAAACTGGGTCGACGGCATGGAAGGCCCGTCAGCGGCCGAGCTGCGCATCGCGCGCGGCGCGGAGCTGCGCGAAATCGCTGTCCGCATGATAGGACGAGCGCGTCAGCGGGCTGGCCGACACCATCAGGAACCCCTTGGCACGGGCAATGGTCTCGTAGGCCTTAAACTCGTCGGGGGTGACGAAGCGTTCGAGCTTGGCATGGCGGCGCGTCGGCTGCAGATACTGACCGATGGTCAGGAAATCGATGCCCGCACTGCGCATGTCGTCCATGACTTGCATGACTTCTTCCTTGGTCTCTCCGAGGCCAACCATCAGGCCGGACTTGGTGAACTGGCTCGGATCGCGGTCCTTGACCTTCTCCAGCAGGCGCAACGAGTGGAAATAGCGCGCCCCGGGACGGATGGAGAGGTAGAGCCGCGGCACGGTTTCGAGATTGTGGTTGAACACGTCCGGCCGCGCGTCGATCACCCGATCCGGCGCGTCTCCCTTGCGCAGGAAATCGGGCGTCAGGATCTCGATCGTCGTTTTCGGCGAACGGGCGCGGATCGCTTCGATCACGTCCACGAAATGCTGCGCCCCGCCATCGGCCAGGTCGTCCCGGTCCACCGAGGTGATGACGACATGCTGCAGGTTCATTTCCGACACCGCCTCGGCGATCTTTCCGGGTTCCGCATGATCCACCGCCTGCGGCAGACCCGTCGCGACATTGCAGAAAGCGCAAGCACGGGTGCAGACCTCGCCGAGGATCATGAAGGTCGCGTGGGACTTCTCCCAGCATTCGCCGATATTCGGGCAGGCCGCTTCCTCGCAGACCGTGACGAGGCCCTTGTCCTTCACGATCTTGCGCGTTTCCGCATAGCCCTTGGATGTCGGGGCCTTGACGCGGATCCAGGCCGGTTTGCGCAGCACGTCCGTTTCGGGCCGGTTGGCCTTTTCCGGGTGGCGCGGACGGGGGCGGTGCTGGAGATCGATCAGTGTGGCCATGACGACGCCCTAACTGGCGTGGCGGACACCGATTCACAAGAGGCGAATGCGCACGCGCTGCTTGCGCGAATGCCGGCCGTTAAACCCGCATTCACCATGTCCGGATCGTTTGCAGCGAGGTACGCCCTTCCGGCGCGCATTTTGCATTCCTTAAGCGTGCAACGGCTAGGGTTTGGGCACGTATGACGATGGCACGCACAGTGAAGACGAAAGGCGTAGCCGTCCGCGACGGCCACGACAATTTCTTCACACCGTTGCGCCTGGTCTTCGCCCTGATGGTGATGGTAGGCCACGCCTTCGTCATCACGCGCGGCGGCGTGGACCATGAACCGCAGATGCTGTTCCACTACACACCGTCCTACCTCGCAGTGAACCTGTTCTTCATCGCCAGCGGTTTCCTCGTCACCGGCTCGATGTTCTTCCGGAACGACGGACCGGCGTTCGCCGCCGCCCGCCTCCTGCGCATCTATCCGGCGCTGATCGTGCATGTGGCCTTCATTCTCTTCCTCCTTGGCCCGGTCGCGACGAGCTGGCCGGTCGGCGACTATCTGTTGGACCCCGGCCTCTGGCTGCAGCCTTTCAAGGTGCTCAGCTTCGCCAACACCGACCTGATCCTGCCTGGCGTGTTCGAGGGCAATGGGGAGCCCTACGCCTCCCACCCGCTCTGGACGCTGCGCTTCGAGATGATCTGCTACGTCGCCACCGGCGCAGCCTTCGCGCTCGGCCTGATGCGGCGGCGCTGGATGGTGCTGGCGCAGTTCGCGCTGCCGGCGATGGTCTGGATGGCTGGGCAAAGCTTCGGGCTGTTCGACGGACTGCCGGCCACGGCGGAAAGCCTGACACGCTTCGGCATGGCTTACGGGCTGGGCGCGACCCTGTTCGCCTATCGGGACCGGCTGCGCTACCGCTGGGCCGCCCTGCCCGTCCTGTTCGTACTGGCGTGGGGGCTCCGCGACACGGCATTGGTCGAAGTCGCCGTCAACCTGTTTCTGGCGACCGCCGTGATGCTGCTGGCCTATATGCGCCTGCCGCGACTGGCCGCGCTGCAAAGATGGCCCGACCTGTCCTACGGCGCCTACATCTACCATTGGGGCGTGATGCAGTTGCTGATCCAATGGTGGCCCGGGCTGGATGTGGCCGCCCTGTTCGTCCTCGCCTTGCCTGTCGTTCTCGCCTTGTCCTGGCTGTCCTGGACGATGGTGGAGAAGCCCATGCTGGCGCAGAAAGGCGATCTCGGCCGCTGGCTGCGCTTCGGGCGGGGCGTGCCGAGGACCAGATCGGCCCTGATGCTGAATTAGACCTCTCACGCCTCATCCTGGACTTGGTCCAGTATGAGGAAAAACGCTATTATACCCTAGAAATGCAGCGCGCGACCATAAGCCGACAGGGTGGCTTCGTGCATCATTTCCGACAAAGTCGGATGCGGGAAGACCGTCTCGATCAGTTCGTGCTCGGTCGTTTCCAGCGTCTGCGCGATGGCGTAGCCCTGGATCAGTTCCGTCACCTCCGCCCCGATCATATGGGCGCCGAGCAGCTCGCCGGTGCCTGCGTCGAACACGGTCTTCACGAACCCTTCGGACTCTCCCAGCGCAATGGCCTTGCCATTGCCGATGAAGGGGAAATTGCCGACCTTGACATCGTAGCCCGCCTCCTTCGCTTCGGCCTCGGTATGGCCGACGCTGGCGACTTGCGGATGGCAATAGGTGCAGCCCGGAATGCGTTTGGGGTCGAGCGGATGGGGATCGAGCCCCGCGATCTTTTCGATGCAGATGATGCCTTCGTGCGACGCCTTGTGCGCGAGCCAGGGCGCGCCGGTGACGTCGCCAATGGCGTAGAGGTTCGGCACGCCGGTGCGCGAATACTCGTCCGTCACGATATGGCTGCGCTCGATGGTCACGCCGAGCGCCTCCAGACCCATATCCTCGACATTGCCGACGATTCCGACGGCCAGCACGACGCGGTCGAACTCCGCCGTCTCCTCTCTGCCGTCCTTGGTGAAGGTCGCCGTGACGCCGGTCTTGCCGGTCTTCAGAGACGCTTGCGTACCGAGCTTGAAGGTCAGGCCGCGCTTCTCGAACTGTTTCTTCGCGAAAGCAGAAACCTCTTCGTCTTCGGCCGGAAGAATGCGGTCCATCATCTCGACTACAGTCGTCTTCGCCCCGAAAGCGGAGAAGAAGCTGGCGAATTCCATTCCAATGGCCCCCGATCCGATCACCAGAAGCCGTTCCGGAACCGTGTCCGGCACCATGGCTTCGCGCGCGGTCCAGATGAACTGCCCGTCCGGTTCCAGCCCAGCCTGCGGGATGGTCCGCGCCCGGGCGCCGGACGCGACGATGACGTGGTCGGCCGTGTAAGTCTTGCCTTCGACGCTGACGATGGGCGCCGGGTCGCCGGGTTCCAGCGAGGCATGGCCGCCGATCACCGTGATCTTGTTCTTCTTCATCAGGTGCTTCACCCCGCCCGACAGCTGCCCGGCGATGTCGCGCGAGCGCTTCACGATGGCGTCGAGATCGTAGCCCGTCTCCGCGCTGAGGCCATAGGCCTTGGCGTGTTGCATGTTCTCGTAGACTTCGGCGGATCGCAGCATGGCCTTGGTCGGGATGCAGCCCCAGTTCAGGCACACGCCGCCCAGATCGGCCTTCTCGATCACGGCGACGGTCTTGCCCAGCTGGCTCGCCCGTATCGCCGTGACGTAGCCGCCGGGTCCGGAACCGATGATGATGACGTCGAAGTCGCTCATGATGACCTACTCTAGCCTGATGGATTGGCGTTCCCGTGAAGGGGCCGCGGATCGCTACGCGACCCGTAGTAAACCCGCCCTAGGTGTGCATCCAAATGGGCGCAAGAGGATGGTCGCGACAGTCGCAGTTCAGGCAAGGGAGAGACTTGGGTCTGCCAAGCTCTAAGGCGACAGAGTCTTCATTCTCGGCATCTCGACGTCTCGCATCCCGGCATTCAGTGCCGAGGGCAAGACAAGAGTTAGGGTGTTGATGGCCATGTTGGCCGCCCTACTCCTCCGCCGCGCGCAGGATGGCCGCCCGCACCGGGTCGGCCAGCTCCGCGATCTCGACCGCTTCGGCCATGGCCAAGGCGTCGTCCATCCGTCCGGCGCGGGCATGGCCGATGCCGATGCGCTGCCGCGCCGTGTCGCGCAACGGGGGCGAGGACAGGCGGCGGATCAGATCGGCCGCCTTGTCGTGATCGTCGTCGGCGAGCGCGCCGTTCAGGTCATCAAGTATGGCGGCGTCGCGCGCGCCCATGATTTCGATCGCGTCCACTTCGATGCGCTGGGTTTCTGGCGAGTCGGATCGGGCGTCTTTGCCGGGAACACCGGAACGGCGAAGCTCCGGCGCGGCCTTCTGCATCACGGCCTGGTCCCGGTCGGCCCGGATGCGTTCCACCGTTTCGTCATCCAGCATCAGGAAGATCGCCAGCGCGACGAGGATCGCGGAAATCACGCCGACAGTCAGATATTTCAGCACCATGACGGGCTCCGGGCAGGCTCGCCCCGAAGCCTATCGGAGCGCGCGAACCCCCTCAACCCGGCACACGCAGCAGGCGAAACCGCTTAAACCGCGTCGCCTCCGGAACATGTCACCTAGAGCATCATGGTCAGCGGGTTTTCGATCAACCCCTTGAAGTGCTGCAACCAACGCGCCCCGGCGGCGCCGTCCACGACGCGGTGGTCGCAGGTCAACGTCACGGTCATTACGGTCGCAACGGCCAGCGCGCCGTCCTTGACCACGGGGCGCGGGGCGCCCGCGCCGACGGACAGGATCATGCCGTGCGGTTCGTTGATGATCGAGCCGAATTCTTTGATGCCGAACATGCCCAGATTGGAGATGGAAAAGCTGCCGCCCTGATATTCCTGCGGCTTGAGTTTGCCGTCTCTCGCGCGGGCGGCCAGATCGGTCATTTCCGCAGAAATGGTCGACAGGCCCTTGTTCTCCGCCTCGCGCACGATGGGCGTGATCAGCCCGCGTTCGGTCGCGACGGCCACGGCGACGTCGGCAGTATGGTGAAAGGCCAGGCCGTCCTCCGTATAGCTGGCATTGCCTTCCGGCACGGCCTTCAGGCTCAGCGCACAAGCGCGGATCAACATGTCGTTGACACTGATCTTGATGCCTTCGGGCGCCTGCGCGTTCAGTTCCTTGCGCATGGCCAGCAGCGCATCGATCTCGCAATCGATGGTCAGCGGGAAGTCCGGGACGTTGACGTTGGAGCTGGTCAGGCGGCGGGCAATGACCTTCTGCACGCCGTCCAATGGCTCCAGCCGATAGCTTTCAGGCGGCACCCCCATCTTGGTCAGCGCTTCGACGCCGCCTGTGGCGCGCGGCAGGCCGACTTCGGTGGTTGTCGCGGATTCGGAAGCTTCGGTTTTCGGCGCAGGCTTCGGAGCCGACTTGGCCGCCTCGACATCCGCCTTCACGATCCGTCCGTTCGGCCCGGACCCGGTGATGGACGCAAGATCCAGCCCCGCTTGTTCTGCCAGGCGCTTGGCGAGCGGACTGGCGAAAATCCGCTTTCCACTCCGCTCATCCCGGCGAACGCCGGGATCCAGCTTGCGGGCTTCCGCACCCTGGCCTGGGTCCCGACTTCCGTCGGGATGAGCGGCGGGTTGGACATCAGCCTCCTTCGGCTCAGCATCATAACGCGTCTGCCGCGTCTCCGCCGCGCCGGTTTCGGCCTTGGCACCGCCCTTCTCCGCCCCGTCGGGCGTCACAGGCGCAATTTCGCCACCACCGTCATTGCCTCCGGCTTCATAACCCTCTAGCGCGCTGGCATCCTCCCCGTCTTCCAGCAGCAGCGCGATGGGAGCGTTTACTTTCACGCCGTCACTGCCGTCAGCAACCAGCAGTTTCGCCACCGTGCCCTCGTCCACGGCCTCGACCTCCATGGTCGCTTTGTCCGTTTCGATCTCGGCCAGCAGGTCGCCCGAAGAGACAGTGTCGCCTTCCTTCACCAGCCACTTGGCCAGCGTCCCCTCCTCCATGGTCGGAGACAAAGCGGGCATGAGGACTTCAATGGGCATTACGTCTCTCTATGTTTCTATAACGCTCTATTGCTAGAGCGAATAGAGACTGTAGAGATAACAACGCCTTAGTATCTCTTGAAGGTTGTTTTTGTTCAATCTGTGATATAGCATCACTAGGCGATACCATAAGCATAGCTTGCAAGAACAAGCTCAATGCTCGCAATGCAAAGGTTTTTTCGTACTTCTCAGTTTCCACCACTCGTTGAGCTTCCAAAGTTGATTCTAGGCCTTGACGAAGTTGAATATTATCAGCCTCAATATGAAACATCATTAGGGCAGCACCGATACCATCTTGGTCTGAGTTAAATTTTGTGAGGCATTCTTGTAATCTATTAAATCCAGATGAGAAGATTAGGCCTCCAGCGTAGAGAAAACTCATGTTCGAAAGTTCATCTGATGTTGTCACACCTCGATGAGTGTTTAGCAAAGCTTCAACGTCCTCGAGTAAATCAGACATACAGAACAGCCTTCGCCGCCCGAACCACATCCTCCGTCCCCGGCAAGCTCATTGCCTCCAGGTTCGCGGCGTAGGGCAGCGGGACGTCCTTCTGGAAAACGCGCGCGGGCGGAGCGTCTAGATAGTCGAAGGCTTCCGCCACGACGGCTGCGGCGATTTCCGCGCCGACACCGTGCTGGCCCCAGCCCTCTTCGGCGCAGACGATGCGGTTGGTCTTCTTGACGCTCTCGATCACCGTGTCCGTGTCGAGCGGGCGCAGCGTGCGCAGGTCGATGACTTCGGCGTCGATCCCCTCGCCCGCCAGGATTTCGGCGGCTTCCAGCGCGAACTTCACCATGCGCGAATGCGCCGTGATGGTCACGTCCGAGCCTTCGCGGCGGATCTTGGCCTTGCCGATGGGGATGAGGAAATCGTCCATGTCCGGCACGTCGAAGCTCTCGCCGTAGATCAGCTCGTGTTCTAGGAAGACGACCGGATTGGGATCGCGGATCGCGGCTTTCAGCAGGCCTTTGGCGTCCGCGCTGTCATAGGGCGCGATGACCTTCAGGCCCGGCACGTGGGCATACCAGGCGGAATAGTCCTGGCTGTGCTGCGCGCCGACGCGGCTGGCCGCCCCATTGGGGCCGCGGAACACGATGGGGCAGCGCATCTGCCCGCCGGACATGTAGAGCGTCTTGGCGGCCGAATTGATGATGTGGTCGATCGCCTGCATGGCGAAGTTGAAGGTCATGAATTCGACGATGGGTTTCAGCCCGCCAAACGCCGCGCCGACCCCGATCCCGGCGAAGCCGTATTCCGTGATCGGCGTGTCCACCACGCGCTTGGCGCCGAATTCCTGCAGCAGTTCGCGCGTGACCTTGTAGGCGCCCTGATATTCCGCGACCTCCTCGCCCATGACGAAGACGGTCTCGTCCCGGCGCATCTCCTCGGCCATGGCATCGCGCAACGCGTCGCGCACGGTCGTCTCGACCATTTTGATGTTGGTCGGGATGGCGGGGTCGTCGGCGACGGGCTTGCCGACCGGGGCCTGGCCCTCGGAGCCGTCGCGATCCGCATTCTCGTTCTCCGGATGGGCCGGACCGGCCGTGCCCGGATCGGTGTCGCCTTTTTCATCATCCGATGGCTTGGCGGCGGGTTTGGCGGACGCATCGGGCAGGTCGTCGGCGCTCTCGCCCTCTTCCAGCAGCTGCGCGATGACCGCGCCGACCTTCACGCCTTCGGTGCCGTCCGCGACGACGAGTTTGCCGATCGTGCCTTCGTCCACGGCTTCGACCTCCATCGTCGCCTTGTCCGTCTCGATCTCGGCCAGCACGTCGCCGGACGCCACTGTGTCGCCCTCTTTGACCAGCCATTTGGCCAGCGTGCCTTCCTCCATGGTCGGGGACAAGGCCGGCATCTGGATATCGATCGCCATCAGTCTTCTGCCTTCTTGATCGTTCCGACGACGTCGCGGCCAAAGCCGAGCTCGTCCAGGAAAGTCTTCGTAATCTGCGTCATCAACGCGTCCGCGTCCATCTTCGTGTTGCCGGACTGGCACAGTGCGTTCACGGCGTGGCGGGCTATGTCCGCCAGAACCACACCCCAGAGAACGCCGTCTTCGCCGTCCGGATGCGTCACGGTCGACAGTGAGACATGCGCCCCGCCATTCGCCGTCCAGAAGCGCAACAGCTCCCGCGCATCCGGCGCCCCGATCGCGGGCGTCGGCACGGGCAGTCCCACCGAGCTATCCGCGCGTTTGTCGAACATCAGACGATCAGCTCCCACAGGATCAGCACGATGCCGGCGATGGACGCGAACCAGGCGAGCGTGCGAAGCCAGGGAACGCCAAAATAGTAGAGTGGCGCGAAAGCCAACCGGCCGAAGAAGAACAGCGCCGCACCGAGTGCGGTCGTCGGCGAAAAAGCATCGAGATAGGCGGCCGCGAGGATCAGCGGCACGAACATCATCATGCCTTCGGTCATGTTGGCCTGCGCCCGCTTGGCGCGGCCGTGCAGCGGGTTCAGCCCGGTCGCGGGCAGATCGTCGCGCGCACCGACCAACTCGCCGACCGTCGCCTTGCGCGAAAAGGTCGCCGCGACAGCCTGCATGACAATCATGGCGAGATAGAGCGCAACGGAGTAGAGGAGGTATTGGATTTCGGTGGGCATTCCTAATTCCCGCGCTTCCCATGCTGCGACGCGGGATCCGGCTCACAGGCCAGCACGAAGCGCTGTCCGGCATGTCTTGTCTGGACCGCGGCTTTTGTCGGGCTGAGCGGTGTTCGAGTTGTATCGACCCTCACGCCTCCACCTCGATGAGCACGTCCGTCCACAGCTCGCTCGGCTCCGGCTCGGGCGTTTCGACCGCGAAGTCGGCGGCAGCCTTGACCGTGTCCTTGATCTCTTTGTCGATCTGCTTGAGCTGGTCCTCGTCCGCCCATTTCTCCTTGAGCAGGCGCGCTTTGACGGCTTCGATCGGATCGCTTTCCTCGCGCGTTTTCGTCACCTCGTCGCGGGTGCGGTATTTGGCCGGATCGGACATGGAATGGCCGCGATAGCGATAGGTCTTCATCTCAAGAATGATCGGCCCCTTGCCGGAGCGCGCATGGTCGAGCGCCATCTTGGCCATGTCCCGAACTTCCAGCACGTTCATTCCGTCCACCAGATGCCCTTCGATCTCGAAGCTGATGCCGCGCTTGTGCAGCTCGGTTTCCGCCGACGCCCGCTCGACACTCGTGCCCATGGCGTACTGGTTGTTCTCGATGATGAACACGACCGGCAGGTCCCACAGCTTCGCCATGTTGAAAGCCTCGTAGACCTGTCCCTGGTTCGACGCGCCGTCGCCGAAGAAGGCCAGGCTGACCGCGCCGTTTTCGTGATATTTGTTGGCGAAAGCGAGCCCCGCCCCGATCGGAACCTGCGCCCCGACGATCCCGTGCCCGCCATAGAAGCGGTTCTCCGTCGAGAACATGTGCATGGAGCCGCCCTTGCCCTTGGAGCATCCGGCGGCACGGCCCGTCAGTTCGGCCATGACCTCTTCGGGGCTCATGCCGCAGGCCAGGCTATGGCCGTGGGCGCGGTAGCCGGTGATCATCTGGTCGCCCTCTTCCATCACGGCCTTGCAGCCGGTCACGACCGCTTCCTGGCCGATATAGAGATGGCAGAAGCCCGCGATCTCGCCCATGCCGTAGAGCTGCCCGGCGCGTTCCTCGAACCGGCGGATCAGCAGCATGTCGCGGTACAGGCCGAGCAGTTCGTCCTTGTCGGACGGGCGCGGTTTCGCCTTTCTCGTCTTGGACGGACCGGTTTTGGTCTTGCTCGTTTTGGCGGCCATCATGCCCTCCGGCAGCGCGGTGCGAAAATCGGCCATCGAAGCGGGCGCCCCGACAGCAGGGGCGCTACATCGCATGCTCGGCCTAAGGGTCAACCCATATCGTGAGCTCGTCGGGGCGCGCGACATGTAAAAGCCGCCGCGCTTCCATATCGAGGGAATCGAGGTCGAGCCCATCGGCGGACAGCAGGTCCACTTCGGCCTGCAAAGCGTCGCGGCGCGCCTCCAGGGCGCTCAGCCGCAGCTCCAGCCGCTCCGCCCGGTCGGACTGTTCCAGCCAGCGCACGAGGCCCTGGCTCCCCGACAGGGCATGATAGCCGAGATAGAGATAGATGACCGTCAGCGCCGCCGCAGGCGCACGGCGCTTGAGGGCCGGAAGTTTCAGGTCGAGCCGCCGCATGATGGTCCGAGATCTAGCCGCGACATCGTTTACGCCGCGTTAAGCACGACGGCGGATCGCAGGCTTTGGGTCCGGCCTAGACCTTGAGGATGCTGCGCCCGGCATAGACTGCCATTTCGCCTAGCTGTTCCTCGATGCGCAGCAGTTGGTTATATTTCGCCAGCCGGTCGGAGCGCGCCAGGCTGCCCGTCTTGATCTGCCCGCAATTGGTCGCGACGGCGAGGTCGGCGATGGTCGTGTCCGACGTCTCGCCCGATCGGTGGCTCATCACGGCGGTGAACCCGGCCCGGTGCGCCATGTCCACGGCGTCGAGCGTTTCGGACAAGGTTCCGATCTGGTTGACCTTGACCAGCACGGAATTGGCGGCCTTCATCTCGATGCCGGTCTTCAGGCGCGACGGGTTGGTCACGAACAGATCGTCACCGACCAGTTGCACGCGCTCGCCGATCCGCTCGGTCAGGCGCGTCCATCCGCCCCAGTCGTCCTCGGCCATGCCGTCCTCGATCGAAATGATGGGATAATCGTCGCAGAGCGCAGCGAGATAGTCGGCGAAATCCGTCGAGCTCAGGCTCTTGCCCTCGCCCTTGATCTCGTACCGACCGTCTTCGAAGAACTCGGTCGAAGCCACGTCCAGCGCAAGGAAAACGTCCCCGCCGGCCGTGTAGCCCGCAGCCTCGATGGCTTTGAGGATATAGTCCAACGCGTCGCGCGTGGAGGACAGGTTGGGCGCGAACCCGCCTTCGTCGCCGACATTGGTGTTGTGGCCGTCGGCCTTCAGCTGCGCCTTGAGCGCATGGAAGATTTCCGCGCCGCACCGCAAGCCTTCGGAAAAGCTTTCCGCCCCGACCGGCATGATCATGAATTCCTGGATGTCGATGGGGTTGTCCGCGTGCTCGCCGCCATTGATGATGTTCATCATCGGCACGGGCAGCACATGCGCGTTCGCGCCGCCGACATAACGGTATAGCGGAACCTGCTGGCTGTCCGCAACGGCCTTGGCGAGCGCGAGCGACACGCCGAGCATGGCGTTGGCGCCGAGGCGGCCCTTGTTTTCCGTGCCGTCCAGCGTCCTGAGGATTTCGTCGATGCCGCGCTGGTTTTCTGCGTCCAGTCCCTCGATGGTGTCGGCGATCTCGGTGTTGACGTTTTGCACGGCGTTGCGAACGCCCTTGCCGAGATAGCGCGACGTGTCGCCGTCGCGCAGTTCCACCGCCTCGTGCGCCCCTGTCGAAGCGCCGCTCGGCACGGCGGCGCGGCCCATGGCGCCGTCGCTCAGTTCGATGTCCACTTCGAGCGTGGGATTACCGCGGCTGTCCAGGATTTCGCGGGCGAAGACGGTCTCGATCTCGATCATGCGCGCCGATTAGTGGGGCGGGGCGCGGAGTCAAGCATGGGAGCGGCCAAGTCGGCGCAATGCAACTTACCCCCTGTCCGTCTCCGGCTGTCATCGCAGGCGCCTCTGAAGAGGTCGGCGCGGATTGATTTCCCGTCCATGTGGGTGTCGAGATATCCGACCCTCCACAAGTCATCCACGGCCTCTGACCCCCGGCGTTATCAGATGATGCCGACTGGCCCGCTATCCGGGCCCGACACAAGCTTCCACCCGGCTTTGGTCGGGGCCGGACGCGGCTCTGATCATCGGGCGGCCCGAACGCAAAAAACCCGGCGCGAAGGCCGGGTTTCGATCATCAGTGTAGCGCGGCCCATGGCCGCACCGGTGACTAGTCCTTGGCTGCGAGCACCTGGCGACCGCGATATTTGCCGCTCTTCAGGTCGATATGATGCGGACGGCGAAGCTCGCCGCTATCCTGATCCTCGACGTAGCAAGGGTTCTTGAGCTTGTCGTGCGCCCGGCGCATGCCGCGGCGCGAATTGCTGATCTTACTCTTAGGGACCGCCATGGTCGCCTCCATGAATTCAAACGTAAAGCGCGGCCCCCGTAAGAGGAGCCGCGTGCATCGGCGCGCCCCTTAGCGAGTCGCGAGCCGTTTCGCAAGCCTTGCCGTCAGCGGCCGTCCCACTCGACCGGGCCGCGCAAGGCCTTGATCTCCGACCGTCGCTTCTGCGCCTTGACCGCACGGCGCGCGGCGCTGCGCGACGGGCGGGTGCGGCGGCGCGGCTTGCGGCGGTGCAGCGCCTTGCGCAGCAGATCGGCCAGGCGGCCCAGCGCCTCGTCGCGGTTGCGATGGAACGACCGGTGCGTGGAAACCGAGATCACGATGGCGCGCTGGGTTTCGCTGATGCGCGAATCGGCATGGCCCAGGACGCGGTCGCGCAAGCTGTCGGGCCAGCCGAACGCATCGACATAGGCGCGCAGCTGCGCCGCCGAATTGGTCTTGTTGACGGATTGTCCGCCCGGCCCGGACGCCTTGACCGCATCGACGCCGATCGCCTTGGCCGGAACATGCAGCCCGTTCCTGATGTGAAGGTCATCCATTCCTGCCCTCTAGCATTATCGGCCAAGCCCCCCTATAGCGGAGCCACCTTATCGATAAACGAGATGACAATTCGATGAAATACCGCGCCTTGCTCTTTGCCTCCGTTCTTGTCCTGGCCGCCTGTGATCCGGGCGCACCCGAAACCGTCGATCCGAGCGTCGCCGCCCCGGCCGAAGTCGCCGCGTCCGACGCCTTGCCCGAAATCGAATTCGAGAAATTCACGCTCGACAACGGACTCGACGTCATCCTGCATGTTGACGAGTCGGATCCGATCGTGGCGATCAACCTGGCCGCCCATGTCGGCTCGGCCCGCGAAGTGCCGGGCAAGACCGGCTTCGCCCATCTGTTCGAGCATCTGCTGTTCCTGGACTCCGAGAACCTCGGCTATGGCGGTCTGGACGAAATGAACACCCGGATCGGCGGCGAAGGCACGAACGGCTTCACGACCAACGACATGACTCAATATTTCCAGGCCGTCCCGGCGGACGCGCTGGAGAAGGTGATCTGGGCGGAGGCCGACAAGATCGGCTGGTTCATCAACACGGTGAACCAGAACGTCATCGACCGCGAAAAGCAGGTGGTGAAGAACGAGAAGCGCCAACGCGTGGACAACCAGCCCTACGGCCACAATCTCTATGTCATCGGCAAGGCGATCTACCCGGAGGGCCATCCCTACAACCACCAAGTCATCGGCTCGCTCGACGACGTGGAATCCGCGACGTTGCAGGACACGAAGGATTTTTTCGCCAAATGGTACACGCCGCAGAACGTGACCGTCACCATCACGGGCGATTTCGACCCGCTGGAGGCGCGCCGCCTGGTGACACGGTATTTCGGCGACATCCCGATGGGCGAGGTCCAGCCCGAACGCGAGGTCGAGCCTGTCACGCTGGAAGAAACCCTGACCTTCGTCCACGAGGACAATTTCGCGACCGTGCCGCAGCTCACCCTCGTGTGGCCGGCCGTGGCGGAATACCATCCGGATTCCTATGCGCTCGAAGTGCTGATCAACTATCTGACGGACGGCAAACGGGCCCCCTTCAATGAAGTGCTGATCGACGAGCAGGAACTGACGACCAGTGTCGGCGGCTTCACCTGGTTCAAGGAATTAGCGGGCGAAATCTATCTGATCGTCCAGCCCAAGGCGGGGGAGGACACGGACGCGCTGATGCCCGCCATCGAAGCCGCCTTCGCGCGCTTCCAGGAGAACGGCATTCCCGAAGACGCGCTGGAGCGCATCAAGACCGAGGCCGAGGTCGGCGTCTATGACGAGGTGCAGAGCGCGCTCGGCAAGGCCATCGCCCTGGCCGAATACAATCTCTTCCGCGACGATCCGGGCTATCTGGACGACGACATCGCCGCGCTTCGGGCGGTGACGGCCGAAGACGTGATGGATGTCTACAACCGCTACATCAAGGACCGGCCCTATGTGGCGACCTCCTTCGTGCCCAAGGGCGAGCTGGAACTCGGCCTGGAAGGCGCCGAGACGGCCAAAGTGGTCGAGGAGGTCGTCGTCCAGGGCGCGGAGGCCGACGTGCCTTACGATCCCGACGCGCGCATCTTCGAGCCGACTTTGTCCTCCTTCGACCGCACGGTCGAGCCGGACTTCGGCGAACCCTACGATCTGCCCGTGCCGACCATCTGGAAAGCGGACGCCCCCAACGGTCTGGAGATCGTCGGCCTGCAATCCGACGAAGTGCCGCTGATCGAATTCTCCATCGACTTCGACGCCGGCAAGAACCGCGCGAGCGCCGACAAGCCCGGCGTCGCCGCCATGATGGGCGACCTGCTGATGAAAGGCGCGGGCGAGATGGACACGGCCGCCTTCGAGGATGCGCTCGGCAATCTCGGCTCGGAGATCAACGTGCTGACGGGCGACCGCTTCACCACAATCCGCGGCAAGACCCTGGCCCGAAATCTGGACGAGACGGTCAAGCTGGTCGAGGCCATGATCAACATGCCCGCCTTCGCCGAGGACGAGTTCGAGACGTTGCGCGAAAGCTTCGCCCAGTCGGCGGTCGGCCAGCAGGCCAATCCGAACTTCCTCGCCCAACAGGCGCAGGCGCGCCTGACCTATCCGACCGAAAGCGCCCTGTCGGTCGCGGGCGCCGGGTCGGAAGACCAGATCCGGGCGATCACGCTGGACGACCTGAAGGCGTTCCACGGCAACTATATGGATCTGTCCACCGCGACATTGAACATCGTCGGCGATTATGAGGAGTCCGAGGTGCTGGCCACCTTCGGCACGCTGTCCGATCCGGTGGAAGGCGATCTGGAGCCCAAGCCGCGCCCCGCCATGGCCGATGTGGACGAAACGGTGATCTATTTCCGCGACTTCCCCGACGCCAAGCAGTCGGTCATCCGCCTGTCCCGGCCGGCACTGGCCTCGACGGATGCGGACTATCCGCGCCTCGATGCGATCAATTTCCCGCTGGGCGGCATCTACACGTCCAAGCTGATGACGGAACTGCGCGTCAACAAGGGCTATACATATGGCATCGGGTCCGGCGCCTCTGGCGACAAGGACCAAGGGTCGTTCGCCATCGGCACCTCTGTTCGGACCAATTCGACCAAGGAAAGCCTCGAGCTGATCCGCGACATCGTCGCCGAACACGGCCGCGACATGACGGAAGAGGAGCTGGCGTCCATGAAGGAATCCCTCATGCGCGGGCAGGCGCTGAAGACCGAAACGCTGGGCGACAAGCTCGGCCTCGTCCAGGACATCAGCCGCAACGACCTGCCCGCCGACATCCGCGCCCAGGAAATGGCGCGGGTGCAGTCCATGACGCTCGACGATGTGCGGGCTCTGTCGGACGCGCATCTGCGTCCAGACGCCATGAGGATCATCGTCGTCGGCGACGCAGCGAGCCAGAAGGCGCGGCTGGAAGATCTGGGTTATGAGGTGGTGGAGTTGAACTGACGCACGGCCCTCTTGTCTTCCCACGCGTTGGGAAGATGCAATGACTGTGGGCAATCCGAGACGGAGGCATGGACTAATTGGTCTGAACCTTCGCCGCAAACTTGTTCGTCTGTCGATCGTAACGGGACAAGCGCCAAGTCATTCGATCTTGACATGAGTAACCTAGAGGTTACATGTAACCTGTAAGTTACAAGGCTATACTCATGACCGACGATTACCGAACCGCTGATACCTTCAGCCAGACGCGCGCGCTGATGTCTCCCTTTCTGGGGTTTCTCCTCCTGGCCTTGCAACAGGGCGTGGTGTTCTCCTGGGACTGGGGTCCGAACGCGGTCCTGGCGTCTGTGCTGTGGATCGCTCTCGCATTGGCCATGTTACTGCTGCTTTTAACCGGCGGGGGATGGTTTCTGCCCAGAAAGGCGCGGGCGCTGACACGTGACGAGCCGACCCAGTATAATCGCGACAAGGCCGTCAGGATCGGTTTCATCACGGCCATGATCACCTGTTTCATCGTCGTCGCCGTTGCGCCCTTCGATCCCTTGCCCGCGGAACGCGCCGCGCATATAGTTTCGAGCATGGGACTCGGCATGGCCTTCCTCGTCTTCGGCATCGCAGAGCTCACCACAGGTGGTTGAGGAACTGAACAACCGGATACGCCACTTTCGCAAAGCCTCGAACCTCACCCAAGCGCAACTGGCAGAGCGCATGAGAGTCAGTCGGAAGACGGTCAATACGGTGGAAAACGGCGTCTTCGCGCCGTCCGTCATCGTCGCACTGAAATTCGCTCAGGCGCTGGGAACCTCGGTCGAACATCTGTTCGAGCTGACAAGTCCTGTCGGTTAACCCGCCGGGTCGCTCATCGCTTCCATGTTGGCATCGGCTTGCCGGATGGCCGCTTCCATCTTCTCCTCAGCACTCGCCAGGTTCTTCTTCGGGTCCTGGTAGAAGGCCGTCAGCTTCATGATCTGCAGGAAAGTCTTGTTCAGCAGGCGGCCGCCTAGCTTCATCGGGCGGTCGAAGTCGAACAACAGGATGACCCGTTCTTCGTCGGTCTCGTTCCAGACCTCGTGCTCGTATGTGTCGTCGAAGACGAAGATCTCGCCTTCTTCCCAAGCCGTGATCGTATCGTCCACCCGGATGCGGCATTTCTGCCGGTCCTTCGGGATGATCAGCCCGAGATGGCTTCGCAGGATCCCTTTGGTCACGCCCTTGTGAGCCGGTATATGATAGCCGGGTGCCAGGATCGAGAACATGGCGGTCTGCAGGTTCGGCACGCGTTCGAGGATGTCCGCCGTCTTCGGCGTCAGTTCGGTGTTCGTTTCCAACCGCTGCCCGAAGCCGAACAGGACATGGGTCTTCCAGTTCTTGGCTGTGGAAAGCCGGTACTGGTCCGGGCTGATTTCGTGGAAGGACGGGATCTCGTCCCGGAAGGCCAGCACGGCCTCGGCTTCGTCGCGGATCGTTTCCCAATTGTCGGTAAAGTCCTTCAGCCAGGGAAAATGGCTGTTGTCGATCTTCGGCGTGTCGGGAACGATGGATTGCTTGGACTGGTAGCCCGCGATAGTGCGCACCAGCTTCTTGCCGTTGCGCTTCACCCAGGCCCGCCGACCCTTCTTCAAGTGCGCGGGCTTTTCAGGTTTTGTCTCGGCAGTCTCCAGGGCGTCGCTCATGGCGCGGCCATCTACGCCAGCAGGCCGGGTCCGTCCATCATGTAGTTCCGCGTGGCGGGCAGCGCATGCACATCCTTGGCAAGCTGGATCTGGAAATTCATGTGTTTGCCGTAGAGGAAAGAGAACTCAGAGATGATGAGGTAGAACTCCCACATGCGGGCGAAGCGTTCGTCCTTCATCGCCACGACCGCGTCGCGGTTGGCTTGGAAGCGCCTGTCCCACTCGGCCAAGGTCCACGCATAGTGCAGGCGCAAAATTTCCATATCCGTGACCCACAGCTTAGCCTTTTCGATCTCGGCAAAGGTTTCCGACAAGGCCGGGCTGTAGCCGCCCGGAAAGATGTATTTGCGGATCCATTTCCCGGTCGTGCCAGGCCCACCCTTGCGGCCGATGGAGTGGAGAAGCGCGCAGCCGTCGACCGTCAGCAGGTCGCGGATCTTGGAGAAATACTCCTCATAATGGCCGACGCCGACATGTTCGAACATGCCGACCGAGACGATGCGGTCGAACGGCCCTTCTACGTCGCGGTAATCGACCAGGCGGATATCGATCTTGTCGGACAGGCCGACCGCCTCGACCCGTTCGCGGGCCAGCGCATATTGGTCGTGCGACAGTGTCACCCCGACGACCTCGACATCGTGCTCACGCGCGAGATGCATTGCCATGCCACCCCAGCCACAGCCGATGTCCAGCACGCGCTGGCCCGGTTCCAGCCGCAGCTTGGCGGCGATGTGGCGCTTCTTGGCGAGCTGCGCCTCTTCCAGCGCGATCTCGTCCAGCGGCTTGAGGTCTGTCGGCCAATAGGCGCAGCTATACTGCATGTCCTCGTCGAGGAAGAGCCGGTAGAGATCGTTGGAGAGGTCGTAATGGGCCTCGACATTTTTTGACGAGGCTTCGCGCACATTGCGCTGCATCAGCTTGCGGAAGCGTTTCTTGGTCCGTTTGATGCGTTGGCGCACCGCCCCGCTGCGCAATCCGTCGCGGTTGTGGGCGAACACTTCGAGAAAGCCGCGAATGCCGCCCTCTTCGACGACCAGCGTGCCGTCCATATAAGCTTCGCCGGCATGAAGTTCGGGATTGAAGAAGAGCGTGCGGTAGAGCGTCGGGTCGGTGATGCGGATCGTCGCCGACGGGTCGCCGCCGGGGCCGTAATCGTGGCGGGCGCCCTTGTGATCGATGATGCCGAGATGGCCGACCGTCACGAAACGGCGCATCAGCATGTCCAGCAATGTCATGTTTCGGCTTTCCCCTGCCCTTGTTCTATTCTGCCGCCAATCCTCTGCGCTCCGCGAGAACGCGGCGCGCGATGCGTTCGGTCCGTTCATTGTCCACGTCGATCGGCGCTTCGGCGAACGGCATGATGATCGGCACGACCTTTACGCGAAATCGGCGCGAAAGCCGATCGAACACGCCGGACAGGGAGACAAGTGTAAAATTATACAGAAGCAAGTTCACCAGGCCGAACGCCTTGAAGATGCGCGCCTTGGACTTGCCGAACTGCCCACCGCCGCGGAACGCCTGAGCCGCCGAGATGGACCGCGGCGTGCGCAACCCGAATAGGTTGCAGTTGGAATATTTCCCGTCCTTGAACGTGTAGGGCCGCCGCTGCCCGTCCGGATATTTCGCCCAGATGACCTCCGCCGGAGTCAGCGCCACGGCCGCGTCGCAATCCGCGCTTTCGAATCCGGCACAGAAATGATCCACCATTTCAGCCGTCTGCAGCGCATTGTCGGCGGTGCAGATGATGATCGGATAGCGGTTCTCGCCGGACAGAGCGTCGCGCACACTTTCGAACAGGTTCTCCGCGCTTTGGATGATCTTGACCGGTTTCCCAAGCCGGCCGTCATGGATCGCTGACACACCATCCAGCGCGGATGGATCGTCGATGGATACGAAGATGTCGCGAACCCTGTCCGACCCGGCCAGCGATTGCAGCACCAGTTCGATCATCGGCACGCCGTCCATCTCGATCAGGCATTTATGCGATACGCCCGCCTTTTCGGCCAACGGGTCCGTCACGCCCGGTCGGCGGGCGGCAAGGACGAGGGCCGACACGCTCATGGCTCATCTCCGGTCAGGACACGCTCGATCACGCCCTGGCGCAGCATCGACCCGGCCAGGATGGTCTCGATCAGCGATTCGTGGCTGTGGCCCAAGCTGCGCCAGCTATTGGAGACGGTTTTCTTGGACCACAAATTGCAGCTCATGTTCAGTTCGATGAAAAAGAACTCGCCCGTCTCAGGCACGTATTTGAACTCGAACCGGCCGAAGTCGAACGGCCAGATTTCCGGCATCAGGCGACGCACCGCATCGAGAATCCGGTTTTCCAGATCGTCATCGTCGCAGACGCGCCACTCCGTATCCAGTTCGCGGAACCGCTTTTCCCGATAGGTGCGATGGCGCAGATCCTCGCCGTCATAGATCATGACCGGCAGAAAGGCCGGCCCGCCATCCGCGCCCGGCACGACCGGAACGGCGACCTCTATGCCGTCCACGAAGCGCTCCACGATGACGTCGTGCGGTGTCTCTTCGGCCATGAGGGCGTCGATGTGATCACGCGCTTCGGTCCAGTCGGCGCAGGCCTTCACGCCCCAGGATGCGGAGCTGGCATTGGGTTTGACCATCATCGGACCGTCGGCGAAGGCGGGCGGATCTTGCGGGACGCCGCCGTGGCGATAGACCTCACTGTCGGGCGTCAGGATGCCGCGCGCCCGGGCGCAGAGTTTCGTCAGATGCTTGTCGTCGCCGATCCCGCGCAGGATCGGCGACGCACCAAGATGCGGCACGCCGCGCCACATTGCGAACAGCGGCCCCAACATTTCGGAATTCTTGAATCCACCACGATTGAGCATGGTGAATAGAAAGTCGTGATCCGGCGGGTCGAACAGATCGGTATAGCGCGTGCCGATGGACAGGTTCGGCACGATGGCGGCCAGGGTTTCGCGCAATTCGTGATGATAGACGGCGTGAAGACCGTCCTGAGCGTCGGGACGGCCGTCGCCCAGCGCGTGCTTGGCCAACAGCATCACCTTGAGGCGTTGCCTGTCTTCATCCGTCAGTTTGAGCCGAAGGTCCACACATGTCTCTCTTCCGGGCGGATCATGTCGCGTCTCGCGTCCGGATTTCCCGGCATTATGACCGGTTGTTCATACTTATAGGCCGGTCTTGCAGGATTCGCACCGTTTTCACGCCATTCGCGAAACCGCGACTCCGACATGGACGATTCCTAACGATGGCTCGTAACCGCATTTATGGATTTGCACGCCGTTTACCAGACCTCCAAACCTGTTCGCTTGGCATAGAGTTTCGTTTTGCGGCGCGGATTGACGATGACGGCCCGGTCCGCGAACTCCAGCAGCGGCGCATCCGAGCGGCTGTCCGAATAGGCTGTGACGCGGTCCGGCGACACGCCGCGGTCGGCGATCCACTCTTCGACACGCTCAAGCTTCTGTTCTCCATAGCAGTTTTCCGATGCAAAACCGCTGGCGAGCCGCCCGTCCCCGGTCCAGTCCAGAAGGGTGGAGACTTGCCCGTCGGCTTGCAACGCCGCTGCATACCGTTCGACCAGCAGGTCGATCGCGGCACTGGCGATCAAGATAATGTGACCGCGGGCGCGGTGGTCCTCCAGGGCGGCCATGACGCGCGGGTCCATGCCGTCCGCCAGATCGTCCGCGACGAAGGCTTCCGCCATGGCCTCCAGCTCCGTCTTCGTGCGTCCGGCGATCGACTGGCGCATCATCGCCGTTTTGACGGCGATCCGGGGTGTGTCGCCGCGCTTGTAGCGCCACTGTGCCAGGCCTGCGGCGGCCCACATCCGCGTCAAGGCGAGCGGACGTCCGCGCAGAGCCCGCGTGACGAAGCGCCCCCACGTGCCCCGCCGCGTCAGCGTGTAGTCCAGGTCGAAGACGGCCAGTTCGGTCATGCGGCCCGTTCCGCATCCGCACGTTCCGCGCCCGGGCTCCGGTGCGCGCTCCTGACGGCGTGACGCGCGGCGAAAATCAGGATGACGACCGCAAAACCGTTGGCGGCCAGCGACGCGAAACCGGGCGCGAGTTCACCCACGATGTCGGCGGCGATCAGGAACGCCGCGATGTAGACAGCCAGCGCCGCCCCGCGGATCATGACCGCCCGGCCGGGCCGGTCAGTGGCGTAGAAGATCGGGTAGAGCGGCGCGGCCGCGCCCATCAGCGCAGCGGCGGGGACCAGCAGCGCCGCTAGCGGAACGGCCTGCGCGTAATCCGCGCCGAAAATGGACGTCAGCACCGGCTCGCCGAACAGGAAGATCAAGGCGGAGAACGCCAGACCCACGCTCAGCAATATGGCGGACGACCGGGTCACGATCCGCCAGATCCGGTCGGCCCGGCCCATGCTGACCAGCTTGGCCAGCTCCGGATAGATCACTTGGTCGAGGAGCTTGAACCCTTCGGTCAGCAGTTTGGCGACCTCTTCGGCGATCTTGAAGACACCGTTCCAGACCGGGCCGAACAGCGCCATAACCAAGAGCTGGGGCAGATGCATTACGCCCGTGGCCAGGGTCGAATCGATATTGGACTTCACGACGAAGCCCCAGATCGGACGGTGCGGGCGGAAGAAACGCATCCGCGCGCGGAGCACCGGCCCGAGCAGGCCGCGTTTTCGGAGTTCCAGGACTCCGGCCGTCCAGAGGAAGACGTATTGGGCGAAGGAGCCGACGAACCATGCGGCCGCGAAGCCGGTCAGCCCCCATCCCTGCCAAGCTGCCAGCGCGGCCCCGGCGAACCGCACGACAGGCATGACCAGCGCTTCCGCGCCGAGGACGACGAATTTGTCGAACAAACGGAAAATGCCGACAGACGTGCTGGTGAACCGAACCAGAATTACCAGGCAGTAGAGCGTAACGAGCGCCTGAAGAGCGTGGATATCGACCCCTTCGCCCGGCGACAGGCCCGGCAATCTGTCCGCGATCATGACCACAAGTCCGAACGCGCCGACGGCCAGCATGTAGCCGAGCGCGACCGAGACGAAGTCGAGCGTATAACCGAAGCGCAGCAACCGGCTCAGCCCGTCCACATCGCCGTTCGTCACATCGTCCGTGCCGAAACGGATCACGGACTGCCAGCTCTGGAACGTCGCGACTTCGGCGAAGAACAGCATGTAGGCATGCAGGAAAACGATGGTCCCGAACTCCGCCGGCGTCAGCGAGCCCGTCGCGATCAGCAGCGTGCCGACACCGAGCAGCGTGCCGAGAATCTTCGCGCCCAGCAGCAGTCCGGTGTTGGAAGCGATGCGCCGACCGACCCCGCCGGACGTCCGGCCGCCTAGATCGGGCTGTATGTCGGACATACGCTCAGGCCCGTTCGCCGCGCCGGGCGACGATCTCTTCCACCAGCGCCAGGTCACCCGGCCGGTCCACGTCGATTGCGGCTTCGGCATGGTCGAGCAGGACCGGAACGGCCCGTGCCCCGATGCGTCGGCTGGCATAATCGAAGGCGTCCGATACGGAGAGGCGTTTGAGGACGTAGCGCAGCGTGATGGCCGGTCCGATCTTGGCGGCCAGCCGCACCGGTTTCTTGCGCAGATGCTGCGCGTCGCGCCAAAAGCGGATCGCGCCCAGACCGTCCTTGTTGCGGATGTAGAACAGGTTGCAGCCGCTGACCGCGACATCGTTGAACACCATGTAGGTGCGCTTCGTTTCCGGGTAGGCCGCACTGATACGATCGCGCGTCGCCAGGCCGACCGCGAAATCTGCGCCGGAGGCTTCCGCATCGCACAGGAAATCGCGAACCATGACGGGCGTCAGCAAGGCGTGATCGCATGTCGTCAGCAGGACCGGGAAGTCGCCGGCCTCCGCGGCCATCAGAGCGCTGTCGGCCGGGCCGCATCCGCCTTCCACCGTGTCGAAACCTTCCCGCTCCGCCGGGTAGCCCGACAGGGTGAAGGGTTCGGGAAGTCCGGCCGCGCGCAAGGCGTGCGCCACCCGGTCCACCATGGGCACGCCGCCGACGGGGATGTCAGCCTTGTAGGCGACGCCGGCCTGTTCGCACAGCGCGTCACGGCCCGGACGTTGCCCGGCCAGGATCACCACGCGCACGCTCACAGCGCCGCCTCGACCATGCGATAGGTCTTGTAGAGTTCCGCATCCACCAGGTCGCATATGGCCGTCATGCTGCGATTGCCTTCCAGAATCCAGGACAGCTCGCACGTCTCGAACCCTTGCGCCTGCCCGGCATCGAACGCTTCGCAGCAGATTTCCGTCGTCAGCGCAACGCCGCGGCGGCCCTTCTGGAACTCCTTTTTCAACCCCATCAAGGGAATGCGGCCTTTGGCGACCTTCCGCCTCTTCAGCCGCCACAGCAGCTTGGCCCAGCCGAACGGCAGCAGCCGTCCGTCAAGATCGCGCACGGCCTCGTTCACATCCGGGATCAGCCAGACGAAAGCTGCGGGCTCGCCGTCTACGAAGCCGATCTGAAACCCCTCCCGGAACATGATGGGCTTCATTTCCTTGGCCATGTGCGCGAACTGTTCGTCCGAGAACGGGATGAAACCCCAATTGTCCGACCAGGCATCGTTGAAGATGTCGCGCGCGCGGTCCACATCGCCCATGAAATCGGCCATATCGAGCGAACGCCAGGTCAGCCCGTCATCCGCGCGCGCCTTCGCTCTCAAGCCGTCGACCAAACGCCCTTCGGGCGCGCCGCCCCGCAGATCCGCCTGGTAGGCATAGAGGTCGATCGCCTTTTCGAAGCCGTTGCGTTCCACGGCCTGCAACTGGAATGGCTGTCCGTAAGGCATCATGATAGCAGGCGGATGTTCGAACCCGTTGACCAGCAAGCCGACTTCCTCGTTCACGCTCCACATGGCGGGTCCGCGCAAGGTCCGGCAGCCTTTTTCGCGCGCCCATGCCTTGGCAGCGCGTAAAAGCGCGTCCGCCACATCCGCATCGTCGATGCAGTCGAAATAGCCGAAAAAGGCCGTGCCCGGCGCGTGTTGTGCGTCATGAGCCTCATTGACGAAGGCCGCGATGCGCCCGACGGCTTGTCCGGAGCGCCGGGCGACCATGAAGGCGGGCTTTATGAAACGCCGCGCAGGATTGCGCGGGCCGAGCTGGGCGCGCCGTTCCATGCGCAAGGGCGATCGCCAAACCGGATCGCCTGCATGCAGGCGATAGGGCAGAGCCAGGAAATCCGAGCCGGGCCGGGCCGTTACGTCGATGTCGATCGGGGCGTCCGCCATGCGGCACTTCCAGGAAGTCGGGATGAAGCGGGCGCTTTGGCGGGCGGAGCTAGTCCAGGTCAACCAGATTGATGACGATATCCACGCCGTTTTCCGGCACGGTGAAACGCGTCTCATCCCATTTGGGCAGGCGCAGCGACTTGATCACCGGATTGTTGGACAGGCCGTAAGGCTCCTTGGGCATGAAGTTCCATTTCTTGTCGAGCTTCCTGTCGCCGTCGCGGTCGTGATAGCCGACCACGGCATATTCGCCCGGTTCCGCCACGTTGATGCAGACCTTGACGCTGCCATCCTCGGCCGGAACGCGGATCCGGCGCAGCTTGCCGGAGCTCTGCATGAAGTTGCGTTCGCCGAACAGTTCGAGCTTCAGCAGACCTTCACGCGTGATGTTTTTCACGGTCACGCGGATTTGATGATGGCCCAGAACGCATTGATCAGCCGCGTCGCGCTCATAGAGTTCCAGACCGCGCTCCGCACCGATGGCCGATAAGGGTTCCGGATCGCTGGCGGCGGCGGCCTGCGAGGCGATCGCGCCGGACATGACACCAGCCGCGACCAGCAGCGCGCTGCGCCTGCATTTGCGGCGTATGCGTCCGCCACTCACACATTTGCTTGAGGGCCTGTGAGACAGGTTTGCGTTGATCATCACTTTTACATAGGCCCCACAAGTGCCGCCGAACATGAACCCTTTCATGCCCGGCTTGGGCTGGATATGGGGCCGAACGGTGTTTATCAAAGTGGGGATCGCAGGAATCGCTTGGGCCGTCTAAACACATATCTTTTCAAAAAGGCGTCCATCGCCATTGGCGGGCTGGTCGTTTTCGCCTGCTGCGTGCTTCTGCTCGAGCGATTATTGCGGATATTCGAGGTCGTGACGACTTCGACGCAACCGGCTTCGGACGCCAGTAGCATGATCATTTCGTTGCTGCCCTATTATCTGGGCATCGCCGTGCCGATGGCCCTGATGTTGGGCACGATCATCACGGTGGACCGCTTTTCGCGCTCGTCCGAGCTGACGGCCGCCCTCGGCGCCGGCGTGTCGCTGACGCACATGACCAAGCCGTTCCTGGCCATCGCCGCCATTCTGGCCGTCATTTCCATTCTCATCGAAGGCTGGCTGCAGCCCTTGGGACGCTACCAGTACCGCGCCGTAGAAAATTCCGTGAAACAGACGGCATTCACCGCCGCGCTGCGCGAAGGCATGTTCACGACGGTCGGATCGCGGACCTATTTCGGGGGCACGGATAAACCCGACGCGGGGATCGGCCCGATCTTCATCTATGAAGACACCTATGAGAACGGCGTCCGCAGCGGTTTCCGCCTGACGACCGCCAATGAGGGCGAACTGATCGTGCGCGAGGAATCGGGCGCGCCGGTCCTGCAGCTGGGCGACGGCCGCGGCTACCAGGTCGAGGACAACCGCCGCCTGACCGACGATATCGGCTTTGGCGGCATGTCCATTGCCGGCGCCGCGACCATCGTGCCCTTCCGCATGCGGGGCAACGACGAGCGCGAACTGACATCCTCGGAACTGTTCGAGAACCGGCGCGGCGATCTTCGGACCGAGATCGACCGCAACACCAACAATTCGGCATTGCATCTGCGCATCGCCCGGACCGTCATGCTGTTCATCCTGCCGTTCATCGCCGTGCCGTTCGGCCTGAACTACGGACGCAACCCCTCCTCGGCGGGCATATTCGTCGGCGTCGTCTTCCTCGTCTCCTTGCAAAAAGGCCTCGAGTTCGCCCAATCGCTCGGCGCGGCCGGAACGATCCCGCCTTGGCTGGGCGTCTGGGGAATCGTCACGCTGCTGGCGCTGTTCGCGGCGTTCATCTTCCACAAGAGCGCCTTCAAGATGGGGCAGCCGCCGCTGACATCCTTTGCCCAATGGCTGTCTCACGCCAATGGACAGGTCCGGACGGCATGGCGCAGTATGCGCCAACGCGTTCGCGGCACGGCGGAGGCGCACCGTGCTTAAGTTCGCCGCCTATCTGTCACGCTCCTTCCTGATCACCTGGTTGACCGTCGTCTTCGGCTTCCTGGTCCTGATCGGCCTGCTCGACAGTCTGGCGAACGGGGCCGACATCGTCGCCAGCGGCGAAAGTTTCCGCGGCACGTTCAAATATATGGGCCTGCGCGCGCCGGTCATCTTCGACCGGATCTTCGTCTTCACCCTCGTGGTCGCGATATTGCTGACCTATGTGAAGCTGATCCGCCAGCACGAGCTGGTCGCCCTGCTCGGTTTCGGCATCAGCGCGACGCGGCAAGTGCTGTTGCTGATCCCGGTCGTGTTCGGATCCGCCCTCGCCTCGATCACGCTGATCGACTACACGATGGCCCCGGCCGTGCGCGCCTTGCAGGCCTGGGGCATCGGGGAATACAGGGTCAAGAACATCACGCCCGAAAACCCGCTCTGGCTCGAAGACAGTGGCGCCATCGTCAAGGCGACCGAGCGCGAAAGCTACGAGACGTTGGCCAATCTCGAAATCTTCCAGCGCGACGAGAAGGGCGAAGTCCAAGCCATCATCTGGGCCGACAAGGGCACCTATCGGGGCGATGGATGGCTGCTGAGCGATGTGCGCAGGCTCGAAGTCGCCGGAGCGAACGGCGAGCCGCGCGAAGCCGAAACGATCGACCGTCCGATGATCTGGACCACCTCGCAGACGCCGACTTCGATCGCGAGGCTGGCCGCCGAACCGCGCGACCTGTCGCTCGCGGAAATGCGCAACTTCATGCAGCCCGGCAATAGCGGGGCGAACCCGTCCTTTTCCTATGCCTTCTGGCATGCCCACAGGCTAACGCGGCCGCTGGCGGCGATCATTCTGCTGATCGCCTGCGCCGCCCTGATGCAGCGCACGGGGCGAGAGGATACGGGCGACAGGACGCTGATCCTGGGCATTACGCTGGGCTTCGTCTTCCTCATCATCGACGGGGCCATGGCGACGTTTGCGGCCTCGGGGGGTATCGCGGTGACGCCGGCCATCGCCATGCCGCTGCTCGCATTCGGGCTGCTCGCGGCGTTTCTCCTGACCCGAACCGAAGCGCTATAGGCCCGCCATGACCGCGTCCCTCTTCATCAATCCCCATTCCGAGCGGGTCGGCAAGAAGGGCTCCCGCCTGGCCAACCATGCCGAGGATCACGATGCGCGCGTCTTCGACCTCGCCTTGTTCGAATCCCTGCCCGCCCAGGTCGAAGCCGCGCTGGACACATCGGACTTGATCGTGATCGAAGGCGGGGACGGCACGGTCCAATGCGTCATGAGCGAGGTCATGCGGCAAGTCGGCGACGACAGACCTCTGCCGGATTTCGCCATTGCGTCGGGCGGCATGACGAACCAGATCGCCAAGATCATCGGCATGAAAAACGTCGGCCGGTCCGGATTGAAGACCATCCATGACGACCCCAAGGCCTTGCAGACACGCATGATCCGCCTGTCTTGCGACGGCGTGCCGGACCAGTACGGTTTCCTGTTCTCGACCGGGGCGCTGCCCATGGTGACGGATTACGCCAAGAACGAACTGCATGCGCGGGGCATTGGCGGTTCGGCCGCCGTGTTCGGCAGCATCGTCAAGGCCGTGCTGGGCGAACGCGACACGCTGATGCCGCCGACCGATTGCGTGCTCCGCTTGAACGGCGAAACGCTGGCCGGACCGCATCTCGGCACGGTCGCGACGACGCTGCCGTCCGTGACCATGGGCCTCGACCCGTTCTGGGGCGACGGGGACGAACCCCTGCGCCTGACATATGTGGACGGCGACGCGTCGCGCCTGCACCGCCACATCGCAGAGGTCTGGGTCGGTTTCAAGGGCAAGGACCGCACGCCGGACGGCTTCCATAGCTGGAACACGGATGGCGCCGCCTTCGATTACAGCGGACCCGTCATGATGGACGGCGAACCGTTGGACATGCCGTCGGACCGCTTCTCCCTCTCGGTCAGCCGCCCCGTCACCATCCGCCGATGAACGGTCCCGAACCGGACGCGCTCCTGGACCTCATCCGCTCGGAACGGCTCGACCCGCCCGCCCGGGTCCACGCCGTCATGGACGCCATTCGCGTTCGCCATCCGGACCGCGTGCTGGGTTTCGTCTATTACGGCTCGTCCCTGCGCGACCTGGACGATCCGGAAAAGATGCTCGATTTCTACGTATTGGTGGACAGTTACCGGAAAACGCACGGTTTTGGATGGCGCGCCCTGACCAATCGCCTGATTCCGCCCGCCGTCTATTATCTGGAGCACGAAGAAAACGGCATTCTTTCGACCTGCAAATATTCGATCATCAGCTTGAGCGAATTCGAACGACGTTGCGCCGATGGCTTTCTCAGCCAGCTCTGGGGCCGGTTCAGCCAACCTTGCGCCTTGCTCGGCGCCGCGGATGCGGACGTTGAACGCCGCATCGGCGAGGCCCGCGCGGATGCGGTGCGCAAGCTGGCCGGCGAGACATCGCCCCTATTCGACACCCCGGCCAGCGCGTCGGAGTTCTGGAGCCGGGCGTTTTTCGAGAGCTACCGCACGGAGCTGCGACCCGAGAGCGACGATGGTCGCGCCCGCGAAATCGTCGCGCGATATCTGGACCGCTACGAAGCCGTCAGCGCGGCCCTGTTCGGCCCGGCCCGTGACGGTCTTTACGATGTGCAGGACGTCTCCGGCGAAGGCTCATCTCTCCGATGGACCCTGCGCCGTCTGATCGGCCGCCCGGTCGCGGCTCTGCGCGTTGTCAACAGCGCCGCGACCTTCGACGGCGGACTCGACTACGTCCTGCGGAAGGTGGAACGCCATTCCGGCGTATCGCTGGAAGTCACGGACGCTCAGCGACGCCATCCGGTCCTGTGGAGCCCAATTCTGGGGTGGAAGCTATGGCGACGCGGCGCGTTCGGCTGAACCGCTCGGGCGTGTCGTTATGACGGCGAGGAAAGACCGCCTTCGCAACCGAGCGCCCTACTCCGATGCTTGCATCCGGCGCATCATCTCGTTCATCAGCTCGGCACTATTGTCCTTCAAGGCGCGGAACTTCGCGAGTATGGCCCTCACATCCTCTTCCGTATGCGCGGCAGAGACACTGATGCGCAGCAAGCTGGAACTTTGCGGCGTGCCGGGCGGGACGGCCAGATTGACATAGACCCCCTCCTGCAACAGCCAGTTCCACTCCATCGCGGCCTGCGCTTCATTGGGGCGGCGCACGGCGATGACCGGGCTGGCGGGCGCGCAGAGGTCGAACTCCATGTCCGCGAGGCCGGAATGAAGCTGCGCGGCGCGGTCCGTGATGTTGCGGCGTAGTTCCGGGCGCGACTTGATCGCCTCCAAAGCCGCTTGCGCAGCGCAGATATTGGCGGGCGCGGCGGAGGCCGTGAACATGTAGGGCCGCATGACCTTGCGCAGCAATTCGAACTCCGGATGGTTGGATGCGCAGAAGCCGCCCACGCTGGCCAGGCTTTTGGAAAACGTCCCGCTGTAGAAGTCGATCTTGTCGAGCACGCCTTGGTCTTCGGCAATCCCCCGCCCGCCTTCGCCGAACACGCCGTAGCTGTGCGCCTCGTCCACATAGAGATAGGCGCCGTGACGCTCGCAGACTTCGGCGAATTCGTCGATGGGCGCGATGTCGCCGAACATGGAGTACAAGCCTTCGATCACCACCAGCGCGTGGCCGCCATCCGCGAATTTCTGCCGACCCAGCCGCTTGTCCAGATCTTTCGGATCGTTGTGCCGGAAGCGCACCGTCGTCGTCCCGGCCAGACGCGTGCCGTCGATGATGCAGGCGTGGGCGTCGGCGTCGATGAAGATCACATCGTCCGGCCCGGCCAGACCCGTCATGGCGGCCAGATTGGTGACGTAGCCGGTCGTAAAGACGATACAGGAGGGCTTGCGGAGATGCTCCGCCAGATCGCGCTCCAGCCGGGCATGTTCGACATAGGATCCGTTGGCGATGCGCGATCCGGTCGTGCCTGTGCCGTGCCGGTCGATCGCATCCTTGGCGGCCGCCCGCGCGCCCGCGTCATAGGTCAGGCCTAGATAGTTGTTCGTCCCGGCCAGGATGATCTCGCGGTTGCCGATCCGCCCGCGGGTCGGGCCCATGATGTCGTCGAACGTCATGTTGAACGGATCGATGCCGAGCTTGTTCAATACGCTCGCCCGCTCGCGCAGCGGTTCGTACTTGCTGAAGATCGACAGGCCAGGCTTGGCCGAGACGTCCGCGCCGCCGGTTCCGCTCATTGGTTCAGCAGTTCCTGGATGGCGAGCACGAGTTCGCCGACCGTCTTGACGTCGCTGATGACCTCCATGGGAATGGAAATGTCGAAGAAATCCTCCAGTTCCATGATGAGGTCGAACACCGCCGTGGAGTCGACTTCCAGATCGGACATGATGCCCGACGTCCGGAGGATGGGTTTGTTCTTGACGTTGTACGGCTTCAATAGCTCGCAGATCTTGTCGTAGATTTGCTGGTCGGTCGGCATGCGGCTCTTTCGATGGACTCAATGTCCTGATGGGCCGGGCCGTTAACAAGCTGGTGGCGGGCCGTCCAGCCATCGAAGCGGCACGATCGTGCCGCAAAGGCAGTCGGATCAGCCTTGCGCTTCCACGGCGCGAAGCGGCGTCGGCGCCTGCAGGTCGATAATGCCGCCGTCGAGATATTTCTGTTTCACGCGCGCGCGAGACAGCTTGCCCGACGAGGTGATGATCATGGTCGATTTGGGCACGAGCATGAGCTGCACCGGCACGCCGACTTCCAGGCGGATCGCCGCCGAGACAGCCTTTTCGATCTCCTGCAGCAGCTTGTCGTCCCGCGTGCGGCATTCGAGGAGCAGCATGATGGTCTTCTCGTCGCCCGCCCCGCCTACGGAAAACGCACACGCCCGGCCGCACCGATGCGGCGCCGCGGCTTGGGCGGCCCATTCGATGTCCTGGGGCCAGATATTGCGGCCGTGATAGAGGATGAGGTCCTTGTGGCGGCCGGTGACGATCAGCTGCCCGTCATGCCAATAGCCCAGATCGCCCGTATCGAGCCAGCCGTCGCGTGAGAATGCCGCCTCCGTCGCTTGGCTGTTGCGGAAATAGCCGGGCGAGAGAGACGGTCCCTTGAGGCAGATGCGACCGACATGATCCTCGCCGAGCACCGCATTGTCGGCATCGCGGATTTCGATGTCGTGACCGGGCAGCTTGACGCCGCACGCGACGAAAGTCCGTGTGTCCGCGGGCGGGGTCAGATCTGTGGCCGCCACGGCATTCGACGTGGTCTCGTAATGGCGCATGTCGATCGTGTGCTTGACCAGCCCCTGGCCCAGCGGGGCGAATGTGGCCGCGAGGGTCGTCTCGGCCATGCCGTAGGACGGGGTGAATGCGGATCCGGTGAAACCCATCGGGCCGAAGGTCTGGGAAAATTCCGTCAAGGGCTCGGGCCGCACCATGTCGCCGCCGATCCCGGCCGCCCGCCAACAGGACAGGTCCAGATCGCGGTCGTCGCGCCAGCGGCGCACGCAGAGCTCGTAACCGAAGGTCGGCGAATAGGAGAGCGTGCCGCGATTGTCCGAGATCAGCTGCAGCCAGGTGATGGGACGGCGGGTGAAGTCCGTCGGGTCCATGTAATCGACCGACAATTGCGCCATCATCGGCGCGATCATGAAACCGATCAGCCCCATATCGTGATAGAGCGGAAGCCAGGAGGTGGCCCGGTCCGTCTCGTTCACTTGCAAACCGTGTTTAGTGATGCCGTGACAATTGGCCGAGACAGAGGCCTGGGACCCGAGAATGCCCTTGGGCGACGAGGTCGACCCGGACGAATACTGGATGTAGCACAGATCGTCGTCGCCGAAGGGGCGCAGCGCGTCGCCCTTGGGCAGATCCTGCACCGCCTCGAAGGTGATGACCGGCGTGGCCGTGTCGTTCAGCGCCGAACTCATGATCGGCTCCATCGACTCCGGGGCGAACAAGGCGAAGAAGTCGCCCGTATCGGCCATGCGCTCCAGCTGGCGTTCATAGGACGACCGGCCGCCCAGCGTGACGGGCAGCGGCACCGGCGCCGGAACCAGGCCGGCATACTGGCAGGCGAAAAACAGCACGGCGAAATCCGGTGTGGACACCGCCGCCAGACCGATACGCGAATCCTTGGGCGCAAAACCCACGAGGCGGAGCGCCAGGTCCATGGCGCGGTCTCGCAGCTCTGCATAGGGCAGGCTGGTGGTCAGACGGCCGCGGCCGTCGAAATAGTTGAACCCCGTATCGCCCGTCGCCGCATAGTCGAGCGCCGCGGTCAAAGTGGGGAAATCGCCATGCCTGAGCGGGATGCTGCGAGCGGTGGGCGTCGGCTCGGTCATAAAACTCTCTCTTGGGACGAGCCGGACGGCTCAGTCTGTAGCGGTCGGAAAGAAGGAAAGATGCGTCAAGGACAGCCCGGACCCGGCATATGTGTCCCCTCCTGCCGATCCGGCGGACCTAACATAGCTGTTTAAACGAAATTTTCACGTCGTCTTTCCGTTTGTAACACGCTTGTGACGGAGTTTGCCCTCGAACTGTTGCAAATGGGAGACAGTTTGCGCGCAGCGGTCGCGGTTTTTCGAAATGCGACGGCGCGCTTGATTTCCGCGGACACAGCGTTAAAGACCGCGGCTTCGCAGGACTTGGTCTTACGGGCGATTAGCTCAGCGGGAGAGCACTGCCTTCACACGGCAGGGGTCGCTGGTTCAATCCCAGCATCGCCCACCATGTCCCTTCATGATCCCGCAGAGTGATCGCGTCGATGTGATGATCTCTCTGACAGGGTTCCGGGCATCACCCGGAAGGCCCTCGCGGCGCCACTGCAGCGAAATGCGCCATGCGCCATGCGCCTCAAGGAGGGCAAACCGCCTACCGCGGCAATGCCGTTCCGTGCACGGCCGACCAGTACTGTGCGATATCCCGCGCATTGCCGACATAACGCGTTCCGGACGCTAGGCTCACCCCCGGCCCGTCCGGGCTTTCGCCGTGCAGCACAAGGGTTGGACAATTCCATGTCCCCACCCCCAACGCTGCCACCAGACCGGAGCGCGGATGCGACAAGCCTTCATGGACGATGCGGAGCGTCTCCCGCAAAGCGGGGTAGTAGCCGAGCAGCCCCCAAATTTCGGCGCATTCGGGACAATATTGGCGTTCGGTCCCGGCCTGAAAGCCGGGCGGCAAAAGATGTAGGGCGTCACGGGTCATGACTCGCCGACTTCCAGATTCTTTATCATGAACCCTTTCAGCGACGGGAAAAGCGCTTCGAGATCCGCGAACGCGACATGGCGGAACACGACATCGGAACGGAAACACTGGCCGAACCCGTTTTCCAGTTCCACCGTCGCGGTCAGGCGTCCCTCTTGCGTCTTCGGGGACCATTCGTCCGATCCGTATGTACCGAACAGGAAACAATGGATCCCGGCGGACGCCTGGCCCGGTTGCAGCAACGGGCGGAAGTCGAACGGGTCCGGGCCGGGTTTGATGACGGGCAGCGGCCGGCTGTCCGCGTTCGAAATCACGGTTTCGGGCGGAGACACATCGAACAGGAAGGACTGCACCGTCTTGCGGTTGCGGAGCCGGAGTTTCAATTGCGTGTCGGCGATGGATGTCGTCCGCCGCCCGAAATTGGTGCGCGCCAGATAGCCGATCGCGACATAGCGCCGGATCGGCTCCGGCGCCGTTTCGTCGACCAGTTCGCTCCAGAACATCCAGTCGTCGTCGAAGACGGGTGCGATGCGGATGTCGGCGCGGTCCGCCCGGTAGTTTTGCAGAACGGATAATCCGTTGACCATGCTGAGAACGGCGATCGCCGCGATCAGCACGGGTTGCCAGTCGAATCCTTCGATCATGACGATAGCCCCACTATGTCGTTGATTGTGTGTCTCAGAGCAGAAACGGCTTCAACTTCTCCATCATGTCCTTGGGCGCGCGTCGCGGGCGGCCGTCCAGGTCGATGCAGGCCGCTTCGCTATCGGCCGTCAGGATGACGTCGCCTGCACGCTCGATACGCTGAGTCACCAACAGTCGCGCGCCCTTGAACGTGTCGTATGTCGTCACGACCGACAGCACGTCGTCTATCCGGGCGCTGCTGCGGTAGTCGAGATTGATCTTGCGGATGACGAAGGCCAGCGGCGGATCGCGTTCCAGCAGTTCGGCGTGGCCGATCCCGGCCAAACGGAAGAAGCTGGACCGGGCGCGTTCCAGAAACCGCAGATAGTTGGCGTAATAGACCACGCCGGAAAAGTCCGTGTCCTCGTAGAAGACCCGGATCGGAAACCGGTGTTCGCGGCCTTCGAAATAGCCGAGCGGCGGACGGTCGCGGTCCGGAATGGCGGCGTCTTCGGTCCTCATTCGTCGTTCCTTCCGCGCTTGCCGCGATAATCGCGCACCAGTCCCAGGACAGAGAAGACCGCAAGGCTGATCACGAAAACCTCCAGCAGGTCGCCGCCGTCGATGGGCGGCGCCTGGCCGACCAGCAAGGGCGGCAGGGCGCGGATAGACGCGTAGAGGATCATGATCGCCACGGCCGGGGCCACGGTCCGGCGCAGGAATCCGGGCGGCGGATCGTCGGGCGGAGGTGCCTCAGTCATCGCTCCCGCCTTCGAACAGATCGCCCGTCGGCACGCTGGCCGGGGCCGGCAATCCGATATGGGCGTAGGCCCGCGGGGTCGCGACGCGGCCGCGCGGCGTGCGCATCAGGAACCCCTGCTGGATCAGATAGGGCTCGACCACGTCTTCCAGCGCGTCGCGCGCTTCGGCCAGCGCCGCGCCCAGCGTTTCCACCCCGACCGGCCCGCCGCCGAACATTTCGCACAAGGCGCGCAGATACCGCATGTCCTGGGAGTCGAGCCCGAGGTGATCGACGCCCAGCTTGGTCAGGGCGGCATCGGCCGCGACCGCGTCCACGACGGCAATGCCTTCATGTTCGGTCAGGTCGCGCACGCGCCGGAGCAGCCGCCCGGCCACGCGCGGCGTTCCCCGCGCACGCCCGGCGATTTCGGCCGCGCCGTCGGCCGTCATCTCCATCCCGAGCTTGCTCGCCGCCCGCGCGACGATGTCGGTCAAGTCCGCCTTGGAGTAGAATTCCAGCCGCACCGGAATGCCGAACCGGTCCCTCAAGGGCGTGGCCAGCAGCCCGGCGCGCGTCGTCGCGCCGATCAGGGTGAACGGCGACAGATCGATCTTGATCGACCGCGCCGCCGGTCCCTCCCCGATGATGAGGTCGAGTTCGTAATCCTCCATGGCGGGATAGAGCACTTCCTCCACGACCGGGTTCAAGCGGTGGATCTCATCGATGAACAGAACGTCGTTGGGTTCCAGATTGGTCAGCAGCGCGGCCAGATCGCCGGCCTTGGAAATGATCGGACCGGACGTGGCGCGAAAGTTCACGCCGAGTTCGCGCGCCACGATCTGGGAGAGCGTCGTCTTGCCGAGACCGGGCGGTCCCGACAGCAGCAGATGGTCGAGCGGCTCGCCCCGGCGACGGGCGGCCTCGACATAGACCTTCAGGTTCGCGATCGCCGCCTGTTGCCCGCGGAAATCGGCGAACGACAGCGGCCGCAGCGCCCGGTCGCGGACATCGCCCGCTTGCGTGTCGGCGGATGTGAGGCGGTCGTTCATGAGGGGACGCCTGCGGCGGCACCATTCTGGTGTCCCCCTCCGACCGGTGCGCTCACGCGCCCCGGCCACCTCCCCCTTGCGGGGGAGGAACAGACCCAAGTTCCTCCCCCGCAAGGGGGAGGTGCCGAACGCAGTGAGGCGGAGGGGGACACCGAAATCTGTTGCGCGAAGCGCATCCTTAAGACCCCAGTTTCTTCAACGCCGACCGCACCAGATCGTCCAGCGGCGGATCGTCCGCGAACGTCCCGTAGCTCTCCGCCACCGCCCGCAAGGCCTCGCTCTGCCCGATCCCGAGATTGACCAGCGCGCTGACCGCGTCGTTGCGCAGACGCATGTCCGACAGGCCTTCGTTGCGGGTGGCGCCGTCCACTGCGTCCGCGCTCGGCGCGGTGAAGGCGGAGGTGAAGCCGCGCCCGACCGGGGGCGGTTTGCCGGACAGTTCCGTCGCGATCCGAGCGGCGAGCTTCGGACCGACGCCGGAGGCACGCGAGAAGGCCGTCTTGTCCTCCAACGCCGCCGCGCTCATTACCTCGCCCGGCGTCAGGATGTCCAGGATCGCCAGCGCCGCCTTCGGCCCGACGCCCTGCACCGCCTGCAGCCGCTCGAACCAGGCCCGTTCCTCTTCGTTCGTGAAACCGAACAGGGTGATCGCCTGCTCGCGCACATGGGTTTCGACATGCAGGCGCACGGGTGCGCCTTCGCTCATCTCGCGCAAGGCCCGCACGCCGCAGCGCACCAGATAGCCGACCCCGCCGCAATCGACGATGGCCTCGCCCCCCGACGATGTCTGCCCCGCCATCAGGCAGGTGCCGCTCAACATTCCGATCATTCTTGGCCGATCATTCTTGGTCTTCCGATCCCGATTCGCCGTCGGCCCTAGCATATCGTCGCCCGGGACCGGACCGCAAAAGCGCGGCGGCAGGACGTGCATTTATCGAAATTTTAAGGTCCGCGCGGCAGGGTGCCGTCCATGATCAGGCTCGCAAGGTTCAAACACGTCCCGCTCGCCCTCGCAGGCGCGCTCTGGCTCGGCGGTTGCGCCTATGGCGGCGCGGTCAGCGACCGTTATGGCGGCGGACCTGTCGCAGGTTACGGCTACGACGTTTGCGGCCCGGTGACCTGCGCCCCGGTCGCCCTGCCTGCCGATTGCTGCTTCGCCCCGCCGCCACAGGTCCAGACCGTCTATGTCGACCGCCCCGTCGAAAAGATCGTCGAGGTCGAGAAAATCGTCGAAGTGGAAAAGATCGTCGAAAAGCCGGTCTACATCGAAGTCCCCGCCCCGGCGCCCGCCCCCGTTCCCGCACCGCCGACGACGGTCTGCTGCGAGTATCTGCCCCCGCGCAAATAGCCTAAGGCACATCCGCACTGGCGAAAGGCTCGGACGCGCTGATCGGGCCGAGCGTCACCGCGCCGTCGTAATCGCATATGAATTCGGGTTGCCGGGTCAGGTCGATCATGAACGGGGCCGCCTCGGTTGCATCCTGGCCTTCCGCCGTCGATGGACCGCAAACGCCGCCTCTGCAATTCCACGCCGTTCCCGTCGCGTAGGTCGTGAGCAGTCTTACAGTGCCAGGCACATCGATGAAATCCGACATCAGCCTGTAATCGCGGCCGTCCCGCTCCATCCGGCCTTCACATCCGTGCACACTGCCGACCAGGACGATCGTCAGATCGGCGTCTTGCAGGCCCGACACGATGTTCCGCGCCATGTTGGCTTCATGCGCTTCCGCGTAACCGTCCTGGTCGGCGAGCGCGTTCCGGTCCGCGTTCAGATAGGGTGAGGCATCGAAATTCGACACGAAGCCGAAGACCGAAAGCCGATGGCCCTCGGCCCGGAAAGCGCGCAACGTTTCGATGAGATCGAACTTGGCGCGGCTGCGGCGGCCATCCTGCTGTTCGGCCCGCCAACGCGAGTCCCGCGTGAAAGCGTCGATATCCGATGGACCGCCCGGGCTTTCCAGATAGGCATCCAACCGGCCGTCGTCGCCGGGGAGTTCCAGTCCGACGGCCACCGATTTGCCGCTCGCCAAGGCGTGGCAGACCATGTTCCCGATCAATCGCGGCCCCTGCTCCGTGCCGTGCAGCTCGCCGACGATGACGAGGCGGGCCTCCGTCTCCGACATGAAGGTCCCGACATTGCCAAGCGAAGGGCACTCCGACACCGGCCGTTCCGCCTGCCGAAGCCGATCCGTTTCGTCGGTCGCACCGCACGCCGCGAGGGCTGCGGCCAAGATTATGGCCAGATATCGCATGCTTGACTATCGGCGGGCGCTGCCGACTTGTCAAAGTCCGCCGCAATGATTGGCATGCGTGATCGCGATCGCCAGCGCATCCGCCGCGTCTCCCGCCGCGACGTTCGCGCCGGGCAGCAGCAGGTTCATCATGTGGGCCACTTGCGCCTTGTCGGCGGCGCCCGTGCCGACGACGGACTTCTTGACCAGGCGCGCGGCGTATTCGCCCACGACCAGGCCGGACTGCGTCGCCGCTAGGATGCAGGCCGCCCGCGCCTGCCCGAGTTTCAGCGCGCTCATCGCATTGTCCTTCATGAAGGCTTCTTCCACTCCAGCTTCGCTGGGACTGTGCGCCGCTATGGCTTCGCTGCACGCATCGAACAGAAAGGACAAACGGCTGGCCAATGGCTCCTTGCGCGGCGGGCGGATCACGCCGTGCGCGACATGGCGCATCTTGGACCCTTGCACGTCGATCACGCCCCAGCCGCAAGCGACGAGCGACGGGTCGAACCCGATGATGCGGCGAGTGGAAGCCATGGATTATCCTGTAGGCGGACAGCACTTGTCCCCACTATCCCCACTATCCGAGCGCTGTGGAAATGTATAGCGCGATGTTCCGCTTTCGTTCTATCGTCATGACCCGGACTCGGCCCGCGAGTCGTGACACTAAGCCTGAATGACCCAGCCGCTCGACATGCCCGAGGACTTCCCCACAGACGACCCGATGCTGGACGATTACGGCGCCGAGCTCGACACGACGCCGCACAGCATGGAGGCCGAACAAGCCCTGCTGGGCGCCCTGCTCTACGACAACGAGATCTACCACCGCGTCAGCTCGATCGTCGAAGCCAAGCACTTCTACAATCCGCTGCATGTGAACATCTACCGCGCCATGGCGAGCCTGATCGAGCATGGCAAGCTGGCCGACGCCATCGTGCTGAAGAACCGCTTCGCGGCAGACGACACGCTGGCGGACATCGGCGGCGTGGAATATCTCGCTTTGTTGCTGGAGCAGGCCCCGCCCGGCTCGACCGCGCCGGAATATGCGCGGCTGATCTTCGACATGGCGATGCGGCGGGAGCTGATCCGCCTAGGCGACACCATGAAGGAGACGGCCAAGGACCAGAACAGCGAGGAGGACGCATCCGCCCAGATCCAGCAGGCGGAGATGCAGCTCTACAATTTGGCCGAGATCGGCGGCACGCAGACCGGTTTCGTGTCGTTCGAGGACGCACTGATCGATTCTATCGAAATGGCCACCGCCGCCTATCAGCGCAAAGGCCAGCTGTCGGGCATCGCGACGGGCCTGCAAGACCTCGACGCGCAGCTGGGCGGGATGCATAAATCCGATCTGCTGATCCTGGCGGGCCGCCCGTCCATGGGCAAGTCGTCGCTCGCGCTCAACATCGCCTTCCACGTCGCCAAGAACCACAAGACGGAAACGGACGAGAACGGCGTCGAGAAGACCATCAATGGCGGCGTGGTCGGCGTCTATTCGCTGGAGATGAGCAGCGAACAGCTCGCCACGCGCCTGCTGGCCGAACACAGCGCCGTGCCGTCCCACCGCATCCGCCGCGGCGAGATCAATCCCGAACAATATGAGCACTTGCGCGACGCCGCCGACGAGATCAGCCGCATCCCGCTCCACATCGACGATACGGGCGGGCTGTCCATCGGCGCCATGGCGGCCCGGGCGCGGCGCCTGAAACGGATGCAGGGGCTCGACCTGATCGTGGTGGACTATCTGCAGCTGCTGACCGGCGGGGCGATGATGAACTCGTCGACCAACCGGGTGCAGGAAGTGACCATGATCACCCAAGGTCTCAAGGCGTTGGCCAAGGAACTCAATGTTCCCGTCCTCGCCCTCGCCCAGCTCTCGCGCCAGGTCGAACAACGCGACGACAAGCGCCCGCAGCTCTCGGACCTGCGCGAATCCGGCTCCATCGAGCAAGACGCCGACGTGGTCATGTTCATCTACCGCGACGAATACTATCTCGCCCGCGAACAGCCCGACGAGGACGATCCGGAAGCCGTGATGAAGTGGCAGACCAAGATGGACAACGCCGTCGGCAAGGCCGAAGTCCTGATCCAGAAACAACGCCACGGCCCCATCGGCACGGTCATGCTGAGCTTCACGCCGGAGCTGACCAAGTTCGGCAATCTGGCGAGCGACGAGGGCGGGGGCTATACGGAGTACTGAGACTTGCCCCACGGATTTGCGTCTCAGAAAGCCCGCCGCCAGGCGGACGATCGCGACCCGTTCAGTCCTTGTCGAACAGCACGTGCGGGTTCACCATGCTCTTGATTTCCAGAACGTTCTGGTTCGGATCGGCGATGAAGAAGGTTTCCTGCTCGTATTTATCGCCTTCGAAGCGGCGATAGGGTTCGTCGATATAGTTTAGACCGGCTTCGGCGATGCGGTCCTTGACGGCGTCGAAGTCGTCCTGGCTCAGATGGATGCCGAAATGCGGCACCAGCACGGCGCCCATGTCGACGTCGTGGCGCACCGTCGGCAGACGTTCCTCGCTCTGGTGGAGCGTCAGCTCGTTGCCCCAGAAATCGACATCGACCCAGCGGCCCGCTTCGCCGTTTCCGAGCGTGCAGCCCAGAACGTCGGTGTAGAATTTGACGGTGCGGTCCAGGTCGCCCGCCGGAATAGCGAGATGTACGATGGCGCTCATGACTGGGTCCTATCTTTCGGAGTCGGTCGATCGCCGTCGGCTGTATGCCAAGGCGTCGGGCAAATCATGCCCGATCTAGGAAGGCCCGGAAGCGCTCTGCGGTTCCATGACGAATTCATCGGACGGTCCGCCTTGCGGCAGGCCTCTTTCGATGCTCTTCCCTTCCTTTCGCTCTCTCCCGTCATCACACGGCTCGACCGTGCGATGACGGTTTGAGGAGGGTGCGGGCAGAGGTTTGCAATTCAATCCTCGCAAATGCCTTTCCGCATCCTCGCTTTCGCGTCCGCCAAGCCCTTGTTCCGCTTGGTATTGTCTCCTGTTCATCCGAAAGAATCGACAATTAGATCCTCGCTCTGCGAAGCTGTGCTATCTTCCGACCCGTTCGCTGCAGGACACGAGGAGGGGCGTAACCCTCGGTGCAGCGGGCAGGAGCGAGGGCTCGGTAGTGTGAGCGGGGATCCTCCCGCCGCACGGGGACTGTGACGAGCAGTCCGCGGGTCGTCTTTCGGGAGAGCCGACGCCGGGGTCTGACAAACCCCGGTGCAATCGTAGCCCCGGAGAGGACCGCGCACCGCCGGGTGGA